>NZ_JBPJZE010000002.1:0-1391116 GCF_051216695.1 Variovorax glucosi
GTCAGCATCACCGTGAAGCTGATCAACCCGATCGCCATGGAAGAAGGCCTGCGCTTCGCCATCCGCGAAGGCGGCAAGACCGTCGGCTCCGGCGTCGTGGCCAAGGTTCTCGCTTAAATAGTTTGACTGAAGGGGTATAGCTCAATTGGCAGAGCGTCGGTCTCCAAAACCGAAGGTTGTAGGTTCGATTCCTACTGCCCCTGCCACCTGAAGGTGGCGAAAAAAGGCCCGTCGTAACCCGACGGGCTTCGGCGTCTCAAGAGACGCAACGAATTGAAGGCTGTAACAGCCGCAGGAACTTGCCGAAGATGGCTACATCTCAAATCGAAACTGTGAGCACGAGTGCTGACAAGGCCAAGCTGGCTGCGTCGGTATTGCTCGCCGTGGGCGCCATCGTCGCGTATTACCTGCTGGCGCGTCAGGGCTCGCTGGCGCAGTGGGCTGCCTTGCTTGTCGGTCTGGCTGCGGCAGTCGGAGTTTTTGCAAGTTCCGAAAATGGTCGCCAGTTGCTGGCGTTCGGTCGCGATGCATGGCGTGAAGTCAAGAAAGTCGTTTGGCCGGCCCGCAAGGAGGCCATGCAGATGACGGCTTATGTGTTCGCTTTCGTGGCGATCATGTCCATCTTCCTTTGGACCACGGACAAGACACTCGAATGGGTGTTCTTCGACCTCATTCTGGGATGGAGAAAATAATGAACGACGCCGTTGAAACGACACCGGAGAGCGCTCCGGTCGAAATGACCGCCGCCGAAGCGATTCTCGCGCCTCCGGTCAACCCGGATCTGCGCTGGTATGTGGTGCATGCCTACTCCGGAATGGAGAAGGCAGTCGAGCGCAACATCGCCGAACGCATCAATCGCGCAGGCATGCAGGACAAGTTCGGGCGCATTCTTGTGCCGACTGAAGAAGTCGTTGAAATCAAGAACGGCCAGAAGCGCACGACAGAGCGTCGTTTCTTTCCCGGCTACGTTCTGGTCGAAATGATCATGAACGACGAGAGCTGGCATCTGGTGAAGCACACCAACAAGGTGACCGGCTTCGTCGGTGGCGCGAAGAACCGTCCCGCTCCGATTTCGCAGAAGGAAGTCGAAGACATCGTCAGCCAGATGCAGCAGGGCACCGAGAAGCCGCGTCACAAGGTCGAATTCATGGCCGGCGAGTTCGTGCGCGTCAAGGAAGGCCCGTTCACCGACTTCAACGGCACTGTCGAGGAAGTCAATTACGAAAAGAGCAAGGTTCGTGTGTCGGTCATGATCTTCGGTCGTGCCACGCCGGTCGAACTCGAGTTCAGCCAGGTCGAGAAGACCTGACGTCAGGGTCGTAAGGCCCGCCAAATTTCGGCTGTGCGCTACCCGACTCGGTGCGCGGCCTTGATCGAAGAGTCGTCAACCCCGGGGAGCCGTGGCCCAAGGGCCCGGCGTTATCACCCGCAAGGAGCAAAAAATGGCGAAAAAAATCGTCGGCTTCATCAAGCTGCAAGTGCCAGCTGGTAAGGCCAACCCGTCACCACCCATCGGTCCTGCACTGGGCCAGCGTGGTCTGAACATCATGGAGTTCTGCAAGGCGTTCAACGCCCAGACCCAAGGCGTCGAGCCGGGTCTGCCGCTGCCGGTGGTGATCACCGCCTTCGCGGACAAGAGCTTCACCTTCATCATCAAGACGCCGCCTGCGGTCACCTTGATCAAGAAGGCCATCAAGCTGGACAAGGGTTCGGCTACGCCGCACACCACCAAGGTCGGCAAGATCACGCGCGCTCAGCTCGAAGAGATCGCCAAGGCCAAGATGAAAGACCTGACGGCAGCCGATCTGGATGCCGCCGTTCGCACCATCGCCGGCTCTGCCCGTTCGATGGGCGTGACTGTGGAAGGCGTGTAAATGTCCAAGCTCACCAAAAAACAAAAAGCCTCCGTCGGCAAGGTCGACAGCAACAAGCTGTACGCACTGGTCGATGCCATCGGTCTCGTGAAAGAAGCCGCCACTGCCAAGTTCGATGAGTCCATCGACGTGGCCGTGCAACTCGGCATCGACGCGAAGAAGTCGGACCAGGTCGTGCGCGGTGCTGTCGTGCTGCCAAACGGCACCGGCAAGACCAAGCGCGTCGCCGTGTTCGCCCAAGGCGCCAAGGCTGAAGAAGCCAAGGCTGCCGGCGCCGATATCGTCGGCATGGACGATCTGGCTGCAATGGTCAAGGCTGGCGACATGCCTTTCGACGTCGTGATCGCTGCACCGGATGCCATGCGCGTCGTCGGTACGCTCGGTCAGATTCTCGGCCCGCGCGGTTTGATGCCTAACCCGAAGGTCGGCACCGTTACGCCCGACGTCGCTCAAGCCGTTCGCAACGCGAAGGCCGGCCAGGTTCAGTTCCGTGTCGACAAGGCCGGTATCGTTCACGGCACCATCGGTCGTCGTTCGTTCGATACCGACAAGCTTCAGGGCAACCTGGCTGCGCTCATCGATGCGCTGGTCAAGGCCAAGCCGGCTACCAGCAAGGGTGTGTACCTGCGCAAGGTGGCTGTGTCTTCGACGATGGGTCTGGGCGTGCGCGTCGACACCCAGACGATCGCCCAAGTCTGAAGTGAAGAATTTGCCACGCCTTTCGAGGGGTGGCGATGTGGTGGGCCAGAGCGGCGACGTCCTCGGACGGGCAGTCGCTCTGGGCCATCCAAGACCGCTGGCGTGCAGTTCGCTGCACTTAATCGATTTCTCCGGAAATCACCAGCGCAGATGGCGATCCCGCTGCAAGGAATCAAGTTTCCGAAACAGTTGGTCGCTGCATGAAGCGTGTTCCGAAGCTCCGGCTGAAGAACACATTAAAAGGAGTAGACCTTGAGTCTGAATCGCAGTGAGAAAGAAGCGGTCATTTCCGACGTGACCAGCCTCGCCGCCAAAGCTCAAACGCTCGTTCTGGCGGAATACCGTGGCATCACGGTTGCCGATATGACCAAATTGCGCAATACCGCGCGCAGCCAGGGCGTGACGCTCAGCGTGTTGAAGAACACGCTGGCCCGCCGTGCTGTCGCGGGAAGCTCGTTTGAGATCCTCGGTGACCAGATGACCGGTCCGCTGATCTACGGTTTTTCCGTCGACGCCGTGGCTGCCGCAAAAGTGGTGGCCGATTTCGCGAAGACCAACGACAAGTTGGTGATTCGCGGCGGTGCGTTTGGTGGCAAGACCCTGGACGTGGACGGCGTGAAGCAACTGGCCAACATCCCTTCCAAGGAAGTGTTGCTGGCCCAGTTGCTGGGCCTGATGCAATCGCCCATTTCCCGTACCGCTCGCGTTCTCGCGGCGTTGGCGGCGAAGCGCGGCGAAGGCGAAACCGCAACCGATGCACCGGCAGAAGCCGAAGCGCAGTCCGCGTAAGCCGGCTTGCGTTTGGACATTTCAACCCAATTGTTAGGAAACAAAAATGGCATTCGATAAAGACGCATTTCTGACCGCGCTCGACAGCATGACGGTCCTGGAACTCAACGAACTGGTGAAAGCCATCGAAGAGAAGTTTGGCGTGAGCGCTGCTGCAATGGCAGGCCCTGCCGCTGCTGCCGGCCCAGCCGCAGTTGCTGAAGAGCAGACCGAATTCAACGTCATGCTGATGGAAGCTGGCGCGAACAAGGTTTCGGCGATCAAGGCCGTGCGCGAAATCACCGGCCTGGGCCTCAAGGAAGCCAAGGATCTGGTGGAAGCCGCTCCCAAGGCCGTCAAGGAAGGCCTGTCGAAGGCTGACGCTGAAGTCGCCAAGAAGAAGCTGGAAGATGCCGGCGCCAAGGTGGAACTGAAGTAATTCAGTCCCTCTAAAGGGCTGGAGGTGCCTGAAAAGGCCCTCCAGCCTTTGCCGCTTTCAGAGTGCACCCAAAATCTGTTCAATCAAAACAGATTTTGAGTGTCTTCTGACCCCGACTGCAGAAGACCCCTTGGTTCGGGTGATGTGCAATGCATCACCGTCCGCCAACGGCTGGTAGTGGCCAGCCGCCAAGCAGCAGTGCGAAAGCACCGCTGACAAGTCGCTGAAGATATCAAGCTCCGGAGCTCGCATGGCCCAAACGTCCACCTACAGCTACACCGAACGCAAGCGCATCCGAAAGAATTTCGGTAATCGCGACAGCGTCGTTGAAATCCCCTATTTGCTGCAAATGCAGAAGGATGCGTACACCGCGTTCCTGCAAGCCGGCATTGCCCCGACCAAGCGCACGATCGACGGCCTGCAAGCCGCGTTCACCGCTGCCTTCCCGATCGTCTCGCACAACGGTTTCGTCGAGATGAAGTTCCTCGAGTACAACCTGGCGAAGCCGGCGTTCGACGTGCGCGAATGCCAGACCCGTGGCCTGACCTTCGCGTCGGCCGTGCGCGCGAAGGTTCAGCTGATCATTTATGACCGCGAGTCGTCGACGTCGCAGTCGAAGGTGGTCAAGGAAGTGAAGGAGCAAGAGGTGTACATGGGCGAAGTGCCGCTCATGACCGAGAAGGGCTCGTTCATCATCAACGGCACCGAGCGCGTCATCGTGTCGCAGCTCCACCGTTCGCCTGGCGTATTCTTCGAGCACGACAAGGGCAAGACCCATTCCAGCGGCAAGCTGCTGTTCTCGGCCCGCGTGATTCCCTACCGCGGTTCGTGGCTCGACTTCGAGTTCGACCCGAAGGACATGCTGTACTTCCGCGTCGACCGTCGCCGCAAGATGCCGGTCACGATCCTGCTGAAGGCCATCGGCCTGAACCCGGAATCGATCCTCGCGAACTTCTTCGTGAACGATAACTTCCGCCTGATGGACAGCGGTGCGCAGATGGAGTTCGTCGCCGAACGCCTGCGTGGCGAAGTCGCGCGTTTCGACATCACCGACAAGGCCGGCAAGGTCGTGGTCGCGAAGGACAAGCGCGTCACCGCCCGCCACACGCGTGAGCTGGAGCAGTCGGAAACCACGCACATCAGCGTGCCGGAAGACTTCCTGGTCGGTCGCGTCATCGCCCGCAACATCGTCGAAGAAGATTCGGGCGAGATTCTGGCCAAGGCCAACGACGAGCTGACGGAAGCGCTGCTGAAGAAGCTGCGTACGTCTGGCGTGCAGGACATCCAGGTCATCTACACGAACGAGCTGGACCAGGGCGCCTACATCTCACAGACCCTGCGCATCGACGAAACGGTTGACGAGTTCGCTGCACGCGTGGCCATCTACCGCATGATGCGTCCCGGCGAGCCGCCGACGGAGGACGCGGTCCAGGCCCTGTTCCAGCGTCTGTTCTACAACCCGGACACGTACGACCTGTCGCGTGTGGGCCGCATGAAGTTCAACGCCAAGGTCGGCCGCGACGAGTCGACCGGACCGATGGTCCTGACCAACGAAGACATCCTTCACGTGGTCAAGATCCTGGTCGATCTGCGCAACGGCAATGGCGAAGTCGACGACATCGACCATCTCGGCAATCGCCGTGTGCGTTGCGTCGGCGAACTGGCCGAAAACCAGTACCGCACCGGTCTGGCCCGCATCGAGAAGGCCGTGAAGGAACGTCTGGGTCAGGCCGAGCAAGAGCCGTTGATGCCGCACGACCTGATCAACAGCAAGCCGATCTCGGCTGCGCTGAAGGAGTTCTTCGGCGCGTCGCAGCTGTCGCAGTTCATGGACCAGACGAATCCGCTGTCCGAAATCACCCACAAGCGCCGGGTTTCGGCTCTTGGCCCGGGCGGTCTGACGCGTGAACGTGCAGGCTTCGAAGTGCGCGACGTGCACGTGACCCATTACGGTCGCGTCTGCCCGATCGAAACGCCTGAAGGCCCGAACATCGGTCTGATCAACTCGCTGGCTCTGTATGCCCGCCTGAACGAATACGGCTTCATCGAGACGCCGTACCGTCGCGTGGTCGACAGCAAGGTGACGATGGACATCGACTATCTGTCGGCCATCGAGGAAGGCAAGTACGTCATCGCCCAGGCCAATGCGGCGCTGGACAAGGACGGCGTGCTGACCGGCGACCTGGTTTCCGCGCGTGAAGCCGGCGAATCGATTCTGGTGGGTGCCGAGCGCGTCCAGTACATGGACGTGTCGCCTGCGCAGATCGTGTCGGTGGCTGCTTCGCTCGTGCCGTTCCTCGAGCACGACGATGCGAACCGCGCGCTGATGGGCGCCAACATGCAGCGTCAGGCCGTGCCTGTGCTGCGTCCCGAGAAGCCGTTCGTCGGCACCGGCATCGAGCGCGTTTCCGCGGTCGACTCCGGCACCGTCGTGACCGCGACTCGTGGCGGCATCGTCGATTACGTCGATGCGACCCGTGTGGTCGTGCGCGTGAACGACGCCGAAGCGGCTGCCGGCGAAGTCGGTGTGGACATCTACAACCTGATCAAGTATCAGCGTTCGAACCAGAACACCAACATCCATCAGCGTCCGATCGTCAAGCGCGGCGACCATATCGCCAAGGGCGACGTGGTGGCAGACGGCGCATCGACCGACTTGGGTGAACTGGCTCTCGGCCAGAACATGCTGATCGGCTTCATGCCCTGGAACGGCTACAACTTCGAAGACTCGATCCTGATCTCCGAACGCGTCGTCGCCGAAGACCGCTACACCTCGATCCACATCGAGGAACTGGTGGTGATGGCCCGCGACACGAAGCTGGGCGCCGAAGAAATCACGCGCGACATTCCGAACCTGGCCGAGCAGCAGCTCAACCGCCTCGACGAATCCGGCATTATTTATGTCGGCGCCGAAGTGCAGCCCGGCGACACTCTGGTGGGCAAGGTCACGCCGAAGGGCGAGACCACGCTGACGCCTGAAGAGAAGCTGCTTCGCGCCATCTTCGGCGAGAAGGCATCCGACGTGAAGGACACCTCGCTGCGCGTGGACCAGGGCTCGCAAGGCACCGTGATCGACGTGCAGGTGTTCACCCGTGAAGGCATCACGCGCGACAAGCGTGCCCAGCAGATCATCGACGACGAACTCAAGCGCTTCCGCCTCGACCTGAACGACCAGCTTCGCATCGTCGAAGCCGACGCGTTCGACCGGATCGAGAAGCTACTGACCGGCAAGGCTGCCAACGGTGGACCGAACAAGCTGGCCAAGGGCACCAAGCTCGACAAGGCGTACCTGACGTCGATCGAGAAGTTCCACTGGTTCGACATCCGTCCGGCGGACGACGAAGTGGCTTCGCAGCTCGAATCCATCAAGAACTCGCTTGAGCAGACACGCCACAGCTTCGACCTCGCATTCGAAGAAAAGCGCAAGAAGCTCACGCAGGGCGACGAGCTGCCGGCCGGCGTGCTGAAGATGGTCAAGGTCTACCTGGCTGTGAAGCGCCGCCTGCAACCCGGCGACAAGATGGCCGGCCGTCACGGCAACAAGGGTGTGGTTTCCAAGATCGTTCCAGTCGAGGACATGCCGCACATGGCCGACGGCACGCCGTGCGACATCTGCCTGAATCCGCTGGGCGTGCCTTCGCGGATGAACGTGGGCCAGGTGCTGGAAGTGCATCTGGGCTGGGCCGGCAAGGGCATCGGCCAGCGCATCGGCGACCTGCTGCAGGCCGAAGCCA
This sequence comes from Variovorax glucosi, assembly GCF_051216695.1. Classification (NCBI taxonomy): domain Bacteria; kingdom Pseudomonadati; phylum Pseudomonadota; class Betaproteobacteria; order Burkholderiales; family Comamonadaceae; genus Variovorax; species Variovorax glucosi. The sequence goes on from NZ_JBPJZE010000002.1 coordinate 7,515, forward strand.
AGATTGCAGAGCTGCGCGCGTTCCTGGACAAGCTCTACAACGGTTCCGGCCGCAAGGAAGACCTGAGCAAGCTCAGCGACTCGCAGCTGCTGGACATGGCGGCCAATCTGTCGAGCGGCGTGACCTTCGCGACGCCGGTGTTCGACGGCGCCTCGGAAGAAGAGATCCGCGGCATGCTGCATCTCGCCTATCCGGAAGAGATCGCCAAGATCAAGGGTCTCACCGAGACCCGCACGCAGGCCTACCTGTACGACGGCCGCACCGGCGACCAGTTCGAGCGTCCGGTTACCGTCGGCTACATGCACTTCTTGAAGCTTCACCATCTGGTGGACGACAAGATGCATGCCCGCTCGACCGGCCCGTATTCGCTGGTCACGCAGCAACCGCTGGGCGGCAAGGCCCAGTTCGGTGGCCAGCGTTTCGGCGAAATGGAAGTGTGGGCACTGGAAGCCTATGGCGCCGCTTACGTGCTGCAGGAAATGCTGACGGTGAAGTCCGACGACGTGGTGGGCCGTACCAAGGTGTACGAGTCGATCGTCAAGGGCGAACACTCCATCGAAGCCGGCATGCCGGAATCGTTCAATGTGCTGGTCAAGGAAATCCGTTCCCTTGGCCTGGACATCGAACTCGAACGTTCATAAGCAGAAAAGGAAAGAGTCACATGAAGTCATTACTCGACCTGTTCAAGCAATTCACGCCGGATGAGCATTTCGATGCCATCAAGATCGGCATGGCTTCGCCAGAGAAGATCCGTTCGTGGTCTTTCGGCGAAGTGAAGAAGCCGGAAACGATCAACTACCGCACCTTCAAGCCCGAGCGCGACGGCTTGTTCTGCGCCAAGATCTTCGGCCCCATCAAGGACTACGAGTGCCTGTGCGGCAAGTACAAGCGCCTGAAGCATCGCGGCGTGATCTGCGAGAAGTGCGGCGTCGAAGTCACGCAGACCAAGGTTCGCCGTGAACGCATGGGTCATATCGACCTGGCCGCTCCTTGCGCGCACATCTGGTTCCTGAAGTCGCTGCCGTCGCGTCTGGGCCTGGTGCTCGACATGACGCTGCGCGACATCGAACGCGTGCTGTATTTCGAAGCGTATGTGGTGACCGACCCCGGCATGACGCCGCTGAAGAAGTTCAGCATCATGTCCGAGGACGACTACGACACGAAGCGCAAGGAATTCGGCGATGAATTCGTCGCCAAGATGGGCGCCGAAGGCATCAAGGATCTGCTCGAAAGCATCGAACTCGACAGCGAGATCGAGCGCCTTCGCGGCGATCTGACCGGTTCCGAAGTCAAGGTCAAGAAGAACTCCAAGCGCCTCAAGGTGCTCGAGGCCTTCCGCAAGTCCGGCATCAAGCCGCAGTGGATGGTGCTCGACGTGCTGCCGGTTCTGCCACCGGACCTGCGTCCGCTGGTGCCGCTGGACGGCGGTCGTTTCGCGACCTCCGACCTGAACGACCTGTATCGCCGCGTCATCAACCGCAACTCGCGTCTGCGCCGCCTGCTGGAGCTGAAGGCGCCGGAAATCATCGCGCGCAACGAGAAGCGGATGCTCCAGGAAGCGGTCGATTCGCTGCTGGACAACGGCCGTCGCGGCAAGGCCATGACGGGTGCCAACAAGCGCGCGCTCAAGTCGCTGGCCGACATGATCAAGGGCAAGTCGGGTCGTTTCCGCCAGAACTTGCTGGGCAAGCGCGTCGACTATTCAGGCCGTTCGGTCATCGTGGTGGGCCCGACGCTCAAGCTGCATCAGTGCGGCCTGCCGAAGCTGATGGCGCTCGAACTCTTCAAGCCGTTCATCTTCTCGCGCCTCGAAGCCATGGGCATCGCGACGACGATCAAGGCTGCCAAGAAGGAAGTCGAATCCGGTACGCCGGTGGTCTGGGACATCCTCGAAGAGGTCATCAAAGAGCACCCGGTCATGCTGAACCGTGCGCCTACGCTGCATCGGTTGGGCATCCAGGCCTTCGAGCCCATCCTGATCGAAGGCAAGGCGATCCAGCTGCACCCGCTCGTCTGCGCGGCATTCAATGCCGACTTCGACGGTGACCAGATGGCCGTCCACGTGCCGCTGTCGGTCGAAGCGCAGATGGAAGCCCGCACGCTGATGCTGGCCTCCAACAACGTGCTGTTCCCGGCTTCGGGCGAACCGTCGATCGTTCCTTCGCAGGACGTGGTGCTGGGTCTGTACTACACGACCCGCGACCGCATCAACGCCAAGGGCGAGGGCCTGGTCTTCTCCGACATCGGCGAAGTCCAGCGCGCGCTCGACGCCGAAGTGGTCGAGCTGACCGCCAAGGTGGCCGTGCGGATCACCGAGTACACGAAGAACAAGGAAACCGGCGAATTCACGCCGTCGACCTCTCTCGTCGATACGACCGTGGGCCGCGCGCTGCTGTCCGAGATCCTGCCGAAGGGCCTGCCGTTCTCGAACATCAACAAGGCGCTGAAGAAGAAGGAAATCTCCAAGCTCATCAACGTCTCGTTCCGCAAGTGCGGTCTGAAAGAGACCGTGGTGTTCGCCGACAAGTTGCTGCAGAACGGTTTCCGTCTCGCGACGAAGGCCGGCATCTCGATCGCCATCGACGACATGCTGGTGCCGGCCGAGAAGCACGGCATCATCGAGCGCTCCGCCAAGGAAGTGAAGGAGATCGAGCAGCAGTACGTCTCCGGTCTCGTGACCTCCGGCGAACGCTACAACAAGGTGGTGGACATCTGGGGCAAGGCCGGCGACGAAGTGTCGAAGGTCATGATGTCCAAGCTGTCGAAGCAGCGCGTCATCGATCGCCACGGCAACGACGTCGAGCAGGAATCCTTCAACTCCATCTACATGATGGCCGACTCCGGTGCGCGCGGTTCTGCCGCGCAGATCCGTCAGGTCGCCGGCATGCGGGGTCTGATGGCCAAGCCGGACGGCTCGATCATCGAAACGCCCATCACCGCGAACTTCCGCGAAGGCCTTAACGTGCTGGAGTACTTCATCTCCACCCACGGTGCCCGAAAGGGTCTGGCCGACACCGCGCTCAAGACCGCGAACTCGGGTTACCTGACGCGTCGTCTGGTCGACGTGACGCAGGATCTGGTCGTGATCGAGCAGGACTGCGGTACGCATGGCGGCTATCTGATGCGTGCCATCGTCGAAGGCGGCGAAGTCATCGAATCGCTGCGCGACCGAATCCTCGGCCGCTCGGCAGCCGAAGACGTGCTGCACCCGGAAAACCGTTCGGTGCTGCTCAAGGCCGGCGAGATGTTCGACGAAGACAACATCGAAGCACTGGAAATCCAGGGCGTCGACGAAGTCAAGGTTCGCACCGCGCTGACCTGCGAAACCCGCTTCGGCATCTGCGCGACCTGCTACGGCCGAGATCTGGGTCGCGGCGGCCTGATCAACATCGGCGAAGCCGTCGGCGTGATCGCGGCGCAGTCGATCGGCGAGCCCGGCACGCAGCTGACGATGCGGACCTTCCACATCGGCGGTGCGGCATCGCGTGCAGCCATCGCCTCCAGCGTGGAAGCCAAGTCGAACGGTTCGATCGGCTTCAACGCCACGATGCGTTACGTGACCAACAGCAAGAGCGAGCTGGTCGTGATTTCGCGTTCGGGCGAAATCATCATCCACGACGAGCATGGTCGCGAGCGCGAACGCCACAAGGTGCCGTACGGCGCCATCCTGGCGATCAAGGCCGATCAGCAGGTCAAGGCCGGCCTGATCCTGGCCAACTGGGACCCGCTGACCCGCCCGATCATTACCGAGTTCGCCGGCAAGGCGCAGTTCGAGAACGTCGAGGAAGGCCTCACTGTCGCCAAGCAGGTCGACGAAGTGACCGGCTTGTCCACGCTGGTGGTGATCGACCCGAAGCGCCGCGGCGCTGCGAAGGTCATCCGTCCGCAGGTCAAGCTGATCGACGCCCAAGGCCAGGAAGTGAAGATCCCCGGCACCGACCATTCGGTGACGATCGGCTTCCCGATCGGCTCGCTGGTCCAGATCCGCGACGGCCAGGACGTGGGCCCGGGCGAAGTGCTGGCGCGTATTCCGGTCGAAGGCCAGAAGACGCGCGACATCACCGGTGGTCTGCCGCGTGTGGCCGAGCTGTTCGAAGCCCGTTCGCCGAAGGACAAGGGCATGCTCGCCGAAATGACCGGTACCGTGTCGTTCGGCAAGGAAACCAAGGGCAAGCTGCGCCTGCAGATCACCGATCCGGAAGGCACGGTCTGGGAAGATCTCGTGCCGAAGGAGAAGAACTTTCTGGTGCACGAAGGCCAGGTCGTGAATAAGGGTGAGTCCGTGGTCGACGGTCCGGCGGATCCGCAGGACATCCTGCGCCTGCTGGGTTCGGAAGAACTCGCGCGCTACATCGTGGACGAAGTGCAGGATGTGTACCGCCTGCAAGGCGTGAAGATCAACGACAAGCACATCGAGGTGATCGTTCGCCAGATGCTGCGTCGCGTCGTGGTCGACAACATCGGCGACACCGGCTACATCTCCGGCGAACAGGTCGAACGCAGCGAAATGCTCAACACCAACGACGCCCTGCGCGCCGACGGCAAGATCCCCGCGACGTTCACCAACCTGCTGCTGGGTATCACCAAGGCATCGCTGTCGACCGACTCGTTCATCTCCGCTGCATCGTTCCAGGAAACGACGCGCGTGCTGACCGAAGCCGCGATCATGGGCAAGCGCGACGAGCTGCGCGGCCTGAAGGAAAACGTCATCGTGGGTCGCCTGATCCCGGCCGGCACCGGCATGGCGTACCACCAGGCACGCAAGGCCAAGGACCTGATGGACGAGGCCGAGCGCCGCGCCATCGCCGACTCCGAAGCTGCCGAGCTGGCCGGTTCGTCGAGCGATGACGAAGCCATCGGCACGACCGCGACGGTCGACGCCAGCGAAGGTGCAGCAACCGAGTAATCGGCCCGCCGTGCTTTTTGCTCGAACACGCCTCCTTTCCGCTCGCGGACAGGGGGCGTTTTTCATTCCGAACTGCTTGAGGTGCTCGAGGTGCCGCTCATGATCCATTTGCCCGAATCGCTCGGCTACTGGATCGGTGTGGCGCTTCTGCTTTTCTGGTTCGTCGGCGCGTACAACCGGCTGATGCGGCTGCGCACGACCGCGTTGCAGTCTTATGCGACGCTCGATGCGGCGCTGGTGCGTCAGCTCGACTTCGTGCAGTCGCGGGTGCAGCCAGAATCGGTTCCTATCGAAGGCGCGGGAGCTGTGGATGCTTCGGCGCAGTCGTCATTGCTCGCAACGACGGCCCAGCTGTCGACATTGCTCGGCGCCACGCGCCTGCACCCGCTCGATCCGGCTTCTATCGCCGCGCTCGCCACCGCACTGCATGTGATGCTCGCGTCCTGGGAGCGTCTGCATCCCTATGCCGTGCTGAGTTTCGGCGCCGACGGCACGCTGTCCCGGCCCGTACCGATCGGCCTCAAGAGTGACGATCCGCCCGCGCCGGATGCCGAGGTACCCATCGCCTGGCCCGAGCCGTCTCCCGCTGCGGAGATCGCGCGCCAGCAATTCAATTCCGCCGTCGCTGCCTACAACGCCGCGATCGCGCAGTTTCCCGCGCTGCTGGTGGCACGGGTGATGCAACTGCGTCACGCCGCGCCGCTGACACCGCTCGCCTGACGGCAAGTCCGATCACGTGCCACCTATCGCCATTTACCATCGACACAACTTGTCCCAAGACCAAACCGATCACTCTCCCGCATCCCCGACGATGCAACCGCCGCTCTGGCGACAACTGCAATTGACGGCTGGCGCGCTTGCGGCCATCCGCAGTGGCGTGTCCGGGTCGGTCGCCTTCGAAGCGGTCGAACCGGCCTTGCGCCCCGGCGTGCAGTCGCTCGGCTTCCAGGTGCTGCGTCGCCTGGGCCGTGCCGAGGCACTGCGCCGGCACCTGGCCAAACGCACGCCGCCGCCGCCCGCCGATGCGCTGCTGTGCGCCGCGCTGGCGCTCGCATGGGATCCGGAATCGTCGCCGTACGAGCCTTTCACACTGGTCGACCAGGCCGTCGAGGCCGCCAAGCGCAATCCGGCAACGCGCGCACAGGCGAGTTTCATCAATGCCTGCCTGCGCCGATTCCTGCGCGAGCGCGACGAACTTGTCGAGGCCACCGAGCATGAGCCGGTCGCGCAATGGAACCATCCGCGCTGGTGGATCGAACGCCTGCGCCGCGACCATCCGCGCGACTGGCAACGTGTGCTGTCGGCCGACAACACGCAGGCGCCGATGACGCTGCGCGTGAACCTGCGCAAGACGACGGTCGCGGCGTACCTGCAGGCGTTGAACGCGGTCGGCCTCAGCGGGCGCGCGGTCGGCGCCAGCGGCATCCAGCTCGCGCAGGCGAAGCCGGTGAATCAGCTGCCGGGCTTTGCCAACGGCGAATGTTCCGTTCAGGATGCAGCAGCCCAACTCGCTGCGCCATTGCTGATGCAGGGCCTGATCAGACAGCAGGGTGAGGGTGGACATGCCGGTCCGCTGCGCGTGCTCGACGCCTGCGCGGCGCCGGGCGGCAAGACCGCGCATCTGCTCGAAGCCAGCGGCGACCTGCCGATCGAGGTTACCGCGCTGGAAATCGACGCATTGCGCAGCCGCCGTATCGGCGAGACGCTGGCGCGCATCGGCGTCGATGCGAAGGTACTGATCGCCGATGCCGCCCGGCCGTCAGAATGGTGGGACGGAACGCCCTATGACGCCATCCTGCTCGACGCGCCCTGCACCGCATCGGGCATCGTCCGCCGTCATCCCGACGTTCGGTGGCTGCGGCGCGAGAGCGATACGCCGCAACTTGCGGTGCTGCAGGCGGCGCTGCTGGCTTCGCTGTGGCCACTGGTGCGTCCGGGCGGTCGCCTGCTGTATTGCACCTGCTCGGTTTTCCGGGAAGAAGGCTCGCACCAGATCGAGGCGTTCCTTCAGCACAACACCGACGCGCGTTTGCGACCGTCTCCCGGCCATTTGCTCCCCCAATTCGGGGTCAACGCCCGTGGCGTCCCGGACAATCCCCTGGGTGACCACGACGGCTTCTTCTACGCACTGCTCGAAAAACAATCCCGCTGAACCGCGCGGGGTCGGGCGTCGCGTGTTCCTGTCGATCGTTGCCGCGGCATGCGTCGGCGGCATCGGTGGCGTGCTGCCGGCGACCGTGCTGGCGCAATCGCATGCGGCCACCGTGACGCAGATGCGGCTGGAGCAGGGCGACGATGGCGTCTATCTGACGACGGCGGTCGACTTCGAGCTTCCGACGCTGGTCCTCGACGTGCTCGACAAGGGCATCGCCATCCATTTCGTGGCCGAGGCGGAGCTGTACCGGCAGCGCTGGTACTGGTCCGACCGCAAGATGGCACAGGTCTCACGCTACATGCGACTTGCCTATCAGCCGTTGACACGCCGCTGGCGTCTCAATGTCGCGCCGGTCCCGATCACCGGATCGGCTGGCTTCGGCGTGCTGCTCAACCAGAATTTCGACAGCCTCGACGAGGCGCTGGAAACGGTCAAGCGCATAGGTCGCATGCGTCTTGGCGATGCGGCCGAGATCAGCGACGAGGTGGTGCATCCGGTGACGTTCCGTTTCCGGCTCGACACGACGCAGCTGCCGCGGCCGTTCCAGATCGGTGTCGCCGGCCTGGCCGATTGGGACATCGCCGTGGAGCGCGTCGCACGACTCGCGGTCGAGCACACCAAATGAAAGCCGAGCGCCGCCAGGATCCGGCATCGCGTGCGGCGCGGCGCGCGCGCGCGATGCGATGGGTGATCGGCGTCGTCGCGGCGATGGTGACGGCCATCGGGCTGGTACTGATGTTTCTGCTGGCGGTCGCTACCAACAACCGCGTGCTCTACGAGCAGAATTACGCCCGGCTGTTCGGCATCAACGTCGTGGTTGCATCGCTGCTGCTTCTGGTGCTGGGCTGGGCTGTCTACAGGCTTTTGCGACGTCTGAGAGAAGGCAAGTTCGGCAGCCGGCTGTTGATCAAGCTGGCGGCGATCTTCGCGCTGGTTGGCGTAGTTCCTGGTGTATTGGTCTACTTCGTCTCCTATCAGTTCGTATCTCGCTCGATCGAGAGCTGGTTCGACGTCAAGGTCGAGGGAGCACTTGATGCCGGCCTCAACCTCGGGCGCGCGACGCTCGATTCGCTGTCGCAGGATCTGGCCAGCAAGGCCCGAACGGCAAGCCGCCAACTTGCCGAAGTGCCGGATGCCAGCGCCGGTCTGGCGCTCGAGCGCATCCGCGATCAACTCGGGGCGAGCGATGCCGTGCTGTGGACCGGCGCCGGCCAGCTGATCGCCGGCGCGGGCACCTCGCGCTTCCAGCTGAACCCCGAAAGACCGACGCAGCGGCAGTTCCGCGAGGTTCGCGCCGATCATCCGGTCGCGCATATCGAGGGGCTGGACGAAACCACAACGCAGGGGACACCGCAGGCGGCTGTAGTGCGTGCACTGGTGCTTGTTCAGCGGCCAGGTTTCGACTTCAGCACCGAGCCGCGCTTTCTGCAGGTGACGCAGCCGCTGCCGCCGGCGGTGGTGGCCAATGCGCTCGCAGTGCAGGAGGCCAATCGCGAATACCAAGAGCGTTCGCTGGCACGCGACGGCCTTCGCCGTATGTACATCGGCACGTTGACGCTGTGTCTGTTTCTCGCCGTTTTCGGCGCGGTGCTGTTGGCCGTGCTGTTCGGCAACGGACTTGCACGGCCGCTGCTCGTGCTGGCAGACGGCGTGCGGCAGGTGGCCGCCGGCGACCTGCGACCTACAGCCGTGCTACAGGGCAAGGACGAGCTCGAAGGCCTCACGCGTTCGTTCGCCGTCATGACGCAGCAGCTCGCCGATGCACGCGCCGCCGTCGAGCGAACCGTCGGCGCGCTCGACGCCGCGCGCGGCAATCTGCAGACCATTCTCGACAACCTGACATCGGGCGTGATCGTGCTCGACGCCGCCGGCATCATGCTGTCGACCAACCCCGGCGCCACCCGCGTGCTGCGCGCACCGCTCGCCGCCTACGAAGGCCGTCCGCTCGGCGAAGTCCCGGGGCTGGCTGACTTCGCGCAGAGCGTTCAGCAGCAGTTCGACGAATTCCACGTCGAACGCGTGCAGCACGGACTCGACCACTGGCAGCACGCATTCGAATTGCGCGGCAACAACGCCGGCATGGGCCAGGATGCCGCGATCAGCCTCGTCGCACGCGGTGCCGAACTGCCGTCGGAAGAGCGCCTGCTGGTGTTCGACGACATCTCCGAAATCGCCTCCGCACAACGTGCGCAAGCCTGGGGCGAAGTGGCGCGTCGGCTCGCACACGAAATCAAGAATCCGCTGACGCCGATCCAGCTGTCGGCGGAGCGGCTCGAGATGAAGCTGACCGGCAAGGTGGCGCCGGTCGAGCAGGCGCTGCTGACCAAGTCGGTCAAGACCATCGTCGATCAGGTCGATGCGATGAAACGGCTGGTCAACGAATTCCGCGACTACGCGCGCCTGCCGGCGGCCGATCTGAAACCGGTCGACCTCAACGCGCTGGTCAACGACGTGCTGCATCTCTACAGCGCAGACAGCATGCCGATCGCGCTGCGTTGCGAACTCGACGATCGCTGCCCGTGGGTCCGCGGCGATGCACAGCAGATCCGCCAGGTCATCCACAACCTGCTGCAGAACGCGCAGGACGCGGCCGAGTCGGGCGCGGCCAGCACGGGGCGCGTCGGCGAAGTCGTGGTGCGTACCCGCCTGGGCGATTCCGGTCAGCGCGCGCGATTGACCGTGCAGGACAGCGGCCCCGGATTTGCCGAAAACATCCTTAAACGCGCGTTCGAACCGTATGTCACTACGAAGACGAAAGGCACCGGACTCGGGCTTGCCGTCGTCAAGAAAATCGCCGACGAACACGGCGCGCGGATCGAGCTTTCCAACCGCCTTGTCGACGGCGTTGTAGTGGGTGCGCAAGTCTCGTTATCATTCGCATTGGCAAGCGAGCCGCTGGGAGCGGTCGCTCACGTAGAAGATTCCAAACCATCCGCCGCCTGAGCGCACGCAACGACGACGTTGGCGCCTCGGGCAGCCAGCAACAGCTTTCATGGCAAACATCCTCGTGGTAGATGACGAGCTGGGCATCCGTGACCTGCTTTTCGAAATTCTCAACGACGAAGGCCACCATGTGGAACTCGCCGAAAACGCAGCCGAAGCGCGCGCGGCGCGTCAGCGTGCCAGGCCCGATCTGGTGCTGCTGGACATCTGGATGCCCGACACCGATGGCGTCACGCTGCTGAAGGAGTGGTCGGCAGCCGGCCTGCTCAGCATGCCGGTGATCATGATGAGCGGTCATGCCACCATCGACACCGCCGTCGATGCCACCCGCATCGGTGCGTTCGCGTTTCTTGAAAAACCCATCACGCTGCAGAAGCTGCTCAAGGCGGTCGAGCAGGGGCTCGCTCGCGAAAGTGCCCGTCGCGCTGCCGCAAGCGTGGTGCCGGCCGCGACCGGCTTCGCCGCGATCGTCACGACGAACGGCAGCGAGAACACGTTGATGGCAGCGCCGATGCTGGTTGCAGCGGTACCCGATCCAGGTCCGCAGTCGAGGCAGAGCTTCGACCTCGACCGGCCGCTGCGCGATGCACGCGACGGGTTCGAGAAGGCGTATTTCGAGTTTCACCTGGCGATGGAGAACGGCTCGATGACCCGCGTGGCTGAGAAGACCGGGCTCGAGCGGACGCATCTCTATCGAAAACTCAAGCAACTTGGCGTGGATTTGTCGCGAGGGCGGAGAAGCGCTGTATAATCATTGGCTGCACTGTCAAGTGCAATGGCCCGGTAGCTCAGTTGGTAGAGCAGCGGATTGAAAATCCGCGTGTCGATGGTTCGATTCCGTCCCAGGCCACCAGAAATTCTCTTTTCTAATCAACAGGTTAGGAAAGAAACTCAACAAAGCGACCCCTCAAAAAGGTCGCTTTTTTGTTTTTCTGGCGCAGTTTCTGTCAATGCTAGTTGTGACAGGCTGCGAAAAGGCAGGGTTCGAGTGCGCTTCAGTGCGCATGATTGCGGTCTGACGGGTGTACCTGTCAGTCTGTCATCGTCGACCTGGTAGCACCGACATGGGCCTTCGCGAGCGCGGCGCACGAGCCTCAACGGTTTAGGCGCCTCGGTTCGCAGGGTCCGTCGCTAGACGCAGTTCCATCCACCTACATGGAACTGCTTTGAACTCGCTCTTTGACCTCTTCCGTACCGCCGCAGGCCCGCATGCCGTCGACGCGGTTTCCGTCTATTTCCCCATTGCATCTGTGGTGAGCTGCACCGTCTTGGAGTCGCTCCATGGCTAAGGCATTTCAGGAAGGCCGGGGCTTCGCGGCACGCGTCCGTCAGGATGGCCATGACATCTACGTCTCGGGCTACCCTACAAAGAAGGCGGCGCTCGACGCCTTGCACGAAGAGGTCGCGCGGCGTCGCAGCTATGGCAGCCCTCAAGGTAAGGGGCCCAATGCGACCTCCCTCGCTCAGGCCTTGCAGCAATATGGCATTCAACAACTCGGCTTCTTGAAGGGGGCGCCGCAAGACGTTCGACGCTACAACAAATATCTGCGTTCGGCAGGTCTGCGTGAGCTGTCCATCGAACTGGTGTCCGACCCTCAGCGGGGTGGTGCGTTCTACAGAATTGCCCTGTTGAAAGCGGGCGCCGAGCACCAGATTCCGAACGGCCTGACCACCCACAGGCGGGAACTCCTTAGCAAGACGGCAGACAGTGATAAGCATCGCGCACACATCGCGACAATTAAGATGGCGGACATACAGCGTCATCATGTTCAAGCCTTTATGAATGCATTGCGCAAGGACGGCATGGCACCGGCCACCATTCAGCTTGAAAGAGCGCTGCTGCGCAGGTTGTTCAATTTCGCTCGCACCAAGTGGAACTGGCGTGCGCTAACCGACAACCCCGCGACGGATTTGGCGATGCCGCAGGTCGACAACGTGCGCAAACGAGTCATGACGCAAGAGGAGCAGCGGCTGCTCGACGAAGCCATGTCCGAGAGCTACAACCAGACGGCGCCCTTGGTCATGACGTTGCTCCGTGAAACTGGCATGCGCGCAACAGAGCCTTTGAAGGGTGTCTGCTGGAAACACGTCGATTGGGACGGGAAGATGCTGAAGCTGAACGACGCGAAGGCTGGTCCTCGCGACGTGGCCCTGTCGCCTGTGGCACTGGATGTGCTGCGCAAACTTGGGCCGGGTGAGCCAGAGGAGCTCATTGCTGAAATCACTTATGAAGCGCTACGCGCGTCCTGGGGCCGTGTCTGCAAGAAGGCGGGTATCGAGAATTTGCGTATCCATGACCTGCGTCGAACAGGCGCGACCCGTTTGGCTTTGAAGACCGGGAACATCTTTTTGGTGCAGGCTTTTACAGGGCACAAGACGCTCAAGATGGTGGAGCGGTATGTCAATGTCGGCCCTCAGGACCTGCTGGCCGTGCTGCACGCGCCGGACGAGTTTCAGAAGGCCGAACCGGTGGACGCTGGCGATGCAATGGCCGCTCAAACGGCGCCCATGTTAAGCCTGACGGCAGAGCACATGAGCCAACTCATCGCGCAGGCTGTGGCTACAGGTGTTCAGCAGGGCACCCGCACCGTGGAGTCATCGGGAGCTCGCCTGAAAGCGCAGCAGGCGGAGAACATCCTCGCTTGGCCACGGGCTGCGTAGTTCTTCAATCTCGAAGGGCCAGTCACCGTTCGGTGCGCTGGCCTTTTTGCATCGGTCATTGATGGTCGCGTGTCGCGGCTCATCACGGCGGATGCGCCCCTCCACGGTTTGCACTTCGCATCCTTCCGACGACAGGAGCCCTTGCTGTACGAGGTGCGGTCGTCTCTGTGCGTGTCGGGTCAGGTACCACATTGGCGGACTTGAGGCCCACAGGTTTCGTTCAAGCGGATTTCTGCAGCGGTGCAGCGGCGCCGAGTTGACGCTCGTCTTGCCGCAGGCAGGCAAGCGAGACCCAATTCCTGTGCTTTAGAACCGCGCGTGCGGAGAAGGTCTGTTGCCGGCATGGCGCGAAGGCACGTTGCGACGTTGGTCTTTGCGAGGTGAGTCTGCCGCGTTGGCGAAATTTGAAGGTAGGCCCCGCGGCAGGAAGTTGCTGCGCGATACGCAGCCGTTGCTCAGTCGGCGTCTGGTGCCCAAGAATTTTGAGAGGCGAAGAGCCGTCGTTGCCATGCATCGACCACAGCGTCCGTCCAGTACAGAAAGCGCCCGACGCGCACGCCCTCGGGAAGGCCGCCGGCACGGACCAAGTTTTCGACAGTGCGGGCTGAAAGGCCAAGTCGCTTTGCGAGCTCTTGTTTGGTGAGGAGTGCGCTCGTGATGGCGAAGGTGGGCGATGGATGTGTGGGCGCTTGCATGTTGGCTTAGTCTGAATAGGCGAACCGCCCTCGGTTGAGGACTGTGAGCAACGTGTAGCCACCGCCAATTTCCTAAACAAGCCGTTTTGCTTTAAGCCGTGCACGGCTGGCAATCGCTGGCGCGGAGGGGGGCCCTCACCTCAAAGAAACGCCTTTTTCCTGTTACTTTATGCTACAACGGCGCTTCACTATGATTGCGTGATGCTAGCGTTTTACTCACAGGGGCTCTGATGGCTCTCATCAAATCGGAAGTTGTCAGTGTCCGCGTCGAACCGCATATCAAGGCGGCTTTGCAGTCGGCCGCCGAGCGTGAAATGCGCAGCTTAGCCAACATGGTCGAGGTCATGGTTGTCGCGTACTGCCGCGCCCAGGGCTTTCCGCTTCAGGGTGTTCCCGACCAGACATTGCCTAACGCAAAGCCGCGAGGACGCGCTGCGTGAGGGAGGACTGCCAACCGCTTTTGATAAGTTTGGGATTTCGCTTCGGCATCAACGGACCGCATGCAGCGCGAACGATGATGTTGGACGACCTGCGCCTTCTGCTGGCGCATACGTCGCCAAAGGCCACGCTCGCTGACTATCGAGCGGCGGTCGTAGAGGGAAACGCACTGGGGAAGGCGACTCGTAAGGCTCGCGAACTCGCGTTGCGGCATCTCTCAACGCTGTACGCACTTAATCTGGCAAGCCCCATATTTCGCGCGCTACGACGACTTTGGCCGCTTGACCCGGCGGCGCAGCCTTTGCTCGCGCTGGCGACAGCATTGGCACGGGACCCACTTTTGCGAGCCACACAGTCATTCGTTTTGGAACAGCCGGTTGGCGGGGCGGTTAGACGGGAGGCGATTGAGACTTTTCTCGGTGGCGCCTACCACGACCGATTCAGTGCCGCTTCGCTGAAGTCGTTTGCGCAAAACGTGGCCGGCACGTGGACCGCGGCAGGCGCACTCCAGGGGAAGGTGCGAAAAACACGTGGTCTCATTGAGCCTCATCCCGAATCCCTCGCGTTCTTGCTGTTCCTGGGTTATCTAGAAGGCCGGACAGGCCAGCGGCTTTTCACATCGGACTGGCTGGCTTTGTTGGGCGATTCGCCTGATGAGCTCGAAGTACTTGCAAAGTCGGCGTCTCATAGAGGGCTGCTGGTATTTCTGAACGCCGGTGGCGTCAAGGAGGTGCGTTTCCCCGGCTACCTGTCCACCGAAGAAGAACGAATCCGACAGGAGGTCTCGCATGTCGTCTAAGGTCACCAAGCTGGTCACCGCGTACCGCCGACATCTGTCCGTCCCTTGGCAGGCGGGGCTCGCTGCCATTCAGCGGGTCATCTTCGCGGTCTACGACAAGGCAGACGAACTGCGTCTTCGCGCCAATATCGGAGAGTTTGAGCTTGCCACTCAGCAGTCCGGAAAGCAGTGGCTACTTCTGGATGTAACCAACTCGTTTCCGCAGTGGATGGCAGAGCAGGAGTATCGCGACGCCTACTTCGAAGCGCCTGAGGACCTCGCTGGTTACCAAACCGGCGAACTGACCGAGTTCGTAGCCGACTTGACCACCAAGCTCAAGGCACGCATTAGCGCCGAGGCAGGCCCAGACACGGTCGTGGCCCTCATGGGGGTGGGCACGATGTTCGGGCTGGCTCGAGTGTCCTCCCTGGTCGAGGGCGTCAAGGAGGTCGTGCAAGGCCGACTGTTGGTGTTCTTCCCCGGCGAACACCATCCCGAAAACCATGCCTATCGCCTGCTGGACGCTCGCGATGGCTGGAACTACCTTGCCGTGCCTTTGCTGGCCGCGGAATGACCCAACCCTATCCAAGAACCAAGCAAGGACAACCGTGCTGAACCGAGACATCTACAACAAGGCCCCCAAAGAAAATCGTCTCGTCAACAATGGCGTGGCCGAGGTTTCCGAGGACCATTCGGAGGCTGCGCAGGCAATCCTGCGCTACGAGCTGGAGTCTTTCGTCTGCGACGGCCAGTATAAAAAAGGCTTGGAGACCATCCTCGACAAGTTCCTGCTGAACCTGGACGCTGGCAGCGAGCAACCGGGGGTGTGGATTTCGGGCTTTTACGGCAGTGGCAAGTCGCACTTGGCGAAGATGCTTCGCACGCTGTGGACCGACTACCAGTTCGCTGATGGAGCTACGGCCCGCAGCTTGGCCAAGCTTTCTACGGGCGTGTTCGAGCATCTGAAAGAACTCAGCACTCAAGGCAAGCGCTACGGCGCGCTGCACGCTGCCGCGGGCAAGCTGGGCGCCGGCGCGGGCGACAAGGTGCGACTGGCCCTCCTAGGCATCATCTTCAAGTCCAAGGGCTTGCCTGAGCAATACAACCAGGCCCAGTTCGTTCTGTGGCTGACGCGAGAAGGGCTGTTGGCCCAGGTGGAAGCAGAGCTGCAGGCCGCAGGCCGCTCTCTGGCGCAGGAGCTGCCGCACATGTACGTGTCCAGCCACTTGGCTAAGGCGCTGCTCAAAGCCAGGCCCGACCTGGCTCACACCGAGGCCGACGTTCGCAAACTGCTCAAGGAGCAGTTCCCCCAGGTCACCGACGTCACCAGTGACCAGATGACCACGGCCATCGCCGACGCGCTGACGGTCGATGGGCACTTCCCGCTCACCCTAGTGGTGTTGGACGAAGTCCAGCAGTACATCGGTGCGGACGCCGAAAAGGCTTTCCAGGTTCAGGAGGTCACCGAGACCCTGTCCAAGCACTTCAACGGCAAGCTGCTTTTCGTGGGCACTGGCCAGTCGGCGCTCTCAGGCATGCCCAATCTGCAGCGTCTCATGGGTCGCTTCCCGGTCCAGGTGATGCTGGGCGACTGGGATGTCGAGAACGTCACCCGTCAAATCATACTGGCCAAGAAGCCGACGGCCATGCCCGACGTCGAACATGTCTGGCGTGCCAACCTTGGCGAAATCTCCCGGCATTTGCGTGGCACCAAGCTCGAGCACGTTACCGAAGACGAAAACGTGATGACCTCGGACTACCCGCTGCTACCGGTACGTCGCCGCTTCTGGGAACGCGTGCTTCGGACCATCGACACCACCGGCACCGTGTCGCAGCTGCGCAGTCAGTTGCGGGTGGTGCACGAGGCTGTGCTGGCCACGGCTGACGCCCCTCTGGGCCACGTCGTCTCGGGCGACTTTCTCTACGACCAGATTGCCGCAAACCTGGTCTCCACTGCCCAACTGCCGAAGGAAGTATTCGAGAACGTCCAGCGTTTCGCTGCGGGCGATGCGAACGGCCAGCTCAAGGCCAAGCTGCTCAAGCTCGTTTACCTCATCAACAAGCTGCCGAGTGACGCCGCGCTGGACATCGGCCTGAAGGCCACCGAAGACGCACTGGCTGACCTGCTGGTGACCGACCTCTCGGCGGGTTCAGCCGAACTGCGCAAGAAGCTACCGGCCTTGCTTGAGGAACTGCAGAACAAGGACCGCCTTGTCATGGCACTCGTCGGCGGCAGTGGCACCGAATACCGACTGCAGACCCGTGAATCCAGCGCCTGGTACGACGAGTTCCGCGCCCAGGATGCCGAGCTGAAAGCTGCGCCGCAGCGCGTCGAACAAAAGCGCGCAGACCTGCTGAAGGCCCGCTTCGCCGAGGTGCTCAAGAAAGTACGGGTAGTGCAAGGCAAGGACAACGTCGAGCGTCGGCTGGCACCGACCTACGATGACACCCTGCCCAAGGACCACGCCCAGACCCTGTACTTGTGGATTCAGGACGGGTGGCAAACCGAAGAGAAATCCGTCATCGCCGAAGCTAATGGCAAACCGGCCGACAACCCGACGCTGTTCGCCTTCTTGCCGGCGCAGCACAAGACCGAACTCACCAATGCCATCGTGGCACTCGAGGCGGCCCGCACCACGCTGCAAAAGAGGGGCAGCCCCTCCACCGAAGAAGGCCGTGACGCGCAGCGTTCAATGGAGAGCCGCCAGCGCACCGCAGAGAAAGAGTTGACCGAACTGTTGGAGCAACTGTTCGGCACCGTGCGCGTGTTCCAGGCTGGTGGCCAGGAAGCACAAGATGGCAACGACCTGGCCGACCGCATCAACCGCGCCGCCAAGTCTTCCGCCATCCGGCTGTACAGCCAGTTCGACGCCGCCGACCACGACCAGTGGAGCAAGGTGCTTGACGAAGCCCGCAAGGGCAACCTCGAGGCGCTCAAGGTCGTGGGCCACAGTCAGGAGGCCGACAAGCACCCCGTTTGCCAGAAGCTGCTGGCCTATATCGGCCCGGGGAAAAAGGGCGCCGAAGTGCGCGAGCAGTTTGAGGCTCCACCCTTCGGCTGGCCGCGCGATGCCATCGACGGTGCGCTCTACGCCCTGCTGGCTGCCGGGCATCTCAAGGCCAGCGATGCCGCCTCGAAACCTGTCGATGCCAAGAGTCTGGACCGAGCCCGCCTCACCCAGGCCCACTTCCAGCGTGAGAGTGTCAACATCGCGCCGCTGCAGTTCATCAAGATTCGCTCCCTGTTCAGCAATGTGGGCGTGCCCTGTCAGCCGAAGGAAGAGCTTGCCAAAGTGCCCCTGCTTCTCGCCAAGTTGCGCGACCAGGCCGCCAAGGCCGGCGGTGTCACCCCTGCGCCCGAGCAACCCAAGCTCGCGCTCATCGAAGCCATCGAGGGCCAGTCCGGCAATGCGCAACTGCTTGAGCTGTTTACCCGCTTTGATGAAATCGTCGCGCTGTCCAAGGCTTGGACGCAAACAGCCGATGCCATCGCCAAGCGTCTCCCGGTGTGGCATCAGCTCGACAAGTTGCTGCGCCAGGCCAAGGCACTTGGTCCCTACGCCGCATTGAAAGCCGAGCGGGACGCCATCGAAGCGCAACGTAGCCTGCTTGCCGAGCCAGACCCGGTGCGCCCATTGCTCGACAAGGCCGTCGACCTGTTGCGACAGGCACTCAAGGCCAAGCTCGACGTGTTCGCGCAGACCCATGCTCAGCAACGTGCCCTCCTCGATGCGGACGCCGATTGGGCCGAGCTCACAGATGCCCAACGCGCGGCCCTGTCCGAAGCGCACCATCTGGCCGCGCCTCCTACTGTGGCGTTGGGCACGGCTGAGTTACTGCAAGATGCACTTGACGACTGCGACCTGGACCACTGGGTGTCAAAGGCTCAAGCACTGCCCAGTCGCTTTGAAGTTGCGCGTCATGCCGCGGTGCACTTCTTGAAGCCAAACGTCGTTCATGTTGCGCTGCCCAAGCGCACTCTGAACGACGACGCAGAGTTGAAGGCTTGGTTGGCCGAGGTGGAGGCTATGTTGACCGCCAAGCTCAAACAAGGGCCGGTGGCGCTCTGACTGAGCCTTCGCATGGTCAGTTCACCTCTTTTTGGCTGGGCCAACGGGCTTCAGTTGCTTCCTCGGCGCTTCCACGGGGAAGACGGTGCGTCCTGTACGCCTGATACCCAATCTGAGGAGTGGGCAGTTTCGGTTGCCCTCGATGAGGTGATTCCGTTGCATGGGATTGCGATGGCCAAGTGGCACAGCATGGCCGAGACACGGAAGCTAACTCGCGAATATCTGCAGAAGGCAGACGCACTCATCGACGGGCTGTGGGAAGGCAGGCTGGACAAGGAGGAGCAAGACCTTGTCCGAACAGAACTTGGTGAGCAACCTCTTTTCTGCCTGCCGATTTACTTGGTAACGGTCGGTGCTGGCAGCGAAGAGAGGGTGGTGTACGTTGGGAAGACCAGCTCATCTCGGCGCTTCACGAATGGCCATCATGTCGCCCTGAAGCTGCATGACCCACAGTTTGCCAGACTAGCGAAGCAGGTTTATCGCTGCTCGGTCTTGATGGACCTTCATGATGAGTACGTCGCGCTGGAATGGGTAGAGCCAGAAGAGCTCTCTGCTGTGCTATTGGATTGCGTTGAATCTGTCCTAATTTACGCACTACAGCCAGAACTCAATACGGCGAAACGTCGCAAGCCAAGAGTTGGGAAGCCGGTCTCTGTTCATGTACAGAACTACGCCGGAAACGACCTCTTGGACGACCTGATGCTTTGGCACAAGGACGATGAACCTCTGTCGTTCGTGCCCGCAAAGAACATGGGGAGCTAAAAAGAATGAATGCAAGCAATCAGCCGCTGGCCAAGCTTCTACGCAGCCAACTGGAGAACGCCGTCAAGGCCGCCCGCGACGTGGCGGAGAAAGGCGCCCGCGCCGCCCTCAGCCAGTTGGCCGTGGCCGAAGCCAAGGCCCCTGACTACCTGAATGCGGAGCTTAAGGCTATGCGTCGCCGACTACGCGCTCATGGCCGCGCCCTTGGCGATGCCAAGGCGACCGACGACACGCAATGCCTGCGGCACCTGGTCTGGGAAGTGGCCTACGAGCACTGGCACCGCATGCTGTTCGCCCGCTTCCTTGCCGAGAACGGCCTGCTGCTGTGGGAGCCGGGCGCGGCAGTGTCGCTGGACGACTGCGAGGCGCTGGTGCAGGAAGCCGAACCGGCAATGAACCTCGGCGCCAAGACAAAATGGGAACTGGCTGGCAAGCTGGCCGCCCGCATGTTGCCGCAGGTGTTCAAGCCGCAAAGCCCGGTGTTTGAGTTGGGCTTTGCGCCCGAGCACCAGCGCGAGCTGGAGCGCCTGTTGGCCGCGCTGTCGCCCGAGGTGTTCAAGGCCAGTGACAGTCTGGGCTGGGTTTACCAGTTCTGGCAGGCCAAGCGCAAGGACGAGGTCAACGCCTCGGAGGTGAAGATTGGCGCCGACGAGCTGCCCGCCGTCACCCAGCTCTTCACCGAGCCCTACATGGTGGACTTCCTGCTTCACAACTCGTTGGGCGCCTGGTGGGTGACTCGCCACCCCGGCAAGACCTGCCCCGTGTCTTTGACCTACCTGCGCACGCTGGACGACGGCAATCCGGCAGCCGGCAAGTTCGAAGGCTGGCCGGACAGGCTGGACGAGTTCAAGCTACTGGACCCCTGCTGTGGTTCGGGCCACTTCCTGGTGGCGGCATTCCTGCTGCTGGTGCCCATGCGCATGGCGGCGGAAGGCCTAAGTGCGATGGCCGCGGTGGATACCGTGCTGGCCGACAACCTGCACGGCCTGGAACTGGACGCCCGCTGCGTGGAGATTGCGGTCTTCGCGCTGGCCCTGGCGGCCTGGCGTTTCCCCGACGAGAACGGTGACCCGTTGGGCGTGCGCGGCGACATGCCCGCGCCGCGGGTCGCCTGTTGCGGCCTGAAGGTCGCCGCCAAGCCCGAGGACTGGGTGGCCCTGGTGCCGGATGACGCCGCCAATGCCGCCTATCTGCGGCAGGAGCTACGCCTTCTGCACGCCAGCTTCGCACAGGCTCCCTTGCTCGGCAGCCTGCTGGACTCGGCGCGCAGTCTGAAGAACGACCTGGTCACCTCCAGCTTCGACACCCTGCGCGAGCTACTGGGTCGCGCGCTGGCCACCGAGCGCCCGGCCACGCTGTGGGGGCAGGCCAGCGAGCTGCATGACGATAGCTGGGACTTGGCGTTCACCGCCAAGGGTTTGCTGGATGCCGCTCGGCTGCTGGATGAGCGTTACCACTTGGTGGTGACCAACGTGCCGTATCTGGCCCGCGGCAGGCAACACGCTACGCTGATGAGTTACTGCGAGGCGCACTATCCGCTGGCAAAGAACGATTTGGCCAACGTGTTCCTCGAACGCTGTTTGGAACTGAGCAGAGAGCAGGGGGCTGGCGTCGTGCAAATCGTGATGCCTCAGAACTGGCTGTTCCTCACAGGCTACAAGAAGCAGCGTGAATCATTACTGCAAACCGTGCAATGGAACCTGTTGGCACGTCTCGGCCCTGGAGCGTTTGAGACTATCAGCGGTGAGGTTGTCCAGGCAGTTCTGCTTACTCAGACTAATGCTCCCGCTGCCGAGGGGTTTCAGCTTCGCGGCATTGATGCAAGCTCCCCGAGAGGGGCGCAGGAAAAGGCTGCCACGCTTCGCAGCGGCACGGTGGCATCAGTCAGTCTTAAAGGTCAACTGGCTAATCCGGATGCCCGAGTCAGCTTGCAGGTGCTTCAGAACCACTCCGAGCTCTTGGCGCGCCACGGCGAAAGCTATCAGGGCCTGGTTACCGGCGACCTGGAGAGATTCGTCACCACTTTCTGGGAGCATGAGGAGCTCGCCGCCAATGGATGGGCGGCGTTTCGAACAACCGTCGATGTAAGCAACACAGCGCTTGAGGGCGTGCATCACGCAATTCTCTGGGAATCTGGTCGAGGGCAACTCGCCTCTTATGCAACTGCGTCGCGGGACCGCTTGCACGACATGCACGAAAGCGGAAATCGTGCGTGGAGCAAGTATGGAGTCGCCATCAATCGCATGCGTGGTCTCCGTGTTGCCCTCTACCAGGGAGAGCGTTTTGACAACAATGTGGCCGTCGTCGTTCCAAAGAGCGAGACTGCGTTAGGGGCGATTTGGTGCTTCCTGGCCAGCGACGAATTCGCGGAGCATGTAAAGAGCCTAGACACAACGTTAAAGATTACGAATCAGACTTTGCTAAAGGTCCCCTTCGACCTTGCCCGTTGGCAGCAAGTCGCAGCTGAGCGGTACCCCAACGGGCTGCCCAAGCCGTATTCCGACGACCCAACACAGTGGCTGTTCCACGGCCACCCACAGCCCGCTGCCGACCCGCTGCAAGTCGCCGTCGCCCGCTTGGTGGGCTACCGCTGGCCCGCCGAGACCGACACGGCGATGGAGCTGGCTGACGAGGCCCGCACCTGGCTTGCCCGCTGCGACAAGCTGACCCAGCACACCGACGACGACGGCATCGTTTGCTTGCCCTCGGTGCGGCAAGAGGACCCCGCCCATAAGCGCCTGCTTAACTTGCTCATCGACGCATGGGAGACCGTGCAGCCCGGCAGTTGGAAGCCTGCCGTGCTCGACAAGCTGCTGGGTGATGCCGACTGCGCCGGCAAGGGACTGGACGTATGGCTGCGCGAGAAGTTTTTCGAGCAGCATGCCAAGCGCTTTCATCACCGCCCCTTCATCTGGCATGTGTGGGACGGTCTGAAGGGCGGCTTTGCCGCGCTGGTGAACTACCACCAGCTCGACCGCAAAAAGCTGGAGCGCCTCATTCACACCTACCTGGGCGACTGGATAAGCCTGCAGGAAGCTGGCGTGCGTGACGGTATCGACGACGCGCAGCAGCGCCTGGCCGCAGCCCAGGCCCTGAAGCGCCGTCTGGAACTCATCCTCGAAGGCGAGCCACCCCATGACATCTTCGTGCGCTGGAGTTCGCTGGCCGAACAGCCAATCGGCTGGAACCCCGAGTTAAACGATGGCGTGCGCCTGAACATCCGCCCCTTCATGAACGCCGAAGTGCTGCGCCACAACAAGAAGCCCAAGCTCAACATCACCTGGGATAAGGACCGCGGCAAGGATGTCGAGAGTGCGCCTTGGTTCAAGGTGTTTGGTGGTGAGCGTATCAATGACCATCATTTAACGCTGGCGCAGAAGAAGGCAGCACGTGAGGCGCACCCTGGCTGACTACGAAGGTATGCGATGGTTCAAGTGCGACTTCCAGGTGCAGACGCCCGAGGACGCCGCGCACTGGGGCGATGCCGACACGAGGCTGCCGGAGCCGCGCCGGCCCATGGTTACGCCCGACCCGGACGCTCAGGGAAACGTCGGCCCAGCCAAGCCTGACGAACGTCGCTTGCAGGAGGTGGCTCGGGCCTACCTGCATCGGTGCCACGAAGTCGGCCTGGAAGTGATGGGCGTCACGGACCACAACTTTTCGCAGAAGACCGACCCGCGCGACTGGTTCCTGACACACTTGGTTGAGCAGAACAAGTCCGTGGCTCGAGAGTTGGGTCGACCGCCGTTGCACATCCTTCCAGGGTTCGAGGTGGACATTGGCTACCACGTACTGTGTTTGTTCGAGCCGGCCAAGAAAGCCAGCCATGTCTGGCGGGTGAACCGGTTGTTGTGCAAATTAGGCCTGGATGAAAACGAACGCGTTCGACAGGGACGGCTCATGCCGCTCAGGCGGAACAACGTGACCGTGAGCCTGAAGGAACTGGTTGAGCTGGTGCAGGACGAGCACAAGGGCATCGTCATTGCTGCACACTCAGACCAGAACGATGGCCTTTTGAACGACGCTCGGCACATTGAGGACTACAAGAACAAAAAGCTCATGGCGCTGGAGGTGACCGCCAACCCACCATCTCCGCGAGTGCTTGAAATCGTTAAAGGGCGCAATCGCGCTTGGTCTCGGCAAGAATGCCACCCCGCTTATGTGATGTCCTCGGACGCCAAGTCGCTCAGCAAGGATGCGCAGGGGCAGCCCATCGCCAATTCGTTGGGCTACAGGCACAGCTGGCTCAAGATGTCGAAGCCTTCCATCGAGTCGCTTCGGCAGGCGTTTCTGGACCCGCTGTCTCGCATTCAATTGATGGGCGGACGGCCGAGCGACGCGCTGGTTCATCCCCGCATCACCAAGATTGCGGTGCAGGGTGCGAAGTTCCTGGAGGACCAAGAGGTCTGTTTCTCAGAGGGCCTCAACTGCGTCATCGGTGGTCGAGGCAGTGGCAAGTCCTCCTTGTTGGAGTACGTGCGATTCGCCGTTAGCCTCGATGAGCCTGCGGCCAAAGGTGAAGAGGATGACCTGTCGCTCCAGCGCAAACGAAAGCAGCTGAAGGATTCGCTCACTGCCGGGTCAGAGTTGCGGGTCAGCTTCGAAGTGGGCAATGGGGTCTCGGACACCTTGGTTTATGCGCCTGGAAAGCCGGCAGGGCAGCAACGATGGTTGGACGGGCGCGAGGTTGCAGACCTGAACACTGTTCTGAGGCAACTTCAACTGCAGTTCTTCAGCCAGGGAGAACTCAGTCGCATGACCAACGGTGCGCAGGGGCAGGCGCAAGTTCTGTCCCTGATTGACACCGCAGGCGGGGCACCGTTGCTGGAGCTCAAGGCGTCCGAGCGCGAACTCAAGGCCCGTCTCAAGTCGCTTTTTCAAAGCACGCGCGACGCCGCCAGGCTGCGGGCCGAGGTTGCCGAGGCGCAGCAAGAGGCGGTTGAACTGGAGCGTCAGCTGAAGGCGCGAGATGCTGTTCAAGAGGACTCGCAGCTGAACCAACTGGCGCTGGAGGCTCGGCGCCATCTCGGGCGCATGAAGTCTGCAGACGCGCCGATGCTGGAATCGGTGGACGCCGTGTTGAAGAGCCTGGGTACGCCACTGGAGGCATTGGCAGCCAATGCGGAGCGGTGGCCCAAGGCCGACTGGTTCAAGAGCACCGTCACGCGCATGGAGCAGGGGCGCGCCGAGTTGGCCTCCGCCATCGGCAAGGCGGTTGATGAGTATCGGCAGGTGATGGCCGCGTGCGTTGGGGACGATGCCACGCGGGAAGCCGAAGAGGCTATAGCTGCGGTGCAGGAGCGTTTCCGCGGTGCTTGCGTGGCGAGCGGCATTCAAGAAGATGACGTCGCGCGGATGCAAGACTTGGAGGAGAAGCGCCAGGAAAAGTTGAAGCTGGTCGAGGAGCGGCAGAAGCGACTGGCTGACGTGCAGAGCGAGGCCGACAAGTTTCCCCAGGTGCTCGAAGAACTGCATGGTGTGTGGCGAGCCCAGTTCGATGCACGGCGTGCAACGGCACAGGCCATCGAGGAGGCCGTGGCTTCACGGACCGTGCGCCTGAGCACCTCGTTCATGTCTGACGAATCCTCGTTCAGGGCTGGATGGGGGAGGTTGGCTCCGGCCGACAAGCGAGGAAAGTTGGCCCGCCGCTGGGACGACATCGGCGAAGAGCTCTTTCAAACCTGGGCAAAGCGTGCTGATGCGTCGGTATGGGAGACGCTTGAGGTCGCGAGAGCGAACACGATGTTGCTGGAAATACCGCAGCTGGAAGCTCTTCATCAACCGCTGTTCGTGCATCTCGACAGCGAAAACGTTCGTGCCCTGTGGGAGGACGTTCGCATCTCCAGAGTGAGCGATGGCATTGACGTCGAACTCTTGCGCGAGGACCGTACTGTTGCCGGCTCCATGAGCGGTGCGCTGTCAGAAGGACAGCGAAACACGGTTCTGTTGAACCTGATGCTGGCCCGAGGTGAAGGCCCCATCGTGATTGACCAGCCTGAGGACGAGTTGGACTCGAGCTTCATCTATCGAACCCTGGTCCGTGACCTCCGGGCTACGAAAAGCAAGCGGCAGTTGATAGTTGCCACACACAACGCCAACCTGCCCGTCAACGCGGACGCTGAGCAGATTTATGCCCTTGAAGCACGCGACGGTCGAGGCAAGCTCCGCGCCCAAGGTGGCTTGGACCGAAAGGGTGTTGCCGAGGCCGTGCTGGACATCATGGAGGGCTCGGAGCAAGCCTTCAAGCAGCGCAGTGAAAAATACCACTTCTGACGGCACGGCAGCCAGGCAGAACAAGGATAACCATGACCAAGAAAATCAGCGGAGCGGAGTTCCCGCTAGCCAAAATCTTCAGTTCGGATTTCGACTACGTCATTCCGAGCTATCAGCGTCCCTATGCTTGGACACCCGTACAGGCGGGCGAGCTTTTTTCTGACCTCTACGACTTCTACTTGAAGGAGGACAAGGAGGACACCTATTTTCTGGGAAGCGTTGTGCTCATCAAGGACGAGGGCAAGCCGCAATCCGAGGTCATTGACGGCCAGCAGCGGTTGACCACGTTGACGGTTCTGCTGGCAGCTTTGACGAATCGGGCCACGGGTCAGATTCGCGATTCGTTTCACCGCTACCTGTGCGAGCCCGGCAATGTGCTGGAAGGCCTTGCGCAAAAGCCCCGCTTGACGCTTCGCGAGCGGGACCGGGCGTTCTTCAAACGTTACGTGCAGGATGTTGCACTGGACGAGCTGCTGGGCCTGGACCCGGCGCAACTGGACAACGAGTCCCAACGGAATATCCAAGCCAATGCAAGGCTTTTCCTGCAGCGGCTGGAGGCGGCGTTTGGCACGGACGCCCAGGCGGCCACGCAGTTCGGCGGCTTCCTGGTGCAGCGCTGTTTTTTGGTAGCTGTGTCGACGCCCAGTCAGCAGTCTGCCTTCCGTGTGTTCTCGGTGCTCAACAGCCGTGGGCTGGACTTGCTGCCTACTGACATCATCAAGTCCGACGTCATCGGCAAGGTGAAGCCGGCCCTACGCGACGAGTACAACGACACCTGGGAGGAGCTGGAGGTCGAGACCGGCCGCGATGGCTTCGCCGAGGTGTTTGGCCATATCCGCATGATTTACGCGAAAGACAAGGCTCGTCGTGCCTTGCTCGAAGAGTTCCGCGAACGCGTGATTGAAAAAGTGCCATCCGCCGAAGAATTGGTGACGAAGGTCATCGAGCCTTACGCGCAGGCTTATTTGGTAGCCAAGCATGCACAGTTTGTCTCGACAGCCAATGCAGCCGAGGTGAACACACTGCTTCATTGGCTGAACCGCATCGACAACTCGGATTGGCTGCCAAGCGCCATGCGGTTCTTGGCCGAACACGACTCGGACGCAGCGTATGTTTGCTGGTTCATCAAACGCCTTGAGCGGCTCGCGGCGTTCATGCATGTGTGTGGGCACGATGTAAACGGTCGCATCGAGCGATACGCTAGGGTGTTGCATGCACTCGAGAAGCCCCACTCCATGGCCCAGCCGGTGACGGCAGTTGAGCTGAGCGACATGGAGAAGCAGACGTTTTTGCAACACCTCCAGAGTGAGGTCTACCTGATGGCAGCTCGGCGCAGGAACTATCTCATCCTGCGTTTGGACTCATTTCTTTCGGACGGCGCAGCCACGTACAACCCTGCGGTGCTCACCATCGAGCATGTCTTGCCTCAGACGGTAGCGACGGGGTCGGCGTGGGCAACGCAGTGGCCAAACGTCACTGACCAGTTACTTTGGCTGCATCGCTTGGCCAACCTGGTCCCCCTGACCCAGCGACGCAATTCGCAAGCGCAGAACCATGATTTCGAGCGCAAGAAGAAGGCCTACTTCGGCGGAAAACAGGGCGTCTCGTCATATGTACTGACCACTCAGGTGCTCAATACGCCGAGTTGGACCCCGGCAGTTGTCGAGCAACGTCAACGGGACCTGTTGGACGTTCTCTCCAATTCCTGGGACTTGAAATGAGCGCGGCGCCTCAAGGTTCGCCATCGACTGATTCAGTGGGTAGCGCGCTTGCGACGGTGGTGCGGTCCGCAGCCAAGGGCAACTCTCACGCCGCAACACCTGCCGCGGCAATTCTGTGGCCCGACAAGGAGGGCCATTGGCTTGCCGCAATGCCAGCGCTGAGCAAGCTGTTGCCTAACCTGTACATGCTCGGCGCATACGCGCCGGCACAGCGCAGCGGCCCGGCCATCTGGCTCAAATGTGCCATCGCCGGGCTGTTGCCCGAGGTCAAACTCGAGGGCGTGCCGGTGGTCTACCTGCCAGGCGTCAGTCGCGCCGAGTTGCGCGCCATCGAAAGCTGTCCGCGCGCCCTTCAGCCGCTGGCTGAGTTGCAGTACCGCGGCGTGTTTTGGAGCCAGTCCAACGCCAAAGACTGGACTCCTGGCGCCTTCCTGGCCTCCAAGAACGGTGGCCTGGGTCTGGACGTGGCACAGGACAAGGCAACCCAGGAGGCTCTGGGTCAGGCACTGCAAGCCGGTGTGCTGCTGTCACACGGCGTGGACGAACTCAAAGACAGGGCCATCAACGCCGAGTGGTTGCTGGGTTTGATGGCGCCCAACCCGACGCGTGACCTGCTGCTGTGGTTGAACGACGCCGAAGCGACCCGCCGCCTGTGGGGTGACGTGCTGTGGGACGTTTTTGCCAAACGCTGCAAGGCCGACTTCGGCTTCGACCCCATCGCCGACGGCGCGCTGGTGGCGGCCGAACGGCTTGCCAAGGCAGAAGGCAAGTGGTCTGCGGTCTCTCAGCTCTATCAGGATTCGTTCAGCAGCTTTCCCAACGTCTTCGGGCTGCTTGCTAAGGTGCAGCTGCCCCAGTTGGGTTTATTCCCCGACCAAAGCCAGTTGGCGGGCTATCCGCAGGTCAACGAGCAAAGCGAAGCTGCGCTGCGCTACGCCTTGTCAGCTTGCGCCGGCATGGACGCACCCCAAGCCCGCACGGCCGTGTTGGCGGCCGAGCATGAGCACGGCATGCGCCGTGGATGGCTATGGGCCCGGATGGGGTGCTCACCTTTGGTGACGGCCTTGGCGCATCTGGCTAAGGTGGCCGAGCGCAGCGCCCTTGCACCGACCGGCCAGTCACCTGCCGAACTGGCCAGCAGCTACCAACACAGTGGCTGGGAGGTGGATGAGGCGGCGCTTAACGCGATGGGCTCCGTTCATGCCAAGGCGGATTCGGACGCAGTTAAGGCAACTTTGCGAGCGGTCTACCTGCCGTGGTTGGAGGAGGCCGCACGTCGCCTGCAGGAGGCCGCTAAGGCTGTAGGAGGCCTGCCCCCGCTCGCCAAGCTGGCCGACGGGCCTGTTGCTGGTGCCTGCACAGTCTTCGTCGACGGCCTGCGGTACGACGTGGCGGTGCGGCTGAGTCAGCGACTTGCGGCCCTTGGCAAGGTCGACGTGTCGGCGCACTGGACAAGCCTGCCGTCGGTGACGGCCTCAGGAAAGCCCTGGTGCTCACCGGTGTCCAACCACGTCGTGGGCTCGGCGGACGGTGTCGACTTCGAGCCAATCTCCGGCTACAGCTTCCGAAAGCTGCTGGCCGAGCATGGTGTGCAGCCCTTGGACAAGCATGACAAGGGTGACCCGCTCGGCAAGGCCTGGACCGAAGCCGGCGACCTGGACCACTATGGCCACGAGCACGGCGTGCGCCTGGCCCGTGACCTTGTCACCCAGCTGGACCAAGTGGTCGAGCGTGTCGAAGAACTGATAGAGGCCGGCTGGAACAGCGTTCGCATCGTCACCGACCACGGCTGGCTGCTAATGCCAGGTGGGTTGCCGAAAACCGAGCTGCCGAAGCACCAAGCCGGAACCCGCTGGGGTCGCTGCGCAGTGCTGAAGGACAGCGCGCACGGCACCCCGCTGACGTTTGGCTGGGACTGGTGCAAGGATGTGCAGGTGGCGTATGCACCGGGGGTTGCGTGCTTCAGCGCCGGCACCGAGTACGCCCACGGTGGCATCAGCCTTCAGGAGTGCCTGGTACCAATGCTGCAACTTCAGGTCGCCGGAGCCAGCAGCGAGGCTGCATTGGTCACGATTCGGTCTGTGGCGTGGAAGGGGCTTCGCTGTTCTGTCGTCGTGGAAGGAACTGCACCGGGCCAGCGTGTGGACATTCGGACCAAGGCTGCATTGGCTTCCAGCTCGCTCGCGTCTAGCACCAAGGCTCTCGACGGCGGCAAGGCCAGTCTGGCGGTGGCAGACGATGACCACATGGGCGCAGCGGCCGTGGTGGTGGTGCTCAGCGCCGACGGTGAGGTTCTGCAGAAGCGGGCGACCGCGGTGGGAGAAAACTAGACATGCAACTCGACGACCTGGACCGCAAGGCCACGCACGCATTTGAAGGCTATGTTGTGCGCAAGGACTTGGTGCGCACCTTCAGCCGCCAGTTCCCCGTGCCGACCTACGTCGTGGAATTCCTGCTTGGCCGCTACTGTGCCACCACGGACGAATTAGAAATCCAGGAGGGTCTGGACATCGTGCAGCGGCAGCTGGGTTCTCGCACGGTCAAAGCCGGCGAGGAAGAGCTGTTCAAAGCCAGGGCCCGCGAGTCGGGCTCCGTGAAAATCATCGACATCATCACGGTGCGGCTCGACTCCAAGACGGATTCGTATGTGGCGACCTTGCCTAGCTTGCGCTTGAACGATGTGCGGCTGACCCCGGAAATGGTCAAGGACAACGAGCGGATGCTGACGGGCGGCTTCTACGCCGAGGTGACGCTGGGCTACGACGCTTCGATTGCTCAGGAGAAGGGTGGGCGACCTTTCGGGGTCGAAGCCTTGAGAGCTATCCAGCTTTCCAAACGCGAGGTATTGGACGTTCTGGCCAAAGGACGAGCGAGCTTCTCGACCGCCGAGTGGCGGGACCTTCTGCTGCGCAGCGTGGGCTTCGAGCCGGGAACGCTGTCCGAGCGGGCCAAGGATGCGTTGCTGCTGCGGATGGTGCCGTTCGTCGAGCGCAACTACAACATGGTCGAGCTCGGCCCTCGCGGCACCGGCAAGTCGCATCTGTTTCAGCAGGTCTCGCCGTATGCCCACCTTATTTCGGGCGGCAAGGCCACGGTTGCGCGAATGTTCGTCAACAACTCGAGCGGTCAACGTGGCCTCGTGTGCCAGTACGACGTGGTGTGTTTCGACGAGGTGTCGGGCGTCTCTTTCGACCAGAAGGATGGCGTCAACATCATGAAGGGCTACATGGAGAGCGGAGAGTTCTCACGCGGTAAGGAGAGCATCCGCGCTGACGGCTCCATCGTTCTCGTGGGCAACTTCGATGTTGACGTGGAGCATCAGCAGCGCGTTGGTCATCTGTTCGGCCCGCTGCCGCCCGAGATGCGTGACGACACCGCGTTCATGGACCGCATCCATTGCTTCCTTCCGGGCTGGGAAGTGCCCAAGCTGAACCCCGGGCTCTTCACCGAGCACTTCGGCCTTGTGAGTGACTTCCTGTCCGAGTGCTTCACCCAACTGCGTGGCCAAAGCCGCGTGGCGGCCATGCAGGGACGCGTCTACTGGGGCGGTGCACTGAGCGGACGGGACATCAACGGCGTGAACAAGACGGTGAGTGGGCTGCTTAAGCTCATCTATCCAGATGCGCAAGCGCAGGTCGGCGAAGAAGACCTTGAGTGGGCGGTGCGGCTTGCTTTGGAGGTGCGACGTCGCGTGAAGGAGCAGCAGAAGCGCATTGGTGCAGCCGAGTTCCGCAATACTCACTTCAGCTACACACTTGGCGCAGAAGGCGTCGAAAAGTTCGTGTCGACGCCCGAGCTTCAGAGCCAGGGTGGCATTGGCGATGAACCCCTCGAGTGCGGACAGATTTGGACGCTAAGCCCGGGAGGGCAAGACGAACATCCTGGACTGTTTCGCTTGGAAGCGACCGAGGGGCCGGGGAGCGGCGTGCGGGTGCTGAACAACCCTGTTCCAGCGCCGTTCAAGGAGTCGATTCGCTGCGCTGAGCAGAATCTCTATGCGCGGGCGCTTCAACTTGTAGGAGACCGTGACCCGCGCTCACACGAGTTCTCAGTGCAACTACGAGGATTTGACTCGGCTAAATCCGGCGCAAAGACCGGCATCGCGGCACTCATCGCGTTGTCCAGCGCGCTGCTCAAGAAGTCGGTCCGGGGAGGATTGGTGGTGGTCGGTGAGGTCACGTTGGGTGGCACCATCGAGCCAGTTCATAACGCAGTGACCCTCGCCGAGTTGGCAGTAGAAAAAGGGGCCAAGTCGCTGCTCTTGCCCGTTTCATGCCGTCGCCAGCTTTTTGATTTGTCTGATGAGATGGCGACAAAGCTCGACATCGAGTTTTACCAAGATGGCCGGGATGCACTGCTGAAAAGTTTAGCGGACTGAGAGGAGGCAGTTTCCGTAGGCACGTCGTGGCGAGTACGTACTTCGGCGCTCCGTGTCCATTTTTCCAGTCACCGCGACCGGCTGGGAAGTCCGTCTGGTGCTCTTGCGTCACGACGATAAGGCGATTTCGATAGTTGATGGTAGAAGCTCACCGAATGATGGACTTCGAAGAATGGATGTTGGTGGAGTCTTAGAATTCGAACAAAGCTCCCCCAACCCGACCGCGCCGGGAGGCGAGCATTGTTCGAAACGATATGGATGCTGGAGCCAGCCTCGTCGCACGAACATGAAGGTCGGAGATAGCCGCCGTCACTCACTCAGTCTTTCGAGACCTGTCTGCCCCGCCGTTCCCCTCTAAGTGTGCTCCCAGGGTTGCATCTGAACGTCCGCTGATGCGTTGTGTTGGTCGCGGTGTATTCAGCCCCCTCCTCCAACTCATGCATGTAGCCCTGGGATTTATACGGCGCGGTCAGAGAGGTCTGCAGCGTCGGCCGGCACCAGGGACCCCCAGCCTATCGAACAGCTGCGCCTTGACCATGCTTTAGTTCATCTTTAGATCACTGTTGAATCGAAGCCCGATAGCTCGACCGGCAATAGGAGAAGGCGGCCCAAGGGCCGCCTGGAACTTACTTCCTGCGCGACGTCTTGCGCCCCAGCGTCGGGGCCAGACCTAGCTGTCGCAGATGTCGTTGAATTGTTGTGTAGCTCCCTGTCCCCAGCTCGAGCCTGATGTTGACAGGCCCGACGAACCGCTTCTCGCGAAGCAGCCGGACAGCGGCGTCGCGCACATCCTCAAGCTGCACGCCAGGACGCCCGCGCGCCGAATCGCGGCTGTTGCACTTTTTCCTCTTCATGATGGCCTTTCATGCGAGTTGGGACCTGCCAACCGCACTTCGTGTAGCCATCACTGCTCATGCGCATGCATCGAATTTCGTAATCGAAAATGCTTGCTGTGTCGCGTGTCGTTTAGGACGATGGCCCTTTGGCATCACAAACGTCCTATGAAATTGACCTCCCCATCTCTCTCAAAATTCGATGACGCCGCGCTGTACGCGCGACTTGACGCTGGAGTTGAAGCTGTATGCTTTTTCAACCCACAAGGCGTGCTTCATCCGCCCGGAATCGAGCTTCAAGATGCGCCTGTTGCGAGCGACCTGCTCCTGTGGGCTTGGCCCCTGATTGAGATTGCACGTCGATACGACGTCACGTTCGTGCTGGATACCGATGCGCTGGAGCAGTACCTTGCCGCCGCGCCACAGGTACTTCGTCGTCAGATTCACCCTAGTCCGCTCGCTGCGCACAGCACTCTGAATGGACGGACCACACTTGTGGATTCCGCCCGGGTCCATGCCGCGGCGCAAGGCATCGACAGATGGTTGGTCATCGACAGCACGCCGCAACGAAACCTCTTGGTCAACAACAACGTTTTGCCGTGCGACCCTCTAACCGGGCTATCAGAACCCTGGTTGGCAACCACTGCCTTTCTCTGGTGCAAGACTTTTGCGTGCCCGGTCTACGAGGAGCAGTCCGTCGCACTGGTGGCGCTTGGCGCGTGACAACGGCCGAAGAGCGCACGAGGGCTGTTGTTGAGACTGAGCGGTTCTTGCTGTGGCTTGAAAACGTTCCTGAATCTCCTCAGTTGCTGCAAGAGATTCGCGAACGAGCACTTCGGCTCTCGCGGCACTACCCGGACTGCTCACATATGCGGCTGGTCGCCGCCGCTCTTCCCATTTTTTGGGCCGAGCCTGCCGGGCCTGAAAGGCACACCATGCCATGAGCGGACCGAACGAACGTACCCGCGCAGTGCTGCGCACGCGGCAATTCCTCATGAGGCTGGCCGAGGGTGATGCTTCCCCTGGGGTACCCGGCCGCATGCGTGAGAAAGCACTATCGCTCCTGAAGCACTTTCCGACGGCCGCTGACATGGTCGAGGCGCATGCTCAATGCCCGAAAACTTTCGGACCGCCCACCGAGCGGTTAGACGTCGGATTCGGGACTTCCGACGGCGTCAGTTTGCAGGGTTGATTTTGGCCTCGGCGGTTGAGGCAGCATAAAGATGGAGCCGCGCGGCGCGCGGCTCCATCGCCTCTTACATCCGATTCAAGCTCTTGCCTAGCAACTCGCCCATCCGCTCAGCGCCATCGCCGCTTTGCAACCAGGCGTAGTGCTTCGCGACCGTAGCCTCTTGGTCATTCAACACCAGTGCGGCAATCTTCATGGTGCCGGCATCGCATTTGATGATGGATGTCGCGACCATGTGTCGGAACGCATGCGTACCGATACCATCGCAGTTCCACAGGTACTTCTTCGTGAGCGCCATGACCTGCCGACTCATCTCCATGTTTGGGTGATGCGCTGTAGTGGCAAGCCGCTTGAGCGGCAGTTGGCCACGGACGGTGACTTTTTGCTTAGGGTCTCGAACGCGGCGCAGGAACACGAGCTCACTCGGCCATCGCAAGAGGTGGCTTCTGTGCCGGTGCAGATACCGCTCAAGGTCTCTCCACACGGATTCATGGACGGGCGCATCGTAATTACGGACAGCGCTGCTTCCCCTCCGGTTCTTGAGATGAGTCTTCGGCACCCACAACCACCATGCTCCGCCCGTTCGCTGGTAAAGGGCTGCCTGATTGTCCGGGTGGTACCCGTTGCAGTTCAGCGAGGTCCAAGTCAAGGTCGCCAGATTTCGCATGCGCAGCGGGTTCGACGCCAGCAACTTCATGAGGAACAAATCGCGGGCCCAGACCGCCTCTCGGAGCGGACACCCGCCGACCGGTCTATCAAGCCGCATTCGCTGAATCATGTCGGCCAGAGCTTCCATCGGCTCGGGCAAATCCAAAATCGAACGCATTGGCGCGAATGGGTCGCGGCCACAGACGACTTCTGGTTGCAGAGCCTGCTTGAGTCTCAGGCAGTAGTTGTACTGCCTCCTGCATAGCGACTCCCAGCTCTCGGAATGAAGGGCTCGCGGCAGCGTGTTGAGCATATGAGGCTGCTGCGAAAGGTAGCCGTTCTCTGGTCGGACGAGCCAAATCACGGTCCCGAGAAAAGTCATGACATTTCGGGTGTACCTACCCCCAGCGCGCTCACGACACCAGGCGAGGTATGGTTCGATGTGCCCAGGGACAGCGAACCACGCGAGCGTCTGCAACTCATCAGCGGCGATGCCGAGACCACCTGCGGACTTCGGCAAGGCCATCCATCCGAGGTAGCTGCCAACTGCCGCCCAGCCAGGACTCGCGCTTGGCACTTCGACGCCGTTCAAGAACCACGGCCAGTTACTCGCAGTCTGTTGGCGCACGGCTACCGGCGCAAACGTCCATCGGCTGTTTCCGCTTCTCATCAAATCGGGAACCAAGGCGGTCTTGTACTCGAGGAGCGCGCGCCACTGCGCGCGCAAAGGAGACGCGCTGGGTGGCACGAGATAGAACTTTTGCGACGTGCGCGCGAGCAGTGTGGAGCGGTACTCGTTTTCCGGCGCACGCCCCACTTGCTCACGCGGTCGCGCATCTCCTTTGATGCCCGCGAGCGTCACCAAGCTCTCCTTCTCCAAGGAAAAGAACGCTTCGAGCCGACGGATAGCCTTGGCGTTGCTCGCGCGCGGCATTTTCCCGTGAAGCCAGCCAAACAGCATATCGCTGCTAACGCCAGCCTGTCGCGCGACGCGCTTGAACGGATGTCCAATGAAAACCTTCGCGATTGCGTTCTTGAACGGCGTCGTTTCGCCACTGCTCAGTGCCCGTGCCGTGTCATCTTCGGTCACTGCCAGGCGCCAAGGCTTCAGCGCGGCACGGGTGTTCGAAATGCTGCGGTCTGATTTGCCATCGTCGCGAAGCTTTTTTGCCAAGCGCTCTGTCGCAGCCAGATAGCCAAAACGCATTTCAGACCCGACGACATCGTTCGCCGGGATGTTGTTTGCTTGCAGAAATGCTCGAAGCGCCGTGGCGCGGTTTGCCGCAGTCTGGCGGTTCAGCTTGCCAGAATCCACCTGCACGACTTGGGCGTCGAGCAACTGGGAATAGGTGAGAGGTACAGGTTTCAAGGCTTTCTTTCGCGCCTTTGCTGCCGTTTTCGTCGTCTGCGAAGCAAGTAAAGACGACGGGACAAGATACCTGCAGAATTCGTAAGTACTTGATTTGTCAGGTACTTTCTTGTTCTCGCCGGACCCTCCTTTCTGCGAGATGAGCGGGTCGAGTGCAGGTAACGAGTGGACCAAGATGGGCCGCAAAGGCGAAGGTGTGTTCGCCCAGCGTGAAGCAACGGCTTTTAAACGGTGCC
Source organism: Variovorax glucosi (assembly GCF_051216695.1). Lineage (NCBI taxonomy): Bacteria > Pseudomonadati > Pseudomonadota > Betaproteobacteria > Burkholderiales > Comamonadaceae > Variovorax > Variovorax glucosi. The sequence continues at coordinate 43,570 of NZ_JBPJZE010000002.1, forward strand.
GTCGGCCAAGTCGGCACTTCCATTGGGCCTTCTGGAGTCAAACACTTGAAACTGCCCCTTGGTGGTTCAGCGCACGCAGCCAGGAGAGCTGGAAGTAGCAGAGCGTGGTCTACGTCATCGGCGCGACAGTGAAGGCTTTGACCCCAGATTTCCCGGCAGGTTGAACTTGTGCTCAGACCTCAAGAACAAACCGGGCGTCCAGTCGGTCCAGCATCTCAAAAGTGTTGATGCACTCGACGCCGTAGTGCTGGCAGACGTTCGGTATCAAGAACTTGCGTCGATTCTCAGTATTGAGCCGCTCATGGGTCACGATGGTGTGGCCTAGGACTCTGGCCTTTGCAATCAGCCACGGGTCGGCTCCGCCGAGAAACTCCCCGAGCGCCCCCGCCTTCATGCCTCCAGCCTGCCCTGCCAAGTGACTGGCAACTTCTCCAAACGCGGTCTGAGTGTCCTCGTCGGACTCTGGCAGGAACAGGTCCGCTTGCTGTATCGCCCACTGCGCGAGCTCGTCCGTGCCTCTGCGAATCTCGGCGCCGACGCTTTCGACACTGGCAAGCCGGCCGTCCTGCTTGTTTCGAGTGAGCCACGTCCAGTATCCTGGGCAGAAGCTCATTTGGTAGTAGCGATTTTTGGCTTCGATGAGCGTGTTGGCGTCCAGTAGATACGTCATATGCCCAACTGCCCTGCAAACTCACGAATCTTGCCAGGTTGGACGCCCAGCAGCCGGCCGGCATCCCTCAGTAGCAGACGGCCGCTGAGTGCTTCGGTGACCACCGCTTGCGAAAACCTCAAACTGTTCTTGGCCCCCGCGGTTCGGTAGAAGTTGCCCCCGCCGCCCTCCTGATTTCTGAAAGCTGCCAGCGCCGCGAGGTAGTACTCCGAGTACGTGGCCCGGTCGACGAGATTCATATCCAGTGCGCGACGCATGATGACAATGCGGCTGACGTGGAAACGCGTGGCCAGCTCGGCGACGCGAGCTACCACCTCTGCACTGCTTGCATTCCAGAGCCGCAGAAACACTTCGCCCGGAACCAGGAACTCACCAGCGACGGCGTTGCAGAACGTTTCCTCGCGGCGGCTATTGCCCGGAGCGACATTCGATATCCCGCTTGCACCAACCCAGATATGCGCCAACTCATGGAGCAGCGTAAATAGTCTTGCGGCTGGGGCGTCCGCGGAGTTGATGAACACAACGGGTGCCAGTGGGTCGCTGATGGCAAATCCGCGGAACTCGCTCACATCCAGTTTGCGATGGGTGTTGTTCCCCACAACACCGCTTCGCATCACCAGAATGCCCACTCGCTCCGCCGCCTCTACGAGTTCCCGGAAGTACACCTCCCACGTCCGCTGACCTTGCTCAAGTTCGACGGCGAGAACCGAACGGATATCCGCAGCGACGCGTCGTGGGTCCGCAGCAATGGTGAAACGACCGACGAATGGCAAGGGCTCGAGGCCGTGGTCTCGTTGGTACTCGAGATACCACTCCTGCCGTTGCAACGCGATGCGCACGGTTTCCATGAGGTCGACGCTAGGCCGCGGGACCGGTGCGCCGGCGACCGTTCTCAGGTCGGGCAGGGGGAGAGCCTCCTCAGGCGGCGCGTTCAGAAACAGGTAGCCGAACGGCGCGTGGAAAGAGTGCGCCAGATTCTGCGCCTGCCGGAACGTGGGCCGGCTATCTCCGCTCTCCCACGCCGAAAGCTGCTCTGGCTTGACGCTGGCGCCTTGCGCGGCGTCCTCGAGCGTCAAGCCCACGCGCTCGCGTGCCCAGCGCAACTGCGCCGGGTTGATGAGTGCTTGAGTCGCCATGAGCGAAGGATAAGGGATGACTGACTTCCGCCGGCGCATGCATCCAACTGCCTACGGCGCCGTGCTCCGTCGTGGTTGTCTTGGCTGACGCAGGGCGGCGGAAATTTGCGCTCGTGACTACAATGCAGACGTCATCAAATCTCTGGCAGTTTTTCTGTCAATGATGATTGGGAACGGGTGTGAATGACTGCGTTTTGACAGACAGTGGCTTCTGTCAAATGCGCTCTAAGCACTTGATTTTGTTGAGAATTGCGTTTGGACGGCAGTTGGCTGCGCACGCGGATTTCGATTGAAAATCCGCGTGTCGTTGGTTCGATTCCGACCCAGGCCACCAGTATTCATGCGCCCCAGCGCCCTTTTCGGGCCCTGGGGCGTTTTTACGTCATCTCAATTCAAAACCCCGTCCCTCACCTCCACCGGCGGCGGATTCGACCGATGCCCGATCATCTGATGCAGATCAAGCTCGATCGCTCGCGTGATGGCCTGCATCGGCACATCGTGCAGTTTCCCTTCGAACGGATCCTCCAGATCGATCCCGACCTGATCGAGCGCGAGGAACATGAACCCCACCAGCGCCGAGCCCAGCGGCGTCAGATAACCGAGGTCATGCACAAGCCCTAACGGCAGCAACAGGCAGAAAACACGCACGAAGATGCGCGGAAACTGGCTGTACTGCCTCGGCAAAGGCGTGTTCTTGATTCGTTCCAAGCCACCCTGAGCGCTGGCGAGCGCAGAAAGACTGCCGTTCAGCGCAGCCAGGCTGATCGCATCGACAAGACCAGCGTCCCGCGCATCGCCCAGACGGTCCGCGATATCGGTTTGCAGCGCCAGCGGCACGTTCGCAAGTCCGCGGACGCGTTCCAGCGTTTCGGGCGGAAGCAGACGCTCGATGTCGTCCCACGGTTGCACACGCAGCAGATGCAGGCGCAACGCCTGGGTATAAGCGACCTGATGCCGCGTCAGGCGGACCTGGAGTTGCGTGTCGCGCGTCATGGCGATCAGGCCGCGAACGAAGCTGCGCGAATCGTTGACGATCTGGCCCCACAGCAGTCGGCCCTCCCACCAACGCGCGTAAGCCGCGTTGTTGCGCAGCGTCACGACGAGCGCGACAGCGGTGCCGACCAGCGGCAACGGCAGGTTGTCCTGCCCGATGCGCGTCCAGCCCTCGACCATATACAGATACGTGACCGCGATGTCGTAGATCAGGAGCACGAGCAGCTGCGGCCCGACGGCCGACAACAGCCGCCGCACGTTCAAACTGCGCTGAACGATCATTCGGCAGCGCTGTACAGTGTGTCCAGTGCATCCGGAAGGTTGCGCAGCGGCCGCAGTTCGCCGCTGAGTTCATCGACGGCCCGAACGTCGCCGGATTCGATGTCATACACCCAGCCGTGCAACGTGAGCTGCTGCGTGGCGAGTCGCGCGGCGACGGCGGGATGGGTGCGAAGGTGCCCCAGCTGGGTACGCACGTTCTGCACCACGAGCGCGGCCACCTTGTCGGCGCCTTCCAGGTCGGGAAGCGTGGCCTCGACGACGCTGCGCGCGGCTTCGGCGTTGCGCAGCCAGGAAGCCACGGTCGGCATCTTCCGCAACACCGGATCGTTCGGATCGAGCAGCGCCTTCATCGCGCCGCAGTCCGAATGGCCGCAGACCACCACGTCGGTCACTTCGAGCGCCGTGCAGGCGTACTCGACGACGGCAGAAACGCCGCCCATCATTTCGCCGTAGGCGGGAACCACGTTGCCGATGTTCCGGCAAAGGAAAAGCTCGCCGGGATCGGTCTGCGTCATCAGCTCCGGCACGACGCGGCTGTCGGCGCAGCAGATGAACAGCGTCTTCGGCTGTTGCTGCGTCGCCAGTTGCTGGAACAGTTCGCGGTTTTCCTTGAACTGCTTGCTGCGGAAGTTTTCCACGCCGTCGATGAGACGGGAAAACGGTTTGAAGGAACTGTTTGGTTTGGAAGAAGTGGAATTCATCGGCGCCTCGGACTCGGTTTTCGAACGGCAGGCATCGTATGTGCAAACCGCCGCTCCGGCGGTCAGCGGAACAAGTGAGCGTCTGTGGGGAAAGGTGCTGCGACGCTTTCGTTCATGCGGCCCCGTACCCGCTCGAGGATGAAGTCGATGAACGTCCGGATCGCCCCCGTATGCAGCCGGTTCGGCATGTACAGCATGTACATCTGCGTTCCGAAGATCGACAGCCGCCAGTCGTCGAGCGTCGTCACGATGTCGCCGCGCCGGATATCGGCGTTCACCACGTAATCCGGCACCAGTCCGATGCCCAGTCCGGCGAGGATGGCCTGGCGCAGGAACAGAAAGTTCTCGGAGATCAGCGTCGGCTCCAGAACCACTTCCCGGCGTGTCTCGCCTTGGTAAGCCGACACCCGCAGCTGCCGCCCGATGACCGCCGCAGTCACGACCGGCGCGCCGTGCAGTTCGTCGAGCTGCGCCGGCAACGGCTGTGTCTGCGCATAGGCGCGCGATGCGCAGGCGACGTAGCGCACCGGACCGAGGTCGCGCGCGACCAGGTTCTGTGGCGGTTCCGGCATCACGCGGATCGCGATGTCTACTTCTTCGCGAAGCAGGTCGGCGATGCGGTTCTCGAACAGCACGTCGAGCACGATCTTCGGATAGAGCCGCTTGAAGTCGATCAGCCAGTCCGCCATCACGAGCTGGCCGTAGCCGCTGGGCACGCTCAGGCGCACGCGGCCCTGCAGGCCCTCGCCGAGCGTCGTGACCGATTCGCGCGCGGCCAGCAATTCGCTCTGGATGGCGACGCCATGCTGATACAGCCGTAGCCCGATCTCCGTGGCCTCGGCCCGCCGGGTGGTGCGGCGCACCAGTTGCGCGCCGACCGAGCGCTCGAGCTGGTTCAGGTGGTAGCTGACGTTGGCGCGGCTCATCTTGAGTCGGCGAGCGGCGGCGCTCAGGTTGCCGGCATCGAGGATTTCGACGAGCAGCGTCAGCGAAGAAATGTCCATCCGTCGATTTTGTCAAAAATTCTTTGACAGTCTGTCAATCGGCTGTGCAATTGTCAAAGCGCCGACGCGGCTCAAGAATGCTCGGTTGTAGAAGAATTGGAGACAAATTCATGGCCACAGACGCCACACCCGCCACACCCGCTCATGGGTCCGACGGTCCCGTCACGTTCCGGAAATCGCCGCAGCCCGGCGGCGTGTTCGTCGTCACGATCGACAACCCGCCCGTCAACGCGCTCGGCGTCGATGTCCGGCGCGGTCTCGTCGCTGCCATCGAAGCAGCCGAAGCGGATGTCGATGCCGCTGCGGTATTGATCGTCGGCGCCGGCCGCAACTTCGTTGCGGGCGCCGACATCCGCGAGTTCGGCCAGCCGCCGCAGCCGCCATCGCTGCCCGATGTCTGCCTGCGGATCGAGAACTGCAGCAAACCGGTGGTCGCCGCCATCCAGGGCGCTGCGCTGGGTGGCGGGCTTGAGATCGCGATGTCGGCGCATTACCGAATGGCTGCGCCGTCCGCGAAGCTGGGTCTGCCCGAAGTGACGCTCGGCCTGCTGCCCGGTGCGGGCGGCACGCAGCGCACGCCGCGGTTGATCGGCGTGAAGCCCGCGCTTGAACTGATGCTGAGCGGTCGTCATGTCGACGCGAAAGAAGCGCTGTCGATCGGACTGGTTGACAAGCTCGGCGACGGTACCGACGCGCTCGCCGATGGCATCGCCTACGCAGAAGAACTGATCGCAGCCAAGGCGGCCGTGCGCCGCACGCGCGAAGCCGTTGCGCTTGCAGATGTCGAAGCCGGCCGCGCCGCGCTCGAAGCCGCGCGCGCCGACACCGCAAGGAAAAGCCGCGGTCTTTTCTCGCCGATGAAGATCGTCGAAGCCGTCGAAGGCGCGCTTACGCTGCCGTTCGACGAGGGCATGGCGCTGGAGCGAAAGCTGTTCCTGCAGTGCATGGAAAGCCCGCAGCGCGCCGGCCTGATCCACGCCTTCTTCGCCGAGCGCGAAGTGCTCAAGGCGCCTGAGACCAAAGCCGCCAAGCCGCGCGCGCTGGCGTCCGCCGGGATCGTCGGCGGCGGAACGATGGGCGCGGGCATTGCCGTCGCGATGCTCGACGCTGGTCTGCCGGTGACCATGATCGAGCGCGACGAGCCCAGCCTCGCGCGCGGCCGTGCGCATGTCGAAAAGGTGTACGACGGCCTCGTCGCAAAAGGTCGCATGACGCCCGAAGCCAAAGCGGCCGTGATGGCCCGCTTCACCGGCGCCACCTCGTACGACGCACTGGCTTCGGTCGACATCGTGGTGGAAGCGGTGTTCGAGGAGATGGGCGTCAAGAAGGCCGTCTTCGCCGAACTCGACCGCGTCTGCAAGCAGGGCGCTGTGCTCGCGACCAATACCTCGTACCTCGACATCGACGAGATCGCAGCCAGTATCTCGCGCCCCGGCGACGTGCTCGGCCTGCACTTCTTCTCGCCGGCCAACATCATGAAGCTGCTGGAAATCGTGGTGCCGGCCAAGGTCGACGCCGACGTGGTCGCGACCGGCTTCGAGCTGGCGAAAAAGCTGAGGAAGGTGCCGGTACGCGCAGGCGTGTGCGACGGCTTCATCGGCAACCGTATCCTCGCCGTGTACCGCCAGGCCGCCGACCACATGATGGAAGACGGCGCTTCGCCGTACGAGATCGATGCCGCGCTGCGCAACTTCGGTTATCCGATGGGGCCGTTCCAGGTGTCCGACCTGGCCGGCGGCGATATCGGCTGGGCCACGCGCAAGCGCAAGTCGGCCACGCGCGATCCGAAGACGCGCTACGTGCAGATCGCCGACCGCCTCTGCGAGCGCGGCTGGTTTGGCCAGAAGACGCAGCGCGGCTACTACCTGTATCCCGAGGGCGCCCGTACCGGCGTGCCCGACCCGGAAGTGCTGGCCATCGTCGATGCGGAACGCGTACGCGCCGGCATCGTGCCGCGCACCTTCACCGAAGAGGAAATCGTGCGCCGCTACATGGCGGCGATGGTCAACGAAGGCGCGAACGTCGTGCATCAGGGCATCGCGCTGCGACCGCTCGACGTCGACGTGACCTTCCTCTACGGCTACGGTTTTCCGCGCCATCGCGGCGGGCCGATGAAGTACGCCGCCACGGTCGGGCTGCCGAAGGTGCTGGCCGACATCCGCGAGTTCGCGAAGCAGGACCCGCTGTTCTGGCAACCGTCGCCTCTGCTGGTCGACCTGGTCGAACGCGGCGCCGATTTCGCCAGCCTCAATCGATCCGAATAAGAAAGCCTTCGCATGGACCTGAATTTCACTACCGAAGAAGAAGCCTTCCGCGCCGAAGTGCGCGCCTTCCTCGCCGACAAGCTGCCGCTGCGGCTCTCCAGCAAAGTCAGGGGCGGGCAGATTCTGGCCAAGGGCGACATGGAGGAATGGCACGCCATCGTCAACGAGCGCGGCTGGCTCGCCAACCACTGGCCCGAGCAGTACGGCGGGCCGGGCTGGACTGCGGTCGAAAAGTTCATCTTCGAGCACGAATGCGCTCTGGCTTTCGCGCCGCGCGTCGTGCCTTTCGGACTGAACATGCTCGGACCGGTGCTGATCAAGTACGGCAACGAAGCGCAGAAAGACCACTGGCTGCCGCGCATCCTGAGCGGCGCCGACTGGTGGTGCCAGGGTTATTCGGAACCGGGTGCCGGCTCCGATCTGGCGGCGGTCAAGACATCGGCCGTGCGCGGCGTCGATGCCGAGGGCGACCACTACATCGTCAACGGCCAGAAGACCTGGACCACGCTCGGCCAGCATGCAAACATGATCTTTTGCCTGGTCCGCACCGACCGCGAAGCCAAGAAGCAGCAGGGCATCAGCTTCCTGCTGATCGACATGACGTCGCCCGGCGTCGACGTGCGCCCGATCATCACGCTGGACGGCGAGCACGAGGTCAACGAGGTGTTCTTCTCCGACGTGCGCGTGCCGGCCGGGAACCTGGTCGGCGAGGAGAACAAGGGCTGGACATGCGCCAAGTACCTGCTGACCTATGAGCGCACCAACATCGCCGGCGTCGGCTTCTCGGTGGCCGCGCTGGAGCAGCTGAAAGAGATCGCCGCGACGCGGACCAGGCACGGCAGGCCGCTGGCCGAAGACCCGGGCTTCGCCGCACGCCTGGCGCGTGTCGAGATCGATCTGGAGAACATGAAGACCACCAATCTGCGCGTGATCGCAGCGGTGGCCGGCGGCGGCGTGCCGGGCGCGGAGAGCTCGATGCTGAAGATTCGCGGCACCGAGATCCGCCAGGAAATCTCGTCGCTCACACGTCGCGCGGCGGGCGTCCATGCGCGACCGTTCGTCGCCGAAGCGCTGCAGGACGGCTTCGAAGGCGAGACCTTCGGACCCGCCTTCGCCAATTCCGCTGCGGCGCGCTACTTCAACAACCGGAAGCTGTCGATCTTCGGCGGCTCGAATGAAATCCAGAAGAACATCATCAGCAAGATGATCCTGGGCCTCTGAGGAAACATGCAATGAACTTCGAACACACCGAAGACCGGCGCATGCTCGCCGACAGCCTGAACCGCTTCATCGCCGAGCAGTACGCCTTCGATGCGCGCGACCGCATCGCGAAATCGGCCCACGGATTCAGCAAGGAGATGTTCCGGCAGTTCGCCGAACTCGGCGTGATCGGCGCGCTGTTCACCGAAGCCGATGGCGGCTTCGGCGGCGGCGGTTTCGACATCGCCGTCGTCTTCGAGGCGCTGGGACGCGGACTGGTCGTCGAGCCGCTGCTCGGCGCCGTGACGGTCGGCGAGGCGCTCTGCGCGGCCGGCAGCGAAATGCAGAAGGAAGCCCTCCCGGACATCATCGGCGGCACCGTCGTCGCGGCGCTCGCGCACGACGAGGCGGAAGCGTTCTACGAGCTGGCGCATGTGCAGACCAGGGCGGAGCGCGCTGGCGACGGCTGGGTGCTGAACGGCGCCAAGGTGGCCGTCGTGCAGGGCGAACAGGCCGACCTGTTCCTGGTGTCGGCGCGCACGTCCGGCAACATGGAAGACGAAGCCGGCATCTCACTCTTCCTGGTGCCTGCGAGTACGCCGGGGCTTACCGTGCGCGGTGGCCTGGCCATCGACGGCGGCCGCGTCGCGGAGCTCACGTTCGACGGCGTGAAGCTCGGCGCCGATGCACTGCTCGGTGCGGAAGGCGAGGGCCATGCCACGCTCGAACGCGCGGTCGGCCGTGGCCTGCTCGCACTGTGCGCCGAGGCGCTCGGCGCGATGGAAGCAGCCAAGGAAGCGACGCTCGACTACCTGCGCACGCGCAAGCAGTTCGGCCTGCCGATCGGCAGCTTCCAGGCACTGCAGCACCGCATGGCCGATCTGCTGCTGGAGATCGAGCAGGCGCGCTCGGCCGTCATCAACGCCGCTGCCGCCATCGACGCGGATCGCACGACGCGCGAGCGCGCGCTGTCGGCCGCGAAGTTCAGCATCGGTCGCATCGGTGCGCTGGTCGCCGAGGAAACCATCCAGCTGCACGGCGGCATCGGCATGACCTGGGAGCTTCCGCTGCCGCACTATGCCAAGCGGCTGGTGATGATCGATCACCAGTTCGGCGACGAAGACCACCATCTGCAGCGCTACATCGCGCTGGGTAAAGCGGCGACGGCCTGACCATGTCGACGTTCCGCACGCTTCCCGATCTGGTGCGCGAGCACGCACAGCTTCGGCCGACCGCCGCTGCGCTGCGCGATGCCGGCAGCGCCGAAGTCCTCGACTACGCCGCGCTCGACGCACTCATGGACCGCATCGCCGCTTCCCTGCAGCGCGACGGATTGAAGTCCGGCGACGTGATCGCGATGTGTGCAGTGCCGTCGGCACGCTACGCGGCGATCTTCCTGGGTGCGTTGCGCGCCGGTGTCGTGCCCGCGCCGCTTGCGCCTTCGTCCAACGCGACGAGCATGGCGGCGATGCTGAAGGACGCCGATGCGCGCCTCTTCTTCATCGACGGCGCGGCGGACGGCCTGCTGCCCGGAGGCCCGGACGCACCAACCTGCATCGCGCTCGACGAAGCATCGCCCGGGCAGCGCTTCGACGACTGGCTCGTGCCTGAAGGCACAAGCCCGATGCCTGTCGCCATAGCACCCGAGGATCCGTTCAACATCATCTATTCGTCGGGCACCACCGGCACGCCCAAGGGCATCGTGCAATCGCACGGCATGCGCTGGGCGCACATCCTGCGCGGCGCGGCCTATGACTACGGAACGGACAGCGTCATGCTGCTCGCGACGCCGCTCTATTCGAACACAACGCTCGTCTCGTTCGTGCCGGCGATGGGTGCGGGCGGCTGCGTCTGGCTGATGCCGAAATTCGACGCGCTCGGCTATCTGCAGGCCGCAGAACGCGCACGCGCCACGCATACGATGCTGGTGCCGGTGCAGTACCAGCGGATCATGGCGAGTCCGCAGTTCGACGGCTTCGACCTGTCGAGCTTCCGGTTCAAGTTCTGCACCAGCGCTCCGTTCCGCGCCGCGCTCAAGGCCGACGTGCTCGCGCGCTGGCCGGGCGGTCTCGTCGAGTTCTACGGGATGACCGAAGGTGGGGGAACCTGCATCCTCGAAGCGCACGAATTTCCCGGCAAGCTGCACACCGTCGGCCGGCCTGCAGCGACCAGCGACATCCGCCTGATCGACGAAGACGGCCGGGAACTGGCCGGCGAGCCCGGTGTCGTCGGCGAGGTCGTCGGCCACTCGCCCGGCATGATGACCGGCTACCGCAACCAGCCGGAGAAGACGCGCGAAGCCGAATGGTTCGACGCCGACGGCAAGCGTTTCATCCGCACCGGCGATGTCGGTGTGTTCGACGCCGACGGCTTCCTCACGCTGATCGACCGCCGCAAGGACATGATCATCAGCGGCGGCTTCAACATCTATCCGAGCGATATCGAGACCGAGTTGCGCGGGCATCCGGCGGTGCACGATGCGGCCGTGATCGGCGTGCCGTCCGAACAGTGGGGCGAGACGCCGGTGGCTTATGTCGTGATGCATGAAGGCGCCGGAGAGACCGCCCCGGAGATCATGGCCTGGTACAACGCACGCGCCGGCAAGACGCAACGGCTGGCCGACCTGCGCACGCTCGGCGAACTGCCGCGCAGCGCGATCGGCAAAGTGCTCAAGCGCGAACTGCGCGATCTTCATCTCGCTTCTGCCTGAAGCTCTCTCATCGACCCGACAGGAAACCCGAATGCCTTCGTTCCATTCAGCGCTGCCGCTAGCCGGCGTGCGCGTCCTCGATCTGTCCCGCGTGCTGGCGGGCCCCTGGTGCGGCATGGTGCTGGCCGACATGGGTGCCGAAGTCATCAAGGTCGAGCATCCCGGCCGCGGCGACGACACGCGCGACTGGGGTCTGCGTGTCGGCAAGACCGAGACCGCTTACTTCAACAGCGTCAATCGCAACAAGCGCTCGGTCACGCTCGACCTGCAGACGCCCGAAGGCCAGCAGATCGCGCGCGATCTCGCGAAGCAGTGCGACGTCGTGATCCAGAACTTCAAGTTCGGCGGCATCGACAAGCTCGGCCTGGGCTACGAACAGCTGAAGAAGGACCAGCCCGGTCTCATCTATTGCTCCATCACCGGCTACGACAGCAGCGGCCCCGAAGCCGCGCGTCCCGGCTACGACCTGGTGGTGCAGGGCGAAGCCGGCCTGATGGCGATCAACGGCGAAAAGACGCAGCCGCCGCTGAAGTTCGGCGTCGCGGTGGTCGACCTGTTCACCGGCATGTACTCGGCGCAGGCCGTGCTGGCCGCGCTCTACCAGCGCGAGAAGACCGGCATCGGCCGCCACATCGAGATGGCGTTGTTCGACTGCGGGCTGATGATCACCGCCTATTACGGCCTCGAGGCGCTGCTGATGAACGACGATCCGCCGCGTTACGGCAACGAGCATCCGTCCATCGTGCCGTATGGCGTATTCGATGCCGAAGACGGGCCGCTGGTCATCACCGTGGGCAACAACAAGCAGTTCTCGCGCTTCTGCACCGAGGTCATCGAGCGGCCCGATCTGGCCGCCGACGAGCGCTTCACGACCAACCTGGCCCGTGCGACGAACCGGGTCGCGCTGATGGTCGAGATCAACCTCGAACTCGGACGGCGCAAGCGCGATCTGCTGCTATCTAGGCTTGCGGCGGCAGGCATTCCGTGCGGGGAGGTGCTTGGCCTGCTCGAAGCACTGCAGTCGAAACGCGCGACCGACGCGGGTCTGGTCACGAAGCAGCCGCACCCGGTGGCGGGCACGGTGGATGTGCTTGCGCCTCCGTACCGGTTCGACGGCGAGCGCCTGCCGGTGCGCAGTGCTCCGCCGGTTCTGGGCGAAGGCAATCACGAGGTGCTGAAGTCGCTGCTCGGCCTGTCCGACGAAAAGCTGTCGGCGTTGAAGGCCGACGGCGTTCTCTGACGCTCCGGGTCGCGCAGCCCGACGGCGGGAATCAGGATCAGCTCTTTCCCGTAGCTGTCGTCCAGCGCACGCCGGGCTGCTTCGGCCGCGTGCTGCGCCGCCTGCGCGCCGACACCCAGGAACGACCTGCATTCCAGTGCAGGCAGCGGGCGGCTGAAGAGGTAGCCCTGCAGTTCGTCGCAGCCGTTGTCCTGGAGGTAGGCCATCTGCTCCACCGTCTCGACGCCCTCGGCGATGACTCGCAGGTTGAGGTTGCGGCCGAGCGAGAGGATCGCCTGGACGATGGCTTCGCTTTCGCCGTCGGCCGCGATGTCGCGCACGAAAGAGCGGTCGATCTTGAGCTCGTCGATCGGGAACCGCTTGAGGTAGGAGAGGCCCGAATAGCCGGTGCCGAAATCGTCGATGGAGAGCTGGATGCCGAGCAGCTTCAGCTCGCCGAGCTTCACGATGGTGGCTTCCACATCGGCCATCACCAGGTTTTCCGTCAGTTCGAGCGTCAGCCAGCGTGCGTCCAGCCCGCTGTCCCGAAGCACCGCAGCCACCGAATCGACGAAGCCGGCCTGCGCGAACTGGCGCGGCGACAGGTTGACCGAAAGGCGCAGCGTCGGGAACCCGGACTCCTGCCAGGCCTTGCACTGCATGCATGCGGTGCGCAGAACCCAGGCGCCGATCGGCACGATCAGGCCGTTTTCCTCCGCCAGCGGGATGAAGCGGTCGGGCACGATGTTGCCGAGCTTCGGATGCCGCCAGCGCAGTAGCGCCTCCACTCCCACGACGCTGCTTCCGTTGCCGTCGAATTGCGGCTGGAAATGCAGAAACATTTCGTTGTGGGCCAGTGCCGTGTGCAGCGCCGTCTCCACCTGGACCCTGTCTTGCAGTTCTTCCTGCATCGCCGCAGTGAAGAGCTGCCAGTTGTTGCGGCCCTGCTGCTTGGCACGGTACATCGCGATGTCGGCTTTCTCCACCAGGTCTTCGAGCACGCTGCTGTCGTCCGGAAAACGCGACATTCCGACGCTGGAAGTGAGCGACAGCGTGCGGCCCGCGACATCCATCGGACGCACCAGCTGCGCCATGACGCAGTCGAGGAACCGGCCCGGATCGGAATCGTGATTGCGGTCCGGCACGACCAGCACGAACTCGTCGCCGCCGAGCCGCGCGACCGTATCTTTCGGCCCGGTCGCGGCGCTCAGCCGGTCGGCGACGAGCTTCAGCACCATGTCGCCGACGCCGTGGCCGAGGCTGTCGTTGATGAACTTGAACCGGTCGAGGTCGATGAACACCACCCACACCGCGTGGCCGTGTCGCCGGGCGGTCGCGACCTCCGCGGCCAGACGCTCGCGCAAGAGCGTACGGTTCGGCAGACGGGTCAGCGCGTCGTGCGTGGCCTGGTCGAGCAGTTTGTTCTCCAGCTCCTTGCGATGCGAGATGTCGCGCGCCACCATCTGTATCGCAGCCTTGCCGCGGTAGCTGAAGGCGATGCGCGTCACTGCCACGTCGATGATCCTGCCGTCGTGTCCGCTGACCTCCTCTTCGCCGCCGATGACCGTTTCGCCGTCGTCGAGCAGCGCCATCGCGACCTGCGCCCGCGTGCGGTAATCCGGCGTGGCCAGCGACACGATGTCCTTGCCGTGCGGCCAGCCGCTTTCCTCGGCACAGCCGATGAACATCCGGCAGGCAGCGGGGTTCGCATAGACGATCTCGCCCCCCGACTCGATCAGGATCGCGTCGGGCGACAGCTGCACCAGCAGGCGATAGCGCTCCTCGCTCTCCTGGAGATCGACGACAGCCTGCTCGCGGCGCTGCGCCTCTTCGTAAAGCGCCAGGCTTTTTTCTTCCAGCAGCTGCTCGGCCTGCTGGCGCGCGCTGTTGGCGCGAGCGAGGCGGCGCTCGAGAAGGTCTTTTTCAGGTGACGGTTGCATCGGCCGTCTTCAGCAGCACGAAACGCGAGTGGGAACCGCTTTCGCAGGGATAGTCTTCGCGCGTCACCTCGATGCTTTCCCGGAAGTGGTCGATGCAGCCGGCGATCAGTCCGGAAGCCAGATCGGCGAAGGGGCGTTTGGAGCGGTAGACGAATGCCATGGTGCCCGGCCCTGTGAAGCTGTGGTCGAACACCGGCAGTTCGGCGTCGGGGTAGAGCTTCCGGACCTCGACGTGTATCTTGTTGTCCAGCACTTCCAGCAGGTCGAACGTGCTCGTGCGTCCGGCGAAGTGCTTGGGATACATCACCGCGAAACGTCCCAGCAGATGCTTGCCGAACGCGTGCAGCAAGGCCGGCACCGGAATGCCGGTGTTGGCGCTGAGCTGGACGACCAGCTGCACCATCTCGTCGTGGTGGTAGGTGCCGACGGATGTGTAGGCACCGCCCGTCGACAGGTTCGAGGCGTCGATGATCCGGTCGGCCATGTCCGGGGAGAAAGTCGACTCGACCATCTGGATGAATTCCTGGAAAACGACGCCCTTCATACAGTCCTTTGCCGGAGCCACCTGACCCCTGACCTGCAATATCGGCACCGCCGGGCGTTTCTTGAATCCGCTTTCGGGACTTAGTGCGACATCGTTCGGATCAGAGCCCCAGATCCGAAAGTCCCGGATGGTCGTCCGGCCGCCTGCCGAGCGGCCAGAGAAATTTGCGCTCCGATGCGGCGATCGGCAGGTCGTTGATGCACGCATGGCGCACTGCCATCAGTCCGTCGGCGGCGAATTCCCAGTTCTCGTTGCCGTAGGAGCGGAACCAGTTGCCGGAATCGTCATGCCATTCGTAGGCATAGCGCACGGCGATGCGGTTCCCGGTGAAGGCCCACAGTTCCTTGATGAGCCGGTAATCCAGTTCCTTCGCCCACTTCCGCTCGAGAAAGGCCTGTGCCTCTTCGCGGTTGGCGACGAATTCCGCGCGATTGCGCCAGCGCGTGTCGGTCGTATAGGCCAGCGCAACCCTGGCCGGATTGCGGCCGTTCCATCCGTCTTCGGCCAGGCGGACTTTCTGGATCGCCGATTCGCGCGTGAAGGGCGGCAGCGGCGGGCGGCTGGCTGGTATTTCAGTGGAAAGCTGTGACATGTGAACTCCTTCGGTTTACTTGGCGCCAGCCAGCAGTTTGCCGAAATCCGAGTCCAGCCGTGCCAGCGATGTGTCGATGCGCGTGCGCTTCTCCTGGATCCAGGCGTCCTGCTGCGCCAGCTTCTGGTTCGCGCTCTTCAGCATGCGGTCCATTTCGGCCGGTTGCGGACCGCCGACCGTCGCGCGCTCCTTCACGATCGCCACCGGATCGAGCAGGCTGCGGAATTCGCGCTCGCTCATCGGCAGCGCGCCTTCGTACTTCAGTACTTGCGCATCAGCACGTCCGCGAGTTCCTGCGAGGCTGTCCAGTCGCTGTTGAGTTCGTCCAGCGCGACGAGCGTCCGCGACGTCCTTTTGAGCTGGTCGGCCAGTCGCAGCATGTCGTCGCGCAGCATCGCCGAGCGATAGGTCGCGTGCATGTCCTGGCTCGACCGGCCGGCATGCAGCAGCGTCACGTCTTCCCCGGCTGCGGCGATCAGCATCGGCTCGAAGGTGATCACGGTCGAAGGCCGCTTGCCGCCGGGCTGGTTGCCGTCGGCAACGACCTTGGCGACACCTGCCGCGATGCGTGGCGCCATCGACTTGTCGAGCAGGCCCTGCCCGGTATTGATGACGGCTGTGGCCTTGTTCATCTCCCCGAGCCAGAAGAACTCGTCGCGCCGCTCGGCTTGCGTCTGGGCGAGGGCGGGCGGTGCGATCAGGGACGCACAGAGGGCGGCTGCAAGCGCCATGGCGCGAATCCGTGATTTCATGGCTTGTCTCCAAAAGGGTTCTCTCGACCGACACCCTTTTTAGCCCAGCAACTCCGCCGTCGTCAGTGCGGCATGGCGGCCAGCGTCCGCAGCAGCGCGCGGTTGATGTCTTCCGTGCCCATTTCGTACGACTGGCGCAGCGTCCGGACCATGGTCGGGTCGTCCGATTCCAGCGCGAAGGCGACCTGCAGCGATGGCGCATAGGGGCCCGTGCCCGACATCGCCGCCGACAGGATGCGGTCGGACAGCGGAATTCGCGCGAAGCTGGCCCTTAACGGCTCGTCCAGCACCAGGTCGAGCTGTGCGAACAGGCCGCACAGATACACCTCGCGCCGCAAGTCGTCCTCGATGCCGGCATCCATCAGGTGTTCCATCAGGTGGCCGCGCAACACCATCGCGGTGTTCACCGGTCGCAGGTTCGGGTCTTCGGTGGCATGCGGCAGCTGCGTCGAAAGCCACTTGTTCAGCGTCCGGAAGCCCAGCATCATGAAGCCGTGCCGCAGCGACGCGACGCCGTTGCGCAGACCCAGTCCGGCGGAATTCAGGTAGATCAGCAGCTGGTACGCGAGGCTCGGTTCCTGGCCGAACATCAGCTCGATGCGGTCGAGCGAATGCTCGGCGTCGATCGCGTTCATCGTCTGCACGATGGCTCGGCGCGACATCGGCAGCGGCTGGCCGGCATAGGTATGCAGCACATCTTCGATCGGCCAGCCGGCAACCGCCCAGGCACCCTGCTGGTCGAGCGCGTGTTCGGCCAACGCACGGCTCGCGACGCCGTCGACCAGCGTATTGGCGGCGACAGGGCTGTCGGCCGCGCTTCCCGCCATGCGTCCGCCGGCCACGGCGTTGCGTGCGCGCAGGGCTGCCTGGAGCGCGCTCGCCGCATCGGCCGGCGTCAGCTGCACGGCGCGCCGTTCGGCGACACGCTCGATGCCGGCCTTGTCGGATGCGAGCACGGCCGGCGTGCCGCTGACGATCACGTGCGCGCCGCGCTGGCGTGCCGACTGGACCGCATTGCGAAGCGCCGCGTCGGCGAGCCAGTCTGCCGGCACGTCGATGGCCGGGTCGGCGCGGGTGGCATGGGCGAGCAGTCCGGTCAGCAATCGACGCGACGCGGCGGTCAGCATCAGGCCCGGCGATTCGGCGGTCCAGAGCTCCGAGAGCGTACGCAGCAGATGCTGCCCGTCGATTCCGTCGTCGTCGGGATGCACGAAAAGCTGGATGCCCGCGAGTGCTCGCGCGCGATTCCAGAGAGGGCGATAGCCGAGGGTCAGGCTGCCAAGAACCGATTGCGCCATGGTGTCGGGAAATTCCTTGAGCGTTCGGTATTCAGCTGATGTAGTTGAAGAGGGACAGTTTCTGGATCTGTGCGTAAGAACCCAGCGCTGCCGAGTAGGCGGTCTGCTGGGTCTGGAAGGACGACAGCGCCTTGACCATGTCGAGGTCTTCGGCGCGCGAGCGATCGGCCTCGAGCTGCAGGCCGAGCGATTCCTGCCGGTCGCTGATGTTGTCGACGCGGTTCAGCAGATCGCCGGCGCGGCCGCGCGTCGCCGACAGACGCGACAGCGCGGTGTCGACCTGCGAAAGGCCCTGTGCGACCTGCTGCGAGACCGTGCTCGGATTGCTGCCGTCGCGCACGCCGGCGATGGCCTGGTCGAGCACGCCGAACAGGCTGGTCCTGGTGCTGGGGCTCACCGTCAGCGCATCGCCTGCGGTCGGCGTGCCGCTGGCGACGAAGGAGATGCCGTCGAACTGGATCGACTGGCCGGTCTTGTAAGGTTGCGCCGAGGCCACGGCGGTGTTCGTCGTGGTGTCGAGCACGTCGTAGGTGGTCACTCCGGCAGCCACGCTGAAGGTCACGCTGTAGCCGTGGCCGGTGAGAGCGGCCGGGTTGGCGACCTTGCCGGCGTCGGTCGACACCGTGGCCGTCGCGTTGTTCTGCGACATCTTGAAGACGCCATTGCCGGTCGGCACGTCCATCCAGGTCGCCTGGCCGTCCAGCGTCGCCGGTATGCCGTTCTCGCCGGCGGCGGTCTGGCCCGAGATGCCATTGAAGACCACCGTGCCGCCGACATCGGAAAACGGCGCCGCCGTGCTGCCGAGGCCGCCGAACAGCGGCTGGTTGTTGCTGTCGCGGGTGTTTGCATAGCCGACCAGCTGGTCGCGAAGTGTCGAGAGTTGCTGCGCGATGCTGGCGCGGTCGGTCACCGTCAGCGAGGTGTTGCCGGCCTGGACCAGCAGCGTGCGGAAACTCTGCATGGCGGTGGTCGCGTCGCCGAGCGTCGACTCGGCAGTCGCCACCGCGTTGCGCTGCACTTCCAGCGCGCGCTGGTCGGCGCTCACGCGGGCGAGGCGCGTCGATGCGCGCTCGGCCTGGCCGGCGCCCGTCGGATCGTCGCTCGGGCGCAGCACGCGCTTGGCGGAACTCAGTTGCTCCTGCAGCTTCGACATCTGCGACTGGCGCGTCGTGAGCTGGTTGACCGCGTTGTCGTATGTGTTGGCGCTGGCGAGCCGTGTGTTGCCTGACATGGTTTGCTCCTCTGATTTCTATGAAGTCCGTCGGTTCAGCGCATGTTCTGCAGCAGCGAATCGAACAGGTTCCCCGCGATCTGGATCATCTTGGACGATGCCTGGTAGGCCTGCTGGTACTGCAGCAGCTTGGCTGCTTCCTCGTCGAGATTCACGCCCGACACGCCGGTGCGCTCGGTCTCCAGGCTGGTTGCGATCGCGCCCGACACGCTGGCCGAGTACTGCGCGCTTTGCGAACGGACGCCGACCTGCGTCATGAGGCCGGCATAGCCGTCGACCATCGACGCACCCTCGAACACGGCCTTGTCGCGCAGGGCCAGCAACGCCTTCGCATTGCCGGTATTCAGGCTGCTGTAGCCGGTGTTCGAGGCCTGCACCGTGAGCGTGTCGCCTGCCTTCGGCGTGCCGGTCATCGTGAGCGACCAGCCGTTGTAGCTGATGGTCTGTCCGGCGACGTAACTGACGCCGGTCGGGTTGCCGGTGCCTGTGCCCGACACGTCGAAGGTGCCTGCGGCGTTGAAGGTCAGCGTGACGGCGACGCCGAGGTTGGGATCGCTCTTCGTCGCCGCCAGCCCGCCGACCGCGACGCTGCCGGTGTTGGCCACGCCGGTGCGGGCCTCGACCGGACTTGCGGCGGCCAGCTCGCGCGGCGAGCTCATCGCCATCAGCATGGCGCCGGCGGCGGCCGTGTACGGCTTCATGACGTAACTGTCGCCGTCGGCCGCGGCGCCGCTTCCGAGGCTCAGCTGCAGGCCGTCGATGGTGATGGGCATCGGGCCGGCGAAGTTGCTGATCTTGCCGTCCGAAGTCCGCGTCACGGCGACACTGCCGTTGGCGCCGAACTCGACCTGGTAGGACGAGGCGATCAGCGCGGTGGCATCGCTCACCTTGGCGCCGATGGTGGCGTTGCCGGTGTTGGTCGCGGAAGGCAGCGCATCCGGCAGCGCGATGGGCGCAAAGATGTCGGCGCCGGCCTTTCCGTCGAGATCGACACCCAGGCGGTTCTGTGCGTTGACCTCCGCGGATATCGCGATCGCCATGCGGCCCAGCCCGTTGCGCGCTTCGGCCATGTCGGTGTTCTGGAAACGCAGCAGACCGGCCACCGACCCGCCGGCGAGCGTCGATTCCGTGATTTCGCTGGTCAGGGCGCCGCGCGTGATCGTGAGCTTGCTGGTTCCGTCGCCGCCTGCACCGATCGACATCCTGGCTGTCGAGTTGCCCAGCACGAGCGCCTGACTGCCGACGAATACGCTGACGGTACCGTCATCCGCCGCCACGCTGCTGGTCTGCACGTGCTGGTTGAGCTCGCGCAATGCCTGGTCGCGCTGGTCCAGCAAATCGTTGGGGCTCTGGCCGGTACCCGTCGAGCGTGCGATCTGCTCGTTCAGTGTGCCGATCCGCGTCGCCAAACTGTTGATGGTCTTCACCGAGTCGGAGAGCTGCGAGTTGACGCCGGTCTGCAGATCGTCGAGCTGCGTCTCGGCATTGCGGAATCGCGTCGCCATTTCGTCGGCGCGCGTCAGCACCACGTTGCGGGCGGTGATGTCGCCCGGCGTGCTGGCGACATCGGTGAATGCGTTGAGCATCTCGCTCACCGACGCACCGAGGCCGCTCTTGCCACCCTGGAAGATGTCTTCGAGCGAACCCAGTTGCGTCGCGCGCGTGTTGTCCATCGCCGAGACCGAGCCCGCGACCGCCGCCTGCCGTGTGAGGAATTCGCTGTGCGCACGTTCGACGGTCGTGACCTGCACGCCCTTGCCGATGTAGCCGCCGCCGGTGTACTGGCCTTCGACCTGCGACATCACCGCGCTCTGCCGCGAATAGCCGGCCGTGCTGGCGTTGGCGATGTTGTGGCCGGTGGTCGCCAGCGCGATCTGATTGGCCAGGAGGGCGCGGGCGCCAACGTTCAGAAGCGAGCTCATTGAAGTAGTCCTTTCAACCCTGCGTGCGCTGGATCTGCAGTGTGGAATTGATCGCCCGGCTGAGCTTCGATGCGTAGGCCGGGTCGGTGGCGTAGCCCGCGCGCTGCAGCTCGGTCGCATAGGCGGCGGCCGAGCCCGCGCCCGAAGTGGCCGTGGCGCGCGCCTGCGCATAGCGCGGGCTCTCGCCGATGAGGCGGGCGTAGTCGCGGAACGAATCTTCGTAGGAGTCGTAGGCCCGGAACTTCGCGGTCGTCTTGCGGGGCTCGCCGTCGACGTATTCGGTGGTCGTGATCTCCGCCGTCTTGCCGGTCCAGCCGGCGCCGGCCTTGATGCCGAACAGGTTGAAGGCATTGCTGCCGTCCGCGTTGCGGATTTCGCTGCGGCCCCAGCCTGTTTCGTGGCCGGCCTGGCCGATCATGAAGCTCGCCGGAATACCGGTGGCCTGCGCCACGCGCTGTGCGGCATCGCCGTGCTGCGAGACGAAATCGCTCTGGCTGGCCGTCGGGTTGATCCTGTTGCCGCCTGCGCCGACGTTGAGCGAGCCGAGGGACAGGGTCGAGCGCGGCGCGCTGCCGGTGCTCGCGGCATTGCCGGAGGCAGCACCCGTCATCTGCTGCGAGAGCTGGCGCGTGATCGCATCGGTCAGCCCGCCGGGCATGCCGGAGAGCTGCACCGAGAACTGCTGGTCGAGCAGGTCGGTGCCGAGCTTCTCGCCTTCGCTGTCGAGCATGCCGGACTTCATCGTCGCCTCGCGCATGCTCTTGAGCATCTCGCGCATGAAGAGCGATTCGAACTGCTTGGCCGCTTCCTTGAGCGCCTTCGGATCGTTGGTGCCGGCCGCGAGCTTGAGCGCGTCCAGCGAGCGCGCGTCGGCCGCGAGCGCGTTGCTGCTGCTCGCGTTCGGTGTCGAAAGAGAAGAGGAGATCGTCATGGCGTCAGATCACTTCGAGTTCGGCGTTGAGGGCGCCCGATGCCTTGATCGCCTGCAGAATCGCCAGCAGGTCCTGTGGCGTCGCACCGAGCGAATTCAGCGCCCGCACCACGTCGGACAGCTTCGGCGCTTCCGGCACCTGGATCAGGATGCCGGGCTCCTGCTTGATCGTGATGCTGGCCTGCTCGGCCACCACCGTGCGGCCGCCCGAGAACGGCGCCGGCTGGCTGATGATCGGTGTCGAGCTGATCGTCACCGACAGGTTGCCGTGCGCGATGGCGCAGGGGCCGAGCGTTACCGCTGAGTTCAGCACGATCGAGCCGGTGCGTGCGTTGATCACCACCTTGGCTGCGGGCGTGGCCTGCTCCAGCGTGATCTCCTCCAGCTCGGCCACGAAATTCACGCGGGCGTTGGCATCGGTCGGTGCGCGTACCTCGACCGTACGGCCGTCCAGCGCGCGGGCACTGCCGGCGCCCATCTTGCGATCGATGGCCTGCGCCACGCGGCGCGCGGTCTGGAAATCCGACGCGTTCAGCCCGAGGCTGATGCTTTCGCCTTCGAGCAGCGCAGACGGCACGCTGCGCTCCACCTGCGCACCGGCAGGCACACGGCCCGACGCCAGCGAATTGATCTGCACCTTGCTGCCGCCGGCCGAAGCGCCCGCGCCGCCGACTACCAGGTTGCCCTGCGCCAGCGCATAGATCTCGCCGTCGGCACCGCGCAACGGCGTCGCCACCAGCATGCCGCCCTTGAGCGACTTCGAATTGCCCATCGACGACACCGTCACGTCCAGCGTCTGGCCCGGCTGCGCGAAGGCCGGCAGTTGCGTCGTGACGATCACCGCCGCCACGTTCTTCAATTGCAGCTGCGAGGCGCGGTTGTCGGGCAGTACGATGCCGAGCTGCTGCAGGTAGTTCGCGACGCTCTGCGTCGTGTAGGGCATCTGCGTCGTCTGGTCGCCCGTGCCGTCGAGGCCGACGACCAGGCCGTAGCCGGTCAGCTGATTGCTGCGCACGCCCTGGACGGCGGCGATTTCCTTGATGCGCACCGCGTGGGCCGGCGCGATCAGGCTGGCGCCGAGCGCCAGCAACGAAAGGATGCGGACGATCTTGTTCATGTCGTGCTCAGAAGGGGAGGACGTTCATGAAGAACCTGCCAAGCCACGGCATCACCTGCGACTCCTGCTGCGCGCCGCGTCCGCGCGACTCGATCCGCACGTTCGCGACCTGCGTCGACGTCACCACGCTGCCCGACTGGATCGAGCGCGGATCGATGGTGCCGGAGAAGCGCAGCACGTCGACGTTCTGGTTGACGCCGATCTGTTTCTCGCCGGTGACCACCAGATGGCCGTTGGGCTGCACCTCGACCACCGTCGCGGTGATCGAGCCCTGGAAGGTGTTGGCGCTCTGGGTGCCGCCCTTGCCGGAAAAGTCGGTCGCCGAATCGCCGGCCACGCTGGCGCGGGTGAACGAGTTGGCGGAAATCAGCGGGAATGCGCTGATGCCGGCCTTGGAGCTGCCCTTCTTGTCGATGGTCGAGGTCGAGGTCTGGCTCGCGCTGACGTTCTCGACGATCAGGATCGTGACCGTGTCGCCCTCGATGCGCGCACGGCGGTCCTCGAACAGCGGGCGGTAGCGCACCGACTGGAACAGGCTGCCGGTCGGCGCGCGCGTCGCGGCGACCGGTGCGCGCGGAACGATCGTCGGCACTGCCGTCGACGGCATGTCGAGCTGCGGCGTCTGTGCCAGCGTGGTGCAGCCGGTGGCCACCACGCAGGCGGCAATTGCAGCGGCGACGGCGGACAGGCGGACGAGGAGGGCGGCGAGCTTCATCACAGCTGGCCCAGTTTCTGAAGCATCTGGTCGCTGGTCTGGATGGCTTTTGAATTCATCTCGTAGGCGCGCTGCGTCTGGATCATCGCGACCAGTTCCTGCACCACGTTCACGTTCGATGTTTCCAGAAAACCCTGCATCACCGTACCGAGACCGTTCGTGCCTGCCGTGCCGCCGTTCGGCTGGCCAGAAGCGGCCGTCTCGGCATACAGGTTGTCGCCGCGCGGCTCCAGGCCGGCCGGATTCACGAAGTTGGCGATGGCCAGCGTGCCGACCGTCTGCGGTGCGACGGCACCGGAGACCGTCGCCGACACCGTGCCGTCGGTCGCGATGCTGACGCTGGTGGCGTTGGTCGGGATCGTGATGCCGTTCGCGACCGGTAGGCCGGACGATGTCACGAGCCGGCCCTGCGCATCGACCTGGAACGAGCCGTCGCGGGTGTAGCCGATGGTGCCGTCGGGCTGCGTGACCTGGAAGAAGCCGTTGCCCTTGATCGCCAGGTCGAGCTGGTTGCTGGTCTGCTGCATGCTGCCCTGCGTGAACGAGCGGCTGGTCGCGACCGTGCGCACGCCCAGGCCGAGCTGCAGGCCGGTCGGCAGCTGCGACTGCTCGGTGCTGTTTGCGCCTACCTGGCGCAGGTTCTGGTACATCAGGTCTTCGAAAACAGCGGTCGCGCGCTTGAAGCCGGTGGTCGAGACGTTGGCCAGGTTGTGCGAAATGACATCCAGCTGCGTTTGCTGCGCTTCCATGCCGGTCTTGGAGATGAAGAGCGAATTGATCATGGCTTCGGATTCCTGGAAAAAGTGACGCGTCAGCCGACGCTGAGCAGTTGGGCGGCCGACTTGTCGGACGACTCGGCGGTCTGCAGCAGACGCATCTGCTGCTCGAACTGGCGGGCGGCGGCGATCATTCCGACCATCGTCTCGACCGGGTTCACATTCGATCCTTCGAGCACGCCGGTGTCCATGCGCGCGGTCGTGTCGTTGGGCAGCGGATCGAGGGTCGCGGTGCGGAACAGGCCGTCCTCTCCGCGGCGCAGCCGCTGTTCGGCGTCGGGCGTCGCCAGCTTCAGGCGGCCGATGGTCGACGACGGTGCGTTGCCGGTCTGCGCGCTCACCGTGCCGTCGCTGCCGACCGAGAGTTCGGAGCCCGGCGGCACGTCGATCGGCGAGCCGCCATCGGACAGCACCGGCAGGTTGCTGCTGGTCACCAGCGTGCCTTCGCTCGACACCTGGAAGGCGCCGGCGCGGGTGTAGGCCTCGGTGCCGTCCAGGCCCTGCACAGCGAACCAGCTGTTGCCTTGCGCGGCCATGTCGAGCGTGCGGCCGGTGCGCTGCATGGCGCCTGCCTTCTCGTCGTGGCCGGAGGTCGCTTCCATCGCGAACACCCGCGTGGTGGCGCCGTCGCCCCGCAACGGCACCGCGCGGAAGGTCGACAGCTCGGCGCGGAACCCCTGCGTCGACGCGTTCGCCAGGTTGTTGGCGAGCACGCTCTGGCGCTGCGCCGCTGCACTGGCGCCGCTCATGGCGGTGTAGATCAGGTGGTCCATGGCGCCGTCCCAGGCTTATCGCAGGTTCACCAATGTCGACATGACCTGGTCCTGCGTCTTGATGGTCTGCGCGTTGGCCTGGTACGAGCGCTGCGTGGTCATCATGTTGACCAGTTCGGCCGTCAGGTCGACGTTCGACTCTTCCAGCGCACCCGCACTGAGCTTGCCGAATGTGCCTTCGCCCGGTGCACCGCGCACCGGCTGTCCCGACGAGAAGGTTTCGACCCAGTAGCCGGAGCCCGAAGGCTGCAGGCCCTGAACGTTGCGGAAGTTGACCAGCGAGACCTGACCGGCAGCCTGGGTCTGGCCGTTGGAGTAGGTGGCGGTGATGACGCCGGTGTCTTCGATCTTCAGGCCGGTGAGCTGGCCGGAGGTGTAGCCGTCCTGCGAGAGGTCGGCCACCGCGAAGCGCGAGTTGACCTGCGTCATCTTGCTCAGGTCCAGGGACGCGGTGAAGGTCTGCGCCGGGTTGTTCGGCGACCGCAGAGTGAACGTGGGGACCGCCGAGGTCGCGGTATTTAGGGTGCCGTCGGCATTGAAATTGACCGCGAACGGGGTAGAGGCCGCGGGGTCGCTGCCGTTGATGCTGGAGTACACGTTCCAGCTGTTGTTGGCCGTCTTCTGGAAATACAGGCCGACCGGCACTTCGAGTCCCTGTGCGTCGTAGGCCGTCAGCGACGTGCCGTAGGTGGTCAGCGGCGTCGGCGGAGTGGCGGTGGATGCGACCACGGCCGCGGCATCCAGCGTGATTTCCGCAGCCATCTTGGTCGTCTGCTTGGCGGCGATCGGCGTGCCGGTCGGCAGGCGCAGCGGCTGTGCGTCGAAGCTCTGGCGCACGCCCTTCGTGTCGGTCGGGTAGCCCATCACGGACGAACCGTTGTTCGTGATGATGTTGCCTTCCTTGTCGAGCTTGAAGTTGCCCGCGCGGGTGTAGGCGGTCGTACCGTCGCCGGCCTTGACCTGGAAGAAGCCGCTGCCGTTGACGGCCACGTCCATCGTGTTGCCGGTGATGGTCAGCGTGCCCTGGGAAAAGTTCTGCGTCACCGCGCCGACCTCGACGCCGAGGCCGACACTGGAGCCGCCGAGGCCGCCCGCGGAGCTGGCGTATATCTCGGCGAATTCGGCGCGCGAGGATTTCATCCCGGTGGTTCCGGCATTGGCGATGTTGTGGCCGATGACGTCGAGGCTGCGGCTGGCGGCGTTCAGGCCGGAGAGGGCTTGCTGAAAACTCATTCGAGTGCTCCTGGTGTGTGTTGGTTGGTGGTCAGAGGACCGAACGGACGCTGGCGTACGGCTTCACGCCTGCCGCCTGGAGCGTCAGCGTCAGGCCGTCTGCGTTGCTGCCCACTGCCGTGACCCTGTCCTGCATCAGCGTGGTGGCGGTGACTGTGTTGGTGCCGTTCATGGCGGTGACCTTGAAGGTCAGTTCGGTGTCGGCGGGATAGGCGGACGAATCGACGTTGAAGCCGTGCTGGCCGGCGGGCAGGGAGCCGAGCGACAGCGTGTCGATGACGCGACCGGCCGGCGTGACCACCTGCACCTGCACGCTGGTCGCCGCGCCGTCCAGTTCGAGTGCGCCGGTAGCGGTCTTGCCGTCGGCCGCGAAGGCCAGCTTGTCGCCGGTGACGACGACGTTGTGCCCGACGAGGTTGCCGGCCTGCAACACCTGCATGCCGGAGAACTGCGTCGACATGTTCTTCATCGTCGCGTTGAGCTTCTCGATGCCGGTGACCGTGTTGATCTGCGCGATCTGCGAGGTCATCTGCGCGTTGTCCATCGGATTCATCGGATCCTGGTTGGCCAGCTGCGCGACCAGCAGTTTCAGGAAACGGTCCTGCGCTTCGGTCGAGTCGGCGGTGGTCAGCGATTTGGCGTCCGCGCTGCTGCTCGTCGTCGGCGTATAGACCGAGGTGGTGCCCGCGAGTGCGGAAGTGGCGCTGGTGGTGGTCATCGGTTGCCTTGAGAAATTTACGGGGCGGTCACTGGCCGATCTGCAGCGTCTTGAGCAGCAGGTTCTTCGCCGTGTTCATCACTTCGACGTTGTTCTGGTACGAACGCGAGGCGGAAATCATGTTGACCATCTCTTCGACCGCATTGACGTTCGAATGGGTCACGTAGCCTTCGCCGTCGGCCATCGGGTTGGCCGGCTCGTGCACCTTGCGCCCGGGCGTCTGGCTCTCGGTCACGGCATCGATGCGCACGCCGGCGCTGGCGTCGCCGCCCATCGGCACGGTCTGGAAAACCACCTGGCGCGCCTTGTAGGGCTGGCCGTCCGGGCCGGCCACGGCGTCGGCATTGGCCAGGTTGCTGGCGACCACGTTGAGGCGTTGCGACTGCGCGCTGACCGCGCTGCCGGAAATGCCGAAGATGGAGAACATCGACATGGCTTATTGCCCCTGGATGGCCGAGAGCATGGTCTTGCCCTGGCCGTTGATGAAGCGCAGCGTGGCTTCGTAGCGCACGGCGTTGTCGGCGAACGCGGCGCGCTCGCGGTCGAGATCGACGCTGTTGCCGTCCATCGTCGGCGCCGTCTGCACGGTGTAGTCCTGGCGCACGCCCGAAATTCCGCTGCCGCCCGTGCCGCCCGTGCCGTCCGAGCCGAGCGGAATGTGGCGTGCGTCCGTCCGGCCGTCGGAAGACCAAGTGCGGCCGGTCATCGACGCCGTGGCGCCGGAGCCGGTCGCGTCGCGCAATGCATCCGAGAACGCGAAGTCGCGGGCCGCGTAGCCAGGCGTGTCGGCGTTGGCGATGTTGCCGGCGATGGCGCGCTGGCGTTCGGCGCGCAGCACCAGGGCCTTCGATTGGAAGTCCAGTGTGTTCGTCAGTTTGTCCAGCATGCGCGTACCTCGCCTAGAAGCTGTTTGAGGGAGCAGCCCACCTCGGGCCGTGCAGAAATTGTGAAAGCGCCGGCTTTTCGGGAAGCGCGGAGTAAAGGGGGGAATCTCGGCCTGTTTCCGGCTTTGACCGGCGTGCGGCTGCCTAAAGTGCAGGCCATGCCCAACATCCGCATCGCCCTGCTGTTCGCCTCCGCCGTCCTCTTCACCGGACTGGCAGGCATGGCGGGCGTGGCCGGCGCGCAGCAGGCGCCGTCCGACGGCATCGAGGCCGGTGCCGATTTCGCCGCCAATACCCAGCACTGGCTCGACGAGGCGGTCGCAAAGTCGCAATCCGCCAGTGCCGTGCCGCTGCGGATGGAAGTTGCCGTCGGCGCGCTCGATGCGCGTCTGCGCCTGGCGCCCTGCACCCGGGTCGAGCCTTACGTGCCGGTCGGCTCGCGTCTCTGGGGCCGCAGCCGGCTCGGCCTGCGCTGCACCGACGGCGGCGGGCGCTGGAACGTCTTCCTGCCGGTCACCGTCAAGGCTTTCGGCCCGGCCTGGGTCTTGCGCGACAACGTGCTGCCGGGCGCCGTGCTCGCTGCCACCGACGCGATCGAGGCCGAAGCCGACTGGGCGGCCGAGCCGTCGCCGGTGGTCGGCGACCCGGCGCAGTGGGTCGGGCAGGTCGCTTCCCGCGCCCTGGCTGCCGGCCAGCCGCTGCGCCAGTCGATGATCAAGTCGGCCCAGGCTTTTCCGGCCGGCGCGCAGGTGCGTGTCGTGGCGCAGGGGCCGGGTTTCGAGATCAGTTCCGACGCCCAGGCCATGACGCCCGGCGTCATCGGCCAGCTGGTGCGGGTACGGATGGAAAACGGCCGAATTACCTCCGGCCTTGTGACCGATGCACGCACGGTGCGGCTCTCGATGTAAAAAATTCTCAAGTTCTCTGACCGTCCGCCGAAACTAGGGGTACGACCCGAAGATTCAGGGTTGCTGGAGTCAGCGATGAAGATCAGTCCAATTAACGATGCGGCCATTGCGGCCACTGCAGCAGGAACCGCCGGAACGGCTGGGGCCGCCGCGTCCAAGGCCGAGCGCAATGCGCCGGCCGGCGCCGCCGCACAGTCGTCCTCTGCCGGTGTGTCGGGCACCGTGACGGTGTCCGCGGCAGCGCGATCGCTCGGGGTCGCTTCGACTTCGGCCGGCAGCGGCATCGATGAAGCCAAGGTCGCAGCCGTCAAGGCAGCGATCGCGGCCGGCACCTTCCGCGTCGATTCGGGCGCGATTGCCGACAAGCTTTTGTCCAACGCCCAGGAAGTCCTGAGCCGCACCCGGAGCCGTGATGCCTGATACCCGCCAATCCGCCGAAGCCCTGCTGTCCGACGTCGAGCGCCAGCTCGATGCCGTCGATGTCGCGCTGCTCGAATCGAATCCCGCCAATCTCGGCGATGCAAGCGCCGGCGTCCGAAGGATCGCCGTCGCCTTCGTCGAAGTGCTCGAATCCGCGCTGTCGGCCGAAGCCTTCGATCCGTTCTTCCGCAGCCGCGTCGAAGCGGTGACCCGCCGCCTGGCGATGCAGCGCGAGAACATCGCCCGCCGCAACGTGATCGTCGAACGCGCACTCGCATCGCTGATGCGGCCGATGCCGGCGGTGACCTACGCCATCCCCGGTGCCCGCGCGCTGGCTGCGGCACACGCACACGCACACTGAAAACCTCGGTGATTCCGGCCCGCACCTGGCGGGTCTGGATGGCGCAGGGCCGCTTCGGCTTCAGTGGCTGCGCATCTTCGCCCGCAGGCGTGCGATCGACTGGCTGTGCAGCTGGCAGACGCGCGATTCGGTCACGCCGAGCACCGCGGCGATTTCCTTCAGGTTCATGTCCTGCTCGTAATACATGCCCATGATGAAGCGCTCGCGCTCGGGCAGCGTGTCGATGGCGGTCACCAGCGCGGCGCGCAGCCGCTGATCCTTCAGCACGTTCAGCGGATCGGCTTCCGGGTCGGCCACGGAGCCGTTGCGCTCGAGGAAGCCTTCGCCCTCGTCGCTGTCGCCGTGGTTGCCGCCCATGTCTTCCAGGTACACCAGCTGCGTACCGCGTACCCGGCCGAGCAGCGACTGGTAGTCGGCCAGCTTCATGTCGAGCTCGGCCGCGATCTCGGATTCGACCGGCGAGCGGCCCAGGCGGTGCTCCAGCCGGCTCACCGCTTTCTCGATTTCCTTCTGGCTCTTGCGCGAGCCGCGCGACATCCAGTCGCCGTCGCGGAGTTCGTCGAGCATGGCGCCGCGGATCCGTTGCGTCGCGAAGGTCTCGAACTGCACGCCCTGGCTGGCTTCGTAGCGCGACATCGCATCGGCCAGGCCGATCATCCCGACCTGGATCAGGTCGTCGATCTCCACGTTGGGCGGCAACTTGGCGATCATGTGATGCGCCAGTCGCTGCACCAGGGGCACGTACTGCTTGATCAGCGCGTCGCGGTCCAGCTGGCCTCGGGGCGTGTACATCTGGTACATCCGTGAAGAGAAGGTGCCTGCATGCATGACGGGTTACCTCAAACGGCGCATTCGGCAGGCGAAAAGTAGAAATCCATGTCGGCACCGCGCGGATCGAAAGCCGATCGCTGCGTCGCGCGCATCGATGCGCGGACCAGCGCCGCGGCATCGGGCGCCTGCCAGTCTTCCGGCACGCGCTGGCCGTCCGCAACGCCGCGCAGCACCAGGCGATGCCGGATCAGCGTGTCGATGGCCGGGCCGGTCTTGGCGGCTTCGTCGGTTTTCGACAGGATGGCGTAGTTGGTTCCGGCCGGCTGGAAGGCGGTTGCGACTTCGTCGAGCGTGTCGCCGTGCGCGCCGGCGTTGAGCACCAGCACGCGCTTGATCGACGGCAGGTCCAGCAGGCCGAGCAGTTCCTGGCGGCGCGTATCGCGCGGCGCGATGCCGGCGGTGTCGACCAGCACCATCTTCTTGCCCGACAGCAGCGCCAGCAGTTCCTTCAGCTCGGCACGGTCGTGCGCCAGGTGCGCGACCACGCCCATGCTGCGGCCGTACGCGCGCAGCTGTTCGTGCGCACCTGCGCGGTGGGTGTCGAGCGTGACCAGGCCGACGCTGTGCGCGCCGTACAGACGGGCGCACTGTGCGGCAAGCTTGGCCGTGGTGGTCGTCTTGCCGACGCCGGTCGCGCCGATCAGCGCGAAGACGCCGCCTTCATCGACCAGCGACGGCGTGTCGGTCGACACACCCAGCATGCATTCGAGCGACAGCATGATTTCCCGCACGGCGGCTGCCGGATCGGTCTCGTTGGCCAGCGGTTCGAGCAGCGTGCGGGCCAGCGAAGGCGAGTAGCCGGCGCGAACCAGCTTGAGCATCAGGTTGGAATGCAGCGGGTTCTGGCGTGCCTGGCCGAGCCAGGAGAGCGTGTTGAAGCGGTCTTCCATGAGGCGCTTCATGGCCTGCAGTTCGGCCATGACGACACGGGAGGTGTCTTCTGCCGCAGCGATCGCCGGAGCCGGAGCAGCCTGCGTGGCCGGGGTGGCCGGGGTCGACTGGGTGGACGGAGCAAGGCTTGCGGGAGCGGGCGATGCCGCTTGCACCGGCGGCTGGACTGCGACGGGTGCGGTCGAGGGCGCGGTCGCCGGCGCGGCACCGAACGAAGGCGCACCGAAGAACGGCGTTGCGGGTGCTGCCGGCGCCGCCGGCTCGGCGGGCGCGGCCGTCGTGTCCTGCTGGCGGCGGAGCATGCGCTCGCGGACATAGTCCTGGAAAGAAAGCGTGCTCATGGCGAGCTGCTCGGTATCGGCGTTGACGCTTTGTTCGGAGGCTGCCGGCTGCAGCGTCGGTGCCTGTACCTTCACGGCGGCAACGGGCTCGGTTGCTTCCGATGAAGCTTGCGACAGCGGCAAGGGCAGTGCCAGGGTCTGTGCCATCGAGGAAGCCGGGGAAGCCGGGTAGGTCGATGGAGCCGATTCCTGCTGCGACAGCGCAGCCTCGGTCGAAGCCATCACCTCGACGCCGTTGGCGATCTGCCGGTTCGACAGGATCAGCGTCTCATCGCCGAAAGCGGCCCGCGCCATCGCGAGCGCTTCGCGTGCGGTTGGCGCCTGGAAGCGCTGGATCGGAATGTGCTGCTGCTGCGGCTGCGGCTGGTGCTGCTGGTTCATGCGTTGGCTCCTCGGAGGATCGGGCCGATACGGATCGTGTGGGTTTCAGGAATCTCGCTGTGCGCCAGCACCTGCAGGCGTGGCGCGGCGCGCTTGAGCAGGCGGGCCAGAGAGTTGCGGATCGCGTCGGGCACCAGCAGGCAGGCCGGCACGCCGCGCTCTTCCTGCTTGAGCGCCACTTCGGCTGCGGTGCGGGTGAAGACGTC
The DNA here is from genome assembly GCF_051216695.1 of Variovorax glucosi. Taxonomy (NCBI): domain Bacteria; kingdom Pseudomonadati; phylum Pseudomonadota; class Betaproteobacteria; order Burkholderiales; family Comamonadaceae; genus Variovorax; species Variovorax glucosi. Next base: position 75,514 of record NZ_JBPJZE010000002.1, read on the forward strand.
CGCCACGCCGGGGTCGAGCGCCGGCGATTGCGGATTGCCCAGCGCCTGCATCAGCAGCCGCTCGAAGCCGGGTTCTATCGCGATCACGTCCAGCTCCTTCACCGAGCCGTAGATCTGCTGGACGATGGCCGGTGCCAGCGCCATGCGCACGCGGCGGGCCAGCTCCAGCGGATCGGTGGTGGCGCCGGCATGCTCGGCCAGCGTCTCGACGATGGTGCGGATGTCGCGGATGTTGACCGACTCTTCGAGCAGCAGTTGCAGCACCTTCTGGAAGGTGGCGATCGATACCAGCTTGGGCACGACTTCCTCGATCAGTTTGGGGGCCAGCTTGCTCACGTGTTCGACCAGTTGTTGGGTTTCGGTGCGGCTCAGCAGCCGCGCTGCCTGAACCTGCATCAAGTGTGACAAGTGAGTGGCCATCACGGTCTCCGAATCAACCACCGTGAAACCGCCCATTTGTGCGGCTTCCTTCTGCCGTTCCTCGATCCAGTGCGCCGGCAGGCCGAAGGCCGGATCGGTGGTCGGCGTGCCGAGCAGCGGCATCGTGATACCGCCCGGATTGATCGCCAGGTACATGCCGGGGAAAGCCTCGCCCTCGGCCACGACCACACCGCGCAGCGTCACGCGATAGCCGCTCGGCTTGAGTTCGAGGTTGTCGCGCACGTGCACCGCCGGCGGCAGAAAACCGACCTCCTGCGCAAACTTGCGACGCACGCCCTTGATGCGCGTCAGCAGGTCGCCCTGGCGGCTCTTGTCGACCAGCGCGATCAGGCGATAGCCAAGCTCCAGGCCGAGCAGATCGACGGGTTGCAGATCGTCCCAGGTGGCTTCGGCGTCTGGCGCCGGACCGGTGGCCGCCGCCGCTTCCGCGACCGGCGCCGGCCGGCGGTGGATCGCCCATGCACCGTAGCCGAGCAGTGCAGACATGCCGAGGAACACCACGTGCGGCATGCCCGGAATCAGGCCCAGCATGCCGAGGATGCCGGCGGTCAGGCCGAGCACGCGCGGCGAGGTCAGCAGCTGCTGCACGATCTGCTTGCCGACGTCGTCTTCGCGACCCACGCGCGAGATCACCATCGCCGCGGCCACCGAGATCAGCAGGCCGGGAATCTGCGCGACCAGCGCATCGCCCACCGCCAGCAGCACATAGGTATCGGCCGCCTTGCCCGGCGACAGCCCGTGCTGCAGCACGCCGATGGTGAAGCCGCCGACGATGCTGATGATGAGAATCAGGATGCCGGCGATGGCGTCGCCGCGCACGAACTTGGAGGCACCGTCCATCGAGCCGAAGAAGTTGGCTTCTTCCGCCACTTCGAGGCGGCGGCGGCGGGCCTCTTTTTCGTCGATGTTGCCGGAGCTGAGGTCGGCATCGACCGCCATCTGCTTGCCGGGCATCGCGTCGAGCGCGAAGCGTGCCGAGACTTCGGCGATGCGTTCCGAGCCCTTGGTGACCACCACGAAGTTGATGACCACCAGGATCGCGAACACGATCAAGCCGACAGCGAAGTTGCCGCCGATCAGGAAGTGCCCGAAAGCCTCGATCACCGCGCCTGCCGCGCCGGGGCCGGTGTGGCCTTCGAGCAGCACCACGCGCGTCGACGCGACGTTGAGCGACAGGCGCATCAGCGTCGTCAGCAGCAGCACGCTCGGAAAAGCCGCGAAGTCGAGCGGTCGGACCATGTAGGCCGCGACCATCATCACCATCAGCGCGACGGCGATATTGAGCGTGAAGAAGCCGTCGAGCAGCCACGGCGGAATCGGCAGCACCATCAGCGCCAGGATCGACACCACCAGGATCGGCGCGGCGGCGCGCTGGAACACGGCGCCGTTGGTGCCCAACCACTGGCGGGCCAAGGTGAGGTTCGGATTCATGGCTTGGCAGCTTTCGCGTTCTTGTTCAGCGGGTCGAGTTCAGGCGGCACGTAGGGCTCCGGCTGTTCCTTGGGCATCGGGCCTTCGCCGCGCATCGCGGCCTTGAGGCGATAGACATAAGCCAGCACCTGCGCGACGGCGGTGTAGAGGCTGGACGGAATCGACTGGTCGAGTTCGGCATGTGCGAAGAGGGCGCGCGCGAGCAGCGGCGACTGCAGCACCGGGATCTTGTGTTCGGTCGCGATGTCGCGGATGCGCATCGCGAGCAGGTCCGCGCCTTTGGAAATCACCTGCGGCGCGTTCATCGTCTTCTCGTCGTAGCGCAGCGCGACCGCGAAGTGCGTCGGGTTCATCAGGATGAAGTCGGCGCGCGGCACGGCGGTGATGCTGGAACGCTGGGAAATTTCGCGTGCGGCCTTGCGCTGGCGGCCCTTGGTGTGCGGATCGCCGTCGGATTCCTTGTGCTCCTGCTTCACGTCCTGATGCGACATCTTCAACTTGGCGCGGTGGAAGAAGCCCTGCAGCGGCACGTCGACGACAGCCGCGCCCAGCACTACCAGCAGCACCAGCCCGAGGCCCGACACCAGCCAGTCGCCCAGCGCGCGCAACGACGACGGCGATGGTTGCAGCACCAGCCGCACCACCGTGTCGATCGAGCTGCTGATGAAGATCCAGCCCGCGCCTGCGAGCAGCGCCGACAGGAACACCAGCTTGGCTACGTTAAAGACCTGCTGCTTGGTGAACAGGTTGGCGAAGCCTTTCAGCGGATTCATCCGGCCCGGATCGGGCGTGATCGCCTTGAAGCTAGCGACCCAGCCGCCGGCCGCGACGGCGCTGCCGAGCGCGGCGGCGGTCACGATGCCCGCGAACACCGCGGCGACCGTCAATCCGACGGCCACCAGCTTGCCCAGCCGCGTCAGCATGTCGGCCGGGTCGGCCACGCTGCCGGCATCGAAGACCAGCGCCGAGACCAGCGCAGCGCGCAGATGGTCGAAGCCGGCCGGCGCAAGCAACAGCAGCGCGACCGCGCCGGTACCGACCACCGCCAGATGCGAGAGGTCCCGCGAACGCGCGGCCTGGCCGTCCTTGCGCGCCTGGTCGAGCTTGCGCTGCGTGGCGGGGAGTTGTTTGTCCTGGCTGCTGGATGACATGGCGTTGCGTGGTGCGTTGCCATGGATTGTCCGAAGCGGACGGGAAATCTAAAGGGCGATCAGAGGGGGAAAACGGTGCCTTTCGATTCGTCTGGGGCGCCGGGCTGCTGGACCAAGTCGATTTCGGAGCCTGCATTTGCTTTGCGTGCCATGCTGAATACGCTTATGGCGCCAGAAAAGACAGGTCAATTGTTTTGATCTTGATTTTAGGAGTAGTCCGATATGCATTCAAGATGAAGAACCTACAGTCGCATACGGCGGAAATTTCGCTTTTTCGTATCGGGTGCATCCGGCATTCAGTACTCAACATTCAACTGCACATGGTGAATCAAATGGCAATCGGCAATGTAAGAGAAATAACTAGATCTGTTTTTGGGCAGTCGGTTTCGAGTTCCGCGAGCTCGCAGCAGGCCAGCCCAAGGCTCGGCCAGATGCAGCAAACTTACAGTAGACCGCATATAGGTCATTCCGGCTCTCCGCATCCGTACGAGAATCTCCAAGGACCGTATTACGCGAATGTTTCAGAACTCGCTCCGCCCCTGCCTCCGCGGTCGTGGATCAATCCGAATAGACCGAATCAAAATCAGGCAGGTCTTTTTCAAGTGGTTGAAGGCCGAGGCAGCATTGCGCAATCAGGTGCGAGCTATTCGCCGCATCAGCAAAATAGGACAGAGTCAGCTTCAAATGGCTTTACGCGTCAACCATTCGATTTCCCTCAAGGGGCAAATAGCCTGCATCAGCGAATTGCCGAAATTCGACGTTACGGTGTAGAAGCCTTACCTCGGAGCGCTTTCCATGCTCCGGCGATGTCCAGCACCCCCAGTTTTCCTACGACTGCGCAGGCGACACAGCGCTTCCCCGATCCGCGTTCCGCACAGCACTACAGCAACGCACAGCCACATGGCAACACGCCGATCTACAACAGTGCGCAGCAAGTTTCGTCTTACAGCCCATACGAAGTTGAGCCTCAGGGCTCTCGGCAAGGTTCAACCTACGGCTCGCAGCAAGGTCAGCCTTACGGCTTTTGGCAAGGCCAGTCTAGCGGCGCACAGCAAGGTCAGCATTTCAACTCGCGACCTTTCAGCGGTCCGAGCGAAATCGCCCATTACCAACGGGAAGTCGAAAAATTGCTGTCACACCCAAGGCGAACTGAGATTCCTGTTCCGCATGGCATTCCGATGGGTGTGAGGAGCACCGAAACAGGCCCGCAGGGCTACTTTGGTTTTGGCCAGTTACCGCCTAACGTGACCGAATTCAATCAGTTTCCGGTAGGAGTTACGTCCCTTGGAACTTGGCCGTATCAATCGCAGAGCGCACCGGGTGCAAGCGCACATCAAGCGCAACAAAGCCAAGAGAGCTTCCCCGTCATCATTCGCTTGTAAGAGCGAAGAGCGCAATCCTGCCGCCCTCCACACGTGATTTGCATTGAACTCTCGTGAGTTGGGCGCAGGAATGCCAGTTCTATAGTCCTGCCAAAAATCCTGTCAGCGCTTCACCGGCGAGACCAGCGAAACAGATGCGCCGGCTCTCGCTGATGTCGCCGATGTCGCTGGCGCTTCGTTCTCCGCGGGCGCTGCATCCGCCTTCGGCTGCTCCTTGGCGATCTGATCCGTGATCGCCTTCACCGCATCGTTCCCTTCCATGCGTGCGCCGCCGAACAGGCGCGATTCGGCATCGCGCGTCAGCACCGTCACGCTGATGCGCCGATTCACCGGCGCCATCCTGTTGTCCTTGTCGAGCAGATCGCTCGCAGCCAGACCCACCACGCGGACCAGCTTGTCGTCCGGCATGCCCGAACTCACCAGCTCGCGGCGGGATGCGTTCGCGCGGTCGGCGGACAACTCCCAGTTGCCGTAGCCGCGTTCGCCGTTTCCGTAGGGCGCGGCGTCCGTGTGACCGGCGAGGCTCACGCGGTTCTCGATTCCATTGAGCGCGGTGCCGATCTCGTGGAGGATGTCGCGCATGTACGGTTTCACCAGTGCGCTGCCGCTGTCGAACATCGGGCGGTTCTTGTCGTCGACGATCTGGATCTCCAGCCCGTCGATCGTCACGTTCAGCCGGATCTGCGAGCGGAATTCGCGCAGTTTCGGATTGGCCTCGATCATCGACTCGATCTTGGCGCGCAAGGAGTTCATGCGGCGCGCGTCCTGCTTGGCCTGCTCGCCGCGCTTGTTGTCTTCGTTCAGCGGGCCGCTGTCCTTGCCCTTGCCGTCTGACGACCGCTTCACCTGTCCGTTGGTACGCGTCAGGTCGGTGCCCCCGCCGGTCACGATGCTCGAACTGCTGCCGGAGCCCGGTCCGCCCGACATCTCCACCTTGAGCGGCGAATTGAAATAGGAGGCGATACCCTGGAGGTCGCCCTGCGCGGTCGAGCCGAGCAGCCACATCAGCAGGAAGAACGCCATCATGGCCGTCACGAAGTCGGCGTACGCAATCTTCCAGGCGCCGCCATGGTGGGCGTGTGCGGATTTCTTGACCCGCTTGATGATGATCGGCTGAAGCTTCTTCGTCATCGCTCTACTTCTTTTTGACGTACGCCTCGAGCTCGGTGAAGCTCGGGCGCTCGGTGGAGAACAGGACCTTGCGGCCGAACTCGATGGCGGTCGTCGGGTTGTAGCCCTGCATGCTCGCCAGCAGCGTGGTCTTGATGCACTGCAGTTCCTTGCTGCCGTCCTCGACCTTCTGCTCCAGCAGTCCGCCGAGCGGCTCGACGATGCCGTAGGCCAGCAGAATCCCGAGGAAGGTGCCGACCAGCGCCGAGCCGATCATTCCGCCCAGCACGGCCGGCGGCTGGCCGACCGAACCCATGGTGTTCACCACGCCCAGCACGGCGGCCACGATGCCGAACGCCGGCAGGCCGCCGGCCAGGCGCGCTATGGCCGAAACCGGCGCGTGCGCCTCGGCGTGATGGGTGTCGATCTCGCTGTCCATGAGCGACTCGATCTCGTGCGCGTTCAGGTTGCCCGACACCATCATGCGCAGGTAATCGGTGGTGAACTCGACGACGTGATGGTCGGCAGCGAGCTTCGGGTACTTCTGGAAGATCGGCGAATCCTGCGGCGACTCGACATCCTTCTCGATCGACATCAGCCCGTCCTTGCGTGCCTTCTGCAGGATGTCGTAGAGCAGTGCCATCAGGTCCAGGTAGCGCGCCTTGGTGTACTTCGATCCCTTGAAGGCCTGCGGCAGCAGCTTCATCGTGCCCTTGAGCACCTTCGGCTGGTTGTTGACCACGAAGGCACCGAGCGCACCACCGCCGATCACCATCATTTCGATCGGCAGGGCGTGCAACACCACGGCGATGTTGCCGCCGTGGATGATGTAGCCGCCGAAGATGCAGCCGATTGCGACGAGGTAACCGATGATGACGAACATGGCGCTTTTCGAGGTTCAGTAGTCGTTATTTGGCCCTGTACGGGCTTCTGCCGGTCGATGAAAAAGGGCCCTCGAAAGGGCCCTTCTCATGTCTTAGCGCAGGCGCGGCGGCGTCATTGCAGCTGGATGCTTCCCACTGCCGCGCCCTTGCCGGCGCGTGCCGGCGGCTCGCACAGTCCGCACACATAGTTGCGGGCGTTCTCATACGGTTCGGTCACGAAATGTCCGCCGCACTTGCAGCACTTCGTCATGGCCAGCATGTCGTTTTCCATGAAACGCACCAGACGCCAGGCCCGGGTGATCGACAGCTGCTGCTCCAGGCCGCAGGCATCGGTCTGCTCCGTGTAGAGCTGGTAGGCCTTGATCAGCGCATCGATGCCGTCGATGTCGCTGGTCTTGTTGAGGTAGGTGTAGATGTTCTGGAACAGCGAGGCATGGATGTTCGGCTGCCATGTCAGGAACCAGTCGGTCGAGAACGGCAGCTGGCCTTTCGACGGCGACTTGCCGGCGACTTCCTTGTAGAGCCGCAGCAGCCGTTCATAAGACAGCGCGGTCTCGCTTTCGAGCACCTGCAGGCGCGCGCCCATCTGGATCAGGCTGACGGCGCGCTCGATCTGGCGCGATTCGCCGAGGATGCTTTTCTGGGTGGCCATGGCGACGGTTCCCTGTTGACTTCAGAACGAGGTTTCGGCGAAGCTGCTCGACATCACGATGTTGGCGTGAAGCCGGGTCGTCGCGTCGTTGGCGGTGCGACCGGCCAGGTTGTGATTGGTCAGCAGGTTCCAGACCATGTCGTCGCCGGCGCGGAAGCGGCACAGCAGCATGTTTCCGGAAGCCAGCTTCATGACCTGGGCCGGCGTGAGCATCTCGATCAGGCTGGCCGACTCTTCGGAGATTCCGAGCCGGAACAAGGCCTGCGGCTTGTCCTGACGGATCAGGTTTTGCGCGAGCATGAGGTAAGTCAGGTTGGCTTCCTTGATCTCCGTCAGCATCTGTTCACTCGTCATTTCAGTTACCTTTTGGGTTGAAGCCCGTCGTTCGATGAGCCGATTCTGAATTCGGTAACAAGAACTTTAATAGGTAAAGAGATGTTAACGATGTTGCGTTTCCCGACAGCGTTGCAAGGCAAATTCTTACAACCAAAGAACTCATATTTTTCGAATGAAGACTTTGGTTATGTACTTTGCAGACAGAAGCGTGCCGATCGGAATGAGAAAGTTCACCTTTGTTCTTATTTGGCAGCTGTGCTTCGCGGGGTCTCCGAAACTGTCGTCCGAGCGCTTCCAGAAAAACTTTTGCTGCTTGGCTCCTGAATTTCCGTCGAATGTTGTGCGATGGCGACAACTTGTTTCAGGGGTACTCCTCACTTCGGCCGTTTTCTTGAGGGCTGAAAGTAAAAAATAAAAAGCTAAAGGGTTTGCCGGGATCGCCCGAAAACCACTCATCGGGCCTCAAAGCGGGGTTCGACCGGTGGCAGCGATGCCGCAACCCATCTAGCTACTAGGAGTTTTCTCATGGCCTCGATCATCAACACCAACATCAGCTCGCTCACCGCCCAACGCAACCTGTCGTCCAGCCAGAACGCGCTGGCCACCTCGATGCAGCGCATCTCGTCCGGCATGCGCATCAACAGCGCCAAGGACGACGCCGCCGGCCTCGCCATCTCGGAGCGCATGACCTCGCAGATCAAGGGCCTGACACAAGCGTCGCGCAACGCCAACGACGGCATCTCCCTGGCGCAGACCGCTGAAGGTGCGCTTGGCACCATCGGCAACAACCTGCAGCGCATCCGCGAACTGGCCGTGCAGTCCCGCAACGCGACCAATTCGACCGACGACCGCGCCGCTCTGCAGAAGGAAGTGGGCCAGCTCAAGGCTGAAATCGACCGCGTGGCAAACACGACGTCGTTCAACGGCACCAAGCTGCTCGACGGTTCGTTCACGGCGCAGAAGTTCCAGGTCGGTGCCAACCAGGGCGAGACTGTGAACGTGTCCGGCATCGCGAATGCGAACACTGCAGCGCTCGGTGCTTGGACCAGCGTCGACACCTACTCGGCCACGACCGCCGGCGCCGCTCCTGCAGGTTTCGGCGGCATCACCGCCAACGCCTTCACCATCAACGGCATGGGCATCGGCGCTGTCGTCGCAGGTACGACCGTGGCTACGCAGGGCGCGAACGTCGCTGCTGCGATCAACAAGAAGACGGGCGAAACCGGCGTGGTCGCGACGGCAGACGGAACCACCGGTGCCATCACGCTGACCAGCTCGGGCAGCACACCGATCACCGTGGGCGGCACGCTGACCAACACTGGTCTCACCGCCGGTACGACAGCTGCGACCATCACCGCTGCTGGCTCGGCGCAGACCGGTTTCGCCGGCCTGACCGTCGATACGGTCGACGGTGCGGACAACGCCATGCTGGCCATGGACGCAGCCCTGAAGTCGGTGAATGCGGCGCGTGCCGACCTCGGCGCGATCCAGAACCGTTTCGAGTCGGTCGTGTCGAACCTGTCGACCACGACGGAAAACCTGACCGCATCGCGCAGCCGCATCCAGGACGCCGACTTCGCCGCGGAAACCGCCAGCATGTCGCGTTCGCAGATCCTGCAGCAGGCCGGCACTGCGATGGTCGCCCAGGCCAACCAGCTGCCGCAGTCGGTCCTGTCGCTGCTGAAGTAATCGGGCGATCGACCGAATTGGGGCCCGTTCACGGGCTTCCTGACGGGTTCACCCGGAGGCGGCGAACGGACAATCTCCGTCGCCGCCTTTTTATTTTCTGGAGTACGCAATGGCAACGATTTCATCGGCGGGCATTGGCAGCGGCATCGATGTCGAGACCACCATCGGCAAACTGATGGCGATCGAGAAGAAGCCGCTCACCACGCTGCAGACCAAGGCCACCACGCTCGACAGCAAGATTTCGGCGTTCGGCTCGGTCAAGTCCCAGATCTCGACGTTGTCGGATGCGGTGACCGCGCTGGCCAAGGCGGCGACCTGGACCGCGAAGTCGGTCAGCTCGTCGAACGGCACGGCCGTGTCCGCCAGTGTCGTGACCGGATCCGACGCGTCGCTGAGCTCGCTCAGCGTTTCGGTGACGCAGCTTGCACGAACGCAATCCGTCGCTTCCGCAGCGGTGGCCAGCGGCGCGGCCGTCGGCAGCGGCAGCCTGTCGATCCAGCTCGGCGCCTGGAGCAGCGGCGCCAGCCCGAGCTTCACCGCGGGTGACGGCGCTGCGGTCTCGGTCGGCATCGACGCCAACGACACCATGGCGAACATCGCCACCAAGATCAATGCAGCCGGTGCCGGCGTCACGGCGACGGTGCTGAAAGATATTTCCGGAGAGCGCCTGATGCTTCGCTCCAGCACCACGGGCGAAGCCGCGGGCTTCCGGGTGCAGGCGACCGACGACGGCAGCACCGGCGGCGCCGGTCTGGGCGCCCTGTCATTCGACAATCCGTCTGCCGGCGCCGGCATGGCCGCCAACAACGTGCAATACGGCCAGAACGCCAAGGCGACGATCAACGGCATCGCCGTCGAATCGGCGACCAACACGCTGGCCGACAGCATTCCCGGCCTGTCGCTGACGCTGTCGCAGGTCACCACGGCGCCGGTCGACATCACCGCATCGACCGACACCAGCGCGATGAAGTCCGCCATCAACGCATTCGTGACCGCCTACAACGCGACCAACACGATGCTCAATTCGGCGACCAAGTACGACGCCGATACCAAGACGGCGGCTTTGTTGCAGGGCGACGCCACGACCACCGGTCTCCAGAACGCGCTGCGCCAGCTGCTCGGCGCGGCTTCGGGCGGCGGTACGCTGAAGCAGCTGTCGGATCTGGGCGTGTCGATCGGCAGCGCCGGCGCGGGCAACCTGGTCGTCGACAGCGCGAAGCTCGACAAGGCGCTGAAGAATCCGACCGCGGTACAACAGTTCTTCTCCGCCCCGGCGGGTGCGGCGGCAGGCGACAGCGCCACCGGCTTCGCGACGCGCTTTTCCGCCTTCACGCAGGCGGCCATCGCGGCCACCGGCACGCTGGACAGCAAGACGACATCCCTGCAGTCCGAGAAGAAGTCCAACGGCAAGGATCAAGACAAGGTGAACGACCGTCTGACGCTGATCGAAGCCCGGCTTCGCAAGCAATACACCGCGCTCGATACCAAGATGTCGTCGCTGACCACGCTCGGGAACTACGTTACCCAACAAATTGCACAGTGGAACAAGTCCACCAGCTAATCAACCATTGAGTTCGACCGCAGGTTGCCGATAACTCATACAAGAGCTGCAAACGCACTGCCAAGAACCCAAGGACACCGCCATGTACACACCTCCCAGCCTCCGCGCCGCCGCCGCCTACAACACCGTGGGCGCCCAGTCCGGCGTCGCCGGCGCCGATGCGCACCAGCTGATCAACATGGTGTTCGACGGCCTGCTCCAGGCTGTGAACGCCGCCCGCGGTGCGCTTTCGCGCGGCGACGTGGCCGGCAAGGGCTTGCAGATCCAGCGCGCGGTGCGCCTGCTCGAAGAGGGCCTCAAGGGCGGGCTGGACGACGCGCGCGGAGGCGATCTCGCAGCTAAACTGCGCGCGTTGTACGACTACTGCATCGGTCGGCTGACGCATGCCAACCTTCGCAACGATGCAAACGCGCTGGCCGAAGTGGTTGCGCTGATCTCGCCCGTCGCCGACGGCTGGAAACAGATGGGCCGTCTTCGCAACGCGCAACCGGCATGAACCGCGCGCCACAAACACACATGGGTGTGACCAGTCAGCAGGATCTTCGGACGGAGTCTCATATGCAGGACAGGCTGCTCAACTATTACCAGGCCATCGAGGAAGCCAGCCGGCAGATGCTCGAAGCTGCCCGCAGCGAAGACTGGGATGCCGTCGTACGCTGCGAAGGCGTCTGCGCCGTGCTGATCGAGCAACTGCGCTTCAAGGCCCGCACCGAAGAGCTGCCGCGCGAAGACCGTGCGGAGAAACTGCGGGTGATGCAGCGGATCCTGCGTCACGACGCGGAAATCCGCGTGCTTGCAGAGCCCTGGCTTTCGCAGTTCGACCAGTTGTTCGATGCGAAGCTGCAGATGATTCATTGAGGAAGCGGTCGCCGGTCACGGAGCTGATCTATTCGAAGATCGGCAGCAGCCTTGCCATCACTTCATCCAGAACCGATTCAGGAACACTTTCCAGCTTCCTGCCTTTTCGCGCGCCGACGTCGAGCACGCGAAGCTGGTCGCATCGGATGACGCCGGCGGTTTCCGTACCCGTGTCCATCAGCGAGACGGCGAACCCAGCCGTACGTGCGAAGTCTCCCCCGTTCGTGATCGGCAGCACGACCGCCGTGCCAGTCAGCCGGTTGAAGGCCGATTGCGAAACGATCAGTACGGGCCGTGTGCCTTTTTGCTCGCGTCCCGATGTCGGGTTTAGGGTCACTCTGTAGATATCTCCGCGATCCATCAAAGCAACTCTTTACCGACCGGCGCTGCGTCGATCCAGTCGCTGTCTTCGGCTGACATCGGTGCCGTCGTGTCGCACTGCGCGAGAAGTTCTTCCAGGCTGTAACGCGTACGCGACTTGGCTTCGATCACGAGGCGGTTTTGCTCAATGGTCATTGCAACCGCGGCGCCTGCCTGCAGATTCAGAAGATCGAGGAATGCAGGTGGAACGGCCATCATGACGGAGCCGCCGACCTTGCGGAGATTTGTGGTGTGCATTGCACTTCCTGGAGTTGACGACTGATGTTATACAAAAAGATAACACCTGTCGCCAAGTTGGCCGCTTCGCGCGACGCGCCAGGCAACGCCCTTTACAGCCTGATCCCGGCCCCCTTCACCACCGGCCCCAGCAAATTGACCTGGTTCCTGGCGAAGTCGGTGAACACCGCAGCCGTCTCCGGCTTGCCGACGATTCCGAGGTCGATCAGCTTCTTCTGGATCTCCGGCATCACCAGAATCTCGTTGCATGCCGCATTCAATCGCGTCACTACGTCTGCGGGCAGCTTTGCGGGGCCCGACAGGCCGAAGAAGTTTTCCAGCACCAGCTTCGGCTGCTTCAGCTCCGCCATCGTCGGCACGTCCGGCATCAGCGGCGAGCGCTGGTTGCCGGTGACGGCGAGCGGCACCAGCTGACCGCTCTTGAAGAACGGCACATAGGCAGTGATGACGTCGATGCCGACCGGAATAGTGTTCGCTATCAGGTCGGTTGTCATGGGTGCGCCGCCGCGGTAGGGCACGTGCACCATGTTGATGCCGGTGATCTGCTTGAGCAGCTCGCCGTGGATGTGCCCGATCGAACCGGGCCCGCCGGACCCGAAATCCAGTCGGCCTTCCTTGCGGGCGAGTGCTTCCAGATCGGCGTACGTTTTGATGCCCGACGGTTTGCTGGCCATGATAACCAGCGGCGCGGCACCGAGGTAGGCAACGTGGGTGAAGGCGGTCAACGGATCGTAAGGCTGCTTTTCCAGCGTGAACGGGCCGAGCGCGACGGGCGTCGTGTTCGACAGCATGAGCGTGTAGCCGTCGGGCGCAGCCGCAACGACCTGCGCACCGCCGATGGTTCCGCCCGCGCCGGGCTTGTTGTCGACGACTACGGGCTGGCCCAGCTTCTTCGTCAATTGCTCGGCCATCACGCGTGCGACCACATCGCTGGCGCCACCCGGCGGGAAAGTGACGACGATCTTGATGACCTTGTCGGGCCATTGTGCAAAAGCAGGAAGCGCTGCTGCCGCAAGGCCGGCGGCGAGGGATTGCAGCGCATGGCGCCGGGTGAAGCGGAGGTTGGTCATGGAAATTTTGGCGGCAGTGAGGTTCGCTTCCGGCTAGCACGAAGCGCGCCCAACATCGGCACCAGACGGGCTGGCATCTGACTCACAATTGACCAAGAACGTTGTAGGGTGTTTACAAACACCATGACTTTGTTATCTGCCGCCCAACTTTTGCAAAGAGTGCCGCTGTTTTCGGCTTTGACGCCGGAGCAGCTGGACGAGATTTCCGCAAACGTCACGAAGGAGCGCTTCAAGAAGGACGGGTACATCGTCCGCCAGGGCGAAATTACCGACGCGCTGCACATATTCCTCAATGGCCGCGCGCATGTGCTTCGCGTGAACAACCACGGCAAGGAAGTCATCATCTCGATCTTGAAATCGGGCGATTACGTCGGTGAGATGAGTCTTATCGACGGCGAGTCTCATTCCGCGTCGGTCAGGGCGGATATGGAGTCGGATGTATTGATATTGCGTCGCGAGGTATTCGAGCGTTTCATGCCGGACGCATCGACGGTGACCCAGAAGATCCTGCGCGTTCTGGTCAAGCGATTGCGTTATGCAAATGAACAGATCGAGTCGCTGGCGCTGATGGACGTCAATGGTCGAGTCGCCCGCATGCTCCTGGAGCTGGCCGAAGACGACGACCTGGGCGGGCTCGTCATCAGAGGCAAGATCTCGCAACAGGACATGGCAAAGAGGGTCGGCTCTTCCCGCGAGATGGTTTTCAAGGCACTGAGATCGCTGGAAGAACGTGGATTTCTTCAAGCCGACTCGAATAACAATTTGCTGGTCAAACCCGACATCCGGTCGCTTCTTTAAAGCGACCGCGCTAAAGGTTCAGGCTTTTACGGCGGCCATCGACATGCGTACGCGGTCCGACAGCGCGCTATCGACATCTCTTCCCCACCATTGCTCCATGACGAACACGGCAGTTACCACCAACACGATAAAACAGGCAAAAATCACTACAACCTCCTGAGACAACAATGTATTTTCATTATTGTTACAAGGTATTTCTGTAGGACTTTTTCCAGTCTGAAAAATCTGGGTACTTCGGCTTTAACTGCGACGTTGCAGCTTTTGCTTATTGGGCCGAAAGCTAGAACTTAAGCGTCAAACCTGCATGTTCATGATATCGGTATAGGCCTGGACCATCCGGTTGCGCACATGCATCGTCGCCTGAAAGCCGATCTGAGCTTTCTGGATTGCGACCATCGTCTGCTCCAGGCTCACGTTCGGATTTTCCAGCTGCACTTCGCGCTGCATTGCAGTCGCCTCGTTCTGCGAAGCGCTGACTTCCTTCAGCGCACCCGACAGCGCACCCGCGAAGCCGGTGTCCTCCACGGCCTTGGTGCCGCGCGCCGGGTTCAGTGCGCTGGAGGCGAGTGGCGAAGTAACGGGTGAGAGGCGAAGTTCCATGGCACGAATGCTAGAGCGGACGGACCGCCGGATGCCCGGGAAATGAAGGGGAAACCGGCGCTTTATCGGGCTTATGCGGAGACGACGGTCCCGAATAATCGCTCGGAGCGTGAAGCAACCTTGCTTCCCGTTCTGCCGCTTCCCCGCAGCCCTACCGATTCCACGCATGTCCGCCGTCGCACAAATACCTGCTGCCGTCATCACTCCCACCGCCGCCCCCTGGGCCGGCCGGCTTGCGACCATGGACCGGGGCCAGCGCATGCGGCTGGCTGTCGGCGCGGCGGTGCTGATCGCGGTGGCCGTCGCAGCGATCGTGATCGGCCGCCAGCCCGACTGGCGCGTGCTCTACGCGAACCTGGGCGACAAGGACGGCGGCGCCGTCATCGCGCAGCTCGCCACGATGAACGTTCCCTATAAGTATGCGGAAGGCGGCGGCGCGGTGATGGTGCCGGCCGACAAGGTGCATGACGTGCGCCTGCGTCTTGCGTCCCAGGGTTTGCCGAAAGGCTCGGTCGCCGGCTTCGAACTGATGGAGAACAACCGGTTCGGCATGACGCAGTTCCAGGAGAAGCTGAGCTTCCAGCGCGGCCTCGAAGGCGAGCTGACGCGATCGATTCAGGCACTGGGCTCGGTGCAGAGCGCGCGCGTGCATCTGGCGCTGCCGCAGCAGAACGGTTTCTTTCGCGAACAGCAGAAGCCGTCGGCTTCGGTGCTCCTGAGCCTGTACCCGGGACGTACGCTGGAGCGCAGCCAGATCGCCGGCATCGTGCATCTGGTCGCTTCGAGCGTGCCCGAACTGACGCCTGGCGCAGTGAGCGTGCTGGACGACAGCGGCAAGCTGCTGTCGAACACCGGCGACGCCGCGGGCACGGCCGGCGCGGTCGACGGCCAGCAACTTGCCTATGTGCAACAGCTCGAGCAGCAATACACGCGCCGTATCCTCGACATCCTGGAGCCGGTCGTCGGACGCCAGAACGTCAAGGCACAGGTGACGGCCGACGTCGATTTTTCCCAGACCGAGGCGACATCCGAAGAACACAAGCCGAATCTCTCGGCCGAAGCCAGCGCGGTGCGCAGCCAGCAGACGGTGGAAACCACCGGCGCGGCCGCACTTGGCGCAGCGGCCGCGACCGGCGTGCCCGGTGCGACTTCCAACCAGCCGCCCGGCGCGTCGAGCGCACCGATCAACGGCGCCGCCGCACCTCTGGCACCGACTGCCGCGACCGCCGGCGCTGCCAACGCAGCAGCCAAGCCGCCCGGCAAGCGCGAATCCACGACCAACTACGAAGTCGACAAGACCGTGAAGACGACGCGCGGCGCGGTCGGCCAGGTGCGCCGGCTGAGCGCTGCGGTGGTGGTCAATTACCAGAACGTCGCCGACGCGCAGGGCAAGCCGGCTGCGACGGCGACCGCTCTTTCGCCGCAACAGATCGAGCAGATGACCGCGCTGATCCGCGAGACCATCGGCTTCAGCAAGGAACGCGGCGATTCGGTCAACCTGATGAACACGCCGTTCCTGGTGCCGGTCGACAACATGGTCGAAGTGCCGCTGTGGAAGCGCCCCGAACTGCTGGATCTGGCGCGCAGCTTCGCTTGGCCGCTCGGACTGGTGCTGATCGGCGCGATCGTGCTGTTCGGCATGGTGCGCCCGGGCATCAAGGCGATCCGCATCGCCGCGCCGCCACCGCCGGCGCCGGCCGACGTGCAGGCGCTGGCCGGACCGGGTCGCAGCCTGGATGCCCTGCTGTCCGAAGAGCCGCAGCGGCCAGCGCTGGCTTCGCCCGAGCAGGATGCGACCGCGCTGCCCGCGCCTTCGCAACAGGCGTCGCAGACCGTTCCGGAGCAGGCGCGGCTCGAAGGCGCCCGGCAGATGGCGCGGCAGAACCCGATCGCGGTCGCGAACATCGTGAAATCCTGGGTCAACGGCGATGCCGCGGCAACATGAGCTCCCCCCCAGTCTTCGCGCACTTCGTGTCGCTTCGCCAACCCCCTTGCAGGGGGCAACACCAGCGGCCCGGCGAAGCCGGTTCCGCGGTGTTTCTGGCGGAGAAATACCCTTTGCCATCTTTCCAGTCAGTGCGTCATGGATGAACAGGGACTCAACGACGCGGCGATCCTGCTGATGTCGCTCGGCGAGGAGGAGGCCGGCCACGTGCTGCGGCATCTGTCGCCGCGCGAGGTGCAGAAGATCGGCGAGACCATCGCCAAGACGCGCGCCGTGTCGCGCGAAAGGCTCGGCGAAGTGGCCGACCGATTTATCACATCCACAGCCGGGCAAAGCCTCTTCGCAGCCGACACCGGCGACTATGTGCGCGCCGTGATGCAGCATGCGCTGGGGCATGAGAAGGCGACGATCCTGGTCGACCGCATCTTGAACACAGCCGACCTCACCGGCATCGAGAACCTCAAGTGGATGGACGCGCCTTCGGTGGCCGAGGTGCTGAAGGTCGAGCATCCGCAGATCGTTGCCGCCATCCTCGTGCACCTTGAGCCGGAGCATGCGTCGGCGATATTGGTCAAGTTGCCGGAGGCGCAGCGTGCCGAGGTGCTGCTGCGCGTCGCCACGCTCGAAGGCATACAGCCGGCCGCGCTGGAAGACCTGAACGAAGTCATGTCGCGCGTCCTGGCCGGCGGCGGCAAGATCAGGAAGGCGTCGCTCGGCGGCGCGAAGACGGCTGCCGGGATGATCAACATGCTGGGCGCCGGCATCGACACCAAGGCCATCGACGCGATCCGCATTCACGATCCGGACCTCGCGCAGCAGATCGCCGACCTGATGTTCGTCTTCGACGACGTCATGAAGCTCGACGACAAGTCGCTGCAACTCGTGCTGAAGGAAGTCGCGTCCGAAACGCTGATCGTCGCGCTCAAGGGCGCCGCGCCGCCGCTGCGCGACAAGTTCCTGGCCAACATGTCTTCGCGCGCGGCCGAGGCGCTGCGCGAAGACCTCGAATCGCGCGGCCCGCTGCGGCTGTCGGAAGTCGAGGCGCAGCAGAAGGAAATCCTGAAGGCGCTGCGCCGGCTTGCCGACGAAGGCCAGATCGTTCTCGGAGGCGGCGGCGATGGCGGCTTCGTCTAAACCCATGCGCGGATCGTTCATTCCCAGCGAAGACATCGCCGGCTACTCGGCCTGGCAGTTCGGCAACGTCGATCCGAACGCGGTTCTGAACGACATCGGCGGTGGAACCACCGATCCCGAAGCGCTGCGCGAGGCGCATGCGCGCGGACTTGCCGAGGGACATGCGGCCGGCCGCGAAGAAGCCTTCGCCGAAGCGCAGGCGCAGATGACGACCTACTTCGCGACGCACGGGCAAGACACGGCCCAGCGCCTCGTCGCGTTGTTGGCCAGGGCCGAATCCGGCCTGGCCGACGCGCAGCAGGACATCGCGCGCGGCACGTTGGAGATCGCCTGCGCACTGGCGCGCCAGGTGCTGCGCCGCGAAATGGCACTCGATAGGAACGCGCTGGTGCCGGTGGTTCGCGAAGCGATCGGCATGCTGCAGGCCGACGGCAAGAGCGCCTGCGTCCGATTGGCGCCGCCGGATTTCGAGGCGCTCGACGCGCATCTGCGTGCCGAGTTCGCCGGCCAGCCGGTCACGGTGGTGACCGACACGGCCATCGCGCCCGGCGACTGCCGGATCGAGTCGGCCGGCGCCGTGGTCGATGGCGGCGTGGCGACGCGCTGGTCGCGTGCCGTGGCCAGCCTGGGGCTGTCGATGCCCTGGCAGGAGCCGTCCGATGCCGCCTGAATCCGAAGCCTGGCAACGTTTCATGACCGACGCCGCGGCGCGTGTCGCGCAGGCGCCGGGGCTCGAAGTGCACGGTACGCTGACGCGGCTGGCCGGGCTGGTGCTAGAGGCTACCGGCATTCGCGCGCCGGTCGGCTCGCAGTGCCTGGTCCGCTTGGGGGCGCAACCGCCTGTGCTGGCCGAGGTGGTCGGTTTCTCCGGCGATCGCGCTTTCCTGATGCCGGCCGGCGACGTGCACGGGTTGTCCAGCGGCGCCAGCGTCGTGCCGGCCGCGCCCTATGTGCCGGTGCCGCGCCTGGGCGAGCCGGAACGCGAGATCTCGATCCGCATCGGCGCGTTGCGGCTGCCGCTCGGCGCCGGGTTGCTCGGCCGCGTGGTCGATCCGCAGGGCCGTCCGATGGACCATCAGGGTCCGATCCGGGATGTGACGGCCGAACCGCTCGACCGCCAGCCGATCAACGCGATGGACCGCGATCCGGTGCGCGAGCCGCTCGACACCGGCGTGCGCGCCATCAACGCATTGCTGACCGTCGGTCGCGGCCAGCGCATCGGCCTGTTCGCGGGCTCGGGTGTCGGGAAAAGCGTGCTGCTCGGGATGATGGCGCGCTACACCGAGGCCGACGTGATCGTGGTCGGGCTGATCGGCGAGCGCGGTCGCGAAGTCAAGGAATTCATCGAGGACATTCTCGGCGAGGAGGGACGCAGGCGCTCGGTCGTGGTCGCCGCGCCGGCCGATGCGCCGCCGCTGCTGCGCATGCAGGGCGCGGCCTATGCGACCGCCATTGCCGAGCATTTCCGCGACAAGGGCCAGCATGTGCTGCTGCTGATGGATTCGCTCACTCGCTACGCGATGGCCCAGCGCGAGATCGCGCTCGCCATCGGCGAGCCGCCTGCGACCAAGGGCTATCCGCCGTCGTGCTTCGCCAAGCTGCCGCAGCTGGTGGAACGCAGCGGCAACGGGCTGCACGGCGTCGGCTCGATCACCGCCTTCTACACCGTGTTGTCCGAAGGCGACGACCAGCAGGACCCGATCGCCGACGCGGCGCGCGCCATCCTCGACGGCCACATCGTGCTGTCGCGCGGACTTGCCGAGGAGGCGCATTTTCCGGCCATCGACATCGAACAGTCGGCTTCGCGGGTGATGCACAACGTGGTTTCGCCGCTGCACATGGACGCCGCCCGACGCTTTCGCGCCGTGTATTCGCGCTACCGCAAGAGCCGCGATCTGGTGCGGCTCGGCGTGTACGTGGCGGGCAGCGATCCGGCGCTCGACGAGGCGATCAGGCTGCAGGGTGCGATGGGCGCCTTCCTGCAGCAAGGCATGCACGAAGGCGCGTCGTTCGACGACAGCCTCGAGGGCATGGCAAGAACGTTCGCATGAAATTCAACAAGGACTCGACATGGCTGCAATGAATGGACTGGACCTCGCGCTGTCGCAGGCCCTCGACCGGCGCGACGCCGCCGCGCAGGTGGTCGCGCACGTGCGCCAGATCTGGGTCAACGGTCGAGTCCAGCTGGACCAGCTGGAGAGCTATGCCCAGGAGTGCACGGATCGCTGGGCTGCGCAGCAGAGCAACTGCATCCCGGAAATCATGCGGCATCACTATCAGTTCATGGCGCGGCTGAACCATGCCATCGGGCTGCAGACCGGCATCGTCGCCGAGCAGCGCCGTGCCGTCGAACGCGAAACCGAAACGTTGCGCGAGAACGAAGCGCGACTCGAGAGCCTGCGCCAGCTCAACCTCGCGCGTCTGCGTGGGCTGCAGCAAGCGCTCGACCGGCGCGAGCAGAAGCAGTCCGACGAACAGGCGGCCATGCAGTACCGGCGTCGCCGGGAACAGGCCGGCGCGAACACCAACTTCGGCGGAGGCTTCTGATGGCGATCGAACTCGCAAACGTGGCGCCCGCGCAGCCGAAAGCGAACGCCGGCCGTGCGCCGGGCAGGGAAACTTCGGCGGACGGCGAGGGCAGCTTCGCATCTGCGCTGTCGGCATCGACCGCCGCTCCCGCTCCGTCGCGCAGTGCAACGAAGAAGCCGGAGGCGAACGAACGTAGCCAGGACAAGCGTGCCGACATCGGAGGCAGCGGAGGCAGCGCCGACGGCGTCGATGGCGTCGATGGCGTCGATAGGGCCGGCGCCGCCGCCGTGGTCCCGGAGGTAGCCGATGCAACCGAGGTATCAACGGAAGAGGCAGCCGATCCGGGTGCCGCAGTCGCTGCAACCGTCGAGCCGGCGGGAACGCCCCAGCTCGATCGAACGGCATCTCCCCCTTTGCCAGCGGAAAGCGCGATGCTGCTTGCGCAAGGCGCGCTGACAGGCGCGGTCATGCGTGATGCGACCGAGCGCGCCGCGGCGGTGCCTTCCCGGCTGTTGGCTTCGACCGACAAGGCGCCTGTGATCGCGATGGGCGATCTGCCACCGGCCACCGCGCAAGCGCCGGTCGTTCGGTTGCATCCGCTGCCGGCCGTGCAAGGCGGGAATGCGGCCGCAGCAGCCTCCGCAGCCGGCGCCGGCGCCGGCGCCGATCTTGTTGCGGATCCCGCGTTGCAGGCCATCAGCGCACGCGATGCCGTGGTGCGTGCCGCTCCTGCAGCAGTGACTCCGGCCGGCACGGCGACGACGGAAATCGGCACCCGGCCGACGTCGGCTGCCGCTCTTCCGACTGGATCGACCGGATCGACCGGCGTCTCGACGGCTGCGATCGCCACCTCCTTTTCGTCGACGCTGGCACAGCAGGCGCAACATGCGACCGCACAAACGCAGGCGCAAGTTCAAGCGCAGGCCGCCCAGTCCGTCGCCGACCGTGCGGCACTGCAATCGCCCGCCGCAGCGCTCGAAAGCCGCGCCGCCGAATCGCTGGCCGCGTCCGCGGCGTCCGCCGCGACATCGGCCGACGTTTCCTCGTCGCCGCTGCTGCGCCGCTTCGAGCGCGTGCTGTCGATGACCCAGGGCGCGTCCGGTGAAGGCCAGGTCTTCGGAAGCGGCAGCACGACCACGACATCGACCTGGATGACGCCCGTGAACGGCGCCGCAGCCGGCACCGGTGCATCGATGGGCGGAATGGCCGACCGGCTTGCCGACGGGATGAACGGCCTGCTCGCGCAGGTGATGGCACAAAAGAACCACAACGCCTCGCTCACGGTCGATGTCGGCGGGCAGCCGGTGTCCGTCAACGTGCAGGTGCAGGGCAACGAGGCACAGGTCGTCTTCCGTGCCGACCAGGCCGAAACGCGGGCGATGCTGGCGCAGGCGTTGCCGCAGCTCAAACAGATGATGGGTGCCGAGGGGCTTGTGCTGTCCGACGCATCGGTCGCAGGGCAGTGGACCGGCGGCGGAGCGCAAGCCGGGGCGGGTGGATCGAGCGGATCGAACGGAGCGGGCGACTCCGACGCTCGCCGCGGGACGACATCCGCCGTGCGTCCGGACAAGAGTACGGCCGGTACCGGTGCAGCTGCCGGTTCGGCCGCGCGGACTGCCGGATCGCGTTCGCTCGACCTCTACGTCTAAGCGGGCTTAAAGCACGGTTTTCCTGCCGCTTATCCCGGGGTTCGTCACCCGGCGCAATCGAATAATTGCGTCAGTCGAGAGACTCATCGACGAACCACCGAAGCAAGGAAAACACCGTGTCAGCCAAGCCAGCCGATTCCGCCGCGGCCACCGAGAAACCGAAGGGCAAGAAGCCGCTGCTCATGATCGTCATCGCGGCGATCGTGCTGCTGGGCGGCGGTGCGGGCGGCGCGTGGTTCTACCTGAACAAGAAGAATCATGCGGCCGGCCACGAGGAAGTCGCCGCCGTCGAGGAGCCGGCCAAGGACGCCAAGCCAAGCTTTCTCGCGCTGGAGAACATGGTCGTGAATCTGGCCGATCCGGGCGGCGAACGCGTCGCGCAGGTCGGCATCACGCTGGAGCTGGAAAGCGACAAGTCGGTGGAGCGCATCAAGCAGCTGGCGCCGAAGATCCGCAGCGGCCTTCTGATGCTGGTGTCGCAGCGCACGTCCGAAGAAATGCTCGGCCGCGATGGCAAGGAAAAGCTCGCGACCGACGTGATGAACGAAGTTTCGCGCACGCTCGGCTACGAGATCGACGAGCCGAAACCGCGCAAGGCGAAGGTCGCCAAGGCCGGCGACGACGAGGAAGAGGCACCGGTTCGCAAGAAGAGCCGCCGCAACGTTCCGCAGAGCCCGGTTCTGGGCGTGCTGTTCTCCGCTTTCATCATCCAGTGACCGACCGGCAGCGCAGTCATGGATGAAACCATTTCCTCCGAGACGCCCGATCCGGTCGAGCGCATGGCCGCGGCCGCGACGCGCGATTACGACCTGTCGGTGGCCGACCGGCTGGTGCGGCGCCCGATGCCGACGCTCGACATCGTCAACGAACGCTTCCTGCGCCACCTGCGCGTCGGCCTGTTCAAGTTCATCCACCGCAGCGCCGACATCTCGATCGCACCAGTCGAAGTCCAGAGCTATGCCGACTTCCTCGGCACGCTGGCCGCGCCGACCAGCTACAACATCATGTCCCTGCAGCCGCTGCGCGGCAGCGGGCTGGTGGTGTGCGAGGCCGGGCTGGTGTCGACGCTGGTCGACGCGCTCTATGGCGGCGCATGCAAGGTCCAGGCGCCGATGGAAGGCCGCGATTTCTCGCCGACCGAGCAGCGCGTGATCCAGCGCCTGGTGGGCATCGTCGCCACCGACTACAACAAGGCCTGGAAAGACATCTACCCGATCGAGATGGCGCATCAGCGCACCGAGACGCACGTGCAGTTCGTCAACGTCGCGACGCCGCTGGAGAAGGTCGTCGTGACGACCCTGAGGATCGCCATCGGCGACTTCGAGGGCTCCGTTCGCATCTGCCTTCCCTACGGCGCGCTGGACCCGATCCGCGACGTACTCTACGGCGCGCAGCAGGCGCAGGCGATCGCCGAAGACCGCCGCTGGGTCACTCTGCTGACGCGGGAGATCCAGGCCGCCGAAGTCACGCTGGTGGCCGAACTCGCGCAGCCCGAAGTCACCGTCGGCCAATTGCTGGCGATGAAGCCCGGCGATTTCATCCAGTTCGACCGCAGCCCTCAGATCGTCGCATCGGTCGACGGCACACCGGTTTTCACCTGCCATTACGGCACCCACAACGCGCGCTATGCGCTGCGCATCGACGAGAGCCTGCGCGGGGACGATCCCCATTGGCTCGGAGGCTCCCATGTCCATTGAACAAAGCATTTCTTCCTCCGACGGTGCCGGCTGGGCCGAAGCACTGGAGGAGGGCGCGGTCCCTGCCGCCGCCGGCGCCGCGACTGCCGCCAACGCGCAGGCGCCGCTGCAGGACATCAACCGCGTGCTCGACATACCGGTGCAGCTCACGGTGGAGCTCGGTCGCAAGAAAGTGCCGATCAAGCATGTACTGCAGCTCGGCCAGGGCTCGATCGTCGAGCTCGACACGCTCGCCGGCGAGCCGATGGATGTGCTGGTCAACGGCTATCTCGTGGCCCAGGGCGAGGTGGTGGTCGTTAACAACAAGTTCGGCATCCGCCTGACCGACGTGGTGACGCCGTCGGAACGCCTGCGCCGCATCAACCGAAGCTGACCGGGGTTGAAATGAACATGACGCAGAGCCTCATCACGATCGTTGTCTTCGTGGCACTGATCCTCACGCTGCCGATCCTGGCCAAGCGGTTCCAGCTGCGTAGCGGCGTGCTCAAGGGTTCATCGCTTGGCCCGATGTCGAAGGTCATCTCCGCGATGGCCGTCGGCCCGCAACAGCGGGTGCTCACGGTCGAAGTCGGCCCGGAACACGCACGGACCTGGCTGGTGCTGGGTGTGACCGGCCAGACCATCACCTGCCTGCATACGCTGCCGGCGTTGCCGACGCTCTCGGCGATGCTGGCGAAGGGCGACGACAGGCATGCGTAGATCTTTCCAGGTGGCGCTCGCTGCCGCATCGGTGGCGACCGTTGCGGCTTGGCCCGTGCAGGCGCAGGAGATCGCCAACGGCCAGCTGCCGCTGCTGATCGGCTCCGGCACTGGCGCTAACGGCGCGGGCGGCACCAACTTCTCGGTGCCGCTGCAGACGCTGCTGTTCTTCACCGCGCTGTCCTTCCTGCCGGCGATCCTGCTGATGATGACGGGCTTCACCCGCATCGTGATCGTGCTGTCGATGCTGCGCCAGGCGCTCGGCACGCAGTCGGCGCCGCCCAACCAGGTCATCGTCGGGCTCTCGCTGTTCCTCACCTTCTTCGTCATGGGGCCGACCTTCGATCGCGTCTACGACGAGGCCTATCTGCCGTACACGAAGAACACCATCACTTTCGAGCAGGCCGTTGCCAAGGCCGAGGCGCCGATGCGCGGCTTCATGCTCAAGCAGACGCGCCAGGCCGACTTCGCACTGTTCGCAAGGCTGGCCAAGCTGCCGGCCGGCGTCACCGCGGAAACGGCGCCGATGCGGGTGCTGATTCCGGCCTTCGCGACCAGCGAACTCAAGTCGGCATTCCAGATCGGCTTCATGATCTTCATACCGTTCCTGATCATCGACATCGTGGTCTCGAGCGTGCTGATGTCGCTCGGCATGATGATGCTGTCGCCGGTGCTGGTGGCACTGCCGTTCAAGCTCATGCTGTTCGTGCTGGCCGATGGATGGAACCTGCTGATCGGCTCGCTCGCAGCCAGCTTCGCAACCTGAGGACGAACACGCAATGAACGCAGAAATGGTGCTGACGATGGGGCGCGATGCGCTCGTCATGCTGCTGATGGTGTCGATGCCGGTGCTGCTCGTGGTGCTGGCGGTCGGGCTGGTGGTCAGCATCTTCCAGGCGGTCACGCAGATCAACGAACAGACGCTCGCCTTCGTGCCGAAGCTGGTCGCTGCGGTCGCGGTATTCGCCATCGCCGGGCCGTGGATGCTTGGCACGCTGGTCGACTACATCCGCCGCACCATCGAGTCGATTCCGCAGATGGTGCTGTAGCTTGCTCACGTTCTCCGAAGCGCAGCTCATGGCCTGGCTCACGCCGGTGCTGTGGCCTTTCCTGCGCGTGCTGGGCGTCTTCACGACGGCGCCGATCTTCTCGGCGCGCGCGTTCCCGATCCGGGCGCGCATCGGGCTGGCCTTCCTCATCTCGCTGTGCGCTCAGGCCACACTGACCGATCAGCCGACCATCGGCCTGAACGATGCCGCCGCGCTCGGCACGCTGGTGCAGCAGGTCGGCATCGGCATGGCGATAGGGTTCACGGTGCGGCTGGTGTTCACGGCCGTCGAGCTGGCCGGCGAAATGGTCGGCCTGCAGATGGGACTGAACTTCGCGTCGTTCTTCGACCCGATGGCCAACGCGCAGGTGAGTGCCGTGTCGCGCTTCTTTGGCAACATCGCGGTGCTGCTGTTCATCGCCATCAACGGCCACCTCACGGTGCTGATGGCGATCATCAAGAGCTTCGACACCTTTCCCGTCGGCGGCAGCGTGCTGCAGGCGTTTGCGCGGGTGCGCGTCTACGAACTCGGCGCCGACCTGTTCGCCAGCGGGCTCTGGATCGCGTTGCCGATGATCGGGCTGCTGCTGTTCGTCAACCTGACGCTCGGCGTGATCTCGCGGGTCGCGCCGCAGATGAACATCTACGCCATCGGCTTCCCGGTCACGCTCACTGCCGGGCTGGCCGGCATTGCATTGGTGCTGCCGATGATGGAGCAGCCGCTGCTGCAGCTGATCGACCGGATGCTGACGATGTTCGCGGGCGGGCGCTGAACAAGCGTGAACAAGTCCGTCACGGACACGACAGCAAGCCGTCCGCTCGCGTCTGCGACACCAGCCCGCGTCCCGAATCCGGGAAAGGCTGCAGTGGCCCGATGGCCGGGCCGGTGCGGCCGAGCGTGCTCAGCGCTTCGCCGCCGCGCGACAGGAAGCAGAAGTTCTCGAATGGTGCCGCGACCGGCGAACGCGGCCGGCCGAAGCGCGTGTTCTCCGGCGCGATGTATTCGCTGACCGGCGAGGTGTAGCGGCCCTGCGCCAGGCCGCGCGATGTCGTCAGGTCGTGCGGATGGCCTTCGATGCGGGCGAGGATGTCGCGCGTGATCGGCAGGAAGTTCGACTTGGCATCGAGCGTGGTGCGCACGCGCCCGATCTGCGCTGTCGGACTCGGCTGCAGCACGGTGAGCAGACGCTCGCCGGGGCCGGCATCGGGATCGGCTGGAAGGATCGAAGGCTGCGACGGCGTGCCGGGACTGTCCACCGCATACACCTTGACCCGGCGCGAAGGATCGGTGGTGAAGCCGACGATGCGGAAGCGCGAGGTTTCCTCCTGGTCGATGCCGGGCCACGGGTCGCCGAGCGTGCCGACGATGGTCACCTCGGTGAATACATACGCCGGATTCGCGCCGGGCGAGGTGTAGATGCCGAGCAGTGCCTGAATGGCATGCGCAGCAAGGAAGAACGTGCCGCTGCCTCGACTGTCCTCGGTGAGCATGCCGCTGTAGCTGATGAAGTCGCCGACCTGGAGCGGCGCGGGAAGTCCGGGCAGGCAGCCCGCGAGTGCCGGCGCGGTCGGTTCGGCCGCCGTGCCGTCGCAGGTGAAGCGCCGTCCCTGGCTGGCTGCAAACGCGCCCGTCGCGGGCG
The DNA here is from genome assembly GCF_051216695.1 of Variovorax glucosi. Lineage (NCBI taxonomy): Bacteria > Pseudomonadati > Pseudomonadota > Betaproteobacteria > Burkholderiales > Comamonadaceae > Variovorax > Variovorax glucosi. Next base: position 102,436 of record NZ_JBPJZE010000002.1, read on the forward strand.
CGCGATTCCTGGCCGGGCAGAAGGAGTCGCCGACCGACTTCTCGGGGATGCACATTGGAAAACCGGTGCTGGCGACGATGGCCGCATTGCCCGGATCGGCGGCGAAGCGCTCGTCGAATGCATCTTTGTCGGTCTTGTCCGCGTTGCGCTTTCCGTAGGCGCCGGTCACGTCGTTGATGCGCACGCGCGCTACCGGCGGACCGCCCGCATCGGGGCCGACCAGCAGTTCGCCGCGCTCATGGTTGATGTCGCGGATGAAGCCCTGGCCGACGTTCAGACCCTGCTGCGACAGCCGCATCACGCCTGCGCGGTACTCGCCGCCGACGATGTTACCCATCACTTCGACCTCGATCGCAACGGGCTCGCGCTGGGCGTCCGCCAGCGCGAGATTGCTCGATGTTTGCGGCGGCGTCAGCCCCGGTCCCGGCACCACGTCAGATCCCGGACGCTTGCCGCGGAACAGGTCGGACACCGTGAGGTACTGACCCGGCATCGTGACGAAGAGGTTGCGCGGCAGTCGCACCGGCACGCCGTTGACCGTCAGGCGACCGGCCGAAAGCGGATCGGCTGCGTCGTCGACCGTGAGCGTCTGCAGGTGGCCGAGCATGGCGAAGCCGGGATTCGGCTGGGCGCTCGCTGCAAAGGGCGCTGATGCAAGCGCGAGAACCATTGCCAGGGCGAATACCGGCGCTTCAGGGCTGCGATGCATGGGTGTGCGGTGTGTCATGGCGTGTTCCGTCCTTCCAGATCCAGGTGGGCTCGAAGCCGTGGCGACGCTGCGGGCCGAAGCTCAGCGACAGGCCCGGCGCCGGCTGCAGGCGCTGAAGAGTGTCGAGCGCGGCGATGAAGCGGGTGGTGTCGAGCGAGCGGCCGGTGCGCGACATGGCTTCGACGGCGGCGAAGAGTGCGCTGTCGGCGAGCAGCTGCCAGAGCGCGCCGCCGCGGGCTGCCCCGGTCGAGGTTTCCATCGTCATGGCTGGCATCGGCAGGCCGAGCAGTTCGGGCGGGCCCGCGTCCGCAGCGGCGCCGCCGGACAGCACGGCCAGCGTGCCGAGGCAGATGCCGGGCCCGGCGAAGACATCGCGCGCCAGCTCCACCATCTGCGCCGGCATCAGCGCGATGGTGGCGCTGCCGGGCTCCTCGCGAAGCGCGCGGCGCAGTGCGACGGCATCGTCGACGTCGATCCAGCGAAGCGACGTCGTGGCGGGCGGCACCGGCAGCGATGCCAGCGCGCCCTGGCGCCAGCGCAGCACGCGCAGGCCCCGGTTCGCTGCCAGGCAATGGCGCGGCAGCGCGGCGACCAGCGCGTTCATCTGCTGCGACAGGCTGGGCAGCAGCCAGGTGATGCGCGGATCGTTCGCCGGTGCGACGGACTGGCCCAGCGTGGCGACCATCGTCGCGTCGTGCACGACCAGCGCCCGGCGCAGCGCGGCATCCGGCTCGGGGAGGAGGCTCGCGACCAAGGCGAAGACGCGACCGCTTTCGACCAGTCGTGCGGCTGCCGCCGACGCGCCGGCCGCGTCGGAGCCTGCATCGGCGACTTCGAGATCGATCCACCGGCCGAACAGCCCGCCGGCGACGTTGATGCGTTCGATGCCGCGCGCGAGTGCTTCCTTCACGGCGGCGCCGGCCTCCGCTTGCGGCCCGGTCAGCGGCAGCACGCTGCCCAGCACCACCCGGTCGGGCCACACACCCGGCACCGGTGCGGCCTCGGTGCCCATGACCCGCAGCCAGGCGAGCAGCGCGCGCTCTTCCTGCGGGTCGAGCGCGTAGCGCGGCATCGGTGCGGCCAGAGCACGTCCGTCGGCGTCGCGGCTCTCGCGCAGCGCCTGCAGCAGCGCCGCATCGCTTGCGTAGGCCGCCCGCGAAACCGTGGGCTGCGAGAGGCGCTGCCACTGGATCGCCGGAACCGGAACGCCGCCCTCCGTACGCGCCTCGCCGCGCGCGCCGTGGCACTGCACGCACGCCGTCGCTCCTGCGGCCAGCGCGACGCCGTACAGCTGCGGCGGCAGACGCCAGGGCCGCTCGCCGCGGTACAAGGCGCGGCCTTCGCGCACGAGCGCGTCATTCGAATCGTTCATCGGTTGCGCCCGGGCCGGCAGCGGATTCACGACCGCGAGCAGGCCGGCCATGACGGCGATCGTCACCCATCCGGCCGTCGTGTTCGCGGCCGTCATGCCCGCACCGCTTCCACCAGCGCGACCAGCGCTTCCGGCGGATTGAGGGACGAGGTCCGCGTCCAGCGTCCGCGTGCGGTGTCACCGAGCCACAGCAGGCTGGGATGGTCGCCCGGCAGACCGGCCGGCACGCCGAAGGCGGCGAGCACCCGTCCGACATCGGCACGCTCGCCGGTCAACAGCAGCCAGCCATCGTCGACGCCGCGCGCCGCAAGCGGCAGATCGAAACGCCGCGCGTAGTCGCGAAGCTGCGCCGGCCCGTCGCCCAGCGGATCGACGGTGATCGCCACCATGCGCAGGTCGCCGGCCCGGCCGCGTGTGCGAAGCCGGCGTTGCGCATCGCGCAGCAGCGCCGTCTGCGGCGGACAGACGGTCTGGCAGCCGTTGAAGAAGAAGCTGACGATCACGATGCCGACGATGGCGTCCTGCAGCAGCACTGCGCGGCCGTGGTGGTCCAGCATCGGCGTGCGGGGCAGCGGTGGTGCCGGCAGCCAGTCGGTAGCAGCAGCAGTGGCGCGGCGGGGCCAGGCCGAAGCGATGCCGCAGGCCAGCGTACCCAACCCGGCGGCGCAGGCGCTCCGGCGCGTCAGATCTGGGGCGGCAGTCATCGGCGCACCTCCGCGACCGGCCATGCGATCGCGCCGAGCCTGCCTTGTGCATAGCCGAGGTCGCGCGCTGGAGCTTCGACCATCGCTTCGAGATCGCCCGGCGGCAGATCGCGCAGGCCGCTCAGGCGCACGCCGTAGCGACCGTCGCCCAGCGGTTCGGCCGTGGCGCGGGTCTGCCAGGTGCCGCGCCGCTGGACCAGCAGCAAGGTCACCGGGCCGGCGTCGGCGGTCGAGCGGTTCGCATCGTTCCCCAGCGCGAACTCCAGACGCAGGCCGTCTTCACCGGCCCGTTGCGTCTGCAGCAGCCGGGGCCGCGGCCGCGCCGCCTCGGCCTGCTGCGCCGATGTCGGCGGTGCGCCTTCGAGCGTCACGGCGAAGCAGGCGGTGAGGGCGGGGCGCAGGTTGCGCACCACCACGTCGTAACGACCGCTGCGGGGCGCGCGCATCGCGGCCTCGAAGTGCCCCGGCGATTGTTCGACCAGGCTGGCATCGAGCACCAGCATGCCGCGCGCCTGCCGCCTGTAATTGCTGTGGCTGTTGACCGGCACCATCAGCCCCTGCGCATAGCGGTAGATGCTGCCGTCGCCGGGATTGGCCACCAGCAGCCCGTTGCCCTCCGGCGCCGCCGCCATCACGCCCGCGACGTTGAAGGCGTCGGGTGCTTCGTCCGGCGCCTGCCGGCCCATCGGCACGGCGGTGCCGTCCAGACGGCCTTCGCGCGCGGCTGCGAGCGCGATCACCTGCACGACCGGCGTGCTTTGCGAGCGCACATAGGCGAACTCGCGCGTGAACGCGAGCTGGTCGGGCCGCTCGGGCAGTGTGCGTTCGGCGACCATGCGGGCGGAGGCCAGATCGACCAGCGTGAGCGCGGCGGTTCGGCCGTTGAGCACCAGCGCATGCCGTCCGCCGTCGAACAGGCCGAGCGACAGCACGCCGCGCGCTAGCGGTACGACGGCGCTCGCGCGGCGCGTGTCAACGTCGATCAGGGTGAGCGTTCCGCCGTTGGCCGACAGCACCGCCAGCCGCTGCGCTGCCTCGCTCCACGCCGCCGCGACCGGCGTGGCGGCAACCGGCACGTCGGCCGCCCTGCGGAGCGTCGCGCGGTCTATCAGCGAGACGCTGTCGCTGGCCGAGTTGGTGACGTAGAGCCAGGGGCCGGTCGGTGGAATTGTCAGCGTGTGCAGGCCGCGACCGACCTTCGCGCGACCCAGCACCTTCGCGGCGGCAAGGTCGATGGCCGCGACCTCGTCGCCGCCGTCCAGCCCGACCCACAGCCGGCGCCCGTCCGGGTCGAGCGCCAGCCGTGTCGGCAGGCTGCCGTCGCCGGTCGACACCGTGCCCGCCAGCTTGCGCGAGAGCGTGTCGATCAGCGCCACCGCGCCAGCATCGCGCAGGCTCACGGCGAGGCGCTGTGGCTGCGGCGCGAGCAACCAGTCGTGTCCGGCGGCGGGCAACTGCACGATGGCTTCGAGCTGCGTGTTGCGCAGGCTCAGGTGCGGGTTGATGAAGGCGATGGTGCGGTCGTGGTTGAGCGTGACCAGGCGATAGCCGTTCAGGTCGACGTCGCTGCGCTGCTCGATGGAGCCGCCGGTCAGGCGCGCCGCCTTGTCCTCGCAGCTGCTTTCCTCGGCGACGAGCTCTGAGCGGCGTGCGAGCATCCAGGCAGCGGGGCGGGCGCCTTCGATGGGGCGGCCGGTGCGCGCGTCGGCGATGGTCAGGCGGGCGAGGCCGGTGCCGGTGTTCTCGGGGCCGGGCTCGTGGGTGAAGGTGAGGGCGATGCCGCCTTGTTCGATGCGGTTCTGGGTGGGTTGTGTCTGGGCGTGCACAGGAAAGCCTCCGAGTGCCGCGGCGGAAAGGAACAGCAACGGCGCATAGCGGACAGTCACGTGCGGACCTCAGACTTGGAAGTAGAACCGCCCGATGGCAACGCGGCCGAAAGGGTCGGCCTGGAGGTTCGCCGCATCGCTGCTGTTGCTCCGGCCCGCATTGACGTCGAACCAGAGTTCTTGGATTCCAGGACCTTGCGAGTCTGCGATCAAACCGAAGAAGGGCGCGTCTGCACCCGGCCCCTGGGCCTGTTCCATATTGGTGCTTGAAGTGGTGCTCTCGATCCACTGCCGCTTCCCCGGCGCCGCCAGCACGCATCGGCAGCATCCGTTGTAGGCCGTCCCCATCGGTGCATCGCCACTGATGTAGGTTCCAAAAGCGCGCAGCGGCGGTGTGAAGAACAGGTGTATCGGCATGATGCCGGAGATGTTGTCCGCCAGGATCAGGCCGATACCGGCGGGCATGTTGCAGGGAAACTCCATGTCGTGATTGCCAGCCTGGGAAACTGTTGTGCGTGCCTGACTCAACGGTCCCTGGATATCGATGACGATCGATACCTCCTTGAAGGTGATGTGCGAGGTACCAAGGTCCACGGTCTGCGGAATGGTCACAGGGTCTTTCCAGGCGTGATGCCAGTCGAACCAGCGATGCAATTCGGGGTCGCGGTGGTCGGTGATGATCCGGTGAGCCATGGAATTCCCTTCTGTGTGCCGTTGATGAAGCGAATCAGCCGCTGCATGGAGCAAGTGTTTTCGGCGTCTGTGTCTGCGTCGTCTTCTGAGGATTGGGTAGAACTCGCAGGAGCCCCCAGATGCCGCCATCCATCAGAAACGAGGCTTCGCTACGCCATAGGTAGTCGCCCTCCCGAGACCAGCGGCCGCCGGCTTTGGAGATCAGATCCGCGCTCATCAACGGGCCGAGTCCGTTGAACGCGCCTTGCAAAGTCCAGGCGTTGGTCGTCGCATCCTTGTGGCTGCCGGGCAACTTCGGCGACGTGGAATGGCAGCGGTCGTTCGTCGTGCCGTCCCTCGGCGCCGGTAGGTAGGCCGGATGCGAAGTCCAGTCGTGTCCCGAAAGGGAAACCGCCTGCTGGCGTGTTCGGCCGCCTGGATGCACCAGCCGCAGGCGAATCTCGGCGCCGGCCTCGGCAATGAACAGCGGCGTCAGCGGCTCGCAGGTCGTTTCGCCTTTCCTGCCGAACGGCATCGGTCGCGGCGCGATGCCGGAGAGGCATCGGTCCTCCATGCCTTTGCGCGTATCTTTGAGTGAACTCAGAATCTTCGAATAGTCGAACTCGTTGCGCTCCGGGAACGAAACGGAAGGATCGCCAGCGCTGCGCGCCCACAAGGGCTCGGTGCGGTAGTTGACGGCCTTGACGCCGTAGTCGTCGGGCTCTTCGCTGCCGCTGAGATTGGCGACGGCATCGCCGGAGATCTTGGCGTCGACCGCGTCCTGCATCACCAGCACGAAGTCGCGGTAGAGCACTTTTCCGGTGGTCTTGTCGCAGACGGTGGCGCTGGTGTTCGTCCTGCTGTCGGACTCTCGCTCCTGCTTGTTTAGAGAGGGGCAGACCGCACTGTTCTCCGGACCGATGACGAGTGCGCCCACCGCGCCGTGCGCCGTGTGCTTGATCGGGTCGCCCCAGCTCATCAGTGGCAGCACGCCGAACTCCACGGGACGAGACCTTCGGTTGCCGCGGGCATCGAGATCGAACTCTCCGGCGTACCAGAGCATCTCGCGCTGTTCTCCCGGACCGATCAGCCCTCCCTTGAACGCATCTGCTGCGGGCGGCGGCGATGCAACCGGTCCAACAGGTGTGGCGGGTGTAGCCCCCCCGGTTTCAGGCGGTGCCGGAGTTGGACCAAGGCCGTAGATGTAATTGGCGTTGTGCCCGACGTTCGCGCCATCGGAAGACGCATGCATCGCCAGTTTGGGAACCGACAGACCGACGTAGGTGGTACTGCGGAACTGGTTGTAGTTGAAGCCGTCCGTGGTCATCGCCATGAAGTTGTCGCTGAGCCTGCTGCGGTCTTTCGGCAGTGCGCCACTGCGCTCTTCCTCCGACTGCGCCGGTAGAAGGTTGCGTAGCCGAACGTTGATGCACTGACCCGCTGCGGCCCGCAGCACGAGCGGCTCGATGGTGCGCTGCCGAGTGACGAACTCTTGTCGCAGCTTTGCAAGAACGTCGGCAGCCGGCTTGCTTGCAAGGACATCGAAGTTGCGCACGAAGACGATGCCTTCCGGGTCGTCCATGCCGATTCGCTCGTTGTACGGAATTCCTTTCAAGAGCGCACTGCCGCAGGAGCCGATGAGTTGGCAGGCCTTCACTACGCTGATGTCGAAACGTTCGTTCTTGGTGCCGTTGTCGCAGACGAGCCGATCGACAGGAGGCGCGCTGGGCTTGGGAGGCAAAGCAATCACATCGTGGTTCAAAGTCGGTCGTTCTTTTTCTTGTGTCAAAGGGGCGAAGTCATGACCCAATGCATCCAGACGCGGCAAACCCGGTTGATTCTTGAGTCCCTGTGTTATTTGCATCCGCCCGTAGCTCCGCAGCAACCCCCAGGTACCGTCCCAGAGCTTGTCGATCGACGAACTCATGTAGAGGCTGTCCGCCCGCGCCGTGGCCAGCGGCGACAGTCTGACGTCGAACTCGAAATGCTCCGAGATCCCCAGCGACTGCGCGCTGGTGAAGCCCGAGCGCGGATTGCCCGGCTCGCGCGGCCACATCTGCCGCGTCATCGCGAACACGTGCTGCGCCTCCTGCGCACCCTGCACGAGGCGCAGTTGCATACGATCGCCTTCGTAGCCCGCGATGATCGGCGTGGCGGGGTCGCCCATCTCGCGCCAAGGCTCCGCGTTGGCGATGGGCTTGCCGCAGGTCGTCGGGTCGAAGCCGGCGGCATTCAGTTCGATTCCGCTGTAGAGCCCGCAGTGGAAGCGCTTGCGCCAGTGTTCAACGTCTTTCAGGGCCGCTGCGATCCGGCCGGGAACCTTCGCCTTCTCGGCGGTTTGTTGCGGCGTGTAGGTGCCGGCGATCCAGCCCGACAACAGCGGCGAGACGACGGCGCCGTAGTCGCTGTTGGCGATGCGCTGGTCGCGGTCCGCATGCGCGACCGAACTGAACACGTTGGACATGTCGCCGGTACACGGCGCTGCGTTGTCGATGCGGCACGGCGTCTGCGTGTAGCGGAACCCGCCGAGCCGCGAATCCTCTTCGCGCTCGGACTCGGTGCGGCTGTCGGCGTTCCGGTCGGTGATGCGCAGCGGAACGGGTTCGTGGCGGTAGTTGATGAGTTGCGAGCCGGGGTCTTCGGACGAGATGGCCAGCGGCTTCGGGACGTTGACGGGCACCTGCCGGTGTCCCAGCCGCAGTTGTGACCGGTCTGGCTTTTCCGGGTTGATGGGTTCCAGCGCCGTGTTGTAGAGCAGCGCGAAATCGGCGATGGCCAGTCCGTATTCGCGCCGTGTGTCGTTGGTTTCTAGAGTGCCGTCGGGGCTGCCGCAGTCGATGCCCGAGGCCGTCGCCGGATTGACGGTGGGATCGTTCTGCGGGTCCAGCGGATTGCTGTTTTTCTTCGCGCCGCGCGGAGTGTCTTTTGGCGAAGCGGGCGTCTGGAAAAGACACTTCGGCGAGACGATGTTGGCGCGCGCCGCGGTGGGTCCGCCGTCTTCGCGGAGCTTCAGCGGCGGCCGCAGTTCGTTTTCCGCTACTGCACCGGAGCGGTCCCCACAGCTGGCATCGAACTTGTCGCTCAGGCTGGCGCCGCCGATTACCTTTCGGCGTTCTGCCGCGCGAACGGCGGGATCCTTGCTGCACAGATTGTTCATGTCCACGTGGCGCTCGCCGATGTCCAGCCACACCGAATTGCTCGGCTCCACCACCAGCGCCGCATACAACCCGTGCTGCTGATGCGAACTCGGCCCGAAATGGTCGTGCGTGAACACGGTGCGAAGCGTCTTGTCCTTGCCGGTGCGCCGGTCGAATATCGGATCCGCATACCAGCGCTGCACCGTGCGCTGTGCGCCGCAGAACGGATACTTTTCCGACAGTTCCCGCAGCGAGAGCGAATCCGCATTCGCCGGGCACCGGCCCCTGGTCTGCAGGGCCAGGCAGTTGGCATCGCCCGCGCAATCGCGATCGAACAGCGGGTGCGTGCGCAGCGACAGCCGGGGCTTGGATGAAAGGGGAGAGGACGACGGCAACGCGTCCAGATAGTGGTTGTACGCACGCACGCGTTCGCGTACTTCCTCTGGCGAGAAGGTGCCGTCCTCGTAGTTCCAGCCGTTGCCGGAGCCGTCCGACGAGGTGACGTCGAACTTCACCAGGTGGATGTGCTGGCCGATGGTGTCGGTCGGCGTGAAGATCTGGAAGTCGTCCAGCGCCAGCGCGTTCGGCACGAAGTTGCTGTGCTTGAAGTCGATGCAGTCGCCGGAATTGGCGCGGAAGAACAGCGGCTCGGGCAGGCGTGTGCGGGTGGCCGGGTCGATGAGGTCGGCCACGTCCTGCTCCAGCGTCAGGATGCGCGCCTGCGGATCGAACCAGCCGTGGCGGTTGACCGTGAGCTCGGTCTGGATGACGCCGGCGCGGTACTCGCGCGGCGGCGCACCGGCGGGGCACGGATCGGCGAAAGGAGCGCCTGGTTTGGGCGCTCTGCCGTTGACGCGGAACACTGCAGGCGTACCGGCTGCCGGTGCGTTCTGTCCGATCACGCCGGTGGCGCGTTCGGAGGCGTAGCCCTTTCGGTCGCGAGCCCAGAAAGGATGCGTTTCCTGTGCGTCCGGAACCGTGGCGGGTATGAAGCCGGGATCGGTCAATGCACCCTCGTGAAACTTCATCGCCGTGGCTTCCTTCACTTCGCCTTCCGGTTTCAGCAAGCGGATGCCGCCGATCTTTTCCCACTCCTCGGCCATCGACAGGTTCGACGGATGCTTGTTGCGCGCGTGCACGCGCCGCGCGTTAATCTGCGCGATCTCGCCGCCCTTGGCCAGCGCCGCTTCGAGCACCGCCTGATTGGTCAGCGCGCGCTCTGTGCGATTGAGCAGCGGGCCGCCGGGTTTGATGCGCTCGCTGGTCAGCACATGCCGCTGCAGGCCGCCGTCGATGTGCTTCGGCTTGCCTTCGGCGTCGACGCCTGCGCGCGTGTCCACGTCCATGTCCAGCGGCGGCTGCGGCGGGCGATGGCCCGGCTCGCCGGCGATGTAGAACGGATAGCCCTTGAACGCATCGGTCGGCATCAGCGCGAGCACGCTGCCGGGCAGCGGCACGATGGCCGGCATGTCGATGCCTTCGCCGACTTCGGCGTCCGGCAGCCGGCGCTGGACCGAGCCGTCCTCGAACACGTCGTGCACGCGCCAGAGTTCCCACATGCCCTGCGCGAAATGCGGGTAGAGATGGCAATGGAAGATCGAGTCGCCGGGCGAGAGATTGAGGTTGCCCGATCCGCCGAATTCGACTTCGTAGCTGAAGGTGGCGCCGGGCGAGATGGTCTGCGAATCGAGATAGCTGGAGCCGCCATCGCTGGCGTCCTGGACCCATTGGTGCGCGTGCAGGTGAAACACGTGCGTTTCCTTCGGGCCGGCATGCAGGTTGCGGAATCGCACCGGGTCGCCGAGGTAGGAGTGATGCACGTTGGACGGGTCGTCCGGATACAGCGCACCGATCGGCCGCCTGCCTTGCGCGTCCCACTTGAGCACCAGCGCCGGATCGCCGCCTGCCCAGGAGCTGAGGAAGAACTCTTCGGCGCGGCATTCGAGGCAGTCCTTCGCCGGGCCGGTGTTGCGTTGGCGTGCCACCACCATCGCGCCCATGCCGGCGACGCCGTAGTTGATGCCCATGCCGTCCTTGATGGCATGCAGCGGATCGGTCTCGTCTTCCAGCTCGGCGAAGGCCTGCACGGCTTTCACTTCGTCGTGCATGACCACGGTGAATTCGCGGTAGGACTCGCCGCAGGCCGAGCCCCAGGCGTAGCCGGTGCAGGGCCTGCCGGGGCTGGTTGTGTCGTGGCGGTTGTCGGGGTCGGTTCCGTTCGGATCGCGCAGCGCGACGATGGCATTGAGATCGGTGTGGACCAACTCGAATGTTTTCGGGCCGCGCCGGTCGAGCATCGCCAGGATGGGCAGGCCGGCGGCGTCGCGTGCGTTGTCGTAGTCGAGGCGGCTGTACGGGTGGCCGGCGCCCGGCGGCTGGCGCGCGGCGGCGAGCAGGTCGGGCCGGGCGACCTGCGAGCGGTACCAGGTCGAATGGCGCGGCTGCACGTTGACCGCGCCGAAGAGGCCCGCGCCGATCTGTCCGCCGTCGCCTTCGCCGCCCACCATCGCGGCGGTGGAATAGGCGAAATAGGTGCCTTCGCGGACCGCATGCAGACGGTAGATCGCGCTTTGTCCCGGCATGACGAGCCCGCCCTGGCGTTCGAGTTTTTCGCGCAGTTCGGAGGGCGTTCCGGAATGGATCACCGGCTTGTTCAGCCCGGCGGCGGTGCCGTCGGTGCCGCACAGCCAGCTGCGCCGCGCGGTGGAGGCCGGGCATTCGGCGGGGCTCATCGGGACGATGTCCAGGCCGTTGACATGGAACGACGCGGCGCGCGTCCAGGGGCGGTCGTTGCTGACCGATTCGGGCCGCACGAGATCGCGTCCGGTGGGACTGCCGGGCGACTGGTTGTAGAGCGCGCCCGGCCGATCCTTCATGTGCGCCGGCACGCGTCCTTCGTAGCGCGGCGAGCCGTCGCCGCGAGGCTCCGGCAGCTTCACCTGATATTGTTCCGGACTGCCGCCGATGTCGTCCGGCGCGTCGCGCGAGAGCAGGTTGTGCAGCGTCACCTGGAGGCAGTCACCTTCGTTGGCGCGCAGCACGATCGGACGCGGACGCTTGCCGGGTCGCAGCTTCACGCGGCCGGGTGCGTCGGCCAGGTTGGCCTCGGTGACGGGCGTGCCGTCGGCGATAGACCGATGGCCATTGAAGACCACGTCGCGCCGCAGTGCGTAGAGCATGCCGGCAGGGTTGAACGCGCCGAAGCGGTTGAGCACGATGGCCTGTTCGATTGCGACCATCTCCACGACGACGGTTCGCTCGCAGCGCAGGGCAGCCGTACCGGCCGCACTGGCCGCGCCGGCCGCAACGGCTGTAAAGAATGCCAGCAAGACGGCGACGCAATCCCTTGCGATGGTGCGGCTGCGCATGCGTTTCTCCTGAGGGCAGGGAGCCCGTCCCCTAAGAAACTCAGTATGGAAAGGCGCTGCAGGCGCGGCAATATCACTTAGGTTTCGGTGTCCATACGCCGTCGGTACGAGTGGTCGTCGAAGTCGTAATGCCTTGGTCCTACGTCAAGCTTCGTGCGCGGCGGACGCGACGGCTCGCACAGTCGCAAAAGATCGCGAGATGCTCGGGCGAATCATCTACACAAGTACCTCTCTCTGTCAGGCGGAAGACATCCGGCAGATTCTCGAACGGTCGCGAATCCACAATGCGCGCATCGATGTGACCGGCGCGCTGTTTCTGCACAAGGACAAATTCCTGCAGTACCTGGAAGGCGACGACGCCTCGATCGAAAAAGTCTACCAACGCATCCTGAAGGATTCGCGGCATGCGGATTGCAAGCTGATCGATCGTCGCTTCATCTCGGTGCGCATCTTCAGCGACTGGTCGATGACCTGGCTTCCCGACACCATCGGCGCCGGCCTGCTGATCGACGCGCTCCTGCCACACAAGCGACATGCCGATGCGCTGGGCGCTCTCGATGCGACATCGGCCGGCGCCTTCTTCTACGCACTGTCAAAGCTGTCCCAGCGCCTCTGAATCCGGACGTTCCGCGCCTGTCGACTGCACTACGGGCTGTGTGTCGGACGAATTCGCCGGCTTTTGTAGGCATGCCAAATCTCGTTTAGCCTCCAATTTCAGACTCTGGAGGCTCAATGGCTGTTCCCGTTTCGGGGCTCTATAGCCCGACCACGACGTCGATCGTCGTCGATCCATTCATTGCGCGGTCGCCGGCGGAAATGCGCCAGCAGGACATCGATGCAGGGCTGCTGAAGGGCTTTTTGCGCGGAATCGATTTCAGGCGCAACGTCGCCGCAGGTTTGATGGTCGCTTTCCTGGCGTTTTGCTGGTCGGGCCAAGGCCCGGCGCTGATGGGAGTGTGGCTGGTTGCCGGCTTCGCGGTGCTGCTGGTGCGATGCCCGATGGAGAGACGGTTCCAGCGCGACCGGCCGTCTGGCGATCGCAACATCCGGGAGGCGTTCGTGCGGGCCATGGTGCCGCTCTACGCCGTGCACGGCGGCATCTGAGGAATCGCGCTGGTCTTCAGTTTCGAGCGCCTTTCTCTGTATGACCAGATGGGTTCCTGGCTGGTGCTGGCATGCGCGGCGTCGGCACCGCTGACGACCATTTCGCTCGTCCCGGCCTTGCAGAAGGCGTACACGAACACCCTTTTCATCGGCGTCATCGCCGTGCTGTTCCTGAGCCCGACCTTCAAGCTGTCGCCAGCCGAAGTGCCTCACTACCTGTTGCTGGCGACGATGGGTGCGTTCTGGTTGTTGATGAACCGTTTCGGACGAAACATCTTCCGCCGGCAGAGCGAACAGCTCGGGCTCTATCACGACCTGGGCCTGAAGGCGCACGAAGCGCGCGTCGCCGTCGAGACGAAGGACCGCTTCCTGGCCGTGGCTGCGCACGATCTTCGACAGCCGGTCATGGCGCTTTCGCTGTACGCCGAGTATCTGGTCGAATATCCCGACATGAAGGATGAGCTGGTGCCGAAGATCGGGGCGGCGAGCAAGATCGTGAAGAACCTCTTCGAATCGCTCTTCGACCTGGCCAGCCTCGACAGCGGCAACGTCGCGCTCCGAGTCAGGGACATCCGCATCGCCGATCTTCTGGAAAACCTCGGGACGCAGTTCCGTCCGCTGGCCGGCGAGCGCGGCATCGGACTCCGGCTGCGCGCAGCGGAGGGCACCGTGCGTACCGACCCAGTGCAGCTGCAACGGATGATCGGTAACGTGATGGGCAACGCGATCAAGTACAGCCCGCCGGGCTCGGAAATACTGCTGGCCTTCCGTCGTTCCGGAGCGCGTTGGCGGGTGCAGGTCTGGGATCAGGGCATCGGCATTCCTCCCGAGGATCTGCAGCGGGTGTTCCAGGAGTTCTACCGGGTGCATCGGTCCGTGGTACCGGGGGCGCCGATCGTCGAAGGCGTCGGGCTGGGCCTTTCGATCGTGATGCGGCTGTCTCACGTGCTGCAGACACGGCTGCAGCTTCGCTCGGTGATGGGAAAGGGAACCTGCTTCACCTTCGACGTCGGCGACATGCCTACCGATGCGCCGGTCGATGCATCGGCCAAGGTACCGCCGCTTTCGTAGCCTCTACACCAGGTTGTTGCGGATTGCGTAGACCGTGATGGCCGCATTGTTCGGCAGCTGCAGCTTTTCGAGCACGCGCGAACGGTAGACGCTGACCGTCTTGGGGCTGAGCATCAGTTCCTCGGCGATGTCGGACAGGCGTTTGCCCGAGGCGATCTTGACCAGCGTCTGCAGCTCGCGATCGGAAAGCGCCGCATGGGCCGAGTTGTCGTTGGACGGGCGCGAGACGCTTTCCGCCAGCATCTGCGCCACCTCCGGCGTGACATATTTCCGACCTTGAGCCACCGTGCGGGTCGCGGTGATCAGCTCGTGCGGATCGCCGGACTTGCTGACGTAGCCCTGCGCGCCCGCACGCAGACTGCGTATGGCGTACTGCTCCTCCGCGAACATCGACACCACCAGCACGCGGATCGGCGATGCGGATTCGGTCAGCGCGCTGAGCACCTCCAGTCCGCCGCGGCCCGGCAAGCCGATGTCGAGCAGCAGGACGTCGCACGGCGTGGTGCGCAGCACTTCGCGCACTTCGGCATAGCTCGACGCCTCGCCGGCCACGCGGATGTCGACTGCTTCCGCCAGCGTTTGCCGGATTCCGCGTCGTACCAGCGCATGGTCGTCGCACAGAACGACTTCGATCATGGCGTCTCCCGGCGGGGCAAGGTCAGCGTCACCGCCGTGCCGCGGCCCGGATGACTGACGATGTCGAGCGAGCCGCCCACGGCCCGTGCACGGTCGGCGAGCCCGCGAAGGCCGAAGCTGTCTGCTTGCGCGGCAACGGCTTCGGGCATGAAGCCGAGCCCGTCGTCGCGCACCTCGAGCACCGCCTGGTCTTCGCCTTCGTTGCGCAGCGTGAGCCGGACCCGTCGGCACTGCGCATGGCGGGCGATGTTGGTCAGCGTTTCCTGAGCTGTCCGGTAGGCGGCGAGTTGCTGCGGTGCGGGCAGGTCGATGGCGTCGGCGGCGTCGAAGTTGGCGTCGATGCCGGTGCGGCGGCCGAATTCCGCGACAAGCCTTGCGACGGCCGGCGCGAGACCTTCGGACAGATCGGGTGGATAGAGCTGCGCGACGGCATCGCGGGTTGCTTCCATCGCCGTCTGAAGCGAAGCCTGCGCCGATGCGAGACGTTCGGCGGATTCGCGATCGCGCGGAGGCTGGCGTGCAAGCCAGGAGAGATCGAAGTGCACGGCAGCAAGAGCGCTGCCGACGGCATCGTGAATTTCCCTGCCGATACCGCGTCGCTGGGCTTCAAGCTGGGTCTGCCAGAGATTGGAAAGGGGCATGATATTTTTCACAATGTAACGGTATTCCGTCACGTTCCGCCGTGAGGCGTGTCCGCAAGTACCATCTGCCATCTTTTTATTCTTAGCAAACAGATCGCCATGGACCGAGAACTGAGCCGGGCTTTTGCCGATTTCGTCGTCGCGCTGAAGAGCAAGGATCTGCGCAGCGCCCTGGCAGGCCTGGTGAAGCGCACCGACTACCGCTTCATCGGCATCTGGCGTTTCGAAGACGGCAAGGCCAATGCGGTCGTGCATTACGACCGCGAGAACCCGACGGTCGCAACCGCCACCGAAGTGCCGGAAAACGCGACGTATTGCTGCTACGTGCGCGAGACGGGCAAACCGTTCAAGACGCCGCATGCGCTCATCGATGAACGCCTGGCCGCTCATCCGGCACGCACGCAGATCCAGACCTACTGCGGCGTTCCGGTCATGGACAGCGCCGGGACGATCCTGGGCACGTTGTGCCATTACGACGTCGTGCCGCGCGATCCGGAACAGGTCAACATCGAACTGATGCTCAGCGTGGCGAGTTATCTGGCGCTGGGCGGTCATGCACCGCCGTATCCTGCAACGGCGACCGCACCGGTCAGGCCCTGACTCTCACCGGCACAGACTTCGCTGCCGGAACCATGCTCTCTTCGGCGTACTGGTAAAGAGGCATCACCGGATTGCATTCCGGGTAGTAGGCGCCGCAGCTTCCTGCCGGCATGTCGTAGGCCGTGACGCGAAGCCCGGTGACTTCGCGCGAAATGCCGTCGCTCCCCGCACCGCCCGCGCTGGCAAGCGTCACGACCTGACCTTCGACGAAGCCGAATCGCGTGATGTCGGACCGGTTCATGAGCAGCACCTCACGTGTGCCCTGGATGCCGCGCAGCCGGTCATCGTAGCCGTAGATGGTGGTGTTGAACTGGTCGTTGCTGCGCATCGTCATCAGCCGCAGCACGTCCGAGCCGCCGTCGCCGTCGAACGCGGCACAGAGCGACGCCGGTACCTTGAATTCTGCCTTGCCGGACTTCGTCTTCCATTTGCGCTCGTTGGCCGCCAGTGGCCTCGGGAAGCCTCCCGGCTGGTGCATGCGTGCGTTGAAATCGCGGAAGTCGTCGGGATAGGTTTCCTCGATGTCGTTGCGGATGCGGGTGTAGTCGGAAGTCCAGGTGTCCCAGTCGATTTTCGGGTTGGGCGTCAGCGTCGCCTTCGCGATGCCGGCGACGATGCGCGGCTCCGACAGCAGATGCGCGCTGGCCGGCGAATGATGTCCGCGCGATGCGTGGACGCGCGACGTGCTGTCTTCGACCGTCACCGTCTGCTCGCCGCCCAGCTGCACGTCACGCTCGATGCGTCCCAGGCACGGCAGCAGATACGCGACCCGGCCGTTCACCAGATGGCTGCGGTTGAGTTTGGTGGCGATCTGAACCGTGAGTTCCAGCTTGCGCCATGCCGGCTCGATGCGGTGGTGATCGGGAACGGCCCGGATGAAGTTGCCGCCGAGCCCGACGAACGCGCGCACGCTGCCGTCGAGCACGCCTTCGCAGGTTTCGACCGTGTTCAGGCCCTTTTGCCGGGGTGGATTGAAGCTGTACTGCTCGGCCAGTCGATCGAGCGGAACCAGCTCCGGTTTTTCCGAGATGCCGACCGTTCGCTGTCCCTGCACATTCGAATGTCCGCGCACCGGGCAAAGCCCCGCACCGGGTTTGCCGATGTGTCCGCCCATCAGCAGCAGGTTGGTCACCATGCGCACGTTGTCGACCCCGAGCTTGTGCTGCGTCAAGCCCATGCCGTAGACGCCCATCACCGCCTTCGATGCAGCGACTACGCGCGCGGCCTCGCGCAGGTCGGCCTGCAGCAGGCCGGACTCGACCTCGATCGTCGCCCACTCCTGTTCGCGGACGAATGCGGCGAATTCATCGAAACCATGCGTGTGATCGGCGATGAATTGCTTGTCGATCGCGCTTTCGCCGCTTTCCAGCAGCGCCTTGCAAAGACCGGTCATGGCGGCGATGTCGCCGCCCGGGCGGACCTGCAGATACTGCGTGGCGATGCGTGTCGATGTACCGGTGACCATCTGCAGCGGATTCTGGGGACTCGCGAAATATTCGAGCCCGCGCTCCCGCAGCGGGTTGAAAACGATGATCGGCACGCCACGCTGGGCCGCTGCCTGCAGCAGGTGCAGCATCCGCGGGCTGTTGCTGCCGACGTTCTGCCCGAAGAACAGGAAACAGTCGGTGTGGTCGAAGTCCTCGATGCGCACGGTGCCGACCGGCTGACCGATGGCTTCCTTCAATCCGACGGAGGTGCTCTCGTGGCACATGTTGGAGCTGTCGGGCAGGTTGTTGGTGCCGTAGAGCCGCGCCAGCATGGCGTACATGTAAGACGTTTCCAGCGAGGCCCGGCCCGACGCGTAGAAAACCGTCGCATCCGGATTGGCGGAGCCGATCACGCGCAGACGGTTGCCGATGTCGGCGAACGCATCGGCCCAGGTCACCGGCACATAGCGGTCCTGGTGGGCGTCGTAGCGCAATGGCTCGGTCAGCCGGCCCATGTGTTCCAGGTCGTGATCGGGCCAGCTCAGCAATTCGCCGACGGTGTGCTTGGCAAAGAACTCCGCGCCGATGCGCCGGCTCGTGAGTTCGGCGAAGGTCGCCTTGGCACCGTTCTCGCAGAACTCGGCCAGATGCGCCTTGGCCGGTTTCGCCCAGGCACAGCTGGTGCATGCGAAGCCGTCGGGCTTGTTCATCCGGACCAGTTCGCCGAGCGCGCCGGCTGCGGCCTCGTGGCGTGTGTGCTGAACCAGGGATTTCACCGAACCCCAGCCGCCTGTCGGGCTGTTGTAGGACTTGATTTCTATCTTCAGGCCGCTGTTCGGATCGATCTCCGGAAAAATTACGGCTTTACTGGCTGGCTGCATGGGTTGAGGCTCCGTTGATTACTACTTCTGCCTGCATCCAAAATGCGTTGCGGTAGCCCGCTCGCGCGGTGGCGAGTAGGTTGAGACCGCCATGGCAGACCGCGGAAGCGCGAATCGCCGGACCCGGCAATCGCTCAGAAGTCGACCAGGCTCAGCCCGACGGTGAGCACCGTGCGTTTGCGGTTGTAGTCGGCCAGCGTGTCGCCGTAGCCGTAGAACAGCTGCGTGTGGAAGCGCAGGTTGCTGGTCACCGGATCGCCGATGGCCCGGAACCATTCGAGCCGCAACGAGCCGCGCCCGTCGCTGCGCAGGTTGTTTCGCACCGTGGCGCCGAAGGTGTTGTCGCGGTTGTAGTTCCAGCGCGCGGTCATCTCGGCACGACCGATGTACTTGGCGATGTCCGGGTTGTCGTCGTCGGCGGCCGATTCCTTCCAGCGGTCCCAGACGCGAGCGGTCAGCGTGAAGCGGTCGTCGAGTTCGGCGCCGGCCATCAGGTAGGTGCGGTTCCAGCTGCGCGACAGCGGCTGGGTCTGGCCGTTGGACTGGTGCACGACGCCAACGCCCGCGTACCGCCAGCGCCAGCCGAAAGGCAGCTTCAGGTCGGTCGGGTAGACGTACATCATCTCCGGCTCGTGGTCGGTGGTGCGGAACGGGCGCGAGAGATCGCCGTTGAAGATCTGCCATGTCGACTGCTGCGTGTAGGCGAACCACAGCGAGTCCTTGCGTTCCGGATCGTTCTGCGTGAGCAGCCCCTGCGCGAGCTTGGTCCGCACCGACAGGCCGATGCGCATCTCGTTGGCCTGGTAGTCGATCGGCGTGCCGTTGTGGTCGGGTGCCGGCGAAGTGGGCGTGGCCGGCCGATGGGTGGCGGCAGAGAGTGCGACGGTCAGCGGCCGATAGCCGCGGAAGCCGAAGGTGCCGCAGTCGCTGCCTTCTTCCAGCTCCCAGAAGCGCGAGAGCGCCGAATACTGGCGGTCGCGGCAGCCCTGTTCCGTCGACACGGCGACGACGCGCGTCGCCGGCATGCTGGCGTCGATCGGCGGCGGTGTCGTGCTGGCCAGCACCGGCGGCGCACTCGGAATGATTGCGGCAGGAAGCGTCTGCTGCTGCGCCCAGCGGTCGAAGCAGGCCAGGCGTGCTTCGCTGCTGTTCGAGAACCGCTGGCACTGCTGCCAGGTGAGCGCCGAATCGGCCAGCGGACTGGCGGGCTTGTCGGCCGGCTGCGCCTGCGCGCCGCCACAGATGGAGCCCAGCGCGAGCACTGCTGCCGTCAGGGAAAAGCGGTAGCCCTTCACGATGCCTTCTTCCGCAGCACGAAACGCTGCGTGCTGTCGTCGTTCGAATTTCGCCATGTTCCCTGGAACTCCTTGCCACATGATTCTTTTTGCATGTCGCCGGACCAGACGGCGCTGATGCGCTCGCCGTCCTGCGACTCGTCGAGCGTGAGCAGGCCGGCGTCGTCGACGTCTCCGGCCAGCTGTGCCGCGACACCGTCGCGAACGATCGTTCCGCGCACGCTGCCTTCGTATTCCGGATGCCTCGCAAGTTGCACGCCCGCAGGCGGACCGCCATCGAAACTCGCCGTCCAGTCGCCGTAGAGCGCCTGCACCGGCACGTCCAGCGCTTCCTGCGGACAGTCGGCCGCGAAGGCCGCGGGAGCGATGAAGACGGCGCCAGCCAGCACGAGCGCCAGCGCAGCAAGGGACATCCTCCTCATGAGCGCCCGGCGTCGTGTGCCGCGTTCGCCGCCACCGCAGCCGCCGCGTTGTCCTGCACCTTGCGCGCGAACTCCGCACGCAGCGCCTTCAGCTTCTCGCGCGGGTCTTCCTTCGTCGTCGCCTTGTCGAGCGCCATCTCGGCGATGAAGCGGCTCGGCATCGCCTGCACCGTCTCGCGGCCCTTCTTGCGCCGCTTGGTCCAGCTCACGGCCAGCGTGCGCTGGGCGCGCGTGATGCCTACATACATGAGGCGCCGCTCTTCCTGCAGGCGTTCGAGCACGCTTTCCGTCACTTTCTCCTGCCGGCCGTTGTCGTCGTCGAGCTTGAAGGGCAGCAGACCTTCGTTGACGCCGATCAGCATCACGTGCGGCCATTCGAGGCCTTTCGACGCATGCAGCGTCGAGAGCGTGACGACGTTCTGGTCCTTCTCGCGCTCGCTGATGGTCGACAGCAGCGAAATCGTCTGCGCGACTTCGAGCAGGCTCTTGCGCTCGGCCACGGTCGAGGCGCCCGAGGTGTCGTCGATCTCGCCGCCGCAGCGCTGCGACATCCAGTCGCAGAACTCCATCACGTTGGTCCACTTGGCGGCGGCGGCCTGTTCGCTGTCCTCGCCTTCGTAGAGATGGTGCTCGTAGTCGATCTCCTTCAGCCAGTCGGTCATGAAGGTGCGCGCGTCCTCGGCGCCCATCGTGCGGCCGGCCTTGTAGGTCAGCTCGTTGATGTAGCGGCCGAACTCGTGCAGGCCGTCGAGCGCGCGCTTGGGAATCACGCTCGGCAGCGAAGAGCTGAACAGCGCAGCGAACAGGCTCAGCTTGTACTGGCTGGCGAAGGTGCCGAGCGCGGCCAGCGTCGTGTGGCCGATGCCGCGCTTGGGCGTGGTCACGGCACGCAGGAAAGCCGGGTCGTCGTCGCTGTTGACCCACAACCGGAACCAGCCGCAGAGGTCCTTGATTTCAGCGCGGTCGAAAAAGCTCTGGCCGCCCGACACCTTGTACGGAATCTGCGCCTTGCGCAGCGCCTGCTCGAAAGGGCGTGCCATGTGGTTGGCGCGGTAGAGGATCGCGAAATCGCGGAATTCCTTGTGCTGATCGCCCTGCGTCACCGTGCCGCAGGCCCGCAGGCTGACGATGCGCGCCACCGCGCGCTCGGCCTCGTGCGCCTCGTTGTCGGCATCGACGATGCGCACCGGCTCGCCTTCGCCGAGTTCGCTGAACAGCGTCTTCGGGAACAGCTTCGGATTCGGGCCGATCACGTTGTTGGCCGCGCGAAGGATGCCGCTGGTCGACCGGTAGTTCTGCTCCAGCTTGACGACCTTGAGCTTCGGGAAATCGAGCGGAAGCTTCTTGAGGTTGTCGAGCGTCGCGCCGCGCCAGCCGTAGATCGACTGGTCGTCGTCGCCCACCGCCGTGAAATGTCCTTGCTCGCCGACCAGCGCCTTCAGCACCTCGTACTGTGTGGCGTTGGTGTCCTGGTATTCGTCGACCAGCACGTGGCCGAGCGCCGATTGCCACTTGGCGCGCACGTCGTCATGGTCGCGCAGCAGCTTGAGCGGCATGCCGATCAGGTCGTCGAAATCGACACTCTGGTAGGCGGTGAGCCGCTCTTCGTACCGGCTCATGATCTGCGCGGTGATGCGCTCGTTGTCGTCGACCGCAGCGGCCAGCGCCTCGGCCGAGTTGAGCCCCATGTTCTTCCACTTGCTGATCGTCCATTGCCAGATGCGGGCCGTGGCCGCATCGGTCGTGCCGCCGGCGTCTTTCAGGATCTTCGTGACGTCGTCGCTGTCGAGGATGCTGAAAGCCGGTTTCAGCCCGAGCACCGCGCCGTCCTCTCTCATCATCCGCACGCCGAGCGCATGGAAGGTGCAGACCACCACCTGCTTTGCGTCGCGCCCGATCAGCCCCTTCGCCCGTTCGCGCATCTCGGCGGCGGCCTTGTTCGTGAAGGTGATGGCGGCGATGCGCTTGGGCGCCATCCCGGCCTGGATCAGGCGCGCGATCTTGTGCGTGATCACGCGCGTTTTTCCCGAGCCGGCACCGGCGAGGACGAGGCAAGGGCCGTGCAGGTAGTTGACGGCTTCCTGCTGGGCGAGATTGAGACCGGAGGACATGGGAGCGGGGAATGATAACTAGCGAGGGGTGGGCACATTCTGATTGCCCAACAAAAGGCGGAACCGAGGCATGGTGCTTTCAGTGCGGAAGCCGGCGGTCCCAGTCGAAGCCGCTGCACGCTCGCAAATTCGCTTGGTCGTTTTGAATCGTGATTAAGACGATTCTCATAGATGTGGATATATCGCAGTGATAACCTGAATTAATTCACATTACGTCGCTGACAATGAAAACAATATTTTCAACTGCCATTAAATCAACAGGCTCGAAAGTCGCGCACGACAATTCCGCCGTCCGAGTGCCGCTCCAATACACACGATCAACAGTTTCCACGTCGAATCGAGGATCTGAAGGACAGATCGCAGTCGATGAGATGAGGGGCTCTCGAAGGACAAATCGTCGATTCGACCCCTATGCAAGACCCCGTCCTCAAGCTTCCGGACCTGGCTCTGCGTACCCGATGGATATCAGCGTCGCCAATAGTTTTTTGGCATGCAAACTTTTCGACCAGATAAAGGCGATGCTCCCTGCAAATGCTGCGCTGCCTGGTAACCCCCGCCGTCTTCAATTCGAATTGGATGGTCAGCAATACGAGCTGAAGGTATTCGACGGCGGAACATTCATGATCGACCGTTTGAATCCAGCATCGATGATGCATTCACTGTTGATCGAGCCGTCCGGTGCAATTGGCGGCATGACGAATTTCCCCGGCGGGCAGCAGAATCTCGCCAGATTCCTGGCTTCCGCTTCTGCGCGATTGCAATACCTCATGTCCTGACATCCGGTGATGCGTTTTTCGACGCATGAAGATCCGGCGTTCCGATTCACGGCAGCAGATCCAGCAACTTCCCCAGCAACCGCGCCAGCGCCACCAGCACATCCCACAGCTCTTTCAAAGTGCGAAGGAAGTCCATGGCGCAGTGTGCCCGCGAAGCCACCCCCGACTGGCGAGAATGCCTTCCGTGCTTCAGATCTTCGCCATCACCTTCCCCTTCTTCGCGCTGGTCGCGGCCGGTTACTTCGCAGCGCGGCGCCGCCTGGTGCCGATCGAGGCGATTCCCGGACTCAACATCTTCGTCCTGTACTTCGCGCTGCCCTGCATGCTCTATCGTTTCGGCGCACGCACGCCGGTGGCCGAGCTGCTCGACGTGCCGGTGCTGATGGTCTGGGGTTTCGGTGCCGTGACGATGGTGGGCGGCACCATCGCCTTCACGCGGCGAGGCCGCATCGGCTGGAACGACGGGGCTTTCGGCGCCCTGGTGGCGACCTTCTCGAACACTGGCTTCATGGGTGTCCCGTTGCTGGCGGCGCTGCTCGGCGCGGGCGTCGCAGGCCCGGTGATGCTGACGATCACCTTCGACGTCGTCGTCACGTCTTCGCTGTGCATCGCGCTTTCCCGGCTGGGTGGCGCCAATGCGTCTGCCGGAGCGGCACTCCGGCAGGCGTCGCGCGGCGTGTTCCTGAATCCGCTGCTGTGGTCGATCGTGCTTGGCGCGCTGACGTCGGCGCTGCGCTTCGAATTGCCCGGTCCCATCGACCGCACGCTCGCCATGATGGCCGAGGCCGCGACGCCCACGGCTCTTTTCACCATCGGCGCGGTTCTCGCGCGGCCTGCGCTGACCGCAGCCCGCACGGGCATCGCCCATATGCGCGCGCCGGTGGGCGATGTGCTGCCGGTGGTGGTCGCCAAGCTGCTTGTCCACCCGCTCTATATATATGTGCTGGCACGTGGCGCCATGGCGTTGGGCCTGCCGATCGGGCGTGAGGCGCTGGTCGCGATCGTGCTGGTTGCTGCGTTGCCGAGCGCCAGCAACGTGTCGATGCTCGCGGAGCGCTATGGCGCCGACAACGGACGCATCGCGCGGATCATCCTCTGGACGACGGTGGCGGCATTCTTCACTTTTCCGCTGGCGACGCGCTGGTTGCGCTGAGGGCACGAATCGACGTCCCGAGGCGGGAGTAGCGCAAACCGGTGCAACGCCGGGTGCGGCATCGCTTTTCGGCCTGTTCCGATCGGCCTGGAAGGCAATACGCAAGACGATAGGGATATCGCGGGATCCCAACCTTGTCGCTGCGCGGCAATGACTCGATCCGAGCGAAAGCACAGGTGCCTCGCACCTCTTCCAAACGCCTATCGAGAATCAAATGCCCGGAATCCCAAATCAAATGCCTCCACTTCGAAAACTCGAGCGGACACAGGCAATCTTGCCAGTCGATATTCCATTGACTGCATCGAGCCTTCCGATCTACACACGAACGCCCAGCCCTACAGGTGTCGACGGCGCGCCGGCGCCGAACGCTCTGTTCGGTGCCGCGCTGGGAGCCCGCTCGGCGATGCCGACCGAAGCCGCGACGCAGAGGGCCCGTTTCCAGGCAAAGCTCGAAGTCTTGAGCACGATTTACGGCGGTCCGCAGCCATCGAGTACCTTGGTGCATCCGGCACAAATCGAGGCGGACTTTCGCAACTTCCTGAATCAAAACCAGTACTTCAACACCAATTCGATCTTGAGGCCGGACATCCCGGGCCCAGGCAACCACGTCGCCGGCACCGGCGTCACTTACGCATTCCGGCAGATGCCTCCGGATCCGAGGCGCCCCAATGAACTCCAGATCGAGGTCGGCGTGGGCGGATTGACAAGCGGAACATCGGTAGCAGGCAACAATCTACGTCGTGGTCTGGGCAACTTCAATGCCACTCTGCAGCAGGCCGCGGACATCGCTACTAACCTCACGCTCGGCAGGAAAACCGAGCAGGGCATGTTTGGAGAGGAGTTGGGACGGTTTGCGGCCACCTTGCAGCAACAAGGCATCAACGGTCAACCAGTGAGTGTGGGAATCACCGGGCATTCTTTCGGTGCGGTCGGCGCGCGAGCTGCGCAGAGCGCCGCTGTCATGAACGGGCAGATCGTCCCGACAAACCTTGTGAATCCGGCGCCGATACCGGCCATCGGAAGCGACGAGGTCGCGGCCTGGAACGCGCTCGGAATGCCAAACGGACAGGTTGGATTCACGTCGGCTTTCACGACACCGAAGGATCCGGTTTACATGGGCAACAACTCGGGCATTGCCGGTCTGATGCATCATTTCGGCGCCAACACCGACTTGAACAACGTCGCGACCGTTTACCACTGGCCGGGAGATCCTTCGCTCAGCGGCGCAAATCAACACAGTTCCCCCGCCCAGAACGTCAACTATGGCTTCAGCCAGATTGATCCGGGCACCGGTCAGATGAACGGCGCACGTCTGCTCAACCAGATGGGGACGATCGCTCAGGAGCTCGATCAGCGGCGTTAAGCGCCGACCGCGCTGGTTGCGCTGACCGCTCAGTGCGTCAGCACGCCGAGCGCGTAGGGATCGGCATTTGCCAGACGTTCGCATCGTGAGAAATCGCGCCCCTGAGTGCCGTCGCAATAGAACGCGTTGTAGACGCGTCCGAAAAGAGTCGGGTTGGAGACGAAAAGCACGCCGTGCTCCGGCTGCCAGTCGCGCGTCGAGGACTCTAGCGATTGGGTCGGCGTGGAAACTTCCATTACGTTCGCCATCTGCGTGTCCGAACTCGCTGCCAATGCCTTGTCGGAATCGTTCCCGCGCCAGCGCGTGGCAAGTTCTTCGGGCTTCGGTCGCTTGGTGACCGGAATCAGCAGGCCGTTGATCTGTCCGCCGGAACCAAAGCGATGTTCCTTGGCCGCCAGAAACGCAAAGGCGCAAGCGGCATGGCACTGGCCGCGCACTTCGGTCCTGACACCACTGCTTCTGATCGCCGCCGCATAAGCCTGCGCAGCTTCTGCGGTGCCGCCAGTCGCGTCTTCGAAAACCACACGCTGCACCTTGCCGGTCGCCAACTGCTCGTTGAATGCCGCAACGCTGGTCCCGTCCAGCACGCCCGACACACGCAGCCGGCTGCCTTCCAGCGACAACTCCGCGGCGGATACCGTCGTCACAGCCGGAACCGCCACGGCCAGAGCCAGGAGTGCGGAGAGGAAACACAGGGTCTTGCCGATGGTTTTCATGCGGGCTCCTGATGCGTTGACGGGGTTCTCATTCTGAAACTGTTGCGCAATCATTGCGATGACCCTTGCAGGCGTGTGAATTCTTTTTGCTTCATTTCCAGGTAGTCCGACCGGTCGAGTTCATGCAACTGGCGCGCATAGCGCTCGGTGCTGTCGAACCAGAGACCGGCGCGCTTGTCGCGACTCTGTGGGCCGGGAGCGTCCAGGTAGGCATCGATGGCCAGGTAGTAGCGCATCGTGTTGCGCTCGACCACGCCCCGTACGCCGCCGACGTAATCCGGCTGGCCCTGGGCGTCGGTGCCCGATGTGGTGAATCCGACCTTGCCGCTGCCGACCGTTGCCAGATAACCCTTCATCGCCAGCCGCGCGGCTGTGCCGTAGGCGTAGGCATAGCCCAGATGAACGAATGTCTTGCCGCCGTCCAGCGGAACCGCTTCGAGGGTGATCCGGTAATCGCGTGTCGACAACGGGCCGCTGGCAGCGCTCATGCGCACATCCAGGTAATCGGGGCTCGACTGCTGCACCCGGTAGCCGAAGTTGATGCGCTGCGCATCCTCGAGCGGCTGATCGAACTTTCGTCCGACGGCAACCGCGAGCGCGTCCTTGTTCGCACCGACTGCACAGTTCTTGGTATTCAGATGCAGCATGAGCACCTCGCACCAGACGACCGGCGACTTCAGTTCACGTCCGACCTCTTCGAAGGGATGGTCGATGACCGCGTAAATGTCGCCGCTGAGCCGGTCGGACGCTTCGTTCGACGCCAGAACCAGCGGACGCCGGAACATGTTGCCGGTCAGCTGAGATTGCACCGACTTGTACTTGGCCTGAAGCGTATCCGCTCCGGTGCCCGGTTGCGCCGTCTGGGCGCCTGCGAGGGCAGCAAAGGCGAGCGCGCAGGAGAAGGCGGCGGTGCGGAGCGAGGGCGTATTCATGGTTGACGCGATTGTCTGCGCCAACCTGTAACTCTTTGCAGGACAGCGGCCTCAGATGCTGTGCGGATCCACGTCGATGAGCCAGCGGATCACGCCCTTGCCGTCCGGCGTGCGGCGCAGATCGTGCAGCAACGGTTGCCACGCGGCCAGCAGGCGCTGCAATGCCGAGCGGGTGCTGCTTTCGATCAGCATCTGCGCGCGTTCGACGTTGGCGACCCGCTGGATCGCCAGCGGCACCGCCGGATAGCGCATCACGCGGTCGGCGTCCGGCAGCGCGTCGGCAGCGGCACTGGCTGCGTTCAGAAAGGCCTGCGCACTCTCCTGGGTGCGGGCATCGGCGCGCAGCAGCGCCTGGAAGGCGAAAGGCGGCATGCCGGCGGCGCGGCGATCGATCAGCTCCAGCTCGGCGAACGCCGGATAGTCGTGATGGCGCAGCGCGGCAAAAAGCGCGTGTTCGGTGTGGTGCGTCTGGATCCACATCTCGGCGGTCGCACCCTGGGCGGCAAGGTAGGCGGCGTCGCGTCCGGCGCGTCCGGCGGACTGCATCAGCAGGCTGAACAGTCGCTCCGGCGCCCGGAAGTCGCTGGAGAACAGCGCGCCGTCCGGATTGACGGCCGCGACCAGCGTGATGCGGCGGAAGTCGTGGCCCTTGGCGATCATCTGCGTGCCGACCAGCACGTCGACGTCGCCGGCATGCACGGCGGCGAGCTGCGATTCGAGCGCGCCCTGCAGCCGCGTGCTGTCGGCGTCGATCCGCGCCACACGCACCGCGCCGCCGCCGGGCCGGGTCACGTCGGCGAAAAGTTCCGCAACATGCTCTTCCAGCCGCTCGGTGCCCCGACCGACCGGCGCGATGTCCAGGTTGCCGCATGCCGGGCAGGCGCGCGGCACGCGTTCGGTGAAGCCGCAGTGGTGGCAGCGCAGCGTGCGGTCGATCTTGTGGAACACGCGGTAGGCGCTGCAGTGCGGGCATTCGCTCTTCCAGCCGCAGTCGGCGCAGGCCAGCACCGGCGCATAGCCGCGGCGGTTCAGGAAAATCATGCTCTGCTCGCCGCGTGCGATCCGCTGGCCGATGGCGTCGAGCAGCACGCCGGAAATCACGGTCTTCGACGGCTGCAACCGCATGTCGACCAGCCGGACCGACGGCAGCGCGCCGGCACCCGTCGACGAACTGATCCGCGACGGCATCGCCAGCCGCACATAGCGCCCGCCCGGATCTTCCCCGCCGGCGGGCCGGCTCTGGAACCAGCTCTCCAGCGACGGCGTGGCCGAGCCGAGGATCACCTTCGCGTTCTCGCGATGTCCGCGCCAAACGGCCAGGTCGCGCGCCGAGTACCGTGCGCCTTCCTGCTGCTTGTAGCTCGGGTCATGCTCCTCGTCGACCACGATCAGGCGCAGTGCCGGCATCGACGCGAACACCGCCATCCGCGTGCCGAGCACGATCCGCGCGGTGCCGCCGTGCGCCGCCAGCCAGCTTGCCAGGCGCTGCGGATTGGTCATGCCGCTGTGCAGCGACACCACCGCGTCGGCGCCGAATCGGGCTTCGAAACGTGCGCGAAACCGCGCTTCGAGCTGCGGCGTCAGGTTGATCTCGGGCACCATGACGAGCGCCTGAGCCGCCGGATCGGCTTCCAGCAGCTCGGCGACGGCGCGCAGGTAGACCTCGGTCTTGCCGCTGCCGGTGCTGCCGAACAGCAGAAACGGCCCGGATTCGGCGTCGATGCGGCGCAGCGCCTCGGCCTGCTCTGCCGTCAGCGCGGTGCCCGGCGACACGATCGGGCCGCCGCCGGGCGCGTTCGCGCTCTGGCGCTTCAGCCGACGGGCCAGTTGCACGCTGCTCAGGTCGCGCAACTGCGGTGGCAACGCCGCGAGCGCGATTTCTCCCAGTGATCGCTGGTAATAGCGCGCCGCGAAAGACACGAGATCGCGCCAGGTGTCGCCCAGCGGCGCGAGCGCGTCGAGCGAGGCAGCGACCGGTTTCAGCGCCATCGGGGCGTCGTCGTTGCCGCCGGCATCGTCCGCTGTGCCGCTCGCCAGCGCTTCGCAGCCCCACGCCACACCCAATACCTCGCGCTTACCCAACGGCACGCGCACCAGCGTGCCCGGAACGATCGATTCCGCAGACGAGTAGCTGAGCGTTTCTGCGAGCGCCGCATGCGCCGGTGTATGGACCGCAACGTCGATCCGCCAGTTCATGGACGAACCCGGTTGGACTGGTTTGTTAATGCGAGTTGGAGCAAAAGCACTTAAGTCGTTGATTTGTCTAGACTTTGGAAGTCATCCAGAGTTTCTGTGGATAACTTTGTTGATATCCCTGCCCGACTCGCCGCAATCCCTTGCAAATCAACGGCCCGACTGGATTGCCCGGAAAAAAAGCAAAGTTTGAAATCCATATGAATCAATGACTTAGCAGTGCTATCGCTTTAGGAGCGGCAGGCGCGACGCTTCGGATACTTTGTGGCGCCGCAGCAAGAGATTTGTGCATAAGTCTGTTGGCATGGAGCGATTTAGGCTTGACAAACGAAATTTTGAGAATTTTCGTTTACACCTCGTCGCGACCGGCACGCGTGAAGGTTGCGACCACTCACATGCGAAGCGGCATGGTTGCTGGACACAATTGTGTCAGCACCTCGACTTGCGCGATTGCGAATGCACCGCATCCACCAACGCCGAAACATGTTCCGGCGGGGTGAATTGGCTGATGCCGTGGCCCAGGTTGAAGATATGTGTCGGACCCGCCACGCTGCGGTCGGTGTGCGGACGGCCGAAGCTGTTCAGCACCTTGGCCACTTCCTGCTCAATCCGGGCCGGAGGTGCGAAAAGCACGTTGGGGTCGATATTGCCCTGCAGCGCCTTGCCCTGCGGGCCTTCGCCGACCTTGGCGCGCGCCTCGGCAAGATTCACCGTCCAGTCCAGACCCAGCACTTCGCAGTCGAGCGAGCGCATGTCGTCGAGCCAGAGCCCGCCGCCCTTGGTGAAGACCAGCCGCGGCACCGGCGTACCGTCTGCGCCTTCGCGCTTGAGCTGCGACAGCACGCGCGTGGTGTACGCGAGGCTGAACTCCTGGAAGGCACCGTCGGCCAGCACGCCGCCCCAGCTGTCGAACACCATCACGGCCTGCGCGCCGGCATCGATCTGGGCGTTGAGGTAAGCGGCGACCGCATCGGCGTTGATCGCGAGGATGCGATGCATGAGGTCGGGGCGGCTGTACATCAGCGTCTTCACGCGCCGGTAGTCGCTGGACCCTGCTCCTTCGACCATGTAGCAGGCGAGCGTCCACGGGCTGCCGGAGAAGCCGATCAGCGGCACGCGTCCGTTCAGCGCCTTGCGGATCGACGTCACGGCATCGAACACGTAACGCAGCTTTTCCATGTCGGGCACGGCCAGCGCATCGACCGCGGCTTCGTCGCGCACGGTGCGGGCAAAGCGCGGGCCTTCGCCGGTTTCGAAGGACAGGCCCAGGCCCATCGCGTCGGGCACGGTAAGAATGTCGGAGAACAGGATCGACGCATCGAGCGGGAAGCGTTCCAGCGGCTGCAGCGTGACTTCGGTGGCGTAGTCGACGTTGGTCGCCAGACCCATGAAGCTGCCGGCACGGGCGCGCGTGGCAACGTACTCGGGTAGATAGCGGCCGGCCTGGCGCATCAGCCAGACGGGGGTGTGATCGGTCGCCTGGCGCCAGCAGGCGCGCAGGAAGGTGTCGTTTTGCAGGGGGGCGAAGGGCATCCCGGGATTGTCGCAGGGGGCTCTGTAGGCCCGTGCCGCTAACTGCGGTACTTGATCGAGCAGCCGTACGGCTTGGTCGCTGCCGCGCTGATCGGCTTGCCGCCGAAGGCTTCGCCGAGCGCCTTGCTGACGTAATTGGTAGCTGTTTTGATGTCGTCCGGCCGGGCCGAAGGCACGCTGTCGATGCCGCCGGCGTAGACCAGCACGCCCTTGGGATCGATGATGAACATGTGAGGCGTGGTGCGCGCGCCGTAGGCCTGGCCGATGACGCCGTCTTCGTCCATCAGGGCGGCGGTCGGGACGGCGGAGTGCTCCTTCATCCAGGCGTCGAAAGCGGCCGGCTTCAGGTAATCGCTGGCGGCGCGCTCGGTCGAGTTGATCGCGAGCCAGACGACTCCCTTGTCCGTGGCGGCCTTCTGCGTCGCCGGCAGGTTGCCGCTGCCGTAATGCTTGCGAACGAACGGGCAGCCGGGATTGGTCCATTCGAGGACCACGTACTTGCCGGCGAAATCCGACAGCTTGTGCTTCGCGCCGGCGGTGTCGACGGCGATGAAGTCGGGCGCTTTCTCGCCGATGGACGGCGCCGCGAAGGCCGCCGTGCCCATTGCCAGCGTGGCGCCGAGCGCGACGGCGGCAGCCATCACGGCGCGGCGCGAGGCGCGGCTCAGGGCCGCGCTGGCGTTGCGGGCGGCGCGCGCCGAGCGTGCGGCTGAAGTCGAAAAGGTGGACATGTTCGGAAGGACTCCGCAAAAGACCTGGAGGTCGGCAAGAAACCGGAAAACTGAATTGCGACGACAGCTTAGGGCGCTTTTCTCACGCCGGCGTGACAAGCCGTAATGGCGTCGTGGTCAAAGAGCGGCGAGCGCTTTCTGCAGTTCGCTCCGGCTCAGGATCTCGGTCATGACGCGCTGCGGTTTTCCGGGCGCGTGCAGCACATAGACCGGCACGCCGCTGCGGCCGAGCGCAGCCAGCGCCGCGGTGATGGCCGGGTCTTGCCGAGTCCAGTCGGCGCGCAACATCGCGACGCGGCGGGCATCGAAATCGGCGAGCACCGAAGGGTCGGACAGCGTCGCCTTCTTGTTGTACTGGCAGGTAATGCACCAGGCTGCCGTGAAGTCGACGAACACCGGTCGGCCAGCGGCGTGGAGTTCCGCGACGCGCGTCGTCGACCATGGCTGCCAGCGTTCGTCGGCCGCAGCACTGGATGCAACGCCTGTCGCGATCGGCCGCAGCAGGTTGCCGCCGATCGAAAAGCCGACCAGCGCGGTGATTCCCACCATCGCCGCTGCAAGGACGACGCGCGTGCGTCCACGCAGCGTCAGTGCCCAGGCGACGGCTGCAAGGCACACCAGCAACGCCAGCAACGCGCCCGCGCCGTCGATGCCGCTCTGCTGGCCGAGCACCCAGACCAGCCAGGCGACGGTCGCGAACATCGGGAAGGCGAGCAGGCGGCGCAGCGTGTCCATCCAGGCGCCGGGGCGCGGCAGCAGGCGCGCCACGGCGGGGACGAAGCTGGCGACCAGATAGGGCAGCGCCAATCCGAAGCCGAGCGCCGCGAACAGCATCAGTGCCTGCGCGGCCGGCAAGCCGATCGCGAACCCTAGCGATGCACCCATGAATGGTGCCGTACAGGGCGACGCCACGACCACCGCCAGCACGCCCGAAAGAAAATCGTTCGCCAGCGGATGCTTCGCCTGAACAGCGCCGAGCGAAGACGGCGCCAGCATGCGGAACTCGAACAGACCCGCCAGATTGAGACCGATCAGCGTGAACAGCGCCGCCAGTGCCGCCACCACCGCCGGCGACTGCAGCTGGAAACCCCAGCCGAGTTGCGTGCCGGCCGCGCGCAAAGCCAGCATCGCAGCGCCCAGCGCCAGGAACGACAGCAGAACGCCGGCCGTGTAGGCCATTCCGGCGCGTCGGTGGCTGCGGCGGTCGGCGCCGTGGCGGGCGAAGCCGACGACCTTGATCGCCAGCACCGGGAACACGCACGGCATCAGGTTCAGCAGCAGCCCGCCGAGTACCGCACCCAGCAGCGCGGCGATGAAACCGCCAACCGGCGTCGGCAGCGGCACGGCCGCGTTGGCTTCGAGCGCGGCTTTGAGCGCGGGCGAAACCTGCACGGGTGGCGCGGTCGCGGGCCAGGTTCCCGTGACCGGTGCTTCGGCGCGCCACGCGATCGGCGCGCCGACCCGGCGATCTGCCTCGGCCAACGCGACCACGACCGGCATCGTCGCCGGACTCGCGCTGCGCTGGTCGGCGAGCGGGATCGTGGCTGTCCAGGCATCGCCTTGCCAGGCCTGCGTCCACTCCTTGCCGGAAACCGCCGCGGTGTGGATCACGTCGCCGGTTTCGGGGAAGAACTCGAGCGTCTTGCCGCGCGCGGCGGCGGGCAGGCCGTCGATCCGCACCTGAAGCGCCTTGCCGTCGATGGCGATGGCGCTGGGCTGCATCAGCGCGACCGGCTGAGCGGCGCGCGCGGTCTCGAACGCCGGCAGATCCATCGCGGTCGAACCCTGCACGGGTAGCTGGAGCGCGAACTCGCCTTCTTCCGGGATGCATTCCTGCCGGCACACCAGCCACGAAGCCTTGAGGCGGACGGTGACCGACTGCGGGCCGGTCAGGGTCGTCGGCGGACGGAAGTCGGTTGCGATCGTGAGCGGCACCGGCAGCAGCACGGTGCCTTCGTAGCCGTAATTGGCCAGCGTGCCGACCGGGATCTTCTTCGGCACCGGCCAGGCGATGTCGCCTGCCGCGATGCCGGTGGGGAGCGTCCAGGCCAGCTCGGTCGGCAGGCCGGAGTCGCCGGCGTTCTTCCAGTAGGTGTGCCATTCGGGCTGATGCGCTATGCGCAGGCCGATCCAGACCGGCGCGCCGGGCGACACGCCGTCCGGCGCGTTCGCCACCAGCTCCGCGCGCACATGAGGCGTCGTGACGACCGATGAGGCCCTCGCCGCCAGCCCGCTGCCGGTCGCGCTCGCGGGTGCCTGCGCCGCAGCGATGCCTGCCGCGCACAAGAGGGGCAGCAGCATCGGTAGGGCGAGCGAGCGAAAAGCGCAGCGGAAGATGGGGCTGGAGAGCGTACGGGTCATGCCGGCTGTCGGAGCGCTGGAGGAGCGGTAAGGTTCCGGTCGATGGTAGTCGCTGCACCGGACCGGCCGGATCACGCGGAAAGGCGCCGATCACCGACAGTGCCGGACCGACCGGTGCGCCAGTGTTGTCTCATTCAACATTAGACATTCGACATTCGAATTCCCGCATCCATATCCGCAGGAGACTTTCATGCAGCCCGTCACTACTCTTGGTTCCTCAGTCGGTCCCTTACGCAGCCTCCCACGCCTCTGCCTTGTCGCGGCTGCCGTTCTGTTGGTTACCGCCTGCGGAGAAACCGCGAAGTTGCCGTTCGACGCGGGTGTGGGTCCGACGCCGCAGCTCCCCGTGCCCAACAAGACCTTGATCCCTACGCTCAAGATCGCCGAAGCCATTGGCTGGAACGACGCTGCCGGGCCGACCGCGCCCCAGGGTTTCAAGGTGACCGCGCTGGCGCGTCAGCTCGACCATCCGCGCTGGGTCTTCACCTTGCCCAACGGCGACGTGCTTGTCGCCGAAAGCAACAAGCCGCCCAAGGAGCCCAACGCACCGCAGGCCGAGAAAGGCCTGTTCGACAAGGCGAAGGGCGTGGTGCAGGGGATGGTCATGAAACGTGCCGGTGCCGGCGTGCCGAGCGCGAATCGCATCACGCTGCTGCGCGATGTCGACGGCGACGGCACGGCCGAGACGCGCAGCGTCTATCTGCAGGGGCTCAATTCGCCATATGGAATGGCACTGGTGGGCAACGAACTCTTCATCGCGAATGCCGATGCGATCGTGAAGGTGCCGTACGTCGAAGGACAGACCGCAGCCGCTGCGGCGCCGGTCAAGGTGACCGATCTGCCGGCCGGCATCAATCATCACTGGACCAAGAACATCATCGCCAGCCGCGACGGCACCAAGCTCTACGCGACCGTCGGGTCCAACAGCAACATCGGCGAAAACGGCATGCAGGCCGAGGAAGGGCGCGCGGCGATCTGGGAAGTCGATGTCAAGACGGGTGCCAAGCGCCTCTTCGCCAGCGGCCTGCGCAACCCGAACGGTCTCGGCTGGGAGCCGGACACCGGTGCACTCTGGACCGTCGTCAACGAGCGCGACGAGATCGGCAGCGACCTCGTGCCCGACTATCTGACCTCGGTGAAGGACGGCGCTTTCTACGGCTGGCCGTGGAGTTACTACGGCAAGACCGTCGATGCCCGCGTGTTGCCGCAGCAGCCGGACAAGGTCGCCACTGCCATCGCGCCCGACTACGCGCTCGGTACGCACGTCGCGCCGCTGGGGCTCGCGTTCTCCAATACACGCGGCATGCCGCCGGAATTCGCCAGCGGCGCCTTCGTCGGAAATCACGGGTCCTGGAACCGAAAGCCGATGTCGGGCTACAACGTGGTTTTCGTGCCCTTCATCGGCGGCAGGCCGGTGGGCAAGCCGGTCGATTTCCTGACCGGTTTTCTTTCTGCCGACGGCAAGGCGCAGGGTCGACCGGTCGGCGTGGCGTTGGACAAGTCGGGTGCGCTGCTGGTGGCCGACGACGTGGGCAACGTGGTGTGGAGAGTGTCGAAGGCGCGTTAAGCTTCTTCGAATGAAGAAACCCGTCGTCCTTCTCGTCGATCCGAACGCCTCCGAAGCGTCGACGGCGGCGCGACGCGTTCCGATGATCACCACCTCGGAGGAACCTGCAGGTTCCGACCACGAGGTTCTGTCCATGGGACGCGCACAGGCCGGCGGTGTGCCGGTCACCGCACCGATCGCCGCTGCGATGCGCGCGGTCGCGGCGCAGCTTTCTGCCGAGGCCTGAGCGATGTCGGCATCCATTCCCCGCTTCTGGTCGCAACTGACCACCCGCGATTTTGCTGCGCTCGATCCGTCGACCACGGTTGCCGTGCTGCCGCTCGGCGCAACCGAGCAGCACGGACCGCACCTGCCTCTGAGCGTCGATTCGACGTTGGTGGATGGCATCGTCGGCGCCGCCCTGCCGTTGCTGCCGGATACGCTTCCGACGCTGTTCCTGCCGACGCAGCACATCGGCCTCAGTCCGGAGCATTCGAACTTTCCCGGAACACTGACGCTGTCTTCCGATACGCTCATCCGGCTCTGGAAAGACATCGGTGCCGGCGTGGCGCGGGCGGGCGTGCGCAAGCTGGTGTTGTTCAATGCGCACGGCGGACATGTCGGCGCCATGGACATCGTGGCACGCGAGCTTCGAATCGCGCACGGACTCATCGTCTATGGCGTGAGCTGGTTCAATCTGCCGCTCGGCAAAGCAGGCGCGCAGTTCAGCGACGACGAGCACCGTTTCGGCGTACATGCCGGCGAAATCGAAACTTCGATGATGCTGGCGCTGGCGCCGGATCGCGTCCGCATGTCGGCGGCGCAAGATTTTTCATCCGCCTCGCGCGATCGCTCCGCTGCCTATCCGATCCTCGGTAACGGCCGCAGCGCAAAGCTCGGCTGGGCGATGGAAGACTACAACCCTTCCGGTGCGGCGGGCCGATCGGCGCAGGCTACGGCAGCCAAGGGAGAGGCCGTGATTTCAGCTGCGGCGACCCAATTGGCGCTGCTGCTGGCGGAAGTCTCCCGCCTGCCGCTCGACACGATCGGCAGGCCCGCGCGCTGATCAGCCGGCCACGACCGGCCCGGCCGGTACGCCGTCTTCGATCTTGATCGTGGTGTCGTGGCGCTCGTACGTACCGATCAGCAGCCCGCTGGCCAGCGCGTGCTCTCGCACGGCATCGACCACCTCGTCTCGTCCCGGCGTCTCGTCGAAGGGCGGCGAAATGTCCAGCGCAAACACCTGAAATGCATAGCGGTGAACGCCATGTCCGGGCGGCGGATCGGGCGGCAGCCAGGCAGACTGAAGGTACGAATTGCGTCCGGTGCGAAGACCTTCCTTGCCTTCGTGGTCAGCGCTCGGCAGCGCGGCTTCGGGCAGCGCGCTTTCGTCCGGCGGAAGGCCGACGACGATGGCATGAACCAGCGGACTCGGTGTCGGTGAATCGGCGTCCTCGACCAGCACCACGACGGATACCGTCCCGACCGGCAGGCTGCTCCATTGCAGCGGCGGCGACACGCCCGCACCCTCGTGCGCGTCCGCGGTGTATCGGGCCGGAATCGGGGCGTGATCGGCAAACGCGATGCTGGTGACGTCGATCGCCGCCATGCCCTGTCGCAAGCCGATATTGTTGAAGACGATTTCGTCGAGTCCTGCACGTACGCCGTGCAATGCGCGACCAATGACATCAGGTAGTTTTTCAAGCATTCGTACGGTATATCGCGCTCTTGTCCTGCCGCGTGTAGGACGCGACACGACAGGGATGGCTGGCCGCAGTCGGCAAAATGGGAGTGTGTATCGCCGATCGTCGGCGTACTACTGGACCTTCCCGATGCCCACCGACAGACTTCCCAACCCTTCTGCTTCGTCCTCGACCTTCCCGTCGGCCGCCGTTCTGCCTCAGCCGCGTGCCGCAACCGGCATCGCCGGACTCGACGACGTTCTGGGCGGTGGATTTCCGCGCGGTCATCTCTATTTGGTGGAAGGTACGCCGGGTGCCGGCAAGACGACGCTGGGATTGCAATTCCTGCTCGAAGGTCGGCAGAGCGGCGAGCGCGGCCTGTACGTGACGTTGTCGGAGACGGCGGAAGAAATGCGCATCGTTGCGAATTCGCACGGTTGGTCGCTCGAAGGCATCGAACTTTTCGAGCTGATCAACGAGGAGGGATTGAGCCCGTCGGCCGAGCAGTCGATCCTGTATCCGGCCGAAGTCGAGCTCGGCGAGACCACGCGCGGCATCATGACTGCCGTCGAGCGCCTGTCGCCGTCGCGCGTGATCTTCGACAGCCTGTCCGAGATGCGCCTTCTTGCGCAGGATCCGCTGCGCTATCGACGCCAGATCCTTGCGCTGAAACACTTCTTCGCGGCCCGCGACTGCACGGTGCTTCTGCTGGACGACAAGAGTTCTTCCGGCGGCGATCTCCAGCTGCACAGCATCGCGCATGGCGTGCTCGGACTCGATCAGGCGACCGGCGATTACGGCCCGGTCAGGCGGCATCTGCGCATCGTCAAGATGCGCGGCGTGCGGTATCGGGGTGGCGAACACGATGTCCATATGGACATCGGCGGAATCAAGGTTTTTCCACGTCTCATCGCCGCGGAGCACAAGGCAAAATTCGTCGCATCGATTGTGTCCACCGGCACGCCGACGCTCGATGCGCTCATGGGCGGCGGATTGACGCGCGGCAGCAACACCTTGTTCATCGGCCCTTCCGGTGTAGGCAAGACGACGACGGCGATGTCTGCTGTGGTCGAAGCGTTGCAGCGTGGAGAAAAGGCCTCCTATTACCTTTTCGATGAAGGCTTGGGCACGCTTTTACATCGTTGCGCATCCTTGGGGCTGCAGCTCGAGCCGTTCATCGAAAGCGGACTGCTCGAGGTCTTGCCGCTCGACCCGGCCGAGATGTCCCCCGGGCAATTCGCAAACATGGTGCGTGATGCCGTTCAGGTCCGTGGTGCCAGCGTGATCGTCATCGACAGTCTCAATGCGTATCTGCAGGCCATGCCGGGCGCGAAATTTCTGCTGCTCCAGATGCACGAGCTGCTGAGCTTTCTCAATCAGCAGGGCGTCATCACGCTTCTGGTTCTGGCTCAGCATGGCATCGTTGGAGATATCCGCAGCGATCTCGACGTCAGTTATCTATCGGATTCCATCGTGCTGTTCCGTTTCTTCGAAGCGCGTGGCCAGTTGCTGAAGGCGGTATCGGTCGTCAAGAGCCGCACCAGTCAGCACGAATTGAGCATTCGCGAGTTTCGCGTGGGGGCCGGCGGCATCGAGGTGGGTCCGGCGCTGACGGATTTCGAAGGCGTTCTGGCCGGCGTTCCGAACTATCGCGGAACCATTCCCTTGCTGGGCGACGAATCGCCTCTGGCTTTGTCCAGCCGCGAGGAATAGGCATGGAGCGACGGGTACTCATCCATGCACCGCGCGGGCGCGATGCGGCCGTAGTGCAGAAGCTTCTGCAGGGGATCGATCTGCTTTCCGTAGTGTGCACGTCGGCAGACCAGATGCTCGCGGCTCTGGACGAAGGTGCTGCGGCCGCGATCCTGACCGAGGAGTCGCTGGTCGAAGTGCCGGAGGCGCCGTTGCGCGCGTGGCTCATGGCGCAGCCGAGCTGGTCCGACTTTCCGTTCATCGTGCTGGCTTCGCGGGACGTGGGCGGGCGATCGCGTCAGGCGCTGAAGATGCTGCAGACGCTGGGCAATGCGTTCGTTCTCGAGCGTCCGGTGCATACCGAAACACTGGCCCGTGCAGCCGATGCGGCCGTGCGCGCGCGCGGGCGCCAGTATGCGACGCGTGTGAATCTGCGTCAGCTCGAAGACACCCGGGGCGAGGTCGAACGGCTGAATGCCGAGCTGGAAGCGCGCATCGCTGCGCGCACGCGCGAACTGGCTGGCGCCAACGACCGCCTCATGGCCGAGATCGCCGAGCGGGAGCGTGCGCAGGCGGCTCTGATTCAGGTGCAGAAAATGGAGGCGATCGGCCGGTTGACCGGCGGTATCGCGCATGACTTCAACAATCTGCTGCATGTCGTCAACATGAACCTCGACCTCGTCGCGCGTGTCGCGAAAGAGGAAAAGGTACTGAACATCGCCGCTCGCGCCAAGAGCGCCGTCGGGCGCGGAGCCAAACTCACCGGACAGCTGCTGTCCTTTGCGCGCAACCAGTCGTTGCTGCCGCGCCTCACCGACGTGAACGCGCTGCTCGACGGCATGCGCGAACTTGTCGCAGTCTCCGTCGGTCCGTCGATCCAGGTGGAAATGGCACTCAGCGAACGCCCGGCATGGTCCGTGCTCGACGCCAATCAGCTCGAGATGGCGGTGCTCAATCTGGCCGTCAACGCACGCGACGCCATGCCGGCGGGCGGCACGCTCACGGTGTCGACGCGCATGACCGATGGCGGTAATGTGCCGAATGGTCAATTGCCCGGCGGGGAGTATGTGACGGTCGCGGTCGGCGATACCGGTGTCGGTATCGCCCAGCATCTGCTGACCAAGGTATTCGATCCCTTCTTCACGACCAAGCCGGTCGGCAGCGGCACCGGTCTCGGCCTGAGTCAGGTCTACGGATTCGCCAGGCAGTCGGGCGGCATGGCGTCGCTTCGCAGCGAGGAAGGCCGCGGCACGGTGGTCGAAATGCTTTTTCCGACATCGGAGGAGCGAGCAGAATCCGCACATGCATCAGCATCGGCGCCGCTGCGTCACGACGACGCGCAGCGTCACAAGGTGTTGGTCATCGAAGACGATGCTGAGGTCAGGCGTGCCATCGTCGAGAGCCTTTCGATGCTGGGTTACGTGGTCAGCGAGGCGGCCGACGGTGCGACCGGGCTGGCCGCGCTGGAAGCATCGCGGCATGATCTGATGGTCGTCGACTACGCCATGCCCGGGCTGAACGGAGCCGAAGTGATTGCCAAGGCGCGCAGCATGGTCGGCGAGATTCCGGTGATTCTTGCGACCGGTTATGCCGACATGGCGCAGGTTGGTCGCGTACTCGGCACGCAGTCGATATTGATCAAGCCTTTCGATATTTCCACCTTGGCTGCTGCGGTAGCCAAAGCTTTGCCGGCGCTGGAGCCGCTCTGATTTCCGTTTTCAGTTTCTCAACCTCGCTTCAACTTCAATTTTTCAAGGAAATATCATGAGCATCATCTGGACCATCCTCATCGGCTTCATCGCAGGTCTGATCGCCCGCGCCCTCAAGCCCGGGAATGACGCGGCCGGTTTCATCGTCACGACGCTGATCGGCATTGCCGGATCGCTGGCGGCCACCTATCTCGGCCAGGCCATGGGCTGGTATCGGGCTGGCGAAGGGGCAGGATTCATTGCTTCCGTCGTGGGCGCCATCGTGCTGCTCTTCATCTGGGGCATGGTCAAGCGCAAGGGCTGAACCGGAAAACAAGAAAGGGCCGCGAGGCCCTTTTTTTTGGTTTCGATGCATCGATTTCAGGCTGCTTCACCGAGATATGCTGCCCGGACTCTCGGATCTTTCAACATCGATTGCGGGTCGCCGAACATGGTGATGATTCCCGACTCCATCACATACCCCCGGTCCGCGATCTGCAGCGCGCGGCTCGCGTTCTGCTCGACCAGCAGTACCGTCACGCCCTGGTCGTAGACGTTCTTCACCACCTCGAAGATCTTGTCCACCATGATCGGCGACAGGCCCATCGAGGGTTCGTCGAGCAACAGCACCTTCGGCCTCGCCATCAGCGCCCGTCCCATCGCCAGCATCTGCTGCTCGCCGCCCGACATCGTCCCGGCCAGCTGGTCCTTGCGCTCCCTCAGGCGCGGGAAGATCGCGAACATCCGCTCGATGTCGTCCGCGATCCCGTCCTTGTCGTTGCGGATGTACGCGCCGATCTGCAGGTTCTCGGTGATCGTCATGCGCGTGAACACGCCCCGGCCCTCGGGCACCATCACCAGACCCTCGCCCACCAGGTCCCAGGCGCCGCGGCCCTTGATGCTGCGGCCCAGGAACTCGATGTCCCCGTCCACGAACGGCAGCGTGCCGGTGATCGCCTTCATGGTGGTCGTCTTGCCCGCTCCGTTGGAGCCGATCAAGGACACCAGCTCGCCTTCGCGCACCTCGAAGTCCACGCCCTTGACCGCCTGGATGCCGCCGTAGGCGACCTTGAGGCCGGTGACTTTCAGAAGAATCTCGCTCATGTTCAATGTCCTCCCGTGCCGAGGTAAGCCTCGATCACCTTCTCGTTCTTCTGCACCTCCGCAGGCGTGCCCTCGGCGATCTGCTTGCCGTAGTCGAGCACCGTGAGACGGTCGCACAGGCCCATCACCAGCTTCACGTCGTGCTCGATCAGGAGGATGGTGCGGTTGTCCTTGCGAATGCGGCTGATGAGTTCGCGCAGCATCACCTTTTCCGTCGCGTTCATGCCCGCCGCAGGCTCGTCGAGCGCGATCAGCTGCGGGTCGGTGGCC
Organism: Variovorax glucosi; assembly: GCF_051216695.1. Lineage (NCBI taxonomy): Bacteria > Pseudomonadati > Pseudomonadota > Betaproteobacteria > Burkholderiales > Comamonadaceae > Variovorax > Variovorax glucosi. The sequence continues at coordinate 144,152 of NZ_JBPJZE010000002.1, forward strand.
AGCGCGCGCGCGATCTCCAGCCTCCGCTGGTCGCCGTAGCTGAGCGTTCGGGCCTTGTAGTCGGCGAACTTGCCGATGCCCACGTAGTCGAGGAGCTCGTGCGCACGCTCGGCGATGGCACGCTCCTCGGCCTTGAAGCTCGATGTGCGCAGGATCGCACCCACCACGCCCGAGTGCGTGCGCACGTGGCGCCCGACCATCACGTTCTCCAGCGCTGTCATGTCCGCGAAGAGCCGGATGTTCTGGAAGGTGCGCGCGATACCGGCCTTGGCCACCTCGTGCACGGCGGTGGGCTGGTAGGGCTTGCCCGCCAGAGCGAAGCTGCCCGAATCCGGCGTGTAGAGCCCGGTGATGACGTTGAAGAAGGTGGTCTTGCCCGCTCCGTTGGGCCCGATCAGGCCGTAGACCTGCCCGCGCTGGATCCTGATGCCCACGTCCGAGAGCGCCTGCAGGCCGCCGAAGCGCTTGGAGATGCCGCTTACGTCGAGGATGGTGTCTGCTGTGGATGTCGATGCTGATGGTGTGCTCATGGCTGTGTCCGCTTTTTGTTCTTGTTGTCGTTCGTTCACGGATTGATCGACATCGGCCGCGCGGGCGAACCGGGCACTTCATCGGCCGGGCCGGAGACGCCCGGCTCGCTCAGCGCCACCGGCGGGGTCGCATCCCCCGCCCGGCGCTTGAGCGACTTGCCGTGCGCAGGCGATGGCCACAGCCCGCGCGGGCGCACCAGCATGATCACGATCATCGCGAGCGCGATGAAGAGCTGGCGCAGGATCGACGCGTCCAGCCGCCCTCCGGTCATCGCCTGCAGCGGACCGGCGACGTAGCGCAGCACCTCGGGCAGCGCAGCGAGCAGCACCGCGCCCAGGATCACCCCGGGCAGGTGGCCGATGCCGCCGAGCACCACCATCGCCACGATCATCACCGACTCCATCAGGCTGAACGACTCGGGAGAGACGAAGCCCTGAAAGGCGGCGAACATGGCCCCCGACACACCGCCGAAGCTCGCTCCCATGCCGAAGGCGAGCAGCTTCATGTTGCGGGTGTTGATGCCCATGGCCTTGGCCGCGATCTCGTCCTCCCGGATCGCCATCCATGCGCGGCCGACGCGCGAGAGCTGCAGGCGGTGGGAGACGATGACGGTGACGATGACGAGCGCGAGGAACAGGTAGTAGTAGAGCGATACGGAGGCGATGGTGAAGTCGCCGATCTTCAGCTTCTGGCCGAGGTTCAGGCCCCAGAAGTGCACCGGGTCGATGGCGTCCAGCCCCTTGGGGCCGTTGGTGATGTTGACCGGGTGGTCGAGCGTGTTCAGGAAGACCCGGATGATCTCGCCGAAGCCGAGCGTGACGATGGCCAGGTAGTCGCCTCGAAGGCGCAGCGTGGGCGCACCCAGCAGCACGCCGAAGACCCCCGCGAGCACGAAGGCCAGCGGGATGACCACCAGCAGCGGCGTGTGCACGCCGTTCGGGAACATGGCCTTGATGGCCGGGAAGGTCTCGGCCAGGTGGGGCGAGCCGAGCAGTGCGTACAGATACGCGCCGATGGCGAAGAAGGCGACGTAGCCGAGGTCCAGCAGGCCGGCATAGCCGACCACGATGTTCAGCCCGAGGGCGAGCAGCACGTAGAGCAGCGCGATGTCCACGATGCGCACCCAGGCGTTGCCCTGGGCCTGGAGCGCCAGCGGCAGGATGAGCAGCAGCACGGCGGCGACGATGAAGACGACGATCTTCTGCAGGCGGGGGTTGTTCATGTTCGACATGTTCTTGTGCTCCCGTTCAGGCACGGTCGGCCACGCGCTCGCCCAGGAGGCCCGAGGGCCGCACGGTGAGCGTCAGGATCAGGATGACGAAGGCGAAGATGTCGCTGTGCTGGCTGCCGAGGATGCCGCCGGTGGCCGCTCCCAGGTAGCCCGCTCCGATGGCTTCGATCAGACCCAGCAGGATGCCCCCGACGACCGCGCCGGCCAGGTTGCCGATGCCGCCGAAGACGGCTGCGGTAAACGCCTTCAGGCCCGGGCCGAAGCCCATGGCGTGCTGGACGATGCCGTAGTTGCTGGCATACATGACGCCGGCGATGGCCGCGAGCACGGCACCGATGATGAAGGTGGCGGAGATGACCATGTCCGGGCGGATGCCCATGAGAGACGCCACGCGCGGGTTCTCGGCCGTCGCCCGCATGGCGCGCCCGAGCTTGGTGTAGTTGACCAGCCAGGTCAGCACCGCCAGGGAGATGGCGGTGACGACCAGGATCATGATCTGGGTGGGCGAGATGGAAGCTCCGGCGACCACGATCGACTCGCTCGGCAGGAGCGTGGGGTAGGCCTTGTTGGTCGGACGCCAGATGATCATGGCCAGCGTCTGCAGCAGGATCGACATGCCGATGGCGGTGATGAGCGGCGCGAGCTTGGGGCTGTTGCGAAGCGGCCGGTAGGCGACCTTCTCGATCACGAAGTTCAGGCTGGCCGCGACCACGCAGGCGATGATCAGCGCGATCAGGAGCATCAGCCAGCCGGGGATGCCGGGCATCGACTCCTGCATGAGCCCGATGATGGTCCAGCTGGTGAGCGCCCCCACCATCAGCACCTCGCCGTGGGCGAAGTTGATCAGGTTGATGATGCCGTACACCATCGTATAGCCCAGCGCGATCAGGGCATACATGCTGCCCAGGACCAGCCCGTTGATGATCTGCTGCAGCAGGATTTCCATAACCATAGATAGCGTTCCGAACCGGCGTTTTTGGGACGACCGGCAATGCGTGTTGATCTTGCCAGCGGTGCTGGCGCCCTGTCTTCAATCCATCACGAGGTAGGCATCGACCTCCGGTATGTTGTCCTCGCCAGCACCGCTCTTCGGCAGAGGCCAGTCGATGCCCGTCGCCGAGAGCGAGTCTGCAAAGCTGGCTTGGCGGAAGCGTCCGAAGCGGGCGTCCAGGCGACTGTCGATCAGTGCATCGAGTTGCATGGCGAGCTCGGTCGTCAGTCCGGTCAGATGCATCACGTGCCGGCTTGCCTTGACGAAGACGCCCGACGTGGCGCCCGACACGGCCCACGAAACGGTCGTGAAGCAGATGCGCAGTTCGTGCGGCGATCCGTTGCTGTCGGCGTAGACGTATCGATCTTCCTCGCCGACACCGCTCCCTTCCGGCGGCTGAATGCTTTGGGAAAGCATGACGTTCGTCAGCGTCTTGTCGCTTGCTTCGTTGCACAGTTCATCGGAGCCGCTGAGCCCGTGAATCTTGTTTGTAGGTGCGATCGGGTTGTCGCCCGGCACGACCTTCGCCTGTGTCGTGTAGGTGCCAAACGAATTGCGCCATCCGGTCACGAATTCGGAAAAGATTCGTTGGCCGGATGCCTGTCGCAGCAGGTCGCTGCCGGAGGTCACTGCGCCGACGACGACCGCGATGATGACAAGCACCACCGACAGTTCGACAAGTGTGAAGCCTTTTGTGCGATGTCGCATCTTTGCAGTCGGTCTGCTGGTCATGGTGCGGGCGGTAGCCATTTGTCTTCCAGGAAGAAGGCGCTGGTGTTTCCCAGAATTGCGCGCGCCTTGAGATCGGCTGCCGTCTTGTTCGTGGCGACAAGCAGGTCGTCGAGCGTTCCCTCGCGCGATTCGGCGATCACTTCATTTGTCACGAATCGGGCGAGGTTGGATGCCGTCGCTCCGACGTATGCGCCTGCCAGAACCATTTTGACCACCGCCAGGTTTCTGGCCGCGATCTCCTTGCCGACGGATGCCTCCGCGGCTGCCTGAGCCGCCATCGTTTTTGTGCTCGCGCGATAAAGCGAATAGGCCGCGTTGCTGGCGAACACTGCGCCCTGTGCCGTATCTGCCGCGTAGGTGAACTTCACCAGCCCGAACTGCGCGACGACGTCGCGCATCGCCCGCGCCATCGTGTCGGCGGCCAATGCAGTGTTGAACTGTGCGCGCCCCGCAACTGACAGGGTGCTGCAGTGAAGTCGCGCTGCGAACTGCGCACGTCCCACCGTGTGCGCGACCGCTTCTGCAGTGACCGGCGTGGCAGGCGCGGCAGGCGCAGCAGTGCTTGTCGGCGTCATCGTGGCACCTCCGGGATCCATCGTCAGTGCATAGGCCATCCTGCGGCCGTCCGCCGCGGTACCGAGTGTCTCGCACAGGTCGAGCAACGGCTCGTGGCCACCCGGCATCACGCTTGCGAGAGGGACGACCTGTGCTGCCAAGTCCTTCGCCTCGCCGAACTCCTGTGCGACCACGACCTGGTAAGGACTCCCGGTCACCGGCGATGGCGCCACCATCGACACCTGGTAGCGAATGCGTCCTGCCGCGGCGTCGGGCAGACCAAGCGTGAGGAAAGGCAGAAAGCCGATGTCCTTGCCGTCGCAGCTTTCCTTCCCCGTGGTCAGTGGCGAAGGACACGGCAGTCGGCCGTGGAGATAGCCGTAGGCCAGCATCGCGTCGTTCACGCGGTCGATCAGCGTTGCCGACTGATCGGTGCGAGTGACCTTCGCCTGCCGATCGATCACGGCCCACAGCATCACGCCGCACGCGCCGAGAATCACGGAGGCGATGGCCACTTCCACCAGGGAAAGACCTCGTTGTCGTCGTCTGGAGAGATGCGTCATTGGTCCAGTCCTTTCTTCTGCAGTTCGTTCGCTCGCGCCGCATGGCGAACGACTTCTTGCTGGATCTGGTCCCTGTAGGCTTTCGCTGCCGTGATTGCTTCGTCACCTGCGGCGTTGGATTTCTCGGCTGCGACGATGCCTTCGCCTGTCAGCTTCAGGAGCATGCCCAGCGAGGCGATGACGCCCGTCAATGCAACCATGTTTGCAGCGCCTGCTGCGGTCGTCTCCCACGCGGTGATCGCGCTGACGGCCTCCATCCCGAGATCGACGGTCAGTTTGGCCGTGCCCACGCTCCAGTTCACCATCCGCCAGTCGAGGTTTCTTGCGGAATCGCCACCCATGAGGCGATTTACATCGCGCAATGCGATCTCCTGATCGGCCAGCCTGTGCATGTCGACGGCCACGGCCACCGATCGCACATCGCGGGACAGTTCGGCAAATCTGGCGAAGCAGCCGATGCTGGCCGCGAATTCGCCGAAGCCCCGTGTGCGCGTATCCAGCCTGACATTTGGTGGGAGGGCGCCCGATGACGTATCGCCGAGCCAGCTTTGCGCAAGGCCCAGCGGCTGTCCGCTCTCGGTGCTGATGGCCTGCTGAAGCGCGTAACCCATCCGCATGCCGCCGGGAAGCGAATCTCCGGCTTTCTCGCGTCGCATCAGTACTGCGCAAAGGTCCAGTCCGTTGACGGTCGTCCGGACCTCGATCAGACCTGCTCCCAGGTCCGCTGGATCGGCGCGATAGATGGGAGGCTTGACGGTCAGGGGCTGGGCGACGACATAGCGGATGCGTGACGACAATCCCTGCAGGCCGAGCGCCGTGACGGGTAGCCAGCCTTCGAGGTAGCCCGGACGCGACGGACTCGCCGCAGCGTCCTCGGGCACCGGCAACTGGGAGTTGGCTTTCGTATAGCCGAGCAGCGCGTTTTCGGCTCGCTCGGTCTCGCTGACGGTACGTCGGATCTCGACGTCGTCCGTTGCTTTCCGGGCAGTCGTCACGACGGCGACGACCATGATGCCAAGCAGCGTCGTTGCGATGGCGGTTTCCAGCAGCGACCAGCCGCGCTCTCCTCGCGGTTCGCGAATTCGCCTGGTGTTCACGGAGAAACCCCCTGGCGATCTGCAATGGCAAGGATGGAAGCAGAACCGTTCCAGACGTAGGAGTCTTCAGCCGTCTTTTTTGCGGCTATATAGGCGAGCATGTAGCCAGCTTCCGTCATTGCTCCGGCGACCGCCCTGATGCGGTCGATCTCCGCGAGCCGCAACGTCTCGGCCGATGTCACTATGCCGGCATTGCCGGAAGCGACGGCCACGACACTGACAGGGTCCGGCAGGCCGGGAAAATTTTGCGCCACTGTCGCGACGCTCTCCACAGCTTTCGCGATGGCGTTCTTTACATCCAGCTGGGCCGACACGACACCCACAGCAGCCGAAGGGACGGCCACCGATTCGATGTCTATCAGCGCCTGGCTGCCCTTGATCGCACCTTCTCTTGCACCCACGGCCGCCGCCGTCCAGGTCGCCGCTGTCGACAGCGTGTCGAGCGATGCCATGACCGCCGAGCAGGAAAGAGCGTCGGAGAGCGCGGCGAAGTCGACCACCCGGACGACGTCCCGATAGGCGTTGTCGACGGCGCGGTACGGGCTTTCGAGTTGCGGCGCGATGTCGGCATTCAGGCCCGAGTCTGACTTCGCTGTGCCTATCGGCGATGCAGCCAGCCCGTAGGCGACGTTCATGATGCTGCCGCCGCTGTTGGTGACCGGGACATTCGCACGCGCCGGCCTTGCCGTAGCGCCGGTAGGTGGGCCGCCTGTCTGCCATCGGCTGCTGCCGTGCGGAAGCGCTGCAGCACGCAATTTGCCGCACAGGTCGACGCTGCTGATCAGTGAAGGGTATGCAGCCGGCGCTGCGACCGTGGCTGCGAGCGCGGGCTGGTAGGCGTCGTCGAGGGTTGCCAGATCGGGGTCGGATCCGGCGCCGACACCGCGGTAAGCCAGATAGCGCAACGGCATGCGACCGCGTGCACCCGGCGTGCTTCCGAACTGCTCGATGGCGGCTGTCGGCAGCCATCCCTTGGCGAAACCGGACGTGCAGTTCTCGGTGCCATCGGGAGAACTAGCCGGACACGGAAGTCGGCCGTTGGCTGCTGCGAAGCCCGTGATCGACTCCTGCGCCCAACGCAACGACTCGACCTGCTCGAAACGCGCGATTGAAGATGCGCTACGGCTGCCCAGGTAATAAGTTGCCACCAGCGTGCCAGTGAAGATCACCATCATCGCCGCCAGCACAAGCGCTGCGGCGCCACGTTGCCGTGCCGCAATGGCGCCTTTTCGCCGAACTTCCATCATTGTTCTCCTTGGCTCTTGTAGGTATCGGGTCGACATCCGTCAGCGTGCGGCAGACATCGTCTGCCTGACGAGGTCGTAGACCGGCAGCAGCAAAGCGACGATCAGCAGCAGGAACACGGCCCCCGCAATGACGACGATCACGGGCTTGATGATTTCGGCCAGCATGCCGACGGTGCGTTTCAGGCGGGCCGAGTACTCGTCGGACAGATAGGTCAGCTGTCGGTCCAGCGTGCCGGACTCCTCGCCGACCGCAATCATCCGGACCATCATGGAAGGGAAGCCACCGACCTGCCGCATTGCGAAGGAGATTCGGTCGCCACGCTCGACGAACTGGCGAATGCGTGCGACACGTTCCTTGTAATAGAGGTTCTGCAGCGACCGTTCCAGGATGCCGAGGCTCGAGATCACGTCCAGTCCCGAGCGGATCAGCAGCGACAGATACTCGGCGAAAAAGGCGAGGCCCGACGAAACCAGCAAGGTGCGCGCAACGGGTGTCCGGTGCAGCAGCTGCATCGTCCGCCGTCGCAGGACGAGGCTGTTGCGCCACGCCATTCCGCTCAGGATGGAAAGAGTTGCCAGCGCCATCGCGACCAGCAGCCAGTGCGCGTTCATCCACTCGGAGAACGCCATCACCGCCACCGTCAGCGGCGGAAGCTTGGCGTTCATCTGCTTGAAGAGTCCGACCAGCTTCGGCAGCACATATGCGATCCAGAACCCGCCGGCGCCGAAGATGGCGAGGAAAGAAAAGATCGGATAGATCATGGCCTGCCGCGCGTCGGCCTTGAGCGAAATGATGCGGTCGAGATGGCGCGCCGACTCCATCAGCATCTGGTGCATGGTGCCGGTCGCATCGCCGATCTCGGCCAGGCTGCGTATGGTGTCCGGGAAGATATCGGGCTGGCGTCCGAAAGCAATGCTCAAGGCGCTGCCTGCATTCAGGTCCTCGAGCAGCTGCGTGCATACCCTCTCGACTCGCCTGCCGGACTCGGAGCCTTCGTCTTCGGCAATCGCCTTCACAGCCTCGAAGATCGGGATACCGCTCGAGGTCATCACAGCCAGATCGCGCAGCAGCCCGGCAAGCTCCGCGGGTTTGATGGCGCCGCGGAACAGTCGTCGGCCTGCCTGGAGCACGTCGGATGCCCACGCCGGAAGTCGATAAAGCTGCAGAACGATGCCGTCGTGATTCTTTTCCAGCCAGAGCCGTGCCGATGCATCCATCTCGACCGAGATCGCGGCGATGCCGGTCTTTGCCCGTCCGGTCGGCATCAACAGCTGGTAGTAGTAGAAGGCGCTCATGAGAGAACACTCATTTCGCAGGTCCTTCGCCGATGACGCGCAGCACTTCGTCGGCCGTGGTCTGGCCCAGCTTCACTCTTCGCTTGGCGACTTTCACAATCGTCTCGAAACCTTGGTCGGCGGCCAGCGTCCGGATCGCCTCCCGGCCCGCCGAATCTGCGATGGCATTCGCCAGACGGTCGTCGATGATGAGCAGTTCGTAGAGGGGCAGGCGGCCATGGAAGCCGGTCAGGCGGCAGCGCTTGCAGCCCCTGTTGCGTTGACCGAGCGTTCCCTCTTCGACACCGAGCCAAATGCATTCGGAAAGCGTGAATGCGACAGGTTCGGCGCAATGGCTGCACAACCGGCGCACCAGCCGCTGGTTGATGACGAGCTTCAGGTTCTCGGCGATGACCTGCGGTACCAGTCCCAGGGGCGTGAGCCGCGGCACGACGCCGAAGACGCTCGTCACGTGCAGTGTCGACAGCACCAGATGGCCCGTCGCCGCTGCGTCGACTGCGGCTTGCGCGGTTTCCGCATCGCGCATTTCCCCGACGAGGATCACGTCCGGATCGTGTCGGAGGAAATGGCGCAGCGCGGTTCCGAAGTCGTAGCCGGCCTTGCGGTTGACCTCCGTCTGTCCGGCCATCGGCACCCGGTACTCGAGGGGATCCTCCACGGTGAGCACGTTGCGCTCGATCAGATGCTGCATGCGCAGGCCGGCGTGCAGCGTGCTGCTCTTTCCGGAGCCCGTCGGGCCGGTGATGAGGATGAGGCCGGCCGGGTTCGCCATTGCGGCGGCGACCAGTTCGACATCTTCCGGAAAGAAGCCCAGCGCAGCCAGGTCCTTGATCTCGTGTGCTTCCGGAAGCAGGCGCATCACCATGCGCTCGCCATGCTCTGTGACGATGGTCGAGACCCGCACGGTCAGCGGGTCGTCCAGTACGACGGCACGGAAGCTGCCATCCTGAGGCCGTCGCGCTTCCGAGATGTCCATCTCGGCCGTGATCTTGATGAAGCCGATCAATCGGCCGAGCGACAGCGGTAACGCGCGGATCGGCTGCAGCACCCCGTCGATGCGAAACAGGACGTGAAGGCTTGCGATGCCGGAAGTGATGTGGATGTCGGTGGCGCGCTCGCGCATCGCGAGATGCAGCAGATGGCTCAGCAGATGTTCGGGCGTGAAAGCGTGATCGCGGTCGGAAGCCAGCAGCGTCACTTCCTGTGCAAGCAATTTTTCCGGCGGATTCTTCGCAAAGTAGTAGGCGTTGCGGATCAGCCGCGCCACCTGGGAAAAAGGTGCGAGCCTAAAACGGCAGCGCACGCCGAGTCGTCGCATTACCAACTGCGCGACATCGTCGGGCATGGCATCGCCCAACAGCACCAGCAGATCGCGATCCTCGAAACCCAGTGGCAGAAAATTCGACGTGAGACACTGCTCCTTGTTGAACAGCGACAGCACTTCCTGGTCGGGATAGTCGATCAGATCGGCGTCGAAGAATTCGATCTGCAGCACGCTGCTCAGCAGGGCGACCACTTCCTTCTCGCCCGCAAGTCCTTCGCTGATGACGATGCGCCAGAGCGGCTCGCCGTGCACCGCGTGCTTCTGTCGCGCATATTCGAGTTGCACCGCGTCGAGCAGGCCGGCGCCGAGCAGCTTGCCGGCAAGCACGTCCGCAAGACTGCCGGCGGTACCGGCGTCACCGGTGTCACGCTGATCACGGTCAGCCATCACATCGCCCGCGCACGCAGCACGACCACCAGTTCGCGGGCGTTGTCCAGGGATTTGTCCGATGTGAACAGTTTTCCCACGGTCGGAATATCCGACAGACCAGGCACTGCGCCGCCTGTGCCGCCCCTTTGCTGGTCGATCAATCCGCCGATCACGACCGTGTCGCCGTCCTGAATGTTCAGCGTGGTTGCAATCCCCTTCGTGCTGACGACGGGCAAGGTCACGCGGTTGCCTGCACCGACGTCCACCAGCGCAAGGCTCGCTTCGCTGACCTGCGTCTGGCTCGGATGGATGAAGAGCTCGATCATGCCGTTCTTCTTGACGACAGCGCTGACGCCGACGACAACGCCCGAAAATACCGAATCGGTGATGACGTCCACCGATGTCGTCGATGCGGAATTGGTGTTGTTGACCGTGCTGATGATCTTCTGCACATAACGGATGCTGTTGCCCACGCTGAGATAAGCCGGCGTTCCGTTGCGTACCAGCACGCTCGGGTTCGAAAGCACGCGCACGGCGCCGAAAGACTTGAGCGCATTCAGCGCGATGGAGAAATGGTTCGAGCGATAGCCGATGCCGCCTGCCGTCGCGCCGGTGGAACTTCCTATCGTCTGGGCCGGAATGGTCACCGTGCGGCCATTGGGCAACAGGCTGGCTGCGGTGGTGGTCTGGCCGGACCCGATCCCGATGCCCCTGACACCTGCGCTCGCCATGATGCGACTGCCGAATACGTTCCAGTCGATACCGAACTCCGACGCGTCGTTGAGCTGCACGTCGATCAGTTGCGCGTCGATCTGGATCTGCTTCTGCCGGAAGGACGATTCCTGGAAAACAACCTTCTCGATCGACTGCACGACCGATGGGCGTGCCCGTACGTAGAGCGTTCCGCTCGCCCTGTTGATCGATGTACGCGGTTTCTCGCGTCCGTCGGCAGGAGCGGCGGATCCCGCGGCTGTGCCCCCGACGATCGCTTCGACAGACTTTGCGATGTACTCGAAGCCGTCGCCCTTGTCACCGAGATCGCTCTTGATCGTCAGGCTGCTTTTCAGTCCGCTGCCGCCGTCCTTTCCGCTTCCGAACACATCTCCGCCGCCGTTGAGTTCCAGCGTGCTGCGGCCGATCAGCATGCTCAGGTCGAAAACGCGCTCTTCGTCCATGTGCACGACAAGTACGTTGTCCTTGCCGAGGCTGCCATGAACATCGAAAACGCGAAGGATGTGTGCCAGCGCCTCACGGCCCGTAACCTGTTGCAGATGCAGGCTTGCCACCTGGGGCATTTCAAGCACGGCCGGGTCGACCGCCAGGCTGATCTTGTATTCGGTCGAAAGGATCCAGAGCAATTGCCCGATGCGTGCGTTCTGCATGCTGATGCCGATGCGCTTGCGGTTCATCGGGCTGTCGTCGGGAACGATCTCCTCCAGGACCGGAATGGGTGCCCGGCGTTCGAGTCCTTCAAGCAGCCCCGTCCGTGCGTTGGAAAGTTCGCGCGAACCGTCGGCAATGCTGGTCTGGATCGCCGCCTGCCTGGCCGGCATCGGCTTGATCAATTGCCCGACGGAAGAAAATTTCGGTAGCGCGCCACAGCTGCTGAGAACCACCGCGAGACTGACGGTCGCAAGCGTCAACGGTCGCGCTGACGATCGATGGATGGAGGGCGTAGTCATTCGGTTCAGTTCACGGCGCGAAATTTCGATCGGACCCATCCGACCAGTTCATGTCGACCCATGGAGGTCGATGCGCTGCGCTCTGGATTGGGGATGGGAAAACAGGCTGCGGTCCCGAGGTCTTCCGGGGCGCCCACCGAGATGACAAAGGCAGGGCTGTCTCCGGGTACCAGGCAATTCATCGCCAGGCCCTGTGCATCTGGTTTTGGCACATATGGCTGTCCGGTCGACACTGACGATGAAGACGTCGATGTGGCGTATGCGGCAGCGCGCTCCGCTCGTGTCAATAAGCGCGTGGCTGGATCGGGATCGCCTGCGGTCGCTGTAGCGCCCAGATCGGCGTCTGGGGCGATGCGCGAGATTCCATAGCGCAACACGCGATTCGCGGACTGCGCCGAGACGCCGTCCATGCCTAGCGTCCGGGTCGGCAGCAGTCCGAAACTCTGCGCCAACAGGCAGTCGCCAGCCGCATCTCCCTCTATGCCGCTCCCGGTCAGGTCCGGACATGGAAACCTGCCGTGTGCCATCGCAAATTCCAGCGTGAGCTGCTTTGCCTGACTGGCCAGCGCTGCCGCTGCGCGACCCTGCCTGACCTGATTGACGTCGCGCAGAACACCAAACGAAGTCGCTGCCAACAGACCCAGCACGGCGATCGATGCCGCGATCTCGATCAGCATGGAGCCGGCCTGCTTTGCGCGCATCATGGGGACACACCAGCTGCGGGTGACTGCATGACGTCGTGGCGAATGCGCAAACGAAGCGCCGCGAGTTCGGACATCTTGGATTGCACAAGCGCGGCCCGTTCGGAGGCGTTTGCGACTGGCGCGCGATCTAGCGTCTGCAACTCTTTTTGAGTTGCCTGCATCTGATCGGCAACCAGGAGATTCTCTTGGAGCACGTCCAGTCGCACCCCGCTCATGACGGGCGATCCATTGATCTTTTCCAGCTCCGCGATGGCGGCGCCAACTTCCTTTGCGTCGATGGTTGGCTGACCTTGCAGCCGATTCAGCTTTTCCACGATGGCGTTCAGGCGCGCGATCCTGGCACTGGCACTGGCACTGGCACTGGCACTGGTGGCGGCACCGGTACTGTCGCTAGATGCAGGCGTTGTCGGCCCTGTTGCGGCCGCGCGTGACTTTGGCATCAGCCAAGCGGGCGTCTGGGTGCCGGTTTGCGGCGGCACGGCCGGCGGCAGCACGACTCGGGCACTGGTTTCCGATGCGACTCGTTCAGCGCTGACGGCAGAGGCGACGGTGCCTGGAGGTTCTCGCAGGACGAGGAAGACGACCGCAGCGAGCAGTGCCATCGACAGGACAAGGACGACAAGGCGTTTCATTTGACGACGGCTGGATTGGAAGATGCGGTTTTTGCCGGCGTTGGCAGAACGACTGGGGCGTCCTGGCCTACGAACTTGTCACGTATGTCGACACTGCGTTTTGCACCGGCGCCGTCTTCGATGACCACACCTGTCCGATCGATCGCTCTGACGATGCCGCCACCTGATGTGCGCTCGCCGATGCGAACGACTGCGCCGTCGATCGTGGCCGTACGGCCGCGCGCGGTTTCCACGATCACGACGTTTAGCGTCGAAGCGTCGAACGGCTTCGACTCGGTCGCGGCCGCAGCGGTGGTGGACGGTGAATAAAGTGTCAGGATCGAATCGCTTCCTTCTCCACGACCCGATCGCTGCATCCGTTCGAAGAGAGCCGCCTGACGCAAATTTTCTGCAGCGCGTTCGATACGGATCGTTTCGGGATCCAGGGTGCTCGAGGCCGGTTCCCTGGGTTGCAAAACCATCGGCAACCACCGTGGCACCCACGTGACGGCAGCAATGGCGATCACTGTGAAACCTGCGACAGCCAGGGCAAACGCCAGCCCGTTGTACTTTGGAGCGAAGCCGAGTTTCATGGCTTGGTTCCCGAGCGAGCACGCTCTTCCTTGTGAATGAGCCGGTAGGTGAAGAGTTGGCTCGAAACCGCGGAAGCAGCAGCCGCCGCGCGAGACTCGAACGGTTCTGCCGTGTAGCCGAGCACGGCAAGCGAGCGTACGAACGATGACAGAGTCGCGCTGTCCTGATTGCTTCGGGTGTCCTGGATCACGCCATCGACGAGGATGCCGCGCGGCTGCGTTTCGCGCTCAGGCGTGGGTTCCTCTGCGCGAACCGAAAGGATGCGAATGTCGGCGCCGGCGGCAGACTTGAGCGCCATCAGAACCTCATTGACATCGAGCCCCGCCTGCAGGCGCGCGACTGTCTCGATGAAGGTCAATTGCTCTCGGTAGGCCGCATCGCCTGTGTCGTCGGCGGGTGTCGGTTCCGGACGATTGGCGGCAGCGATGCGTTGCTGGAGCGCCTGGTTTGCTGCTGCAATGCGACGTAGCTCGAGGCTCTTCTGTACGGCGAACCCCAGGAAAACGCAGGTCACCAGCAAAGCGGCAGCCATCGCGGTCGTGCGATGGCGTTCAGCCGCAAGCAGTACCCGTTCGCGCTGCGTATTGAGAAGCAGACCGATCGGCGGGCGGGACGCGATTCGAGGCAGTGCGGTTCGCGTCATGGTTTCGACAGCCGCCTCGCTGCCGTCGTCCACCGCCAGCGCGAGCAAGGCATCGGTCGACACCACCTGAAGTCCGCTGGCGTCGGCAAAGGCACGCATCATTCCGGCGTAGTTTTCTGCCGAGCAGGTTTCGCTTGCGGAAATCCATTCGACGGTGGGCAGCGCTGCGGCGGCTCCCGCTGCCGTTGGCGACCATTGCGCACGGATGCGGTCACCGAGTGCGCGTGTGGCATAGGCGACGCTGTCCTCGTCGATGCCGAAAGCCAGGGTATTGGCCTGAACGATACGCAGCCCGGTCCTGCCCATGAAAACGAATGCGTTGTCGACATGCAGCACGACAGCGGTCTGTGCGTCGACGCGCGACCACGCAAGGGCGCACAGCGTTGTCCAGGCGCAATGTCCGGGTTGGGCACTCGCCCAGCCCTGCATCCGGTGCCACTCGTCGAGCGACGCCGAACTGTAGAGCGCCTGATAGGTGCGGCTGACCCGTTCGACGTGGTGAATGAAAATCTTCGTTTCGGCTTCGATCGTGCCTTCGGTGCGAAGCCGACGTTCCACCAGAACGGCCGCATGGCGCGCGTCACCCTCGAACGATGCAATGCCGACAGCGGAGTTCGAGGGTTGCCAAACCACGGTGGCGGGCGAGTTCAGGACGGGGAAACGCTCGATGTGGCGAGCTTCCGTCTTCTTCAGGGCAAGCCATTTTTCACCTGTTGCATAGATGATCATTTCGATGCCGCCTTGGCTCGGTACAACAGGCTCCCGCGCAATGACAGGACAAGTTCGGATTCGGAGGACGCGGGCGGTGTGAAAAGACCGTCCTGAGGTTCCTTGACGGACAGCTCGAACTGTTCGGCTGCAAAGACGCGTCCGCGCGAACGAGCGATCTCTCCCAGCAATCGATTGGCTGCTTTTCGCGCCATCGACGATTGCCGGATACTGAAGCGGCGTTCGTCCCATGCACTTGCCACAAGGCCGGTCTTCTCGGCTTCTTTCATCAATGTGTCGATTGCCTCGCGCCGCCGCGTCTGAATGGCCTTGGCCAGTTCGATCTGTCTGGCCGCCTGCCAAGCTGTCTGGATCTGAGACGCCAAGCCCCGCTGTTTGACCAGAGCGACCTGCGATCCGACGAGAACCAGTGAGGCAACTACCAGAAGACAGAAAGAAGACAGCAAAGCCGTGCGGGTTTGCAGGAAAGCCGAAATCTTCCGTATGCCGCGGTTGGGCGCCAAGGGGAATGCGGGTGTGCGGGTATGCGGAGTGGTCATGAGCGCAGACCGCTACTGGTTCATCTTGTAGTTAGCGACGACGGTCATTACCTGCGCTTCGCGATCGGCAGTCTTGCCGCTGAATCCGAGTGAGTTGTTGCCGATCCAGTCGAGTCCGCCATCCACCCCGGTCGATCCCGAGGCTGCGCCTGCAACGACCCCTTCTTGCCGGAAGGCGCCACTCGAAGCATCCGCGTTTCCCTTGATTGCCGATGCGAGCGATCGGGCTAGGTCTGGCGTCAGTCCGGTGATGACCATCATGTTGCCGGTGCCCGACAGGGTTCCTGGCCGATTCCACTGGAAGCAGACCTGCAGTTCCTGAGGATTTCCGTTGGTGTCGAGATAGATGTAGCGGTCTTCCATGCCGGCGCCGCGCCCTGCAGGAAGCTCGATTCCGGCTTCGAGCACCAGCGTGCGAAGGCTCGCGCCGGCCTGCATGCCGCGTTTCATCTGCGGCCCGGCATTGCCCTCGCAGATGGCCGGAGGCTCGGTTACGCCGCTGAGGTCACCGGCGGACTTTGCAAAGTTCTTCCCATTGACGACAAGTCGCGGGGCCCGCGTGTTGTCGCCGATCGGCACGCCGGTGCGTTGCACGTAGCTGTTGTAGACCACAGCCCACTGGTTCACGAACGTCTGACGAATGCGGAGGTACTCAGCGTTGCGCTGCGCGTCCTTACCGATCATTACAGCGCCGAGGATCACTCCGATGATGACCAGCACGACCGCCATTTCGACAATGGTGAAGCCTGCGTTCCGGTGTCGCGTGCCTTGAAAAGTTCGTTTCGAGAATGCCATCGTGAGTCTCAATGTGATTCTTTGCGCTGATGCGAAAGACTCGTTTCACATCGTGTAGGCACAAAGCTTAGGTGCGTCACTCGCGCTCACGAAGAGCCGCTTAACCATTGTTAGGAGTTGCAAGGCCTGCATCGCAAACCCATCGCCAACGCCAACGCGATCGCACTTTCATCACCGAAATTGGCGCTATCTTTTTCATAGCGCTAAAGATGATGAATTTTACGAATGCACCAAAATGCTTACAAAAGTGAAACTCAAAGTACTCAGTGTGTACGAATGTATGTAATCCTTTCGTATCACGCCGGGTGCTGTGCACCAAAGAAAGGCGTCCAAGACACTTTTTGAGGTACTCACATGAACAAGTCTTATCGCAGCGTCTGGAACCACGCTCTGGGTTCCTGGGTGGCCGTTTCGGAGATCGATCGCGGTCGAAGCGGTGCTGCCAGGACAGCGCTGGTTGCGATCGTGGCGGCCATCGGTGCGTTGAGTGCCGGCGCCCAGACGATCGACTACGCCGATGGCGAAGTGAGAACAGCGGGGGTCGTGACCTCAGCGGGCACCACCACGCTCAACATCTCCGGTGCGACTGCGCAAGCGGCACAGGCCGGTGTGATTTCGGGTGCCGGCGGCATCGCAAAGAATGGAGCGGGCGCGCTGGTTCTCGGAACCCCCAACCCATCGAGCCCGGTTTCGGGCGCTGCAGTGGTCAATACCTTCAGCGGTGGAACCTTGTTGAATGGCGGTTCGCTCGAAGCGACTTCCAACGGGTCGCTAGGAACCGGCGCTCTGACGATCAACGGTGGCACGCTGCGCGGCGGCGTGACGCTGGCCAACGACATCGTGGTCAACGGCAATTTCAGTGTCGACCCGCTCGAAACAGACCTCGCACCGCAGCGCGGCCTGACGCTCAACGGCAACATTTCGCTCCAGACGAACGCGACCATCCGCTTCGCGCCGCCGTCGTCGGTTGCATACCTGCTTCGCGTCGGCGGTGTGGTGTCCGGCAACCAGGGCTTGACCATCGAGGCGCCGACGTCGACCGTCTACTGGGGCGACCTGGATTTCGTCGGCAACCGCTCCAACACCTACACCGGCCTGACCACGGTCCGCGGCAGCACGGTCCTTGGCCTGCTGCGCACCGAAGGCGCGACGGCGATTGCCGGCGACCTGCTGGGACAGGGAAATTCGACCATCGTCATCGGCCAAAACGAGCAGATCGCCAACACGTCGACGGTGACCATCGACAGCGTCAGCGGACCCACCATCGGCGGTCTGCAACTTCCTGGCCTTCTGTTCATGGCGCCGAACCTCACCGAAACTGTTGGCGCCCTGTTCGGCAGCGGCACGATCAATCTCGGATCGAGCACCCTGCGGACCGGTGCCGGCGACTTCAGCGGCACGATCGCCGACAGCGGCATTCCAGGCATCGCGGCCGACGGCCGCATGGTGAAGTACGGCGCCGGAATATTCACGCTCTCTGGCGCCAACACGTACAGCGGCGGAACGTCGGTCGAAGGCGGCACTTTGCGCGTCGCGAACGACGGCGCGCTCGGAACCGGCGGCCTGACGCTGGCCGGCGGCACCACTCTCGACTACGACACCCGCAGCACGACCCAGATCTCGAATGCCATCACGCTGACCGGCAACGCGACGCTGAACGTCGATGCGTTCGGCGTGCGCCAGTCTGGCGCGATCAGCGAAAGCGCCAGCGGCAGCCGCATCACCAAGTCCGGTGCCGGTGCGCTCGAACTCGTAACCGCCAACAGCTACACCGGGGGCACCGACCTGCAACAGGGCTTCATCGACATGCGTGCCACCGGCGCGCTGGGCAGCGGTCTGGTCGCCATCGCCGTCGGTACGACAACTCGCTCGACGGGTCTGCGCGTCGGCGACAACGTCTCCCTTGCCGCCATGACAGTCGCCAACGCCGGCTTCGTCGACGTTTCGCAAGCCACGACCGGCACGGCCATCGGCTCGCTCGACGGCAACGGCGATGTGCTTCTCGGCGCTCGCACGCTGACGCTCGGCGGACTGAATGTCGACAATGCCATCGGCGGCGCGATCCAGGATGGCGGCGTGGCGGGCGGCGCCGGCGGCAGCATCGTCAAGACAGGAATCGGCACGCTGACCCTGTCGGGCGCAAACAGCTACACCGGCGCGACGACGGTCGCCAGCGGCACGCTGCGCACGGCGCATGTCGACACGCTGAGCGCGGCATCCGCGCACACGGTGGCCCGCGGCGCGACGCTGGACCTCGCCGGCTACAGCCAGACCGTCGCATCGCTGGACAACGGCGGCACGGTGTCGCTGCTGTCGGCAAGACCCGGCGCAGACCTGACGGTGACCGGCGCCTATGTCGGTCGCGGCGGCACGCTGGCGCTCGGCACCACGCTCAACGCGACCGGACCGTCGGACCGACTGGTACTCGATGGCGCGTCGGCCAGCGCCAGCGGAAACACCACTGTGCGCATAACCAACATCGGCGGCCTCGGCGCGCTGACCACGGGCAACGGCATCGAGGTAGTCGCCGCACGCAACGGCGCCACGACCACTGCGCAGACCACCAAGTCGGCATTCACGCTGGCCGGCGGTCACGTCGATGCGGGTGCGTATGCGTACACGCTGCATGCTGCGGATGCGAGCAGTGCTGGCGAAAGCTGGTATCTGCGTTCGGACGCACCGGCCGCGAATCCCGCAGGGACGACAACGACAGCGACACCAGCACCGGCACCGGCTTCTCCGACAACCGCTGCGCCGGCGACATCCCTTTCTTCGACGACGTCCGTCGCACCGACCACGATCGCCAGCGCGACCGCCACCACAGCTGCGTCGGCTGTGTCGGCTGCGCCGGTCGCGCCCACCGCAATCGCTGCGGTTCCAGTGCCGAACTACCGCACCGAGGTGCCGCTCATGGCGGCGTTGCCCCAGCAACTGCGCCAAGCCGATCTCGCCATGCTCGGCAACCTCCACCAGCGCATCGGCGACACCCCTGCAGGGATGGCGTCGGTCACGGCCGGCGCAGCGACGCGCACGGCCTGGGGACGCGTGATCTCAACCAGTATCGACGCACGCCAGCAGGGCACCGTCGCGCCCGAGAGCAAGGGCCGCGTCACCGGCTTCCAGGCCGGTACCGATCTGTTCGCCAATGCCAACTGGCATGCCGGCGTCTATGTCGGCCAGCTCGACGGCGATGTGAACGCCAGCGGATTCGCCAACGGCACCTGGGCGCCTGTCGGCAGGAACGACCTGCGTGCGCGCTACGTCGGCGGCTACGCAACCTGGACGGGCGACTCAGGCATCTATGCGGACGCCGTTCTGCAGGCCGGGGACCACCGGTACAGCGTGCATCCGCTGGGCAACGCGAGTGTGAGCGGGAAGGGCGACAGCCTGCTGGCTTCGATCGAGGCAGGCAAGTCGTTCGCACTGTCGCCCAACTGGAAGATCGAGCCGCAAGTGCAGCTGATCCACCAGCGCATCGATCTCGACGACGTGATCATCTCCGGCGCGCGCGTGCAGCAGAACAGCGACAACGGCTGGATCGCTCGCGTCGGCGTGCGCGTCAAGGGCGAAGTCTCGACCGCCCTCGGCACGCTGCAGCCCTATGGCCGCGTGAACCTGTACCGCGCTTCCAGCGGCGCCGACATCGCCCGCTTCGTCGGCCCGGCCGCATCGACCGATATCTCGACCCGCACCGGCGGCAGTTCGGCCGAACTGGCTGGCGGCTTCACGCTGGCGATCGGACGCACCTGGAGCGTCTACGGCGAAGTCGGCCGGCTGTATGCGACCGGCGGCGAAGCCCGCGTGCGCAGCGCCGTGCAAGGCTCGGTCGGCGTCAAGGCGCGCTGGTAGTTCGCCTCAGCCCTTCGCCTTCAGCACGTCGGCGAACATCGAAGCATCGACATTCCCGCCGCTGACGGTGATGCCCACCGACTTGCCGTGCCAGCGTTCGCGCTGCTGCATGGCGGCGGCGAGCGACGCGGCGCCGGCGCCTTCGGCCACGTTGTGGGTGTCGGCGAACAGGGCCCGCATGGCGTCGGCGACTTCGTTGTCCGTCACGGCGATCACGTCGTCGGCTTCGCGGCGCACCACCTCCAGCGCTTCGGGGTCGGGCGTGCTGCAGGCCATTCCGTCGGCGAGCAGCGTGGTGGCCGGCGAAGCCACGACGCGACCCGCGACGAACGAGTCCCGGTAGGCGGTGGCATGCGCGGACACCACGCCGACGAGCTTCGTGCGAACGTTGCAGTGCGTCCGTGCCGCAGCCGCGCCGGCAAATCCGGAGCCCAGGCCGATGGGTACGAAGACCACATCGGGCACACGGTCCTCGCGTTGCAGCGCCTCGAAGAACTCGACCCAGTACGTTGTCACGCCCACGACCAGGTCACGTGCGAACGAAGGCACGCGATGCAGGCCGTCTCGGCTACCGAGCATCGCGGCGTGCTCGCGCGCCGCCTGGAAATCTTCGCCGTGTTCGATCAGATGCACGCCGAGCGCGCGCATCGCGGCGTTCTTCTCCATCGAGTTGCAGCGCGGCACGACGATGGTCGCGTCGAGACCGTGGCGCGCCGCCGCGAAGCCGATCGACTGGCCGTGGTTGCCGCGCGTGGCGCCGATGACATGGCGCACTTCCGGCTGGCGATGCGTCAACGCATCCATGTAGGTCAGCCCGCCGCGCACCTTGAATGCGCCGAGCGGCGTATGGTTCTCATGCTTGGCCCACAGCTTGCAGCCCAGCCGCGCGCTCAGCTGCGACCAGGCGTACTGCGGCGTGGGCGGCATGGCGGCATAGACCACGCGTTGCGCAGCCTCGATTTCTTCACGACTGAACTTCATTGCGGACGACTCCCTGAAAACCGTTGGCGAACAGCGGCGCTTCGCGTACGAAGCGCGAGGCTGCCGAAAAAAACTGCGGAAATTGCGCTGACTTTTCTACGTGTACGACGTGATGCGCGAACCCAGCGTGACTACGCCACGCGGCGTCCGCAAGGTGGCCACAAGGTCCGGCGCACCCTGGCGCAAAGACATCGCATCGAACGCGATCGCGTCCAGCGCCGCGCGCAGGGTTTCGATGCGGGGATGCGAAGCTTCGAGCGCCAGTAGCGCGAGTCCGTCATCCGGCAGATCGTCCGCCGGATGGCGTAAACCCCACTGGATGAGCGTCGGCAATGCGCCGTAGAACAGGCGTTGGCCGTCGTCGCGAACGGCGATCTGCCACTCGATGCGGCCACCGCCAGACGCCTCGGGCAGTTCGCGAAAGGCGTGGACTACATGGCCGCGGTCGATGCGCAGCGGATCGCCAGCCAGCGCGGTCACGGCGGCATGGAGATCGGGCACAGCGGCGACGAAGTGGATCAGGTGCGGACCGTGGTGCGCCAGCGACGCCTGCAGGATCTGGTCGTCGAGATCGAACCAGCGCCTGAGTGGCGCGGCACGCGTGGGTCGCGCGACCGAGTCGATGGCGATGATCTCCAGATAGGCTTGCGGAAAAGCGGGGCTCGCGATGGACAGCAGCCGGTTGTGGGTGCCCATCGATGCATGCGCGCCGCCCGGCCACGGTTTCACGCCGAGCGTCGCCTCGCACCATTGAACACCTTCGTCCAGCGTGCGCGCAGCGATGACGAGGTGGTCGACGCGGGCGTTCATCGCAATGGCATCCGGTGTGTCAGAGCGCGACGTGGCCGTCGATGCAGGTCACGACGTCGCCGCCGACCCAGACCTGACCTTCGGTGTCGCGCGAGACATGCACGCGGCCGTCGCGGCCGAGGCACTGGCCCTGGCCGGCGACGTAATCTGCCGACAGGTGGCCGTCTTTGGTCAGCCACTGGGCCAGGCTGGCGTTGAGGCTGCCGGTGACCGGGTCTTCCTCCACCCCGACGCACGATGCGAATGCGCGGACCTCGAGGCCCACTGCAGCTTCCGAAGCCGTCCGTGTGCCTCCCGCGAACGCCCGTGCCTCGCGGTTGGATCGGCCGATCAATGCCGTCGTGGCAGGTGCCGACGGAATGGCAGCCACGCCGATCTTGTATCCCAGCGCCTTGAGCGCACGGTGGTCCGGCGCCAGCGCCAGCACGGTATCGACATCGTCCAGCAAAAGGCCCAGCCATACGGTGCCGTTGTCGAGCGACTGCGCCGCCAGCACCTGGCGCGCCTGCAGCTTGAGCGCTGCGGCGACGCGCGCCAGCAGGCTCGGACTCGGACCGCTACGCTGCATGGCCGGCGCCGCGAACGCGAGGCGTTCGCCGTCGCGGCGAATCGGCACCAGTCCGGCTTCGCACTGTTGCATCACACGGCCCGGCGACTTCGGCTTTCCGCCGGCTCGCAGCCACGCATGGCACGAACCGAGCGTGGGATGGCCGGCGAACGGAAGTTCGCAACCGGGCGTGAAGATGCGCATGCGGTAGTCCGCAGCCGGATCGGTCGGCGGCAGCAGGAAGGTGGTTTCCGAGAGGTTCGTCCATTGCGCAAAGCGCTGCATGGCGGAGGTGTCGAGACCTTCGCCGTCGAGCACGACTGCGAGCGGATTGCCGCGGTAGGGCACCGCGGTGAATACGTCGACCTGCTGGAAGGGGCGGGATTGTTTCATTCGAGAGGGAGATCGAGCACGCCGCGGGCTGCCTGGCGTGCCTTGAGTTCGGAGAACCAGCGTTCGACGTGCGGCCACACCGGCCGTATGTAGGCGGTCGGCGGCAGGCCGAACCAGCGGTGCGCCTCGCAACCGACCGGAATGTCGGCCATGCTGAAGTTTTCGCCTAGCATGAAGCGCCGTTCCGCAAGGTGCGCGTCAAGCAGCGCAAACAGCGGCTCGGTGGCGTTCACGGATTGCGCGATGACGGCATCGTTGCGGTCTTCGACAGCGGTGCGGATCCACTGGATGAACGCGCCGCCGCTCGCGCGGTTCAGTGTCGTCTGCTGCCAGTCCATCCACTGCTCGGCTTGGAAGCGCGCCGGCAGTGCGAGCGGATAGAGCGCATCGAGAGATTCGGTGGAATGCCGGGCGCAGAGGTAGCGCACGATCACGTTCGATTCCCACAGCGTGACCCTGGCCGCGCCTTCGCCGTCGTCGATGACCGGCACCATCCCGTTCGGATTCAGCGCCAGGTATTCCGGTGTCTGCACCAGGCCGAACCGGCCGCCGGCTTCGGTGCGCTGGAAATCGAGCCCGAGCTCCTGCGCACACCAGACCACCTTGCGGACGTTGATGGAGCTGATCCGGCCCCAGATGTTGAGCATGGTGTTTCGCCTTGGACGGATGTCAGGTCGCTGCGAGCTCGCGCTGCACGCGCGCGGCTGCGTCGTCGGCCAGTTGCTCGCGCAGCGTGGCGGCCAGTGCGGCGATGCCGGCGGAGATCTGCTCGACGCTTGCCGTCACGAATGAGAGGCGCAGCGTGCGCGGGTCGCCGGTGCCATCGGCATAGAACGGCGCGCCGGGCACGAAGGCGACGCTGCGCGCGATGGCCTTCGGCAGCAGTGCGGCGGTGTCGATGCCCTGGGGCAGACGCAGCCAGAGGAACATGCCGCCGACCGGCGTGTCGAATTCGACGTCCAGACCTTTCGTCTCGCGCTTCAGTGCGGCGATCATGGCGTCGCGCTGGCCCTTGTAGAGTGCGCGGATCTCGGGCACGTGGCGCGACAGGAAGCCATCTTTCATGACCTCGACCACCATGCGCTGCGTGAAGATCGGCGTGTGCAGATCCACGGCCTGCTTGGCCTGCAGCAGCTTGCCGTAGATGGCCTTGGGCGCAACCAGAAAACCGAGTCGCAGGCCGGGCGCCAGCACCTTCGAGAACGAGCCCAGATAGATGCAGCCGTCGGGGTTGCGCGCGGTCAGCGGCAGCGGTGGCGCTTCGTCGAACCACAGGTCGCCGTAGGGGTTGTCCTCGACGATCGGCAGGCCGGCCTTGGCTGCAGCCGCGGACACCGCCGCGCGGCGCGCTTCGCTCATGGTGCGGCCGGTCGGGTTCTGGAAATTGGGCAGCAGGTAGACGAAACGCGCCGCTTCTTCGGACTCGCTGCCGTGCGCCTTGGCAACCAGGTCGTCGACGATCACGCCGTCGCTGTCGCTCTGCACGCCGACCGCTTCGGGTTCCATCGGCGAGAACGCCTGCAGCGCGCCGAGGTAGGTCGGCATTTCGACCAGCACGCGGCTGCCGGGATCGAGCAGCACCTTGGCGACGAGGTCGAGGCCTTGCTGCGAGCCGGTGGTGATCAGCACCTGCGCGGGATCGACGTTCCACGGCAGCATGTCGGCGACCGCCTGCCGAAGCGGTGCGTAGCCTTCGCTCGCGGCGTATTGCAGCGCGGCAGCGCCGTCGTTGGCCAGCACGTGGGCGCAGGCATCGGCAAAAGCGCTGATCGGAAACGTCTTCGGCGACGGCAGGCCGCCGGCGAGGCTGATGATGCCCGGCTGGTCGGCCAGCTTCAGGATCTCGCGCAGCACCGAGGGATTCATCTTCGCGGCCCGCCCGGCCAGCTTCCAGTTCGTCATGACTTTTCCTTGAATGTTGTTAGACGCCGACCATCCACAGCGCCGTCAGCACGAGTATTGCAGCCATCGCGCGGTTGAACCACAGCAGCCGCCGGGCTTGCGCCAGCCAGTTGCGCAGCAGTGCGCCGATCAGCGCATAGGTGAAGTTGCTGGCGAAGGCATAGAACAGCATGACCGGCGCGACGATGGCGAAACGTTGCAGCGCGTCGGCTTGTCCGGCGATCCATCCTGCGACCAGTGTCAGCGCCAGCAACCATGCCTTGATGTTCAGGAACTGCAGCATCACGCCCTGGCCGAAACCGACCTGAAGCTGCGCGCCGTCCGCGGTTCCCATCGTTGCGCTGCGGCTCAGCTTGAGCGCCAGCCAAAGGAGATAGGCGACGCCCAATGCCTTGATGAGCAGCCGCACGACGGGCGCAGCCACCACCAGTGCGCCCAGGCCCGCAGCGCACAGCGTCAGCAGCAAGGTCCAGCCGACCGGCACCGCCAGCACGAAGCGCATGGCGCGCGACATGCCGCCGTTGGCCGCTAGCGCGGTGGAGAGGGTGGTGTTGGGTCCCGGCGAGAAGCTCATCGCCGTGGCCAGTACCAGCAGTGCAGTGAATTCTTGCCAGGTCATGTAGCAGACTGTAGACTTTTGACCATTACAGTACCAGTACAGATCGACGGACAAAGACGCCATCTGTATTGGCTGCCGAATCGGCACAGATGAAAAGCCCGACATGCTGACGCGTACCTCGACCCAGTCCCTCACCAGTCAATTGTCTGCCCGATTCGCCGAGCGCATCCGCACGCGTCTCCTGGCGCCCGGCGCGCGATTGCCCTCGGTGCGCGAATGCGCGCGGCAGCAGGGCGTGAGCCCGCACACCGTGGTCGCCGCGTACGACCAGCTGCTGGCACAGGGCCTGATCGAGGCGCGGCGCCAGCGCGGTTTCTATGTGC
This sequence comes from Variovorax glucosi, assembly GCF_051216695.1. Taxonomy (NCBI): domain Bacteria; kingdom Pseudomonadati; phylum Pseudomonadota; class Betaproteobacteria; order Burkholderiales; family Comamonadaceae; genus Variovorax; species Variovorax glucosi. The sequence continues at coordinate 169,809 of NZ_JBPJZE010000002.1, forward strand.
GCGACTCGGCTGCAGCAGCGCAGGACGCCCGTCTCGCCGCGGAAGTCGGCGGCACCACCGAGCAGCCGACGCTTCGGACATCCCTGCGCGGCCCGCTGCCCGGGATTCCCGCAGATGCCAGTTCGCTGATCCGCGGCATGTTCCATCGCCAGAGCGACAAGCCGCAGCCCGGAATGGGCGTTTTTCCGCCCGACTGGATGGACACCACCTTCATGCCGACCTCGTTGCGCCGCCTCACGGGCACGCGCGCGCTGCAGGAAATCTCGCTGCAGTACGGCGAACCGGCCGGCGACGGCGCGCTGCGGCGTAGCCTGTCGCAGAAGCTGGTCAGCCTGAACATCCCTGCTTCGCCCGAGCAGATCGTGACCACCATCGGCGCCACCCACGCGCTCGACGTCGTCAGCCGCACGCTGCTGCGCGCGGGCGATCCGGTGATGGTCGAGGAGCCGGGCTGGGCGATCGAGTTCGCGCGGCTGGAAGCGCTGGGCATGCGCATCCTGCCGGTACCGCGTCGTGCCGACGGACCCGATCTCGACGTGATGGCGCAGTACTGCGCCACGCATGCGCCGAAGCTGTTCGTCAGCGTCAGCGTGCTGCACAACCCGACCGGCTACAGCCTGACGCCCGGCAGTGCGCACCGTCTGCTGCAGCTTGCCAACAAGCACGATTTCCACATCGTCGAAGACGACACCTACAGCCATCTCGCGCCCGAGCATGCGACGCGTCTGTGCGCGCTCGACGGCCTGCGACGCACCATCTACGTCAGCGGTTTCGCGAAGATCCTGGCGCCCAACTGGCGCATCGGCTTCCTGGCCGCATCGCCGGAGCTCTATCCGCGGCTGCTCGAAACCAAGCTGCTCGCCACGCTGACGACACCCGCGCTGTTCGAGCGCGCGTTGTCGTGGTGCATGGACCAGGGGCAGGTGCGACGCCATGCCGAACGCGTACGTGTGCGGCTGGATGGCGCGCGGGCGCGTACGGTGAAGCTGGCGATCTCGCACGGCTGCACGTTCGAGTCGGAACCGGCAGGCCTGTTCGGCTGGGTAGACACCGGTGTCGATACCGACGCGCTGACCCAGCGCATGCTCGACGAGGGCTACCTGCTCGCGCCGGGATCGCTGTTCCATGCGCGGCGTCCGCCGAGCACGTTGATGCGGATCAATTTCGCTACCGCGCAGGACGCGGCGTTCTGGAAAGTGTTCGCACGGCTGCGGGACGCGAAATGAAAACTCAGCGCGCCAGCGTCGCTCCGCCGTCGACGACCAGCGTCGCGCCGGTCACGTAGTCGCCGGCACGCGACGCCAGGTAGATCGCGGCGCCCGCCATGTCCTCGGGCTCGCCGATGCGGCCGCCCGGAATCCGGTTCTTCACCGTGCCCCCGTTGTCACGCGCGTCGCGGTTCATCTCGGAGGCGAAAGCGCCAGGTGCGATCGCGCTGACCGCGATGCGGTCCTTGGCCAGCCGCAGCGCCATGCGGCGTGTGAGGTGGATCAACCCGGCCTTGCTGGCGGCGTACGAATAGGTCTCCAGCGGATTGACCGCCAGGCCGTCGATCGATGCGATGTTGATGACCTTGGCGAGATGGTCGGTCGCCGATTTGCGCAGCAAGGGTGCGAGTGCCTGCGTGAGGAAGAAGGGCGCCTTGAGGTTGAGATCGACCACCTTGTCCCAGCCGCTTTCCGGGAACTCGTCGAAGGGCGCGCCCCAGGCTGCGCCAGCGTTGTTGACCAGGATGTCGAGCGTCGATTCATGCTGCGAATAAGCATCGACCAGGGAGCGCACGCCGTCGGCAGTCGACACGTCGGCAGGCAGCGCGATGCACGTGCCGAGCGCCGACATTTCCCGTGCCGCCTGCTCGCAGGCTTCCGTCTTGCGCGCCGAGATGTAGACGCGCGCGCCCCGTCCGAGGAAGCCCTCGGCGATCATGCGGCCGATACCGCGCGAGCCACCGGTGACCAGGGCCACGCGGCCCTTGAGCGAGAAGAGATTCGAGGTGTCCATGCGGTGTCTCCGAGGTGTTCTTGTTCAACCGCGGGCAGCTTAGTGCGCGGTTACGTCGGACGGCGTCGCCAAGGTGCCAGCGTTCGACTCCCGTGCCTGCGGCTGGCGTCAGCCGAGCGCTGCGAGCGTCGTGGCGATCTGCGCGAAGGTCGGGCGCGCGCCAGGGATCTCGCTCAGACAGCGCTGTTGCAGACCGATCAGTGCGGTGAGCAGACGGTCGTCGTGTGCTGTGGACGCGCTTGCATCGCAGCGCATGACCAGCTCTTCCAGCAGACAACCGAAAGCACGGGATTCGATGCGTTCCAAAGCCGATGCGAACGCGTTGTCGACGCCGTCGGTACCCTCGAAGAACGACGCGGCCCCGAAGTCGCCGAGCAGCGCATCGCCACCATCGCGCAGGATATTGTGCGCATACAGGTCGCCGTGGAGGATGCCGCGCGCATGCAGTTGCGCGACCGCGCCTGCGATGCAAGATGCGATCCGGAACGCCTGTTGCGGCGTGAAGCGAACCGCGCCGTCGTAGATGTCGCGGGTGCAGGACTCGAGGCTCGGCGGTCCGGCCAGGATCTTGAAAGCAGGATCGATCAACCGCATGGCAAGCGCCTCCGATCCGGTATCGGAAGCACTTGACGCCACGCGTGCTGTCGCCCCGATCAACCGTGGATGCGCACCCGCTGCCATGCAGGCTGCCATCTCGCTGCGCGGTGTTCCATCGCTTGTGATCGCGCCCTTGAAGCGCTTCACCGCCAACGGCTCCACCTCGCCATCGTCGCGCTGCCATAACGCGCGATAGATGATGCCCGAGGCGCCTTCGCCCAGCTTCTCCTGCAGCGCGATGCGCGACTCGTCGATCGTCGGGAACTGCTGCGCCGTCAAGGCCGATGCCTCCGTCGCCGCACTCATCGGATTGCCTCCGAAAGCCAGCCATGCCAGGCGCGGCAGAGACGCGATCCAGTCTGGCAACGCATCGAACCGGTTGGCTGCGATGCGCAGCAGTTCGAGCTGCTCGCAGCCGGCGAGCGTTTTGGGCAGCGCACGCAGCTGATTGCCGGCAAGCATCAGCTTCTGCAGTTTCGGCCGTCTACCGAGTTCGTCGGGCAGTTCCTCGATCCGGTTGTCGGTGAGGATCAGCCAGCGCAGCAACGGCGGCAACGACGCTGCGGGTACCTGAGCGATGCGGTTGGCCTTGAAGCCGACCATCTCCAGTGCAGCGCAGTCGCCGATGCATGCCGGTAGTTCGGTGAATGCATTGTTCGAGCAGAACAGCACCCGCAGGTGCGTGAAGCGATGCAGGTCGTCTGGAAGGCTTTGCAGCGCATTGCCCGAAAGATCGAGGATTTCGAGCGAACCGGCCAGCGCGAAGATCTCGCGCGGAAACTGTTCGAGTCCAGCTGCGAGTGCGAAACGCCGGGTGCCGGCAAGTTCGCCGTCACGCAGCTGTTGCAGCGTGTCTTTCAATCCGGTCGACCCGGTCAACCCGCCACCGAGAAACGATAGATGCCGTCGTCGCCGAGCCGGCGCTGCAACTGACCCGAGAACCAGAGCAGGTGCAGGTGCGCCACCGTCTCGCCCATCGCGAAAGTCAGCTGGTGCACGTCGAGTTCGCGCTTGAACATGATCGGCACTGCTTCGGCGGCGCTGAGAGGGCGTGTCACGCAGCCGGCCAGCAGTTCGGCCAGCCGGTCGCGGTGGTGCTCCTGCAACTGCTCGATGCGTCGATGGACGCCGGTGAAGGGCTTGCCGTGCGACGGCAGCGCCAGCACGTCCTTCGGCAGCACGTCGAACTTCACGATGCTTTCCAGGAAGAGGCGCAGCGAATCCGCTTCGGGCTCGTCGGCGTTGACACTCACATTGGTCGAGATGCGCGGCAGCATCATGTCGCCGCCGATCAGGACATTGGCTTCGGCGCAGTACAGCGCGATGTGTTCCGGCGCATGGCCGAAGCCGCTGATGCAGCGCCATGCGCGTCCGCCGATAGTCACGGCACCGCCGTCCAGCATGCGAACGAAAGACGACGGCATCGAAGGCACCATGTCGCGGAAATAGCTCGTGCGCTCGCGGATGCGGGCGAGCGCTTCCGGGTCGACCAAACCATGCATGCCGAAGAAATCTGCGGCCTTTTCCCCGCCTGCGCCGTTGTCGGCGGCGCCCGGCGACGTCAGGTTGCGCGCGACGTAGTAGTCGGTGGCGCTCATCCACAGCGGCGCGTTCCAGCGCTTGCATATCCAGTCGGCGAGACCGACGTGATCGGGATGCATGTGGGTGACGATCACGCGGAGGATCGGCAGGCCTTCGAGCTGCGTCTCGAAAACCTGTTCCCATTGCGCGCGAGACTCGTCCCGGGCGATGCAGCAGTCGACGACGGTCCAGCCCTGCACCTTGCCCGTGGGGCCATCCATTTCGTCGCGCAGCAGCCAGAGATTGACGTGGTTCAGCGCGAACGGCAGCGTCATGCGAATCCAGCGGATACCCGGCGCGATCTCCATCGCCTCGCCGGGTTCGGGAAGCTTTTCGTCGAAGGGATAGTGGAGTTCGCGTTCGAGGAGGTTCATGTAGGATTGACGTTAACGTAAACGTCATGATGACGCCCTTGTCCGATTCTAGGCAAGGCGCGGCCGGCATGCTGTCCCGTTTGCAACCGTTCCGTCACCCATGCCTGTCCAGACTTTCACCATCGGCGAACTCGCGCGCGAGTTCGAACTCACGACTCGGGCGATGCGCTTCTACGAAGACGTCGGCCTGCTCGCGCCCGATCGTTCCGGGCCCGGTGGCCTGCAGCGCGTCTACAGCGCGCGAGACCGCACCCGTCTGGCGCTGACATTGCGCGCCAAGCGACTCGGGTTGAGCCTGAACGAGGCAAAAGACATCCTCGACATGTATGACAGCCCGCGCGACACGACCGCGCAGCTTGAAAAATTCCTCGGCGTTCTCGGCGAACATCGCGCGCAGATGGAGGCCAAGCTGGCCGAACTGCAGACCAACCTCGACGAGGTGCTGGCGCAGGAAAAGCAGGCCCGTGCAGCACTAGCACGCGCGCAGAAGAAGCCGGTGCCGCGCCGCACGGCCGCACGCACAGACTGAACACCGGACAACGATTCACTGCCTCTACGGAAACTACAGCCATGCCTCACGATCTTTCAGACCTGTTCGCCCACAACCGTGCCTGGTCCGCGCATATGCAACGCGACCGTCCCGGTTTCTTCACCAACCTGGTCAAGCAGCAGACGCCGCGCTACATGTGGATCGGCTGCTCCGACAGTCGCGTGCCCGCCAACCAGATCACCGGGCTCGAGCCGGGCGAGGTGTTCGTGCACCGCAACGTCGCGAACATCGTCGTGCACTCCGATCTCAACGCGCTCTCGGCGATCCAGTTCGCGGTCGAGCGGCTCAAGGTAGAGGACATCATGGTCGTCGGCCACTACGGCTGCTCGGGCGTGCAGGCCGCCATGGAAGGCGCGCGCATCGGCATCGCGGACAACTGGCTGCGCCACATCCAGGACGTGCGCGACCGCCATCGCGTGATGCTCGAATCGCTTCCGCTCGAGGTGCGTGCCGATGCGCTGTGCGAACTCAACGTGGCCGAGCAGGTCGTCAACGTGGCGGTCAGCACGGTGATGGTCGACGCCTGGAGCCGGGGGCAGAAGGTGACGATCCACGGCTGGGCATTCGGCGTCCACGACGGGCTGCTGCAGGACCTCGCCATGACCGTCGACGGCAGCAAGCCGCTCGAAGGTCTCTACCGCGCCGCCGTGCAGCGCATCCGCTACAAGTGGAGCAAGAAGGCGGACGCGCTGCCGGGCCAGATCGACGCGCCTGCAGCCGCCCCTTCCGGTGTCATAGGTTTCGTAGGCGAGCCGCCCGCAGCGTCCGAACTGGACTGAGCCAATCGTTCCGCAACGCCATCCATCCAAGGAGATATCCATGTCCGAATCCATCGTCATCGTCGGTTCCGCCCGCACGCCCATGGGCGCGTTCCAAGGCGACTTCGCTTCTCTCTCCGCGCACGATCTCGGCGGCGCCGCGATCAAGGCGGCCGTGGAGCGTTCCGGGATCTACCCGGACGCCGTCGGCGAAGTGCTGTTCGGCAACTGCCTGATGGCGGGGCAAGGCCAGGCGCCTGCGCGGCAGGCGGCCTACAAGGGCGGATTGCCCGATAGCGCCGGCGCGGTGACGCTCAGCAAGATGTGCGGCTCGGCCATGAAGGCTGCGATGCTGGCGCACGACATGCTCCTGGCCGGCACGCACGACGTGATGGTCGCGGGCGGCATGGAGAGCATGACCAACGCGCCCTATCTGATGCTCAAGGGTCGCGGCGGCTATCGCATGGGCCACGATCGCATCTTCGATCACATGATGTTGGACGGGCTCGAAGACGCGTACCAGCCCGGCCGCTCGATGGGGACGTTCGGCGAGGACTGCGCGGCCAAGTACGACTTCACGCGCGAGCAGCAGGATGCCTTTGCCGTCGCCAGCGTCGAACGTGCGCGGCAGGCGACTGCCGATGGCCTGTTCAAGGCCGAGATCGTGCCGGTCACCGTCAAGGGCCGCAGCGGCGATGCGTTGATCTCGATCGACGAAGGCCCGGTCAAGGCCAGGCTGGAAAAGATTCCGACGCTCAAGCCCGCGTTCAAGAAAGACGGCGGCACCATCACCGCGGCTTCCAGCTCATCGATCAACGACGGTGCGGCCGCGCTGGTCATGACCACCGAATCGCATGCCGCCAAGATCGGCGCAAAGCCGATTGCCCGCATCGTCGCCCACGCCACGCATGCGCAGCAGCCCGAATGGTTCTCCACCGCGCCGGTCGGTGCCGTCCAGAAACTGTTTGCCAAGACCGGCTGGACCGTGAAGGACGTCGATCTATGGGAAGTGAACGAAGCCTTCGCCGTGGTGCCGATGGCGCTGATGAAGGAGTTCGGCGTGTCGCACGACATCGTCAATGTGCACGGCGGCGCGTGCGCGCTGGGCCATCCGATCGGTGCGAGCGGCGCTCGCATCATGGTCACGCTGATCCACGCGCTGCAATCGCGCGGCCTCAAGCGCGGCGTCGCGACGCTGTGCATCGGAGGCGGCGAGGGCACGGCCGTCGCCATCGAACTGATCTGATCCCCGGAGTATTCATGCGTCTTGTGTTTCGTCTTTCGTTGGCCGCCACGCTGATGGCGATGTCGGTTTTTCCCGCATCGGCGCAGAAGCGCGACAACGCCCTGTTCGATGCAGCCACCAATGAGCAGGCAGCCGTCGTGAAGACGCTGGAGCAGCTCGTCAACATCGAGACTGGCACCGGCGATGTCGAAGGCATGGCGACGGCCGGCAAGTACCTCGAAGATCACCTGAAAGCGCTCGGTTTCGCCGTGACGCGCCACAAAGCGCTGATCCCGGCCGTCGGCGACAACATCGTCGGCCGGCTCAAGGGCGCGCTCGACGGCAGGGGCGGCAAGAGCCTGCTGCTGATCTCGCACATGGACACGGTCTACCCGCGCGGCATGTTGGCCAAGGCGCCGTTCCGCATCGAGGGCAACCGCGCCTACGGGCCGGGCATCGCCGACGACAAGGGCGGCAACGCCGTGATCCTGCACACGCTGAAGCTGTTGAAGACCTACGGCTTTCGCGACTTCGGCTCGATCACCGTGCTCTTCAACACCGATGAGGAAAAGGGTTCTTTCGGCTCGCGCGACCTGATCCAGGAAGAAGCAGGCAAGGCCGACTACGTGCTGTCCTTCGAGCCCACATCGGCGGAGCGCGAAAGCATGACGCTCGGCACGTCCGGCATCGCCTATGTGCAGGCCGACATCACCGGGCGGGCATCGCATGCGGGCGCGGCGCCGGAGCAGGGCGTCAACGCGCTGGTCGAAGCGTCGGACCTGGTGCTGCGGACGATGGATATCGACGACAAGGCCAAAGGCCTGCGCTTCAACTGGACCATCGCCAAGGCGGGCGCCGTGTCGAACATCATCCCTGCGAACGCGACGCTCAATGCCGATGTCCGTTATGCGCGCGCCGAGGACTTCGACGCCGCGATGAAGACGCTGGAAGCGCGCGCACAGATGAAGAAGCTGCCAGAAGCGGAGGTCGCCATCGTCGTCAAGGCAGGGCGTCCTGCGTTCAATGCCGGGCCGGGCGGGCGTCTGCTGATCGACAAGGCCGTCGGTTTCTACAAGGAAGCCGGTGGGGGCCTGCAGATCGACGAGCGCACCGGAGGCGGCACCGATGCGGCCTATGCGGCGCTGTCGGGCAAGCCGGTGATCGAAAGTCTCGGGCTGCCGGGCTTCGGCTATCACAGCGACAAGGCCGAGTACGTGCTGATCGACGCCATCCCGCGCCGTCTCTACATGGCGACGCGGCTGGTGATGGATCTCGGGTCGGGCAGGGCGATGCCATGATCCGCACCACCGAACAGCTGCGCGCCCTCTACGATCCCGTCATACCGCGTGCCGTGCAGAAGCAGTTGGGCAAGCTCGATGCGCATTGCTGCCGCTTCATCTCGCTGTCGCCGTTCTGCGTCGTCGCCAGTGCCGGACCGGCCGGCCAACTGCTCGACGCCTCGCCGCGAGGCGGTGCGCGAGGCTTCGCGAAAGTCACCGATCCGCAGACGATTCTTCTGCCCGATTCGGGCGGCAACAATCGGCTCGACACGCTGGAGAACCTGCTGCGCGATCCGCGCATCGGATTGCTTTTCATGATCCCCGGCGTCGACGAGACGTTGCGCATCAACGGCACCGCGCGCTTGCGCGATGAGCACGAATTCGCCGACCCGTTCGCGCAGGAGCGTCAGCGTCCGAAGCTCGTCATAGAGGTGCAGGTGGCCGAGGCGTATCTGCATTGCGCAAAAGCCTTCATGCGTTCGGGTCTGTGGCAGCCTGACAGCTGGCAGCCGCGCTCGGAACTGCCTTCGATGAACCAGATGCTGCGCGACCAGATCGGCCAGTCTGTGGAGCAGCCCGTGGAGCCGCACCAAGACATGGTCGCGCGCTTTCGGCAACTGCTGGCGGACGAGCAAACGCCCGGCGCCTGACATTCATAAAAAGAGACCGGAGACGAACATGCTGCTGACCACCGACCAGGAAGCCATCCGCGACGCCGTGCGCGACTTCGCTCAGTCCGAGCTCTGGCCCCATGCACCGCAATGGGATCGCGACCATGCGTTCCCCGAAGCGGCGCACCAGGGCCTCGCAGCGCTCGGCGCCTACGGCATCTGCGTTCCCGAGGAAGACGGCGGAGCGGGGCTCGACTACCTCACGCTCGCCCTGGTGCTGGAGGAAATCGCGGCCGGCGACGGCGGCACCAGTACCGCGATCAGCGTGACCAACTGCCCGGTCAACGCGATCCTGATGCGCTATGGCAATGCGCAGCAGAAGAAGCAGTGGCTCTGGCCGCTGGCGCAGGGACAGATGCTCGGCGCCTTCTGCCTGACCGAGCCGCAGGCAGGCAGCGATGCATCGTCGCTGCGTACCACTGCGCGCAAGGACGGCGACGCCTACGTGATCGACGGCGTCAAGCAGTTCATCACCAGCGGAAAAAACGGCCAGGTCGCGATCGTGATCGCCGTCACCGACAAGGGCGCCGGCAAGCGCGGCATGAGCGCCTTCATCGTCCCGACCGACGCGCCGGGCTACAACGTCGCGCGATTGGAACACAAGCTCGGCCAGCACAGCAGCGACACGGCGCAGATCAATTTCGACGCCTGCCGCATCCCCGCCGAGAACCTGATCGGCAAGGAAGGCGAGGGCTACAGGATCGCGCTCGGCGCGCTGGAAGGCGGCCGGATCGGCATCGCGGCGCAGAGCGTGGGCATGGCGCGCAGCGCGTTCGACGTGGCGCTGGCGTATGCGAAAGACCGCCAGGCTTTCGGCGGCAGCATCTTCGAGCAGCAGGCAGTCGGCTTCCGCCTGGCCGAATGCGCGACGCAGCTCGAAGCCGCGCGGCAGCTGATCTGGCATGCGGCTGCGCTGCGCGATGCCGGCCGGCCCTGTCTGAAGGAAGCTGCGATGGCGAAGCTCTTCGCAAGCGAGATGGCCGAGAAGGTCTGCAGTGCCGCGATCCAGACCCTGGGCGGCTATGGTTACGTGAACGATTTTCCGCTGGAGCGCATCTACCGCGACGTGCGGGTTTGCCAGATCTACGAGGGGACTTCCGACATCCAGAAGCTGCTGATACAGCGCGCGCTGGCCTGAAGGCATGTGCTACTTTCGGATGATGTTCCAATGGAGGCCGTGATGAGCAGCCCGACCCCTCCTTCCAACGGCCCTTGCCCCTGTGGCAAGACCGATCGCCGCGACCGGCCTTTCGCCTATGCGCTCTGCTGCGGCCGTTATGTCGAAGACTTCGACGGCACACCCGCGCCAGACGCCGAATCGCTGATGCGTTCGCGCTATTCGGCGTTCGTGTTCCAGCGTGCCGATTACCTGCTCGCAACCTGGCATTCGTCGACCCGGCCGGCCACGGTCGAGTTCGAGCCGGACGTAAAGTGGCTCGGCCTGGACGTGCGATCGCGTTCCGTGCTCGACGCCGAGCATGCCGAAGTCGAGTTCGTCGCGCGTCAGCGCAGCGCGGCCGGCGTGGCGACACGCCTGCACGAGCGCAGCCGCTTCGTGCGAGAAGGCGACGAAGAGAATTCGCGCTGGTTCTACCTGGACGGCGAACGGCGCTGAGCCTTGCAGGCGGCGCCTTTCCTCAAGGTCAGCGCTTCACGGCCCGACCTGTCTCCGCGTCGGTGACGCTGCCGTCGACAAGGCCGATCCGGTAGATCTCCCGGGTCACATTGCCGGCAAAGGCCAGTTCCACGATCGACACCGTGTTGAAGGTGGTTTCGATGCCCTCCGGCATGACCGCGTTGAACTTGTCGGCCACCTCGTTCATCGACGCCTGCAGCGCAGGCGTGAATGGCGTCATGCTGTAGACCAGCGTGTTGTGCGGATTGTGCGAGCGCACCTCCTTGCCGTCCCTGATCACGTTCACGCCGCTGACGCCCACCGTCCGGACCAGTTCCTTGCCTGCATCGCCCATCTTCGCGTAGACCGGACCCGTCACTCGCGGCAGCGGCCCGTCGCGCAGCGGCGCCATCGCCGCGGTGGTGGCCGTGTTGAAAGCCATCATTGCCTCGAAGCCCGGTCCGGACTTGACGATGCCCAGATCGAGCCACCACGGCCGGCCGGCGTCCTTGGCGGCTTCCGTCGTGTAGAAACCCTTGAGCGTCAGCCGGATCGGTCCCGGCGGCTTCGGCAGCGCGGCGAGCATCCTGCGCGGTGTGGACGGGTCTGCGCTGTGGATGTGCACGACGGTGACATGCGGAATGTTGGGCAGCAGCGCCTCCGTTTGCAGTCCTAGCCGCACCAGGTCGCGCCTGAGCTGGCTGTTGATCCGGATGTCGAGCGTGTCGACGACGTCGATCGGCAGCCGGTAAACCACGCCGTAGGTTGCGACATGTCTGCGGAAATCCGGCTGGCCGATGGCGCTGTTGTCGATGACGGCGGGGGACGAAAAGGTGCCGATGGCGCCGCAGGCGGTTAGAAGCACGGCGGTAAGGCCGATAGCGCCCGTCAGGGTTGCGCGTCGCAGGATTTTTGGGGTCATGGGTGCTCCGGTTCGGTGGCGATGGTGGCATGCAAAGGCCGTTCCAGGCAATCTCGACAGAGGCCGGGCCCGTATGATTCCGAGCCCTCGCCATGTTCATACGCCGCGCACTGATCCGTCTCCTGCTCCTCGCCCTGTGTTTCCACACGGTGATCGGCATGCCTGCGCACGAGGCGACACACCTCGCGCAGAAGATCGAACGTGCGGCTGCATCGACCAGCGAAGCCGAAACCGGCAATGCCGGCGAGACCGGCGAACAAGGCGGTCGTAGCGTCGATGGCCTGTGCGCCTGGTGTCTGGCCTTCGCGCATCTTTCGACGGCGATCCGCACCGCTCCGATCCCGTCGCTGGCCGCCGCCGCTGCCGCGGATCTGCCAGACGCGGCGCTGGCCGTCCGATTCGTTCCCCGTCTCGAACGCTGGCGCTTTGCCGTCCGCGATCCACCTTCGGCACCGGCGCGGGGCTGACGCCCCTCGCTTCCATCTTCAGCTTCCTGCCGTCCGGCACGCCTCCAGCGTCGGGCGGTTCGCCTGTTCTTGCCGAGTAATTTCATGCCTTTCATCCGCTACCCGGAACCACGCGTTCCCGTTTCAGCGCGCCCGCTGCCGATCACTTTCGCCATCGCCGTCCTGTTCGCGCCGCCCGTTGCTGCCTTCGCCGCCGACGAACTCTCCACCGTCGAGGTCGTCGGCCGCACCGAGTCCGGCGCCTATCACTCAGACGAAGCCTCCGGCGCCAAGACCGATCTGCCGTTGCGAGAACTCCCTCAATCGGTGCGTATCGTCACCCGCCAGGCCATCGACGACCTCGGCGCCACCAGGCTGGACGACGTGCTCGACTACGTCGGCGGCGTTTCGCGCCAGAACAACTTCGGCGGCCTTTGGGACAACATCTCGATCCGAGGCCTGCCGGGCAACGAGAACACCGGCATGGCGACGCTGTTCAATGGCTTCTCGTCCAACCGCGGTTTCAACGCGCCGCGCGACCTGGCCGGCGTCGAGCGCATCGAGTTCCTCAAGGGCCCTGCCGCGGCCCTTTACGGCAGCAGCGAGCCGGGCGGTACGCTCAACATCGTCTCGAAGCGCCCGCTGTGGACGTCTGCGAACTCGGTCGAAGGCTATGTCGGCAGCTACGGCCTGAAGCGCGGTGCCTTCGACAGCACCGGCCCGGTCGGCGACAGGTTCGCCTATCGCCTGAACGTCGCCATAGAAGACCGCGACAGCTTCCGCGACAACGTCAAGGCGCGGCGCGAAGTGATCGCACCGGCCTTCACCTGGAAGCTCGGGCGCGACACGGTGCTGGAGTATTCGGGCGAGTATCTGCGGCATGCGACGCCGCTCGATCGTGGTGTCGTGGCCGTGAACAGCAGCTTGGGCGCCGTATCGCGCCGGACTTTCCTGGGCGAGCCGGCCGACGGCGACGTGACGGTGACGAACCAGACGCATCAGCTGATCCTGTCGCACGAATGGAGTCCGGCATGGCGCAGTCGCGTCGGGCTGTCTTACCGCGAGACCTCCGTCGAAGGCTTCTCGACCGAGGCGACTGCCTTGCGCGCCAACGGCGACCTCACGCGCCAGCGCCGCTATCGCGATTTCGCTTCCGACGACATCGCGCTGCAGGCGGAGTTGCAGGGCGTCGTGAAGACCGGGCCGGTCGAACACGAGCTGCTGTTCGGCATGGAAAGCTTCCGCTTCGACATGGATTCGCTGATGCTGCGGGCCAACCCGACGGCGGCTGCGCCTTACGCCATCAACATCTACAACCCGGTCTACGGTCAGGCGCAGCCGACGCCCCTCGCCAATACCGACACCCGCGAGAAGCAGCGCAATACCGCGTTCTACGTGCAGGACGCGATCAAGCTGTCGCCGCAGTGGCGCCTCATCGCCGGCCTGCGCGCCGACAACTACGACCAGTCGCTGCTCAATCGCCGCACGGGTGCGCTGGCCGCACAGGAGCCGTCGTCGACGTCGCCGCGCATCGGCCTGAGCTGGCTGCCCGACGCGCAGTGGACCGTGTATGCCAACGTCGGCCGCTCCTTCCGCCCCAATGTCGGCTCCGATGTCGCGGCGCAGGCCTTCACGCCCGAAACCGGCAAAGCATTGGAGCTAGGCGCCAAGTGGGAAAGCGTCGACCGCCGCATGGGTGCGACCGCGGCGCTGTTCGACATCCGCAAGCGCAACGTGCTGACTGCTGACCCGGCCAATGCCGGTTTCTCGGTGGCAGCGGGCGAGATCCGCAGCCGTGGGCTGGAGTTCGATCTGGCCGGTCAAGTCACGACGAACTGGCGCGTCAACGCCAGCCTGGTCTTCAACGATGTCGAGATCACGCGCGACAACACGCTCGAAACCGGTGGTCGCCTGCTCAACGTGCCGAAGGTCAACGGCAGCCTGCTGGCGATGTACGAGAACGCCCTGGCCAACGGGCAGCGCTACGGTGTCGGCGGCGGCGTGACGCATGTCGGGCAGCGGCTCGGACAGGCCCGCACGCAGGCCGAAGCGAACGCCGGCACGCCCGCGTTCGATCTGCCGGCCTACACCACGGCCAAGCTGGTCGGCTACTGGCGCATCAACCCGATGTTGCGCCTCACGGTGGACGTCGACAACGTGTTCGACCGCACCTACTACGCCAGCTCCTACAGCCGCGTCTGGGTGACGCCGGGCACGGCGCGATCGGTCACGGTCGGCCTGCAGGCGAGGTTCTGATGAACGACTTCGAATTCACGCGGCGTACCGCGTTGCGCGTGTCGCTGGCTGCGGCTGGCGTCGCCGCAGCAGCGCGTACGTCGGCATTCGCGCAGTCGGTCCGCACGCCGCTGCAGATCGTCGGGCCCTGGGAAATCGGGGGTCTCGCGCCGGCGAGCAGCGGGTACGTCTTCACGCGGATGCAGATCGCCGAGACGCTCATGGACGCCGCCGACAACGGCACGCCGCTGCCCGGACTGGCACAGCGCTGGAGTGTTTCGCCCGATGGACTGGTCTGGCGCTTCGTGCTGCGGCCGGGTGCGCATTTCCATGACGGCACGCCGGTCACGGCCGATGCCGTGGTGCGTTGCCTGCGTGCTGCGCGCACCCCGCCGGCGCTGCTCAGCGTGGCGCCGATCGTGGCGATCGAGCCAGAGGGCCGAGGCGCGCTGACGATCCGGCTGTCGGCGCCGTACAGCGGCCTGACCGCGCTGCTCGCGCACAGCAGCACGCTGGTGCTGGCGCCGGTGAGTTACGGCCCCGACGGCACGGTGCGCGCCATCGTCGGCAGCGGGGCCTACCGGGTCGTCGTCCTGGAGCCGCCGCAGCGCGTCGAGGCGGTGCTTTTCGACGGCTACGACGGACCGCGTCCGGCGGTCGAGCGGGTGGCGTACCTGTCGGCCAGCCGCGCGGAAACCCGCGCGCTGATGGCGGAGAGCGGACAGGCCGATCTGGCTTTCGGGCTCGATCCGGTGAGCCTCACACGCCTTCGTAAACGCGGCGCGGTGCGCATTGCCGCGGTCACGTTGCCGCGCACGGTCATCGTCAAGGTCAATGCCGGATTGCCTGCGCTGGCCGACGTGCGCGTGCGGCGCGCGCTCAGCCTGTCGATCGATCGTGCCGGCATCGCCAAGGCGTTGTTGCGCGATCCGGAACTGGCCGCGACCCAGCTCTTCCCGCCGACGCTCGGCAGCTGGCACGACGCCTCGCTCGCGCCGCTCGCTTACGACCCCGGTGCTGCGATGCGGCTGCTGACAGAAGCCGGCTGGAGGCGCACACCGGACGGGCTGCGCGACCGCGACGGCCAGCCGCTGCGTTTGTCGATCCGCACCTTCGTCGACCGGCCCGAGCTGCCGGTCATCGCGACCGCGTTGCAGGCGCAGTGGAAAGAGGCCGGCATCGCGGTGCAGGTCGACATCGGCAATTCTGGCGACGTGCCGCGCGGCCATCGCGACGGCAGCCTTCAGCTGGCGCTGGCCGCTCGCAATTACGCGAACATGCCCGATCCGACCGGCACGCTGGCGCAGGACTTCGGCACGAACGGCGGCGACTGGGGCGCAATGGGCTGGAAGAACGACGACCTGGTACAGGCGCTGGCCGAACTGCAACGCACCACGCCGTCTCCTGACCGCACGTCCGTTTTGCGTGCGCAAGTGGCGGCGGCGTTGCAGGAAGGGCTCCCGGTAATTCCGGTGACCTGGTATCGGCAACAGGTGGCCGTGAGCGGTCGCCTGGCCGATGTGAGCCTCGATCCGCTCGAGCGCTCTTATCGACTTTCCGCAATGAGGTGGAGCGCATGAGGACTGTTCATTCCGTTCGCTCTCCCTGGGCCGGGCTGCTGCTGCGTCGCAGCTTCCAGATCGTCGCATTGGCACTGCTGGTCGGCACGGCCTGCTTCTTCATGGCGAGGGCGCTGCCGGGCGACATGGCGATGCGCATCGCCGCCGGTCGCTACGGCTACGACCTGGTGAGCAGCGCGGCCGCCGATGCGGTCCGTGCCGAGCTGGGGCTCGATCGTCCGGTGTGGATCGCGCTTCTGCACTGGTGGGGCGAGATCGTCCGGCTGGACCTTGGCGTTTCGCTGGTCTCCGGCGAACCCGTGTGGCAAGAGGTCGCTCATGCGCTCGGCGAGACGCTGAAGTTGTCGGTCGCGGCTGCGGTGATTGCGGCGGTGATCGGGCTGCCGCTCGGCATCTGGTCGGGCCTGCATGCGGGCGGCTGGGTCGATCGTTTCACGATGGCCGCAGCCGTGTTGTTGCGGGCCTTGCCTTCGTTCCTGCTGGCCGTGCTGCTGATGGTGCTGGTCGCCGTGCGATTCGGCGCGCTGCCAGTGGCGGGAAGCCACGATGCGGGCAGCCTGGTGCTGCCGGCGCTGACGCTGGGACTCGGTCTGGCCGCCGGGCTGGCGCGCGTGACGCGCGGTGCGATGCGCGAGGCTGTGTTGTCGCCGTCGTACGAATTCGCACGCACCAAGGGCCTGTCGGACAGGCAGGCGCTGGTGCGCCACGGCCTGCGGCAGGCGACGGTGCCGGTCGTCACCTATCTCGGCATTCAGGCCGTGTTCCTGGTCGAGGGCGCGCTGGTCGTCGAGACGCTGTTCGCATGGCCGGGTATCGGCCATGCGCTGGTGCATTCGGTGTTCGGTCGCGATGTGCCGGTGATTCAGGGGGCGGCGCTGTGCATGGGCCTGCTGTTCGTGGTGTTCATCCTGCTGGTGGATGCAGCATGCGTGGCGCTCGATCCGCGCCGTCGCACGGGAGATGCGGCATGACGCGCCGTCACATCGGTATGGGCGTGCTGACGCTCGTCGCGCTGTTCTCGCTGCTCGGCCCGTTGCTGGTCGGCATCGACCCGGCGCGGCAGGTGCTGGCGGACAGCCTGCAGGCACCCGGCGATGTGTACTGGCTGGGCACCGATGTGCTGGGACGCGACGTGCTCGCGCGGCTCGCGCATGCGGCGCGGCTGTCGCTCGGTCTGGCGCTGCTCGCGGCCGTCACGGCTGCGGTGCCGGGCGTGCTGCTTGGCGTCGTGGCGAGCTGGCGCGGCGGACGCACCGAGCGCGCGCTGGTGATGCTTGCCGACATGGTGTTGTCCGTGCCGGGGCTGATGCTGGTGCTGCTGTTTGCGGCCATCGCGCCCGGACGGCACTGGGCGCTGTACGTCGGGCTTTCTCTATCGCTGTGGGTCGAGTATTTCCGCGTCTCACGCGCCGCGAGCCGGCCAGTGCTGGCGGGCGATGCGGTGCAGGCTTCGCGGCTGCTGGGTTTCGGTCCGATCTACGTGTTGCGACGCCATTTGCTGCCGGCGCTGGCACCGGTGCTTGGCACGTTGCTGGCCTTCAGCGCGGCGCAGGCCGTGCTCGCGCTGGCTGCGCTGGGCTTCATCGGTGTCGGACTGCAACCGCCGACGCCGGAACTGGGATTGATGATGACCGAATACCTTCCGCACTACGAGGAAGCGCCGTGGCTCATCGGCGCGCCGGTGGCGCTGCTGATGCTGCTGGTCCTGGGGATGATGCTGCTGGCCGGCGATGGGGAGGCGGCATGAGCGATGCGATCCTTCTGTCGGTCGAAGGGCTGTCGGTTCATGTCGGCAGCCGACCGCTGTTGCGCGACGTCTCGTTCAGCCTGCGGCCCGGAGAAGCACTGACGCTGCTGGGCGAAAGCGGCGCAGGAAAGTCGCTGCTGGCGCAGGCGGTGATGGGCAATCTGCCGGACGCCCTGCGCGCTGGCGGCACCGTGACCGTGGACGGCGCACGCAGCCGGGCGCAGGACGCATACGCGCGACGCCATCTGTGGGGCCGCACGCTGGCGCTACTGCCTCAGGAACCGGCGCTGGCCCTCGATCCGCTGATGCGTGTCGCGCCGCAGCTGGTCGAGTCGCATGCGCTGGTGCGAGGTGTCGATGCCGAAACCGCACGTGCTGCGGCCCTGCAAGACCTCCAAGCCGCCGGCCTGTCCGATGCCGCACTGCAGTACCCGTGGCAGCTGTCCGGCGGCATGGCACAGCGCGCCGCCGCCGCCGTGGCGAGCGCCGGCGGCGCCCGTGTGCTGCTGGCCGACGAGCCCACCAAGGGGCTCGACGCGCATTGGCGCGACCGCACGGTCGACACGCTGCGCGCCGTGCAGAGCGAAGGCGGCTGCGTCGTCGTGATCACGCACGACCTGCGCGTGGCGCAGGCGCTCGGCGGGCGGCTGATCGTGTTGCGTGGCGGCGAGGTGGTGGAGCAGGGCGACACGCGCGTCGTGCTCGCGGATCCGCAGCATGCGTTCACGCGCCGGCTTGTCGAAGCCAACCCCGCGCGCTGGGTCCGGCGAGCCGTACCCGCACGCGGCGAGCCGGTGCTGGCTGCGCGCGAGCTGACCAAAAGTTTCGGCAAGCGGACGCTTTTCAGCGACGTCGACCTGGACATCCGTCGCGGCGACCGGCTGGTCGTGCGCGGTGCCAGCGGCACCGGCAAGAGCACGCTGGGCAACGTGCTGCTCGGCCTGCTGCAGCCGGACCGCGGCAATGTGCAACGGGCCATCGGCCTGCCGGGCACCGCGCTGCAGAAGCTCTACCAGGACCCGGCCGCGTCGTTTCCGCCGACGGTCAGCCTGGAGCAGTCCTTGCGCGATGCGGCGGGTCTCCATCGCTACCCATGGCTGACCGTGGTGCAGCGGCTCGAGCGCCTTGGCGTGCCGCAGGAACTGCTGGCGCGGCGTCCGTCCGAGGTGTCGGGCGGCGAATTGCAGCGCATCGCCCTGGCGCGCGTGCTCGTCGCGCGTCCTGCGCTTCTGTTCGCCGACGAGCCGACTTCGCGTCTCGATCCGCTGTCACAGCAGGAAGCGATGGCGGTGCTGCTGGATGCTGTTGAAGAGAGCGACACCGCGCTGCTGCTGGTGACGCATGACGACGACATCGCGGATGCGGTGGGCATCGGTTCTTTGCGGCTCGAGCCTGAGCCGCACTAGAATCGATTCCGCTCCGGGGCGCACGTATCGACGTGCTGAGACGGCGATCCTCATCGCCGAACCCGCGAACTTGACCCGGTTAGTACCGGCGGAAGAAGAGCTGCAGTTCCCCTGATCCACAGGTCCGTTTCGTTTTCGGGCCGTGGGTCCGTCGAGCGATTGCGGAGCACCCCATCCACAACAGGAGTGCCCCGCATGAATGCCGTCGACAAGTTCGCCTCTCTGCTCACGCTCACCCGCGAGCCCTTTCCCGCTTCCACCAAGTCAGCCATCGTCGGCAGCCTGCCGGACCTGCGCGTGCCCGTGCGCGACGTCGCGCTCAGCAACGGCGAGATCGTCTCGCTCTACGACACCTCCGGTCCGTATACCGACGCGGCAGTCGACATCGACGTGCGGCGCGGCCTGCCCGATGTACGCGGCGGCTGGATCGCTTCCCGCGGCGACACCGAAAGCTACGAAGGGCGGCAGCTCGCCGCGCTCGACGACGGCGTGAAGGGCGAGGAGAACCTGCGGATCGCCCAGCTCCGCGCCGACGCGGCCGCGCTTCAGCGCACGCCGCGCCGCGCGAAGTCCGGAGCGAACGTCACGCAGATGCACTACGCGCGCCGCGGCATCGTCACGCCCGAGATGGAATACGTCGCTTTGCGCGAGAACGGCAAGCGCGAGTGGATGGCCGAATACCTGGCCGACGAAGAACGCGCGAAACGCGTGGCGGGCAACCCGATGGGCGCGCGCATCCCGCAGATCATCACGCCCGAGTTCGTGCGCGACGAAGTGGCGCGCGGCCGCGCCATCATCCCGGCCAACATCAATCATCCCGAGGTCGAGCCGATGGCGATCGGGCGCAACTTCAAGGTGAAGATCAACGCCAACATCGGCAATTCCGCCGTGACTTCGAGCATCGAGGAAGAGGTCGAGAAACTGGTCTGGGCGATCCGCTGGGGCGCGGACAACGTGATGGACCTTTCGACCGGCAAGAACATCCACACCACGCGCGACTGGATCGTGCGCAACTCGCCAGTGCCCATCGGCACCGTGCCGATCTACCAGGCGCTGGAGAAAGTCGGCGGCGTTGCAGAGGACCTGACCTGGGCCATCTACCGCGATACGCTGATCGAGCAGGCCGAGCAGGGCGTCGATTACTTCACCATCCACGCGGGCTTGCGGCTGGCTTTCATTCACCTCACGGCGAAGCGCATGACGGGCATCGTGTCGCGCGGCGGCTCGATCATGGCCAAGTGGTGCATCGCGCATCACAAGGAAAGCTTCCTGTACACGCACTTCGAGGACATCTGCGACATCATGAAGGCGTACGACGTGAGCTTCTCGCTCGGCGATGCGCTGCGTCCGGGCAGCGGCGCGGATGCCAACGACGAGGCGCAGTTCGCCGAGCTGCGCACGCTGGGCGAACTCACGCAGGTGGCCTGGAAGCACGACGTGCAGACCATGATCGAAGGCCCCGGTCATGTGCCGATGCACATGATCCAGGCCAACATGGACGAGCAGCTCAAACACTGTCACGAGGCGCCGTTCTACACGCTCGGCCCGCTGACCATCGACATCGCGCCGGGCTATGACCACATCTCCAGCGCCATCGGCGCGGCAATGATCGGCTGGGCCGGCACTGCAATGCTCTGCTACGTCACACCGAAGGAACACCTGGGCCTGCCCGATCGCGACGACGTGAAGCAGGGAATCATCGCGTACAAGATCGCGGCGCATGCGGCCGACGTGGCAAAGGGCCATCCGGGTGCGCGCTCTCGCGACGACGCGCTGAGCAAGGCGCGCTTCGAATTTCGCTGGCACGACCAGTTCAACCTCGGACTCGACCCCGACACCGCACGTGAATTCCACGACGAGACGCTGCCGAAGGACGTCAGCAAATCGGCGCATTTCTGCTCGATGTGCGGACCGAAGTTCTGCTCGATGAAGATCACGCAGGAGGTGCGCGAATATGCCACGCAGCGCGGCATCGGCGAGGCCGACGCGGTGACCGAAGGCATGGCCGGCAAGTCGGCCGAATTCAAGGCCGGCGGCAGCGAGATCTACATCCTCAAGCGGCCGAGCTGAAACACTTCGGCGTGCCCGTGCACGCCGGCATAGGTCCAGGCGTCGCCTCGCGCGACAGCCTCCATCGCACCGCCCCAGCGGTCATCGCCGTATTTGCCGCGCTGGCTGTCGAACGCGTTGATCGCCTGGATCTTGGCTCGGATGTTGGCGGGTGACAGGATGCTGACCACGTTCGGCTGGAAAGGAATGTCGGGCCGGCCGCTCGGATAGGTCGGCTTGAACATCAGGAAGTTCGGCACCTTCCGGGCGGCCGCGACGGCGATCTTGTAGGCGCTCACATGGTCCTGATGCGTATCGGCATGGAAATGCGTGAATACGGTGTCGGGCGCGAGGGTCCGGATGATGTCTTCCAGCTGTTCCAGCAGCATGTTGAAGCTGTCCCGCAAGCGCGTGTCCTGCCCGCCGAGAGCGTAGACGCGGTCGACATCCAGGTGCATGCAGGCGGCACGGCTTTCGCGATGGCGCAGATTGGCCTCCTGTGCGGAAAGGATGGCAACGTGTACCTGCCGGCCGTCGGCGCGCCATTTGTGGATCGAGCCACCGGCATTGAGCTCTACGTCGTCCGCATGCGCGCCCACTAGCAGAATTGTCTGGCCGATCATCGAATGTCTTCCTAGTCGCCTGCAAAGACTGCGCGGGTGGTCTTGAGCAGGATCGACAAGTCCAGCCGGATCGACCAGTTTTCGACGTAATACACATCCAGTTCGACGCGCTGGGCGAATGTGAGCTGGTTCCGTCCGCTCACCTGCCACAGTCCGCTGATGCCCGGCCGCACGGCGCAATAGTGGCCCCATGCGTCTCCGAACATGCTCGCCTGCCGCTCCAGACAAGGTCGCGGTCCGACGAGGCTCATGTCGCCGATGAGAACGTTCCAGAACTGCGGAAACTCGTCGAAGCTCGACTTGCGGAGGTAGCGGCCGATCCGCGTGATGCGCGGGTCTTTTCGCAGATGCTGGAAAGCATTCCATTCGGCGCGGGCATCCGGGTCCCGATCGAGCAGTTCCCTGAGCACACGGTCGGAGTCCGTCACCATCGAGCGGAACTTGTAGAAATGGAAGCGGCTGCCGCCTCGTCCCATGCGGGTCTGCCGGAAATGGACCGGCCAGCCCGAGGAAAGCCCGACGCACAGCGCGATCGCGAGCAGCAGAGGTGCGAACAGCGCAAAGAACGCCAGTGCGCCGACGATGTCCATGGCGCGCTTGACCGCGCGCTGCCCTAGAGAGAGCGTGCGTGGATGTGCGCGGAATCCCGCGTGGCCGGACGACTTCGCTGCGCGCCGCACCGAAGTCTGCCCACGTACTGCCGTCGAATCTTCGGAAAAGAACACGCTACCGACCTTTGCATCTGGATACTTTGACGTATGAATAGTAACTTAGTACTACAGAATTTGTATGTCAGGGAATACCGTTCGGCGAGGGTTTGCGACGCTTCGAGAAACCACAACTGGCTACCATCGACGCATGAAGTCCATCTTTCCCTTCGATGCCGTGCTGTTCGACTGCGATGGCGTACTCGTCGACTCCGAACCCATCACCAACGGCGTATTGCGCGACATGCTCGAGGAGCGCGGATGGACGCTGAGCAGCGACGAATGCATGCGTCTCTTCATCGGCAAGGCGGTGAAGGACGAGCGCTCGCTGATCGAGGCGAACACAGGCGTTCCGCTGACCGACGAGTGGCTGAAAAGCTTCTGGGCGCGGCGCAACGTGGTCCTGGACCGCGATCTGATCGAGATTCCGGGCGCGCCTGCTGCAGTCCGCGCATTGCACGCGACGCTCGACGGCCGCATCGCCTGTGCATCGGGCGCCGACCGACTCAAGGTGGAGCTGCAGCTCAAGAAGATCGGCCTGTTCGATGCCTTCGACGGCCGCATCTTCAGCGGCCACGAGACGCCGCGCTCCAAGCCGGCGCCCGACGTCTATCTTGCTGCGGCAAAAGCGCTCGATGCCGATCCGGCTCGCTGCGCGGTGATCGAAGACACGGTGACAGGCGCAATGGCCGGCGTGACGGCCGGCGCCACTGTTTTCGGCTACAGCCCCGGCGGCCTGGGACACAGCGGAGCAGAAGCGTTGCGCGGCGTCGGCGCGGCGGCAATCTTCACCGACATGGCGCAGCTGCCGGCGATGCTGGCCGACTGGCGCAAGGCAGCGGCATGAAAGCGCCGCCGCGCCTGCAGTCGCTGGTCGACGAAGGCCTGATCGATACCGTCGTGCGCCAGCTCATGAGCGGCAAGGAAGCGATGGTCTACGTGGTGCGTTGCGGGGACGAGACGCGCTGCGCCAAGATCTACAAGGAGGCAACCAATCGCAGCTTTCGGCAGGCTGTCGACTACACCGAAAACCGCAAGGTCAAGAACACGCGACTGCAGCGCGCGATGGCCAAGGGCACGAAATTCGGTCGGCAGGCCACCGAGGCCGCGTGGCAGAGCGCCGAAGTCGATGCGCTCTACCGGCTGGCCGCGGCCGGCGTGCGGGTGCCCGAACCCTATAACTTCTGCGACGGCGTGCTTCTGATGGAACTGGTGACGGATGCCGAAGGCGACGCCGCGCCGCGCCTGAACGACGTCGTTTTCACGCCCGAGGACGCGCGCCGCCATCATGCGAGCCTGCTGGTCGAGGTCGTGCGCATGCTGTGCGCCGGCGTCGTGCACGGCGACCTGTCGGAGTTCAACGTGCTGCTGGCTGCCGACGGTCCGGTGATCATCGATCTGCCTCAGGCCGTCGACGCGGCCGGCAACAACCACGCGCGGCGCATGTTGCTGCGCGACGTCGACAATCTCAAGAATTTCTTCGGCCAGTTCGCACCGGAATTGCTCAAGACGCACTACGGTGCGGAAATCTGGAGCCTTTACGAGCGCGGGGACCTGTCGCCGGAGACCGGGCTGACAGGCCTCTTCAAGCATGCGACCGGTCCGGTCGATCTGGGCGGCGTAATGCGCGAAGTCGACGATGCGCGCGCAGAGGAAGCGGCCCGGCTGCTGCGCATGGCCGCGCGCTGACGGCGTCTTGGCCGACCTCGCCGATCGCAACGAAGATTTATCGTCTTGGACATGCTTACGATCCATCATCTCGGCAAGTCCCAATCCGAACGCATCGTCTGGCTCTGCGAAGAGCTCGGCGTTCCTTATGAGTTGAAGCATTACGTTCGCGATCCGGTCACGATGCTGTCGCCGCCTGAATTGCGGGCGCTGCATCCGCTGGGCGCCGCGCCGGTCATTACCGACGGCGAACTGGTTCTGGCCGAATCGGGCGCCATCGTCGAGTACATCATCGGGAAATACGGCGCGGGGCGGCTCGCACTCGGACCGGCGCATCCTGACTTTGCGCAGTATCTGTACTGGTTCCATTTTGCCAATGCGAACCTGCAGCCGAACATGGGGCGCAACATGGTGTTGAAGCGACTCGATCTTGCGACGGACGATCCGACGCTGGTCGGGATGCGGGGTCGGCTGGATCGCGCGATGGCGCTGGTCGACGCACGACTGGGCGAGTCCGAATACCTGGCCGGCAGCGAATTGACCGCGGCGGACATCATGATCGTGTTCACGCTGACCACGATGCGCTACTTCATGCCTCTGGATCTATCGCCGTACTCGAACATCCTTTCTTATCTGGCGCGCATCGGATCGCGCGAGTCCTACCAGCGCGCGATGAAGAAAGGCGATCCTGGAATGACGTTGCTGCTCACCTGAAGATCGGCATCCTCGAGAAAGCCCGGATTTACGTTATATAATTCGAGACGCAAAAAATTGCGGGATTAGCTCAGTTGGTAGAGCGATACCTTGCCAAGGTATAGGTCGAGAGTTCGAGTCTCTTATCCCGCTCCAGACACGGCGGCTTCAAAAGCGTCTCATGAACGGGGCCAGGAATTCTTTCCTGGCCCCGTTTTCACTTGTTCAGGCTGTTTGCGATCAGGCATGCAAGTCGAAATGGCGCTGCAACAGATTGCCGAACCGCCCATATGCGGCCAACGCGCCCTGGATGATCGCATCGTGCGTTTCAGGCGCCAGCGCTTCATCGTCCAGCGAGGCGACGAACCGGCGCCATACCGTCGCCCGACCCTCCGGATACGCTGCCAGATTGCGAGCACCGAAATCTGCCGTAAGCCCGAGATTGCGCTCGGCCTCCTTGAACAGAAATGCGGCGCCCAGCGTCGAACCTTCCGAAACGTACAGCCAGCCGAGCGCCTCAGGCATGTTCACACCGATGCTCGCCAGCGCATCCTGCGGCACGATTGCGCCTAGATCCGCAAGATCGGAGAGCGACGCTGCTTCGCGGCCACGCGCGTCGAGGTCGGCCACGGCCGCTCGGACGGCCGGATCGGCGAACAGATGTTCGATGTCGCGTTGGAACAGGTATTGCGCGGCGACGAACCGTGCGTAATGCTTCAGGTCGGCGAACGGTTTTCCTCGTTCCATGAGGTCGTGCATGCGCAGGTGTTGCGGTTCGGTTTCTGCCTTTAGGCGTTGCGAGAGAGAAGGAGGGCGAGCGATGGATGTCGTCATGGATGCTGAAAGGATACGCGCCGAAACTCGCCCGGTGTCATGCCGGTCCATCCGAGAAATGCGCGCGAGAAACTCTTTTCGTTCCTGAAACCGACGGCCAGCGCGATCTGCTTGATCGGCCTTGCGGTACGGCGCAGTTGCTCGACCGCTTGTGCATGTCGCACCTCGTCTTTCAGCGTCTGCAACGAAAGCCCTTCCTCGTGCAGTTGGCGGTGCAGCGTCCGGCTCGAGATGTGAAGCAGACCCGAGATCCCCTCTGCGTTGAAGACTTCAGTGCTGTGAGTCTGCAGCAACTCGCGCACGCGTTCGCCCAGCAACCGGTCGCGCCGATACTGCAGCACCGTCAGCGGCAATGCGCGCTTGAGCATGGTCCGCAGTGCGCGTTCGTCGCGTTGCAGCGGCAAAGCGAGGTAGCGCTCGTCGAAGCTGTAGCCGGCGCGCGGCATGTCGAAATGCAGGCTGCCGCCGAACATCAGCGGATAGGAATCGCCGTGCGCGGGCAGCGCGAACGGGAAATGCGCTTCCCGAAGCGAAATGCGCGAGTCGATTGCCCATGAGGCATATCCGTGCAGGAAGCGCAGGCTCGACACCAGGCACAGTTCGCGAAATACGCCCAGCGGCCGGCGTTCCTCGATCGACACCGTCGCCACGCCGCCGCTTAACCGCAGGTCGAGCGCAATGTCGTCGGTAAGCAGACGATGGTGCCGGCACCAGCGCTTGATCGCCACGCCGAGATCCGGTGCGGTCAGCGATGCGCGACACAGCATGCCGTAACTGCCCCACGGCAGCCGGCGCGAGAACCAGCCGAGCGCCTCGTCGTCGAGCTCCTGCATCGCATGCGCGTTGAGCGCCTCGAATTGCGCGGCCGTCACGCGAGCAGCCGGATCGCCGACGGTTTGCGGCGCGATCTGTGCCGCATGCAGCGCTGCGGCCGGATCGGCACCGTAATGCGTATAGGCCCGGACGATCGCCTGCACAAAAGCCATCGGCGTCGCGGCACGAGCGGATTTGAGAAGCGTCGGCGAGGACATGGAAGATGGAAAAGACTGCGGGAAAACGTGGCTGGATTTGCAACCATTGTGGCGGCATCTGCGGACTTCACGGGCGTAAGCTGCATCTTTGCGAGCAACAGCAAGGAGACAAACCCATGCCATCGACGACCCTTCCGGGCCTGAACTTCGACCTCGGCGACACCGTCGATTCCCTGCGCGACGCCATCGTCGATTTCGCGGATGCGGAAATCGCGCCGCGCGCCGCAAAGGTCGACAGCGAGAACCTGTTCCCGGCCGACCTCTGGAAAAAGCTCGGCGACCTCGGCCTGCACGGCATGACCGTCTCCGAGGAATACGGCGGCACGCAACTCGGCTACCTCGCGCACATGGTCGCGATGGAGGAGGTGTCGCGAGCATCGGCTTCGGTCGGGCTGTCGTACGGGGCGCATTCGAACCTGTGCGTGAACCAGATCCACCGCAACGGCAGCCAGGCGCAGAAAACGAAATACCTGCCGAAGCTGGTCAGCGGCGAGCATGTCGGCGCATTGGCGATGAGTGAGCCGAATGCCGGCTCCGACGTCGTCAGCATGAAGCTGCGCGCCGAGAAGAAGGGCGATCGCTACGTGCTCAACGGCAGCAAGATGTGGATCACCAACGGCGGCGATGCCGACACGCTGGTCATCTATGCCAAGACCGAGCCCGAGATGGGCGCGCGCGGCATGACGGCCTTCATCGTCGAGAAGGGCTTCGCGGGCTTTTCTGCCGGTACCAAGCTCGACAAGCTCGGCATGCGCGGCTCCAACACCTACCCGCTGTTCTTCGACAACTGCGAGGTGCCGGAGGAGAACGTGCTCGGCGGCGAAGGCATGGGTGCCAAGGTGCTGATGAGCGGCCTCGACTACGAGCGCGCCGTGCTGTCGGGCGGCCCGCTCGGGATCATGGCCGCATGCATGGATGCGGTGATTCCGTTCGTGCACGAGCGCAAGCAGTTCGGCCAGAGCATCGGCGAGTTCCAGCTGATGCAGGGCAAGCTGGCCGACATGTACTCGACCTGGCAGGCCACGCGCGCCTACGTGTACGCGGTCGGCAAGGCCTGCGATCGCAACGACCATGCGCGCAGTTTTCGCAAGGATGCCGCCGGCGCGATCCTGTATTCGGCCGAGAAGGCGACGTGGATGGCCGGCGAAGCGGTGCAGGCGCTGGGAGGCGTCGGCTACACCAAGGATTTTCCGGTCGAGCGGCTGTGGCGCGATGCCAAGCTGTACGAGATCGGCGCCGGCACGAGCGAAATCCGCCGCATGCTGATCGGTCGCGAACTGTTTTCCGAAACGTCCTGAATCCGAACGCCAACATCCGATGAGCAAGCTCGAAACCAAACTCAACGCCCGCTCCGCGGACTTTCAGGCCAACGCCGCAGCGATGCGGGCGCTGGTCGACGACCTGCACGCCCAATTCGCCAAGGTCGAGGCCGGCGGCGGCGAGGCTGCGCGCGCCAAGCATGTCGCACGCGGCAAGCTTTTGCCGCGCGACCGCGTCGCCGAGTTGCTCGACCCGGGCACGCCCTTTCTGGAGATCGCGCCGCTCGCCGCCTACGGGATGTATCTCGACGGCAAGGGCGCGGAATCGGCACCGGGTGCCGGGCTGATCGCCGGCATCGGTCGCGTCAGCGGCGTCGATTGCATGATCGTCTGCAACGATGCGACGGTGAAGGGCGGTACGTACTACCCGATGACGGTCAAGAAGCACTTGCGCGCGCAGGAAATCGCCGAGCAGAACCGCTTGCCGTGCATCTACCTAGTCGACTCCGGTGGTGCCAACCTGCCGAACCAGGACGAAGTCTTCGCCGACCGCGAGCACTTCGGCCGCATCTTCTACAACCAGGCCAACATGAGCGCCGTCGGCATCCCGCAGATCGCGGTGGTGATGGGTTCGTGCACGGCCGGCGGCGCCTACGTGCCGGCGATGAGCGACGAATCGATCATCGTGAAGGAGCAGGGCACAATCTTCCTGGGCGGCCCGCCGCTGGTGAAGGCCGCGACCGGCGAGGTCGTTACGGCCGAGGACCTGGGCGGCGGGGACGTACACACGCGGCTGTCGGGTGTGGCGGACCATCTGGCGCAGAACGATCTTCATGCGCTGTCGTTGGCGAGGTCGGCGGTGGCGAATCTGAATCGCGAGGCCATTCGCAGCACAGACACGGTTCGCGAGGCTCCGGCTTTTCCACCGGAAGAGCTCTACGGCGTCATCCCCACCGACACCCGCAAACCTTTCGACGTTCGCGAAATCATCGCCCGCATCGTCGACGGCAGCGAGTTCCACGAGTTCAAGCAGCGCTTCGGTGCCACGCTGGTCTGCGGTTTCGCGGAGATCGAGGGCATGCCGGTCGGCATCGTCGCCAACAACGGCATCCTGTTTTCCGAGTCCGCGCAGAAAGGCGCGCACTTCATCGAGCTGTGCTGCCACCGCAAGATCCCGCTCGTGTTCCTGCAGAACATCACCGGCTTCATGGTCGGCCGCAAGTACGAGAACGAAGGCATCGCGCGCCACGGCGCCAAGATGGTGACTGCGGTGGCGACTGCCAACGTTCCCAAGTTCACGATCATCATCGGCGGCAGTTTCGGCGCCGGCAACTATGGCATGTGCGGCCGCGCGTATTCGCCGCGCTTCCTCTGGATGTGGCCCAACGCACGCATCAGCGTGATGGGCGGCGAGCAGGCCGCGAGCGTGCTCGCCACGGTCAAGCGCGACGGTATCGAACTGAAGGGCCGCAGCTGGAGCAAGGACGAGGAAGAAGCCTTCAAGGCACCGATCCGCCAGCAATATGAGGAGCAGGGCCATCCGTATTACGCGACGGCGCGGCTATGGGACGACGGGATCATCGATCCGGCCGATACGCGGCGCGTGCTGGCGCTGGGCTTGGCTGCTTCGCGCAACGCGCCGATACCGGAGCCGAAATTCGGCATCTTTCGGATGTGATGTGTATGATTTGCAATTTACGTACACATTTGGACATTTATGCGGACGAATATCGTGATCGACGACGAGCTCATGGCAGCTGCCATGCGAGCAGGTGGCTTCAAGACCAAGAAGGACGCGGTAGAAGAAGGCCTTCGGTTGCTGGCGCGGCGCGAGACGTACCAGAAGCTCCTTGCCCTGCGCGGCAAGCTTCAGTGGATGGGGGACGAGAGCATCGACTGGACGCACTTGCCCGCTGAGCCGCAGACCGTTCAGGCGCCTGCGCCGCCTCCGTACGGACGCATGAAGCGAACACGGTCATGATGACCGTGGACTCCAGTGTCTGGATCGACTTCTTTCGCAACAGGGACACCCCCCAGACGGCCGCCCTAGGCGCTCTGTTGGAGGACAACGCCGATCAGCTCGTGGTGCTCGACCTGGTCCTCATGGAAGTGTTGCGCGGCTTTGCGCATGATCGTGAATGGCGCCTGGCGCGGCAGGCCTTTGCGGGTCTTCCGCTTTCCACCGCCGGTGGCGAGGCCGTTGCCTTGCGCGCAGCCAACCTCTACCGGCAGCAGCGACGCCAGGGAATCACCATCCGCAGCCCGATCGATCTGATGGTGGCTGCATGGTGTCTGGAACACGATTGCGCGCTGCTGCATGCAGACCGCGACTTCGATGGCATCGAAGGCCTGAACGATGCGTCGCCGAAAAAGGAGCGTCTCGATGACTGACTTCACCAAACTGAAACTCACCATCGACGACCGCGTCGCCCGCATCTGGCTCGACCAGCCCGATACCCGCAATGCATTCGACGACATCGTCATCGCCGAACTCACGCAGGCCTTCGTCGAAGCTGGCGCCGCGCCGGAAGTGCGCGCTGTCGTACTCGGCGCCAGCGGCCCGGCGTTCTGCGCCGGCGCGAACCTCAACTGGATGCGCCGCATGGCCGACTACACCCGCGACGAGAACCTCGCGGATGCCGGCAAGCTCGCGGACATGCTGCGGACTATCGCCGAATGTCCCAAGCCGACCATCGCGCGCGTGCAGGGCGATGTCTATGCCGGCGGCATGGGGCTTGTCGCGGCCTGCGACATCGCGGTGAGCGTCGATACCGCCTGGTATTGCCTCAGCGAAGTAAAGATCGGTTTGATCCCCGCGACCATCAGCCCGTACGTGATCCGGGCGATGGGCGCGCGCGCTTCGCAGCGCTACTTCCTTACGGCCGAGCGCTTCACCGCCGCCGAGGCGCATCGCATCGGATTCGTGCACGAGGTGGTCGCGGCAGACGCCATCGATGCCAAGGTCGACGAACTGCTCAAGGCGCTTACTTCTGCAAGCCCTGCCGCCGTACGCGCTTGCAAGACGCTGCTGGCCGATGTCGGCGGCCGTGAGATCGACGATGCGCTGATTGCGAAGACCGTCGAAGGCATTGCCGACATCCGCGCCAGCAACGAAGGCCGCGAAGGCGTCCAGGCTTTCCTGCAGAAGCGCAAACCCAACTGGATCGCCTGAGATGCCCGAACTCGACATGCCCCAGTTGCTCGCGCTGGCCGCCGCGATTGGCTGGGCCAGCGGCATCCGGCTCTATCTCGTCGTGTTGTTGACCGGGCTCGCCGGCTACTTCGGATGGGTGCCGCTGCCGAGCGGTCTGCACCTGCTGGCGAATCCGGTCGTGATGGCGGTCGCCGGGTTCATGGTCTTCATCGAGTTCTTCGCCGACAAGATTCCGGGGCTCGATTCGCTCTGGGACATGGTGCACACGGTCATCCGCATCCCGGCGGGCGCGGCACTCGCGGCCGGCGTTTTTGGTGGCGACCATGCGGTGATGGCGCTGATCGCAGCATTGCTGGGCGGTGGTTTCGCGGCGACGGCACATGCGGCCAAGGCGACCACGCGCGCCGCCATCAATACGTCGCCCGAACCGTTCAGCAACGTCGGTGCCTCGCTGGTCGAAGACAGCATGGTGCCGGCGAGTCTCTGGCTCGCGGTCGCGCATCCGCTCGTGTTCGTGGTGCTGTTCGTCGTTGTGCTGGTCGCCAGCGTATGGCTGATCCGCAAGAGCTGGCGCTTCCTGCGCGGGCTGGTCGGCCGCGTCACGCGCATCTTCAGCGGCAAGCCCGATCCGGGTGTCGTGTCCGCCTTCCCGTTCACGTCGAAAAATTCAAAGAAGCTTCCTGGAGACACACCGAATGTTTAAGAAGATCCTGATCGCCAACCGTGGCGAGATCGCCTGCCGCATCGCTGCGACCGCACGTCGCATGGCGATCCGCACCGTCGCGGTGTATTCGGATGCCGACGCGAACGCCAACCACGTGCGCGCCTGCGACGAGTCGGTGCACATCGGCGGCAGCGCGCCGAAGGACAGCTACCTGCGCTGGGAAAAGATCCTCGAAGCCGCCAAGGCCACGGGCGCCGAAGCCGTCCATCCGGGTTACGGTTTCCTGAGCGAGAACGAGGAGTTCGCGCAGGCCTGTGCCGACGCCGGGCTCGTCTTCATCGGTCCGCCGCCATCGGCCATCAAGGCCATGGGCCTCAAGGCCGCATCGAAGCAGCTGATGGAGGCTGCCGGCGTGCCGCTGGTCCCCGGCTACCACGGCCATGACCAGGACCCGGCGCTGCTGCAGCGCGAGGCCGACCGCATCGGCTATCCGGTGCTGATCAAGGCCAGCGCGGGCGGCGGCGGCAAGGGCATGCGCGCTGTCGAAACGTCGAAAGACTTCGCGGCTGCGCTCGCATCATGTCAGCGCGAGGCGATCAACAGCTTCGGCGACGACGCTGTACTCATCGAGAAGTACGTCCAGCGTCCGCGCCATATCGAAATCCAGGTCTTCGGCGACACGCATGGCGATTGCGTCTATCTTTTCGAGCGCGACTGTTCGGTGCAGCGCCGGCACCAGAAGGTGCTCGAAGAAGCGCCTGCGCCCGGCATGAGCGAATCGATGCGCCAGCAGATGGGCGCTGCCGCCGTTGCTGCGGCCAAGGCGGTGAATTACGTCGGTGCGGGAACGGTCGAATTCATCGTCGAACAGCGAGCTGGCGGTGAGATGAACTTCTTCTTCATGGAGATGAATACGCGGCTTCAGGTCGAGCATCCGGTGACGGAAGCGATCACCGGACTCGATCTCGTCGAATGGCAGTTGCGTGTGGCTTCGGGCGAGCCGTTGCCGCTGAAGCAGGCCGACCTCAAGATCCACGGCCACGCGATCGAGGCGCGCATTTGCGCCGAGAACCCGGACAACAACTTCCTGCCCGCGACCGGTACGTTGCAGGTCTACCGCAAGCCGCAGGCCACGGCCTTCGAGCGTGGCCCGGTCCGCATCGACGACGGCGTGCGCGAGGGTGGCGAGATATCGCCGTTCTACGATTCGATGATCGCCAAGCTGATCGTCCACGGCGCGACGCGCGACGAGGCGCTCGCGCGGCTCGACACTGCCTTGGCGCAAGTCCACATCGTCGGCGTGCAGACCAACGTGCAGTTCCTGCGCGGGGTGCTTGCCACCGATTCGTTCTCCAAGGCCGATCTCGACACCGCACTCATCGAGCGTGAGCGCGCGGTGCTGTTCGATCGCGAGCCGCTGGGCCTGCCGATGGCGGCTGCCGCGTCGATCGCGCGAACGCTGCTCGACGAACGCGCGTCCGCGACGCCGGACCCGTTCAGCCGGCGCGACGGTTGGCGCTCGCTCGGCACCACCGCGCGCATCTTCGCCTTCGAGTTTCGCGGCGAGATGCAGACCGCGACGTTGCACTATCTGCACGACGGCGCGCTGACGCTCGACGTCGGCGGCGTCTCTGGCCCGCTGGTCATCGATACCCTGCCCGGCGGCCGGATTGCGCTGACCTACGACGGCGAACGCCAGACGCTGGATGTCTACCAGCGCCAGTCCGTCGCACATGTCTTCGCCGGAAAAGGCGCGACACGCATTGCGACCGTCGACCGTCTCGCGCACGCCGGCGACACGCAGGCCGAAGGCGGTCGCCTGACCGCGCCGATGCCGGGCAAGGTCGTGTCCTTCGCGGTCAAGGCCGGCGACAAGGTCACACGCGGCCAGCCTCTGGCCGTCATGGAAGCAATGAAAATGGAACACACCATCGCCGCGCCTGCCGACGGCACGGTCGAAGAACTTCTTTGCGCGCCGGGCGATCAGGTGACCGAGGGATCGGAGCTATTGCGCATCGCAGCCTGAGCTGAAAAACGGCTTCATGCGCGGCGAGAATTGCGCGCATGCGAATCACCGTCTGCCTCACCGACACCCGCCCCGACCCCTGGGTTTCCGGCCTCCGCGCCGCACTGCCCGGCGCCGACATCGAAGCCTGGGAACCCGGCACGCCGCCCGCCGACCATGCTGTCGTCTGGATGCCGCCGCAGGCTTTCATCGACGACCAGCCGCAACTGCGCGGGCTATTCAACATCGGCGCGGGCGTCGATGCGTTGATCGGTCTCAGGCTGCCGCCGAACGCCCGCATCGTCCGGCTCGACGATGCCGGCATGTCGGTGCAGATGGCCGAATACGTCTGCCATGCGCTAATCCGGCACTTCCGCGAATTCGACGCGTACGAAGCGGAAGCGCGTGCGGGACGCTGGACATTTCGAAAGCCGCGTCCGAGGGCCGATTTCCCGGTCGGCATCATGGGACTTGGCGTGTTGGGCGAGCGTGTTGCCAAGGCTGTTGCGCAGTTTGACTTTCCGATCAACGGCTGGAGCCGCACGCCCAAACATATCGATGGCGTTCGCAACTTCGCGGGTGCCGAAAGCTTCGACGATTTCCTCGCCGCGAGCCGCGTGCTGGTCTGTCTGCTGCCGGTCACGCCGGATACGCGCGGCGTGATGCGGCGCGAAAGCCTGTTGAAGCTGAACGGCGGCAAGCCGGGCGGTTACGTCATCAACGTGGCGCGCGGCGCGCATCTGGTCGAGGACGACCTGATTCCTTTGCTCGACGCCGGACAACTTGCCGGCGCGACGCTGGATGTGTTCGAGCAGGAACCGTTGCCGGCCGATCATCCGTTCTGGCGCCATCCGAAGATCGTCGTGACGCCGCACGGATCGGCGCGGACGTTGCGCGATGAATCGATCGCGCAGATCGCGGGGAAGATCAGGGCACTGGAGGCGGGGGTGGGGTTCGATGCGTTGCCGGGGTTGGTGGATTCGGGGCGCGGGTATTAGATAAGCACCCAAAGCAAGCAATCGAAATCGTAGCAAAAACTGCTTCGATCGAAGCTAATTTCACTACAATAAAAGCTTGAAAGGCTTCACCTATCTGTCATGTTGGCCGATCTTCTATTTGGCAGCTATCGCAAGAAAGTCTTGAGTCAGCTGCTGCTGCACCCAGACATGGACTACCACGTCCGTGAGCTGGCACGTTTGACGAACACGGCGCCCGGCACCTTGCACAAGGAGCTGTCGAGGCTGGCAGAAGCAGGTTTGCTGTTGAGAAAAGCGCAGGGCAATCAGGTGCGCTATCAGGCCAATCGCGAATCACCCGTTTTTCTTGAGCTTGCGGGTTTGCTTCGAAAAACCACCGGCACCTCTGAGGTGTTGAAGTCAGCATTGACGCCTCTGCAGCCTGAGCTGGCCTTCATCTTCGGCTCGGTCGCCGGCGGCACTGAAAACGCGGCCAGCGATGTGGACGTGCTGGTCGTCACCGGACACAGCTTCGGCGATGTCGTCCGCGCGCTGCATGACGCACAGTCCGAACTTGGCCGCGAAATCAACCCGGTGGTCTACAGCCCGGTAGAACTGCGACAGCACATCGACGCGCGAGACTCCTTCGTGAGCAACATATTCGCGGGCCCACGACTTCTTCTGATCGGAACCGAACATGACCTTGGTCAATTTGCTGGCCATCCAGCGCCTGCAGGCGTTTGAGGCGACGCCGCAAGGCGTGCAGCGTCTGCTTGCTGCAGCCACGCGCAATCTTGCAGACGCCCAATTGCAGGCGCTGAGCCCGGAAAACCGTTTCGATGCCGCGTACAAATGCATTCTTCAGTGCGCGATGCTCGGTCTCTGGGCGCAGGGCTACCGGACCGCCACCAGCCAGCCGGGGCATCACCAGACCGCCTTGCAAGCCTTGCCGCTCACGATGGAGCTTCCGAAGGACGTGATCATCGTGCTCGATGCTCTACGCAAGCAGCGAAACCAGAACGACTACGAAGGCGATCCTGTCGGCCATGCGGTGGTCGTCGAGTGCATGGCCCAGGCGCAAAGCCTGCTTGCGCATACCCGGTTGTTCTTGGGAGCGAAGTTTCCGGCGCTTCTCACATAGAACGCGTCGGGTTAGGCGGCCTTCAACCTGCCGACAGGTCCCTCAATACCCCATCCAGCGTCTCCACCAGCAGATCCGCATTCCCCTCCGAGAACACCAGGGGCGGACGGATCTTCAAGATATTCGCGTGTTCCCCGGTCCCGCTCAGCAGCACACCGCGCTCGCGCATGCCGTTCACGATACGCACCGTCTCCGCAGTCGCCGGCGTCTTCGCTTCGCGGTCGGTCACCAGCTCGACGCCGACGAACAACCCCGCGCCGCGCACATCGCCGATCAGCGGATGCCGCACGGTCAGCTCACGCAGCCGGCCACGCAGATACGCACCCACGCGTTGCGCGTTCTCAGCCAGCCCTTCGCGCTCGATCACATCCATCACCGCCATGCCCGCCGCCATCGACACCGGGTTTCCGCCGAAGGTATTGAAGTAGCGGCATTCGCGGCCGAACGCAGCCAGCACTTCGGGCTTTACGGCGAGCCCGGCGAGCGGATGGCCGGCGCCGAGCGGCTTGCCCATCGTGACGATGTCGGGCACTACGCCGTGGCGCTGGAAGCCCCACAGCGCATCGCCCGTCCGACCGAGCCCGGCCTGCACTTCGTCGGCGATGAAGAGACCGCCGGCTTCGCGCACCGCATCGACTGCCTCGGCGATGAAGCCGGGCGGGTCGGTGAAGATGCCGTCGCTGGAGAACGAGGTGTCGAGCATGAGCGCGGCGGGGCGCATGCCGGCGGCTTTCAGGTCGGCGATGGCGGCACGCACGCCGTCCGCAAATGCCTTGCCCATTGCTTCGGGCGCGATGCGGTAGCTATCGGGTGCGGGCACCGTGCGCACGTTTTCTCCGAGCTGCACGAACTTGCCGAGCGACGGCGATGCACCGGCGATGGCCGACGTGACGCCGTGGTACGCGAAGCGCGTGACGATGAGCCCTTCGGCCTTTGTGTGCGCGCGCGCGATGCGCATCGCGAGATCGTTGGCTTCGCTGCCGGTGCAGGTGAACATCGCATGCGCGAGTTCGCCGGGCATCGTCGCGAGCAGGCGTTCGGCGTAATCGAGCACGCCTTCGTGCAGGTAGCGCGTGTGCGTGTTCAACACCGATGCCTGCCACCCGATGGCTTCGACCACGTGCGGATGGCAGTGACCGACCGAGGCGACGTTGTTGTACGCATCGAGATAGCGCTTGCCGTCAGCGTCGTGCAGCCACACGCCTTCGCCGCGCACCGGACGCAGCGGCGTTTCGTAGAACAGTCGATAGGCCGGACCGAGCGCGCGGGCGCGGCGGTCCATCAGGGTTTGCGTGTCGGCAGGGATCGTGGACATGTGTCGAGGTAACGGTTCAGTTCAGCCTGCAGGCGATGCGGAAAGCCAGCGTCGCAGCCGGCGCGCCGACACGTTCGCAGGCCGCGAGACGCGCCCACGACAGCGCGTTGTTGCGCATCAGATATTCCGCGTTCTCCGGATACCGCGCCGCCCGCCAGCCGCTGATCGCGACCACCATCACGAGACGCGCGACGATCATCGTGAACAGCACGTCGACCTCCGCAGCCGACAGCGGACGCACCGCGTGGTACGCCGCGACGAAGGGCACGATGTCGGCAAGCGGGTCGTCACCCGTGCCGACCTGGTACGCAGCGGCCACCGCCAGATCGTTCACGGCCGGCGCGCGCACCATGTCGCCGAAGTCGAGGATGGCTGCGATGCGATCGGTGTCCTGCGGATCGACGAGCACGTTGTAGATGTTGAAGTCGTTGTGGATCGGCTGCGCAGGCAGTGTCGGCAGCACCGGCTTGGCGTCGCGTTCGAAGCGGTCGAGCGCGGCTTGAGCCAGCGCGCGGCGGTCGGCATCGGCGATGAGCGCGAGCAGCCCGCGCACGCTGTCGGCGCGCTGGATGTCCCACGGCAGTTTCAGTTCGCCAGCTGCATGGTCGAAGCCTTGCAGCGCGAGGTCGAGGCGCGCGAGCATGCGTGCGAGGTTCTGCTGCTGCAGCGGCGTGCGCGGTGCGTCGGGCAGCGGCAGGCCGGGCAGGTAGGTGAACAGGCGCACGACGCGCGGAAGGCCGTCGCCGGGATCGCAGACGAAAGAAGGTGCGCCGTCGAGCGTCTGGACGATGCGTTGCACCGGCAACTCGGGATCGGATTTCGCCAGATGCAGCAGCGCCTGCGTCTGGAAGTCGGCGACCAGCGCGGTCTCCGCCGGATGCGAGATCTTCAGCATGAAGCGCGCGCCATCCGATGCACGCTCGATGCGGTAGTTGCGGTCGCGCTCGCCGGTCAGCGGTTTGATCTCGCCGACGAGGCCGTAGCGCTTTTCTGCGAGCTGTCGCACCCAGTCGTCGTCGAGGGCCGGCGAGCCTTGGCTCAGCACCTGCGCATCGTCGAAATCGATTGCGCTCATGCGGCGCTCGCGAAGCCGCGCAGCGCACTCGCGATGTTCGGCCCCAGGTCGTCGGAGAGATAGCCGCCTTCCTGCACCAGAACGGTCGGCAGGCCGAGTCGCGCGATCTCCGCAAGCAGCACCGCGAAGCCGGGCGTCTCGATCTTCATGCCCTTGTACGGATCGCGCTCGTGCGCATCGAGGCCGAGCGCGACGACGACCGCGCCGGGCGCGAAGGCGCGGATGCTGTCGCACGCATCCTGCAGGGCAGGCAGATAGCCGCCGATGTCGGTGCCGAGCGGCAGCGGCTTGTTGATGTTGTAGCCCAGGCCTTCGCTCTCGCCACGTTCGTGCGCATGGCCGGTGAAGTAGGGCGTGAAGTTGCGCGGGTCGCCGTGCAGCGAGATCGTCAGCACGTCGGCGCGACGGTAGAAGACGCCTTGCGTGCCGTTGCCGTGGTGCACGTCGATGTCGAGGATCGCCACGCGGTCGTGCACGCGCCGCAGGTATTGCGCGGCGATGGCGACGTTGTTGAGATAGCAGAAGCCGTTCGCGCGATCGACGTATGCATGGTGGCCGGGCGGCCGGCACAGCGCATAGGCCGCGCGCTCGCCGTCGAGCACCAGCTGCGCCGCATGCGTCGCCATGTTGGCCGAGGCGATGGCGGCTTCCCACGTGTGCGCGCCGATGGAACAGGCGGCGTCGCCCATGTGGAAGCCGGCTTGCCCGACCACGCTTTCCGGGTAGGTGCACGGCTGGCCGGGGAAGGGATGGATGTTCGGCATCACCTCCGGCGACGGGTCGTCGAGCAGCTGCCAGCGCGCGTAGGCAGTCTGCAGGAATCGCAGGTATTCGGGCGTGTGGATGGCGGCGCGCGGACCGGCGCCGAAGTCTTCGCAGGCGACGATCTCGTGGCCCTCGGCCTGCACCGCGCTCAGCAGGCGGAAGGCGCGCTCGGGTTGCTCGTTGCTGCGCTTGAGCTTGCCGCGCACCATGAAGAGTTGCGGGTCGTGGTCTTTGTGCGTGTCGCAGTAGACGACCTTCATGCGAGTGCTCCCAGTTCGATGCGGCGGCGCGGCTGGACGGGGTCGGTGCCGTGCTGCTCGACGAACAGCGCGCGCACGTGCTCCCATGCGTATTCGAGGTGCACGCGCATCGCGTGTTTGGCCGCATCGGCATCGCGACGCAGCAATGCGGCGACGATCACGCCGTGCGTCGCGGCCACCGCGGCCGAGTCGTCGACCGCGTTGATGAGCGCGATGATCATGCGCATTTCCATCTGCGTGTCGGTAAATATCCGCAGCAGCCGCGCGTTTCCGGCGAGCTCGCAGATCAGCATGTGCAGCTCCAGGTCGGTGGTGATGCGTTCGTCTTGCGGCGTACTCGCGTCGGGCTTCATCATCTTGTCGAGCAGCGTCTTCACGCGGGCCATGCCGGCATCGTCGGCCTTGCGGCAGGCCAGCTCGATATTGGTCAGTTCGATGCTGATGCGCACTTCGTACAGGTCGTCGATCTCCTGCACGCTGATGGTCCGCACCGCGAAGCCGTGGCGCGGTCGCGCGACCAGTACGCCCTGGCGTTCGAGCCGTCGCGCCGCCTCGCGCACAGGCGCGCGGCTGATGCCCATGCGGCGGGCGATGTCTGCCTCGACGATGCGCGCGCCGGGCGGCAGCTTGCCGTCGACGATGGCGCGGGTCAGCTGGGCTTCTACCAGGGCGACGAGGTCGGGCGATTCGACGGAGGCGAACAGTGCATCATCGACGGGCTTGCCGGCTTTCCTGATGCCGGCGAAGGTGGGGCTTGTCATTGTGTTTGTCTCGTCAGTTCAATGCCGGTCGGGGTCTTGCGGCGATGTTCGAGCGTGCCAGATACAGGCCGGCCGCGACGATCAGGGCGATTCCGGCGGTCGCCATCGCGTCCGGCGGCTTGTGGAACCAGAAGGTGCTGAAGGCGACGGCCAGCAGCAGCTGGAAGTAGTTGAGCGGCGCCAGCGTCGACGCCTCCACCCGCGCGAAGGCCGCGAGCAGGAGCCATTGCGCCGCGCCGCTGCACGCGCCGCCAGCCAGCAGCAGGAATACATCGCCGGCCGGCGGCATCTGCGACGGCAGGAAGAAGGGTGCGGGGATCAGCGTGACGACCAGGCAGGCCAGCGCGGTCCATGCGTATTGCACGGGGCTCGGCACCAGGCCGGCAAGGCGGCGGGTGAGCAGCTGGAAGATCGCGTAGCAGACGGCCGACACCACCATCAGCGCGGTGCCGAGCAACGGAAGACTGCCTCCCGGCCGCACGATCAGCAGCATGCCGCCGAAACCGAAGATCACCGCCACCCAGCGGCTGCGCGGCACGTGCTCGCCGAGCATCCACGGCGACAGCGCGACCATCAGCAACGGCGCGGTGAAGTAGATGGCGGTGGCCTCGGCCAGCGGCATCCAGGTTAGCGCGGTCATGAAGCAGGTCGCGACGGTCGCGAGCATCATCCCGCGCAACAGCAGGAGCTTCTTCTGCGGCGCACGCCAGAAACGCAGGTCGCCGTGGTGCAGCAGCATCGCGAAGGCGATGCCGGTCACTGCCACGTACCGCATGATGTTGATGAATGGCGCGGGGTAGAACTGCAGCATGAACTTGCAGAAGGCGTCGTAGGACGCGAAGGCGATGAGCGCGCAGAAGAAGAAGGCGACACCCGCCCGATTGCTAGCAGCATTCATGTCTTTGCTCGCTCCCCTTTTGGGGGAGGGCAGGGGTGGGGGCTGACGGCGTTTCCAATGTGCAGGCCACATCCACCGCCCGGGCCCCCATCCCAGCCTTCCCCCAGAAGGGGAAGGAGCAGGACCCGAAATCCGGCGCTCACCGGGCGGCCTCGAAGCCGCTCAGGAACATGTCCAGCGCCGGGCCTATCGCCTCCACCATGTAGCCGCCTTCCTGCACCACCACCGTCGGAAGTCCCAGCGCGCCTACGCGTTCGCCGATGTGGCGGTAGGCGTCGAGGTCCAGCTTCAGCACGCTGATCGGATCGTCCTTGTAGCTGTCGAAACCGAGTGCCAGCACCAGCGCCTCCGGCTTGAACTCGCGCAGCGCTACAGTGCCCTGGTCGACGGCCTGCAGGAAGACATCGTTGCTCGCGCCGTGCGGAAGCGGCAGGTTCAGGTTGAAGCCTTCGCCGGCCCCGACGCCGCGTTCATGCGCGTAGCCGGTATAGAACGGGTAGTAATTCGCCGGGTCGGCATGGATCGACACGGTCATCACGTCGTCGCGTGCATAGAAGATGTGCTGCGTGCCGTCGCCGTGGTGCGCATCGACGTCGAATACCGCCACGCGACCGTGCCGCTCCCACAGCCGGTGGGCAGCGACGGCGCTGTTGTTGACGAAGCAGAAGCCGCCCGCGCGGTCGCGGTGCGCATGGTGGCCGGAAGGGCGGCACAGCGCATAGGCCGCGCCACCGCTCTCCAGCACCGCATCGGCTGCGGCGACTGCCGTGTGCGCCGACCGAAGAATCGAGCGCCAGCTGTGCGGACCGAGCGGGCACGACAGGTCGCTGATGTAGTAGCCGGTACGCGCCACGACCGACGGCGACGGACACGGCGCGCGCGCCACGCCCGGCACGCCGCTGTGGTACGGCGACAGGTTCGGCAGCACCTCGATGCCCGGCTCGACGCCGCGCATCTTCAGCTCGCGCCACAGCGCATATGCCGTCTCAAGGTAGTCGAGATAGTCGGCGCTGTGCACGCCTTCGAGTGGCGCGCGACCGTACTCGGCCGGCGCTTCGAGTGCGATGCCGCGCGATGCCAGCGCGTCGCGCAGTGCATGCGCGCGGCTCGGCAGATCGGCCGGCTTGTGGATGCGGCCGAGCCGCATGTATTGCTGCGGATCGTGCAGCAGCTGGTCGTCGGTGAAGAAGGCTTTCATGATGGTTTCGGTCGGTGAATCAGGTCGCTTCAGGCCTCGACCGCCATCGCTTCCTCGAACAGCGCCATCGCCCGGTCGAAGCGCGCGAACATGTCGTCGATCTGCTCGGCGGTGATGATGAGCGGCGGGCAGAACGCCACCGCATCGCCCATCGCGCGGACGATCAGGCCCTGCGCCAACGCAAGCTCGGCCAGCTTCGCACCGGCCTTCTGCGTCGGGTCGAACGATGTCTTCGTGGCTGGGTCGATGGCGAGTTCCATCGCGCCGATCAGGCCGATCCCGCGCACTTCGCCGACGAAGCGGCGCGACGCGTAAGCACGCAGCTTTTCCTGGAACGGCGGTGCGATCGATTGAACGTGCGCGACGATGTTCTCGTCCTCGTAGACCTGTAGCGTTTCCAGCGCCACCGCGCTAGTTACCGGATGGCCCGAGTAGGTGAAGCCGTGGCCAAAGGTGCCGATCTTTCCGCTATTGGCCGAGACTGCCGCATAGACCTTCTCGGAAATCATCACCGCCGAGATCGGCACGTAGCCCGACGACAGGCCCTTGGCCGTGGTCAGGATGTCGGGCCGCATGCCGAAGGTCGTCGAGCCGAACATCTCCCCGGTTCGCCCGTAGCCGCAGATGACTTCATCGGAGATCAGCAGCACGTCGTACTTCTTCAGCACGGCCTGGATCTTCTCGAAGTAGGTGGCCGGCGGCACGATCACGCCGCCAGCGCCCATCACCGGCTCGGCGATGAAGGCGCCGACCGTCTCCGGGCCTTCTTCGAGGATGCGCTTCTCGAGGTTGTCGGCCAGTCGGGTCGCGAAGGCTTCCTCGCTCTCGCCGGCGTCGGCATAGCGGTAGTGATGCGGGCAATCGACATGCAGGATGCGGTCGATCGGCAGGTCGAAATCGCGGTGGTTGTTGATGAGCCCGCTCAGGCTCGCAGCCACGACGGTGACGCCGTGGTACGCGTTCTTGCGCGCGATGATCTTCTTCTTCTCTGGCTTGCCGATGGCGTTGAAGTAGTACCAGACCAGCTTCACGGCGGAGTCGTTGGCTTCGGACCCGGAGTTGGCGAAGAACACCTTCGACATCGGCACCGGTGCCAGCGTCAGCAGCTTCTCGGCCAGCGCGATGGCGGCCGGGTTCGAGCGGCCGTTGAACGTGTGGTAGTACGGCAGGCCGTGCAGCGCGTCGCTGCCCGCCTTGGCTAGACGCGCATTGCTGAAGCCCAGCGATGCGCACCACAGGCCTGACATCGCTTCGAGATAGCGCCGGCCCTGGTCGTCCTCCACGAAGATGCCGTCGCCGCGCACGATCACCATCGGCCCGACCTGCGGATGCGTCGCCATGTTTGTGAACGGATGCAGGTGCGATGCGATGTCGTTGGCTGCGTGCTCGGCGTGTGTGTGTGCGTTCATTGGGCTTCGCTGTGGATGTAGGAAAACGACGCTGCTTCAGTAGCCGCGCGCGAGGTCGACGAGATGGCGCGGCCGCTCACCCTGCCGCAGCGTCGCGAGATTCGCCAGCGTCTGCTGCGCGATCACCGACGGATCGGTGCGGGTCGAGATGTGCGGTGTGACGAGGATGCGCGGCTCATGCCAGAACGCATGGTCGGCGGGCAGCGGCTCGACCGAGAACGCATCGAGCGTTGCGCCGGAAAGCTGACCGCTCTGCAGCGCTTCGAGCAGATCGGCTTCGACCAGATGATCGCCGCGGCCGACGTTGATCAGGTGTGCGCCGCGCGGCAATTGCGCGAACAGCGATGCATTCAGAAAGCCGTGCGTCTGCGCCGTCAGTGGCAGCAGGCACACCAGCGTGTCGCAGCCGGAAAGGAATTCGCCGA
Organism: Variovorax glucosi; assembly: GCF_051216695.1. NCBI lineage: Bacteria > Pseudomonadati > Pseudomonadota > Betaproteobacteria > Burkholderiales > Comamonadaceae > Variovorax > Variovorax glucosi. The sequence goes on from NZ_JBPJZE010000002.1 coordinate 213,687, forward strand.
GCTGGTCGTCGCCATGGAAACTCCGCACGCCTTCTGGCAGGTCCGTCTTGGCGCTCCGGCTCCAGCCGCGCACCTGGTAGCCGATGGTCGCCAGCGCCTCGGCGCAGGCCATGCCCAGCGTGCCGAGCCCGGCGATGCCGACGCGATGGTGGCGCGGAGAAATCACTGGCTGTTCCTCCCATCGACTGGCTGCTGAACTCGCCACATACGCCGCCATGCCGCGATGCTGCTGCACCACCGCCCAGCTCACATAGGCCTTCATGCCCGCAGCCATCGTGGTGTCGACGATGCGGCATAGCGGCCGGTCGCGCGGAAGATCGGCATCTGCCGCGATGTGGTCGATGCCGGCGGCGAGCGACTGGATCAGCTGCAACTTCGGCAACTGCGCCAGCAGCCCGTGCGGCGGGAACCAGCAGACTGCGATGTCGATGTCCTCGACCGGACCGAGCGATGCGACATCGTTGCCCATCCGCAGGTCGATGCCCGGGAAAGCCTTGCGAAACGCATTGGCGAGATAGCCGAGGTCGAGCACTTCGCTGAGCAGCGCGACGCAGGGCAGGGGAGAGATTACTTGCGCCGTCATCAGGCCACCATCTCTTCCGTGCGAGCGGCTTCGACCGACGGTGACGCAAGACGCGGCACCGCATCGATCAGCTTCTGCGTGTACGGATGCTGCGGAGCACCCAGCACCTTGTGCGTCTCGCCGTATTCGACGACCACGCCGCGCTGCATCACCGCGATGTGGTCGCACATCTGGCCGGCCACGCGCAGGTCGTGCGTGATGAAAACCATCGCCAGCTTGAACTGTTCCCGCACCTGCGCGAACAGATCGAGCACCTGTGCCTGCACCGATACGTCGAGCGCGGAGACCGGCTCGTCGGCCACCAGCAGTTCAGGCTGCATCGCCAACGCGCGGGCGATGCCGATGCGCTGGCGTTGTCCGCCGGAGAACTCATGCGGATAGCGCATCGCGGCGTCCGCGCCGAGCCCGACCAGCGCCAGCAACTCCATCGTGCGCGCCATCGCTTCGGCCTTGCTCACCCCCTGCGCGATCGGCCCGCCTGCGATGGCCGCGCCGATGCGATGACGCGGGTTCAACGACGCATACGGGTCCTGGAAAACCATCTGGATGCGGCCGGCGGCTTCCTTCCGAAAGTTGCCGTTCTGCGCCAGGTTGCGACCCTTGAACAGGATGCGCCCGGTATCGAACGGCGCCAGCCCGACCAGGCAGCGGCCCACGCTCGATTTGCCAGAACCCGATTCGCCGACCAGCCCCAGCGTCTCGCCGCGCCGCAGGTCGAAGCTGATGTCTTTCGCCGCCTGCACCGAACGTCCTTTCTTAAAGAGCCCGTTGCCTGAGACGTAGGTCTTGCACAGTTCCTGCACCTGCAGCACGAAAGGCGCGTCGTCCGTCGGCGTCACGCGGTCGGCGTTGCCTGTCGGGATGGCGTCGATCAGCTTGCGCGTATAGGCATGTTTCGGCGCATCGAGCACCTCGCGCGCCGGACCGGATTCGACCACCTTGCCGGTCTGCATGACGACGACGTGATCGGCGATTTCAGACACCACGCCGAAGTCGTGTGTGATGAAAAGCACCGCAGTGCCGCGGCGCTGCTGCAGTTCGCGCACCAGTTTGAGGATCTGCGCCTGCGTCGTCACGTCGAGGGCCGTCGTCGGCTCGTCGCAGATCAGCAGCAGCGGCTCCAGCACCAGCGCGCAGGCGATCATCACGCGCTGCCGCTGGCCGCCCGACAGCCGGAACGGATAGCTGTCGATGGTGAGTTCCGGGTCGGGCAAGCCGACATCGGCCAGCGCGGCGAGGATGCGCTTGCGCTTCTCTGCGGCCGGCACGCTGACATGCGCATCGAACACTTCGCCGATCTGCTCGCCGATGCGCATCACTGGGTTCAGCGCCGTCATCGGCTCCTGGAACACCATGCCGATGCGGCGTCCGCGCAGCTCGCGCATCTGCGGCTCGGTCAGCGTCAGCAGGTCGACGCCTTCGAACAAAATCTTGCCGGCCACCGGACGCACATGCGGTTGCGGCAGCAGGCCCATCACCGAATTGGCGATCATCGATTTGCCCGAACCCGATTCGCCGACCACGCACAGCGTCTGGCCGGGCATGACGGAAAGCGTTGCGCCTTCGACGGCCAGCGCGCGGTCCGCGCCCTTGGGCAGACAGATGCTCAGGCCCTGCACTTCGAGCACGGGGCGCGTGTGGATAGACGCGGTCATTTACCTCTCCCGTCGCTACGCGTGTTCAAGCCATCGTTCAGGCCTTCGCCGACGAGGTTGAGCGCCAGCACAGTGAGCACGATGGCGAGACCGGGGAACAGCGCCATCCACCAGGCTTGGCGCAATACCGTGCGCGCCGAACCGACCATGTAGCCCCAGCTCATCTGGTTCGGATCGCCCAGGCCGAGAAAGCTCAGGCTCGACTCCAGCAGGATGGCTGTCGCCACCATCAGCGATGCCATCACGATGATCGGCGACATCGCATTCGGCAGGATCTGCGTCAGTATGATCCGCGTCGTCGACTGGCCGGCAAGCAATGCGGCCTGCACGAAATCGCGCTGGCGCAGCGTGAGGAATTCGCTGCGCACCAGCCGCGCGACCGGCGGCCACGAAACGATGGCGATGGCGACCACGATCGACGTCACCGAAGGCTGGAAGATCGCGACCAGCACGATCGCCAGCGCAAAGCTCGGCACCGCCTGGAACAGCTCGGTGAAGCGCATCAGCGTCGCATCGATCCAGCCGCCGAAATAGCCAGCGATGGCGCCGATGGTCACGCCGATGGACAGCGCCACCACGGTCGAGATCACGCCGATCAGCAGCGAGATACGCGCGCCGTAGATGACGCCGGAGAGGATGTCGCGGCCGAGCGTGTCGGTGCCCATCGCGAAGCCGGGCTCCGTCCACGGTCGCAGGAACGGCTGCTGCACCATGCCCCATGGATCGTTGGTCGCGATCCACGGACCGAACAGCGCGACGATGGCGACGACCAGCAACACCGCGAGGCCTGCGACCGCACCCTTGTTGCGACAGAAGCGCCGCCAGAAAGGACTGTTGAGGGTCATGTCAGTTCGATTCGAGGGTCGACCAATGTGTAGATCAGGTCGGTGATGAGGTTGAACAGCACGGCCATGGCAGCCGTCACAAGGAAGGCGCCGAGCAGCAGGCTGTAGTCGCGTTGAAGCAGCGCGTCGAACATCAGCCGTCCGAGGCCGGGCCATGCAAACACGGTCTCGGTCAGCACCGCGCCGCCGATCAGTCCGCCGGCCTGGATGCCGGCCAGCGTGACGACCGGCAGCAGCGCGTTGCGCAGTACATGCGCACGCAGGATGCGGCCGGGCTTCACACCCTTGGCGCGCGCGGTCTTCACGAAATCCATCTGCGCGACTTCGATCATGGTGGCGCGCGTCATGCGCGCATAGACCGCCATGTAGAAGAGCGCGAGCGTCATCACCGGCAGGATCAGGTGCAGGAAGCGGTCCCACATCAGCGCCAGTCCGGTCGCGCCGGAGCCGACGGTGTTGTAGCCGAAGCCGGGCAGCCAATCGAGCTGCACCGTAAAGATCAGCACCGCCATCAGCGCGAGCCAATAGAGCGGCGTTGCGTAGAAAACCAGCGCCACCGTCGTGATGGCGCTGTCGACCCAGGTGCCGGCCTTGCGCGCCGACAGCGCACCGAGCGTCACGCCGAACAGTAGCGACAGCACGAAGGCGCTGCCGGTGAGCAGCAGCGTCGCAGGCAGGCGGTCGAGGATCAGGTCGAGCACCGGCTGCTGCTGCCGGTACGAGAAGCCGAGGTCGAGCTGCACCACCTTGCCGAGGTAGGTCGCGAGCTGCGTCGTCAGCGGCTTGTCGAGCCCGAACTGCTTGTTCAGCTGCGCGACGAACTGCGCATCCGACGCGCCGGCCTCGCCCGCCATCACCGATACCGGATCGCCCGGCGCCGCGCGCACCAGCATGAAGTTGACGGTGGCGATCAGCAGGATCGCCACCAGACCCTGCAGCACGCGGGTCAACATGAACTGCGTGCGTTTCATGTCATGCGATCGATGCGGTGGCTAGGCTGTCGTTCAGGCCGATGCCGGAACTCACCAGATTGCTGATCTTGCTGCGGTACAGCGTCGGGAAGTTGATCTCGTACAACCACGCGACCGGCACTTCGTCGAGCAGGATCTTCTGCACTTCGAGGTAGATCGCCGCGCGCTTCTCCGGATCCGATTCCTTGGCACCTGCATCGAACAGCGCATCGACCTTCGGATTCGAATAGCCCTCGACGTTGTTGAACGGCGAGCCCTTCGCGATGTTGCTGCTGGTGTAGTTGCGCGACACGCCGAGCGCCGGGTCGCCGTACTGATACACGTAGGTGAAGGCGAGGTCGTAGTCCCATTCGTTGAGCTTCTGGTTCCAGCCGGCAACGTCGGTCGCGACCGTCTCGATCTTCACGCCGGCCTGGGCCAGGTTCTGGCGCAGGATTTCCGCCGAGCGGGTCCATGTTTCGCCGTAGGGCAGCGGCAGCAGGCGCAGCGTCTCGCCCTTGTAGCCGGCTTCGGCCAGCAGCTTCTTGGCTGTCTCGATGTTGCGCGGGTACTTGGCGACATCGGTGCTGTAGAACTTGATGTTGCTGTTGAACGGCCCGGTCGCCGGCTTGGCGAAACCCTGCCAGGCCACCTTGCAGATCGCCTCGCGGTCGATCGCATGCATCAGCGCCTGACGGAACTTGACGTTGTCCATTGGCGCCTTGCGGTTGTTGATCCACATCCAGGCATGCGGTGCGAAGAACTCCCAACCTTTGGTCGTGACGGCCGCACCCGGCAGCTTGGCAAGGCGCTGCACGTCGAAGTATTCGACCGAACCGCCGGGCACCACGTCGATCTTTCCGGACTCGAAAGCCGCGGCGCGCGAGGCCGCGTCGGGAATGATGTGGAAGTAGACGCTCTCAACCATCGGCACGTCCTTGACGTGGTACTTGTCGTTGGCCGTCAGCAGGATGTAGCTGCCCTTGACCCATTCCTTGAACTTGAACGGACCGGTGCCGATCGGCGTCGCGTTGGCCGGGTTGGTCGCGAAGTCGGTGCCTTCGTAGATGTGCTTCGGGATCATCGGCATGCTGCCGACCTCGAAGATGCCCAGGAACGGGCCGAACGGGTACTTGAGCTTGAACTCGACCGTCAGCGGATCGAGCGCCTTGATGCTCTCGACAGCGGCCAGGTTGTTGCGCAGGCGCGCGTGCGTCTTGCGCAGGAACACGTCGGCGGAGAACACCACGTCGGCCGATGTGAACGGCTTGCCGTCGTGCCATGTCACGCCCGGCTTCAGCTTGAAGGTGAAGAGCGTGCCTTCCTTGTTCGACGTCCACGAAGTCGCAAGGCCGGGCAGCGGGCTCACCTTCTCGTCGTAGCGCAGCAGGCCTTCGTAGATGTTGCCGGCCACCAGTTGCGTCGGTGCGTTCTGCGTGATGCCGACCATCAGGCTCGGCGGCTCCGGCTGCACGACGACGTTGATGATCCCGCCCTTCTTGCTGGCGGCCAGGAGATGGAGCGGTACGCCGGCGAGCGTGAAGCCGGCGGCGGTTGCGGCGCCCATTTGGATGAGATTGCGACGTTTCATTGGCACGGACTCCTGACGGAAAAGAGAACTAAGGGAAGGACGGAAAAGAGAAGGGAAGGGAAGGGCGGCTAGTCGCGGAACGAGCGCTGCGGCATCGGCTCGACGCGCTGCACCATCGCGCGCCACTCGCGCGCATACGTGTCGGTCTCGCCCGGCTCCAGCGTGGTCTCGCCGCCTTCGTATTGCCGCGCGGTACGCTCGCAGACGTCGGCCGGCACCGGATGCACCGGCTCGCCGCTGGACTGGATCGCCAGCTGCACCCGGCAGGCACGCTCCAGGTTCAGCATCAGGATGAAGGCTTCCGAAACGGTGCGACCGAGCGTCAGCAGACCGTGATTTCGCAGGATCAGGGCGCGCGAGGTCGGACCGAGATCGGTCACCAGGCGGTCGCGCTCCGCATGGTCGAGCGCGATGCCTTCGAATTCGTGGTACGTCACGCGGTTGTAGAACTGCAGCGCCCACTGGTTGCACGGCTGCAGTCCGCATTCGAGCGACGACACGCCGACCCCCGCGACCGTGTGCGTGTGCAGCACGCAGGCCGCGTCGTGGCGGGCTGCATGCACGGCGCTGTGGATGGTGAAACCGGCCGGGTTCACGTCGTACTCGGAGGGCTCGACGATGCGGCCTTCGAGGTCGATCTTGACCAGCGACGACGCCGTGATGTCGCGAAACAGCATGCCGAACGGGTTGATCAGGAACTGGTCGTGGCGGTCGGGCACGCGGGCGGAGATGTGCGTGAAGATGCTGTCGTCCATGCCGTAATGCGCGACCAGGCGATAAGCGGCAGCAAGGTCTTCACGTATCTGGCGTTCGGAATCTGAGACTGACATGTTCGATAAATCCTTGGCGTTGTTAAAACTGTCGACAGTCAACTTTGTACACCAGGATGCAAGTTGCGGGCCAGCCTTGGAAACCCTCGGATCACCTTTGCGGTGCATCGCGCGGGAAACTGCGATATCGCCAAAGTCACGTCGCCCAAGCCAGAATCGTGTGACCGACCACGAATTGAAAAGAGGCAATTTCATGAAGCTCCCCACCCGCGTCAACCTCGTCGATGTCGGCCCGCGCGACGGACTGCAGAACGAAAAGCTGCCCGTTCCCGCCGAAATCAAGATCGGTCTCGTACATCGTTTACAGGACGCCGGCCTGAAAGACATCGAAGTCACCAGCTTCGTCAGCCCGAAATGGGTGCCGCAGATGGCGGACAACGCCGAAGTGATGCACGGCATCACGCGCAAGGCCGGTGTGCGCTATTCGGTGCTGACGCCCAATATGAAAGGCTTCGAAGCCGCCATTGCCGCGCCACGCGGGGAATGGCCGGACGAGATCGTGGTGTTCGGTGCGGCGAGCGAGGCTTTCAGCCAGAGGAACATCAATTGCTCGATCGCGGAAAGCATCGAGCGCTTTGCGCCAGTGGTTGCGGCGGCGCGCGAATTGGGAATTCATGTGCGCGGGGCGATGTCCTGTACGGTGGGGTGCCCGTATGAAGGTGAGATCGATCCGTCGCGGGTCGAGATGCTGGCCGGGTTGATGAAGGGGATCGGTGTGCAGCACGTGGGCGTGGCCGACACGATTGGCGTCGGGACGCCGGTGAAGGTGCAGCGGGCTATCGAGGCGACGCGGAAGCACTTTGAAATCGATGCGATTTCAGGGCATTTCCACGACACGTATGGGCAGGCGCTCGTGAATACGCTGGCGAGTCTGGAAATGGGGATCTGGCAATACGACACTTCTTTGGCTGGATTGGGCGGGTGTCCCTATGCAAAGGGGGCGACCGGGAATGTGGCGACCGAGGATGTCGTCTACATGTTGCAGGGAATGGGGATCGAAACGGGAATCGATCTGGATCTTCTGATCGATGCGGGTGTGTATATCAGCCAGACGTTAGGTAGGGAGCCAAATTCGCGGGCTTCGAAAGCGATTCGGACCAAGCGCGTTGGGTGAGGGTGGTGCTGCCAGTGGATCTGTATTGAGCAGAAGCAAGACAAAATAATCCATGCCATTCCCAATCGTTTCTATCGACTGAGATCTTCTTGACGAATGGATGCGTAGAAAGTTGACCGCAAAGGCGCTGTACGCCATTTTTTTGGCGCGCGCACCGACGAGATCCGCGCTGATCTGGACACGCTACTTCCTAGTGCCCATTCATTGGCAAATTTCCAGGACATTCTTCTTCGCTGGTTATGGCGTCGAAAGTGCGCGCAATTGGGAGGCATGTACCAATACTGCAGCGGCGATCGATTTGATCTCAGGTGTCTCTACCGCTTTCTTCTTCATCCTCGCTTCGGGAAAGGTGCTGCCAGCGCATTGCGTTCCCTGTGAGGGGGTGCTTCGTTATCACTTTGGCCTGCGCATTCCGGTATCGGACAAAAGCTGTGACATTCGGGTCCTATACGAGACGCGGACTTTGTCGGAGGGTAAGGCTCTCGTCTTCGACAACACGTTCCAGCATGAAGTGTGGAACCGCACGTCGGAGTGGCGCATCGTGCTCTTTGTCGATTTCCTGCGACCGCTGCCTTTGGTTCCGCTATTGCTGAACAATGCCGTGACGGAACTGATTCGTCGCACTTCGTTTATACGTGTGGCGGCCAAAAATCAGGAGCGCTGGGAGACTAGCTTTTACATGTGAGTTTTTGGCTGGTCTCTCTATAGGCTATTGCAGCACACGAGAATTTGGCCGACCAAATTTATGACGATGTGCTCGGCATAGAGAAAAAGACATCCGTACGCAGCACATATTTAGATCCCGCACTCACTGGCGAGCCTTGATGCCGGAGCCGATGAGGGAAAACCAACGCTCTACCCCGCTTGGGCTCTATCTTCTCCCAATTGAAGTCAGTGCTTCCACCTTCGAAGTCGTCATTGAGATACATCATGAACGTCAAGAAGGTCTCGTCACCATGAGTGTCGGTAACTGTGCCATCAAGATGCCATGCAAATTTCTGTTTTTCGATATACCTGTAAAAGCGAAATCGCTCGTTCATTCGACTCAATATCCAACCGTCTTTTTCTGGGATCAAAAACGGTTTGGCTCTTTCGAACAACTGCCCAGCCAATGACATATCGTCAAAGATCACACGATCGTTATTTCGTATGTCTTTGATTACACGATCGCCCTCATCTGTGCGAATCGCTGCTTGCTCGTACCCGATGGCTTCGCTGTGCTGAATGAGGTTCTGGCATTCCTCAACGGAAAGAAAATTGTCAATCGTGAGGATCCCCGCACCCAAAGAAGTGATTTCGAACGGTGGTTGCATGGCGAGGGGACTTGAAGATTTATGCATTGTCGTGATGTTTCGCGCGGGCCTGGTTTCTTCGATCTCAGGCAAGCTGTCTCGTGTGGGATAAATATAGTCGTAAAGTGTTCATTTCAAACGGACTTCGACGCGAACAACATAGTATGTGCCTTCAGGTGCGGCCACGATATTCAGATATGGGTACGCCCTAAAAAGTTTCCCGAGCTTCTTGCGCCAAGTAATCTCACGAGTCGAATAACGCGTGCCTCTTGCTCCTATATTCTTTTACCGTGAAAATTAGAGATTATCTTTTATCTTGCATTACCTGTTATGGTTTTTTTGGCTGTTGCCGGTCAGAGGCGCCGGAGAAATAATTTAATACCGCTCATTTGCGGAAAGGTAACTGCCAAGCAGTGAGGCTGTTGACCAGCGCCGAAGCAAAATCTTTGGACTGACGAAGAAATTCGACGTTTATGGCTATATCGGCTTGCGCCAGAGTAGAGTCAGTTTCGTGCGAGCAAATGAAACTTATGGCGGCCAACACGGCGCAGCAAGCATACGAAGAGACGCGTAATCACGTCGAGCTAATTAGTCAAATGGGATTATTGGACGTGTGGATGATGTTTATCGCGCAACTGATCCAGGCTTGCAAGGATCCTGATAATAGCGAGCTCATTGCAACGGCCAGATTTGCCGGAAAGGTGATGATTGAAGAGAAAGCGCAAACCATCAAAAAATATCGCTTGAAGATGCGTCAAATCATTCGGGAGACTTTTCACACACGCGACCATATCGTGCAGCAAGGATGGCGAAATAAATAGTCCGCCCTCAAAAAATCCGATATTCAATTGAGTTCAGTGCGATGCAACGCGAGCGTCTGAACTGCTGGGGTCATCGATGCGCTTAGGGACACGCTGAAAAACCTGGCCCCTAACTCGCTTGCGATCTGAGCCATAAAGCAAACCGATCGCGGCCTGAACCTGACGACCAAGCGCAAGTGCAAACGAGAATTCCTCGCCCAGATGGCATGCGCCGTGCTTCGAGCAGCGCTGGTCGATCTGGTCGCGCCCCACGCATCCAATGGCAAGAAGGGCTGTCCGCCCTTTGCCATGGAAGCCATGCTGCGCATCTACTTCATTCAGCAGTGGTTCACCCTTTCGGAACCGGCGATGGAAGAAGCGCTTCGAGACGTGCCCCTGTTCCGCAAATTCGCCAGCTTGGCTGGGACAGCTGGTTGCCCGACGAGAGCACCATCCTTTAATTCCGCCATCTGCTGGCAAAGCACAAACTCGCCGAGCAGACCCTGGCGCTGGACAAGACCGCTGAGATCGATGCCCTGGACGAAAAGCTCAATGCGAGCATGCGTGCCAAGGTCGAATACCCATTCAAGGTCATAAAGCGGCAGTTCGGCCGTATGAAGGTGCGCTACTGCGGGCTCGCGAAGAACCCGGCCCGGTTGCTGACGCCGTTCGCGTTGTCGAACCTGTGGATGGTGCGCGGTAGATTGCTTGCTATGCAGACGGGAGTGCGTCCGCTGCACGACAGGACAGCTTGCAAAGATGCGAAATCGCAAAAACGAACACGTAATGCAGGCGTCGTTCTGCTGAATGATCGACTGCACAACGCCAGCTCAGCCATTCGCCTGCGAACGCGCAAATGATCTTGCGTTGATCAGACCATCGCTGGTCGTTGAAGCACGGGCAAAGAGCGCATTAGCAGCCGCAAATCGGCGTTGTTCCGGCGTTAGTTGCTATCGAAGTCTGAATAATCCGTAAAGAACATATTCAACTTCGATGCCATGTACTTGCCAGCTGAACTAGATATAGACACAGACAAAGACAAAGACATAGAGACGTACATGGATGACAGCGTCAACGATGAAGCCAGGCGTCTGAGAGCACTTGATTCATTGCAAGTGCTCGACACTCCACCAGAGGCAGTCTTCGACGATCTGGCCTGGCTTGCGTCGAAAGTCCTGGGCATGCCGATCAGCCTGGTCAGCCTGGTGTCATCCGAGCGCCAGTGGTTCAAAGCCCGATGTGGACTGGACCTCGACGGTACATTGCGCGGCGACGGATTTTGTTCGCTGGCCATTCATCAGGATGGCATCCTCGAGATTTCCGACGCGCGCGAAGACGATCGCTTTGCAAATCTTCCCTGCGTGATTTCGGCACCGCATGTGCGCTTCTATGCCGGCGCGGTGTTGACGAGCCCTGATGGCCATCGCTTCGGTACGCTGTGCGTGCTCGATACGAAGCCGCGCCTGTTGAGCGATGAGCAGCGGGAAATACTGAGCTGCATCGCGCGCCGCGCAAGTGACGCGCTTGAGATGCGCCGTCAGAAATTGCTTGCCCAAAGCCGGGAAAGCGCTATTTCCGAATTGCTCGATGTGTTGCCTGATGGCGTCGTGAGCTGTGACGCTTCGGGAACGCTGAAAGAATTCAACGGCGCCGCACGGGACTGGCATGGTGTGGACGCGCGCAAATGTCCTCCGGAAGAATGGGCTGCGCATTTCGGGCTTTACGACCAGGACGGGAAAAAGCTCCTGCAGCCGCATGAAATTCCGCTGCTGCGCGCCTGGAAGGGCGAGCGCGTGCGTGGACAGACCATCGTCATTCGTACGCCAAGCCAGCCACCTCGAACGGTCAACTGTTACGCGACACCGCTGATGGGCGTCGGGGACCAAATCCTCGGTGCTGTCTGCACGATGCACGACGTCACGGCACAAATCCAGCTGGCGCGGTTGTTGAAAAAGCAGGCGCTGACCGACGACCTGACCGGTTTGCCGAATCGCGCGGCATGGTTCGATCAGCTGGACCGCACCTTGATGGAGGCACGCCATGCCAATCGTTCGGTAACCGTGATGTTCATCGATCTCGATGGCTTCAAACAGGTCAACGACCGTCATGGACACGCTGCGGGCGACGAAGTGCTGCGCCGATTCAGCACGCGCCTCGAACGAAGCTGTCGCAAAGGCGATTTCGTCGCGCGGCTGGCAGGCGATGAATTTGTCGTTTGTCTGGTCCAGGAGATCGATGCCGAAATCGACCCGGCGCAGGTCAAGGAGCGCATTCGACAAGCAATGGTGCCCGAGATCATCTGGGAAGGTCTGTCGATAAAGATCGGTTGCAGCATCGGTGTTGCGGTGCAGCACGCACCTGACCTCGATGCAGTCCGGCTGATGGAAAGCGCGGATCAGGCGATGTATCTGGAGAAAAGAGAAAGACGAGCAGATTTGCGGTAAACCAGTCTGCCTATATGACCTCGCCGGAGCGGGTCCGGTAAATACGCCGTTGTTTCATCTGTGGCCCTTTTGAACCTACAACTTGTCACGCAGTCGTCATTGCTCGAACTTAGCCTGTCGCTACAGCCTGACAACTCGATAACAGACAACGGACACCGCCCAATGAACAACAAGACAGCAGTCGCACTCTCCGCATGCCTGCTCATCGCCGCGTGCGGCGGCAACGGCGACAACCCCCCAGCCCTCAGAACCCTCGACGGCAGCGCTCCGCTCGTCATCGGCCACCGCGGCCTCCCCGGTCTCTACCCCGAAGAAACCAAACTCGCCTACGAAGCTGCAGCCGACGCCGGCGCCGACTCCCTGGAACTCGACCTCCATCTCACCAGGGACTGCGTGCTCGTCGCCCGCCACAACCCCTGGCTCAGCGACAACACCAACATCGCAGAAGTCGCCCTGACCAACCCTTCCGTCGCCGCCCGCAAGCGCACGGTGCCGGGACGGCTCGTCAACGTCACCTACCCGGCGATCGCTGCGAACGGCCCCGCGCAGTACCTCACCGACCTGACCAACCCGTCAGACCCGAAATCCGTCCTCAAGTCGCTCGTCGTCGACGGCGAAGACCACACCAACGACTGGTCGATCAGCGACTTCACGATGACCGAGCTCCGGACGCTGATCGGCGGCACGACATACGATGCGCGCGCCCAGCGTCCGACCGATCTCAACGGCAAGCTGCCGATCATCAGTTTCCAGGACGTGATCGACATCGCGAAGGCGAAGAGCGCCGCGCTGGGTCGCACGATCACGGTCTATCCCGAGAGCAAGAACCCGATCTGGAACAACGCGCAGGGCGTTGCGAATGGCTGCGGTCCGACGGGCAGCCGTCCGTTCGAGGACGCGCTGATGAAGGTGCTGAACGCCAACGACCTGAACCGAAAGGAGGCGCCGATCTTCGTGCAGAGCTTCGATCCGGCCAGCCTGAAGTACCTGCGCTCGGCGGGCCTCCAGTCCAAGGCCGTGCAGCTGATCGACGGCAACGACATCGACTTCCGAACCGGCGAAATGATCTACGTGACGAACGACGAGTACACGTTCGTCAGCGCCCGCCCGTACAGCTGGACGCTGGCCGGCGACGCGCGCACCTTCGGCGCGATGCTGACGCCGGCGGGCCTGGCGGAGATCAAGACCTATGCGGACGGCATCGGCCCGTGGAAGCCGCAGGTGATGGCGCACACCATCGTGCCGTTCAAGCCGGCGCCGTACACCGGCTCGCTGGCCGAAGTGACGAACGTGACGCCTACCGCCGTGATCTCCGATGCGCACAAGGCTGGCCTGCTCGTTCACACCTTCACGTTCCGCAACGAATCGCGTTATCTGGCCGGCGTCTACAAGGGCGATCCGAAAGCCGAATACCGCGCCTATTTCGAAGCGGGCATCGACGGCGTGTTCTCGGATTTCGCGAACACGGCTTTCGCGGCGCGTAAGGACTACCTCGCCAGCACCGGCAGGTAAGAAGAATTAAGCAGCGCGCCCGCACGCGCGCGCCGCTGCCTCAAACCGCCAGCGACCGCCCAAGCTTCCGCAAGAAACCCTCGCAAGCCGCAAGCTGGTCAAGCGCCACGAACTCATCCGGCTTGTGCGCGTTCTCGATGTGTCCGGGCCCGCAGATCACGGTCGGAATGCCGGCCTGCTGGAACAGTCCGCCTTCTGTTCCATAGGCCACCTTCCGCGTCTGCCGGTCGTCCGTCAGGGCGCGCACCAGCTGCGTGATGGCTTCCTGCTCGGCCGTCTCCATGCCTGGAGCCGCAGCTGTATTCGTGATGTCGATGGATGCATCTGCATGTTCCTTTCGCATCTTCGGCAGCAGCTCGTCCTGGACGTATTGCTCGACCTGCGACCGGATGCCGTCGACCGACATGCCCGGAAGGTTGCGGAATTCGTACTGGAACTCGCACAGTTCCGGAATCGTGTTGACCGCGATGCCGCCCTGGATCTGGTTGGTGGTGAGCGTGGTGAATGGCACGTCGAAGAACTCGTCGTACGGACCGTTGGCGCGGTAGTGGTCGGCGATGTCGCGGATGCGGCAGATCAGCCGGGCCGCGTACTCGATGGCGTTGCAGCTTTGCGGCGTGAGCGATGAATGAGCCGCCTTGCCGTGCACGCGGCAGCGGAACAGATTGATTCCCTTGTGCGCCACGACCACCTGCATGCCGGTGGGTTCGCCGACCACGCAGCCTTCGGCACGCAGGCCGCGCTGCTTGAGTTCGGCCAGCATCACCGGCGCGCCCACGCAGCCGACTTCCTCGTCATAGGAGAAGGCGAGATGGATCGGCTTCTTGCGCGGCATGGCCAGGAATTCGGGCACCAGTGCCAGCGAGGTGGCGATGAAGCTCTTCATGTCGGCCGAGCCGCGCGCATACAGCTTGCCGTCGCGCTCGTCGATCCTGAAGGGATCGCTCGACCAGTTCTGTCCGTCGACCGGCACCACGTCGGTGTGGCCCGACAGGATGATGCCGCCGTCGGTACGGCCGTCGGTGGCGGGCAGGGTGGCGAAAAGGTTCGCCTTGCGGCGGTCGGGCGATGCGATCACATCGGCGCGTACGTTGTGCGTTGCCAGGCCCTCGCGCACGGATTCGATCAGTTCGAGATTGGAGTTGCGGCTGGTGGTGTCGAAAGCGACCAGGCGCTCGAGCCATTGACGGGTTTTCATAGTTGGACACAAGCCAAAGCTAATCAGTCTAGGCCGCAGCCAATGCCGCAGCAACGCGCCGCGGCATTCCTCCACGCGCATGATCTGGCCTCTTTTTTGCTATTCGAGACCAATGCAAACAACTGTTTCCTCCAAAAAAAGCATCCTCGCGGCCGTCATCGGAAATGCGCTGGAGTGGTACGACTTCCTGGCCTTCGCCTTCATGACGCCGATCGTGGCCAAGCTGTTCTTCCCCAGCAACCCGGCCGACCCCGACAACAACATCAACCAGATCCTGCTGACCACCGCCGTCTTCGGCGTGGGCTTCTTCATGCGGCCGGTGGGCGGCATCGTGCTCGGGCTCTACGGCGACCGAAAGGGCCGCAAGGCCGCAATGGTGATGGTCACCGGGCTGATGGCGGTGGCGATCGCGCTGATCACCTTCGCGCCCACGTACGCGGTGGTCGGCATTGCCGCGCCGCTGTTCATCGTGCTGGCGCGGCTGCTGCAGGGCTTTGCCGCCGGCGGCGAGTTCGGAACCTCTACCGCGCTGCTCATCGAGATGGCGCCGCCGGGCAGGCGCGGCTTCTACGGCTCTTGGCAGATGACCGGCCAGATGATCGCGCTGCTTCTGGGCGCCGCCGCCGGCACGCTGATCACCGAGATCTTCACTCAGGCGCAGATCATGGCCTGGGCCTGGCGCCTGCCGTTCGCGTTCGGCCTGTTGATCGTGCCGGTCGCGATCTACATCCGCCGCAACGTCGAAGAGCCCGAAGCCTTCGTGAAGATGAAGGCAGCGCAGGCCGCCGGCACGGTGCGCCAGGCCACGCTCGGCGAAATGCTGAAGAACCACATGCGCGAAACCCTGGTCGGCATGGGCCTGGTGGTCACGCTGACGGTATCGATCTACATCACCTTCACCTACCTCACCACGTTCTCCACCGTCACGCTCAAGCTGCCGCTGCGCGACACTTTCCTGGTGCAGATGGCCAGCGCTGCCTTCATGATCGTGCTGATGCCGCTCTGGGGCGCGATTTCCGACCGGGTCGGTCGCCGGCCGCTGATGATCGGTTCGCTGATCGGCTACCTGCTGGTGCTCTATCCAGCGTACTCATGGCTGACCTCCGAGCCGTCGATCACGCGGCTGCTGGTCGCGCAACTGTCGATCTGCGTGTTCGTGTCGGTCTACTTCGGCGTCTTCAGCACCGTGATCGCCGAATTGTTTCCGGCCAACGTGCGTTCGCTCGGCATGTCCCTGGCCTACAACATCGCGGTGATGATCTTCGGCGGCTTCGCGCAGTTCATCGTGACCTGGCTGATCCGCGCGACCGGTTCGCCGATGGCGCCGGCCTACTACGTGATGTTCGGCGTGGTGGTGGGACTGGTGGCGGCGTTCTTCATCCGCGACCGGACGCACGAAGCGTCGATCCACTAGCCAGGAGGTCCATCGCGAGGCAATGCGCATGGATCCGGGCAAGTCGAGGTCGAGGTCGCAGCCGGTGCCCAGTGTGCGCCTCGGGGTTTGCCTGTCTTGCCCGCGCCGGTCCCGACGCCTACGATAGTTCCGCGAAAATCGTGCCGCCGACGGCCTTCGTCCCGGCGCCAGATCCGAACCCCATACCGACACCGATACCGAATCCGAGACCCATGAGATACCTCCACACGATGGTCCGCGTGACGGACCTCGACGCATCGCTGCGCTTCTATCGCGATGCGCTCGGGCTGCAGGTCACACGCCAGTTCGACGTACCTTCCGGCCGCTTCACGCTGGTCTACCTTGCAGCAGAAGGTCAGCCCGACGTCGAGATCGAGCTAACGCACAACTGGGCCCCCGAGGCCTACACCGGCGGGCGCAGTTTCGGCCATGTCGCGTACGCGGTCGACGACATCTACGCAGCGTGCGAGCGGCTGATGGCGCACGGCGTGACCATCAGTCGCCCGCCGCGCGACGGGCGCATGGCGTTCGTGCGGTCGCCCGACGGCATTTCCGTCGAACTGCTGCAGGCCGGTCATGCGCTTGCGTCGGCCGAGCCCTGGGCGTCGATGCCGAACGTGGGGACATGGTGATGGCTGCCCGCAACTTTGCCAGCGAAGAAATCGACATCGATGCAGCGTCGGCGTGGCCCGCGCATCGCAGCGTCGCGCTGCTGCCCGGTTCGCTGCCGAAAGGCGGCGTCGTGCCCGACACGCCGATCCATGCGTTCGTCACGCCGCCGCCGCAACTGTCATTGGAGGCTGATGCGGGGACGCGCCCGACCCGGCACGATATCGAGCTCGGCGGGCTACTGGCGTTCGAGATCCGCAACTTGGCCACTGATTCCGAGGCGGATGCGTTGATCGAGGCGAGCGAGCGTTTCGGCTATCGCGACGAGGCGCCCGGCATCGCCACGCCGCCCGGCATGCGGATGAACAAGTCGGTGCACTGGATGGCCGACCTCGAATCGCTCGGCCCGCTGTTCGCGCGCATGCGCACGCTGCTGCCGCCCGATATCGACGGCATGACGCTGTACCCGCGCCTGTCCGAGCGCCTCAACATGTACCGTTACGACGACGGCGATGTGTTCAATCTGCACACCGATGGCGAATGGCCAGGTTTCTCGCTCGACGCCGAGCGCCGCCGCATGCTTCAGTGGCCCGCACACTTGCGCTCCGGATTGACGATGCTGCTTTATCTGAACGGCCCCGACGACGGCGTCCAGGGCGGCGACACCCGGCTCTACCGGCCCGACCGCAGCCACCACGATGTACGGCCGGCCAAGGGCTCCGCATTGTTCTTTCGCCACGGCTTCGGGCCGGGGTCGGTGCTGCACGTCGGCCGCCCGGTGCACGGGCCGGTGGCGAAGTACGTCGCGCGGATCAACGTGATGTACGAGGCGGCGCCTTCGCATCCCGGAGCACGCCGCGCGCCGGGGTCCGGGGTCGACTGAGCCCGGGCGGCTGCGATGCCTAGGTCGACGCGCCGACGAGGTCGCCGATCACGACGACCGGGCTCTTGTTGCTGAAATTGGGGACGTCGCCGAACACCGGGCCGGACTCCGCCGCCACTGCAGCCATGAACTGATCGGCGCTGTCGAATTCAAGGTTGGCGATGACGCTGTACGCCGGTTTGCCGCCGAACGGCGTGCCGACGGCCTTGAGCACGCGCCATCCCGTCATCCCGAACGGCTTGAACTTCTCGTTCACCAGGGGCATGTGCCTGGCCATGTAGTAGTCGAGATCGAAGGTCGCGTCGTCGACGTTCTCGTAGAGCACGGTGATCGTTGTCGTCATCAGTTTCTCCGTTGTTGTAGGGGTGAATTCGCTGCAAAAGATGTGCCACGCTGGACGTCAGCGCCCGAAGACGCGCAGCCCGAGCAGCACCACGACGGCCAGTCCCAGCAACACCGTCGTCACCTGCCAGAACAGCACCGGCCGCCGCTCGACCAGCGGCAGCGCCCGCGTTCGCAGGAACTCCGCTCCCGGCGATCGCAGGTCGTACGCAAATTCCGAAACCGCCTCCTGCCGCTTCGCCGGATTCGGATGCAGCCCCTTCTGCAGCACCGCATCCACCCAGGTCGGCAATTCCTGCCGGAAATGCCGCAGCGGCGTGTACCGCATGCGGTTCGCATCCGCAGCCGTCCGCACCTGCGTAGGCTGCAACCCATATGGCAGTTGCCCGGTCAGAAGCCAATAGGCAATCACTGTCAGCGAGAACAGATCCGACCGCGCACTCCCGCCGTTGCCGACGAAGTATTCGGGCGCCGTGTATTGCAGCGTCCCCTCGATCCCAAGCGCCCGCCGTTCGCTCTCCGAATCGGAAAGCCCGGCGACATGCGTCGATGCCAGATCGATGATCTTCACCGTCCCGGCACGATCGATCATCACGTTCTCCGGCCGCAGATCCTGGTGCAGCATCTCCCGTCCGTGCAGTGCCTGCAGCCCGCGCGCGAGTTGTTCGACGATGCCGCGCACGCTGTCGAGCGACGGACGCGGGTTGTCGACCGCCCATTGCGCGAGCGTCTGGCCATCGACGTATTCCATCGCGACGTAGAGGTGCGAACGCGGCCGGTCGACCGGGCTGGCCTTGAGCACATGCGGGCTGTCGACGCGCCGCGCGACCCATTCTTCGAGGACGAAACGGTCGAGGTAATCGCTGTCTTCGCGCAGGTCGACCGATGGCAGCTTCAGCACGACCTGCTGTCCGGTCGCGTCGTCGATTGCCAGATGCACATGGCTGCGCGAACTCACGTGCAGCTCGCGCACCAGCGTGAATCCTTCGAAGCGCGAGCGCGGTGCAAGCGGAGGCGCCAGGGTCAGGCCTTCGCGCTGCTGCGGCAATTGCGCGGCATCGGCTCCGGGAAGTTCGTCGATGCGCAGAAGCTGCACCGTACTGTCGTCGTCGCTGCCGCGATCTTGCGCGGCGACAGCGATGCGGCGGGCAGCAGCGTCGAGGTCGTTTCCGCAAGCGGCAAGCGCTTCGTGCACCGTGGCGGCATCGAGATGCGCATAGGCGCCGTCGGTCGCGAGCAGGTAGATCTCGCCGACTTCCGCATCCCAGCAGCGGTAGTCGATCTCCACGTTCGGCCCTGCACCGAGCGCGCGGCCGAGATACGACTCGGCCGACGACACATGCACGCGGTGGTCTTCGGTCAGCTGCTCCAGCGCATGCGAATGCAGGCGATAGATGCGCGCATCGCCGACATGCAGCATGTGCAGTTCGCGGCCCTTGAGGATCAGCGCGTCGAAGGTGCAGACGTAGCCGTTGTCCTTGTCGAAGCGGGCGTCGCTGCGCATCGTTTGCGCGTGCAGCCACGAATTGGTGGCGTCGAGCACGCGTTGCGCCGATCGCCGGACCGACCACGCCTCGGATGTGGCGTAGTAGTCGTCGAGAAAGCCGCGCACTGCCGCCGCGCTGGCGATCTGGCTGACCTTGCTGGAGCCGATGCCGTCGGCCAGCGCGACGGCGATGCCCTTCGATCTTCTCTGCGATCCCTCCGGCAGCATCGCGCCGTGGAAGTCCTGATTGACGGTTTTGCCGACACCGGCCAGCGAGTGCTGGCCAAGCGTGACGCGCAGTGCGGACTTCGCACCCATCGAAGACAAAGGCAGCGGGATTTCAGCGAACTGCGCGTTTGGCAGCCGTCTTGTAATGCGTCGCGTACAGCGTGAGGCCGACGAAGGTCAACCCACCGACGAGGTTGCCGAGCACGGTGGGGATCTCGTTCCAGATCAGGTAGTCCATCAGCGTGAACTTGCCGCCGAGCATCAGGCCGGTGGGGAACAGGAACATGTTGACGATCGAGTGTTCGAAGCCCATGTAGAAGAAGATCATGACCGGCATCCACATGCCGATGGCCTTGCCCGAGACGGTGGTCGACATCATGGCCGCGACCACGCCGGTCGACACCATCCAGTTGCACATCACGCCGCGGATGAACAGCGTCAGCATGCCGGCCGCGCCGTGCGCCTGATAGCCCAGCGTGCGGCCTTCGCCGATGTGGCCGAGGCGTTCGCCGACCGAGTTGGGCGCTTCGCTGAAGCCGAAGGTGAAGATGATCGACATAAACACGGCCACGGTCAGCGCGCCGGCGAAGTTGCCGCAGAACACCAGACCCCAGTTGCGCATCACGCCCTTCCAGGTGGCGCCGGGGCGCTTGTCCAGCACGGCCAGCGGCGCGAGCGTGAAGACGCCGGTCAGCAGGTCAAAGCCCATCAGGTACAGCATGATGAAACCTACCGGGAACAGCATCGCGCCGACCAGCGCATTACCGGTGTTGACGGTGACGGTGACCGCGAAGGCCGCGGCCAGGGCGAGGATGGCGCCGGCCATATAGGAGCGGATCAGCGTGTCGCGCGTCGACATCAGCAGCTTGGATTCGCCGGAATCGACCATCTTGGTCACGAATTCGGCAGGAGCGAGATAGGCCATGAATACCTTGGGAACTGGAAGAGAAATCGAGAAGCGCGGAAGGAGAGATCCGCGAAGGGAAAACCGCTGACGGAAGATTCAGCGCAGCGCGACCTGCACGGTGCCGGCTTCGACGCGCACCGCATGGGCGCGCACCGAGTGCTCCGGTGCTTCCAGGCATTCGCCTGTGCGCAGGTCGAAATGGTTCTTGTAGAGCGGCGATGCGACGACGATGTGGTCGCCGAGGCTGCCGACCAGTCCGCGCGAAAGCACGCTGGCGCCGGATTTCGGGTCGACGTTGTCGATGGCGAAGAACTGCTCGCCTTCGACATCGCTGCCGATGCGGAAGACCGCGACATGCACGCCGTCCACCAGCGCGCAGACGCCGGTGTCGGGAATGATGTCGGCGGCTGCGCAGACGTCGGTCCATTGAAGGGTCGTTTCGGTGGTCATGGGGATTTCTTGTGTTGTGCTGTCAGACGAGCGCGGGAACGATGTCGATGCGCTCGTTCGCGCTGGCCGGACGGATCTGACCGCGTTCCGGCACGAAGACGACACGCTCGTCCGGCTTGTCGCTGTTGACGAAGGAGCGGAAGCGCTGGCGCACCTTCGGGTCTTCGATGGCAGTCTTCCATTCGCACTGGTAGGTGGCGACGACGTGCTGCATCTGCGCTTCGAGTTCGGCTGCGAGGCCGAGCGTGTCCCTGACGACGACGCCCTTCAGGTAGTCGAGACCGCCTTCGAGGTTGTCGCGCCAGGTGCTGGTGCGCTGCAGCCGGTCGGCGGTGCGCACGTAGAACATCAGGAAGCGGTCGATCAGTTGCACCAGTTCGGCCTTGGTCAGGTCGACGGCCAGCAGTTCGGCATGGCGCGGCTTCATGCCGCCGTTGCCGCAGACGTACAGGTTCCAGCCCTTTTCCGTCGCGATGATGCCGACGTCCTTGCTCTGGGCCTCGGCGCATTCGCGGGTGCAGCCGGAGACGCCGAACTTGATCTTGTGCGGTGCGCGCAGGCCCTTGTAGCGATTCTCGAGTTCGACGGCCAGGCCGACGCTGTCGTCCACACCGTAACGGCACCAAGTCGAGCCGACGCAGCTCTTCACCGTGCGCAACGACTTGCCGTACGCATGACCCGACTCGAAACCCGCCGCGATCAGCTCTTCCCAGATGGCGGGCAACTGCTCGACGCGCGCGCCAAACATGTCGACCCGCTGGCCGCCGGTGATCTTCGTGTAGAGACCGTACTTCTTGGCGATCTGGCCGCAGGCGATCAGTCCGTCCGGCGTGACTTCGCCGCCGGTCATGCGCGGCACGACGGAATAAGTGCCGTCCTTCTGGATGTTGCCGAGGAAGTAGTCGTTGCTGTCCTGCAGGCTGGCCAGATCCTTCTTGAGCACGAAATCGTTCCAGCACGACGCGAAGATGCTGGCCGCGGTCGGCTTGCAGATGTCGCAGCCCAGGCCGCTGCCGTGCTTGTGCAGCAGGTCGGAGAAGGTGCGGATCTCGCCGACGCGCACGAGGTGGTACAGCTCCTGGCGCGAATACGGGAAGTGTTCGCAGAGGTGGTTGTTGACCGCCATGCCGAGCCTGGCCATCTCGACCTTCATCACCTGCGTCACGAGAGGAACGCAGCCGCCGCAGGTCGCGCCGGCCTTGGTGCAGGACTTCATCTCGGCGATGGTGCAGGCGCCGCCGCCGACCGCCGCGTTGATCTCGCCCTTGGTGACGTTGTTGCAGGAGCAGATCTGGGCGGTGTCGGGCAGGGCATCGACGCCGAGGCCGGGCTTGGCCTTGCCGTCGCTCGACGGCAGGATCAGGAATTCGGGGTCCGCCGGCAGCGCGATGCCGTTCAGCGCGATCTGCAGCAGCGTGCCGTATTCGCTCGCATCGCCGATCAGCACCGCGCCGAGAAGTTGCGTGCCATCCGCGCTGACAACGATCTTCTTGTAGATCTGCTTGTGTTCGTTGATGTATTGATAGGAGAGCGAATTTGCCGTCTTGCCGTGCGCGTCGCCGATGCTGGCGACATCGACGCCCATCAGTTTCAGCTTTGTGCTCATGTCGGCACCGGTAAAGGCGGCGTCCTGCTGGCCGGCGAGATGTTTCGCGGCAACGCGCGCCATCTCGTAGCCGGGCGCGACGAGGCCGAAGGTCTGGTCGTTCCAGGCCGCGCATTCGCCGATGGCGTAGATGTCGTGGTCGCTGGTGCGGCAATGGGTGTCGATCGCCACGCCGCCGCGTGCGCCCAGCGCCAGCACCGACTGGCGCGCGAGTTCGTCGCGCGGGCGGATGCCGGCGGAGAACACGATCATGTCGGTCTCCAGATACGTGCCGTCGGCGAACACCATGCGGTGACGCGCGGTCGCGCCGTCGACGATTTCCACCGTGTTGCGGCCGGTGTGCACATGAAGGCCGAGCGCCTCGATGCTGTTGCGCAGGATGCGGCCGCCGCCTTCGTCGACCTGCACCGCCATCAGGCGCGGCGCGAATTCGACGACATGGGTTTCGAGGCCCATGTCGCGCAGCGCCTTCGCGCATTCGAGCCCGAGCAGACCGCCGCCGACCACGACGCCGGTCTTGGAGCGCGCGCCGCATTCCTTCATGCCTTCGAGATCTTCGATGGTCCGGTAGACGAAGCAGTTCGCGCGGTCGCGGCCCGGCACCGGCGGCACGAAGGGCGTCGAGCCGGAAGCGATCACCAGCTTGTCGTAGTGGACGACTTCGCCATCCAGCGTCGTCACGGTCTTGTCGCGCCGCTCGATGGCCGCTGCCTTGGTGGTCAGGCGCAGCGTGAAGCCGGAGCGGTCGAAGAAGCCTTCCTCGACCAGCGAGAGATCGGCTGCGGTCTTGCCGGAGAAGAATTCCGAGAGATGCACCCGGTCGTAGGCGGCGCGGGGCTCCTCGCAAAGGACCGTGACTTCTGCGTTCGGGATGCCGAGGTCGTGAAGCTGCTCGAGAAACTTGTGGCCCACCATGCCGTGGCCGATGACTGCGATTTTCATGTCGACTCCTGCAAATAAGAACGGAACAGGCAAGCCGGTAGCAACTTCGGTCGCTGTCGGTTCGCTCGGATCCCGCCTTCATTAGCGGAGGCACTGTGAAAATCCGCGGCAACGGCGCCGGCGAAACAGTGTGCAGAGTCCAAGCAACATCCATGCCGGATGTTTTGCGCCGCTTGCGCCCTTCCTCGAAGTCGATTCCGACCCCGCCGATGGCTTGCTGCGCCGACATGGCGCACGGACGCCTTTTCCTGGTGCACTGCACCATGCGTCGTTTTTCGTATGCTCGGGTACATGTGCGGTTCCGAACTTCTCCCTATTCCGGCCGGCGTCCAGCGCGTCGCCCTCATGCTGCGCGACGCAGCCCACCCGCACGCGCCGGACATGCTCGACGCATCGGCCCGCACCGCGCAGGACGCGGCCGACGCGCTGGGCGTTGCGCTCGGCCAGATCGCCAAGAGCATCGTCTTCCGCCGCAAGAGCGACGATGTGGCGGTATTGGTCATCACCTCCGGCGATCGCCGCGTGGACCAGAAGAAGGTCGATGCGCTGGTCGGCGCCACGGGCAGGGCGGATGCGGATTTCGTCAAGGCGAAGACCGGGTTCTCGATTGGCGGCGTATCGCCTTTCGCGCATGCGACGCCGACCGTCGTGCTTGTTGACCGCGAGTTGTTCCGCTTTGACGAGGTCTGGGCGGCGGCGGGTCACCCGAATTCGGTGGTTCGGTTGACACCTGCCGACATCGAACGCCTGACAGGTGCGCCGGTCGCGGATGTGACCGTTGTGGTCGCTGTCGAATGAGCCTCGACGACCGCCCGGACAGCCGCGCTGCGCTGGTCGCGAAAGCGGGCGTCGTGGCTGTGCTGGTACGCGATCTGCCGTCGCCGTGCACCTCGGTCTGCCGCATCGATGCAGCCAGTGGGTTGTGTGACGGCTGCTTGCGCACGCTCGACGAGATCGCCGGCTGGAGTCGCATGGACGACGCAGGCAAACGCCAGGTCTGGCGCACCATCGGGCGCCGCGCAAGCCAGGACGCCTGACATGAAACACATCACCTTCTATCTGGACTTCATCTCGCCTTACGCCTATCTGGCCTTCGAGCAACTGCCCGAAGCGCTCGAAGGCCTGAGCTACAGCGTTTGCTACAAGCCGATCCTGCTCGGCGCACTGCTTAAGCAGCACGGCCAGACCGCCCCGGCCGAGACGCCGGCCAAGCGCGCCTGGACCTACCGCCATGTGCTCTGGCTCGGTCATTCGCTCGGCATTCCTTTGCAGATGCCGGCTTCGCATCCATACAGCCCGCTGGCGCATCTTCGGCTGGCGATGTCGACGACAAACGACGGCGAAATCAGCCGCCACGTCGCTGAGACGATCTTCCGCGACGTATGGATCGGCGGCGCGGAAGCCACCGATCCGGCGCGTCTCGCAGCGCTGGCCGCGCGCCTGACGGCCGTGCGAGACGGCAACGGCGATGCAGCGCGCGCCAGCCTGCGCGAGAACGCCGCCGAAGCGATCGCGCTCGACACGTTCGGCGTACCGGCTTTCGCGGTCGACGGACGTGTGTTCTGGGGTCTGGACAGTCTGCCGATGCTGCGTGCGGCGCTGCAGCAAGACGAGTGGTTCGACGGCGTTGCGTGGGCCGAAGCCGACAAGCGGCCGTCGATCCTTCAAGCCAAAGGGTAGTTTTCCTACATGCTGAAACCTGTCGCGCGGGTTTGACCTTAAGTTGTCAGCGGCGGTAAGTTTCGCGAAAGCTTCGGGTCAGTCTCCAGTCAAAGAATGTTTCACGGCCCACTCGACAAGAGCCGCATTCCATTCACAGGAGACAGACCCAATGGCAGCCACACTGGATTCGCGAGGGGTTCCGCATCCCGCGCCCCGACCCATGTCATCGGAAGAGAAGAAGGTCATCTTCGCTTCCTCGCTCGGCACCGTGTTCGAGTGGTACGACTTCTATCTGTACGGCTCGCTGGCGGCAATCATCGCCAGGCAGTTCTTCAGCGGGCTCGATGCCGGAGCGGCCTTCATCTTCGCGCTGCTGGCGTTTGCGGCGGGCTTTCTTGTGCGGCCGTTCGGCGCCATCGTGTTCGGCCGGCTCGGCGACATGATCGGCCGCAAATACACCTTTTTGGTCACCATTCTGATCATGGGCCTGTCGACATTCATCGTCGGCCTGCTGCCCAGCTACGCGACCATCGGCGTCGCGGCGCCGGTCATTCTGATCGCATTGCGCATGCTGCAGGGCCTGGCGCTCGGCGGCGAATACGGCGGTGCTGCCACCTACGTGGCCGAGCATTCGCCGCACGGCAAGCGCGGCGCGTACACATCGTGGATCCAGACCACCGCCACGCTGGGGCTGTTCCTGAGCCTGGTGGTGATTCTCGGCGTGCGGCTGACGGTCGGTGAAGTCGCTTTCGCCGACTGGGGATGGCGCATTCCGTTCGCCGTCTCCATCCTGCTGCTCGGCGTGTCGGTGTGGATCCGGCTGTCGTTGTCGGAATCGCCGGCTTTCCAGAAGATGAAGGCCGAGGGCAAGACGTCGAAGGCGCCGCTGACCGAATCGTTCGGCCAGTGGAAGAATCTGAAGATCGTCATCCTGGCACTCGTCGGCCTGACCGCCGGCCAGGCCGTGGTCTGGTACACCGGCCAGTTCTACGCGCTGTTCTTCCTGACGGCCCAATTGAAGGTCGATGCGACATCGGCCAACCTGATGATCGCGGCAGCCCTGCTGCTCGGCACGCCGTTCTTCGTGATCTTCGGGACGCTGTCGGACAAGATCGGCCGCAAGCCGATCATCATGGCCGGCTGCCTGCTGGCCGTGCTCACCTACTTCCCGGTCTTCAAGATGCTGACCGAGGCCGCCAACCCCGATCTGGCGCGTGCGCAAGCCACGGCCGGCGTCACCGTTACCGCCGATCCGGCGACCTGCTCGTTCCAGGGCAATCCGGTCGCGCGCGAAATCGATTTCCGCAGTTCCTGCGACATAGCCAAGCGCTATCTGGTGCAGAACTCGGTGAGCTACGAAAACGTGGCCGGTGCGGCGGGCTCGAATGCCGTCATCAAGATCGGTGACAAGACCGTGACGGCGCCGGTCGGGAATGTGGTGAACCTGAAGTTCGACGAGGCCTCGGCTAAGCAGATCGCGGCCTTCAAGAAGGAAGTCGGCGACGACCTGAAGCTGGCCACCTACCCGGTCAAGGCCGATCCGGCGAAGACCAACAAGGTGCTCACGGTCGCGCTGCTGTTCTGGCTGGTGTTGCTGGTGACGATGGTCTACGGCCCCATCGCCGCGATGCTGGTCGAGATGTTCCCGACCCGCATCCGCTACACCTCGATGAGCCTGCCGTACCACATCGGGAACGGCTGGTTCGGCGGGCTGCTGCCAACGACGGCTTTCGCAATCGTCGCCAGCACCGGCAACATGTACAACGGTCTCTGGTACCCGATCATCATCGCTGGCGCCACGCTGATCATCGGCACGCTCTTCATCCGCGAGACAAAGGACGTCGACATCTATGCGAACGACTGAACGTCGCGGGCACTAGTTCACGTCAATTTTCGAGAGCGAGCTTTTTGTTCAGATTTCCTTGATTGCTCTGTAGGCGCTTGCTTACAACAATGTCGCACCCCGCACCGGTCTCGGAAGACCGGAGGTGAGGGCCCTCCATTCCGGAAGGCTGCAGGGGCACAACAAGGACATTCGGATGAAGGCATCGCACAAACTCAAGGTCATCAAATCAGTAGAGGCCTTCCTGGCCGTCGCGGCGCTCTCGGGCGCCGCTTCCGCTTCTGCGCAAAGTACGGTTCAGCTCTACGGCCGCGTCAACACGACGGTCGAGCACCAGAAGATCGGCGACGAGTCGGTCAACGGGCTCTACAACAACTCCTCGCGCTTCGGCTTCAAGGGCACCGAAGATCTCGGTGGCGGCCTGCGCGCCGGCTTCGCGCTCGAGAGCGGCTTCGCTTCGGACACCGGCATCAGTGCCAGTCCGTTCTTCGGCCGCCAGAGCGAGGTGAACCTGTCGGGCGCCTTCGGTACGGTGCGACTGGGCCGCTGGATCTCGGAGTCGTACTTCGCGACCGCCGATTACGTCAGCATGCACAACCACGACACCGGTTCGTCGTCGGACGCGCTCTATGCCTACGTGATGCGTGACACCAACAAGATCGCCTACCGTACGCCGAGCTTCGGCAACTTCACGTTCGAAGGCGCGGTCGGCCTGCACGAACAGGCCAACGGCACCGGCGGCAAGACGGCCTACGACCTGGCTGCGAACTACACGGTCGGCGATCTGGCCCTCGGTGCCGGCTACACGTCGCTCGACCAGGCCAAGCAGTTCGCGATCCGCGCGCTGTACACAATGGGTCCGTTCGTTGTCGGCGCTTATGTGCAGCGCGACGAGAACGCCATCATTCCGGACGGCGGCAAGCGCAACAACGTGCGTCTCTCTGCCGCCTATCTGGTCGGCGCTTCGGAGTTCCATGTCAACGTGGGACGTGCGGGCAGCTATTCGAAGTTCGCCGATACCGGCGCTTCGCAATACACGCTTGGCTACAACTACAACCTCAGCAAGCGCACCAAGGTCTACGGCTACTACACGCACGTGAACAACCAGGCCGTCGGCGGCTACCAGACCGGCGACTCGGGCGTGGACTTCAGCTCGCTTGCGGTGGGCGTCCGCCACAACTTCTGATCCGGCGTCCGCCGGACCGGCCCCGCAGCCAGCCCTGGCGCGGGGCTTTTTTCCGTCTGTCCGACAGGCGCTCGCGCAAGACCCTTCCATGTTGGCAGCGACATGCGCTCCCTAGAATGTTTGCCCTTGCTCCCTTCGATCGGCAGACATGACATCCGGCTCCATCCGCATCCGCGGCGCACGCCAGCACAACCTCCAGAATCTCGACCTCGACATCCGCACCGGCGAGATGACCGTGGTCACCGGCCCGAGCGGCTCGGGCAAGTCGAGTCTCGTTTTCGACACGCTGTACGCCGAAGGTCAGCGGCGCTACGTCGAGACTTTCTCGGCCTACGCCCGCCAGTTTCTCGACCGCATGGACAAGCCGGCGGTCGACAAGGTGGAAGGCGTGCCACCGGCCATCGCCATCGACCAGACAAATCCGGTGCGCTCCTCGCGCTCGACGGTCGGCACGATGACCGAACTCAACGATCACCTGAAGTTGCTGTTCGCCCGCGCTGCCAGCCTGTTCGACCGCGAGACCGCCTTGCCGGTGCGTCACGATTCGCCGGATTCGATCTACGCGACGATGCTGGAACGCGCTGCGGCGGCGGGCGATCCACGCATCGTCGTCACGTTCCCGGTCGAGCTGCCAGCCAGCACCACGCCCGATGAAATCACGCAATGGCTGTCCGCCAGCGGCTTCACCCGCGTGCAGGCCGAGCGAGAGATCGCGACGCCAACCGGTCCCCGCAAAGTGCTCGACGTGGTCGCCGACCGCTTTCGCCTGGCCGGTGCCGAACGCGTGCGCGTGCTGGAAGCCATCGAGACCGGTTTGAAGCGCGGTGCGGGGCGGCTGACGGTCTACGCCGTTCCGGCCGAGGACGATGCCAAGCCGGACATCTGGAAATTTTCCACCGGCCTTCACTGCCCCGAAAGCGACATTCGCTACGCCGACCCGATCCCGTCGATGTTCTCGTTCAACTCCGCCGTCGGCGCCTGCGAAACCTGTCGCGGCTTCGGTCGCGTGATCGGCGTCGACTTCGGGCTGGTGATTCCGAACGACAAGCTCACGCTGCGCGCCGGCGCGATCAAGACCATCCAGACGCCCGCATGGAAGGAAGCGCAGGACGACCTCATGCGCCATGCCGAGGACGCCGGCATTCCGCGCGACACCGCGTGGGCCAAGCTGACGCAGGCGCAGAAGGACTGGGTTATCGACGGCTCGCCGAACTGGAACGGCAAATGGAACCAGCAGTGGTTCGGCATCAAGCGCTTCTTCGCCTATCTGGAGAGCAAGGCCTACAAGATGCACATCCGCGTGCTCCTGTCGAAGTACCGCAGCTACACGCCGTGCCCCGATTGCGCGGGTGCGCGGCTCAAGCTCGACAGCCTGCTGTGGCGCATCGGCAGCAAGGAAGACGCGGATGCGGTGCTGGCGCCCGCCAAGCGGTTCATGCCGGTGGGCGTGAAGTGGTCGCGGGAGCAACTGGAAGTGTTGCCGGGGCTGTGTCTGCACGATTTGATGATGTTGCCGATCGAGCGGTTGAGGCGCTTTTTCGAGGGCATCGAGGCCCATGGAAACGGCGCGAATGCGAACGAAGGAGACACCCAGGCGCTGAAGCTCCTCTTCGAAGAAATCACCACCCGCCTGCGCTACCTCCACGACGTCGGCATCGGCTACCTCACGCTCGACCGCCAGAGCCGCACGCTCTCGGGCGGCGAAGTGCAGCGCATTAACCTGACGACCGCCCTCGGCACGTCTCTCGTCAACACGCTCTTCGTGCTCGACGAGCCGAGCATCGGCCTGCATCCGCGCGACATGAACCGCATCACCGAAGCCATGCTGCGCCTGCGCGATGCGGGCAATACGCTGGTGGTGGTCGAGCACGATCCTGCGGTGATGCTGGCCGCCGACCGCGTGATCGACATGGGCCCTGGCCCCGGCATCCGCGGCGGCCAGATCGTGTTCGACGGCACCACCGACGCGCTGCGTAACGCATCCACGCTCACCGGCGATTACCTCGGTGGGCGCAAGCAGATCGGCATGGGCTTCAAGCGCGCCGTCACCGAAAGCACGCCACGCCTCATCCTCGAAGGCGCGCGCGAGCACAACCTGCAGGACATCACGGTCGAGTTTCCGCTGCAGCGTCTGGTGGTCGTCACCGGCGTCAGCGGATCGGGCAAGTCGACGCTGGTGCAGGACGTGCTGGCGCCTGCGCTGATGCGCCACTTCGGCAAGGCGACCGAAACGCCCGGCGAACACGACCGACTGCTCGGCGCCGACCACCTGAGCGAAGTCGTCTTCGTCGACCAGTCGCCGATCGGCAAGACGGCGCGCTCGAATCCGGCCAGCTACGTCGGCGCCTGGGATGCCGTGCGAGAGATCTTCGCCACCGCCGCACTGTCGCGGCAACGCGGCTACACGGCCAGCAAGTTCAGTTTCAACAGCGGCGACGGACGCTGCCCGACCTGCGGCGGATCGGGCTTCGAGCATGTCGAGATGCAGTTCCTGAGCGACGTCTATCTGCGATGCCCGGACTGCGACGGCAAGCGGTATCGGCCCGAGATTCTGGAAGTGATGATCGAACGCGGCGCTCGCATGCTGAACGTTGCCGACGTTCTCGACCTCACAGTCGCCGAAGCCGCGCAGGTCTTCGCCGCCGACCGCGAGGTGCTGCGCACGCTGCAACCCATCATCGACGTCGGCCTCGACTATGTGAAGCTCGGCCAGCCGGTGCCGACGCTGTCGGGCGGCGAGGCACAGCGGCTGAAGCTGGCCGGTTTCCTCGCCGAAGCGGTGAAGAACAACACCGCGAGCAAGCAGTCGCTGGCACGCAAGGGCACCCTGTTCCTGTTCGACGAGCCGACCACCGGCCTGCATTTCGACGACATCGCGCGCCTCATGCGCGCGCTGCGCAAGCTGCTCGACGCCGGCCATTCGCTGGTCGTGATCGAGCACAACCTCGACGTGATTCGTGCCAGCGACTGGCTGATCGACCTCGGCCCGGAGGGCGGCGACGGCGGCGGTCAGATCGTCGCGGTCGGCACGCCGGAACAGGTGCGCGAAATGGCCGGTTCGCTCACCGGCGATGCATTACGCGACTACGAACTGTCGATCGGGCCGTCGCGCTTTTCGGTGCGCGAGCCGCAGCCGCGTGCGCTGCCGGCGTTCGGGCGCGACGCGATCCAGATCGTCAATGCCCGCGAGCACAACCTCAAGAATCTCTCCGTCGACATCCCGCGCGGCAAGTTCAGCGTGGTCACCGGCGTCAGCGGATCGGGCAAGTCGACGCTGGCTTTCGACATCCTGTTCAACGAAGGGCAGCGGCGGTACCTCGAATCGCTCAACGCGTACGCGCGCAGCATCGTGCAGCCGGCGGGCCGGCCCGAAGTCGATGCGGTCTACGGCATTCCGCCGACGGTGGCGATCGAGCAGCGGCTCTCGCGCGGCGGTCGCAAGAGCACGGTCGGCACGACCACCGAGGTGTGGCATTTCCTGCGGCTGCTGTACGTCAAGCTCGGCACGCAGCACTGCATCCACGACGGCGCAGCGGTTCAACCGCAGACGCCCGACAGCATCGCGGCGCAGCTGATGCGCAACTTCAAGGGCCAGCACATCGGACTGCTGGCGCCGCTGGTGAGCAACCGGAAGGGCGTCTACACCGAGCTTGCCGACTGGGCACGGCCGCGCGGCTACACGCATCTGCGCGTCGACGGCGGCTTCCTTCCGACGAACCCGTTTCCGCGACTCGACCGTTTCAAGGAGCACAGCATCGAACTGCCGGTGGCGAGCCTCGACGTGACGCCGGGGAACGAAGCGCAACTGCGCGAGGCGCTGACCAAGGCACTCGAACACGGCAAGGGCGTGCTGCATGTGATGAGCGAACTCGGCGGCCTGCGCGAGGCTCTGGCGGACGGCCAGCCTACATCGGGCATCGGCCGTACGCAGGTGTTCTCGACGCTGCGCGCCTGTCCGGTCTGCAGCACCAGTTACGCGGAACTCGATCCGCGACTGTTCAGCTACAACAGCAAGCACGGCTGGTGCCCGGACTGCGTCGGTACCGGCGTCAAGCTTACGAAAGACCAGCGCAAGGTGTTCGACGATTCGGTGCTGGCGGACGACCAGAAGGGGCGCGAGCAGACCTTTGCCGAGCCTGAAGCCGAAGACGTAGGCGACGTCGTTTGCCCGACGTGCCACGGGACGCGGCTGAATGCAGTGGCGCGGGCCGTGTTGTTTCATGGGGACGCCGCTGCCCCTCACCCCAGCCCTCTCCCCGGGGGGGCGAGGGAGCCCGCATTACTCCCTCTCCTTCCGGGAGAGGGTGCGGGTGAGGGTGAGGGCCTGGGCGTATCCATCGTCGACATCGCCCGCTTGAGCGTGACCGACATCCGCAAGTGGTTCGAGACCTTGGCCCTGACCGGCCGCAACGCAGAGATCGCCCGCGACCTCGTCCCTGAGATCAGGAGCCGTCTCGAATTCCTCGAAGAAGTCGGCCTCGGCTACCTCACGCTCGACCGCGGCGCGCCGACCCTGAGCGGCGGCGAAGCGCAGCGCATCCGCTTGGCAGCGCAGCTCGGCAGCAATCTGCAGGGCGTCTGCTATGTGCTCGACGAGCCGACCATCGGCCTGCACGCACGCGACAACCAGATCCTCCTGAATGCGCTGCACAAGCTCGGCGAGAAGGGCAACACGCTGGTGGTGGTGGAGCACGACGAAGACACGATCCGCCGCGCCGACCACATCATCGACATCGGCCCGAGCGCGGGCAAGCGCGGCGGGCGACTGGTCGCGCAGGGTAGCGTGGCGGACATCGAGGCGGCGGCGGATTCGCAGACCGGACGGTATCTGAGGGATGCGATCCGGCATCCGCTGCAGACGCGGCGCGAGGTACTTGCTTCGTCGGCGAGCGAAAACACATGGCTGACGGTGCACAGGGCGGATCTGCACAACCTGAAGGACGTCACCTCGACGCTGCCGCTGCACCGCCTCGTCGCCATCACCGGCGTTAGCGGATCGGGCAAGTCGACGCTGGCGCGCGATGTGTTGCTCGCCAATGTGCAGGCCATCGTCATCCAGCGCATGACGAAGGCCGGCCGCGATGCGGATGCGGCGGGCAAGCGCCCGGCGTGGACGGGATGCGGCTCGGTCGACGGCTACGAAACCATCGACCGCGTGCTCGAAGTCGACCAGACGCCGATCGGCAAGACGCCGCGCAGTTGCCCGGCGACGTATATCGGGTTCTGGGACACCATCCGCAAGCTGTTCGCGGACACGCTCGAGGCCAAGGCGCGCGGTTATGCGCCTGCGCGCTTCAGCTTCAACACTGGCGAAGGCCGCTGCCCCGGCTGCGACGGCGCGGGCATCCGCACCATCGCCATGAGCTTCCTGCCGGACGTGAAGGTGCCGTGCGAGGTCTGCCACGGCGCGCGCTTCAACCCCGAGACGCTGGCCGTCACATGGCGCGGAAAGAACATCGGCGACGTGCTGCAGATGGAGGTCGACGAGGCGGTCGATTTCTTCGGCACGATGCCGAACATCTCGCATCCTCTGCAGTTGCTGAAGGATGTGGGGCTCGGCTATCTGACGCTGGGACAGCCGTCGCCGACCTTGAGCGGCGGCGAGGCGCAGCGCATCAAGCTGGTGACCGAATTGAGCAAGGTGCGCGACGACGTCACGCGGCGCGGACAGAAGCCGCCGCATACGCTATACGTGCTGGACGAGCCGACGGTCGGCCTGCACATGGCCGACGTCGAGAAGCTGATCCACGTGCTGCACCGGCTGGTGAATGCCGGGCATAGCGTGGTGGTGATCGAGCACGACCTTGATGTGATCGCCGAGGCCGACTGGATCGTCGACCTGGGACCGGACGGCGGGAATGCCGGCGGGCGCATCGTTGCTGCGGCGCCGCCGGAGGAAGTGGTGAGGCTGGGGACGCACACGGGGGTGGCGTTGGGGCCGGTGCTGGCGCGTTAGCGGATCCGGACGAGTCGTCAGCCCACCGCAAACAACTCCGTAAGCACCCGCCGCAACCACACATGCGGCGGGCTGCTCTCATGCCGCTGGTGCCAGATCAGTCCCAGCGGACGTTCCGGCATCGCGATCGGCGGATCGCGCTGGCACAGCCGGTCCGCATAGGCGCTCAGGTCCAGCAGCGATACCGGCAGCACGGCGATGTAGTCGGTCGCGGCCAGTACGGCGAGCGTCTGGGTGTAGTGGTTGAGCGTCAGGATGAGGTTGCGGCGGACGCCGTGCGCTGCGAGCAGGTTGTCGTAGAGTGGCATCGTCATGCCGGGCAGGCAGACGTCGAGATGGCGCGCCGACAGGAAGCGCTCGAGCGTCAGCTTCCCGCGCGCCAGCGGATGGTCGCGGCGCATCAGGCAGCGCGAATGGATCGGCCACAGCGTGCTCGCGCGCAGGCCGCGCGCATGCTGGGCGTCGTCACGATTGGCGCCGATGGCCAGGTCGATGCCTTCACGCTCG
Organism: Variovorax glucosi; assembly: GCF_051216695.1. Lineage (NCBI taxonomy): Bacteria > Pseudomonadati > Pseudomonadota > Betaproteobacteria > Burkholderiales > Comamonadaceae > Variovorax > Variovorax glucosi. The sequence goes on from NZ_JBPJZE010000002.1 coordinate 248,522, forward strand.
AACATCGGGAACATGTTGGCCACGCTGTAGGGAAGCAGGTTGATCTGCACCCGCGGCGCCTCCGTCTCGATGTAGGCGCCAAGCCTCGGCATGACCCGCTCGGCCGTGTAGTCGGACATCGCGATGGTGAACGCGCCTTCGTAGGTCAGCGGATCGAAGGCCTCCGGCGTCAGCACTTTCTCGATCTGAAGGTAGTGCGGCTGAAGTTGTTGCCACAGTTCGAGACCATGACTGGTCGGCCGGATGCCGGTTGCCGTGCGCTCGAAGAGCACATCGCCCAATGCCTCGCGAAGACGCTGCAGCGAATTGCTCACCGCCGATTGCGACAGGCAGAGGGCGGCGCCCGCACGGGTCACGCTGTGCTCCCGCATCAATGCGGCGAACACGCGCAGCAGGTTCAGGTCGAGGCCGTCGAAGGTGCTGCGGCGGGCGCCCGACTGCGGCGCGGGCTGCGCAGCCAGCGTGATCGGCGCGATCGGTTGGAGGGTTATCGGGAGTGACATGTCGTTCCAGCTGAAGCAGAGAGCGTGCCAGTGCCGGGTCAATGACGTTACACCCCATTATTGATGCGGTCGATATCAGTCATTTCCACAATGCGTTTGACGCAGGTTGGCACGAAATCTGTAATCACGGCTGCTTTTTACTTTCGCATTTACCTTCAAGGGGTCGCCGTGAACCGTCTGGACCGTCGTCAGCTTCTCATTTCGGGTGCCGCCACCGCGCTGCTCGCCAGCCGCGGGGCGTGGGCGCAATCCGCATCCTCCTTCCGCATCGGCGCGCTGAATCCGATTTCCGGAGCCGGAGCGAATTTCGGCTCCGGCATGCAGAAAAGCATTCTCTTCGCGGCCGACGAAGTGAATGCGGCCGGCGGTGCCGGTGGACGTAAGTTCGAGGTGTTCGCAGAGGACGACCAGACCAGCCCGAACGCCGCAGTGCTTGCGGCCAAGAAGCTGCTCGAAGTGCATCGCGTGCAGGCGATCCTCGGCACCTGGGCGTCGGGCGTGTCGCTGGCGGTGCTGCCGATGACGAATGCGGCCAACGCCATCCTCATGCACACCTCGGGAGCGGTGGCGCTGGCCGATCCGAAGGTCAACGGCAAGAAGCTGGGTTTTCGCTATCAGGGCAGTTCCAAACATCTGAGCCGCGCGTTCACGACGGCCGCCACCAAGGAAGGCCTGAAGCGCCCGGCCGTCATGGCCCAGAACAATCCCGCGCTCGCCCCGCATGCCGAAGGCTTCCGCAAGGTGTGGGAGGCCAACGGCGGCAAGCTGACCGATTTCGTGCTGTACGAACCGAACCGTCCGAGCTACCGATCCGAACTGCAGCAGGTGCTGCGTTCCAGGCCGGACGGCATCATCCTGTCGGCGTACGTGGCCGATGCGACCGCGATCGTGCGCGACTGGGCGCAGCTCGGCACACCGATGAAATGGATCATTCCGGGCTTCGGCGCCAACGGCGACTTCATCAAGGGCGTAACGCCCGAAGTGGCCGAGGGCATCGTGGTGGTCGAGTCGGTGGTGAACGAGCGCAGCAGCGCCTACGCACGCTTCTCGCGCCAGTACGCGCTGACCGTCAAGCAGGCGCCCGAGAACAACGTCTATGCCGCCATGTGCTACGACATGGTTCAGGTGCTGGCCCTGGCGATCGAAGCGGCCGGACCGGGCGCCGATGCGGTGGCGGTGGCGGCCAAGGTCCGCGAAGTGACGACCGGCAAGGGCCAGTCGGTCGGCAGCTTCGAGGAAGGCAAGAAATTGCTCGCCCAGAAGAAGGCGATCAACTACGAAGGCGCTTCGTCGTCGATCGATTTCGACGACGAGAACGATGTCGATCCGACCTTCGCCGCCTTCGTCATCCGCGCCGGCAAGTGGCAGCGGTCGTACACCATCAACGGCTGATCGCCGCGCGCCGCACACATCCATGGATCTCCTCTGGTCGGACTATCTGAACCTGGCGCTGAACGGGCTCGCCGAAGGGCTGCTCGTCGCGCTGCCCGCGCTGGCGGTCACGCTGGTGTTCGGCGTCGCGCGGTTCCCGAACGCGGCGGTCGGCGACTTCGTCTCGCTCGGCAGCTTCGGTGCGCTGACGGCGCATCGCCTGTCGGGCGGCTCGATGCTGGCTGCGGCGGTCGGCGCCGTGATCGCCGGTGCGGCCGGCACCTGGCTCGGCTGGCGGCTGGCTTTCGCGCCGCTGCTCAAGCGCAACGGGCTGGCGCTGCTGCTGACCTCGATCGGTGTCGGCTTCGTGCTGCGCGCTGCGATGGGGCTGGGTTTCGGGCATGAGATCAAGCTGTTCGATCTGCCGCTGATGCGCGCCTGGCGCTGGGGTCCGCTGGTGATGAATCCGCTGGACATCATGGTCGGCGCGATGTCGCTTGTCTGCGTGGCGCTGGTGTTCGCGCTGCTTCGCTTCACCAGTGTCGGCCGCACGATGCGAGCCATCGCCGACGGCATGGACCTGGCGCGCGTGGTCGGCATCGACAGTCGCGGCGCGATGGCGCGCATGTGGGTGCTCTCGGGCGTGATCTGCGGCATCGCCGGTCTGGCGTTCGGTCTCAAGACGCAGGTGAGCCCGGAGTCGGGCGCCGACCTGTTGCTGCCGGCTTTCGCCGCTGCGGTGGTCGGCGGGCTCGGCAATCCGCTGGGTGCCGTGCTGGGCGCGGTGTGCCTGGGCGTGCTGCAGGAACTGTCGACGCCCTTCGTCGGCTTCACCTACAAGATCGCGCTGTCTTACGTCGTCATGCTGCTGGTGCTGCTGTGGCGTCCGCAAGGGCTGTTCGGCCGGGTGCAGGGAGTCCGCTGATGGAAGCCTATCTGCTCGCCATCTTCATCACGGCGCTGGTCTATGTGCTGCTGACGCTGGGGCTCAACTTTCAGTACGGCTTCACCGGGCTGATCAATTTCGGCTACGTCGGCTTCTTTGCGCTCGGTGCCTATGCAAGCGCGATCTGCACGGCTCGCATGGGCTGGCCGGCATGGACCGGCTTCGCCCTCGGCATGGTGGTGCCGTTCCTGCTCGCATGGCCGCTCGGGCGCGTGGCGCTGCGATTGCGCGACGACTATCTGGCCATCGTGACGCTCGGCTTCTCGGAGATCGTGCGGCTGGTCATCATCAACGAGAAGGACGTGACCAACGGCGGGCAGGGCATCGCCGGCGTGCCGAAGCTGTTCGCGGCCGAAGGCGGCAGCGGCATGGCGGCCGATCTCTGGCTCGCGCTGGCACTGCTGGTGGCCTGCGGCGGCGTTGCGTGGGTAGTGCGCTGCATCGTGAAGAGCCCGTACGGCCGGCTGATACAGGCGATCCGCGACGACGAAACCGCGCTGCTGGCGCTCGGCAAGAACCCGGCGCGCTTCAAGACGCAGGTGCTAATGCTCGGCGGCGGCATCGCCGGACTGGCCGGGTCGTTCTACGCCCACTACGTCGGCTACGTGACGCCCGACCAGTTCCTGCCGATCATCACTTTCCAGGTCTGGATGGCGATGATCATGGGCGGCGTCGGCCGGTTGCGCGGTGCTGTAGTGGGCGCCTTCCTGCTGCTGATCGTGCTCGAAGGTTCGCGTGCGGTACGCGACCTGTTCCCGGGGATTCCCGAGGTCGCGATGTCGAGCGTGCGGCTGGCGGTGATCGGCATCGCGCTGATCCTGTTCATCCGGTTCCGGCCCCAGGGTCTCTTTGGAGCCAACCGTGATTGAGGCGCCCACATCCCTCCAGCTCGAAGCGCGCGACATCGTGCTGAGCTACGGCGACAACGTCGTGCTCGACAAGCTGTCGCTAACGCTCGACACCACGCAGCTCACCGGTCTGATCGGGCCGAACGGCGCCGGCAAGAGCACGCTGTTCTCGGTGCTCAGCGGCTTCATGAAATCGCAGGCCGGCGAGGTGGTCTACCTGGGTCGCACGCTGGGGCGCATGCCGCCCGAACAGCGTGCGCGGCTCGGGCTGATGCGCACGTTCCAGGTGCCGCGCGAGTTCCGGCATCTGACGGTGCTCGAGAACATGCTGGCCGCGCCGTGGGACCAGCCGGGCGAATCGCTGGCGTCTCTGCTGTTCCGGCGCGCCAGCGTTCGGCGCAGCGAGAAGGAGCACACCGAGCAGGCGAACGAATGGCTGCGCTTCCTGCGGCTCGACCATGTCGCCTCGACGCCTGCGGGCCAGCTGTCGGGCGGGCAGAAGAAGCTGCTCGAACTCGGCCGCATCCTGATGCTGAAGCCGCGCTGCGTGCTGCTCGACGAGCCGTATGCGGGTGTCAATCCTGTGCTGATCGAGCAGATCTCGGAGCGCATCCGCGAGCTGCATGCACGCGGCATCGGCTTCGTGATCGTCGAACACAACCTGCATGCGCTGTCGCGGCTGGTCGAACGCATGCTGGTGCTCGACGGCGGCAAGCTGCTGGCCGAGGGCACGCCCGAAACGGTGCTGGCCGATCCGCAGGTCCAGGCGGCCTACATGGGTGCATGACGATGAAAACATCCCGACTCCAGCTCACGGCCCTGTCCGGCGGCTATGCCGAAACCGACATCCTCAAGGGTGTCGACCTGCACGTCGATCCGGGCGAGATCGTGACCGTTGCCGGCACCAACGGCGCCGGCAAGTCGACCATGCTCAAGGCGCTGATGGGCCTGCTGCCCCGCATCGCCGGACAGGCAAAGTGGGGCGACATCGATCTGCACAGCCGGCCGACCGAAAAGCGTCTGGCCGACGGCATCGCCTACGTGCCGCAGGTCGCCAACGTCTTCCCGCGCCTCACCGTGCGCGAGAACCTGTGGGTGGTGCAGGGCATTCCAGGCGTCCGGCAACGGGCGCAGGAAATGTTCGATCTGTTCCCGGCGCTTCAGCCCTTCGCCTCGCGCACGGCCGGCACGCTGTCGGGCGGCGAGCGCCAGCAATTGGCCTTCGCACGCGCACTGATGTCGAAACCGCGCCTGGTCTGCCTCGACGAGCCGACCGCCGCGCTGTCGCCCATCATGGCGAAGGCGATCTTCGGCCACATCGCGCGGCTGCCGTCGTTCGGCGCTGCGGTGCTGATGGTGGAGCAGCGCGCCCGGGATGCGCTCGACATCAGCCATCGCGGCTACATCCTCGACCAGGGACGCGTGGCGCTCGAAGGGCCGGCGCGGCAACTGCTCGACGACCCGCGCGCGGTGGCGCTCTATCTGGGGCATGGCGGATGAGCAAGCGTTCGCAACCCGACGCGGTACGCACGCTGGCGTTGCTGTCGGATGCGACGCGCCGGCTTGCCGAGGCGCGCGACCTTCCGGGGCTTTATCGCGCGGTCGAAGCTGCGCTCGGCGAACTGGTCGGCTTCAGGCTGTTCACGCTGCTGCGTGTCACGCCGATGCGCGACGGGCTGGAGCGTATGCATTCGAGCGACCTGCGGACCTATCCGGCGGGCGGCGTGAAGCCGGTCGCGGACGACCCGTGGCTGCAGCGCCTGCTGGTCGACAACCGCCCATCGCTGTCTCCCGATGCGCATGCGGTGCGGCAGAACTTCCCCGATGCCGAAGCGATCTTCGCGCTGGGCTGCGAGTCGGCGTTGAACGTGCCGATCCTGTTCCAGGGCCGCATCCTGGGTTCGATGAACCTGCTGCATGCGGCGCACTGGTTCCGGCCGAGCGACGCGGCGCTGTGCCAACCCTTCGCCGCGCTGCTCGGCGCCGCCTTCTATTTTTCATCAGGAGTGTCTTCTTGAACCGCATCGTCTTCCGCAACGCCCGTCTGTTCGACGGCCTTCAACGCACGCTGCAGCCGGCGTCGACCGTGGTGGTCGAAGACGGCTTCATCGTGTCCGTGACGCATGGTGATCTGCAGGCCGACGATGCGCAGGTGTTCGATCTCGCAGGCCGCACGCTGATGCCGGGCCTGATCGACGCGCACGTGCACGTCACCGCGACGATCCCCGATTTCTTCAAGCTGTCGATGCTGCCGCAGTCGCTGGTCACGGCGCAGTCCAAGGATGTGCTGGCCGGCATGCTCGACCGCGGCTTCACGACCGTTCGCGATGCGGGCGGCGCCGACGCGGGACTGGTCGAAGCCGTCGACAGCGGCATCTTTGCAGGGCCGCGCCTGTTCATCGCCGGCCGTGCGCTGACGCAGACCGGCGGTCACGGCGACACGCGCCCGGCGTTCTTCCAGAACGTCGGCTGCGCCTGCTGCGGCGCGGTCGGCATCCTGGGCCACATTGCCGACGGCGTGAGCGAAGTGCGCCGTGCGGCGCGCGAGGAAATCCGCAATGGCGCGCACCAGATCAAGGTCATGGCGGGCGGCGGCATCTCGTCGCCGAACGACCCGCTGGAAGGCACTCAGTATTCGATCGAGGAGCTGACGGCCATCGTGCAGGAAGCCACAGCCGCCCGCACCTACGTGATGGCGCATGCGTACTCGCCGGAGGCGATCCTTCGCGCGGTGCGCTGCGGCGTGCGTTCCATCGAGCACGGCAACCTGCTCGACGAAGCCTCGGCGCAGGCGATGGCGGAGGCGGGCACGTTCCTCGTGCCGACACTCGCGACCTACGCCGCCATCGCTGCCAACGCCGACCGGCTCGGCTGGTCGAAGGCGATGCAGGAGAAAACCGACCGCGTGAAGACGCAAGGCATCGAGGCGCTGCGCATCGCGCGCGCCGCCGGCGTGAAGATCGGTCTCGGCACCGATCTGCTGGGCGACATGCACACCTCGCAAAGCGACGAGTTCACATTGCGCCTGCCAGCGATGCCGGCCGACGAGATCGTCTGGAGCGCGACGGCGGTCAATGCGGAACTCATCGGTCGCCAGGGGCTCCTCGGCGCGATCGTCGCCGGCGCACATGCCGATCTGCTTGTCATCGACGGCAATCCGCTGGAAGACATCACGCTGCTGCAGCAACGCGCGCGGATGCCGGTGGTGATGAAGGCCGGGCGCTTCCATCGCTGCGACTTGCCGCAATGACGCCAACGTGACTGGCTAAGGGCAGGCACCGATTGTGCGAGGCCGCCCCGCTCGGCCAAATGGAGAGCTTTGAGGACTCTCGCGCATGCACCGTCGTTCCGTTATCTCCCTTGGCGCCGCCGCTCTGGCCTGCGCCGCCGTGCTATCGCCGCTGGCCGCCCAAGCGCAAGGTTTTCCGGCACGTCCGGTCAAGCTCGTCATCGCCTTCCCGGCCGGCGGACCGACCGACATCACGATGCGGCAGCTTGCCGACAACGCATCGAAGATCCTCGGCCAGCCGGTCATCATCGACAACAAGCCGGGCGCCGGCGGAACCTTGCCGGCGCAGGCGCTGCAGAGTTCGGCGGCCGACGGCTACACGGTTGCGCAGATTCCGCTCGGCGTGTTTCGGCTCGGCTACACGACCAAGCTGAACTGGGACCCGATCAAGGACATCAGCTACGTCATCAACGTCACCGGCTACGCGTTCGGTGTCGTCGTGCCGGCCGACAGCCCGTTCAAGACGTGGGCCGATTTCGTCGCTTACGCAAAAGCCAACCCGGGCGCGCTGACCTACGGTTCAACCGGCAACTTCACCAGTCCGCATCTGACGATGGAAACCGTCGCGCAGAAGGCCGGCATCAAGCTTCAGCACGTGCCGTACAAGGGCAGCGCCGACCTGATGCAGGCGGTGGTCGGCGGCCACCTGATGGCTGCTGCAGACAGCACCGGCTTCGCGCCGCAGGTCGAGGCCGGCAAGCTGCGCGTGCTCAACACCTGGGGCGCCACGCGGCTGGCCAAATTTCCCGACGCACCGACGCTCAAGGAACTCGGCTACGACATCGTGCAGAACTCGCCGTTCGGCATCGGCGCGCCCAAGGGCACGCCGCCGGAGGTCGTGAAGAAGCTGCACGACGCCTTCAAGCAGGCGATGGAAGAGCCGAGCTACGTTGCGTCGCTCGGCCGCTACGACATGCTGCCCAACTACATGAGCTCGGTGGAATACACGAAGTTCGCGCAGGAGACGATGGGCAAGGAGAAGCTGGTGATCGAGAAGCTGGGGCTGGCTAAGGCGCCTTGATCTCGGCTCAATCCACAGTGACCCCGGCATCCTTCACCAGCTTGCCGAGGCGGTCGGCGTCGGCACGGATCAGCTTGCCGAAGCTCTCCGCCGTACCTGCGACGACCGGCGTGCCGATCGCCTCCCAGCGCGTGCGGAATGCCGGATCCTGGAAGATCGCGAGAACGGTCGCATTCAGCTTGTCGACGATGGGCTGCGGCGTGCCTGCCCTCACTGATATGCCGTGCCACGCCGTGAACTCGTAACCGCTCACGCCGGCTTCGGCCATCGTAGGCGCCTGCGGCAGGGTCGGGCTGCGTTGCGGCGAGGTGACGGCCAGCGGAACCAGTTTGCCGGTGGTCAGATAGGGCAACGAGCTGCCCAGGATGTCGAACATCACGTTGACCTGACCGCCCAGCAAGTCGTTCAAGGCCGGTCCGGCGCCGCGGTACGGGATGTGCTTGATCTGCGTCTGCGCGATGGTGTTGAACAGTTCGCCCGCCAGATGCTGCGGCGTGCCGTTGCCTGCCGATGCATAGCTGAGCGGCACCTTGCCCGCCTTGGCCAGCGCGATCAGTTCCTTGACGGTCTTGATACCCAGCGACGGATGCACTTCCAGCACCAGCGGGAATGCGGAGAGCTGCACGACAGGCACCAGATCCTTCATCGGCTCGAACGGCATGCTGCGATAGAGCGACGGATTGACGGCCATCGGGCCGCTGGCTGCGAGCAACAGCGTGTGGCCGTCGGCTGGCTGCTGGCGCGCGACTTCGGCGCTGCCGAGATTGCCGCCGGCGCCGCCCTTGTTGTCGACGATGACCGTGCCGCCGAGGCGCTTCTGCAGCTCGGGCGCGAGCATGCGTGCCATCAGGTCGGTCGGCCCGCCGGGCGGATAGGGCACGACGAAGCGGATGTTTTTCGACGGGTAGGCAGCGGGTTGCGCCAGCGCTGTGCCGACCGTACCGAATGCGGCCAGCGGCAGCAGGGCGGCTGCGAACGCACGGGTGAGTTGTCTTCTGTTCATGGTGCTTGTCTCCTTGTGGATCGTTTTTTGTGGATGTCGGTCAGCGACCGCCGAAGCGCTCGCGTATGTCGTGGCCCGTGGCGAGAGGGCGTCCGAGTGCTGCCGCCGCATCTGCCGCCTGACGCACCAGCGCCGCGTTGTCCGGTGCGATGCTGCCGTCCTTGCACAGCAGGTTGTTCTCGAAGCCGACGCGCGCATGGCCGCCGAGCGCCGCCGCTGCGGTGATGCAGGCGTTCTCGGTGGCGCCGAAGGCACAGACCGCCCACGGTTCCGGACCTTCCTGCGCCGCCAGAAACGGCATCAGATCGCGCGGGTTCGATTGCTGGCCGGCGGTATAGCGCCCTAGCACGAACAGCAGGAACCACGGTGCATCGGGCACGACACCGGCCGCACGCAAGGCGTTCCAGCGCTTCACGTCCGCCGCGTCGTACAGGATGACCTGAACCATCACCCGTTCGCGGGCCAGCCAGCCGAAGAAGTCCTGCAGGCCCGCCTCGCCGATCTCGGGTTTGTCGATCTCGCGCAGGCCGATCGAGACGGCTTCGGGTCGCAGCGCTCGCACCATCGCGATCTGCGCTGGCGCCTGGTAACGGCCGGCGGCTTCGCTGGTCACCTGCAGCACCATGTCGTCGCCGACCGCGCGGCGCACGACCTGCAGTGCTTCGCGATAGCCCTCGACGTCCAGGCTGTGGCGACCGTCGGGCTCCCGGATGTGCATGTGGAGCATCGCGGCGCCGGCTTCGCGGCAGGCTTTGGCCGTGGTCGCGAGCGTCTCGGAGGTGATGGGGACGGCGCTGTGGTCGGACGGCTGCTTGTACGCGCCGTTCGGCGCTACGGTGACGATCAGCGGATCGACATTGGAAAGTGTGGTGGTCATACGGGTATATCGCTGCTGTCGATGGCGGGAAGTTCGGGCGCGAGCAGCGCGAGGCCGTGGCGCAGCAGGGCGTCGTAGCGGGCGCGTTCGGCGATGCGCTTGTCTTCGGGCCAGTCGTAGAAGCCCTTGCCGGTCTTCATGCCGAGATCGCCGCGCGCTACACGGTCGCTCAACGCGCGTGCCGGCTCGGCTGTGTTGGAAAGCGTCGGGTACATGGTCGCGGCGGCTGCGCAGTGGACATCGATCCCGGCATGGTCGCGCTGCATCACCGGCCCGGCCGCCAGGTAGCGGAAGCCGAAACCGAAACGCACCGCTGCATCGACGTCTTCGGCGGAAGCGACGCCTTCGTCGATCAGCGCGAACGCTTCGCGCGATAACGCGTGCTGCAGGCGATTGGCCAGGAAGCCGGGCTTGTCCTTGCGCACCAGCACCGGCACGCTGCCGCAGGCGCGCATGAAACCGCAGAGCCATTCGGCGCGGTCGGGCGCGCTGTCCGTGCCGCAGACCACTTCCACCAGCGGCACCAGATGCGCGGGCATGAAGAAGTGCAGACCCAGCATGCGCGAAGGCGTCGGCAGGTTTCGAGCGATGGCGCTGATCGGAAAACTGGAACTGTTGCTGGCCAGTATCGCGTCGGCCGGTGCAACTTGCGTAAGCGATGCGAAGAGTGCCTGCTTGGCGTCGAGCCGTTCGGTGATGCACTCGACCACCAGCGCAATGCCGGTCCAGTCCACGGCTTCGAGCGTGGCGACGCTGCTGATCAGCCCGGCGCGGTGACCGAGTCCGGCTGCGGCTAGCTCGGCTGCCACATGCGGACCGAGCTTCGCACGCTGGGCTTCGTTCGGATCGACCACTGTGACGCGAGCGCCGCCGCGCGCCAGCACGATGGCGACGTCGGCGCCCATGGTGCCGCCGCCGACGACGACGGTGCGCGCGCCGCGTGAAGAGATGGGCATGCTCATTTGTATTTGTCTCCTTCGTGAACGGCGGAGTCTAGGCAGACGGCATTGCACGGTCCAGACGACTTTTTCGATAGACTGATAAGTTGTGAAGATCAATTGGAACGCTCACGAACTCGATGTTTTCCTGGCATTGGTGGAGACCCTGAGCTTCCGGCGTACCGCGCTGCAGATGCATATGTCGCAGCCTGCCGTGTCGGGCACCGTCGGCCGGCTGGAGTCGATGCTCGCGGCGCGGCTGTTCGACCGCACCACACGTGCGGTGCAGCTCACGGAGGCCGGGCGCGTGTTTGCGGAGCAGGCGCGCTTCGTGCGCCATCAGATGGAAGAAGCGGTGCACCGCGTGCGCGCCGTTGCCGACGTGAAAGTCGGGCGCGTCGCCCTGGCCGCGCTGCCGTCGCTCGCCGCGACGGTGGTACCGCTCGCCTTCGCCAGATTCGCGGCCGACCATCCCGGCGTGCAGCTGGAGCTGGTCGACAGCCTGGCTAATCCGGCGTTCGACATGGTGCGGGCTGGGCGCGTGGACTTCGCGCTTTCCGCGGCCAATCCGGCTTATGCCGATCTCGATTACCTGCCGCTGGCTTCCGACACTTTCGTGCTGCTGCTGCCGTCGGGCCATGCGCTCGCACGCGGAAAGTCGCCGCTGGGCTGGGCCGCCATCGCCGATCTGCCGCACATCTCGATGCCCGCCGGCACCAGCGTTCGCCAGTACGCCGATGCGGCGTTGCTGACGCACAAGCTGCGCTTTGCACCGCGCTATGAAGTCGAGCATCTTGCGACCATCGCGGCGATGGTTGCCGCGGGTGTAGGCGTCAGCGCACTGCCCGAACTCGCCGCCCGCGTGGCGCAGCGCCCCGGCGTGGTGCATCGGCGTCTGGGCTCGCCGGTGCTGCGTCGCCCGATCGGTCTGGTGAGTCTGCGCAACCGGAGTCTGTCGCCGGCAGCGCAGCGGATGGTGGAACTGTTGCGCACTGAACTGGAAGCCGCGGGCCTCACAGCGTTGGCCTGAGCGAACGGTTCCCGAGGATGCAACGACGGCCACTCTCACAAGCCGAATACATCCCTCCGCCATGCTCGCCTTCTTCCAGAGCCAGAGCGCCGGCGGCATCCTGCCGGGCCTCGGCGTGCTGCCGGTCCGAAGCCGATACCTCGCCGCTGCACCGGCTCAAACACGCCCTGACCAGTCGGCGTGCAGCAATGCCGCGCCACCAATGGCATCAAGGGAATCGAGGGCAAATACGACGATTCCGAAGCTTGACCGGGCGGTGATGAAAGAACCTTGTGGATTCACTCCACAAGATCCTTGAAATGCCAATTGAAAATCCACCGTCGCCCAGCGGCACTCGTGGCATCCACGCCTCCACCAGGCTCCCGGGAAACATCTCCCCGACCGCCAATGCGTCCGTCCAGAATGCGAGTTTCGCGCGCGCGAATGTCGTATATCAGGCAACGACATCGGATGGCGCGGCTTTCGACCGGCAGCGCCTTTTGATGCGGGCCCGGCAACTTTCTGCCGCGATCGCCATACCCGGGGTTGACGGGCTTCTGCAGACGCAGCAAGCCCTCGGCGATATCGCGGAAGATGCGACCCTTCCGGAAAAGACCCGGGACGGTGCAGCCTACGAAATTGCGACATTGATTGACGAGACTGCAAGCGATTCGGTCGTGCGATTCCTGCGTGAGATGCAGACGCTTGCCGGTTCAGCCGGCGTGCCGGTCGGTACGGAATTGCCAGCGCCTTCGATGCCGGCCACCGGAGCGCAGCGCAACTACCCGTCGCCTCAAGCGCAAGCCCCGGTTCAGGTTCAGCCGACCCAGGCACAGGTCGGCGGAATGCCTGCCTTCGTACGTCCTGTTGACAATTATTTCAACACTCCGGCGCGGCTTAGAGCGGCGATCGTTCCGCACCCTTGGCCATGTATCCAAGAGGCAGAGGATCAGATCGTTGTACAGGGCATGGGCCGGCAGCAGTGCATCGACAATTTGATTGCAAGCAGAAACATCAGCAAAGCTACGGCAGCTGACCATTACAGAACGGCAACGAATCGTATTTCTTTCGGACTTACGCGTAAGCAAGCCGACGAAATGCTGGACTATGTCAAAAACTACGTGACGACGGGCAAAACGCCGAGGGCAATGGAAACCAGCATTGGCCGCAGATTTCTCGACGTTCCCCACAATCCGGCGGCGGTCGTAAGTCTCATCATTGCGGCGCAAGCGTATGTCAATCCAGATCCAAACGTGAATCCAAATGGCGCCGGCAAGGTTGCCGATATCAGCTGGGAGACCCTGCGCCCCCATATGCCTCCTGAGCATCTGAACCACTTCGCCGCAATGGAGACCAAAGGACGGGTCGCTCCCTACGCGACGCGCGGACACGTCAGCCCGCCGCCCATCGAGGTAGTTCCGTCAGTCGGGAATCCGCCTGCCGTCATCGATGTCACGGCACCTGCGATCGCCACAGTCGCACCCGTCGTGTCACCTCTCATGTCCACCGTCATGTCCACCGTCGCGGCCAACACCGCTTCGGCCGTTCCGATGCAGCAGCGCACAGCCGAAGAATGGAGTCGTTTCTTCCAGAAAGCGATCAACAGCGAAGTCGACACTGTGGAACCTTCTGCGAAACGTCAGCGACAAGGAGAGGCAAGCGGCAATTTCCCCGCGATGCCTCTTGAGCCTGTACATACACTGTTGCCGTCCATGCCCGCCGTACAGCAGACACAGGCTGCGCCTATCGCGATGGAAACGCTGCACATGCCGGCTGCACCATTGCCGGAAATTCCGCCTCCCGTACAGGCGGTCGAGCAGGCCGTGCACGTAGCCGTTCCGCCGACTGCCGTGGTTGCACAGAACCTCCCGGCGCAGAACCTGCCGTCCTGAGAAGGTGGCCGCATCCGCGGCCACTTAATCGGATTACTCCTAACGGTTGAAGAGCGTGTGCGATGGAGTCTCGGTGTTTCGTTTCACTGACCGAACACACGCAATGCCAATCGATTCATCGCCTCCTCCCACGCTTCCCTCCGGTACCAATGCCAATGCCGGCAGTGGTTCCCGGAGAACACCCCGGGACAATCCGGCGGCGCTGCGCAGCGGCCTCCCGCCTACGTGCGACCTGCCACCCTGCAGGTCACCACGATGCCTGCGATGGGAGGGCCCAAGTCGCAATCGCTGCAGGACTGGGCAAGGCAGCTTTCTGCCGATCTGAGCCGGCCGGGCGGTGCCGATGTCGGCTCGATGGTTCGCGGCCTGACTGGCATGGCGGACGATGCAAGCCTTCCCGCCGAAGTCCGCGATGCGGCTGCGATCGAATGTGCGAGCATGCACCGCGGCCTTTCGAGCACCCCGCTGATGACAAGATTTCTCGACATCGTTCAGCAGCAGATAGATGCCTCGGGGGACTTGCAGCATCTGCCTCCGACCCGGAACTTCGGCGCGTCGAACCCGCAGGCCCCGCAGGCCGTCAACGCAGAGCCTTTCATTCGCGCCATACAGACCGAATTGATGCAGTTTGTCGGACTCAACGCTCCAACCGCGCAGCCGCAGCCGCAGCCGCGGTCGCAGCGGCAGATGGAGCTCGCGAACCGCCCGCCGGTGAACGCCGCTATGCCTGCCTCCGTCTTGAAGATGGCGCGCCAGATCGTCGAAAATCCGGGTAAAAGCGCGATGGAGCACGCGAAAGATGTGGTCGAAAGCGAGGCCAGATCAAACCAAGATTCGGCAAGAGAGATTGTCAAACGGGGTCGCGGAGAGGTAGCGTTTGGGCTGACACAAGAAAAACTTCGCCTATTCACGACCGCATTGCAAGATGCGATGAGCCAGTCCAACAGTCAGGCATTTTCGAACACGATGATCGCGTACATGCGCGGACAACCCTACAACTTTCGTGTGGCCCCGGCGCTGTTCGACGCCGGGAAATTGCATCTCCATAACGGCGGGCCGCAAGCCGGCATCAACATCCCCGCACTTGTGAATCTGGTTCCTGAACCGGAACGCCGGTTCGTTGCAGCGCTGACGAAGCAGCCGACACCGGATGTGCCGGTCTACGCGACGCTGGGAGCCGTCAGTCCGACTGGTCCGGCACCGAACATCGCTCAAGCCTTCGCCGCGGCCGGACCGATGCTCGTGGCCGCGCAATGGGCCCAGCCAGCGGACATGCAGCAATTTCTGCAGACCCCGCTGCCGCTGCCGCAGCCAGAATCTGCGGAATCTGCCGCAAAACGGCTTCGCACACAGGGCGGTTTTGGCCAAGTGGCCTCCAACGCCGGAGAGACGGCCGCACAGGCGATCGACCTCGAGGCACTGCAGCCTTTTGCCTACCCGATGATCTCGCTCGTATCGCCCACGATGCCCGATAACCCTGCTACGCCCGCCACACGAGAGACTGCAAGCCCCGAAGCCAACGTCGTGGCGCAGGCCATTGCAAATGCGCAGCCTTCGGTTTCCACGACACAGCAACTGGCGCCATCGCCCTGAGTTCGAAGTAGGCGACAGGCCCGCGTCGCCGGGGGACATACTGCGGAGATTCCATGACGAAATCTTCCTCGCAACCACAGCCCTCCGCCATGCGCGCCTTCTTCCAGAGCCAGAGCGCCGGCGGCATCCTGCTGATGGCGGTCGCGGTGCTGGCCTTGCTGGTCGCCAACTCGCCGTTGTCGAGCCTGTACTTCGAAGTGCTGCAAGCGAAGGTCGTCGGCCTGAGCGTTCTGCACTGGATCAACGACGGCCTGATGGCCGTGTTCTTCCTGCTGGTCGGCCTGGAGATCAAGCGCGAGTTCCTCGACGGCCAGCTCGCCAGCTGGGACAAGCGCATCCTGCCCGGGCTCGGCGCATTGGGCGGCGTCGTCGCGCCGGCGTACATCTACGTGCTGTTCAACAGCGGCAATGCCCAGGCCCTGCGCGGCTGGGCGGTGCCGACGGCCACCGATATCGCCTTCGCGCTCGGCGTGCTGTCGCTGCTCGGGCCGCGGGTGCCGGCATCGTTGAAAGTGTTTCTAGCGGCGCTGGCGATCATCGACGACCTGGTCGCCGTGCTGATCATCGCGATCTTCTACACCGCCGGCATCTCGGCGCTCTACCTCGGACTTGCGGTTGCCGTGCTGGTCGCGCTGTTCGCGCTCAACCGCCTGCGAGTCGTGCGGCTGACGCCGTATGTCGTGCTCGGCGTCGCGCTCTGGTATTTCGTGCTTCGCTCCGGCGTGCATGCCACGCTGGCCGGTGTCGCGCTGGCCATGCTGGTGCCGATGGATATTCAGTGCAACCGGTCCGAAACCGATACCTCGCCGCTGCACCGGCTCGAACACGCGATCAGCCCGTGGAGTGCGTTTCTGGTGATCCCGGTGTTCGGCTTCGCCAATGCCGGCATCTCGTTCGCCGGCATGACGCTCGACACGCTGGCTCAGCCGGTCACCCTGGGCGTCGCGCTCGGCCTGATCTTCGGCAAGCAGATCGGCGTGCTCACTGCGGTCGTGCTGGCGACGAAAACCGGACTGGCGAAGTTGCCGGCCGGCGCGACCTGGACGCAGATGTATGGCGTCGCGCTGCTGTGCGGCATCGGCTTCACGATGAGCCTTTTCATCGGGCTGCTGGCCTTCGAGACGGCGGCGCAGCAGGAGGCGACCAAGCTTGGCGTGCTACTGGGCTCCGTGACCTGCGGCGTCGCGGGCTGGCTGCTGCTGCGCTTCAGCGGCGGCGGTCGCGTGCCGCCAGAATAAAACGCGTCACCTCCGCAAAACCTGCGCCGCGTTCGCCGCGTGAGACGTAGCGCGGCAGGTGCACCAGCTTCGGCACGAAGCGCGCGACGTTCGCGACACCGATGCTGTTTGCAAACGCTTCGAACATCACCTGGTCGTTGGTCGAATCGCCGACGTAGGCCCAGCGGTCCGTTTCGTCGTCGAGCCTGCGTCCCCAGAGTTCGCCGACGATCCAGCGCGCGCCCGACAGCTTGTCGTTGTCGCCGTACCAGCCGTTGATGTGGATGCTGCTGACCGTTGCCGTCATGCCTTCGCTGCGCATCAGCGCGACGACGGCGTCGATCTGCGTTTCGCTCAAATGCAGGAATTCGCTGTGGTCGATGGCAATGTCGGTTTCTCGACCTGCCGAATCGGTTGCGCGTACGGCGCCGGGAATCTCGCGCTCGATGCGGGCGAGCACCTTCTGCATCCGGGCGTAGCGGGCCGAGCGCGTCGGCGCGTCTGTCCGGTAGCGCTTTGTCGCGACCGGATGCTGCATGTCGCCGGGTCGCCAGGGTGCGGGTGGAATCATCGCGACGGCGCCGTTCTCCGCGACGATCGCATCGATCGGCCAGGCCGCGGCGAAGGGCTCGCTCCAGCCGACCGGGCGTCCGGTGATGGCGACGACATGCAGCCCGGCGGCTTTCAGGTCGGCAAGCGCCTGGAGTGCGTCGGGCGTGATGGCGCCTTCGGTGGTCAGCGTGTCGTCGATGTCGGTGAAGACGCCGATCAGCGCGCCGCGCGTTTCGGCAGGCCAGGTCTGGAGCGGGCGCATAAACGCGGTGGAAGCGGCGGAAGCGGTGGATGCGGTGAACGGCGGCGTCGGCACAGGCACCGGTCCGGTCGTTGCCGGAGCGGTCGACCTGAATACGAAATAGCGCGCGGCCAGGAAGTTCAGCGACATTCCCGCCAGGCTGCCCAGCGCCACGCCCAGCGCCGGCGCCCAGGGTGTCGGGACGAAATGCAGCGTGAGGACATAAATGAAATAGTTCACCGATGCACCACCGAGCATCGAGACGATGTAGCGGCCGTATTCGTGCCGGATAGACAGTGCGCGATCCGCACCGGCATCTTTTGTCGAGGCTGAAAAGGTGAAGCGCCGGTTGAGCCACCACGTTGCCGATGCAGCCGCGAGGAAGGACAGCACCCGGCCGGCGTACCAGCCCAGCACCGGCGCGAGCACGAACAGAACGACCAGGTCGACCAGCAGTCCGACGATGCCGACGGCGCCGAAACGCAGCAGTTGCCGTTGCAACGCGGATGCGCCGTGCGGGCCGGAGGTTCTTCTTGCGTGTTTCTTCATCTGCGCGCTTTCCTGGCGATGCCTCGCGTCGCCGGTATCGACAGGTACACCGAACGCTTGGCTTCCTGTCGTCCGAGCGTCACCGTATGCAATACGGCGCCGCAGACCTGCGCGAGCATGCCGGCGAGCATCACGCCGACTGCCAGCACGGCGGTCGGCAGCCGGGGCACCTGACCGGTCTGCCAGAAATAGACGATCAGCGGAACGGCGAGACCGATCGACACCGCGGCCAGCAGTGCCGAGACGGCCGTGAAGAATGCCAGCGGACGCTCGCTGATGAAAAGCCGCAGGATCGTCACGAGAATCCGCGCGCCGTCGCCGAACGTCGACAGCTTGCTTTCGGTGCCCTCGGCACGCGCCAGATAGGGCACCGGCAGTTCGCCGCATGGCATGCGCAGTTCGAGCGCATGCACCGTCAGTTCGGTTTCCGTCTCGAAGCCGTGTGCGGCCGCCGGAAACGATTTGACGTAGCGCCGCGAGAAAACCCGGTAGCCCGAAAGCATGTCCCTGAACTGCCCGCCGAACAGCCCGCCGACGCTGGACGTCAGCAGCCGGTTGCCCAGGCGGTGGCCCGGCCGGTAGGTCTGCGGGTTGCGACCGTCGTCGAAACGCGTGCCGACGACCATGTCGAGCCCGCGCGTACAGAGCATGTCGACCATTTCCGCCGCACGGCTCACGTCGTAGGTCGCATCGCCGTCGACCATGACGTAGATGTCGGCCTCGACGTCGGCGAACATGCGGCGCACGACGTTGCCCTTGCCCCGCAGCGCGACGTGCGTGACGCCGGCACCGTGCGCGCGGGCGACATCCGAGGTCGCGTCGGTCGAGTTGTTGTCGAAAACGTGGATCGAGGCACCGGGAAGTGCGGCGCGGCAGTCGACGATGACCTGCGCCACGGCGCCGGCTTCGTTGAAACACGGGATGACGACGGCGATGCGCAGAGCGGCAGAAGGAATGGCAGGCGTCATGGCGACTCGTTGGGGCTCACACGGTAGAGCCGGACGGCTCCTTCCGTGTGGCGCAGGATGAAAAAGCGATCGAACCCGGCCTGTCCGGCAAGGGCCGGCCAGCGGGCGGTGTCGAGCACCAGCGCGTCGAAGCCTTGCGATATCAGTTTGCGGTGCATGGCTGCGGGCGGCAACGCGACGACGTCGGCATAGCGCCACGGCCCGAAAACGTCGCCCCACACCGGATGTGGCGCATAGTAGAGCGACTCTTCCAGGCCGAGCTGGTAGATGCGGCCGGACGGGTTCTCCCGCAGCCACGCCCACATGCCGTAGCCGTTCACTTCCGACAGAAGCAGCGCTTCACGCTCGGCTGGCGTGACGGCGATGCGCTGGGCATGGCGCAGCGTCCAGGTCGTGCCGGCAACAAGAACGCACAGCATCAGCAGAGCGCCGCAAAAGCGAGCGACGCGAGCGACACGAGCAACGCGCGGCGCCAGCGCGGATGAAGCGCGTCGGCGCGCGACGCGAACGACGTGGCATGCACCCGCCGCCGAAAGCAGTACGAGCACCGGATACGCCGTCATCAGATATCGCGGATAGCGCGACGTAACCACCCACACGAACAGCATGTAGCCGCCCAGCGCCAGCGCACCGCGCACGGCAGGCCGTCGATGCAGCGCGGCGATGAACGGCACCGCCACGGCAGGCCAGAGCAGCCAGTCGGGCCATCCGGCCTTGTCGCGCAGGTCGGCGAACTGGCCCTGGTAGTCGGCCAGGTTCCAGTCGCTGAAGCCGAACAGCCGACCGCCGATCGGGTTGAACGGATCGCCGGTCAGCCACGCATTGCGCGCATACCAATAGATGCAGGGCAGCGCCAGGGCGAAGACAGCCATCAGCCACGTCGTCGGGCGGCGATCGCGCATCGCCAGCACGACCGCGAAGAAAGGCAGCAGCGCCAGCACCTGGTATTTGGCGCCCGCCGCCACGCCCAGGCTGAAAGCCGAAACGACCAGCCAGCGCCGAGCCTGGGTGCCGTGCCACTCCAGGAGCGCAGCGCACGCCACTAATATGAAGAGCGTTGCGCCCATGTCGATATAGGCGCGGTCGTACTGGCTCTTCGACAGGATCAGCCAGAGCGCTACCGCAGCACCGCCCGCCACGCGATCCCGCAGATGGCGCACGCCCAATCCGTAGATCAGCCACGCGGTGAGCCAGCCGGCCGCTGCGTGCAGCAGGTGCGGCAGGATGTCGTTGCCGAACAGCAGGGCGCCGGCGAACAGCAGGTCGTAATTGGACGGGAACCACGGGTAGCGCAGCCAGTCGTTGATCTGCAGCCGCCCGGTGGCTGCCCATTGCTGCGCGTGCGGCAGGTGATAGGCAAGCTCGTCCCAGGCCATCGGCGGGGAGAGCGGTGCGAGAAGGGTGGGAACCGCCAGCAATGCGACCGCAACGAAAGTCCACTTCTCGGCGGTGGTGGATGCTTTTGCGCGGTCCGTGCCCGGCGCAGCCTGTCGACCATTGCGTATTCGACGGACGACTTCCATAGCGCCGCAGATTGCGCCGAATCCGGCCAGCATCAGCACCGGCGTCCTCGTCAGCGCGCCGCCGATTCCCAGCGCCTGCAACGCGCAGATCCAGATGCCGATGCCCAGCGCGATCGCGACCGGCTCCGTCATCGCGCTGCCAGGCATGCCGCGCAGCAACGCCCAGCCGACGCCCCAGCAGCCGAAAAGCCAGGCGGCGAGCAGCGCGTACTGTCCGCCCGCGAAGGCCAGCGTGTTCAGCACGGACGAAAGTTCTTGATTCGATCGCGGCGATCAGCCGGCGTTCTGCAGCGAAAGGCCCGCATGCTCGCGCAGCGGATGGAAATGGATCTTCGGAAAGCGCTCCTGCGCCAGCCGCACGTCGTACGGCGAGGTGCACAGATAGGCCAGCGTGTTCGCCGCGTCCAGCGCCATCCGCACCGGGTAGGCGTTGACGAATTCGCGCAGCTCCGTCGGCGTGTCGGCTGTAATCCAGCGCGCGCCGGTGTACTGGCAACCTTCGAGCCGCACATCGCAGTCGTATTCGCCCTTCAGGCGGTGCTGCACGACTTCGAATTGCAGCTGGCCGACGGCGCCCAGCAGCATCGGACCGCCGACTTCGGGGCGGAACACCTGGATCGCGCCTTCTTCGCCAAGCTGCGCCAGCCCCTGCTGCAACTGTTTTGTGCGCAGCGGATTCTTCAGGATCACCGTCATGAACAGTTCCGGCGCGAAAAACGGCAGGCCGGTGAACATCAGGTTCGCGCCGTCGGTGATCGTGTCGCCCAGCTGCACGCCGCCGTGCGTGGTAAAGCCGACGATGTCGCCCGCATAGGCTTCCTCGACGGCTTCGCGGCGCTGGCTCATGAAGGTGACCACGCTGGTCGGACGCAGCTCCTTCGACGTGCGCTGTACCTTGAGCTTCATGCCCGGCGTGTACTTGCCCGATGCCATGCGCACGAAGGCGATGCGGTCCCTGTGCGACGGGTCCATGTTGGCCTGCACCTTGAAAACGACGCCGGCGAAGTCCTTGTCTTCGGGCTGGATCTCCTTCACCACCGGCTGGCGATTCACCAGCACGGTGCTGGTGCGCGACTGCGGCGACGGCGCCAGGTCGACCAGCGCGTCGAGCACTTCCATCACGCCGAAGTTGTTCACGCCGGAGCCGAAGAAAACCGGCGTCTGCCTGCCGGCCAGGAAGGCTTCGCGGTCCCAGGCGGGAGAGGCGCCGGCGGCGAGTTCCATGCTCTGCTCGGCGTTTTCGAATTCGCTGCCGAAGCGCTTGATGAGTTCGGCGCGGTTGTCGAGGCGGATCGTCTCGAATTCCTGCGGCAGGCGCTCCTTGCCCGAATCGAACACCGTCATCGTCTGCGTGCGCAGATTCATGATGCCGCCGAAGCTCTTGCCCTGGCCGACCGGCCAGGTCATCGGCACGCAGGGCATGCCCAGCTCGCGCTCGATCTCGTCGAGGATGTCGAGCGGCTCGCGCACCTCGCGGTCCATCTTGTTGACGAACGTGATGATCGGCGTGTCGCGCTGCCGGCAGACCTCGATCAGCCGCCGCGTCTGCGCTTCGACGCCGTTGGCCGCGTCGATCACCATCAGCGCGGAATCGACGGCCGTGAGCACGCGGTAGGTGTCTTCGGAGAAGTCCTTGTGGCCGGGCGTGTCGAGCAGGTTGATGACATGCTCGCGGTAGAGCATCTGCATCACCGAGGAAGCGACCGAGATGCCGCGCTGCTTCTCGATTTCCATCCAGTCGGATGTCGCATGACGCGTCGCCTTGCGCGCCTTCACCGAGCCGGCGATCTGGATCGCGCCGGAGAACAGCAGCAGCTTTTCGGTCAGCGTGGTCTTGCCGGCGTCGGGGTGGGAAATGATCGCGAAGGTGCGACGGCGCTTGGTTTCTTTGAGGAAAAGATCGGATGACATGGTGGGGAACGACGAATGTATGCGCGTTTATGTACGCAATTCAAGAGCTTGGCAGCGAAGCTCGCAGAGCCGTTCGTCGCGCCTGCGGGCGGTGTGCCACTTTGGGGCAATTGTCTCAGGGTAGAAGCTGGTCTAGCTGAATGCGTCGAGGCGCTCGCGGCAGAGCGCGAGCGTCCGCTGGGCAGTCTCGGCGGTTTGCGCGATCGCCAGAGCGATACGCGGAACCGCCAGAGCATCGAGCGCAGTGCCGAACTGGTTGAGCATCCGGTCGATATTTTCATTGGCATCGCCCGCACGCAGCCCGGCCAGGGTTGCAAGGGCGACGAAATCGGCGCGGCGCAATCGCTCGTCTTTCCCGTTGAGCTTGAGCGCCATGCGGTCATGCGCGAGGTTCGGAAAGACGCGTGTGGTGACGGTGTCGTAGACAGGAGCCATCCGCACCGACTGGAAATTCTCTTCACCTTCGCGCGCGATCTTGAGAAGCGCCATGTTCTTTAGATGCATATCGCCATCGGCGATAAGCCATGCGAACAAAGCACGCTGCATCAGCGTGCGCAAATCGCTTTCGGGATCCGTTGAAAGCGGACGCAGCGCCCGGGCGATGCGTTCGATCGTGCCGGTGTATTTGTCCTCGGGGCCGAGCCCCAGCACCGAGCACATGTCTTCCATGGCGATGAGGCGGACATCGCCGTCCTGGTCCCGGATATCAAACCGCTCGACGAGCAGCGCGGGCGGCAGGGTACCCGGCATCGGAACCAGCGCGTGATCCGGTGTTTCGAACCCGACTGCGCGCGCCAGGCCAAGTCCGATCCATTCGACAACGGGCAGCGCCTCGAACCCGCTCGTACCTGCCGGTTTGAGGATGTGGGTAAACGGTCCAGCTGTCGCTGGCGCGAGAACGCCGTTCGTATCCAGGTGCATAGGCGCCTTGATCTGCACACCGGAGAGACGCGGCATGTCGGCGCTTTGATAGAGGCGCGCGAGACGCTGCTCGAAGTCTTGCCCGAACGCGCCGCGTCCGGGACCGGCATAGGTTCCCGTGAATACGCCTTCACCGGCAAATGCTGCAAGGCGCGTGGAAATGCTGTCTGCAGGCAACGCCTCAAGCTCTTCGGTGCGCTCCGAGATCGTGATGTTGGACATGTAGCGCTTGCCTTCTCGCAGGACGGTGCGCTCGTCGGTCTCCTTCAGGACATGTTCCAGCCACCCTTCCGGCAACAGCGACACGATGAAGGGCGGCAGCCGCCCCGGCGTGATCTGGCGGACAAGCGACGGCAGCTTTGGCTCGCGCACAGTGTTTGTCCATCGCCATTCGAATCCATCGTGAGAAAGCTGCCCGATCAGCAGCTTGTGCCACGCCACCTGAAGAGCGAATGCCGCTTCATTGCGTAGCGGTTCGCCAGTGCCAGGGCCAGGGCGGCGCAGCAGATATTTTTCCGCCCCTTCACCTTCCTTGTACCAGTCGTTCTCTTTGGCAAGAGCCCAGACCGCATCGGCAGCGCCGCGCGCGTCGCCGTATTCTTCTATCAATCGCGCGGCGATGGTTTCCCGCATGCCGGTGTCGATCGATGCTGCATGCTCGCTACGCTGGCGAAACGCTTCGAGGATCCTTTGCCGTGGTGCCGACACGGACACCGGAAATTCGCCGAGGCTGTCGGCGACGACGGCGCTGGCAACCGAGGGCCGGTCCGATGCTCTGTTTTGAACGATCTCGAGGCCGCGAATGCGCGTCCGCTGAACGCGGCTACCGCTCAGGTACAGGCGACCGTCACGCGTTGGCCCGAGGAGCACGGCGCTGGCGGCCGAAAGATAGGCGCGCGGATAGAGGTAGCGGGCGATGCGGACCGCATGCGCCATTACGACCTGGTCGGCATCGTCACCGGCATCGACGTAAATACCGCGCATCAGCTGTAGCAGTTTTCCCGTCTCAGCCAGATAGTGGCTGCGGGTTTTGTCAATCGTCTCGCCGACCAAGTAGAGTGCCATTTCCTAACTTTCCCGAACCTCAGATACGAGAAGGTTAGCAAAGCCGGCGTTCATTTTCCGAAAAAACTAACTTTCGCGTATTTCAAGTACGCGAAAGTTAGAACTGTTCACGCGAAAAGCTGCCAAGTGCCAGTCCTCACATCGGCGGCACGAACCCGTTCTTCCCTGCCAGCACCCGCAGCGCCGTCGGCACGCCGTTCCGTTCCTGCGCATTCACAAGGACCCTCGCGCCCGGCGCCAGCAGCGCTTCGTCGCCCGGCCGGAAAGTGACGACCGGCACGTCTGCCGGCACGATCACGACCTTTTCGCCGCCCTTGTAGCTCAGCCGCATCTGCTGGCCGCCGCGGACAGCCGCTGGCGCCGATGCCATGTCGGCGACGGTGGCGTTGGTCATGGTGCTTTGCGGTTCCAGATCCCAGGGGAAGTGTCCTTCGCCCGTGCCGCGCGCGGCTTCGGGAAACACCAGCACTTCACGCGCCTTCTGCGTTCCGTCGGGCTGCGGCATGGCGGCCGTGCCGACGTAGCTGCCCGGCTTGATATCGGCCAGCTTGATCCGGTACACCTCAGAAATCGACAGGTTCGGCGCGCGCGCCAGGCTGACGACCTCGCCGCCGCGGTCTTTCACGATGATGCTTTTCGCGTCCGCGAAGACCACGGTTCCTCGGATACGGACCGTGGGCGACGCGGACTGGGCCGCTGCGAGCGTCGACAGCGTCAGCGCGGCGACTGTGCAGAGCGCCGCGGCGGAGGAAAAGCGGAAAGCGGATGGCATGGAAAGCATGAGGTGGGCGCCTTGAAATCGGGCCGTGCCAGTCGCCAGCGGCACTGTCGCGCGGTCCGTCGGGCAATGTAGATTGCACGGCGATGGGCACATGTCGGCGGGAAGCCCGACCCGCGCGGCTGTAGGGATTGGCGCCAAGACGGCACCTTGGGCTAAGATCCCATCTCCGAGGAGCGTTGCAGCGCCGTACAGGCGTGAGGCTCGGACACAGTCGCAACCACGCTCACCCGCTGTTCTCGCGGTGAGTCTTTCTCTTTCGAAACTCCCTCGTGCAGCGGCTTGTCCGAAATCTTCTGTAACCGTCTGGAGTTCTCTCATGAGCGCTGTACTCAATCGCCCCGTTGCATCCCCCATCCCATCCGTCGCGCTGACGGCAGCCCAATCCGCCGATCAGGCCATTGCCGACATCTCCCTAGCTGCCTGGGGCCGCAAGGAAACCCGCATCGCCGAAACCGAAATGCCGGGCCTGATGGCCATTCGCGAAGAATTCTCGATGGCACAGCCGCTCAAGGGCGCGCGCATTACCGGTTCGATCCACATGACGATCCAGACGGCCGTGCTGATCGAGACGCTGCAGGCGCTCGGTGCTTCGGTGCGCTGGGCTTCGTGCAACATCTTTTCCACGCAGGACCATGCTGCCGCCGCCATTGCCGCTGCCGGCACGCCGGTGTTTGCCATCAAGGGCGAAACGCTGAAGGATTACTGGGACTACACCCATTCGATCTTCGAATTCGGTCCCAAGGGTTCCAATGGCGAAGGCCCGAACATGATCCTGGACGACGGCGGCGACGCCACGTTGCTGATGCATCTCGGCCAGCGCGCCGAGAAGGACCTGGGCGTTCTCGCCGACCCGACCAGCGAAGAAGAACGCATCCTGTACGCAGCCATCAAGGCCAAGATCGCCGTCGATTCGACCTGGTACACCCGCAAGGCCGCCGAAATCATCGGCGTGACCGAAGAGACGACCACCGGCGTGCACCGCCTGAACGAGATGTCCGCCAAGGGCACGCTGCAGTTCCGCGCGATCAACGTGAACGACTCGGTCACCAAGAGCAAGTTCGACAATTTGTACGGCTGCCGCGAATCGCTGGTGGACGGCATCAAGCGCGCCACCGACGTGATGATCGCCGGCAAGGTCGCGGTCGTGGCCGGTTACGGCGACGTGGGCAAGGGCTCGGCGCAGGCGCTGCGCGCATTGAGCGCACAGGTCTGGGTCACCGAAATCGACCCGATCAACGCGCTGCAGGCCGCGATGGAAGGCTACAAGGTCGTGACGATGGCGTATGCCGCCGACAAGGCTGACATCTTCGTGACGACCACCGGCAACAAGGACGTCATCACGCACGACACCATGGCCGCCATGAAGGACCAGGCAATCGTCTGCAACATTGGCCACTTCGACAACGAGATCGACGTCGCGTCGATCGAGAAGTACGAATGGGAAGAGATCAAGCCGCAGGTCGACCACATCACCTTCCCGAACGGCAAGAAGATCATCCTGCTGGCCAAGGGCCGTCTGGTGAACCTGGGCTGCGGCACGGGCCACCCAAGTTTCGTGATGTCGTCGTCGTTCGCCAATCAGGTGATCGCTCAGATCGAACTCTTTACGAAGGCCGACGTGTACGAAGCCGGCAAGGTCTACGTGCTGCCTAAGCACCTGGACGAGAAGGTCGCCCGCCTGCACCTGAAGAAGGTCGGCGCGATGCTGACCGAACTGACCGACGCGCAAGCCGCATACATCGGCGTCGACAAGGCGGGTCCGTACAAGGCAGACACGTACCGCTATTGATCGCGCAAGGTATTCATGCGCGCTGATCAATTGCTGGTGGAACGCGGCATGGCCGCTTCGCGTTCGCAGGCCGTCCGGCTGATTTCGGGTGGACTGCGCTGGCGCGATGCGGGCAGCGTCGATGCCTGGCGCAGCGTCGTCAAGAACCGCGACGACATCCCCGAATCGGCCGAGCTCGAACTCGATGATGCGGCGGAGTCGCGCTATGTCTCGCGTGGCGGCCTGAAGCTCGAGGGCGCGCTGGCGGCCACAGGCATCGCGGTTGCCGGCAAGCATTGCCTGGACGTCGGCCAGTCGACCGGCGGATTCACCGACTGCCTGCTTCAACACGAAGCTGCGCATGTGGTCGGCGTCGATGTCGGCCACGGCCAGCTGCACGCACGCATCCGCGACGATGTGCGCGTGACGGCGATCGAGCAGGTCAATGCGCGTGCACTGAGCGCCGACGACCTGTTCGGATCGGACGACGAAGACGACGAAGGCGGCAACCAGGACGAAAGCGCCGAGCGCGCGGATTTCGATCTCGTGGTCGCCGATCTCTCCTTCATCTCGCTGACGCTGGTTTTGCCGGCGTTGGTTCCGTTTCTCGCGCCGGGCGGCGACATGCTGATGCTGGTCAAGCCGCAGTTCGAACTGCAGCCGGGTCAGGTCGGCAAGGGCGGCATCGTGCGCGATCCCGCGATGTACGACATCGTCGAGGCGCGGTTGCGCGAAACCTGCGCGGCGCTGGATCTTCGCGTGGCGCACTGGCTCGACAGTCCGATCGCCGGCGGCGACGGCAACCGCGAATTCTTCATTCATGCCGTGCATGCCATCCACGAGGGAGGCAGCAGCGGCCATTCAGGAGACGCACATGCGCCTTCCGCTCAGCTTTGAGTTCTTCCCCACAAAGACGGCCGAAGGCGCGGTCAAGCTGCGCGCCGTGCGCCAGCAGCTCTATGCGCTGAAGCCGGAGTTCTGCTCGGTGACCTACGGCGCCGGCGGTTCGACGCACCAGGGCACTTTCGACGCGGTACGTGAAATCCTGTCCGAAGACATGGATGCCGCCAGCCACTTCTCCTGCATCGGCGCCACCCGCGCCACCGTGCGCGCGCAGCTTGCAGAGCTCAAGGCGATGGGCGTGCGCCGTCTTGTCGCACTCCGCGGTGATCTGCCGAGCGGCTACGGCATCGGCGGCGAATTCCAGTACGCAAGCGATCTGGTGACTTTCATCCGCGAGGAAACAGGCCGGGATTTCCACGTCGAGGTCGCCTGCTATCCGGAAATCCATCCGCAGGCGCGCTCGCCCGAAGCCGATCTGCAGGCCTTCGCCATAAAGATGAAGGCCGGTGCCGATTCGGCGATCACGCAGTATTTCTTCAGCGCGGAGGCGTACTTCCGCTTCGTCGACGACGCGAAAAAGCTTGGCGTCGACGCACCGATCGTGCCGGGTGTGATGCCGATCACCAGTTCGACGCAACTGCTGCGCTTTTCGGACGCCTGCGGTGCGGAGATTCCTCGCTGGATCAGGCTGCGGCTCCAAGGCTACGGCGACGATGTGGAATCGATCCGCGCGTTCGGGCTCGATGTGGTGGCGGGGCTTTGCGAAAGCCTTCGAGACGGCGGCGCCCCGGCGCTGCATTTCTACACGATGAACCAGGCCGCAGCGCCGCTGGCCGTGCTGGACCGCATCGGCTGGAGACCATGAGTCTGCCGCCCTGGTGCGGCAAATGCTGCGCCGGGCTGGTTGGCGCGGTCAGGACCACTCTGTCGATCGTGGTGTTCGGTGTGCTCGCTGCCTGCACCGCGCCGCCGTCAGGTGTCACCTCCGCAGAGCCGGAGGCAAATCAGGCGGGGCAGGGCGCATCGTCGGGCATCGGATTGCGGCCCCTGGTGCGTGAGATGGCCGTGCCGGCAGGTGCGCAGCCACGATCGACGGTTGCGCGGGTGAACTACGAGTTGTCGTCTTCCGGATCGGACCTGCCGCCCGACGACGGCCTGCCCGGCGACGAAATCGCGCCGCGCGAGATCTTTCAGCGCGGCGGCGCGTCGTGGTACGGCATCCAGTTCCATCAGCGCCGCACCGCCAACGGCGAACGTTTCGACATGTCCGCCTTCACTGCCGCCCATCGAACGCTGCCTTTCGGCACCGTCGTATGCGTGCGCAGCCTGACCAACGGGCGCGAAGTGCCGGTGCGCGTCAACGATCGTGGTCCGTTCGGACCCGGTCGAATCATCGACCTGAGTCGCGCGGCGGCCGAAGCCATCGACATGGTCGGCCTGGGCATCAAGCAGGTGGCCATCACCGTGATCGAAAACCGCAAAACAAGTTGCGCCGGCGCGACAGTCGACCTCGCCGCACTGGCAGCGCAATCGGCAAGCGGCGACGACGTGGTGACAGCGCCGCAAGTGCCGGTTTCGCGTCGTTTGCCAGTGGTGCCTCGCCGGCGTTGACCGCCGCCTGCGTCGATTTTCGATTCGAGTCGCATGAGCGAAATGCGTGCACCTAGGGCAAGTCCTAATCGAAGGCAGCTGCATCGCATCGCACAGTCAAGTGGGAATTCAATAACAGGAGACAAAAAATGCCCGTAACCGTGCGCTATTCCGCGCGTTTCGCCCTGGCCGCTGTTGCCCTTGCGGCCATAGCGGCAGTTTCTCTGCCCGCCTCGGCGCAGAACATCGACAAGCTCAAGCAGATGAAGGTGTCGGGCACCGACCCCAACATCCCCACCGTCGCGCAGACCGGCAAGAATGCAGACCAGCTTCGCGCCAATCTGAAGGCAATCAAGCTGCCGCCGGGCTTCAAGATCGATCTGTACGCCGTGGTGCCGGACGCCCGATCCCTCGCAGTGGCGCCGGCCGCCAACATGATGTTCGTCGGCACCCGCAAGACCAATGTCTGGGCCGTGACCAACCGCAACGGCGGCGACACCGCCACCGAGGTCAAGCAGTTCGCCCCGTCGCTGAACTTTCGAAATCCCAACGCAGTTTGCTGGACCAAGGACGGCTTCCTGATCGTCGTCGAAAGCAATCACGTCTATTCGTTCCCGGGCGCAGAGTTCTTCTACGACACCCCCGACGTGGCCGTCAGCGAAGTCGTTTCGCAGGGTCAGCTGATCCCGCCGGAGGAAGAGTCGTTCAATCACAGCGGTCGCGTCTGCCGCGTCGGCCCCGACAACAAGCTCTACATCTCGCTGGGCCAGCCGTTCAACGTCCAGCCTCGCGAGAAGCTTGCGCTCTACACCAAGACCGGCATGGGCGGTATCGTGCGCATGAACCAGGACGGCAGCGGTCGCGAGGTCTTCGCCACGGGCATCCGCAATTCGGTCGGCATGGACTTCAACCCGAAGGACGGCAGCCTCTGGTTCACCGACAACCAGACCGACGGCATGGGTGACGACATTCCGCTGGGCGAAATCAACCGTGCCACCAAGCCGGGTCAGTTCTTCGGCTACCCGTACATCGTCTCCAAGACGCGCATCACCGAAAACGGCTACGACAAGGATCCCATTCCCGCCGGCGCCGTGGACCCGCAAGTCACGACCGTGGCGCACGCGGCCGATCTCGGGATGGCTTTCTACTCGGGCAAGCAGTTCCCGGCCAAGTACCAGGGCGGCTTCTTCTCGGCACAGCACGGCTCCTGGAACCGGACCAAGCCGGTCGGTGCGCGGCTGCTGTACACATCTCTGAAAGCCGACGGCACGGCCGACAAGAACGAGGTCTTCGCCGAGGGCTGGCTGGACGATTCCACCGGCACCTACCGCGGCCGGCCGGTGGACGTGGCGGTCGGCAAGGACGGTTCGCTGTTCGTGTCCGACGACTATGCGGGCGCTGTGTACCGCATTACCTATCAGGCACCATGAACTTTCGCGCTGTCATTTGCATAGGTGCTTTGGCGGCTGCCGCCGCTGCACCGGCGGCGATGGCCGCCAGCGCCGCCGCAGGCAAGACCAAGGCAGCGGCATGCGCCGCCTGCCACGGTCCAATGGGAAAATCCACGATGCCCGACGCCCCCAACCTTGCCGGGCAACCCGCCATGTATTTGGCGGAGCAGCTCAAGGCCTACCGCAGCGGCACACGCAAGCACGAGGTGATGTCGATGATGGCGAAGCCGTTGAAGGACGCCGACATCGACGATCTTTCGGCCTGGTTCGCGTCGATCCAGGTGCAGGTTCAGGCGCCATAGGCGACGCAAGTGACGCAAGTGCCGCAAATGCCACGAGTGCGCTGAGCGCTGCTCGCGCAACCGAAGCCGCCGCGTGCTTCAGCCGCCCGCGTCGAGCGAGAAGGTCGCGTTGCGGTCCTGCGCCAGATGCGTGACCAGCTGCGGCAACGCCGTTGCCAGCTTGGCTTTGAGCGTATGCGGCGGATTGATCAGGAACATGCCGCTCGCCGGAAGGCCGGGGCGGCGCGTTTCGCCGGTCGGATCGGTGACGATCTTGCTCGACTTGACCGTCAGCGTCGCATGCAGCCATGACTTGCCGGCCTTGGTGGCCATCGTCTTCAGGCGGCGGGGCAGATCGTGGGCCTCGGGCCGCGGAATGATCGGATACCAGACGGCGTAGGTGCCGGTCGCGAATCGCTTCAACGATTCCGCCGCGAAGTCGAGCACGCGTGCGTAGTCGCTTTTCACCTCATAGCTCGGATCGCACAGCACCAGCGCCCGGCGCGACGGCGGCGGCAGGAACTTGGTCGCGCTGCCGAAGCCGTCTTCGAGAAGCACGGCGATTTTCCGGCCTGCCTCCAACTGCGCGATATTGGCGGACAAGGTGCGCGAGTCGGTCGGATGCAGCTCGAACAGCTTCAGTTTGTCCTGGTCGCGCAGCAGGTGCTGAACGATGAACGGCGATCCCGGGTAGACCTTGGCGCCACCCTTGGGGTTGAAATCGCCGACGACCTCGAGATAACGCACCAGTGCATCGGCAAGCGGTGCAGATTCTTCGGCAGGCTTCTTCAGCTCGGCTAGCAGGCGCAGGAAGCCCTGTGCAGCTTCGCCGCTGGTGTCGGCATAGTCGCCATCGAGCCGGTAAAGGCCTGCACCGGCATGGGTGTCGACGACAGTAAGCGGCGCATCTTTTTCGAGCAGATGGTCGATCGTGGCAATCAAGACCGTGTGCTTTAGCACGTCGGCATGGTTGCCGGCATGGAATGCGTGGCGGTAACTGAACATGGGTCGATGGTAACTGCGTGTCCGCCGAACAACGGTCGAACGACGCTTGTAAGCGAATGTGCCGTCGACTGGTATGGCTATTGCTTACACTTGGACGCGCATGTTTCGTGCAGCGCCCAACTCTTGTCAACTCTCGTCACTGACCTCGAAACACCCATGAAAAATCATCTGATCGCCCTCGCTGCCAGCGCGCTCATCTCCGGCATCGCGATGCCAGCCCAGGCGCAATCCAGCGTGACCCTGTCCGGTCTGGTGGATGCTTATGTAGGTTCGATGCGAATGGCCGGCGATTCCGGTCGCAACACGGTGGTCGGCAGTGGTGGCCTGACGACGTCATGGTGGGGTGTCCAGGGGACGGAAGATCTCGGCGGTGGGTTGAAGGCTTCGTTCCTGTTGAATTCGTTCCTGCGCGCAGACACCGGCATCTACGGGCGCTTCAATGGCGATCCGTACTTCGCGCGCGATGCCAACGTGTCGCTCGCGGGCAGCTTCGGTTCCGTGCGAATCGGCCGCGGTACCGCGCCGAATTTCGTGCCGACCATCCTGATCAATCCGTTCGGCGACTCGTTCACGTTCTCTCCGCTCGTGCTGCACGGAAACGTCAACACGGCGGCCTGGGCTTATGGCACCACGCCTTCGGACACCGGCTGGAGCAACGGCCTGGCCTACACGACCCCGCGTTTCGGTGGCCTGACCTTCACGGCGCAATACCAGTTCGGCGAACAGTCGTCGGCCACGAACAACGACAACAAGAAGAACGTCGGCATCAATTTCATCTACATCGACGGCCCGTGGAGCGCTGTCGGCTACTACGAGCGCGACCAGATCAGCAATCCGGTCGCTCCCGGTCTTCTGACCACCACGATCGGCGGCGTTGCCCTGCCGGAAACCAAGAAGACCTGGATGCTCGGCGGCGCCTACGATTTCACCCTGGTCAAGTTCTTCCTGACCTACGGCGGCGCCAAGACCGATGTCGCCGACTACGACGCCAACACGACCTCCGTCGGCGTCAAGATTCCGCTAGGCACCGGCGCCGTTCTCGGCGGCATCGCCCGGACCCGGGTCACCGGTACCTTCGACGGCACACGCACCACAGGCACCATCGGCTACGACTACTACCTGTCGAAGCGCACCGACCTGTACGCCATGGCCATGCAGGACCGCGTGACCAATCGCTCCAGCGGCGCCAGCTACGCCCTGGGCATGCGCCACCGCTTCTGATTTCCCGGTTTCGTCGATCCGTCATACAATCGAAGGCTTCGCAGCGCTTTTGCAGCCCCGCGGCGAAGTTCAAATCCCACCTAAGAGATTCCCGCCAGAGGAACGCCGACCGTGGAAAAGGGCTCGACAAACCCTCCCCAAAGAGAAAACTCATGACCAAAACGTTCAGCGCAAAGCCCGCTGACGTGACGCACGAGTGGTTTGTGATTGACGCGACCGACAAGGTCCTCGGACGAGTAGCCAGCGAAGTTGCTCTCCGTTTGCGCGGCAAACACAAGGCCATTTACACGCCTCACGTCGACACCGGTGACTTCATCGTCATCATCAACGCAGCTCAGTTGCGTGTGACCGGCGCCAAGCCGATCGACAAGATCTACTACCGTCATTCGGGCTACCCAGGTGGTATCTCGGCGACGAACTTCCGCGACATGCAAGCCAAGCATCCAGGCCGTGCCCTGGAAAAGGCCGTCAAGGGCATGCTGCCCAAGGGCCCGCTCGGTTACGCGATGATCAAGAAACTCAAGGTCTACGGTGGCGCAGAGCACCCGCATACCGCCCAACAGCCCAAAGCGCTGGAACTGTAAGGAGCCTTGAGATGATTGGTGAATGGAACAATGGAACCGGCCGTCGCAAATCCAGCGTCGCACGTGTTTTCCTGAAGAAGGGCACTGGCAAGATCACGATCAATGGCAAGGACATCCAGGCTTATTTCGGCCGGGAAACTTCCATCATGATCGCGAAACAGCCGCTGTTCCTCACGAACAATGTCGAAACCTTCGACATCATGATCAACGTCGCTGGTGGCGGTGAATCGGGTCAGGCCGGCGCGGCGCGTCACGGCATCACCCGTGCACTGATCGACTACGACGCATCGCTCAAGCCGGCTCTGAGCCAGGCTGGCTTCGTGACGCGCGATGCGCGTGAAGTCGAGCGTAAGAAGGTCGGTCTGCATTCGGCACGTCGCCGCAAGCAGTTCTCGAAGCGTTAATAGCTGGCCTGCTATCAAAGAACCGCCTTCGGGCGGTTTTTGTGTTTATGAAGAGTCCGCACTTGCAGTCACGTCTAATCGGGTCGTTCCAGGTTGCAGATGTCGATTGCGATAGCATCCTTCCTTGCGTCGTTTTGAACGACGCCGAAAAGATTCACTGGAGTTACCTATGAGCGCTGTTGCCGAAAACGTCCCCACCATGATGCCCGAGCCGATTCTGTTCACCGACAGCGCGGCAGCCAAGGTGGCCGACCTGATCGCCGAGGAAGGCAACAACGACCTGAAGTTGCGCGTGTTCGTGCAGGGCGGCGGTTGCTCCGGTTTCCAATATGGTTTCACCTTCGACGAGATCACAAACGAAGACGACACGACCATGACCAAGAATGGCGTGTCGTTGCTGATCGATGCCATGAGCTACCAGTATCTGGTCGGCGCGGAGATCGACTACAAGGAAGATCTGCAAGGCGCCCAGTTCGTGATCAAGAACCCGAACGCCACCAGCACGTGCGGCTGCGGCTCCAGCTTCTCGGCCTGATCCACGCCTGCGTAGGAAAAATCAAACCGCCTTCGGGCGGTTTTTTCGTTCATGACACCTGAGATTTCGTTTCGGAAAAGTCTGCTCTGGCTGGTCGCCATCGGCTTCTTCATGCAGACGCTGGACGCAACCATCATCAACACCGCGTTGCCGGCGATGGCGGCCAGCTTGGGCGAGAGTCCGCTGCGCATGCAGTCCGTCGTGGTCGCCTACTCGCTCACGATGGCGATGCTTATTCCGGCATCGGGCTGGATCGCGGATCGATTCGGTACGCGCCGAATCTTCTTCTCGGCCATCGTGCTGTTCGTTGCCGGCTCGATAGCCTGCGCGGTTTCGCAAGGATTGGGACAACTGGTCGCTGCGCGTGTCGTACAGGGGTTGGGCGGTGCGTTACTTCTGCCAGTGGGGCGACTTGCTTTGCTGCGCACCGTGCCGCGCAGCGAATTCCTGCAGGCGATGAGTTTTGTCGCGATTCCGGGGCTGATCGGTCCGTTGCTCGGTCCGACACTGGGCGGCTGGCTGGTGCAGTACGCGTCATGGCACTGGATCTTTCTGATCAACGTACCTGTCGGACTCGTCGGCTGCATTGCAACGCTGCGTTTCATGCCCGACCTGCGCGGCGCCGTGCGAATGCCATTCGACGCGGGCGGTTATGCGTTGCTGGCGGTCGGCATGGTCGCGGTATCGCTCGCGCTGGACGGCGTGGCGGAGATGGGCCTTCGGCAGGTCAGCGTTTTCGTGCTGCTCGTCTTCGGCTTCGCCAGCCTGGCCGCCTATTGGCTGCGTGCGGGCCGGAAGCCCGATCCGTTGTTTTCACCGACGCTGTTCAAGGTGCCGACGCTCAGCATCGGGCTGATCGGCAACCTGTTCTCGCGCCTGGGCAGCAGCTGCATGCCTTTCCTGGTACCGCTGCTACTTCAGGTGTCGATGGGTTATTCGCCGCTGCACGCCGGTCTGATGATGCTGCCCATCGCGATCGCCGGCATGGCCATGAAGCGCTTCACGACGCCGCTCATCACTCGATTCGGTTATCGGACAGTATTGGTGACCAACACCGCGCTCGTTGGTATCTCGATGGCGAGTTTCGGGCTGACTGCGCCAGGTCAGCCGCTGGCTCTGCACATCGTCCAGCTGATGGTCTTCGGCGCCGTCAATTCCCTGCAGTTCACTGCCATGAACACCGTGACGCTGCGCGATCTCGACAACAGCATGGCCAGCAGCGGCAACAGTCTGTTGTCGATGGTGCAGATGCTGGCGATGAGCCTGGGCGTCGCGGCTGCGAGCTCCGTACTCGGCGGCTACACCGGAATCTTCGGTTCCACGTCGGCTGTCGATGCACTCGATACGCTGCACGCATTCCAGGCGACCTTCGCGACGATGGGCGTCATCACGATCGCGTCCGCAATGATCTTCTGGCATCTCCCGCCAGAAGATCGGGCGGTACAGCCGCAGCCCGAAGTGTCCGGGCACGTCTAGGCCGGATATACGGCGCCCAGCACGCGGGCGCCGCGCGCGCCAGTCACGCTGGGCAGGTTGCCGGGCCGGCGCTGAACCGTCGCCTTTGCGAGCCATGCGAAAGCGGCGGCTTCGACCTGCTGCGGCGGAAGACCGCGTTCTGCCGACGACACGACGTCGACGCCTGGAAGCAGTGCTGCCAGGCGCGCCATCAGGTGTGTATTGAAGGCGCCGCCGCCGCACACGACGAGTTCCCGGCAATCGCCGCCATGGCGACGCAGGTCGTTGGCGCAGGCGACCGCTGTGAGTTCGGTCAGCGTGGCTTGCACGTCGACAGGCGCGATGGTTCTTCCGGCAAGCTGCATCTCCAGCCAGTCGGAATGGAAAAGATCGCGACCGGTACTTTTCGGTGGCGCACTCGAGAAATAGGGGTCCGTCAGAAATCGCGCGAGCAGCGCCGGCTCGACCGTGCCGCTGGCCGCCCAGCGACCGTCCGCATCGAAAGGCTTGCCGGTGTGGATTCGGCACCATTGGTCCATCAGCGCATTGCCCGGGCCGCAGTCGAAACCCAGGATGACGGTCGCGGCATCGCTGTGCCGGGTCGCCGGCAGCAGGCTGATGTTAGAGATGCCGCCGATGTTGAGGACGGCGACGGGGCGATCCTGTAGACCGAATACGGCGAGGTGAAACGCCGGAACCAGCGGCGCGCCTTGACCACCAGCCGCCACGTCGCGGCTGCGAAAGTCGGCGATCACGTCGATGCCGGTCGATTCCGCCAGCAGTGCCGGGTTGTTGATCTGCACCGTGTACCCGACGCCGTCGAAAGCGCCTGGGCGATGGCGGACCGTTTGCCCATGCGCACCGATGGCGGTTATCGCCGACGCGGGCAAGGCGGCACTGGACAGCAACCGGTGCACGACGTCCGCATAAAGCCCGGAGAGGCCGTTGCCGGCAAGCGCCGCGCGATGGATCTCGTCGTTTCCGGGCGTATTCAGCGCCATGAATTCGGTGCGAAGCGCAGGGGGAAAGCCGACCTCCGCGTGGCCGAGAACGCGGATCGCGTTGTCACTCAGATCGACCAGCACACCGTCCACACCGTCGAGCGATGTGCCGGACATGAGGCCGATGTAGAGCCCGGTCAGTCTGCGCTCGCCTGGACGACGGAGAAGGCTGCCGACAGCTCCATGCGCGTGGCGATGGCCAGACGGGCGAACGCCGGACGCGACGCAGCGCTCAGGACGGCGCCACCGGTCTGCTGCGCGATGGCCGTGAGCGGGTCGACGAAGGCGCCGTTTACACGGAATTCGAAGTGCAGATGCGGACCGGTGGCCCAGCCGGTGGAACCGACGGCGCCGATGAACTGGCCCTGCGTCACGTTCTGGCCGGTGCGAACGTCCATGCGGCTCAGGTGCGCATACACGGTCTGCTGGTTGTTGCGGTGGTTGACGATGACGATGTTG
This sequence comes from Variovorax glucosi, assembly GCF_051216695.1. Classification (NCBI taxonomy): domain Bacteria; kingdom Pseudomonadati; phylum Pseudomonadota; class Betaproteobacteria; order Burkholderiales; family Comamonadaceae; genus Variovorax; species Variovorax glucosi. Next base: position 286,137 of record NZ_JBPJZE010000002.1, read on the forward strand.
CCGTAACCGCTCTGCTGGCCAGCGAAATCGACTGTTCCGTCGCCGACCGAACGTACGGCGGTGCCGGTCGGTGCTGCGAAATCGGTGCCGTTGTGCTGGCGCCAGCTGTTGAGGATCGGATGAAGGCGCATCGAGAAGCCGCTCGAAATGCGCGAGAACTCGACCGGCGACGACAGGTAGGCACGCACCAGGCTTTCGCCGTTCGGACGGTAGTAGCCACCCTTCTGACCGGGTTCCTGGAACCACATGGCCTGATGCTTCTGGCCGTTGCTTTCGAATTCCGCGGAAAGCACGCGGCCGGTGCGCAGCGACTGGCCTTCCGCTTCGAACGTTTCATAGACCACGGCGAAACGGTCACCCTTGCGCAATGCACGGAAATCGACGTCGCCCGCGAACACGTCGGCCAGCTGGCTGGCGACGGCGTCGGGTATCTCGGCCTTGTCGGTGGCCTCGAACAGCGTGGTGCGGACCACGCCGCTGGCGAGCCGGCTGGAAGCAGTGAGCTTCTCCTCTTCGGTGCGGATCGTGAAAGCGCGACCCGACCATGAAACGACCAGGCGTTTGAATGCGCCGTTTCCGTCGGGAATCCAGCGAGCGCTCAGGCGTTGCAGCGTGTTGTCGCGGGTGGCCTCTGCCGTGACCATGCGACCGGGGCGGCTGAGCAACGCGTTGCGAGCATCGGCATTGCCGCGCAGGAAGGACGCAGCCGCCGGATCGGCGATGCCCAGGCGTATGAGCAGTGCTTCGATGGTGTCGCTAGAGCGTGTGATCTCGGTGCGAAACAGCGTGAAGGCGTGCGTGTCGAGTGCTTCGACCTGATCGTCGAAAGCGATCGGCTTGACGGCCTCGAGCACCTGCTTGACCGGCAGATCGGAGGCGTCCGGGCCGAGCGAGGCCACGGCGAAGGCGCCGCCGCCTGCGCAAAGCAGGAACGCACCGATCACGGTGCCGATCTGCTTCGGATATGTCTTCAGAACGTGAGCGACGCGGAGGGCAAACAGCTCCTCAGCAGCAAGAATGGCTTTGATCAACTCTGGAAATCCCGTATCTGGTCGGCGGATCCGCAATGCAAGAACTCGCGTGGCGAGGTGGTAGGACAGTGCGGACGGAAGCGCCGCTTAGAATCCGGCGCTTGAGAAAGTCGGGCTGAGTATAGCTTCGGCGTCAGTCAAAACAGCCGAAAAACCCAATGACCGCCGAACCTGTTACATCCACAAATCTTTCAGACAGTGTAGGAAATTCGCTCGAAATCACGCTGCGCGGCACCGATGAGTTGCTTCCACGCGACGAATGGGTACGCAAGCTGCAGCGTTCGGAGGCCACCGGCACGCCTCTGCGCATCAAGCTCGGACTGGATCCGACCGCGCCGGACATTCACATCGGCCACACGGTGGTGCTCAACAAGATGCGTCAGCTTCAGGATCTCGGCCACACCGTGATCTTCCTGATCGGCGATTTCACGACCACCATCGGTGACCCGTCAGGCCGCAACAGCACCCGCCCGCCGCTGACCCGCGAGCAGATCGAGGCCAACGCCCAGACCTATTACCGTCAGGCCAGCCTCGTGCTGGACCCGGCAAGAACCGAGATCCGCTACAACTCCGAATGGAGCGATCCGCTCGGCGCGCGCGGCATGATCCAGCTGGCTGCCAAATACACGGTCGCCCGGATGATGGAGCGCGACGACTTCACCAAGCGTTTCAAGGCCGGCCAGTCGATCTCGGTGCACGAGTTTCTCTACCCGCTGATGCAGGGCTACGACTCGGTCGCGCTCAAGTCCGATCTGGAACTCGGCGGAACAGACCAGAAGTTCAACCTGCTGGTCGGTCGCCATCTGCAGGCGGAATACGGACAGGAGCCGCAGTGCATCCTGACGATGCCGTTGCTCGAGGGTCTGGACGGCGTCGAGAAGATGTCGAAAAGCAAGAACAACTACATCGGCGTGACCGAGGCGCCGAACGCGATGTTCGCGAAGGTGCTATCTATTAGTGACGTGCTGATGTGGCGCTGGTACACGCTGCTGAGTTTCCGGTCGATCGCGGACATCGCGGCGCTCAAGGCGGAGGTCCAGGCCGGTCGCAACCCGAAGGATGCGAAGGTCGCGCTGGCCAAGGAAATCACCGCGCGCTTCCACAGCGCGGCTGCGGCAGAGGCGGCGGAACAGGATTTCATCAACCGGAGCAAGGGCGGCGTGCCCGACGAAATTCCGGAGGTGTCGCTGACCGGCGCGCCGCTCGGCATGGCGCAGCTTCTGAAGCAGGCCGGACTTGCGGCTTCCACATCCGAAGGCAACCGGCTGATCGATGGCGGCGGCGTGCGCGTCGATTCTTCAGTGATCTCCGACAAGGGGCTGAAGCTCGAAGCCGGCATCTACGTCGTGCAGGTCGGCAAGCGCAAGTTCGCGCGCGTGACGCTCACCTGACGGCCGACAGCCGCGAAAGAGGCATCGTCCGTGGCAAGTTTCCTTCCAAGCCGTTATTTCAGCCGTTTGCCGAGCCCGAAGGCGCTGCTCCGGATATCGATCGTCGTGGCGCTGCTGACGATCGTGCTCAAGGGCGCGGCAGGCTACATCACCAATTCGATGGGCCTGATCTCGGACGCGATGGAGTCGTTCGTGAACCTCGCCAGCGCCACTTTCGCGCTTGCCATGGTGACGATCGCCACCCGGCCGGCCGACGAGGACCATCCGTACGGCCACCACAAGGCCGAGTATTTTTCCTCGGGCTTCGAAGGCATCCTGATCCTCGGCGCAGCGATCGCCATCGGCGTTACTGCCGCCTTCCGGCTGATTTCGCCGCAACCGCTCGAGCAGCTCGGCTGGGGGCTGGCGCTGTCGGTGGTGAGTTCGGGCTTCAATGCCGGCTTGGCCTATGCGCTGTTCAAGGCGGCGAGTGCGCATCGTTCGATCGCGCTGGAAGCCGACGCGCGGCATCTGGTCACCGATGTCTGGACGTCGGTCGCCGTCGTGGTCGGCATCGTCGCGGTGCATTTCACCGGCTGGCTGTGGCTGGATCCGCTGCTGGCGATCGGCGTGGCGATCAATATCGCGCGCGAAGGCGTCCATCTGGTCTGGCGCTCGTCGCAGGGGCTGATGGACCAGGCGATGGACGCCGAATCGCTGGCCGCGCTGCACGAAACGTTGGCCGGTTTTGCCGGTCGGCCCGACGGCGAGCATCTGCGCTTCGACGACATCGTCACCCGCAGCGCGGCACAGCGGCGGTTTGCCGACATGCACATGCATGTGCCCGGCGACTGGTCGCTGCAGCGGGCGGCCGGGTTGCGGGACGCGGTCGAGAAAGCACTCATGGATGCGATACCCGGTCTGCGGATCAGCATCCAGTTGCTGCCGCTCGACATGGAAGCACGCGCCGTGCAGATGGACGCCAATCCGTGATCGCGTTGCTTCAACGTGTCAGGGAGGCGCGCGTCGAAATCGCCGGCGATACCGTCGGCGCGATCGGCGTCGGGTTGCTGATACTGTTGTGCGCCGAACACGGCGACACCGACGCGGTCGCCGAGAGGATGCTGGCCAAGGTCCTCAAGCTGCGCATCTTCTCGGACGAAGCCGGCAAGATGAACCTCAGCGTACAAGACGTCGGCGGCGCGTTGCTGGTAGTGAGTCAGTTCACGCTCGCGGCGGATGCGAGCGGCGGCAACCGGCCGAGCTTCAAGCAGGCTGCGGCGCCGGACGATGGTCACCGCCTCTACGACTTCTTCGTGAGCCGGGCGCGGATTGCGCATCCGATGGTCGAAACCGGCGTTTTTGCGGCCGACATGCAGGTGCACCTGATCAACGACGGCCCTGTCACCATTCCGCTTCGCATGACGGCCTGACGGATCGATGGCCTGAAGAAGGTTCGACACCCTAATAAGGGTTGGCGATGCCCAGTTCCGCCAGGATCTCGATCTCGTAGGCTTCCATTTCCTCGGCATCGGCTTCGCCGGTTTCATGATCCCAGCCTTGCGCGTGCAGCGCGCCGTGGACCAGCAGGTGCGCGTAGTGATCGGCCAGCGACTTGCCCTGTTCTTCTGCCTCGCGCGCGACGACCGGCGCGCAGAGCACCAGATCGGCCGAAACCACGGGTTCCTGTGCGTAATCGAAGGTCAGCACGTTGGTGGCGTAGTCCTTGCCGCGGAATTCGAGATTCAGGCTCTGGCCTTCTTCGGTACCGACGATGCGCACGGTGATCTCGCCGTCGACCGCCAGCGCATGACGAATCCATCGCGAGACGCTGCGGCGCGGCAACGCGGCGCGGTGCAGCGCGGCATCGTCGAAGCGCCCGAACTGCAGCGACAGCGCCAATTGCTGCAAAGCCGGTTTCGCCATGCTCAGGTCGCTCCGGTCCGTTTGCGCGCGCCGTCGTAGGCATCGACGATGCGCGCCACCAGCGGATGGCGCACCACGTCGGCCGTGGTGAAGCGCGTGATCGCGATGCCCTTGACGCGCTTCAGCACGCGTTCGGCGTCGACCAGGCCCGAGAGCTGTGTCTTCGGCAGGTCGACCTGGCTGACGTCGCCGGTCACCACCGCCTTGGCGCCGAAGCCGATGCGCGTGAGGAACATCTTCATCTGCTCGGGCGTCGTGTTCTGCGCTTCGTCGAGGATCACGAAGGCGTTGTTCAGCGTGCGGCCGCGCATGAAGGCCAGCGGCGCGATTTCCAGCGCGTTGCGCTCGAAGGCCTTCTGCACTTTCTCGTAGCCCATCAGGTCGTAGAGCGCGTCGTAGAGCGGGCGCAGGTATGGATCGACTTTCTGCGAGAGATCGCCCGGCAGAAAGCCGAGCCGCTCGCCGGCCTCGACCGCCGGCCGCGTCAGCACGATGCGCTGCACCGCGCTGCGCTCCAGCGCATCGACCGCGCAGGCCACCGCGAGATAGGTCTTGCCGGTGCCGGCCGGGCCGATGCCGAAGGTGATGTCGTGCTTCGCGATGTTGTCGAGGTATTCGGCCTGCGTCGGCGTGCGGGCGCGCAGGTCGGCGCGGCGCGTGACCAGCATCGGGCCGGCCTCGCCATCGCCGGTCATACCGGAATCGCTAGCCAGCGTGAGCTGCACCACGGCCGGGTCGATCGGCCGCTCGGCGATCTCGTACAACGCCTGCAGAACCTCGATGGCCTGATCGGCGATGGCTTTCGGGCCGTCGACCTTGAACTGCTCGTGGCGATGCGCGATCGTCACGCCCAGCGTGTCCTCGATGCGCCTCAGGTGCGCGTCGAGCGGGCCGCACAGGTGGCCGAGGCGCACGTTGTTGAGGGGCTTGAAGGTGTGGCGAACGATCAAAGGATAATTCCGGCTCTTGAAGGGGTACCCATGATAGGCAAATTGACCGGCACGCTGGTCGAACGCAATCCGCCGCAGGTGGTGGTGGACTGCAACGGTGTCGGCTACGAGGTCGACGTACCGATGAGCACCTTCTACAACCTGCCGCACGCCGGCGAGCGGATTTCGCTGCTGACGCACTTCGTGGTGCGCGAGGACGCGCAGATTCTGTACGGTTTCGGTACCGCCGAGGAGCGTGTGGCTTTCCGTCAGCTCATCAGGATTTCGGGCGTCGGGCCTCGCATGGCGCTCGGAGTGCTATCGGGCCTGAGCGTCAACGAACTGGCGCAGGCGATCACGCTCCAGGACGCCGGCCGGCTGGTGAAGATTCCCGGCATCGGCAAGAAGACCGCCGAGCGGCTGCTGCTCGAACTCAAGGGCAAGCTCGGCGCCGACATCGCGATGCCGGCCCATGCCGCGACCGACGCGCAGGCCGACATCCTGCAGGCGCTGGTCGCGCTGGGTTACAGCGACAAGGAAGCCGCGCTCGCCCTCAAGGCGCTGCCGAAGGACGCGACGGTGGGCGAGGGCATCAAGCTGGCCTTGCGCGCGCTGGCGAAATAAGGCGCGATCTGCCGCCTGCCTGTTCGCCTATTCGTTACGCACAGCCAACGACACGGTGTGCAGACCCCAGACATCGCCAAGCTGATCGACCTTCCGGAAACCGGCTTCCTCGACGAGCCGGTCCAGCGAGGCCTGGGAGCGGCGGCGGCCGGTCGGCGGCGACCCGGGATGCCAGGGCGCGCAGGTGTAGATCAGATAGCCGCCGTCCTGCACGGCATCGCCGACGCCGACGAGCGATCGGCGCACCAGCGCATCGTCTTCGAAGAGCTCGTACAGCCCTGAAGCGATCGCGATCGTCGGGCGTGGAAAGATGCTCGCCAGGCTCAGCCGATCGAATGCATCGGCCTTTTCGAAGCGCGCCACGTCGTGCATCTCGTAGCGTGCGATCCAGCCCTGTCCGGCGCGCACTTCCGCTTCGGCTATGTCGCGCAACAGGATCGCGCCGGGCTTGACCGGGCTCGACCGGATGGCATCCAGCAGATAGCGACCCGGTCCGGCGGCGATGTCGATCAGCCGCACGTCGCGGCGGCGCTCGGCCAGGTGCTCCATCGTTTCGAGGACGAAGTTCTGGACATGTCGCATCCGTTCGCGCAGGGCGTCTGCCTTGATCGTTTTCAGGTAATTCGCGTCGATGCGGCGACCGAGCGCGCCACGGCCTTGCGGCTCCGCGCGATAGACATGGTCGAGCGCGCTGCCGGAATCGAAGCCGCCAGCGAGGCCCAGCCGGATGCCTTCCGACAACCGACCGCGCCATCGCATCGCAAAAGGCTGCTGCGGCGGCGCAGGTGGTTCGGTCGAAGCCGTACCGGCGGAATTGCTCTGTTTTGCGATCGACGACGCAATGGCCGGTTCCGCAGGCGCGTCGAACTGCTGAAGCAAGAAGGTGCGGACCGCGAGGATGGCTGTCGCGCCATCGGCCGCGCCGAACACGTCGTGCGGCGCGCCGGGCAGGTCGAGCCGGGCCTTGTTCGTGGAGCTCAATCCGTCGAAGAAGCGCTGTTGCAACTCGGGATGCGCGGTGCGGTCGGCGCCGGCGACCAGCAGTTGCACCGGGCAGGCGACAGCGCCGGCATCCGATACCGTGCGTTCGACGCCGGCTTCTCGTTCGTCGCTCAAAGGCCCGCGCCATGCGCGCGTCAGCTGCGCACCGATGCGCGCAAAAGGCACCGCGCTTCGGACCTCGAAGGTCGGCGCGACCAGTGTCAGACCGCGCACTCGCGCTCCGTGGTCGTGTGCCCACAGCGCCAGCGCCAGGGCACCGTCGCCCTGGCCGACGAGAAACAGGTTGCCTACCGGCACGCCATGCGCGGCGCCGATGTGCTCGACGAACGACTGCAGGTTGCGAATGGGAGCGAGGAAGTCCCGACCGGGTTTGTCGAGGCCGCCAGCATCTAAAGCGAAGAAGTCGAAGTCCGGCAGATCGAATGCGCTGATCAGCGCTGCCGGGTCCGCGCGCTGTATGGAACCGCTGTAGATCAGCGCGACCACGCCGCGTCGACGCGATGCACTGCGCCAATGACTGTACGAGAGGGAATCGCCCTGGAGCGTCTGGAAATCGTGCGCTTGCGGCACGCGGGGAGGAAACATGTCGTCCTTGTCGGAAAGACATCGTATTTTGCCAGCGGCCCCAGGCGCGCGATGCCAGTCAACGCCTACTAAACTGTCCTGCACTCCTTTTGCGCCATGACCATCCAGACCGACGATTTCGCTCCCGCCCCGCCCCGCATGGTGTCCGCAGCCCCCGCCTCGCCGAACGAAGAGGCCATCGAACGGGCCCTGCGACCGAAGCTGCTCGACGAATACGTCGGCCAAGCCAAGGTGCGCGAGCAACTGGAAATCTTCATCGGTGCGGCGCGCCAGCGCGGCGAGGCGCTCGACCATGTGCTGCTGTTCGGCCCGCCAGGCCTCGGCAAGACCACGCTCAGCCACATCATCGCGGCCGAACTCGGCGTCAATCTGCGCCAGACCTCCGGTCCGGTGCTGGAAAAACCGAAGGACCTGGCGGCGCTGCTCACCAACCTGGAGCGCAACGACGTGCTCTTCATCGACGAGATCCATCGCCTCAGCCCGGTCGTCGAAGAAATCCTCTACCCCGCGCTGGAGGACTACCAGATCGACATCATGATCGGCGAAGGGCCGGCGGCGCGCAGCATCAAGCTCGACCTGCAGCCGTTCACGCTGGTCGGCGCCACCACACGCGCCGGCATGCTGACCAATCCGCTGCGCGACCGCTTCGGCATCGTCTCGCGGCTGGAGTTCTACACGCCCGAAGAGCTGGCGCGCATCGTCACGCGCAGCGCGGGTCTGCTCAAGGTGCCGGTGGATGCGGCCGGCGGCTTCGAGATCGCCCGCCGCTCGCGCGGCACACCGCGAATCGCCAACCGATTGCTGCGCCGTGTGCGCGACTATGCGCAGGTCAAGGGCGACGGGCGCATCACCGAAGACATCGCGCACCGGGCGCTGGCCATGCTCGACGTCGATCCGCAAGGCTTCGACCTGATGGACAGGAAGCTGCTCGAAGCCGTGATCCATCGATTCGATGGCGGTCCGGTCGGGCTCGACAACATCGCCGCCAGCATCGGCGAGGAGTCGGGAACGATCGAAGACGTGATCGAGCCGTACCTGATCCAGCAGGGCTATCTGCAACGCACGCCGCGCGGGCGCATCGCCACGCTGGCGGCATACCGGCACCTGGGCGTGGCGCCGCCGAGCCGCGACGGCGACATGTTCGCGACCTGATCCGCACACCGATTCGAAATCCGGAGTCTTTTCATGCACACCCACCACCTGAGCGACTGGCAACACACCCACCGTTTCGACACCGACAGCCACCGCGCCGAGCGCAACACGCGGCTGGTGATGTGGATCACGCTGGCGACGATGCTGATCGAGATCGGCGCCGGCTGGTGGTTCAACTCGATGGCGCTGCTTGCCGACGGCTGGCACATGAGCTCGCACGCGTTCGCCATCGGGCTCAGCGCTTTCGCGTATGGCGCGATGCGGCGCCACTCGGCCGATCCGCGCTTCGCTTTCGGCACCTGGAAGATCGAGGTTCTGGCCGGATTCGCCAGCGCGCTGTTCCTGGTCGGCGTCGCGGTGTTGATGGTGGTCGGCTCGCTGGAGCGGCTGTGGTCGCCCGAGCCGATCCATTACCGCGAGGCGATCGCCGTGGCGGGCTTCGGGCTGATCGTGAATCTGATCTGCGCGCGGCTGCTGGGAGGCGCGCACGGGCACGAGCACGGTCATGGTCACGATCACGGACATGCGCACGGACACGACCATGCGCATGACGATGCGCCCGACCTCAACCTCAAGTCAGCGTACATCCACGTACTCGCCGATGCGGCAACCTCGGTGCTCGCCATCGCTGCGCTGATCGGCGGCTGGATCTACGGCTGGTCGTGGCTCGATCCGGCGATGGGCATCGTCGGCGCGGTGCTGGTCGCGAACTGGGCACGCGGACTGCTGATGGAAACCGGACGGGTGCTGCTCGACCGCGAGATGGACCATCCGGTGGTCGCCGAGATCCGCGAAGGCGTCGAGCAGGGACTGGCCGATTCGCACACACGGGTGGCCGACCTGCATGTGTGGCGCGTCGGGCGCGCTGCATATTCGTGTGCGCTGACGGTGGTGACGCACTCGGCGACGCTCGATGCCGACACGGTGCGGGCGCAGTTCTCGATGCACGAGGAGATCGTGCATTCGACGGTGGAAATACAGCGCTGCACTGACGGTCATTGAACCTTCACGCGGTTGCCACGCCGCTGTCTTCCGCACGCCGGAAGCTCCGGTTCCATGCAACGCGACGCCGCCTTTCTCCACGCATGGACCGACACCGCCGCACGCCCCGTGCGGCATTTCCGCACGCTGTGGATCTCCGACCTGCATCTCGGCACGCCCGGATGCCAGGCGGATGCACTGCTCGATTTCCTCAAGCACACCGAATGCGAGACGCTGTTCCTGGTCGGCGACATCATCGATGGCTGGCAGCTGAAGCGGCAGTGGTACTGGCCGCCCGCGCACAACAACGTGGTGCAGAAACTGTTGCGCAAGGCACGCAAGGGCACGCGTGTGATCTTCGTGCCGGGCAACCACGACGAGTTCGCGCGCAAGTATCTGAACCACAACTTCGGCGGCATCGATGTCGTCGACGACTGGATCCACGAGACGGCCGACGGCCGGAAGCTGTGGGTGATGCACGGCGACCTGTTCGACGGCGTGATCCAGTGCGCGAAGTGGCTGGCGCATGTCGGCGATTCGCTCTACGAATTCACGCTGCGGCTCAATCGCCACCTCAATTCGCTGCGCGCGCGCATGGGGCTGCCGTACTGGTCGCTGTCGCAGTACCTCAAGCTGAAGGTCAAACGTGCCGTCAGCTATGTCGGCGATTTCGAGCAGGCGGTGGCGCGCGAGGCCCGCAAGCGCGGCGTGCAGGGCGTCGTCTGCGGCCACATCCACCATGCCGAAATGCGCGACATCGACGGCATCCTCTACTGCAATGACGGTGACTGGGTCGAAAGCCTGACGGCCCTTGCCGAGCATGCCGATGGCACGCTGGAGATCCTGCGCTGGGCCGAACACATGCCCGTCGCTGCCGGAAGGCTGGAGCGCGCTGCACCCAAACCTGCGGCAGTGCACGCGTGATGCTGCTCGATCCGCGTGCCGATTCGGACGTCGCAGAGAGCGAGGGCGCTGCCGCTTCGGTCACGACATGCACCGTCGATCTGGTCTACATCGACGCCGGCGGCGGCCACCGCGCTTCGGCGCTCGCCCTGGAGGCGGCGATCGTGCGTGCGGGACTGAAGTGGAACGTGCGCCTGGTCAACCTTCGCGAGGTGCTCGACCCGACCGACGGCTTCCGGCGCTTCACGGGCATCGATCCGGAAGATGTCTACAACCAGCGCATCAAGCGCGGCTGGACTGCGGGGCTCGCGCAGGAACTCAAGGTGCTGCAGGCCATGATCCGCTGGTCGCATGCGGCGCTGGTGCGGCGGCTGCGCGTCCACTGGTCCGCGACGCAGCCCGACATGGTCGTCTCGCTGATTCCCAACTTCAACCGTGCATTGCGTGCGTCGCTGGCGCTGGCGTGTCCGCAGGCGCCTTACGTGACCGTGCTGACCGATCTTGCCGACCATCCTCCGAACTTCTGGATCGAGAAGGGCCTCGACCAGCACGTCGTCTGCGGCTCCGACCGCGCCGTGCAGCAGGCGCGCGATGCCGGCTGCGCACCGTCGCGCATCCACGCGACCTCGGGAATGATCCTGCGGCACGGCTTTCACGAAGCGCAGCATGGCGATGAGAGCGACGACTGCGACGCGCGTGCGGATGCGCGCCGGCAACTCGGACTCGATCCGCACCGCACCACCGGCATCGTGCTGTTCGGCGGTCAGGGTGCGAAGGCCATGCTGGACATCGCCCGTCGCCTGCCCGACAGGCAGCTGATCCTGGCCTGCGGTCACAACGCGAAGCTGGCCAACGCGCTTCGGGCATTGCCGGCGCAGCCCGGACAGGCACCGCGCCTGGTGCTGGGCTTCACGCCCGATCCGGCGCGCTACATGCGGCTCGCCGACTTCTTCATCGGCAAGCCGGGACCGGGCAGCGTGAGCGAAGCGGTGCAGATGAAGCTGCCGGTGATCGTTGCCTGCAACCGGTGGACGCTGCCGCAGGAGCGCTACAACGTGCAGTGGGTGCGAGAGCACGGCGTCGGCATCGTGGTGCCGGGATTCGCGAAAGTGCGGGAGGCCGTGGATTCGCTGGTTGCGGAACTGCCTGCGTATCGCTCTGCCACGCTGCGGATGCGCAACCGCGCGGCTTTCGAAGTGCCGGAAATCCTGAGGAAAGTGTTTTCGGCGGACCGAACGGCTTGACCTTGACACAATGCGAAGGTGCAAAGTCCCTTCATGCCCTGGCTACGCCTGCTCGTTCTCTGGATCGCGATGATCGCCGTACCCTTTCAGGCGTACGCGGCCGCGACCATGGCGTTCTGCGGCTCGGGACATACAGACCCCGTTGCGGCGACGGCGCACGAGGACTCGGGGCACGACCACGCACATGACCATGCAGCAGCCGACTCATCCTTTGACTCATCTACTGACTCACCCACTGAAGCTTCGCATCAGTGCGCCACCTGCGGCGCCTGCCATGCGACGGCGCTGACCTGTCTTTTTTCCGCAGTCGTCGTCCAGGACCTGCCGCCTGCCGACCTGGCCGAGCCATCCTTCGCGATGGCGACGAACACGTCGCGCGTCCCAGAGAAACCGCCTCGCGGCTGAGCTCCGGGCATTGGTGCGTCCGCGATTCGCGTCGCGGACCGGCACGAGCGCCCCAACGCATCGCCCGCGCCGTCGACATCGCCTTTGCTGCATGTCTGGCGCTCCGTTCATGATTTCGCGAGGACGCCCATGTTCCATTCTTCGCCGGCTTTTCGCCCGGCATCTTTTTCTTTGATCATCGCCGCGGCTGCCGCTGCCGTGCTGCTCTCCGGCTGCGCCTCCGTCGGCATCGACGAAGCCGTCGAAGACACCAACGTCCGGGCACAGCAGTTCACCGGCGGCAATCTCGAACTGAGCCGCACGCAGGTGCAGACCGATCGCCGCGCCGCACTTTCGCGCGACCTGCTCGCCGCTCCGCTGTCGCAGGACGGCGCGGTCCAGCTCGCGCTTGCCAACAGCCCGGCCGTGCAATCGCTGATCGCGCGAAGCTGGGTCGACATTGCCGCAGCCAACCAGATCGGCCGCCTGCCCAACCCGGTCTTCACCTTCGAGCGCCTGCGCCTGGGCAGCGAGCTCGAACTGGGACGCCTGCTCTCGTTCGGACTCGTCGACCTGATCCTGCTGCCGCAACGGATGGCAATCTCCAGAAGCCAGTCCGATCGGGCCAGGCTCCAGCTCACGGGCGTAGTCGTCGACCAGGTCACGGGCGTCAGGCAGGCCTGGGTTCGGGCCGTGGCCGCGCAGCAGTCGGTCCGCTACGCAGAACAGGTCAGCGAATCCGCCGAAGCCAGCGCAGAACTGGCGCGCCGGATGCAGAGTGTCGGCAACTTCAGCAAGCTGCAGCGCGCGCGACAGCAGGTTTTCCATGCCGACGCGACGACGCAACTCGCGCTGGCGCGGCACGCGGCGACCGCCACGCGGGAGGAGCTGGTCCGCGCCATTGGGCTCGACGATGCGCAGGCCGCTCAACTCACCCTGCCGGAGCGGCTTGCCGATCTGCCCCCGGCGCCGCGCGATGCGACGGAGGTCGCGGGCGCGGCGACGGCGCAGCGCCTGGACGCTCAGCTGGCGCGCGCGCAGCTGGAAGTCGCCGGTCGTTCGCAAGGCATCAACCTGCTTTCCACTTTTACCGACGTCGAGATCGGCGGCCGGCGCGACACGGCGTTCGACAACGCAGCCGGCACGCAAAGCACGCGGCGCGGCTTCGAGCTCGACATCCGGCTGCCGTTGTTCGACTGGGGCTCGGCGCGCCGCGACGTGCTGAACGCGCAGTCGCTGGCCGCGGCGAACCAGTACGACGCGACCGTTCGCAGCGCCGCCTCGCAATTGCGCCAGGGCTACTCCGCTTACCGGACCGCCTACGACATCGCGCGCCACTACCGCGACGAGGTCGTGCCGTTGCGCCAGGCGATGGCCGACGAGAACGCGCTTCGCTACAACGGCATGCTGATCGGCGTCTTCGAGCTTCTGGCCGAGGCTCGCGATCAGGTCGCCAGCGTGAGCCGTGCCATCGACGCGCAACAGCAGTTCTGGCTCGCCGATGCCGCGCTGGCCGCATCGGTCATTGGCAAACCCCTCCAGACACGGTGAACGACACAGTAAACGACATGACCAACCGACGCAATTTTCTGACCGGCGCAGGCGCCATCACAGGCGCTTTCGCCGCCGCCGGCGTAAGCGAGGTGGCCATGGCCGCACTGCCCGAGCCCGTGATGCAGATCACACCCGACACCATGCCGCCACTCGCACCGCCGAGCGGCCGGCCCTACGACCCGGTCGTCACGCTCAACGGCTGGACGCTGCCCTGGCGCATGCGCGACGGCGTCAAGGAATTCCACCTGGTGGCCGAACCTGTCGTGCGCGAGATGGCGCCCGGCTTCAAGGCCAATCTTTGGGGCTACAACGGCCAGTCGCCGGGGCCGACTATCGAAGTCGTGGAAGGGGACAGGGTGCGGATCTTCGTCACCAACAGGCTGCCCGAGCACACCAGCGTGCACTGGCACGGCCAGCGCCTGCCCAACGGCATGGACGGCGTCACCGGTCTCACGCAGCCCGGCATTCCGCCGGGCAAGACTTTCGTCTACGAGTTCGTCGCGCGCCGGCCCGGCACCTTCATGTATCACCCGCATGCCGACGAGATGACGCAGATGGCGATGGGCATGATGGGTTCATGGGTCACGCATCCCAAGGGTCGTCATCCGCTGATCGACAGGGTCGATCGCGACTTTGTCTTTTTGCTGAATGCCTACGACGTAGAGCCCGGCAGCGCCACGCCGAAGATCATGACGATGCTCGACTTCAACATCTGGTCGTGGAACAGCCGTGTCTTTCCCGGCATCGATTCGCTCAACGTGCGCCTGAACGACAAGGTCCGCATCCGCGTCGGCAACCTCACCATGACCAATCATCCGATGCATCTGCACGGTCACGAATTCGAGGTGACGGGCACCGACGGCGGACCGGTGCCGAAGAGCGCGCGCTGGCCGGAGGTCACGACCGACGTGGCGGTCGGCCAGATGCGCCAATTCGAATTCGTCGCGGACGAGGAGGGCGACTGGGCCTTCCATTGCCACAAGAGCCATCACACGATGAACGCGATGGGCCACGACGTGCCGACCATGATCGGCGTCGAGCAGAAGGACATCGTTCGCAAAATCGCGAACCTGGTGCCCGACTACATGGCGATGGGCGAGCGCGGCATGGCCGACATGGGCGCGATGGAGATGCCGATACCCGCCAACACCGCACGAATGATGACCGGCAAGGGCCCGTTCGGATCGGTCGAGATGGGCGGCATGTTCAGCGTGGTCAAGGTGCGCCGTGGACAGAAGGCGGGCGACTACGGCGATCCGGGCTGGTTCAGGCATCCGGCGGGGACGGTGGCGCGGGAAGTGGAGAACGGATTGGGGAACGGCTCAGCAGAGGCGGTACCGCCCGAGGCGCACCATCACCACGGATCGGGCAACTCGGCGATGCCTGCGGAGAACATGCCGGCTGCGGAGGTCGAGGTGCAGATCCGCAAGCCGGCCGGCGGGCATGCGGGGCACGCCGGGCACTGAGGTGAGGCTCGGCGAAGCTCAACGAAGGTCGTCGAAAGCCCCGTCGATCTCCTCGATGTCCATCTTCGCGTAACTCGCCGCCGAGCCGCCCAGATCCCAGACCGCCTCGCCGCGCGCGACTGCTTCGGCCATTTCCTCTTCCTTGCGCATGCGGGCCAGGGCGCCGGCGACAGTGGCTGCAGCATCGGCTTTCGGCACGCAGATGACGCCGTCGCCATCCGCCACGATGAGGTCGCCCGGATTCACCAGCACGCCGTCGCAGACGACCGGTGCGTTGACCATGCCGTGGCCGCACTTGTCGGGATGGATCGACAGAATGTGCGTCGACCAGACCGGCAGGCCGAGCGATTCGACCGTGTCGGTGTCGCGTACGCAGCCCTGCACGACGACGCCGGCCAGCCCCTTGCGCATCGCGTAGCGCGTGGCCATGTCGCCCCACTGCGCGCCCGAGGTCTCCGCATCGCAGACCACCACCAGCACGTCGCCGGGCTGGGCCAGGTAGAGCGCGCGATGCATCATCAGATTGTCGCCCGGTGCGCAGTAGGCCGTCACGGCCGGACCGGCGATGCGGGCGCCTTTCTGGATCGGTCGCATGCGGCTGGACATCAGTCCGCCAGGGCTGCGCGATACGGCGGCTTCGTGCAGATCCGACACCGTGGCTTCGCGCGCCTGCTCGCAGAGGTCCGCGTGGACGCGGTTGACGCGCAGGAATACACGGGATGTGTTCACGACGGTGCCGCGATCAATGAGGCACGCAATGCGCGTCGGCCGACAGGCGGAAGGTGGTCCGCTTCATCAGGCGCGGCTGGTCGATGCTCATCTCGTCGCGGCGGTGCATGGTGCAGCCGTTGTCCCAGAACATCAGATCGCCGTTGTGCACCTTGTGGCGATAGACGAAGGCCGGGTTGCCGCCGGCCTTGAACAGGATCGGCATCACGCGTGCGTTCTCTTCCTCGCTCAGGCCTTCGATGGACACCAGCGTGGTCGGGTCGGCATAGAGCGCCTTGCGGCCGGTGACCGGATGGGTCAGCACCAGCGGATGCTGCACCGGCGGCAACGCGGCCATCTTCTTGCCCTGCTCGGTGTTCTTCAGTTCCGGCGCCTTCAGGATTGCGAAGCGCTTGGCATAGTGATAGGTGCCGGTCCGGCCTTCGATCAGCTTCTGTATGTCGGCCGGCAGGCTGTCCCACGCGGCGTACTGGTTGGCCCAGTAGATGTCGCCGCCGCCCTTGGGCACCTCGACGCCATACAGGATCGCGCCGGTGGCCGGACGTGCGACGAAGGTCTGGTCCGAATGCCAGTCCACGTCGTCGCCGCCCGCGAAACCGCCGACGAAGCGGCCGTCGGCATAGCGCAGCGTGCTGAAGTAGATGATCTCGTCGTGGTAGGGCGACTGGATGTCCTTGCGGTTGGCGCTCTCGCACTTGCCGAACAGGCCGGTGAAGCGCACCTGGTCGACTTCTTCGAGGCACTGGCGCGGAAAGACGATGAGCGGCGATGTCTGCCAGAGCTGGCGGATCTGTTCGATGGCATCGGGGTCGTCGAGCAGCTGGTCGATGCGTTCGTCGATCTCGATCGCGAAGTCGGAATGCAGCTGGCGGATCTTCAGTTCGGTGGCGATGGCGGACATGGTGGAGGTTCCTCTGGGTTGGGTGTGGTTGGTGGTTCGGACGCGTTCGCGTCAGTCGACTTTCATCTTTCCGCTGCGGATGATTTCCGCATCGGTCGTGCGCTCGGAGCGCAGCCATGCGACCAGCTGGGCATGGTTCATCTGCGGTGCGGGTTCGAAGCCGAGGTCGTGCAGCGCCTTGGCTGTCTCGGGCAGCGCGATGATTTTGCGCATTTCGGTTTCGATGCGGTCACGGATCTCCGGAGGCGTGCCGCGCGGCGCCATCAGCGCGTTCCAGGCGACGATGCTGAAGCCGGTGACGCCCTGCTCGGCAACCGACTTGATGTCGGGCAGCGCAGCCATCGCCTTGGCCGATGTCACGGCAAGCGGCTTGATCTTTCCGAACTGTGCGCGGGAGGCGGCAACCGTGTCGATCAGCACTGGAACCTGGTTGCCCAGCAGCGCAGTCATCGCCTCGCCCGAACCCTTGTACTTGATGGGAAAGAGCGGCACGTTCTGCTGCCTGAGCAACTCGAAGACGAGCTGCGCGGTGACGCTTGGCAGCGCGACATCGATCTTGCCGGGCTTGTTCTTGGCGAGTTGCATGAGCTCCGGCAGCGAATTCACGTTGAGCGACGGATGCGCCGAGATCACCATCGGGATGAAGGCAGTCGCGACGATCGGCTCGAAGTCTTTCTCTGCATCGAATCCGACGTTTTCGTAGAGCGCCGGATTGATGGCGTGCGTTCCCGAAGCGCCCATGATCAGCGTATAGCCATCGGGCGTTGCGCGCGCGGCATACGCCGTGCCGATGTTGCCGAATGCGCCGGCCTTGTTCTCGACCACCACGCCTTCGTTGAGCGCCGTGCCGAGCTTGGCCGCGAAGTAGCGCGTCGCTATGTCGGTGCTTTGTCCGGGCGGGTAGGCGACGATGATCCGGATGGGCCGGTTCGGGTAACTCTGGCCCTGCGCCTCGGCGCCGCCCCCGGAAAATAGCGCGAGCGCAATGGGCAGGGCTGCGGCCCATCGGCCGCATCTTCGAAAAGAAATCATCGTTGTCTCCTGATTTGTGGCACCGGCAGGGGTACTGGCTTCGAACCCCATTCCGGACCGCTGCCTTCGGTCCGGACGTATCGCTCGTCCAGCGCGTCGAATGCGCTGCACCCGATCTGCGCCATGACCATGTCGATCTCGTTGCGCACGATCTGCAGTGCGCGTGCGATGCCGCGTGCGCCGCCGGCCGCGGCGCCGAACAGCGTCGGCCGGCCGAAGGTGCAGAAGCGGGCGCCGAGGCATTTCGCGATCACGATGTCGGAGCCACGCCGCACGCCGCTGTCGAGCATCAGCTCCACCCGGTCGCCGACGGCAGCGCGGATGGCGGGCAGCATCTCCAGCGGCGACGGCGCGACGTCGAGCTGGCGGCCGCCGTGGTTCGAGACGATCAGCGCATCGACGCCGAGGTCGGCCGCCAGACGCGCATCTTCCGGATGCAGCAGCCCCTTGACGACGAGCGGACCGCTCCACGCATCGCGGATGCGTTCCAGCGTGTGCCACTGGACCATCGGCGCCGGCGTGAGCGTGCCGTACAGGTCGGCCACCTGCGATGCCGATGCGCCCTTGGGACCGTACGGCGCCCAGTTGCTCATCATCGGAATGCCGCCGCTGCGCAGGTAACGCAGGACCCAGACCGGATGGCCGAGCGCCTCCAGCACGATCGACGGCGTCATGCGGAAAGGCCGCGAGAAGCCGTTGCGCCGGTTGCGCTCCCGGTTCGAATTGACCGGCACGTCGACCGAGACGACCAGCGTGCGCACGCCGGCGTCGCGTGCGCGCTTCACCAGGTCGGTGTTGATGCGCTCGTCACGGGTGCCGTAGATCTGGAACCAGACATGGTCGGGCGCGATCTTCGCCACTTCCTCGACCGATGCGTTGCTGGCGCTGGACAGCAGGAAGGGTATGTCGGCGGCCTTGGCCGCATGCGCCAGCAGCTGGTCGGCGCCGGGATGGAACAGGCCCGCCAGACCGGTGGGCGAGATGCCGAACGGGCTGGCGTAACGGCGACCCAGAAGCTCGGTCGACTGGTCGCGTCTGGAGACATCGACCAGATAGCGCGGTACCAGTTGAAACCGGCGGAAGGCGTCGCGGTTGCGGCGCATGCAGTCCTCGTCGTCGACGCCGCCGTCGATGAAATCAAATGCGATCTTCGGCAGCTTGCGCTGCGCCATGCGGCGCAGGTCTTCCAGGTTGATCGCAGTGTCGACGTTCATCTTTTCCCGTTTCGGAGTTGTCTCTCCGATCGAGAATATCGACCGTGTTTTCCGCTGCCCATAGGGCCCGGACCCGGAGTTTCACGATCCGAACTTGTCCTAGGGAGCGTCCGGCGCGAGCGGTCCGGGAGGCACGGCGGCGAACGCAGCCACCTGCATGACAGAGCCGAGGAAGTGGCGCGCGTCGTTCTCCAGACCTTCTGCGATCTGGGTCAGCGCTTCCTTCAACGCCGGTATGCGCGCTTCGCCGAACTGTTCAGGCAGGCCCGTCAGACAGACCGCCCCGACCGCACGGCCGTTGGCACCGCGAACCGGCACGGCGAACGCATGCACGCCGGGCACGACGTCGCCGAGATTCACGCCGAAGCCGTGCTGCCTCGACCGCTCACGCATCTTCTGCAGCGCCTCAAGGCGTCCGCTGCCGCGCTGCGCAATCTCCTGCTGCGTGTTTTCCGCGAGGATGCTCTCGGCTTCGAGATACGGCAGCGTCTGCAGGATGGCGATACCGCCGACGGACGTGAACAGCGGACGCCGCGTGCCGGTATGCACCATCAGCCCGCGCAGTTCCAGTTTGCCTCTGCGCACAGCGCAGACGTATTCGTTGCCGCTGTGAAGCATCAGCCAGGCGATGGCGCCGGCCTCGGCTGCGAAGCGGGCGAGCCGGTGCTCGCTGGCCTGCTGGAACAGACCGTAGCCCGGCAGCGACAGGCTGAGTTCGAAAAGCATCGGCCCGGGGAAGTAGTGCTTGTCGATCGCGCGCTGGAGCACGAAGCGCTCCCGCACGAGACACGAAAGGATGCGGTGGACCGTGCCCTTGTCGACTTCGCAGCGGGCGGCCAGGTCCGACAGGCGCCAGCCGAATTCGCCGCGCGCCGCGAGCTCGCGCAGGATGCGCAGCGCACGCTCTATGCTCTGGGTTCCGCTGTGTTCGGCCGGCGGCGGCTTGTGCAGAGGGTGCAAGGTTTCCACGCGTTCCTTCGCCTTAGTTCGCCTTGGTTCGCCCTAGTCGACACTGGCTCCGGACGCTTTTACCACCTGGCCCCACTTCACCAGATCGGTTTTCAGCACGGCACCGAACTCCTCCGGCGTCGTCGCATACGGCTCCGCACCCTGCGCGGCGAACGCGTCGATCAGTTCTTTCGACAGCAGGATCTCCTCGATGTCGCGGTTGATCTTCCGGATGAGCTCCGCCGGCGTGCGCTTCGGCGCCATCAGGCCGAACCAGGGGTTGACGTCGAAGTCGGCGAAGCCCGCTTCGGCGATGGTCGGAATGCTGCCGAACGAGGCTGCGCGTTTCGCGCTGGTGACGGCAATCGGCTGCAGCGTGCCGCTGCGTATCGACCCGGCGACCGACGGCAGGCTGGTGAAGACCAGATCGATCTGGCCACCCATCAGGTCGTTGAGTGCCGGTGCCGCGCCGCGGTACGGCACATGCACCAGCTTGACGCCGGCCGCGGCGTTGAACATCTCGCCGAGCAGATGGTTGACCGATCCGTTGCCTGCCGAGCCGTAGGTGATGCTGCGGCTCCTGGCCGCGGCGATGAGCTGGGCGACCGTCTTGAAGGGCGCACCCGGCTTCGTCACCATCACGAACGGCAGCGTCGCGAGTGTGGCGACCGGTGCGAAGTCGGTGCCGGGGTCGAAGGGCAGCTTCTTGTAGAGCGCGCCGTTGATGGCCTGCGTGCCGACATAGCTCATCAGCAGCGTGTAGCCGTCGGCCGGTGCGCTGGCGACGATCTCCATGCCGACGTTGCCGCCTGCGCCGGCACGGTTGTCGATGACCACCGGCTGCTTCCATTTCTCGCCGAGCTTCTGTCCGATGATCCGCGCCAGCGCGTCGGACGCGCCGCCCGGTGTCTGCGGCACCACGATCCTGACCGGGTGGCTCGGGAAATCGTCGGCCCGTGCGGCCGAGGTGGCTAGCAGTGACAGATGTATTGCGACCAGCGCCGCGATGAGCGCTATCCGTCCGGTGAATCCATGCATGGTTGTCTCCTGCTGTTGATTTTTTCCAGCGCGCGCTGAAGCTGTTGCGCGAGCGGCGCGGTGAAGAAGGCCGCGTCCTGTTGCGCGACGACTTCCGCCGCATGAATCTCCAGCAGGCGCCGAAGCCTGTAGCGCGCGCGCTGCTCCAGCAGGTGCGCCTTGCGGTCGCCGGTCGCGAGCCATGCCTGGTGGCAGTCGATGGTCTGCGACAGCGCCTCGATCGATGCCGGCTGCGAGGCCGATGCGAGCAGCACCGGCGGAATCCAGGCGCCGGGCGCATGGCGCGAGATCGTCGCGATGCGCTTGATGTCGGTCGCCATCTTCTGCGCGCCCGGCAGATCGGACTTGTTGACGACGAAGATGTCCGCCATCTCCATGATCCCGGCCTTCATCGCCTGCACCGTGTCGCCGCTCTCCGGCAGCAGCACCAGCACCAGCGTGTCGACCTGCACGCGCGCCGCGTACTCGGTCTGGCCGACGCCGACGGTTTCGAGCAGCACTTCGGCAAACTCGAAATCGTCCATCGCGTCGAGCATCTCGGGCAGGTTGTCGGCGAGCCCGTCGGAGGTCTTGCGCGAGCCCAGCGAGCGGATGTACAGCTCGGCGGCGCCTTCGAGTTCGTCCATGCGCACGCGATCGCCGAGGATGGCGCCGCCGCTTTTCGGGCTGCTCGGATCGACCGCCAGGATGCCGAGTCGCCCGCGCGCCGCACGCACCAGCGCCAGGTGACCGAGCAACGTGCTCTTGCCCGCGCCCGGCGCTCCCGTGATGCCGATGCGCCGCGCGCCGGGCTCGACGGGCGTGCGCAGCGGTCGCTGCGCCAGCTCGGCGGCGCCGGCATTGGCCAACGTCGTGAGCGTGCGGCCGAGCGCCCGGCGGTCGAGCGGTGTCATGCGCGAGCCGTGGCCCAGCCCAGCACTTCTTCGCGATGCTCGTCGAGCAGCGGCGGCAGGTCGTAGGTGGGAGTGAAGTCGCCGAAGCGCAACGGGCTGGCGACGGCGCGCAGCGGCAGTTCTCCGTCTCCGAGCTGAACGACCAGCGAGCGGTCGGCCGCGATGTCGCTGCGCAGCGCCTGGCTCAGCGTGCCGACTTCCGCTGCGACGACGCCGAGCGGTGCCAGCCGCCGCACCCATTCGGCAGCGGACGATCCGGCCAGTTCGGCCGCGATGGCAACTACGACTTCGGCGCGGTTGGCGCGACGACCCGGCATGGTAGAAAACTTCGGATCGACGATCCATTCCGGCCGACCGATCTCGCCGCAGAACTTCTTCCAGAACTTGTCGTGCGTGATGAACAGCGTGAGCCAGCCGTCGGCCGTCGGAAAGATCTGCGCCGGCACCACGTAAGGATGCGACGACGACGGCATCCGCTGGATCGTCTCGCCGGCGTTCAGGTCGGCGCCGGCAAGGTAGTTGAGCTGCGACAGCATCACGTCGTACATCGACACGTCGACCTGGCCGCCGCGACCCTGCACGATCTTCGCCAGCAGTCCGACGGCGGCGACCAGTCCGGCCGAGTTGTCGACCGCCGAATAGCCGGCCTTGGTCGGCGGCGCGTCAGGATCGCCGGTAAGCGCCATCACGCCGGTCATGGCCTGGATCACGTAATCGTAGGCCGGATTTTCCGAGTACGGCCCGTCGAGTCCGTAGCCGGTCAGCGCGACGCAGACCAGCCGCTCGTTCCACTGCCGCAACGCGTCGTAGGTCAGGCCGAGCTTCTTGATCGCCGAGGGTCGCAGGTTGGTCACCAGCGCATGCGACTGCGCGACGATGCCGCCGAGCGCCTCGCGGCCATCGTCGCTCGCCAAGTCGATCACGATGCTCTTCTTGTTGCGGTTGAGGCTGGCGAAATACGCGTTGTGCGGACCGATGAAATGCGGGCTCACGGTGCGGCCGATGTCGCCTTCGCTGGTCTCGATCTTGATCACCTCGGCACCCATGTCCGCAAGCATCAGCCCGCAGTACGGACCGGCCAGCATGTGGCCGACCTCGACCACGCGGATACCGGCGAGCGGCGCGCCGTTCATTGCAGGCTCTCGGCCAGGACCCGCACCACCAGGTCCAGCGGCATGTCGGCCGTGAAGATGGCGGCAATGCCGAGCTGCTTCAGGTGCGGCTGGTCTTCCGCCGGAATCGTTCCGCCGACGAAGACCTTGATGTCGCCGGCGCCGAGCTCGCGCAGCTGCGCCATCACGTCCTCGACAAGTTCCTTGTGGCTACCCGAAAGGATGCTGAGCCCTACCGCGTCGACGCCTTCGTCGATCGCCACCTGCGCGATCTGCAGCGGGCTGCGGCGCAGGCCGGTGTAGATCACCTCCGCGCCCGCGTTGCGCAGCGTGAGCGCGATGATCTTGGCGCCGATGTCGTGACCGTCGAGACCGGGCTTGCCGATCAGGATGCGCTTGCCGGCGAGCGCGGGTACGGCCTGGAGAGTCGTGGTCATAGGTTCACCGGTTCCTTGAATTCGCCCCATTCCTTTTTCAGGCAGCTCACCATCTCGCCGACCGTGGCGTAGGCATGACAGCAATCGACGAGGTAGGGCATGACGTTCTCGCGGTCCTTGGCTGCGGCCACTGCAAGCTTTTCCAGAGAAGCATCGACAGCCGATTGATTGCGCGTGTCGAGCGTGCGCTGGAACTTCTCCAGCGCGCGTTTGGCCACGGTCGGGTCGAGCGTGAAGACCTCGCCGACCTTGATCTCCTCATTCGCTTTCTTGAAGTGGTTCTGGCCGACGATGACGTTGTGGCCGGAATCGGTGTCGAGCTTGCGTTCGAGGCCGCGCTCGGCCAGCCGCAGCTGGATCCAGCCTTCCTCGATGGCGCGCGTCACGCCGCCGTATGCCTCGATCTCGTCCATCACCTGCACGATCTTCTCTTCCATGCGGTCGGTGTGCTGCTCCAGGAAGTAGCTGCCGCCGAGCGGGTCCACCGTGCGGCCGATGCCGCTCTCGTAGGCAATGATCTGCTGCGTGCGAACCGCGAGTTCGGCCGAGAACTCGGTCGGAATCT
This sequence comes from Variovorax glucosi, assembly GCF_051216695.1. NCBI lineage: Bacteria > Pseudomonadati > Pseudomonadota > Betaproteobacteria > Burkholderiales > Comamonadaceae > Variovorax > Variovorax glucosi. The sequence goes on from NZ_JBPJZE010000002.1 coordinate 310,157, forward strand.
GGAAGGCTTCGTCGAAGGCGCAGGTGAAGATCGATTGCGCGCCGCCGAACACCGCCGCCATCGTCTCGACGGCCACGCGCACGACGTTGTTGTAGGGCTGAGGCGCCACCAGCGAAGAGCCGCCGCAGACCACGCCGAAGCGGAAGTGCTGCGCCTTCGGGTCCTGCACGCCATAGCGCTCCTTCATCAGCCGCGCCCAGAGCCGGCGGCCGGCGCGGAACTTCGCGATCTCCTCGAAGAAGTCCATGTGGACGTAGAAGAAGAACGAAAGCCGCTTGGCGAACTTCTCCACGTCGCCGCCGCGCGACTGCAGCTCGTCGACATAGGCCAGTCCGTTCGCCAGCGTGTAGGCCATCTCTTCGGCGGCCGTCGCGCCCGCATCGCGAACGTGCGCACCGGCGATGCTGATCGGGTTGAAGCGCGGCGAGACGTCGTTCGAATACAGGATCGAATCTGCGATGAGCCGCATCGACGGGCGTACCGGAAAGATCCAGGTGCCGCGCGCCACGTACTCCTTCAGGATGTCGTTCTGGATCGTGCCGGTGAGCTTGCTGCGCGGCACGCCCTGCTTGTCGGCCACCGCCAGATACATCGCATAGATGATGGCGGCGGTGCCGTTGATGGTGAACGAGGTCGAGATCTTCGACAGGTCGAGCCCCTCGAAAAGAATCTCCGCCTCGCTCAGGTTGGAGAGCGACACTCCTACCTTGCCGATCTCCGGGCGTGCCATCGGATGCGTCGGATCGAGCCCGCATTGCGTCGGCAGGTCGAGCGCCACCGACAGGCCGGTTTGCCCCTTGCCCAGCAGGAATTTGTAGCGTGCGTTCGATTCCTCCGCCGTGCCGAAGCCCGAGTACTGGCGGATGGTCCAGAGCCGGCCGTTGTAGCCGTCCGGAAAGATGCCGCGCGTGAACGGGTATTCGCCCGGCGCGCCGATCTGCGCGGCGTCGTTCGCGGCATCGGCTGCGGGTGCCGCGACGCTGGTGGGCACCTCGACGCCGCTGCGATTCACGGGGCGAAGTTCGGGCGGTAGCTGGGTTGCGGTGTCGGCGGTGTCGCTGCTCATGGTTTGGCCTTGGAAAGAAGTTTTTCGGAGGCGCGCCAGTGGTCGTCATGCAGCCATGTGCCGACCAGATGCCGCTGCTCGATGGCGCGCGTCATGTCGTGGCTTTCGCCGCGCCGCCATGCCGATGTCTGCGCCTTGATGCCGCGCAGAACCTGAGGCGGACAGGCGAGCATCGGTTCGAGAAAAGAGGCGACGTCGAGGCCGTCGGCGCCGTCGCCGATGACCGCGTCCGCAAGTCCCCAGGCGAGTGCCTGTTGCGCGTCGACCATTTCGCAGCGGCTCATCATCCGCATGGCGCGTGCGCCGCCGACCAGCCGGCACAGGTCGGGCCCGCCGCCCCAGGCCGATGTGATGGCGAGGCGCGCCTGGATGAAGCCGATGCGCGCATGCGCCGACTGCAGCCGCATGTCGCAGGCCAGTGCCAGCTCGGCGCCGCCGCCGATTGCATCGCCGTTCAGCAGGCCGATGACCGGCAGCGGGCAGTTGCGGATGGCATCGAGCGCGCCGCGCGCTTCGTCGGTCATGGCCAGGGTCGCGGCTTCGTCGCGCACGCTGGCCAGGTCGCGCAGATCTCCGCCGGCCGCGAAGAAGCGTTCTCCCGCGCCGGTCAGCACGACGACGCGGGTGCCGGGTCGCGCGCCGGCTTCGCTCACGGCAGCCGCGACTTCGGTGAGGACCGAGCGCGAGAGCGCGTTGTGCTTTTGTGCGCGGTCGATCGTGATCCAGCAGGCACCCGAGGTGCGCTCGTGAATCGTTATTTCTTGGCCTGTGGGCACGATACTTGTCTCCGAAAAGTTCTGAGCGCGATGCTAGAAGTCGAAATGTTCACGAGCAAGAACAAATGTTCTACATTTCGAACAAACGGGCGCAGCAGGCATTGAAGCGTCGTTAGCGGACGGTTTCGTTCAGCCGGCGGGATTTCCCGCAATGCCAAAACAAATCGGGAGACATCGCATGTCAGCAGTCAACGTCACCGCCATCGAACGCGTGCTCGACATCTTCGAAGCCTTCCAGACCAGCCAGCGACCGCTGTCGCTCACCGACCTGTCCGAGGCGGTCGACATGCCTAAGAGCACCTGCCACGCGATCGTCGGCACGCTCATCGCGCGCGGTTACCTGTATTCGCTGACGCGACCGCGCTCGCTGTATCCAACCAAGCGCATGTACGACGTGGCGCGCGACATCCTCGACAAGGACCCGTTCATCGAGCGGATGACGCCGGTGCTCGAACGGCTGCGAGACACCTCGCGCGAAACGGTCATCCTCGGCAAGCGGCAGGGCGACGCGGTGGTCTATCTGCAGGTGGTGCAGAGCGCGAATTCGATCCGCTATTCGGCCACGCCGGGCGACATGAAGCCGATGCATTCGAGTTCGATCGGCAAGGCGCTGCTGGGGTCGCTGAAAGAGCCTGAACTGCGCGCCTGGTTCGAAGGTCGCACGCTGCCCGCCGTGACCTCGGCGACCATCACCGACAACGAAACTCTGATTGCCGACATCCTGCAGAGCCGCCGCGCCGGCTACTTTCAGACGCGCGGCGAAAACGTCGGCGACGTGTGGGCGGTGTCGGCTTTCTTCACTGTGAACCACGAGACGCTGGCCGTGGCCGTGGCCGGCCCACGGCATCGCATGGAAGCGAGCCTCGCGGAATGCGCGCAGTTGCTGGTGGCGACGTGCAGCTTCATCTCGAGGCAGTTTTCGGCGAAGTGAGGTGGCTGGAACGGCAGCCGGCAAACGCCGCTGCAGGCGATCCCCTCCTGTGCATTCGGCGAGGGAATGCTCGCCGACACCATGACAGCACTTCGTCTTGCGAACGAACAGCAATTGCTGGCAATTCGATCGACCGTCAATGGACTGACGATGAATTGGAGAGTAAGTCGAAAGAGTCGTCGCGTGCGGCTCAAGTTCGGCTCGTAGATGCGTCAGGCGCCTTGCGCAACCGCAAGCCGTGCCGATCCCAACAAGCAGTTTCTATAGGAATTCCCATGAATGAAATGAAGACGGACAAGACAAATACAGTGACGCGCGAGATGACCGGCAAATGCCCCTTCGGCGGCGACCGCATCGGCGGTTCGTTCGGCACACCGCCCACGCTGGAAAACTGGTATCCCGATCGCCTGCGCGTCGAGCAGCTGCATCAGAACGGTTTGGCATCGGATCCGCTGGGTCCGGATTTCGATTACGCGGCCGAGTTCGCGAAGCTGGATTTCGATGCGCTCAAGAAGGACATCAAGGAATTCCTGACCACGTCGGTTGCCTGGTGGCCGTCCGACTACAACAACTACGGCCCGCAAATGATCCGAATGGCGTGGCATGCGGCAGGCACTTATCGAATTGCCGACGGCAGAGGCGGCGCGGGTAACGCGATGCAGCGCTTCGCTCCCATCAGCAGCTGGTGGGATAACGGCAACACCGACAAGTCGAGACGTCTGCTGCAGCCCATCAAGCACAAGTACGGCAATGGGCTCTCCTGGGGCGACCTGATGATCCTGACCGGAAACTGCGCTTTGGAGATCATGGGTTTTCCGACCTATGGTTTTGGCGGCGGTCGCCTGGATGCCTGGGAAGCCGACAATTCGACCTACTGGGGCCCGGAAGTCTGGAATCCGAAGCAGATCGATGGCTACGACAGCATGGTGACGCGCGACAAGCGCTGGCGCGGCCAGAACGGCGATGCCGATTACGACCTCGAAAATCCGCTCGCTGCGTCCCACCAGGCCTTGATATATGTCAATCCGGAAGGCCCGTACGCCAACGGAGATCCGATGGGATCGGCACGCGATATTCGTGTGACGTTCTCGCGTATGGCCATGAACGACGAAGAAACGGTTGCGCTCATCGCTGGTGGCCATGCGTTCGGCAAGAGCCATGGCATGACGCCACCGAAAGAAGTGGGTCCGCCGCCCGAGATCGCGCCCATGGAGGCCATGGGACTCGGGTGGGCCAATCCGCGAGGGCTGGGCTTCGCTCAGGACACCATGACCAACGGCATCGAAGGAAGCTGGACGCCGAATCCGACGCAGTGGGACAACAGCTATCTCGAAAATCTTTTCGGGCTCGAATGGGAACCGACGACGAGTCCGGCAGGTGCTTCCCAGTGGAAGCCTGTCGATTCGGCGGCCCCCAAGACGCCTGACGCCCATATTGCAGGTCAGATGAACAACCTGATGATGATGACCAGCGATATCGCGCTCAAGGTCGATCCCGAATATCGAAAGGTCTGTGAGAAATTCCTGGCGGATTTCGACGCCTTCACCCAGGCATTCTCGAAGGCCTGGTACAAGCTCACGCACCGCGACATGGGCCCGAAGCACCGCTACCTGGGTCCCGAGGTGAGGATCGAAGATGGCTTGCTGTGGCAAGACCCGCTGCCCGAGCGCAATTACGAACTGGTGGGTGCTGCGGAAATCGCGGAATTGAAACAGGCCGTATTGGCAAAGGGAGTTTCAGTTTCCGATCTGGTATTTACCGCGTTCTCCGCTGCCTCGACTTATCGGGACAGCGACAAGCGCGGCGGCGCAAACGGGGGTCGCCTCGCACTTGCCCCCCAGAAGGACTGGGCCGTCAATCGCCGCACCGTTTCAGTGATCGAAATGTTGCGTGGAGTGATGTCCGAATTCAATGGAAAGCAGACGGGCAACGTCCGGATATCTCTCGCTGACCTGATAGTTCTCGCTGGCACTGCCGCAGTAGAAAAGGCAGCGGGCGATTCAGGGATTCCGGTGACCGCCAGATTCACGCCGGGCCGGGTCGATACGACGCAGGAATTGACGGATGTGGAAATGTTCGAGTGGCTTGCACCGGTCGTCGACGGGTTTCGAAACTACACGCACCCAGATTCGGTCACCATTGCGCCAAATGTCGCGCCGGAAGAGTTCTTCCTCGACAAGGCGAATCTGCTGCGACTCAGCGCCCCCGAGTGGACTGTGCTGACTGCAGGACTTCGAGTGCTGAACGCGAACCACGATGCTTCGAACACGGGCGTGTTTACTGACAGGGTAGGTGTTCTCACGACCGACTTCCTGGTCAATTTGACAGACACCGATCTGGTCTGGGAAAAGACGGATGAAAGCGGCAAGAACTTTGTTCTCAGGAACAGGGAGTCTGGAGTTGCGAAGTTCGTTGCCAGTCGAAACGATCTGGTCTTTGGATCGAATTCGCAATTGCGTTCGATCGCAGACGTGTTTGCCGGACACGACGGTCAAGCCCGTTTCGTATCGGAATTCATCAAAGTCTGGGACAAGGTCATGATGCTCGACCGATATGACGTGAAGGGACACCGACGTTATTCGGGCAAGGACGAGATCTAAGTGCGTCTGACTTGTGCTTGAAGCGACTGTTGTCGCCGCGATTGACGGCGCCAACTACGCATAAAGTTTGAGTGTCCGTGCAGAACGTAGGAAAATGCCGATATGAGCATGACCCCTTCTGCAACGCGCCACGATGCTCGAGTTCGTGCGAATGTCTTGCGCCAGGCGGTCCAGCGCATCGAGGCCGTGCCGGTCATGCTCCGGCTGATCTCCGAGCAGACGCAGCTCAGATTTTCTGCGGTTGCCCACGTCTCCGATGAACTCTGGGTCGCTTGCGCCGTACACGACCAGCTCGATTTCGGATTGAGCCCGGGGTCCGAACTTCCGGTAGAGACCACGCTGTGCATTGAGGCACGAAATCAGCTGGCTCCGATCGTGATCGAGCATGCCAGTGCCGATCCGGTGTTCTGTCACCATCAAACACCGAGGCTCTACAAATTCGAGAGCTATGTGTCGGTGCCGATCCTGTTGCGCGATGGCAGCCATTTCGGAAACCTCTGTGCGCTGGACCCGCTGCCGCGGCCGGTCGCGGACCCCAAGATTCAGGCGATGTTCGCTGCGTATGCGGCGTTGCTGGGTCATTTGCTCGATGGCGAACTGATGCACGAGGACACGGTGCAACTCCTGGCGGCGGAGCGTTCGCTTGCCGTGTCGCGCGAACAATTCATCGCGGTGGTCGCTCACGATCTGCGAAACCCCTTGTCCGCGATCGCATCGGGCACGGAACTCATCACGCGCTTCGGCGATCCCGCAATGTCACGGGTAAGCGAACGCATGAGGGCCAGTACCCAGCGCATGTCGGTCCTGCTCAACGATCTGGTTGACTTTGCCAGGGGACGCGCCGGCAATGTGATCTCGATCAACCTGTCACCGCGCGTCGACCTGGCAAGAGGATTGGCCAGTGTGGTGCACGAGCTTCAGGATGCCAATCCCGAGGTTCAGCTGATCGACGAGCTCACGATCGATGGCGCGGTCGTGTGCGACCTGTCGCGCCTTCAGCAACTGCTCTCCAACCTGATCGCCAACGCAATCGCTTATGGGTCTCAGGGCACTCCCATCCTGGTTCGCGCATTCATCGCGAACGACGAAGCCGTGTTGTCGGTGACCAACCAGGGCGCCGTCATCGCTCAGGCGGAACTGGACCGAATGTTCGATCCCTACTGGCGTTCGAACTCGCAGGACCAGGGCAATCACCTTGGACTCGGATTGCACATCTGTGCGCAGATCGCAAAAGCGCATAGAGGCACGCTGACAGCCGCATCTGCAGCGCAAGCAGGTACTCGCTTCGAATTGCGGTGGCCGGTAGCGTGAACGGAGCGCCGAACTCTGCATGCAGACCTGCTGCGCTGCAGACGCTAACGGCTATTGGCCCACGTACGGATCTGCGCGACTCGCTAGGGAAAACACTTTTGCCTAAGAGCCGTCGAACACTCTGAACGTGCATTTATCGCGGTGAGCCGGGCGGGATGAAGATCCTATCTGGAGGCAACCTCAATTAGCACGCACAAAAAACAAAAAGCCTTGCAAGTCGTTGACTTGCAAGGCTTTGTTGACTGGTGGCTCTTCACGGATTCGAACCGCGGACCTGTGGATTATGATTCCATCGCTCTAACCGACTGAGCTAAAGAGCCGAGCCCAAGATTATAACCAGCTTTTTCAGGCCCGCTCAAAACCTTCGGTTTCCTTCATCTGTCATGTCGTCAGATCCGCGATACGAGAATCTGTCACAACCTTTCACGACGACGCCGCCTCAGGCGAAAATCGGCAGATGCTTGTTCCAACCGCTGTCGAGATCCCGGCGCGTCATGCCGCCATGCCGGACGACCAATTGATGCGTGCCTTCATCGGCGGCGACACCCTCGCATTCGATGCGCTCTATGCGCGCCACGAGAGTGCGGTGCTGCGTTTCGTGCAACGGATGCTCGGCACGCGGCTGGCGGGCGAGGTCAAGGACGTGTTTCATGAGACGTGGGTGCGCATCGTCACGGCGCGCGCGCATTTCTCTTCGCAGGATGCGGCCTGGGGTGTCTGGGCTTTTGCGATCGCGCACAACCTGGCGACGGACCGTTTGCAGGTGGCGGGGCGCGATGCGCGGTTCAGTGCGCGCGATACCGACGAGGACGGTGACGCGCACGAGGCGCTGCCGCCGGCACGGGCGCTCGGTGCTAAGCCGATCGATCCGTCGATCCAGGACATCGAGTTCTGGCGCTCGGCGGGTCGTCACATGCTGGCCTGCCTCAACGAACTGCCTGATACCCAGCGTGCAGCATTCCTGCTGCATCACGAGGACGGATTCACCGTCGAGAGAATCGCCGAAACCCTCGACGTCGGACTCAACACCGTACGCAACCGCCTGCTCCACGGACGCCTGAAGCTGCAGGCTTCGATGGAACGCCGTCTCGCCGAGAAGGAGGAAGCGGCATGACCGACGACAGGCGTTATCGCGTCGATCCCGAATTGCTGGACGAACGCGACGAGGAAATGGATGCCGATCTTCCGGACGAGCTTGAGGCGGACGACGGCGGCGGCGCATTCCATGATCCGGTGTTGCGCCGCGCGCTCCTGCACGCGCCCGACCATGCCGTGTCGCCGATGGAGGAAACGCGCGAGTCGATCCTGTCTTTCGCGCACGAGGCGGTCGCGCCGTCGCTCGCCGCTGCGCCGGTCTGGGCGCAGCGCAGCTTCGTGCAGCGCCTATTGGGCATGCGCGGCGGTGCGGGATTCAGCGCGCACATTCCGTGGAACGGGCTGGTCGTGATCGCATTGGTCGCAGCCGCGGTGTTTGTACGGGATCGGGATCTGCTGGATGATTTCCGTACGAAGGTTGCACGCAAAAAGGCTGCCGAGCCGTCTGCGGCTGCCTCGCCTGCCAGCGAAATAGCCAAAGCGCCTGCGCCTGCGCCTGCATCGCCTGCCGTGCCTTTGGCGCAGGCCCCGCAGACATCCGCGCAAACGATACAGCCGGTGGCACCGCCGCCGCCACCGCCGCCGCCGTCCGCGGTCGTGCCACCGGCGGTAGCGTCCGTGCCGGCCGCGGCAGCGAGCCTGCCCGCGCAGCCGGCCGCGATGCCGGCTGCAGCACCCACGATCGCTCCCGCCGCGCCGACCATCGCCATGCCTGCTGTCGAGTCGCCGAAGGACGCCGCCGCGCGCATCGCCCTGGAGCAGAAGCTCCAGCGTTTCGAGGCCGCCGAAGCCAAGGCGCGGTTGGCGCAGCGGTCGGATGCGAGCGGAGCGCAATCCAGCCTGTTTGCCAGTGCGCTGCCGCGGATGGCCATCCCGGTCGAAGTGCCGATGGCGTCGCGTGCGGGTCGTGCCGGCACGACGGCTCAGCCCGAAGCCGGATTGCCCGCGTCGCAAGCGCCGTCCCGCGTGGAAGAGCCGCCGACGCCGACCTTCACGGCCCTGTCTCAGTGGACTCGTCTGACAATCACTTCGGCCGGCGGCGAAACCCGGCGCGTCGCGCGCGCGGATGCACGCGAACTGGGCCCGCTGGTGGGTTCGGCTGCATTGGCCGGCGTCGGCCCTCAGCCGCTGTCGGGACGCGTCGAATGGCGTATCGCACTGGAGCGCAACGGCGAACAACTGGGCCTGCTGGAAGTTGCCGGCAACCAGATCCGCTGGAAGGAGAAGGGCATTCCGGCGGGAACCGGTGCGCCTGCGGCCAGCGGTCTGACATCGCTGCGGGAGGCTCTGAAAGAGGCGGAAGCCGAACCGGTCAAGGCGGCGGAGCCTGCACCGGCACAGTAAGAGTCAGCTGTTCGTGAACGCAGCCTTGCGCTTGTTCACGAAAGCGTCCATGCCTTCCTTCTGATCCGACGTCGCGAACAGCGCGTGGAACAGCCGGCGCTCGAACATCACGCCGTCGGACAGGCCGCTCTCGAACGCGCGATTCACGGATTCCTTCGCCGCCATCACCGCGACCTGCGAGAAGTCGGCAATCAGCAGTGCCGCGCCCAGCGCTTCGTCGGCCAGCTTCTCGAACGGCACCACGCGGCTGACGAGTCCGGCGCGCTCGGCTTCGGTCGCGTCCATCATCCGGCCGGTCAGGGCCATGTCCATCGCCTTGCTCTTGCCGACCGCGCGCGGCAGCCGTTGCGTGCCGCCCGCGCCGGGAATCACGCCGAGCTTGATTTCGGGCTGGCCGAACTTCGCGTTGTCGGCGGCGATGATGAAGTCGCACATCATCGCCAGCTCGCAGCCGCCGCCCAGCGCAAAACCGCTCACGGCTGCGATCACCGGCTTGCGGATCGTGCGGATGGTTTCCCAGTTGCGGGTGATGTAGTCGCCCTTGTACGCATCGACGAAGCTGTACTTGGCCATCGCGCCGATGTCGGCGCCGGCGGCAAAGGCGCGCTCGCTGCCGGTGACGATCATGCAGCCGATGGCCGGATCGGCATCGAAGGCCTGCAGAGCGGTTCCGAGCTCGGTCATGAGCGCATCGTTGAGCGCATTGAGCGCCTTCGGCCGGTTCAGCGTGACGATGCCGACCTTGCCGGCTTCGGTGCGCACTTCGATGTTTTCGTAGCTCATGGTGTCTCCGCGAGGGTTGTGGGAAGTCGAGGGAAAGAGGATTGCGGAACCACTATAACCAGCGTCCCATCGCGGGTTTCCATTCGATGTAGTTGAGAATTCATCGCATCTAGAATGGCTGATCATTTGGAGCTGCCATGGAAGAACACGACGTATTGCTGCGCGCTTATGCCAAGGCGCAGGACCGCTGCTCGCGCCTCATCGCAGAGCAGGCGGCCGAGATCGTGCGCCTGCGAGCGGCGCTGATCGTCCGCGATTCGACGCAGGCGATGGTGCGCGAGAAGTCGGTGCTTTGCATCGGTGGGGCGGAAGAATCGTCGGCCATGGCGCGTCGGCTGGCGGAGATCGCCGGAGGGATTTACCTGCATCACGACGGGCACGATGTCCTGGACCGACAGGACACGAATGCTTTCGAAGCCAGCCTGCGCGCGGCCGACATGGTGATCTGCCAGACCGGCTGCATGAGCCACAGCGCCTACTGGCGTGTGCAGGACCATTGCCGGCGCACCGGAAAACCGTGCGTGATGGTCGGAATCGGCGGCGGCGCAGGCATCGGCGCCGGCGATGTTCAGGCGCAGCCGATCCGGATCGTGCGAAAGGAGATCAGCTGACCGCCATCCACGCAGCCAGCTTCACCGTATCCTGTGCAAATAGCCGCCATGTCGTGACTTCAGCGGGAATCACCAGCGACAGCCGGATCAGCCGCCGGTCGCGCGCGACCAGCGCCGTCAGCTTCTTCTCGTCGCCGAGATAGAGCGCCAGATCGTCCAGCTTCGTGATCCGCCAACCCTGAGCCGGTCGGGCCTTCGTGGCAGGCAACTCGATGCCGATCCATTCGTCGTTCGCTGAAAACCCGGCTTTCTCGGCGGCACTGCCGCGCAGCACCATCTTGACCAGCACGCTGCCGCCGCTCTCCGCGACACGCAGCCCAAGCACCTGAGCGCGTTGCGCCGCATCGTCCAGCGCCGCGACGCCGTGCGCGCGCAGCAGGTCCGACAGCGGGAGTTCACCCGCCGTATGCACCCACTGCGCCAGTTCGTCCGCATAGGAGCGGCCGCCGACGGTTTCCAGCGCTGCGGCGACATCCGCTTCGCCGATCGGCCCGCCGCCGCTGTGCGTCCATAGCAGCCGCATCACGTCATCGAGCGTGCCGCTGCCTTCGCGGCGCAGCGTCAGGTCGAGGCACATCGCGACCAGTGCGCCCTTGGTGTAGTAGCTGATCGTCTGGTTCGGCGTCTGCTCGTCCTGACGGTAGTACTTGACCCAGGCATCGAAGCTCGCGTCCGCCACCGATTGCACCAGCCGTCCCGGCGCCTGCTGCACCTGGTTGATCGTCTTGTTGACCAGGCGCAGATAGGTCGCGTCGTCGATACGGCCGGCGCGGCGCAGCAGCAAATCGTCGTAGTAGCTGGTGAAGCCCTCGAAGAACCACAGCAGTTGCGTGTAGTTCTCCTGCGCGTAGTCGTAGCGCGCGAATTCGGCCGGCCGCAGGCGCTTGACGTTCCAGGTGTGGAAATACTCATGGCTGATCAGGCCCATCAGCGTGGTGTAGCCCTCGGGCTGCTTCTTGACGCTGCGCTGCGGCAGGTCGCGCCGGGTGCAGATCAGGGCCGTCGAATGGCGGTGTTCGAGCCCACCGTAGCCGTCGTCAACTGCGTTCAGCATGAAGACGTATCGGTCGTGCGGCGGCTTTCCGCCGCCACGCTTTCCGACCTTCTCGCCGTGCCAGAACCGCATCTGCATCTCGCAGATCGCGCGCGTGTCGGCGATCAGCTTGTCGCCGTCGAAGGAAGGGGGAGCACCGGTCACGACGAAGCGGTGCGGCACGCCGCCGGCCTCGAAATCGGCACTCCAGAACGCGCCCATCTCGACCGGACTGTCGGCAATTTCGTCGTAGTTCTCGGCGATGTAGCTGCCGAAACCCTGCGCGTCGACTTTCTCCGGACGCAGCGACGTCGCGCATTGCCAGCGTGTCGTCCCGGCTGTCGACGACGGCGCGACGATCTCCATCGCATGCGGCGCGTCGGTCTGGTCTTCGACACGCAGACAGAGGCTCGTGCCGTTGAAGAAGCCGCGGTCGGCGTCGAGCCAGGCGGTGCGCACCGAGTTGTCGTACGCGCAGACTTCGTAGCGCAGCACCAGCGGCTTGCCGGCGACGCAGTCGATCTGCCAGCTGTGTTTGTCGCGCTGCGTCAGCGCAAGCTTCTTGCGGCCCTGCGTGGCCCTCAGCCCTTGCAGATTCTTGGCGAATTCCCGGATCAGGTAACTGCCGGGAATCCAGACCGGCAGCGAAACGGACTGCAGTGCGGCCGGCGAGTCGATGGTCAGCGTGACGGCGAACAGATGCGCGTGGCGGTCCGCGCATTCGACGCGGTAACGGATGCGGGCGTCTCCCGTCATTTGCCGGCTGCGGCGCCTGCCGCCACGAGCTGCTTCTCGACCTGCGCGGCCGGAACGGCGCCCGGCACGCGGGAGCCATCGCCGAAGATCAGCGTCGGCGTGCCGGTGATGTTGTGCTTGCGGCCGAACTCGACGTTGCGCTGGAGCGCGGCGACGTCGCAGCTTGCCGCAGCCGCTTCGGGCTTGACCTCGGCGCCCATCCAGTCGTTCCAGCTCTTGGCCTTGTCCTTTGCGCACCAGATGTTGCGCGACTTGGCGGCCGAGTCGGCGCCGAGCACCGGGTAGAGGAACAGGTAGACGGTTACGTTGTCGACGTTTTTCAGGTCGCGCTCGAACTGCTTGCAATAGCCGCAGTTCGGGTCCTCGAAGATCGCCAGCTTGCGCTTGCCGTCGCCGCGCACGATCTTGAAGGCGTCCTGCAGCGGCAGCTTGTCGAACGCGATCGCGGTGAGCTTCTCGACGCGCGCCTCGGTCAGGTTCTTGCGCTCGCGCACGTCGATCAGGTTGCCCTGCATCAGGTAGTCGCCCTGCGCATCGGTGTAATAGAGGTCGCTGCCGTTGATGCGCACTTCGAAGATGCCGGTCATCGGCGTCTTCGACACTTCGTCGATGGTCGCGAACTGCGGAATGCGCGCCGCGAGGTTCTTGCGGATCTCGGCCTCACCGGCATGCGCGAAAACGGCGAACGCGCCCATCGCGAAGAAGGCGGCGCGTGCGCACAGGGAGTGAAAGCGTTTCGTCATCGGAATTCCATTCATCGGGATCGGTTCAGACATGCAGGCCCATGGCCTGGTGCGCGATCCAGCGCTTGACCAGATGCGTGCGGTCGAAGCCGCGCATGCCCCAGTTGCGGATCGCCGGCAGCGGCTCCGCTCCGCGCGAGAAAAGTTGCTGCAGGCCGTCGGTCGCGAGACTCATCGACAGCACGTCGGTGCGACGCGCGCGTTCGTAGCGGCGCAGCAGGCGCGGGTCGCCGACGCTGCGCCAGTAGTCGCGCGTCTTGATGACTTCGGCGAGCTCGGCCGCATCGCCCAGGCCGAGGTTCAGTCCCTGGCCGGCCAGCGGATGCACCGTGTGCGCTGCGTCTCCGGCGATTGCCCAGGCCTTGCCGGGCTTGCCATCGGCGGAAGGCGGGAACTGACCGATCCAGCGGTCGGCAACGGCGCGCTGCAGCGGCCACGGCGCGCGCTCGCTGGTCAGCGTGAGCGCGCCGAGCGCATCGTGACTCGCTTCGCGCAACGCGGCGCCGAAGGTCTCGGGATCTTGCGCGAGCAGGTCCGGTGCACGGAACTGATCGACCGACCAGACCAGCGCCAGCGCCTTGCTGTCGATTTCCGCCGAATCGCCGCCGAGCGGCAGCAGCGCCAGGATTTCGCCCTTGTCGCCGAACCACTGGCGGGCCACGCCGTGGTGCGGACGTTCGGCCGTGAGGCGCGCGGCGATCGCGTGTTGCGGATAGCGCGTCACGTCGTAGGTGACGCCGAGCATTTCGCGTGTCGCGCTGAACTTGCCTTCGCAGACCACCGTCAACGCAGCCGGAACCGGCTCTGCGACGACATCGATCTGCGGCTGGAAGCGCACCGCATCGGCCAGCTGGCGTTCGAGCGCCGGGACATCGACGATCCAGGCCAGCGCGTCGACCCGTTGCGCCTCGGCGCTGAACTGCACATGGCCGCCGGCATCGCCGATGACCTGCATTTCGCGCATCGGCGTCGCGTGGGCGGCGTCGGGCCAGGCGCGCAGCGATTCGAGCAGCGCCTTCGACGCCGCGTTGAGCGCATAGGCGCGGACGTCGTCGCGGGCTTCGGCTGCCGGTGCGACGAGCGCGACGCGGACGCGTTCGCGCGCGAGCAAAAGCGCCAGAGTGCGGCCGACGATGCCGCCGCCGCGAATGCAAACCTCGGGGGAAAGTGCCATCGAAGGATTGTAGGAGTGGCTTTCCGGCGGTTCGCCGATTGGGGACAATCCGGTCATGACCTCCACCGCTTCCGATTTCGCCGAATTCGACCTGCACGCCACCATCGCACGGCTGTTCGTATATCCCATCAAGTCCTGCGCCGGCGTCGAGGTTTCGGAGGCGCTGCTGACCGAAACCGGCCTGGAATTCGACCGCGCCTGGATGGTGGTCGACGCGCAGGGCGATTTCGTCACCCAGCGCGAACTGCCGCGCATGGTTCTCGTCCGGCCGCAGTTGAAGCAGCTCGAGATGGTGCTGCGGGCGCCGGGCATGCTGGCGCTGCACATCGCTTTCGACCGCGTCGAGGCGCCTGTGCGCGTCAAGGTCTGGAATGACGAAGTCGCCGCCTACGACATGGGCGATATCGCCGCGCAGTGGTTCAGCGACTTCCTTTCGGAGCCTGGTCGCCCGTTGAAGCTGCGGCTGGTGCGCTTCGATCCGGCGCACAAACGGCTATCGAGCCTGAAATGGACCGGCGGCGTCGAGGCGGAGAACCAGTTCACCGACGGCTTCCCGGTGCTGGTCGCGAGCGAAGGTTCGCTCGCCGAACTGAACGAGCGCCTCGCGGCGGCCGGCCACGACGCTGTCGGTATCGAGCGGTTCCGGCCCAACATCGTTCTCGCTGGCATCGGGTCGCACGACGAGAACCGTGTCGACACGCTGCACATCGCCACCGGGCAGGGCGACGCGCGACTGCAACCCGTCAAGCCCTGTACGCGCTGCCCGATTCCCGATATCGATCCCGCAACCGCCACGCGCAGCACGGCGGTGGGCGATGTGCTGCGCACCTACCGCGCCGATGCGCGCGTCGATGGCGCCATCACATTCGGCATGAACGCCATCGTGCTTTCCGGCATCGACCACCTTCTGACGGCCGGGCAGGAAGTCGGTGCCGATTACCGCTTTGAATGAAGCCGAGTGCGCAGCGCGGGGACGGCCCCTAAAATCGCGGGTTGACTCCAGAGGACATCCATGAGCTTGAAGTGCGGCATCGTCGGCCTGCCCAACGTCGGTAAATCCACCCTTTTCAATGCGCTGACCAAGGCCGGCATCGCAGCGGAAAACTATCCGTTCTGCACCATCGAGCCGAATGTCGGCGTGGTCGAAGTGCCCGATCCGCGACTGGCTGCGTTGAGCGAAATCGTCCAGCCGGAACGCATCGTTCCGGCGATCGTCGAGTTCGTCGATATCGCGGGCCTGGTGGCTGGCGCCAGCACCGGCGAAGGCCTGGGTAACAAATTCCTTGCGCACATCCGCGAGACGGACGCCACGGTCAACGTGGTGCGCTGCTTCGAGGACGACAACGTGATCCACGTCGCCGGCAAGGTCGACCCGATCTCCGATATCGAAGTCATTCAGACCGAGCTCTGCCTGGCCGACCTCTCAACGGTCGAAAAAGCGTTGCACCGCCACGGCAAGACCGCGCGTTCCGGCGACAAGGAATCGATCAAGTTCGTCGCGCTGCTGGAGAAATGCCAGGCCGCGCTGAACGAGAACATCCCGGTTCGCGCGCTCGAATTCAGCAAGGACGACCTGCCGCTGATCGCCACCTTCACGCTGATCACCGCTAAGCCGGCGATGTTCGTCGCCAACGTGGCGGAAGACGGTTTCGAGAACAACCCCTTCCTCGACCGCCTGACCGAATACGCGAAGAAGCAGGGCGCCCCGGTGGTGGCCATCTGCGCCAAGATCGAAGCCGAGCTTTCCGAGATGGACGACGAGGACAAGACCATGTTTCTCGCCGAGATCGGTCAGGACGAACCTGGCCTGAACCGCCTGATCCGCTCGGCCTACAAGCTGCTCGGCCTGCAGACGTACTTCACCGCCGGCGTGAAGGAAGTTCGCGCCTGGACCATCCATGTCGGCGACACCGGCCCGCAGGCGGCCGGCGTGATCCACACCGATTTCGAGAAGGGCTACATCCGCGCCCAGACCATCGCTTTCGCCGACTTCATCGCCTTCAAGGGCGAGCAGGGCGCGAAGGACGCCGGGAAGATGCGCGCGGAAGGCAAGGAATACGTCGTCAAGGATGGCGACGTGATGAATTTCCTTTTCAGCAGCTGAAAAACCACGTGACTGTCGCCGTTGCCCGACCAGTGCCGGTGTGGCTCGTCGGGACCTGCGCCTGCGCCAGCATGGCTTCCATGAGGGTCTGCGATGCGATGCTGCCCGCGTTCGCAGCGGCGTTCGATGCCAGCGCAGGTCAGGCGGCGCGCACGATCTCGGCGTTCGCGATCGCGTACGGCGTACTTCAGCTGCTTTTCGGACCGCTCGGCGATCGTTACGGCAAGCTGCGCGTCATTGGCGCGGCAACGCTCGCCTGCACGGTAGGCAGCACGGCGGCGGCCTTTTCCCCGAGCCTCGACTGGCTGACGGCGAGTCGCGTGCTCTCCGGCGCCGCCGCCGCCGGCATCATCCCGCTGACCATGGCCTGGATCGGCGACACCGTCGCCTACGACGAGCGTCAGGCAGTGCTGGCGCAACTGCTCAGCGCGACGGTTTTCGGCATGATCGCCGGCCAGTGGCTCGGCGGGCTTCTGGCGGAGACGCTCGGATGGCGCGCGGCCTTCGCCGCACTGGCTGTCGTGTTCGCGACATTCGGCGGGATGCTGCTGTTCCGCACGGGAGGCTCGCCGACGAGCCCGCGGCCGGCGCCGCAGGGCCTGATCCGCGGATTTCGCGCCATCGTCACCATCCCGTGGGCGCAAACCATTCTGGTCGTCGTGGGGATCGAAGGCGCGCTCGCTTTCAGCGCGCTGGCATTCATCCCGAGTCACCTGCATCTGCGCTTCGGCCTTTCCATGCCGCAAGCCGGTGCCGTGGTGGCGCTGTACGGCTTGGGTGGCTTGATCTACAGCCGCACTGCGCGGCCATTGCTGCGACGCATCGGTGAGCCGGGGCTCGCACGGGTCGGTGGCGTCTGCATGGCGATCGCTTTCGCGACCATCGGATTTGCGCCTTCGTGGCACTGGACGCTGCCTGCCTGTCTGGTCGCCGGATTCGGCTTCTATGCCCTGCACAACACGCTGCAGACGCACGCCACGCAGATGGCACCGTCGGCGCGCGGCTCGGCTGTCGCGCTGTTCGCCTGCTGCCTGTTCTTCGGTCAGTCGCTGGGGGTGTCGATGGCTGCCGGTCTGGTCGACCGGTTCTCGACATCGATCGTCTTCATGATTTCGGCAAGCGGCCTGTTGCTCGTCGGCCTGCTGTTCGGGCGTCGGGTCCAGAGGCGTGTCGTCCTCGATTGACCGCGAGCCGGACGACTCAGTTCGGCCAGATGTACAGCAGCGCCACCGTCATGCAGAGATACCGCGCGAACTTTCCTATCGCCATGTAACCGACGCAGGGCCAGAACGGCAGCTTCAGCCATCCGGCAACCGCGCAAAGCGGATCGCCGACGATCGGCAGCCAGCTCAGCAGACAGGCCTTCGGCCCCAGCTTTTCCAGCCAGCCGAGCACGCGTAGATGGTGCTTCGAATGAGAGTACTTGTCGGCGACCTTGTGCGCGCCGAAACCCATCCACCAGGTGACCATGCCGCCGAGCGTGTTGCCGATCGTCGCTACGGCGATGGCCTGCCAGAACAGTTCCGGATTCAGCTTGAGCAATCCGAACAGAACGGGTTCCGAACCGACCGGTATCAGCGTCGCGGAGACGAAGGCCGCGATGAAAACGGTGGAGAGCCCGAACTGGGGGAGCGCGAGCAGCGCAAGGAGGGATTCGAGCCAGGCTTCCATGTGTGCGCCGAAGTATAGGAAGCGGCCTGCGCGCGGTGCGTCGGAGAAAGCGCCGCCCGTTTCAGCCCCTGAAATCCGGGCTCGCTACAATCGTGCCTCATTTTTCAGCAGCCCTGCGCCGGCCCGGCGCCCGCTGCTGCTTTTCGCACCTGTCCCCCAGACCCATGCACATCGGCCCTCACGCGCTGGAAAACCGCCTTTTCGTCGCGCCCATGGCCGGCGTCACGGACCGGCCTTTCCGCATGCTCTGCCGTTCGCTCGGCGCGGGCTATGCGGTGAGCGAGATGGTGACCTCGCGCAAGGATCTGTGGCATTCGCTGAAGACTTCGCGCCGCGCCGACCACACCGGCGAGCCCGGTCCGATCGCCGTGCAGATCGCCGGCACCGACGCCGCCATGATGGCCGAGGCCACGCACTACAACATCGACCGCGGTGCGCAGATCATCGACATCAACATGGGTTGTCCGGCCAAGAAGGTCTGCAACAAGTGGGCCGGTTCGGCGCTGATGCGCGACGAGCCGCTGGCGCTGGAGATCGTCCGCGCGGTGGTCGATGCCGCGGCGCCGCACGGCGTGCCGGTGACGCTCAAGATGCGCACCGGCTGGAGCGCCGACCACCGCAACGCGGTCAAGCTGGCGCGCGATTTCGAATCGGCCGGCGTGCAGATGCTGACGGTGCACGGCCGCACCCGCGAGCAGGGCTACAAGGGCGACGCCGAGTACGACACCATCGCCGCCGTCAAGTCCGCGGTGCGCGTTCCGGTGGTCGCCAACGGTGACATCACGACGCCGGAGAAAGCGCGAGACGTGCTGGCCGCGACCGGCGCGGATGCCGTGATGATCGGCCGCGCGGCGCAGGGCCGACCGTGGATCTTTCGCGAAATCTCGCATTTCCTGGAGACCGGCACGCACCTTGCACCGCCTCTGGTTGCCGAAGTACGCGATCTGCTGCTGGAACATCTGCCGGCGCACTACGCGCTGTACGGCGAGTACAGCGGCGTGCGTACCGCACGCAAACACATCGGCTGGTACGTGAATGCACTGCCCGGGGGCGAAACCTTTCGCGGCAAGATGAACGGCATCGAAGACTGCGCACTGCAATTGCGCGCGGTGGCCGATTATTTCGACGCGCTGGCCGACGCGATGGTGCGGATTCCGGTTCACGGTGCCGAGGCCGTGCATTGAACAAAAGAAGACAGTCATGAGCAAAAAGAACATCGACGAATGCGTCCGGAACAGTCTGGAGAGCTACTTCCGCGACCTGCACGGCATCGAGCCCGACGGCATGTACGACATGCTGGTCCGCGTGGTCGAAAAGCCGCTGCTCGACGTCGTGATGGAGCGTGCCGAGGGCAACCAGTCGCGCGCCGCGCAATGGCTGGGGCTCAACCGCAACACGCTCCGCAAGAAGCTGCTCGAGCACAAGCTCATCAAGTAAGAACGAACAGAAGAAAACCATGGCACTCACCGCACTCCTTTCCGTCTCCGACAAGACCGGCATCCTCGAATTCGCGCAGGCGCTCGACGCGCTCGGCATCAAGCTGCTGTCCACCGGCGGCACCGCCAAACTGCTGGCCGACGCCGGCCTGCCGGTGACCGAGGTCGCCGATCACACCGGCTTCCCCGAAATGCTCGATGGCCGCGTCAAGACGCTGCATCCGAAGATTCACGGCGGCCTGCTGGCGCGACGCGATATGCCGGCGCACGTGGCGGCCATCGAGGAACACGGCATCGACACCATCGACCTGCTGGTGGTGAATCTCTATCCGTTCGAATCGACCGTCGCCAAGCCTGGCTGCACGCTTGAAGACGCGATCGAGAACATCGACATCGGCGGCCCGGCGATGGTTCGCAGCGCGGCCAAGAACTGGAAGGACGTCGGCGTGCTGACCGACGCATCGCAATACCCGGCCGCGCTGGCCGAACTCAAGGCCTACGGCAAGCTCAGCAACAAGACGAAGTTCGCCTTCTCGGTCGCCGCCTTCAACCGCATTGCCGACTACGACGGCGCGATCAGCGATTACCTGTCCGCGATCGATTTCGACGCCAGCCACGACCAGGCCGCGCCGACGCGCTCGATGTTCCCGGCGCAGAGCAACGGCCGATTCGTCAAGCTGCAGGACCTGCGCTACGGTGAGAACCCGCACCAGCAGGCCGCTTTCTATCGCGATCTGTACCCGGCGCCGGGTTCGCTGGTCACGGCGAAGCAGCTCCAGGGAAAGGAGCTCAGCTACAACAACATCGCCGATGCCGACGCGGCCTGGGAATGCGTGAAGTCCTTCGACGTGCCGGCCTGCGTGATCGTCAAGCATGCGAATCCGTGCGGCGTGGCGATCGGCGCCGACGCGCTCGAGTCGTACGGCAAGGCTTTCAAGACCGATCCGACTTCGGCTTTCGGCGGCATCATCGCCTTCAACCGTCCGGTCGACGCCGCAGCCGCGCAGGCCGTGAGCAAGCAGTTCGTCGAAGTGCTGATGGCGCCCGGCTTCACGCCCGAGGCGATGGAAGTCTTCAAGAGCAAGGTCAACGTCCGCATCCTGGAAATCGCTCTGCCGAAGGGCGGCGCCACCGACTGGGACAACGGCCGCAACGCGATGGACGTCAAGCGCGTCGGTTCGGGCCTGCTGATGCAGACCGCCGACAACCGCGTGTTGCTCGAAAGCGAACTCAAGGTGGTCAGCAAGAAGCAGCCGACGCCGGAACAACTGCAGGACCTGCTGTTCGCATGGAAGGTCGCGAAGTTCGTCAAGAGCAACGCGATCGTGTTCTGTGCCGACGGCATGACGATGGGCGTCGGCGCGGGCCAGATGAGCCGCCTCGACTCGGCGCGCATCGCCAGCATCAAGGCCGGGCATGCCGGGCTGTCGCTCGAGAATACCGCCGTGGCCAGCGACGCATTCTTTCCGTTCCGAGACGGACTGGATGTCGTCGTGGATGCAGGCGCAAGCTGCGTGATCCAGCCGGGCGGCTCGATGCGCGATCAGGAAGTGATCGACGCGGCTGACGAGCGCGGCGTGGTCATGGTCCTGAGCGGCGTCCGCCACTTCAGGCACTGATTCCGATTTGCCGATTCAGTCGGCGAATCGGTATTTGAGCTGGAACGTCAGCGCGCCATACAGGCGGTCCTTGTACGACGGGATGATCGCGACGTTCAGGCCCCAGCGCTTGCCTTCGATAGCGGCGGTGGGGATCAGCGCCGGGAACCAGTTGCCGTTGCGGTAGTTCCGGTAGCCGTCGAAGCCGCCCACCACCGCGCCGAACTTCACGCCGTGGAACTCGAAGGGCATCACGTACGCGCCGATGTAGCGCGATTGATCGCGGTCGCTGTTGCGGAATGCGCCAGCTGTCACCGAGACCATATCGCTGACCGGATATTCGAAGCCGAGCCCGGGGTTGAAATCTTCCAGACCCTTGTTGCGGTCGAAGTGGTACGAATAGAAGCCGGGATTCAGCCAGACCTTGCGCAGTTCGGTCGACAGGTCGAATGCACCGGCGTCCGCCTTAGGTTCGGTCTGCGCCGACGCCGATCCGTGCATCGCGGCCAGCCCCAGCCCTAGTCCCAGGCCGGCGACGAGCGGCAGCGCCCGCCACAGTTTTCGATTTGTCATGAAGCGGGCAATTTCAGAACGTCTTGAAGATCTGCCGCGCGGCCTCGACCGTCGCTGCGATGTCTTCGTCGCTGTGCGCGGCGCTCACGAAACCGGCCTCGTACAGCGCAGGCGCGATGTAGACGCCGCGGTCGAGCAGGCCGTGGAACAGCTTGTTGAACGTCGCGTTGTCGGTGGTCATCACGGTCGCATAGTTCTGCGGCAGTTCGTCGAACAGGAAGAAGCCGAACATGCCGCCTTCGCTGTCGACGCTGAACGGCACGCCTTCTGTATCCGCTGCCGACTTCAATCCGTCGACCAGCGCGCGCGTCTTCTGCGACAGCGCTTCGTAGAAACCCGGCTTGGCGATTTCCTTGAGCGTCGCAAGTCCGCATGCGGTCGCGACCGGATTGCCCGACAGCGTGCCGGCCTGATACACCGGGCCGAGCGGCGCGAGCTGTTCCATGATGGCGCGCGGTCCGCCGAAAGCCGCCAGCGGCATGCCGCCGCCGATGACTTTGCCCAGCACGGTGATGTCGGGCGTCACGCCCAGCACGCCTTGCGCGCCATGCAGTCCGACGCGGAAGCCGGTCATGACTTCGTCGAACACCAGCAGCGCGCCGTGTTGCGTGCAGAGTTCGCGGCAGCGTTTGGCGAACTCTGCCGATGCGCGGATGAAGTTCATGTTGCCGGCGATCGCCTCGATCATCAGGCAGGCGAGTTCGTTGCCGTGCAGCGCGAAGGCTTCCTCGAGCTGCGGGATGTTGTTGTATTCGAGCACCAGCGTGTGCTGGACGACTTCGGGCGGCACACCGGCGGATGTCGGGTTGCCGAAAGTGGCGAGCCCGGAGCCGGCCTTGACCAGCAGCGCATCGGCATGGCCGTGGTAGCAGCCCTCGAACTTGATGATGTATTTGCGGCCTGTCGCGCCTCGCGCAAGACGCAGCGCGCTCATCGCGGCTTCCGTGCCCGAGCTCACCAGCCGCACCATTTCCATCGACGGCACCAGCGCGAGGATGGCTTCGGCCAGCTCGATTTCGCGCTCGGTCGGCGCGCCGTAGGAGAAGCCTTCGAGCACTGCCTTCTGCACCGCCTCCACCACGGCAGGGTGACCGTGGCCCAGGATCATCGGACCCCAGGAACCGATGTAGTCGATGTAGCGCTTGTCGTCGGCATCCCAGAAATGGGCACCCTTTGCGCGGGTGACGAAGCGTGGCGTGCCGCCGACGGCCTTGAAGGCGCGTACCGGCGAATTGACGCCGCCGGGAATGACGGCGCGGGCGCGCTCGAAGAGGATGTGGTTGCGGTCAGTGTCTTGTGTCATGGGGAGGCAATGCAAAGTCGTTGGGGTCGGCGGGCGTCTCGGGTCCGTCTTCTTCATCTTCGTCGTCTTCTTCTGGCTGGGCCCAGAAGAGCCGGTCGGGCAGCACGTGGCCCATGCCGGGGCGGAAACCCGCATCCAGGCAGCGGTCCATGTAGCTCAGCGCCTCGGAAGCGGCGGCCGGCAGGTCCGTACCGCTGGCGAGAAGCGCGGCGAGCGCAGCCGAAAGCGTGTCGCCGGCACCGGCGAAGACGGCTTCGAGGCGCTCGTATTTCTCGCTCGCCAGCACCGATTGCGGCGAGGCGAGCACGTTGTCGATGAACTGGTCGGGCAGCATGATCCCGGTCACCAGCGTGTAGGGCGTGCCGGCCTCTCCGGCAGCGCGTGCGATGTCGCGCGCGCTCGGGGGTTTCTCGCCTGTCCAGTCGGGCAGCAGCCAGCGCCAGAGCGTACTGTGGTTGCCGACCAGCACGGTGGTTTGCGGCAGCACCAGTTCGCGGAAGGCGTCGAGGTAGGGATCGATCAGGTTCTCGTCCCACCACGACAGGTTGGGCATGTACGAGACCACCGGCACGTCGGGATAGTCGGTCGCGGTTTCGGCGATGGTCGCCAGCGTCTCCGGAGACCCGACGAAGCCGACCTTGATCAGCTGCACCTCGACGTCTTCGAGGATCGCGCGCACCTGTTCCTCGACGGCTTCCTCGTCGAAGGCGAAGTGGCCAAAGATTTCCGCAGTGTCGCGCGCATAGGCGCCCGTGACGACCGGCAGCATGTGGGCGCCTACCGACGCCATGGCCAGCGTGTCGCCTGCGAGGCCGCCGGCGCCGCTCGGATCGCTCGCGTTGAAGACGAGTACGCAAGGCGGGTTGAGGGACAGTTCTTCCGCCGATGCTTCGTCCGAAAGTGTCTCGTTAAGATCGACCATGCTGCGCGCGCTCCGGTGCGGTAGTAAGTAAGTTGTCTTCCGCGTTCATATGGCTGAATATTTTGATACGCATGGATACAATAATTGCAATTTGTGAACAGGGACTTTAAGCTGCGATGAACACGAAAACCTGGATGTGCCTGATTTGCGGGTGGATCTACGACGAAGCTGCTGGCGTACCGGAAGATGGTATTGCGGCAAACACGGCCTGGGCCGATGTGCCGATGAACTGGACATGTCCGGAGTGCGGTGCGCGCAAGGAAGACTTCGAGATGGTTGAAATCTGAAGCATGGCATAGGGCCGCATCGGTTACGTGTCGAAATGAGGCGCGTGGCCGATTGAAGTCTTGTATGAGGAGCGATGCTTATGAGCGCGAACGGGTCCGGTTTCAGGGTGCTGGTCATCGATGACAGCAACACCATCCGACGGAGCGCCGAGATCTTCCTCAAGCAGGGCGGCCATGAGGTGTTGCTCGCCGAAGACGGTTTCGATGCGCTGGCCAAGGTCAACGACCACAAACCCCATTTGATCTTCTGCGACATCCTGATGCCGCGCCTCGACGGCTACCAGACCTGCGCGATCATCAAGCGAAATACCGGTTTTGCCGGTGTGCCGGTCGTGATGCTGTCGTCCAAGGACGGCGTCTTCGACAAGGCTCGCGGTCGCATGGTCGGTTCGCAAGACTTTCTCACCAAGCCTTTCACCAAGGACCAGCTGTTGCGCGCCGTGCAGCAGTTCGGTGTCCTCCAGACCGAAAAGGTTCATTGATGCCCATCCATAACGTGCTGGTCGTCGACGATTCGAAGACCGAGCTCCTGTTTCTTTCGGGCCTGCTGCAAAAGAACGGGTTTGCCGTGCGCACTGCGGAAAACGCCGACGACGCGATGCGGCGTATCGAGGAAGCCCAGCCCGACCTGATCCTGATGGACATCGTGATGCCCGGCCAGAATGGCTTCCAGCTGACGCGTGCGATCGCGCGCAACCCGCTGTATGCCGGCGTGCCGATCATCATGTGCACCAGCAAGAACCAGGAAACCGACCGGGTCTGGGGCATGCGGCAGGGCGCGCGCGACTACATCGTGAAGCCGGTGAATGCTGCGGAGCTGCTCGCGAAGATCAGCGCGCTAGGCTGAGACCGTGGCCAACCGAGACGCGCTTCGCGCCTTCCAGGCCCGGCTGGCCAGCCGGTTGCAGGCGGCGCGCACCTCGGACGTGTCGGCCTCGTGGCTCGCCGTCGAGGCCGGCAGCGCCAGGTATCTTTTTCCGCTCGGCCATGCCGGCGAAATCTTCCCGTGGACGACGCCGCACCCGGTGCCGTACACCGAACCGTGGTTTCTGGGGGTCGCGAATCTGCGCGGCGGACTGTATGGTGTCGTGCAGCTTGCCGGTTTCGCGTCCGAAGATGCGGTGCCGGCGACCTTGCCGGTCAGTGGCGACGGCGTGCGGACACAGGCCCGGCTCGTCGCGCTCAACGAACTGCTCGAAGTCAATTGCGCACTGATGGTCGACCGCCTGGTCGGGCTGCGCGGCGTCGAGGCGTTCGCTGCCTCGCAGCCGCCGGCCGCCGGCAGCGCCGCATGGCTCGGCCACACTTACACCGATGCGAAGGGCGAGCAATGGCAGGAAATCGACCTGCAGGCGCTGTCCCGGCAACCCCGTTTTTTGAGTATCGGCGCCTGAGCATCCGCTTCGCGACCGCCACCACGTAAAGGACCGACCGTGAGTTCGATCGCCGACCAGCCGAAGAAAAACCTGCCCGCAGGCGAGAACAGCGCGACCGGCCATGCGCAGTCCGACGACGGCCCCGCGTTCGACAATCCCGCGACCGCCGAGCTGGCGCCGCCGGTTCCGACTGTCGCGACCGTCGCCACCGCATCTTCGCCCCCCGAGTTCGCCATTCCGCCCGAACCTCGCTTGCCGCCGTCGCCGCCGCCGCAGCAGCCGATGCACCCCGCCGCCGCCCGTGCGAATCCGGCGCGCCAGCAGCGCATGTTCACCATCGCGCTGGTCGTGGTGGTGCTCGTACTGCTGCTGGTCGCAGCGTCGTCGATCCTGCGGGCGAATCGTCTGGCGCAGCAGGTCGCATCGACCGGCCAGTCGCTGATGCAGTCGCAGCGCCTCGCCAAATCGGTGTCGCAGGCGCTGGTCGGCAACGCTGCCGCCTTCGTCGAGGTGCGCGAGAGTTCCGACGACCTCACGCGTCGCGTGCTGGGCCTGGCACAGGGCGACGATGCGCTCGACCTGGAACGCGTCGGCGGCGC
Source organism: Variovorax glucosi (assembly GCF_051216695.1). Lineage (NCBI taxonomy): Bacteria > Pseudomonadati > Pseudomonadota > Betaproteobacteria > Burkholderiales > Comamonadaceae > Variovorax > Variovorax glucosi. Next base: position 336,249 of record NZ_JBPJZE010000002.1, read on the forward strand.
CTACGACGCGGAGATCGAGAAGATCCGTCCGCTGGCCGAACGGGCCGACAAGAGCGCCAAGGCAGTGCTCGCGCAGCAGGACATCCTGACGCGCGTCGGCTCGGCGTTGCGCGACGTCAGCCGTCAATCCACCGACCTGCTCGAAATGACACAGGTCGTGACCTCGCTCAAGTTGCAGCAGGGCGCCAGCACGGCCGAAATCGCGGCCGCCGGGCAGCTGGTGATGCTCACGCAGCGCATCGGCAAGTCGGCGACCGAATTCAACACCGTCGAAGGCGTGAGTCCCTCCGCCGTTTCCTTGCTGGGCAGGGACCTGAACACCTTCCAGGAACTCGCGCGCGGCCTGCTCGACGGCGATCCGCAGCAGCGCCTGCCGGGTACCCGCGACACGCAGACCCGCAACCAGCTCGACGCGATCCTGAAGACCTACGAGCGCATGCGTTCGCAGGCCGGCGCGATCCTCGGCAACATGCAGGGCCTGGTGATGGCGCGCGATGCGCAGACCGCCATCCTGGCCGACAGCGAGCCGCTGCGCCTGGCGCTCGGCGAACTGCAGAACAAGCTTTCGGCGCGCACCGGCCTCGGTATCGGCACCATCGCGCTGCTGTTCGTGTTGTCGATCGTGGCGCTGGGCCTGGCTGCCGCCGTCGGCTTCGTCCAGGTGCGCGAAGGCCGCGAACGTGCGGCCGCCGCCGAGAGCGAGCGTGTCGAGGCCGAGCGGATGGGCGACGAGGTCGGCCGCGTCAACGCAGCCAACCAGGCGGCGATCCTTCGCCTCATGAACGAATTGCAGACGGTGGCCGAGGGCGACCTGACGCAGGAAGCCACCGTGACCGAGGACATCACGGGCGCCATCGCCGATTCGGTGAACTACACCGTCGAAGAACTGCGTCTCCTGGTCGGCAACGTGCAGAACACGGCCAGCCGCGTCGCGCGCACCACCTCGCAGGTCGAGAACACCTCGACCGAACTGCTGGCTGCATCGACCGAGCAGCTGCGCGAGATCCGCGAAACCGGCCAGTCGGTGCTGACCATGGCAGAGCGCATCAACGGCGTGTCGTCGCAGGCGCAGGAATCGGCCACGGTGGCGCGACAGTCGCTCAAGGCCGCGTCGTCGGGCCTGCAGGCGGTGCAGAACGCGATCGGCGGCATGAATTCGATCCGCGACCAGATCCAGGAAACCTCCAAGCGTATCAAGCGGCTGGGCGAGTCGTCGCAGGAGATCGGCGAGATCACCGAGCTGATTTCCGACATCACCGAACAGACCAACGTGCTGGCGCTCAATGCCGCCATCCAGGCCGCGTCCGCGGGCGAGGCCGGTCGCGGTTTCTCCGTGGTGGCCGAAGAGGTGCAGCGGCTGGCCGAGCGTTCGGCCGATGCGACGCGGCAGATTTCGGCGCTGGTGAAGGCGATCCAGACCGACACGCAGGATGCCGTCGGCGCAATGGAGCGCTCGACGCAGGGCGTGGTCGAAGGTGCGCGGCTGTCGGATACCGCCGGCACGGCGCTGTCGGAGATCGACCGCGTGTCGCGTCGGCTGGCCGAGCTGATCGAGCAGATCTCGCAATCGGCGTCGCGCGAAGCCGACTCGGCCAACGTCGTGGCGGCCAACATCCAGCACATCTTCGCCGTCACCGAGCAGACCGGCGAGGGCACCCGCACCACGGCCCAGCAGGTGCGCGAGCTCTCGCGCATGGCCGAGGAACTGCGCCAGTCGGTCGCACGGTTCAAGATTGCCTGACCCGTGTCCATTTCAAGCTCAAGCCCAAGCCCAAGCCAGTCCGCCGATCGGGCTTCGACCGCGGCCGACGAGGACCTCGGGCCGCTGGCCTGGGTGCTCGACGAGATACAGAAGACGCTCGACAGCGTCGGCAAGTCGCTGCGGCGTTTCGTGCGCGAGCCGGCCGCCGTGTCCGCATCGGCTTCCGAGCCCGACACCGGCGCACTGCGCCTGGCTGCCCAGCAGCTGCACCAGACCGTCGGCGCATTGACGATGGTCGGCCAGCCGTCGGCGGCGGTCATGGTCGGCGCGATGGAGTTTTCCGTGCAGTCGCTGCTGCTCGAACCCGCGCGCTGCAACGAAGCGGCCGTACGGAAGATCGAGCGCGCCGGCTTCGCCGTCTGCGATTTCCTGAACGCGGTGCTGGTCGGCAAATCGGTGTCGGCGCTGGCGCTTTTCCCGCAGTACCGCGACGTGCTCGAAATGGCCGGCAGCGACCGCGTGCATCCGGCGGACCTCTGGAATCACGCCTGGCATTGGGCCGACGTCGCACCGCTGCCTGCGGAGCCGGCGCTCGTCAACGACCCGGCCGTGCGTTCGCGCTTCGACCGCGACGTGCTCCGTCTGGTGCAGGCCGGCGACCATGAAGCGGCCCGCCGGCTGCACACGCTGTCGCTCGGGCTGGCCAGCGGCGCCTCGACGCCGCATGTCGCCAGCTTCTGGATGCTTGCCGGCGCATTCTTCGAGGCCATCGGTCTCGGCCTGCTGCCGGTGGATGCGTATGTCAAGCGCGCTGCCTCGCGTGCGCTGATCCAGTACGCGACGCTGTCGCGCAGCGACAAGGCCGTGTCTGACCGGCTCGGGCAGGATCTGCTTTTCTTCTGTGCCCAGGCCGTGCCGCGCCAGCAGGATCCGGCCGAGGCGCTGCGCGCGGTGCGCGGCGCCTGGGGCGTCGGCGCGCATGCGGGCGTCGACTACAACGTCGAGCAGTTCGGGCGTTTCGATCCGCTCGCGCTCGCGCAGGCACGCAAGCGCATCGAGACGGCCAAGGAAATGTGGACGGCGCTCTCGGGAGGCGACGTGTCGCGGACCCGCCAGGTCGTCGATGCGTTCGCGCAGCTCGGCGAATCGCTTCAGAAGCTGCATCCGCCGAGCCTGCCGATGGCCAAGGCTCTGAACGATGCGGTCGATGCCTCGCTGCAGTCCGGCACGCCGCCGACGACCGAACTCTCGCTCGAAGTCGCGACTTCGGTGCTGTACCTGGAAGCTGCCTTCGAAGATCTCGATCCGCACGACCGCCAGCTCACGCTCCGCACCGTGCAACTCGCCGAACGCATCGAGCGCGCACGCGAAGGCGGCCAGTCGGAGCCGCTGGAACCGTGGATGGAAGAGCTCTACCGGCGCATGAGCGATCACCAGAGCATGGGCACCGTGGTCGACGAACTGCACAGTCATCTGCTGGAGCTGGAAAAATCGCTCGACCAGTTCTTCCGCAATCCGGTCGATCAGGGCCTGCTGAGCAAGGTGCCGAGCCAGCTGATGCAGATGCGCGGCGTCTTCTCGGTGCTCGGCCTCGACCAGGCGGCGCAGACCGTGCAGCACATGCGGGAGAACGTCGACCGGCTGATGCTTTCCAGCACCGCCGAAGCAGTGACCGCCGACGTCGACGCACTGGGCAACAACCTCGGCGCGCTCGGCTTCCTGATCGACATGCTCGGCTACCAGCCGGCGCTTGCCAAACGCCTGTTCGTCTACGACGAGGCGGCTGGCGAACTCAAGCCGTTGATGGGCCGAAAGGAAGTCGAACCGCTCGACCTCGAAACCCTGCCGCCCGCACTCACTGCCGCAGAAATCGACGCGGAAATCGCGACCAAGGTCGCCGCGCTCGCCGCGCCACGCCGCGCCGCCGCGCCGATCGAGGCTTTCAGCCTGGCGGCCGACAGCTGGAATGTGAACATTGGCGCCGACAAGCCGCCGGTCGCCGATACCGAGGTCACCGAACTCGAAGACGACGATCTCCAGAACATCTTCCTGGACGAAGCACGGGAAGTGCTGCAGAACGGTCTGGCCGCAGTCGCGACGCTGGCCGGCAGCACGTCGGGCGGCAACGAACTCACCGTGCTGCGGCGTGCCTTCCACACGCTCAAGGGAAGCGCGCGGATGGTCGGCTTCACCGCGTATGGCGAGGCGGCATCGGCTTTCGAGCAGCTGTTCAACATCTGGTTGGCCGAACAACGCCCGGCGACACCGGTGCTGCTGTCCGCCACCGAAAGTGCGCTGAAAGATTTCTCGCAATGGGTCGATGCCATCGCCGAGGGTCGGACGCACGACTGGGAGGCGAGCACCTTTACGCGTGTCGCGGACGCGTTGCGCAACGGAGAGGCGATCGACGACAAAACTTCGGACGCTGCCGAAGAAGCGGCGATCGGGCACGACTTTGCCGCAACCGATTTCCCCGAACTTGAACTCGAGCCCGATCGCGTGCCCGAACCGCTGTCGGCCTTCGATTCGGCGGAATCCTTGCCACCGACCGGCGACGACATCGACTTTCTCGAGACGGCGCACGCCGCATTTGCGCACTTGCCGCAGCGGCCGTCCGAGCCCGACATGGCGTTCGAGCTCGAGTTCGATCTGGACCCGGACCCAGGTTTCGACGCCGCTCCCGAGCATCCGGTGCCGATGTCGTCGTTTTCGTCGGTGTCGCCTCTGCTCACGCTGGTGGCGAGCAACCAGAGTGCGGACGATCCGGTCAAGGCCATCGGGCCGTTGCGGATCGGCATCCAGCTCTACAACGTCTATCTGAATGAGGCCGACGAGTGGTCCCGCCAGCTGGTGGGCGAAGTCGGCGAATGGGCGCTCGAAACGCAGGAGCGCATGTCCGATTCGACCATCGGCTTCGCGCATTCGCTGGCCGGGAGTTCGGCCACGGTCGGATTCCAGAGCCTGTCGGGCATGGCGCGGCTGATCGAGACGGCGCTGCAGCATCTGCAACGCCAGGGTCGCGGCACGCCGGGCCAGGGTGCCGTACTGGTGGCGGCCGCTGACGAACTGCGTCATCTGCTGCACCAGTTCGCCGCCGGCTTCCTGCGCGATCCGCTGGAGTCGACGCTCGACGCACTGCGCGAAGTCGCCGAAGCGCCGGGATTGCCGACCGGACCGGCTCCGCTGGAGGCGTGGCCGTCCGCGCCGTGGACATCGCGACGCCAGGAAGGTTTCGCCTCCGACGTGACGCTCGACGATGCGGACGAGAGCTTCGATGTCGCCGATGCGCTCGACGTCGACCTGTTCCCGGTTTTCGAGGAAGAGGCGGCCGAGTTGCTGCCCAGCCTCGGTGGTGCGCTGCGCGAATGGGCTCGGCAGCCGGACGCGACGGCGCCGCGCGCATCGATCCTTCGCACGCTGCACACGCTCAAGGGCAGCGCCCGGCTGGCCGGCGCGATGCAGCTTGGCGAGCGAGCGCATCGCATGGAGTCGGAGATCGAAGCCATCGGCCGCGCGCACGGCGGCGTCGACCGGGAGGCGATCGAGCGGCTGCTGGGGCGCTTCGACACGCTGCAGTCGACCTTCGACGGATTGCGCGGTAAGGCCGACGCGGGAGCTGGCGCGAGCAGTGCAGCGAGCATTTCCGCGATCGTTACGCCCGTGCCGGAACGAACCTGGCAGCCGACGACGGCTGCTCCCGCGCCTGCGCAGGAAGCCGAGCCCGAACAGCGTCCGCGCGGCGTGGCCGCACCGGGCGTCGCGATGCCGATGCCGTCGCTGCTGGCGCCGCTGCGCGCGCTGGCCGGCCAGGCCGTGCGTATCCGCACGCACCTGCTCGACCGGCTGGTCGCGCAGGCCGGCGAGATCATCATCACGCGCTCGCGCATGGAAACCCAGCTCGGCCAGCTGCGCAGTTCGCTCGGCGACCTGACCGGCAACCTCGACCGCCTGCGCCAGCAACTGCGCGACGTCGAAGTACAGGCCGAAAGCCAGATGCAGTCGCGCCTCGCGCAGGCCAAGGATTCGCAGCAGGGCTTCGATCCGCTCGAATTCGACCGTTTCACGCGGGTTCAGGAACTCACGCGGATGATGGCCGAATCGGTCAACGACGTGGCCACCGTGCAGCGCACGCTGCAGAAAACCGTGCAGGCGACCGAAGACGACCTCAGCGCACAGGCGCGTCAGGCGCGCGAGCTGCAACGTGGACTGCTGCGCACCCGCATGGTGGAGTTCGAGGGCATTTCCGAGCGCCTCTACCGCGTCGTACGCCAGGCGTCGAAGGACGCCGGCAAGCAGGTGCGGCTCGACATCACCGGCGGCTCGATCGAAATGGACCGTGGCGTGCTCGAACGCATGACGCCGGCCTTCGAACACCTGCTGCGCAACAGCGTCGCGCACGGCATCGAGAACGGCTCGGCGCGCGAATGGGCCGGCAAGGAATCCAGCGGGCTGATCTCCATCGATCTGCGGCAGGAAGGCAACGACGTATCGGTCAGCTTCCGCGACGACGGCGCCGGACTCGACGTGCAGCGCATCGCCGACCGCGCGGTTTCGATGGGCTTGTTGAACTATGGCGAGCAGATCTCGCGCGACGAGGCGGCCGAGCTGATATTCCACCCGGGCTTCTCGACGGCCGAGCAGGTGTCGGAGCTGGCCGGTCGCGGCATCGGCATGGACGTGGTGCGCGCGAGCGTCGTCGCGCTTGGCGGGCGTATCGAAACGCTGAGCGCGCCGGGCCAGGGCACGACCTTCACACTGGTGCTGCCGCTGACCACTGCAGTGACGCACGTCGTGATGGTCCGCGCTGGCGCCCTGACGGTCGGCATTCCGTCGAATCTGGTCGAAGTGGTGCAGCGCGTGACCGCCGACGAGCTCGATGCGGCCTATGTCGCGCAGCAGCACCGTTTCAATGACGAAGACGTGCCGCTGTACTGGGCCGGCGCGCTGCTTCAATCGTCGGCGCGCAGCGACCAGCCGGCCGCGCGCGGCCATTCGATCGTCATCGTGCGCAGCGCCTCGCAACGGCTGGCGCTGCATGTCGACGACGTGATCGGCAACCAGGAAGTCGTGGTGAAGAACCTCGGTCCGCAACTTTCGCGGCTGCCGGGCATGGCTGCGGTGTCGGTGCTGGCGTCGGGTGCGGTTTCGCTGATCTACAACCCGGTGGCACTGGCCGCGGTGCACGGCGAGGCGGCGCGCGAGGCGCAGCGGATCGCCAGGGCCGAATGGGCGCAGCACGGCGACACGGCCGGTGCGGCGGCATTGCCGGTCGAGGCGCCGCTGGTGCTGGTCGTGGACGATTCGATCACCGTCCGACGCGTCACGCAGCGCCTGCTGCAGCGCGAGGGCTACCGCGTGGCGCTTGCCGTCGACGGCCTGCAGGCGCTGGAGCGGTTGCAGCAGGAGCGTCCGGCGGTCGTGCTTTCAGATATCGAGATGCCACGCATGGACGGCTTCGACCTGGTGCGCAACATCCGCGCCGACGAGTTGCTGGCCGACCTGCCGGTGATCATGATCACGTCGCGCATCGCCGCGAAGCACCGCGAACTGGCGATGCAGCTGGGTGTCGACCACTACCTGGGCAAGCCGTATTCGGAAGATGAGCTGGTGCGGCTGGTGCGCAGCCATGCGCACGCCGAACCGCTCTAGGACTTCGCCGTCTTGCCTTCCCGCGCCGGCGCGCGCACCACGCCGTAGCGCTCCAGTGTGCGGTCGCGCGCTTCGGCGTGATCGATGACCGGCTTGGGGTAGTTGTCGCCGAGCCTGACGCCGGCGGCTTCGAGTTCGACCGGCTTCGCATCCCACGGCGCGTGGATCGCGGCGTTCGACAGGCCTTTCAGCTGCGGCAGGTAGCGGCGGATGAATTTGCCTTCGGGGTCGAAGCGTTCGCTCTGCGTGACCGGGTTGAAGATGCGGAAATACGGCTGCGCGTCGCAACCGCTCGAGCTTGCCCACTGCCAGCCGCCGTTGTTCGACGCCATCTCGAAGTCGTTCAGGTGCGTCGCAAAGTACGCCTCGCCGCGCCGCCAGTCGATGCCGAGGTCCTTGCAGAGGAAGCTCGCGACGATCATGCGCAGGCGGTTGTGCATGTAGCCGGTCTGGTTGATCTGCATCATGGCCGCGTCGATCAGCGGGTAGCCGGTGCGCGCCTCGCACCAGGCCGCGAACAGCCCGTCGGCATGCTTTCCGTGGTGCCAGACGATCTTGTCGTATTCGGGCTTGAAGCTCTTGCCCTCGGCGACCTGCTGGTTGTGCGCCAGCACCTGCATGTAGAAATCGCGCCAGATCAGCTCGCTCAGCCAGGTCGACGCGCCCGCATCGCCGCCGAGCGACAGCTTGCGCGCGACGCCGGCCAGATGCCGGATCGACACGGTGCCGAAGCGCAGATGTACGCTCAGATAGCTCGGGCCGCGCACGGCGGGGAAGTTGCGGGCCTCGTCGTAGCGCTCGATGCGCTCGAAGAAGTCTTCGAACACCGCGTCGCCGCCTTGCGCACCGGTCGGAATTTCGAGTTCGGCCAGATTGGTCGGCTCGAAACCCAGTTCCTTCAGCGTCGGCACCGGCGAATCGTGCGATTTCGGCGGCTTTATCAGCGCATCTGCATGGCCGCGGACCGGGTAGGGCTTGACGAAGAAGTCGTCGACCTTCGCTAGCCAGGCGCGTTTGTACGGTGTGAAGACCGAATACGGCTGGCCGACCTTGGTCAGCACTTCTTCGCGCTCGAAGATCACGTGGTCCTTCGAGGTGTGGAAGGCGATGCCGGCGTTGGCCAGCGCGCCGAAGACCCTGGCATCGCGCGCGATCGCGGCGGGCTCGAAGTCGCGGTTGGCGAAAACCACCTGCACACCGAGCGCGGCGGCGATCGCGGGCAGTTCCTCTTCGGCGACCGCATGGCGCACGACGAGCGCGCCGCCGAGCGTGCGCAGGTCGGCATCGAGCGCGACCAGCGATTCGCGGATGAATTCGACGCGCCGGTCGGCGCGCGGCAACGGGTCCAGGATGTGTTTGTCGAATACGAATACACAGACCACTTCGCGACAGGTTCGAAGGGCGTGCCAGAGCGCTGCGTTGTCGTCGACGCGAAGATCGCGGCGGAACCACATCAGGCCCTTGGGATATGTCTTGTCGACGGCAAGTAAAATCGGAGGCATGTCTGCCGATTCTGCCCCGATGAACCTTACGCATCATTTTCTGATCGCGATGCCCGGGATGGAAGATGCGACTTTCAACCGCAGCGTCATCTACCTGTGCGAACACAGCGAACGCGGTGCGCTCGGCCTTGTGATCAACAAGCCCAGCGACATCGACCTCGCCGCGCTGTTCCGAAAGATCGATCTCCATCTCTCGCGCCCCGAACTCGGCACTTCGCCGGTATTCCAGGGCGGCCCGGTCCAGACCGAACGCGGCTTCGTGCTGCACGAGCCGGTCTTTGCCGATGCCGACCGGCCTGAAGAATCGGTCTACGCCTCGACCATGACGATTCCCGGCGGGCTCGAGATGACGACGTCGAAGGACGTGCTCGAGGCGCTGGCGACCGGCGCCGGTCCGCGCAAGGTGCTGGTGACGCTCGGCTATGCGGCCTGGGGCGAAGGGCAGCTCGAATCCGAACTGGCCGAGAACAGCTGGCTCACCGTAGGTGCCGATGCCGCGGTGATCTTCGACACGCCGGTCGCGCAGCGTTACGACAAGGCGCTGATGCTGCTGGGGCTCGAAGCCTGGACCCTGTCTCCCGATGCCGGACATGCCTGACGTGACCGGTTCTTTGTCCGTTTCACCCGTTTCGCCTGTTCCGTCGCATTTCCAGAGTTTCCTGGCCTTCGATTACGGCCAGAAGCGCACCGGCGTCGCCACTGGCAACCGGCTGCTGCGCACCGCTTCCCCGCAGCCCACGATAAAGGCCGAAGGCGATGCGCGATTTGCCCAGGTCGAGGCGCGCATAAAGGAATGGCAGCCCGATGCGCTGGTCATCGGCGTGCCGTACCACCCAGACGGCGCCAGCCACGAGAACACCGTGAAGGCGCAGAAGTTCGCGCGCCAGCTGCACGGCCGCTTCAGGCTGCCGGTGTATGAAGTCGACGAGCGCTACAGCACCACCGAAGCCATCGCTTCCGGCGCGCGCGACGCCGATGCGGCTTCGGCCTGCATCATCCTCGAGCAATTCTTACGGAGTCTCCCTTGAATACCGAAATCCCTGAAGCCGAGACGCTGTACGGCGATCTGCTGCGCGGCGTGAAAGCGCTGATGCGCGACGACACGCATCTCGTCGGCATCACCTCCGGCGGCGCCTGGCTGGTCGAGCGCCTGCAGAAAGATCTGGGCCTCGCCGGTGCGCCGGGCGTGATCTCTTCGGCCATGCACCGCGACGACTTCGCTCGCCGAGGTATGTCCGCCAGCGCGCAGACCGTCCTGCCCTTCGACGTCAACGGCGCCGACGTGCTGCTGCTCGACGACGTCCTCTACACCGGCCGGACGATCCGCGCGGTGTTGAACGAGCTGTTCGACTTCGGCCGACCCGCCTGCGTGCGGCTGGCCGTGCTGGTCGACCGAGGCGCTCGGGAGCTGCCGATGGCTGCGGACTTCGCGGCTGCGCGCCTGACGCTGCCGGCCGCCCGGTCGATCGCGCTTGCACGCGCCGGCGACGGCGCGCTCAGCTTCCAGGTGGAGGCCAGCAGCTGATGCTCTACAAGCGCAATCCGCAGCTCAACAAGCATGGCGAGCTGATGCATCTGCTGTCGATCGAGGGTCTGCCCAAGGACATCGTCACGCACATCCTGGACACGGCAGCCAAGTTCACCAGCGTGAACGACCGCGAGGTGAAGAAAGTGCCCTTGCTGCGCGGCAAGAGCGTGTTCAACCTGTTCTTCGAGAACTCGACCCGCACCCGCACCACTTTCGAGATCGCTGCCAAGCGACTTTCCGCCGACGTATTGAATCTCGACATCGCGCGTTCCTCGGCGAGCAAGGGCGAATCGCTGCTCGACACCATAGCCAACCTGAGCGCGATGGCGGCCGACATCTTCGTCGTGCGCCACAGCGAGTCCGGCGCGCCGTATCTGATCGCGCAGCACGTCGCGCCGCATGTCCATGTCGTGAATGCCGGCGATGGCCGCCATGCGCATCCGACGCAGGGGCTGCTCGACATGTTCACGATCCGGCACTACAAGAAGGAATTCAGCAACCTGACCGTCGCCATCGTCGGGGACGTGGTGCATTCGCGCGTCGCGCGCTCCGACATCCATGCCTTGACGACGCTCGGCTGCGCCGAAGTGCGCGTCGTCGGCCCGAAGACGCTGGTGCCGACCGACATGGCCGGCATGGGCGTCCGGGTCTGCCATACGCTGGAAGAAGGCATCCGCGACTGCGACGTGATCATCATGCTGCGGCTGCAAAACGAGCGCATGAGCGGCGCGATGCTGCCGTCCAGCCAGGAATTCTTCAAGACCTACGGCCTGACGCCGGAAAAACTGCAACTCGCCAAGCCGGACTGCATCGTGATGCATCCGGGGCCGATCAACCGTGGCGTCGAGATCGATTCGGCTGTCGTCGACGGCAACCAGAGCGTGATCCTGCCGCAGGTGACCTTCGGCATCGCAGTCCGCATGGCGGTAATGAGCATCGTGGCGGGCAACGAAGCATGAACATCCTCATCGTCAACGGCCGCGTGGTCGATCCGGCTTCGGGCCTCGACCGCCAGTGCGATGTCGCCATTGCCGACGGCCGGATTCTTTCCATCGGCGATGTTCCAGCCGATTTCAATGTCGAGCGCACCATCGATGCGGCGGGCTGCATCGTGGCGCCGGGTCTGGTCGATTTGGCGGCGCGGCTGCGCGAACCGGGTTACGAGCATGAAGGCATGCTCGACAGCGAACTCGCCGCCGCAATTGCTGGCGGCGTGACCAGCCTGGTCTGCCCGCCCGATACCGATCCGGTGCTCGACGAGTCGGGTTTGGTCGAGATGCTGCAGTTCCGCGCCCGCAAGCTGCGTCGCGCACGCCTGTTCCCGCTCGGCGCGCTCACGCGCAATCTGGCCGGAGAAGTGCTGACCGAGATGGCGGCGCTGACCGATGCCGGCTGCGTCGGCTTCAGCCAGGCCGACGTGCCGCTCGGCAGCACGCAGGTGCTGCAGCGCGCGCTGTCGTACGCGAGCACCTTCGGCTACACCGTGTGGCTGCGGCCGCAGGACCGCGATCTCGGCAAGGGCGTTGCCGCCAGCGGCGCGCTCGCGACCCGGCTCGGGCTGGCCGGCGTGCCGGTCGCGGCGGAGACCATTGCGCTGTTCACGATCTTCGAGATGATGAAGAGCACCGGCGCACGCGTGCACCTGTGCCGCCTCTCGAGCGCGGCCGGTGTCGCGCTGGTTCGCGCTGCCAAGGCCGAAGGCCTGCTGGTGAGTTGCGATGTCAGCATCAACTCTCTTCATCTGACCGAGAACGACATCGGCTTCTTCGACAGCCGGGCGCGGCTCAATCCGGTGTTGCGCCAGCAGCGCGACCGCGATGCGCTCTCGGCCGCGCTGGCCGATGGCACCATCGACGCGCTGGTGTCCGACCACACGCCGGTCGAAGCCGACGCCAAGACGCTGCCGTTCGCCGAAAGCGAGCCGGGTGCGACCGGTCTGGAACTGCTGCTGCCGCTGGCATTGCAGTGGGGTGTGCAGAGCGGAGCGGGGCTGGCGCGCGCGATCGAGGTCGTGACTTCGGCGCCTGCACGGCTGATCGCCTCCGGGCCCGCCGCGCAGGTCGCGCCCACTTTGACGCAGATCGGACGCCTCGCCGTCGGCGGACCAGCTGATCTCTGCGTGATCGATCCGGATCTCGAATGGCAGGTCCTGCCCGACGCGCTCCGCAGCCAGGGCAAGCACACGCCGTTCTCCGGCTACGCGTTGCGCGGCGCCGCACGGCACACGCTGATCGCCGGTCGAATCGTCCATTCGGCCTGACAGCGTCCGTTACCTGCGCGATGTCGACGTTCCACGCTGCTGCGAAGCTGATGCGCGCCTCGGCGCACATACTTCGCGGCTGGTGGACGATCCGAAGGCATTTTCCGAAGCTCACGCCGGTCGAACGCGAGGCGCGGGTGCAGCAATGGGCGCAGCGGATGCTCGTGCTGATGGGCATCCGCCTGGAAGTGCAGGGCACGCCGCCGGCGCAAGGGCCGGTGCTGCTGGTCTGCAATCACCTGTCGTGGCTCGACATTCTGGCCATCCATGCGGCGCGGCATGTGCGGTTCGTGTCGAAATCGGGTGTCCGCCAGTGGCCGGTGATCGGTACGCTGTCCGACGGCGCGGGGTCTCTCTATATAGAGCGCGAGAGGCGTCGCGATGCGTTGCGCGTGGTGCACCACATGGCCGAGGCGTTGCGCGACGGCGACCTGATCGCGGTTTTTCCCGAAGGCACCACCAGCGATGGCCAGGGCTTGCTGCCTTTTCATGCGAACCTGCTGCAGGCAGCCATCGCATCCGGCGCGCCGGTCCAGCCGATGGCGCTGCGTTTCGTCGACGATGCCACCGGCCAGAACAGCCAGGCGCCGCGCTACATCGGCGACGACAACCTGTTCGTCTCGCTCTGGCAGACGCTCAAGGCGCCGCCGCTGCTGGCGATCGTCCGCTTCGGCGATCCGCAGCCATCCGAGGGACGCGATCGTCGCGCCTGGGCCGAGACGCTGAATGCCGACGTCCTCACATTGCGAAAAAAAAGCGCCCCGAAGGGCGCTGTAGAACGACGCCCGAAGGCATCGTGAGGAGGAATGAGGTCAGAGGATGCCGAAAATCTTCAGCGCGATGATGGCAACGATTGGCACACCGCAGAGCCAGAGAATGATGCTTTTCATGATGCGCAATCCTTTTCGCTTTGAATGACCGTAGATTAAGGCGGCAGTGCAACGGCGCGTTGCGGGAGAAAACAAGGCGATCGAGTAGTTCTATGCCTACGTACCTTCGACTTACACCCCGATGAATCGCCAACATCGAAAAAGTAGTACTTCATAGCGGCCTTTAGTACTCAATGTGAGAAAAAGTGTGAACTTTCGGGCTGGTATGCACTTGTAAAAGTTCGCTCAAATAATCACAATTGATTACATGAGCAGATCTATACAACAAACACACGAATGGTGGAAAGACAGTCTCGGCGAGAACGAACGCCGGGAGCGTCTCGCCGCTCTCCGCGCCGTCCGCCATTTCGAATATGCAGCCGCCTGGCGCCGCAACTTCGTGCGCGTCGGTGTGCTCGTCGCCATTCCCGTCCTGGTCCGTCTGGTGGCGACATTGTGATGATGGCCGGCGTCAAACCCAGCTTTGCGCGCTTGAGCGAATCGCACCTGAGCGACATTGCCCAATCGTTTCGCAATCGTTCGCACGACGGTGACATGACCGCCGGCGCCATCGCAGACGCCGTCGAATCGGTGATTCGCGTCCGTTGCGACGCCAATGTGATCCGGCAGCGTTCACCTGCCGTTCGCGTACAGCGGGTGCTGCGCCGGGTGGCTGGATGGGCTGTTGCGCGAGCCTGAGCTTCGTTTGTAGAGCGAGGTGCAACCGGTCGGTTGCTCGGATTTTTTAAGGTTGCACCTGTCATGTAAAACGGGTTGCACCTTCGGGTGGTCTCACGTACGATCCGGCGCAACTCAACTTGTGCCTGGAGCGAATCATGTCGTTGACCACCGTGGGCGTGAAGCTCGATGACAGCGTCCGGGAGCGGTTGAAGTCCGCCGCCATCAAGGTCGAACGCACGCCGCACTGGCTCATCAAGCAGGCGATCCATTCGCACCTGGAAATGCTTGAACGTGGGCTTCCGCTCCACGAGGTTTTCGGCACGGTTCCCTCCGATTCGACGGCTGCCTTGACGTCCACCGCACTCAGCGTCGCCAGCAGCGCGGATTCCCAGGCCGAACGCGACCGCCAGCCGTTTGTGGATTTCGCCGAGCACCTGTTGCCACAGAGCGTGATGCGCGCCGCCATCACCGCCGCCTACCGCCGTCCCGAGCCCGAGCAGGTCGCGATGCTGCTGCCTCAGGCACGGTTGCCCGCCGGCATGGCCGCCGCCACCCACACGCTGGCCTGCGAACTGTCGGAAAAGCTGCGCGACCACCAGGCCGGTGGCAGGGCCGGCGTCGTGCAGAACCTGCTGCAGGAGTTTTCCCTTTCGTCGCAGGAGGGCGTGGCGCTGATGTGTCTGGCCGAGGCCTTGCTGCGCATTCCGGACAAGGGCACGCGCGACGCGCTCATCCGCGACAAGATCAGCACCGGCAACTGGCAGCCGCATCTCGGCAAGAGCACGTCGCTCTTCGTCAATGCCGCCACCTGGGGTCTGATGCTGACCGGCAAGCTGGTGTCGACGCACAACGAATCGGGGCTCAGCAGCTCGCTCGGCCGGGTGCTGACGCGCGGCGGCGAACCTGTGGTGCGTAAGGGCGTGGACATGGCGATGCGCCTGATGGGCGAGCAGTTCGTCACCGGCGAAACCATCGGCAAGGCGCTGGCCAATGCCGGCAAGCTGGAGGCGCGAGGATTCCGTTATTCGTACGACATGCTCGGCGAGGCCGCGCTCACCGATGCCGACGCGCTGCGCTACATGGCGTCGTACGAACAGGCGATTCATGCAATCGGCATGGCGTCTGCCGGCATCGGCATCTATCGCGGGCCGGGCATCTCGATCAAGCTGTCGGCGCTGCATCCGCGCTACAGCCGCGCCCAGCACGCGCGCGTGATGGACGAGCTCTATCCGCGCCTGCGCACGCTGACGCTGCTCGCCCGTCGCTACGACATCGGCCTGAACATCGACGCCGAGGAAGCCGACCGGCTCGAAATCTCGCTCGACCTGCTGGAGCGCCTGTGCCACGAGCCGGCGCTTTCTGGCTGGAACGGCATCGGTTTCGTGATCCAGGCGTATCAGAAACGTTGCGCGAGCGTCATCACCTACCTGGTCGATCTGGCGCGCCGCAGCCGCCACCGGCTGATGATCCGCCTCGTCAAGGGCGCTTACTGGGACAGCGAAATCAAGCGCGCCCAGCTCGACGGGCTGGAGGACTATCCGGTCTACACACGCAAGGTCCACACCGACGTGTCTTATCTGGCCTGCGCACGTCAGCTGCTGGCCGCACCGGAGGCGATCTACCCGCAGTTCGCGACGCACAACGCGCACACGCTGGCAGCGATCTATCACCTGGCCGGCCCCGATTACCAGGAAGGCCAGTACGAATTCCAGTGCCTGCACGGCATGGGCGAGCCGCTGTACGACCAGGTCGTCGGTCCGGTTTCCGAAGGAAAGCTCGGCCGTCCGTGCCGCATCTATGCGCCGGTCGGGAGTCACCAGACGCTGCTGGCCTATCTGGTACGCCGGCTGCTGGAGAACGGCGCCAATACGTCGTTCGTCAACCGCGTTGCCGACAAGACGCTGTCGATCGCGTCGCTGGTGGCCGATCCGGTGGCGGTGGTCGAAGCGGCCGGCGCTGACACCGGCAACGTCGGCCAGCCGCATCCGCGCATTCCGCTGCCGCAAGATCTTTACAAGGCGTCCGGGCGCAGCAACGCGGCCGGGCTCGACCTGTCGAACGAGCAGCGGCTGGCTTCGCTGTCGGGCGCGCTGCTGCACAGCGCCGCCGAAGCCTGGACCGCGCAGCCGATGCTGGCTCGGGTCGCCGAAGCGGCGATCGAGGTCGCGCCGGCATTGCGCCAGCCGGTCCGCAACCCGGCGCGGCATTCCGATATCGTCGGCCACGTCCGCGAAGCCGTCGCCGAAGACGTCGAAAGTGCGCTGAATGCGGCGCAGGATGCCTTCCAGATCTGGCAGGCCACGCCGGCCGGCGACCGCGCCGACATGCTCGACCGCGCCGCCGATCTGCTCGAAGGCCGCATGCAGCCGCTGCTCGGGTTGCTGGTGCGCGAATCCGGCAAGACGCTGGCGAACGCGATCGCCGAAGTGCGAGAGGCGGTGGATTTCCTGCGTTACTACGCGGCGCAGGTCCGCACCAGCTTCGGCAACGACACCCACCGGCCGCTCGGGCCGGTGGTCTGCATCAGCCCGTGGAATTTTCCGCTGGCGATCTTCATCGGCCAGATCGCCGCAGCGCTGGCCGCCGGCAACACGGTGCTTGCCAAGCCGGCCGAGCAGACGCCGCTGATCGCGGCGCAGGCCGTCGAAATCCTTCATGCTGCCGGGCTGCCACCGGGCGTGCTGCAGCTCCTGCCGGGTGCCGGCGAAACCGTCGGCGCCGCGCTGGTGGCCGACGCACGGGTGCAGGGCGTGCTCTTCACCGGCTCGACGCAGGTGGCGCGCATCCTCCAGCGCACGATCGCCGGGCGACTCGATTCGTTCGGCCATCCGGTGCCGCTGATCGCCGAGACCGGCGGGCAGAACGCAATGGTGGTCGACTCGTCGGCGCTGGTCGAGCAGGTCGTCAACGACGTCGTCGCCTCGGCTTTCGACAGTGCGGGCCAGCGCTGTTCGGCGCTGAGGGTGCTGTGCGTGCAGTCGGACATCGCCGAGCGCACCATCGAGATGCTGCGGGGCGCGATGGCCGAATGCACGATGGGCAACCCTGAGCATCTTTGCGTGGACATCGGCCCGGTGATCGACCGCGAAGCGCAGGAGTCGCTGGAACGCCACATCGACGCCATGCGCGCCAAGGGCCGGCGCGTTTTCCAGATCGCGCGCGGCCATTCGGCGGAAGGCGCCGTGGCGGACGATGCGTCGCTCGGCACCTTCGTCTCGCCGACGCTGATCGAGATCGAGCACATGGACGAGCTGACGCGCGAAGTCTTCGGCCCGGTGCTGCATGTGCTGCGCTACGAGCGCAACGAACTCGACGCGCTGCTGGCGCAGATCGACGCGACCGGCTTCGGGCTGACGCTGGGCGTTCATTCGCGCATCGACGAGACGATCCAGCGGGTCGTGACGCGAGCGCGGGTCGGCAATCTCTACGTGAACCGCAACATGGTCGGCGCCGTGGTCGGCGTGCAGCCGTTCGGCGGCGAAGGGCTGTCGGGCACCGGACCGAAAGCGGGCGGACCGCTGTATCTGCACCGGCTGTTGTCGAGCGGCCCGGCGCCTGTGCTGACGCCGGCATTGGCCGAGGGAACGACGGTTCCCGCGCGTTCGATGCCGCCGTTGCTGGCGGAACTCCGGCAATGGCGCGAGTCGGCGCAAGCCGCTCCGGCATTGGTTGCGCTTTGCACGCAGTTCGCCGCGCTGTCGCCGAGCGGTATCGAACTGCTGCTCGACGGCCCGACCGGCGAGCGCAACGTCTACCGGCTTTCGGCGCGCGAAGAAGTGCTCTGCCTCGCAGCCGCCGACGCCGATCTGCTGTGTCAGTTGGCCGCCGTGCTCGCGGTGGGCGCGCGTCCGGCCTGGCCCGATGCTGCCGCGCCGCGTGCGCTGGCCGCCAGACTGCCGATGAAGGTGCGCGACGCGATCCGCTGGGTCCGCTGGGCGGCTTCGGCCGACGGTGCGACACCGGAAAGCGATGCCGACGGCGATTTCACGGCCGTGATCCACCATGGCGACTCCGATCAGCTGCGTGCCGTCAGCGAGAGGCTCGCCGAGCGCCCGGGTCCGATCGTCGGCCTGCAGGGATTGGCGCCAGGAGAAGCGGGCATCGTGCTGGAGCGGCTTCTAATCGAACGCAGCCTGAGCGTCAACACGGCTGCCGCCGGCGGCAATGCGAGCCTGATGAGCGTCGGGTAGTCGCTTTCCTGCACGCAAAGCCATGGCGTTCCGGCAGACGAACCTTTGAAAGGGACGAGATTGCGATCAGTTGCAAATCATCTTTTTAAAGAATAAGGACCCCGCCCATGGCACAAGTCGTCGACAACCACATTCCGCAGGACCGCACGCAGATCGACGTGACGGAGTCCGGGTCGGTGGAATACTGGACCGACACGCTCGGCGTATCGGAGCAGGCGCTTCGGATCGCGGTTGCAGAGGCGGGCGTCTCGACGGCCGCTGTCAGCGACCATCTCGGGCGCGCGCCTCTGTAACGCCGGCAGGCGTCCGGCAGCGCCTGCGAGGGCAGGTTCGATGTCGGGAGCGATCGATGGAGACACAGCATCTCGATGATGAGGAACTCGCTGCCACGGCCTACATCTGGCGCGAGAAGGGCAAGTTGGGCGACAGGCATGCGTCGCGCGTGGCGGACGAACTCGATGCCGAGCTGCATCGGCGGCTTGGGCCCACGCCGTCGAGGCGCATGGAACTCGGGCGAGATGGTCCGGCCCCTGGCCGCCCGTGGTGGAAGTTCTGGTGATTACCGTTCCAGCCGCTCAGGGCCGGTTGCGCTCGATCTCCGCAGCGACCAGCGCCGCAACCTTGCGCAAGGCGTCGGACTGGCGAATGCCCAGCGCCGACCTGCGCTGGTGACTGATGCAGCAGAGCGTTCCATACACGCGTCCGTCTTTCAGCAGGACCGGCGCACTCAGATAGGCCTTGATGTCCAGTAGCCTGGTCGCCGCCAACGCGTTCGACTCGGCAATCGCCGATGTGTCCGGAATGGCGAGAGGAAGCCTGCCGTCGACGATGCGCTGGCAGTAGGTCTTTTCCAGCGGTGTGCCCTGGTCGACCTTCGGCATGTGCTCCTCGATGTCGGTGGTGTCCAGTTTTCGGATCACGCACATTCCGTCCACGAATTCGGCGACGAACGCGATGTCCATCTGCAGCAGTTGCCGCACGTCCTTCAGCAGGCCGGTGAGCGACGGATTAGTCTTGTCGGGTGGACTGTCTGCGGTGTAGACGAGAAAGGCCTTGGCGATTTCGCCAAGCTCGTCGAGCGGCGGTTCTTCGTCGTGGCCCACCGAAGCGCTGATGTATGACGTGGAAAGATGAAAATCGCTCGGTTTCATGGAGATGTTTGAAATTCTCGGTAATGAATTCTCACACTTACTAACTAATTTCGCCAACAGCATCCACTTTTGTGTGTAGAGCTAATATCGGCAGAAATGCTCCCGCTCTCAACAAAGGAATAGACACAGATGACTTCGAAAGCCGTCTGGCCACGATTGAGGCCGCGTCTCGGAAGCATTCAGGCCCGGCTCGGCTTGGCGCTCGGCGTGCTCGTGCTCGTCGTCTGTGTTTCCCTCGCGCTCCTGCTTTCCAGGGCAGCCGAGACCCAGGTGGTCCGTCAGAGCGGTGCCAACCTCGAAGTGCTGTCGCGGCAACTCGCGCGCGAACTGTCGGCCGGCATGAACGGATTCACGCAGGCCGTCATCACGCAAACCTACCGGGATCGCTTCAGGGACCCGACCGCCACGGCGGCATCCATGCGCGAGGCGCTCGATGAGTTCGTACGCACCAACAGCGACTTTGCGTTCGTCTCGATCATCGATGCGAAGACCGACATCGTGGTCGCAGCCAACGGCGGGATCTTCGAAGGCGGCAGCGCGACCGGCAGGCCCGTGCTGGAGCAGGGCAAGCGGGGCCTGTTCGTAGGCGATGTCCACAAGGCCGTCCGCCTGGCGGAGCTCCTGCCCAAGCCGGCCAACGGCGAAGCGCTGCGGTTCCTCGACGTCAGCGCGCCGGTCCGCGATGCGGCCGGCAACATCATCCGCGTGTTTGCGACGCACATCGCGTGGCAATGGACCGATAACATCCGCTCGAGCACTTTCGGGCCGCTGAAGGAAGGTTTCGGTGTCGATGCCGTTCTGATCGACTCCGAGGACAAGGTCGTTCTGGCCGCGTCGTCCGACCTTCCGATCGGTACCGATCTGCGCGCTCTCGTCGCCCTGCAGGACAGGTCGGCGTCGGTCGTCAAATGGCCGGGCGGCGGCGATTACCTCACCGTCGTCTCGTCGACCGCGGCGCACGGCGACTTTCCCGGCTTCGGCTGGCGCGTGATCGCCAGGCAGCCGCTGGCAATGGCTGCGCAGGCGGCCAGCAACCTGCGGACGGCTTTCCTGCTCGGCGCCATCGTCCTCGGACTCGTCGGGGCGTTGCTGGCCTGGTGGGCTACCGGGCGATTCCTGCGCCCGATCCGCCAGCTTGCGCAGGGTGGTGACGACACGCGGATGGCGGCGATATCGGCGATATCGGCGTTCGAAAAAGGACCCGATTCGAGATCGGCGTCGGGATCGCTGAGCGAAGTCGCCGGCGTGCAGCGCGCCATGGAGCGCATGGCCCGGACGACGCGCACGCAGGCCGCGGCGCGACACCTGAGCGAGCAGCAGTTCGCAGCGTTGGCAGATTCGATCTCGCAGCGCGTGTTCCAGACCGATGCGAGCGGCCGGGTCGAGTACGTGAACCAGGCCTGGCTGCGGATTTCCTCGACGCCGGAGCAGTTGCTGCGACGGCCGCTGGAGACGCTTTTCGAGCAGGACACCGGCGCCGTACTGCTGCAGTCCTGGCCGGCCAGCCTCAAGACCGGCATGCCGCTGAACATGCGCTGTCTTCTGATGCCGCACGGCCAGACCGAATCGCACTGGTACGACATCACCGCGCGCCCGGTCTCGGACGAGGCCGGCACGACCACCGCCTGGGTCGGCACGCTCGTCGACGTGCATCAGGTGGTGCTGGACGCCCAGACCGCGCGCCAGGCGCTGCGTGTCGAACGCTCGGCGCGCGAGGAGGCCGAGCAAATGAGCAAGTTGCGAGACGACTTCCTCGCCGTCGTCTCGCATGAGCTTCGCTCGCCGCTGAACGTGATCTCCGGCTGGGCGGAAATACTCCGGCGCAAGGGCCAGAACGATCCGACCGCCATCAAGGCCGCCGAAGTCATCCGCACGCACGCGCGGCAGCAGGCGGCACTGATCGACGATCTGCTCGATGCGACCGCCGTTGCGGCCGGGAAACTCGTGCTCAATCTGCAACCCACCGATCTCTCCCAGGCAACGGCCGACGCCGTGGCGGCTCATCTGCATGCGGCCCAGACCAAGGGCGTGGCGCTGAACCATTCGGAGTCGCCGCCCTGCATCATCCAGGGCGACCAGCGTCGCGTGACGCAGATGCTCGCCAATCTGATGGACAACGCCATCAAGTTCACCGACGCCGGCGGCGCGATCGACGTCAAGGTGCAGATCTCGCAGTCGGAAGTCCGTGTGTTCGTGCACGACACCGGCCGCGGCATCGATCCCGATTTCCTGCCGCATGTGTTCGAGCAGATGCGTCAGCAGGATTCTTCGAAGACGCGCCGCGCCGGCGGGCTCGGCCTGGGACTTTCCATCGTCCAGGGTCTTGCGGCACTGCATCGCGGATCGGTGACAGCGCTCAGCAAGGGACTCGGGCAGGGCTCGACCTTCATCCTGCGCTTTCCGCTCGACACCGTCGGCGGCATCGTCGGCCGGCCGTCGCCTTCCGTCGGCGAGGATGCCGACGTCATCGAATTGCTCGGATGCCGCATCCTGCTGGTCGACGACGAGCCGGACGCACGCGAGATGGCGCAGGTCGCGCTCAACAGCCTTGGCGCGCTGGTGAGCGTCGCGGCTTCGGGCGCCGAAGCGCTGAAGATCCTGGAGTCGTCGTCGAGCCGGTTCGATGTGCTCGTCTCCGACATCGGCATGCCCGAGATGGACGGCCTGATGCTGATCAGGCAGGTGCGCAGGAATCCGAACATGCGGTATCTCCCTGCGGTGGCGCTGACGGCGTTCGCCATGGAATCGGATCGGCTCGCGGGCCTGAGCGCCGGCTTCCAGGCTTACGTCACAAAGCCGATTTCGCTGAGACGGCTGTCCGAAGCGGTGGCACAGGCTCTGGCTGGCGAAAAGGGAGTTGTGGCGAGCCGGTGAAGATTCTCCGGTTCGATTGAAATTCGATCTGGAGATTTATTCATGGCAGAGATGACTCTTTGGGGCTTTGACGGTTCGACTTACGTACGCACCGTCAAGATGCTTCTGGCTGAAAAGCAATTTACCGACTACGAACAGGTGCCGCTGAACGTATTGAAGGGCGAGCCTAAAACGCCCGAACACCTGGCGCGGCATCCGTTCGGCAAGGTGCCGGTGCTCGACCATGCAGGCGTGAGAATCCTGGAGACATCGGCGATCGTCCGATACCTGAACGATGTTGTGCCGGGAAAAGCGCTGGTGCCTGCCGATCCGAAGGATCGCGCGCGAATGGACATGACGATGGGGCTCGTCGATTCCTACGGGTATGGCGCGATGGTGGGTGGCATCGCCGCCTACTACCTGTTCCCCGATTTCGTCGGTGGCAAGAACGAAGCGATGCATGAAGACGGCATCGATAACGCCCGCAAGCTCGTCGAACTGCTGATGAAGATCAGGGGAGACTCGCAATTCATCGCCGGCGAATTGAGTCTCGCGGATCTTTATCTCGCACCGATCGTGGCTTATGTGTCGATGACGCCGGACATGGGCGGTTTGACCGATATTGCGGGATT
The DNA here is from genome assembly GCF_051216695.1 of Variovorax glucosi. Lineage (NCBI taxonomy): Bacteria > Pseudomonadati > Pseudomonadota > Betaproteobacteria > Burkholderiales > Comamonadaceae > Variovorax > Variovorax glucosi. Next base: position 359,266 of record NZ_JBPJZE010000002.1, read on the forward strand.
CGGGGACTGGTGGGAAGCGGTGCAGGGGCTGGAGAGCTACGAGAGCACGAAGTCCTGAGGGCTTTTGTGGTGGCTCTGGTGCTGGTGCTGGTGCCCTCGACAGGAATCGAACCTGTATCTGAGTCTTAGGAGGACCCCGTTCTATCCATTGAACTACGAGGACCGAAGGCAACTTTCGCGAAGCCGCGACTTTATCAGCTACCTCAGTCGTACTTCACCGTATAGATCAGATCCATCGCACTTAACTGCCCGGCTTGGCCGCGCAACGTGAGCCGCTGGGTCAGGTCGTAGAAGATATAGAGCGTTCCCAGAGCGCCGGCCAGGCTGCTCTCGTAGGTCACGTAGAAGTCCTTCGACAACCGCTTGCCCAGCGTGACGCCGGATTCGCGCAGGTCGCCGCCGCTCGGACCCTTGAAGCCGATTTCGTCCAGGCCCAGCTTGCTTGCCAGGCTGCCGCCAGAGCCGCCCTTGCCGAGTCCGCCAAGCAAGGCGAGCGCCGCCTGTTGCATCAGCACCGATTCCCCGCCGCTGCTGGCCGACGCGCGGCCGAGCACCACCCATGACAGCGTTTCCACATCCGACAGCGCCGGCTCCGAATACAGCCGCACACGCGGTGCCTGCGCGGTGCCGGTGACCTGCACGCCGGCACGCTGGGTGATGTTCGGTCGGATCGCGAGGATGTCCAGCGACGGGTTGTCGTACGGACCGTTGAAGCGCGCGAGACCGGTTTCGACATCGAGCTGCTGGCCGTAGGCGCGGTACTGGCCCTTGACGGTGCGGACTTCGCCGGTGATGCGCGGCGGCGCGTTCATCGAGGTGCTGCGAATGTCGAGCGCGCCTTCCAGCCGCGTGGTGATGCCGCGTCCCTGCACCGCGAAATCCCTGCCGAGGTCGAAGGTGATCGCTACATCCGGCGGCTTGGCTGTCTGCGGGCGGGCGGCTTGCGCGTCGGTGCGCTCGGTTTCCTTCTGCGCCTTGGCCGCTGCCTCGCGTTCCTTGGCTGCGGAGCGCACGACGACATCGCTGCCGAGGCTCGGCGCGGTTTCGTCGGGCAGGATGATGACGGCGCGGTCGGTGGTCAGCTTGCCGCGCAGGCTGAACTGGCCGTCGTCGAGCCGCGCTTGCAGATCGCCTGAAAGTGTGACCTGACGGTCGGAACGCACCAGCACGCGCAAGCTGCGCAGCTGAGCCTGCAGCGCCATCCGGATGCCCGAGCCTGCGCCGCCGGCACTCGCAGCCGGAGCCGAACCCCAGCGCAGCTCACCGCGCGCCGACAGCGTGCCGCCGTCGCGAGCCGCTTCGCTTGACGTGGTGCTCAGGTTGCCGCTCTGGCCCGCGATGCGCGCGCCGCTGCCCATGCCGCCCTTGAACGTGAATTCGGTGATATCGACGCGGTCGCCCGACAGCGTGGCGCGCAGCCTGCCGTCGCGCAGGTCCAGGCCTTCGACGAGCGCGCGCAGTGCCAGCTTGTCGGCGCCGAGCGTACCGTTCCAGCGCGGCGCGGCGCGATTGCCCGACAACGTGGCGTCGGCATCGAGCGTTCCGGCGATGCGCCAGCCCGGCGGCGCGAGCATCGACCAGACGCCCAGGCTCGGCATGCTGGCCTTGACGGTGCCGTTGAGCGGCGCATCTTCCGGCCATTGCCAGCCGCCGTCGCGCTGCGCGAAGCGGGTTCCTGCTTCGGCGCGGATGACGCCGGCGCGTTCGCTGTCCCAGACCAGCCGGGCGGTGACTGCGTCGCCCTGCGCATCGAGCCTCAGTTCGGCCTGGCGCAATCCGGCGGGAGTGCTCGGATTGCTGTTGCCGGGACCGGCCGCGGAATCCATGGTGATTTCGCTGGCGGTGCCTGTGCCTCGGCTCACGATCTTCGTGACCAGTGCAGCCTCGCCGGCCTGTACGCGGATGTCGCCGCTGCGGCGCGCGAGCTTCGCGCTGGCGCGCAGCGTGTCGCCGGCGTCGATGTCCCATTCGCCGTCGAAGATCAGGTCGCCGGTGATGCCCAGCGTGCCGAGCGATTTGCTGGCGTCCATCGCTTCGGCCCAGGCCATCGGCAGGCCCTGCATGCGGCCCTTGGACTGCACGCGGATGCCGCCTTGCGCGCCGCTGCCGGTCTGGCGGAAGCGGACCGGCTCCCAGTCGAGCCGCACGGTGCCGGGTACCGGACCCTGCAGCGTCACGCCGCCGGCAGAAGTGTCGATTTCCAGGCCGCCGGGCGAGGTGCGCACGTTCGCCGACAGCGGATCGCGCAAGGCCACCTTCCACGGACCGGGCCGCGTGCTGTCCATGACCTGCAACTGCAGGCTCGCGACAGCCGCACGCCAGCGGTTGGCGCTTTCGAGGGCGCCGCTCGCGCGCGTCGTGAGATTGATCTTCTGCGTGCCACGCGTCGCTTCGCCTCGGAGCGCCAGCGTGGCTTGCGCCAGACTGCCCGAAAGTTCGGCATTCACGCCGCGCAGCAGGATCGGTTGGGCAACCGGAGCTGCTGCGCCGGCCGCTGGAAGGCCAGCGGGCAGGCGGATGTCGAGTCGCGGCGCCGTCAGCGTCGCCTGCACGGTCGGCTCGACGGTGCCGCGCGGTGCCGGCGTCGTTGCATTCTGCAGGCGTCGCTGCACGGCCTGCCAGCCGCCTTTCCAGCTTGCGTCGAGTTGCACGTTGCCATCTGCAGTAGCGCCTGCGAATACCTTGGACAGGCCCGGCAGACGTTCGATCCAGCGCTGTGCGACCGATGCATCGTCGATCCGCGCCCTGAATTCGCCGCCGCCGGTATTCGGCGCGATGCTGCCCTTGACCTGCGCGTTGCCGCCCGGCACAACGACTTTCAGATCGCCGCTTCCTGCCTGATCGGCCACGCGCACCTGCAACTGACCCTGAACGCTGGCTTGCGCGGCCTCGATGCGCAGCGCGCGCAGATCGAGGATCTGGTCTTTCCACTGGCCCTGCGCCAGCGCGCGGTCCAGCCGTATGCCCTGCAGCGCCGCGGAACCGGCCTGCCCCTGCGCCTGCAGTGCGACATCGAACAGCAGCGCGGCATCGCTCTTCTGCTCGACGCTGGCACGGCCGCTCACCGGCGCCCCTGCCAGCTGGGTGTGGATGGCGCCGAGCTGCACGTTGCTCACGGTGGCGTCGACCCGCCATGGCTCCGGCGCCGGGCTCCATTCGCCCTCGGCCTCAATGCGGCCGCCGCCCGCGCGCACGATGGCTTCGGGCACGGTCCAGGTCTTGCCGTCGAAGCTGGCCCGGCCTTCGATCCGCTCGACCGGCAGGCCGCCGCGGTCCCAAGGTCCGGGTTTTCCGTTGCGGATGTCGGCTGCTATTTCCCAGACGGTCGCAGCGGCGGGCGCAGCACCTGCCGTTGCGGTGGCGGGACCGGCCTTGACCTTGCCGGTCAGCAGTGTCGACGGCAAGGTCGGCAGGAGCACGGCCAGATCGATGTTGCGCAGATCGGCATCGGCGTCGATCACCGGCTGCGGCTGCCACGGCGCGATGTTCGCGCGCAGGCGGGCCTGCATCGGCGCTGCGGCGTCCGGCGTTGCGGGGTCGATCGCGGCGGTCACGGCCAGCCGCGCGTCGGCGCCGGCCAGATTGCCCTTGGCTGTGGCTTTGGCGATCAGGTCGATGCTGCGACCTTCGGTAAGCGGCGCCTTGACGCTGCCGTCGATGCCGGCGTCGAGCGCCATCGAACCGTCGCCCTGCAGCGCGACCTTCGCGCTGTAGTGACCGTCCTGGATGTCGACGCCGTCGACGACCAGCGTGTGCAGCGACGGCGCCCGCACGTAGCGGTAGTTGCCGGCAAGATTCTTCGCTTCGAGCACCGGCGGACCGGCCCAGCGCAGCGTGTCGATGCGGAAGGACAGGTCGACATCGACCGGCAGCACGATCTGCTGCAGTGGCGCCAGCGGTTCCGAGGGTTTCTCCTCGACGGGACCGCGACGTTCCAGCAGCACCTGCGATGCCCTCACTTCGCCGAGTTGCACCTTGCGGTCGAACAGCGGTTTCAGCAACCAGCCGATGTCTGCGTCATGCACCTCGACCGACAGCGTCGGGCTCTGCCACTGGAGGAAACCGATGCGTCCGCCGGTACGCAGCGAGCCGGTCACGTCGCGGCTTTGCAGCGTCTGGCCGGCCGGCATGTACTGCGCGGCCTTGGTCAGCGCGAAACCCAGCGACTGATTCGAGCCTAGCCACCACCATGCGCCCGCTCCGAGCGCCATCACGAGCACCAGCAGCAACCCAAACGTCCACGCGATCGCACGCAGCACGCGACGGGTGCGGCTACGGCCGGGATTGCGCGGTGTCGAAGGCGTTTCGGTGGGCTCCATCGGTCAGGATCGTCTTTGCGTGCGTTGAATGCGTTTGTCTGGAAACTAGAACGTGAAGCCGAAGCGCAGGTGCAGCCTGAACCTCTTGGTGTCGACGCCGTAGCCGATGTCGGCCTGCACCGGGCCGACCGGGCTGCGCCAGCGGGTACCCACGCCGACGCCGACCTTGGCCTTGAGCGCGCCGATGCTGTCCGCCACCGAACCCGCATCGACGAAGACGGTGCTTTCGAAATCGCTGAGCTTGCCGTTCCAGACCACCGGCCGCTGCCATTCGACGCTCGCCACGTTCATGTAGCGCCCGGCGACGACGCTTCCGTCGGCGCGTACCGCGCCGATCTGCTGGAAGCTGTAGCCACGGACGGTGGTGTCGCCGCCGGTCAGGAACATCAGCGTCGACGGCACCTTGGCGTTGTCGCTGGCAATGACCGCGCCGCCTTCGAGGCGAAACTGCAGCCGGCTGCTGCGGGCGATGCCGCCGTCGGTACCGCGAACCTGGCCGATCGGCAGCAGGCCGAGATAGCGCGCGTAGCTTCGGACGAAGGGCAGGCTCTCGCCGATGAGCGTCTGGCCGACGCCGAGCTCCAGCGCCAGCCCCTGGCCGCGCGTCGGCGATGCGACATCGTCGAAATAGCGACCCGTCCAGCCCCAGTTCGCGCTGATTGCCGCGGCCGACGGAGGTGCGTTGTCGCCGCGGTTCTGCGAATAGTCGTACTGCAGGAAATAACTGCGGTCGATGTGGTCGCCGATCTTTGCGCGACCGCCGCGCACCCGTCCGCTGTCGACGTCGTAGGTGCCGGCGTTCTGGCGCTGTAGGCGGCCCGAACCGAAATTGCGCCAGCCGTTGTCGTCCGGTATGCCGTTCCATTCGGTGGTCAGCGACTGTGTCACCCGGTCGATGGAAAGCTTGGATACCGCGCGCCAGCCCAGGAGCGGCATCTGGTTGTGCACGTGGTCGAGCGATACGCGCGGCCCGCCGTCGGTCGTGAAGCCGACGCCGAGCACCACCTTCTGCAGTGGTGCCTCCCGAACCTGGGCGATCACCGGCGCAGCCTCCGGGTCGGTTCCTTCGGTATCGAGCGTCAGGAAGACGGAGTCGTAGTAACCGCTGCTGGCGAGGCGCTGCTGCGCATCGAGCAGTTTCTGCTGGTCGTAATCGGTGCCGGTCGGCACGCGCGCGATGCGGCGGGCGCCATCGGCCGAATACCGGTCGGCGCCGTTGACCTTGATCTGTCCGAAACGATAGGCCGGACCCGATTCGTATGTCACACCCAGCGTCGCCTCGCCACGATCGGCGTCGATCTCGGCGCGGCTGCTGGCAATATTGGCCGTCGCATAGCGCTTGGCCGTGAGATTGCGCAGGCCGATGGTCTTGGCGCTGTCCCAGCCGGGCTGCGTGAACAGCTGCCCGGTGCGCAACGTCCAGGCGGAGCGAATCGCCTCCTGTCGTGCCGCAGCCACCGTATCGCCGGGGCGTGTGATGGCGCCGCTGAAGCGGATATCCACGGGTCCGACTCGCGTCTGCTCGCCGGGTTCGACCGTCACCGTTACCTCGCGCGGCGTTTTCGAGCCCGGCGTTTCTTTCAGCTCAAGCGTCAGCGTGGGCGTGAAATAGCCCAGCGTAGCGAGCAGTTCACGTGCGTTGGACTCTGCAGCGACCATCAGACGTGACAGCTCCGTTGCGCCGAGATCGCGAATCTGACGGTAACGCTGGATTTCCAGATGCTGCGTGAGGTAGTCGCGAACGGCGTCGGGACCTTGCACCTTGAGTGAGAAGGCATCGCCGGTCGCGCGGTCCGAGGAAGATGCGTCGGCCACCGGCTGCGCGCCGGTTTCCGTCGAATCCTGCTTCGGCAGCAGACTGCAGCCTCCGAGAAGGAGGACGCTTGCCGCAAAAAGAAACGCCGGCACGAAAGCCGGCGTGAGAGATATGGGAGCCACCCTGAACATCAGGGCATTCTGCCAGCAAGCCTGACTTGCTTTTTCAAGCGAGCATGGCAATCGGGATTTGCCCGGCCACGTCCTACAAAGACGCGCGAACGGTGTTGCAGCAGCTCAACGATCGCGGATCTTGCGCGCGATATTCCATGCGATCGGCGGCGTAAGCGCGCGGATGGCAGCTTTTGCGCGATCGATGCGGCGCGGCTTCATGAAGAGCGAAATCGACTCTTCCATGCCATGCTTTCCTGCCGTCGGGCTGGTGTAGAAGTACGCGGCCACCGAGCGGCGAGGGCGGCCGTCCGGCGCATTGAGCGGTTCGGGATGGCCGTGGAAGCTTGCCGGGCCGTGCGGCATCAGCAGCGTGTGGCCGAATTCCGGCATCACGCGGGTGATGCAGTTTTCCTTGCGGGCATCCCAGAGTTCGAGCGTCGAGCCCCATTCACGCTGCCAGCCGCGGTTCAGGTACGTGATGAAAACCATCTCGTTCTTCAGGCCGTTATGCGGATGCAGGTTGAAGTCGCGGTGCACGGCAAACGATCCGCCCGTGCGACTTTCGTGCAGACCGCCGCCGAATCGCTGCGGATCCGGCAGGAGGTAGGGGCGGCCCGTCACGTCGGACAGCCAGGCCGTGAACCAGCCGGCGCTCACCGTGTCGAAATACAGCTGCGAAGCCGGGCCGAGATTGGCGCCCAGCGTCGAGCGCCGGGTGCTTTCATAGCTGCTCTGGACGTCGCACCAGCCGGTTTCGGCGCGCATGTCGAACTCCTCGAGCACCAGTTCCAGCAGGGCCGGGTGAAACAGGTTCTCCAGCACCAGATGCGGGAAAGGTGCTGCGACCATCAGCTGGTCGTGCAGACGTTGCCGGCCTTCCGACGTGAAAAGCGACCGGTCGACCAACTCGTCCATTGCAAGGCGCACGCCACGGATCGTGACGATGCTGCTGGATGCGTTGTCGGAAACCACGCGAAGTTGCGGGGAAGACGGCGGGAAAGAGAGCAGTGCAGACATGAAATTACCTCCAAGGGCAACGAGTAAAGTAGGACCTTCTTCTTATTCTTTACAAATCCTCTGAGGCGAATGTAACTGAAAGTTCTATAAAAAGTAACCCTTTTTCCTATAACCCTTAAGTCATAGCTCGCACAGTCATCCAAAGTGTGACTTATTTGGAAAGTAGTCGCATCGCTTCTTCCAGGCCGCGCAGCGTCAGCGGGTACATGCGGTTCGACATCAGTTGCTGGATCACGGAGATGCTTTGGCGGTACTGCCACACACCCTGTGGCTCCGGATTTATCCAGGCGAAGTGAGGAAAAGCGTGGGTCAGCCGCTGTAGCCACTCGGCCCCGGCTTCCTCGTTGTTGTATTCGACGCTGCCGCCCGGTTGCAGGATTTCGTAGGGGCTCATGGTCGCGTCGCCGACGAAGATGAGCTTGTAATCCTTGTTGTATTTACGCAGGATGTCCCAGGTCGCGAACTTTTCCGCGAAGCGCCGCTTGTTGTTTTTCCACATGAAGTCATAGACGCAGTTGTGGAAGTAATAGAACTCCAGGTGCTTGAATTCGGTCTTCACGGCCGAGAAAAGCTCCTCGATGCGCTGCACATGCTCGTCCATCGTGCCGCCCACATCCATCAGCAGCAGCACTTTCACGTTGTTGTGCCGCTCCGGACGCATCCTGATGTCGAGGTAGCCCGCATTGGCCGCCGTCGACCGGATCGTGTCGTCGAGGTCGAGCTCTTCCTCATGACCCTGGCGGGCGAACTTACGGAGCCGACGGAGCGCGACCTTGATGTTGCGCGTGCCCAATTCCTGCGTGTCGTCGTAATCCTTGTAGGCGCGCTGGTCCCAGACCTTGACCGCGCTCCGGTTCTTGCCGGCACCGCCGATGCGCACGCCCTGCGGGTTGTAGCCGCCGTGACCGAACGGCGAAGTGCCGTTGGTACCGATCCACTTGTTGCCGCCTTCGTGCCGTTCCTTCTGCTCTTCGAAACGCTTCTTCAGCGTTTCCATGAGCTCGTCCCATCCCATCTTCTCGATCCGCGCCTTTTCTTCGGGGCTGAACTCGCGCTCAAGCGTCTTGCGCAGCCAGTCGAGCGGTACTTCCCTGGTGAAGTCGTTCAACATCTCGACGCCCTTGAAGTAGCTGGCGAAAGCGCGATCGAACTTGTCGAAGTGCTTTTCGTCCTTCACCAAAGTCGTACGGCTCAAGTAATAGAAGTCGTCCATGCCGAAGGCGCCGTCCGATTCCGGCCCGACCACGCCGGCTTCGAGCGCTTCCAGCAGTGTGAGGAATTCCTTGACCGAAACCGGCAACTTCGCCGAGCGCAGCGTGTAGAAGAAGTCGATCAGCATGACGGTCAGTCTCGCGGCCGTGCGAGCAGATAGTTCAACTGCGCCTTCACTTCCGGCCATTCGCCTGCCGAGAGGCTGTACATGACGGTGTCGCGGACCGTACCGTCGCGCCGCATCGCATGGCCGCGCAGCACCCCGTCCTTTTTGGCGCCGAGCCGTTCGATGGCACGTTGCGAGGCGAAGTTGAAGTTGTCGGTCCGCCAGCCGACGATGTTGCAGCCGAGCACCTCGAATGCGTGCGTGAGCATCAGCAGCTTGCAGGTGGTGTTGACGTGCGTGCGCTGGCAACGTCTGGCGTACCAGGTGAAACCGACTTCGACCCGTTTCGCCGCGGGCACGATGTCGTGGAAGCTGGTGGTGCCGAGCACGGTGCCGGTCGCCTCGTCGGTGACGGCGAACGGAAAGCGGTGGCCGGCCTCGCGGCCCTGCAACGCCATCTCTATATATGTATGCGTTTCCTGCGGCTCTGGAACGGAGGTGACGCGGAGCGTCCAGAGTTCGCCGTCGGCCGCGGCGGCGGCAAGGCCATCCTCATGCGCAAATGACAAGGGAACCAGCGCAATTCCGCGCGATTTCAGGGTGACGGGTTCGACAAAAGCCATGCTTGTCGATGCCTCAGCGGTTGTTGCGCTGCATGAACACCAGCTTTTCGAACAGCGTCACGTCCTGTTCGTTCTTGAGCAGCGCGCCCACCAGCGGCGGCACGGCCACCTTGTCTTCCTTGCTGTGCAGCGCTTCGAGCGGAATATCCTCGGCCACCAGCAGCTTGAGCCAGTCGAGCAACTCCGATGTCGACGGCTTCTTCTTCAGCCCGGGCAGGTTGCGGACGTCGTAGAAGGTCTTCATGGCCGAAGCCAGCAGTTCCTGCTTAAGGTTCGGGAAGTGGACCGCGACGATGCTCTTCATCGTTTCCGCGTCCGGAAACTTGATGTAGTGGAAGAAACAGCGGCGCAGGAACGCGTCGGGCAGCTCCTTCTCGTTGTTCGACGTGATGAAGACCACCGGCCGGTGCTTCGCGCGGATGAGTTCGCGCGTCTCGTAGCAGTAAAACTCCATGCGGTCGATTTCGCGCAGCAGGTCGTTCGGGAATTCGATGTCGGCCTTGTCGATCTCGTCGATCAGCAGCGCCACCGGCTCGTCCGCCGTGAAGGCCTGCCACAGCACGCCCTTGACGATGTAGTTGTGGATGTCCTTCACGCGCTCGCCGCCGTCGACGTCCGCCAGCTGCGAATCGCGCAGTCGGCTTACCGCGTCGTATTCGTAGAGGCCTTGTTGCGCCTTGGTCGTCGACTTGATGTGCCATTGCAGAAGCGGCAGTCCGAGTGCCGTGGCGACTTCCTCGGCCAGCATCGTCTTGCCGGTGCCGGGTTCACCCTTGACCAGCAACGGGCGCTTGAGAGTGATCGACGCATTGACCGCAAGCATCAGGTCTTGCGTGGCGACGTAATTGTCCGAACCCTTGAATTTCATGGATGTCATCGAGCTGGGTGGATGGATCGGGTTTGCGATGGGTCCCCGGCACAGGGCTGAAGAGGGCCCCCGCATATAATCAAATGTGAATTTGAAACTGTTTCTCCACGAGATTGTGCGCGCAAAATGAACAAGTTGAAGACCACGATGTTTGCCCTCGCTGTCGCTTGCGTGACGGTTTCGGTCCATGCACAGACACCTTCAGGCAGTGTCGAAAACGGCGGCAAGAAGAACGCCATGTGCATCGGCTGCCACGGCATCGTCGGCTACCAGTCCAGCTTTCCCGAAGTTCACAAGGTACCGAAAATCGCCGGTCAGAGCGCCACGTACATCAGTGCCGCGCTGACCGCCTACAAGACCGGCGACCGCAAGCATCCGACGATGCGGGCCATCTCCGATTCGCTGACCGAACAGGACATCGCCGATCTCTCCGCGTATTACGCACAACTCGGCCTGAAGCCCGAAGACGCGCCGCCAGCCACCGCGGCGAAGGCACCGAGCGAGCGCGTGCAGGCGCTGATTTCCCGCGACAAGGAAAACGCCTGCACCAAGTGCCACGGCGCGAACTTCAACACACCGAACGACGGCACCGTGCCGAAGCTCGCCGGCCAGTATTCCGACTATCTCTTCGTGGCGCTCAAGTCGTACAAGGTCGAGAACCATGCCAGGCTCGGTCGTGCGAACGGCATCATGGGCGGGCAGGCCAAGAAATACAGCAACGCCGAGATGAAGGAACTTGCGAGCTACATCGGCTCGCTGCCCGGCGAAGTGAAGACGGTGACCGAGTCGCCGTTCCACAGCAGCAAGTAAGCGCAGGGGCAGGGCAAGGCAGGGCAGGCCGCCGAGGCCTGCCGGTCTTTCAGTCCCGCGTTGCGTGCCTTTGCACGCAGTCGATGTAGGCGTCGCCGTCCGGCGGACGTCCGGCGCGCTGGCTCTCCCACATCATCCGTCCAAGACATTCCATCGCATCGTGGTGCGCATCGAGCAGCGACCCGCGTCGGGCAGCCAGCAATTCGACCGCCTGTCGAATGCCGCGCGGCTGATCGATGGAGCACTGTTCGCTGATCGACAGGTGCATCGACAGATGCAGAAACGGATTTTCGCGGCCATCCTTGCCGTCATAGACCCGCGCAACTGCGGCATCGGCATCCGCGAGATCGGTGGCGTACTCGGGATGGGCGTCGATCCAGCCGGCGGCGATGGTCTCGAGCGCCTCCATCGGCTGGCCGTTGCGGGACTTGGCGTAGACGTTGCAGAAGAAGCGCCGCACTTCTTCCTGGGTGGGATTGAACATTCGGACGAATTTAGCATCCGCCGACATGCAGGGCGGCTGGTCAGTCCAGCAGGTCCGAGTAGTCGCCCCGATCGAATTTCTCGCTCGCAGCCCACGGCGTAGCCAGCGGAGCCGGCAGGCGCGAGGCGGTCAGCAGGTCATAGCTGAGGCCATGCGCACCGGTGCGCTCGATGCGGCGTGGAAACTGGCCGGCCACGTCCCAGTCGACCAGGGTCGTCTGCTCTGCCTGGCGCGCGCGATAACGCTGCACGCCGGCTTTCGCGGTGCCGACCGGCTCCATCTTCTTCAGGCTGGCCGGCGTGATCAGCCAGTAGGTGGCATCCCACGAGCCGCCATAGCCAACGTTGCCGTGATGCGCGCGATCGACCTCGATGATTCGCCGCGTTTCGTTCAGAACGACTTCGACGCGCTCCTGCCCGTCCGCCGCGCGGCTCACGCGCAGCGGCGCGCCCTGCGCCTCGTCGTGCGCATGCCCGGCGTGCGGACCGTGCGCATGCGAATGGTCGTGCGCAAGGCTTTCACGCAAACCCGCCGGCAATTCGCGCTCGGTCCAGACCGATCCCTTGCGGCGGTACATCAGATTGGTGTAGCGGCTTTCGCGCTGCACACCGTCGTTGCCGACCACGCGATTGAAGTACGTCAGCCGCAGATCGATGGCCGGCGCGGCTTCGACGGCAGCGGTGGTTGCAGCGACGGCAGCGGCGTTGACTGCAGCACCGGATTGCGCCTGCGCACCCGGAGCCCAGACGCCTGCCAAAACCAGACAGGTTGCCAACGAAATTCCGGAGACACCGAGGAACCGGCTTCGCCGGGCCTCTGGTGTCGCCCCCTGGAAGGGGGTTAGCGAAGCGACACGAAGTGCGCGAAGACTGGGGGTGAGCTGTCTCACAGGCCCGCCGCTTCTTTCACCTTGGAGAACACCCGCGTGTTGTCCATCGTGCCCTTGAAAATCTTCGCGCCCGCGCCGCCGGCGAACAGCATCACGTCGCCGCCGCCGTGCGTCTCGGAACCCGGCGTGCCCAGGTTGATGCCGACTTCCTGCAGGAAGTTGTCCTGGGTGGTGTCGACGTTGGTCAGGTCGTCGCGCACCGCGCCGCGTGCCGGCGCGACCCACGGCTTGTTGCCGTCTTCGGTATTCACCTGGCTGGCGGCGGTCGCGTTCGGGCGGCCGCCGTTGCCGAAGACCAGCGTCGTGTACGGCTTGCCGTCGGCGGCCTTGGCCAGTTCGTTGGTCTGGTAGTCGCGGACCTTGCCGAGGATCGGATTGCCGATGCGCGTGTAGCCGTTGAATGCGATGGCGTGGTCGTGGTCGGCCGTGACGACGACCAGCGTGTTCTTCAGGCCCGGGTCCTTCTTTTCCATGTAGGCGAGCGCGGTGTCGATGGCCTTGTCCATCGCCAGCGTGTCTTCCAGCGCGCGCTTGGCATTGCTGCCGTGCAGCGCATGGTCGATGCGGCCACCTTCGACCATCAGGAAGAAGCCCTTGTCGTTGCGGCTCAGCACGTCGAGTGCCTTCTCCGTCATCTGCGACAGGCTGGGCTGGTCGAGCTTCTGGTTCACGCGGTCGAGTTCGTAGGCCATCTCGCTCTGCGAGAACAGGCCGAGCAGCTTCGTCGCCTTGGTCGCATCCAGCGCCGAGAGCTTGGTTCCGCTGTCGACGTAGCTGTAGCCCTTGGCCTGCATCGCGGTGACGAGGTTCGCATCGTCGGTGCGCTTGCTGCTGGCATTGACCGACTTCGGCAGGTAATTGCGCTGTCCGCCGCCCATCAGCACGTCGACGCCGTCGCCGAGCAGCGTGTTGTAGCGCGGATTGCCGGGCACCGACTGTTCGGCGATGGTGTTGTAGCCGTTGCGGTTGCAGATGTGGGCGTAGGTCGCGGCCGGCGTTGCATGGCCGACACGGGTGGTCGACACGGCACCGACGGCGCGGCCCTTGGCTTTCGACAATTCCAGCAGCGTCTGCGCCGGCTTGCCGTTGGTGGCGGCACAGGTGGTGTCCTCGCCGTTGATGAACTGCGTGCCGTCGGCTGCGTAGGCCAGCGTGTCGGACGACATCGAGATCACCTCGTTGTTCGCCTTCACGCCGGTCATGTAGGCCGACATCGAGGGCGCGCTGTCGGTGGTCTGGCCGTCGTTCGAGAAGGTCTTGACGCGCGCCGCATAGGCGAGCGACTGCATCGTGAGCTTGGCGCGTTCGCTCGTGACCAGCGAGCCGGGCGTGGCGGCAAGCTGCTTCTCGCCCTTGTAGATGCGCGCTGCAGTCACGGTGACCGGGCCCATGCCGTCGCCGAGGAAGAAGATCACGTTCTTGGCTTCGCCAGCGGCCAGGGCCGTGCCGCCGAAACCGGTCAGGGCGCAGCCGAGTGCCAGCGCCAGCGGTGCGCGCGTCAGGGATGCGAACGGGGTGTTGCGGAAGATGGTTTTCATGTCGATGTTTTCCTTGTGTTCGGATGCGGTCGCGGGCTCAGAGACCGGCGGCCTTCTTGATGAGACCGAACACTTCGTTGTTGGTCAGCGAGCCGGCGAAGTTCTCCGCGCCCTGGCCTTGCGCGCCCAGGAACACGTCGCCGCCGCCGTGGGTCTCCGATCCCATCTGCACCACGGCTTCCTGCAGGTAGTCGGCGCTTTCGAGTTCGGTCGAGTCGATCGGGCCGCGCGTCGCCAGGCGACGCGGGCCGTTGCCAAAGCCGAGGATCGTGTACGGATTGCCGTCCACGTCCTTCGAGGACGCGCCGTCGACGTAGTTCTTCACCAGGCCGAGCACGCCCGGCTTGCCGGCTTCGGTCTTGCCGGTGCGCTTGGCATAGCCGTTCATCTGCAGCGTGTGGTCGTGGTCGGCGGTGACGACGATCAGCGTGTTCTTCAGGTCCGGGTCGATGACCTTCATCTTGTCGAGCGCGACCTTGACGGCGTCGTCGAAGGCCACGGTGTCCTGCAGCGCGCGGCGGGCGTTGGTGGCGTGCAGGGCGTGGTCGATGCGGCCGCCCTCGACCATCAGGAAGAAGCCCTTCTTCTTGCGTGCGACGAGTGCGTCGATCGACTTGGAGGTCATTTCGGCCAGGCTCGGCTCCTTGGCGGGATCGCGGTCCAGGTCGTAGGCCATGTGGCTCTTGGTGAAGATGCCGGCGATCTTCGTCGTGCCGTCGACGGGCAGCTTGTCGAATTCCGTCCTGTTGGCCGCGAAGCTGTACTTGGCCGCCTTGAGTTCGGCGACCAGGTCGCGCTTGTCGTTTCGCAGGCCGCCGGACTCCTTGGGTGTGAAGTAGCTGCTGCCGCCGCCGAGGATCACGTCCACGCCGTCGGCCAGCTTGGCGTTGTAGCCGCTGCCGCCGGGCACGAGCGCGGCGGCGATGGTGTTTTCGGCGTCGCGGTGGCAGACGTGCGAATAGGTGGTGGCCGGCGTGGCGTGCGTGATGCGCGCGGTGCTCACGACACCGGTTGCGTAGTCGCCGGCCTTCATGATTTCCAGCAGGGTCGCTGCCGGCGTGCCGTTGCCGGTCGCCGGGCAGGTGCTGTCGAAGTTGACGTGATACGCCTTGCCGGCGGCGTCGGTCGCCTGCGTGTCGGGCGACATCGAGATCACCTCGTTGTTCATCTTCACGCCGGTCATGTAGGCAGCCATCGAGGGTGCGCTGTCGGTGACCTGACCGTCGTTCGAATAGGTGTGGATGAAGGCCGTCTCGGGCAGCGTGTCCATCGTCAGTTCGCCGTCTTCGCCGACCTTGTAGATGCGCGACGCGGTCATGGTCGTGATTCCCATGCCGTCGCCGAGGAAGAAGATCACGTTCTTTGCGGATGCGACCGGCGTCGCCGGCGTGGCGGGCGTCGTCGGTGTGTTCACCACGTCGTTCGAGTTGCCGCCGCAGGCCGCCAAGGCCAGCGACAGGCTCAGTACGGACGGGTAAAAGAGTTTGTTCTTCATGAAGATTCCTGAGGGGCAGCCGCGCGGCGGCGCACTTTGATATTTCGGGACAGCGCGGACTCTAGGAAGGTGCTGTGACGCTGCCGTGACGGCGCTGCGAAAATGCAACCATGCACACCACCGCTCTCGTCCTGTTCTCCGGCGGCCAGGATTCCGCCACCTGTCTCGCCGATGCGCTCGAAAAATACGAACGCGTCGAGACACTCGGCTTCGACTACGGCCAGCGCCACCGCATCGAGCTCGACGTCCGCCACACCGTGCGCGAACGCCTGCGCGAACGTTTCCCGCACTGGGCGCCGCGCCTGGGCGACGACCATCTGCTGACCGTCGATGCGCTGTCGCAGCTCGGCGGTTCGTCGCTGACCGAGGAAGTCGCCTTCGCGATGCAGGCGGACGGCCTGCCCAACACCTTCGTGCCGGGTCGCAACCTGCTGTTCCTGGCGCTGGCCGGCGCGCTGGCCTACCGGCGCGGGCTGCAGGTGATCGTCACCGGCGTGTGCGAAACCGACTATTCAGGCTATCCCGACTGCCGCGACGACACCATGAAGGCGATGCAGATCGCGCTGTCGCTCGGGCTGGAGCGCCGCCTGGTAATCGAGACGCCGCTGATGTGGATCGACAAGGCGCAGACCTGGTCGATGGCCGAGCGCCTCGGCGGCAAGGCGCTGGTCGACCTGATCGTCGAGGAAACCCACACCTGCTACCTCGGCGACCGGGTGCACCGGCACGAGTGGGGCTACGGCTGCGGCACGTGCCCGGCGTGCGAACTGCGGGCGAATGGTTGGGCGCGCTACGTGGAAGCGGCGCCGTCTTCGAGCTTGAACGCCGGCTGACCCGGAGCGGCGTCGCCTCGTGCGGCGGCTGTCCTGAACTGCCAGCGCCGGCCATGAAACGCCCCCAGCGTCGAGCGATGCGCGATCGACACGATGGCGCCGCCGCGTTCCTTGGCCTGCGCCACGAGCCGCTCGTACAGCGTGGCTTCGGCGTCTTCGTCGAGCGCGCTGGTCGCTTCGTCGGCCAGCACCCAGGCCGGCTTCTTCAGCAGCACGCGGGCGATGGCCAGGCGCTGTTGTTCGCCTCCCGACAGCTTCTGGCTCCAGGCGTCGGGGCGGTCGAGCTGGTCGATCAGTTGCGGCAGGAGCGCATCGCGCAACGCCTGCTTCAGTGCGGCGTCGCCGAACGCCGTGGCCGGCTGCGGATAGGCCAGCGCATCGCGCAGCGGGCCGTCCGGAAAGTACGGTCGTTGCGGGATGAACATGGTGTCGACGGGCAGGGCGACGTTGCCGCGCGCATGCGGCCAGATCCCGGCGAGCGAGCGGAACAGGCTGGATTTGCCGCTGCCCGACGGACCATGGACCAGCACCGTGTCGCCCGGTGCGACATGCAGATCGGTGCCCGCGAGCAGCGTCGAACCGTCCGGCAGATCGACTGTCAGCCCGTTCGCATCGATGGCGTTGCCCGAGCGCTGCGAAGCGAAGGCCGGGTTTTCGCGCGACTCGGCACTCAGGCTTTCCTCGAAGCCGGCGAGCCGGTCGGTGGTGGCTTTCCAGATCGCGATGGACATGTAGTTGTCGACCAGCCAGCTCAGCGAATCCTGCACGCGGCCGAATGCCGAGTTGATCTGCATCAGCTGCCCCAGCTGGATCGCGCCGCTGAAATAGCGGGGCGACGCGACGATGAGCGGAAAGATCACGGCAGCCTGACCGAAGAAGCTGCTGAACCAGGTGAGGTTCTTCTGGCTTTTGACGAGCTTGAAATAATTGCCCATCACGGCACCGAAGCGTGTGTCGAGCTGCCGACGCTCGACCGGCTCGCCGCCGTCGAGCGCGATGGATTCGCTGTATTCGCGCACCCGAACCATGTGATGGCGGAAGTTCGCTTCCATCGCCTGCTGCTGAAAATTGAGCCTGACCTGCGGACGTCCGATGAAGTGCGCGATCACGCTGCCGACGCCGCAATACGCGACCGCCGCCCACAGCATGTAGCCCGGAATCGTCCATGCGCCGCCGCCGAGAAATGCCGGCGCGGTGAATTCGAGCGACCCGCTCAGCGACCACAGGATGCCGACGAAGCTCAGCAGCGTGACCAGCGAATTGAGCATGCCCATGCTCAGCGTCACGGTGTAGCTGGTGAACAGGTTCAGGTCTTCCTGGATGCGCTGGTCCGGGTTGTCCGGGCTGCGGTTGGAATCGTTCGTGAAACGCGCCAGCTCCATCCGGTAGAAGGCCTTGTGGGCCAGCCAGCGCGACAGGTAGTGGTCGGTCATCCAGGCGCGCCAGCGCAATTCGAGCACCTGCGTCAGGTAGAACTTGTAGACCGCGATCACGATGTAGATCAGCGCCAGCCAGCAGAAACGGACGATCTGCTGCCAGAACACTGCCTGGTCCTTGTTCTGCAGCGCATCGTAGAAGACGCGATACCACTCGTTGATCTGCACCAGCATGTAGACCGCGCCGAGGTTGAGCAGCACGATGGCGAGCAGCATGCCGCGCGCCTTCAACTTCTCCTCCGAGCGGAAATACGGCGCCGTCAGCGAGGCGACGCGGCGGATGGTTTCGATGAGTGGCGGCTTTTTCGGTGTCGTCGTGTCGGTCGTGTCGGTCGTGGAGGGCATGCAGGCACCGCGCAAGTTGCGCGCCAGGGAGTCGTGGATCTCGCCATCCTAGCCACCGAACCTCCGCCAGCCTTAGACGAAACTGAAACCGTCAGCGCAGGTTGCTGATGCCGCTCGACACATGACCCGACGGCACGTGCCGCGACGCCGAATCGACATGCCCGGTCTGGTCGTCGAAGAAGAAGTCGGGCTCGAACTCGCGCAGGAACGGGCCTTTTTCGAGGCCGCCGAGGAACATCGCCTCGTCCACCGCGAGGCCCCAGTTCATGAGCGTGTTGATGGCGCGCTCGTGGGCCGGTGCGCTTCGGGCAGTGACCAGCGCCGTGCGGATGCGCATGCCGGAGATGCCGGCCTGTTGCTGCAGTTGATAGAGCGCAGCGAGCAGCGGCTTGAAAGGGCCGCCCGAAAGCGGCAGCGCAGCCTTGTCGCTCTCGTGCGACTGGAACGCGGCGAGGCCGTCGGTCTGGTAGACGCGCTCCGCCTCGTCGGAAAACAGCACGGCGTCGCCGTCGAACGCGATGCGCAGTTCGCCGGGATAGTTCATGCCGGCAGCGACGGAAGCCGTCAAAACGCGCGCCGCTGGAAATCCCAGCTGCAGCGCCTCGTTCACGTCCTGCTCGTTGGCCGAAAGGAACAGGTGCGCGCCGAGCGGCCGCAGGTACCTGAACGGATCGCGCCCCTGCGTGAACACGCCGCGCTGCAATTCCAGTCCGGCGTCCTGCGCCGAATGGAAGATGCGCAGTGCGGTGACCGGGTCGTTGCGCGACAGCAGCACCACTTCGACACGGCGCGCTGTGGCTGTGTTGAAGCGCAGCAGCTTGTGCACGAGCGGAAAAGCCACGCCCGGCTTGGCCGGTTCCTTCAGCCGCTGCTGCTGCAGCTGCATGTAGGGCTTCGGGTCGGCGGCATCGAAGATGCGGTTTTCTTCCTCGAAGTCGAACAGCGCTCGCGACGAGATCGCCACCACCAGCTTGTCGTCGAGCGAGACGGCCATCTGTCTATTTGACGAATTGATTCAGCTGAATGATCGGCATCAGCACGGCCAGCACGATCAGCATCACGACGCCGCCCATCGCCACGATCAGCAGCGGCTCCAGGATCGTCGCCAGATGCAGTGCGCGGCGCTGCACTTCGGCGCCGAGCTGGTTCGATGCGCGCTGCAGCATCAGCGGCAGCGTGCCGGTCTGCTCGCCGAGCCGCGCGAACATCGAGACGATGCCCGGGAAGCGCTTCTTCTGCGCCAGCGCCGAGGCCAGCGGCGCGCCTTCGCGCACCAGCACCAGCGCGTCGAGCGCATCGGCCCGCATCGCGCGGTTGCCCAGCGTTTCGGCTGCCGCCTGCAATGCACGCAGGATCGGCACGCCGGCGGTCGCCAGCATCGCGAGCGTGCTGGCGAAGCGCGCGGCGTTGTAGCCGCGTGCCAGCTTTCCGATCAGCGGCAGGTTGAGCCAGGCGGCATCGAACTTCTCGCGGAAGGCGTCGCGGGCCAGCGCGACGCGCATCGCGAAGCCGCCGACGACCAGCACGATCAGCGCGAGCCAGCCGTAGCTGCGCACGAAAGCGCTAAGCGCCAGCATCGCGACGGTCAATACCGGCAGCGCGCGCTTGGTACCGGCGAAAACGTTCGCCACCTGCGGCACGACGTAGCTGACCAGGAAGATCACGATCACGATCGCCACCAGCGTGACGATGGCCGGATACAGCGCGGCACCGACCAGCTTCTGCTGCAGCGCCTGGCGCTGTTCGAGGTCGTCGGCCAGCTTGTCGAGCACCAGCCCGAGATTGCCGCTGTGCTCGCCGGCACCGATCACAGCCGTGTAGATCGGCGAGAACTCGCGCGGATGCTGCGCCAGCGCACGCGCGAAAGGCGAACCGGCATTGACTTCGGCGCGCAGCGAAGCGATGAGGTCGCGCTGGGGCTCGGTTTCGGCTTCGTCGGTGAGGGCGGTCAGCGCGCGTTCGAGCGGCAGGCCGGCGGAAACCAGTCCTGCGATCTGCCGTGTCCATACGGCGAGGCCGGTCGAATTGAAGGCGCGTCCGCGGCTGAACAGCGGGCGTCTGGCTGCCGTGCCGTCCGCCTTGAGCACGCCCGGCTGGCCGACCACCGCGACGTCGAGCGGAATCAGTTTCTGCGCGCGCAGCATGCCGCGTGCGGCGCGGGCGGTGTCGGCCTCCAGCACGCCCTTGCGCGCCTGGCCCTGTTCGTCGATCGCTTCGAAGGAATAGGCGGGCATCGCGTCCCGCTCAGTCGCGTGTCACGCGCAGCAATTCGGCGCGTGACGTGATCCCGGCCGCCACCAGCCGTTCGCCGTCGGCGCGCATCGAGCGCAGTCCGCCGCGTTCGCCGGCCGTGAAGATCTGGCTCTCGGGTGCGCGGCTGTGGATCAGCGACTGCACCGCATCGTCCGCGACCAGCAGTTCGAAGATGCCGGTCCGGCCCTGGTAGCCGGTCTGGCCGCAGGCATCGCATCCGACCGGCGTCGCTTCGCCTTCGACGCTCGAATGCACCGCGCACACCGGGCAGAGCTTGCGCACCAGCCGTTGCGCCAGCACGCCCAGCAGCGACGAGCTCAGCAGGAAGGGTTCGACGCCCATGTCGGTCAGCCGCGTGACGGCGCTGACCGAGTCGTTCGTGTGCAGCGTGGCCAGCACGAGATGGCCGGTGAGCGAGGCCTGGATGGCGATCTGCGCGGTCTCGAAATCGCGGATTTCGCCGATCATGATCACGTCCGGGTCCTGCCGCAGGATGGCTCGCAGCGCCTTGGCGAAGGTCAGCTCGATCTTCGCGTTGACCTGGGTCTGGCCGACGCCCGGCAGCTCGTACTCGATCGGGTCTTCCACCGTCATGATGTTGCTGCGCCCGGCGTCGAGCCGGCTCAGCGCCGCATACAGCGTGGTCGTCTTGCCGGAACCGGTCGGGCCGGTCACCAGGATGATCCCGTGCGGCTGGCCGATCAGCGTCTCGAAACGGTCCAGCGTGTCGCCCTGCATGCCGACGGCCTCGAGCGTGAGCTTGCTTTCGTTCTTGTCCAGCAGTCGCAGAACGGCACGTTCGCCGTGGGCACTTGGCAGAGTGGAAACGCGCACGTCGACCGCGCGCGTACCGATCCGCAGAGAAATGCGGCCGTCCTGCGGCAGGCGCTTTTCGGCGATGTCGAGGTCGGCCATGATCTTCAGCCGTGAGATCAGCGCCGCATGCAGCGCCCGGTTGGGCTGCACCACTTCGCGCAGCGTGCCGTCGATGCGGAAGCGCACCGACGACGTGCGCTCGTAGGGCTCGATGTGGATGTCGCTCGCACCGTCGCGCGCCGCCTGCGTCAGCAGCGCGTTGAGCATGCGGATGATCGGCGCGTCGCCGGCCGATTCCAGCAAGTCCTCGACGGCGGGCAGCTCCTGCATCATCCGCGACAGGTCGGCTTCGCCCTGGACTTCGCTGACGACCGCGGCGGCATTCGATTCGCCATGCGCGTAGGCCGCGCTGATGCGCTGGGCCAGTTGCGGTCCGTCGAGCGCCTCGAACGCCTTGACGTCGAACCGGCGGGCGACTTCGCTCAGCGCACTGCGCGGCGGCGAGCGCGGCATCCAGAGCGTGCAGCTGCCGTCGTCGGCCTGTTCCAGCAGCAGTTGCTGTGTACGCGCGAACGCATAGGGCAGGGGATAGCGCACGGCAATGACCTCAGTTGACGAATTCGCGCCGGCTCATCGGATCGCCGGTCGGCGGCGGCGCACCCTTGATCGGGCTTGGCGGCGCCGGCGGCACGCTGTCGATCATCGGCGGCGGAATCAGCTGCGTGCCAATGATGCGGCGACTGCCGTCGGCTGCGGGCGGAACGGCCAGCAGTGCGGGCAGCGTGGTCGTGATCGGCGGAATGACGGGCGCCTCGCCGACGTTGCGCAGCATCGGGTTGTCGTTGATCGGCTGCGATGTCTGCTGCAAGAGGCGCAGCGAGTCGTAGCGGTCGATGGCGACGGCTTCGCTGCCCGCAGCGTCGCGCATCACCACCGGGCGCAGGAACACCATCAGGTTGGTCTTGCTGCGGGTGCGCACTTCGCTCTTGAAAAGATTGCCCAGGATCGGCACGTCGCCGAGCACCGGCACCTTCTCGTCGCTGCGTGAATACTGGTCCTGCAGCAGGCCGCCGATCACGATGATGCTGCCGTCGTTCACCAGCACGTTCGATTCGATCGAACGCTTGCTGGTCGTCGGGCCGTTCGAATTGTTCACCGTCGACTGAACCACACTCGACACCTCCTGGAAGATCTGCATCTTCACCGTGCCGTTCTCGCTGATCTGCGGGCGCACGCGCAGCGTCAGGCCGACGTCCTTGCGCTCGATGGTCTGGAACGGGCTGACTGCCGTGCTGCTGCTGCCGGTGTTGGTGTACTGGCCGGTCACGAAGGGCACGTTCTGGCCGATCACGATCTTGGCTTCCTCGTTGTCGAGCGTCAGCAGGTTGGGCGTGGAAAGCACGTTGCCTTCGCCGTTGCTCTGCAGCAACCGGGCCACCAGTCCGAGCGCGCTCACGCCGCCGATGGTTGTGCCCAGGCCGATGTTGAAGCCGCTCGAGGGTTGCGCCGCGACACCGGTACTCGACGTGCCTGCCGCGAGGTTGAAGATGTTGGTGCCGGCCAGGCTGGAGTTGTTGCCGACCGCGCCGGTGCCGCCGATGGCGGTCTGCCACTGCACGCCGAACTCGGCTGCCTTGTCGGCGTTGACTTCGATGATCAGGCTCTCGACCATCACCTGTGCACGCCGGCCGTCGAGCCGGTCGATCACGGCGCGGATCTGCCGGTATTGCGGTTCGGCGGCGGTGATGATGAGCGAGTTGGTGGTCGGGTCGGCCTGGATCTGGCCACCGGTGGAGATGGCGTTGTTGTTGTTCAGCGGCGCGGTGGCGGCCGAGCTGTTCTGGCCGCTCGCGTTGTTGTTGTTCTGCTGCTGCTGGTTCTGGTTCACGCCCGTGCCGGTGCCGCCGGTCAGCCCGCCGGTCGCCGATACGCCGCGCGCTTCGTTCGAGATCGCCGCGCGCAGGGTCGTCGCCAGCTTCGTTGCATCGGCATTCTTCAGGTAGACGACATAGATATTGCCGGACGCGCCGTTCTCGCCCTCGATCGGTGGCCGGTCGAGCTTGTCGACCAGCGTGCGGACCAGTTGCGCGCGCGCCGGATTGGCTGCGCGCAGGATCAGCGAGTTGCTGCGCGTGTCGGCCAGCAGCGCGGTGCGGAAGGTCGAATCGACCGCGCCGGGCACGCCGCCCGCGACGCCGCCGGCTCCGGTGCTCGAACCGCCGTCGAGCAGGCGCGTGATCAGCGGCACCATGTCGTTGGCTATCGAATGCTTGAGAGGGATCACCTCGATGTCCGACGCATTCGGCACGTCGAGCGAGGCGACGATGCGGGCCAGGCGTCGCATGTTCTCGGCGTAGTCGGTGATCACCAGCGAGTTGTTGCCGGGGTTCACGTTGATGGTGTTGTTGGGCGCGATCAGCGGACGCAGCACCGGCAGCAGGTTGTTGGCCGACTCGTAGTTCAGCTTGAAGACCTGCGTCACGATCTGGTTGCCGCTCAGGGCCGCCATGCCGCTGGTCGAGGTGGCGACGGTGCTGCTCTGCAGCTTGGCGTCGGCCTCGGGCACGATCTTGTAGAGGCCGTCGGCCTGCACGATGGCGAAGCCCTGGAGCCGCAGCGCCGCTGCGAACTGGTTGAAGGCGGCAGCCGGCGCGATGGCGCGATCGGTCGTGAGGTTGAGGGTGCCCTTGACGCGCGGATCGACGACCACGTCGCGGCCGGTGATGACGGCCATCGTGCGCGCCACGGATTCGATCTCGGCATTGGCGAAATTCAGCGTGATCGGTTCGCCGCGACGCGGTGCGCCGTCTTGTGCGAGTGCGGCAGGCAGGCAGGTCGTCATGAGCAGTTGCGCCGCGAGGGCGGCGATGCCGAGACGGACGCCGTGAGAAGACAGGTTCTTCATGGTCAACCCAGTGTGATGAGCGAGCGCGCGCCGTCGCGTCGCCCGATGATGTTCAGTAAATTCGAAAGCGCGTCTTCGCGTCCCGGTGCCGCACTGGCTTCGCCGTCGAAGCGCATGGCCCTGCCGTTCCAGCGGCCGTTGCCGTTGAGCTGCAGGCTGCCTTCGAGGGTGGTGAGGAGCAGGGTCGGCGCAGGGCCGCCTTCGATCGTGACTCTGTAGCTGCCCATCGGGCGCAGCGTGGAGAGGCTCGACGAGATGTCGGTCGCGTCGAGCGTGGCGCGGCCGGCCAGTGCCAGTTGCGCACGTTGCATATGCATCGTGAAGGCCTGCGTCGAGAGTTCGAGCGTGCCTTCGGGCTTGAGCGTGTTCCATGGCGCGCCGAAGCCGGCGAGCATGGCGGCCGGCCAGCGCGAACGGCCGTCGCCCCAGTCGAGCTGGACGCCGTCGAGGTGAGGACGCGCCTTGAGCAGCAGCGGTTGGGCTGCGCAGCAGGGCAGGTCGAGCGATGCGTTCACCGTGCCCCAGCCGGGACGCAGCGTCCAGGCCAGCGCGCCGGGCAATGAAATCGATTCGGCGCCCGCTGCACCGCTGGAGAAAACGACGCCCGAAGTTCCGTTCCAGACCGTGCCGCGCGCGTTGACCAGCTGCAGCCGGCCGCCGGTCGCGCTCGCCAGGCCCGAAGCCAGCCAGCGTGCCGGTGCGAAGACCGAGAGCGCCAGCAATCCGCCCAGAAGTCCGCCGAGCAGCGCCCAGCGCCAGCCGTGGGAGGCCGGCCGGGGAGGTCGGAAGGCGTTGTGCGTGACCATCGGCTCAGCGAGGGGCGGGTAGGCTCATCACCAGCGTGCCGTCCCAGCGCGCGCGCGTCGGACCGGAAGCTGCAGCGGCAGGTGCCGGAACGAGACCCGGCATCGCGCCGGGCGCGGCGGCGGGGGTGAAGGCGATCGGCCTCGCCACGCTGACCTGCGACCGCGTCAGATGAACCTCGCGCGGCACGGCACGCGCATTGCCGCGCGCTTGCGACAGCCACTGCACCAGCGCGTCCGGCGGCGTGCCGCCGAGCGTGACCAGCACGCCGTCGCCGGCGCTGCCGCCGGCCACCTGCATCTGCGCGTTCGCGCCGAGCCCTTGCCTGACCGTGCTCTCGAGCGCACGAAGCGCGTCGTCGCGATTGACTCGCGGCTGCGCCTGCAATGCGCGGGCCTGTGCCTGCAGCGTGACCATCTGCTGGAGCTGGACGTCAAGCTGGGCATGCGCGGCCGGCGCGCTGGCAAGCGTGCGCAATGCCGGTGCGAGGCAGACCCACCAGAGCAGCGCCAGCAGCACCAGCGCGCCAGCCGCCATGACCAGCTGCCGCTCGCGGGCGCCGAGTTCTTTCCACCAGGCGTTTGCGCGCGCGCGCAGGTTGCCCGCGGGCCTCGGTTGCAGGTTCTGGCGCATGTTGGTGCGTGTGGTCGTGCTCATCGTGGGGCCTCGGCCTGTACCAGCAACAGGTCGCCTTCGCTGCGCACTCCGTAGCCGCGTGCGGCCATGGCGGTCGAGATGCCGCTCATGTCCGACATCGCCAGCCCGAGGCCGCGCAGCCGCAGCTGTCCGCCGCTGTAATCGATCGCCGACGGCGTGCGGCCGGGCGGCAGGCTCACCGCCAGCGCGCCGAGCATGGGTTCGAGATCGCTCGGCGCGACGCCGCCGGTCGCCTGCTGCAGGATCGAGACTTCGCGCACCATCTGCAGTTGAGGCTCGTACGGCTTCACCGTCGGGAAGGTCTGCACCAGGATCGCACCGATGGACGCGCGCTTGGCATCCAGCGCACGCTGCTCCTTCCAGGCCCAGGCATTCACGCCGATCAGCTGTGCCAGCAGCAGCACCGCCACGCCCCAGCGGGCAGCACGCCACTGCGGACCGAGCCAAAGCGATTGAAGCAGTGCAGTCGCTTTCTTGCCGGCACGCGCGCGCCCGGTCGATGCCAGCCCGAACTGCGCCAGATCCCAGTCCGAGCGCGTGGCCTGCAGCCAGCGTTCGGCTGGCAGCACGATAGGCATCTGCCGCTGCAGAAGATCTTCCGCGATGGCGGCGACAGCCGGCTCGGCCTGCGCCAGCGTGTCGTCGGGCAAAAGTCCGAGCGCCGCCACGCCGCCCGTGTTGAGCGGCAACGTCAGCACGCCGCCGGCATCGCAGACGGTGATCTGCGCATCGGCAGGCTCGCCGGTCACGAACAGGGACATCGGCGCATCGGGCGCAGCGGGAACGAATTCGGGGACGATGCGGCCGACCCGCCGACCGGCGGCTTCGAAGGCCTGGACCGCCGAGCGCAGCCAGATGCGGTTGCAGGCCGCGACCCAGACCGGTCTACCGACGGCGGCGTCGGGCGCCAGCGCGAAGTGCAGCATCTCGGGTTCGTCGAGCACGCGGTCTTCTAGCAGCCCGTTGAGCACCGAGCGCAGCCGCACCGCGCCGCCCATGCTGCCCTGCGGCAGCGTGACCTGGTGCCACGACAGCGCGGCTGCCGGCACAGCCAGCGTGATCTCCTCGCCGGCGGGAAGCAGCTGGAGGCGCGCGTTGCCGCTGGAACGCAGCGAGCCGTCGGCCGACCAGAGCGTCCAGCCGTACTCTCCGCTGGCAGACGCCGGCGGGAGCGGAAGGGTTACGAGCAGCATCGACATGAATCGGGACGGGCCTCGGAGGAGGCGGGAAGAGTGAAAGGAATGCTAAAGACCACAGCAGATCGAATTCATTGTAGGAGCGGACCGACGCTTTATGCTATCAATTCGATAGCTAAGAACGCCCGGTGCATCACTCCAAAAGGTCTTTTAACCGAATAACGTAACAGCACGTCGCGGTCACGGTCGGAGCGGAGGAACTGTCGTTCCCGCACCACGTTCGCGCCAAAGAATGATGACGTCCGTGCCTTTTCGCTGTACGAGCGAACGTTCCTCGACCCAGGTGCGATCGAGCCGCAGCTTGCCGAGGATCTCGAAGTAGTCGGTGGTGACGCTTTGCTGGCCATCGACGATCTGCGCGTTGGAAACCGCTTCGGTCATCTGGCCCAGATTCTGGAACGGACCACGCGCCCGCATCGACACGAGCCGCTGCGCACCGGCCATGTCGAGTTTCGGAATACTGGCGAAGAGAACTTCGGGTCCGGCGGTGTTGACGTTGACCGGCGTCGCTACCGGCAGGATGGTGACATAGGGCTCGAGCGCCTTCACCGTCGAGCTCGACAGGCCCAGCCACACGAGCTGCGACACCTGCTGCGGCAGCAGCGGCGCGTCGGCGGATGGGGCCGTGGCACTGCTCCTCTCGACCGATGTCGTTGCCGTGGATGTCGCTGTCGCGGTTCCCGTCGTCGTGGTGGTGGTCGTCGTCGTATTGGTGATCGTCGACTGGACCGGAAGCGCACGCGCCAGACTGGATGTCATGGCGGAGAGTTCCTGCGGTGGCAGGCCCAGCATGGAGAAGAGCTTGGTGAATGCGGCCACGGCCGCCGGCAAGGGCTTGCCGCCGCTCACCAGATTCAGCACGTTGAGCTTCGACTGCGCATCGACGATGCGGCCCGACAGGAAAGCGTCCGGCAGACCTTCCAGTGCATCGCTCGACACGTTCTTGTCGGCTGCCAGGAAGCTCGTGAGCCGCGCTTCCTCGAGCGGTATCGCCCACGGCTCGCCGAGGTTGTCGGTCGCCTGACCGGCGCCGCGACCGTCTTCGCGCAGGATCAGCCGCGACCAGTCGATCGCTCCGATCAGCACCCAGGACGCCTGCATGCGCGCCCGCTCGGCCGTCTCGACCTCCACCGCGCGCCATTGCTGCCAGAGCGCCGCAGCCGCGAAGGTCGCGACCAGCGTGACGGTCAGCATCGCCGCCAGCAGCGCGACGCCGCGTTCCGCGATGCGAAGGCGGTCGCGTCGCGTCATGATTTCGCCACTGTCGCGGTCGGTCGCACCCAGTCGCGTGTCAGCACGCCGGCGAGGCCAGGCCCCGGCGGCAGGGTGAGAACCAGCCGGACACCTTCCGGAATCACGAAGGCAGAGTTCGAAGAACCGCCGTCCGAGCCTGCGTTGATCCAGCCCGTACCGTTGTAATAGAACATCTGCCAGGCATCGACCGGCATCAGCGCGACCTCGCCGCCGAGCGCCGAGCCATTGCCGTCCTGCGCCCAGGCGGAGGCCTGGTCCCAGGCTTGCTGCCAGCCGGCGCGGGTGTCGATGTCGGGCGATTGCCAGCGGCGCCAGCGCGTGCCGGCGCCGGGACCGCTGCCGGCATCGGTACGAACGCTCCAAGCGACGACCTGCAGCGCAGGCCTTTCGCCGTTGGTGCTGCGGCGCGTCAGGCGCAGCACGCGACCGTTCCATGAAATCGGCTGGATCTGTGCCGGCGCCACGATGGCGTCGAGGTCGGCGCCCCACTGCGACAGCGTGGTCTGCAGCGTGAGCACGGCGTCGCCACGGTCCCTGTTCAGCGACTGCGCGCGCGTCATGCCGTCGAGCCCGCGCCAGCTCATGAGCGCGAGCAGCGCCATGGCCGCGATGGCGACCATCAGTTCGATCAGCGTGAAACCGCCGGCCCGGGATTTGCGCATGCTCATCAGTAGCGCCCGACGATCGTCGAGACCTGAAGTACCGGGGAGTCGAAGGCGTCCCGCACGCCGACGTCGACCCGGCGGAAATTCGGGTTGAGGGTCTGCACGGTGTTGATCGTCAGCGCGAAAAGCACGCCGGCCTGTGTGCAGGACAAGGTGCTGAGTCCGACCGGCGGCATCTGCCGCGACAGCCGTGCCTTGACCAGCTCGTTCTCGGCGCAGATCTGGGCCAGCATCACATCGGACTGCCGTTGCGCGTTGCGCGTCAGCGCCGAAGTAGCCTGCGTTCCCGCAGCCAGCGCGATTGCCACGATCGCCAGTGCGACCAGCACTTCGATCAGCGTGAAGCCGCGCTGGCCTCTGTCATGACGCTGCTTCATGGTGCTGTCACGGTGAAGGGACGCAAGCCGTCGGTCGAGAGTCGCAGACTGCGCGGCGGCGTGCCGTTGACGGTCAGCACCACCTGCTGCGGCGCGATGATGGGTTCCGGCCCGAGCACCAGCGTGTCGATGGCGTTGCCGCCCGGACCGATGGGCTGTGCGTTGATGTTGGTCGTCAGCCAGCCGGTCGGGAGCGTGCCGCGCGGCAAGCCTTCGAAGGTGAAGCCGGGCGGGCCTTGAATGGTCGGGCGCCAGGTCACGACGGCGCCGCTGGCGCGCGACTGGGCGCGTCCGGCTTCCAGCAACGCAGCCAGCCGGTCGGCTTCGCGCTCGAGGCCGGCCTGGCCCGAATCACGCAGCGAAAGCGCTACACCGGCGGTGGCGATCGCGACGACGGCGATCACCACGATCATTTCCAGCAGCGTGAATCCCGCCGGGCGCGCCGTGAAAGCATGCGGCCTGCGGAGGCGCCGAAGCCTATTGCCAGCTGCCGATGTCGGCATTGTTGCCTTCGCCGCCCGGCTGCCCGTCGGCGCCCAGCGACAGCACGTCGATCTCGCCCTTGATGCCGGGGTTCAGATACTGGTAAGGC
Organism: Variovorax glucosi; assembly: GCF_051216695.1. Lineage (NCBI taxonomy): Bacteria > Pseudomonadati > Pseudomonadota > Betaproteobacteria > Burkholderiales > Comamonadaceae > Variovorax > Variovorax glucosi. The sequence continues at coordinate 388,689 of NZ_JBPJZE010000002.1, forward strand.
CGGCCCCACGGGTCGTTCGGCAGCTTTTCGACGTACGTCTTCCAGTTCGGCGCCGAAGGACCCGAGGTCGGTCGCGTGATGAGTGCCTGCAGGCCCTGTTCGGCCGTCGGGTAGCGCTGGTTGTCTAGCCGGTACAGCTTGAGCGCCTGCATGATGTTGTTGACGTCGGTCTTGGCGGCCGTGGCGCGGGCGTCGTCGGCGCGGCCGATCACGTTCGGCACGATCAGCGCAGCCAGCACGCCGATGATGACGAGCACCACCATCAGCTCGATCAGCGTGAAACCGCGCTGGGCACCGCGCCGGAGAACGCGTTTGAGAGGTCGGCATGAAGAAAGCATGGCTGCATGATAATCCGCCCTCATGACGCTCACTTCTCCGTCCGCCCGCTGGCCCGCAGCCCTGACCACCTTCCTGATATGGGTTCTGGCCGTGGCCGGCATCGCCTTCTGGGCCTTTCGCCTGGCTGCGCCTGCGGACGCGACACCGCCTCCTGCCGTCGTCGCTGCGCCGGCTGCCGCGGTCGATCCGGTGGCTGTCGGCAAGCTGCTCGGCGCGGTTTCGGCCGAATCGCAGGTCGCGCTCGCTCCTGACGCCGCTAGCCGTTTCTCGTTGGTGGGCGTGGTTGCCGATGTGATGCAGCGCGGTGCGGCGTTGATCGCCGTCGACGGCAGGCCGGCACGGCCGTTCCGCGTCGGGAGTGCGGTCGGCGAAGGCTATGTGCTGCAGTCGGTGTCGACGCGCTCGGCCTCGCTCGGAGCCGGCATCGACGCGCCGACCGCGATGATTCTCCAGTTGCCGGCGCGGCCGATGGCGATACCGGTGCAGCAGCCTCTGCCGGCGATGGCGCCACGGTAGACGCCTCTTCTTGCCGGCGTTACTTCTGCAGGAACAGTCGGTACACCGGATTGTTCGTCTCCTCGACGAACGGATACGCCAGCGTGTGCAGGAATTCGTCGAACGCCGCATGGTCGGCGACCGGCACCTGCAGGCCGACCAGGATGCGACCGTAGTCGGCGCCCTGGTTGCGGTAATGGAACAGGCTGATGTTCCAGTTCGGTCGCATCAGGCTCAGGAATTTCAGCAGCGCGCCCGGACGTTCCGGGAACACGAAGCGCAGCAAGCGCTCGTCCTGCGCCAGCCCGGTTCGACCCCCGACCATGTGGCGGATGTGCTCCTTGGCGAGTTCGTCGTGCGTCAGGTCGATGGCGCCGAATCCGTTTTGCACGAAGGTATCGGCGATGGTCGTGGATTCGCCGCGAACCGTGGTCGTCAGGCCGACGAACACATGCGCTTCGCTGGTGTCGCTGATGCGGTAGTTGAACTCGGTCACGCTGCGCGACGCGCCCGGCAGCGCGCTGACCACCTCGCAGAAGCGGCGGAAACTCCCGCGCACTTCGGGAATCGTCACGGCGAACAGCGCTTCGCGTTCTTCGCCGACCTCCGCGCGCTCGGCCACGAAGCGCAGCCGATCGAAGTTCATGTTGGCGCCGCACAGGATCGCTGCATAGGTTTCGCCGCGCTTGCCATGTTTTTCGACGTACTGCTTGATCGCCGCCACGGCCAGCGCGCCGGCCGGTTCGACGATGCTGCGCGTGTCGATGAACACGTCCTTAATGCCTGCGCAGACCGCGTCGGTGTCGACGGTGACGAACTCGTCGACCAGTTCGCTGGCGATGCGAAAGGTTTCCTCGCCGACCAGCTTCACCGCCGTGCCATCGGAGAAAAGGCCGACATCGGGCAGCGTCACGCGTTGGTGCGCAGCCACCGACTGCATCATGGCGTCGGAGTCGTTCATCTGCACGCCGATCACCCTGATCTCCGGCCGCACCGCCTTGATGTAGTTGGCCACGCCGGAGATGAGCCCGCCGCCGCCGATGGCGACGAACACCGCGTCGAGTGGGCCCTGATGCTGGCGCAGGATTTCCATCGCGATCGTGCCCTGGCCGGCGATCACATCCGGATCGTCGAACGGATGAACGAAGGTCAGGCCGTTCTGCTTCTGCTGCTCGAGCGCGTAGACGTAGGCATCCGAATAGCTGTCGCCGTGCAGGTGCACTTCGCCGCCGAGTGCGCGCACCGCGTCGACCTTGAGCTGCGGCGTCGTTACCGGCATCACGATGACCGCGCGGGCGCCGAGCTTGCGCGCGCCGAGTGCCACGCCCTGCGCATGGTTGCCGGCCGAAGCGCAGATCACGCCTGCTGCCAGTTGCGTCGGCGTGAGGTGGACCATCTTGTTGTATGCACCGCGCAGCTTGAAGCTGAAAACGGGCTGCTGGTCTTCGCGCTTGAGCAGAACCGTGTTGCCGATGCGCTCGCTGAGTGCCTTCGCCTTCTCAAGAGCCGACTCGACCGCCACGTCGTAGACGCGGGCTGTGAGAATCTTCTTGAGGTAGTCGGCGGGGGTGAGCGGAGAGGTCATGGGCAATCGCGAACGTCGAGTTACGGCCAATAAAAAAGCCCCGAGTCTTGCGACTCGGGGCTAAATCCACCAATTGAGAGGGTGGAGGAGACAACCGGTGCACATCGGTGATGTGCGATGAAATAAAGTATATCGGCTGTTTGTTGCATTGCAACAAGCACTGACGTTTTTCCCACACAAAACGGGGCGATTTTGGCGGATTTCCGCATGCCCCACCCTCGGAGTCACAGATATATGGAATGCACAGTCAGCTGGACCGGCAACGCAGGCGCGCGCTCGTCGATGGGCTTCGTCGCCGAAACAGGCAGCGGCCACGTGTTGACGATGGACGGCGCGCCCGATGCGGCCAAGCCGCAGAACGGAGGCCAGAACCTCGCGCCTCGACCGATGGAAACGGTGCTCGCCGGCACGGGCGGCTGTACGGCCTACGACGTGGTGCTGATCCTGAAGCGCGGTCGCCACAACGTCGAGCGCTGCAGCGTGAAGCTGACCAGCGAACGTGCGGAAACCGACCCGAAGGTGTTCACGAAGATCCACATGCACTTCACCGTCGCCGGAAAAGGCATTCCGGCCGCCGCAGTCGAACGCGCGATTGCGCTGAGTCACGACACCTACTGCTCCGCCAGCATCATGCTGGGCAAAATGGCCGAAATCACGACCAGCTTCGACCTGATCGAGAGCTGAAATCAGATCCGGTGCGCGACCGTCGTCATGATGCGGGCGGTCAGTCGCATCAGCGCCTTGGCCGGCGCCGGCAGTTCGGCGGCGCCGGCACTCACCGCTTCGGCCGCGTGTCGTGCCTCGTCGGTCTTCATCTGCTCGACGACGGCGCGCGATTCGGTATCTCCTGCCGGAAGTCGGCCGAGGTGGCTGGCCAGATGCGCCTCGACCTGCCGTTCGGTTTCGGCAACGAAGCCGAGACTGACCGGATCTCCCAGCCGTCCGGCTACCAGACCCAGCCCGAAAGCGCCGGCGAACCACAGCGGATTGAGCATCGACGGCTTGGCGCCCAGTGCGTCGAGCCGCTGCCGGGTCCAGGCGAGGTGGTCGGTTTCTTCACGCGCGGCCTCCATGAAATGTGCGCGCAAAGCGGGGTCGGGCGTCGATGCGGCCTGCGCCACGTAAAGCGCCTGCGCGCAGACCTCGCCGACGTGATTGACGCGCATCAATGCGCCGGCTTCGCGACGATCTGCCTCGTTCAGCGCGATCGGCTCCGTAGCCGGCGGTGGCATGGCGCGACTCCCGTGCGGTCGGGCGAACAGGGTTCGCAGCGCCGAATCGGCGGCCACGAGCAACGGATCTAGAGGGTGGGACGAGCGGGTCATGCCTGCATTCTGGCCGAGCTGCGCAGGTGGCGGCGGAGCAAGCCGTGAGAAGCACCACGCCGGGCTCTGTTGCATGTCTGCAACGAAACTCTCTGCGTTATCGACATTTCAACTGAATTCTTTTGCTCTGCTTCGGCGGCTCTGGTGCAATAGCTACAACTTCCCAAAAGGAGGTTGGCCCGGGGTCCGGTGGGAGCACAAAAGTGCGCAGCACAGTGAGCCCTCTGCACCGGAGCCCTATGTTTAACCTTGGAGAAACTCGCAATGAAAAAATCCCTAGTTGCTTTGGCTGCCCTGGCTGTCGCCGGCATCGCTTCGGCTCAGTCGTCGGTCACGTTGTTCGGTGTGGTTGACGCTGGTGTTCGCTACACCGAAACCAAGGTCAACGGCGTCCAGACCAAGAACTGGCAACTCGCTTCGGGTGGCATCACCACCAGCCGTCTCGGTTTCCGCGGCACTGAAGACCTCGGTGGCGGCCTGGCTGCAAGCTTCTGGCTCGAAGCCGGCTACAACGCAGACACCGGTCTGGGCAATGGTGGTCGCGGCGACGCAGCTGCTGACTCCGGCTTCAACTTCAACCGCCGTTCGACCGTGAGCCTGTCTGGCGGTTTCGGTGAAATCCGTCTGGGCCGTGACTTCAACACCACGTACCTGAACGACACCAACTTCGACCCGTTCGCTACCACCGGCATCGGCGGCAGCTTGATGGACGCAACGCGCGCTGGCTACACGCTGACGGGCAACCCACTGGCTAACAACCTGTACGTTCGTACGAACAACGCAGTCAGCTACTTCCTGCCTTCGAACCTCGGCGGTTTCTACGGCCAAGTTCAGTACGCTTTCGGCGAGCAGCCAAAGACCGACGGTTTCGCAACCAACAACTCCAACCGCAACATCGGCGGCCGCTTCGGCTACGCCAATGGCCCGCTGGACGTTGCTGTTGCCTACGGTCAGACCGACCTCGGCGCTGCTACCGGCGCTGGCTTGGCTCTGGCAAACCGCGACACGACTTCGGTCAAGGAACTGAACCTCGGCGCTTCGTATGACTTCGGCGTTGCCAAGGCATTCGGTGAAGTGATGCGCACCAAGATCAACAACGATCTGGTCGTGCTGAACAACAACAACAACGCCTACGGCTTCCTGCTCGGCGCTACCGCTCCGGTCGGCCCAGGCCTGGTTCGCCTTGCCTACTCGCAAGTCAAGTACAGCAGCGATCTGGCTGGTGCTGACCCACTGTCGCGCAAGCTGGCTGTTGGTTACATCCACAACCTGTCGAAGCGTACCGCCCTGTACACGAACTACGCTCGTGTCGTGACCCGCGGCCAGGCTGGCCTGCAATCCAACGGTTTCGACGTTGGCCTGCGCCACGCTTTCTAATCTGACGCTGGCGCAAGCCAGTCAGGATTGAGAAAACAAGAAAAGCCGTCTGACGAGAGTCAGGCGGCTTTTTTCTTTTGACTAGGAGCCAATGGCGTTCGTCATGAAATCCATTTCCCGCGCCTTTGCTGCAGCTGTCATCTCTGCTGCCGGGTTCTTCCTGGCAGGCAATGCTGCTGCGCAGATGCTGCGCATCGCCAATCAGGGCGATATTCTTTCGCTGGACCCGCATTCGCTCAATGAGTCGCTCCAGTTGAATGTGATGTCGAATGTGTATGAGCCACTCATCGGACGCAACAAGGACCAGAGCCTTGCCCCGTTGCTCGCTTCGAGCTGGCGCCAGATATCGACGACAGTCTGGTATTTCGAACTGCGCAAGAATGTCCAGTTCCACGACGGCAAACCCCTGACACCCGAGGACGTGATCTTCAGCTTCGCGCGTGCCGCGGGAGAAAGTTCTGACCTCAAGTCCAATACGCTGGAAATCAAGGAAGTTCGAAAAGCCGGCGACAACGCCGTCGAGATCGAGACGAAGTTTCCTTTTCCGACCTTGCCTGATTCGATCACCGAACTGCTGATCGTGAATCGCAAGTGGAGCGAGGAAAACGAGGCCGTATTACCTGTGGACCGGCGTACCGGAACTGAAAACACGGCGTCTTTCCGAGCCAACGGCACAGGCCCCTACCGCGTCCGCGAGCGGCAACCCAATGTGCGCACCGTGTTCTTTCGCAACGCGACCTATTGGGGAAAGATAGAAGGCAATGCGCAGGAAATCGTTTTTCTTCCGATTGCCGATCCGATCATGCGTGTCAATGCGCTGCTGGCCGGGGAAGTCGACGTGGTCGAGCCGGTGCCGGTCGCGGATATTCCACGTATCAATTCCAGTGCCGTTGCTCGTGTCGTCGCCGGGCCCGAATTGCGCACTATTTTTCTGGGCATGGACCAGAAGCGCAATGAATTGCTCTATTCGAACGTGAAGGGAAAAAACCCGTTCAAGGACAAGCGTGTTCGCCAGGCCTTCTATCAGGCCATCGATATCGCCGGCATACAGCGCAATGTGATGCGCGGCGCCTCGCACCCCACCGCGCTGTTGATCGGCCCCGGCATCAACGGCTGGACGGCCGAACAGGACAAGCGTCTGCCGTTCGATCCCGAAGCATCCCGCAAGCTGTTGTCCGACGCGGGCTATTCCAATAGTCTCGAGGTGACGCTGAATTGTCCGAACGACCGGTATGTGAACGACTGGCAGATCTGCGAAGCGGTGGCTGCACATCTCGGAAAAGTCGGCGTCAAGGTCAATCTGGCGATCGAGAGCAAGCGGACCTACTTCCCCAAGGTGCTGCGGCGAGACACCAGCTTCTACATGCTCGGCTGGACGCCCGGTACCTATGATGCCCACGACGCGCTCGATGCCCTCACAGGGTGTCCCGACGCCGTCGGCAGCGGATTGTCCAACCTGGGCGCCTATTGCAATCCGAAGCTGGACGCACTCGTCGATCTCGTTCGCTCGGAACGCGATCGCGGCCGGCGCGATACGCTGCTGAAGGAAGCGCTGGCGTTGCAGGTCGAGGACATCGGCACGATTCCGTTGCACCAGCAGGCCCTGGCCTGGGGCGTGAGCAAGAGAGTCGAGCTCACGCAGATGCCCGATGACGCGATGCCCTTCAAGTGGATGAGCATCAAGCGCTGAGAAGCCTCGAAGCTCCGAGGGCGCTGGCTACTGCTCCTCGCTCCAGGCGAAGCCGTCGCGCGCGATCATCGCGCTCGACGCACTGGGTCCCCAGGTACCGGCAGCGTAAGGACGCGGAAAGCCGTCTCCGCTCCAGCTGTCGATCAGCGGTTCCACCCAGCGCCAGGCTTCTTCCTGCTCGTCGCTGCGTACGAAGAGATTGAGCCGGCCGTCGATCACGTCCAGCAGCAGCCGCTCGTACGCGCCCACGCGTTCGCTGCCGAAGCGCTTGTCGAAGTCGAGGTCGAGCTGCACCGACGCAAGCGGTTGGGCCGCATCGGGATTGCTGCTGCGCTTGCGGTTGTTCTGCGCCTGGGCAAGCAGGTGCAACTCGAGACCGTCCTTTGGCTGCAGGTTGATCACCAGCTTGTTGACCGCGCCCGCGGTCGCCCGAAAGATCGCATGCGGCGTCGGCCGGAAGTTGATCTCGATGCGCGCATCGCGCGACGCCAGCCGCTTGCCGGTGCGAATGTAGAAGGGCACGCCGGCCCAGCGCCAGTTGGCGATCTCGGCGCGCAGCGCGACGAAGGTTTCTGTGCGGCTTTGCGGATCGATACCCGGCTCATCCAGATAACCCTTCACCCGTTCGCCGTAGGCCGTGCCGGCCGTGTACTGGCCACGAATCGCGTGCAGATTGAGCGTTTCAGGCGTCCATGGCTTGAGCGAGCGCAGCACCTTGAGCTTCTCGTCGCGCAGAGCGTCGGCATGCGCGTTGATCGGAGGTTCCATCGCGATGGCGCAGACCAGTTGAAGCGCGTGGTTCTGCACCATGTCGCGCAGCGCGCCGGTCTGGTCGTAGAAAGCGCCGCGCTTTTCGACGCCCAGATCTTCGGCGATCGTGATCTGGATGTTGGCGATATGTTCGCGACGCCAGATCGGCTCGAAGAGCGCATTGCCAAACCGCATCGCAAACAGGTTCTGGACCGACGGCTTGCCGAGGTAGTGGTCGATCCGGAAAACCTGCTGCTCGGTCAGCACCTTGCGGACCGCATCGTTGATCGAGCGGTTGGACGCCAGGTCGTGGCCGAGCGGCTTTTCAAGCACCACGCGCGTGCGAGGTGTGTTCAGGCCGGCCGCAGCGATCTGCTCGACCACCTGGATGAACAATGTCGGAGCGGTCGCCACGTACATGACGACGCTGTCGGCATTGCGGGTGACGAGCAGTTCGGCCAGGCGCGCATAGTCTTCGGTCTTCGACAGGTCCATGCGCAGGAAGTACAGCATCGAAGCGAATTTCTTGAACTCGTCGGTACTGGGACGTTTGGAGCCTTCGACCGCCTCGAAGCGTGACTGAATCAGTTCGCGGTACTGGTCGTCCGAAAGATCGTCGCGGGCCACGCCGATGATGCGTCCGCCTTCGGGGAGGCTTCCGTGGCGGAAGGCCTGGAACAGCGCGGGCATCAACTTGCGCCAGGCGAGGTCGCCGGTGCCGCCGAACAGAACGAGGTCGAAGCTCATGAATGCAGGTCCGTTGGTTGTGGTTGTATTGGAGCACTACTGTCGCATGCTGGATCCGTGCCATCGGGCGCGCATGAAACAATTGCTGCGTTATCGGCTACGGATCTGCATGCAATGAACATTGTTTTCGATCTCGGCGCGGTCTTGATCGCCTGGGAACCCGCGCAGCTGGTGCAGGCGCATTTTCCCGAACGGACACCGACGGCCGAGGCGGCCAGCGCACTCGCCCGCGCGTTTTTCCATCACAAGGACTGGCTCGATTTCGACTGCGGAATCCGTACGGTCGACGAAGTGGTGGCGCGTACCTCGACGAGACTCGCGCTACCGGCGGATCGCGTCAGCGACATGATCGTGCCGCTCGGGGAACGACTGCAGCCGATTCCGGAATCGGTCGAACTCCTGGCGGAACTGTTTGCTTGCCGAAACCAACGGCACGATGTTCGTATCTTCTATCTTTCGAACATGCCCCAGCCCTACGCGCGTGCGTTGGAACGCAGGCTGTCGTTCTTCTCGAATTTCGACGGAGGCATCTTCTCGGCCGACGTCAAGCTGACGAAGCCGCATGGCGAGATCTACGAGTTGCTGGCTTTGCGGTACAGCCTCGCGCCGGAAGAAACGCTTTTCATCGACGACACGGCTGCGAATGTGGAAGCGGCACGTGCCATGGGCTGGCATGCGATCCATTGCACCCAGCCGAAGCTGCTGAAAACACAGATTGCACGCTACCTACAGCCGATGAAAGCGCCAAGCGGGGACGGACTCAGCGCTCCGTGGTGAACACGACCTTGTCGATATCGAAACCCAGCGTGCGTGCGTATTCGAGTTCGCTTTCGATCTCGCTTGCACTCAGGACGGGTTCGCGGGACAGCACCCAGAGGTAATCGCGGTTCGGCGTTCCGACCAGCGCGACGCGGTAGTCGCGGTCGAGCTTCAGGATCCAGTAGTCGCCCCATACGGCCGGCAGCCATGAAAGCCATGACGGCGCGAAACGCACTTCGAGCCGGCCGGCACCCGGCTGGCCGCTGACCTTGACGATGCGAGCGGCACCGATCGATTCGTCCCACTTTCCGTCGGACGTCGCGCAACGGTTGCGCACTTCGATGGTCCCGTCGGCGAGCGGCGTGTATTCGGCGGTGACGGGTCCGGTGCAGTTCTTCTGGAAGCGATTCGGCAGGCGGGCCTGCTCGTGCCACAAGCCGGCGTATCGCTTCATGTCGACCGGTCCGACGGCCTGAAGCGGCGCGCGCATCAGCGGTGCGCCATCGGCAGGCCCGACGGTCGTCTGTGCCCGTGCAACGCGTACCGCAGCAAGCGCGCCAAGCGCGATCACGCTACCGACACAGAAAGCAGTGGCAAGCGTGCCGACGGAATGACCGAAGCGCCGATTGTCGAACCCGACTTCCGGTGCATCCGGATCGATGCGCGATTGCAGTGCAGCACGGTGTGCGCGGGAGGAACGTTGCGACATGGGCATATCTCCAATTCAACTTGATCTCGACCAAACTCAAAAGTTAAAGCCGGGCGTCGTTCGAATTCGTCAGTCGCGGACGACACGCACTGTAGTTGTCGGACGGGATAATGTTTGCCATGACACAACTCGACGCTCTCCGCCAATGGACCACCGTAGTCGCCGACACGGGTGATTTCCGCCAGCTCGCGCAATTCAAGCCGCAGGATGCGACGACCAACCCGTCGTTGATTCTGAAGGCCGTCCAGAAGCCGGATTACCGCCCCTTGCTCGACGAAGCAGTTGCAAAACATCGCGGCTTGCCGATCGACGAGATCATCGACCGTCTGCTGGTGCGTTTCGGCGTGGAGATTCTTTCGCTGATTCCGGGTCGGGTTTCGACCGAAGTCGATGCCCGTCTGAGTTTCGACACGGCCGCCACGGTGGCCCGTGCCGACCGCATCGTGGCGCTCTATCGCGCCGAAGGCATCGACGTCGAGAAGCGTGTACTGATCAAGATCGCCGCGACCTGGGAAGGCATCGAGGCAGCGCGCATCCTCGAACGGAAGGGCATCCACACCAACCTGACATTGCTGTTCGCCTTTGCGCAGGCCGTGGCTTGCGGCGCGGCGGGCGTCAAGCTGATCTCGCCTTTCGTCGGCCGCATCTACGACTGGCACAAGAAGTCGGTCGGCGCGACGTGGGACGAAGCGGCGCGTGCCGGTGCCAACGATCCGGGCGTGCAATCGGTGCGGCAGATCTTCGATTACTACAAGCGTCATGGCATCGCGACCGAAGTCATGGGCGCGAGCTTTCGCAATGTCGGCCAGATCGCCGCGCTTGCGGGCTGCGACCTGCTCACCATCAGCCCCGACCTGCTGGCCGAACTCGCAGCCAGCGACGCGCCGCTGTCGCACGCGCTCGATGCCGACGCTGCGAAAACGCGCGATATCGCCGAAGTGACGTTAGACGAACCAGCATTCCGCTTCGCGCTCAATGAAGACGCGATGGCGACCGAGAAGCTGGCCGAAGGCATTCGCGCCTTCGCAGCCGACGCGGTGAAACTGGAGAAACTGATGGAGGTCGCATGACCCTTGCAAAAGGCATCCGCTGCGATCGCACCGACGCCTGGAGCCGGCTGAAATCGCACTACGAGCAATCGGGCGCCGCCTTCGATGCAAGGGAAGCCTTCGCATCCGATGCCGGTCGCTTCGACGCTTTCAGCCAGTCCGCGCCGCACGTCTTCGCCGACCTGTCGAAGAACCTGATCGACGCGCCGACCGAAGCGCTGCTGCTCGCGCTGGCACGGGAATCCGGCCTGGAAGCGCATCGCGATGCGATATTCGCGGGCGAGCCGATCAATCGGACCGAAGGCCGCGCCGTGCTGCACACGCTGTTGCGCGCACCCGCCGACGCGCAGGTGCCCGAGGCCAACAGGTCGGCACTCGCCGACGTGCACGCCACGCTGGACGCCATGCTGGCCTATGCCGAACAGGTGCGGTCCGATCACACCATCACCGACGTGGTGAACATCGGCATCGGCGGGTCCGATCTGGGTCCGCAGATGGCGGTGCTGGCGCTCGACGAATTCGTCGCGCCGGGCAAGCGCTTCCACTTCGTCTCCAATGTCGACGGCCATGAACTGGCCGGCGTGCTGAAGGGGCTGGCGCCCGAGCACACACTGTTCCTGATTGCATCGAAGACCTTCACCACCACCGAAACCATGACCAACGCGCAATCGGCGCTGCAATGGTTCAAGCGGGGCGGCGGTACCGACGTGGCGAGGCATTTCGCGGCGCTGACGACGAATGTCGAAGCGGCGCGTGCCTTTGGCATCGACAAGACCTTCGGCTTCTGGGATTGGGTCGGCGGGCGCTATTCGCTCTGGTCGGCGATCGGGCTGCCGATCGCGCTGGCCATCGGCGCCGACGGATTTCGTGCGTTGCTGGCTGGCGCGCATGCCATGGACGCGCATTTCCGTACCGCGCCGCTCGCGCAGAACCTGCCGGTGCGGCTGGGACTGCTCGATGTCTGGTATCGCAACTTCCACGGCTTCACCAGCCGCAGCATCGCGCCGTACCACTGCGCGCTGAAACGCCTGCCGGCCTATCTTCAGCAACTGGAGATGGAGAGCAACGGCAAGCGCGTCGATGCGACCGGCGCCGAACTGCCGTTCGGCACCTCGCCGGTGCTGTGGGGCGAGCCTGGCACCAACGGGCAGCATGCGTATTTCCAGATGCTGCATCAGGGCACGGACGTGATCCCGCTGGAATTCGTGGCCGTGCGCGATGCAGGGCACGCGCTTGAAGGGCATCAGCCGAAGCTGCTGGCCAACGCGTTGGCGCAGGCGCAGGCACTGATGGTCGGAAAGGCGGATGCCGGCGGCCACAAGAACTTTCCGGGCAACCGTCCGAGCACTTTCTTCGTGCTGGAGAGGCTCACGCCCGAAGCGCTGGGCGCCTTCCTGGCGATGTACGAACACCGCGTGTTCACCAGCGGCGCGCTGTGGGGCATCAACAGTTTCGACCAGTGGGGCGTCGAACTCGGCAAGGTGCTGGCGAAGGACATCGAGGCGCGTCTGGCGTCCGGTGATGCGAGCGGGCTGGACGCTTCGACGGCGGGTCTGCTAGCGCGTCTGCGCCAATAAGTCCGCGTTACAACAAACAGGAGGAATCGGTCATGAATTTCCAACAGGCGGTAAAGACCTGCTTCAGCAAATACGTCGACTTCTCGGGGCGGGCATCCCGGCCCGAATACTGGTGGTTCGTGCTGGCTTACGTGGTGCTGGTGACGGTGTCGAGCTTCCTGAACCAGTACCTGTATTACCTCGTCGTACTGGCTTTCCTGCTACCGCTGCTTGCGGCCGGCGCACGGCGACTGCACGACACCGGTCGGAGCGCATGGTGGTTGCTGATCAGCGCGATCCCGGTGATCGGCGGTCTGGTGCTGCTGTTCTTCATGGTGCAACCGACCAAGCTTGAAGCCATCGAATACGGTCTGCCGCCCGCGCATTGAATCGTCCGCGCTTGATATCTCCAAGGCCGCTCATGCGGCCTTTTTTGCATCCTGTGTTGCCGAATCTAGGGAATTCACTAGCCATCCGATGCATAAAAGTATCGAAATGAGGGTTTGGCGTACCGGCACGAGCGACGTCGATCTACAGAATTCGATGCGTCGGCCGCGTGGCCGCGAGAAAAAAACTGGAGACATCTTCATGAAGCGCTTTCACGGTTACCTCAAGACGAGCCTCGTGCTCGCGCTCGCCGGCGCGGGGTTCGCCCATGCCGCCACCGAACTGGTCATCGCCACCGTCAACAACGGCCACATGATCGAGATGCAGAAGCTCACGCCGTTCTTCGAGAAGGCGTATCCGGACATCAAGCTCAAGTGGGTCACGCTGGAAGAGGGCACGCTGCGCCAGCGCGTGACCACCGACATCGCCACCAAGGGCGGCCAGTTCGACGTGATGACCATCGGCCTGTACGAAGCGCCGATCTGGTCGAAGAAGGGCTGGCTCACCCCGATCGCCACAGACGCCGCGTACGACGTCGACGACCTGCTGCCCGCCATCCGTGCCGGCCTGTCGTACGAAGGCAAGCTCTACGCGTCGCCCTTCTATGGCGAAAGCTCGATGCTGATGTACCGCAAGGACCTGACCGACAAGGTCGGCTTCAAGATGCCCGCGCAGCCGACCTGGACGCAGATCAGGGAGCTGGCCGGCAAGATCCACGACCCGAAAGCCGGCGTCTACGGCATGTGCCTGCGCGGCAAGCCGGGCTGGGGCGACAACATGGCCATCCTCACTACGCTGGTCAATACCAACGGCGGCCAGTGGTTCGACATGCAGTGGAAGCCGCAGATCGACACGAAACCCTGGAAGGACGCGATCGGTTTCTACGTCGACATCATGAAGAGCTACGGCCCGCCCGGCGCATCGGCCAACAGCTTCAACGAGAACCTGGCGCTGTTCAACGAAGGCAAGTGCGGCATGTGGGTCGACGCGACCATCGCGGCGTCGTTCATCAGCGATCCCAAGCAGTCGAAAGTCGCCGACAAGGTCGCCTTCGCCCAGGCGCCGGTAGCGGTCACGCCCAAGGGCGCGAACTGGCTCTGGACCTGGAATCTCGCGATTCCCGCCAGCTCGACCAAGGCTGCCGCAGCCCAGTCCTTCGTGAAGTGGGCGACTTCGAAGGAATACATCCAGCTGGTCGCCAAGGAGAAGGGCTGGGGCGCGGTGCCGACCGGCACGCGCAATTCGACCTACGCGAACCCCGAGTTCCAGAAGGTCGCGAAATTCGCTGCCGAGGAGAAGAAGGCCATCGACAGCGCCAACCTCACCGACAGCACGCTGCCGAAGTCGCCGTACGTCGGTGTGCAATACGCGGCGATACCGGAGTTCCAGGCGATCGGCGTGGCGGTGGGGCAGCAGATGAGTGCGGCGCTGGCGGGAAAGGTGACGGTCGATCAGGCGTTGAAGACTTCGCAGACGGCGGCCGAGCGTGAGATGAAGAAGGCCGGTTATTACAAGTAACTGAAGTCCCTCCCCCGGAGGGGAAGGAGCCAAAACCGGAACACCACCATGAACCGACTGCTACCCCGCGCCCTCATGGCGCCAGCCGTCATCACGCTCCTCCTCTGGATGATCGTGCCGCTGGCGATGACGATCTACTTCTCGTTCGTCAGCTACAACCTGATGCAGCCGGGCGACCATCCGTTCGCGGGGCTCGAGAACTTCCACTACTTCGTCACCGACCCCGACTTCTGGCCGGCGGTGTGGAACACGCTGCTGCTGATCGGCAGCGTGATCGCCATCACGGTGGTGTTCGGCGTTTTGCTGGCGCTGCTGGTGAACGAGCCCTTCTTCGGTCGCGGCATCGTGCGGGTGCTGCTGATTTCGCCGTTCTTCGTCATGCCCGCAGTGAACGCGCTGCTGTGGAAGCACATGATGATGAACCCGATCTACGGCGTGCTGGCCGATCTCTGGCGCTTCTTCGGCGCCGAGCCGGTCGACTGGCTGACCGACGTGCCGCTGCTCTCGGTGATCATCATGGTGGCGTGGCAATGGCTGCCGTTCGCCTGCCTGATCTTCATCACATCGCTGCAGTCGCTCGACCGCGAACAGATGGAAGCCGCGCGCATGGACGGTGCGACCGGGCCGCAGCGATTCTTCTACCTGACCATCCCGCACCTCGGACGGCCGATGGCGGTGGTGATCATGATCGAGATGATCTTTCTGCTGAGCGTGTTTGCCGAGATCGCCATCACCACCAACGGCGGTCCGGGCAACGAAAGCACGAACCTCACGTACATGATCTTCAAGCAGTCGCTGATGAATTTCGACGTCGGCGTGGCTTCTGCCGGTGCGCTGTTCGCGGTGGTGATGGCCAACATCGTGGCCGCATTCCTGATCCGCATCGTCGGCAAGAACCTGGACTGAGGACGACCGCCATGCAACCCAGTTTTTTCCTCCATACGCTGCGCACGCTCGCGGCCTGGGCCGTCGCGCTGCTGCTGTTCTTCCCGCTCGGCTGGCTGTTCCTGACCGCCTTCAAGACCGAACTGCAGGCCATCGCCGTGCCGCCGCTCTTCATCTTCACGCCGACGATGGACAACTTCGGCGAGGTACAGCAACGCAGCGACTACCTGCTGTATGCACGCAACTCGCTCATCACCAGCGTCGGCTCGACCATCCTCGGTCTGCTGATCGCGGCACCGGCGGCGTACTCGATGGCGTTCTTCCGCACGAAGAAGACGCGCGACATCCTGATGTGGATGCTGTCGACCAAGATGATGCCGGCCGTCGGCGCGCTGCTGCCGATCTACGTGCTGGCGCAATCCACCGGCCTGCTCGATTCGCTGACCGCGCTGACCATCGTCTTCACGCTCTCGAACCTGCCGATCATGGTCTGGATGCTCTACAGCAGCTACAAGGACATTCCGAACGAGATCCTCGAAGCGGCGCGCATGGACGGCGCCAGCCTCTGGACCGAGTTCCGCCATGTGGTGATGCCGCTGTCGGTGGGCGGGCTGGCGTCGTGCGGGCTGCTGTGCCTGGTGCTGAGCTGGAACGAGGCGTTCTGGGCGCTCAACCTGGTGTCGGCCAAGGCGGGCACGCTGGCGACGCTGATCTCCCAGTATTCGAGCCCCGAAGGGCTGTTCTGGGCCAAGCTTTCCGCCGCCTCGCTGATGGCCATCGCGCCCATCGTGATCTTCGGCTGGTTCTCGCAAAAACAACTCGTCCAGGGCCTGACCTTCGGCGCAGTCAAGTAATCAAGGAGACATCCGCATGGCCTACCTCGAACTCAAGAACATACAGAAAAGCTTCAGCGACGCGCACATCATCAAGGGCGTGAACCTGCAGATCCGGAAGGGCGAGTTCATCGTCTTCGTCGGGCCTTCGGGCTGCGGCAAGTCGACGCTGCTGCGTCTCATCGCCGGGCTGGAGCCGGTGACCAGCGGACAACTGATGCTCGACGGCAAGGAGATCACCAACGTCGCCTCCGGCAAGCGCGACCTGGCGATGGTGTTCCAGAGCTACGCGCTCTACCCGCACATGAGCGTGGCCGACAACATGTCGTTCGCGCTCAAGCTGGCCGGCGTGCCGAAGCCGGAAATCCGCAAGAAAGTCGAGCACGCGGCAAGCCAGCTCAACCTGACGGCGTACCTCGACCGCACGCCGAAAGAACTTTCGGGCGGCCAGCGGCAGCGGGTCGCCATCGGCCGCGCGATCGTCCGTGCGCCGAAGGTGTTCCTGTTCGACGAGCCGTTGTCGAACCTCGATGCGGCACTGCGCGGCAACACGCGCGTCGAGATCCACAAGCTGCACGTCGCGCTCGGCGCCACCAGCATCTACGTGACGCACGACCAGGTCGAGGCCATGACGCTGGCCGACCGCGTGGTGGTGCTGAAGGACGGCGTGATCGAGCAGGTCGGAACGCCGATGGAGCTCTACGACCATCCGAAGAACCAGTTCGTCGCGCGCTTCATCGGCATGCCGTCGATGAACATGGTGCCCGCCGGTGCCATTCCGACCTTCTCCTCGCAGACCGGTGGCAAGCTTCCGGTCGACGGTTTCCTCGGCGTGCGGCCCGAAGGCCTGCATGTGCATCCGGGCCACGGCGCGGGTGTGCCGGGCCGGGTCGACCTGATCGAGGCGCTCGGCTCCGACACGCTGATCCACGTCGATGTCGGCGGCGTGCCGCTGATCGCGCGGCAGAACGCGCGCACGCCACTGCGCATCGGCGACGAAGTCGGCGTCGAGCTCGACCCGTCCGTGCTCCATCTTTTCAACCGCGACGGGCAATCCGTCGCCGCACCGGCCCGACTCCAATGACCCAGATCATTCTTCACCTCGGCCTCGGTTCCTTTCACCGTGCGCACCAGGCCGTCTATCTTCAGGACCTGCGCGATCTCGTTCAGTCAGGCGACACGCACTGGGCGATTTCCGGCGCCAACCTGCGGCCCGACATGGCCGACGTGCTTGCCGCACTGCAGGCGCAGGGCGGCGCGTACACGCTGGAAACCGTGACGCCCGAAGCCGTCTACAGCTACCGGCGCATCGAGTCGATCCGCGAGGTGCTGTCGTACGAACCCACGCTGGCGGAAGCGATCGCGCGCGGCGCCGATCCGCATACGCGCATCGTGTCGTTCACCGTGACCGAGGCCGGTTACTACCTCGACGCGAACGACCGGCTCGACACCGCGGTTCCCGATCTGGCAGCCGACATCGCGCAGGCCGGCCTGCACGACGCGCACCCGACGCCACGGACCATCTACGGCGCCATTTGCGCAATTCTGCGAGCGCGCCAGGCGGCTGGCGCCGGCCCCGTCACGCTGCTCAACTGCGACAACCTGCGCCACAACGGCGAGCGCTTCCGCAAGGGCCTGCTCGAGTTCATCGGGCTCGCGAGCGACATGGCCCTGCGCGGCTGGGTCGAAGTGAACACCACCTGCCCGAACGCGATGGTCGACCGCATCACGCCGCGTCCGCCGCCCGAACTGCGCGCGCGCGTACTGACAGCCACTGGCATCGACGATCCGGCGGCGATCACCGGCGAGAGCTTCATCCAGTGGGTGATCGAAGACGACTTCATCGCCGGCCGGCCCGCGTGGGAGCACGTCGGCGTGCAGCTGGTCGATTCGGTACAGCCGTACGAGGAAGCCAAGATCCGCCTGCTCAACGCGACGCACAGCTGCATCGCCTGGGCCGGCACGCTGATCGGCCTGCAGTTCATCCATGAGGGCACGCACACGCCGGCGATCCGCAAGATGGCTTTCGACTACGTGACCGACGACGTGATTCCGGTGCTGAGCGACGCGGGTGCGCCCAGCCCGGTCGACTTGCCGGCGTATCGCGACACGGTACTCGCGCGCTTCGGCAACGCCGCCATCCGCGACACGAACCAGCGCGTCGCGATGGACGGCTTTTCGAAGATCCCCGGCTTCATCGCACCGACCGTGCGCGAGCGGCTGGCCAAGGGCGAAACCGTCGACAGCGTCGCGATGCTGCCGGCGCTGTTCCTTGCCTTCCTGCAGCGCTGGCATCGCGGCGAGCTGCCCTACACCTACCAGGATCAGGGCATGGACCCTGCTGCGGCGCATGCCATCTGCGAAGCATCCGATCCGGTCGCCGCGTTCTGCGCGGACAGGACGCTGTGGGGCGATCTGGCCGGCGATGCGCGGCTGGTCGATGCGGTGAGAAACGCCGGTGCGCGCGTGGACGCTTTCGTTGCCGAATCTGTTGACAAGGGCTGACCTGGAAATGACGAACCAAACGAAACAAACGAATGAAGCGAACCTGGGACGGCTGTCAGGCCGCCATGTGCTGATCACCGGCGCCGGCGGCGGCATCGGGCTGGCAATTGCCGAAGCATGTCTTGCGCAAGGTGCGCGCTGCAGCGTGGTCGACCGCGCTGTCGAAGCGAGCACCGCTGCAGACGCACTGATGCAGGCCCATCCCGACACGCTCAGCTACATCCCGGCCGACGTGACGGACCGCGCCGCCATCGACCGCATGCTCGCCGAAGCCGTCTCGCGTTTCGGCCCGCTCCATGCGCTGGTCAACAACGCGGCGCTGTTCGACATGGCGCCGCTGCTGGAAAGCGACGAAGCGTCGTTCGACCGGCTGTTCGCGGTCAACGTGAAGGGCATGTTCTTCACGATGCAGGCGGTGCTGCGGCACATGGTCGACGCGGGGACAGCCGGCGCATCCGTGGTCAACCTGGCTTCGCAGGCCGGGCGCCGCGGCGAGGCGCTGGTGTCGCATTACTGCGCGACCAAGGCGGCCGTCATCAGCTACACGCAGAGCGCCGCGCTGGCAATGGCGCCGCACGGCATCCGCGTCAACGGCATCGCGCCGGGCGTCGTCGACACGCCGATGTGGGCGGAAGTGGATGCGCTCTTCGCGCGCTACGAGAACCTCCCCATCGGCGAGAAGAAGCGCCAGGTCGGCGTCGCGGTGCCGCTCGGCCGGATGGGTGCGCCGGGCGACATCGCCGATGCCGTCGTATTCCTGGTCAGCGACGAGGCCCGATACATCACTGCGCAGACGCTCAACGTCGACGGTGGTAGCGTCATGAGCTAGCCCCATGACGACCGCACGCACCCGCCAGACGCCGCGCCACAGACCGCGTCAACTACAGCCCGAACTGGAAAGCGATTTCGTTCGCTCGCCCAAGCTCGGCTACGAGGCGCCGGACGAGACCGGCGTGGTGCGTTGCCTGTCTCACGGCTATCCGACGCCGCTCGCGCGCTGGCATTTCCACGACGAGTACGAACTGCACCTGATGACGGCGACGTCCGGCAAGGCCTTCATCGGCGACTGGATCGGGCCGTTTCAGCCCGGGCATCTGGTGCTCTGCGGGCCACGACTGCCGCACAACTGGATCTCCTTCGACGTGCCCGAAGGCGGCGTCGCCGAGCGCGACCGCGTGATCCAGTTCCGGCATGAGCCGATCGAGCGTGCAGCCGAAGGCATTCCGGAGCTGCGCGAGGTGACGCAGCTGCTCGAACGCGCGAAATTCGGCATCGAATTCTTCGGGCTGTCCGAGCGCGCGCACGAACACTGGAACGCCGTGAAGGCGGTTCGCGGGCTGCGCCGCTTCGGCATCTTCTGCGAGTTCCTGGCCGACCTCGCGCAATGCACCGACTATCGGCTGCTGTCGACGGTGCAGATCCAGGGCGCTGAGGCCGATGCACAGGTCGACCAGATCAACGGCGTCGTCAATCGCATCACAGCCAACGTGAACGAGCCGATCAGCATGGGCGAGATCGCCGCCGAACTCGGCATGAGCGAAAGCCGCTTCAGCCGCTTCTTCCGCCGCTCGACCGGCAACAGCTTCACCGATTTCGTCAATCGCGTGCGCATCAACAGCGCCTGCCATCTGCTGATGCAGTCCGACCACCTGGTGACAGACATCTGCTACCAGGTCGGCTTCAACAACGTCGCGAATTTCAACCGGCGTTTTCTGGAAATAAAAGGCATCACGCCGAGTGAATTCCGCAGACAGGCGGACTCCCGGTTCGGCGGCAGCCTCTAGCAATCTCATGTACCTCGGACTCGATCTCGGCACCTCCGAACTGAAGGCGCTTCTGCTGGCGGACGACCACCGCATCGTCGGCGTGGCGCGCGTGCCGCTCACCGTCAGCCGGCCGCAGCCGCTGTGGTCGGAGCAGTCGCCGTCGCAGTGGTGGGATGCGCTGGAAGCGGTGATGCAGACGCTGCGCACCGAGCATCCGGACGCTCTTGCTTCCGTGCGCGCGATCGGGCTCTCGGGGCAGATGCACGGCGCCGTGCTGCTCGACGAAGCCGGCGAAACGCTGCGTCCCGCCATCCTCTGGAACGACGGCCGCAGTGCCGCGCAGTGCGAGCGGCTGACGGCGGCGGTGCCGCGTCTCGGCGAGCTGGCCGGCAACCTCGCGATGCCCGGTTTCACGGCGCCGAAGCTGATGTGGGTGCGCGAATACGAGCCCGAGCTTTTCGCGCACACGCGCAAGGTCTTGTTGCCGAAGGACTGGCTGCGCTGGCGCCTGAGCGGCGAGATGGTGAGCGAGATGTCCGACGCGGCGGGCACGCTGTGGCTCGACGTCCGTGCTCGCGACTGGTCGGACGAACTGCTAGCCGCGACCGGGCTCACGCGCGATCGCATGCCGCGGCTTGTCGAAGGCAGCGCGGTGTCGGCGATGCTGTCGCCTGAACTGGCTTCGCGATGGGGACTCGGCGCCGATGTCGTCATCGCGGGCGGCGCCGGAGACAACGCGGCCAGCGCCGTCGGCATGGGTGTCGTCGCGGCGGGGCAGGGATTCGTGTCGCTCGGTACTTCGGGCGTGATCTTCGTCGTCACCGACCGCTTCGCACCGAACCCGGAAAAAGCGGTTCACGCGTTCTGCCACGCGCTGCCGGGCAGCTGGCACCAGATGTCGGTGATGCTGTCGGCGGCCAGCGCCTTGACCTGGGCGGTTCGGGCTTTCGGTTTTGCGGACGAGGCGGCGCTGATCGCCTCGGCCTCCGGTCTCGACGACGCGGCGCGACGCACGGCGCCGATGTTTCTGCCTTACCTTTCGGGCGAACGCTCGCCGCACAACGACGCGAATGCGCAGGGCGCGCTGATAGGCTTGACGCACGCGCATGGCGCGGCCGACGTTGCCTATGCCGTGGTCGAAGGCGTGAGCTTCGGATTGCGCGACGGTCTGGATACGCTGCAACCGCCGCAGGGCGACATGGCGCTGGTCGGCGGCGGTGCGCGAAGCGTCTGGTGGGCGCAATTACTGGCCGACATTCTCGAAGTGCCGTTGACGCTTGGTGAGGGTGGCGAAGCAGGCGGCGCACTGGGCGCCGCACGACTGGCCTGGTTGGCAGACGGCGGCGCGATCGATACGGTGTGCCGTGCGCCTGTCGTTCGACAGCGTTTCGCTCCCGACGCATCGAAGGCCGATGCGCACCGGGCGCGGCATGTGCGGTTCAAGTCGCTCTACCGCGCGCTCAAGCCCTGTTTCTCAAGCTGACGGTGCGCCGCGCCAGACGCGTCAGGCGCCCGCGTTCACCAGCGCCGGCTGCACCTTGTATGCATCCGGGAACACGCGCTTCAGGTTCTCGACCTTCGGAATGTCGTTGATCACGATGTAGGGATGGCTCGGGTTCCGCGTCAGGAAATCCTGGTGGTACGCCTCTGCCGGATAGAAGGTCTTGCCGGGCTCGATGGTCGTGGCGATGGTCTTGCCGAACACCTTGGTCTTGTCGAGCTGCGAGATGTAGCTCTTCGCAATGCTCGCCTGTTGGGCGTCGACAGGGAACACCGTCGAGCGGTACTGCGTGCCGGTGTCCGGCCCCTGGCGGTTCAGCTCTGTCGGGTTGTGCGCGACCGAGAAGTAGATCTGCAACAGCTTGCCGTAGCTGACCTGCTTTGGGTCGTAGCTGATGCGCACGGCCTCGGCATGGCCGGTGCGGCCGGAGCCGATGGTGTCGTACTTGGCCGTCGCTGCATCGCCGCCCGCGTAGCCCGACACGGCGTTGGTCACGCCCTTGACGTGCTGGAACACGCCCTGCACGCCCCAGAAGCAGCCACCGGCGAAAACCGCGGTTTGCATGCCGGTCGAAGATGCCGCTGCGACATCCTCGACAGGCGCAGGAATCACGACGGCCGCTTCGGCCGCGAACGACGGCATAGCCTGCCAGATGGCGGCGCCTGCGACGAGCGCGCAAAGCGCGAGCATCGGGCGGCGTGCCAGTGAGGTTAGGTGGGTTGCGGTCCTGGAGGTGGTGGAATCGGATGTCGAGGGCTTTTTCATACAGGTCTGGCTTCCTTGTGTGTTCCGGGAATTGTTGATGTTTTTCCGGAGCCGATTCGGGCGGGTGCGAGTCGACCACGACAGGGCTCCGGTTTCTGTGCTCGCGTGCCTACTTCTTCATGCCGTCCTTGGTCATGGAATCCTTTGCCATCGAATCCTTGCCCATGGCATCTTTCGCCATGCTGTCCTTCGTCATGGCGTCCTTCTTCATTCCGTCCTTGCGCATCGCGTCCCTGGACATCGAATCCTTCGCCATGGCGTCCTTGCCCATGGTGTCCTTCTTCATCATGTCGTCGGCAGCGAAAGCCGACACGGAGCCAACGGCCATGCAGGCAGCGACGAGGGTTGCGGAGAATTTGTTCATGTCGGTTTCCTTCGAGTGGTTTCAGTAAAAATCGGCGCGGTTCTGTATGAACACGGCCTTGCGTTTCGATAGCGCCGAGCCTTGCGAAAGAACTCAGCTGCCGCCGAACCAGTTGTAGCCCTGGTCTTCCCAATAGCCGCCAGGGTAGGTGTTGGTGACGAAGATCGCCTTGATGTGTTTCGGATTCTTGTAGCCGAGCTTCGTCGGCATCCGCAGCTTCATCGGGAAGCCGTACTTCGGCGGCAGCGGATCGCCGTCCCAGGTGAGCGCGAGCAGCGTCTGCGCATGGAGCGCGGTCGGCATGTCGATACTGGTGTGGTAGTCGTCGGCGCACTTGAAACCGACGTATTTCGCGGTCGTGTCGGCGCCGATGCGCTGCAGGAAATCGGAGAAGCGCACGCCACCCCATTTGCCGATGGCGCTCCAGCCTTCGACGCAGATGTGCCGCGTGACCTGGTCATGCTGCTGCATCGCGCGCAGCTCCGGCAGCGTCCAGCTGCGCCTGTCGGCAACCATGCCCGTCACTTCCAGCTTGTAGCCGGCTTCGTCGACTTCGCGGATCTCGCTTTCGCCGTAGTACGCATTGAACGGAAACGGTCGCGTGATCATCGATTCCGGATACGTCGGCGCCAGCTGCGTCGGGTCGAACAGCCAGCCCTGCACGGCATCGTTGAGTCGTGAAATGCGGCCGAGTGCGGTTTCGACGCCGGCGTTGTCGCCGATGCTGCAACCGGTGAGCATCGACAGCCCGCCCATCGTCAGTGTGCGCTGCAAAAAGGCGCGTCGCGCCGGCTGCTCGACCTTGCGGCCGATGAGCTTGCGGGCTTCGGCGAGGGCGGCTTCGCTGTCGACGCCGATCAGGGGAATCCGTCGGAAGATGTTCATGATGTCTTTCCAGATTCGGTTCTCGTATGGCTGCTCAGCATGGCGAGCAGGGTGCGCGGCACCAGGGCCACCATCACCAGATGCACGGCCACGAAAGCGACCAGTGCCGCCATCGCGAAGAAGTGGATGCGCCGCGCGAACTCGTAGCCGCCGAGCAAGTCACGCAGCAGGCCGAACTGCACCGACTTCCAAAGCACCATCCCGGAGAGCACCAGCAGCACGATGTCGAGCATCACGAACAGGTAGGCGAAGCGCTGCACGCTGTTGTAGCGGCGCGGGTCGGCGTGCGAGAGCTTGCCGCGCAGGGCGTCCAGTGCGTCGCGGAAGATGCCTCCGATCGACAGCGGAAAGAACTTGGCGAACAACCGGCCGCTGACGATGTTCATCGTGAGGTAGATCACCCCGTTCACGCCCAGCAGCCACATCGCGGCGAAGTGCCATTGCAGAGCGCCGCCGAGCCAGCCGCCGAGCGTGAGCACGGCCGGAATGTCGAACGGAAAGAACGGCGCTGCGTTGTAGATTCGCCAGCCGCTGGTCGCCAGCACCAGCACCGCCAGTGCGTTCAGCCAGTGGGTGACGCGCATCCACGCCGGATGGATCGGCGGGTGTCTCGGGAGACTCTGGCGTCTCGGGGTGATGGATAGGCTTTGCATGAAGCGGATTGTTCGGCCGCCTCGCTCGCCGATTCATCACGAAGAGTTCAATTAATCGTGATAACTCCGGAGCCGGTATCGCGGGACAATCCGCCCACATGGAAACCGCCAAACGC
This sequence comes from Variovorax glucosi, assembly GCF_051216695.1. Classification (NCBI taxonomy): domain Bacteria; kingdom Pseudomonadati; phylum Pseudomonadota; class Betaproteobacteria; order Burkholderiales; family Comamonadaceae; genus Variovorax; species Variovorax glucosi. The sequence continues at coordinate 413,248 of NZ_JBPJZE010000002.1, forward strand.
GTGCTGATCGTCGAGGACGATGCCCACATCGCGGAGCTGCTGCGCATGCATCTGCACGACGAGGGCTATGCGGTGACGCATGCCGCCGACGGCCATGCCGGCATCCGGGAACTGGAGCGCGGCAGCTGGGACGCGCTGGTCCTTGACCTGATGCTGCCCGGCGTCGACGGTCTCGAGATCTGCCGCCGTGCCCGCGCCATGACGCGCTACACGCCGATCATCATCACCAGCGCGCGGTCGAGCGAAGTGCATCGCATCCTGGGGCTCGAACTGGGCGCCGACGACTATCTCGCGAAGCCGTTCTCGGTGCTGGAACTGGTGGCGCGCGTGCGTGCGCTGCTGCGGCGCACCGAGGCGATGGCCCGCAACGCACGCCTCGAATCGGGCCAGCTCGAACTGGGCGGGCTGGGCATCGATCCTCTAGCGCGGGAAGTGCGGCTCGAAGGCCGGCCGATCGAGCTGACGCCGCGCGAATTCGACCTGCTGTATTTCTTCGCCCGGCATCCCGGCAAGGTGTTCTCGCGGCTCGACCTGCTCAACCAGGTCTGGGGCTACCAGCACGACGGCTACGAGCACACGGTCAACACCCATATCAACCGGCTGCGTATCAAGATCGAGACCGATCCGGCCGCGCCACGTCGAATCCTCACCGTCTGGGGTCGTGGCTACAAGCTGTCGGAGGGTGCATGAGTCTGCTGCGTCGCCTGTCGCTCTCGCAGCGTCTTTCGCTGGTGTTCGCAATGCTGCTGCTCACATGCTGCGGCGCCTCAGCCTGGCTGCAACTTGCTGCCGGCGAAAGGCATGAGCAGGAGGTCACCCAGCGCCTGTCGCGCGGACTGGCGGCGCACATCGCCGGCAGTTCGGCGCTGATGGTGGGCGAGGGCGTGAACGACGCCGCGGTTCACGATCTCTTCGACAAGCTGATGGCCGTCAATCCGAGCGTCGAGGTCTATCTGCTCGCGCCGGACGGCCGCATCCAGGCGCAGGCCGCGCCGCCCGGGCGGCTCCGGAAAGACCGCGTCGATATCGAGCCGCTACGTCGTTTTCTCGGCGGCGCCGCGCTGCCGGTATTTGGCGACGATCCGCGCGGGGAGGGTGGCCGCAAGGTATTCAGCGCGGCGCCCTTGACCGTCGACGGACGCAACGCCGGCTACGTCTATGTGGTGCTGTCGGGCGAGGAGCGGGAAGCGCTGGCCGCGCACTTCTCCGTCGACAGCGTGCTGCGCACCACGCTCTGGTCGATGGCGCTGGTGGCGCTGCTCGGCCTGGTCGCAGGGCTGTTCGCGTTCCGGTCGATCACGCGACCGCTGCGTGAGCTGACCGGCGCGGTGCGTCGATTCGAAGTCGACGGCAAAAACCCGATCGATCTGCGCGCCGCCGCGCCACACGCCGATCTACGAGGCGGCGACGAGATCGCCGCGCTCGGCCGAACGTTCCAGAAAATGACGGAGCGCATCGCAGAGCAATGGCGCGAGCTCAACGCGCGCGACCAGCAACGGCGCGAGCTTTTCGCCAACATCTCGCATGACCTGCGCACGCCGCTGACCTCGCTTCACGGGTATCTGGAAACGCTGCAGTTGAAAGCAGAGACCCTGGCGCCCGCCGACCGCCGTCGTTATCTAGAGATCGCGCTTGGCCAGAGCCGCAAGGTCGGCCGGCTGGCGCAGGAATTGTTCGAGCTGGCGCGTCTCGAATACGGCGTGGTCAAGCCCGAGAAGGAAAGCTTCGCGCTGGCCGATCTCGTGCAGGATGTGTTCCAGAAGTTCGAGCTCGCTGCCGAGGCGCGAAGCCAGCGCCTGATCGCCGATATCGCGGCAGATCTACCGGTCGTTACCGCCGACCTCGGCATGATCGAACGCGTGCTGACCAATCTGCTCGACAACGCGATTCGTCACACGCCTAAAGGCGGCGAGATCGTGGTCAGGCTCGCGCCGCAGAAAAACGGCGGCGTTGCCGTCGAGGTCAGCGACACCGGCCCCGGCATACCGAACGACCTCCAGCCCGTGCTCTTCACGCGGCCAGCGTTTTCGTCATCGTCATTGCCCGGCGAACGGGGCGGAGGACTGGGCCTGATGATCGTGCGGCGGATCCTGCAATTGCATGACAGCGATATCCGGTTACTGTCGCAGCAGGGAAAGGGTGCGGTCTTTGCTTTTCAACTCGGCTGATTGACAGTCGTAGCCAGGCGCAACGTCATGAAAACGCTGTTCGGGTCTTCTTCATAGTCACCATCATCGTGGCGTACTCCTCGTTGTGCGATGCGCAATCTTGGCCTGCGATCACCGCAAAAGCAAAAGCCCCGCAGCTTGCGCTGCGGGGCTTTTTTTAACGAAACCGGCTCACCCTGCATTCCCATCTGCTCGCGGGACACCGCGGATCTGGCTCTGCCAGTCCGCCGGTGTCGCCCCCGGCAGGGGGTAGGCGCTGCGACACGAAGTGCGCAAGCCTGGGGGCGAGCAACAGATCACATACCCATGCCGCCCATGCCGCCCATGCCACCCATGTCTGGCATGCCGCCGCCGGCGCCGGCTTCATCCTTCGGTGCTTCGGCGATCATCGCTTCGGTCGTGAGGAGGAGCGACGAGACCGATGCTGCGTTCTGCAGTGCGGTACGCGTGACCTTGGTCGGGTCCAGGATGCCCAGTTCGAGCATGTCGCCGTAGGTGTCGTTCGCAGCGTTGAAGCCGAAGTTGCCCTTGCCGGCCAACACCGCGTTCACCACCACCGAAGCTTCGCCGCCAGCGTTGTTCACGATTTCGCGCAAAGGAGCTTCGACGGCCTTGAGCACCAGCTTGATGCCGGCGTCTTGATCCGCGTTGTCGCCCTTGATCGAATCGCCGACAGCTTGCTTGGCGCGCAGCAGAGCGACGCCGCCGCCAGCAACGATGCCCTCTTCCACTGCAGCGCGGGTAGCGTGCAGGGCGTCTTCGACACGTGCCTTCTTTTCCTTCATTTCGACTTCGGTGGCGGCGCCGACCTTGATCACTGCAACACCGCCGGCCAGCTTGGCCACGCGTTCCTGCAGCTTTTCGCGGTCGTAGTCGCTCGAAGCTTCTTCGATCTGCACGCGCACTTGCTTGACGCGGGCTTCGATGTCACCGGCTGCGCCAGCGCCGTCGATGATGATCGTGTTTTCCTTGCCCACTTCGATGCGTTGTGCCTGGCCCAGGTCGGCCAGCGTGACCTTCTCGAGCGTCAGGCCGACTTCTTCGGCGATGACCTTGCCGCCGGTCAGGATGGCGATGTCTTCCAGCATGGCCTTGCGACGATCGCCGAAGCCTGGCGCCTTGACGGCAACGACCTTCAGGATGCCGCGGATCGTGTTCACGACCAAGGTTGCGAGGGCTTCGCCTTCGACTTCTTCGGCAATGATCAGCAGCGGACGGCCCGACTTCGCGACCTGTTCCAGCGTCGGGAGCAGATCACGGATGTTGCTGATCTTCTTGTCGTAGAGCAGAACGAACGGGTTGTCCAGAATCGCGGATTGCTTTTCGGGGTTGTTGATGAAGTACGGCGACAGGTAGCCACGGTCGAACTGCATGCCTTCGACGACGTCGAGCTCGCTGTCGAGCGACTTGCCGTCTTCGACGGTGATGACGCCTTCCTTGCCGACCTTGTCCATCGCGTCGGCGATGAGCTTGCCGATGGTTTCATCGCTGTTGGCCGAGATCGAGCCGACTTGTGCGATTTCCTTCGACGTGGTCGTCGGCTTGGAAGCCTTCTTCAGCTCGGCGACGAGAGCGGTGACCGCCTTGTCGATGCCGCGCTTAAGGTCCATCGGGTTGATGCCCGCTGCGACGTACTTGAAGCCTTCGCGAACAATGGCTTGAGCCAGGACCGTAGCGGTCGTGGTGCCGTCACCGGCGTTGTCCGAAGTCTTGGAAGCCACTTCCTTCACGAGCTGCGCGCCCATGTTCTGGAGCTTGTCCTTGAGTTCGATTTCCTTGGCGACGGACACGCCGTCCTTGGTCACCGTGGGGGCGCCGAACGAGCGTTCGAGCACCACGTTGCGACCCTTGGGGCCGAGGGTGACCTTGACTGCGTTGGCGAGGATGTTCACACCCTCGACCATGCGAGCGCGGGCTTCGCCGCCGAATACGACGTCTTTTGCTGCCATGATGATTTCTCCGGATTCAGTTGTTGATTACTTCTCGACCACGGCGAAGAGGTCTTCCTCTTTCATCACCAGCAGTTCGTCGCCATCGACCTTGACGGTCTGGCCGCTGTACTTGCCGAACAGGACGCGGTCGCCGACCTTGACGCTGATCGCACCGAGCTCGCCCTTGTCGTTGCGCTTGCCGGGACCGACAGCCAGGATTTCGCCCTGATCGGGCTTTTCTGCGGCTGCGTCGGGAATGACGATGCCAGAGGCGGTCTTGGTTTCGCTGTCAATGCGCTTGACGATCACGCGATCGTGCAAAGGACGAAGTTTCATAGCATCTCCTGAATTTGAAACGGGGTTTGTTGCGGGCTGCAGGCGAAAGCCTGCGAGCCCATCGTCTGGAAGCCCAGCGGTTAGCACTCGGCCTCAGCGAGTGCTAATGATAAGGGCATTCCTCACGTTTTCAAGAGCAGGTCTGCGGGGCCGATTCAGTCGACCAGCACCGAGTAGTTCACCGTTCCGGTCGCGCCCGGCGCGAGCGTTCCGCTGAATTCCCAGCGAACCGTGCCCTTGCCCGAGTCTGCATGCGACGGCATGCAGGGAACACCTGCGGCCGGTGCCGGGTTGTTCGGGGTGTTCAGCGTGCAGCTGCCCAAGGCTGGAGAGATCGTCGATGCACTGGCGCTGACGAAGGTCGTGTAGTGGTTGGTGCCGTCGATGATGACGACCGTGGTCAGCGGCACGGCGCTCGGATTGGCATATGTGATCCTGTACTCCAGCGTGTCGCCCGATTTCGCCTGGTTGCTGGTTCCCCAGGCGCCGCCGGTGGTGATGTTGCGCACCTCCTTCTGCAGCGACAGCGCGCTGGTACCGGACATCGTCACGTCGGTCACGGTGTAGGTGGCGGTGAGCAGCGGTGCGGCGTTCGTGAAGTTCAGCGTGGCGATCACCGGCACGCTGTTGCTGCTGCCGTTGACGGCTCCGGCCGGGACGAAAGCCTGAACGAAGAAGCACACGGTCTGGCCCTGCACCACGCTTTGCGCCACGCTCGGCGGGCTCAGCTTGGTGGCGCCGGGCGGCACGCTGGTCGCGCAGCCGGGGTTGAGATACATCACCTCGTTCCAGCCGGCTATCTCGGGCGTCGCAGTCGACGCACCCGAGGCGAAGCTCACGCTGCCGCCCGTGCCGGCGACGAAGGTGTGGGCGTGCATGGCGGTTGCGCCGGGTGCAGCGCTCCTGCTGCTGTTGGCGGCCAGCGTGCTTTCGGGCACCAGGCCGAAGTTCAGGGTTCGGGTGCCGCTGGCGGGTTCGATGAAGGAAAGACGGCTTGTCACGCGTCCATACACGAACGCAGATCCGCCGACTGTCGTGGTAGCGGCATCCGGCGCGATTGTTCCTTCGACATTGGCGCCTGTGGCGCGCTGGCCTGCGACCAGTGTCGGCCGCACGCAGACTGTCTGTCCGGCTGCCGCCGCCGGCGCGTTCAGTACGTAACGCCCCGCGCTGTCGGTGACGGCAACCGCATGCGTGACGCTTGCGCAGTCGGTGAGCCCTACGCTCACGCCGGCCAGGCCCGCCTCGCTGCCGTTCTGCAACCCGTCGTTTGGAACGCCGGTATTCACGCCCGCCGTCGGAGCGCCGCCGTCGTTGAAGACGATGCCCGAGATGGAGTTGAGTGTGTTGACGAAGCTGCACGCGATGTCGGCACCCTGCAGCATGCGTGCCGCGGCGATCGACAGCGTATTGCCTGCCAGCGTACCGAACGTCGCGGTGCCGTTGGCATTGGAGGCGCCGTTTGCGTCGGTGCAACTTGCCGACAGCGGATTGGCCGGCCAGCCGGAAGGTACGCCCGATTCCGCGATCGTCGCCGCCACGCCCGACGTGCCGAAGACAGTTCCGCTGCCCTGGACGGCGACGCCGCTCGCGACCGTGGCGATGCTGTCGTTGGCCGTCGAAAGGCCCGTCAGCTGAAATACGAAGCTGCCGATGCCGCCGTTGGACGTCTTGGAGATGCGCAGCTTGGGGTCGAGCTGAAGGGTGATTTCATTGTCGGTTTGCCAGACGGTGGCGGCTGCAGCGTTGCCCCCGAGCGTGATGCGATTCATTGGCGCGATGCCGATCGTGTTGCGCGCCGCGCCGACGAACGCTCCGGCGTAGAAGCGATCGCCGCTCTGGGTCCAGTTGGTGCCTGCGAGCGTGTTGCTGGCAGAGAGGGTCAGCGAGGTGGTGGTCAGCTGCGCGTTGCCCGTGCTGCTGAAGTCGAGCGTGCTGTTGGCGTTGACGGTCACGGTGCCGATGCTGTGGGTGAAGGTGCCGAGGTTGAGCGTGCCGCCGTTGAGGACGATGTTGATGTCAGCGTTGGCGAGCGCAGAGGTCAGCGTTAGCGTGGCGCCTGTGTTGATGGTGATCGTGCCGGTGCCTGTGATGACGCCGACGCTGCTAGCGCCGGTTGTCAGTGTGAGGCGGCCGGAGGTGCCGAACGCCACCGTGCCTGTGCTGGCGACCGACTTCACACTTTGCGTCATGCCTTGCAGATCGAGTGTGGCGCCGGGGGCGATTGTCACGGCGGTCGTCGACGGCAATGCGCCACTGATGCCGAGTTTCAGCGTGCCGCCGCTCGCCGTCGTTGTGCCGCCGTAAGTGTTGAGTCCGCTTAGGGTCTGGGCCGCGCTGCCAGTCTTGACCAGACTTGTGACGGTGCCGGTTCCGTTTGCGACCACACCTGAAAAAGACCCGGCGGTGTTGGTGTTGCCGACCGTCAGCATCTTCGTGACGCCGCCGGTCGGGCTGTTGCTCACCACCACCCCGGTGCCGTTCAGCGCGCCCAGCGTGAACGCGCTCGCAGCGTTGTTGGCCCAGCCGATGCCGGTGATTCCCAGTTCCATCGTGCCGTTCACCGTGAAGTCGACGTTCTGCAGGCTCGTCTCGCTTCCTGCGACGCCTATACCGCTGCCGCTGAATGGCGTGATGCTTGCAATCCCATTGACGACGATCGTTCCGGAGAAGGTGCTTTTGGACATGCGGAAGTTCACCCCGCTGCCGGCACTGCCACCATTGACAGTGACCGTGCCTGAGCCGGCCAGGCCACCATCGGGGTAGAACCCCCGGCCCGATGCGCCGGTCGAGGTGCTCGTCTGGTTGATCGTCGTGGCGCCCGTGCTGGTGACGGCAGGCCCCCAGACGGTCCAGTTCAGAAGCCCCTCGTGCTCCAGGATCGCGCCGCTCGCGAGCGTGATCGGAGTGTCCCTGTTGCTCTGATTGCCCGTGGCGATCAGCTTGAGCGTTGCACCCGACGCCACGCTCGTCGGCGATGAGGAATAGTAGATTCCGTCGTTTTTGAGCGCCAATGTGCCGCCTGCGATCGAAGTCGCTGCGGTGTAGGAAATGTTGGCACCGCTCAACAGGATTGTGCCCGGCCCTTGCTTGATGAACGGTCCACCTGTGATCAGGCTGCCGACAGTCGCTGTGACGCCTGCGCCCGCCGTCAACACATTGCTTGCAGCCGAGCCGTTGATCGTTCCGCCGCTGAGCGTGTAGCCGGTTGCATTGAAAGTCAGCCCGCCTATGTTGACCGCGCCGAGGGCGTTGTCGATATTGACCGTTCCGGCCGTAGCGCTGAAAACCGCCGTACCGCCGCTGTACCAGCCCGAGTTCGCACCGCCTGCACTGCTGGTCCAATTGGTACTGCCGCCGGCAACGCCCGCATTCCAGACGCCCGTGCCGCCGTTCACGACGCCGTCGTTCTGCGGCGTGACATCCCAGTTCACGTATGTCGCGTCGCGCACGACGAGATTGACCTGCTTTGCGGTCGTGTTGACATCGATGTACATGTTCGCGGCGCTGGGACCCGCAGGAACTGTGCCGATGACAAGGCCCCCTGTGTTCGTCAGCGTGCCCGTGTAGTCGATGAGCCGGTAGGTGCCTGGAGTGAATGTACCGGCGGGCGTCGTCGGCACGGTGATGTCGACGGTTCCACCGCCGAGCGTGAGGTTGCCGTTCACCTGAACACGGTCGTTGAAAGTCCCGCCGATGACGCCCGCCTGTCCGAGTTCCATGGCGAGGATGGCGCCGGTGGGCAGCGAAAGTCCGGCCATCGTGATGACGCCGGGGCTGTTGCCGGGTGCCAGCGTGCCGCCGCTGCTGATGGTGACCGCGCCGCCGAGCGTGCCGCTGCCGCCGAGCGTGGCGCCGGAGGCGACGTTGATTGCACCTGTGGCTGCTGCCTGATTGCCATTGAAAAAAAGCTTTCCCGCCGACACAGCGGTAATGCCTACATAGGTATTGGCCCCAGACAACGTTTGGGTTCCGGTACCTACTTTGGTAAAGCTTTTCGAGTTCGCCGTTATGCCCGTAGCACTTGGTGAGCTTGCGATGACTCCCGAAAAAACACCGTCGCCGTTATTCACACCGACGGTGATCCCGGACACGGGAAAATTGGCGGTGTCATGGCTCACGCCTAACGAACCGGCACCTTGAAGCGAATCGATACGGACCGCTGCCTCCGCGGTACTGAACGCTGCGCCCGATGCGATCGTCAAGGACGCAAGGTTGCCGGTCCAGACGTCGTTATTGTTGCTTCCACCGATGAGAGTGCCGGCTTGTACGTCGATCAAGGCTCCCGCGTCGAACGCGAACGTTGCGGAGGCAATTCCCCAATTAACGGTACCGGTTCCAGTCTTGCGCAATGTTCCTGACCCACTGAATGTCATCGCGGAATAGTTGGTGCCAGCCGAACTGTTGAACTCCAGCACAGCACCCGACGCAATCCCGAATGAGGCGGTTTGAGTGGTGTTCTGCACTACCAGCGTGCCAGCAGTGACTGTCGTAGCCCCTTTGTAGGTGTTGACCCCCGAAAGGTTCATCGTGCCCGCGCCGAGTTTGGTCAATCCGCCATTCGGTCCGCTGGGCGTACCTGAGCCACTGCTGGTAGTGAGCGTCCCGGTCACATTGAGCGTCTGGCCGCTTGCGACCATGACGTTGGTATTGGCGGCGCGCAGATTCAGATTGGACGCGGAGATGACCGAGCTTGTGTTGACGGTTACCGCTGAGCCTTCGTCCAGGATCCAGGATCCCCAGGCCGTGCTTGGCGTGCCGCTTGCCAGCTCACCTCCATTGAGAATGAAGTTTTGCCCGCGGAGCGTGATGGCCACGCCGTTGCCGGTAGTCGCTTTTCCGCCGCTGTTTAGCGTGATGTTGCCTGTACCTGTCGCCTCGGTTCCATAAACAAAATTGCTCAGGGTGCTTGGAACTGTGGTCAGCGTTCCACCGCTGTTGACCGTGATGTTGTTGTTGGGGCGCAAGGTGCCGCTGGCGTTGGCCATCATGAGCGTTCCGGCGTTGACAGTGGTGAGCCCGGTGTACGTGTTGTAGCCACTCAGCGTCAGCATTCCCGTGCCGGTCTTGGCAAACCCCCCGGCGCTCGCACCGTTGCCGATCACGCCCGGAATCGTAGGGCTGCCGGCCGTAGCGATCGTCGCCGTGCCTGACAGCTTCATGCCCAGATTGGCGCTGACCGTGTTCGCGCCGGGGAACGAAAGCCCCAGCGTCCCCCCATTGTTCAGCGTCAGAAAATCCGGCACCAGGGACGCCGGTGCCGGCATGCTGCTGCCGGCCCACCATTCGAGGGTACCGGCATTGACAGCGACCTTGCCGATGATCGCGCTGTTGGAAATGTTGGCGTCGCCAAGCTGCAGAGTCCCGGCGCCCGTCTTCACCAGATTGCCGCCCGTCGACTGGAACCGGTTGTGCGCACCGCTGAAGTTCAGCGTCGTCCCCGCGTTGACGATGTTGAAGGTATTGCTCCCCGACAACAAGTTGACGCTGCGCAACATGCCGCTCGCACTCGCTCCCGTGTAATCGGCGCCGCCACCCGCCATCTGGATCGCACCTGCGCTGTTTCCCCATGCGCCGGCGGACGAATCCACATTCCAGTTCGACAGGGAAACCGTTCCGCCGTTCACCGCCGTCGTCCCCGTATAGGTGTTGACTGCACTCAGGTTGAGCGCGCCGGCACCCGTCTTGACGATGCGCCCCGGTCCGCTGATGACGATCGGAAACGGGTAGGCAGCACTGGCGTCGATGGTGAGGTTGGTCGCCGCACTTGACAGATTGAGGATGCCCGCGCCATTGACTGCGGTCGCTGCGCCCAGCGTGCTGGCCCCACCAGTAAGTGTCAGCTGGCCAGTGGTCTGAAAGAAGATGGTGCCGCCATTGCCGTTGAGCGTGGGTACGCTCAGGGTGCGGTTGTTGAGATTCAGATTTCCGTAGCTGGCGGCGGAAGTTCCGAGATTGAGTACCCCTCCGACCGTTGCATTGCCACTCGACAGCGTCCATGTGCTGGGCGCTGCGGTGCCGACGGTGACATTGCCGCCGACCGCCGTCGCGGCGAATCCGTTCAGATGCGCACCGATCGTCGCGCCGATGGAGATGTTTCCCGTGACGTTCAGTCCGTGAACCTGGTCTCCCCAGCCGCATGTCGTACCGGAGTGCAGGGTGAAGTTCGTCGTGACCGTCACGGTTCCGCCCGTGTAGCAGGCTGCCATGTCGTAGAACTTGATGCTGTTGTACGTCGGACTGAAAAAGCCGCCCAACTGTCCGGAACCGTTCAGGACGATGTTGTCTGCGGCGACTGGGAACACGCCTTCGACCCAGTTGGCCGCCGCGCCATCGTTGATCCACGGATAACCGATGTCCGTGCGCAGGGTACGGGTGGCGGCGTGAGCGTCATGTGCGGGGCTTGCCCACAAAGCGGTGAGCAATGCGGCAACTGCGCAATGCCTGAGTGCGAGTGCAGTCATGTAAGCGCTCCGTCGAGTGTTTTTTTGTCCCGCATCACGGTTTCGTGAACGGTGCGGGTGTCGCAACTACGGCCAAGCCGAGTGCGCGTGGCGCCTTGCGGCCTGCGTCGTCGTTCGTCGCCGATGGAGGCAGTTGAATCAGCATCTGCGAGTCGACCTCCATATCGATCTCTCGCGGTCCCTGAGCGCCTAGCACCCGCCGCAGCGCAGCTGCACGCGCCAGCCACAGGTTGCTTCGTGCCTCATCCTTCACTGCCACAAGGTCGCCGTGACCGACGGTGAGACTGACCGTGCCGACGTGTTCCGCTCCCAGTCGCACTGTGAGTGCTTCCATGCGTGCGGCACCTTCGGGCGTCAATTCCACGCTCCCCGGCATGAAGATGTCGTCCTCACGCCATTCGACTCTCTCGGGTAGCACCTGTCCGTCACGCCAGTCAAGTTCGCGCAATGGTTTGATCGACGCGACGGGCGGCGCATACGCAATGCGTACGGCTACCGGTGTCGGTCCTTCCGGCGTCACCAGTCCCAATGTCTTCTCGTCGAACTTGAACCGCAGCCGCAGATAGACACCCTGGCTGGTGTGATCCGCCCCAGCCAGATCCGGGTCGCGCAGCCCCAGCAAGTTGAAGCCGGCCGAGACCCAGACGTTCTTCAACGCCTGGTAGCCCACCTCGAATCCCAGCGTGTTCTGCCGCGCACCGCCGCGCCCGAGCATCGTTCCGGCCTGAATGCCGACGTCCCAGTCGGTGGCGATGTCGCGGGTGTAGCGCAGATGGACCAGTTGCGCCCAGTAGCGCGACGAAGCGATGGCATCGTCGATGTCGGAGATCTTGACGGCGTAGCGGCCGGTGACGACATCGCCGCGCTGGGGGTTGTAGTTGAGGAGGCCGCTGACGATGTGCGTGCGCTGCGTGCCGGGCAGGCTGGCGTTGGCCGATACGCCGACCAGGTCGAGCGCGGCGGCGTTGCCGTCGGTGCCGGCTGCCACGCGCTGCATGCGGTGCTCGTAGCGCGCCAGGCCGTTCCAGCGGTCGCTCGTCGCCGGGCGCCATGCGAAGCCCAACTGCTGTCGGGATGTGAAGTCGCTGCCGCCGTTGTCGCTGCGCGTGTCGATAATGGTAGAGCGGGCGAGGGCGGTCCAGTCGCTGTCGAGCTTGTAGCTGACGCCCAGGCCGAGCAGCGCGGAGTCTTGCTGGCTCGCCTTGCGGACTTCGAGCGCGCCGCTCGCGCGCCACGGTCCGTTCGCATAGTCGGCACCCGTCGCGATGGCCGTCGAATTGCCTACCGAAGGCGGTGCGAAAGCGCCTTCGTCGGTCGTCGTCGGCTTCTGTTCGAAGGCACGGGTGTGTTCGAAACCGGCAGTCAGGCGCAGCGTGTCGCTGACCTTGAAGCTGTTGCGCAAGCCGGTCGCGTTCTGGCCGGCGCCGCTGTCGCTGCCGAGCCGGTACTCGTTGTAGACGCGGCCGCCTTCCATGTATGTGCTGTCGATGCCGAGCACGGTCGAATTGCCGGCAGCGGTTCCGCCGAGGCTGGCGGTCTGCGCGAGCGTCGAGGCGAGCTCGTAGCGGCCGTAGAGACGCGTCTTTTCGGTCAGCGCGTAGGTGCCGCCGATTCCCAGTCCGTGGCGGTCGCTGTCGCTCACGTCCTGTTCGGCTTCGGCGAACACCTGAGCCTGCGGGATGTTCGGCACCGTGGCCGTGAGCCGGGCGCGCACGGTGGTGGTGCTTTCCGATCCGTTGGCCGTGCTGCTGGTCGCGCTGCCGTAGCTGCCGACTGCGGGGATGCCTGCCGCACCGGTGCTGGAGACCTGGCCGTAGTCGAAGCTGCCGGCGGCCGTGCCGCTGTAGTTGCCGTGTCGCAGGCCGACTTCGGCGACGAGGTCTTCGCCGAGCCTCTTCTGGATGGCGACGGAGATGCTGCGGCGTTCGGTCGCCGCGGCACCGGACGAAGCGCTGTTCAGGCTGGCAGGTTGCGCGTCCGAAAAGAGCGAACGCTGCCGGACGACCTCGTCGCGGCTGCTCAGACCTTCGGCGCGCAGGTGCGTGGTGTCGTCCAGTCTGTAGTCGGCGCGCGCAGTGATTTCGGTTCTGCCGGCGGCGCTGGTGGCGGTAGGGTTGTCGAAGCGGGTGTCGGTGTGCAGGACCTGCGCCTGAGCCTTGAGGTTTCCGCTGTCCTTGGCCGTACCGCCGCTGTCGTGCCGCACGCTCAGCCGTTGCGCCGCGCCTTTGCCGCTGAGATCCGACTCGGTCGACACCAGTTCGCCGGTGACCACGGTGTTCTCGCCAAGCCGGGCCAGTCCGGTCGCGGCGACCAGGTTGCGGGCGTTCGCCGGATTGGCGTCGCGCGCTGCTACTGCGCCGAGCTGCAGGTTGTCGCCCAGCTTGACCTGTGCATCGGTGCCGGCCACCAGGAATTGCGCTCCGCCGTTGTCGACTTCGTAGGTGACGCGGATGGATTGCGGATTGCCGCCGAGATCGATCGACGGAATCGGGCTCACGAAGATCAGCCGCCCGGAGATCGGTTCGAAGCTGTAGTCGGTGAAGCGCGTGAGCTGCGTGCGCGAGAGCACGAGGCTTGGCTGGTTGCGGTCGCGCACCAGCAGTTCGACGAGTTCGCTGTTGCCGGCGATATCGCCTGCACCTGCGCTGCGCAGGCTGTAGAAAGACAGACCGTTTGCGGCGATCTCCTCGATCTGCTGCGTCGCGCTGGTGCGGCTGGCGTAGGAAACGACGCGAGTTCCGTCGCTCTGATACTGATGTTTGATGCCGGTCAATGCGCGCGTGATCTGGCTGAGTTCCCGCACTTCGGGGCTACCGGCGGTGGTGAAGTCGCCGTACAGGAGATATGAGCGGTTCTTGTCGATGCGCACATAGAGCTTTTGCGTGCTCTGGGCGTCGAATCCCTTCACCGAGCTGTCGCCGTAGACCGGATAGAGCTCGTCGGGGCGGATGTCGCGGAATAGCCGGTCGCGAACGGTCTTGTCGGAATCGAAGGCGGTGGTCAGCAGATATTCGCCCTTCACGGTGCCCTTGAAGTAGTAGGCGGCGCGAGCGGCGGTACGGGCGTTGCCGGACTGTCGGCTCAGCCCCGAGATCTCGGCCTCGAACGCGTTCGAAGCGCCGGGTGCGTCGATCCGCGTGCTGCCGTGCCGCCGCAGGTCGAGCACGCCTTCGACGATGCCGATACCGGTCATCGGCTGCAGCGCAGGCAGGAAAACCAGCGTGTCGTCGTTGACGATGGGACCGGTGCTCGCGCGGATGCGCACGGTGCCGGGCTCTGCGGGCGGCTGCAGACGCAGGTCGGCGCTGCCGCCTTCGATGAACATCTGGATGCCGGGCTCTGCCGGGTTCAGGTCGTCGTTCAGCCACTGGCCGCGATCGGTTTCCAGCGTGACCGCGGTGCGGGCGGTCACGGCGACGCCGTGTGCATCGGTCAGGCGCAACTGGACGACGACGGGCTGCAGCGGATCGGCGCGCAGTTCAGCCGGCGGCACGAAGGCGATGCGGCCGAGCTCGTCCGGCGCGGTGATCTGCAATGCGGCACCACCTCGCGCGTTGCCGAAATCGTCCATCTCGACGAGTTCCAGCGCGTTGACGCCAGCGCGCAACACGACGCCGATGTATTCCCAGGCGCTGACGCCGGCGGAAGGCAGGCTGGCCTTCTTGCCGACGCGGGTGTCCGGTATGTGCTCGCCGTTCACCTTCAGGCGCAGTCCCGCGCCGAGCGGGCCCTTGACGCGCACATTGACCGACCGCGCTGCGACAACGTCGCCGTCCTTGAGTTCGATGAAGCCGGGCTTCGCGTCCAGGCCGGGAACGACCGTTTCGAGATCGACGATGCCTGGTGCGGCGGGCGGTGCCGACAAGCGCGTGCCACTGGCATTCAGCGAGCGCGTGACCAGCGCGGGCGGCAGGAGCGCGCTGGCCATGACTCCCATGCTTCCCATTCCACCGTTGGAAGCCAGCCGGCCTGGCACCTGGACCAGCGGTTCTGCAACCGGCACCGTGCCTGCCATCGCCGCGCCGCTGGAAGACAGTGCACCGGCCGCCGGCAGCGAACGCACATCGCCGATCGCCGTGGTGCGGTTGTCGGTCGTGAGTCGGGTGGCGACGGCGCCGACGATGGTTGCCTCCGCCTTTGCGGCGTTCTCGCGGCGTGCCTTGACGGCCTCGACCAGGGCGATGTCCTGGCAGTTGTCGACCAGGAAATTCGCCTTGGCGAACTCGCCTTTCTTCACGTCCACGAATCGGCTGTCGGCTGCGCCTGCGTTGCGGTGATCCCACGGCGCAAGGCGGGCGCCGGCGGGCAGGGTGGACACGTCGAGGCGCAGCGCATGCGTTACGGGTTTGAGGCCGTAGAGGCTCCAGCGGCCTTCGGAGTCGGTGATGACGCTGGTGCCCGTTTCCATATAGAGGCGCACGCCGGGAATGCCGAGCTCGTCGTTGCCGTCCTGCTCGCCGTTGCGGTTGCAGTCGAGGTGCACCTTGCCGAACGCGTAAGCCTCGTCGGAAAACACGCCGCCGCTGACGTAGACGCGCCATGCCGAGTCGTTGGACGGCACGCCGTTTGCCGTGCCGCGCGCCCGGTTGATCGCTTCGCCATTGGACGTGGCGCCGACGCCGATGCGCAGCCGATACCGCACTGCGGCCGTCGCGCCGTTGGCGAGCGTATGCGCCGGATATGCGAATCGCAGTGCCGTGCTGCCGGCCGGATCGGCTGCCGGCTTGCCGTCGAAGCGGGTGCTGCCCTTGACGTAGGCGAAGCCGGGCGGCAGCGTGTCCTGCAGATCGATGCCGGTCAGGTCGGCGCCGCTGCGATTGGTGAGTTGCAGCGCGTAATCGACGAAATCGCCGAGTTCCGCCTTGGTCTTGTTGCCTTCCTTCTTGAGCAGCAGCCCGCTGCGGACGCCGGGCGGGTCGAGAGGGAGGTGGTTATGGACAGCTTCGCAGGCCGTGTTCGTGCGTGCATCGAAGCCGGATCGGAGAACGCGGTAGTGATCGGTGCTGTCGTTGCCTTGCGGCGCCGTCGCCTGAGGTACGACGAGCCCGCAGGTCGCGAAACGACCGGGTAACGGAGGAATGGAGCCGGACGCGTTCAGGTAGCCGCTGCCCGGCGGCGGCTGCACGCTCACGCCGTAGTCGCACACGTCCGCCACGGGCGGCACGTTCCAGTACAACTGGTATTCGCCCTGAGCGTTCGTCTTCATCGACACGCTGCCATCCGCTGCATAGGTGTAGCGGCCCGAATCGCCGAGGTAGATCTGGTCGGCCTGGATCGCCGCCGCCGGACCGTTCTCGCAGGACTGCCTCGCGAACCGGACGATGGCGCCCTCGACCGGCAGGCGCGTGACCGAGTCGTATACGACGCCCTGCGGATCGACCAGCAAGACGTGCGATGCGCTGGCACCGGCACTGAGCACTTGCGCGGGTGCGAGCGTGTTCTCGATGAAGGAAGCAGCCCAGGCCTTGTTTTCGACCGATGTCCGAACCGCAGCGCTCTTGCGCTGCACGCGCACCGTGAAGGCAATTTCCTCGCTCTGGTCGACCGCCAGCGCGCGGCTGCCGTCTGTCAGGCTGAGTGCGCCGGAGAGCGGTGCGCTCTGGACCGCATCGACCGACGCCAGGGCCGAGGTATCGCACGGCGCCCGGCCGGTGTATGTGGAGGCGATCTTCAGCACGCCCTTTCTTGCGACCGGCGTGCCCACCAGTTGCCACGAAGCGATGTTGGACGCCGCCTGACCGCCCAGCACGATGCATTCGAGGTTGTCGATGACACGCACGTTCGGTGCGCTTGCCCGCCCCTTGTTGGCGACCGACAGCAGGTAGTCGATCTCGTAGACGTCTTCCGCCACGCGGCGTGGCAGGCCGGCGGTCTTGACGATGCTCAGGCCGGCGAGCTGGGTCGGGATGGGGGTCGGGGAGGCGTTGTTGTTCGGATTGCCGTCGATGTCCGGGTCGGGATCGATGCCGTCGACGGAATCGTCGGTTACGGTCGGTGCCGAGCCCTGGTTGCGGGCGGCCTGCGCGACCGCGCTGCTGAGGAGGGCGACCTGGCGCCCACCCAGATGGACGCGCACGTCGTAGTCGACGACGAATTCGCCGCCGGACGGCAGGAATCCGCCGGCGTCGAGCAGGCGTGCCTTGGCGTTGATCCCACCCGTGAAGGTTGCCGATGCCTTGGCGATGGTGCTCGAGCCCACGCGGTTGTGGATGTTGACGCTGCCCGCGACCACCGTGTACTGGCCTACCGCCGGCACCGGTTGCAGCGTGTAGACACCGAAGGCGGTGGCCGCGCTGCCTTCGAGGACGTCGAGCACCTGCACGTCGAACAGCGGCGTGCCGCCGTAGTTGCGCACCAGCAGCGAAAACCGGACGGTGGCAGTGCCGTCGAGCGCGCCGCTGCCATCGACGTTCTGCCTCGAAGGCAGCGCGCTCTTGGCGATGCCGATGCGTTCCGCCGACGTGCCGAGCACCACATGGTTGGAGCCTGCCGCCGTCGAGCCCGTGCCGTCGCTGTAATAGAGCTGGCCCTGATTCACGACATCGGCCGGCGCTTCCGCCAGCACCCGCGCAGAAAACCGCATCGCAAGGCCTGCATTCGGCGCTAGCGAAGCCACGCCGATCGCGACTTCCTGCGCTGACGAATCCTCGGTCGTGCGGTAGTTGAAAGCCGGGTCGCCCGGCAGACGAAACAGCCGCATGGCGCCCCAGGCGGCCGAACGCAGCGTGCCTGCGATGTATTGCGTGCCTACGGGGAGCACGTCGCGCAGCAGTACCAGCGAGGTCGCCACGCCGTTGAGGACGATGGGTGTCGCTGCAGGACTGGCCGTTGCGGTCGGTGTGGCAGCGCGCACGCCGATGTTTTGCGCGTCGATGTTGAAGTCGACCTTGCTCGCGCCCGGTACCAGCGGCCCGTCGAAAGCGGCGGTCTTGGTGATCGCCAGCACCGGGTTCGCGCCGATCGTCACCAGCGTGGCGGCGCGAGCGAGCACGTGTTGAGACTGGGTCGTCGCTTCGAGCGTGATGCAGGCCGCGCCCGTCGGCAGATTCGGGACGTGTCCCTGGATCAGCAGGCTTGCCGTGCGTCCCGGCGCAAGCGTGAGCCCCGCGGCGCTGGCGAGCGTGGGTTCGATGGCATCGGCGACGCCGTTGTTGTTCGCGTCCAGCACGACGCGCAATGCGGAGAGATCGAAGTTGTCCGTGCCGGCGCAGCTGCCGCCGTTCGTCAACGCGAAGGCATAGCTGGAGTCGACGTTGCCGGTATTGCGCAGCAGAAAGTTGAGCGTCGCATCGACATCGGGCGCTTTCGCGACCCGCGCTTCGCCGTCCAGCGTCAGAGCCTCGACGGCACGGATGACGGCGGTCACTGTGTTCGAACTGGTCCGTTCGATCTGCGAAAAGCCTGCCGGCAGATAACTGGCCGTTGCCGTGGTTCGGATGACGAGACCTGCCGGCGGGGTCGCAGCAACGGCGTCGGGGCTTGCCGCCAGGAAGGTGGCCACCAGCGAGACGCCTGTCGCAACCGCCGCCCATCTGCGGCGAACTGCCGTCGACCGGGAACGGTGTTCGTTTCGCTGATTCATTTCTTCGGGCTTTCTGTTCGGACGTGCCGCAGACCGGGTCTTTTCTTTCCTGCGCCGCCGTGCGCTCTTTCGAGCGAGCAGGGGCGCAGGAAAAAAAGGGAGGCAGACGCCTCCCGCGAGAGGCCGGCGGAAACGATTCCGCCGGCACTTCGATGGCGTCGCGCGATCAGTTGTCGATCTGCACCGCGAAGCGCAGAACGATCGTTCCGCCTGGCGCCAGCGCGTTGGCGGAGCTGCCGCACGCGACGGTGGTGCCGGTGACGCTGTAGGCGACCGCAGTGCCGGTCAGGTTGCTGCTGGTGCACTGGCTGGCTGGCTGGCCGGCGGTCAGGCTCGTCCGCGCAGGGGCCGCGTCGGCAAGAACGACGTTGGTCACCGGTGCAACGCCCTTGTTGGTTGCGGTGACCTCATAGACGATGCAGCTGCCGGGGTTCGCCAGCAGTTGAGCAGCGCTTTGAGCACCCAGCGGAACCGGCGTCACAGGGCATGCGCCAACGATCAGTGCGTGAGTCTTTTCCACACCGATAGAGCCCGACACGACGGTGCTCGTGTCCGTCACGGTCTGCGTGCCGCAACCTGCCGGCGCGCTCCCGTTCTGGTCGGCGATGGTCACGGTCACGACCTCGCTGTTGCCGGCGAGAGCGCCGCCCGGAGCAAAGACGCGAACCAGCAGCTTCGTCTGACCGGCTGCGGCAACCGCCGGCAGAGTGCCGGTGGTCACGAGCGTGTCGCCGGTGCTGAGGGTGCCGCTGCCATCCGTGTCGACGTAGATCGCCGTTGCCCAACCCGCAGCCAACGCCGCGGTCGTCGGAGCGGCCGAGATGTTGAACGCACCGCAGCTGTTGGTGCCGGTGTTGGTCAGTGTGTGGGCGAAGGCCAGCGAGCCGTTGGCCGCGAGCTGGCCCGAACCATTGGCCACCAATGCGAAGCTCTGGCTGATCACCGAACTTACCGTGAGGGCATCGTGAATGATGTCGTTCACGGTGCCGCCGGTGGACGCCGGACCTGTCGAGACGACCTGGAAGTACACAGGCTGATTCGCCACACTCGGCGACGACGCAGGCGCCGTCACGCAGGCATAGACCGTCGACTGCGTACCCGGCGCCACCGTGACGCTGGTGATCGTTCCGGCGGAGCAGGTGCTGCTGGTCGAGAACGTCGCCGTCCAGCCGGCCGGCAGGTTGCCCGGGAACAATGGCGTCTGGCTGGCCGACAGCGTGTAGCTGTTCGACAGGATGTCGTTGTTGCGGACGAACAGGGCGATCGGTGCGACCACGCCGGCCGTCGACGTCGCGGTGACCGTCGCGGTCGGACCCGGGCCGGGACCCATGTCGCCGTTGGCCATGTTGCCGATGCCGGTGCCTGCTGCGGTGTTGGTCAGGTCGACCAGTGAACCGATCACGTTCGTCACGACATTGCCTGCCGCATCGAGCTTGGTCGGATCGCCGAACGAAGTCGCCACCGCATTGGCCGTCAGGTTCGCGCTAGGAGTCACAACGGTGTTCGACGGTATGGTCACCCTCAGGACCGTGGTCACGCTTGCACTCGCTGCGATCGGGCCGGTGTCGACGATGCCGTCACCGGTGGTGTCGAGCAGCGGCGTGCTGCCGTCGGACGCGAACCAGTTGTATGTCGTGCCGGATGGGAAGGTGTTGCCCAGGGTTGCGACGGTCAGGTTGATGCTGTCGGGCGCATTGCCGTTGTTGGTCACGACGTGCGTGAACGTGGCCGAGCCGCCGGGAACGATCTGCAGAGCCGTCTTGACGTCGGCGCCGGTGCCGGGCGTGCCGGTGTTGGGCGTCGGGTCGATCACATCGAGCGTCACGCCGCGCGTCGCCAGCACAGTGAAGGCGGCCGCGTTGGTGGTCGCGATGCTGCCGCAGGTTGCGCCTGAAGCGCCTGCCCCTGCGATCGTCGTGATGGCCGGGCAACCGACGGCGCTGTAGGTCGCCTGGTTGGTGGTGTCGACCGTGCCGATCAAAGCCGTCGCGGACACGGCCACCTTGAAGCTCAAGGTTCCGGTCACGCCGGGATTCACCGCAGGCACCAATGCCTGGATGACGCCGGACGCCGCTTCGAACTCGATGTTGGTGTCGCCGCCTGCAGCCTCGGTCAGCGCATTGCCGCCGTTGGAGCTCCATACCGCCGTTCCCGCCTGGTAGGCGAAGCCGCTGGGAAGCGCATCACGCAGATACAGGTTGCCAGCCACTGCAACGTTATTGGTGTAGTTGATGGTGTACGTGGTTACGGTGCCGCGCTGGCCACTCGACGGTGTGGGCCATGCGCCGGGGTTCGGCGCTGCCGACGTGGCTGCGACCGAAGGCGTGCCGATCGATTTGCTGACCGAGAACGCTGCGGTGGTTACCAGGTTGACTGTGTCGGTCGCGGTGGTCGACGGTGTGGCGTAGACCAGCGCGCTCGCGACCGGTGCGACGGTCACAGTGGCCGTATTGGTGCCGCCGCCCCAAGTGCCGGGTGTCGCGGTGGTCGGGACCTGATAGGCCACGACGAACGAGAACTTTTCGCCGGCGGGAAGGGTGCGCGGGAGAATGGAACAGACTGCGCCGGGAATGGCGGCGGTGCAGAGCGGTGTCGTGCTGTCGGGCTTCCCGTTTTCGTCGGTATCGAGGTAGACCTCGATGCGGGAGAAGTCGGCACCGCCGGCTGCTTCCCCGGACGAAACGATGAAATTGTCTGTGCCGTTACCGGTATTCGTCAGCACGTAGGGCATGTAAGCGGTGAGGCCTGCCGCGACGCTCTGGGTATTGCTCGTCGGCGTCAGCGTGTATGCGCCTACCTGCTGGACGATGGTCGTCACCGGATTGGACGTCGTGATCTGCGAAGCCCCGCCGCCGTCCAGATAAGTGGCAGTTGCCTGATTGGTGATGTTGGTGCCTGCGGCCGGTACGGCAGCCAGCGCGATCTGGGAAAGCAGGACGCCCCCGGACACGACAGCCACGACCGCCTTCAGTACCGCCCAGCGCCCGACGTCGGTCGGACGGATTGGCGAATTGATCTTCATCGACTTCTCCTCTTGACTAAAAAAAGCCGCCTATCTCGCCGACGCAATCGCGAAGGTTCGATAGACGGAAATCATGGAAACGGACATCGCCTCCCTCAAGGTTTCACGACGGCCACTGCCGGCGACGTCCAGACCACCCGTTGCGGCGGTGCCTGCGGCGCGTTCGACACGGTTTGCGGCTGAGCGGGCAACACCACACGGGCGCGCGCAGCGACTTCGGTGACCGCGTCCGCGGGCAGCTGCCCGAGGTTCCAGCGCAGCGACCGGTATTCGGCATAGGGGACGGGCTCTGTCTTCTTGCCCGGGGCAGTGCGCATCAGCGGCTCTGCGGCGTATTTGTTGTCGGCCGTCGCGGCCTGAACCAGGTTGGCGCCGGGGGTTGCGCTTTTCGGCAGGTACTCGAGTTGTTCCGGCAACGGGAGCGTGGCGGTGAAATTGCTGACGCCCTTGCCGCTGTGGTTGGCATAGCGCACGCGGTATTCGAGGACGTCGCCGGGCTTCACGCTGTCCGCGGCCTTGAACTCCTCCTTGCCATCGGTACCCGTCACGACGATGAACTGCCGGAGACTGGCTTCGACGAGCTCCTTGACCGGTGCACCGGCGGCCCTCGCCATGGGTGCGACTTCCGGCTGCTGTGCGCGCGCCGGCGGTCCGACGAACGTCAACGGAATCGCCAACGCCGCCAAGAGCCACCACACGAGGCCGCGGCGGCTTCGGGGGCTTGAACGGACGGTGTCCGGCTGCTTTTTCAGATTGATCATGGGTCCACTCCTGCGATTCGCACCTTGGAATCGAAACGAAGTGTCAGAGGGCAGATCAACCGGTAAAGCGCCCGGGAACGAAGCGACTTACGACAGTAACGAAACGTTCAATCGACGTAGCGATGCAGCTCTCAGTAAAACGAAAGCATTAGTTCAATATTTGGTGTGGCTTTGCTTAATGCCTATTCAGGCGTGCAAAGTCGAATAAACGCGTGTCCGAACGCATGAACGACGATGTCCATAGATCCGAAACGGCATAAAGAGATGAAAATTAAGTCGTTCTGTTTCTGAACAATCTTTTGCATACTCGCCAGCTTTGTCGGTAAGACGACGCGTCGAGCGCCTGGCCGACCCCGTCCCCGATCTCCCATGGCCACCCCCAACGCTTCCCCCAACGCTCCCCTCATCCACCTCGAGGGCGTCCAGAAATCCTTCGCGCTGCCCAGTGGCGAAATCTTCGATGCGGTCCGCTCGCTCACGCTCGACATTCCTGCAGGCGAAATCTTCGGTCTGATCGGCAAGAGCGGTGCCGGCAAGTCGACGTTGCTGCGCCTCATCAATCTTCTGGAGCGCCCGGATGCCGGCCAGGTGTTCGTCGGCGGGCGCGACCTGACGACGCTGTCGCGCAGCGAACTGCGCGACACGCGCCAGCAGATCGGCATGATCTTCCAGCAGTTCAACCTGCTGCAGAACGCGACCGTGTTCGACAACGTGGCCTTCCCGCTGAAGATCCACGGTCGCCATTCGCGCGCCGAAATCGATTCACGGGTGCGCGAATGCCTGGCGCTGGTGGGGCTCGCCGAGAAGATCGACACCTATCCGGCGCAACTCTCGGGCGGACAGAAGCAGCGCGTCGCCATCGCACGCGCGCTGGCGCCGCGTCCGCAGGTGCTGCTGTGCGACGAGCCGACCTCCGCGCTCGACAGCGAAACCACGCGCTCGCTGCTCGAAACGCTGCGCGAAATCAATCTGAAGATCGGCGTGACGATCGTCATCGTCACGCACGAGCTGTCAGTGGTCGAGGTGCTGTGCCGTCAGGTCGCGATTCTCGAGAACGGCCGGTTGATCGAGCAGTTCGCCGTCGACGATGCGCCGCTGGCGCCGCGACTGACGTCGCTGGGTCGGGAGATCGACGCGCTGGTACGCCGCCGCGAGCGTGACGCCCGGGAGGCGCGCGAAGCAGACGCGGTTTCTGCGTCGGAAGTCGAAAAGGAGGCCGTCCATGCCTGAGAACATCGCAGCCATCCTTCCCGAACTCGGGCTCGCCACGGCGCAGACTTTCATGATGCTGGGCATCGGCCTTTCGGCAGCGGTGCTGATCGGCGGGCCGCTCGGCGTGCTGCTGTTCCTGCTCGGCCCCGGCCAATCGCTGCAGAACAAGCCGGCTTTCGTGGTGCTCAACTGGCTGGTGAACACGGTCCGTTCTTTCCCTTTCATCATCCTGCTGGTCGCGCTGGTGCCGTTCACGCGGGTGATCGCCGGCACGTCGATCGGTCCGCTGGCGGCGTCGGTGCCGTTGTCGATCGCTGCGATTCCGTACTTTGCGCGGCTGGTAGACCAGTGCCTGCGCGAAGTGCCGCGCGGCGTGATCGAGGCCGCGCACGCGATGGGCGCCACCGAACTGCAGATCGTCTGGCGCGTGCTGGTGGTCGAGGCGCGTTCGGGTCTGGTGCTGGCGCTAACCGTGCTGGCGGTGAGCTTCCTGTCGTACTCGGCGATCGCCGGCGTGGTCGGCGGCGGCGGCATCGGCGACCTGGCCATCCGCTACGGCTACTACCGCTTCCAGACCGACGTGATGGTGTTCACCGTCGTGTTGCTGGTGGCGCTGGTTCAACTGATCCAGTTCGTCGGCAACACGGCCGCACGCCGCCTCGACAAACGCTAGAGCTTTTGCTCGCCCCCTTGTTTTCTCACTTGAGTTCTGTTCGCATGAAAACTTCCGCTCTCCGCCGCTCCTTCCTCGCCTTGTCGATCGCCGCTCTGTCGATGGGCGCGCTGTCGCTCGATGCGCAGGCCCAGGCCGCCAAGAAAGACCTCGTCATCGGCGGCACCGCCGGCTCGAACATCGACCAGCTGAAGCTCGGCATCGTGCCGATCCTCGAAAAGAAGGGCTACAAGGTCAAGCTGGTCGAGTTCAACGATTACGTGCAGCCCAACCTCGCGCTCGCGCAGGGCTCGCTCGACGCAAACTTCTTCCAGCACCGCGTCTATCTGCAGAAGTTCGCCATCGACCAGAAGCTCGATCTGGTTGAACTCGTTCAGGGTCCGATCGCACCGCTCGGCGTCTACTCGAAGAACCGAAAATCGCTCGCGGAAGCGAAGGACGGCGACCGCGTGACGCTGCCTAATGATCCAAGCAACCTGGCTCGCGCTCTGACGCTGCTGGAGCAGAACAAGCTGGTGACGCTGAAGCCGGGTATCGATGCGCTGCGCGCTTCGGAGAAAGACATCGCCGAGAACCCGCGCAAGCTGAAGTTCATTCCGCTTGAAGCCGCGCAACTGCCGCGCTCGCTCGGCGACACCGATTTCGCGATCATCACCGGCAACTTCGCCATCTCTTCCGGCCTGAAGCTGACCGAAGCCATCGTGCTGGAGAAGACCCCGGACCACTACTTGAACGTCGTCGCCGTCAAGCGCACGGACAAGGATGCGCCGTGGACCAAGGATGTGATCGACGCCTTCAAGTCCAGCGAATACAAGGCCGTGGTCGACAGCAGGTTCCAGGGCTATGCCAAGCCCGCTTTCCTGCAGTGATGCACCGGTAGCCACGGCCAAGCCCTACACGCAACGTAGGGCGTAGACGACTCGCGTCGGCCAACCGTTGCTTCACACAGGCGTCATTGCGACAACCCTCGAAGGAGCACATGACATGGCCAACGAAAAAGACACCGACCTGAACCGCGACCCGATCACCGGGGCGCCCGGCGCACATCCTGTCGGCACCGGCGTGGGCTCCGCGAGCGGTGCGCTGGCCGGCGCGGCATTCGGTGCGATGGGCGGACCGGCCGGTGCAATCGCCGGCATGGTGGCCGGCGCCATCGTTGGCGGCATGAGCGGCAAGATCGTGGCCGAGCAGGTCAATCCGACTGCCGAAGATGCCCACTGGCGCGAGAACTACGTTCGCGAATCGTATGTGCGGCCCGGCAGCAGTTACGACGATTACGGTCCCGCTTATGCGCTGGGCTGGTCGGGCCGGGCCAACCGTACCGACGAATTCGATGCAGCCGAGCCGCACCTCGAACGCGAGTGGGCGACTTACCGCGGCAATTCCGCACTGGAATGGACCGAGGCACGCGATGCGACGCGTGCGGCCTGGTATCGCGCCGACCGGACGTATTTCAGCGCCTCGAATCTCGATGCGACCGAAGATGAAATCTCCGACGAACCGCTGGCCAACGATGAAGTGGCGGACATCCTGAACGATCTGCTGGAAAACGCCCGCGACGGCGAATACGGTTTTCGCGCAAGCGCGGAGGCCGTCGAATCCGCCAGCCTCAAGCAAGTCTTCGACGCGCGTTCGAACAGTTGCCGCGACGCCGCGGCCGAGCTGATTCCGCTGATCGTCGCCTACGGTGGCGAGCCAGCGGAGGGCGGCACGACGACCGGCGCGCTGCATCGCGGCTGGGTCAAGGTGAAGGATGCGGTCGGTGCCAACGGCGAAGCTTCGATCCTCGACGAAGCCGAGCGCGGAGAAGATGCATCGCTGGCGCGCTATCGCAAGGCGCTGAAGCAGCAGCTTCCGGGCGATGTGCGCAGCGTAGTGCAACGGCGGATGCATGGTGCGCAGCGCAACCACGACGAAATCAAGGCGCTGCGCGACGCCGCACATTCGCGCTCTTGAAGCAGGCGCTTATATCAAGCATCCCGATGCTTTCTTCTAGGTAAAAACATCTTTCGATCGGGGTCGTATCCGGTCGCGATTCTGCAAAAAGCAATTGCAGAATGCGGCGCATGAAAAGCATTGCAACAGCTGCCTCCCTCACCCTTCTTTCCGCCGCGCTCCATGCGCAGACACCTGCGACATCACCCGGCGCAGCTCCTGTTGCACAGGCAGATGCCACACCAAGTCTGAGCCCTGTCACCGTGTCCACGCCGCGCGGCGCGGTTATCCCGTTCGACATGCCCGGCTCGGTCGATGTGGTGGACCGCCAACAGTTGCGCGAGGGCAAACTGCAGGTCAACCTGTCCGAAAGCCTCGGCGGCGTGCCGGGGCTTCAGGTGCAGAACCGCCAGAACTACGCGCAAGACCTGCAGATTTCCATCCGCGGTTTCGGCGCCCGCTCGACGTTCGGACTGCGCGGCGTGCGGCTCTACATCGATGGCATTCCAGCCACGCTGCCCGACGGCCAAGGGCAGAGTTCAAACATCGACATCGGTTCGGCCGACCGCGTGGAAGTACTCCGCGGACCGTTCTCGGCGCTGTACGGCAACTCGTCGGGCGGCGTGATCCAGGTCTTCACCGAAGACGGAGAAGGCCCGCCGACGCTGGGCTTCTCCGTCGCGGGTGGCAGCGACGGCACCTCGCGCATCGGCGCGAAAGCGTCCGGCAGCACCGGCAATGTGGATTACGTCCTGAGCACCAGCCGGTTCCGCACCGATGGCTATCGCGACCACAGCGAGGCGAAACGCGACATAGCCAATGCCAAGCTCGGCATCCGGCTGGATGACGGGAGCAAGGTCACGCTGATCGCCAACAGCGTGCGCATCGACGCGCAGGACCCGCTCGGCCTCACGCAGGCGCAGCTCGACAGCAACCGTCGCGGTGCAGCGCTCGCCGCGCAGTACGACACGCGCAAGTCGGTGGACCAGACCCAGCTCGGCCTGCTGTACGAAAAGCGCGTCGACGCAACGAGCGATGTGCGCCTGATGCTTTACGGTGGCCAGCGCGAGACGACGCAGTTCCAGGCGATTCCGCCATCCGCGCAGGCCAGTCCGCTGAGTGCCGGCGGCGTCATCGACCTGAAGCGCCGCTACGCCGGGCTCGACGCACGCTGGACCTCGCACCTGCAACTCGGCGGACGACCGTTCGATGTCGCCGTCGGCGTTGCCTACGACACGCTCGATGAAAAGCGCCAGGGCTACGAGAACTTCTTCGGCACCGCTGCCGCACCGCGTCAACTGGGCGTGCTCGGCCGGCTGCGGCGCGACGAGCGCAACACCGTCTCGAACGTCGATCCCTATGTGCAGACGCGCTGGGATTTCGCCGACCGCTGGACGCTGGAAGCCGGCCTGCGCCACAGCAGCGTTCGTTTCGATTCGGAAGACCGCTACGTGCGCGGTGCGAACGGCGACGACAGCGGCGATGCGAAGTACAACAAGGCCTTGCCTGCCGCCGCGTTGCGCTATGCGGCAAGCCAGAACCTGAACCTTTATGTATCGGTGGGTCGCGGATTCGAGACGCCGACGCTGAACGAACTTTCCTACCGTCCTGGCGGCCTGGGCGGCTTGAACTTCGCGCTGCAGCCGGCTGTCAATACCAGCGTGGAAGCCGGCGCCAAGGCCCGAATCGCCGACGGACTGCTGACCGCTGCCGTTTTCCAGACCCGCACCGACGACGAGATCGTCACCGCCACCAACATCGGCGGCCGCGCGACCTTCCAGAACGCGGGCCGTACCAAGCGCGAGGGTTTCGAACTCGGATGGCTGCACGAGACGTCGACGCACTGGCGCACGCAACTGGCGGCGACGTGGCTGGATGCGCGCTACACCGACGGCTTCAACGCGGTCGCGGCCGGCAACCGGATTCCGGGCATCGCGAAGCAATCGGTGTTCGCGTCGTTCGGCTACGCACCGCCCGAAGGATGGCGCGCGGGTGCCGAATTGCGTGCATTGGGACGCATCGCGGCAAATGATGCCAATTCCGCTGCGGCGGCGGGCTATATGGTCGCTGCGCTTCAAGGCGGTTACGTCGTCCGATGGCGGCGTTGGGAATTCAATGCGTTTGCGCGTATCGACAACCTGTTCAATCGCAGCATCGTCGGCTCCGTGATCGTCAATGAAGGCAATGCACGTTACTACGAGCCCGCTCCGGGACGCACCTGGACTGCGGGCATTGGCGGCGCTTACCGGTTTTGACCGCACCTGATTTGGCGATAAGCGTCAAATTGAAAAGACAATTCGAACGATAGAAATTTCACTTCGAATGAGTGTTTTTAAAAAACTATCTGTTAGTAATACATAAGTATTGCTAATCAAGTCACCAGATAGAGGATTTGAGCTATTTCTTACAAATAGTGTCTCAAATTTGTGTGTAGATATGTGTCTTTTCGTAAACTGAGACTGTCAATTCAATCTTTCTTTCGCAACTGCCATGCGGACGTCGATCGACAGTCGAGGCTGTGGGTCGCCGGGTTTACAAAAAGCTCTGTCAATGATCTATTCGAGAAAACTGTCTTCGCCCAGCAAGAATGAATTTCTTCAGCGTTCCATTTGCTCTGCGGTCGCGCTAATAGGATTTGCAGCATTCGGTGTTCATCAAGCTGCCGCGCAAACAATTCCCAATGCCCCCAATGCCGGGCAGTTGCTGAATGAGCAGCAGAGAACATTGCCCGTCGCGCCGCCTTCCGGCCTTGCTCCGCAAACCACCGGATTGCCGGCGGCCACGCCGTCTGCCGGCATAGCCGAGGGGCTGGTCGTTCAGCTCCGTTCGGTCCGCTTCACAGGCGACACCGCGACCGCGGATGCGGAAAATCTCGCCGCGCTTGCAGCATCGTCGATCGGTCGCACGGTCGGTCATCCCGAATTGCTGCAGATCGCCGAAACCATCTCGCGTGAACTTCGGGCACGCGGCTACATCCTGGCGCGCGCCTATCTGCCGCGGCAGGACCTGACCGACGGCAATCTCGAAGTCGCCGTCT
Source organism: Variovorax glucosi (assembly GCF_051216695.1). NCBI lineage: Bacteria > Pseudomonadati > Pseudomonadota > Betaproteobacteria > Burkholderiales > Comamonadaceae > Variovorax > Variovorax glucosi. Next base: position 442,369 of record NZ_JBPJZE010000002.1, read on the forward strand.
CGGCCGGCCGATTGCAGTCCGACGCGGACCGCATCGTCGTTCGCGGCACCACGCGCATTGCCGCGACCCGCATCCAGGCCATCGCCGAACCCGCATTGCCGGCCGGCAAGCCGTTGCGCTCGGAAGATCTCGAACGCGCCGTGCTGCTCATCAACGATCTGCCCGGCGTCACCGCGCGGTCGACGCTCGAACGCGGCAGCGAACCCGGCACCAGCCGTCTGGTCATCGACGCAGCTCAGGGGCCGGTCGTGCTGGGCAGCGTCTGGGCCGACAACTTCGGCAACCGCAGCACAGGCACGGCCCGTGTCGGGGCGCAGGTCCAGCTCGACGATCCGTTCGGGCTCGGCGACGTGGCCGGGCTCGGCGTCACCAGGTCGACCGGCAGCACGCTGGCCAACCTGAACTACAGCGTGCCGCTGACGCCGTCGGGCCTGCGCCTGAACGCCGGTGCGTCGTACCTGCGCTACCACGTCGACCAGGAAGTGTTCCGTCCACTGGACCTGCGCGGCGACGCAGCGACGGCCCAGCTCGGCCTGAACTACCCGCTGCTGCGGACGCGCGAGCGAAACCTTACTGCTTCGGCCACCTACGAACATCGCCAGCTCAAGGACGAAGTGCTCGGCCTGCAGGTGCGCTCGCGCAAGGTCGACAGCCTGACGTTCGGCCTGAACGGCAATCGCGTCGATGATTTCGGCGGCGGTGGCGTCACGGAAGGCGGCGCCTGGCTCGAAGCGGGTCGCACCAATCTGTCCGGCAATGCCGACGACCGCTTCTTCGACAGCCTGACCGCGCGCACGCACGGCGGCTTCGAGAAGCTGGCGCTTCGTGCGAGTCGCCTGCAGAACCTCGGCGGCACGCCGGGTTCGGAATGGACACTTTTCGCCGGCGCCTCGGGCCAGCTCGCCAGCAGCAATCTCGATTCCTCGGAAAAGTTCATCCTTGGCGGACCTTCTGGCGTCCGGGCCTATGCGGTGGGCGAAGCCGCCGGCGACCAGGGCGTGATCGGCACGCTGGAACTGCGTCGCAACTTGGACATCGGCAGCGACCGCAAGCTGCAACTGCTCGGTTTCATCGATACCGGCCACGTGACGCTGCACAAGAACCTCTGGGCCGGCTCGATCGCGAACGCCGGCAACACCAACAGCTACAACCTTTCGGGTGCGGGCGTGGGCGCCAACCTGTGGATGGGTCGCTGGACCGTGCGCGCCGCCGTGGCGCGCACGCTGGGCGACAACCCCGGCCGCAGCCTCAACGGCCGCGACGCCGACAGCCGCAGCAGCAACTGGCGCGCCTGGGTCCAGGCCGCCTACGCGTTCTGAACGCCTGACCCTGCCGACACCGGCCTAGAGGCCTAGATCGCACGGCGGCGTCCGCCTGCCGTGCCCCCCCTTTTGTTCCCGAATTCCCAGGACTTCAATCATGAAGAGCGCATCGCTGAATCACATCTATCGGCTCGTCTGGAACGAGCTGTCCAACACCTATGTCGCCGTGGCGGAGCACACCTCCGGTCGCGGCAAGCGCACGTCGGGTATTTCCGGCATGGTTGGCGCGGCCGGCGCTCTGGCCGCGGCCCTGGTGCTCGGCGCTTCGGGCGGCGCCCTGGCGCAGGCCTTGCCGACCGGCGGCAACGTCGTCGCCGGAGCGGCGACCCTGACGCAGGTCGGCAATCAGCTGACCGTGTCGCAGGCCACGCAGCGCGTCGTGACCAACTGGAACTCGTTCGATGTCGGCACTGGCGCCACGGTGCGTTTCGACCAGCCGAACGCGAGCAGCATCGCCCTCAATCGCGTCACCGGCGGCGGCGCGGCCAGCAGCATCCTCGGCACGATCAATGCCAACGGCAACGTCTGGCTGCTGAACCCGAACGGCGTGGTGATCGGCGCCGGCGCGCAGGTCAACGTGGGTGGCCTGGTCGCTTCCTCTCTTGGCATCTCCGACAGCGACTTCATGGCCGGCGGCAGCCGGTTCACCGGCGGGAATGGCGCCGGCGCGGTCGTCAACAAGGGCAATATCCAGACCTCCGCCGGCGGCGTCGTGGTGCTGATGGCGCCCAAGGTGAGCAACAGCGGAACCATCTCCACGCCGGGCGGCAGCACGGCGCTGGCTGCCGGCGACACGGTCAACCTCGACTTCGTGGGCGACGGACTGATCAGCGTCAAGGTGGAGCGCGGCGCGCTCGACGCAGCCGCCGAGAACAGCGGCAGCATCAGCGCAGCCGGCGGCCTGGTCGCGCTGACCGCGCGCGGCGCCGATGCGCTGCTCGGCAGCGTGGTCAACAACACCGGCACGATCGAGGCCAGGGGCCTGGTGGCGCGCAACGGCCGCATCCTGCTCGACGGCGACGCGGCCGGCGGCAGCACGCACGTGTCGGGCACGCTCGACGCGAGCTCGGCGACCGGGAAGGGCGGCTCGATCGTCGTGACCGGCCAGTCGATCGCGCTCGACGGCGGCGCGACGCTCGACGCCAGCGGCGCGACCGGCGGCGGCACCGTGAATGTCGGCGGCGGATGGCAGGGCAAGGACAGCGGAATAGCCAACGCGACCACGGTGACGGCCGACGGCAGCGTCTCGGTGCGCGCCGACGCGACCGGCAACGGCGACGGCGGCAAGGTCGTGCTCTGGAGCGACGGCGCCACGCGCTTCGACGGCAGCATCGCCGTGCGCGGCGGTGCGAACGGCGGCAACGGCGGCACGGCTGAAGTTTCCGGCAAGCAGACGCTCGCCTACAACGGCTCGACCGACGCCCGTGCCGCCCACGGCACCACCGGCGACCTGCTGCTCGACCCGACGACGATCACCGTGAGCGGCGGAAGCGGCACGAGCGGCGACTATGCCAACGGCACCGGCACGGTCACCGTCTACGCATCCACGCTGGAAGCGCAGAACGCCAACGTCCTCATGCAGGCGACCGGCGACATCACGTTCCAGGATCTCGCACTCAACGGCGGCAATGGTCGACTGACGATGGCCAACGACGTCAGCCTGCGCGTCGAGGGCGGCACGTCCGGACAGGGCTACATCAGATTCGACAACCACGAGAACACGGTCGAGGTCTTCGGAACCGGAAGTCTCATGTTCGTCACCGCCCGCACCGGCACGGGCGAACTCGTCAACATGCCCAACCTGATCGCGCACGGCACCGGAACCAATCCGGTCACCTTGCCTTCGCACGACGTCAACGTGGTCGGCAGCGGAACCCCCGGTGCCGGATCGATCACGCTTTACGGCGCGGACGGCGTCAGCGTGGGCGGTTCGGTGACGACCCACGGCGGCTACGTCCGTGTCTGGGCCGACTCCGACAACCAGGGCGGCGGCGGCTATTCCATGACCGCACCGGTGGTCACCAACGGCGGCAACTTCTACGTGTCTGCGGGCGGCGGCAACATCGACCTGAATTCCAACATGACGCTGGGAACGGGACGCATCGTTTTCCGGGCCGACGGCAGCTGGACCAACGGCACCCGCACGCTGGGCGGCATCCTTTCGGTCAACGGTCCGGTCACCGTCGATTCGCCGTTCGTCATGAACGCCGGCTCGGGCATCTACACCGACGGCGCGATCACGTTCACCAGCACGGTCAGCCTGAACACCGGCGCCGGCGCGCTGACCCTGCGTGCCAGCGACATCGACTTCAGCAACGCGACGGTGACCAACGTGTCGACCGCCAGCGTGATCCTGCAGCCTTACGACGTCGCAGCCAACATCGACCTGAACGGCGCGGCCACCGGCATTGCCCGCGCGAGCACTTTCGCCAAGCTCGCTGGCATCAGGAACCTGACGATCGGCCGTGCCGACGGCACCGGCACGACCACTGTCCCGACCACCGGCTTCGCCTTCAATGCGAGCGATACGCTCAAGTTGCTCAATGGAACGATCGCGATCGACGGCCAACTTGGCAACTCCAACACTTCTGCAACCAGCAAGGTTGTGGCGCAGGCAGGTCAGGACGTGACGATCGGGACGAACGGCAGCGTGCTCTCTTACGGCACGAACGGGAACGCGATCGTTCTTTCGGCAGGACGTAACTTCATCAACAACAGCCCGAGTCCTTCGGTGCTATCGACGATCGGCAACGGCGGCCGCTGGCTGGTTTACTCGACGACCGCGCCGCAGGACACGGTAGGCGCGCTCGTCAACGGCTTCAAGCAGTACAACGCGCGCTACCTCGGCGGTACCGCCGCCGACGTGGTGCAGGGCACCGGCAACGGTTTCCTCTACACCGAGGCGCCGATCGTCAACGTGTCGCTGACCGGCCAGGTCGTCAAGACTTACGACGGCAACTCGGTCGCCACGCTCGCCACGTCGAACTTCTCGAACACCGGCGCCGTCAACGGCGACAACGTGACGTTCCAGGTCGGCTCCGCCGGTGCCGCGATCTACGACAGCAAGAACGTCGGCACGACCAAGCAGGTCAGCGTTTCCGGCATCGCCATCGATTCGGCGACCAACGGCAACGTGGCCGTCTACGGCTACCGGTTCAATCCGACCGCCAGCGCGCTGATCGGAGAGGTCGACAAGCGCGTCCTGACAGTCCAGCAGAACAGCGCTTCGGCGACGGCCGCGGGCAAGGTGTATGACGGCAATACCAGCGCCACCGTGACCGGCGTCACGTTCACCAACGTCGCCTCGGGCGACTCGCTGTCGGGCACGGGTACCGGCGCCTTCGCGACCAAGGACGTAGGCACGGGCAAGACCGTGAACGTGACGAACCTCGTGCTTTCCGGCGCCGATGCGGGCAACTACGACGTCACGGGTGTCTCCGCCACGGCAATGGCCGCGATCACGCCGAAGGCGATCACCGCCGCAGCCAGCGTCGCGGACAGGGTCTACGACGGCAGTACCGCAGCGCAGGTGTCCAACGTCGCTCTGACCGGCGTCGTCTCCGGCGATGCCGTCGCCAGCAGTTCATCGAGTGTCGGCACGTTCGACACGAAGAATGTCGGCACGGCCAAGAACGTGACCGGCGCGGGCATCGTGCTGGCCGGCGCGGACGCTGGCAACTACGTGTTCGACAGCACCGCTTCCATCGGCACCGCGGCCATCACGCCCAGGACGATCGCGGCAACGGCCGCCGTCACCGACAAGGTGTACGACGGCAGCACGGTCGCCGCGATCGGCAACGTCGCCTTCACCGGCGTCGTGAGCGGCGACACGCTGTCGAGCGGCGCCGGCAGTACCGGCACCTTCGACACGAAGAACGCCGGCACGGCCAAGAACGTGACCGGCGCGGGCATCGTGCTGGCCGGCGCGGACGCCGGCAACTACGTGATCGACACCACGGCGGCCATCGGCACCGCCGCCATCACGCCGAAGACGATCACGGCAACCGCGAGCATCACCGACAAGGTCTACGACGGCAGCACCGTCGCGACGATCGGCAACGTCGCCTTCACCGGCGTCGTGAGCGGCGATGCGCTGTCGAGCGGCACCGGCAGCACCGGCACTTTCGACACGAAGAATGTCGGCACGGCCAAGAACGTGACGGGCGCGGGCATCGTGCTGTCCGGCGCGGACGCCGGCAACTACGTCTTCGACGCCACGGCTGCGATCGGCACCGGCGCGATCACGCCGAAGACGATCACGGCATCCGCGACCGGCACCGACAAGGTCTACGACGGCTCCACCGCCGCAGTCCTGACAGGCGTTCAGCTGGTGGGCCTGGTCGCCGGCGACCGGAACGCGGTTTCCGCCATCGGCACCGCCGGCAGCTTCGCGGACAAGAACGCGGGCAGCGTGAAGTCGATCAGCGGCAGCGGCATCTCGATCGGAGGCAGCGAAGCGGGCAACTACCGATTCGACACGACGGCGCAGGTCGCCACCGCAGCGATCACACCGAAAACGGTCACGGCATCGGCCAGCGTCACCGGCAAGGTATACGACGGCAACACCGTCACGTCGATCGCCAACGTCGCCTTCACCGGTGTCGTGGCGGGCGACTCGCTCAGCAGCGGTGCGCGCAGCGTCGGCGCCTTCGATACGAAGAACGTCGGCACGGCCAAGAACGTGACCGGCGGCGGCATCGTGCTGGCCGGCGCGGATGCACGCAACTACGTCGTCGATGCCGGTGCCACGATCGGTACGGCGAGCATCACGCCGAAGGCGCTGACCGTCGGCGCTGCACAGGTGAATCCGAAGGTCTACGACGGCAACACCGCCGCGACCGTCGGCGCGCTGACGCTCGGCGGCATCGTCGCCGGTGACCGCGTGGCGGGTGTGGGCGGCAGCGGCACTTTCGACACGCCGACTGTCGGCGAGAACAAGAACGCGACCGTCTCCGGTCTGGCGCTGACCGGCGCCGATGCCGGGAACTACGTGTTCGACCGTTCCACGACGACCGGCCAGGCAACGATCGTGGCGCAACAGACCACCGGTACGCCGGTGGCGCTGATCGCCGACCAGAGCGGCGCCAACGCGACGGCCACGTCGGCGAGCCGCGACAGCGGCACCTCGGCTTCCATCGTGGGTTCCGGGTCGCAAGGCACGGTCGCTGTCGCGGCGACGCAGACCAGTCTCGTGACGGTCTCTCCAGCACTGACCGCCGCACTGTCCGGCATGCCGGCAGCGAGCGGTTTGCGGTCTGCGTCGACCACCGCGCCGGCAGCCCAGCCGCTGGTGCTCGCCGATGCGGTGCTGACCGGCAACGGCCGCCTGAGCCTGGCCATCGACGAAGGCGTGGCCACGGCGCCGGTGCGGAGCGCGGTCGCCGTCTACAGCACGCGCGCCGCCCAGGAAGTTCCACAGCCGGAAGGCCGTTACGAGGTGAACGATCTTGGCAATGCGATTTCGCTGACGTCCAGCGGCACCGCGACGGCGACGCCGCCGAGGGTGCTCGTGGCGGGCGCGCAGACGGCCATCGGCACGGTGGCGCTCAACAACGGCGACGTGATGGAAATGCGCGTGACGCTGCAGTCCGACGGCACGCTGGTGGCGCTGGTACCGGCGAGCGGAACCAGCATGGACGCCGAAGCGATCACCGCCTATGCGCTGACCGTGGCGAAGAAGCGGTTCGACATCGCGGCCGAAAGCGTGAAGGCAGTCGTGGTGCAGTATGCCCAGGGATCGGCACAGCCGGGCGCTGCGACCAAGGTTTCCAGCCTGTGAGTTGCAACGGCCCGGGTAGACCGGGCCGGTTTTCCAACTTTCTTCGTTCTGGAGATCGACTCTCCAGGTCCGGTTCAGAGTCCGGCAGCAGCCCGCAGCACGGCGGCCTTGTCGGTCGTTTCCCAGGTGAATTCCGGCTCTTCGCGGCCGAAATGGCCGTAGGCGGCGGTCTTGCGGTAGATCGGGCGCAGCAGGTCGAGCATCTGGATGATGCCCTTCGGACGCAGGTCGAAATGTTCGCGTACCAGTGCCGCGATCTTCTCGTCGGAGATCACGCCCGTGCCTTCGGTGTAGACCGTGATGTTCATCGGCTCGGCCACGCCGATCGCATACGCGACCTGGATCTGGCACTGGCGCGCGATGCCGGCGGCGACGATGTTCTTTGCAACATAACGCGCGGCGTAGGCTGCGGAGCGGTCGACCTTCGACGGATCCTTGCCCGAGAAAGCGCCGCCGCCGTGCGGGCAGGCACCGCCGTAGGTGTCGACGATGATCTTGCGGCCGGTGAGACCGCAGTCGCCCTGCGGACCGCCGATGACGAAACGGCCGGTCGGGTTTATCAGAAAGCGGGTTTCCTTCAGCCATTCCTTCGGCAGCACCGGCTTGATGATTTCCTCGATCACTGCGTCGATGAAGGATTGCTTCATCTTGGTCGCCGTCTCGCTCTGGTCGGGATGGTGCTGGGTCGAGAGAACGACGGTGTCGATGCTGTGCGGCTTGCCGTCGACGTAGCGCATCGTGACCTGGCTCTTGGCGTCCGGACGCAGGAAGGGCAGGCGGCCGTCCTTGCGCAGCTGGGCCTGGCGCTCGACGAGGCGGTGCGCATAGTAGATAGGCGCGGGCATCAGCTCCGGCGTCTCGTCGCAGGCGTAGCCGAACATCAGGCCCTGGTCGCCGGCGCCGGTGTTGAGATGGTCGTCGGATGCGTGATCGACGCCTTGCGCGATGTCGTTGGACTGCTTGTCGTAGCAGACCATCACGGCGCAACCCTTGTAGTCGATGCCGTAGTCGGTGTTGTCGTAGCCGATGCGTTTGATGGTGTCGCGCGCGACCTGGATGTAGTCGACGTGCGCGTTGGTCGTGATCTCTCCGGCGAGCACCACGAGGCCGGTGTTGGTCAGCGTTTCGGCGGCGACGCGGCTGAGCGGGTCCTGCTCGAAGATCGCGTCGAGGATCGCGTCGGAAATCTGGTCGGCAACCTTGTCGGGGTGGCCTTCTGAGACGGATTCGGAAGTGAAGAGGAAGTCGTTCGCCATTGTTTGATGCTCCATTGATTCAGTTGGCGCGTTGCCAGCTGTGAAGCCTCGGCGAACGCTTTAGCAGTGCCGTTCCCGGCATAGGCACAATCGGCTGGCGCTTGTGCTTGTCGCCCTGCAAGTAGTTCCATAACTCAGCGACAATTTCGATTCTATTCGAGCCATGCAAGGGTTGTTTTCAATGCATGCGCGTCCCTACTCCCGACCCTGATGTTGCCCACCGTTTTTCGTCTGCTCGCCCGTTTGCCATTGCCTTTGATGCATTGGCTCGGCACCGGCTTCGGCTGGCTGGTCTGGTGGATTTCGCCCGATTACCGACGTCGATTCAAGACGAATGCAGAAGCGGCCGGCTTCGTGCCAGCGCAGTACCGGCCTGCCATTGGCGCGGCTGGTGCGATGGCCGCCGAACTGCCGTGGCTCTGGGCGCGCCCGCGCGGTGAAAGCGTGCTGCCGCGCGTGGTGCGCTGGGACGGCATCGAGGCTTTCGAGGCCGCACTGGCCGAGCGCAAGGGCGTGATCATCGTGACGCCGCATCTGGGCAGCTGGGAGATGTACGGGCAGGCGCTGGCCGAGCGCCTCGTCGGCACTTACGGTCCGCTGACCGCACTGTTCCGCCCGCCGCGCAAGGCCTGGATGGCGAAGCTCATGGACAGCTCGCGCGACCGCGCCGGCCTGCAGACCGTGCCGACCAGCACGAAGGGCGTGCGCAGCCTGATTCGCGCATTGCGTTCGGGCGGCTATACCGGCGTGCTGCCCGATCAGGTGCCGCCGCTGGGGCAGGGCGTCTGGGCGCCGTTCTTCGGTCGCGAGGCGTACACGATGACCTTGCTGCCGCGCCTCGCGCAGCAGACCGGCGCGCGCGTGTTCCTCGGCGTGTGCGAGCGCTTGCCGCGCGGCGCCGGTTACGTCATCCGCTGCGAGCCGTTCGACGGCACCGCGATGAGCGACCCGAAGGCCACGCCCGAAGCCGCAGCCGCAGCCATGAATCAGGGCATCGAGCAGCTGATCCGCAGCCTGCCCGGCCAGTACGTATGGGATTACGCACGGTACAAGCAGCCCAAGCCGATCCCGTCGGCCGAGGAATCGGCATGAGCATTTCCGCCAGGCTGGGCATCGGCTTTATGCGCGCGCTGGCCCATCTGCCGCTACCGCTGGTTCGCGGCATCGGGTTCGCGTTCGGGCGCGTGCTGCATATGCTGGCGAAACCTCGCCGCCACGTTGTTGATACGAATCTGGCGCTGTGCTTTCCGGAGAAATCGCCGGCCGAACGCCGCGCCATCGCGCGCGAAACCTTCGTCTTCGTCGCGCAATCGTGGCTCGACCGCAGCTGGCTCTGGCATGCGCCGGAACATGTGGTGGCCAGCCGGCTTCGCGTGGTCGGTGCCGCACCCGAAATCGAGGAGATCGCGCACGGCAGCGCGCCGATGATCCTGTTTGCGCCGCACTTCTACGGCCTTGACGCCGCGGCCACCGCACTGACCATGCACACCGCGCGACCTTCGACCACGATCTACACGACGCAACGCGATCCGCTGGTCGACGCCTGGATCCGCGAGGGGCGCAAGCGCTTCGGCAACGTCATCACGCTCAACCGTGTGGATGGCATCAAGCCGATCGTGGCCGGCTTGCGCAAGAACGGCTTGCTGTACCTGCTGCCCGACATGGATTTCGGCCGCGACCAGACAGTTTTCGTGCCGTTTTACGGCGTGCAGGCTGCGACGGTGCCTTCGCTTTCGCGCTTTGCGCGGTTGGGGCGCGCGAAGGTGGTGCCGGTGGTGTCGCGTCTGACACCGGGCGGTTACGAGATCGAGGTGCTATCGGCGTGGCAGAACTTCCCGACCGACGATGCCGTGGCCGACACCGCGCTGATGAACGCGCGGCTTCAGGGCTACATCGACGAGATGCCGTCGCAGTACTACTGGGTGCATCGCCGGTTCAAGACGCGGCCCGAGGGCGAGCCGGGCGTCTACTGATTAGAAGGGCGCTGTGGATGCCGGTCGATGAACTCGGCGATCTCGCGCATCACACGCTCCGGCTGCTCGTGGACGATCCAGTGCGTCGCGTCGGGTATGCGGGCGATGTCGAGTTCCGGTACCCATGCATCCAGGCCGTCGAGCAGGCCCGGCAGCAGCGCGGTATCGCCGAGCGCCCAGATCACCAGCGTCGGCACGTCGACCGTCACTTTTTCGTGGGGCGGCATCTGGAACCCGATGGTTGCACCGGCTTCGAACGGCGGCTTCAACGGCGTGACGCGGTACAGGTTGCATGCGCCGGTCAGCCCGGCATTCCAGACTTCGCGGTACTGCGCCTTGACCGCCTCGGTGAGCCACCCGAAACCTTCAGCGCCCGCCCCCATCGACGTGAAAAAGCCCCACATGCGGCGGTAATCGCCTTCGGCAAGCAGCGCTTCGGCGTCCGGCCGCGAGAGAAAGTGCATGTATGCGCTGGCTTCCTGCTGCGCCGGGTTGTCGCGCAACTCGCGGGCGAAGGTGCCGGGATGCGGCGAATTGACGATGACCAGCCGCTGCACCTCCTGCGGAAACGCGTTCGCCATGCCCCATCCGAAAGCGCCGCCCCAGTCGTGCGCGACCAGCACGGCGATGGTGCCGCCTTCGCTCTCGGTGGCGACGAGTTGTCTGATGTCCTGCACCAGCAGATGCGCCTTGTAAGACGCGACGTCCGCCGGAGCGCTGGAGCCGGCGAAGCCACGCAGGTTCGGTGCGATGCAGCGGTAGCCGCCGTTCTCCGGCAAGGAGAAATGGCGAAGCAAGGCGTCCCAGATGAACGCGGCCTCGGGAAAGCCGTGCAGGAAGAGCATCAGGGGCCGGCCGGATATGCCCGCAGCGCGACAGTCGAGCACGATGCCATTCGGCAGGGTGCGCTGGAAGGTTTCGATCATGCGGCTCTCTCCCAACTTGCTTGTTCCAGAAACACCGCGGAACGGGCTTCGCCCGGCCGCTGGTGTTGCCCCCGGTAGGGGGTAGGCGCAGCGACACGAAGTGCGCGAAGCCTGGGGGCGAGCCTAGATTTCCGGATGGGCCCATCTCCAGATCAGTTCGCCGGCTTCTTCGACGCCTTGCTTCTTCAGCGCCGAGAACAGTTTCACCTCGCCGCCGCCGGCCTGCAGTCGCGCGATGGACAGCGCCTTGGCGCCTTCAGAACGCGTGAGCTTGTCTGACTTTGTCAGCAGCACCAGAAACTTCAGCCCTGCCTCGACACGCGGACGGATGACGTCGAGCAGGATGTCGTCGAGCTCGGTCAGACCATGGCGCGGGTCGCACATCAGCACCACGCCGCGCAGGTTCTCGCGCGTCATCAGGTAGTTGCCCATCACGCGCTGCCAGCGCAGCTTGGCCTCGCGCGGCACCGCCGCGTAACCGTAGCCGGGCAGGTCGGCGAGCACGGCATCGTCCAGCTTCTGCTTGCCGACGCCGAACAGGTTGATGTGCTGCGTGCGGCCAGGCGTCTTGGACGCGTAGGCCAGCCGGTGTTGCTGCGTGAGCGTGTTGATGGCGGTGGATTTGCCGGCGTTGGAGCGACCGACGAAGGCGATTTCGGGGAGATCGAAGGGTGGCAGATGTTCCAGCTGAGGCGCGCTGGTCAGGAAATGTGCTGTGTGCAGCCAGCCCATGGCCGTGCGGATTTTGTCGGGACTGAGCGCGGCGGGTCGCGTGGCGTGAGCCGCGGCAGGAACCGTGGCGTTGGCCGGGGAGGGCGCGGGGGAGGTCATCTGAAGGCTTTCGGAACAAGGGGCCATTGTAGAATCGCGCCGTTTTGCGCCAATAAATCGAAGCCCCCCGATATGAAGTTGTTTGCCAATCTCCTGCTTGCAGCCCTCATCGGCACTGCCGTTGGCGTCAGTTTCGTGGCGGAGGCCGCTGAAGAAGCCGCGGTTCCGGCCAAGCCCGCCCGGCCTGCTAAGCCCGATCCGGCCAAGGGCGACACGCTCTTCAATACTGCGCCGGCCAATAGCCAGAGTTGTGCTTCCTGCCACAACGCAGACGGCAACTCGGCCATTCCGACCAACCCCAAGCTGGCGCAACAGCACCCCGAATACATCGTCAAGCAGCTGCAGGACATCAAGTCCGGCAAGCGCAAGAGCGCGATCATGAAGCCGTACGCATCGGCGCTTTCCGACGAAGACATGCGCAACATCGCATGGTTCGTCGGTGCCAAGCCGATCAAGACCGGTTTCTCGAAAGAAAAGGACAGCGTCGCACTGGGCGAGAAGATTTACCGCGGCGGCATCGCCGATCGCCAGATCGCCGCCTGCGCCGGCTGCCACAGTCCGAACGGTGCCGGCATCCCGGCCCAGTACCCGCGTCTGGGCGGTCAGCATGCCGACTACACGGCGGCGCAGCTGGTCGCTTTCCGCGATGGCATCCGCACGAACAGCCTGCAGATGACCGGTGTCGCAGCCAAGCTGAACGACCGCGAGATAAAGGCGGTAGCTGACTACATCGCAGGACTGCGTTGATTCGATCCTATTCCCCGCGTATTGCGCGTCGACGTTGAACTAACCGCCGATAACAATTCCAAACAGGGCGGGCCGATCCATCGAGGACGGCCCGCCTTTTTTGCATTTTCCAGAGACAGAGCCTGAAGCCATGTCAGTTTCCACCCACGGTCTTCGCGTCCGTCGCGGTCCGCAAACGGTTCGCGCGGCGGTCGAGCTTTTCTCTTCGATGCGCTTCGCCATCGCGCTGCTCACGGTCATCTGCATCGCATCGATCATCGGCACGGTGCTCAAGCAGCATGAGCCGGTCGGCAACTACGTCAACCAGTTCGGGCCGTTCTGGGCTGCGCTGTTCCGTCTGGCGCGGCTGGATTCGATCTACAGCGCCTGGTGGTTCCTGCTGATCCTGCTGTTTCTGGTGATCAGCACTTCGCTCTGCATCTCGCGCAACACGCCGCGCATCCTGGCCGATCTGCGCACTTTCAAGGAAGACATCCGCGCGCAGAGCCTGAAAGCCTTTGGCCAGCGCGCGGCGACGACGCTGCCCGAGGCGCCCGAGGCCGCAGCGCAGCGCATCGGCCAGATGCTCGTAGGCGGCGGCTGGAAGGTGAAGCTGCAGCACCGCGAGGCCGCAGGCGACGGCCGCGGCTGGATGGTGGCGGCGCGGGCCGGTGGGGCGCACAAGCTCGGCTATATCGCTGCGCACGGCGCCATCGTGCTGATCTGCCTGGGTGGCCTCCTCGATGGCGACCTGGTGGTGCGGGCGCAGACCTGGTTCAACGGAAAGAGCGTCTTCACCGGCGGCGGCATGATCGCCGACGTCGCGCCGGAGCACCGCCTGTCTCCGGGCAACCCGACTTTTCGCGGCAACATCCTCGTTGCGGAAGGCGGTCAATCGAGCGTCGCGATCCTGAATCAATCCGACGGCGTGCTGCTGCAGGAACTGCCTTTTTCGATCGAGTTGAAGAAATTCATCGTCGACTACTACTCGACCGGCATGCCGAAGCTGTTCGCCAGCGAAGTCGTGCTGCACGACCGCGAAACCGGCGCCCAGGTGCCGGCACGGATCGAGGTCAACCATCCGGCCAGCTACAAGGGCGTGGAAATCTACCAGTCCAGCTTCGACGACGGCGGCTCCAGCGTGAAGCTCAAGGCGGTGCCGATGGCGGCTGCAGCCAGGCCGTTCGAGCTCGAAGGAAAGATCGGCACCAGCGCGGAGATCACGAACGGCAGCGACAAGCTCACGCTCGAATACGTCGCACTGCGTGTCATCAACGTCGAGAACTTCGCCGACGAGGCCAACGGCCCGATGACCAGCGGCGCCGACGTGCGCAAGGTCGATCTGCACACCCGTCTCGAATCGCGCATGGGCGCAGCCAACAAGACCGACAAACCCAAGACCCTGCGCAACATCGGCCCGAGCATCGGCTACAAGCTGCGCGACGCATCCGGGCAGGCGCGGGAATACCAGAACTACATGGTGCCGGTCGATACCGGCGACGGCCAGCCGGTATTCCTCCTCGGCATGCGCGAAAGGCCGGAAGACGCATTCCGCTACCTGCGCGTGCCAGCCGACGAGGAAGGCTCAATGGACGGCTTCGTGCGCATGCGCACCGCGCTGGCCGATCCGGCAACGCGTGCCCGCGCCGTCGATCGCTACATCGCCCGCGCCGCCGATCCGACGCGTACCGAGCTTGCCGGCCAGTTGCGCGCATCGGCGACCCGCGCGCTGGCACTTTTCGCCGGCTCCGAGCGCGCGAAGGATGGTGCAACCAGCCTGGGAGGCTGGCAGGCGATTGCCGAATTCATGGAAGCCAATGTGCCGATGGCCGAGCGCGAACGTGCCGGCACGGTTCTGGTGCGCATCCTCAATGAAGTGCTGTTCGAGGTGCTCAACCTGAGCCGCGAATCGGCCGGGCATGCCGCCTTGCCTGGCGACGACAAGTCGCAGGCGTTTCTGACGCAGGCGGTGCTGGCGATCAGCGACGCGCATTTCTACCCGGCGCCCCTCGCGATGATGATGACCGACTTCACGCAGGTGCAGGCCAGCGTGTTCCAGGTGGCGCGCGCGCCGGGCAAGAACATCGTCTATCTGGGCTGCCTGTTCCTGATCGTCGGGATTTTCGCCATGCTTTATGTGCGCGACCGTCGTCTCTGGGTCTGGCTGGCGCCGAAGGTCGACGGGTCGGGCAGCGAAGCCACGATGGCGTTTTCGGTCAACCGCCCGACCATGGACAGCGACCGCGAATTCGACAACCTCAAGGCCAAGCTGCTCGCCCTCGGGAAACACCGCGGTCGGGAATCCGAAGTTTCGAAAGACACTGCGTCATGAACACAACGACACTCACGCTGCACGACAGCTGGCGCTCGCGCCGAGATACCTTCGACTGGATCTTCGCCGCGCTGGTCGTGGCAGGTGGCCTTTTCGCGTTCGCGCGGCACGGCGCATCGATGGACTATTACGAAAAACCGATCCTCGTCGCCGCGCTGGCCGCGATGGTCGGAATGGGCTGGTTCTGGCGGCCGCTGCGGGTGCTGGCCATCGTCGTCGCGGCGGCTTCGCTGCTGGCGATCAGTTCCTATCAGGGCGATCTGGCACGCGCCGAGAGCGTGTTCTGGCTGAAGTACTTCCTGTCGAGCCAGTCGGCCATCCTCTGGATGAGCGTCCTGTTCTTCATGAGCACGACGTTCTACTGGCTGGGCCTTTTCGGCGGCAAGCAGGGCGACGCGATGGAGCTGATCGGTTCGCGCATCGCCTGGGCGGCCATCACGATGGCGTTGATCGGCACGATGGTGCGCTGGTACGAGAGCCATCAGCTCGGCCCGGACATCGGCCACATCCCGGTCAGCAATCTGTATGAAGTGTTCGTGCTGTTCAGCTGGTTGACGGCTGCGTTCTACCTGTACTTCGAGGAGCGCTACGCGACGCGCGCGATGGGTGCCTTCGTGATGCTGATCGTCAGCGCGGCCATCGGCTTCCTGCTCTGGTACACGCTGGTGCGCGATGCGCAGGAAATCCAGCCGCTGGTTCCCGCGCTGCAAAGCTGGTGGATGAAGTTGCACGTGCCGGCCAATTTCATCGGTTACGGCACTTTCTCGCTGGCGGCGATGGTGGCGTTCGCCTACCTCATCAAGGAGCAGGCGAGCGAAACGCGCTGGTACAAGCTGACGCCGATCTGGCTGCTGGGCGTCGCGCTGTGTTTCGTGCCGGTCGCGTTCCGCCAGCGGGTTCAGGAGGCGGGCGGCAGCTACTGGGTCGGTTATGCGGCTATAGCCACGCTGATCGCCGGCGGCATCCTGCTCGGCCGAAAGCGGATCGCGGCGCGATTGCCGAGCAACGAGGTGCTCGACGACGTCATGTACAAGTCGATCGCGGTCGGTTTCGCGTTCTTCACCATCGCCACCGTGCTCGGCGCGCTGTGGGCAGCCGACGCCTGGGGCGGCTACTGGAGCTGGGACCCGAAAGAGACCTGGGCGCTGATCGTCTGGCTCAATTACGCGGCATGGCTGCACATGCGTCTCGTCAAGGGATTGCGGGGAACCGTCGCCGCCTGGTGGGCTCTCATCGGGCTGGCGGTTACGACATTTGCATTTCTCGGCGTCAATATGTTCCTGAGCGGGCTGCACAGCTATGGCACCCTTTGAAGGAATCCATTCGCGCCGGCTCTGCGTATCCTGAATACTTACCGGTCAACGTAAAAGTCAAAGGCGCGACATGCTGATCAAATCCAGCGACACAGGTTTTTCCCATCCCTTTCCCAGCGAGATCACGCCGCGCGAGGCTTACGAAGGTCGGCGCGACATGCTCAAGCTGATGGCGACCGGCGCAGCTGGCGTCGCAATGGCTTCCTGGGCAGCCCGCGACGCACTCGCCCAGGCCGAAGCGCCGGGCAAGCTGGCAACGCTCAAAGGTGCGAAATCGGCGGTTCCGGGTGCGCAGTCGATGGAGAAGGTCAGCGATTACAAGGACGCGACCACCTACAACAACTTCTACGAATTCGGCACCGACAAGGCCGATCCGGCCAAGAACGCAGGCACGCTGAAGACACGTCCGTGGACGGTCGAGGTCGAAGGTCTGGTCAAGAAGCCGGGCAAATACGGCATCGAGGACCTGATCAAGATGAGCGCTCAGGAGGAGCGCATCTACAAGCTGCGTTGCGTCGAAGGCTGGTCGATGGTGATTCCGTGGGTCGGTTATTCGCTGGCCGAACTGATCAAGAAGGTCGAGCCGCAGGGCAATGCCAAGTACGTCGAGTTCGTCACGCTGGCCGATCCGAAGACGATGCCGTTCGTCGGTTCGCGTGTGCTCGACTGGCCGTATGCCGAAGGCCTGCGCATGGACGAGGCGATGCATCCGCTGACGTTGCTGAGCTTCGGCATGTACGGAGAAGTGCTGCCTAACCAGAACGGCGCGCCGGTGCGACTCGTTGTGCCATGGAAATACGGTTTCAAGTCGGCGAAATCGATCGTGAAGATCCGCTTTGTCGAGAAGGAGCCGGGCACCGCATGGAACAAGGCCGCCGCCAACGAGTACGGCTTCTATTCGAACGTGAACCCGAACGTCGACCATCCGCGCTGGAGTCAGGCGACCGAGCGCCGTATCGGGGACGGCGGCGGGCTCTTCGCCAAGCGTCGCAAGACCGAGATGTTCAACGGTTATGAAGCGCAGGTCGGCCAGCTTTATGCAGGCATGGACCTGAAGAAGAACTTCTGAGCCGGACCTCTGCGTGAACAAGCTGTTGATGAGCAAGGCCGGAAAGCCGATCGTTTTCCTGCTGTGTCTGCTGCCTTTCCTGTGGCTCGTTTACGGCGCGTTCAACGATGGATTGGGTGCAAATCCGGCTGAATACCTGATCCGGTCGACCGGCGACTGGACGTTGCGGTTCATCTGCATCGTGCTGGCCGTGACGCCGTTCCGCGTCACGTTCAAGCTGACAGGCCTGGCGCGCTATCGACGGATGCTCGGGCTGTTCGTCTATTTCTACGTCGTCGTCCATCTGCTGAGCTACAGCTGGTTCGACATGGGGTTCGATATCGGCGAGATCGCGAAGGACATCGCGAAGCGCAATTTCATCCTCGTCGGATTCGCTGCATTCGTGCTGCTGACACCGCTGGCGGCGACTTCTTTCAACCGTGCGATCAAGGCGCTTGGCGCCAAGCGCTGGCAGCGGCTGCACAAGCTGGTCTATCTGATCGCCGGATTGGGTCTGCTGCATTTCTTCTGGATGCGCGCTGGCAAGAACAATTTTTCCGAAGTGTTCATCTATGCCGGCATCGTCGCGGTGCTGATGCTGTGGCGTGTCTGGGACGCGACCCGCAAGTCGCGCATCCAAAAGCAGAAAGCAGCAGGCGCGGCAATGAAGAGCACAGGCGCGCAGCCTGCGCGCCCGGTCAGTCGCTGAGCTGCAACTCGGTTCTAAGCTGGTCGTCGTCGGTTTCGCGACGGCGAATCAGCGTGGCGCGACTGCCGCTCACCAGCACTTCCGCTGCACGGCCGCGCGAGTTGTAGTTGCTGGCCATCGACATGCAATATGCCCCGGCCGACAGCACCGCCAGCAGATCGCCGGCCTGTACGCCGAGCACGCGGTCGTGCCCTATCCAGTCGCCGCTTTCGCAAATCGGGCCGACGACGTCGTAGATCGTTTTCTGTCCGCTGCGCGGCGCCACCGCTTCGATCCGGTGGAAGGCCTGGTACATCGCAGGGCGGGGGAGGTCGTTCATCGCCGCATCGACGATGCAGAAGTTCTTGTCCTCGCCCGGCTTCGTGTAGAGCACTTCGGTCACGCAGACGCCCGCATTGCCGACCAGCGAGCGTCCCGGTTCGACGATCAGCCGTCGCTTGCCGAAACCGCGTGCGTCGATGCGCGCCAGCAGCTGCGTCCACAGCGTATCGGCAGCCGGTGGCGTGTCGCCGTTGTAGTCGATGCCCAAACCACCGCCGAAGTCGAGGTGGTGCAGCGGAATGCCTGCCGCTTCGATGGCTTCGACCAGATCGAGCACGCGTTCGAGCGCATCCAGATACGGCGACGATTCGGTGATCTGCGAGCCGATGTGGCAGTCGATGCCGACGACTTCGATTCCCGGCAGCGACGCCGCGTGGCGATAGACCTCGACCGCACGGTCGTGAGCGACGCCGAACTTGTTTCCCTTGAGGCCGGTCGAGATGTAGGGATGCGTCTTCGGGTCGACATTCGGATTGATGCGGATGCTGATGCGCGCGCGTTGGCCCGTCTCCAGCGCGACCGCGCTCAGCACGTCCAGTTCGGCTTCGCTTTCGACATTGAAGCAGGCAATGCCGGCCGCGAGCGCCTGCCGCATCTCGGCGCGGGTCTTGCCGACGCCCGAGAAGATGATCTTCGCCGGATCGGCGCCGACGGCCAGAACACGCTTCAGTTCGCCGCCGGAAACGATGTCGAATCCGCAACCCGCTTCCGCGAACACGCGCAGCACGCCGAGCGAGGAGTTGGCCTTCATTGCATAGCAGACCAGCGCATCGCGGCCTTCGAAGCCGCGCTGGTAAGCCGCGAGGGCGTCCAGCATCCACTGCTTCGAATAGACGAAGAGAGGCGTGCCGTGTTCTTCCGCCAGCGCCGCAAGTGAGACGGATTCGACGTGCAAGGCTTCCGAAGCATCACGCGCAATATGCGGGTGGCCCGGCATCTGGGGAATTGAAGTCACTTGAGGGTTCCGCTGTCGTCGAGGAGGGGTGTCGTGAGTGGCGAGGCAGAAGGCAACTGGGTCGGCGGCTCGGGCGTCGTGGCTGTTCCGGTGTTTCCCGTGCCTCCCATTCGCGAATCGCCGAAAGACGGTCGCAGCAAGCTGGGAAGTGTCGCGCGGTTAGCCGCTGCCGGATCTGTCGGCAGATAGAGCTCGCCCTTTTGTCCGCAACCGGCCAAGCCGACCCCTAAGACGAAGAGGCCGGCGGCGCTCACTAGAATTTGACGGACTTTCAACATCGTGAAATTGTAATGACCGACACCGAGTACATGGATCGCGCCGAGGCAGCCTTGGGCGCCATCGAGACAGCCTGCGATCGCATCAACGACGCGACCGAGGCGGACATCGACAATCAGCGCGTCGGCGGCATGATCACGATCGTCTTTCCGAATGGCAGCCAGTTGATCGTCAATCTGCAGAAACCGCTGCAGGAAATCTGGCTGGCGGCGAAGTCGGGCGGTTATCACTACCGGCATGACGGCAGTGCGTGGGTGGACACCAAGACCGGCGAGGAATTCTTTGCGAATCTCTCTCGCGAAGCGTCGCTGCAGTCGGGGCAGGCGCTGAAATTCTGAGCTTCAGCGTTCGGCGCCTGATCTTCTTCAGTTCCTGAACATCTCCAGGATGCGGTTGCGTTCTTCAGGCGGCGGGGTGTTGCTCGGCGACGTACCGAAGCCACCGTTCTCGGCCGGCATCGCCGGTGTCACGTCGACGCCCAGGCTGGAGACGCCGCGTCCGGGTCCGAAGTCGTCGTAATACCACTCGCCGCCGACGTTCACCACGCCCGCCGGCGGTGTCGTGAGTTCGGTCACCGGCACGCCCTTGAGGGCGGTTTCCATGTAGCTGATCCAGATCGGCAGGCTCAGCCCGCCGCCGGTTTCGCGATCGCCCAGCTTGCGCGGCGTGTCGTAGCCGATCCAGGCGACAGCCGTGCGCGTGGGCTGAAAGCCGGCGAACCAGGCATCGAGCGAATCGTTGGTGGTGCCGGTCTTGCCGTAGATGTCGGGGCGCTTGAGCATCGCCTGCGCCTTGGCCGCGGTGCCGCCGCTCGCGACCGACTGCAGCAGGCTGTCCATGATGAAGGCATTGCGCGGCGGAATGGCACGCATCGTCTCGTTCAGGAGCGGCGGCTGGGTATCGACCAGCACCCGGTCCTTATGGTCTGTGACGCGCGTCACCAAGTACGGATTGACGCGGTAGCCGCCGTTGGCGAACACCGAATACGCGGTCGCCATCTGCATGGGCGTGACCGAACCGGCGCCGAGCGCCATTGGCAGATATGCCGGATGTTTCTCCCGCTCGAAGCCGAAGTTGGTGATCCAGTCCTGCGCGTAGCGGGTGCCGATCGATTGCAGGATGCGGATCGACACCATGTTCTTGGACTTCATCAGCGCCCGGCGCATCGACATCGGCCCTTCGAAGCCGCCGTCGTAATTCTTCGGTTCCCAGGGCTGTCCGCCGGTCGTGCCGGCATCGAAGAACAGCGGGCCGTCGTTGATGACCGTGGCCGGCGAGAAGCCTTTTTCGAGCGAAGCCGAATAGATGAACGGCTTGAAGCTCGAGCCCGGCTGGCGCCAGGCCTGCGTCACGTGGTTGAACTTGTTCTTGCCGAAATCGAAGCCGCCGACCATCGCCTTGATTGCGCCGTCGCGCGGATCGACGGCGACGAACGCACCTTCGACCTCGGGCAGCTGCGTGATCTCGAACGTGTTCTTGGGCGTCTTGACGACACGGATCACCGCGCCGCGCCGCACGCGAATGTTCGGCGGCGCCTTGTCGGCAAGACCGGATTGCGCCGGCTTCAATCCCTCGCCGTTGATCAGAAGCACTTCGCCGTTGGCGCGCACAGCGGTGATTTCCTTGGCGGTGGCTTTGAGGACGACGGCTGCCATCACGTCGCCGTTGTCGGGATGGTCCGAAAGCGCGTCGTCGACGGCCTCGTCCAATTCCTTTGCATCGTTGGGCAATTCGGCGAATTTCTCCGGGCCGCGATAGATCTGGCGGCGTTCGTAATCCATGATGCCCTTGCGCAGCGCCTTGTACGCGGCGGCCTGGTCGGCAGCGACCAGCGAGGTGTAGACCTTGAGGCCGCGCGTGTAGATGCTGTCGCCATATTGCGCATACATCAGCTGGCGCACGGTTTCCGCCACGTATTCGGCATGCAGGCGGTTCGGATCGGCGGCGTCGCGCAGGTGAAGTTCTTCCTTCTTGGCTACGGCGGCCTGCTCGGCAGTGATGAAACCGGCATCGCGCATGCGATCGATCACATAGAGCTGGCGTCCGCGCGCCCGCGTCGGATTGTTGACCGGGTTGTTTGCGCCCGGTGCTTTCGGAAGGCCGGCCAGCATGGCAGCCTGCGCAATGGTGATGTCCTGTAGCGGCTTACCGAAATACGCTTCG
Source organism: Variovorax glucosi (assembly GCF_051216695.1). NCBI lineage: Bacteria > Pseudomonadati > Pseudomonadota > Betaproteobacteria > Burkholderiales > Comamonadaceae > Variovorax > Variovorax glucosi. The sequence continues at coordinate 464,299 of NZ_JBPJZE010000002.1, forward strand.
GATGCGGCGGCGAAACCGTAGGCTCGGTTGCCGAGATAGATCTGGTTGAGATAGATCTCGAAGATCTGGTCCTTGCTCAGCAGATGCTCGAGCTTGAATGTCAGCAAGACCTCGTAGATCTTGCGGGTCAGCGTCTTCTCGGAACTCAGGTACACATTGCGCGCCACCTGCATAGTGATCGTCGATGCGCCCTGGCTCTTCACGCGGTTCATGTTGGCCAGGCCGGCCCGGACCATGCCCTTGTAGTCGACACCGCCGTGGTCGTAAAAGCGCGTGTCCTCGGCTGCAAGCACCGCGTCTTTCATCACCTTGGGAATCGTGGCGATCGGGGTGAGGTTGCGGCGCTCTTCGCCGAATTCCCCGATCAGCGTGCCTTCGGCGGAGAACACACGCAGCGGCAGCTTCGGCCGATAGTCGGCGAGCTCGGAAATGTCGGGGAGATTCGGATATGCGACTGCAAGCGCAACGGCCAGCACGCACAACGCGGACACAATACCTGCCGCGACGATGCCCATGCTCCACAGCAGGATTCGCAACGGCCATTTCGACCAATGCGCACTCGGAGCACTTTTCGTCTTCGGGGCTTTTCTGGAATTGGTGGAATCTGGCATTAGATGAACTGCGGGTAACTGCGCATTATAAAAAAATTGAGACTCAATGCATCACGCATGTAATACCAAATCATTAACTGATTGGTATGCGTCACTAAAGTTGCAGACACGTACGTCTGCGTTTCTTTTTTGCGACGTTCATCTATCGGCAAAGGCCGCATTGCTTTGTCGTCCGAATAGCTTGCTGCTAGCATGCAACCACACGCATTTCTTTCCAATGGTTACAAACCAATCGGGTTTTTAATTTGACCGCCTTGGGCTCACTATTTCGCCGTCAGCCGTCACCGTTGGTGGGGCTGGATGTTAGTTCTTCCAGCGTGAAACTGGTTGAGCTTGGCCGGGACTCCGGCGGCAAGCTGATCCTCGAACGCTGCGCGATCGAACCGCTCGAGCGTGGCTGGATCACCGATGGCAATGTCGAAAAGTTCGATGAAGTGGCCGAAGCGGTGCGTCGCGTGGTGCGCAAGAGCGGTACGCGCACCAAGAATGTTGCGTTGGCGTTGCCGCCGTCCGCAGTCATCACCAAGAAGATCGTCCTCCCCGGCGGCATGAGCGAGCAGGAACTCGAGCTTCAGGTCGAATCCGAAGCCAACCAGTACATTCCTTTTTCGCTCGAGGAAGTGAGCCTTGACTTTTGTGTCGTCGGACAAAGCTCAAGTTCCCTGGGCGACGTCGAGGTGCTGATTGCCGCCTCCCGCAAGGAAAAAGTGCAGGACCGACAGGGTCTCGCCGAAGCTGCCGGTCTGAAGGCTGTGATTCTCGATATCGAGTCCTATGCATCGCGGCTGGCGACTTCGCGCGTCATCGAGCAGCTGCCTGAGAAAGGACGCGATGCGGTGGTCGCGCTGTTCGAAGTCGGCGCCTATACGACCAGCATGCAGGTTCTGCGCAATCAGGAAGTGCTCTACGACCGCGACCAGGCCTTCGGCGGCGCGCAGCTCACCCAGCTGATCGTGCGCCAGTACGGCTTTTCCAACGAGGAAGCCGAAAACAAGAAGCGCAGCGGCGATTTGCCCGAAGACTACGGCGCCGGCGTCCTGAAGCCTTTCGTGGCCAGCATCGCGCAGGAAATCGCGCGTGCGCTGCAGTTCTTCTTCACCAGCACGCCCCACAACCGAGTGGATTACGTCCTCTTGGCAGGCGGTTCGGCCGCGTTGCCGGGCTTGACGACGGCTGTCACCCGGCAGACATCGTTCGCCTGCTCGATCGTCAATCCGTTCGACGGCATGGAGATCGGTTCCGGCATTCGCGAAAAGAAAGTGCGCCGCGAAGCGCCTTCGTACCTGACCTCCTGCGGCCTGGCAATGCGGAGGTTTGTCCAGTGATCCTGATCAATCTTCTTCCGCATCGGGAAGCCGCGCGCAAGCGACGTCGCGAAACCTTCTATGCCACGCTCGGCGCTGCGGCGTTGCTGGGCGGCCTGATCGCCGGTGCGGCATACGTCTGGTATCAGTCCCAGATTTCGGGTCAGCAATCCAAGAATGCGTTTCTCCAGGCCGAAATCACCAAGCTGGAAGCCGAGATCAAGGAAATCTCGACGCTCCAGTCCGAAATCACGGCGCTCAAGGCCCGCCAGCAGGCCGTCGAAGATCTGCAGGGCGACCGCAATCTGCCGGTTCATCTGCTGAACGAACTGGTCCGGCAGCTGCCCGACGGCGTCTATCTCGCCAGCATGAAGCAGGAGGACCGCACCGTCACGCTGCAGGGCATGGCGCAGTCGAACGAACGCGTGTCCGAGCTTTTGCGCAACCTGGGCACGAACAGCCCGTGGCTGGTCAAGCCGGAACTGGTCGAAATTACCGCCGGAACCGTGGCGCTGAGCCCGCGCGATCAACGGCGCGTCGCCAATTTCACCATGCGCATCGGCCTGAAGCGCCCCACCGACGACCAGAAGCCGGCCGATTCGCTGGCGCCTGGCGCCATCAAGCGTTAAGGCGGCTCAAGGCACCATGGCAACCAAACGCTCCACTCCCAAGATCAATGTCGATGCCGCGGCGGCATTCCGTCGTTTCGGCGACCAGTTCCGCGGCCTGAATCCGAACGATCCCTCTGTCTGGCCCGCTGTGCCGCGATACGCCCTGTGCGTCGCGGTGACGCTGCTGGTCGTGGGCGCGCTGTGGTTTCTCTGGCTGACCAATTCCAACGACGAGCTCGAAGCGGAGCGCGCGAAGGAGATCACGCTGCGCGCGGACTACCAGACCAAGGTCGCAAAGGCCGCGAATCTCGACCTGCTGAAGAAACAGCGCGAGCAGGTCCAGCAGTACGTAACGCTGCTGGAGAAGCAGTTGCCCAGCAAGGCCGAGATGGATGCCTTGCTGTCGGACATCAATCAGGCGGGTCTCGGCCGCAGCCTCCAGTTCGAGCTGTTCCGCCCGGGGCAGATCGATGTGAAGGATTACTACGCCGAATTGCCGATCGCGCTGCGGGTTTCCGGGCGCTATCACGACATGGGTGCGTTCGTGGCCGACGTCGCGAACCTTTCGCGCATCGTGACGCTGAACAACGTGTCGATCGCACCGCAGAAAGACGGCGGCCTGACGATGGACGCCACGGCGCGGACCTACCGCTACCTCGACGAAGCGGAGCAGGCGACGCAGAAGCGCGCTGCTGCATCGGGAGCCAAGAAGCAATGAGAGCGCTCAAATTCGTGTGGCTTTGCGTTGCGGCAGCTGCGACGGCGGCGCTGGGTGGTTGCGGCGGCACCGATCAGGACGATCTGCAGCAGTGGATGGCGCAGCAGCGCGCCGAGGTCAAGCCGACGGTGCCGCCTCTCACCGAACCCAAGAAATTCACGCCGCAGGCATACACGCAGGCCGCGCTCGTCGAGCCTTTCGACAGCTCGAAACTCACGCAGGCGCTGCGCCGGGACTCGAGCCAGCCCAGCACGTCCGGCCTGATCGCACCCGAGCTGGCGCGTCGCAAGGAGTCGCTGGAGTCCTTTCCGCTGGACGTCATGGCCATGGTGGGAAGCATGAACAAGAACGGCCAGATGGTCGCTCTCGTGCGCGTCGACAAACTGCTCTACCAGGTGCGCGCGGGCAACTATCTGGGTCTGAATTACGGGCGTATCACCCGCATCGGCGAAACAGAAGTCGCCTTGCGGGAAATCGTGCAGGACGCCGCGGGCGAATGGATCGAACGAGCGGCAACGCTTGAGTTGCAAGAGAAAGCGAAATGAGCTCACAAAAACCAAACTTCACCGGGTGGCTTCGTGCCGCCGGCTTCGCGCTCGTGGCGCTGGGCGCCTCAGCGCTGGTGCATGCACAGAACGCGATCGAATCGGTCACGAGTTCGATGCAGTCCGGCTCGGAGGTGGTGCGGATCGATCTCACGCAACCGCTCGCCGCGCCTCCCACCGGTTTCGCGATCCAGACGCCCGCCCGCATCGCGCTCGATTTCCAGGGCGTGACCAACGCCATCGGGCGTTCGGCAGTCGACGTCAACCAGGGCAATCTGCGTTCCATCAACGTCGTCCAGGCCGGCGAGCGCACCCGCCTGGTCCTCAACCTGAAGCAGGCCACCGCGTACAAGACCGAGATCCAGGGCAAGTCGCTGCTGGTCGTGCTCGAACCGGTCGCAGGAGCGGCGCTGGTCGCTTCCGCGGCCAGCGGCACCTTCGCCGAGAACCGCAACCGCGACACGCTGCCGCTGCGCGATGTCGATTTCCGGCTCGGTTCCGACAGCACCGGACGTGTCATCGTCGATCTGGCGAACAACCAGGTCGGCGTCGACATCCGTCCGCAGGGCAAGAATCTGGTGGTCGAATTCACGAAATCGACCTTGCCCGAAGGCCTGCGCCGCCGTCTCGACGTGGCCGACTTCGGCACGCCGGTGCAACTCATCACCACGCAGCAGGTCGGCGACCGCGTCCGCATGACGATCGAGCCGAAGGGCGACTGGGAACACAGTGCGTACCAGAGCGAGAACCAGTTCGTGGTCGAGGTCCGTGCGCGCAAGGTCGATCCGACCAAGCTGACGCAGGGCGCCGGCTACAACGGCGAGAAGCTGTCGCTGAACTTCCAGAACATCGAGATCCGCTCGCTGCTGCAGGTCATCGCCGATTTCACCAACTTCAACATCGTGACCTCGGATTCGGTCACCGGCGCGCTCACGCTGCGCCTGAAGGACGTGCCGTGGGATCAGGCGCTCGACATCATCATGCAGGCGAAGAACCTCGGCATGCGCAAGAACGGCAGCGTGTTGTGGATCGCGCCGAAGGACGAGATCAACGCCAAGGAAAAGCTCGAGTTCGAAGCGCAGGCCGCGATCCAGAATCTCGAGCCGCTGCGCACCCAGTCGTTCCAGCTCAACTACACCAAGGCGCTCACCATCGCCGAAGGACTGAGCGGTACCGGCGCCTCGTCGGGCGGCGGCGGTGGCGGCGGAACGACCTCGCGCATCCTGAGCCCGCGCGGCAGCGTCATCGCCGAAGCACGTACCAACCAGCTTTTCGTTTCGGACATTCCGTCGCGCTTGAGCCGTGTCGCAGAACTCATCCAGAAGCTGGATATTCCTGTCCGGCAGGTCATGATCGAAGCGCGCATCGTCGAAGCAACCGACACCTTCGGCAAGTCGCTCGGCGTGCGGCTCGGCGGCGGCGTGATCAATACGCGCAGCACCATCGGTGCGATGCCTATCGTCACGGCGAATCCGGTCGCCAATGGCGCTTTCGCGAATTCGCCGAGCGCCACGACGACGTTCACGAATGCCAACTTCGTCAATCTGCCGTCACAGGGGGTTTCAGGGACCGCTGCCGGCACTTTTGCGGTGTCGCTGTTCAATTCGAGTTTCTCTCGTCTCCTGAATCTCGAAATCTCCGCGCTCGAGGCCGACGGCAAGGGCAAGGTGGTTTCCAGCCCGCGTGTCGTCACGGCCGATCAGACGAAAGCCCTGATCGAGCAGGGCACCGAATTGCCTTACCAGGTCGCCACTTCCAGCGGCGCCACCTCGATCGCGTTCCGCAAGGCCAACCTGAAGCTCGAAGTCACGCCGCAGATCACGCCTGAAGGAAACATCATCCTGACGCTCGACGTCAACAAGGACACCGTCGGTCAGCAGACGACGGCCGGCTTCGCGATCAATACCAAGCATGTGCAGACGGAAGTCCTGGTCGAGAACGGCGGCACCGTGGTGATCGGCGGCATTTTCGAGCTGGAAGACACGACGAACGAATCACGCATTCCGGTTCTGGGCGAATTGCCTTATCTCGGTACGTTGTTCAGGACGCGGACGCGGACTTTGAACAAGACGGAAATGCTGGTGTTCATCACGCCAAGAATGATTACCGACCGCAATTCGACGCGGTGAAGAGTGGAAGCAGTTCAATTTCTGGGGAAGAGGATCGAAATGAAATCGAGTATTGATTTGAAAGTTAATGTCTCCGTGCTGGCGGCGGCCTTGCTGCTGGCGGCCTGCGGCGGCGGCGGAGGTAGCCCCAGCGTTCCGACTTCTGTAGCAACCGGCACCAGCACTGGAACTGGAACTGGAACTGGAACTGGAACTTCCACAACGACGCCTGTTGCGGCAGACCTGATCGTTTCTCTAGACAAGAGTGCTATTTCCAATTCCGGAACCGATCAGTCTTCTTTGACGGTGACGGCAGTTGATGCGTCTCGCAATATCGTCGCGGGTGTACCGGTTTCAGTGACGCTCGATGGCAATGCGGTATTTACGCCAGGCACTGGTGCCGTCACAGGCGCGGACGGTGTCTTCACAGGAAAGATAGGTATCGGTTCGGATAAATCGAATCGATTGGTCAACTACAAGGTCAACTCTGGCACGCTTGCCAAGGCCGGCGCTGTCAGCGTCACTGGCATTGTTCTGGAATCGTCGACAACGCCTTCGAAGCCGCAGCCGGGCGAGACAGTCGTCATGCGTGTCGTAGTCAAGGATGCGACTGGCAATGTCGTCGCTGGAACCAGAGTCAATGTGAGTGGCGTCCCGGGTGCCGCCATCGCCGCGCAGACGACAGGTTCGGGTGGCTCCGTAACTTTCAGCTTTGCTGCCCCCGCTGTTGGAACCTATCCTTTGGCAATCGAGAGTTCGGGTGCGACAACATCCTTGGCTTTGCAGGTGCAGTCTTCTGTTGCTGGAACTGTATTGCCAGCTGTCGGACCTGTTTCGGGTGCAAGTGCCATCGCAACTCCAGTGGTTGTCGCGTCGAATACGAGTGGTTCCACTGCCAATCAGTCGGAAATCAGGGCATTGTTTTACGCAGCAAATAACGTACCTATTCCGGACATGCGGGTGAGGTTTTCGATCAGGAGCAATTCGCTTCCTGGAGAATCACTGACGACGGGGTCGAACGTTGTCTATAGCGATGTGACTGGCGCTGCGCGCACCAGCTACATTGCCGCGCTCACCGGCAGTCCGACCAACGGCGTTATTGTTCGTGCCTGCTACGACCTAGTCGATTTTGCGTCTTCTGCTTGCCCTAACTTTGTCGAAACCGCATTGACCGTGACATCGAGTCCCGTCTCGCTGACAATCGGATCCGATAACGTCATTACGAAGAGCGCCAGTGGCATCCAGTACATCAAACAATTCCAGATCCAGGCTGTCGATTCCGCAGGAAATGCAAAGGCCGATGTTTCTCTTTCTGCTGTCGTTGATATCGATGGCTATTGGAAAGGCTCTACTCCACCCGCGCCAGCAACGCTGCTGACGCAGGATATCTATTCAGGAACGCCCGCGACGTTGACGCACAAGTGGTGTTTCAACGAAGACATCAATCGGAACAGCGTGCTGGATGCCACTGAGGATACGAACCACGATGGTTTCCTCACACCAAGGAAGTCGGATGTCGCTTTACTTTTTGTCAATTCAGTGACTAAGACCGATGCTTCGGGTCTGGCGCTGATTCAGTTGAGCTATTCTCAGAATCTTGCAACTTGGCTGAGAGTGAAGATCAAAGTGACTGCTGGCGTATCGGGTAGCGAAGGCGAAACGACTTATGTCTACATTCTTCGGGCTGCCCAGGAAGATGCTGCTAACGGTTCGTTCTTGACTCCGCCTTATGGAAGCAGTCGTGGGCAAACATTCCCCTTGGTGGATCAGGATGGTGAAGGTTGCCGAACGCCAAACTAATCGAGCAACGTGCCGATGGAAAGCTGACGGTCCTCGTCGGTCTTCCCGGCTCAGGCAAATCCAGCGTTGGTCGCCGATTGGCGCAACGGCTGGATTTGCCGTTTGCCGACTCCGATTGCTTCATCGAAGAACGCATTGGTTGCACCATCCGCGAATTCTTCGAGCGGGAAGGCGAGCCGGCTTTTCGTGACGTCGAGCAATCGGTGATCGCCGAACTCGTCGGCGGCCACCACGGCGTTGTCGCCACCGGCGGCGGCGCAGTGTTGCGTGAAGCCAATCGCCTCGCTCTGCGCGGCGGCGCGCACGTCGTCTACCTGCGCTCGTCGCCCGAAGATCTGCACCGCCGCCTGCGTCATGATCTCAAGCGTCCGTTGCTTCAGGTCGAGGATCCGCTGGCGCGTCTGCGGGAATTGCACGATGCGCGCGATCCGCTGTATCGCGAGACGGCGCACATGATCGTGGAAACCGGCCGGCCGTCCGTGGCGATGCTGGTCACTCACATCGTCATGCAGCTCGAACTCGCCGGACTGCTTCCCGGTTCCGTCGAGCCGGCCGTGCCATCGCCATCGCCCCAGTCTTCCCTCTTCATTCCGCCCGTTCTCCCTCATTGATTCGGCCGATGCGGCCGCGCCCTAAAATCGCTGCCATGCTGTCGTCGTTGTCCGAATCCCCTGAAATCGCCGCGCCAAGTGCGTCTTCCGCGTCACCCGAACGCGTCGATATTTCGCTCGGCGATCGCAGTTATCCGATCCTGATCGGCACCGGTCTGCTGGACGATCCGGCCAGTTTCATCAATGTGCCGGCAGCGGCCAGTGCGCTGATCGTGACCAACGTCACCGTTGCTCCGCTCTACGCTGCGGCCCTCGAGAAATCGCTTCGCCTGCGCTTTCGCAATGTCCACGTCCTGGAACTGCCCGATGGCGAGGTCTACAAGGACTGGCCGACGCTTAATCTGATCTTCGACGCGCTGCTGCAGCAGGTCAGCGACCGCAAGACGGTGCTGTTCGCGCTCGGCGGCGGCGTGGTCGGCGACATGACGGGTTTCGCGGCGGCAAGCTACATGCGCGGCGTGCCTTTCGTTCAGATTCCGACGACTTTGCTGGCGCAGGTGGATTCGTCGGTCGGCGGCAAGACGGCCATCAACCATCCGCTGGGCAAGAACATGATCGGCGCGTTCTATCAGCCGCAACTCGTGCTGTGCGATCTCGCGACGCTGACGACCCTGCCGTCGCGCGAACTCAGCGCCGGGCTGGCCGAAGTCATCAAGTACGGCCCGATCCACGACATGGCGTTCTTCGACTGGATCGAGGCGAACATCGATGCGCTGATGGCGCGCGGTCCGCAGGCTCTGGCTCATGCGGTGAGGCGCAGCTGCGAGATCAAGGCGCTGGTGGTCGGGCAGGATGAGCGCGAAACCGGGTTGCGCGCGATCCTGAATTTTGGCCACACTTTCGGTCACGCGATCGAATCAGGCCTCGGCTACGGCGAGTGGCTGCACGGTGAAGCGGTCGGTTGCGGCATGGTGATGGCGGCGAAGCTGTCGCAAAAGCTCGGCGGCATCGACGCTGCGTTCGTCGCCCGGCTGACGGCGCTGATCGAGCGTGCCGGCCTGCCGGTGGTGGCGCCGAAGCTCGGCGCCGAGCGCTATCTGGAACTGATGCGCATCGACAAGAAATCCGAAGCGGGTGAAATCCGTTTTGTGATCATCGACAAGCCGGGTTCGGCCGTGATGCGGAGTGCGCCGGAAGCGATGGTGCGCGAGGTTCTGGCGGAATGCGGTGGCGCATGACTTGCCAGCCATGAATTACGCCAGCCGGCCCGACAAGTCGCGCGGACGGCGCCACCCCGAACCGCCGGCGCCCACGCGCGATGCCTTCCAGCGCGACCGCGACCGCATCGTCCATTCGACGGCATTCCGCCGCCTGGTCTACAAGACGCAGGTGTTCCTGAATCACGAGGGCGACCTGTTTCGCACGCGACTGACGCATTCACTCGAAGTGGCGCAGCTCGGCCGCTCGATCGCCCGCGCGCTCGGGCTGAACGAGGATCTGGTCGAGGCGATCGCGCTGGCGCACGACCTCGGGCACACGCCGTTCGGCCATGCCGGTCAGGACGCGCTGGACGAATGCATGCGCGAGCACGGCGGCTTCGAGCACAACCTGCAGAGCCTGCGCATGGTCGACGCGCTGGAGTTGCGCTATCCGCAGTACGACGGGTTGAACCTGAGTTTCGAGACGCGCGAAGGCATCCTCAAGCATTGCTCGCGCGCCAATGCCGAGCGCATCGAGGCGGCCGAGCCGAACGGCGTCGGCCGGCGTTTCCTGGACCGCACGCAACCGAGCCTGGAAGCCCAACTGTGCAATCTGGCCGATGCCATCGCCTACAACGCGCACGACATCGACGACGGCGTGCGCTCCGGCCTGATCGGCATCGAGCAATTGGCCGAAGTGGAGCTCTTCGAGCGCTATCGGCAGGAAGCGCTGGCCGAATATCCGCAGCTGACCGGTCGACGCGTGCTCTACGAGACCATCCGCCGAATGCTCAGCGCGCAGGTGTACGACGTGATCGATTCCACCCGCGCCGCTGTCGAAGCCGCTGCACCGGCCGATGCCGATGCGGTCCGGCACGCGCCGCCGCTGGTGCTGTTCAGCGCACCGATGCATGCGCAATCGACCGCCCTGAAGCGCTTTCTTTTCGCTAATCTCTACCGGCATCCGCGCGTGATGCAGACCACAGTGCAGGCGCAGGACGTCGTGCGCGAGCTTTTCGCGGCCTACCTGTCGAAGACGCAGGAGATGCCGGACACTTTCTCGCGACGGGCGGACGCACCGCGTGCCGTCGCCGATTACATCGCCGGCATGACGGATCGCTTCGCGCTGCGCGAACACGAACGCCTGACCGGCAAGACCTGGACCCCATGAAGAAAACAATGGTGACTGCAGAGCAGTCCATCGCCGACACCCGTCGCTGGCTCGAACGCGCCGTGATCGGGCTGAACCTGTGCCCGTTCGCCAAGGCCGTGCACGTGAAGCAGCAGGTGCATTACGCCGTGGATCTGGCGCTGGACGACAACGCCGGATTGATCGATGCGTTGCTGGCCGAAGCGGCCGCGCTGCTCGCGCTGCCGGCGTCCGAGCGCGACACGACGTTGCTCATCGCGCCGCATGCGCTGGGCGATTTCCTAGATTTCAACGATTTCACCGCTCGCGCCGAGCGGCGGATGAAGAAAGCCGGCTACGAGGGCACGCTGCAGCTTGCGAGCTTCCATCCGCGCTTCCAGTTTGCCGGCTCCAACGCGAACGAGATCGCCAACGCGACCAATCGCGCGCCGTACCCGACGCTGCATCTGCTGCGCGAGGAAAGCATCGACCGCGCGGTAGAGGCTTTTCCCGACGCCGATGCGATCTTCGGGCGCAACATTGAAACGCTGGAAGCGCTCGGCGCCGACGGCTGGAAGGCGCTGGACGTGGGTCCGGGCGGCTCGAACCGATGAACAAGATCTCCCAGAAACCGCCAGTAGATCCGTGGATTCTTCCGCCGGCGAAGGGCGGCAAGCCAAGCAAGGCGAATCAGGCCGAAGCCGAAGTACTGCAGGAACTGCGGCCCGGCCAGTCGATCGAGCTGCTGAAAGAATTGCACATCCTGACCCGCGAGGGTCGGCTCAACCAGGATTCGCGGCGCAAGCTGAAGCAGGTCTATCACCTGTTCCAGTTCATCGAAAAGCTGCTGCGCGATTTGCCGGACGGCGGCGCGAATGCAACGCTCGCCGACCACGGCGCCGGGAAGTCGTATCTCGGCTTCATCATCTACGACCTGTTCTTCAATTCACCTGAACGCATCGGCAGCGGCAAGAGCGGCGGCCGTGTTTACGGCATCGAGACACGCAGCGAACTGATTGAGAAATCGCGCGAGCTTGCCGACAGGCTGGGTTTCGACCGCATGTCATTCCTCAACCTGACGGTCGCCGAGTCGACGCATTCGGACGCGCTTCCGGAGCAGATCGACATCGTGACCGCGCTGCATGCGTGCGACACCGCGACCGACGACGCGATCGAATTCGGCCTCGCCAAGAAAGCGCGCTTCATGGTTCTGGTGCCGTGCTGCCAGGCCGAAATTGCCGCTTGCCTGCGCCAGACGCGCGCTCTGTCGCTGGCGCGCACGCCGTTGGCTGAACTGTGGCGCCATCCGCTGCACACGCGCGAAATCGGCAGCCAGCTGACCAACGTGCTGCGCTGCCTGTACCTGGAAGCGAGCGGCTACCAGGTAACTGTGACCGAACTGGTCGGTTGGGAACACAGCATGAAGAACGAGCTCATCATCGCGCGCCGTACCGAGCAACCGAAAGCGAATGCCTCCGACCGGCTGCGCGACCTGCTGGCGGAATTCGGGCTCACCGCGTTGCTGGAAACGCGCTTTCGTCTGCCGTAAATGGCGCGATTGCCCCGTCTGACGCTGGCGGATCAGCCGCATCACGTCATCCAGCGGGGCAACAACCGCCAGCCGATCTTCATAGACGACACCGATCGGCTGCGCATGCTGGCGCTTCTGGCCGAGCATGCACCGCGTTGTGGCGTCGCGCTGCATGCTTACGTGCTGATGGACAACCATTTCCACGTGCTCGCGACGCCGTCGACCGACGACGGGCTGCCCAGATTCATGCAGTCGGTCGGTCGCAGCTATGTGCGCACCTTCAACGATCGGCATTCGCGCACCGGAACGCTGTGGGAAGGGCGCTATCGCTCGACCGTGCTGCAGGCGGAGCGCTATCTGCTCGCCTGCATGGTGCATATGGACCTGAATCCGGTGCGCAACGGCCTGGCAGTCGACGCTCGCAGCTTTCCCTGGTCGAGCCATGCGCACTATGTTGGTTTGCGGAACGATCGGTTCCTGACGCCGCATGCGCTGTACTGGGCACTTGGGAATACGCCGTTCGCGCGCGAAGCGGCGTATGCCGACCGCGTCGCAGTCGGGATCGGTGCGAAGGATCAGGCTTTGCTGGTCGACGCGACTTTGCAGGGTTGGGCCGCCGGCGATGCGGAATTCGTCGCCCGGTTGCAGCAGACGACGCCGCGACGCGTGGTCAAGGCGACGGCAGGGCGGAAGCCATCGTTGCCGACGTCTTGACCGGCGCAGAAACGCGTTTTGATGTGTCCCCAATTAATATCCGAACAAAAGAATCGGAGATTAATATGGATCTGACCCCAATTAAAGTGCTTGGCATTGTTTGTGCAAAGCAATATTCTTCCGTTCCCTGCGAAATTTCCCCTGCGAATAAAAATTGAAGGAGTGCGCCCCATGACAACGGCTGCCGAGATCCAACACCTCGAACAACACGGGCTGTATTCATCCAGCAACGAACACGACGCCTGCGGGCTGGGTTTCGTCGCTCACATCAAGGGCGAAAAGCGGCACGACATCGTGACGCAGGCGCTCAAGATCCTCGAGAACATCGACCATCGCGGTGCCGTCGGCGCCGACAAGCTGATGGGCGACGGCGCCGGCATCCTGATCCAGATCCCGGACGCGCTCTACCGCGAAGAGATGAGCAAGCAGAGCGTGACACTGCCGCCCTATGGCGAATACGGCGTCGGCATGATCTTCCTGCCGAAGGAGCATGCATCGCGCATGGCCTGCGAACAGGAGATGGAGCGCGCGATCAAGGCCGAAGGCCAGGTGCTGCTCGGCTGGCGCGACGTGCCGGTCAACCGCGACATGCCGATGTCGCCGGCCGTCAAGAAGACGGAGCCGGTTCTGCGGCAGGTCTTCATCGGCCGCGGCAACGATGTCATCGTGCAGGACGCGCTGGAGCGGAAGCTCTACGTCATCCGCAAGACGGCCAGCGCCAACATCCAGAACCTCGCGCTCAAGCACAGCAAGGAATATTACGTTCCGAGCATGTCGAGCCGCACGGTGGTCTACAAGGGCCTGCTGCTGGCCGACCAGGTCGGCGTGTACTACCTCGACCTGTCCGACGAGCGCTGCATCTCGGCCATCGGCCTTGTGCACCAGCGTTTCTCGACCAACACCTTCCCGAAGTGGCCGCTGGCCCATCCATACCGTTATGTCGCCCACAACGGCGAAATCAACACGGTGCGCGGCAACTACAACTGGATGAAGGCGCGCGAAGGCGTGATGGCATCCCCGGTGCTCGGCCCCGACCTGAAGAAGCTGTACCCGATCAGCTTTGCCGGCCAGTCCGACACCGCCACCTTCGACAACTGCCTCGAACTCATGACGATGGCCGGCTATCCGATCAGCCAGGCCGTGATGATGATGATTCCGGAGCCGTGGGAGCAGCACACGACGATGGACGAGCGCCGTCGCGCCTTCTACGAATACCACGCCGCGATGATGGAGCCGTGGGACGGCCCGGCGTCGATCGTCTTCACCGACGGCCGCCAGATCGGCGCCACGCTTGACCGCAACGGCCTGCGTCCGTCGCGCTACTGCGTGACCGACGACGATCTGGTCATCATGGCGTCGGAATCCGGCGTGCTGCCGGTGCCGGAGCAGAAGATCGTCCGCAAGTGGCGTCTGCAGCCGGGCAAGATGTTCCTGATCGACCTCGAACAGGGCCGCATGATCGACGACGACGAGCTGAAGGCTTACGTCGTCAATACCAAGCCGTACAAGCAGTGGATCGAGAACCTGCGCATCAAGCTGGACAACGTCGCGGCGCCCGCGCCCGAAGTGCATGAGAGCAAGGTCTCGCTCCTCGACCGGCAACAGGCTTTCGGCTACACGCAGGAAGACATCAAGTTCCTGCTGAGCCCGATGGCGCAGGCCGGCGAAGAGGGCATCGGCTCGATGGGCAACGACAGCCCGCTGGCCGTGCTGTCGAGCAAGAACAAGCCGCTCTACAACTACTTCCGTCAGATGTTCGCGCAGGTCACGAACCCGCCGATCGACCCGATCCGCGAAGCCATCGTGATGTCGCTGGTGTCCTTCGTCGGCCCGAAGCCGAACCTGCTGGACATCAATCAGGTCAACCCGCCGATGCGGCTCGAAGTGAGCCAGCCGATCCTCGACTTCGCCGACATGGCGAAGCTTCGCAACATCGAGCAGCACACGCAGGGCAAGTTCCGCAGCACGACGCTCGACATCACCTACCCGGCCGACTGGGGCCGCGAAGGCGTCGAAGCCAAGCTGGCATCGCTGTGTGCCGAAGCGGTCGATGCGATCAAGGGCGGCAGCAACATCCTGATCGTCAGCGACCGTGCGATCAGCGCGACGCAGGTCGCGATTCCGGCATTGCTGGCTTCCAGCGCGATCCACCAGCACCTGGTCCGCGAAGGTCTGCGGACCACTGCCGGCCTGGTGGTGGAGACTGGCAGCGCCCGCGAAGTGCATCACTTCGGCGTGCTGGCCGGCTACGGCGCCGAAGCCGTGCACCCGTACCTGGCAATGGAAACGCTGGCTTCGCTGCATGCCGAACTCTCCGGCGACCTGTCGGCCGAGAAGGCGATCTACAACTACGTCAAGGCGATCGGCAAGGGCCTGTCGAAGATCATGTCCAAGATGGGCGTGTCGACGTACATGAGCTACTGCGGTGCGCAATTGTTCGAAGTGATCGGCCTGAACACCGTCACGACCGACAAGTACTTCACCGGCACTGCCAGCCGTGTCGAAGGCATCGGCGTCTTCGAGATCGCCGAAGAAGCGCTGCGCATGCACGCCGCCGCTTTCGGCGACGACCCGGTACTGGCGAACATGCTGGATGCCGGCGGCGAGTACGCCTGGCGCACCCGCGGCGAAGACCACATGTGGACGCCCGATGCCATCGCCAAGCTGCAGCACAGCACGCGCGCCAACAACTGGAGCACGTACAAGGAATACGCGCAGATCATCAACGACCAGAGCCGCCGCCACATGACGCTGCGCGGGCTGTTCGAGTTCAAGATCGATCCGGCCAAGGCGATTCCGGTGGAGGAGGTCGAATCGGCCGCCGACATCGTCAAGCGCTTCGCCACCGGCGCGATGTCGCTGGGCTCGATCAGCACCGAAGCGCATTCGACGCTGGCCGTCGCGATGAACCGCATCGGCGGCAAGAGCAATACCGGCGAAGGCGGCGAGGATCCGGCGCGCTATCGCAACGAGCTGAAGGGCATTCCAGTGAAGGTCGGCGACACGTTGAAGAGCGTGATCGGCGATGCGAACGTGGAAGTCGATCTGGCGCTGCAGGCAGGCGATTCGCTGCGCTCGAAGATCAAGCAGGTCGCGTCAGGCCGCTTCGGCGTCACGGCCGAGTACCTGAGTTCGGCCGACCAGATCCAGATCAAGATGGCGCAGGGCGCAAAGCCCGGCGAAGGTGGTCAGCTGCCGGGCGGCAAGGTGACCGAGTACATCGGCAAGCAGCGCTACTCGGTGCCGGGCGTGGGCCTCATCAGCCCGCCGCCGCACCACGACATCTACTCGATCGAAGATCTGGCGCAGCTGATCCACGACCTGAAGAACGTCGCGCCGCATGCCAGCATCAGCACCAAACTGGTCAGCGAAGTCGGCGTCGGCACGGTGGCTGCGGGCGTGACCAAGTGCAAGAGCGACCACATCGTGATCGCCGGCCATGACGGCGGCACCGGCGCTTCGCCGTGGTCGTCGATCAAGCATGCGGGCGGTCCGTGGGAAATCGGTCTGGCCGAGACGCAGCAGACGCTGGTGTTGAACCGCCTGCGCGGCCGCGTACGCGTGCAGGCCGACGGCCAGATGAAGACCGGCCGCGACGTTGCGATCGGTGCGTTGCTGGGTGCCGACGAGTTCGGTTTCGCGACCGCGCCGCTGATCGTCGAAGGCTGCATCATGATGCGCAAGTGCCACCTGAACACCTGCCCGGTGGGCGTGGCGACGCAGGACCCGGTGCTGCGCAAGAAGTTCTCCGGACGGCCGGAGCACGTCGTCAACTACTTCTTCTTCATCGCCGAGGAAGTGCGCCAGATCATGGCGCAGCTGGGCATCCGCAAGTTCGACGACATGATCGGTCGCGCCGACCTGCTCGACATGAAGAAGGGCATCGCGCACTGGAAGGCCAGCGGCCTTGATTTCAGCCGCCTGTTCGCGCTGCCGATCGTTCCGGACGACGTGCCGCGCTTCCATGTCGAGAACCAGGACCACGGCCTAGAGCACAACCTGGACACCAAGCTGATCGAGAAGTCGCGCGCGGCCATCGACAAGGGCGAGAAGGTTCAGTTCATCGAGGTGGTGCGCAACGTGAACCGTACCGTCGGCGCCAAGCTGTCGGGCGCGCTGACGCGCGTGCACCCCGAAGGCCTGCCGGACGATTCGATCCGCATCCAGCTCGAAGGCACGGGCGGCCAGTCGTTCGGCGCCTTCCTCGCACGCGGCATCACGCTGTACCTGATCGGCGATGCCAACGACTACACCGGCAAGGGCCTGTCGGGCGGCCGCATCGTCGTGCGTCCGAGCCTCGACTTCCGCGGCGAAGCGGTGCGCAACACCATCGTCGGCAACACCGTGATGTATGGCGCGACCACCGGCGAAGCGTATTTCTGCGGCGTGGCCGGCGAGCGTTTCGCGGTACGGCTGTCGGGCGCGACGGCGGTCGTCGAAGGCACCGGCGACCACGGCTGCGAGTACATGACGGGCGGCACGGTCGCGGTGCTCGGCAAGACCGGGCGCAACTTCGCGGCCGGCATGAGCGGCGGCGTGGCTTTCGTCTATGACGAAGACGGCCATTTCGCCTCGCGCTGCAACCTGTCGATGGTCACGCTGGAAAAAGTGCTGACGATCGCCGAGCAGACGGCCACCATGCACCGCAAGGTGTGGCACGCCGGCCAGACCGACGAAGCGCAACTCAAGAAGCTGCTCGAAGAGCACCATCGCTGGACCGGCAGCAAACGCGCACGCGAACTGCTCGACGACTGGACGACCGCTCGCACCCGTTTCGTGAAGGTGTTCCCGAACGAATACAAGCGCGCGCTGGGCGAAATCCACGACCGCAAGGCACTCGCGGCCGCCAGCGGCAACGATGCCAAGGCCGGCATGGCGACCGCAGCCGCGGTCTGACCGCATCCGTTCAAACGAAACGAATAAAAGAGCAGGACAGCACGATGGGAAAAATCACCGGCTTCATGGAGTTCGAGCGCATCGAGGAGGGCTACAAGCCGCCCGAAGAGCGCCTCAAGCACTACAACGAGTTCGTCGTCGCAATCGACAAGGACCAGGCCAAGGTCCAGAGCGCCCGCTGCATGGACTGCGGCACGCCGTTCTGCAATAGCGGCTGCCCGGTCAACAACATCATTCCGGACTTCAACGATCTGGTTTATCGAAACGACTGGCAGAACGCCTTCGCAGTGCTCGACTCGACCAACAACTTCCCGGAATTCACCGGGCGCATCTGCCCGGCGCCCTGCGAAGCGGCCTGCGTGCTGAACGTGAACGACGACGCGGTCGGCATCAAGTCGATCGAGCACGCGATCATCGACCGCGCCTGGGACGAAGGCTGGGTCAAGCCGCGCGTTGCGAAGCACAAGACCGGCAAGAAGGTCGCCGTCGTCGGCGCCGGCCCGGCCGGCATGGCGGCGGCACAGCAACTGGCACGTGTCGGCCATGACGTGACGTTGTTCGAGAAGAACGACCGCGTCGGCGGCCTGCTGCGCTACGGGATTCCCGACTTCAAGATGGAGAAGACGCACATCGATCGCCGCGTCGAGCAGATGAAGGCCGAAGGTGTGGTGTTCCGCACGGGAGTGATCGTCGGCGCTGCGAAGGACACGCTGGGCAAGGGTTCGAAAGTCACGAACTGGGCCAAGGAAACCGTCACGCCCGAGCAACTCGACAAGGAATTCGACGCTGTGCTGCTGACCGGCGGCGCCGAGCAGTCGCGCGACCTGCCGGTGCCCGGCCGCGAACTCGACGGCATCCATTTCGCGATGGAGTTTCTGCCGCAGCAGAACAAGATCAACGCCGGCGACAAGCTGAAGGCGCAGTTGCGTGCCGACGGCAAGCACGTGATCGTGATCGGCGGCGGCGACACCGGCTCCGATTGCGTCGGCACCAGCAACCGGCACGGCGCTGTCGGCGTCACCCAGTTCGAGCTGATGCCGCAACCGCCGGAAGAAGAGAACCGGCCTATGACCTGGCCCTACTGGCCGTACAAGCTGCGCACCAGTTCCAGCCACGTCGAAGGCTGCGAGCGCGAATTTGCCATCTCGACCAAGGAATTCATCGGCGAAAAGGGCAAGGTCACCGGCCTGAAGACCGTTCGCATCGAATGGAAGGACGGCAAGATGGTCGAAGTGCCGGGCAGCGAGCAGGTTCTGAAGGCCGATCTGGTGCTTCTGGCGATGGGTTTCGTGAGCCCGGTAGCCGGTGTCCTGGACGCGTTCGGCGTCGAAAAGGATGCGCGTGGCAATGCCAAGGCCAGCGTCGAATTCATCGGTGGCTATGCGACCACGGCGCCCAAGGTGTTCGCTGCCGGCGACATTCGCCGCGGCCAGTCTCTGGTCGTGTGGGCAATCCGCGAAGGCCGTCAGGCGGCACGTGCAGTCGATGAATTTCTCATGGGATTCAGCGATCTGCCGCGCTGAGAAGGTGCTGACCCGGCACTGACTTCGGAACGAAAATTCTGTCGCCGCAGCACAACGGAAGCTCCCTTATCATGGGGTAAACCGCAAGCCGGGATGTCCTGAAGGGCGCTCCGGCTTTTTTCGTGTCATGGACAGTATTTCTACCGACCTCCAAACCCCTCTTGTCGAATTTCGTGGCGTTACCTTCGGGTACAGCGCGCGCGCAATCCTCGACGGCGTGTCCTTCAGCGTGCCGCGCGGCAAGGTCACTGCCTTGATGGGTGCCTCGGGTGGCGGCAAGACCACGGTGCTGCGGCTCATCGGCGGTCAGCAGCGCGCGCAGCGCGGCGAAGTTCTGCTCGACGGCGTCGACGTCGGCGGCATGGACGTCAAGACGCTTTACGGCGCGCGTCGCCGCATGGGCATGCTGTTCCAGTTCGGCGCGCTGTTCACCGACATGACGGTGTTCGAGAACGTCGCCTTCCCTTTGCGAGAACACACGCAGCTCCCCGAACCGCTGATCCGCGACATCGTGCTGATGAAGCTCGATGCGGTCGGCCTGCGCGGTGCGCGCGACCTGATGCCGAGCGAAGTGTCCGGCGGCATGGCGCGCCGCATCGCGCTGGCGCGTGCCATCGCGCTCGATCCCGACTTGGTGATGTACGACGAGCCCTTCGCCGGCCTCGACCCCATCTCGCTCGGCACGGCCGCTCGCCTGATCCGCCAGCTCAACGACACGCTGGGGCTCACCAGCGTCATCGTTTCGCACGATCTGGAAGAAACCTTCCGCATCGCCGATCACGTGATCGTGCTGGCCAACGGCGGCATCGCCGCACAAGGCACGCCCGACGCCGTGCGGCAGAGCACCGACCCGCTGGTCAACCAGTTCGTTCATGCGCTGCCCGACGGGCCGGTGCATTTCCATTACCCCGGCGCCAGTGTCGAGGAAGACTTCGGCACCGCGCACGGAGATCGCTCGTGAGCTTCTGGAATCCCGCCGACGTCGGCTATGCCGCCCGCACGAAGCTCGCCGATCTGGGGCAGGGCGCCCGGTTGTTCGCGCGCTTGGTCGGGCCGGGCGCAAGCAGCCTCCGGCGCTTCGGGCTGGTGCGCGACCAGATCCACTTCCTCGGCAACTATTCGCTGGCGATCATTGCGGTGTCGGGCCTGTTCGTCGGCTTCGTGCTGGGCCTGCAGATGTATTACGCGCTGCAGCGCTATGGTTCTTCGGAAGCACTCGGCCTGCTGGTTACGCTGAGCCTGGTCCGCGAACTCGGCCCCGTGGTGGCTGCGCTGCTTTTCATCGGGCGCGCCGGTACGTCGCTGACGGCCGAGATCGGCCTCATGAAGTCTGGCGAGCAATTGAGCGCCATGGAAATGATGGCGGTCGATCCGGTGCAGCGCATCCTCGCGCCGCGTTTCTGGGCCGGCGTCATCACGATGCCGCTGCTGGCCGCCGTGTTCAGCGCGGTCGCCGTCATGGGCGGCTACGTGGTCGGCGTGCTGCTGCTACATGTCGATTCGGGCGCGTTCTGGGGCCAGATGCAGAACGGCGTCGATGTCTGGAAAGACGTCGGCAACGGCATCGCCAAGAGTATCGTCTTCGGCTTCACCATCAGCTTCATCGCCCTGCTGCAGGGCTTTGCGGCGCAAGCGACGCCGGAAGGCGTTTCGCGTGCGACGACCCGTACCGTCGTAGTGGCATCACTGGCCGTGCTGGGACTCGATTTCCTGCTCACCGCCATGATGTTCAGCATCTGAACCCGTAGATTCAACAGATCAAAAGAGATCGCATCCATGCAACGTTCCAAAAACGACATCTGGGTCGGCCTGTTCGTGCTGATCGGCGCAGCCGCAGTGCTGTTCCTGGCGCTCCAGTCGGCCAACCTCCTCAGCCTCAACTTCCAGAAGACCTACAACGTCACCGCGCGGTTCGACAACATCGGCGGGCTGAAGCCGCAGACGGCGGTCAAGAGTGCCGGCGTCGTGGTCGGCCGCGTCGAATCCATCACGTTCGACGACAAGATCTTCCAGGCCGGCGTCACGCTGTCGATGCAGGACCGCTACAAATTCCCGAAAGACAGCTCGCTGAAGATCCTGACCAGCGGATTGCTCGGCGAGCAGTACATCGGCATCGAGGCCGGCGCGGACGAGAAGACTCTGCAGGCCGGCGACGTCATCAGCTCCACGCAATCGGCGGTGGTGCTCGAGAATCTGATCAGCCAGTTCCTTTTCAGCAAAGCCGCCGACGGAAGCGATTCCAGCGCGACACCAGCTCCCAAAAAATGACCTCCCGAAATCTCCTTTCCTTGCCCGTCGTGCTCGTCTCCGGACCTCGTGCGAGGCTCGTCGGCGCCATCGCGTTGCTGAGTTTGCTGACCGGCTGCGCCAC
Source organism: Variovorax glucosi (assembly GCF_051216695.1). Classification (NCBI taxonomy): domain Bacteria; kingdom Pseudomonadati; phylum Pseudomonadota; class Betaproteobacteria; order Burkholderiales; family Comamonadaceae; genus Variovorax; species Variovorax glucosi. Next base: position 485,910 of record NZ_JBPJZE010000002.1, read on the forward strand.
CGGACCGGGCGCCAATCCGGCCGATCCGCTGGAGCCGTTCAACCGCGGCGTTTCGCGTTTCAACGACGTCGTCGACGAGAACGTTCTGGTTCCCGTGGCCAGCACCTACCGTCGCGTGCTGCCCTCCATGGTGCGCACCGGCGTGAACAACTTTTTCTCCAATCTCGGGGAGGTCTGGAATTTCGCCAACAGCGCGGCCCAGCTGAAGCCGCAGGCGACCGTCGAAAGCCTCATGCGCTTCAACGTGAACACGTTCTTCGGCCTCGGCGGCTTGCTCGACATCGCGACCGAGGTAGGCATCGATCGTCATTCGGAAGATTTCGGTCAGACGCTCGGCCGCTGGGGCGTGCCCCCCGGGCCTTACGTCGTGATCCCGCTGCTCGGCCCTTCGACCGTGCGCGATGCCGCAGCGCTGCCGATCGACGTCTACGGCGATCTGGTCGGGCAGGTGGCGGACGTTCCGGTTCGAAACTCGATGTATGTGCTGCGCATCGTCGACATCCGGTCGAATTACCTGCGCGCCGGCCAGCTGATCGGCGATGCGGCGCTCGACAAGTATTCGTTCACGCGCGACGCCTACCTGCAACGCCGCCGCAGCGATGTGTATGACGGCAATCCGCCGGACGACGGCGCGGGCAAGGACTGATGTCTGCACCGGGTTGCAATCCGTTGCAATCGGTGTTTTGGCGCTGGAACCGGCGTCAATTTCAGTCTTCCAACACTTTCACGAACCGCTCTTCGGTTGTAGTGTTTTGATTTTTCGGTTGCGCGATGCGCTTCCCATCCAGAGATCCGATTCGATATGAACCAAACCGTTACCGTCCAACGCCGCGTCCTCGGGCGCATCGTCCTTGCCGGCGCCATGTTCCTGAGCGCTGCAGCTGTTTTTGTCGCGCCCGTGGCTTATGCAGCCGACGAAACGCCGGACGCTCTGGTCAAGCGCCTGTCGAGCGATGTGCTCGATACGATCAAGGCCGACAAGTCGATCAAGGCCGGCGACATCGACAAGATCATGCTGCTGGTCGACAGCAAGATCATGCCGAACGTGAATTTCCAGCGTATGACGGCGTCGGCGGTCGGTCCGGCCTGGCGCCAGGCGACGCCGCAGCAGCAGAAGCAGCTGCAGGACGAGTTCAAGACGCTGCTGGTTCGCACCTATGCCGGCGCGCTCGATCAGGTCAGCGACCAGAGCGTGACGGTTCGCCCGTTTCGCGGGTCGCCGGATGAGAAGGAAGTGCTGGTGCGCACCGAGATCCGCGGCGGAGGCGATCCGGTCCAGCTCGACTATCGTCTCGAGAAGACGCCCGGCGTGGCCGGCGGCTGGAAGGTCTACAACCTGAACGTGCTCGGCGTGTGGCTCGTCGACACCTACCGCACCCAGTTCTCGCAGCAGATCAACAGCAAGGGCATCGACGGCCTGATCGCTGCGCTGGCTGCCCGCAACAAGAGCAACGCGAAGAGCTGAACATGCTGGTGCTGCCGCCCAAGCTGACGCACGACGAGGCACCTGCCTGCATGCGGATGCTGCAGCAGGGGCTTGCAGCGTTGACGGGCACTGCTGCTGTCGTGGATGCCAGTGCGCTGACGCGCTTCGACTCTTCGGCGCTCGCGGTTTTGCTCGAATGCCGGCGCGAGGCGAGTGCACTGGGGCGGAGTTTTGCGGTGCGGGGACTCTCTCCGCGCCTGCGCGAGTTGGCGTCGCTCTATGGGGTCGCGGGGTTGCTGCCGACGGCTCCCTGACACTTCCCCGTAAAATCGCCGGCTCCCATGCCCGCGATCTCGTTCCAATCGGTCTCAAAGACCTACCCCCCCACCAAACAACAACGCGCACAGGGCCTCAATGGCCTGAAGGCCGTCGACCAGGTCGATTTCAATATCGAACAGGGCGAGTTCTTTGGATTGCTCGGCCCCAACGGTGCCGGTAAAACCTCCCTCATCAGTATGCTGGCCGGTCTTTCGAAGCCGACCAGCGGTGCAATTTCCGTTCACGGGTTCGACGTGCAGCGCGATTACGCGCAGGCGCGACGGCATCTCGGCATCGTCCCGCAGGAACTGGTTTTCGACCCGTTCTTCAATGTGCGGGAGTCGCTGCGCATCCAGTCGGGCTACTTCGGCATCAAGAACAACGACGCCTGGATCGACGAATTGCTACACAGCCTGGGTCTGTCCGACAAGGCAGACGCCAACCTTCGCCAGCTGTCGGGCGGGATGAAGCGCCGGGTACTGGTCGCGCAGGCGCTGGTGCACAAGCCGCCGGTGATCGTGCTCGACGAGCCGACCGCCGGTGTCGATGTCGAACTGCGCCAGACCCTTTGGCAATTCGTCGCCCGTTTGAACAAAGAAGGCTGCACCGTCTTGCTCACCACGCACTATCTCGAAGAAGCCGAGGCGTTGTGCCACCGGATCGCGATGCTCAAGCAGGGCCGCGTGATCGCGCTCGACCGCACCAGCGAACTGTTGAAGTCGGCGGCAAGCAACGTCCTTCGCTTCAAGACCGATGCCGATCTGCCGCTGGACATCGCGCAACACGCCCGCGTCACCGGTCGCATCGTGCAGCTGCCGGCGAAAGATGCGCATGAAGTCGAGCAGCTGCTTTCCGCGCTGCGCCAGGCCGGCGTGATGGTCGAGGACGTCGAGATGCGCAAGGCCGATCTGGAAGACGTGTTCATCGACCTGATGGCCGGCGAACAGACGCCGCTGGAGGTGGCCAAGCCATGATGTTCAACCCCACCGGCTGGCGCGCACTGCTCTACAAGGAAACGCTGCGCTTCTGGAAAGTCGGCTACCAGACCGTCGGCGCGCCGGTGCTGACCGCCGTGCTTTACCTGATGGTGTTCGGCCACGTGCTGGAAGATCACGTCAAGGTCTACGGAACCGTCAGCTACACCGCATTCCTGATCCCCGGCCTGGTGATGATGAGCGTGCTGCAAAACGCTTTTGCGAACAGTTCTTCGTCGATCATCCAGAGCAAGATCATGGGCAGCCTGGTGTTCGTGCTGCTGACGCCGCTGTCGCACTGGGGCTGGTTTCTGGCGTATGTCGGGTCTTCGATGATCCGCGGGCTGGTCGTGGGGCTGGGCGTGCTGCTGGTGACGCTGTTTTTCGCGATTCCTCCGATGGCTGCGCCGCTGTGGATCGCGGTTTTTGCGTTCCTGGGTGCGGCGCTGCTCGGTACGCTGGGCGTGATCGCCGGTCTGTGGGCGGAGAAATTCGACCAGATGGCGATGTTCCAGAACTTCCTGATCATGCCCATGACCTTTTTGTCGGGCGTGTTCTATTCGATCGGTTCGCTGCCGCCGTTCTGGCAGACCGTGAGCCATCTGAATCCGTTTTTCTACATGATCGACGGCTTCCGCTACGGCTTCTTCGGCGTCAGCGACGCGTCGCCGTGGCTCAGCCTGGGCATCGTCGGCACCGCCTGGCTGGTCGTCAGCGCCATTGCCGTCCACATGCTGCGCATCGGCTACAAGATCCGAAGCTAAACCGCCCACACAGTTTTATGACCGCCGAAGAACTCCAAGCCATCATTTCCGCCGACCTGCCTTGCGAGCACATCGCTCTCGAAGGTGACGGCCGGCACTGGTACGCGACCATCGTCGCGGCCGAATTCGACGGGCTGCGCCTCATCCAGCGGCACCAGCGCGTCTACAGGACCCTGGGTGCGAAAATGCACACCGACGAGGTGCATGCGTTGTCGATGAAAACCTACACGCCGGCCGAATGGGCCCGCCTTCCCCGCTAGTCTTCTGCTGGATTTCTCATGGACAAACTTCTGATTCGCGGCGGGCGCAAGCTCGGCGGCGAGGTGCTCGTTTCCGGCGCCAAGAACGCGGCGCTGCCCGAACTCTGCGCCGCCCTGCTGACCGACCAGCCGGTGACGCTGCACAACGTGCCGCGCCTGCAGGACGTGACGACCATGCTCAAGCTGGTCCGCAACATGGGCGTCGTCGCCGAGCGTACCGAGAACGCGGACGGCAGCGGCACGGTACGGCTCGATGCCGGCGACCTGACGAACCTCGAAGCGCCCTACGAACTCGTGAAGACGATGCGCGCGTCGGTGCTGGCGCTCGGCCCGCTGCTGGCGCGCTTCGGTCGCGCCAAGGTGTCGCTGCCCGGCGGCTGCGGCATCGGCTCGCGGCCGGTCGACCAGCACATCAAGGGGCTGCAGGCGATGGGTGCCGAGATCGTCGTCGAGCACGGCTACATGCTGGCCAAGCTGCCGGCGGGTCGCACGCGGCTTCTCGGTGCACGCATCCTGACCGACATGGTGACCGTCACAGGCACCGAAAATTTCCTGATGGCCGCAGCGCTGGCAGAAGGCGAAACGCTGCTGGAGAACGCGGCGCAAGAGCCTGAAATCGTCGACCTGGCCGAAATGCTCATCAAGATGGGCGCGAAGATCGACGGCCACGGCACCAGCCAGATCCGCATCCAGGGCGTCGACAGGCTGCACGGCTGCGAACACGCGGTGGTGGCCGACCGTATCGAAGCCGGCACTTTCCTGTGCGCGGTCGCGGCGACCGGCGGCGAAGTCTTCCTGCGCCACGCACGCGCCGATCATCTCGACGCGGTCATCGACAAGCTGCGCGATGCCGGTTGCGACGTGAAGGCCGTCGACGGCGGCGTGCGCATCGCTTCGAAAGGCGGCCCTGCGCTCAAGGCGCAGGCCTTCCGCACGACCGAATATCCGGGTTTCCCGACCGATATGCAGGCGCAGTTCATGGCGCTCAACTGCGTGGCGCAGGGCTCCGCGGCCGTCACCGAGACGATCTTCGAGAACCGCTTCATGCACGTGAACGAACTGGTGCGGCTGGGTGCGTCGATCCACGTCGACGGCCGGCTCGCGCTGATCGAGGGCGGCGCCGAGTTGTCCGGTGCGACGGTGATGGCGACCGACCTGCGCGCATCCGCCAGCCTGGTGATCGCCGGTCTGGTCGCGGACGGCGAGACGATGGTCGACCGCATCTATCACCTGGACCGCGGCTACGACCGAATCGAAGCCAAGCTGCGCGGCCTGGGTGCCGACATCAGCCGCGTGACCGGAGTTGCAGCGTGATCACGTTGGCGCTTTCCAAGGGCCGCATCTTCGAGGAGACGCTGCCGCTGCTGGCGGCTGCCGGCATCGAGGTCACCGAAGACCCGGAGAAGTCGCGCAAGCTGATCCTTGCGACCACCCGGCCGGACGTGCGTGTGGTGCTGGTGCGCGCTTCCGACGTGCCGACCTATGTGCAGTACGGCGGCGCCGATCTCGGCGTGACCGGGCTCGACGTGCTGCTCGAACATGGCAACCAGGGCCTCTACCAGCCGCTGGACCTGAAGATCGCCGCCTGCCGCCTCAGCGTGGCGGTGCGTGCCGATTTCGACTACGCCACTGCGGTGCGCCAAGGATCGCGGCTCAAGGTCGCGACCAAGTACGTGGGATTGGCGCGCGACTTTTTCGCCGGCAAGGGCGTGCACGTCGACCTGATCAAGCTCTACGGCAGCATGGAACTCGCGCCGCTGACCGGGCTTGCGGATGCCATCGTCGATCTGGTGTCGACCGGCAACACGCTCAAGGCGAACCACCTGGTCGAAGTCGAACGCATCATGGACATCAGCGCCCGGCTCGTGGTGAACCAGGCCGCGCTGAAGCTCAAGCGCGAACCGATCCGTCGCATCCTCGATGCTTTCGCGTCTGCCATTCCTTCCAAGTAATCCTGAAATAAACGTCCAACGTTTGAACGTCATGACATCGACCGCCGCTCCCGCACGCCTGTCCACCGCCTCGGCCGATTTCGAAGCCGCATTCAAGGCGCGGCTGCACTGGTCGGCCGAAGCGGATGCGGCCATCGAACAGCGCGTGGCCGAGATCCTGGCCGACGTGCAGCAGCGCGGCGATTTGGCCGTGCGCGAGTACACGGCGCGCTTCGACCGCCTCGACGCGCCGGACATGAAGGCGCTGGAGCTCACGGCGGAAGAACTGAAAGCGGCTTTCGAGTCGCTTCCCGCCGTGCAGCGCGAGGCGCTCGAAGCCGCGGCGCGGCGCGTGCGCAGCTACCACGAGGCGCAGAAGAAGGCGAGCGGCGAGAGCTGGAGTTATCGCGACGAAGACGGCACGCTGCTCGGGCAGAAAGTGACGCCGCTGGACCGCGTCGGCATCTACGTGCCGGGCGGCAAGGCTGCGTATCCGTCGAGCGTGCTGATGAACGCGATTCCGGCGCACGTTGCGGGTGTCGGCGAGATCATCATGGTCGTGCCGACGCCGGGCGGCGAGAAGAATGCGCTGGTGCTGGCTGCGGCACACGTCGCGGGCGTCACCCGCGCCTTCACGATCGGTGGTGCTCAGGCCGTGGCCGCGCTGGCTTACGGAACGGCGACGGTGCCGGCGGTCGACAAGATCACCGGTCCCGGCAACGCCTACGTGGCTGCTGCGAAGCGCCGCGTGTTCGGCACGGTCGGCATCGACATGATCGCCGGGCCGAGCGAAATCCTGGTGCTGGCCGACGGCAGCACGCCGCCCGACTGGGTCGCAATGGATCTTTTCAGCCAGGCCGAGCATGACGAACTCGCCCAGAGCATCCTGTTGTGCCCGGACGCTGCATATATAGAACGCGTTCAGCAATCCATCGACCGGCTGCTGCCGACGATGCCGCGCAAGGAAATCATCGCCGCGTCGCTGAACGGCCGCGGCGCGCTGATCCAGACGCGCGACATGGAAGAGGCTTGCGCCATCAGCAACCGCATCGCGCCGGAACATCTGGAAATCAGCAGCGACGAGCCGCACCGCTGGGAGCCGCTGTTGCGCCATGCGGGCGCGATCTTTCTCGGTGCGTACACCAGCGAAAGCCTGGGCGATTACTGCGCTGGCCCTAACCACGTGCTGCCGACCAGCGGCACGGCGCGTTTTTCAAGCCCGCTCGGCGTCTACGATTTTCAGAAACGCTCCAGCCTGATCGAGGTGAGCGAGCAGGGCGCGCAGGTGCTCGGGCGCATCGCGGTCACGCTGGCCGAGGGCGAGGGGCTTTCGGCACATGCCGAGGCCGCTCGTTTGCGTCTGCGCAAGGAGTGAAGGCATGCGCAGGATTTCGACAGGCTTTGCCGCTTCTCTGGCCTTGATTTCGTGCGTCGCCGGGCTTGCCGGCATCGCCGGAAACGCGCAGGCGATGAGCATCCGCGAATTGCGTACGCTAGAAAACAACGAAAAAGACGGCAAGCTCTACGCCAACTACTACCTGGTCGGCGTGATGGAAGGGCTGCGCGAGGCCGGCGACGCCGCCGCGCGCGAAGGACGGAAACCGCCATTCTGTGTCCAGGGCCGGCGTTTCGAGCCGGTCATGGCGCGCGGCCTGTACCAAGGCGAACTCGCGCGCAACGCCGATACCTACGAAGCCGACATGCCGGTGCAGCTGGTGCTGTCGGCCGCGCTGCGAAGCAGCTTCCGCTGTACGCAGTGATTCCTGATTGCTCCCGATGACAAACGCCACTCTCGACCGTTCAAGCGACGACGCGCTGCTGCGCATCCGCCCCGACGTCCGCGCGATGCACGCTTATGCCGTGCAGGACGCCACCGGTTTCTGCAAGCTCGACGCGATGGAGAATCCGCACACGCTGTCGCCGGAGCTCCAGGAAGCGCTCGGTCGCAGGCTCGGCGCGCTGGCGCTGAACCGCTATCCCGGCGATCGCGGCAACGACCTGCGCAGCGCGCTCGCCGCTTATGCGCAGATGCCGGATGGCTTCGAGCTGATGCTCGGCAACGGCTCCGACGAGCTGATCTCCCTGATCACCATGGCTTGCGACATGCCCGGCGCGACCGTGCTGGCACCGGTGCCGGGCTTCGTGATGTACGCGGTCAGCGCCCAATTGCAGGGATTGCGCTTCGTCGGCGTGCCGCTGACGGCGGATTTCGAACTCGACGGCGCGGCGATGCTCGAAGCGATCGCGCGCGAGAAGCCGGCGATCGTCCATCTGGCCTATCCCAACAACCCGACGGCCAATCTCTGGGACGACGCCGTGATCGAACAGATCGTCGAGGCGCAGGGTGCGCAGGGCGGTCTGGTCGTCATCGACGAGGCGTACCAGCCCTTCGCCGCGCGCAGCTACCTCGACCGCGTCGCGAAGCACGGCCACGTGCTGCTGATGCGCACGCTGAGCAAGTTCGGTCTCGCCGGCGTGCGGCTCGGCTACCTGATGGGCCCGGCTGCGCTGATCGGCGAGATCGACAAGGTGCGCCCGCCGTACAACATCAGCGTCCTGAACTGCGAATGCGCGCTGTTCGCGCTCGAACATGCCGAAGTTTTCGCCGCGCAGGCCGAAGACATCCGCAGCCAGCGCACCTGGCTCGTCGACAAATTGGCGCGACTGCCCGGCGTGACGCAATGGCGGAGCGACGCCAACATGATCCTGATCCGCGTGCCGGACGCGACAAAAACCTTCGAGGGCATGAAGGCGCGCGGCGTGCTGATCAAGAACGTTTCTAAAATGCACTCCTTGCTGGCGAACTGTCTGCGCCTGACCGTCGGAACGGCCGACGACAACGCGCAGATGCTCGCGGCACTCGAATCATCCCTATGAACACCCCCACGGCACCCGAAGCCGTCGTGAGCACCGTCGGACGCACAGCGTCCGTCACACGCAACACGGCGGAAACGAAGATCACCGTCCAGGTCAATCTCGACGGCACCGGCCGCGCGAAGCTCGCCACCGGCATCGGCTTTTTCGACCACATGCTCGACCAGATCGCCCGCCACGGGCTGATCGACCTCGACATCGACTGTCAGGGCGACCTGCACATCGACGGTCATCACACGGTGGAAGACGTGGGCATCACGCTCGGCCAGGCGGTTGCCAAAGCAGTCGGCGACAAGCGCGGCATCCGCCGCTACGGCCATGCCTACGTGCCGCTTGATGAAGCGCTGAGCCGTGTCGTGATCGATTTTTCGGGCCGTCCGGGCCTGCACATGCACATTCCGTTCACCAGCGGAATGATCGGCGGCTTCGACAGCCAGCTGACCTACGAGTTCTTCCAGGGCTTCGTGAATCACGCGTCGGTCACGCTGCACATCGACAACCTGAAGGGCATCAACGCGCACCACCAGTGCGAGACGGTGTTCAAGGCGTTCGCCCGTGCATTGCGCGGTGCGCTGGAACTCGATCCGCGTTCGGCCGGCATGATCCCGTCTACCAAGGGTTCGCTCTGAGCGCGTCGATGAAATCCAATACCGTCGCCGTCGTCGATTACGGCATGGGCAATCTGCGCTCGGTTTCGCAGGCTGTGCAGCATGCGGCCGATCAGGTCGGCGTGGAAGTCTTCGTGACTTCCGACCCGGACGTGGTGCGCAAGGCTTCGCGCGTGGTGCTGCCGGGGCAGGGCGCGATGCCCGATTGCATGCGCGAATTGCGCGATTCCGGATTGCAGGCGTCGGTGCTCGAAGCGGCAGCCGGCAAACCGCTGTTCGGGGTCTGCGTCGGCATGCAGATGCTGCTGTCGCACAGCCACGAAGGTCCGACGGACGGGCTGGGGCTGATTCCCGGCGAAGTGGTGAAGTTCGATCTTGCAGGGCGCCTGCAACCGGACGGCAGCCGCTTCAAGGTGCCGCAGATGGGCTGGAACCAGGTCCGCCAGTCGCAGCCGCATCCGGTCTGGGCCGGCGTGCCTGACGACGCGTACTTCTATTTCGTCCACAGTTTCTACGCGCGGCCTGCCGATGCGAGCTACAGCGTGGGCGAAGCGGACTATGGTGCGTACTTCACCGCCGCGATCGCCCGCGACAATATCTTTGCAACCCAGTTCCACCCCGAGAAGAGTGCGGACCACGGTTTGCAGCTCTATCGAAATTTCCTAAACTGGAACCCATGACCGTCACGGTCATCCTGCCATGCTGCTGATTCCCGCCATCGATCTCAAGGACGGCCACTGTGTTCGCCTCAAACAGGGCGACATGGACCAGTCGACCATCTTCAGCGAAGACCCTGCCGCCATGGCGCGCAAATGGGTCCAGGCCGGTGCGCGACGGCTGCACCTGGTCGACCTGAACGGCGCCTTCGCGGGCAAGCCGCAGAACCACGCGGCGATCAAGGCGATCCTGCGGGAGGTGGGCGACGAGATTCCTGTGCAGCTGGGTGGCGGCATCCGCGATCTGGACACGATCGAGCGCTACATCGACGACGGCCTGCGCTACGTGATCATCGGCACGGCGGCGGTGAAGAATCCGGGCTTTCTGAAGGACGCCTGCGTGGCGTTCGGCGGGCACATCATCGTGGGGCTCGACGCCAAGGACGGCAAGGTCGCGACGGACGGCTGGAGCAAGCTGACGGGGCACGAGGTCGCGGATCTGGGGAAGAAGTTCGAGGACTACGGGGTCGAGTCGATCATCTATACCGACATCGGGCGCGACGGGATGTTGTCGGGCATCAACATCGAGGCGACGGTGAAGCTGGCGCAGGCGCTGACGATTCCGGTGATCGCGTCGGGCGGGTTGTCGAACATGGCGGACATCGATCAGTTGTGCGCGGTGGAGTTCGAAGGGGTGGAGGGTGTGATCTGCGGGCGCGCGATCTACTCGGGCGATCTGGATTTTGCGGCTGCGCAGGCAAGGGCGGACGAACTGGCCGCTGGCTGATTTCTTCTTACTCCCTCTCCCTCCGGGAGAGGGTTGGGGTGAGGGCCGCAGCCTTCGAAAGAGGCGCAGTTCTTAGCAACGGCAGGGTGGTCGCTGTTGGGGGCCGCCCGGCAGGTGAAGCGCTTGGGGCGACCCCACTGCGCCGGCCCTTCGGGCTGCCTTGCGGTGCTCGCTTCAGGCGGGGTCCAAAGAACTCGCTTCCACTTCGTTCACGCTCAGACAGCTTTGGCCCTGATCCGCCTGAAGCTGCGCTCCTCAGCGGCGCAGAGGGGTCGCCCCAAGCGCTTCACCTACCGGGCTTTGGGGTGGCGCGACTTGTGCGCTCGCTGCTGACATTTACACGACAGCTGCGCCGGTCTTACTCCCTCCCCTTCCGGGGGGGGGCAGGGGAGGGGGCCGCAGCCTCCGAAAGAGCACGCGCGAACCATCGTCCTCGTCGAGATGGCCGGCCAGCTCAGCGCTTCCCCAACCCCCGCAAGATCTCATCCGCATCCGCCCCAACCTTCATCTGCCAGCTCTTCACAACGCCCACCGAAGCCTCCTTCAGTGCTTCCATCACCGCTGGCGGCACTTTCGTGTCGATCGCCACACCATTGCTGCGCATCGTCGCGTAGTTCTCCTCCAGCCGGCTTCGGATGCGCAGCCACTGCGCGGCTTCCGTATCGGCGCCGGCCTGATCGACTGCAGCGCGCAGGACCGGATCGAGGCTTTCGTACGCAGCCAGGTTGATCGTCGCGATCGATATCGGCATCGCGTAGTTGATTTCAGCGAACAGCGGCAGGTATTCCCAGAGCTTGCGCCCCGCGCCGCCGTCGCCCGACGACAGCACGGCATCGACTTCACCGGCTGCGATTAGCGGCATCGCGTCGGCGAAGGAGATGTTGACGGCTTTGGCGCCGGCCGACGTCATGACCGATTGCGAGACATCGTCGTAGGTTCGGATGCGCAGCGACTTCAGTGCGTCGAGCGATGCGACCGGCTGTTTCGACCAGATGCCCGATGCGGGCCAGGGCGTGGTGTAGAGCAGTTTCTGACCGTGGGCCTGCAGGAAGCATTCGTAGGCGGGGCGGGCCGCTTTGAGCAGTGCTTCGGCGCGCGGAAGCGAATCGGCGAGGAAAGGCAGGGACGAGACGGCGAACAGCGGATATTTGTTGGCGATGCCGCCAGCGAAGGCATCGGCGGCGTCGATCTTGCGGGCTTGCACCGCATCGATCATGTCCGCCGACTTGAATCCCGCCGACGCGTCGAAGCCGGGCTCCACGACGACCTTGCCGTCGGTGTTCTGTCGCACCTGCGCTGCGAAAGTCGACACGCCGAGTCCGGGCATGGAAGTGGCGGGATATTCGGTTGTCATCCTCAGCGTGATGACGGGCGGCGCGGCGAGTTGCGCGCGAGCAAACGCCGGTAGCAGCAGGGCGGCAAGCCCGAAAGCGCGGGCTGCGCGGACGATGCGTGACATGGGGCGTTCCGTTGCGGAGTCGTAGGAGTCCGTGCAGCACGCAAGTTGCGGTCCCGGCATCGGTACGGACATCTTTCGAAAACTAGAATCGACGGATGCCCATCGAAACGATCGACTTCCGCGGCCAGGCCGCCGTCCGCCTCACGCTGCCTGAGGGCGATACCTGTACCGTCGCGCTCCACGGCGCCCAGGTGATTTCCTGGACCACTGCCGACGGCGTCGAGCGCTTCTACATGAGCCCTGGCGCTCTTTTCGACGGCAAGAGCGCGATCCGCGGCGGCATGCCGCTGTGCTGGCCGCAGTTCAATGCACGCGGTCCTCTGCAAAAGCATGGCTTCGCCCGCAATGTGGCCTGGGCTGTGGACGCGGCCCCGGACGACGCACCGAACCAGATGGCTTTCTCGCTCCAGGACGATGCCGTCACGCTCGCCATCTGGCCGCACGCTTTTCATCTCGTCCTGCGCGTCGTGCTCGAACCTAGCGTGCTGCGCGTCGCACTGTCGGTCACCAACCGCGGCGGCGCGCCGTGGTCGTTTGCTGCGGCGCTGCACAGCTATCTGCGCGTCGACGACATCGACGGCGTGCGGCTCGAAGGGCTGCAGGGCGCGAACCGCTGGGATTCCTTGCGGGACGAGCGTCACGTCGAGATGGCGGAGAAACTTCGCTTCGACAGCGAATTCGACAGCGTCTACTCGGCACCGGCGGCACCGCTTCGGCTGGTGCAGCCTTCCGGCGTGCTGGAGATTTCACAGAGTGCGAGCTGCACCGAGACGGTCGTCTGGAATCCCGGTGCAGCGCTTTGCGCGAAGCTCGCCGACATGCCGGACGACGGCTATCGCCACATGCTGTGCGTCGAGGCTGCCCGCATCGATGAGCCGGTGTTGCTCGCGCCGGGCGACGAATGGCTGGGCTGGCAGCAACTCGTCGTGAAGTGACGCGCTGCAAGCAAGTCCTTCTCGAATCTCCAGACTTTTCCAATCTTTCCGAATCCATTCCCTTCTCATGCTCGCCAAACGCATCATTCCCTGCCTCGACGTGACCGGCGGCCGTGTCGTCAAGGGCGTCAATTTCCTGGAATTGCGCGACGCGGGCGATCCGGTGGAGATCGCGGCGCGCTACAACGCACAGGGCGCCGATGAGCTGACCTTTCTCGACATCACGGCCACCAGCGACGCCCGCGATCTGATCCTGCCGATCATCGAGGCGGTCGCATCGCAGGTTTTCATCCCGCTGACGGTCGGTGGCGGCGTTCGTACGGTCGAAGACGTGCGCCGGCTGCTGAATGCCGGCGCCGACAAGACCAGCTTCAACTCCGCAGCCATCGCCAATCCGCAGGTGATCGAAGATGCATCGCATCGCTACGGCGCGCAGTGCATCGTGGTCGCGATCGATGCCAAGCGCCGCTCGCCCGAGGACGCAGCTGCGCGTGGCGCGGGCTGGGACGTCTACAGCCACGGCGGGCGCAAGAACACCGGGCTCGACGCAGTGCAGTGGGCGACCGAAATGGCACGTCGCGGCGCGGGCGAAATCCTGCTGACCAGCATGGACCGCGACGGCACCAAAAGCGGCTTCGATCTGGCGCTGACGCGCGCGGTCAGCGACGCTGTCGGCGTACCGGTGATCGCATCGGGCGGCGTCGGCACGCTCGACCATCTGGCCGACGGCATACAGACCGGCGGCGCCGACGCGGTGCTGGCGGCCAGCATCTTCCATTACGGCGAGTTCACGGTCGGCGAGGCCAAGGCCTGCATGGCTGCGCGCGGCATTCCTGTACGGCTTTGATCGGTCGGTACCGACTGTTTGCGACAATCCGCCGATGAATTGGCTCGACGATGTGAAATGGGACGCGAACGGCCTTGTGCCGGTCATCGCGCAGGAGCAGGGCAGCAACGACGTGTTGATGTTCGCCTGGATGAACCGCGAAGCGCTCGCGAAGACGGCGGAACTCGGCCGAGCGGTGTATTTCAGCCGGTCGCGCGCCAGGCTCTGGTTCAAGGGCGAGGAATCGGGCCACGTGCAGACGGTGCACGAGATCCGCCTGGATTGCGACAACGATGTCGTTCTGCTGAAAGTGACGCAGCTCGGTCACGAGCCGGGCATTGCATGTCACACGGGGCGTCACAGCTGCTTCTTCAGCAAGCTGCAAGACGGCCAGTGGACCGCCGTCGAGCCGGTGCTGAAAGATCCGGAATCCATCTACAAATGACAACCTCGACGATTCAAGAAAAAGCCAATGGCGAGGACGCGCTGGCGCGTCTCGCAGCGGTGATCGAAAGCCGCCTTCCCGCGAACGGCGGCGACCCGGAAAAGAGCTACGTCGCCCGTTTGCTGCACAAGGGTCCCGACGCCTTCCTGAAGAAGATCGGCGAGGAAGCGACCGAGGTCGTGTTGGCCGCGAAAGACGCCGACCACGGCGGCGATGCGCAAAAAATAGTGAACGAAGTGGCCGATCTGTGGTTCCACTGTCTTGTGGCGCTCGCGCATTACGGCTTGTCGCCGGATGCGGTCATCGCCGAACTCGAGCGCCGCGAAGGCACCAGCGGCATCGAAGAGAAATCGCTTCGCAAGGCACAGGCCCGCGAAGCTGCCAACGACTGAAAGACGGGTAAATAGATATGCGACCGAACGACATCGTGATCGTCGAACCCGATCCGACGCTGAAGACCTGGGGCTGGGTCAGCTACGTGCTGCATCTGGTGGTGGCGGTCGGCGCCGTTCTGCCGGGCGCGCAGGCGTCCATCGTGCTGCTGCTGATCGCGCTGATCATCGACATCGCCAAGCGCTCCGATGCGGATGGCACCTGGCAGGCGTCGCATTTCAGCTGGCGCATCCGGTCGGTGATCTGGGCGGGCATTCTTTATCTGCTGACGTCGTGGCTCTGGCTGCTGTTCGTCATTCCGGGCTGGATCGCCTGGGGCGTGATTTCGCTCTGGTTCCTGTACCGAATCGTCAAGGGAATGATCCGCATGAATGCCGGCCGTTCGATGGAGCCGAATCTTGTCTGAACACATTCAATCCCAGGCTCACGACCCGAGCTGCATCTTCTGCAAGATCGTCGCCGGCCAGATCCCGGCGAAGAAGGTCTATGAAGACGATGACATCTTCGGCTTCCACGACATCGCGCCCTGGGCGCCGGTGCATTTCATGCTGGTGCCCAAGCGTCACATCGCATCGATGGCGCAGCTGACATCCGAAGATGCGGCGCTGATGGGAAAAATCATGACGTTGGCGCCGCGGCTGGCGGTGGAGCAGGGCTGCAAGCCTTATCCGGACGGCGGATTCCGCGTCGTCGTCAACACGGGCACCGACGGCGGTCAGGAAGTCCATCATCTCCATGTCCATGTCATGGGCGGGCCACGACCGTGGCTCAAGGGTTGAGTACGCTCATCCTGTTTAAAATTCTTCACATTCTTCAGGAGTAATCCATGGGTTCTTTTTCAATCTGGCACTGGCTGATCGTGCTGCTCGTCGTGGTCATGATCTTCGGCACCAAGAAGCTTCGCAACATGGGCGGCGACCTCGGCGGTGCCGTCAAGGGTTTCAAGGACGGCATGAAGGACGGCGCGACTACCGAAACGACCGATACGGCCACCGGCCCGAACGCACAGGTGACCAGCCGCCCGACTGTCGACAAGTCGACCATCGACGTCGAAGCGCGTCAGAAGTCCTGAGCCGCAGCGCGTGATCGATCTCGGCATTTCCAAGATCGCGCTGATCGGCGCGGTCGCGCTCATCGTCATCGGACCGGAGAAGCTGCCTCGCGTGGCACGGATGGTCGGCACGATGCTGGGCAAGGCTCAGCGCTATGTGAACGACGTCAAGGCCGAGGTCAATCGCTCGATGGACCTCGACGAACTTCGCAAGATGAAGGACACGATGCACAGCGCCGCGCGCGACGTCGAGCAGAGCATCCACACCGGCGCCAGCGATTTCGAGAAGCAGTTTTCCGAAAGCGGACAGACCCTGTCCGCGCTGGCCGAACCCGACACGCCTTCTTATCCCGTGTATCCGGCCTACCGGCATCCGCGCAAGAACTGGCGGCTGAAGCAGGGCGCGACGCCGCAGTGGTACAAGTCGCGCAACGGCGTGCGTACCAAGGCGCTTTCCGGTGCGGCGCGTGTCGCGCGGTTCCGGCCGCACAAGATCGACTAGTCCGATCTGCCCGATGCGCAGATCGCTGCGCCGGCATTTCCATCCGTTCCCGCACACCGGCCTCCTTTCCGTTCGCAGCAATTTCCATGGCCGACTCTTCCGATACGAAAAAAGACGACGAACTTGCCGGCACCGAGCAGCCGTTCGTGCAGCACCTCATGGAGTTGCGCGACCGCCTGCTCTACTGCTGCTACGGCCTCGCGGTGGCGGCTGCGCTGCTTGCGTTCTGGCCTGGCCCGAGCGGCCTGATCGACATGATCGCGATGCCGATCCGCGCGCACATGCCGCACGATGCCAAGCTGATCGCGATCGGCGTGTTCTCGCCGTTCTTCGTGCCGCTCAAAGTGCTTGGCATGACGGCCGTGCTGCTGGCGCTGCCGTGGCTGATGTACCAGATCTGGATGTTCGTGGCGCCGGGGCTTTACAGCCACGAAAAGAAGTTCGCGCTGCCGTTGATCCTTTTCGGCAGCCTGCTGGCCTATACCGGCATCGCATTCGTGCAGTTCTTCGTGCTCGACAAGATGTTCGGCTTCATCCAGCGATTCACGCCCGAATCCGTTGCGGCGACACCCGATATCTCTTCCTACGTGGAGGCGATCCTGTCGCTCTACATCGCCTTCGGTTGCGCCTTCCAGGTGCCGATCGTGGTGATGCTGCTGGTGCGATTCGAGATTGTCACGGTCGAGAAGCTACGCGAGTTTCGCGGCTACTTCGTGGTGCTGTCGTTCGTGGTGGCGGCGGTGCTGACGCCGCCGGACGTGGTTTCCCAGCTGGCGCTGGCGATCCCGATGTGTCTGCTGTACGAGATCGGCATCATCGCCGCCAAGTATTTCGTCAAGATCAGCAAGGCGCCGGAAGAACCCGGCACCGACATCAAGCCGAGCTGAGCTGAGCTGAGCTGAGCTGAGGGATGGCGTCAGGACCGGTGCGAAGCCGGCGCCGTCCATGATGACTATTCGGTTTCCGCCGGATTGCGCCGCGCCCGGCTCTTCGGCCGAAGACCCGGATTCACATTCAGCTCCATCTTGTCGCTGCCCCGCTGCAGCGCAAAACGCGCTTCGCTGCCGGGCTTGAGGCCGGCGACGGCGGTCAGCAGTTCCTGGACGTTGTCGATCTTCTTTTCTTCCACTTGCGTAATGACGTCGCCCGGCCGGATTCCGGCCTTGGCTGCCGGTCCGTTCTGCAGCACGCCTGTGATGATCACGCCCGCGTTCGCCTTCACGCCGAAGGTCTCGGCCAGCTCCGGCGACAGGTCGTTCGGCTCGACGCCGATCCAGCCGCGTGTCACCTTGCCTTCGGTCACGATGTCGCTGAGCACCTGCTTCGCCATCGACACCGGAATCGCGAAACCGATGCCCATGCTGCCGCCGGAGCGCGAGTAGATCGCGGTGTTGATGCCTTCGAGGTTGCCGTTCACGTCCACCAGCGCACCGCCCGAATTGCCGGGATTGATGGCCGCGTCGGTCTGGATGAAGTTTTCGAACATGTTGATGCCGAGCTGGTTGCGGCCCAGTGCCGAAACGATGCCGCTGGTCACCGTCTGGCCGACGCCGAACGGATTGCCGATGGCCAGCACCTGATCGCCGACCTGCAGCGCGTCGGAATTGCCCAGCACGATGACCGGCAGCTTGTCGAGATCGATCTTGAGCACCGCGAGGTCGGTGTCCGGGTCGGTGCCGATCACCTTGCCGCGCGCGTGGCGACCATCGTTGAGCGTGACGTCGATTTCGTCGGCGCCGTCGACGACGTGGTTGTTCGTGAGCACATAGCCGTCGGCGCTGACGATCACGCCGCTGCCGAGGCCGACCTGCGGCTGGTCGCTGTTCTGCTCGCCGAAGAAGAACTTGAACCACGGGTCGTTGTTGCGCGGATTGCGCTGCGCGGCTTTGCTCGTGTTGATGCTGACCACAGCTGGCGAGGCCTTCTTCGCCGCAGCGCTCAGGCTGCCGGACGCGGTGTTGCCGGCGATGACGCCGACACTGGGCGCCTCTATTACCGAGACCAGCCCGCCGAGCGAGGTGCGCCGATTGAGCAGCTCGGGTTTCAGCGTCGAGACGACGAAATAGGCCGCCAGCAGAACGGTCACGGTTTGGGCGAAAAGCAGCCAGGTGCGCTTCATGGGGCAGGATTTCATAGTCGGAAGTAGTTCTCAATTGTCCCTGAACGACCCGGGCTCGCGCGACCCTGTCGAGAAGGACAACGCCGCCAGGTTTCGTGCAATTAGGTGCAAACCCTTAAAATCACGGCCCTCGCAGCCGGCTGCCTCCTACATCGCCCGGCAGGTTCCCTGATTTCTTTCCTGGTTTTTCATGACTGCACCCGACTTGGCGCGCCCGGCTTCCGCCGCGCCCGCCCGCAACCTCGACAAGAACGACTACAAGACGCTCGCGCTTTCCGCGCTCGGCGGCACGCTCGAGTTCTACGACTTCGTCATCTACGTCTTTTTCGCCACCGTGCTGGGCGCGCTGTTCTTCCCGGCCGACATGCCCGACTGGTTGCGCCAGCTGCAGACCTTCGGCATCTTCGCCGCCGGCTATCTGGCCCGTCCGCTGGGCGGCATCGTCATCGCGCATTTCGGCGATGTCCTGGGACGGAAGCGCATGTTCACGCTGTCGATCTTCTTGATGGCCGCACCGACGCTGGTCATCGGCCTGCTGCCGACTTACGAGTCCATCGGCATCGCTGCGCCATTGCTGCTGCTGGCCATGCGTGTCCTGCAGGGCGCTGCGATCGGCGGCGAAATGCCCGGTGCCTGGGTCTTCGTGGCCGAGCACACGCCGCAGAAGCGCTACGGCTTCGCCATCGGCACGCTGACGTCGGGCATCACCGGCGGCATCCTGCTGGGTTCGCTCGTCGCGGTGTTCATCAACACGCACTACACGCCGGCCGAAGTCAGCGGTTTCGCCTGGCGCTGGCCTTTCATCGTGGGTGGACTGTTCGGGCTGGTATCGGTGTATCTGCGCCGTTTCCTGCATGAGACGCCGGTGTTCAAGGAACTGGCCGGCCGCCGCAGCGTCGACCGCGAACTGCCGCTCAAGACCATCGTGCGCGACCATCGCGGCGCCAGCCTTTTCGTCGGCCTGCTGACCTGGGTGCTCTCAGCGGCCATCGTCGTGGTCGTGCTCTACACGCCAACTTACCTGCAGAAGGTGCACCACATTCCGGCGGCGCTCGCGCTGCAGGCCAACGCCGTCGCCACGCTGATGCTGACGATCGGCTGCGTGATCTTCGGTTGGGCGACCGACCGTTTCGGCACCCGCGCGGTGATGCTGTTCGGCTGGGCCGGTCTGCTGGTCACGTCCTATCTTTTCTACACGAGCCTTCCGGGCACGCCGACCTCTCTGGTGTGGCATTACGGACTGGTCGGCCTGTTCGTCGGAACGATCGCGACGGTGCCGATCGCCGGTGTGCGCGCGTTCCCGGCGCATGTGCGTTTCTCGGGGCTCTCGTTCTCGTACAACATGTCTTACGCGATCTTCGGCGGCTTGACGCCGGTGATTCTCACGCTGTGGCTGCAGAAGGATCTGATGGCGCCGGCGCACTATGTCGGCACGCTGGCGGTGGTGGGTTTCCTGCTCGCGCTGCTGCCGATCGCTTCGCGTGGCTATCCGATGCGCGCCGCGCCACAATGAACGGATGAGCACGACACGTCACGAACTCCTGCACGCCTTCGACCTTCTCCTCGCGCCTGCGCGCTTCAAGGATTACGGGCCGAACGGCCTGCAGGTCGAAGGCCGCACGACGGTGCGCAAGATCGTGTCGGGCGTCACCGCCAGCCGCGCGCTGATCGAGGCAGCCATCCGCGCCGAAGCCGACGCGATCTTCGTGCACCACGGCCTGTTCTGGCGCGGACAGAGCGGCTGCATCACCGGCTGGATGCGCCAGCGGCTGGGGCTGCTGATCGGCCATGACATCAATCTCTTCGCTTATCACCTGCCGTTGGATGCGCATCCCGATCTGGGCAACAACGCGCAACTCGGCCTGAAGCTCGGGCTCGTGCCGCGCGCGGGTGCGGAAGGGCGTTTCGGCGAGCAGGATCTGGGTTTCGTCGGCGGACGCGTCGACGGCGCAGCGTTCGCGGATGCCGGTGCACTGGCGTCGCATGCCGAGCAGGTGCTGGGTCGACAGGTCACGCTGGTGCCCGGTGGCGGTGCAAAAAGGCCGATCCATACCGTTGCCTGGTGCAGCGGCGGCGCGCAGGGCTACTTTGAAGCCGCGATCGCAGCCGGTGCCGATGCCTTCATCACCGGCGAAATCTCCGAGCCGCAGGCGCATTACGCGCGCGAAATGGGCGTCGCCTTCCTGGCCTGCGGCCACCATGCGACCGAGCGCTACGGCGCACCGGCCGCAGCGGCGCATGTCGCGGCACAGCTGGGCCTGACGCACGAATTCATCGACATCGACAACCCGGCATGAGCATGAAACCGATAGCCATCACGATGGGCGATCCGGCCGGCATCGGCCCGGAAATCGTCGTCAAGGCATTCCGCGACGCGCCCGACGTCACGCGAGACTGTTTCGTGGCCGGCGATGTCGAAACGATTCGGCGTGCCAGCCGGATGCTGGCAGCGCCCGGACGGCTCGCGATGCCGGTCGCCGTACTGCAGACGCTGGGCGAACTGCTGTCCGTGCCGCCGAATTGCATTCCGGTGCTGCAGGTGATCGAGCCGCCGCATGACATCGCGCTCGGCCAGGTCGGCGCATCGGCAGGGCGCGCTGCGGGTGGATGTGTCGAATGGGCGGCGCGCGCGGCGTTGGCCGGCGAGATTTCAGCGCTGGTGACGGCGCCGCTGCACAAGGAATCGCTGTCGGCGGCCGGTTACAGGTTCCCTGGGCACACCGAACTGTTGCAGGCCGAGGCGGCGGCATGGTTGAAACTGCCGATCGCCAAAGTGCCTGTGCGCATGATGCTGGCCAACGACGAGTTGCGTACCGTGCTGGTGAGCATCCACATGTCTCTGCGCGATGCCATCGCCGCCGTGCATCCGCAAGGCGTGCTGGACACGATCCGCATCGCGCATCGTGCGCTGGAGACCGCGTTGGGCCGTCCGCCACGCATCGGCGTCGCCGGGCTGAATCCGCATGCGGGGGAGGGCGGGCTGTTCGGCACCGAGGAGCGCGACATCATCGCGCCGGCTGTCGCTGCCGCGCAGCGGGAAGGCATCGATGCGCACGGGCCCTATGCGCCCGATACCGTGTTCATGCGCGCACGCGCCACGCCAGGCAAGACCGGCGAATTCGATGTCGTTATCGCGATGTACCACGACCAGGGCCTGATTCCGGTTAAGTATCTGGGCGTCGACAAGGGCGTCAACGTGACGCTGGGGCTGCCGCTGGTGCGCACCAGCCCCGACCACGGCACCGCATTCGACATTGCCGGCACCGGAAGAGCCGATCCGGCCAGCCTGATCGAAGCGATCCGCATGGCGCGGGCGCTGGTGCCGGTGGCCTGACCGGAAGGTTCAGTCGATCAGGGGCGCATCAGGGGCTGATCAGGGGCGCTTGAGGCTGTCGCGGATCTCGCGCAGCAGAGCGATGTCTTCCGGTGGCGCGGCGACGGCGGGTGCGGCTTCTTCCTTCTTGCGAAGGCGATTGACCTGCTTGACCATGATGAAAATGATGAAAGCCAGGATCAGGAAGTTCACCGCGATGGTGATGAAATTGCCGTAGGCGAGTACCGGGATGCCGGCTTTCTTGATGTCGGCGACATTGTTCGCGACGCCCGGCGGCACGGTGCCGAGCACGAAGAAGAGGTTGGAGAAGTCGAGCTTGCCGAAGACCAGGCTCGCCACCGGCATGATGACGTCGCCGACGAGCGAATCGACGATCTTGCCGAACGCGGCGCCGATGATCACGCCGACGGCCAGATCGATGACGTTGCCTTTGATCGCGAACTCGCGAAATTCCTTCAGGACGCTCATGGTTGGGACCTCTCTCCAGGGTTGAAAGTCGGCAGTATAGGAGGGCATCGCACACGGCGTCGCAGGCGATTTGCGGTGCGTGAGGCGCGTTGAATCCACTTGTATCGCTCCGCTACAATCGCGCGTTGAACCAGATCCCAGCGACAAGATTGAGGACCCCCATGAGTGACATCCCCGTCGGAGCCCCACGGATCGACAAGAGCAAGCGAACGTGGTTAATAGCCTCCGGCTGTGCCGGCGCTGTGGGTGGCGCAGCAGTCGCAATCCCCTTCGTCAGCACTTTCCAGCCCTCCGAGAAAGCGAAGGCAGCGGGTGCGCCGGTCGAGGTCGACATCGGCAGCATGCAGGTCGGCGAGAAGATCACCGTCGAATGGCGCGGCAAGCCGGTCTGGATCCTCAAGCGCACCCCGGCCCAGGTGGCGGAGTTGCCGAAGCTCGACGGTCAGTTGGCCGATCCGGAATCCAAACGCAATCCTTCCGAATTCACGCCCGAGTACGCGATGAATACCGGGCGTTCCATCAAGCCCGAGGTGCTGGTGGTCGTCGGCATCTGCACGCACCTGGGCTGCTCGCCGACCGACAAGCTCCAGGCCGGCCCGCAGCCTTCGCTGCCCGACAACTGGGAAGGCGGCTTCCTCTGCCCGTGCCACGGCTCGACCTTCGATCTGGCCGGCCGCGTATTCAAGAACAAGCCGGCTCCCGACAACCTGCCGGTGCCGCCACACATGTATCTCACCGAGACGCGACTGCTCATCGGCGACGACAAGAAGGCCTGAGGGGACACACGACATGGCTGATTTCCACGAAGTTTCCCCGAATGCGCCCGCCGGCGAGCGGCTGCTGAACTGGGTCGACAACCGGTTCCCGCTCAGCAAGCTCTGGAACGAGCAGTGGGGCAACTACTACGCGCCGAAGAATTTCAACTTCTGGTACATCTTCGGTTCGCTCGCGATGCTGGTGCTGGTCATCCAGATCGTGACCGGCATTTTCCTGGTGATGCACTACAAGCCGGATGCGACCCAGGCATTCGCCTCCGTCGAGTACATCATGCGCGACGTGCCGTGGGGCTGGCTGATCCGCTACATGCACTCGACGGGCGCATCGGCGTTCTTCGTCGTCGTCTACCTGCACATGTTCCGGGGCCTGATGTACGGCAGCTACCGCAAGCCGCGCGAACTGATCTGGGTTTTCGGTTGTGCGATTTTTCTGTGCCTGATGGCCGAAGCCTTCATGGGCTACCTGCTGCCGTGGGGCCAGATGAGCTACTGGGGCGCCCAGGTGATCGTGAACCTGTTCGCAGCGATTCCGTTCATCGGTCCGGACCTGGCGTTGCTGATCCGCGGCGACTACGTCGTGAGCGACGCGACGCTCAACCGCTTCTTCAGCTTCCACGTGATCGCCGTGCCGCTGGTCCTGCTGGGTCTGGTTGTCGCTCACCTGATCGCGCTGCACGAAGTCGGATCGAACAATCCGGACGGCATCGAGATCAAGGCAAATCGCGGTCCCGACGGCCATCCGGTGGACGGCATTCCGTCGCATCCCTACTACACGGTGCATGACATCCTGGGTGTCGTTTCCTTCCTGACCATCTTCTCGGCCGTGATCTTCTTCGCCCCGGAAATGGGCGGCTACTTCCTCGAATACAACAACTTCATCCCGGCCGATTCGCTCAAGACGCCCAACCACATCGCCCCGGTCTGGTACTTCACGCCGTTCTATTCGATGCTGCGTGCCATCACCGGCGAGATGATGTATGCGCTGATCGCCTGCGTGGTGCTCGCTGCGGTCTACGGCGTCTGGAAGTCGCGCCTGGCGGTCATCTTCAAGGGCGCGATCGTGATTGCGGCTGTCGGAGCCGTCGCGCTGATGCTGTCGATCGATGCGAAGTTCTGGGGCGTGGTCGTCATGGGCGGCGCGGTGATCATCCTGTTCTTCCTGCCCTGGCTGGACCACAGCCCCGTACGGTCGATCCGCTACCGTCCGAGCTGGAACAAGTACCTTTACGGTGTGTTTGTCATCAACTTCGTCGTGCTGGGGTATCTGGGGGTGCAGCCGCCATCGCCGATCGGCGAGCGCGTGTCGCAGATCGGAACTCTGTTCTATTTCGGCTTCTTCCTGCTGATGCCCTGGTGGAGCCGGCTCGGCAACTTCAAGCCGGTGCCGGACCGCGTGACGTTCGCTGCGCATTGAGCTGGAGCACAAAAGAATGAAGAAACTCCTCCTCACGCTGATCGCCGCACTCGGAATCGTCGCGGGCTCCGCCACTGTGTCGAGCGCGGCCGAAGGCGGCATCGCCTGGGACAAGGCGCCGAACAAGACCAACGACCTGGCGTCGCTGCAGAACGGCGCGAAGCTGTTCGTCAACTATTGCCTCAGCTGCCATTCGGCTGCGTTCATGCGCTACAACCGACTCCAGGACATCGGTATCTCGGAGCAGCAGGTCAAGGACAACCTTCTGTTCACGACAGACAGGGTCGGCGACACGATGAAGGCCAACATCGATCCGAAGCAGGCCAAGGACTGGTTCGGCGCGAATCCGCCCGACCTGACTTTGGTGGCGCGCTCGCGCTCCGGTCACGGCGGCACGGGTGCCGATTACCTGTATACCTACCTGCGCACCTACTACCGCGACGATACCAAGGCGACCGGCTGGAACAACCAGGCCTTTCCAAGTGTCGGCATGCCGAACGTGCTGTGGGAACTGCAGGGCGAACGCCGTCCGGTCTACGCCAAAATGGAGCAGCACGGCCACGAGGTCGATGTGTTCAAGGGATGGGAACAGGTCAGCCCTGGCAAAATGACGCCCCTCCAGTTCGATCAGTCGGTCGGCGATCTCGTCAACTACCTGCAGTGGATGGCCGAACCGGCGCAAAACACCCGCGTTCGTGTCGGCGTCTGGGTGCTTCTGTTCCTGGTCATGGCGCTGGTCTTCGTCTGGCGGCTCAATGCCTCCTACTGGAAAGACGTCAAGTAGTCGCTTATCGACCGGCATCGCGTGAAGCGGCCGGTCCCTCAGAGTGGGTTGCTTCCGCATCCCACTCTTTTTGATTTTTAGGAGTCTCTCGCCATGATGGTTCTGTATTCAGGTACGACCTGCCCTTTTTCCCACCGCTGCCGCTTCGTGTTGTTCGAGAAAGGCATGGACTTCGAGATTCGTGACGTCGATCTCTACAACAAGCCTGAAGACATCAGCGTGATGAATCCGTACGGCCAGGTGCCGATCCTGGTCGAGCGTGACCTGATCCTGTACGAGTCGAACATCATCAACGAGTACATCGACGAGCGTTTCCCGCATCCGCAACTCATGCCCGGCGACCCGGTCGACCGCGCACGTGTCCGTCTGTTTCTGCTCAACTTCGAGAAGGAACTCTTCGTTCACGTGGCTGCGCTCGAAAATCGCACGGCCAAGGGCAACGACAAGGCACTCGAGAAGGCTCGCGCGCACATCCGCGACCGGCTCACGCAACTCGCGCCTGTCTTCCTGAAGAACAAATACATGCTGGGCGACAACTTTTCGATGCTTGATGTCGCCATCGCGCCGCTGCTCTGGCGTCTCGACTATTACGGCATCGATCTCAGCAAGAATGCGGCTCCCCTTCTGAAATACGCCGAACGCATCTTCTCGCGTCCGGCCTATATCGAAGCGCTGACCCCGTCCGAAAAGGTGATGCGCAAATAATCCAGTCTTCTGCTCTCCGCAAGCCCGTACCCCATGACCGACACGCAACAGCCCACCTCCACACGTCCGTACCTCATTCGGGCGCTGTATGAATGGTGCACCGACAACGGCTTCACGCCTTATGTCGCGGTGCAGGTCGACCACACGGTACAGGTGCCGCGCGAGTTCGTGAAGAACGGAGAAATCGTTCTGGACATCAGTTTCGGCGCGACCAGCTCGCTGAAGCTGGACAACGAGTTCATCGCGTTCAAGGCCCGATTCGGTGGCATCGCGCGAGAGATCATCGTGCCGATCGGTCGTGTCGTCGCCATCTACGCCAGCGAAAACGGAGAGGGCATGGCCTTCCCTCCGCCGATCGAAGCCGAAGACGACATCGTCGATGCGGACGCGGATACGGACGGAAATGGCGAGCAGGCCGACCTGGCCAGCGGCGCCGGGTCTCCCGGCATCGCGCTTGCCAAGGAACCGCAACAACGTTCGCCCCTGCGCGACGCGTTGCGGGGAGCCGAATCAGAGGGCAACAAGGTCATCCATCTGGTCAGCACCGATTCCGAGGATTCGGACACCGATTCCAGCCACGATGGCTCCAGCGAGCCGCCACGTCCGCCTTCGCCCAACGGCGGCGCCAAACCGTCTCTCAAGCGCGTCAAATAGCAAGCCGCGCTCCCGCTAGAATCCACACCCGTGCCGCTTTAGCTCAGTTGGTAGAGCAACCGCCTTGTAAGCGGTAGGTCGTCAGTTCGATTCCGACAAGCGGCACCATTTCGAAACAAGAACGCAGCCAGCGAGCTGCGCAATGCGCCACTGGACATCCGTGTTCCATTCGATCGCAATACTGGCACTGAGCCTCGCTGCCATTTCGGTGCCCGCATCGGCGGCCGACACACCCACACCGTTCAAGATCACCCTGGGCTCCTACAGCGTTGCTGGAGGCGCTCTTCCAGCAGGGCCCGGACTCGACGTCAACCTGCGCTACACGTACGGCAGCGGCAACGTCTGGTTGGGATGGTTCAGATCGCCCGCGCTCGACTTTTCGCAGCTTCGAGGAGGCTGGGACCATGTGTTCTCCCTGGGGCCCGTGCGCGTGTTGCCTTCACTGCAGTCGGCGTCGGGAGGCTTCGTGGGCGGCAGTCTTGCGATCGAAACCGGCGATCGCTGGTTCGCCGGGATCGGACTGGGGCGCACGAATCTCCACGCCTACGCAAACCTGAACTTCGACCCGAACGATTCGTTCACCGTCTACGGCGGATGTCGTTGGGACGAAGAAAACACCGTCACCGTGCAGTTGATTCGCGACAACCGCGACAACCCGGATCAGCAACATGTGCACCTGATCTGGCGCAAGGGCCTTTCGGAGGGTCGCCAGCTCGTCTTCGACCTGCTCGAAAAGCAGGGAACCGTCGAGAACCGGTTCGTCCGGCGAACCGGACTTTCGGTCGGTTACGACTGGCCGGTGTGGTCCGTGCGCGCAGCGTGGGATCCCAAGGTCAATTTCACGCCGCAGAACATGGTCCGGCTTTCGCTGGCGCGGCGATTCTGATCCGCTCGGTCGTCCGTCACCTGCTTCAGGTGCTGCGCCGCGCCACCCAGTAGACGGCGCCTTCCGGGCCGTAGCGCTCCGAATGCGGTGTGCCGCGCGGTAGATCGAATGTTCCGCCGCGTGTCAGATATTGCGTGTCGCCATCGCAGGTCAGCCACATCTCGCCTTGCGTGACGACCGCACTTGCGTCGAACGGGTGCGAGTGCATGGCGATGATCTGATGCGGCGCCCATTCGCGGACCAGGGCTTCCTCGAATCCGGCGGCAAGCGCCTCGGACTCGAACTTCTCGAAGCTTTCGAAGTTCATGACGCCGCCAACAGAAAAGCGATCAACCCTTCGTTGAACTCCGCCGAATGGGACGCGTTGAATCCGTGCGGTGCGCCCTTCACGACCTTCAGCACGCTGCCCGGGATGGCCTTGTGCGTCCGCGCACCGCTCACCTCAAGCGGCACGATCGCATCCGAATCGCCGTGGATGACGAGCGTCGGAATCGTGATCTTCTCGAGATCGGCACGGAAGTCGGTTCGGGCGAAAGCGCCGATACAGTCGAGCGTGCCCTTGGGCGATGCGAAGGCTGCAATCTGCACCGCATACGCACGCTGTGCCTCGCTCACCTGCAACTTGCCACCGGCCGTGAAGAAGTTCTTGCTGAAGTCTTCCAGAAAGGCGGCCCTGTCGGTCTTGACGCCGGTCTCGAACTGCTCGATCGTCGCATCGTCCAGGCCACCTTCCGGGTTGTCGGCGCTTTTGTAGAGGTACGGCGGCACGGCAGCGGCGAAAACTGCCTTGCTCACGCGATCGGTACCGTACTTGGCGATGTAGCGTGCCACCTCGCCGCCGCCCATCGAAAAGCCGACGAGCGTCGCGTCCTTCAGGTCGAGTTCGGTCATCAGGCCGTCGAGGTCGGCAGCGAAGGTGTCGTAGTCGTAGCCCGACCACGGTTGCGAAGACGATCCGAAACCGCGACGGTCGTAAGTGATCACGCGGTAGCCGGCGGCGACGAGTGCCGGAACCTGCGCTTCCCACGAGCGCCCGCTCAACGGCCAGCCGTGGATGAGCACGACGGGTTTACCGCTTCCCTGGTCTTCGTAATAAAGCTGGACCGGATGATTGTTTTCGGTAGCGACGGTGATCGACGGCATGTGTTTCTCCTTTTGAAATGACGAGGTCGGTTGGGGGCTCAGGTCTGCGGTGCGCCGACCTGCCGGCGCGGGTCTGCCTTGCCGAAGGCTTCGAGCGCCTCGCACGCATCCATGATCCGCATCACGGTCGGAATGCCCGTCACTTCGATCTTGAACACGCGCATCACGACGACGATGCTGGCCAGACAGATGTCCGCCATCGTCGGCGTATCGCCGTGGCAGAACTTTCCTGTGTCCGGTTCGTTCGCCAGCCGTTGTTCGAGCGCTTGAAGGCCGGTGCTAAACCAGTGAATCTGCCATGCGCGCCACGCCGCATCGTCAAACTTTCCTTCGGTCGTCAGGTACTTCTTGATGCGCGGCGTGATGAGCGGATGCGTGTCGGCGGCAAGCATCTGCGAAAGTGAGCGAACGCGGGCACGACCGTGCGCATCGGACGGCAGCAAGGCGGGCGTGGGATCGGTTTCCTCGAGGAATTCGAGGATCGCTAGCGACTGCGTGAGCGGCGTTGCCGGCTGACCGTCGCCGTGATCGATCAGCGCCGGAATGGCGCCCATCGGGTTGATCTTCAGGAATTCGGGGCTGCGCTGCTCGCCGGCGTCGATGTCGACGTTGCGCTCTCGCGGCGTCGGGCCCTTGAGGTTGAAGGCGACGCGCACCCGGTAGGTGGCCGAGGTGCGCCAATACGAGAAAAGCTCGAAACGGGATGAGTCGGACATTGAGAGATCCTGAATGCAGCAGGCCCGAATTGCTTTCGACCTGCCGGGTTTGAATTGGCCAGCCAGAATAGCCGCGCCGCATGCAACTGCGGCGTAAGCCTAAACCGCCGGTGCAATCCGTTTCAGCCCGTTGCACTCAATCCCCGATTCACGAAAGAGTTTTTCCATGATCGCCCGTCCCGCGCCCGTCGTATTCATTCCCGCTCTTCTTTGCGACGAACAGATGTACCGCGACGTCATCGCAGATCTCGGCGACGTCGTCGACGCGCACGTCCTGCTGTCGCCGAAGCCGACGCTCGAGGCCAGCGCCGCCGACATTCTGGCGCGCGCACCCGAGAAGTTCGCGCTGGTCGGCACTTCCTACGGCGGCAATCTGGCGCTCAAGGTTGCGCTGGCCGCACCGGAGCGCGTCAGCGCGCTCTGGTTGATGGGCTGCGATCCGGCGGTGCCGAAGCCGGGCGGTCCCGACCTGGCCGCCGCACTCGACGGCAGCCCCGACGCGGTGATCGAGATGCTTTCCGGGCTTGTGGTGCGAAAGGAGGATGTCGAGTCCGCAGACGTTTTCAAGGCCATGGCCCGACGCGTCGGCGGCGCGGCCGGTGCGGCGCAGGCCCGTGCTGCCGGCTCGCGGACGGAAATGATCTCGCACTTCGGCAAACTGAAGATGCCTGCGCTGGTGCTCTGGGGCGAGGACGACGCCATCGCACCCGTAGCCGTTGGTCGTGCACTGGCCGAAGCATTGCCGAACGCGAAATTCGAGGTGTTCAAGGCTTGCGGTCACTTGCCGACACTCGAAAAGCCGGCCGAATCCGCCGCGCTGTTTCGCGCGTTCCTCACGACTACTGCCGCGTCTGCACCTTGAGGCGGATGCTGGCGACGTCCCAGCCGCGGGATTTCAGCCGTGTCACCAGCCGCGGCATCAGCTGGCGCAGCTTGGCGGCGGCGGCGCTGCCCTGAACCAGCAGGCACCAGACGTCGCCCTCCGCCGGCCCCGCTTTCACCGACCGGCGCAATTCCGCCGGAATCAGTTCCTCGATCGCTTTCAGGCGGTCGCTGGCGTCGCGCGCACGCGCCAGCAGCCCGGCGAGCGTGGGCGAACCGTCTGCGGCTTGCTGCAAGGTGAGGGATTGGAGGCGTCTGTTCACTGGAATGTGGGGCTTGGGAGCGCAGGCTAAAATGCCCGGTTTGCCGGTGCGTTGCGCCGGCAGGTCGCGCTTGCTTTTCGGCAAAGTGCGCCAAACTGCTTTCACCGTGGCTTCCACCGCATCTTAGGGATTTTGCTCGCAGCGTCCGGCCTGTCGGACATCCGTCGAGCCACACACATGGCTACCAACTTCCTGACCCAAATTTTCGGCAGTCGCAACGACCGGCTTCTCAAGCAGTACCGCAAGACCGTCGAACGCATCAACGCGCTCGAGCCGCAATTCGAAAAGCTCGACGACGACGCGCTGCGCGCCAAAACGCAGGAGTTCAAGGACCGCGTCGCCAAGGGCGAGTCGCTCGACGACCTGCTGCCCGAAGCCTTCGCCACCGTGCGCGAAGGTTCTAAGCGTGCGATGAAGATGCGTCACTTCGATGTCCAGCTGCTCGGCGGCATGGCGCTGCACAACGGCAAGATCTCCGAAATGCGCACCGGCGAAGGCAAGACGCTGACAGCCACGCTGCCGGTTTATCTGAACGCGCTGTCGGGCCAGGGCGTTCATGTCGTCACCGTGAACGACTACCTCGCAAGCCGCGACGCGAAGTGGATGGGCCGGCTGTACAACTTCCTCGGCCTCTCGGTCGGCATCAACCTGCCGAACATGCCGCGCGAGGAAAAGCAGCAGGCCTACAACAGCGACATCACGTACGGCACGAACAACGAATACGGCTTCGACTACCTGCGCGACAACATGGTCTACGAGTCGCAGGACCGCGTGCAGCGCAAGCTGAACTTCGCGATCGTCGACGAGGTGGACTCGATCCTGATCGACGAGGCGCGCACGCCGCTCATCATCAGCGGCCAGGCCGAAGACCACACCGAGATGTACCTGGCGATCAACAAGGTCGTCCCGCTGCTGATCAAGCAGGAAGGCGAAGCCGACCCGCGCACCGGCGAAGGCGTCACCAAGCCGGGCGATTTCACGGTCGACGAGAAGACGCACCAGGTCTTCCTGACCGAAGACGGCCACGAGAAGGCCGAGCAGGTGCTGGGCGAATTCGGGCTGCTGCCGGAGGGCGCGTCGCTCTACGACCCGGCCAACATCACCCTGATGCACCACCTGAACGCTGCGTTGCGTGCACGGCACCTGTACCACCGCGACCAGCATTACGTGGTTCAGCAGGGCGAAGTCGTGATCGTCGACGAGTTCACCGGCCGCCTGATGACCGGCCGCCGCTGGAGCGACGGCCTGCACCAGGCCGTGGAAGCCAAGGAAGGCGTGGAAATCCAGGCCGAGAACCAGACGCTGGCCTCGATCACGTTCCAGAACTACTTCCGCCTGTACAACAAGCTCGCCGGCATGACCGGCACGGCGGACACCGAGGCCTACGAGTTCCAGGAGATCTACGGTCTGGAGACCATGATCATCCCGCCGAACCGGATCAGCAAGCGCCAGGACCAGCTCGACCGCGTCTACAAGACGACACGCGAGAAGTACGAGGCGGCGATCCAGGACATCCGCGAATGCTACGAGCGCGGCCAGCCGGTGCTGGTCGGCACTTCGTCGATCGAGAACTCGGAAATCATCGACGCTCTGCTGACCAAGGCCGAGCTTCCGCACCAGGTGCTCAACGCCAAGCAGCATGCGCGCGAAGCCGACATCATCGCGCAGGCCGGCCGCGTCAAGATGATCACCATCGCGACCAACATGGCAGGTCGCGGTACCGACATCGTGCTGGGCGGCAACATCGAGAAGATGATCGAGGCGGTCGAGAACGACGAAGGCCGCGACGAAGCCGCGAAACAGGCCGACATCGCGCACATCCGTGCCGAATGGGCGAAGGACCACGAGGCGATCAAGGCGCTCGGCGGCCTGCGCATCATCGCGACCGAACGTCACGAATCGCGCCGCATCGACAACCAGCTGCGCGGCCGTTCGGGCCGTCAGGGCGACACCGGCTCCTCGCGCTTCTACCTGAGCCTGGACGATCCGCTGATGCGCATCTTCGCGGGCGACCGCGTCAAATCCATCATGGACAGGCTCAAGATGCCGGACGGCGAGGCCATCGAGGCCGGCATCGTCACGCGCAGCATCGAGAGCGCGCAGCGCAAGGTCGAGGCGCGCAACTTCGATGTGCGGAAGCAGTTGCTCGAATACGACGATGTGTCGAACGACCAGCGCAAGGTGATCTACCAGCAGCGCAACGACATCCTCGACGCACAGGACCTGACGGCGCAGATCGAGGGGCTGCGCGAAGGCTGCTTCGGCGATCTGGCACGGCAGTACATCCCGGCGGAATCGGTCGAAGAGCAGTGGAATCTTCCGGGGCTCGAGAAGACGCTCGCGAACGAATGGGGCCTGGAGCTGCCGTTGCAGAAGGAAGTCGAAGCGGCCAGCGCGATTTCCGACGAGGAAATCGTCGAGAAGGTCGTCGCCGCAGCGCACGCTTCCTTCAACGCCAAGGTGGCGCAGATCGGCCAGGAAAACTTCACCCAGTTCGAGCGCATGGTGCTGCTGCAGAGCATCGACACGCACTGGCGCGAACATCTGGCGTCGCTCGACTATCTGCGTCAGGGCATCCACTTGCGCGGCTATGCGCAGAAGCAGCCCAAGCAGGAATACAAGCGCGAGGCTTTCGAGCTGTTCGGCCAGCTGCTGGATTCGGTGAAGAACGAAGTCACCCGCCAATTGATGACGGTGCGCGTCCAGTCGAGCGAACAGCTGGAGGAAGCCGCCGAAACGCTGGAGAACCGCGCCGAGTCGATCTCCAACATCACCTACACCGCGCCCACCGAAACCGGCGAAGTCGAAGTGCGTGCCGCCGACGACAACCAGCGCCGAGCTGTAGCAACGGCTGCGGCCGGCGCTGCAGGTGGTGCGATGGGAGCCGATGCTGCGGCGTTCGCCCGCGTCGGCCGGAACGACCCGTGCCCTTGCGGCAGCGGCAAGAAGTTCAAGCAGTGTCACGGACAGCTGACCTAATCAGAAGAACCCGAGAAAGAAATCCATGCCCGTGAACCTGTCCGCCCCCGATCCCGCCGCCTTGTTCGCGGTGCCCGGCATCCGTATTGGAGTCGCCGAAGCCGGCATCCGCAAGGCCAATCGCAAGGACCTGACGGTCGTGCTGATCGACGAGGGCGCAGCCGTTGGTGGCGTGTTCACGCAGAACCGTTTCTGCGCCGCGCCGGTGCAGGTCTGCCGTGCGCATCTGGAGAAGAACTACGGCATCCGCGCGATGCTGATCAACACCGGCAATGCCAACGCCGGCACCGGCGAGGACGGCCTGGCGCGCACGCACCAGAGCTGCGTCGCGCTGGCTCGCGAACTCGACATCGCGCCGGAAGAAATCCTGCCGTTCTCGACCGGCGTGATCATGGAGCCGCTGCCGGTCGAGCGCATCGAGGCCGCACTGCCGGCGGCGTTGCTGGACGCTGCGCCCGACCACTGGGCCCGCGCAGCCGAAGGCATCATGACGACCGATACCGTGCCCAAGGCGTTCAGCCGGCAAGTGCAGATCGGCGGCGCGACGGTGACGATCACCGGCATCAGCAAGGGCGCCGGCATGATCCGCCCGAACATGGCGACAATGCTCGGCTTCATCGCCACCGACGCGAAGATCGATCCGTCGCTGGTGCAGCCGCTGGCGAAGGCGCTGGCCGATGCGTCGTTCAACCGCGTGACGATCGACGGCGACACCTCGACCAACGATTCCTTCGTCGTCATCGCGACGCAGAAAGCCGCACACGAAACCATCGCGTCGCTCGAATCGGCCGACGGACAGGCGCTGCTCACCGCGATGCAGGACGTTTCGCGTTTGCTTGCACAAGCCATCGTGCGAGACGGCGAGGGCGCGACCAAGTTCATCACCATTCGCGTCGAAGGCGGCCGCGACGGCGCCGAATGCCGGCAGGTGGCCTATGCCGTGGCGCATTCGCCGCTGGTCAAGACGGCGTTCTTCGCCAGCGACCCCAATCTTGGCCGCATCCTTGCCGCCGTCGGCTATGCAGGCATCGACGATCTGGACCAGACCGGCATCGACCTGTATCTCGACGACGTGCATGTGGCGGTCAAGGGTGGGCGCAATCCGGCCTACCGCGAAGAAGACGGCCAGCGCGTGATGGCGCAGAGCGAGATCACGGTGCGCATCGGCCTGGGCCGCGGCGACGCCGTCGACACGGTCTGGACCTGCGACCTGAGCCACGACTACGTGACCATCAACGCCGATTACCGTTCCTGATGAACGACAAGTTCGAGAAGCTGATCGAGCGTGCCGAGCAACTGATCGGCCGCATCGAGTCGATTCTTCCGCAGCCGCTGCAGGCACCGTCCGACTGGAATGCGTCGATTGCCTGGCGTTACCGGCGTCGCAGTTCCGGCCACGGCACGCTGGAGCCCGTGCGCCACGTGGCGCAGATGCCGCTGGATTCGTTGAAGGAAATCGACATCCAGAAAGAGAAGATCGAGCGCAACACGCGCCAGTTCGTCGAAGGAAAA
This sequence comes from Variovorax glucosi, assembly GCF_051216695.1. Lineage (NCBI taxonomy): Bacteria > Pseudomonadati > Pseudomonadota > Betaproteobacteria > Burkholderiales > Comamonadaceae > Variovorax > Variovorax glucosi. The sequence continues at coordinate 520,754 of NZ_JBPJZE010000002.1, forward strand.
CCGGCCAACAACGTGCTGCTGACCGGCGCGCGGGGCACCGGCAAGTCGTCGCTGATCCGCGCCTGCCTGCAGGCCTATGCGCCGCAGGGCCTTCGTCTAATCGAGGTCGACAAGGCCGATCTCGTCGATCTGCCCGACATCGTCGACGTCGTGTCGGGGCGTCCGGAGAAATTTATCGTCTTCAGCGACGACCTGAGCTTCGACGAAGGCGAGCCGGGCTACAAGGCGCTGAAGTCGATCCTCGACGGCTCCATCGCCGCAGCGACGCCGAATGTGCTGATCTACGCGACCAGCAACCGGCGCCATCTGCTGCCGGAATACATGAAGGACAACCTCAGCTACACCCACACCGACGATGGCGAAGTGCATCCGGGCGAGGTGATCGAAGAGAAGATCTCGCTGTCGGAGCGCTTCGGCCTGTGGGTCAGCTTCTATCCGTTCAGCCAGGACGAATATCTGACGATCGTCGCGCAGTGGCTGTCGTCCTTCGGCGTGGATGATTCGGCAATTGCTGCCGCACGGCCGGGTGCGCTGGTGTGGGCGCTGGAGCGCGGCTCGCGCAGCGGCCGCGTGGCTTACCAGTTCGCGTGCGACTACGCCGGACGCGCGTGATGTCGGCCGATCTGCAGTCGGCCGTTGCCCGCAAGCACACCGAAGTGGCGGTCGGCATCCTGATCCGCGAAAACGACGGTGCGCTGCTTCTGTCGACCCGGCCCGAAGGCAAGCCTTACGCCGGCTTCTGGGAGTTTCCAGGTGGAAAGATCGAGGCCGATGAATCGGTCGAGCAGGCGCTGCGGCGCGAGCTGGAGGAAGAACTCGGCATCGTCATCGGCGGCGCGGAAGTCTGGCGTGTCACCGAGCACGACTATCCGCATGCGCTCGTGCGCCTGCACTGGTGCAAGGTCGGCGCATGGACCGGTGATTTCGAAATGCGCGAAGGTCAGGCGATGCAGTGGCAGCAACTGCCGCTGGATGTCATGCCGGTGTTGCCGGGCGCTGTACCCGTACTGCGTTGGCTTGGCGAAGAACGCGGCGCGGCGTCGCTGTTGAATCCGCTCGACCCGTCTGTCGTGCTGATCTGAACCGCTACTGCAGTCGCGGATCGCCGAAAGGCTCGTCGTCCGGCGGTGCATCGGCCGCCATGCGAAATTCTTCGCTGGCCCATGCCCCGAGATCGATGCCCCTGCAACGTGCGCTGCAGAACGGGCGATACGGATTGCTCGGCGCGTAAACGCTGTCGTTGCCGCAAGCGGGGCAGCGAACGATGCGTTCGCCGTCGGGCGTGGTTGTTCCTGGCTTCGTCATCTTTTCGAACTCTATCGTCTCAGGCGCAGAGTGTCAGTTCGAAGGGCGTGTCTGCCGTGCTCTGGTGCAGCCGATCGTCTTTTTCGTGCCGCATCAGCCGGACCGACACCATCAACCGGTTGCCGCTGATTTCCGGAATCACACCCAGCCGCGGGTCGATGCGAAGGCGCAGCAACTGGAAGCTCCGGCCCTGCGGCAGGTTCTGCTTGAACTGGCCGTGCGGCGCCATGACCTTGTAGGGCACGTCGGAATCCCGCAGCAACTTCAGCAACAGATAGATCGACTCGGCCAGCGGCGAAAGCGTCGACGACCAGCGCTCGAGATCGACGCGGCGCGACGGCGCCGGTCGGTTCTGCCAGGCATGGTAGGCCGGCAGATCGAACTCGCAGGTGCCGCCCGGGATGCCGGCACGGCTGCGGATGCTCATCAGCCATTCGTTTTCGGTCAGTGCCTGGCCGGCCTTGCCGCTGATGGTGTTGAGCGTCGCGAAATTGCGTTCGAGCTGGTTGACGACCTGGTTCAACACCGATTCGGCGATCGCGGGATTGCCGCGGTAGCTGTTGAAGACGTTCTTGTGCTTGTCGAGGTCGCGCAGCACGTCGGCCTTGAGGTCGGCACGCGCGGCGACATCCATGATCTCGAAGATCGTGACCAGCGCGTAGTGATGCGAAAGGGCGGAATCGGACGGGACCAGTTCACCCAGGCGTCGAAACAGATGTTCCAGCCGCAGGTAGGTTCGGATGCGTTCGTTGAAGGGGTACTCGTAAAGAATCACGCTTTTGTGTCTATTTCTTAACTTCGATCATAGCGGGCGGCTTGACGCAGCCCACTGCAACCAGACACTTTGCACGTCGTGCGCGAGTTCTTCCAGGGTCAATATGTCATTGAATATGACGGCGTCGGCTGCCGCACGGCGCGCACGGCGCGTCGCCTGCTGTGCGATGACCGCACCGACGGCCTCCGGCGTCCATCCCGAACGGGCGACCACGCGGCGCAATTGCGTGGCTTCAGTGGCGTCGACGACCAGCACGCGATCGACCCGCGAGCGCCAGCGCCCGGATTCGACCAGCAGCGGCACGTCGAAGACCAGCGGCTGGCCGGGCAGGGCGGATGCTGCTGCGCGCTCGCATTCGGAACCGATCATCGGATGCAGGATCGCCTCGAGTCGGTGCTTGACTTCGCTGTTGGCGAAAACAAGCTCGCGCATCGCGGCCCGGTCGAGACTGCCGTCCGAAGCGACGACCGATGCGCCGAAAGCCGCTTCTATCGCTGGCATTGCCGCACCTGCGGCCTGAGTCAACGACCTGGCAATGGCGTCCGTGTCGACCAGCGCCGCGCCGTGCGAGACCAGCATCGCGGCCACCGTACTCTTGCCGCTACCGATCCCGCCGGTGAGCCCGATGCGCATTTTTCAGGCGCCGAGCCCGACGACACGCAGCAGCGCGCCCGTGCCGACGAACATCGCGGTAAAGCCCGCACCGGCAAGGAACGGCCCGAACGGAACGTAGCCGCCTTCGCGCAACCCGTTGTTGAGTTTGAGCGCCACGCCGACGATCACGCCGATCACCGAAGCCATCAGGATGATCGGCACCAGCGCCTGCCAGCCGAACCAGACGCCGAGCGCCGCGAAAAGCTTGAAGTCGCCGTAGCCCATGCCTTCCTTGCCGGTCGCCAGCTTGAAAGCCCAGTACACCGCCCATAGCGAGACGTATCCGCCGACCGCGCCCCAGACCGCGTCGGCCAGGGTTACGCCCGTGAAGCCACCAAGAGCTGCCAGCAAACCGGCCCAAAGCAGGGGCAGGGTGATGTCGTCGGGCAGAAAAGTGGTGTCCCAGTCGATCAATGCCAGCGCGAGCAGAGCCGCTGAAAAGCCGCACCATGCGAGCGCCGCCCACTGGCCCGGCATTCGCCATGCGCACCAGGCGAAGAGCAGCCCGGTCGCGATCTCCACCAGCGGATAGCGGATGCCGATCGGCGTCCTGCACGACGAGCACCGGCCACGCAGGAAGACGTAGCTCAGGATCGGAATGTTCTCGTACCAGCGGATGACGTGGCCGCAGTTCTGGCAGCGCGAATGCGGCACCATCAGGTTGAAAGGCGGTTCGGTTTCGGAGGATGCCGGTGCATCGCCGCCGGCGCCCAGTGCCGCGTCGGCCATCTCCGCTGCCCACTGCCGCTCCATCATCTTCGGCAGCCGGTAGACGACGACGTTGAGGAAGCTGCCGATCAGAAGGCCCAGCAGGCCTGCCAGCGCGGCGTCCACCCCCTGCGAAACCAGCATCAGACGACCTGGCCCAGCTTGAAGATCGGCAGGTACATCGACACCACGATGCCGCCGATGAGCGTGCCCAGGAACACGATGATGATGGGCTCCATCAGGCTGGACAGCCCGGCGACCATGTCGTCGACTTCGGATTCGTAGAAATCGGCCGCCTTGCCGAGCATGTGGTCGATCGAGCCCGATTCCTCGCCGATGGCCGTCATCTGCAGCACCATCGAGGGGAATACGTTGGCGTTTGTCATTGCCGCGGTGAGGCTGGTGCCGGTCGAGACTTCCTGCTGGATCTTGACCGTCGCGTCCGCGTACACCGAATTGCCCGATGCGCCGCCCACCGAATCGAGTGCTTCCACCAGCGGCACGCCAGCGGCGAACATCGTGGACAGCGTGCGCGTCCAGCGCGCGACGCAGGACTTGTCGATCAGCTTGCCGAAGACCGGCAGCTTGAGCAGGATGCGGTCCATGACCTTCTGCATGCGCTCGTTGCGCTTCCAGGCCTGAATGAAGAAATAGAGTCCGCCGCCGATGACGCCGAAGATGAGCCACCAGTAGGCAACGAAGACCTCGCTGATCGCCATCACGATGAGCGTGGGCGCAGGGAGATCGGCGCCGAACGAGGTGAACACTTCCTTGAAGGCCGGAATCACGAAGATCATGATGACTGCCACCACGACGAACGCCACGACCACCACCGACATCGGGTACATCAGCGCCGACTTGATCTTCGATTTGATCGCCTCGGTCTTCTCCATGTAGGTGGCGAGCCGATCCAGCAGTTCTTCCAGAATACCGGCGGCTTCGCCGGCTTCCACCAGGTTGCAGTAGAGGTTGTCGAAGTATTTCGGGAACTTGCGGAAGGCGGCGGAGAGCGACGAACCGGTCTCGACGTCGCTGCGGATGTCATTCAGCAGCTTGGCGACGCTGGCATTGGCATTGCCGCGGCCGACGATGTCGAAGGCCTGCAGCAGCGGCACGCCGGCCTTCATCATGGTGGCGAGCTGCCGCGTGAAGATTGCGATGTCCTTCGGCTTGATCGCCTTGCCGGAGCGCATGCGGCGCTTCTTGATCTTGGTCAGCAACACGCCTTGGCGGCGCAGCGAAGCCTGGACCTGGTTCGTGCCGGAGGCGCGCATTTCGCCACGGGCCTGCTTGCCGTTGCGGTCCTTGCCTTCCCATTCGAAGACGAATTCCTTGAGGTTGCCCCGGGTGCTTGCTGCAGTAGTTGCCATTCGATCTCCGCTTGTGGCTGTCGTACGTAAGCTATTCGTTTGTAACAGCAAGTACTTCTTCGAGCGATGTTAATCCCTGCATCACTTTCAGCAGCCCCGACTGTCGCAGCGAACGCACACCTTCGGCCTCGGCCTGACGCGCAATGTCGGGTGCGCTGCCGTCGCGCAGGATGATGTTCTGGATCGCTTCGGAGATCGGCATCACCTGATAGATACCGACTCGGCCCTTGTAGCCGCTGTTGCAGGCATGGCAACCGACCGGCCGGTACGGTTTCCAGGTGCCGTCGAGCTGCGCATCGGTGAAGCCCGCATCGCGCAGGGCTTCTTCGGGAATGTCCGCCGGCTCCCGGCAGACGACGCAAAGCCGCCGCGCCAGCCGTTGCGCAGTGATCAGGATCACGCTGGAGGCGATGTTGAAAGGCGCGATGCCCATGTTGCGCATGCGCGTCAGCGTGGTCGGCGCGTCGTTGGTATGCAGCGTGGAGAGCACCAGGTGACCGGTCTGCGCGGCCTTGATCGAGATGTCCGCCGTTTCGAGGTCGCGGATTTCGCCGACCATGATGATGTCCGGGTCCTGCCGCAGGAAGGCACGCAGTGCGGTCGCGAACGTCAGCCCGGCACGCTCGTTGACGTTGACCTGGTTCACGCCCGGCAGGTTGATTTCCGACGGGTCTTCGGCCGTCGCGATATTGACGCCCGGCTTGTTCAGCAGATTCAGGCAGGTGTAGAGCGACACCGTCTTGCCCGAGCCGGTCGGGCCGGTGACCAGCACCATGCCGTAGGGCCGGCCGATGGCGGTCAGCAGCCGCGCTTTTTCGTCCGCGTCGTAGCCGAGCGCGTCGATGCCCAGGCGGGCGCTGCTCGGGTCGAGGATCCGGATCACGATCTTCTCGCCGAACAGCGTCGGCAGCGTGCTGACCCGGAAGTCGATCACGCGGTCCGGGCCGATCTTGAGCTTCATTCGCCCGTCCTGCGGGACGCGCTTCTCGGAAATGTCGAGCCGCGACAACACCTTGATGCGCGAGGCCAGCTTTTCCTTGATGGCGATCGGCGGGCTCGCGATTTCGCGCAACTCGCCGTCGATCCGGAAGCGGACGCGATACTGATGTTCGTAGGGCTCGAAGTGGATGTCCGAAGCCCGCATGCCGAACGCGTCGAGCAGCATCTTCTGCAGGAAACGCACGATCGGCGCATCCTCGACCTCGGCTATCGCCTGCTCGTTCGCCTCGGCCGCCGTGTCGTTCATGACCTCGCCGAACTCGAATTCGCTTCCGACCAGGCTGTCGACCATCTCCGACGTGCTCATGCTCGTCGTCTCGATCATGCGCGACAGCTTGTCGTACTCGCCGATGACCCAGTCGACGCCCATCTGCGAAGCGAACTTGATCTTTTCGACCGCCTGCTGATCGGACGGATCAGCCGTGGCAACGATCAGGCGGTTGTTGCGCTTGCTGAGGACGACGATGCGATAAGACTGGCAAAGCTTGGCGTCGAGCAGGTCGCGGGGCAGCCGCTGCGGATCGATGGCGTCCAGATCGAGCAGCGGGGCGCCGAAAGCCGTCGACAAGGTGTGTGCAAGATCGGCCGCAGAAACAGCGCCGGTGCCGGTGAGTTCGGCGATGAAGCTCGAACGGTTGGCCAGCGAGCGTTGATAGATGTCCTCGGCAGTCTTCGCCGGCAGCTTGCCGGCCGAAATCAGAGCGCGGGCGAGTCCGGGAAGCGCGATGGGCGAACTGTCTTTGACGAGGGGTTCTGCTGCTGCCATCGAGCGATGTAAGAAATTGTGAGAATTCGAGCGATCATCGTCGATCGCTCCGGCGCTGTAAACCGCGAGTCGACAGCATACCGCGCCGCAGTTGGCACTAACCTGGCGAATAACGAGCGGAGAAATTGCCGGGCTTGCGGCGTCTTGGCCGAACCCCGAAGCGGGTGGCCGATCAAGGATTCGCGACCGGAATCGAAAGAATCTGGTCGGGGTGAGAGGATTCGAACCTCCGGCCTCTACGTCCCGAACGTAGCGCTCTACCAGGCTAAGCTACACCCCGATGGTGTCGAAAGGAAGGCGTCTTAGGCGCGCCGCTCCAGCAGCTGAGCCGCCAATTGTAGCAAACCCGTCGTGTACGAATTCGCCGGGAAGCCGGCCAGTGCGTCGATGGCGCGCTGCGCTTCGGCAGCTGCTGCGGCCCGCGTCGCGTCGAGCGCGCCGGTCGCCTTGACGATCTCGACGATGCGGTCGAGCTGCGTTTCGTCGCCCGCTTCGATCGCAGTGCGAATCAGATTGGCTTCGTCCGGCGCGGCGCGTTGCATCGCGAGGATCAGCGGGAGCGTCGTCTTGCCTTCGCGCAAGTCGTCGCCAAGGTTCTTGCCGGTTTCAGCAGCGTCGCCCGCGTAATCGAGTACATCGTCGATTACCTGGAATGCGGTGCCGAGCGCCTGTCCGTAGGTGGCGCAGGCTTCCTCGATGTCGGGCGACGCCTTGGCGAGCACGGCCGCGACGCGGGTGCTCGCCTCGAACAGCTTTGCCGTCTTGGAGCGGATCACGCGCAGGTAGGCGGTTTCGTCCAGCGTGGCGTCGTGCATATTCATCAGCTGCAGCACTTCGCCTTCGGCGATCACGTTGGTGGCATCGGCGAGGATCTGCATCACCCGCATGTCGTTGCCATCGACCATCATCTGGAAAGCGCGCGAATGAAGGAAGTCGCCGACCAGCACGCTTGCCGGATTTCCAAACGATTCGTTGGCTGTCGGCCGTCCGCGGCGCAGGGTGGATTCGTCGACCACGTCATCATGAAGCAGCGAAGCGGTGTGGATGAACTCGACGACGGCCGCGATGTTGAAGCGCTGCGAACCGCTGTATCCCAGCGCGCCGCTCATCAGCAGCAGGAGCGCAGGACGGAGACGCTTGCCGCCGGCCGAAATGATGTAGCGCGCCACCTGGCTGACCAGCGGCACGCCGGTGTCGAGCCGTTCCGAGATGACGCGGTCGACCTCGGCCATGTCGTCGGTGATGAGACCCAGCACGGCGGAGGTGGGGGAGATGTCGGAAGCTGGGGCTGATGGAGCTGACAAAACGATGGCGCCTGGACGCGGCATGGTGAGACGACGGCATGGGGCCGGAACGCCGCATTATAGGAGTGAGCGAACCGTGCTATAGTCTTGGGCTCTGCAGAATTCGCTGTGGAGCCATCTTCACAAAGAGGTCAACATGTACGCGGTCATAAAAACCGGCGGCAAGCAGTATCGCGTTGCTTCCGGCGAAAAAATTAAAGTAGAACAGATTGCTGCGGACGTAGGCCAGGAAATCGTGATCGATCAGGTTCTGGCAGTCGGCAACGGCTCCGAGATCAAGGTCGGTACGCCCCTGGTGTCCGGCGCATCTGTGACAGTCACTGTACTGTCGCACGGCTTGCACGACAAAGTGCACATCTTCAAGATGCGCCGTCGCAAGCACTATCAGAAACGTCAAGGCCATCGCCAGCAGTTCACCGAACTGCAAATCGGCGCGATCGCCTCCTAACGCAACACTGGAGTAGGCACCATGGCACAGAAAAAAGGCGGCGGCTCAACGCGAAACGGGCGCGATTCCAAGCCCAAGATGCTGGGCGTGAAAGCGTTCGGCGGCGAACTGATCAGCGCTGGCGCGATCATCGTGCGTCAGCGCGGTACCCAGTTCCACCCCGGCGTCAACGTCGGTGTCGGCAAGGACCATACGCTGTTCGCACTGGTCGAAGGCCACGTGTCGTTCGGCCACAAGGGTGCCCTGAACAAGCACATGGTCAACGTGACCCCGGCGGCTGCACAAGCCTGACCCGTCGCGTCGAACCGATCGAAGCCCCGCTCGTCGGGGCTTCTTTGTTTTCCTCTGCCGCGTATCAGCGGCGTTCCATTTCTGAATTGAGTACCTCATGAAGTTCGTCGACGAAGCCTTCATCGACATCGCCGCCGGCGATGGCGGCAACGGCTGCGTGTCGTTCCGTCATGAAAAGTACAAGGAGTTCGGTGGTCCCAACGGCGGCGATGGTGGTCGCGGTGGCCATGTGTTCGCCGTTGCGGACATCAACCTGAACACGCTGGTCGACTTCCGCTACTCGCGCCGGCACGAAGCCAAGCGCGGGCAGCACGGCATGGGTTCCGACATGTTCGGCGCCGCCGGCGACGACATCACGCTCAAGGTGCCGGTCGGCACGATCTTCACCGACGCCGAAACCGGCGAGGTGCTGTACGAGCTGCTGGTGCCGGGCGAGATCGTCACCATCGCCAAGGGCGGCGACGGTGGTTTCGGCAACATGCGCTTCAAGAGTGCCATCAACCGTGCGCCGCGTCAGAAGACGCCCGGCTGGCCCGGCGAGAAGAAGAGCCTTAAGCTCGAGCTCAAGGTGTTGGCCGACGTCGGTCTGCTCGGCATGCCGAATGCCGGCAAGTCGACCTTCATCACCGCGATCTCCAACGCGCGTCCGCGCATCGCCGACTATCCGTTCACCACGCTGCATCCGAATCTCGGCGTCGTGCGTGTGGGGCCGGAGCAGAGTTTCGTCGTTGCCGACCTCCCGGGCCTCATCGAAGGCGCTTCGGAGGGAGCGGGTCTCGGCCATTTGTTCTTGCGACATTTGCAGCGAACGCGCCTGCTGTTGCACGTCATCGATCTGGCACCGTTCGACGAAGGTGTCGATCCGGTCGCCCAGGCCAAGGCGATCGCCGGCGAACTCAAGAAGTACGACGCAGGCCTCTATGACAAGCCGCGTTGGCTGGTATTGAACAAACTCGACATGGTGCCGGACGACGAGCGCGCAGCGCGCGTCAAGGAGTTCGTCAAGCGCATGCGATTCAAGGGCCCGGTCTTCGAGATCTCGGCATTGACGCGCGAAGGTTGCGAGCCGCTGGTCAAGGCGATCTACCAGCATATCAAGGCGCAGCAGGCGGCCGAGCAGCCGCCGACGGAAATCGATCCACGCTTCGTCTGACGGCTTCATGAGCGACTTCATCTCTCCGTCGAGCTCAACCGTGCTGCGCGATGCGCGCCGGATCGTCGTCAAGGTCGGCTCCAGCCTTGTCACCAACGAAGGCCGTGGCCTGGACGAAACCGCGATCGGCGAATGGTGTCGCCAGCTGGCCGCGCTGATGCGCGACGGCCGCGAAGTCGTGATGGTGTCGAGCGGTGCCATTGCCGAAGGCATGAAACGGCTGGGATGGCGCACCCGGCCGCGCGAAATCAACGAACTGCAGGCTGCAGCGGCTGTCGGGCAGATGGGACTCGTGCAGGTCTACGAGACCAAGCTGCGCGAAAACGGTGTCGGCAGCGCGCAGGTGCTGCTCACGCACGCCGACCTGGTGGACCGCGAGCGCTACCTCAACGCGCGCTCGACATTGCGAACATTGCTGTCTCTGGGTGTGGTGCCGGTCATCAACGAGAACGACACGGTCGTCACCGACGAGATCAAGTTCGGCGACAACGACACGCTGGGCGCGCTGGTGGCCAATCTGGTGGAGGCCGATGCGCTGGTCATCCTGACCGATCAGAAGGGGCTGTTCACTGCCGATCCGCGCAAGAATCCGGATGCCCGGTTTGTGCACGAGGCGGTTGCCGGCGATCCGGCGCTGGAGGCGATGGCCGGCGGCGTCGGCTCGGCCATCGGCAGCGGCGGGATGATCACCAAGATTCTTGCCGCCAAGCGTGCAGCCGGTTCAGGTGCTGCGACGGTGATCGCCTGGGGTCGCGAGCCCGATGCGCTGCTGCGCCTTTCGCGTGGTGAAGCGATCGGCACGCTCCTGCTCGCGCAAACCGCCAAGCACCAGGCGCGCAAACGCTGGATGGCCGATCACCTACAGCTTCGCGGCTACGTGACGGTCGATGCGGGCGCAGCCGTCAAGGTGCGTTCCGAGGGCAAAAGCCTGCTGCCGATCGGCATGACTGCGGTCGATGGCGACTTTTCTCGCGGCGACGTGATTGCCGTGCGAGATCCGCAAGGCGTCGAGCTGGCGCGCGGCCTGGCCAACTATTCGAGCATCGAGGCGCGCATGCTGTGCCGCAAACCGTCGTCGGAATTCGAGCGCCTGCTGGGCTACGCGGCCGAGCCCGAGATGCTTCACCGCGACAACATGGTGTTGACGGCGACTCGCTGAAACCGGTCCAGGCCGTCGATGGCCTGCGCCGTCATTCGATCTCGCGAACCGGCCTTTCCAGGTTCTGGACGATTTCCCGCACCGATGCGCGCGGCGCGGCACCGCCGCACAAGCCCTGCGTCGCCAGCGCCTTGCTGTAGCTGGAGTTAACGAAGCGAAGCGCCTTCCACTGCGGATCGGTCGCCTTCTCCCATTCGGTCCCGGTGGAGCGTGCATAGACCTTGACCTCGGCGGTCGCGCAGCGTACGCCTTCGTAGAACGCGTTGACGGCGCCGCCCGACGGATTGCGCGCAACCACTACATAGCGCACCACGCCGTCGCCATTGATGACGATCGTCGTCGGGTCCACTCCGAACTCCAGCGTCATGTAGCGCGGCATCACGATCGGCACCAGCTTCGTCGTGCTGAACGTCGGCGGCGGCGGCGCCGGGCTTTCCACCCAGTCCTGCTGGGAAAAGATCTGTGCCGCGACGAAGCCGGAAATGCCCATGCAGACCGCGGCGACCGCGAGGATTCGGCTAGCGTCTTGCATGAAACGGGTCGATGAAGACGGAGGCGTCGGTTGCTGACTGGGATGCATTGGGATCTGGGTCGAAACTCGCGCCCGGAGGCAGGTCGAAGTGATGCTCCGGACCTGCGGCCAGCGGACCGCGTTCGAAATCGCGAGCTCGCACGTTGCTACGCAGGAAGCGGTTGCGGAAATCCTGCCGCGGCAGGTAGCGGGAAAGCTCGGTCAGCGCCATCTCGTAGACGCCGCGCTTGAATTCGACGACGACTTCGAGCGGAACCCAGTAATCGTGCCAACGCCAGGCATCGAACTCCGGGTGGTCGGTCGCACGCAGGTTGAGATCCCAATCGTGACCGACCAGCTGGAGTAGATACCAGATCTGCTTTTGGCCTTTGTAATGGCCTCTTGCGTCGCGTCGGATGAAACGGTCCGGCACCTCGTAGCGCAACCAGTCACGGGTACGGGCAACGATCTTCACATGCTCCGGGTGGAGCCCCACCTCCTCGTGCAGCTCCCGGAACATGGCTTGTTCGGGGCTCTCGCCGCGATCGATGCCGCCTTGCGGGAACTGCCAGGAGTGGGTGCGTATGCGTTTGCCCCAGAAAACCTGGTTTCTCTGGTTGAGCAGGATGATGCCGACGTTGGGCCTGAAGCCGTCCCGGTCGAGCATAATCAAACCCCAATTTTTGAACTGCGTTGATTATGCATGCCGGGTTGCACACAGCAACTGAAAGCAACCGAAATGCAAACCAATGCCTGACGGCCCATCGATGAAAGCTTCCCGTTTCTTTGTTTCCACCTTGAAGGAAGCGCCTGCCGATGCCGAAGTGGCCAGCCACCGATTGATGATGCGCGCCGGCATGATCAAGAAACTCGGTGCCGGCATCTACACGTACATGCCGATGGGGCTGCGCGTGATCCGCAAGGTCGAAGCCATCGTGCGCGAAGAAATGGACCGCGCCGGCGCTGTCGAGCTGACGATGCCGGTCGTGCAGCCGGCAGAGCTCTGGCAGGAAACCGGGCGTTTCGAGGCCATGGGCCCCGAACTGCTGCGCATCAAGGACCGCCATGAGCGCGACTTCGTCGTGCAGCCGACCAGCGAAGAGGTCGTGACAGACATCGCGCGACAGGAATTCCGCAGCTACAAGCAGCTGCCGAAGAATTTCTACCAGATCCAGACCAAGTTCCGCGACGAGCGCCGGCCGCGTTTCGGCCTGATGCGCGGACGCGAATTCACCATGAAGGATGCCTACAGCTTCGATCGCAACAGCGATGCGGCCAAGGCGAGCTACCAGATCATGGCGCAGGCGTATCGCAAGATCTTCGACCGCTTCGGCCTGCGTTATCGCGCCGTGGCCGCCGACAGCGGCGCCATCGGCGGCGACCTGAGCGAAGAATTCCAGGTGATCGCGGCGACTGGCGAAGACGCGATCGTCTACTGCCCGGAAAGCGATTACGCCGCAAACATGGAGAAAGCCGAGGCGCTGGCGCCGGCCGCACCGCGTGCAGCCGCGACGCAGCCGATGACGCAGACCGCGACGCCCGACAAAAGCACCTGCGCCGATGTCGCCGCGCTGCTGGGCGTGCCGCTGTCGACGACCGTCAAATCGCTTGTGCTCGCCACCGACGTGCTCGATGCCGCCGGCAATCTCAAGGGCGCGCAGGTCTGGCTGCTGCTGCTGCGCGGCGACCACGACATGAACGAGATCAAAGTCGGCAAGCTGCCGGGTCTCGACAAGGGATTCCGGTTCGCGACGCTGTCGGAAATCGAGGACCACTTCGGCTGCAAGCCGGGCTATCTCGGACCGTTGAATCTGGTCAAGCCGGTCAAGGTCGTTGCCGACCGCGATGTCGCCGTCATGGCCGACTGGATCTGCGGCGCCAACGTGCCCGATTTCCACATCACCGGCGTCAACTGGGGCCGCGACTTGGCCGAACCCGAACTGGTTGCCGACCTGCGCAATGTCGTCGCCGGCGATGCGTCGCCCGACGGCCAGGGCTTGCTGGCGATCGAGCGTGGCATCGAGGTCGGTCACGTGTTCTATCTCGGCATCAAGTACAGCAAGCCGATGGGCGCGACGTTCCTGGACGAAGGCGGCAAGCCGCAGTTCCTGGAAATGGGTTGCTACGGTATCGGCATCACGCGACTGCCGGCTGCGGCCATCGAACAGAACCATGACGAGCGCGGCATCATCTGGCCCGACGCCATCGCGCCGTTCACCGTGGTTGTCTGTCCGATCGGCATGGACCGCAGCGCCGAGGTCAAGACCGCCGCCGTCGCGCTCTACGAAGAATTGCTGGCTGCCGGCGTCGACGTGCTGCTGGACGACCGTGGCGAGCGCCCGGGCGCGATGTTCGCCGACTGGGAACTCATCGGCGTGCCGCATCGTGTGGTCATTTCCGATCGCGGCCTGAAGGAGGGCGAAGTCGAATACCAGCATCGCCGCGAAACGGCTGCGACCAAGGTGCCTTCGGCGGCGGTCGCCACGTTCATCCAGAAGCAACTCGCTGCATGACGGAGCGGATGTCGCGGCGGCTGTGCCTCGGCGGCGCAACCGCCGGGGCATTGACGCTCGCGATGCCGCGTCTGGCGATGGCCGGCGCACAGATCGAGGAACCGCTGATCGATTCGGTGCGTTCCGCCTTGAGTTCCGCCATCCACAACAAGGCGCCGCCGGTGCCCGAATTCGGCAGCACCGAAGCGCGGCTTTCGCACTTGCGCTGGCTCGGCGACATGAGCGAGCGGCTCAAGAAGAAGATTCCCGGTGCGCAGGAGCGCATCGAATTGCTCCAGACGATCTGGTACGAGAGCAAGCGCTCCGGGCTGGATGTGAGTCTGGTTCTGGGATTGATCCAGGTCGAGAGCAATTTCCGCAAGTTCGCCGTTTCCAGCGCCGGTGCGCGCGGGCTGATGCAGGTGATGCCGTTCTGGACGCGCGTGATCGGCGACGGCGATCCGGCGACACTGTTTCGCATGCAGACCAACCTGCGCTTCGGCTGCGTGATCCTGCGGCACTACCTCGACCGTGAGCGCGGCGATCTCTTCCTCACGCTCGGTCGCTACAACGGCAGCCGCGGCCGGGCGCCGTATCCCGATGCCGTATTCGCCAACCAGCGCCAGTGGTCGTTCAAGGACCGCGCAGAGGCCTGAAGCAGCTCAGAGCCTGGTCACCATCACTTGGTCGATCCGGTAGCTGTCGACGTCCATCACCTCGAAGCTGTAGCCGCCCCAGGTCACGCTGTCGGTGCGTTTCGGCACCCGACGCAGCATCACCATCAGGAAGCCGGCCAGCGTTTCGTATTCGTCGGCATGCGGCAGCACATCGATGTCGAGGGCGCGCTGCACGTCCTGGATCGGCGTCACGCCGTCGATTAGCCAGGAGCTTTCGTCGCGCCGCACGATCTGCTGCTCCTCGTCCTGCGCGCCGACCAGATCGCCCATGACGGTGCTCATCACGTCGTTCAGCGTGATGACGCCGACGACGAGGCTGTATTCGTTCACGATGATCGCGAAGTCTTCATGCGCTTGTTGAAACTGCTCCAGCACCTCGGTGAGCGAGAGCCGGTCCGGAATCACCAGCGCCTTGTGCAGCGGCACGCCCTGGTCGAGCGCCAGCGGCTGGCCGCTCAGCACGCGCTGGAACATGTCCTTCGCGTCGACGTAGCCGAGCACATGATCGATGTCGCCGTCGCAGACCGGATAGGCCGAGAACGGCTCGGCGACGATGCGCGCGCGCAGCACCGACTCGGGGTCGTCCTTCTGGAACCAGGCCACGCGCTCGCGCGAAGTCATGACGCTGCTGACCAGCCGCGTATCGAGCTCGAACACGTTGGCGATCACCTGTTGCTCGCGCAACGCCAGCACGCCTGCGCGGGCGCCGGCTTCGGTCATGGCGAGGATGTCGGCCGAGGTGATCTTGTCGACGCGCTGCAGCGGAATGCCGAGCAGCTTGAACAACACGTCGGTACTGCGCGTGAAGAACCAGACCAGCGGCTTGAAGGTCGTGATTAGCACCTGCATCGGCCCGACCATGCGCATCGCCAGCTGTTCCGGGTCGTTCATGCCGAGCCGCTTGGGGAACAGGTCGGCGAACACCAGGAAGACCGAGATGATGCTGACGAACGAAGCCGTGAAGGCGGCGCCGGTGGCGGTTTCGGCGCTCATCCAGCGCGCGAAGACGCGCTCGAAGTACGGGCTCAGCGCGCCATCCCCGACCACGCCGCCGAGGATCGCGACCGCGTTCAGACCGATCTGCACCACGGTGAAATAGTGACCCGGCTGCTCCTGGATGCGCATCACGCGCTCGGCGCGCAGATCGCCCTCGTCGGCGATCTGGCGCAAACGCAGACGGCGCGAAGCCGCCAGCGTGATTTCGGCAAGGGAAAAAAATGCGCTCGCGGCAATCAGCGCGGCGATGACGAGCAGGCTCTGTATCAGGGTCATGGGCAATCCGGGAGATCCGGGAAGGGCGCCATGGTGCCACGGACGGGGCGATGGCCCCGCACTTCGGCGTCTAAACGGCTATCGATTCATTCAGGCGTCGGGGCTGCCGTTGATCGTCTGTTGCAGCTCGCCGGATTCGTACATTTCCATCAGGATGTCCGATCCGCCGATGAATTCGCCTTTGACGTAGAGCTGCGGGATCGTCGGCCAGTTGCTGTATTCCTTGATGCCCTGGCGGATTTCGGCATCGTCCAGCACGTTGATCGTCTTGAGCGCGCGCGTGTCGACGCCTACGGCCTTGAGGATCTGGATCGCGCGGCCGGAAAAGCCGCACATCGGGAAACTGGCGTTGCCCTTCATGAAGAGCACGAGTTCGTTGGTCTTGACGAGTTCGTCGATGCGTTGCTGGGCGTCGGACATGGGGGTTCTCCTGAAAAATGGGGCTGGCTGGATTATTTCACTGCGAGGCGTTCGGCGTCGCGCGCGGTCGGGAAGTCCCGGCTGCATCCCGCCTGCGGATCGCCTGCCATCGGCCGCCGGAGCAGCGTGCGATGCCTGCAAGATCGTCGCGGCTGACGACATCGACGAAGCCTTGCGCCGCGAGCAGTTCGCAGACCGCGTCCGCCTGATCGTGGCCGTGCTCCAGCAGCAACCGGCCGTCGGGGCGAAGGTGCGACGGTGCGTCCCGGACGATTCGGCGAATGTCGTCGAGACCGTCGGCGCCAGCGACCAGCGCCGACAGCGGTTCGTGTCCGAGCGCCGGCAGATGCGGGTCGCCTTCTGCGATGTAGGGCGGATTCGAGACGATGAGGTCGTAGCAGGCGCCGGCCGCGGAGGCATCGATGCCGTCGAGCCAGTTGCCCTGCATCAGGCGGACGTCGAGTCCGAGACGCACGGAGTTCGCCTGCGCAACCGCCAGTGCATCGACGCTGGCATCGACTGCATCGACCTGGAGATCGGGCCGTGCGTGCTTCAGCGCCAGTGCGATGGCGCCGCTGCCGGTGCCGAGGTCGAGCACGGAGGGCGTCGTCGAAGAATGTTCGCGCAGCAGATCGAGCGCCCAGTCGACCAGCGTCTCGGTATCCGGTCGCGGAACCAGCACACGGGCGTCGACCCGCAGCGCAAGGCCGTGAAACTCCTTTTCGCCGAGCAGATAGGCGACGGGTTCGCCGGCAACGCGCCGGACGCATTGCTGCGCCAGCGAATGCCAGGCCGCGTCAGGCATCGGATCTGCGTCGTGCGAAATCAGCCAGGCGCGGTCGTGCGAATCGCGTCCCAATGCCTGCAGGAGCAGAAGTTGAGCATCGAGCCGGTCCAGTCCGAGCGTCCTTGCGGCGCGCTGGGCTTCAGCAACGGTGGACGGCGCAGGCGTCGAAGGCATGTCGGTCATGTCGCCGGTGCCACTCACGCCGGCAGGCTCGATTCCAGCTCTGCAAGCTGCTCGGCCTCGCGCGCGGATTGCAGCGCTGCCAGCACGTCGCCGAGATCGCCTTCCATGATCGACAGCAGCTTGTAGAGCGTCAGGTTGATGCGGTGGTCGGTGAGCCGACCCTGCGGGAAGTTGTAGGTGCGGATGCGGTCGCTGCGGTCGCCGCTGCCGACCAGGCCCTTGCGCAGTGCCGCGTCCTTGGCCGCGCGCTCGCTTCGGTCGCGTTCCTGGATGCGCGCGGACAGCACCTGCAGCGCTTTCGCCTTGTTGCGGTGCTGGCTGCGGTCGTCCTGGCATTCGGCGACGATGCCGGTCGGAATGTGCGTCACGCGCACCGCGGAATCGGTCTTGTTGATGTGCTGGCCGCCAGCGCCGCTCGCCCGATAGGTGTCGATCCGCAGGTCGGCGGGATTGATCTGGATCGCAACCGCCTCGTCCGGCTCGGCCAGCGCCGCGACCGTGCAGGCGCTGGTGTGGATGCGGCCCTGCGTTTCGGTTGCGGGCACGCGCTGCACGCGGTGGCCGCCGGATTCGAAGCGCAGCTGTCCAAAGACGTTGTCACCAGAGACGCGGATCACGACCTCCTTGTAGCCGCCGAGTTCGCTCTGGCTTTCACTGACGATCTCGCAACGCCAGCCGGCGCGTTCGCAGTAGCGCGTGTACATGCGCAGCAGGTCGCCTGCGAACAGCGCCGATTCGTCGCCGCCGGTGCCAGCGCGGATTTCGAGGAAGGCGTTGCGCGCGTCGTCCGGGTCCTTGGGCAGCAGCAGGCGCTGGATCTCGTCTTCCAGCTTCTGAAGTTCTTCGGAGGCGGCGGCGATCTCTTCATGCGCCATGTCGGCCATTTCAGCCATGCCGGGGTCGTCGAGCATATCCTGTGCGCTCGCCAGATCGGCCTCCCGCTGCACGAAGCGCGCATGGCGCCCTGCGATCTGCGTGACTTCGGCATGTTCCCGAGAAATGGCGCGGTACTGCGTCATGTCGCCCATGATGTCTTCGCGCGAGAGCAAAAAGTCCAGTTCGCCGAGGCGTTGCGCATAGCGCGCGAGTTGATGGCGGAGAAACGGTTTCATTCGGAAAAAGCACAAACGGCGAAAAGGCAGATCGGCGCGTCGCGACGGCAAGGTCGTGACGCGGGCGGCGAGGACCAGCGCCGCTAACGCTCTTTGCGCGCGTCGCCGTTGCGCAGGAACAGGCGCGAGATCGTCTGCGCCGTCTGCTCGCGCGATGCGGCATCGCCCGAATTGAGCTCTGCCATCGCGCCGTGCAGCATCTTCTGCGTCAGACCGCGCGACAGTGCTTCGAGCACTGCCTCGACCGGCTCGCCCTTGGCCAGCAGCTTGCGCGCACGGGCCATTTCGGCGGCGCGCCATTCGTCGGCCTGCACGTTGAGCTGCCGGATCAGCGGCACTGTGCCGCGCTGTCCCAGCCACTGCATGAAATTCTGCACGCCGGCGTCGATGATGACTTCGGCCTGCGCCACCGCAGCCTGCCGGCTGGCCTGGCCCTGCTGAACGACCTGGGCTAGGTCGTCCACGGTGTACAGATAGATGTCTTCGAGCTCTTTCACCTCGGGCTCGATGTCGCGCGGCACGGCCAGATCAACCATGAACATCGGGCGATGCTTGCGCTGCTTCAGCGCACGCTCGACGGCACCCAGGCCGATCAGCGGCAGCGTGCTGGCGGTGCAACTGACGACGATGTCGAACTCGCCGAGCCGCACCGGAAGGTCGGCCAGACGCATCGACGTGCCGCCGAAGCGTGCAGCCAGCGCTTCGCCGCGCTCCACCGTGCGGTTGGCGATGGTGATCGACTTCGGCTGCTTGGCCGCGAAATGCGTCGCTGCGAGGTCGATCATTTCACCCGCGCCGACGAAGAGCACGCGCGTTTCCTTGAGGTCCTCGAACAGCTGGCCGGCCAGGCGGACGGCGGCGGCAGCCATGCTGATCGAATGCGCGCCGATCTCGGTCGCCGTGCGGACTTCCTTGGCCACGGCGAAAGAGCGCTGGAACAGCTGGTTGAGCGTGCTGCCGAGCGCGCCGGCGCTTTCGGCTGCGCGTACGGCATCCTTCATCTGGCCGAGGATCTGCGCCTCGCCCAGCACCATCGAATCGAGGCCGCTGGCGACACGGAAGGCGTGGCGCGCGACCTCGTCGTCGTGCAGCGTGTAGGCATGGGAGAGAAGTGTCGCGCGTGAAACGCCTCCGCTGTCGGCCAGCCAGCCGACCGTGTGCTCGACGGCGCCCTGATCGGCAACCCAGTAGATTTCGGTCCGGTTGCAGGTCGAGATGATCGCCGCCTCGATTTCCGGATGCTTTCCGGAGGCAAAGGAACTGCGCAGGCTCTGGAGCGTCGGGGCGATCTGATCGAGCGCGAACGCGAAACGACCGCGCAGGTCGAGCGGCGCGGTCGTGTGGTTCAACCCGAGGGCCCAGACTGACATAGAACGCGATTATAAAATTTTGTGAAGGGCGCTGCCCGCGTACCCCAACAAGAACTCATTCCGACGCACGCCGATGCCTTTTCCCGATCTGATCCTCCATCTGCTCAACTTCGTGGCACCCGCCTTGTTCATGGCGCTGCTGCTGGCGCTGATGGCGCGCGGAATGTTCGGCAGATCCGCTTCCGCGCGGGGATTCTGGATGCAGGCGGGGCTCAATTTCGTTGTCGGGGTTGCGGTCTTGACGATCGGGCTCTGGGTGACGGGACGTGACGGAAAGATGGCGACTTATGCAGCACTCGTCGTCGTTTGCGGAAGCGTCCAGTGGGCACTAAGCCGTCGCTGAAGGCGGCATCGGCGTCGTGGGCGGGGCCGGGGCAGCGGCCGAAACCGGTACGTCGGTGGAGGGTGGCGCCGGCATCGGCGCCGCCGCATAGGCCGCCAGCGGAAGGTCTGCCACCCGCAACTCCTCCAGAATCGTGAACAGCAGATCGCTGCGCACACCGCCCGCCAGCCGAGGGCTCGGCACGTAGGCGATCACCTGGAAGATCAGGAAGCCGCCCTCGATGCCATCCAGCGACACAGACGGTTCGGGCGTCGGCAGCACGGTTTCGTGCTCGGCACACGCCTTGAGCATCACATCGCGGGCACGGATGGCATCGGTGGTCAATGGCATCGGCAGGCGGATCAGCACCCGTCCCTCGGCATTCGACAGCGTCATGTTGCGCACCGTCTTGGTGATGAATTCGGAATTCGGCACGATCAGCGTCGAGCGGTCGCCGAGCGTGATCTCTGTCGCGCGCACGTTGATGCGCTTCACGTCGCCTTCGGCTGTACCCAGCACCACCCAGTCGCCGACTTTCACCGGCCGCTCGGCCAGCAGGATCAGGCCGGAGATGAAGTTCTGCACGATCGCCTGCAAGCCGAAGCCGATACCCACCGACAGCGCGCTCGCCACCCATGCAATGCGCTCGATGCCGAGACCCAGCGCCGACAGCGCCGCGCCGATCACCAGCGCGCCGCCGACGTAGCCGAGCAGCGTCGTCAGCGAACTGCGCATGCCGGGTTCGAGCGTGGTCGTCGGCAGGTAGCTGCGGTCGAGCCAGCGCTTGAGCAGCGCCATCAGCGCGAAACCGACCGCCGCGACGCCCAGCGCGCCGAAGATCGCGCCCGGCACGAGTTCGAACTGGCCGACTTTCAGACCTGTGCCTAGCTTGCCGCTGCGCTGGAACACCTCGTTCGGCGACGTGCCGAGCGGTGCCACGAGGGCGATCACCACATAGAAAGCCAACAGCACGCGGCTCACCGCCGACAGCAGCACGGCCGCCTGGTCGAGCAGCTGCGGGCGCACGTTGAGCGTTTTCTGCAGCCTCTGGCCGGCGCTGCTGTTCGACGACACCGTCGCCATGAACAGGTCGTCCGCGAACTTGAACATCAGGTAGGCCGCCGCGCCGACGATGCCGCCCCAGATCATCTGGCTCGCGACGAAACTCGCCAGCGCCACGTAGCCGGTGGCGACCAGCACGCAGATCGCGATCAGCAGCACGGCGACCGCGCCGATGAACAGGCCGACCCAGAGCGGGCGGACCGCTTCGGGCGAGTCCGGCGCGACGACTTCCGTCGGTGCGGGCTCGCCGGCCGGCTTTTCCGCGGCCTTTGCCAGCGCGCTTTCGGCGGCGGTCGCCTTGGCACGGCGCCATTCCGGAATCTCTTCCGCGATGGACGACAGGCGCAGCCGCATCAGCATCACGGCGACCAGCGCCGAAAGCCCCAATGCCGTCGCCGCATGCGTGGCGACAGCCGAAGCCAGGCTGGCTTCGACCAGCGTGTTGACCAGCGTGGTCAGCCAGATCGTGGTGCAGACCAGCGCGACCAGCCACGGAAACGGTTTCATGCGCGCGGCCATCGCGTCGGCGATGGGCGGCAGCCGCCACGACGGCCGGTTGTTGGCCAGCAATGCCCGCCCGAGTCCGACCACGAAGCCGGGGAAGATCATGAACATCGCCACCGCTTCACCCAGTTTTTCGGCGAGTGCGCCCCAGTTGCCGGCATCCTGCAGCGCCTTCCAGCCCCATTGCGCGGCCAAGGCGACGATCAGCGATACGGCGGCGACCGTGCTCAGCGCGAGCAGCGAGCGACGAAGCCGGCCAAGCGGAAGCACGCGCGCCGCCAGCTTCGTCAAACCGTGTTCCGCGCCCCAGCTGCCGAGAAACGCAAGCAGCAGCGCGCCGACGAGCGAAGCGAGCACGCTGCCGCTTTCCGGGCCGCGCAAGGATGTCGACAGGCCGGTGCGTACTTCCGCCAGCAGAGCGGTCAGGCGTGCCCGGTCTGCCGGCCAGGCGGCGGCGATATTTCGCCAGAAGACGGTTCCGAGCGGCGAACTGGAGCGTTCGAGCAGGCGCGCCTCGAACAGGGCGCGGCGCTGGTTGCGCAGGTCGGTTCCGCGCTGCTGGGCATCGACGGCGACCAGGCGCGCGAGCCGGATGTCGGCATCGAGCGCGTTGCGTTCTTTCTCCAGGGCCGTGCGCTGGCGGGTGACGTCCGGATCTTCGGAGCCTGCGCCCTTGGCCGGCGCGGTGCCGAGTTCGCCGAGCCGGGCGTTCAGGTCGGCGAGCGGACCGGTGCGCGATGCGACGAAGCGCTGGGCCTGCGCGCCGATGTCGTCGGTCTGCGCGATCAGCGCGGCCACCTCGTCGCCACTGTCCTCGATCGTTTGCGGAATCTTGTCGAGCTGCGCGCGCATCGCCGGAACGGTGCTCTCGGGAACGGCGTCCGGGTCTTGCGCTGCGGGTGCCGCGCTGGAGGCGGCAGGAGCGGTGTTGGTTGCCGGTGCGGGTGCTGGGTCGGCTGCCGATGCCATGCCCGGGAAGGCGAGGCTGGTCAGCAGGAAAAGTGCGGCCAGTCCGCGTTGAATCGATCTCATCAGGGCATTATCGGAGCCCGTCCGGTGGACGGATGTCAGCCAGCGGGACTGAAAAGGTCGATGCGGTCGGTGATTACGCCGTCGGTGCCGAGCGCGATCAGCCTGTGTGCGGCCCACTCGTCGTTCACCGTGTAGCTCAACGCGCGCATCCCGGCGCCATGAACCTGGGCGACCGTGCCGGCGTCCCACAAGGCGTGATTGCACACGATGGCGACGCAGCCGAGCTGACGCGCTTCTTCCAGCCAGCCGTTGCGCAGCGTATCGAGGAGCAGGGCGCGCGGCAGTTGCGGTGCGGCATCGCGAGCGCCGGCCAGCGATTCGGGCCGGAACGAACTCAGCAGCGGCGGTGTGGCGTGCCCGGCCCAGAGGCGTCCGGCTTCGCGCGCGACGACTTCGCCGGTACGGCGCTCGATGCCGGGCGATTCGGGCGTGTCTGGCGTCGGCTTGATCTCGATGTTGAGAAAGTAGCCGTTCCGCAGGCAGAAGCGGGCGATGTTCTCGAAGCTGGGCAGCGGCTCGCCGGCGAAGGCGCGCGAATGCCAGCTTCCGGCATCGAGCAGGGAAAGCGCATTCCAGGCTCGGTCACCGCCGATGCCGTGGCCGCCGGTGGTGCGTTCCAGCGTCGCGTCGTGCATCAGGAACGGAACGCCGTCGGCGCTGAGCTTGACGTCGCACTCGAACATCCGAAAACCGTGCGCCGCGCCGCAGCGGAAAGCGGCGAGCGTGTTCTCGGGCGCCAGCTTGCCGGCGCCGCGATGCGCGATCCAACGCGGATAGGGCCAGGGCCAGGCGGCGAGGGCGCTTGCGCTGGCGCTCATCTCACTGGCCCGCGACGCGCTTGCCGGAACCGGCGTCGAACCAGTGCACGCGGTCGGGCCGCGCGGCGATGTGCACCGTGTCGCCGGCCATCGGCGGCGTGTCGGATTCGTCGGTGCGCATGATCAGCTGCTCGTCGCCGATGCGGCCGTAGACCAGCCGCTCGGCGCCCAGCAGTTCGACGTACTCGACCTGCACGATCCAGCCGCTCGGATCGAGCTTCAGGTGTTCGGGGCGGATGCCGAGGATCTGGCCCGGACGCGAACCCGGCACGTTCTTCAGCAGGTTCATCGGCGGCGAACCGATGAAGCTGGCGACGAAGGTGGTCGCCGGATGCGAATACACCTCTTCCGGCGTGCCGAACTGGTCCATCACGCCGCCGTTCATCACGATGATCCGCTGCGCCAGCGTCATCGCCTCGACCTGGTCGTGCGTGACGAACAGCGAGGTGATGCCGAGTTCGCGGTGCAGCTTCTGGATTTCGATGCGGGTCTGGGCGCGCAGCTTGGCGTCGAGGTTCGACAGCGGTTCGTCGAACAGGAACACCTGCGGCTGGCGCACAATGGCGCGGCCCATCGCGACGCGCTGGCGCTGTCCGCCGGAGAGTTCGCGCGGCTTGCGTGTGAGCAGCGGACCGAGTTCGAGGATCTTCGCGGCCTTGTCGACGCGTGTCTTGATCTCGTCCTTCGGCACCTTGGCTATCTTCAGGCCGTAGGCCATGTTGTCGAACACCGTCATGTGCGGGTAGAGCGCGTAGTTCTGGAAGACCATCGCGATGTCGCGCTCCGACGGTTCGAGCTCGTTGACGACGCGCCCGCCGATGGAGATCTCGCCGGCGGAGATTTCCTCCAGCCCCGCGACCATGCGCAGGAGCGTCGACTTGCCGCAGCCCGAAGGCCCGACGATGACGACGAATTCGTGGTCGGCGATCTCGGCGCTGACGCCGTGAATGACCTGGTTGGCTTTGGGGCCGACGCCGTAGCGCTTGATGACGTTGCGTAGGGAAAGGGCAGCCATGTTCTTATTTCTCTGTATCAACCAGGCCCTTGACGAACCACTTCTGCATTGCGACGACGACGATCGCCGGAGGCAGCATCGCCAGGATGGCGGTGGCCATCACGACGTTCCATTCGTTCTGCGAGTCGCCGCCGGCGATCATCCGCTTGATGCCGACGACCACCGGGTACATGTCTTCGCTGGTGGTCGCGAGCAGCGGCCACAGATACTGATTCCAGCCGTAGATGAACTGGATCACGAAAAGCGCCGCGATCGACGTCTTCGACAGCGGCAGCAGCACGTCGATGAAGAAGCGCATCGGGCTCGCTCCGTCCATGCGCGACGCTTCGGTCAGCTCCTCCGGTACCGTCAGGAAAAACTGCCGGAACAGGAAGGTCGCGGTCGCCGAGGCGATCAGCGGCACCGTGAGGCCGGCATAGGTGTTGAGCATGTGCAGGTCCGACAGCACCTTGTACGTCGGCAGGATGCGTACCTCGACCGGCAGCATCAGCGTCACGAAGATGGCCCAGAACACCGTCTTCTTGAACGGAAAGCGGAAATAGACGATGGCGAAAGCCGACAGCAGCGAGATCGAAATCTTGCCGATCGAGATCACCAGCGCTGTCACCAGGCTGACCCACATCATGTGCGCCACCGGCGCGTTGGAACCGGCGCTGTTCTCGCTGCCGAACAGCGCGGCCTTGTAGCTGGCCCACATGTTCGATCCGGGCAGCAGCGGCATCGGCGCCTGCACGATTTCCTGCGCGGTGTGCGTGGAGGCGACGAACGCCAGGTAGAGCGGAAAGGCGACGATCAGGACGCCGAGCACCATGACGACGTGCGCCAGGATGCCGTGAGTGCCACGTTTTTCGACCATGTCAGTAGTTCACTTTCTTTTCGACGTAGCGGAACTGGATCACCGTGAGCAGCACGACGATGAACATCAGCACCACCGACTGCGCAGCCGAGCCGCCGAGGTCCATCGCCTTGAAGCCGTCGTAATAGACCTTGTAGACCAGGATGGCCGTGTCCTTGCCCGGACCGCCCTGCGTGGCCGCATCGACGATGGCGAATGTGTCGAAGAACGCGTAGACGACGTTGATCACCAGCAGGAAGAAGGTCGTGGGAGAGAGCAGCGGAAATTGCACCGTCCAGAAACGGCGCCACGGACGGGCACCGTCGATGGCTGCGGCTTCGATCAGCGATTTGGGGATCGACTGCAGGCCGGCCAGGAAGAACAGGAAGTTGTACGAAATCTGCTTCCACACCGACGCCATCACGATCAGCGTCATCGCGTGGCCGGAATTCAGCAGATGGTTCCAGTCGATGCCGATCTTGCCGAGCGCATAGGCCACGACGCCGAGCGACGGCGAGAACATGAAGACCCACAGCACAGCCGCCACCGCGGGCGCGACCGCGTAAGGCAGGATCAGCATGGTCTTGTAGAACGTCGCGCCGCGCGTGATGCGGTCCGCGAACACGGCCAGCGCAAGCGACAGGCTGATGCCGATGCCGGCCACCAGCACCGAGAACAGCGCGGTCGTCTTGAACGATTCGACGTAGCTCGGGTCATCGAAAAGCTGGCGGAAATTGTTGAAGCCTACGAATTCGATCGAAGTACCGAACGGGTCCTGCTGCTGCAGCGACTGCAGCAGCGCCTGGCCCGCCGGCCAGAAGAAGAACACCAGAATGACCGCCATCTGCGGCGCAAGCAGCAGCCACGGCAACCAGCCGGCGCGGAAGAAGACACGTTTTTCCATGAAGGCCCTGAAATGAGAAACCCGCCGGCTTCTCGTGGAAAGCGGCGGGTCGCGAGTCTAACGTCGGGTAAACAATTCTTGCGAATCTGTGTGCTCAGCCTTTGTTCGCCTTCTGGAAGCGTTCGAGCTGTTCGTTGCCGCGCTTGACGATGGAATCCAGCGCTTCCTTCGGCGACTTCTTGCCGCCCCAGACCTGTTCGAGTTCTTCGTCCTCGATGGCGCGGATCTGCACGTAGTTGCCAAGCCGGATGCCGCGGCTCTTGTCGGTCACCTTGCGGATCATCTGAGTGACCGCGACGTCGGTGCCCGGGTTCTGCTTGTAGAAGCCCGAGTCTTCGGTCAGCTTGTAGGCGGCGGTGGTGACCGGCAGATAGCCGGTGCGCTTGTGGCTGGCGGACTGCACTTCAGGCGTCGAGATGAAGCTGAAGAACTTGGCGACGCCCTTGTACTCGGCAGGCTTCTTGCCCGACATCACCCAAAGGCTGGCACCGCCGATGACGGTGTTCTGCGGCGCGCCGGGAACGTCCTGGTAATAAGGAAGCGGTGCCAGGCCGTAGGCGAACTTGGCGTTCTTGGCCACGTTGCCGTAGAAGCCGGACGACGTATTGATCATGGCGCATTCGCCCGACACGAAAGACGCTTCCGGCACGTTGCCGCGGCCCTTGTAGACGAACAGCCCCTGCTTCGCCATGTTCGAGAGGTTCTCGATGTGGCGGACATGCAGCGGCGAATCGACCTTCATGCGGGCGTCGAGCCCGGCCATGCCGTTGCTCTTCGTCGCGAATTCGACGTTGTGCCACGACGAGAAACTCTCCAGTTGCGTCCAGCCCTGCCAGGCGGTGGTGAACGGGCACTTGTGGCCCGAAGCCTTCAGCTTGGCAGCCGCGTTGACCACTTCGGGCCATGTCGTCGGCGCCTTGTCGGTCGGCAGGCCGGCAGCCTTGAACGCATCCTTGTTGAAGTAGAAGACGGTGGTCGAGCTGTTGAACGGGAAGCTCAGCATCTGGCCGTTCGGCGCGGTGTAGTAGCCGGCGACGGCGGAAATGTAGGCGCCCGGATCGAACTTCTCGCCCGCGTCCTTCATGACCTGCGCGACCGGGACGATCGCGCCCTTGCTGGCCTGCATGGTCGCCGTGCCCACTTCGAACACCTGCAGGATGTGCGGTGCATTGCCCGAGCGGAAGGCCGCGATCGACGCCGTCATCGACTCGTCGTACGTGCCCTTGAAAGTCGGCACGATCTTGTAATCCTTCTGGCTTTCGTTGAACTGCTTGGCCAGGTCGTTGACCCACTCGCCGTTGACCGCCGTCATAGAGTGCCACCACTGGATCTCGGTTTGCGCTTGCGCGGTGTTGAACAGTGCCGTGGCCGCGAGCGCCGAGGCCAGGGCGAGCGTTTTGAATCGCATGGAGACTCCAGGGAAGAGGAATTTGGAAAGACGAAAGCGCGAATGCTAGGTCGTGCCGGTGACACGACGGTGTCATCTTTTCTCATGCGCGACGGCGACAGGCCAAGCGGGGAAACCCTTTTGCCGGTGCGTGCCGCCGGAGGGAGGCGGCTGCTTTCGCGCGGGGCGATGCTAGCATCACGACCCCTCTTTTTCAGCGTCGGCTCAGGGTCCGCGCGATCCTCCGATTCTCATGACCAAGACGACCTCACTCGACAAAAGCAAGATCAAGTTCCTCCTGCTGGAAGGCATCCATGCGTCGGCCATCGAGATCATCCGGGGCGCGGGCTATACCCAGATCGAGACCCTCCCGAAAGCGCTGCAAGGCGAGGAACTCAAGGCCAGGCTGGCCGATGTCCACTTCCTGGGCATTCGCTCGCAGAGCCAGCTGACCGCCGACGTGCTGGCTGCTGCGCCCAAGCTGGTGGCGGTGGGCTGCTTCTGCATCGGAACCAACCAGGTCGACCTGAATGCGGCCCGCGAACGAGGCGTTGCGGTCTTCAATGCGCCGTATTCGAATACCCGTTCCGTCGCCGAACTGGTGCTGGCCGAAGCCATCCTGCTGCTGCGCGGCGTGCCCGAGAAGAATGCGCTGGCGCATCGCGGCGGCTGGCTGAAGTCGGCGGTCAATTCGCATGAAATTCGCGGCAAGACGCTCGGCATCGTCGGCTACGGCTCCATCGGCACGCAGCTGTCGGTGCTGGCCGAAGGGCTCGGCATGCATGTCGCGTTCTACGACGTGGTCAGCAAGCTGCCGCTGGGCAACGCGCGCCAGGTCTCGCAACTGCACGACCTGCTCGCTCAGAGCGACATCGTGACGCTGCACGTGCCCGAGCTGCCGTCGACCAAGTGGATGATCGGCGCGGCCGAGATCGCAGCCATGAAGCCGGGCGGCATCCTGATCAATGCGGCGCGCGGCACGGTGGTCGACATCGATGCGCTGGCCGAGGGCATCAAGTCGAAGAAGCTCTGGGGCGCGGCGATCGACGTGTTCCCGGTCGAGCCGGGCAGCAACAAGGACGAGTTCGTCTCGCCGTTGCGCGGGCTGGACAACGTGATCCTCACGCCGCACGTCGGCGGCTCGACGATGGAGGCGCAGGCCAACATCGGCGGCGAAGTGGCGGAGAAGCTGGTCAAGTACAGCGACAACGGCACCTCCGTCTCGTCGGTGAACTTCCCCGAGGTGGCGCTGCCGGCGCATCCGGGCAAGCACCGTTTGCTGCACATCCATCACAACGTGCCGGGCGTGCTGTCGGAGATCAACAAAATCTTCTCGGACAACAAGATCAACATCGCCTCGCAGTACCTGCAGACCAACGAGAAGGTCGGTTACGTGGTGACCGACATCGACGCCGCTTCGTCGGACATCGCGCTTGAAATGCTGGCCAAAGTCCCGGGAACGATCCGGAGCAGGGTCTTGTTCTAAAATCATCGGCCCGGTTCAAGGGCGCGCAGCGTCCTGCCGAGGCTGCCCCCCGATGAACGCTCCGATCGCGCTGACTGCGTTGTTGTCGCAGGCCGCAGAGCCCGCCCGACTTCGCGAGATTCCCTACAACTACACCAGCTTTTCCGACCGCGAGATCGCGATTCGCCTGCTCGGCGAGCGCGGATGGGCGCTGCTCCAGTCGTTGCGCGACGAACGTCGCACCGGCCGCTCGGCCCGCATGCTTTACGAAGTGCTGGGCGACATCTGGGTCGTGCAGCGCAACCCGTACCTCGTCGACGACCTGCTCGACAACCCGCGCCGTCGCGGTCAACTGGTCGATGCGCTGAACCATCGCCTGACCGAAGTCGGCAAGCGCCGCACGCCCGACGTCGATGCGCAGCGAGATCTGCTGGTCGGCGAACTGTGCGGGCTGGTTTCGCAGGCGATCGCCGATTTCGACGCCATGTTCCGCGATGTCGCCGCGCTGCGGCGCAAGGCGACCCGCGCTTTCCGCCGGCTGACGGCAAAGGACAACATCAAGTTCGACGGCCTTTCGCGCGTTTCGCACGTGACAGACGCGACCGACTGGCGCGTCGAATACCCGTTCGTCGTGCTGTGCCCTGATACGGAAGCCGAGATGGCGCTGCTGGTCAAGGGCTGTATCGAACTGGGTTTGACGATCATTCCGCGCGGCGGCGGCACGGGCTACACCGGCGGCGCCATTCCGCTGACCTGGAACAGTGCGGTGATCAACACCGAAAAGCTGGAGGCGATGACTGAAGTCGAATTCGTCGCGTTGCCGGGGCTCGAAGCACCGGTGCCGACGGTCTGGACCGAAGCAGGCGTCGTCACGCAGCGCGTCGCCGATGCAGCAGAGCGCGCGGGCTATGTGTTCGCAGTCGATCCGACTTCCGCCGAGGCTTCGTGCGTCGGCGGCAACGTCGCGATGAACGCGGGCGGCAAGAAGGCCGTGCTGTGGGGCACGGCGCTGGACAACCTGGCTTCGTGGCGCATGGTGACGCCGCAGGCCGAATGGCTCGAAGTCACGCGCGTCGGCCACAACCTGGGCAAGATCCACGACGCCGAGCGCGCCGTGTTCGATCTGCAGTATTTCGCGGCCGACGGCAAGACCAAGTTGCGTAGCGAACGCCTCGACATCGCCGGCAACACCTTTCGCAAGGAAGGCCTCGGCAAGGACGTGACGGACAAGTTCCTGTCGGGCCTGCCGGGTATCCAGAAGGAAGGCTGCGACGGCCTGATCACCAGCTGCCGCTGGATCGTCCACAAGATGCCGGCGCATACGCGCACGGTCTGCCTCGAATTCTTCGGCAACGCGAAAGATGCGGTGCCGAGCATCGTCGAGATCAAGGACTTCATGTTCGCCGAGCAGAAGCGCTCGGGCGTGCTGCTGGCCGGCCTGGAGCATCTGGACGACCGCTATCTGAAGGCGGTCGGCTATGCGACCAAGTCGAAGAAGCACGGCGGCCTGCCGAAGATGGTGCTGTTCGGCGACATCGCCGGCGACGACGCCGACGCCGTGGCGCGCGCCACGTCGGAAGTGGTGCGCATCGCCAATTCGCGCAGCGGCGAAGGCTTCATCGCGATCAGCCCCGAGGCGCGCAAGAAGTTCTGGCTCGACCGCAAGCGCACGGCGGCCATCAGCCGCCACACCAACGCCTTCAAGATCAACGAGGACGTGGTGATTCCGCTGCCGCGCATGGCCGAGTACACCGACGGCATCGAGCGCATCAACATCGAGCTGTCGCTGCAGAACAAGCTGGCTTTCGCCGATGCGCTCGAAGCCTTCTTCACGCGCGGCAACCTGCCGCTGGGCAAGACCGACGACGCGAACGATCTGCCGTCGGCCGACTTGCTGGAACATCGTGTCGCGCAGGCGGTCGACCTGATTCAGGAGGTGCGCGCGCTGTGGGCGGGCTGGCTGCAGGATGTCGACGCGCTGTTCCCGCAGTTGCAGGACCATTCGCTGCGCGCCAGCTGGAAGACGCAGATCCGCGCGCCGCTGCAACAGATCTTCACCGGCGCCGAGTTCGCGCCGATCCTGGCCGAATGCAATGCCATCCACCAGCGCGTGCTCAAGGGCCGCGTCTGGGTCGCGCTGCACATGCATGCGGGCGACGGCAACGTCCACACCAACCTGCCGGTGAACAGCGACAACTACGAGATGCTGCAGACCGCGCATGCCGCGGTGGTGCGGATCATGGCGCTGGCGCGCTCTCTGGATGGTGTGATCTCCGGCGAGCACGGCATCGGGATCACGAAGCTGGAGTTTTTGACGGATGCTGAGCTGCAGCCGTTCACGGATTACAAGCAGCGGGTGGACCCGGAGGGGCGGTTCAACAAGGGAAAGCTGCTGCGCAGCCCCGAAACCTCTTTGCTCCAGGCCGACCTCACCAACGCCTATACCCCCAGCTTCGGCCTCATGGGCCACGAGTCGCTCATCATGCAGCAGAGCGACATCGGCGCCATCGCCGACTCGGTCAAGGACTGCCTGCGCTGCGGCAAGTGCAAACCCGTGTGTGCGACCCATGTCCCGCGCGCCAATCTGCTTTACAGCCCTCGCAACAAGATCCTCGCGACTTCGCTGCTGGTCGAGGCTTTCCTCTACGAAGAGCAGACGCGCCGCGGCGTGAGCATCAAGCACTGGGAAGAGTTCGAGGATGTGGCCGATCACTGCACGGTCTGCCACAAGTGCCTCTCGCCGTGCCCGGTGAAGATCGACTTCGGCGACGTGTCGATGAACATGCGCAATCTGTTGCGAAAGATGGGCCAGAAGAGCTTCCGGCCCGGCAACGCGGCCGCGATGTTTTTCCTGAACGCGACGAATCCGCAGACCATCAAGATGATGCGCACCGGCATGGTCGACATCGGCTTCAAGGCGCAGCGGCTGGCCAACGACCTGCTGCGACGCGTCGCGAAGAAGCAGACCTCGGCGCCGCCGGCCACGCTCGGCCCGGCGCCGATCAAGGAGCAGGTCATCCACTTCATCAACAAGAAGATGCCGGGTGGACTGCCGAAGAAGACCGCGCGCGCGTTGCTCGACATCGAGGACGCGGATTACGTGCCGATCATTCGCGATCCGAAGGCGACGACCGCCGAAACCGAAGCGGTCTTCTACTTTCCGGGTTGCGGTTCCGAGCGGCTGTTCTCGCAGGTCGGTCTGGCGACGCAGGCAATGCTCTGGCATGCGGGCGTGCAGACCGTGCTGCCGCCGGGTTACCTCTGCTGCGGCTATCCGCAGCGCGGCAGCGGCCAGTTCGACAAGGCCGAGAAGATGATCACCGACAACCGGGTGCTCTTCCACCGTGTCGCCAACACGCTGAACTACCTCGACATCAAGACGGTGGTGGTGAGCTGCGGCACCTGCTACGACCAGTTGCAGGGCTACCAGTTCGACAAGATATTCCCCGGCTGCCGGATCATCGACATCCACGAATACCTACTGGAAAAGGGCATCACGCTCGGTGCGGCCGGAGGTGGCGGCTATCTCTATCACGACCCGTGCCACAGCCCGATGAAGCTGCAGGACCCGATGAAGACAGTGAAGGCGCTCGTCGGCAACGCTGCAGGCGACAACGTGCTCAAGAACGATCGATGCTGCGGTGAATCGGGCACGCTGGGCGTGACGCGGCCCGACATCTCGACGCAGATCCGTTTTCGCAAGGAAGAGGAACTGAAGAAGGGCGAGGCCGCGTTGCGTGAGGCGGGCAAGGTCGAGGCGAAGGGCCCGGTGAAGATCCTCACCAGCTGCCCGAGTTGTCTGCAAGGCCTGTCGCGCTACGGCGACGACCTGAACAACGGTCTGCTCGAAGCCGACTACATCGTGGTCGAGATGGCCAACCGCATCCTCGGCGATCAGTGGCTGCCCGATTACGTCGCGGCAGCCAACAACGGCGGCATCGAACGCGTGCTGGTATGACCGGGAAAAGCGGCTGTGTGCTGTGCGCCGGGCCGGGCGGTCGTCTGGTAATCGAGGCGCCGAAGTTCCGGGTGATCCATGCGGAGGAGGCCGGTTTTCCGGCGTTCTATCGCGTGGTGTGGCGCGATCACGTGGCCGAGTTCTCCGACCTCGATGCAGCCGACCGTGCGCACTGCATGGACGCGGTGACGACGGTCGAACAATGTCTGCGCGACCTCCTCGTGCCGACGAAGATCAACCTTGCCGCGCTCGGCAACATGGTTCCGCACCTGCATTGGCACGTGATTGCGCGCTTCGACTGGGACAGCCACTTTCCGGCGCCGGTATGGGCCGGTGCGACACGGGAGCGCGACGAAGCGCGGGAAGCTGCCGTGCTGGCGAAACTGCCGACCGTCGAGGCGGCTATTGCAGCGCGCTTACAACCAAAGAGGAATTGACGACATGGCAGGCCTTCACAACGGCGCACCGACGCCCCAATCGATCACCGTCCACAAGCAGTCGCGCGTGCTGGAAGTGGGTTTTTCCGACGGCGCGAGCTTTCGCATTCCGTTCGAGCTGATGCGCGTCTATTCGCCGTCGGCCGAGGTGCAGGGTCACGGGCCCGGCCAGGAGATTCTGCAGACCGGCAAGCGCAACGTCGGTCTGCTGGAACTGGAACCGGTGGGCAACTACGCCGTCAAGCCGGTCTTCACCGACGGTCACGAAAGCGGCATCTTCTCCTGGACGCTGCTCTACGAACTCGGCTCGCAGCAGGATGCACTTTGGGCGCAGTACGAGCAGCGACTGAGCGCTGCGGGTGTCGACCGCGATGCGCCGATGGCTATTCCGGGTGGCGGCAGCCATGCCTGCAACAGCCACTGAGCTTGAATGTCCGCCGTGCTGGCGGGGTCGTCGGCTTGCGATTTCTTCTTCCGTCCTAACATCAGATCCATGAGCACCACCCATTTCGGTTTCGAGAATGTCGACGAGAGCGAAAAGGCGCGTCGCGTGCGAGGCGTGTTCGACTCCGTCGCCACCCGCTACGACCTCATGAACGACCTCATGTCGATGGGGTTGCATCGCGCCTGGAAGGCCTACACGGTGATGGTCGCGAATGTCGGCGAAGGCTCGCGCGTGCTCGACATCGCCGGCGGCACCGGCGATCTGGCGCTCGCTTTCGCCAGGAAGGTGGGGGCGACAGGCAAGGTGGTGCATACCGACATCAACGAAGCGATGCTGCGCACCGGTCGCGAGCGCCTGCTCGATGCGGGCGTGGCACTGCCGACGCTGGTCTGCGATGCCGAGAAGCTGCCGTTTCCGGACGGTCATTTCGACGTCGTGACCGTGGCGTTCGGCCTGCGCAACATGACGCACAAGGACGCGGCGCTCGAGGAAATGAACCGCGTGCTCAAGCCCGGCGGCAAGCTGCTGGTGCTGGAGTTCTCGAAAGTAGCAAAGCCGCTGCAAAAGGCGTATGACTGGTACTCCTTCAACGTGCTGCCCCGTCTCGGAAAAGTGGTTGCGGGCGACGACAGCAGCTACCGCTACCTCGCCGAATCCATCCGCATGCATCCCACGCAGGACGAACTCAAGGCCCTCATGAAAGAGGGTGGCTTCGGCCATGTGGACTATCACAACATGACGGGTGGCGTGGTCGCCCTGCATGTTGGAATCAAGTGTTGAATTTTTCGAAGTGGAGACGTTGAAATGAAAAACTTCTGGTCCGTGATGCTGGTATGCGCACTGGTGCTCGTGAGTGCCGATGCCGACGCACGCCGCATGGGTAGCGGCAAGTCGGTGGGGCGTCAGTCGAACAACGTGACGCAGCGCGAGGCTGCGCCACCCGCTGCTCCGGCGACGCCAGGCGCGCCTGCGCAAAGCGCCAACAACGCAGCTGCACGCCCGGCAACTGCCGCGCCAGCCGCTGCGGCACCGAAGCGCAATTGGGGCGGCATGCTCGGCGGTCTGGCTGCCGGTCTCGGTCTGGCCTGGCTTGCGAGCTCGCTGGGCCTGGGTGCCGGCTTCGGCAACATCCTGCTGATCGCGCTGCTGGCGATGGCTGCGCTGTTCGCATGGCGCATGTTCGCTGCTCGTCGCGCGGCTGCTTCGGCCAACGGTGGCAATGGCGGCAGCAACGGCAACAACAACGGCGGCTTCGCCTTCCAGGGCGCCGGCGCAGCAGCCGACGCACCGGCCACGCCGCAGTACCGCACCGACAAGGTCGGCAACGACGCTTCGGCGCGTCCCTGGGAGTCCACCGGCACGTCGTTCGACTCGGCAACCGCCGAGCGCGGCGGTTCGTCGATGGCGGGTGCTGCCGGCGCAGGCACGGGCAGCATGATCGGCTCGGCGCTGGTCGGCGCGCAGACCTGGGGTGTGCCGGCAGGCTTTGATGCCGATGGCTTCCTGGCAGCCGCCAAGCGCAACTTCGTGACGCTGCAGGACGGTTGGGATCGCGCCGACATGACTCTTCTGCGTTCGATGATGACCGACAGCATGGTTGGCGAAATCAAGTCGCAGTTGTCCGAGCGCGAGACGCACACCGGCGGTCAGCCCAACAAGACCGAGGTCGTCTTCCTCGACGCCAAGCTTCTCGGAATCGAAGAGCTGCCGGACGCCTACATGGCCAGCGTGGAGTTCTCCGGGATGATCAAGGAAGACGCTTCCGCCGGCCCGAGCCCGTTCCGCGAAGTCTGGAACATGACCAAGCCGACCAACGGCAGCGGCGGCTGGCTGGTCGCCGGCGTGCAGGCTCTGCAGTAAGCGCCGCCGCTGCATGAAGCAGCAATAGAAGCCTGACGGCCTTTGCGGCGTAAGGGCTGCAAACCGACGGGATAATGGGGACATGGCAACACCATCGTCCCCATTTTCTTTTCTCGACGACATCCTCAATCGCATCGGTGACCGCATCCGGCCACCCGCATGGGCAGTCCACGAGATCCAGCATCGAGCGGTGCTTTTTCTGAACCACGTGCTCCAGCAGGAGCCCGAAGCCCAGCAGCGGCTGGTACGTCAAGAGGGCAAGGTGGTTCGCTTCGAATGGCGTTTCATCACCATGCAGCTGGTCGCCACGCCCGCCGGCCTGCTCGATATCGCGCCCGACGGCGCCATTCCCGAACTCACGCTGATCGTCGCCGAAACGTCGCCGCTCGGCCTGGCGCGGGCGTCCCTTCGCGGCGACAAGCCGTCGGTGCGCATCATCGGCGACGTGCAGCTCGCGGCCGAGGTGAACTGGCTGGTCGACCATGTGCGATGGGATGTCGAGGACGACCTCGCACGCCTGATCGGCGACGTGCCGGCGCATACGGTCGGGAACGTGGCCCGACGTGTCAAAACGGCCGTTCGGCAGTTCGTCGATGGTCGGCCCGGAACGGACGCGTTCAAGGGATGAGCCGTTTCTATCGAGGCATCTATATCGTCTGGATCGCGTTGCGGTACGGTCTGGACGAGCTGGTGCTGACCAGTTTCCAGAAGCCGTGGCTGAAGATCGTTGCCCGCATCGTGTCCGTCGGACGCAATCTGGATGCGCCGCGCGGCCAGCGATTGCGCGAGGCGCTGGAAAGGCTCGGGCCGATCTTCGTCAAGTTCGGGCAGGTTCTGTCGACCCGGCGCGACCTGCTGCCGCCCGACATCGCCGATGAGCTGGTCTGGCTGCAGGATCGTGTGCCGCCATTCCCGTCGTCGGTTGCCGTTGCGACCATCGAGCGCGCCTTCCGTCGCCCGGTCGCCGACATCTTCGAGCAGTTCGACGAAACGCCGGTGGCCAGCGCCTCCATTGCCCAGGTGCATTTCGCGACGCTGCGCGATGCGAAGGGCAAGCTGCGCGAGGTGGCGGTCAAGGTGCTGCGCCCCGGCATGCGCGGCATCATGGAGAAAGACCTGGCGCTGATGGCGATGATGGCCGGCTGGGTCGAGAGCTTGTCGGCCGACGGCAAGCGCCTGAAGCCGCGCGAGGTCGTGGCCGAGTTCGACAAATACCTGCACGACGAGCTTGATCTGGTGCGCGAGGCGGCCAACGCCGCGCAATTGCGCCGCAACATGGCCGCGCTGGAACTGGTGCTGATCCCGGAGATGCACTGGGATTTCTGCCATCCCGAAGTGATGGTGATGGAGCGCATGAACGGCGTTCCGATCGCCCAGCTCGACCGTCTGCGCGCGGCCGGAGTCGACATCCCCAAGCTGGCGCGCGACGGCGTGACGATCTTCTTCACGCAGGTCTTCCGCGACGGTTTCTTCCATGCCGACATGCATCCCGGCAACATCCAGGTCAGCCTGGCACCGGAAACCTTCGGTCGCTACATCTCGCTGGATTTCGGCATCGTCGGCACGCTGACCGAGTCGGACAAGGAATACCTCGCGCAGAACTTCGTCGCCTTCTTCCGGCGGGACTACAAGCGCGTGGCCGAGCTGCACCTCGAGAGCGGCTGGGTGCCCGAAGGCACGCGCATCGACGAACTCGAAGCCGCGATCCGCACCGTCTGCGAGCCGTACTTCGACCGTCCGCTGAAGGAAATCTCGCTTGGCATGGTGCTGATGCGGCTTTTCCAGACTTCGCGCCGCTTCCATGTGGAGATCCAGCCTCAGCTGGTACTGCTGCAGAAGACGCTGCTGAACATCGAAGGCCTGGGTCGCCAGCTCGATCCCGAACTCGACCTCTGGGCCACGGCCCAGCCTTTTCTCGAGAAATGGATGATCGACCAGGTCGGGCCGAAGCGGCTGTTCGCTCAACTGCGCGCCGAGGCGCCGCGTTATGCCAAATTGCTGCCGCAGTTCCCGCGGCTGATGCACGAGTTCCTGTCGCATCGCCCGGGCGACAACCGGCGCGAACTGCTGGAATTGCTCCAGGCGCAGAAGCGGACCAATCGCCTGCTGCAGGCCATCGTCTACGGTGGCATGGGTTTTGTATTGGGTCTGATTGCGATGCAGGTGTTGGTGCGCGTGCGTCTGTTCTGAAGAGCTGAAGGAGCTTCGCCGTGCTTTTGACCCTGGTCGCCGTATATCTGCTGCTAACGATCGCCGTCGGGCTCATCGCCGCGCGTCGCGTCAAGAACACCACCGATTTCGCGATCGCCGGGCGCAATCTGCCGCTTTTCATGATCGTGACGACGACGTTCGCGACCTGGTTCGGGTCGGAGACGGTGCTCGGCATACCGGCGAAGTTCATCGACGGAGGTCTGCACGGCGTGATCGAAGATCCGTTCGGTGCCGGCACCTGCCTGATCCTGGTCGGGCTGTTCTTTGCCGGCAAGCTGTACCGCATGACGCTGCTGACCATCAGCGACTACTACCGCGAGCGCTACGGCCGCACGGTCGAGGTGGCGTGCTCGATCATCATCATGGTGAGCTATCTGGGCTGGGTCTCGGCGCAGGTGACGGCGCTGGGGCTGGTGTTCAACGTGCTGTCTGCCGGCGCGATCAGCATGCCGGTGGGCATGACGATCGGCGTCGTCTCGATCCTGGCGTACACACTTTTCGGCGGCATGTGGTCGGTCGCGGTGACCGATTTCATACAGATGATCATTCTGGTCGTTGGCCTGGCGGTTATCGCCGTCTTTGCCGGGAACATGGCCGGCGGTGCTGAAAAGGTAATCGCTTTTGCGACCAGCAGGGACCTCTTCAGGTTCTGGCCGGAGCCGAGTCTGCGCGACATGGTCTTCTTCTTCGCGGCTGCCATCACGATCATGCTCGGCTCGATTCCGCAGCAGGACGTGTTCCAGCGCGTGATGTCCGCCAACAGCGTCAAGGCGGCGACGCGCGGCCCGGTCATCGGCGGCATTGCGTACATCCTGTTTGCTTTCGTGCCGATGTTCCTGGTGGCGAGTGCCTTGCTCATCATGCCGGAGCAGGCAGCGCAACTGCTCAAGGACGATCCGCAGAAGGTACTGCCCACCCTGGTGCTCGAGAAGATGCCGTTCGTGATGCAGGTGCTCTTTTTTGGTGCGTTGCTATCGGCCATCAAGTCGACCGCTTCGGCCACGCTGCTGGCACCGAGCGTGACTTTCACCGAAAACATATGGCGCCAGTTCCGTCCGTCAGGCACCGACCGGGAAAATCTGCGGACGATGCGGATCACGGTGCTGGTTTTCAGCGCTGTCGTGCTGGCCTACGCGATCCGCATGCAGGGCACGCCGATCTACGAGCTGGTCTCGGGTGCATATCAGGTGCCGCTGGTGGGCGCGTTCGTGCCGCTGGTTTTCGGTCTGTATTGGCAAAGGGCGAGCACGCAGGGCGCAGTGGCGTCGGTGACCCTGGGCGTCGGCGTGTGGCTGCTGTTCCTCTCGACATCGCTCGGTGTCGACTTTCCGGCGCAACTCGCCGGCGTGCTGTCGGCGGCTTTCGGCATGGTCGTGGGGTCGCTGGCGCCACAGTGGGTGTCCAACACGCGTACGCCGCACCGGCCGCTGGCGACCGCGCCGGACTGAAATGTCGGTTCACGGGCCCTGCGCGTGCAGGGTCTGAGGGGTAGGACGCCGCCTTATAATCATGGGCTTTGCGAGCGGCCGCTGCGTCGCATTTTCTCTCCCAATCCCATGCCTATCTACGCCTACAAGTGCAGTTCCTGCGGCTTCGCCAAGGATGCGCTGCAAAAAATGTCCGACGCCCCCCTTACGGTGTGTCCGGCGTGCGGCGCGAGCACATTTCAGAAACAGGTCACCGCGGCAGGCTTCCAGCTCAAGGGTTCCGGTTGGTATGTGACCGATTTCCGCGAAGGCGGGGGCAAGAAGCCGGCCGACGGCGGCGCTTCGAAGAGCGAAGGTGGCGAAAAAGGCAGCGACAAGGGTGGAGAGAAGGGCGCGTCGTCCGAAGGTGGCGCCAGCGCACCGGCTGCCGCGCCGGCCGCGGCACCTGCCGCCAGTGCAGCACCGGCCTCTTCGCCAGCGCCGGCGCCGGCGGCTTCATCCAAGAAGGACTGAGGTTCCGCCATGCATGCGCTGCGCAAATGGCTGCTTTCCGGGCTGCTGGTCATCGTGCCGCTGGTCATCACGCTGGGCGTGCTGAACTGGATTATCGGTACGCTCGACCAGACACTCTGGCTGCTCCCGAGCGACTGGACCGACTGGCTCAACGCCCACCGCGTTCGCGGCCTGGGCGTGTTGCTCACGCTGGCCATCCTTCTGGTGGTCGGCGCAGTCGCCAGCAACTTCGTCGGCAAGCGCCTGCTCGGCTGGGGCGATGCGGTGGTGCGCCGCATCCCGGTGGTGCGATCGATCTATTCGAGCGTCAAGCAGGTTTCCGACACGCTGTTTTCCGAGAACGGCAATGCGTTCCGCACGGCAGTGCTGATCGAATGGCCGCGTCCGAATTCATGGACGATCGCCTTCGTCACCGGAACGCCCGGCGCCGAAGTGCTGGAGCATCTCGGCGGCGGCGAATACCTCGGCGTCTATGTGCCGACCACGCCGAACCCGACCGGCGGCTATTTCGTGATGCTCAAGCGCAGCGACTGCATCGAACTCAAGATGAGCGTCGACGAGGCGCTCAAGTACATCGTCTCGATGGGCGTGGTCGTTCCCGGCGGCCCCGCGACCATCGCTGTCAACCCACAACGCGCCAACGGCGCCTGAACCTGAAAACGACTTCCATGCCCATCCGTTCACAAATGCGTTCCCACTATTGCGGCCTCGTCACCGAAGCCATGATGGGCGAAACCGTCACGCTGTGCGGTTGGGTCAATCGCCGTCGCGACCACGGCGGCGTGATCTTCATCGACGTGCGCGACCGCGAAGGCTACGTGCAGGTCGTGTGCGACCCCGACCGCGCCTCGACTTTCGCGACCGCCGAAGACCTGCGCAACGAGTTCTGCGTGCAGGTCACCGGCCTGGTGCGTGCCCGCCCCGAAGGCACGACCAACGACGGCCTGAAGAGCGGCAAGATCGAAGTGCTCTGCCACGAACTGAAGGTGCTCAACCCGTCGGTGACGCCGCCGTTCCTGCTGGACGACGACAACCTCTCGGAAACCACCCGTCTCACGCACCGCGTGCTCGACCTGCGCCGTCCGGCCATGCAGCGCAACATGATGCTGCGCTACAAGGTGACGATGGAGGCGCGCAAGTTCCTCGATGCCAACGGCTTCATCGACATCGAGACGCCGATGCTCGGCAAGTCGACGCCCGAAGGCGCTCGCGACTATCTGGTGCCGAGCCGCGTGCACGACGGCAGCTTCTTCGCGCTGCCGCAGTCGCCGCAGCTTTTCAAGCAGTTGCTGATGGTGGCCGGCTACGACCGCTACTACCAGATCGTCAAATGTTTCCGCGACGAAGACCTGCGCGCCGACCGCCAGCCCGAATTCACGCAGATCGACATCGAGACCTCGTTCCTGACCGAGGAGGAGATCCGCGAGATGTTCGAGGGAATGATCCGCAAGGTCTTCCGCGAAGCCGCTTCGATCGACCTGCCGGTGTTCCCGACGATGTCGTACGGCGATGCGATGTTCAAGTACGGCTCGGACAAGCCCGACCTGCGCGTCAAGCTCGAGTTCACCGAACTCACCGAGCTGATGAAGCGCGTCGAGTTCAAGGTGTTCTCGAATGCCGCGACGATGAAGGACGGTCGAGTGGTCGCCTTGCGCGTCCCGGGCGGCGGTGCCGAAGGCGGCATGTCGCGCGGCGAGATCGATGCGTACCAGGAATTCGTCAAGATCTACGGCGCCAAGGGTCTGGCCTACATCAAGGTCAACGACGCCGCTGCCGGCCGCGAAGGCCTGCAGAGCCCGATCGTGAAGAACCTCGACGACGCGACGCTGTCCGAGATCATCGCCCGCACCGGCGCCCGCAACGGCGACATCCTGTTCTTCGGCGCCGACAAGGAAAAGATCGTCAACGACGCCATTGGCGCGCTGCGCGTGAAGATCGGCCACAGCGCCTTCGGCAAGAAGGCCGGGCTGTTCGAGAACCGGTGGGCACCGCTTTGGGTGGTCGATTTCCCGATGTTCGAGTTCGACGAGGAAGGCCAGCGCTGGTCGGCCGTGCATCATCCGTTCACGGCACCGAAGGACGGTCATGAAGACCTGATGGACACCGCGCCCGAGAAATGCATCGCCAAGGCCTACGACATGGTGCTCAACGGCATCGAGATGGGTGGCGGCTCGGTGCGTATCCACCGCGAGGAAGTGCAGAGCAAGGTGTTTCGCGCGCTCAAGATCAATGCCGAAGATGCGCAGCTCAAGTTCGGTTTCCTGCTCGATGCGCTGCAATACGGTGCGCCGCCGCACGGTGGCATCGCCATCGGCCTCGACCGCCTGGTCATGCTGATGACCGGTGCGGATTCGATCCGCGACGTGATCGCCTTCCCGAAGACCCAGCGCGCGCAAGATCTGCTGACGATGGCGCCGAGCCCGGTCGACGAGAAGCAGCTGCGCGAACTGCACATCAAGCTGCGGAACGTCCAGCCGGCGGCCTGAGTCAGCCGAACGAAAAAAAGGGGAGCACGTTCAAACGTGATCCCCTTTTTCGTTTCCAGCCGGCAGCGCTTCGAGCTGCGGCCGACCTCGCTCAAATCGCCAGGTCTGCGTTCTGTTTCGTAAGCTTTGGCGCGACCGGCTTCGGCTGCGTCTGGTTTGCCTGGGGCGCCGTCGTGTCCTGTTTGACCGGCACTGTCTGGTCGATCATCGGCGGCGGTGTGAGTTGCAGGACCTCGGCGGTCGATGCCCACTCCTGATACACGCGGTCCGGGCGATCGTTCAGTTGCGTGCCATAGCTCGGCACGAGCTGACGGATCTTCGCTTGCCATTCCGGCGTCGCGACCTTGTCCTTGAACACCTTCTTCATGAGGTCCAGCATGATCGGCGCGGCGGTCGACGCACCCGGCGAAGCGCCGAGCAGGCCGGCGATGCTGCCGTCCTGCGAGCTGACGATCTCGGTGCCCAGCTTGAGCACGCCGCCCTTGTCCTTG
Organism: Variovorax glucosi; assembly: GCF_051216695.1. Lineage (NCBI taxonomy): Bacteria > Pseudomonadati > Pseudomonadota > Betaproteobacteria > Burkholderiales > Comamonadaceae > Variovorax > Variovorax glucosi. Next base: position 563,682 of record NZ_JBPJZE010000002.1, read on the forward strand.
TCGCGCTTGATGACCTGGACGCGCTGGCCGGCCTGCCAGAGGCGCCAGTCTTCCTTTTTCGCGTTCGGGAAATATTCCTTCAGCGCCTTCATCCGGTCGTCGTCGGAGAGCATCAGCTGTCCGGCCAGGTATTCGACCAGCGCATATTGGTCGACGCCGACCTTCACCATCGGCCACATGTTGTGCGGCGTCGTGCTGGTGAGGATGTCGAGGTACGAGCCTTCCTTCAGGAACTTGGTCGAGAACGTCGCGAACGGTCCGAACAGGATCACGCGCTTGCCGTCGAGCACGCGTGTGTCGAGATGCGGCACCGACATCGGCGGCGCACCGACCGACGCCTTTCCGTAGGCCTTGGCAAGATGCTGTTCGGCGATGGCCGGGTTGTCGGTGACGAGGAAAGAGCCGCCGACCGGGAAGCCTGCATAGTCCCTGGCTTCGGGAATGCCCGACTTCTGCAGCAGATGCAGCGCGCCACCGCCGGCGCCGATGAAGACGAACTTCGCATCGGTCTGCGTGGACGTGCCGTCTTTCAGGTTCTTGTATGCGATACGCCAGGTGCCATCGGCATTGCGCGTGATGTTCTGGACCTCGCTCGAAACCTTCAGCGAGAAATCCGGCTGCTTCTGCAGATACCCGACGAACTGGCGCGTGATCTCGCCGAAATTCACATCGGTGCCGATCGGCGTCCATGTCGCGGCGATCTTCTGCTTCGGATCGCGTCCCGTCATCATGAGCGGAACCCACTTCTTGATCTGTTCTGGATCTTCCGAGTACTGCATGCCGCCGAACAGCGGACTGGCCTTGAGCGCTTCGTAGCGCTTCTTCAGGAACGCACGGTTCTCGTCGCCCCAGACGAAACTCATGTGCGGCGTCGAGTTGATGAATGAACGCGGGTTCTGCAGCACGCCGCTCCTGACCTGCGAAGCCCAGAACTGACGCGAAATCTGGAAAGCCTCGTTGATCTCGATGGCCTTGGAGATCTCGACCTTGCCGTTCTTGTCTTCCGGCGTGTAGTTCAATTCGGCCAGCGCAGAATGCCCGGTGCCTGCGTTGTTCCAGCCGTTCGAGCTTTCCTCCGCGACCTTGTCCAGGCGCTCGACCATCTCCATCGACCAGGAGGGTTCCAGTTCCTTCAGCCAGACGCCGAGCGTCGAACTCATGATGCCGCCGCCGATGAGCATCACATCCACCTTGCGCGGTTCGGCCGCGTGCGCGGGAAGGAGCGCGAGCGACAGGCTCAGCGACAAAGCCAGACCCGCCAGCGGCGCGTACGTTCTTTTCAACATCATTTCATTCAGATCCATGCAAACGAAAATGCCACCCGCTCGTACCTGCGATACAAGGGTGCGGCAAAAAAATCATCAAGTGTGTTTTAGTGTCAATCCGGATTTTACCGGTGCTTAGGAAATGAAAGATTTCAAGATTCCCGAGTCGGTTCTGGTCGTGATCCACACGCCAGCACTCGACGTGCTGCTGATCAGGCGCGCCGATGCGGAAGAGTTCTGGCAGTCGGTGACCGGCAGCAAGGACCGTCCGGACGAAGCGCTGTCGTTCACGGCTGCGCGCGAAGTCGGCGAGGAAACCGGCATCGACTGCATGCCGGGCAGCGACCTGGCGACGAACCTTCGCGACTGGCAGCTGCAGAACGTCTACGACATCTATCCGCAATGGCGCGCCCGATACGGCCCAGGCGTGACGAGAAATACCGAACACCTGTTCGGGCTGTGTGTTCCGGAACGAGTCGTGCCGGTGCTGGCGCCACGCGAACACACCGACTGGCGATGGCTGCCGTTTCGCGAAGCGGCCGATGCATGCTTTTCTCCCTCGAACGCGGAAGCCATTCTGCTGCTGCCACAATTCGCGCCATGAACGCGACCGCGCACACCTTCCGGGTGGCGACATACAACATACACAAGGGCGTGCAGGGCATCGGGCCGGCGCGGAGGCTGGAAATCCACAATCTCGGCCACGCCATCGAACAGCTCGATGCGGACATCGTCTGCCTGCAGGAAGTGCGCAAGATGAACCGGCAGGGCGCGCAGCAGTTCGCCCGCTGGCCCGACATGCCGCAAGCCGAATTCCTGGCGCCCGAGGGCTACACCGCCGTCTACGAAACCAATGCCATCACGCGCCATGGCGAGCACGGCAATGCGCTGCTCACTCGCTGGCCCGTTGTCCGCCAGAATCATCACGACATCTCCGACCACCGCTTCGAGCAGCGCGGGCTGCTGCATGTGGTGATCGACGTCGACGGGCTGACGGTGCATGCCATCGTGGTGCACCTGGGGCTGATCAAGGGCAGCCGCGTGCGGCAGATCGCCCGCATGCGCGAATTCATCGAGCGCGAGATTCCGGCCGACGATGCCGTCATCGTCGCTGGCGATTTCAACGATTGGGGTGCGCGCATGCGTTACGCCATGAACGCGATGGGCATGCGGGATTCGAGCGACCTGCGCGGCCCGTCGACGCTCACCTATCCGTCGCGGCTGCCGGTGACGCAGCTCGACTTCATCTACGCACGACAGCTCACGCCGACGGCCTGCAGCGTTCCGCGCGGGCCAATCTGGGCGCGCATGTCGGACCACCTGCCGCTCCTGACCGAGTTTTCGCTACCGAACCGATAGCGCGCTTTCGAGGCTGCGCGGGCTTCCCGGTACGCTTCGACGGCGATTCATTCACTGCTAGGATTTGTGCATGCTCACGAAAACCGACATATCGAACGACCCCGCCGCCGGCGCGCTTTCCGCGCCGAATGAAATCGACGAGGGCGTTCCGATGTCCGTGAAGATCCGCGAGCGGTTGGTCGCGGCCAGGAAGCGCTTCAACGCCAACGACAACATCGCGGATTTCCTGCAGCCCGGCGACATGGACGCGCTGCTAGACGAAGTCGAGATCAAGATGAAGGGCGTGCTCGAGAGTCTGGTGATCGACGTCAAGAACGACCACAACACCGACAACACCGCACGACGCGTTGCCAAGATGTACCTCAACGAGGTCTTCCAGGGGCGCTACGTCCCACCGCCGAAGCTCACCGAATTCCCGAATGCGGAGCATCTGAACGAACTGATGATCGTCGGCCCGATCACGGTGCGCAGCGCATGTTCGCATCATTTCTGCCCGATCATCGGCAAGCTCTGGATCGGCATTATGCCCAATGAGCACACCAATGTGATCGGTCTGTCGAAGTACGCAAGGCTCGCCGAATGGATCATGGGCCGGCCGCAGATCCAGGAAGAAGCCGTCGTGCAACTCGCAGACCTGATCCAGCAGAAAACCCAGCCGGACGGCCTTGCTCTGGTCATGGAAGCGGAACATTTCTGCATGGCTTGGCGCGGTGTGAAAGAAATGGACAGCAAGATGATCAACTCCGTCATGCGCGGTGTCTTCCTGAAAGATCCGAACCTGCGGCGCGAATTTCTCTCACTCCTGCCGCGAAAGCGCTGAACGCCATGCTCGTACGACTTCTCTATGCCAGCCGTGCTGTCGATGCCAGCCCCGGCGCCATCGATGCGATCCTGGCGCAGTCCCGTGCCCACAATCCGGCCTGCGGAGTGACAGGCATCCTTTGTTACGGCAGCGGCGTTTTTCTGCAGGCGATCGAGGGCGGGCGCGCCACGGTGAGCGAGCTTTACGGCCATATCCAGAAAGACCCGCGGCACAAAGACGTGGTGCTGCTCCACTACGACGAAATCACCGAACGTCGCTTCGGCGGCTGGACGATGGGGCAGGTGAATCTCACCAAGATTCACGCCTCGACGCTGCTGCGCTACTCGGAACGTGCCGAACTCGATCCGTATGCCGTGTCGGGCAAGGTTTCGCTGGCCTTGCTGGAAGAGCTGATGGTCACCGCGGCGATCGTCGGGCGCAATTGAAGGTTGCGGTTTGACGGTCCTGTTCGGTTGCGATTTCTCGAGTGCGCCCAGTGTCCGCAAACCGATCGTCGTGGCGCTCGGGAGCGTGCGCGGCGGTCGCGTGGCGCTGTCGAAGCTGCTGACATTCCCCGCGCTGGACGGATGGGCCGCCTGGATGCGCGACACACCCGCCTGGACCGGCGGTTTCGACTTCCCTTTCGGACTGCCGCGCGAGCTGGTCGAGACGCTGGGCTGGCCGGTCCAGTGGCAAGCGCTGATGGCGTATTACGCGAGCCTCACACGTGCCGAAATCCGTACGGCATTCGCGGGATTTTGCGATGCACGACCGGTCGGCCGGAAATTCGCGCACCGGGCCACGGATTTGCCCGCCGGCTCCAGCCCGTCGATGAAATGGGTCAATCCGCCGGTTGCGTTCATGCTTCATGCCGGCGTTCCGCGTTTGCTGGAGGCCGGCGCTGCGCTGCCGGGCCTGTTCGAACTACCCGGCGCGACCCGCATCGCGCTGGAGGCCTATCCAGGCATGCTGGCACGCGAGCTGATCGGCAGGCGCAGTTACAAGGCGGACGACACCGCGCGTCAGACGGCCGAACGCTGGGTGGCCCGAGCAGATCTTGTCTCGGCGCTGGAACGCGGCGCCACGCGGCTTGGATTGCGCCTGGCGCTGACGCATGCGCAACGCGACATGCTGCTCGCCGACGCGCAAGGCGATCGGCTGGATGCGGTGCTGTGCCTCGTCCAGGCAGCCTGGGCATCGGTGCAGCCAGCGATCGACGATGGCGCATCGACGCATGGTCATGGCTTGCCTCTTCATATCGACCCGCTGGAGGGTTGGATCTTGACGGCCTGAACTGCAGAAGTCCTACAGGGGTTCGGGAAGTCCGCTAGCGGGCGGTCACCACGCTCGCGCATAACTTCCAGTCATGGGTTTCAGTGACTGCAACCCATGTTTAAACCAACCACCTCAAAGGAAATGCCATGAACAAGGATCAAGTTGAAGGTCGTGTCGACCAGGCCAAGGGCAAGGTCAAGGAATTGGCCGGCAAGATCGTCGGCAACGAGAAGCTAGAAGCCGAAGGCAATGTCGACCAGGCTTCCGGCAAGGTGCAAAGCACGTATGGCGACACCAAAGAGAAGGCCAAGGACGCTGTCAAGTCCGGCGCCGACAAGCTGTAATGCGAAGCGCATGGCACGTGGCCCTGTGGGTCGCAGTGTCTGCGCTGGCAAGTGCCTGCGATAACGGCTCGAGCGGCCGCACCGCAGGCCAGCAGCTCGATGCAGCACTGGCACGCACAGAGCGGGCAGGCACCGAAACCGTTGCAAAGACGCGTGAGCTGGCTGCAGACGCGCGAGCTCAATTTGAGGCGAGCGATATCAAGGACCGGCTGAAAGACGCCGGCGCAAGCATTTCCGCAAACGTCGGCGATGCCGCGATCACCGCCAAAATCACTGGGGAACTGGCACGGGATCCTGAGTTGAGTGCGATCGGAATTGAAGTTCAGACAAAAAGTGGCGAGGTGGTTCTACGCGGCACCGCGCCGACGACGTCGTCTCGATCGCGCGCTGAGCAGATCGCAAGATCGACAGCCGGCGTGATCAAGGTGGAAAATCTGCTGACCGTCAAGCCAGCCTGACTTCCGACCCCGGATCTCAATCCGGCAGGTTTACGTTGTTATTGTGCACAAGCGATGTCACCATGTCGGCGACATCCGACGTCTTCAACACCGCTGCGATCAGAGCAGTCGCGGACAGCAGGCGCCACGGCTTGATCAGGATCAGAAGCGCACCGGTTCCGGCTGCGATCGCAATCAGCTTTGCCGGCTTTTGGCGGGCATAACGTCCCAGCACGGGTCTTGCAAGCTGGACGACGGCATTGGCCGGATGGCGACGCCACCATCGTTCGCCGATGTTCCGCGCGATCGCCAGTGCTGGAATTCCGCTGATGTATCCGTCGAGAAAACCGCGCTTCGTCGCACGTGGCGACGATGGAGCATGTCCAGCCAGATTCCTGGTGGTTCCATCCGCCGAACTCGCGCCTGAATTGCCGGAAGAATCCACGCCATCCTCCTCCAGCTCGTCCTCGAACTGGTTGAACAATGCGCGTCTCGAAATCGCAAGGCGTTGCTGTGGCGTGAGGATGGAACGATCAACGGCCATTGCGGCCTCCTGCAACGTGCATTGCGTGCATGTCGGCACTCAGCTGAGCTTTCAGGTCATCGAAGCTGTTGGAAAGCACGGGCTTCATTGCCAGATATGCCGCGACGGCGGCAATCAGCAATGCGACACCGGGAACGATCACGAGCGCCCAGTGAAAATTGCCATTGACACTGCCGAGCATGACGGCAACGCCCGCCAGCCCCAGAGCGAGCAAGGCGCTGACGACCGCGAGCACGCCCGCGACCGCACGTACGATCAAGCCTCGACTGGCTTGCGCCACCTCTTGCCTGATCAGCGCCGAATAGTTGGCGATGTGGTCTGCGATCAGTTCGGGGTGCCCTAGCACCGTGGAATAAATGGGATGGAGCATCGGGCTACGAAAAAACGATCGGCGGGCAAAAGGCGGCTGGGAGGCGGGCGAAGATCCGATCAGTAGTCGTCGCGGGTGCTACGGCTGGCGAGCACGATCAGCGCGGTGATGGCTGCACCTGCAGCTGCTGCGATCAGCACCGAGCGAACGGGTTGGTCGGCGATGTACTTGCCGGTCACGTCTGCTGCCTGTTCGATGCGGCGCTGTGCGCGGGCGCTGGTGGTCGAGGCAGCATCGAGGCCGCGCTGGACTGCGTGTTGAACACGGGCAGCGATCTGCTCCATGGCCGGCTCCGCTTCGCGGCGCAGATCGCGGACTTTTTCGCCAGCTGCGTTGACGGCATTCTGTGCGTAGGCGCGGGTCGAATCGATCGCGTCGTTGGCGGTCTTGTTGGCGTCGTCTGCGAGTTGCGAGGCTGTCTTGGTGTTCATGAGAAGTCCTTTCCTGGTTCCTGGGAGATGAAAACTGCAAAAACTGCAGGCCGCTTCAAATTCGCGACACAGTGCTACCTTAAACCTCGGCTGCTCGAATCAACTGTCAGCAGCCGCGGGCGGGAATCGTAGGAGAGCGGCGTATCGTCCGGCGGCTGTCGTTTCGAAGGCCCGAAAGATGGGTGCATGGGCGTACGCATATACGGGTGTCCAAGCCTCGGTCATCGTTCAACCTCGCACCGGCAACATGGCCGTCAGCCGCGTTCCGCTACCCGGCGACGATGCCACGGTAAGTTTGCCCTTGGCCGTTTCGACGCGATGGCGCATTCCCGCCAGGCCGTGCGTCGCCGACGGTATGCGGGTGGTGTCGAACCCCTTGCCATTGTCCGAGACCTCGACCTCCACATGATTTCCGTAGTCCTTCATCACGATCGTCGCTTCGGTGGCTTCGGCATATTTGGCGATGTTGGTCAGGCTCTCCTGGACCATGCGGTAGATGGTGAGTTGCCGCGCCTCGTCGGTCTCCACCGGTTCGAGCGAGATCTCGATCTGCAGACCGGAGCGCTCGGCGAATTCGCGGCCGAGAATCTCGAGGGATGCCACCAATCCGAGGTTCGACAGGGATGATGGCCTCAGGTCTTCGATGATCCGGCGCTTGAGCGCGATGCCGCTGTTGAGCAGCTCGGTGAGATGCTGCAGCCGCTGGATCGCGTCCGGCGAATCGACAAGCCTCGACTTGAGGCGAGCGACGTCCAGCTTGGCGGCCGTGAGCAGCGATCCGAGCTCGTCGTGCAGTTCGCGCGCCAGGTAGCCGCGCTCGGTTTCGCGCACCTCCTGCAGGTGCGTGGCCAGCTCGGCCAGCATGACGGTGCGTTCCTGCACTTCGCTTTCGAGTACGTTGCGCTCCCGCTGCAGTGCCTCCTGCTGCCGTTCGCCGACCGACTGCAGTATGTGTGTCTGGCGCAGATAGAGATAGAAGGCCGAGAGGGCCGTCAGAACGACCACCAGGATGCCGACGCGGCCCAGCTTGAGCGAGCTCGCGATCTGGATCTGGCCGTCGATGAGCGCCTGATTGCTGCTGGCGATGAGTTCGGCCGCGCCTGTGCGGATATCGTCCATTTCCTCGCGCCCGACATCGGTGTCGATGACGAACTTCCAGGCGTCGTTGCCGTTCGCGCGCATCCGCACGCTCATGTCCATCTCGCCCAGCTTGCGCGCCACGTGCTTTGCCAGCTCTTCCAGTTTCGCCCGTTCGCCGTCTTGCGAGTCGTAAAGTGCCCGCAGAGCGACAACCTGGCCGTCGACCCGCTTGACCGCGTCGTCATATGGTTGCCGATAACTTCCGGCGCCGGTCAACAGGTAGCCACGCTGGCCCGTTTCTGCATCGAGCACGTTTTGCATCAGCGTCGTGAGCGCGAGGCGCCTCTGTTGTGCTTCTGCAACAGTTGTGAGTGCGCGGTGAGATTGAAGGTAGCCCGCCTCGTTGATGCCCACCAACGCTGCGGCGGCGAGCGTCGCAAGCAGCAGGCTCAGGGCCATCTTCGGTAAAGCTAACCAGCGCATGAGGACTCCGCAAGATGCCAGTGATTCAAATTCGGGAATAATCGATGCCGGCCAAGGGCCAGCATTTTTGCGACGCTCAATGCGCAGGACAACGAACAAGGTAACAGATGATCAAGATCGGAATTGTGGATGACCACGCCATCGTGCGCTCCGGCTTGCGCCAGTTTTTCTCGGAACACGTCGATCTTCGGGTCGTAGGCGAAGCCGGTACGGGACGCGAAGCCATCGAATTGGTGCGCACCACAGAACTCGACGTGCTCGTCATGGATCTGTCGATGCCCGGACAAAGCGGCATCGATGCATTGGCGATGATCCGGGCCAAGGCGCCGGATGTCGGCATCCTCATCCTCAGCGGCTACCCCGAAGAGCACTATGCGATGAACCTGATCCGTCAGGGCGCCAGCGGCTATCTCAACAAGGAATGCGATCCTATCGAGATCGTGAATGCGATCCGCACGATCTCTCTGGGTCGCCGCTACATCACGCCCGCAGTCGCCGAATTGCTTGCGCGTCAGCTCGATCGCAAGGACGACGCGGCGCCGCACGAACAGCTCTCCGAACGCGAGTTCCAGGTATTCCTGAAGCTTGCCAAGGGCGAGACCGCCGGCGACATTGCCAAGACGCTGTCGCTTTCGGTGAAGACGGTGAGCACGTACCGCACGCGCCTGATGGAGAAGATGAATCTTTCTTCCAACAGCGACCTTACGTACTACGCCCTGAAGAACAAGCTGATCGATTGATCCAGCTTCGGTCGGTGCATAAGCCGGCTTGCCAGAAAAGAGAACGGCCCTTGCAGCAATGCAAGGGCCGTTCTGTTTGGCTATTTCAAAGGCAGCAGGCGCGCCGGCTGTCGCTCGAGGTCTAACGGCTCTCCGTACCTTGATGCCGCGATGCAGCGTGGGCAACACAGAAATCGATGAGCGCGTCGATCTCGTTAGATTTGTCGAATACCGCATCGACACCGAGTTGTGCACACCGTTTGCGAATGTCGGGCGTCGCGTAGTTGCTCAAGACCACCACTTTTTGATTCGGGCGGCGACCGATGCATTCCTGAAGGACGCCCAGACCGCTTCCCTGCTTCAGGAATAGATCGACGATCGCCAATTCCCAATCGTCTTCGTGCGTGCTGAACCATGCACGGGCTTCGCTCTCGCTTTCCGCATATCCGATGGCGACTATGCAGGTGAGTTCTTCCAGAGTGCCAACGAGATTTTCGCGGATCGTAAGGTTGTCTTCGACGATGTATGTTTTCAATCTGGGGTTCATGCCGAGGCACTCATTGCAGTCGAGGTCCGCGAGATCGGGATAAACAACATGTAAATGAAACCTAATCGAACTTGCGATTCGTATTTGCAATCTTCAAGGTTCGGTCTTCGTAGGATTTATCCGACTCAAAGGCGCGCATTGCGACGGATGGACAGTCAAAAATCGTAGGCCTTGCCGTACGTGTCATGCGCATCGATGACGACTGCCGGATAAGCGATACAGGGCTAGCTTCGCATGCTTCTGTACCGTCGTTCGAGAGTCATGCATGAATAGTTCAAGAAGCAGACATATTGCGTTGAGGATTGCTACGGTAGTCGCAGGGCTCTTTGTCGTACTGGCTCTCGTCGCTGTCTTTTTTCCGTGGGATGTGCTGCGGGGGCCCGTCAATCGCTATGTGAGCGAGAAGACCGAGCGCAAATTCGAGATCACGCGTCGGCTGGATGTGGGTCTGGGATTGCGCGGCGCGACGATCAAGCTGGATGGCATCGAATTCGCCAATCCGGCCTGGGCGCGCGACCCTTATCTCGTCAAAGCCGAGCGCGCCGAATTCGAGATCCGCTTCTGGCCGCTTCTGGGAGGCAAGGTCGTCATTCCACGGATTGCACTGACATCGCCTGTCGTGGGGCTGCAGATGGAAGAAGACGGCAAGCGCACCTGGGCTTTAGGCAAGGACACATCGGACAAGGGCACGGTGCCCGAAATTGGACGTGTCGAAGTGGACGCCGGCTCGATCGACTTTCTTGCCAGACATCTGGGTGTCGATCTGCATGCCGACATCGATTTCGATTCCAGTGCGGGCGAGTTGCCGCTGAGTTTCAAGATCAAGGGCACGTATCGGAAGCAGCCCTTGAAAGCGCAGGGACGTACCGGAAACGTCCTGCAGCTCACCTCGAGCGGGCAGCCGCCGTTTCCTCTTGAAATCGATGCGGCAGCCGGCCAGACCCGATTGAAGGCTGCGGGCTCCGTCGCATCTCTGGACGGTCTCGACGGCATCGATGCAAAGGTCGATGTGCGCGGCCAGAGCCTGGGCGCCTTGTATCCGCTGCTCGGCATTGCACTTCCCGACACGTCGCCTTACGCGATCAATGTGCACGTCACCAAGCAGGGCAACCTGTGGAAAGCCGATGCGCTCAAGGGCAAGCTGGGCCTTTCGGACATTGCCGGCGAAATGACTTTCGACCAGGGGCAGAAGGTGCCGACGCTCAACGGCCAGTTGCGCTCCAGCGTGATGGACATGGACGATCTCGGCCCGCTGATCGGCCTGCCGCCGACGGCGCGCTCAGCCAGTTCCGTCGAAGGCGTGGCGGCCCCTGCGACCGTCAAGCGCGCGAAGGGTAGCAACGACAAGGTGTTGCCCACGGCGACGCTGGATCTCGAGCGCTTGCGTGCCATGAACGCCGATGTGAAGTACACCGCCGACCGCATCAAAAACGTGCGCGATATTCCGCTCGACAAGGGCAGCGTGCACGTGCTGCTAAAGGACGGTGTGCTGACGCTTGACCCGCTCGACCTGGGCGTAGCCGGCGGCAAGCTGTCCGGTGCGATCCGGATCGATTCCACCCAGACGCCTGCCGACATCCGTGCTTCGCTCGACATCCGTGCGCTTCAGCTGAATCGCATGATTCCGAAGGTAGAGACGATGAAGACCAGCTTCAGCAATCTCGACGGGCGCATCAATCTTTCAGGACGCGGCAACTCGGTCTCCGAGTGGCTGGGAAGTGCTTCGGGTGACGTTGCGGCGCTTACCGGCAGCGGCCGTTTTAGCAATCTGCTGCTCGAATTCGCAGGCCTGGACGGCGGCGAAATCATCAAGTTCCTGCTCGGCGGCGACAACAACGTGAACATGCGCTGTGCGGCCCTGGCTTTCGACGTCAACAAGGGCGTGATGAACGGTCGCGAGATCGTCTTCGACACCACCGACACCGTGTTCCATGCGACCGGCACTGCCAACCTCGGCACCGAGAAGATGGATTTCGTGATTCGTCCGGAGCCGAAGGACATGAGCATCCTGTCGCTGCGCACGCCGCTGGTAATCGGCGGTTCGTTCGGCGATCCTTCCGTCGGTGTGAAGGCGGCACCGCTGGCGGCACGCGGCCTGGCGGCACTGGCCCTCGGTGCGATCAATCCGCTGCTCGCACTGGCCGCGACGATCGAAACGGGTCCGGGCAAGGACGCGAATTGCGTGGCGGTTCTCAGCGACGCCCGCAAGCCGTCGACCGCGGGTGCGGCTTCGGGCGCAGCCAAGGCGAAGACGGCGCGGAATCCGCAGACCGCCAAATAAGCCAATCAGTCTTCTAAAGCGGATCGGAGCGACGCGCAAACGCAGCATTCCGGATCGCGCATGACCTTCAGGGTGTCGAACGAAGTACGTAGCCCGTCGTACATCAGCAGGCTTCCAGCCATGGAAGGCCGGATTCCCGCAAGCAGCTTGAGCGCTTCCGTCGCCTGTAGCGCGCCAATCGTGCCGACGACAGGTCCGAATGCGCCCAGCACGGCGCAACGCGTCTCTTCGAACGCCGAATCGGGCGGAAAGATGCAGGCGTAGCAGGGCGACGCTGCATCCCGGACGTCGTATACACCCAGCTGTCCGTCGAATCGGATCGCCGCACCTGCGACCAGCGGTTTCGAATGCCTGACGCAGGCCTCGTTGACGACATGCCGCGTCGCGAAGTTGTCGCTGCAGTCGATCACGATATCGATGCCCGGCATGAGATCGGCCAATAGCGTCGCATCGATCCGCACCGCATGCGTCGCGATGTCGATCGACGGATTGATGTCGCGCATCGCCTGCGCAGCCGATTCGACCTTCGTCATGCCGACGCGCGCCGTCGTGTGCGCGATCTGCCGCTGGAGATTGGTGAGGTCGACCGTATCGTCGTCGACCAGCGTGATGCGACCGACACCTGCCGCTGCCAGATAAAGCGAAACCGGCGAACCAAGTCCGCCGACGCCGACGATCAGCGCATGCGAAGCATCGACGCGTGCCTGCCCGTCGATGCCGAACTCTTCGAGAAGTATGTGCCGCGAATAGCGCAGCAGCGCCTCGTCGTTCAGGTCAGTTTTCCTTCTTCTCTTCCTTGTTCTCGACGATCACCTGGGTCTTGCTGGCGACGACCGGTGCACCCTTGAGCCGGTTGAGCGCTTGCATCAGCGGAAAGTCCTGCTCGCTGCCGAATTCGGGCACCTTGCGGTCCTGCGGCGGCTTCTTGGCTTCTTCCTCGAGACGCTTTCGCGCCTCGTCCCGTGCCTTTTCGCGCTCCGGATCCTTCTTCTCCGGACCCTGGCCGCTGGCCAGATGCTTCTCGAGATCGGCCTCGCGCATGCGCAGCGCCGCGTACGGGCTGCCTTCGGCGCTTTCATCCACGAGCACTTCGGGCACAATGCCCTTGGCCTGGATCGATGCACCGCTCGGCGTGTAATAGCGCGCCGTCGTGATCTTGAGACCGGTGTCGGGACCGAGCGGACGCACCGTCTGCACCGAACCCTTGCCGAAGGTCTGACTGCCCATGATGGTCGCGCGCTTGTGGTCCTGCAGCGCGCCGGCGACGATCTCGCTCGCCGAAGCGGAGCCTTCGTTGACCAGCACCACCAGCGGCACCGTCTTGAGAGCGGCAGGCAGGCTGCGCAGCGGATCGGTTCCGGCGCGGCGCTGATAGAACTCGGGGGCCGCCTTGAAGATCGACTTGCTTTCGGCAAGCTGGCCGTCGGTGGAAACCACGGTCACGTTCTCCGGCAGGAATGCAGCCGAAATCGCGACGGCCGCATCGAGCAGGCCGCCCGGATCGTTGCGCAGATCGAGCACCAACCCCTTGAGGTTCGGATCCTGCTTGTATATCTCGTCGACCTTTTTCACGAAATCGTCGACCGTGCGTTCCTGGAACTGCGACAGGCGAATCCAGCCGTATCCCGGCGTGACGATCTTGCCGCGCACCGATTGCGTGCGGATTTCTTCGCGCGTGATCGTGACCGGAAAGGTGCGGTTCTCGTCCTTGCGGAAGATCGTCAGGAGCACCTTCGTATTCGACTCGCCGCGCATCCGCTTGACCGCGTCGTTGAGCGACAGGCCGCGAACGGCGGTGTCGTCGATCTTCGTGATCAGGTCGTTCGGCTTGAGGCCGGCGCGGAAAGCGGGGGAGCCTTCGATGGGCGAAACGACCTTGATGAGGCCGTCTTCCTGCGAAATCTCGATGCCGACGCCAACGAAGCGTCCGCTCGTGCCTTCGCGGAATTCCTTGAAGGACTTCTTGTCGAAGTACTGCGAGTGCGGATCGAGGCCTGCCACCATGCCGGAAATCGCGTCCGAAATGAGCTTCTTCTCGTCGACGGGTTCGACGTAATCGCTTTTCACCATGCCGAAGACCGCAGCGAGTTGCTGCAGTTCTTCGAGCGGCAATGGGGCGAGCGATCCCCGCGCGACGGTCTGCAGCGAGACCGTGGTCAACACACCGGCGACGGCGCCGGCTGCGATCCAGCCGGTGATTTTCAGTTTCTGGCCCATGTGTGAGTGTCCTTGTCGGCGGTCGAATCAATATACCCGCGAGCTGATTGGAAGCAATTAGCCTGCCGCGGTTCCCTTCGATTTAGACAGGTTTCAGGCCTTGCCCTGCGATGCGACAGCCGCGGCCGCTTTTGCGATGGCGTCGGCGTCGCCGAGGTAGTAGTGGCGCAGCGGCTTCAGGTCGTCGTCGAGCTCGTAGACCAGCGGAATGCCGTTGGGGATGTTGAGGCCGACGATGTCGCTGTCGGAGACGCCGTCGAGGTATTTCACCAATGCGCGGATCGAATTGCCGTGCGCGGCGACGACGATGCGGCGACCGCTGCGGATCGCAGGCGCCATCGACTCGTTCCAGAACGGCAGCACGCGCGCCACGGTGTCCTTCAGGCACTCGGTCAGCGGAACCTGCTCCGGCGGCAGCTTGGCATACCGGATGTCGCCACGCTCGCTGCGCGGATCGGTCGCTTCCAGCACCGGCGGCGGCGTGTCGTAGCTGCGGCGCCAGACCAGCACCTGCTCGTCGCCGTACTTCTTCGCCGTCTCGCCCTTGTTCAGGCCTTGCAGGCCGCCGTAATGACGCTCGTTGAGGCGCCACGAATGGACTACCGGCAGCCAGGTGCGGTCGAGTTCGTCGAGCGTGTGCCAGAGCGTGCGCGTGGCGCGCTTCAGTACGCTGGTGTAGGCGACGTCGAAGTCGTAGCCCTCGGCCTTCAGGAGACGGCCGGCCTGCTTGGCCTGCTCGACGCCGGTCGGCGTGAGGTCGACGTCGGTCCATCCGGTGAAGCGGTTCTCGAGATTCCAGGTCGATTCACCGTGACGGATCAGTACCAGTTTGTGCATGGAAAAGGCCTTTGGCTTGAGGCGACGCGTCAGGTTTGCGCGCCGTGAGTGGGGTCGGGGAATGCGGCGCAATGTCTGCGCCGTGTGCATCGAAAGATGGACATTCTAAAATCCGCGGTTTGCCATTCAAGGAACATCGTGAAATTCATTGTCGACAACTGGGCGCTGATCCTGCTTGCAGTCACTTCGGGCGGGATGCTGGCCTGGCCGCTCGTGCGCGGCGGCGCGGGCGGCGGTTCGCTCACGGCCCAGGGCGCGGTGCAGCTCATCAACCGGGAACGCGGCGTGCTGGTGGATGTTCGCGATACCGCCGAATTCGCGACCGGTCATGCCACCGGCGCACGCAACGTGCCGTTCGACCAGCTCGAACAGAAGCTCGTCGCCACGGTCAAGAACAAGAATGTGCCGCTGCTGCTGATGTGCGCAACCGGTGCCCGTGCGGGCCGCGCGCTGGCAACGGCCAAGAAGCTCGGCTACGAGCAGGCCCAAGTCGTTTCGGGCGGACTGAAGTCGTGGAAAGAAGCTAATCTTCCGGTCGAAAAGGCATAAGCCTCAAGGTCTGAAGGAACCGAAACATGCAAGCCGTCAAGATGTACACCACCGCCGTCTGCCCTTACTGCATTCGCGCGAAACAGATTCTCAAGGCCAAGGGCGTCGAGCAGATCGACGAGATCCGCATCGACAGCGACCCGCAGGCGCGCGCGAAGATGATGGAAATCACGCAGCGCCGTACTGTGCCGCAGATCTTCATCGGCGACACCCATGTCGGCGGCTGCGACGAGTTGATCGCGCTCGATGGCCGCGGCGGTCTCGTTCCGCTTCTGCAGGGCGCCTGACGGCCGGCCCGGCCGAGCCATAATCGTCGACCCGTTTCATCGTTCTAAGTCGTTTTTGATTCCCGAAAGATCCGCCATGGCCGACTCCCTCGATCCCGTTTTCCAGATTCAGCGCGTCTACCTCAAGGACCTGTCGCTCGAGCAGCCCAACTCGCCCGGCATCCTGCTGGAACAGGAACAGCCGACCGTCGACATCCAGCTCGGCGTCGATGCCCAGCCGGTGACCGAAGGCATCTACGAGATCACCGTGTCGGCCACCGTGCAGACCAAGATCGGCGACAAGACCGTGTTCCTGGTCGAAGCCAAGCAGGCCGGCATCTTCGAGATCCGCAACCTGCCCGAAGACCAGATGGGTCCGATCCTCGGCATCGCCTGCCCGCAGATCGTCTATCCGTACCTGCGCGGCAACGTGGCCGACGTGGTCCAGCGCGGTGGTTTCCCGCCTGTGCATCTCGCTGAAATCAACTTCCAGGCGATGTTCGAGCAGCAGCAGGCGCAGGCCGCCGGCCAGCCTCCGTCGGTTCTCACGCAGTAAGTCCTGGCTCCGGCCAAGACGACAGATGCGATGAAAATCTGCGTCCTCGGTGCCGGTGCCTGGGGCACGGCGCTGGCCGCCAATGCGGCTCGGCGTCATCAGGTGACGCTGTGGGCTCGCGATGCGGCCCAGGCGTCCGAAATGTGTGCGGCGCGTGAAAACGTCCGCTATCTGCCGGGAGTCGCGCTCCCTCCGTCGCTTGCTGTTGCCAGCGGCGATGCATCTCTGGCGTTCCGCGATGCCGCGCTGCTGATCGTCGCAACGCCGATGGCGGCGCTGCGCGAACAGCTCGCTGCGCTGCACGGTGTGCTCGTTCCAGTCGCCTGGCTTTGCAAGGGCGTCGAAACGTCCTCCGGCGCTTTCGGCCTGTTGCCGCATGAAGTCCAGGCGCAGATCGCCCCCGATCTGCAGGCCGGCACATTGAGCGGCCCCAGTTTTGCGCAGGAAGTGGCGCAGGGCCGGCCGACCGCGCTGGTCGCCGCCAGCACGCACGTGACCGTTCGGCAGGCCCTGGTCGATGCTTTTCATGGTCCCGATCTGCGCGTCTATGCCAATGACGACATCGTCGGCGTCGAGGTCGGCGGTGCGGTGAAGAACGTGCTCGCGATCGCCACGGGGCTCTGCGACGGACTGTCGCTCGGGCTCAATGCAAGAGCGGCGCTCATCACGCGCGGGCTGGCAGAAATGACACGCCTCGGCGTGGCGCTGGGAGCGCATCCCGAGACGTTCATGGGCTTGTCCGGTCTTGGCGATCTGGTCCTCACGTCTACCGGCGACCTGTCGCGCAACCGGAAGGTCGGACTGCTTCTGGCGCAGGGGCGTACCTTGTCTCAGGCGGTCGAATCGCTCGGTCACGTGGCGGAGGGCGTGTATTGCGCCCGTGCCGTGGTGCAGCGGGCGCGTCACGTCGGCGTCGAGATGCCGATCGCCGAAGCCGTCGTCGCCTTGCTCGACGGACGAATGTCGCCCCAAAGCGCGGTGGCCGAATTGATGGGCCGCGAGCCCGGCATCGAATCTCACTGAATCTGTCCGAATGAAAAGCTTCTTCGATTTCTCAGCGGCCAGCGTGGCCGAGCTGGCCGCTTCCGATGTCGTGCGTGCGCTCGAGGAAGATGCCGGAGACGGCGATCTCACCGCAGGGCTGATTCCTGCCGGTGGTCGCTCGACCGCTCGCGTTCTGGTTCGCGAGCCCGCCGTGCTTTGCGGCGCACCGTGGGCGGACGCCGTGCTGAGGCAGATCGACCCGCAGGCCAGCGTGACGTGGCATTGCGACGAGGGCGCGCGCTGCGAGCCCGATCAGGTGGTGCTCGAAATCACCGGCGATTCCCGCGCGCTGCTCACCGCAGAGCGCACGGCGCTCAACTTCCTGCAACTGCTCAGCGCCGTGGCGACGAAGACGGCCGTCTATGTGGATGCGGTGCGCGGCACCAAGGCGCGCATCGTCGACACCCGCAAGACGATGCCCGGCCTGCGTCTTGCGCAGAAATACGCGGTGCGCACCGGCGGCGGCACCAATCACCGCATCGGCCTGTACGACGCCATCCTGATCAAGGAGAACCACATCGCTGCGGCTGGCGGCGTTGCCGCTGCATTGAAGGCTGCAGCAGTAGTGGCAAGCCGGGCGTCGTTCGTCGAAATCGAGGTCGAAACGCTGACTCAGCTGGACGAGGCGCTGGCCCATGGCGCCCACATGATCCTGCTCGACAACATGGACCTGACCACGCTGCGCGAAGCCGTCCGCCGCAACGAAGCGGCCGGCGAGGGCCGCGCGGTGCTGGAGATATCGGGCGGCGTCACGCTCGACAGCGTCCGCGCGCTGGCCGAAACCGGCGTCGACCGCATCTCCATCGGCGCGTTGACGAAAGACGTCAGGGCAATCGATTTCTCGATGCGTTTCCAGGAGGCCTGAAACCATGTCCGCATCCGTCATCAGCGTCGATTACGAGCAGCCGGCCGATCTTCAGGCTGTCGGAAGCGCCTGCGATACGCGCCATGCGTGGGCCCGCGTTTCGCCGGAGCCGTCTCCCGACCAGCGCATCGCGCTCAAGGAGCGCATCCGTCGCCTGCTGCGCGAGCGCAATGCGGTGATGGTGTCGCATTACTACGTGCATCCCGACCTGCAGGATCTGGCCGAGGAAACCGGCGGCATCGTCAGCGACTCGCTGGAGATGGCGCGCTTCGGCCGCGACCATCCGGCGCAGACGCTGGTTGTGTCGGGTGTGCGATTCATGGGCGAGACGGCGAAGATCCTGTCGCCCGAAAAACGCGTGCTGATGCCCGATCTCGACGCGACCTGTTCGCTCGATCTGGGCTGCCCGGCCGATGCGTTCAGCCGCTTCTGCAACCAGCATCCGGACCGCACGGTGGTCGTCTACGCCAACACCAGCGCTGCCGTGAAGGCACGTGCCGACTGGATGGTCACTTCGGGTTGCGCACTCGACGTCGTGCGGGCGCTGACGGCCGAGGGCCGCAAGATCCTGTGGGCGCCCGACCGGCACCTGGGCGCCTACATCCAGCGCGAAACCGGCGCCGACATGGTCAGCTGGGACGGTGCGTGCATCGTGCACGACGAATTCAAGGCGCTCGAACTGGAGTTGCTGAAGGCAGCCCATCCGGGCGCAAAAGTGCTGGTGCATCCCGAATCGCCGGCCGACGTGATCGCGCTGGCCGATTCGGTGGGTTCGACTTCGGCCATCCTGAACGCCGCCCGTGCGATGGACGCCACCGAGTTCATCGTCGCCACCGACAGCGGGATGCTGCACAAGCTGCGCACGCTCAATCCGGGCAAGACTTTCATCGAAGCACCGACGGCCGGCAACGGCGCGACCTGCAAGAGCTGCGCGCATTGCCCGTGGATGGCGATGAACGGGCTGGCCGAACTCGCGCATGCGCTGGAATCCGGCGCTGGCGAGGTGCATGTCGATCCGGCGCTCGGACTGCGGTCACGTGTGCCGATCGACCGTATGCTGGCTTTCACGGCCGGCCTGAAGAGCGGCGCTTCTGCTTCCAGCCTGCTGTCGGGTATCGGCGCGGCCTGATCCCGGCCAGCGGCGCTGTCGACTTCAGTCGCCGAGGTCCAGCACGCAGGCGTCACCCAGCGCGTCGCGCCAGACGCGCACGCGGGTCGGCGGCGGGTTCATGCCCGACAGCGCACCGGCGATGAACGAACACAGGTTTTCCAGCGTCGGCGCGCCGAGTCCCGGTACTTCGTCGAGCAGGTGATGGTCGAGTTGCTCGCGCACCGCTTCCAGGTGCTGGCGCAGCAGGCCGAGGTCGATCACCATGCCGGTGACCGCGTCGGGCACGCCGCTGACTGAAACTTCCGCGTGGTAGGTGTGGCCGTGGATGCGGCGGCTGCCCTCGGCTTCGATCTCGCGCCGCAGGGTATGGGCGGCATCGAAGAAGAAGCGCTGGCTGATCGTGAATCGTGATGAGGAACGCGTGAAAGTCATTGGCTTTGCGGATTCAACGGATGCCCGTCAGCTTGTGCGTCTGCAGGCTCAGGCGCCAGCCGGGATGGCGCAGGCAGGCGTCGATGCAGCTGACGGTATTTTCGGTCTGCGACGGACCGTCCATCGGCTGCAGGAAGCGATGGGTGAACCGACTGCCGGCCTGTAGCGCGTCGAGGTCGAGGCCCGGCTGCGGCCAGACGACCTTCAGCTCCTGGCCGGAGCGCTGGACCCATGGCGCACCGGCCTTCGGGCTGATGCAAAGCCAGTCGATGCCTTCCGGCGCGACGACGGTGCCGTTGCTCTCGACGGCGATACGAATCTTTCGCGCATGCAGGGCTTCGATGAGTTCGGCATCGACCTGCAGCAGCGGCTCGCCGCCGGTCAGCACGACCAGGCGGTGTTCGGTGTCGGTGGCCGGCCATTGCGCGAGGATGATGTCGGCCAGCAGATCGGCCGTGGCGAACTTGCCGCCCAGCGTGCCGTCGGTGCCGACGAAATCGGTGTCGCAAAAGCGGCAGATCGCGGTCTCGCGATCGCTTTCTCGACCGCTCCAGAGGTTGCAGCCGGCAAAGCGGCAGAACACCGCCGGCGTGCCGGCCTGACCGCCTTCGCCCTGCAGTGTGTAGAAGATTTCCTTGACGCTGTAAGTCACTCGATTTCCAGGTTGTCGATCAGGCGTGTGTCGCCCAGTCGTGCCGCGCCGACGGCAACGAGCGATGTCGCCGGATCTTCGGGCGTCGGCGGGAGCAGGTCGCTGCGGCGGCGCAGGACGAGATAGTCGGGTTGCCATCCAAGCGCGACGAGTACCTGCGTGGCACGATTTTCGATCGCAGCCAGATCACGCACACCGCTTCCGGTTTCCCGGACCTCGTCGGACATGGCGCGCAGCACCTTCGACAACTGCACCGCTTCCGCGCGCTCGTCCGCGCTCAGGTAGCCGTTGCGCGACGAAAGCGCCAGTCCGTCATCGGCGCGCAGCGTCTCGGCGCCGACCACTTCGATCGGCAGCGCGAACTGCCGCACCATCTGACGTATCACCATCAGTTGCTGGTAGTCCTTCTTGCCGAAAACAGCCACGCGCGGCTGTACGCAGGAAAACAGCTTCATCACCACCGTGCAGACACCGGTGAAGAAGCCGGGCCTGAACTCGCCTTCGAGAAGGTTCGCCAGCGCCGGGTCGGGATGCACCTTGAAGGTCTGCGGCTCGGGATACAGGTCGGTTTCGCGCGGCGCGAAGAGCACGTCGCATCCGGCGGCGCGCAATTGCTCGCAGTCGCGCTCCCAGGTACGCGGATAGCTGTCGAAATCCTCGTTCGGCAGGAACTGCAGCCGGTTCACAAAAATGCTCGCCACGGTCACGTCGCCGAGCGGCTTTGCCTGCTCGACGAGCGCGATGTGGCCGGCGTGCAGATTGCCCATCGTCGGCACGAAAGCGGGATGGCGATGGCTGCTCAGGGCTTCGCGCAGTTCTGCAACGGTATGGGCAATGCGCATGGGATCTTTTCCTGATTCAGGCTGCGGCGGCCGACGGCGTCGGCACGAGGATGGTCGGCGTCGCGTGTTCGGCCAGCGCGGGATGGTCGCGGCTGAAGTGCAGGCCGCGGCTCTCGTGCCGGCTCTGGGCCGAGCGCACGATCAGGTCGGCCACCTGCACCAGATTGCGCAGTTCGAGAAGGTCGCGCGTGACGTGGAAGTTGGCATAGAACTCGTCGATCTCGCCGGTCAGCAGCGCAATGCGATGGGCCGCGCGGGCGAGCCGCTTGTCGGTGCGCACGATGCCCACGTAGTCCCACATGAAGCGGCGCAGCTCGTCCCAGTTGTGCGAGATGACGACCGCTTCGTCGGCGTCGGTGACGCGGCTGTCGTCCCACGGCGGCAAAGCGACGCCGACGCGATCCGGCGCCGCCGCGATGACTTGCGCCACCGCGCGCGCGAACACCATGCATTCGACCAGCGAATTGCTCGCCAGCCGGTTCGCGCCGTGCAGCCCGGTGCAGGCGGTTTCGCCGATGGCGTACAGGCCGGGAATGTCGGTGTTGCCGTGGAGATCGGTCAGCACACCTCCGCAGGTGTAGTGCGCGGCGGGCACGACCGGAATCGGCTCGCGGCTGATGTCGATGCCGAGCTCGGCACAGCGGGCGAGGATGTTTGGAAAGTGCTCCTGCAGGAACGCGGGGCTCTGGTGCGATATGTCGAGGTTGACGCACGGCAGTCCGTGTTTCTTCATCTCGAAGTCGATGGCGCGGGCCACGACGTCGCGCGGCGCCAGTTCGGCGCGCGCGTCGTGCTGCGGCATGAAGCGCGTGCCGCCAGCCGATTCGGGTAGCTTGAGCAATCCGCCTTCGCCGCGCACCGCCTCTGAAATCAGGAAGGACTTGGCATGCGGGTGGTAGAGGCAGGTCGGGTGGAACTGGATGAATTCCATGTTCGCCACCCGACAGCCGGCACGCCAGGCGGCTGCGATGCCGTCACCAGTGGCCGTGTCGGGATTCGACGTGTAGAGATAGACCTTGCCCGCGCCGCCGGTCGCCAGAATCGTGTGCGGGGCGCTGAAGGTGACGACTTCGTCGGTCGTCGCGTCGAGCGCGTAGAGACCGAGGCAGGCCGAATCGGACATTCCGAGTCGCGTGCCGGTGATCAGGTCGACCAGCGTGTGGTCCTCGAAAAGCGCGATGTTCGGCGTGCGGCGCACCGCTTCGATCAGCGTCTGCTGGACGGCCGCGCCGGTGGCGTCGGTCACGTGCGCGATGCGGCGCTGGCTGTGGCCGCCTTCGCGCGTCAGGTGCAGTTCGCCGTTTTCCAGCGAGAAAGGCACGCCGAGTTCGCGCAGCCAGGCGATGGCCTCGGGCGCTTGCGTGGCCACGAAGCGCGTGGCTTCGAGGTCGCAAAGGCCAGCGCCGGCGATCAGCGTGTCGTCGATGTGCTGCTGGACGCTGTCGCCTTCGGCCAGCACGGCGGCGATGCCGCCCTGCGCCCACTGGGTGGAACCGTCCTGCAGCGCGCGCTTGGTCAGCACCGCCACTCGGTGGGTGGGCGCCAGGTGCAGCGCGGCGCTGAGTCCGGCCAGTCCGCTGCCGACGATGAGCACGTCGTAATCGTTCGAAATCATCGTCGAGCGTCTATTTCTGAGGAGCAAGAGCCAGCCGCACGTAGATCGGCGCGAAAGCTTCTGCCTGGGTGATGTCGATCAGCGTCTCCTTGGCGAGTTCGAGCATCGCGATGAAGGTGACGATCAGCACCGGCACGCCGCGTGTCACGTCGAACAGTTTCTCGAATTCGACGAAACGCTGGCCTTGCAGGTGCCGCAGCACGATGCTCATGTGCTCCCGCACGCTGAGTTCCTCGCGCGAAATCTTGTGGTGCTGCACGAGCTTGGCGCGGCGCAGGATGTCGGCCCAGGCGTCGCGCAGATCGACCATGTCCATCTCGGGAAAGCGCGGCTTGAGCGATTGCTCGATGTAGACCTGGGCTTTCCAGAAATCGCGGCCGTAGGTCGGCATGGCGCCGAGGGTCGCGGCCTGCAGCTTGGTCTGTTCGTATTCGAGCAGGCGTCGGACCAGTTCTGCGCGCGGATCTTCGGCTTCCTCGCCCGGTGCCGCCTTCTTGGGCGGCAGCAACATGCGCGACTTGATCTCGATCAGCATCGCGGCCATCAGCAGATATTCGGCGGCGAGTTCGAGGTTGGTGCGCCGCACCTGATCGACATAGGTCAGGTATTGCCGCGTCAGCCCGGCCATCGGAATGTCGAGAATGTTGAAGTTTTGCTTGCGTATCAGGTAGAGCAGCAGATCCAGCGGGCCTTCGAACGCTTCCAGAAAAACCTGCAGCGCCTCGGGCGGTATATACAGATCGTTGGGCAGCGAGAACAGCGGCTCGCCGTAGAGACGGGCCAGCGCGACCTGGTCGACCACCTCCGGCATGGCGGCGACCGCCGCCCGGTCGCTCGCGCTCACCGGCTTATTTCGCTTGCGTCTGGTAGACGTAAGGCTGTTGAGGCACCTTGCCGTCCACATACTCTTTCTGCTGGCCGCGATCGAGGTTCTTGTCCCAGAGCAGGGCACGCCCGGCGCGCTGCTCGGCCTCCAGCGTGGGCTTGGCGCGCTTCAGTTCATCGATGAACTGGGTGGCGTCGGAGGTGTAGTGGGGACGGTTGAAGATGGACATAGACTGGAATCCTTTGCGTAATTTTACCGGGGATGGTCATGAAGGAACGAGCAGACGGGACGAACCGGCGGCAGGCGCTCGCGGCAGGCTTGCTGGCTGCGGTACTCGCACTGGCCGGATGCGACAGGCAGAACATCGCCGAACTAGAAGAAGGCGTCGCGACCGAAGCCGATGTCCGCTCGCGATTCGGCACGCCCGAAGCAGTGTGGGATGCACCCGGCGGCGGCCGCGTCTTCGAATACAACCGCCAGCCGGCCGGTCAGAAGAACTACATGATCACCATCGGCGCCGACGGCCGCATGAGCGCGCTGCGCCAGGTTCTGACGCCCGAGAACTTTGCCCGCATCACACCGGGCATGGCGATGGAAGACGTCCGCAAACTGCTCGGAAAGCCGGCCAAGGTCACGCCATACGCGCTCAAGCGCGAGACCGAATGGGACTGGCGCTGGCTGCAGCCGCCGAACACGCCCATGCTGTTCACCGTGGTGCTGAACGACGACCAGCGCGTGGTGCGCAGCGGGTCGACGCAGGACCGGGCTGCGGAACCGAACTGAGGCCGTCGCTCGCCAGTGCGGAACTGTCCGGGATCGGGGGCTGTTTTTTTGGGAACTGTCCGAGCGTGTTTTTGGGGGGCGCCTGCCTAGCATCGGCGGTCGATCCGACCCTCAACTCACGCCAATTGCAGGAACTCCCATGTCCATTCCGTCGCTCATTCCGGCTTCGCTCCCCAAGCAAAACGCGCCAGTCGACGCAAACAAGGTCGCGGCGGATGCTGGACCTGTTCCTTACACACGAACGGCGCCGCCCAGTGATCTGGCGCGCGCGGGCGGCAGGCCGACCCGTGCATCGGCGCACGCCGACCTGCGTGAGGTCGTCCTGTCCGGAAATATTCCGATGTTGCGGCGGTACCTGACCCAAAAGCCGGGTCCTCAGAACCTGATCGACGTCAATGGATCGTCTCCGACGGAAAAACAGGGTCTTTTGCACGATGTGATGGCAAAGGTCAACGACCCTAAAATTCAGATTGCAGTGGTCAAAGAGCTGCTCAGGCAAGGTGCCGATCCGAACAAGAAGAATTGCTTTGGCATGACGGCGCTGGACGTCGCCGCCAGACGTACCAAGCCGAACTTCACCGCCATCCAGACGTTGCTGAACGCAGGCGGCAGGATATCGATAGACACGGTCAACCGGGCAACCGAACTCAGGAGTCAGGGCAAGCCCGACCTGTTCAACATCCTTGTCATGCCGTGAGCGAAGAATCGGTGGCCGACATTGCCGATCACTGCGGCGCGTCGCTTCCCCATGCTCGCGCCTCCAGAATGCCGGTGGCCTTGGCGCTCTTCATCGAGACGCGCAGAGCGGTGGTGGTGACGCTGAAGTCGACCCGGTTGAAGGCGTTGAGCGTGATGCCCACGGGCATGAGCGGTTGCCAGGCCGTACCGGTCCAGTATTCCACGTTGGCCGCTGTCGGCGTGCCGATGCCGGCGCCGTCGTTCCACCAGTAGATCTCGAAGGCGCTCAGCGCCTTGGGCGTATTCCAGGTGAAAGCGACCCAGTCGGTCCGCCCGTAGAGCGCTTCGCCCTGCCAGTTGCCGTAGGCGCCACCGGCGACATCGGCCGAACTGCCGGGACCGACGCCGTTCGTGACGGCCGACAGGTTCTCCCACGGCGAGACATACGAAGTCGACAGCGTTGCCGTCGATGCGATGTTGGCCGCTGGCGCCGCATCGCTGCCGAACACACGCGCTTCCAGGATGCCGGTGGCCTTCGCGCTTTTCATCGCGATCCGCAGGCGGGTGGTCGTCACGCCGAGCGGCGCGCGGTTGAAGGTATTGAGCGCGAGGCCCACCGCGGTCAGCGGCTGCCAGGCGGCGCCGGTCCAGTACTCGACATTGGCCGCGGTCGGCGTACCGATGCCGGCGCCGTCGTTCCACCAGTACACCTCCACCGCGCTCAGTGCCTTCGGCGTGGTCCAGGTGAAGCTGACCCAGTCCGTACGGCCGTAGAGCGCTTCGCCCTGCCAGTTGCCGTAGGCGCCGCCGGAAACGTCGGCGGAGCTGGCGGGAACGGTTCCGTCGGCGACTGCAGCCAGCTTTTCCCAGGGTGAAACGTACGACGTGGCCAGCGCAGCGGTCGGCGCCAGATTGGTCACCGGTCGCGCCGGGACTTCAAGCGCGTAGCGGCACGACTTGACCGTGCCGACGATCGGATCGGTGAAGACGGCGTTGTTGCACGCGATGGCGCCGGTCACGCCGGTCTTCACAGCCCATTTGTCGTTGGCGCCGAACCATACCGTCGCCGTGCTGCCGCCGGGGATCGTGCAAGTCTGGTTCTCGCCCGCGCAGCCCGTCGATGTGGACGGCGGAGCCGCAGCGGCTGCAGCCGTGCCGGTGCCTGCCGTCGTCTCCTCGTTGCCGATCTGCCGCAGATACGACACCAGATTCGCCAGATCGGTCGCGCCCAGCGTCGTGCCGGAATGCGCCTGCACGGCGTCGGCTAGCGTCGCCGCCCTGCCGTCGTGCAGGTAGGGCGCCGTGGTCCAGACGTCGCGCAGCGTGGGCACGTCGATGCCGCCAAGCGTGCCGCCCAGGCGCTTGCCGCTGGCCGTCCGAAGGGTGCCGATGTTGCGCAGCGCCGTGGCGTCCGCGCTGATGGTGAACGCGGTTCCGGCGTGGCAGCTGGCGCAGTTCGCATTGGCGAAAACCGATTTGCCCAGCAGTCCGGCCGAAGTGAGCGAACCGTCGCCGTTCCGCCAGGGGCTCGGCGCGAAGCTGTCGAGCGAGCCGAGGTAGGCGGCCAGTGCGTCGAGGTCGGCGCTGAGGCCGGCTTTTCGATCGCCCAGCGGCTGGGCGCGGGTGCCGGTGTTGAACTGGGCGTCGGTCATCAGTCCGGTGCCGCCTGCGAACTGCCGGATCTGCGCCTCGAAATCCTGGATTTCGTCGCCGTTGGCACTCCAGTGCGTGAAGCCGTGGCCGATGCCGGCTCGGCCCTTCAGCATGATCGTGTTCCGCAGGCCCTCGCCGAACCCGGTGAAGTCCCAGGTGCGCCCGTCGTGGCCGGCGTCGCTGTGGCAACTGGCGCAGCTCATGTAGCTGTCGCGCGCCAGTCGGGGATCGCGGGCGTCGTAGAACAGTTGCTTGCCCGACAGCACCTGCGCCGATAGCTTCTCGGTCGCGATGGTGGGCACGGTGGCGAGCAGCGGCAGGCGCAGTTCGCCGTTGTTCGCGAGCGGGCCTATATCGAAGGTGCCGACATTGCGGTCCATGAAGTTCTGGACATACAGCCTGAGGCCGTCTGCCGACACCGACAGGCTCTGCGGCGCACGTCCGGCATCGACCTTGAACAGTTCGCGTCCGCTTGCCGCGTCCACGACCGCCACCTGGCGGCTGGTTTCCAGCGCGACGAACAGATAGACGCCGGACGGATGGAACGCCGCCGCCGAAGCCAGGCTGGAATTGTCGTGATCGACGCGTTTCGGGTAGTCCTCCGCCAGCGTGGCCATGTCGATGCGCGACGTGATGGCCCGCACGGTGTTCTGGAAATCGAGCGCTTGTCCGTTGCGCAGCGTGCCACGCTTGATGTTGTCCTGCTTCGACGGCACCCAGGCGGACTTGCCGTCCGGCGAGATCACGGCGGCTGCCAGGTAATTCGGAATGCCGCTGCCCTGGATTTCGGTGTCGGTCTTGTCGCTGTGCCGGAGACTGACGGTTTTTGTCACTGCCAGGGTCGCTGGATTGACCGCAATCACTTCCGCGCCGGCGACGGTCGTGTTCACCGTCGCCGTGTCCTCCCCGGGCAGCGGCGGCGTGATGAAGCGGGAAACCAGCACGGTCGCCGAGTCGCCGCTGACGGAGAGGTGGCGCGGGTTGGCGCCCACGTTGCCGGAAGCCTGGACGGCGCCGCTGGCCGGGTCCAGCCTCAGCAGCTGTCCGGTCGCTTCGAGCACGACGAAGGCCCGGCCGTCTGGCGCGAACACCAGTCCGTGCGGCTGCGAAGCGCGCGGCAGCGCGGCGGTCTGCACGACGGCGAGGGTGGCGGGGTTGACGATGCTGATGTTTGCCGACGTCTTGTTGACGACCCAGATCCGTCCGTCCGGCGCCACCGCGACGCTGCGCGGCGAGACGCCGACGGCGATCTCGGCCGTGCGGGCGCCGGTGGCGGTGTCGATCACGCCGACCGAGTCGTTGTCGAGATTGGCGGTCCAGAGCCGCGCCGAAGCATTTGTGCGGATTTCGATCGCCGTCGCCGCCGATGCGTTCGGGCTGCCTGCCGTGCGTTTCGTTCCGACGCCCTGGACGAAGTTGCGTCGCGCGACGGAGCCGTCCGCCGCGCGGGCCGTCAGGGAAACGGCGTAGACCCCCGCCTGTGCATAGACGTGCATCGCCGACGAACTGGCGCTGAAGGCCGTCGCCGCCGAACCGTCGCCGAAATCCCAGCTGTAGGTCGTGGATGCCGTCGCCGGCACGCTGTAGCTGGCCGTGCCGCCGGCTGCGATGACCGGGGCGGCGACGGACGCGGCGAGTTCGGGCGGGTTGTACGGTGTGGTGGGTACGGCCGGCGCGCTCACGTTGTCGCCGACGGCGATGATCGTGCCGCGCGACGGAACGCCGGCCGCATCGATCGCCACCAGCTGGTAATAGCCGGGCGGTACGGTGTTCCGGTCGGGCAGGTTGGTCGTCAGGCGGTAGGTGTCCTGCGAGAAGGTCAGCGGAATGCGCCGTTGTCCGGCATTGAACGAATGCGTGCCGTTGCTCAGGCCGACCAGCACCAGCTGGCCGACCGTGCCCTGCGCTGCCATGTCGACCTGAAGCGCCGCGCCGTTCGCGTAGGAGAGTCCGCTGATGGCGGCCATTACCGGGCGCGGCGCGAGCTGTGCATTGCCGTTGACGTTGCGGAACAGGTAGGGCGGGTAATAGACCTCGGCGTTGACGTTCGTTACCGGGCCGGGCGCACCGCCGCCGGTGGAAAGCACGGTGCCGTTGGGCATTAGCACGCTGAAGGAGTGATAACCCCGGTAGATCGCTGCGCTCGCGCCGACGCTCCAGGTGCCGGAGACGGGGTCCCAGGTCTCGGCCGCGTAGACCGCGTTCGGGCCGTCGGCGTTGCCGACCAGCGTTCCGCCGGTCACGAGCACGCGGCCGTTCGGCAGCACCAGCGCATTCGGGTAACGGCGCTTGTACGTCATGGCGGGTTGCTCGACCAGCCGGGCACCGCCGCCGTTGATGTCGATCACCGTGGCCTTGTTGCTTGCCGGCAGGCCGTCGCCGTTGAAGGAGCCGTTGCCGCCGACGACGAGGATCCGGCCCGGCGCATGCATCACGGCGCTGTTGGTCGCGCCGACGTTGGGCAGCGTGGTCGCGTTGGGCGCCTCCTTGAAACGGCCGGCTACGGTGATGCTGCCATTGCCCGTTGCATCCAGATACCACATCGTCTCCGCCGACACGCCGAAGACGCGGCCGTCCGGCGCGACCCAGGCGCGCGGATAGGACGCACGCAGGTAGTCGGGACCGAAAGCCTCGCGGCTGTAGGCGCCGAACAGCGATCGCCAGGCCCCGTTCTCGAACACCTCGGGCGTCATCGACGCCAGGCCCTGGGCGACGGCCTGATTGGGGTTGTCCTGCATCCCTTCCGAATACGGAACCATGCCGCCCAGAATTACGGGGCGTCCGTCCGGCAGGTTCAGCATCGTGGCGTACCAGCGCTCGTCGGCCATGTTGGCTGCCGACTGGACGACGCTGTCGGTGGCCGGCGTGTACATCGTGCTGGTGACGCTGCCGTTGCCGCCGGAGATCATCAGCCGGCCATCGCCGAGGAACGTGGCGGCGGAGCAGAAACTGTCCTGCTGCGTGCCGCGGTAGGTCGTCTGGTGACTATTGGTGCCGAAGCCGAGCGTTGGATCCCAGAGGTCGAAGAGGCGGCCGTCCTGCGTGGCGCCGTCCTTCGTGGAGCCGTAGCTCAGGACGCGGCCGTTGGGAAGCACGGCCGCATGGAGCGCGTTGAGCGGCCAGTTCTGTACGCCCGACCACATGCCCTGCGTCGTTGCGCTGGCCGGGATGGTCAGGTTCTGGAGAACGGGGTCCGCCACCGCAGGGATCGCGACCCAGGCCGATGTTTTGAGCGCAGCCGCACGCGCCGGCAACTTGGCCTGGTTCGCGCTGCCCGCTGCGGCGCCGACCGGCGAACTGCTTGCGGTCGAGGCGCCGTCGCTTCCGCCATCACCGCCGCCGCAGGCGGACAGCAAGGCGGCCACCATGAGGCCGGCGAGATGGCGGGTCGTGAGAATTACGTGCTTGTGCGGGGAGTGCAAAGTTGCCTCGTCGAGTCGAAGGGTTGAATGCGGGAGGCTCATCGTTGGCTTTGCCGGAATTTGGGCGCCGCCATCGCGTGCAGCGTCTGGATTTCATTGGCTAGCCGGGAGAAGTCGCCGCCGGTGGTGCCGCTGTAGCGCTGCATCAGTCGTCCGGCTCCATCGACCAGCCACAGGCTCGCCGCATGGTCTTCGGGTCGACCCGGCGATGCGCCATTGCGGAACAGCCGCAGCCGTTCGCCCAGCAGCTGGATGTCTTGCGGCCGACCCGTCGCGAAGGTCCAGGACGAGAAGTCGGCACCGGCGCTCTTTGCGTAAGCCTTCAGGATGGCCGGCGTGTCGCCCAGCGGATCGACCGATATAGATAGGAATCGCACGCCGTCTCGCGCAGCAGTCGGCAGGGTCTGCTGGACTGCGGCCAGTTCGCGCGTCTGCGTCGGACAGGTGGTGGAACAGCCGGTGAAGACGAAGTTGACGACGACAACCTTGCCTTGAAGCGACGCTGGACGGAAGCCGCGTCCGTCGTGGTCGACCAGTTGGAGGTCGGAGAACTGATCGAGAAAGCCGGGTGTCGTCGAAGAGTCCGCGACGTCACGCGAAGTGCCGTAGAGCCCGACGCAAAAGCCAGCCACAAGCAACGCACTGGTGAATGCGAGGACGAACATCCATTGCGCACGCGGCGAACGCTGAACTCTCGAACCTGCCATGTCAATTCATCCATAAGAGAGTACTAAAGTACTCACAATCACGCTTGGTGGCGTGATCGTAGGACAAAACTGACGGTGTTGCCGCTTAAATACTAACCTTTAAGTACACAATTTTGCAATTTTTGGCGCATTGCGGTCTTTTGGCAACGACCAGCGCTGCCTTTGCGGTCAGCGGATCCGCATGCCCGGCGTTGCGCCCGGCGTCGGCTCCAGCACATGGATGCCCGGCGCCGATTTCCCGTCCGCATGGCTCGCAGCCAGCACCATGCCTTCGCTGATACCGAACTTCATCTTGCGCGGCGCCAGATTGGCGACCAGTACGGTGAGCTTTCCGATCAGCTGCTCCGGCTTGTAGGCCGAGGCTATGCCGCTGAATACGTTTCGCATGCGGCCTTCGCCGGCATCGAGCGTCAGGCGCAGCAGTTTGGTCGAGCCATCCACCGGCTCGCAGTTCACGATCTTCGCGATGCGCAGATCGACCTTAACGAAATCGTCGATGGTGATGGTCAGGGCGATGGCCTCGCCGCCGGGGAGTTCAGACGGCGTTGCGATCTCTGCGATGGCTGCAGGCGCTTCAGCCGGTTCGAACAATGTGTCGAGCACCTTCGGATCGACGCGCTGCATCAGGTGTTTGTAGTCGCTGATGGTATGGCCGGAGTGGAGACCTGCGTCGGCGTCTTTCCACTCGAGCGGCGCGATCCGGAGGAACGATTCGACGCTCGCGGCGAGCGCCGGCAGCACCGGTTTCAGGAACAGCGTCAGCAGGCGGAAAGCCTCGATGCAGACCGTGCACACGTCGTGCAGACGCGCTTCCATGGCTTCCTTCTTGGCCAACTCCCACGGCTTGTTCGCGTCGACGTATTCGTTCACGCGATCGGCCAGCGCCATGGTTTCGCGCAGTGCGCGGGCGGTGTCGCGACCGTCGTACAGCGCGCGGATCTCTACAGCCTGCCCGCGCAGATGCGTGAGCAACTCGGTTCCATCTTCGGAAATCGTGCCCAACTGCCCACCGAAGCGCTTGCCGATGAATCCGGCCGCGCGGCTCGCAATGTTGATGTACTTGCCGACCAGGTCGCTGTTCACGCGCGCGACGAAGTCCTCGGGATTGAAGTCGATGTCTTCGTTGCGGCCGCTGAGCTTGGCCGCGAGGTAGTAGCGCAGATGCTCCGGGTTCAGTCCGATCGACAGGTAGCGCAGCGGATCGATGCCGGTGCCGCGACTCTTGCTCATCTTCTCGCCGCTGACCGTCAGGTGGCCGTGCACGTAGATCGCGTCCGGCGACTTCCTGCCGCTGAAATGCAGCATCGCCGGCCAGAACAGCGTATGGAACGTGATGATGTCCTTGCCTATGAAGTGCACCTGCTCCAGGTCCGGGTCGGCCATGTATTCGGTGTACGAGATGCCGTCGCCGCCGGCCTCGATGCAGCGCCTGTCGAGCAGGTTCTTCAGCGACGCGAGGTACCCGACCGGCGCGTCCATCCACACATAGAAGTACTTGCCCGGCGCATCGGGAATCTCGATGCCGAAGTACGGCGCATCGCGGCTGATGTCCCAGTCGCCGAGGCCACCCTTGCCCTCGTCGTCCTTGTAGAGCCATTCGCGGATCTTGTTCTGCACTTCCGGCTGCACATGGCCTGCAGCGGCGGTCCATTGCTGCAGGAAGGTCTCGCAGCGCGGGTCCGAGAGCTTGAAGAAGAAGTGCTCGGAACTGCGCAGTTCCGGCTTGGCGCCCGAGAGCGCCGAATAAGGCGCGATCAGTTCGGTCGGCGCATAGACCGCGCCGCAGACTTCGCAGTTGTCGCCGTACTGGTCCTTGGCATGGCAGTTCGGGCATTCGCCCTTGATGAAACGGTCGGCCAGGAACATGCCCTTTTCCGGGTCGTAGAACTGTTCGACGCTTTTGGTGCTGATCAGTCCGGCCTTGTCTCGCAGGTCGCGGTAGATCTCCTGAGCGAGTTGGTGGTTCTCCGGCGAATCGGTCGAGCTCCAGTTGTCGAACGCGATGTGGAAGCCGTCGAGGTAGGGCGCGCGCCCGGCCGCGATCTCGGCGACGAAGGCCTGCGGCGTGACGCCGGCCTTGTCCGCCGCGATGGTGATGGCCGCACCGTGCGCATCGTCGGCGCAGACGAAGTCGACCTGCGCACCGTTCATCCGCTGGAACCGCACCCAGATGTCGGCCTGGATGTATTCCATGATGTGGCCGATGTGGAACTTCCCGTTGGCATAGGGCAGGGCGGTGGTGACGAAGAGCTTGCGCTGGGACATCGAGGCGCTTTCTTGGGGGGAGGGGACAGGGGTCGGATGGAAACGAGAGCCGGATTGGGCGCTGACAGGACGAACATTTTAGGCGGTCGCTTCGCGGACATGGCAACGCCTGGCCTCGGCCACCTCAGTTTCGACGATGACAAACGGCACACGCTCGCGTAGCATGCACGCGTGAAACCTTACCGATGGAGCCCGGAAAAGAACGACTTGCTCAAGACCGAGCGCGGCTTATCTTTCGAAAGCATCATCGTTGCCATCGAGTCGGGCGGTTTGCTGGACATCCTGGCGCACCCGAACACGGAGAAGTACCCCCGGCAACGCGTCCTCGTCGTCGCCCGCGACGGTTACGCCTATCTGGTGCCCTTCGTCGAAGAGGAGGACTACTTCTTCCTCAAGACCGTCATCCCCAGCCGCAAGGCAGCCCGCGACTACTTGAACAAAGGAGCAGACCATGCCGACGATTGACGACCGCGAACTCGACATCATCGACGCCTTCGAGAAGGGTGAATTCAAGTCCATCGCCACAAAGAGCGAACTGGCAAAGTTCAAGGCTGCAGCGCGTGCCACGGCCATCAAGGACCGCAGGGTCAACATTCGTCTGTCGTCAGGCGACCTCAGCGACATCCAGATCAAAGCCCTCGAAGAAGGCATTCCGTACCAAACGCTCATTGCCAGTGTCCTGCACAAATACGTCACTGGACGGCTTGCCGAGCGTCCGATCAAGACGTACGCGAAGTCGAAGACAGCAGTCCAAACGAAGCGTGGCGCGTCGACCTGAGTTCGTCGCACGCTCCAGAAACCTAATCACTGAAAGCTGCCCATGACCACCCCCATCCCCGCAACCCTCATCCCCGGCGACGGCATCGGCCCTGAAATCGTCGACGCCACTCTCGCCGCGCTCGACGCACTTAAGGCGCCTTTCGAATGGGACCGCCAGATCGCAGGGCTTGGCGGCGTGCAGGTGGCGGGGGATCCGCTGCCGCCGGCCACGCTGGACAGCATCCGCCGCACCCGGCTTGCGCTCAAGGGGCCGCTGGAAACGCCGTCGGGCGGCGGTTACCGGTCGTCGAACGTGCGGCTGCGGGAGGAGTTCCAGCTGTTCGCGAATGTGCGTCCGGCACTCACCATCATCCCGGGCGGCCGTTACGACAAGATCGACCTGATGGTCGTGCGCGAGAACCTCGAAGGCCTCTATATCGGCCACGAGCACTACATACGCATCGACGACGATCCGCATGCCGTGGGCATGGCGACCGGCATCAACACTCGCCAGGGCTGTCATCGCCTGCTCGAATACGCGTTCGAGACTGCCATCGCGACCGGCCGCAGGAAGGTGACGCTGGTGCACAAGGCCAACATCATGAAGGTGCTGACCGGGCTGTTCCTCGAGACCGGCCTGAAGCTGTACGAAGACAAATACAAAGGCAAATTCGAGCTCGAGACCATGATCGTCGACGCCTGCGCGATGAAGCTGGTGCTCAATCCGTGGCAGTTCGACATGGTGGTGACGACCAATCTGTTCGGCGACATCCTCTCCGATCTGGTGGCCGGCCTCGTCGGCGGACTGGGCATGGCACCGGGCGCGAACATCGGCGCCGATGCGGCGATCTTCGAGGCGGTGCACGGCTCGGCGCCGGACATCGCGGGCAAGGGCATCGCCAATCCGACGGCGATCATGCTGGCTGCCGCGCTGATGCTCGATCACGTGCGCCTGCCCGATCTGGCCATGCGCCTGCGCCGGGCCATCGACGAGACTTTGAATATCGACAAGGTGCGCACCGGCGATCTCGGCGGCGATGCCAGCACGACGGTCTTCACCAAGGCGCTCGTTGCGCGAATCAACGGTGGCTGAGCACGAATCCACGACGGCGGAACCCGCAGCGGCTGGTCCGGCCGTGATCCGCACGGCAATGGGCACGCCGCTCGCGACGCTCTCGCTGCTCGAAACCCGCGTGCTCGGCGTGCTGATCGAAAAGCAGCGCACCGTGCCCGACAGCTATCCGCTGACGCTGAACGCGCTGGTGTCCGGCTGCAGCCAGAAGACCAGCCGAAACCCGGTGCTTGAGGTGTCCGATGCCGAGGCACAGGCTGCGGTCGACAGCCTGAAGAGCTATCACCTGGTCGACGAAAGCAGCGGTGGACGGGTGTCGCGATACGCGCACAACTTCGACCGCGTCCTGCGCGTGCCGTCGCAGTCGGCGATCCTGCTGGCGGTACTGATGCTGCGCGGTCCGCAGACGGCGGGCGAATTGCGCATCGCCTGCGAACGGATGCACAACTTCGCCGATATCTCGGCGGTCGAAGGCTTTTTGAACGAGCTGGCCGAACGGCCGGCCGGCGCGCTGGTCGCGAAACTGTCGCGGCTGCCGGGCGCGCGCGAAGGCCGCTGGGCGCAATTGCTGGGCGGTGCGGTGGCGGACGATATCGGCACGGCCGCGCACCATGCATCGCATTACGCTGGCGGCGACTCTTCGCTCGGCGAAGTCGCGGCGCTGAAGTCGAATGTGGCGCGGCTCGAAGCGGAAGTCGGCGCGCTGAGGGCGCTGCTGTCGAGAGTCTGTGCGGAACTGGGGATTTCCGACGCGCTTTAGACTACGCGCCACTCTGGAGTTTGAACAATGTCAGTCACGCAAGCGGGAGTTCTGGACGCCCTTTCGGCCGTCCTCGATCCCAATACCGGCAAGGATTTCGTCGGCACGAAGTCGGTGAAGAACCTGCAGATCAACGACGGCGATGTGGCCTTCGACGTCGAGCTGGGTTATCCGGCGAAGAGCCAGCACGCGGCGCTGCGCAAGGCGCTGGTTGCCGCGGCACGCACCGTGCCGGGCGTCGACAACGTGTCGGTCAACATCACGACCAAGGTCGCGGCGCACGCGGTGCAGCGCGGCGTGCAGTTGCTGCCGGGCGTGAAGAATATCGTCGCCGTGGCATCGGGCAAGGGCGGCGTCGGCAAGAGCACGACCGCCGCCAACCTGGCGCTCGCGCTGGCAGCCGAAGGTGCGACCGTCGGCCTGCTCGACGCCGACATCTACGGCCCGAGCCAGCCGATGATGATGGGCGTCGATGGCAAGCCAGAGAGCACCGACGGCAAGATCATGCAGCCGCTGATCGGGCACGGCGTGCAGGTGATGTCGATCGGCTTCCTGGTCGACGCCGACCAGGCGCTGATCTGGCGCGGTCCCATGGCGACGCAGGCGCTCGAACAGCTGCTGCGCCAGACCGCCTGGAAAGACCTCGATTACCTGATCGTCGACATGCCGCCCGGCACCGGCGACATCCAGCTGACGCTGAGCCAGCGCGTGCCGATGACCGGCGCGGTGATCGTCACCACGCCGCAGGACATCGCGCTGCTCGACGCCAAGAAGGGCATCCGGATGTTCGAGAAGGTCGGCGTGCCGATCCTGGGCATCGTCGAGAACATGGCGGTGCACGTGTGCTCGAACTGCGGGCACGTCGAACACATCTTCGGCGCCGATGGCGGGAAGAAGATGGCGGCCGAATACAAGATGGACTATCTGGGCGCGCTGCCGCTGGACATCAACATCCGCCTGCAGGCCGACAGCGGCACGCCGACGGTGGTTTCCGATCCGGATGGTGAAGTCGCGGGTCTCTACAAGGCCGTGGCGCGCAGCGTGGCGGTGAGCATCGCGGAGAAGACGAAGGATTTCTCGTCGAGATTTCCGACGATCACGGTGAGCAAGGACACCTGAGCGGCGTCGCAGCGTATGTCGAAGTTCATGAATGTGCGCTTTTGTCCGAAGGACTCCATCCTTGCAAATTGATCGGCGACCGATCAATTTGCAAGGACATCGCGCGTGAATTGAGCTTGTTGCGTTGAGTCCACCTTAATGCTCGTCATGTCTGCCGATCCAATCATTCCCACCCTCCCGCCGCTCATCCGTCTTCCCGTACGCGTACACGGCGAAGCCGGCCTGCCGCCTGAAGGCGCTCTGCGCCAGGACACTCTCGCAGCCGAGGTACCCGTCGCCCTCGTCTTCAACGGCGTCTCGCATGCGGTGATGATGGCGACGCCGCAGGATCTGGAGGCGTTCGCGCTCGGCTTTGCTCTCAGCGAAGGCATCCTCGATACCGCCTCCGACTGCCGCGGCATCGAAGTACAGGCCATCGACGCCGAAGCCGCCGGTCTGCCCGAAGGCATTCCCGGTGTCGAGGTACGGATCGAGATTTCCACCCGCAGCTTCGAGCGCCTCAAGGGCCGCCGCCGCAGCATCGCCGGGCGCACCGGCTGCGGCATCTGCGGTGTCGAAAGTTTCGCCGCGCTCGACATCACGCCGCAGCGCGTTCCGGCACGCGACTGGATCGAACGCATCGACGCCGACACCGTCCTTCGTGCGTTTGCCGGATTGCCTGCACGCCAGATCCTCAATGCACAGGCCGGCGCCATCCATGCCGCCGGCTGGGCGACGGTCGACGGCGAACTCGTCGACGTGCTGGAAGACGTCGGCCGCCACAACGCGCTCGACAAGCTGCTCGGCCGTCTCGCTCGCGAGCGACGGCTGGAAGAGCCCGGCTTCGTGCTGATGTCGAGCCGTGGCAGCCACGAGCTCGTGCGCAAGTGCGCTCGGCTGGGCATCGCTGCAATGGCGACGATCTCCGCGCCGACTGCGATGGGCGTGCGGATGGCCGAACTCAGCGGCTTGCGCTTCTGGGGCCTGTGCCGCGCGCCGCGCGCCGTCCTCTACGCCAACGGACTGCCGGCGGCCTGAGTTTCGAGCGCGAGCACCGCATCGGCAGCCGCGTCGATGCCCGCATCGGTCAGGTCGGCAGCCGTCACCGACCTGCGCCGCGCCCACTCCTTGAAATGTTTCGCCTGCGAGTTTTCGTAATGCGGGTCGTAGTGCAAGGACATCAGCTCGGCGAACAGCTTCGGCAAATCCGCCTCCAGCGCCCATTGCTGCCAGCGCGCGACCGTTTCCTTGCCCTGCATTTCCTTCAGCATGTCCATCTTGCCGGCCAGCGCTTCGCGGTCGTCGCCGAGATAGGCGTAGTCGCGCAGCAGGTAATCGAGCCGCGATCCGGGCGTTGCGGCTATTTCGATGCAGGCGGCGGCGCGCATGCGGGCGACCAGCGGAATCGGCACCGACAGCCGACCGATGCGAGCGCTTTCGCCTTCGACGTAGAGCGGGCGCGAGAGGTCGAGCGATTCGAGCACCGTCGCGATGCGCGTCTCGAAGTGCTTTTGCGACGGCTGCGGCACGCCCGGCAGATTGCCGAGCAGCGAGCCCTTGTGGCAAGCGAAATCCTCCAGGTCGAGCACCTGTTCGCCGCGTCTACCGAGCGCCTGCAGCACCCGCGTCTTCGCGCTGCCCGTGGCGCCGCAGAGCACGCGCAGGTCGAGCTGCGGCGTCAGCGCTTCGATCTGTTCCAGCACGTGATGGCGAAAGCTCTTGTAGCCGCCGGCGAGCTGCTGCGCGTCCCAGCCGACCAGGCGTAGCCAGGCCACCATCGAGCCGCTGCGCAAACCGCCGCGCCAGCAATAGATGATGGGTCGCCATTTGGCGGGCTTGTCGGCGAGGTGCGTCTGCAGGTGGCGCGCGATGTTGGCCGCAACCATCGCGCCGCCGACGCGCCGCGCCTCGAACGCGCCCTGCTGCTTGTAGAGCGTGCCGACGATGACGCGCTCTTCGTCGCTGAGCACCGGGCAGTTGACGGCGCCCGGAATGTGGTCGAGCGCGAACTCGGCCGGTGTGCGGGCGTCGATCAGTTCGTCGAAGCTGGCGATGTCCTTGACCCGGGCGGGTTGGCGGTGCGAATTCATGGGACGTGTTCGGTGAGGTTTTCAGGCATAGGCCGAGCCGAGCCCGCGTCGCAGCCAGCCGCTGGCCAGGTCGACGGCGGTGACCAGCGCGAACATGCCGATCAGCACGGTCATGGCCTGCTGCTGCTGGAAGATCGACAGGTGGAAGTAGAGCAGCTGCCCGAGCCCGCCGCCGCCGACGAAGCCCAGCACCGCGGCCATGCGGATGTTCATCTCCCAGCGGTAGAGCGTGTAGGCGACCCACTGCGGCAGCGCGATCGGCAGGCTGGCATAGCAGAAAGCGGCGATCGGGCCGGCGCCTGAGAGCGTGAGCGCCTGTTCGGGTTCGCGGGGCGCGTTCTCCAGTGTCTCGCCGAACAGCCGGCCGAGCACGCCGGTGGTGTGGAGCGCCAGCGCGAGAGCACCGGCGAAAGGCCCGATGCCGGCAGCCAGCACCATGACAGCCGCCCAGACCAGCTCCGGCACGCTGCGCAGAAAGTTGAGAACGAAGCGCGCCACCTGCCGAACAGCGAAGCCGCCGCGACCGGAGGCAGGCAGCGCAAGCACCGCGCCGACGATGGCTGCGAGCAGCGTTCCGAGTGCCGACACCGCCAGCGTCTGCAATGCGCCGAAACCGACCTTCCGCACGAAATCCGGCGACAGGTCGGGCGGGAAGAATTCAGCGATGAACTTGCCCATGTAGCGCAGCGATTCCGCCGAGAACAGCGCACCGAAACCCAGTCCGAGGTATGCGAAGCTGGCTGCGATCAGCACAAGCACCGCCAGCAGCACGGACCAGCAGCGCAGGCAGGGCGCAGGGCGAACCGGAAGCGGCGGCGGCAGCGGTAGCTTTGGCGCGTTCATGCAAGCAGCTTTCGCAAGGCGTTGCTCAGCAGGTCGGCCAGCAGCACCAGCCCCAGGAACACCAGCAGGATGCTGCTGGCTTCGCCGCCGTTCAGCATCTTCATCGACTGGTCCATCAGCTGCCCGAGCCCACCGGCGCCGACGAAGCCCATCACCACCGACGCACGCACCGCGCACTCCCAGCGATAGACGGTGTACGACACCAGCTCCTGCCCGGTGTTGGGCAGCAGACCGTAGAAAAGCGCGGCGAGCCGGCCGCTGCCGCCTTCGAGCAGCGCGCGTGCGGGCCGGGTATCGGTCGATTCGAGGATTTCGGCATACACCTTGCCCAGCATGCCGCCGTAGGTGAGGGCGAGCGCCAGCACGCCTGCAGCCGGGCCGAGGCCGAGCGCGCGCACGAACAGCAGCGCCCAGACGATTTCCGGGATGGCGCGCAGCAGCATCAGCAGCGAACGCACGGCCTGGCGCACGACCGCCGCGCGCCGCCGTCCCGGCCCCGGCCCGATGCGCGAGATCGACAGCGCGCGTGTCGTCATGAAAGCCAGCGGCACGCCGATGACGAAAGCCAGCGCGGTACCAGCGGTCGCCATCGCCAGCGTTTCGAGCGTGGCGCGGGCGAGCATTCGGAGGAAATCGATGCCGGTCTCGGGCGGCAGGAAACCGACCAGAAAACCGCCGATGACGGCCATGCTGTCCTTGTCGAACAGCAGCCATGGCCGAAATTCCGACAGCGCCAGCATCGGCCACGCGATGACCAGCGCGGCAAGCGTGCCGACGAGGCGGCGTCGGGCCTGCGGATCGGTATGGACGACCCGGTGTGGGTCGGGAGCGGGAGCGGTGTTCAACGGCAGAGCAGCGGCGATCGGAGCG
This sequence comes from Variovorax glucosi, assembly GCF_051216695.1. Taxonomy (NCBI): domain Bacteria; kingdom Pseudomonadati; phylum Pseudomonadota; class Betaproteobacteria; order Burkholderiales; family Comamonadaceae; genus Variovorax; species Variovorax glucosi. Next base: position 604,431 of record NZ_JBPJZE010000002.1, read on the forward strand.
ATGCGGCATCGGCTTCGGCGCCTGCGCCTGTCGGCATGCGCTGCGCGACCAGGTCGCCTTCGCTCGCATACAGCGCTTCCAGCATCGCCGGCGTGACTCCTGCGTTCGGCCGATCGAAAACCACTTCGCCGCTTCGCAGACCGACGATGCGCGGAAACCAGCGCAGCGCCAGATCGACCGCATGCAGCGACGCCACCAGCGTCGCGCCGGTCGCCTCGCTCTGCGCCACCAGCGTGCCGAGCGCGGCGTCGGCCAGCGTCGGATCGAGCGCGGAAACCGGCTCGTCCGCCAGCAGCAGATCGGGCCGCTGGTACAGCGTGCGTGCGATGCCGACGCGCTGCAGCTGTCCGCCGGAAAGCCGGTCGCAGCGCTCGAACAGCCGGTCTTCGAGCGACAGCCGGGCCAGCACCTCGTGCGCGCCTTCGATGTCCGACGGATGCAGCAGCGAGCGCAACGCCCGCAACGTCGACCACTCGCCGAGCCGGCCCGACAGCACGGCAGTCACCACCCGCAGGCGCGGCGCGATCGGTGGCGACTGGTGCACGGTGCCGATGCGGCTGCGCAGCTTCCTGAGCGCGCCGGCTTGCAATTGCCACGGCGCTTCGCCGAGCGTCTGCACGGCGCCTTCGCCTGGACGCAGCGCCGCGCCCAGCACCCGCAGCAGCGTCGTCTTGCCCGCGCCCGAAGGCCCGATCACCGCGATGCGCTCGCCCGCAACCGCGGCGAACGACAGACCGGCCAGCGCGCGCTGTCCGTTCGGATGCACCACGCCAACGGCGTCGAGCGCGAAGCTCATCGAGTTACTTGACCAGGCCCGCCGACTTGGCCGCCGCTTCGATGCCGTCGTAGTTCGACGACTTGGTCGGGATGAACTTGCTTGCGCGCTGCAGCGCCATGATTTCCTTCTGCGCCGGGTCGGCCGGATCGAGCTTCAGGAAGGCATCGGTCAGCTTTTTCTGCAGCGCGGGGTCCATGCCGGGGCGGACGGTCCAGTTGTAGTCGTAGTAGGTCGGCGTGGTCGCCAGTACGCGGACCTTGGCCGCGTTCGGGTTCTTCGATTCGACCAGCTTGTCCCAGACCGATGCGTTCAGCACGCCGGCTTCGGCACGCGACGCGGCGACGAAGGCGACCGTCGCATCGTGCGCGCCGGAGAACGCGACCGTCTTGAAGTCCTTTTCCGGATTGATGCCGGCCTGCATCAGGAAATAGCGCGGCATCAGGCTGCCCGACGTGGACGCCGGCGCGCCGAACGCGAAGGTCTTGCCCTTCAGGTCGGCGAGCGTCTTTGCGGTGCTGTCGACCGGCACGATGAACTTGCTGGTGAAGACTTCGTCTTCCGCGCGCTGAACGATCGGCACGGCGCCGCCGTTGGTGCGGATGCGCGCCTGCACGAAGGTGAAGCCGCCCAGCCAGGCCAGGTCGATCTTGTTGGTGGCAAGGCCTTCGACGACCGCTGCGTAGTCGGTCACGGGCGTGAACTGCACGTCCATGCCGGTTTCCTTCTTCAGGTAGTCGCCCAGCGGCGTGAACTTGCGCTGCAACTCGGTCGGTGCCTCGTCGGGAATGGCGGAAACACGCAACACGCCCTGGGCCATCGCGCCGATGGCGGTGAAAGTCAGCGTGAGGGCGACGGCCAGGCGGCTGAAGCTGGACGAGCGAAGAAGTTGTTGCATCGAATGAAGCCTCGTAAGTGAGCAGAACTGTGTGAAAAGGCAGGTCCGCATTGTAGAAAGCGACCGCACTTCGATAATTGCGGACATGAAGAATCCTTCGCCCATGAATCCACTGGCGCCGCTGCGCCTCACCAGCTTCTCCCACGGCGGCGGTTGCGGCTGCAAGATCGCGCCCGGCGTGCTGTCGGAAATCCTGAAGAAAAGCGGCGGCGGCCTGATCCCGCCCGAGCTCATGGTCGGCATCGAGACCGCCGACGATGCCGCCGTCTACAAGCTGAACGACAGCCAGGCTTTGATCGCCACCACCGACTTCTTCATGCCGATCGTCGACGATCCGTACGAGTTCGGCCGCATCGCCGCCACCAACGCGATCAGCGATGTCTACGCGATGGGCGGCAAACCCATCATGGCGCTCGCACTGGTCGCGATGCCGATCGACCGACTGCCGGTCGAAGTCATCGGCGAGATCGTGCGCGGCGGGCAGGACGTATGCCGCGCGGCCGGCATCCCGATCGCGGGCGGCCACACCATCGATTCGGTCGAGCCGATCTACGGGCTGGTCGTAATGGGGCTGGTGCATCCGGACCGCGTGCGCCGCAATGCAGGCGCGAAGGCCGGCGACGTGCTGATCCTCAGCAAGCCGCTCGGCGTCGGCGTGCTGTCGGCGGCGCTCAAGAAGGAGCAGCTGTCGGAGGCCGGCTACCGGCAGCTGATCGACACGACCACCAGGCTGAACACGCCCGGCATCGCGCTGGCGCAACTCGACGGCGTGCATGCGCTGACCGACGTGACCGGCTTCGGGCTCGCCGGACATGCGCTGGAACTCGCGCGTGGGGCGGGGCTGACGGCCGTGATCGAGTGGTCGAAGGTGCCGCTGCTCGACGGTGTGGAAGCGATGGCTGCCGAAGGCTTCGTTACCGGTGCGTCGGGGCGGAACTGGGCTGGCTACGGCGCGGACGTCGAACTGGCGGACGGGTTGCCGGCGACCGCTCAGGCTCTGCTGAGCGATCCGCAGACCTCGGGCGGACTGCTGGTGAGTTGTGCGGCGAATTCGGTGGATGCGGTGTTGAAGATTTTCGATGCGGAAGGTTTCGCGCATGCAGCCGTGATCGGGCGTGTCGAGCCGGGAATGTCGCGCTTGAAGATCGCGCCCTGAAGATTCAGCGCCTTGAATCAGTGGCTGGGGCAATCGATGCCCTGCCCGTCGAAAGGGTCTACCCAAATAAGTTGTGAGCAATCCAGTTGCTGGCAACACAATTGCGCCGGGCTTCAATTTCACAACAAGGACAGACATGAAGATCGTCTTCAAACGAATCGCTTTCGGTGCCCTCACCGCAATTGCACTGGCTTCTGGCGCGGCAATGGCCGCCGGTAGCCCCAACGTCGAGCACACCACGCAGGCGTTCCTGGAAACGCTGGCCGCAGGCGGCGGCAAGCCGATGGAAACGCTGGCGCCGGTCGATGCCCGCGCGGTCCTGGTCGGTGCGCAAGCAGGCGCGAAAGTGGCGCTGCCACCGGCCGATGTCAGCGAGAAGACCATCACCGTCGACGGCAAGTCGATCAAGCTGAACATCGTCCGTCCAGCAGGCGCCAAGGGCGTTCTGCCGGCGTTCATGTTCTTCCATGGCGGCGGCTGGATCCTGGGCGACTTCCCGACGCACGAGCGCCTGGTTCGCGACCTGGTGACGGCTTCGGGCGCGGTTGCCGTGTTCGTCAACTACACGCCGTCGCCGGAAGCGCGCTATCCGGTGGCCATCGAAGAGGCATATGCCGCAACCCGCTGGGTGGCCGACAACGGCGCGCAGATCCAGGTCGACGGCAAGCGCCTGGCGGTCGTAGGCAACAGCGTCGGCGGCAACATGGCCACGGTCGTTTCGTTGATGGCCAAGAGTCGCGGCGGTCCGGCGCTGCGTTCGCAGGTGCTGCTGTGGCCGGTCACCAACGCCAACTTCGAGAACACCTCTTACGAAGCGTTTGCCAACGATCACTTCCTGACCCGCAACATGATGAAGTGGTTCTGGAATGCCTACACCACCGATGCAAAGCAGCGCCAGGAGATCTACACCTCGCCGCTGCTGGCCACCACGGCGGAACTGTCCGGCCTGCCGCCCGCACTGGTCATCACGGCCGAGAACGACGTGCTGCGTGACGAAGGTGAAGCCTACGCACGCAAGCTCGACGCCGCTGGCGTGCCGGTCGTGTCGACCCGCTACAACGGAATGATCCATGACTTCGGCCTGTTGAACGCATTGGCCGCAGTGCCGGGAACTCGCGCTTCCATTACGCAGACCGGCGACGAACTCAAGGCCAAACTGAAGTAATTCGCCGGTACATCGAATCAACCCAATCAATCCAAAGGAATCAGTCCAATGACTTTTAACAAGACCGCACTCGTCGCCGCAATCGCACTCTCGGCGACTGCAACACTCTCCTTTGCCCAGACGCCAGCCAAGCCCTCCGTCGTCATCGTCCACGGCGCGTTCGCCGACGGTTCCGACTGGGCCAAGGTGATTCCGTTGCTGCAGGCGAAGGGTGTCAACGTCGTCGCCGTACAAAATCCGCTGACTTCGCTCGAAGACGACGTCGCCGCTACCAAGCGCGCTGTCGATGCGCAGCCCGGCAAGGTCGTGCTGGTCGGTCATTCCTGGGGCGGCGTGGTCATCACGCAGGCTGGCGAAGACCCGAAGGTTTCGGGCCTTGTCTACGTCGCGGCGCTGGCGCCCGACGTCGGTCAGGCCGGCGGCGAACTCGGCAAGGCCTATCCGCCGGCACCGGGCTTCGCGCACATCACCGCAGACAGCGCCGGTTATCTGAAGATGACCCGCGAAGGCATGGCGAAGCATTTCGCGCAGGACCTGCCGTCGAAGACCACCGACGTGATGACGGCCACGCAAGGCCCGATCAATGGCAAGGCGTTCGAGCAGAAGGTGACGAACGCGGCATGGAAGACGAAGACTTCGTGGTACATCGTCAGCAGCAAGGACCACATGATCCAGCCCGACCAGCAGGCCGCGATGGCCAAGACCATCAATGCAAAGGTCACGACGCTGGCCGCCAGCCACGTGCCGCAGCAGTCGCAGCCGGCCAAGGTGGCGGCTGTGATCCTCGACGCGGTGAACAGCGCGAAGTAATCAGGCGGTCGCCGTCAGCATCGCGGCCGGTGCTGCGGCCGCACCTTCCAGCGCGGGCCCCTGCAGGGCCTGCGCGCCGTAGCCGCGGTTCACATCCAGCCCGACGATCCGCCAGTCGTGCGCCGGCAGCGCGATCGGATGCAGTACCCGCTCGAACGACCGCATCGGCCACAGCACGCCGAAGTGGTGTGCGTGATCGAAGGTGTCGACTTCGGCAACCGCACCCTGCGTTCCGGCAAACCCTTCCAGCGTGAAGCGCACCCGTCGCATCACGGAATCTTCCCGGTCGATGCATAGCGCGATGCGGTCTCTCGGCGTCCGACCCAGTCCAGGCGCGAGCCATACTTCGACGACATCGCAGAGCCGCCCTTCGACGCGCTCGGTGCCTGCCATGCGCGCCGGCAGGTCGCGGCCGGCCAGCCACAGCGGACCGAGCAGGAACAGCTTGTAGGCTTCCGCGACGAGCGCGGAGGCGTCGAGCGTCGGTGTGTCGGTTGCCGGCACGCCGTTGCGCCAGACCGCGATGTCGCCGGCCCCGGCAGCGGTTGCAGTAGCGGCGGCGCCATCCGCACCGCGACGCCAGAGCACCTTCTTCAGTCCGCTCGGTCCCTGGTAGAGCTGCGCGTTGATGCCCAGCGCCGGCATCAGCCGTTCCTGCGAACTGCCGCGATAGCCCGCATCGACCACCTCCGGCTGGATGCTGCCGATCAACGGTCGCCATTTGCCGTCGTAGGCGATGTTGATGTCGCGCAGCTGCCGATAGGCGCCGAAGCCATGCGCGTCCGCGCTCTGCCGCAGTCGCATCGCGGCGGCGAAATCCGAGGCGCCCGCAGGCTGGACCGTCAGCGGCAGGGGCGACGTGCAACCGCCGAGTGCGGCGAAGGCGGGCAGCAGGGCAGCGCCGATCGCAGTGCGGCGCGTGATGGAGAAAGCGGTAGGAGCAGGCATGCGCCGGACGTTAGCAGCAGCCGAAACACCTCATGCCTTCAGTGGCTCCCGACCCGGATGTCTCCTTTGGAAACGACTCGCTTCAACGCCGCGAAGCATTTGGCATCGATGGCGGTACCGACCGTCGCAGCCATGATTTCCAGCGTTTGTTCGACAGGTATCGCACCACGGTACGGCCGATCGGCGGAGATCGCGTCGAAGATGTCGGCGGTGGTGATGATCCGGGTCTCCAGCGAGATCTGGTCCGCCTTGAGCCCGCGTGGATAGCCGGCGCCGTCCAGCCGTTCGTGATGCGCGGCGGCCGTCACCGCCAGCTCCCGGAAAGCGCCGATGCGCGACAGGATCGCTTCGGTATGCGCCGCGTGTTCCTGCACCGACACCCATTCCTCGCGGTCCAGCTTGGCCGGCTTGTCCAGCACCGAGTTGCTCACACCCAGCTTGCCGACGTCGTGCAGCAGGGCGCCGCGACGCAACCAGCGCCGACGCGCTTCCGGCAGGCCGAGGTCGGCCGCGATCGCATCGACGTAGTCCGCGACGCGCTCGCTGTGGCCGCTGGTGAACGGGCTCTTGCTGTCGACGACCTGGCCGAACGCGGCGGCGATGTCGTCGAGGTAGTCGTCGTCGAGCACCACGCTGCCGGCGGCCGGCTCCATCGCGATGACGCGGCGCTCGACATCGTCGGATTCCAGGCAGCGCCAGAACGCCGGTTCGGACGCCACTCGCTCGAATGCAGCGACCAGCGTCGGATCGAACCATGTGCTGGAACGGTTGCGGGCCTCGCGCCGCGCTGCGTCGGCGTCTTCTGCCGTGTGGAACACATCGATCACCTGCGACATGAGCGCGATGCGCGCGTAGAGCGGGATCGCATCGCCCTGCAGATGTTGCGGGCGTCCGTTGCCGTCCCAGTGCTCGTCGAGGCTGCCGATGCCTTCGGCTACGGCCTCGCTGAAACGCAGTTGCCGCGCGATGGAGGCGCCGCGCGTGCATCGCGTGAGGATCAGTTCGTCGGCGATCTGCGGACCGTTGCGCATGATGTTCAGGATGCCGCGCAGCCGGTCGGAGAGTCCGGCCTTGAGTCCCGTGTGGCTGAAGACGAAGCGCAGCATCTGCGGCAGGCTGTCGCCGACCGTCTTGAAGTCGCGCTTGAAGCTCAGGTCGTCGGTCAGGTAGAGCTCGCAGATGCGCGCGGCGTTGCTGCTGCAGCCGAGATCTTTCAGGAGCAGCGTGTAGTAGAGATCGCGCAGTGAAGCTTCGTCGAGCCCGATCTCCAGGCCGATGTTCATGCCGATCCAGCAGGCACGAACGCAGTGCCCGCGCGGCTGGCCTTCGGTGATGTCGAGCGCGTGGCTCAGGGAGCCGATGAGTTCGGAGAGTTGCAGGCCTTCGACGGCGGGTCCGGCTTGCGGCTCGCGGATCGGGGGTGGCGATGGGGGCGTCATGCGTTGTTATCGGCTTGGCATGACGGCGACTTGAGCATTACGTCTTTGATTCAGGCCCGTTCTCACGCGATATGCTCAAGTCAAGATTTGCAGGAGAAGACATGAAGGCAAAAACCGCTGTGGACGACTCGGACACCGGCCAGGCAATCGATGAAACCAACTATCTTTTGGCAATTCCCGGGATGCTCGAGTCCATCAAGCTGGGCATGGCCGAACCTTTTAATACGAACTCAAAGGAACTCGACTGGTCAGACTCGGAATGAAGTCAGGGCGGGAGGGAGAGGGAGTCGAACCCTCCCGGCGACGCGTGGCGCCACCCACCGGGTTTGAAGCCCGGCCGCCCCACCAGGGACGCTTCCCTCCCACGAAAAACATGGGCCCTAACCGAACAGCACGGTGTCCGGTCGCAAAAGATGCACATCCTCGACGCGTCGCGTGTAGCCGATGCGGTCGAAGAATTCGAGCAGCTGGATCGCACGCTTGCGTCCCAGCCCGGTCGCATCCCGAAAACTTGCAGCATGCAGCCCTTCGGGTGCTTCGACACATCGGCGAGCCAGCAAGGCCAGCTTCTCGATCGTAGCCAGCGGATAGTACAAGTCCTTCACGACCTGGAATGTCAGCCCACGCCGCGCGAGGCTGGCAAGTGTCTGTCGCACCACCGGCTCCGACGCGCCGCAGTCCTTAGCCAGATCGCGCACCCATGCCGGGTCGAAGCCGCCGTCCGCCAGGCGCGGCAGCAGCTTTTGCGCCAGCCGTTCTTCGGTGGCGCTCAGGACGGCAGCGTGCGCGGGCAGGTGCAGCCAGTTGCCGCTGCGTGCGAGCGCGCCTTCGGCGATCAGCGTCTCGACCGCGTGCTGCCACAGTGGATCGCCGACACGCGGGCCGGCGAGGCGTTTGAGGCGGCGCAGGTCGGGGCCGACGTCTTCCGGCGCGGTGCGGTGGAATTCGGCGAGCCGGTCGACGATGCGCTGCTTGAGTGCGGCGAGATGCTTTCCGGAGACGGCTGCCGCGTCGAGTCGAACGGCATCGGCCGGTAGCGTCGGCGCCGCGTCCGGCTGCAGAGCCAGCGTGCGCATCAGGCGACCCGTGTCGAGGCCGAGCGGTGCGCCGGCGAGCAAGGCTTCGAGACGCGCGTCAGGATCGTCGAGCGTCCACGCCACCAGCGTCTGCAACCGCTCCGGCGTTCGCCGGTAACGCACCGGCGCGAACGGATCGAGCACCCGCACGCCGGCCACCGTGCGGACGGCCGACGCGTCGCGCAGCACCCCGCGGTCGCCGTGCCAGGCGCTCGTCGGCTCGCGCAGGACGAGCTGCGCGAGCGCCGTATCGCCGGGCGAGAGCACGTCGCGGTCTAGCAGCGCGACCGAAGCCATGACGTCCGCGGTGCCGAGATGCACATGAACGGTCGTGCCGGAGCGCAGCGCACTCGATTCGCCGGGCCAGAGCGCGAGCTGCACGTCGATGCGCTCGGTCGTCAGCGCGATGCCGGGCGCGCAGACCCATTGCCCGCGATGGACTTCATCCTTTGCGACGCCGGCCAGTGCGAGAGCGCAGCGCTGGCCGGCGCGTGCGGTTTCGGCCTGTTCGTTCTGGGCATGGATACCGCGCACGCGGACCTTGCGTTCGCCGGGCATGAGCAGGAGTTCATCGCCGATGCGGACCTGACCTGCGACGACCGAGCCGGTGACGACGGTTCCTACGCCGGGGAGGGTGAAGGCGCGGTCGATGGGGAGGCGGAATGCCTGGGTGTCGTTGGGGGGTGGCCCCCATCCCGGCCTTCCCCCGGGAGGGGAAGGAGTAATACCGGGAGGGTAAGGAGATAGGCCGGCTGCGTAGATCAGGTGGTTGCGCAGGGCTGCGATGCCTTCGCCGGTGGTGGCGGACAGCGCGAAGGTCGGCGCGCCGGCCAGCGGTGTTTCGGCCAGCAGTGCGGCGATGTCGGCCGTGACCTGCGCCACGCGTTCGTCGCGGTCGGTTTCGTCGATGCGATCGATCTTGGTGATGGCGACGGTGCCGCGCGACAGCCCGAGAAGGGCGACGACGGCCAGATGTTCGCGCGTCTGCGGCATGACGCCGTCGTCGGCCGCGACGACCAGCAGCGCATGGTCGATGCCGGTGGCGCCGGCGAGCATGGTGTGCAGCAGCCGCTCGTGGCCGGGTACGTCGACGAATCCGAGCGAGATGCTGTCCGGCGCTGGCGTGCGCAGGTAGGCGTAGCCGAGTTCGATCGAGATGCCGCGGCGTTTTTCCTCCGGCAGCCGGTCGGTGTCGACGCCGGTCAGCGCGCGGACCAGCGTGGTCTTGCCGTGGTCGATGTGGCCGGCGGTGCCGATGATCATGGCTGGCGAGGGTCCGGCTTCAGTTCAACGACTTGCGCAGCGCGTCGAGCTGCGACGCGAACGCTGCCGTGTCGCGATCTTCGAGACAGCGCAGGTCGAGCAGCAGCCGGTCGTCGGAAATCCTTCCGATCACCGGGCGCGGCAGGCTGCGCAGCGCGGTCGCCAAGGCGTCCAGCGCAGTGCCCATTCCCTTGCGCGACGTGCCGACCGGCGACAGCGCGAGACCGGCCGACGGCAGGCGTTCCACCGGCAGCGAGCCGGAGCCGATCTGCCCTTGCAGCGAGACCACATCGACCGTGAAGCGCGGTGCCACGGCGGAAGCGACCAGCGGGCGCAACGCTTCGGCCGCCGCGCGGATGGCATCCGCCGGACGCGTCAGCAGGCGCAGCGTCGGCAGGTCCTGCGCCAGCTTTTCGGGCCGCAGATAGAGCGACAGCGTCGCTTCCAGCGCAGCCAGCGGCAGCTTGCTCATGCGCAACGCGCGCTTGAGCGGGTACTTGCGGATGCGGCCGACCGCCGTCTTGCTGCCGACGATCAATCCCGCCTGCGGGCCGCCGAGCAGCTTGTCGCCCGAGAAGGTGACGATGTCGCAGCCGGCCGCGAGCATTTCCTGCGGCAGAGGTTCTCGCGGCAGGCCGTAATGCGCCAGGTCGATCAGCGAACCACTGCCCAGGTCGGTCGCCAGCGGCACGCCGCGTGCATGCGCGATGCCCGACAGCGTCGCTTCGTCCACCGCCGCGGTAAAGCCCTGTACCTCGTAGTTGCTGGTGTGCACCTTCATCACCAGGGCCGTGCGGTCGTTGATGGCCCGCTCGTAGTCGGCGGGATGCGTGCGGTTGGTGGTGCCGACCTCGACCATGTGCGCGCCGGCGCTGGCCATCACGTCGGGCATGCGGAATGCGCCGCCGATCTCGACCAGCTCGCCGCGCGACACGATGACTTCGCGGTCGCAGGCCAGCGCGCCGATGGTCAGCAGCACGGCGGCGGCGTTGTTGTTCACGACGGTCGCAGCTTCGGCGCCGGTGATGGTGCAGAGCAGTTCCTCGACCAGCGAATCGCGGTCGCCGCGGCTGCCGGTCGCGAGGTCGTATTCGAGGTTGTTGGGCGCGGCCATCATCGTCATCAGCCGTTCGAGCGCCACGTCGGCAAGCACCGAGCGCCCGAGGTTGGTGTGGATGACGGTGCCGGTGAGGTTGAAGACGGCGCGCATCCTTGGCGCCAGGCGCTCTCGGATACGCGACGAAAGGGCGCTTTCGAGTACGAGCGACTCGACATCCGCGCTGTCGAGCTGGCCGGCAAGCACGCGTTGGCGCAATCCGTCCAACAGTGCGCGTGCTTCGCTGGCGACCAGCGTGTGGCCGTGTGCCGCAAGCAGTTCCGAAGCTGTGCTGGTGCGCAGCAGCTTGTCGACCGATGGCAGATCCTGGGGCCTTGCCTTCGAGCCGTGGACCACGGACTCTTCGGGCGCGCCCATCAACCGCCTCCGCCTGCCGGGGCGGAATCTGTGGCGGGCTCGGGATCGCCGAACAGCAGCATCAGGTTGTGTCCGCTGCGCTCGAAGCCTGATTCGGACACCAGCAGGTCGAGCGCCACGCTCGCCAGATCGTCGGCGACGGGTTCGACTTCGGGGTCCTTCTCCATCAGCACCTGCTTCAGGTAGTGGCCGCAGGTGTCGCAGCATTCGGCCTTGACCGCACCGGGTCGTGCGCCGGTAGCCGAAAGCTCCTTGCCGGTTTCCAGCGGTTCGAGCGACTGGAAATGGATGCCCTTGGTGCTCTCGCAATGCGAGCACTTGATACGCACGTAATGCCACTGCACGCTGCAAAGCGAACACTGCAGATAGCGAAAGCCGGCATCGTCCGCACCGATGCGCGTGATGCTTGCCGTCGGCAGGCTGCCGCAGCAGGGGCATTGCGTGCTCGGGTCGGTGTGTCCGAACACGCGTTCGCCGTGAACGCCGACAGTCTGGATCGCGAGTTGCGTCCAGTAGGCCTGCAGGCCGGCGGAGATCAGCGGTGCAGTTGCGAGGTCCAGGCCGAGCGTGATGCGGCGAAGCAGCTTGTCGGCCTGCGCATCGATCCACTCGTCGGAACGGGAAATCAGGTGATCGACCGTATCGCGCGCCGGTCCTTCGGAAAGGCGAACGCGGAACAGGCCGAGCAATCGCCGGAGTTCGCTGCGCCACACCGGGTCGCGCGGCCAGCCGAACGCAGGCGTCGGCGGCTTCAGCACCCGGGCGGCGGCGGTGCATGCCTCTGTATCCGGGATTGCGACGTCCGGGTAACTGTTCAGCACTTCCTGCTGTGCCGACGAAAGATCGGCGATGAACAGGAGGTAGTCGCGCATCGGATGCGAAGCCGCGAGCTGCCGGAGCCGAAGCTGGCGATCGGCAAACACGGTGGTACCGATCGGCATGTGCACGAACGGCATCTGCCGTCCGGCCTGCATTGCAATCTCTTCCGGGGAAAGAACGCGCGTGGTGTTCGTCGTGGAGGTACTTGTCATTTGGCGAAGATTATTCCCCGCGCGTCATCTTCTTGTGCCACAACGGGTGATTCAGCTTTGCCCAGCGCTCGGTCACCGTACCGCGCGTCATCGCGCGGACCGTGCCCTTGACCCAGATCGCCGCATAGATGTGCGTGATGACCGAGAGGATCAGCGCAATCGCCGAAGCCGCATGCACGACCACCGCGATCCGGCGCACGAGGATCGGGAAGAAGCCGACGAACCACGGACTCCAGAACATGAAGCCGGTCACGAACAGCAGCAGCAGGCTGATGCCGAAGACCCAGAACACCAGCTTCTGGCCGGCGTTGTATTTGCCGACGGGCGGCATGCCCGACTTGTCGCCCTTGAGCATCGCCGGCGATTTCTTCATCCACTCGACGTCGGTCTTGTCGAGCACGTTGTCGCGCCACAGAGAGAAGAACAGAAATGCAAAGCCCAGCACCATCGCCACGCCGAAGAACGGGTGAAGAATGCGCGTCCACTGCCCGCCGCCGAACAGCGCGCTGAAGAAGTACATCGATGGATGGAAGAAGGCCAGCCCGGTGAGCGCAGCGGCGAAGAACAGGATCGCCACGAACCAGTGGTTCATGCGCGTGGCGTCCTTGTAGCGACGGAAATAGAGTTGTCTCATTTGCAGTGCTCCTTCAGACCCGCGGGCCGTCGAATGGTGCAGCCGGCGGCGGTGCCGACGACGACATCGCGATGGTGCGCGGCGGTTCTTCGATGATCGCGTCGCCGTGGCTGTCGACATGCTCGTGCGCGTATGCGCTCGGTTCGGCGCCGTCGGAAGGATCCGCCGGATCTTCCTTGGCCTCGATCGGGCCGACCTTCATGTAGTGGAAGAAGCTTCCCACTACCGCGCCGACCATCGCGAACACCGCCAGCGGCTTCGCGATGCCCTTCCAGAGCGACACCATCGGGCTGATGTGCGGATCCTTCGGCAGGTTGCTGTAGAGACCGGGCCGGTCCGCATGCTGCAGCACGTACATGACGTGCGTTCCACCAACGCCGGCCGGGTCGTACACGCCCGCATTCGAGAAACCGCGCTCCTTCAGGTCGACGATGCGCTCGTCGGCATAGGTGTGCATGGCTTCCTTGGTGCCGAAATGGATCGCGCCGGTCGGACAGGCCTTGACGCACGCCGGTTCCAGGCCCACGGTGACGCGGTCGGAACACAGCGAGCACTTGTAGGCCTTGTTGTCGCCCTTGCTGATGCGGGGAACGTCGAACGGGCAGCCGGTCACGCAGTTGCCGCAACCCACGCAATGCTCGCTGATGAAGTCGACGATGCCGTTGCTGTACTTGACGATCGCACCCGGCGACGGGCACGACTTCAGGCAACCGGGGTCCTCGCAATGCATGCAGCCGTCCTTGCGGATCAGCCATTCGAGGTGGCCTTCGGTCGGCTCCACCTCGGCGAAGCGCATCACCGTCCACGAACTCGGCGTGAGGTCGTTCGGGTTGTTGTAGCTGCCGGTGTTGGTGCCGACCTCGTCGCGCAGATCGTTCCACTGCATGCACGCGACCTGACAGGCCTTGCAGCCGATGCAGGCCGACACGTCGATCAGCTTGGCGACTTCCTGCACCTGGGGGCGGTGCCGGATGTCGGGCGAGGGCGTGGTCGTCGCAGAGCGCGCCGCGATGTCGAGAGATTGGAGAGATGACATCGGGTCAAGCCTTCTCTATGTTGACGGTGAAGGACTTGTATTCCGGCGTCTGCGTGTTCGCATCCCCGACGAAAGGCGTCAGCGTGTTGACGATGTAGCCCGGTTTGGTGAGGCCGATGAAGCCCCAGTGGTTCGGCAAGCCGACCGTGTGCACCGTGCGTCCGTCCACCTGCAGCGCCTGGATGCGCCGGGTGACCAGCGCGACCGCCTTGATGAAGCCCCGCTTGCTGCTGACCTTGACGATCGAGCCGTTGGTGATGCCTTTCTCCTCGGCCAGTTCGACGCCGATCTCGACGAACTGCTGCGGCTGGAGGATCGCGTTCGAGCGGACGTTCTTGGTCCAGTAATGGAAATGCTCCGTGAGCCGGTAGCTGGTCGCGACGTACGGGAAGTCTTTCGGCACGCCCAGTCGCTCGAGGTCGCCCTTGAAGATCCGCGCAGCCGGATTCGCCCGCGCCACCGCATTGTTCGGATGCATCAGGTTGTTCACCAGCGGCGACTCGAACGGTTCGTAGTGCTCCGGCAGAGGCCCTTCGGCCATGCCGGTCGGCGCGAACAGCCGTGCCACGCCTTCGGCCGTCATGATGAACGGCCGCACCGCATCGGGCGCCATCGGATTGGCGTCGAGGCGGATGTCCGGCACGTCGGAACCGATCCACTTCGCGCCGTCCCACTTCACCAGCGTGCGCTTGGGGATCCACGGCTGACCCGTCGTCGGGTCGACCGAAGCCGCGTTGTAGACGATGCGCCGGTTGGCTGGCCATGCCCAGCTCCAGTTCAGCGCCTGACCGATGCCGTACGGATCGGAATTGTCGCGACGCGCCATCTGGTTGCCGGCCTGCGTCCAGGAACCCGAATAGACCCAGCAGCCCGACGACGTGCTGCCGTCGTCGCGCAACTGGCCGAATCCGGACAGCTGTTCGCCGGCCTTCGCCAGCACCTTGGTCGGATCGGCAGGGTCGAACACGTCGGTGATCGCCTTGCCGTTGTATTCCATCGCCAGTTCCTGGGCGGAAGGCGCGCTCGGAATCTTGTACGGCCAGCTCAGGTTGACGATCGGGTCCGGGAACGCGCCGCCATCCTTTGCGTAGGCGCTGCGGATGCGGTTGAAGATGCCGGCGACGATGTCGATGTCTTCCTTCGCCTCGCCCGGTGCCTCAGCGCCCTTCCAGTGCCATTGCAGCCAGCGGCTGGAGTTCGTCAGCGAGCCTTCTTCTTCGGCGAAGCAGGTCGACGGCAGACGGAAGACGGTGGTCTGGATGTCGGCGGTCTTGACGTCGTTGAACTCGCCGTAGTTCTTCCAGAACTCGCTCGTCTCGGTGATCAGCGGATCGATGGTCACCAGGAACTTGAGCTTCGAGAGCCCGTCGACGATCTTCTTCTTGTTGGGGAAGGAGCAGACCGGATTGAAGCCCTGGCAGATATAGCCGTTGATGGCGCCGTTGTTCATCAGCTCGAAAGCCTGGAGCACGTCGTACAGCTTGTCGAGCTTCGGCAGATAGTCGAACGCCCAGTTGTTCTCCTTCTGCGCCGCATTGCCCCACCATGCTTTTTGCAGGCTGACGAAGAACTTCGGGTAGTTCTGCCAGTAGCTCATCTGGCCGGGGCGCAGCGGCTTCAGCGCACGGGTCTTGTAGTAGTCGTCGAGGTTCTGCTCGCTTTCGCGCGCCAGGGACAGGTAGCCCGGAAGCGAATTCGAGAGCAGGCCCAGGTCGGTCAGGCCCTGGATGTTGCTGTGGCCGCGCAATGCGTTCATGCCGCCGCCTGCGACGCCGATGTTGCCCAGCAGCAGCTGCATGATCGCCGCGGTGCGGATGATCTGCGAGCCCTGGCTGTGCTGCGTCCAGCCGAGCGCATACATCACCGTCATGGTGCGGTTGCTGGTGCTCGTGCTGGCGATGTATTCGCAGACCTTTAGGAACTTGTCCTTCGGCGTTCCGGTGATGCGGCTCACCATCTCGGGCGTGTAGCGCGAGAAATGCCGCTTCATGACCTGCAGTACGCATTGCGGGTCCTGCATGGTCATGTCGACCTTTGCCATGCCCTGCTCGTCGAGCGCGTAACCCCACGATTTCGGGTTGTAGTTGCGCTTTTCGGGGTCGTAGCCGCTGAAGAGGCCGTCCTCGAACTTGTAGTCCGGGCCGACGATGAACGGTGCGTTGGTGTAGTGCCGCACGTATTCCGTCTGGATCTTGTCGTTGCTCAGGAGGTAGTTCAGAACCCCCGCGAGGAACGCGATGTCCGACCCGGCGCGCACCGGCGCGTAGTAGTCGGCCATGGCCGCCGAGCGCGTGAAGCGCGGGTCGACCACCACCAGGCGGGCCTTGTTATGTTTCTTGGCCTCGATCACCCACTTGAAGCCGCACGGATGCGCTTCGGCGGCATTGCCGCCCATGATCAGCACGACATCCGCATTCTGGATGTCCTGCCAGTGATTGGTCATCGAACCTCTGCCGAACGTCGGGGCCAGACTGGCCACCGTAGGTCCGTGTCAAACGCGCGCCTGATTGTCGAAGACGAGCATCCCCAGCGATCGGAACGCCTTGTGGGTGATGTACCCGGTTTCGTTCGACGATGCCGATGCGCAGAGCATGCCGGTGCTGGTCCAGCGGTTGACGGTCTGGCCCTTGGCGTTCTGCTTGACGAAGTTGGCGTCGCGGTCGTCCTTCAGCAGCTTGGCGATGCGGTCGAGCGCGCTATCCCAGCTGATGCGCTTCCATTCGTTGGTGCCGGCTTCGCGGACTTCCGGGTACTTCAGCCGGTTCGGGCTGTGCACGAAGTCGAGCAGGCCGGCGCCCTTCGGGCACAGCGTGCCGCGATTGACCGGATGGTCCGGGTCGCCCTCGATGTGGAGGATGGCCGGCACCACGTTCTTGGCCTTGTCGCCGAGGCTGTACATGATGATGCCGCAGCCGACCGAGCAGTACGGGCAGGTGTTGCGGGTCTCGGTGGTACGGGCCAGCTTGAAGCTGCGCGCTTCGGCCAGTGCCGCGGTCGGCGAGAAGCCGAGCGCGACCAGGCTGGAGCCGACGAGGCCGGCGCCGCTGACACGGAAGAATTGCCTGCGGCTCACGTCCATGACGTCACCTCCGGCCGGTAAGTTGTCTGTTTTTTCATCGTGGTCTTCGGGTGGCTGTTTTTATTTGGGTGCTGCACTGACGCCGTCGCCGGCCGTTGGTTGGGCCGCATTGCCCGTGGGCGGCGTGCCGGCATTCTGGCTGGCGGTCATGCCGCCGATGGAAGTTCCGCCTTCGGACGGGCCCTTGCCCTCCGACGTCGGGTGAACCGGATCTCCCGAGGGCGCAGGCTTGATGCCCGCCGGATAAGCGGCAGATGGCGGTCCGCCGCCGGCTGCCGTCGGACCGGTCGCCGACGCGGTACTCGTAGGCGAGGGCGGTGCGGACGGTTTTCGGTCGCAACCGGTCAATGCGCCGAAAGCCATCAGTGCAATTGCTGCACACCAAGGCAAGGCATTTTTGTATCGTGGGATCAAAGCTGTGCTCCTTCGGGCGCGAAGTCTAGCCAGACATGATCACCAGAGTACGGCGGTCCCCTATTAGTACCGACCCTAGAGAAGGGTTGTTTAAGTTCTGTCGGCTATCGTTGGCGTGATGAATTCCTCACTTCGCCTTGGCTGGCGCACGCTTTGGCGCGATCTGCGCGCCGGCGAGCTTCGTCTGCTCATCGTCGCCGTGCTGCTCGCCGTGGCTGCGCTTACCGCCGTGGGGTTCTTCGCCGACCGGCTCAAGGGCGGTTTGCAGCGCGATGCGCGACAGCTGCTCGGCGGCGACGTCGTGCTCGCCAGCGACAACCCGACGCCCGCATCCATCGTCGCGCAGGCTCAGGCGCTGGGCCTTCAGGGCGCAACGACCTACGGCTTTCCGACAATGGCTCGGGCCGGCGATGCGCAGGGCGGTGCGAGCAAGCTGGTTTCATTGAAAGCCGTATCGCCCGGCTATCCGTTGCGTGGCAGCCTGCAGACGGCCACCAGCGGCGAGGGCCCCGGCCAGGTCACGCGCGACATTCCGTCGCCCGGCGATGTCTGGGTCGACGGCTCGCTGCTCGATTCGCTGGCGCTCAAGGTCGGCGACCCGTTGCTGCTGGGCGACGCCAGCCTGCGCATCGCGCGCGTGATCGTGCAGGAGCCCGACCGCGGCGGCGGCTTCATGAGTTTTTCGCCACGCGTGATGCTGAACCAGGCCGACGTGGCCCGCACCGCGCTGGTCCAGCCGGCCAGCCGCATCAATTACCGTTTCGCCGTCGCCGGTGAAGACCGCGCCGTGAAGACGTTCACCGAAGCGACTGACGCCGTGCTCAAGCAGGGCCAGTTGCGCGGCGCGCGTCTCGAATCCTTCGAGAGCGGCCGCCCCGAAATGCGCCAGACGCTGGACCGCGCCGAGAAATTTCTGAATCTCGTCGCGCTGCTGGCCGCGCTGCTGAGCGCAGTCGCGGTGGCGCTGGCGGCGCGCGGCTTCGCGGCCAGCCATCTCGACGACTGCGCAATGCTGCGCGTGCTCGGCCAGAGCCAGCGGACCATCGCCGGCGCCTACGCTTTCGAGTTCGCGCTGATCGGGCTGTTTGCGAGCGCGGTCGGCGTGGCGATCGGCTTCGTCGTGCACTACGCGTTCGTGCTGTTGCTCGCGGGACTGGTCGAGACGGCGCTGCCCGCGCCGACGCTCTGGCCGGTCGCTTTCGGGCTGGGCATGGGACTGGTGCTGCTGTTCACCTTCGGACTGCCGCCCGTGCTGCAACTGGCCAAAGTGCCGCCGCTGCGCGTGATCCGTCGCGACGTCGGTGGGCTGAAGCCGGCTTCGATGGCAGTGCTGGGCATCGGCGTGCTGGGATTCGTCGCCATGCTGATGGCGGCGAGCAGCGACCTGAAGCTGGGGCTGATCGCGGTCGGCGGCTTTGCCGGCGCGGTGGCCGTGTTCGCCGTGCTGAGCTGGGTGGCGGTCAAGGTACTGCGCCGCAGCGTCAATGAAAGCACGGCGCCGCGCTGGCTGGTGCTGGCCACGCGCCAGATCTCGGCGCGTCCGGCGTATGCGGTGGTGCAGGTCAGCGCGCTGGCCGTCGGTCTGCTGGCGCTTGTGCTGCTGGTACTGCTGCGCACCGACCTCGTCTCCAGCTGGCGCCGCGCCACGCCGCCCGACGCGCCGAACCGTTTCGTCATCAACGTGATGCCCGACCAGAGCGACGCCTTCCAGAAGTCGCTGCGCGACGGCGGCGTGAACAAGTTCGACTGGTATCCGATGATCCGTGGCCGTCTGGTCGCGGTGAACGACAAGCCGGTTTCTCCCGACGACTATGCCGAAGACCGCGCCAAGCGCCTGGTCGACCGCGAGTTCAACCTCAGCAACAGCACGCAGATGCCGGAGCACAACGGCATCAGCGCCGGCGCCTGGAAGCCCGGTGCGCCGGGCGAGATCAGCGTCGAGGACGGCCTTGCCGAAACGCTGGGCCTGAAACTCGGCGACACGTTGCGCTTCGACATCGGCGGCATCCAGAACGACGCCCGCGTCACATCGCTGCGCAAGGTCGACTGGGGCTCGCTGCATGCGAACTTCTTCGTCATGTACACGGTCGCGAATCTGCCCGACGTGCCGGTCACCTACATGGGCGCCTTCCGGGCGCCCGAGACCCGTGGCTTCGACAACGCGCTGGTGCGGGCCTACCCGAATGTCACCAATGTCGACATGAGCGCCACCATCGGGCAGGTGCAGCGCATCCTCGACCAGGTGATCCGCGCGGTGGAGTTCCTGTTCGGCTTCACGCTGGCTGCCGGGTTGGTGGTGCTGTTCGCTGCCGTGACGGCAACGCGCGAGGAGCGGGCGCGTGAATTCGCGGTGATGCGCGCGGTCGGGGCGCGGGCGAGTCTGCTGCGCCAGGTGCAGCGGGCGGAACTGGTCGGCGTCGGCCTGCTGGCGGGATTTCTGGCCAGCATCGCGGCCTCGGCGATCGGCTGGGGACTGGCACGCTACGTGTTCGACTTCGCCTGGACGGCGTCTCTCTGGGTGCCGGTGGCGGGCGCTGTGGCTGGCGCGGTGCTGGCACTCGCGGCGGGTTGGTGGGGCCTGCGCGATGTGCTGCGGCGCCCGGTCGTCGACACGCTCCGGCGTGCGGCCGAATAACGTTCATAGCGCTTTCGCGCCATCGCTCTTCTATATATATGCAGATCCAGGAAAAGCCCCAGTTCGCCACCCCGTTCGAGTGGATCGGCGGCGAGCCGGCCGTCAAGGCGCTGGTCGATCGCTTCTATGACCTGATGGAACTGGACCCTGCCTATGCGCAGCTTCGCGCAGTGCATGGCAACACGCTGGAGAACGCGCGGCAGCGGCTGTTCTGGTTCTTATGCGGCTGGCTCGGCGGCCCGCAGCACTACACGGACCGCTTCGGCCACCCGATGCTGCGCGCGCGCCACATGCCGCAAAGCATCGGCGGGCACAGCATCGGTATCGTGGAACGCGATCAGTGGCTGCGTTGCATGGACCAGGCGATGGGGGAGACGGGTGTCGACGAGGTGCTGCGGGCGCGGTTGCGGGATTCGTTTTTCCAGACGGCCGACTGGATGGTCAACCAGCGTTCCTCGATCAGGAAAGTGATCTAGGACGGGCGTGAACGGATGGGCAGCCTTACGGCGAAACAGGTCCCATCCTTCTTCGTGGATGTCACCTGGATGTTTCCATGATGGCTCTGCACGATAGCTCTGACGATGTACAGGCCCAGCCCCACACTCCGGTTCATTCGTTCCTGTTCGCCGCGAACCATCGGTTCGAACATCGAATCCATGACGGCTTCCTTGATGGGGTCGCCCTGGTTTTGTACCGAGAGTGTCAATTGCGCATCGCAAACGTCCATATGCAGGACGATCGGCGTTCCGGCCGTGCCGTATGTCGAGGCATTCGCGACCAGGTTGCCCAACAGCTGGTGAATGCGGTCGGCGTCGAGGTATGCAGACCCGACACCACGTCCGGACGCGCGAAACTCCAGGGCAGGGAAGCTGAGGCGCAATTCGTCGACTGCCGAGGAGATGAGCTGCATCACGTCGGCTTCCTGCATTCTGAGCGCAAGTCCTCGTCCCATCCGGGCCTGAGTGAAGTCCAGAAGATCGTCCACGAGCCGCTGCGCACGCCGCCCGGCGCTGTTCATTTTCTGCAGCACGCGCTCTTTCTGCGGCGGCAACGGCTCGCCTTTTCCGAGCAAGGTTGTTCCCATCAGAATGGCGGACAAGGGATTTCGCAGATCGTGGCTGACGATTCCCACCATCTGTTCTGCAAGGAGCGCCCTGTCTTCGGCAGCGGCACGCAATCGTGCTTCCGCGACTGTCATCGCGTGTTCGGCTTCTTGCTCCGCATTCAGCGCTGCAATGCGCGTCAAGGCACCGCCGACGGCGCTGCACGCATGCTGCAGGTGCCGGACATCGCCTTGCGGGAAGTTTCCCGTCGACCTGCACAAACAGAGCGCTCCGAGCACGGCCGTCGCGGTTCCCAGCGGTAGAGCCACGACAGATCGGCCGGTTTCAGCCAGATTGGCGACGACTGGCGAACGCTTGAGCATCGCCTGATCGAGCTGGCCTTTGAGATCGGCCCGGAGGACTTCGTCATGAACGGGGTCCTCGGCACCTGGCCGGCGGTTGTGCGACCACAACTGCAGCGCTTCCTTCCCGGGAAGGAAAGCTGCGCAGCTCTCGTAGTCGCAAATCCAGTGCAGTCGAGACGCGATCAGCTTGACGAGATCCGCAACATTGCCCGAACTCACGCATGCGGAGAGAAAGTCGAGAAGCAACCCTTGGCGCGTCAATTCCTCCCTGAGATCCATGTCAGATCGAGAAGAACATGTCGTCCGGCGTCACGCCGGTCGCATCCGCGACGATGTTCAGGTAGACGGCGAGGCCGGTTACGGAAATCAGTTCCATCACGTCTTCGTCGTTGAGACCGTGCCTGTGAAGCGATGCGTAATCCTCTGAAGTCATGCCTTGAGGGTCGCGTGCGCACTTGACGGCGAAAAGAATGATGTCGCGCACCTTTTCGGGCGCCAGATGCTCGACGTTCTCGACCAGGGCCTGCAGGGTCTCGCTGTCGATGCCCAGACTGCGACAACAGGCAAGATGAGCAGCTTCGCAATACATGCACTTCCGGTCGTGCGAAATGGCCGCGATCAGCATTTCCTTTAGCGCACGAGGCAGGTTTCCACTCAACAGGGTTCCTTGCAGCAAACCCCATGTTCCCTTCGTTGCTGCGGCGGAGTGGCCGTGCATCTTCATGAAGTTGGGCGTCATCGGAAAACCCATGCCCCTCTGGAAATCGCCGAAGACCTGCTCCGTTTCTTCAGAAAACTCCTGCGGGATGGAGAGCGTGGAGAAGGGCATCTTTTCCTTGAAGGTTTTCGGATTGGCTGCAGTGGGCAGGCGAAAAATCTGCGGTCGATTGTGACAGGACGCCCGAATTAATGTTCAGGCGCGGCGCGCTGTGTCAGCGATCCGGCCGCTCAGCCCCCGAAGCGCATGCTTCGTGCCAAAACGACTCTGCGGCGCTGCCCAATGTGATGTTGTCGCGATAGAGACGAATCTCCAGAGGAATGCGCCATTTCGGCAGCGCCGCTTCTACCAGAGCTCCGGAGGCGAGGTCATCGGCGATCAGGGTCCGCGGCAGCCACGCCAATCCACGGCCGCCGATCGCCATGGTCCTGAGGACCGAAGCGAGGTGCGCAGTGAAGATGATCTGTACCGGCAGCTGCTCGAGTTCCGAGCCGGCCACGGCTCGAAGAATCCTTCCGAGACCCGACTCTTCGCTGTAACTGAGGAGCGGGACCTGAATCCCTCGCAGTTCCGGGAGCCGGTGTCGGGCTTTGCCGTGCGCCTCGGCTGCCGATACCGGAATAAGTTCGTCAGTCCCCACCTGCGTCGATGCATATCCGGCAGCTTCGAGTGCGCTGCGAGCGTCGGCATGCGAATGGCTCAGGACCATGTGCACCTTGCTCTGCTCCAGCAGGGACTCGCAGCGCTGGAGGACATCCGAGTCGAGCTGGATGCGCCCCACCGTGGCTTTCGTTTCCAGGCCGCGCAGCCAACCCGGCAGAAAAGTGAACGACAGTGCATGGGTGGACGCGAGCCTCAGGGTATTCGAGTTTGCCTCTGCCACGGTTCGTGCTTCGCCGGGCAATCGTGCCACCTGGGCCAGGAGCTCATGCGCGATGCCTCTCAGCCATTCGCCCGCCTCGGTGAGTTTGGCCGGCTGAACGCTGCGATCGAAAAGGTCGGTCCCGAGCCATTCCTCAAGCGAGCGGATCCGGCGGCTGAAAGCGGGCTGCGTCAGATGCCTTTCTTCGGCCGCGCGCGAAAAATTGCCCGTGTCGGCCAGCACCAGGAAATCGTCGAGCCAGAGCAGATTCATCGTCACGACCGGTTCCTTCAAAGCATGGATGTCTAGAAAAACAGCATTGGCCGGGAAGGCTCCAACGCGGGAGCATAGCCCTGCCAAAACACATCGACAGGAGCCAGGCATGAAGATCGTAGAGATCCGGGAAAAGACAATTCCCATCAGTTCACCCATCCGCAACGCTTACATCGACTTCAGCAAGATGACGCTGAGTCTTGTGGCCGTGGTCACCGATGTGATCCGCGACGGCAAGCCCGTGGTGGGGTATGGGTTCAATTCGAACGGACGTTATGGACAGGGCAAGCTGATGCGCGAACGGTTCATTCCGCGCATCCTCGAAGCCGACCCTGCTTCGCTGGTCGACGCCACCGCCGACAACCTCGATCCGCACAAGATCTGGAACGCGATGTTCACCAACGAGAAGCCCGGCGGTCACGGCGAGCGCTCGGTGGCCATCGGCACGATCGACATGGCGGTCTGGGATGCTGTCGCGAAGATCGAAGGCAAGCCGTTGTTCCAGTTGCTCGCCGACCGGTACGGCAACGGCAAGCCCGATCGCAAGATCTTTGTCTACGCAGCCGGCGGCTACTACTACCCCGGTCAGGACCACGGGAAGCTTCAGGACGAGATGCGCAGCTACATCGACCGCGGCTACACGGTGGTCAAGAAGAAGATCGGCGGCGCCTCGCTCGATGAGGATCTGCGCCGCATCGATTCGATCATGGAGGTGCTGCAGGACGGTCAGAAGCTCTGCGTGGACGCCAATGGCCGTTTCGACCTGGAGACTGCTATCGCCTATGCCAAGGCGTTGTCGCAATACGACCTCTTCTGGTACGAGGAGCCGGGCGACCCGCTCGATTTCGAGCTTCAGGCGGCCCTTCGCAATTTTTACAAGAATCCGATGGCCACCGGCGAAGACCTGTTCTCGATGCAGGACGCCCGCAACCTGATTCGCTACGGCGGCATGCGACCGGATCGCGACTGGTTGCAGTTCGACTGTGCGCTGAGCTACGGACTGGTTGAATACCTGCGTACGCTCGACATGCTCAAGGAGCACGGCTGGTCGGCCACTCGCTGCATCCCGCACGGCGGCCACCAGATGTCGCTGAACATCGCGGCCGGCCTCGGTCTGGGCGGCAACGAGTCCTACCCGGACCTGTTCCAGCCCTTCGGCGGTTTTCCGGACGGTGTGAAGGTCGAGAACGGCTTCGTGACGCTGCCCGATCTGCCCGGCATCGGCTTCGAAGGCAAGGCCGACCTGTATCGAGAGATGCAGGCGCTGTCGGCCTGAGTTCGCGAACCCAAAAAAAAGGAGACAAGAACATGAAAACGTTATGGCGCTGCGTCACCGGCTTTGCCTTGGTCGGCTCCGTCACCTTGGCTTTTGCCGACTTCCCCGACAAACCGGTCACGCTCGTCGTCCCGTTCGCGGCGGGTGGCCCCACCGACAAGATCGCCCGCGACTTGGCCGAGGCCCTGCGAAAGCCTCTCGTACAAACCGTGATCGTCGACAACACGGTCGGCGCCGGCGGCACGATTGGTTCTGCACGGGTTGCGCGGGCCACACCGGACGGCTACACGCTGCTGGTTAACCACATTGGCATGGCCACTGCGCCGGCGCTCTACCGCAAGCTCAGTTACAAGGTGCCAGACGACTTCGAGACTCTGGGCCTGATCAACGAAGCGCCGTCGGTGCTGATCGGCAAACCGAGTCTCTCGGCGAACAACTTTGCCGAGCTGCGCCAGTGGATTGCCGCGAACGGCGGCACGGTGAACCTGGCCAATGCGGGTCTCGGCTCGGCGTCGCACCTTTGCGGACTGATGTTTCAGTCTGCGATCAAGACCAACATGACGCCAGTTCCGTACAAGGGGACGGCGCCTGCCATGACCGACCTTATCGGCGGACAGGTCGATGTCATGTGCGAGCAGGCCGTCAACGCAGTGCCGCAGATCGAAGGCAGGAAAGTGAAGGTGTTCGGCATTACCAGCTTGCAGCGGCTCGCACTTCCGGCACTCAAAGATACGCCGACGCTGGAAGAATCGGGCCTGAAAGACTTCAACGTCCAGGTGTGGCACGGCCTTTATGCCCCAAAGGGAACGCCACCGGCGGTGCTGGTCAAGCTCAATGCCGCACTTCGCACCGCGTTGAAGGATCCGGACCTGATCAAACGCGAAGAGGCACTGGGTCTGACGGTGGTCACCGACGACCGGCTCGATCCGGCCGGCCATCGCAAGTTCCTGGTCGCCGAGACGGCGCGCTGGTCGAAGGTGATCAAGGACGCAGGCGAGTACGCCGACTGAGCAATGGCGCCAATCACCTCCGCACCGGCGCCAACAAGACCACGAGCGCTCCGGCGCCACCTTCTGCCGGTTTTGCCTGCACGAATGCCAGCACCTCGTTCTTCTGGATCAGCCAGCGCTGTGTCTTCGTCTTCAGCACCGGCATCTTGCCCGGCGATCCGAGTCCTTTTCCGTGCACCACGCGCACGCAGCGGATTCCCAGCTTGTTCGCAGTGCGGATGAAGGCACCCAGCGCTTCTCGTGCCTCGTCGCTGCGCATGCCGTGAAGATCGAGCTGCCGCTGGATCGACCATTCGCCTGCCCGCAGCCGCCGCGTGACGTCGGTGCCGATACCGGGCCGGCGGAAGCTCATGGCGTCGTCGACGTCCAGCAGCGTCTCGACATCGAATTCGTCCGAGAGCGATTCGCGCAGCACGCGCTGTTCGTCCAGCTGATGCTGCACCGGAATCGGCGCCGGGGGCTCCGGTGCGAGCGGTACGGCGGCAACCCGGCGCAGGGGCTGGGTGGCGCCTATCGCTCGGCTGAACAGGTCTTTTTCGGCATCCAGCTTGCGTTGGGCGAGCGCCCGGGCGGCGGCTGCAGCGGCTTCGCGCTCGCGCGTTTCGGCCAGCGCACGCTGGACCTGGCCGAGGTCGGCCAGCGTCTTCAGACCCGCAGATTTATTCGCCATCAGATCAATCCTTTGCTTGCCATCGACAGCGTCTTGCCGTCGCCGACGATCACATGGTCCAGCACCCGCACGTCGACCAGCGACAGCGCGGCCTTCAGCGTCTGCGTAAGCGTTTCGTCGGCGCGCGAAGGCTCCAGGCCGCCGCTCGGATGGTTGTGCGCCAGCACCAGGGCCGAAGCATGGTGGTGCAGCGCACGCATCACGACTTCACGTGGGTAGACGCTCGTATGCGTCAGTGTCCCGCGAAACAGTTCCTCGAATGCGATCAGCCGATGCTGGACGTCGAGGAACATCACGGCGAACACTTCATGCGGACGGGAGCCGAGCTGCATCTGGAGGTAAAGCCCGACCGCATCGGGCGATTCGTATACCTCGCGCTCCTTCAGCCGCTCGGCCATCGCCCGCCGTGCGATTTCCAGCACGGCGCTGAGTTCCGCGCGTTTGGCCATGCCGCCCAGCCCTTTGACCGTTTTCAGGTCGTCGAGACTCGCGCTCAGCAGGCCGGCAAGCCCGCGGAACCTGTCGAGCACCTCCTGCGCGAGCTGCAACACGTTCTTTCCAGGCAGTCCCGTGCGCAGGAGGAGCGCGAGCAGTTCGACGTCGCCCAGCGCAGCCGCGCCGCGCGCGACGAGCTTTTCTCGCGGACGCATTTCCAGCGGCAGATCCTTGAAAGTCATTGCGACGGCGGGCGGTGGCCCGCGCTCCCTAAAATGAAGGCCAGTTTATCGGGATGCCCATCTTGTCTTTGCCATCTTCCACAGCCCCCGCCGTCGTCGCTGCCGGTTCTTTCCTGACGCTGCATTACCGGCTCGCCGGACCGGCAGGCGACATCATCAACACCTTCGCAGACAAGCCGGCGACGCTGTCGCTCGGTACCGGCGAGCTTTCGCCGGCCGTCGAGCAGCGCCTGATCGGGCTGGAAGAGGGCACGCATGCGACCTTCGACATCCCGGCAGGCGAAGCCTTCGGCGATCGCAATGCCGAAATGCAGCAATGGGTGGCGCGGACGCTGCTGGCGAAACTCGGCGACCCCGACGAGCGTTATGCGACCGGCGACGTCGTGCAGTTCCCGACCCCCGACGGTCAGGGCAGCTACGCCGGTGCCGTGATCGCATCGAACGACACGGCCGTGCAGTTCGACTTCAACCATCCGCTCGCCGGGCAGCCCGTGACCTTTGAAGTCCGGCTCATCGGCGTCCTGTGATGCCGCTGAGCGAAGTCCTTCTCGCCGAGCCGCGCGGTTTCTGTGCCGGCGTCGACCGCGCGATCGAGATCGTCGAGCGCGCGCTGGCCAAGTTCGGCGCGCCGATCTACGTGCGCCACGAGATCGTGCACAACACCTATGTCGTGAACGAACTCAAGGCGAAGGGCGCGATCTTCATCGAGGACCTGGCCGATGTGCCGCCGGGCTCGACGCTGATCTTCAGCGCGCATGGCGTCAGCAAGGCAGTGCAGGAAGAAGCTCGGGCGCGCGGTTTCGACATCTTCGATGCGACCTGCCCGCTGGTGACGAAGGTCCATGTCGAGGTCGCGAAGCTCGCGAAGGAAGGCTTCGAATTCATCATGATCGGCCACAAGGGCCACCCCGAGGTCGAGGGCACGATGGGCCAGCTTTCGAGCGGCATCCATCTGGTCGAAGACGTGGCGGATGTCGCCCGCGTGCAGCCCGGCCAGACCGACAAGCTGGCTGTCGTGACGCAGACCACGCTCTCGGTCGACGACGCCGCGGAGATCGCCGCTGCCGTCCGCGCGCGATTCCCCAAGGTGCGCGAACCCAAGCATCAGGACATCTGCTACGCCACGCAGAACCGCCAGGATGCGGTGAAGATCATGAGTCCGCAGGTCGACATCCTGATCGTCGTCGGCAGCCCGACCAGTTCCAATAGCAACCGGCTGCGCGAACTGGCGCAACGCCTGGGCACCGAAAGCTACATGGTCGACTCGGCAGAAGAATTGCAGCCCGCCTGGTTCGAAGGCAAATCGCGCGTCGGCCTTACCGCCGGCGCTTCTGCGCCCGAGGTGCTGGTGCAGGAAGTGATCGATCGCGTCCGCGCGCTGGGCGCGGTGTCGGTCCGCAAGATGGACGGCATCGAGGAAACGATCAAGTTCCCGTTGCCCAAGGGTCTGCGTCTGGACCACGCGCCGCCGCCGAGCCATATCTCGTGACCGGCTGGCACGCCGAAATCGAGCGCGCGGCTCAACGGCTGGACGCGTATCGCGGCACTTATCTGCGTGAAACGCCGCTCTGGAAGCTGTCGCCGGACGCGTTGGGCTTGCCGGCTTCGCTCGCCGCCTCGGGCGTCGAAATCTGGCTGAAGCTGGAACATCTGCAGGTCAGCGGCAGTTTCAAGGCGCGCGGGATGATGAACCGGCTGCTGGCCAACGACATTCCTGCCGGCGGCGTCGTGGTCGCGTCGGGCGGCAATGCGGGCATCGCGACCGCTGCTGCGGCGCGTGCGCTCGGCGTGCGTTGCGAGGTGTTCTTGCCCGGCGTGTCTTCCGAAGCCAAGCGGGCCAGATTGCGAGCGTTGGGTGCGGAAGTCACGGTGGTCGGCGATGCGTATGCCGATGCGCTGGCGGCTTGCCTGACGCGGCAGAAAGAAAGCGGCGCGTTGCTCACGCATGCCTATGACCAGCCCGAAGTCGTGGCCGGCGCCGGCACGCTGGCGCGCGAAATCGAGGCGCAGGGCGGACTGCCCGACAGCGTTCTCGTGAGCGTCGGCGGCGGCGGGCTGATCGGCGGACTGGCCGGCTGGTTTGCCGGCCGGACCCGCGTGATCGCACTGGAGCCGGAACGCGCACCGACGCTGTTCCGCGCACGTGAAGCCGGCGAGCCGGTCGATGTGGATGTCGGCGGCATCGCTGCGGATTCACTGGGCGCCAAGCGCATCGGCGCCATCGCCTGGGACATCGCGCAGCGCCATGTGCACGAAGCGCTGCTGCTGACCGACGACGCCATCAAGGCCGCGCAATCGTGGCTCTGGCGCGAGATGAAGATGGCCGTCGAGCCGGCGGCTGCCTTGCCGCTGGCCGCACTGCAGACAGGCGCTTACGTGCCGCGCGCTGGCGAGAAGGTCTGCCTGATCGTCTGCGGCGCCAACGTGGATCCGTCCACGCTCGGCTGAAGTCGCGGATCGGCATCGGCCGGGATCATAAAATCCGTCGATGCTCGATATCACCCTGCTGCGCAAGGACCTGGCTTCGGCCGTGGCCCGACTCGAAACGCGCAAGAAAAACCAGACTTTCCTCAACGTCGACGCGTTCAACTCGCTAGAAGATCGGCGCAAGACACTTCAAATCCGTACAGAAGAGTTGCAGGCGGATCGAAATTTCGTAAACAAAGCGATTGGCAGATTGCGATCGGGAAAAACAGACGAAGGCACTTCATCAGGCTTACCGGTAACAGACCTCGAAACACTGAGTTCAAAGGCAAACACCCTCAAAACCGAACTGGAGTCTTTGCCGAGCCAGCTTAGTGCCATTCAGCTTGAGTTGCATTCCATCCTGCTGGCCGTGCCTAACCTGCCGCATGTCAGCGTGCCGGTCGGCGAAGACGAAAGCGGCAACGTCGAAGTGCGGCGCTGGAGCCCGAACGGCGGCGCGGGCGCATCGCCGACGGCGCCGGGTTTCACGCCGCGCGATCATGTCGATCTCGGCATGCCGCTCGGACTCGATTTCGAGATGGGCGCCAAGCTCGCCGGATCGCGCTTCAGCTTCATGAAAGGCCCGATCGCGCGGCTGCATCGCGCATTGGCGCAGTTCATGATCGATCTGCAGACCGAGCGGCACGGCTATACCGAGTGCTACGTGCCATACATCGTCAACACCGATTCGCTGCGCGGTACCGGTCAGCTGCCGAAGTTCGAAGGCGACCTTTTCGCGGCGAAAAAGGGCGGTCAGGACGGCGAGCCGGCGCCCGACAACGCGGCGCTCTACCTGATCCCGACCAGCGAAGTGCCGCTGACCAACTTCGTGCGAGACGAGGTCGTACCGGAGGCGACTCTGCCGATCAGGCTCACGGCCCATACACCGTGCTTCCGATCGGAGGCTGGCAGTGCGGGTCGCGACACGCGCGGCATGATCCGCCAGCATCAGTTCGACAAGGTCGAGATGGTGCAGATCACGCATCCCGACCGCAGTTACGAAGCGCTCGAAGACATGACCGGCCATGCCGAGGCTGTGCTGCAGGCGCTGGAACTGCCGTACCGCGTGGTTCTGTTGTGTACCGGCGACATGGGTTTCGGCTCGACCAAGACCTACGACCTCGAAGTCTGGTTGCCGGCACAGGACACGTACCGGGAGATCAGCTCGGTGTCGAATTGCGAAGCTTTCCAGGCACGTCGGCTGCAGGCGCGGTTCAAGAACGCGCAGGGCAAAAACGAGCTGGTCCACACACTCAATGGCTCGGGCTTGGCTGTCGGCCGTGCGTTGGTCGCAGTGCTGGAAAACCATCAGAACGAAGACGGTTCGATCCGGATTCCGGCCGCCTTGCGTCCCTACATCGGCGGCGTCGAATTCTTGCGCGCCTGATGGTGGTGCTATAATCTGAGGCTCGACAGACACCGGAGAGGTGGCAGAGTGGTCGAATGTACCTGACTCGAAATCAGGCGTACGGAAACGTACCGAGGGTTCGAATCCCTCCCTCTCCTCCAGTAATGGATTCTCGATTGGCGCCAAGCGGCCACGAAAGAGCGCTAAAGCCCCGCCAGACGGGGCTTTTTTGTGCGCGGTCGTTTTTCGTTGAGCTTCGACAGCCATGAGCAAACGGGGGCAAATCTGGCGGCATAGCAGGGCATCGCGCCCCCGAAGCTTAAGAAAGTCCTCCAACCACCGCTCACCGATCGCGTCTGCAAGAACGCGGAATGCCTTTGAAGCGGATGGGGTGCGCGGGCTGCATGACCATGACCGGGCACATGGGTTCCGTGGCTTGGCGTCCACGGTCCTGCATGAGCTCAGTTTTTGCGATGCGCATATCGAACTGCAGTTGGCTGACGCGGAGCGCAATGCCGTCAGCGCAACCTGTAACTTTGCGACCTATTTGCCATAGTGTCTGCGGATGATGCATGCATACGCCGAGCGCTTAAACCATCTATGGAGTGGAAACGTCGCTTAGCTGCGAACAACTTCAATTCGTCTGCCATAAGAAGACTGCATTACCAAGTCTTCGACTGTTGCAACAGCGATATCGTCAACGCGGCTGCCGACAATAATTGCGGGACCATTAATGAAGCCTGAAATTCTTCAGTCCTTTGATTTCATGTTCCGCGTGTTCGGAAAGACTGCTATCCGCAATTCGATCAAAGAAGACTTGGTCGCAAAATCGCGGTTTACCATCCGCTTCGAGATGTTGTCGAGCAGCGCGACATGCAATGCGACCGTGTCGTCCGAGCCAGTAGGGCGCATCGGCCGAAAACCCGGCCGATCCCTGGCCGAGCCATTGCGCGAATGCTCAAGCTTGGTCGATAAGTACTGGTTCCAGCTTTGCTCGACGGTCCGGCCCGGCCAACGCGACCAGCCTGACACCTTTTCTCTCAGGTCCTGTTACTTCCATCTGTTCGACCGTCACGAAGGTCTTCTCCCCGAAGAGCTCCGAGAGTGCCTCCGACAGGTGTTTTTCGATCGCTTCGAGAGAGTGGCGCTTGAAGTTGTTGGGCATATGCCGGTCCTTGATTGGCTGTGTTGCAACTGGACACATTCTCTATCAATCCTAAGGCAAAGTGCCAAACGCCTGCCATCGACGAGCAAAGATCGACGTGTCGAGTAGGCCATCGTGAAGGGGATCCTAGGAACGCCCGCGCAATGCCTCACTGGCTCCCGCTCTTGACCAACAGCGCTGCGTTGGCCGAAGCGCATCTCTGGCGCAGCATAGGGCCATGCCCCATTTCTTCTCCTGAATCACTAAAGGCGAAGCTAAGAGATCTCCGTTAAAGAGCGAAGGACACCTGGCGCTGGTCTACCAGTTCTTCCCGACGTGTTGGTCAGCAAATCAAAGCTGTTGGGCAGCTTATTGGCGTGATCATGTGTGCAACGATGATTACCCCAAATGACTTCTGCTGTGTCGACTCAAACACACGGAGACGAAGAGTGCTTCAACACGACATCGAAAAGAGTCTTGGATAAGTCGACGCCAGGAAATCTCAATGGGTCCAGGCATTTCGTGATTCGCGCGCAGCAGATTCTGAAACCTTGCCGCCTGCCTGCACGAGCAGCTTCAATTATCTACGTTGGCGCTCGAGCTGATGCTTCCACCACTTGACCCACGACCTGCTCGTAGAGGGCGGTTCGACAAGCAACCGCCACAGGAAAAGCTCGACGGAAAACACAGCCTGACCGGCTCGAGAGTGTTCGTTGGCGACTCCACACTGGTTTCAAGATGTACGAAATTTGAAAATCATTGTCGACCGACTTTGATCGTGATGCACCGCGTCATGGAATTCGATTGGACGATGTGCGTCCAGATGAATCAGTTCGTTGTAGGTCCGAGACAAGACTATGGTTGCGTCTATGAGACACTGCGTGACGATTCATTCTGTAACGCCGCCCCGAGCTTATGAGGCCGACTTTCACACCATGGTGACTTTGAGGCGCCTGTCCAGGCGCCATTTTTTCGAGCCCTCAGCAGCCGGCCGATCCGCAGGATTCGCAGGACTCGCAGATTCATACGATCTTCCCGCCATGCGTCGCTGCTTCGCAGCAGGCGTTCTAGGCAGACCGACAGAGGTGGTGCGTCATGAAGGGTAATTCGTCGTTCGTGGGGCTCGGGAACTCGTCGTTTGCGAGTCTGACGCCTGCACCTGCCACGGCCGATGAGGCCGAACCGTGGGTTCGCGGCGAACTGATCCGCAGCCTCATGCGTGCGGCGCGAGGCTCCTACCTTCTCGCCGCCGCGCTGATGCCCGCCATGGTGAGCCTCAGCTGGGGCCACGTCCCGCGCTGGCAGCTGTTCCTGTGGCTCGTCATCGGCACCGTCGCCACGGCGTTCCGTGTCTGGGGCGAACGTGTCTACGCGCGCGAATATGCAGACAAGGATTCCGCTTCCCAGCAGAGTTTCGTCGATCGCTATCGCTATCTCTGGGCCGGGAGCGCATTTGCCTGGGGCCTGTCGATCCTGATTTTCTTCGAGCGCACGCCGATCGTTAACCAGTTCATGAGCTGGCTGATCGTCGCCGGCGTCGCTACCTTTCCGCTGAACGGCCTGGCGCTTTATCCGCCGCTGCTCAAGCGCTATGTGAATGTGCTTTTCGGCACCATGATGGTGGCGGTCGCCTACCGGGTGATCGACATGGAGTTCCAGCGCCCGCATTTCCACTACGGCTTCCTTCTGCTGCCGGTGCTTCACTGGTGGCTGCTCCTGAGATCGGGTCGTCGCATCCACGAAACTGCGCGCAACAGCTTCGAATTGCTCTTCCACAACCACATCCTGATCAATTCGCTGACCCAGCAACGCCAGGCTGCAGTGTCGGCGGTGGCTATGAAGAACCGGTTTCTTGCGAGCGCGGCGCACGACATGCGCCAGCCGGTGCTCGCGCTTTCGCTCTACGCCGACTGGTTGAGGAACGAGCCGGAGCTGGTGCAGGAAATCGCCCCGAAGATCGTTCGCGCCACCCACGCTGTGAATGCGCTGTTCGATTCGCTTTTCGACCTGGCGCGCATCGATTCGGGCCAGGTGCGCCTGCATATTGAACGGGTCGACGTGGCGCAGCTTTTGCACGATCTCGAATTGCAGTACCGGCCGGTGGCCGAGGCCAAGGGGCTGAAGTTCAGCGTCCACGCGACCAAGGGCGTGGTGCTCACCGACCCGATCCGCGTACGACGAATGCTCGGAAACCTGTTGGCGAACGCGATCAAGTACACCGCGGAAGGTGGGGTACTTCTGGCCTCACGCCAGACCCGCGACGGTTTGCGCGTCGAGGTCTGGGACACGGGCATCGGTATCGCGCGCGAGCACCTGCGCGACGTTTTCCTGGAGTTCTACAAGGTGGCCGACCATGCCGGCACTTCGGACGGCTTCGGCCTGGGTCTGGCGATCGTCGCGCGCCTGTCGCACGCGCTGGGACATCCGGTGAGCGTGCGCTCGCGGCTGGGTCGGGGAAGCGTGTTCAGAGTGGCGCTGAACGACGCGGACGAATCCCAGGCGCAGACGCGGATCTCCGGCGCCGTCGGCTGAGTCAGATCGAACGGATCGACCGGATCGACCGCGACAGACGAAAAAAAGGGGCGATTCGATCGCCCCTTCCTTTTTTCGCGAGTTCTCTCAGGCGCCCGATAGAAGACCGTGATTTCGCGCGTGATGAAGGGCTTGGGTACGGCTTTTCACGCCGAGACGTCGGAACAGGCGCCAGAGGTGGACCTTGACGGTGTGCTCGCTGATTTCGAGGTCGGTGGCGATGTCGCGGTTGCTCATGCCCTTGTCGAGCATGGCGATCAGCTGTGTCTGGCGTTTCGAAAGCTTGCTGCTCGATGCGGCTGCCGGTTC
The DNA here is from genome assembly GCF_051216695.1 of Variovorax glucosi. Lineage (NCBI taxonomy): Bacteria > Pseudomonadati > Pseudomonadota > Betaproteobacteria > Burkholderiales > Comamonadaceae > Variovorax > Variovorax glucosi. The sequence continues at coordinate 638,957 of NZ_JBPJZE010000002.1, forward strand.
CTCGGCTTCGCTGTCCGCCATGAGCAGGCCGCGGAGAGCGGCGGTCAGTTCGGCCGAACTCGCCGACTTCTCGATGTAGGTGTCTGCACCGGCCTCGATGCAAGCCTCTTCCATGTCGGCTGCGGGAGAAGCCGAGTAGACGGCGATCGGCACGTCGGGATAGATCTGCTTGACCGCGATGACGCCGGAGCAACCCGTCGTGTCCGGCAACTTGAGGTCCAGACAGAAAAGATCGGGCATGCCATGCTGTTTGACGGCCGCCGTGAGCTTGTCGAGCCGTTCGAGCTCGACGATGTTTTCTGCGGGGCGCAGGCGGCGAAGCACCATCACGATGGCGTCGCGCATTAGTGGGTGATCATCGATAACGTAAATGCTCATGGTCTGCTTTCTTTGTCTTTGGGACGCATGGACCGCAATTCACGGTCCTCTGCACGAATCTATTTATCAGTTACCGCTCGCCGACTGTGCAAGCGCCTCCAATGCGTCCGCCACCGTCCGCATCTTTAGATTGTCGATCGGTTCGAGCTGCGCCAACAGCGCCGAGAGACCGTTCGAGCCTTGCTTTTGGAGTATGCCGATAGCTCTACCTGCCTCCTGAGGCGACGCGAAACCGCGGCTTTGCAGCAGCAGTTCGCCCCGGGCATCGAGAAACTTGAAATAGAACTGTCCGTCGCGCTCCCGGTACTGCTTGAAGGTCGACAGGGTGGTCTTCGACGCCTTCTGTGAATTCGGAGAATTCTTTGCATCTTTGTTTCCTGAAGTGTCCAGTTTGCGCAGACCGACGGCATGTCGCAACCGGCCGATGAATGGCTGCGACAGGTCGCGTGCCTTTTGTGCGCCGGTGAGAAGAATGCCTTCTATTTCGACCGGATCGTTTAACAATTCTTCATAGCGGGCACGCATCGGTGCGAGTTCTCGGTCGATTCGCTCGAATACGAGCTGTTTTGCATCACCCCAGCCGATTCCGTCGGCAAACTGCTGGCGAAGCGCAGCCGTTTCGTCGGCGTCGGCGAACGCCTGGAAAATCTGGAAAAGAGCGGAGCCGTCGGTTTCCTTCGGTTCGCCGGGTGCCCTCGAATCGGTGACGATGCCGCCGATCAGCTTTTGCAGTTGGGCGCGTGGGGTGAAAAGCGGGATCGTGTTGTCGTAGCTCTTGCTCATCTTCCTGCCGTCGAGGCCTGGCAGAGTGGCCACGGATTCATCGATCTCGGCTTCGGGCAGCGTGAAATGCTCGCCGTACTGATGATTGAAGCGCTGGGCGATGTCGCGCGCCATCTCGATGTGCTGAACCTGATCACGGCCGACCGGGACCTTGTGCGCGTTGAACATCAGGATGTCGGCTGCCATCAGCACCGGATACATGAAGAGCCCGGCGGTGACGTCTGCGTCCGGGTCCTCGTTCTTCGCGACGTTCTTGTCGACCGAAGCCTTGTAGGCATGGGCGCGGTTAAGCAGGCCTTTGCCGGTGACGCAGGTCAGGAACCACGTCAGTTCGGCGATTTCCGGAAGATCGGACTGGCGGTAGAACGTCACGCGTTCCGGGTCGAGTCCACAAGCCAGCCATGATGCGGCGATTTCCAAAGTCGAGCGCTGGATGCGTGCCGGATCGCCGACCTTGATCAGGGCGTGATAGTCGGCCAGGAAGTAGAAGCTCTGGACATCCGCACGGTGGCTGAAGCGCACCGAATGCCGGACAGAACCGACGTAGTTGCCGAGATGCGGCGTACCGCTGGTCGTGATGCCGGTCAGGAAGCGCGTGATCGACGGTGAGGAAGAAGATGATGACATTGGACGGATGGAACGGCAGTCGAAGCTAGCGCAGCAGGGCGGCAAGTGGCGAGATCAGAACGCCGATGGCCTTCGAACCGAAGCCGATCAGCGGGAGGAGCCACCACGTGCTGATGAGGCCTGCCAACACCAGCGCCATGACGATGAAGAAACCGAAGGGCTCGATGCGTGCAAGCACCGTCTGGGCTGCGCCGCGCGGCAACAGTCCGGCGAGTACGCGCCCGCCGTCGAGTGGTGGCAGCGGAAAGAGGTTGAAGGCCCACATCACGAGGTTGACCAGCACCCCGCCTTGCGCCATCTTGAGAAAGAAGGTTTCGTCGACGCCCGTTGCGACCAGAGTGACCAGCACGACGGCCCAACCTGTCGCCATGATGAAGTTCGATGCCGGGCCTGCCAGCGCGACCCAAATCATGTCCCGCTTCGGATTGCGAAGATTTCCAAACTGCACCGGAACCGGCTTGGCATAGCCGAACAGGAATGCGCCCGAGGTCGCGAAGTAGAGGACCAGGGGCATGATGATGGTCCCGACGGGATCGATATGCCGGAGTGGATTGAGGGTCATCCGGCCCATCAGGTAAGCCGTGTCGTCACCCAGATAGCGGGCAACATAACCGTGTGCGGCCTCGTGAATCGTGATTGCAAAGATCACGGGCAGGGCATAGATCAGGACGGTCTGGACGAGGTTGGTTATATCCACTTACTTATTGTCTCAGACGGCATTGCGTCGGGGACAAATATTGGGTACCGACATTGGGTGGTGAGGCTTTCACAGACCCAGAAGCGACAGTGCTCCGCGACCTTCGCGGACAACCACCGGGTCGCCGCCGCCGTCCATCGGCGTCAGGTCGACCACCGTCGTGGGTTCCGACGCACAGGCTCCGGCGTCGATGACGGCACCGATCAGCTTTTCGAAACGGTCGCGTATTTCCTGCGCATCGTTCATGGGCTCGGTCTCGTCCGGCGGTATCAATGTCGTCGCCAGGAGCGGTGCGCCATGCAGGGTGAGAAGCTCGCAAAGCACCTTGTGATCCGGCACTCGAAGCCCGATGGTCTTCCTCTGTGGATGGCTCACGCGTCGCGGTACTTCCTTGGTCGCTTCGAGAATGAAGGTGTAGGGCCCGGGCGTCGCGGCTTTCAGCAGACGGTACTGCTTGTTGTCGACCTTGGCATAGTTGGAAAGCTCGCTCAGGTCGCGGCAAAGCAGCGTCAGGTGGTGCTTGTCGTCGACCTGACGGATGCGACGGAGGCGGTCGACCGCATCCTTGTCGTCGAGATGGCAAACCAGTGCGTAGCTCGAGTCGGTCGGAACGGCGAGAACTTCGCCGCGTTGCAACAGCGCAACAGCCTGCTTCAGCAAACGCAGCTGAGGGTTGTCTGGATGGAGTTCGAAATACTGAGCCATGTTGATGTTCTTTTGTTCTTGTCAGGATTCGGCGGGCTCGATCGGTACGCGACGCTCGCGCACGGTGAGCCAGGCGCCGGTCGCACCGCAGGCGGCGATCATTCCCATGCCGACCAGCGAGATGACATCGGGTACGTGCGTGAATATGAGCCAGCCGCCAAGCATCGCGAATGCGATCTGGGCGTACAGATAAGGCGTGAGTGTCGAGGCGGGAGCGCGTTGGAAAGCAAGAATCAGGAAGTAGTGTCCTACGGTCCCCATGAGACCCATCAGGCACAACAGCGCCCACCAGTGCCACGACGGCAACGCTTCCCAAACGAAGGGCAGCGCTACCGAAGCCAGCAAGGTACCGACCCAGCCGGTGTAGAAATGCATGGTCAGCGGGTTTTCCGTCTGCGCGAGCTTGCTGGTCAAGACCTGGAAGCATGCGTTCGTCACGACCAGCCCCGCCGGCAGCAGGATCGCCCAACTGAACGTACCCCCGCCCGGACGAAGAATCACCAGCGTGCCGATGAACCCGCCTGCCACCAGCGTCCAGCGGAGCGCCGAAACCTGCTCTTTCAAAACCGTCGCTGCCAGCAAGGTGACGGCAAGCGGGGCGAGCAGCACGATGGCGGTGAATTCCGGAAGCGGCATGTAGCGCAGGCTCAGGAAAGCCAGGATGCTGGTGACCAGAAGCAGGGCGCCGCGCAGCACGTGGTATTTGGGATGCGCCGTCCTGAGCAGCGCCGTGCCGTGTCGGGGAAGCAGAAAGACCGTCGTGGCGACGGCCTGGAAGGCATAGCGGAACCAGACACCCATCAGGATCGGAACCACCGAAACGGAGATCTTGGTCGCCGTGTCGAGCGATGCGAAACACGCGACAGCCATCAGCACGAGGCCGATGCCGGCAAGGATTCGTTCGGATGCGAGGTCGCGGGTCGAGGTTTTCGGCGCCGGTTTCAGCCCGTCTTCGGGCATGCTGCTCACAGAAACCGGTCTTCGAGCAGTTCCCAGACCGGCGTCAACTTTCCCGGAAGCCATGGCAGCTTGCCGAGGTCCATGTGGCTCTCGTCGGGGCTGTGGAAATCACTGCCCCGCGATGCCGCGAATCCGTATTCGATGGCCTTCTCGGCGTACTCGATGTACTCCGCCGGTGCGTGACTGCCGGTAACGACCTCGATCGCGCGGCCGCCATGGGCCTGGAATTCCGTGAAAAGCGCGTGCTCTTCGTTGGCCGTGAAGTTGTAGCGCCCCGGATGTGCGACGACCGCGATGCCTTTGGCGTCGGTGATCCAGTGCACGGCATCCCTGAGCGTGGCCCAGCGGTGCGGCACGTAGCCGGGCTTGCCTTCGGTCAGGTACTTGCGGAAAACTTCCGAAGTGTCCCGGCAGACGCCACTTTCGACGAGGAATCGGGCGAAGTGCGTGCGCGAAATCAGTTCGGGATTGCCGGCGAAAGTCACCGCGCCTTCGTACGCGCCCTGAATGCCGACCTTCGCCAGGCCATCCGACATTTCCCTGGCGCGGGCGCCGCGACCGCCCCGCGTGGCTTGCAGGCCGGCGCGCAAGGCGGCGTCGTCCGGGTCGAAACCCAGTCCGACGATGTGAACCGTCTCATTCGCGAAAGTGATCGAGATCTCGGCGCCGGTGAGGTAGCGCATGCCGTTGGCGCGGGCCGCGGCAATGGCCCGGTGCTGTCCGCCGACCTCGTCGTGGTCGGTCAGGGCCCAGAGTTCGACACCGTTGGCTGCAGCGCGCTCGGCCAGGGCTTCCGGCGTGAGCGTGCCGTCGGAAACCACGGAGTGGCAGTGAAGATCGGCGTTGAGGATGGATGGCACGCCCCGATTTTATCGGCGAAGCGCAGGCGCTGCAGAACGGAGGCGACATGCCCGTTGCCCTACAGGCTTGAAGGCTGCCTATCTGTCGTTCTTCCGCCGTCGCGCCACCCAGGCCGCCACGGCCGTGAAACCGCCCACCATCGCCATCACGATCCAGAAGCCGTGCTTGTGTTCCGCCAGCGGAATACCGCCCACGTTCATGCCGAACAGTCCGGCCAGGATGTTGATCGGCAGCGCCAGCACCGTGACCACGGTCAGCACATAAAGGCTGCGGTTGTTGTCCTCGTTCACGCTGGCGGCGATTTCCTCCTGCAGCAGCTTGATGCGTTCCTGCAGACCCTGCATGTCGCGCAGCACGACTGAAAACTCCTCGCTCGCCCCCCGCAGTTCCTGCGCATCGTCCGCAGCCATCCAGGCCGGCGGATGCTGCAACAGGCGGAAGAGGGCGGCCGGCTCCGGCGCCAACAGTCGCTGCAGCCTCACGAGCAGCCGGCGGAGCACGCCGAGCCGGGCGCGTTTGTGATCGAGCCGGCCACCGAGCAGTTCGTCCTCGATGGTGTCGATGCGCGTCGTCACGCCGCGCACGATGTCGACCAGTCCGTCGGCCTGCGTGCGCATCAGCTGTTCGAGGAGCACCACGCTCGACCGCGGCGACTCGCCACTGCGCACGGCCGTCCGCAACGCATCGACCGAACGCAGCGGCTGCGTGCGCGCCGTCACGACCAGCCGCGGCCCGACGCTGATCCACAACGTCGCGATGTCGGAGGGCTCGAAGCCGAAGTCGAAATGCACGTCGTTGACGACCGCGATCAGCGCATCGTCGTCGCGTTCGATGCGGGTCGAGTGCGAGCCGTCTTTGAGGGTTTCGAAAAAGGCGTCGGAAAGCCCGGCATGGCGCTCGATCCAGCGTTCGGCGTGTGCATGACTCAGATTGAAATGCAGCCACATGAACTCGTTCGGCGACGCTGGATCGGGCGGCTCGACGAGCCAAGTCGCCGCCTGATGAACGTCCACCGACCGACCGGAAGAGCGCATCGGCGCGCTGTCGCCGCCAGCGAAAACATAGCCGCAGATCAGTCCGGCGTCGTCTCCGACCTGTGGAATCGTGCCTGTCGTACCGAAAGCACGGGTCGTCATGTTGTCATTTTCCAGGCTCTTGATTCGTGCCTCCCAAACCGGCATCGTTCGGCATCGTTGCGCGATCGTCGCTGCGGTTTATGACGGGCGCGTGTCAGCTGTCACGCGTACGTCATGCGACGGAGACACCATCCGACCACTTTCAAGCCCTCGAACACCATGCCTCAAAACCTCAATCCCGATCACGAAGACCTGATGGCGCGCATCGCGCGCGACCTGGTCGACAGCTACGACGAAGAGCTCGAACTCGAGATCGAGGACCGGCATGTCAATGAAAACGGAGAGCCGGTCGGTGTCGACAAGGCCGAGCGTGCGGCGTACTTCCGCGAACTGTTCCGCTTGCAGGGCGAGCTGGTCAAGCTGCAGGACTGGGTGCAGCACAGCAAGCAGAAAGTGGTGATCCTGTTCGAAGGGCGCGATGCGGCCGGCAAGGGCGGCGTGATCAAGCGGATCACCCAGCGCCTCAATCCGCGCGTTGCCCGCGTCGCCGCATTGCCGGCGCCGAACGACCGCGAGCGTACGCAGTGGTATTTCCAGCGCTATATCGCGCATCTGCCGGCGGCCGGCGAGATGGTGCTGTTCGACCGCAGCTGGTACAACCGCGCCGGCGTCGAGCGGGTGATGGGCTTCTGCAGCGATGCCGAGTACGAAGAATTCTTCCGCAGCGTGCCGGAATTCGAGAAGATGCTGGTGCGGTCCGGCATCACGCTGATCAAGTACTGGTTCTCGATCACCGACGACGAGCAGCACCTGCGCTTCCTGGGCCGTATCCACGATCCGCTCAAGCAGTGGAAGCTGAGTCCGATGGACCTGGAGAGCCGTCGCCGCTGGGAGGAGTACACCAAGGCGAAGGAAACCATGCTCGAGCGCACGCACATTCCCGAGGCGCCATGGTGGGTGGTGCAGGCGGTCGACAAGAAGAAGGCGCGGCTCAACTGCATCGCACATCTGCTGGACCAGCTGCCCTACAAGGAAACCGTTCATCCGCCCGTCGATCTTCCGGCACGCGTACGCAACCCGGACTATCTGCGCCAGCCGGTTCCAGCGAACATGATCGTTCCCGAGCGCTATTGAGCGCGTTGTCCGGTCGCGCCTTCGGCCGGAAGCTGGTACTGTCTTTCCAATGGCAAGACGCTCCGTCGCATCCTCTTTGACCCGCGCTTACACGCGCAGTCTTCGCACGCTGACCAAGGCGGCCACCAAAGTCACGCTCAGCAACGGCCGTCGCATCGGCGCGAAGATCACGCGCGCTGCCGTCGCGCAGAACAAGCCGCCGCCAGGACCCGGCGACTGGATCTCGGGCATGGCGCTGGGGCCGGCTGGCGCACGTCGTTTTCATCTGTACAAACCGCCAGGCGTCGCCATCGGCGAAAAATTGCCGTTGATGGTGATGCTGCACGGCTGCGGACAGACCGGGCGCGATTTCGCGATCAGCACGCGAATGAACCGACTCGCCGACCGCGAGCGATTCCTGGTGCTCTACCCTGAACAGGATCGCATCGCCAATCCGCACGGGTGCTGGAACTGGTACGACACACGTTCGGGCAAGTCGCGTGCCGAGGCCGCCACGCTGCTGGCCGCTGTCGATCAGGTCTGTCTGATGTACCCGGTCGACCGAGAAAAGATCGCGGTGGCTGGACTTTCGGCGGGCGCGAGCATGGCAGTGCTGATGGCGACGCATTTTCCGACGCGCTTCAAGGCGGTCGTCACGCATTCGGGCGTTGCGCCGGGTGCCGCGCAATCGTCCGCCAGCGCATTGAGCGCGATGCGCGGGCAACGCATTCCATCGCCGTCAACTGCGGTCGGCAAGGCGATGGGCGCTGCATTGATGGGCACGACATTGCCGCCGCTCATGGTGTTGCACGGCGTCGCAGACTCGGTGGTCGCTCCGGGCAATGCCCGATCGACCGCAGCGATCTGGGCGACGGCTTCCGGCGCACAGCCAGGGGTTGACCGGATGCTTCAGCGCGGCAAGCGCCATCCGATGCGCCAGACCGATTACAAGCGCGATGGCAAGGTTGCGGTCACGTTGTGCGAGATCAAGAATCTCGGCCATGCATGGAGCGGCGGGTTGGGCTCGCAGCCTTTCAGCGATGCGGCGGGGCCGGATGCGACGAAGCTGCTCTGGGCGTTCGTGTCGGCGCAGTTTGCTGGCGGCGATTTAGCTTAGCGGCGATAGTGCGGCAAGTCGGGTCGCAACCTGTTTGCATGCAGCGATCAGATCTCGCACGATGCGGTCGTCGATATTGAGGTCGCCCTCGTACTCACCGAGATTTCGAATTTCGTGTGCCTTGTTCAGTACCCGCCAGACCTCAGGACCCAGCCCTAGCGTGTGCGGCAAAACCTGGAACACGATGTACCGATTGCTCGAACGATAGCCATGCCGGCGGAGCGCAGCCAGACACATCGAGTGAGCTGCGTTGTAGGCGAGATCGAAGCGGCTTTCGAGAGCCAACTGTTCTACCTGCGAATCCCTGAGCCGAGCGATTCCCGAGCGCATGAGTCCTGCGAATTCACTCGTATCCGGTGCTTCGGCACGGAGCGGTTTGCCAGGGCCGCAAAGGTTCTCAAGCTGGGAGGACATTTGCGTCTCCGATCACCCACAACTTCGGTTGGGCCATCACTCGATTGACGAAGGACTCGCCATCTTTTTGTTTTCGCAGTAACTCATTGACGGTGAAGATCGTCGGATTGACCGTGCGGCCAAGGCGTAAGGAAACTGCATCCAGCGTCAGGAAGACGTCACCGTAGGAAAGGTCGTCGCTGATGAGCATGAGGTCGATATCGCTTATTGTGGTGTCACTCCTCTTGGCAACCGAGCCGAAGACAAAGGCTGCGTCGATCTGGCTCGACAACGGTTGCAGCGCCTCGCGCAGCGGTCCGACCAGGCCGAAAGTCTTTTGCACGATGCCGCATAACTCAGCGTAGATCGGCGCTTCGGGGTTGGCTTGGTAGTGCTTCTGATTGCCGATACGCGACGAAATGAGCAGTCCGCTTTCGGTCAGTTGTTTCAACTCGCGCTGAACGGCCCCTGAACCTGCACTTGTCAACTTGATCAATTCGCTTCCAAAAAAGCTGCGCTCCGGCTGTCCAAACAGATAACCCAGAACGCGTTGCTGGGTCGTCGTGAAAAGGGCATCGGCAAGTCCGGTTCGTTTTGCGGCGGAGCCTTTTGCTATATCTGTCGATATTCCCATATTGGGTATCTTAAATCCCAAATTGGGTTTGTTCGTACGCCACCGGGCGTATTTCCGTATTAGTGCTCGATCAAGACACTCCTCTCATCGTCAGCAAAGCGCTGACGAGCAGGTTCAAACAACCGGAGAAGGAACATCACCATGCAACGCCGTTTCACCCTCAAGGCGCTCGCCGCCGCTGCCACTCTCGCCAGCCTGTCGGCTGTGCCTGCCTTCGCCGCCGACACCATCAAGGTCGGCGTGCTGCACTCGCTGTCGGGCACGATGGCGATATCGGAGACCGTGCTGAAAGACACGGTGCTGATGGCCATCGAGGACATCAACAAGAAGGGCGGCGTGATGGGCAAGCAGCTCGAGCCCGTGATCGTCGACCCGGCTTCCAACTGGCCGCTGTTCGCCGAGAAGACCAAGCAGCTGCTGGGTCAGGACAAGGTTTCGGTGATTTTCGGTTGCTGGACTTCGGTGTCGCGCAAATCGGTGCTGCCGGTAGTCGAGGAAATGAACGGCCTGCTGTTCTACCCTGTGCAGTACGAAGGTGAGGAGCTGTCGAAGAACGTGTTCTACACGGGCGCGGCACCCAACCAGCAAGCCATTCCTGCAGTCGACTATCTGATGAGCAAGGAAGGCGGCGGCGCGAAGCGTTGGGTGCTGCTCGGCACCGACTACGTCTACCCGCGCACCACCAACAAGATCCTGCGCGCCTACCTCAAGAGCAAGGGCGTGGCCGACAAGGACATCGACGAGAAGTACACGCCGTTCGGCCACAGCGACTATCAGACCATCGTCGCCGACGTCAAGAAGTTCTCGGCCGGCGGCAAGACCGCCGTGGTGTCGACCATCAACGGCGACTCCAACGTACCGTTCTACAAGGAACTCGGCAACGCGGGCCTGAAGGCCAAGGACGTGCCGGTCGTCGCCTTCTCGGTGGGCGAAGAAGAACTGCGCGGCGTGGACACGAAGCCACTGGTGGGTCACCTGGCCGCATGGAACTACTTCATGTCGATCAAGAACCCGACCAACACCGCCTTCATCAAGCAATGGAGCGACTATGCAAAGGCCAAGAAGATCCCCGGCCACATGGACAAGCCGCTGACCAACGACCCGATGGAAGCCACCTGGATCGGCATCCACATGTGGAAGCAGGCAGTGGAGAAGGCCAAGTCGACCGACACCGACAAAGTGATCGCGGCCATGGCCGGTCAGACCTTCAACGCACCGTCGGGCATCGTGTCGAAGATGGACGAGAAGAACCATCACCTGCACAAGTCCGTGTTCATCGGCGAGATCAAGGCCGACGGTCAGTTCAACGTGGTGTGGAAGACGCCGGGTCCGGTCAAGGCGAAGCCCTGGAGCCCGTACATCGAAGGCAACGACAAGAAGCCGGATCAGCCTGCCGGCAAATCGATGTAACTTTGGCTCGCCCCCAGGATGCGGCGCACTTCGTGTCGCCTCCTCCTACCCCCTGCCGGGGGCAACACCAGCGGCCCGGCAAAGCCGGTTCCGCGGTGTTTCTGGTCTGAACTCCCCCCATTACTGAGATCGCCGTGCAACTACCGATGCGCTTTCTACTTGCCTGCGCGACGGTTGCGCTAGTCGCAGCTCTGCCTGCGCACGCATTGACATCCGACGAAGCCCGCGCCATCGCCTCAGGCGACACCGAAGCCCGCATCGTCGCACTCGACAAGGCCGTGCTCACCGCCGACGACAAGACAGCCGCTTTCATTCAGGCGATGGCCGACGACGCGGTCAAGTTCACTGAAGACAAGGTCTTCGTGATCAAAGAGGACAAGGGCTACGACCCTGTCACCGGCGCCGAATCGAAGGTGCCCGATACCGCGGAAGACGTGGTCAACAACAACCTCATGCGCGGCGCATTCGACGCCGCGCAGGCCGTGCTCAAGCTCACGAGCAAGGACTCGGCTGTGCGTGCCGAAGGCGCGCAGGGCCTGCTGAAGGAACCGAGCGAATCTCGCCTGCCTGCCGTCGAAAAGGCGCTCGCCGCCGAGACCGACCCGGGCATCAAGGCCCAGCTCGAACTGGTGCGTGCCGCGTCGATGCTCAATAGCGCCGACCCCGCCAAGCGCATCGCGGCCGCGAAGGCGCTGGCCGAGCGCAAGAGCCCGGACATCAAGCTGCTGCTCAACCAGCGCCTCGCCGACGAAACCGATGCGGGCGTCAAGAGCGCCATCGCCGAATCGATCACGAGCATTGACGGCGCGCTGGTCTGGGGCGATCGCATCAACGCGGTCTTCAGCGGGATCAGCCTCGGCTCGGTGCTGCTGCTCGCCGCGCTCGGCCTGGCCATCACTTACGGGTTGATGGGCGTCATCAACATGGCGCACGGCGAGCTGATGATGATCGGTGCCTACGCGACCTACGTGATGCAGGGCGTGTTCCAGCGCTACATGCCGGAGGCCGCATTCGGCTGGTATCTGGTGGCTGCGATTCCGGTGTCGTTCATGGCGTCGGCGCTGGTCGGCGCGGTGCTGGAGCGCGGCGTGATCCGCTTCCTGTACGGCCGCCCGCTCGAAACCCTGCTTGCCACCTGGGGCATCAGCCTGATGCTGCAGCAGCTGGTGCGCACGCTCTTCGGCGCGCAGAACGTCGGCGTCGAGAACCCACCCTGGATGAGCGGCGGCTTCACCATGTTGAGCAACGTGACGTTGCCGTGGAACCGCGTCGGCATCATCGTGTTCGCGGTGATGGTGCTGCTCGCGGTCGGCTGGCTCATCGGCAAGACGCGGCTCGGCCTCTTCGTCCGCGGCGTCACGCAGAACCGACCGATCGCTTCCTGCATGGGCGTGAACACGGCGCGCATCGACACCTACGCGTTCGCGCTCGGATCGGGCATTGCAGGACTCGCCGGCTGCGCACTGAGCCAGATCGGCAACGTCGGCCCCGACCTCGGCCAGAGCTACATCGTCGACTCGTTCATGGTGGTGGTGATGGGCGGCGTCGGCCAGCTTGCCGGCACGGTCTACGCGGCGATGGGGCTGGGCATCCTCAATAAATTCATCGAAGGCTGGGCCGGCGCGGTGCTCGCGAAGATCGCGGTGCTCGTCTTCATCATCATCTTCATCCAAAAACGTCCACAAGGCATCTTCGCCATGAAGGGCCGGAGCGCAGAGGCATGAGCAAGGTTGTACTTCCCACCAAAGGCCCGCTGCTGAGCGGCAAGGGCTGGACGGCGTTTTTCGTCGCGCTCATCGTGGTCTGCGCGCTGGCGCCGGCGCTCAATCTGCTGGTGCCGCGCGACAGCGCGTTCTACATGAGCGACTATGCGGTGGCGCTGGTCGGCAAGATCATGTGCTACGCGATCTGCGCGCTGGCGATGGACCTGATCTGGGGCTACACCGGCATCCTGTCGCTGGGCCACGGCATGTTCTTCGCGCTCGGCGGCTACATGATGGGTATGTACCTCATGCGCCAGATCGGCCGCGACGGCAACTACAAGAGCGACCTGCCGGACTTCATGGTTTTCCTCGACTGGAAAGAGCTGCCGTGGCACTGGACCTTCAGCGGCAGCTTCGGTCTGACGCTGCTGATGATCGTCGCGGTGCCGGGGCTCATCGCCTTCGTGTTCGGCTTCTTCGCCTTCCGCTCGCGCATCAAGGGCGTGTACTTCTCGATCATCACGCAGGCCATGACCTTCGCGGCGATGCTGCTGTTCTTCCGCAACGAGACCGGCTTCGGTGGCAACAACGGCTTCACCGATTTCAAGCGAATCCTCGATATCCCGATCGCCACGCAGAACATGCGCATGACGCTGTTCGTCATGACCGGCCTCACGCTGCTGGGCTTCTTCCTGTTCAGCAAATGGCTGATCGGCAGCAAGTTCGGCCGGGTCCTGCAAGCCATCCGCGATGCGGAAACGCGCGTGATGTTCTCGGGCTACAACCCGCTGCCGTACAAGCTCACCATCTGGGTCATCTCGGCCATCATGTGCGGTGTTGCCGGTGCGTTGTACGTGCCGCAGGTCGGCATCATCAATCCCGGCGAGATGAGCGCCGCGAACTCGATCGAGATCGCGATCTGGGCCGCAGTCGGCGGACGCGCCACGCTGATCGGGCCGATCATCGGCGCCTTCATCGTGAATGGCGCGAAGAGCTGGCTGACGGTGGCGTATCCCGAGTACTGGCTGTACTTTCTCGGCGCGCTGTTCATCGCCGTAACCCTGTTCCTGCCGAACGGCATCGTCGGGCTGGTGCGCAAGCTGATGTCGAAAGACAAAGGCCCGAGCGATGCACGACTCGAGGCGCAACGCGGCCTGGCCGCATCGGAAGGCGTCGAGCCCGAAGCACTCGCGCCCGTCGTGTCCGCCTCTGCAGTCGAAGCCAAGGGAGCACGCGCATGACGCCCGATCTGATGGAGCAAGGCGCGCGACGTGTCGCAAGGCACAACGGCGTCGAACTGCCGGGCAACACCGAATCCGGCGGTCGCGATGGCGGCGCCGGGCGCATCGCGATCCCGGGTGAAGTCGACGTCACGCACGGCCGCATCCTGTACCTTGAAGACGTCTGCGTGAGCTTCGACGGCTTCAAGGCGATCAACAAGCTGTCGCTCGACATCGCACCCGGCGAACTGCGCTGCATCATCGGCCCGAACGGCGCCGGCAAGACCACGATGATGGACATCATCACTGGCAAGACGCGGCCGGATTCGGGTACCGTCTTCTTCGGCAGCACCATCGATCTGCTGCGCCACAAGGAAGCCGAGATCGCCCAGCTGGGCATCGGACGCAAGTTCCAGAAGCCGACGGTGTTCGAGCAACTCACGGTGTTCGAGAACCTCGAACTCGCGCTCAAGACCGACAAGGGCGTGAAGCGCTCGATGCTGTTCAAACTCGATTCAATGCAGAGCGACCGGCTGGCGGAGATCATCGAAACGATCCATCTGTCGGACAGCGTTTCGCGCATGGCCGGCAATCTCAGCCACGGCCAGAAGCAGTGGCTGGAAATCGGCATGCTGCTGATGCAGGACCCGAAGCTGTTGCTGCTCGACGAGCCTGTCGCCGGCATGACGGACGAGGAAACCGCGCGGACTGCGGAGCTGTTCCTGACGCTCAAGGGCAAGCATTCGCTGATGGTGGTGGAGCACGACATGAGCTTCATCCGGACGATTTCGGAGATCGTCACCGTGCTGTGCGACGGGTCCGTACTGGCGCAGGGGACGCTGGATGAAGTGCAAGCGGACGAACGGGTGATCGAGGTCTACCTCGGGAGATAAGAAATGCTCACAGTCAAGAACGTCCACCAGTACTACAGCGGCTCCCACATTCTTCGCAACGTCAGCTTCGAAGCGACGCTGGGCAAGGTCACCGTGCTGCTCGGCCGCAACGGCGTCGGCAAGACCACGCTGCTCAAGTCGCTCATGGGTCTTGTGCCGATCAAGAGCGGCAGCATCGAATTCGACGGCCAGCAGATCCAGAAGAAGACGCCATACGAGCGCGCCCGCTCCGGGATGGGCTTCGTGCCCCAGGGCCGCGAGATCTTCGCGCGCCTCACGGTCGAGGAAAACCTCCGCATGGGCCTCGCCTACAAGAGCGGCAGCACGCCGATTCCGGCCGAACTCTACGAGCTGTTCCCGGTGCTGAAGCAGATGCTCCACCGCCGCGGCGGCGACCTTTCCGGCGGGCAGCAACAGCAGCTTGCCATCGCCCGCGCGCTCGCACCGAAGCCAAAGCTGCTGATCCTCGACGAGCCGACCGAAGGCATCCAGCCAAGCATCATTAAGGACATCGGCCGCGTCATCCGCATGCTGGCTGACCGTGGCGACATGGCCATCGTGCTGTGCGAGCAGTACTACGACTTCGCGCAGGAACTCGCAGACGACTACCTCGTGATGGAGCGCGGCGAAGTCATCGCGCGAGGGCTCGGCAAAGATATGGAAGCGCAGGGCGTGCGGCAGCTGGTCGCCATCTGACCGGCTTGACCGTGTGCGTGCGAAGCTGCCGCTTGCGTGGTATCTTCAGTTGACATAGGGTTAACACTTAGTTCCACGGGTGGGACTGGCGTGTTGCCAGTCGCACACACCATGAACACGTCGTCCCTTCCTGCCTCCTCGTCCAACGTCGACATTCCCCGAGATGATCGCACGCTCATGCGCGCCGTCGTCGCGCTCGGCGTTGGCGGATTTGCCATCGGCACCGGCGAATTCGTCATCATGGGCTTGCTGCCCGAGGTCGCACGCAACCTCGGCGTCAGCATTCCCGAGGCCGGCCACGTCATCAGCGCCTATGCGCTGGGCGTCGTCATAGGCGCTCCGGTGCTCGCCGTGCTAGCCGCCGGCTGGCATCGCCGCACGCTGCTGATCGCGTTGATGGGCGCTTACGCACTCGGAAACTTCGCTTCGGCTATGGCGCCTGGCTATCTGTCGCTGAACGGCCTGCGCTTCTTGAGCGGCCTTCCGCACGGCACGTATTTCGGCGTTGCGGCGCTGGTCGCTGCTTCATTGGCACCATCGGGCCAGCGCGCCCGCGCCGTCGGGCTGGTGATGCTCGGATTGACCGGAGCCACCTTGTTCGGCGTGCCCATTGCAGCATGGCTCGGACAAATGTTCGGCTGGCGCGCCGCTTTCGTCTTCGTCGGTCTGATCGCGTTGCTGGCCATGTGGCTGCTGCGTCGCGGCATACCGGACATGCCGGCCGCATCCGGCGCGAGCCCACTTCGCGAACTCGACGCGCTGCGCCGCGGCCAGGTCTGGCTCACGCTGGGCATCGGCGCCATCGGCTTCGGCGGCATGTTCTCGGTGTTCAGCTACATCAAGCCGACGCTGACCGAGGTAGCCGGGCTGCCGTTGAACGGCGTCCCCTTCGTGCTGGCGCTGTTCGGCGTGGGCATGGTCACCGGCAATCTCGTCGGATCGCGATTCGCGGACAGGAACCTCATGAAAACCATCGGCGGGCTGCTGGTCTGGTCGATCGCGATCATGGTTCTGTTCGTGTTCGCGGCGCAGCACATCGGCACCGCCGCCATCGCGACATTCCTGCTCGGCACCATCGTCGCGATTGCGCCGGCGCTGCAGATCCGGCTGATGGACGTGGCGGGCGAGGCGCAGACGCTGGCCGCGGCGCTCAACCATTCGGCTTTCAACACGGCCAATGCGCTCGGCGCCTACCTCGGCGGCATGGCGATTTCAGCCGGCTTCGGCTGGACGTCGACAGGCTGGGTCGGTGCGATGCTGGGTGTCGCCGGACTGGTCGTGTTTGCCGCATCGATAGCGCTCGACCGACGCTCGAAGAGCGCACCTAAAAGCTGATCAGCCTGCGCGGCCGGGCTCTTCGTGCGTGCCCATTGGCGGCGCGATGTCTTCCAGCGACCGCCGCTCCGCATCGACGCCCCATCGCAGCGCGACGAGCCCTGCCACGATTACCAGCACGGCACCGATGGCATAGCCGACAGCCACCGCTCCACGGCTTCCGGTGTCGATCAGCATGCCGAACAGCCACGGTGCCGCAAAGCCTCCGGCGCCAGTTCCGACTGCATAGAAAAGCGAAATCGCCAGCGCGCGCATCTCGAGCGGGAACACTTCGCTCACCGTCAGGTAAGCCGAACTTGCCGCAGCAGATGCCAGAAAGAACACCGCCGACCAGCACAGCGCCTGGCTCAGTGCGTTCAGCCATCCCTCCATGAAGGCCCAGCCTGTCAGCGCCAAGCCGATCCCTGAAAGCACATAGGTCAGCGCGATCATCTTCCGCCGTCCGATACGGTCGAACAATGGTCCGAGCAGCAGCGGCCCTAGCACGTTGCCTAGCGCGAACGGAAAGATGTAGAGCGCGACGCGACCCTCCGGCACGCCGTGGAAGCGAGTCAGCACCAGCGCATAGGTGAAGAAGATCGCGTTGTAGAAGAACGCCTGCGAAATCATCAGCGACAGCGCAACCACGCTGCGCGAGCGATAACGGTGGAACAGGACGTTCGCCACCTCGCGCATCGACGGCGCGGACTTTTGCAGATAACTCAGGCGCGTGCTCACCGGCGCAAGCGGACCGTGTTGCTCTGCGACCTCGGCCTCGATGCGCTCGATGATTGCGTCGGCCTCGTCGGCACGGCCATGCGCGATCAACCAGCGCGGGCTTTCCGGTACGTCGCGCCGCACCAGCAGGATCGCGACGGCCAGCAAACCACCGAGCGCAAATGCCGCACGCCAGCCCCACACCGGTCCGAGCACGCGCGGATCCAGCAGCACCAGGCTCAGACCGGCGCCCAGCGCGGCACCGATCCAGAAGCTGCCGTTGATGGCGAGGTTCACACGGCCGCGCACGCGCGCCGGGATCAGCTCGTCGATGGCCGAATTGATGGCTGCGTATTCACCGCCGATGCCCACGCCGGTCATGAAGCGACACAGCGCGAAGAACGCGAAGTTGGGCGAGAACGCCGTCGCCAGCGTCGCCGCCGTGTAGACCGCCAGCGTGATGAGGAACAGCTTCTTGCGACCCAGCCTGTCTGCCAGCCGGCCGAACACCAGTGCACCGATCACCGCGCCGCCGATGTAGAGCGAGCCGGCCGCGCCGATCTGCGCGGCGCGCAAGCCGAGCGTGTCCGACCGCTCCAGCACGCCGCCGAGCGAGCCGACCAGCGTCACCTCCAGGCCATCGAGCACCCAGGCCACACCCAGCGCAATGACCACGCGCCAGTGCCAGCGCGACCACGGCAGGCGGTCGAGGCGGGCGGGAATGTCGGTGTGGACGAGTGCCATGCGTACGGCACTCTAGGCGCGGACGACACGTCTGCGCTGTCGGTGAAAACCGCTATCGACGCGCCAGCAGCGTTGCGATGGAGTCGGGCAAGCCGGTGTTCGGCTTGGTCGGCGGCGGTGCGAAGCTGCCTTCGACCGCCTTGCCCGGCTGCAGAGCGATCAGCGTTTCCGCATGCCGCACCGCGCTCGAAACGCCGTCCACCACCGGCACCGGAAGCTGCCCGCGCAGGCTGCGCGCAAGCCCGGCCAGCGGCGCGCCGGCCAGCACGATGACCTCGGCACCGTCCTCGCGCACCGCGCGTTCGCACAGCTCGCGCAATGCGTCGGCATGCTCGTCCTGCACGCTGCCGATGCTCGCGAGCGGACGGTCCAGCGCCCGGATGCTGGCCAGCCGCCCGATCAGCCCGTTGGCCTCGACCACCTCGCGATACCAGGCCTGGATGCGCTGTGAAATCGCGACGATGGAGAAGCGATGGCCCAACAGGCAGGCGGTAGCAAGCGCCGATTCGGTCATGCCGAGCACCGGCACCGACAACACCTCGCGAAGGCCCGCGAGACCGGGATCGCCGAAGGCCGCGACGATGACCGCATCGTGCCCAGCGTGATGCTCCGCAGCGCGTTGCGCCGTCGCATAGGCGCCGATCAGCGCCTCGAAACGTGTTTCGATATACGCCACGCCAAAGGCCGCCGTCTGCATCGTGATCTGCGTGCCCGGCGATGCCGAACGCCGCGCTTCGGCCTCGATCAGCGCGGTCACGCTTTCCGAGATGTTGGGGTTGATGATGAGCAGGCGCATGCCGGTCATTCGGCGCGCGGATGCACCCGCTTCGGCATCAGCGTCGGCATGCCGCACTCGAGCAGCTGTCCGCGCCCCGGATGCGGATGGAAGTCCTTGCCGTCCCACACCACTTCGCCGCGCGAGAGCGTCAGGCCCGGCCAAGCTTTCAGGCGCATGCCGGCGTAGGGCGTGTAGTCGACCTCGTGATGCAGCTGGTCGTTGCTCAGCACGAAGTCGCGCTCGTCCCAGATCACCAGGTCGGCATCGGCGCCGATCGCAATCGTGCCCTTGCGCGGGTGCAGGCCGTAGGCCTTTGCCGGGCCGGTGGCCGTGAGTTCGACGAAGCGGTTCGCGGTCATCCGGCCGGCCAGCACGCCCTCGGACCAGAGCAGCGCCATGCGGGTTTCGAGCCCCGGAATGCCGTTCGGGATGTGGCGGAAGCTGACCTCCTCGCCGTTGGGTTTCTTGCCTTCCGGCGCGTCGTACTTGAAGGGCGCATGGTCGGACGAGAAGACGCTGAAGAGCCCGTCGTTCAGCCCGTCCCAGATCACCTGCTGGTTCGCCTTGTCTCGCGGCGGCGGGCTGCAGACGCACTTCGCGCCCTTGTAGCTGTCGTCGATGCCGAGGTCTTCGGCGGTCAGGAACAGGTACTGCGGGCAGGTCTCGGCGAATACGTTCAACCCGTGCGCGCGCGCCCAGCGGATCTGCTCGACAGCCTCCTTGCCGGAAACATGCACGATCAGGATCGGCACGTCGACCAGTTCGGCAAGCGCGATGGCGCGGTGCGTGGCTTCCCGTTCGACCAGCATCGGCCGGGCGTGCGCGTGGAAGCGCGGCGCCTTACGGCCGGCGGCTTCGAGGCGCCTGGTCAGCCATTCGATGCAGTCGGAGTTCTCGGCATGCAGCATCGCCATCGCGCCTTCCTGGCGCGCGACGTCGAGCACGTCCAGGATCTGGCCGTCGTCGAGCTTCATGTCGTCGTAGGTCATGTAGATCTTGAACGACGTGAAACCTTCGCGGATGAGCTGCGGCAGTTCCTCGCGCAGCACTGTCGGCGTCGGGTCGCTGACGATCAGATGGAAGGCGTAGTCGACGTGGGCCTTGCCGGCGGCGCGCGCGCGGTAGTCCTCGACCGCTGCGCGCAGCGACTGGCCTTTCTGTTGTGCCGCGAACGGGATCACGGTGGTCGTCCCACCGCAGGCTGCCGAGCGCGTGCCGCTGTCGAAATCGTCGGCGTTGCGTGTGGGCGGCGGCATCGGCTGGTCGAGGTGGCAGTGCGCATCGACGCCGCCCGGCGTCACGGTGCGGCCGGCCGCGTCGATGGTGCGCGTGGCAGTGCCGAGCGTGCTGCCCAGCTGCACGATGCGGCCGTCGCGGATGCCGATGTCGCAATCGAATTCGTCGGCGGCTGTCACGACGTGCGCGTTGCGCACGATCAGGTCGAAATCGGTCATCGGGAAAATTCTTGAGGTCGGGAAGAAACCGGCTCCGGGCGCAGCAGCGACAGGATGTGGCGCTTGTAGTCGTTGAACTGCGGGCTCGTCGCGTCGCGCGGCCGGGGCAGGTCGATCGGGATCAGTTCGCGGATGCGGCCCGGGCGCGCCGACATCACGGCGACATGCGTGCCGAGTGCCAGCGATTCGTCGATGCCGTGCGTCACGAAGACGATGGTCGCCTGGCTCTCGCGCCAGATGCGGACCAGCTCGCCGTGCATCTCCATCTTTGTCTGCTCGTCGAGCGCGCCGAACGGCTCGTCCATGAGGATGACCTCCGGATTCATCAGCAGCGCGCGGGCGATGCCGACGCGCTGGTTCATGCCGCCGGAGAGTTCGCTCGGAAAGTGATTCTCGAAACCGGTGAGCCGGACCATGTCGATGAAGCGCTGCGCGCGTTCGCGACTCTCGGTCTTGTTCATGCCGCGCATCGTCAGGTGGAAGGCGACGTTCTGCCAGACGGTGAGCCATGGCATCAGCGTCGGCTGCTGGAAGACGAAGCCGCGGTCCGAGCCCGGGGCCGTCACGACCGAGCCGCCGACCGACACCGTGCCGCTGGTCGGCTTGTCGAAGCCCGCGATCATGTTGAGCAGCGTCGACTTGCCGCAGCCGCTCGGGCCGAGCAGGCAGAGGAATTCGTTGCGCGCGACGTTCAGGCTGATGTCGTCGAGCGCCCTGACCGAGCTGTTTCGCTTCGGATCGTCGAAGAGCCGCGAGACGCGGTCGATGGTGATGAGCGCCATGGCCTCAGCCTCCCTTGGCTTGCAGAGTGGAGCCGCGCTGCCAGCGCAGCACGCGGGCGGCGACCAGCTTGATCGCCAGGTCGCTCAGGAAACCCAGCAGTCCGATGCTGACCATCGCCGCGATGACGAGGTCGTAGCGCAGGAAGTAGTACGAGTCCCAGAGCACGTAGCCGACGCCGCTTTTCACGGCGACCATCTCGGCCGTGACGGTCAGCATCCAGGCCGAGCCGATGGCGATGCGCAGGCCCGAGAAGATGCTCGGCAACGCCGCCGGAAAGACGATGTGGCGCAGCAACTTCTGCGGCGAGCCGCCGGCCATCGCGCCCGCGCGGAGCAGGTTGCGGTCGACCGTCTTCACGCCATGGATGGTGCTCAGCAGCACCGGGAAGAAGGAGCCGAGAAACACCAGGAAGATGGCAGGCTTGTCGGCGATGCCGAACCAGATGATGGCCAGCGGAATCCACGACACCGGCGGCACCGGACGCAGGATCTGCAGCACCGGTTCGATCAGTTTCTCGATCGTGTGCGACCAGCCGATGGCCATGCCGATGCCCACGCCCAGCACGGTTGCGAGCGCGAAGCCGGAGAACACGCGGAAGGCACTGGCAGTGGTGTCCATGAACCAGTGGCCGCTGTAGGTCTGGGTGTTGCCGTCGGTCGCGAAAATCCAGTCGGCCCAGGCCACGAGCACCTGCGACGGCGCCGGCAGCAGGGCGCGCGGCAGGACGCCGGAGCGGGAAAAGATCTCCCAACCGACCAGGATCAGCACCGGCACGATGGCGCGTTCGATGCGCCGGTAGAAGGCCAGGGGCCAGGAGGACGCCGTCACCTTCAATAGCCCAGTGCGGACTTCGGCTTGCCGGTGACCGCTTCGAGGAAACGGTAGTCCATGTTTTTCTCGATCGGGCCTGAGACATCGGTGGAGATGTACTTCAGGTCGCGCATCATCGCGCCGATGGCGACGGCCGGTGCGCGGTACATGCGGTAGTCGGGATACAGATTCTCGACCGCGCCGGCGGCGATGGCCTTGTCGAGGCCGGTGACCTTCTGGATGGTGTCGACGAAGAGCTGCTTATTCGCGGCCATCATGTCGTTGACCTTGACGATCGAGCGCACCGTTTCCTCGACGGCCTTCGGCTTGGAGGCGATCACGTCGGAGCGCGTGACGATCAGGTTGGTGAGTTTGCCCGCGGCCTGGTCGTACGGATAGGCAAAGAACCTGGCCGCATTCAGCTGGCGGATCTGCGTCGCGAACGGGTCGACCGAACAGATCAGCTCGATCTCGCCGCGGCGCAGCGCCTGCACGTGGTCCGACGGGTTGGGTATGTTGATGAACTGCACGTCCTTGTTGACGTCGATGCCCTGCTTTGCGAAGGCACCACGCATGTGGATGTCCTGCGCGTTGCCGCGCGATGCCGCGACGCGGAAGGGCTTGCCGGCGGCCTTGTAGTCGGCGATCACCTTCTTCAGGCTGGCCCAGTCGTTCTCCTTGACGGCCAGATCGTTGCCGACCAGGATCTGCGAGCCGCCGTTGACCTGGCCCGAGATCGCGACCACGTCGAAACCCTTGTCCAGCGCCGTCGCATAGTGCAGGTAGGTGACCTGGGCGACATCGATGCTCTTCGACAGCAACGCCGTCAATACGTCGTTGCCGGTATTGAAGGCGATGGCCTCGAGCTTGACGTTGACGGCGTTTTCCGGCGTGAGCGAAAGTGGCGTGCAGTGCGCGCACTTCGCATAACCGAGCTTGATCGACGACGCGTCCTGGGCCTGGCTCGCCAGCGGCACGACGGCCGCCAACACCAGCATCAGTCTGGCAAGGGTCTTGAACATGGTTTCCTCCGGATAGTTGGAACCATGTCGAGCAAGCTGCATGCCAGTGTTTTGTATCCAATCCAAAATTCTGTTGGATACAAATAGCGCTTTGATGGTGCGCAATGCACAGCGGCGATGCGCCATGCACCGGGCCGCGGCAGAGTCAGCCGAACAGGACGTCAGCCAGGTCGACCTCGCGCTCGGGTGGCACATCGAGCCTGAGCGCATGTTCGATATGGTTCAGGTGCTCCGTCATGAGCGTCGCGGCGAGGGCGGTGTTGCCGGCCTCGATGGCGTCGATGAGCAGCGCGTGATCGTCGTTGGGGCAGGCGGCAGCCGTCGGCGTGTCGAACGTGAGGATGGCCAGGCAGGTCAGCGGCGTCAGCTCGCGAATCAGTCGAGTGAGGATGCTGCTGCCCGTCAGTTCGGCCAGCAGCACATGGAAATCGCCCGAGAGTCGCACCGCCTGTCGCCGCTCGCCGCGCGCATGCGCCTGCTGCTCGCGCTTGACCAGCGCGCGCAGTTGCTTGACGGCACCCGGCGCCTTGCCCTCCTGGATGCGTGCGATCAGGCGAGCCACCGTGGCAGGTTCGAGCGTGCGGCGCACGTCGAGCACGTCGTGCGCTTCTTCGGCGCTGGGCGTGGTCACGAAAGCGCCGCGGTTCGGGATCAGCGTCACCAGCTGCTCGACTGCGAGCCGCTGCAGCGCGCCCCGCACCTGTGTGCGGCTGACCTCGAAAAGCTCGGCCACACGCTCCTCGGAAAGCTTGGTGCCGGGCAGCATGCGGTGCTCGACGATCGCGTCGTAGATGCTCTGATGAATGTCGGCCTGGCTGGCCTTCTTGGCGACGGTTGTTTTTGTTGTCATGGTTCGAAAAGCATCGTATCCAATTCCCGCCGATTCGGCTGGCACGGTTCTGGCGTCCCACCGTAGCGCTGGTCCATCATCCGAAAGAGACTCCCAAATGACAGAACGCACGCTGCTCGGCATGCTCACACCCTCGTCCAACACCACGCTTGAGCCCGTCACATCGGCCATGCTTTCCGGCCTGCCGGAGGCGAGCGCGCATTTCGGACGCTTCAAGGTGACCGAGATAGC
This sequence comes from Variovorax glucosi, assembly GCF_051216695.1. Classification (NCBI taxonomy): domain Bacteria; kingdom Pseudomonadati; phylum Pseudomonadota; class Betaproteobacteria; order Burkholderiales; family Comamonadaceae; genus Variovorax; species Variovorax glucosi. The sequence continues at coordinate 662,926 of NZ_JBPJZE010000002.1, forward strand.
GCTGTCGGCCGGCGCGCTGGCGCAGTTCGACAACCGCGAGATCCTTGCCGCAGCCGAACTTCTCTCGCATGCGCGCTGCAGCGTGATTGGCTGGAACGGGACCTCGTCGGGCTGGCTGGGTTTCGATTCGGACCGCGGTCTGTGCGAGGCCATCGAGCGCACCACCGGCGCCAGGGCCTGCACGTCGGTTCTGGCACTGAACGAAATCCTGCAGCTGACCGGCGTGAAGCGGCTGGGGCTGGTGTCGCCGTACACGGAAGACGTGCAGTCGGCCATCGTCCTCAATTACGGGAAGGAAGGCATCGACTGCGTCGCAGAGCGTCATCTGGGGCTGCGCGACAACTTTTCGTTTTCGGACGTGGATGCCGACACGATCCGCGAGATGGTGCGCGACGTCATGGCCGGCCCGGAGGCCCAGCGGCCGCAGGCGGTGGCGATCTTCTGCACCAACCTGCGCGGTGCGCCGCTGGCGGCCGACCTGGAGTCCGAGTTCGGCGTGCCGGTCTACGACACGATCGCCACGGTGCTGTGGAAGGCGTTGCGGCTGGCCGGTGTCGACACGCGCCGCGTCACGGGCTGGGGCAGCGTGTTCGCGCTCCAGCCCTGAAACAACGGCTGATCAGGCGGCGACCGCGTCCTGCACGGTCGCCATGTCAACCACGAAGCGGTACTTCACGTCGCTCTTGAGCATGCGCTCGTAGGCGTCGTTGATGGCCGACATCGGAATCGCCTCGATGTCCGAGACGATGTTGTGCTCGGCGCAGAAGTCGAGCATTTCCTGCGTCTCGGCGATGCCGCCGATGAGCGAGCCGGCCAGGCGGCGGCGCTTGAAGATCAGGCCGAACACGTTGGGCGACGGATGCGGCGTGCCGGGCGCGCCCACCAGCGTCATCGTGCCGTCGAGCTTGAGAAGTGCCAGGAACGGGTCGAGGCTGTGCGGCGCTGCGACGGTGTTCAGGATGAAGTCGAAACTGTTGCCGTGCGCCTTCATCTGTTCCTCGTCCTTTGAGACCACGACTTCTTTCGCGCCGAGGCGCAACGCGTCCTGCGTCTTGCCGGGCGAGGTGGTGAAGAGCACGACGTGCGCGCCCATCGCCGCGGCGATCTTCACGCCCATATGTCCGAGGCCGCCCAGGCCGACGATGCCGACCTTCATGCCCGGGCCGACCTTCCACTGGCGCAGCGGCGAATAGGTGGTGATGCCGGCGCACAGCAGCGGCGCGACGGCGGCCAGGTCTTTCTCTTCGTGAGTCACCTTCAGCACGAACTTTTCATGCACCACGATGTGGTCCGAATAGCCGCCGAGCGTGTTGGCACGGGACTCTTGCTCCGGGCTGTCGTAGGTTCCGGTGAAGCCGTTGTCGCAATACTGCTCGAGACCTTCCGCACAGTGCTGGCAATGCTGGCAGCTGTCGACCATGCATCCGACGCCGACCAGGTCGCCAATGCCGAACTTCGACACGCCGTCGCCGACGGCGGTCACGCGGCCGACGATCTCATGGCCGGGCACGCACGGATAGTTCGCCGGGCCCCATTCGCTGCGCGCGGTGTGGAGGTCGGAGTGACAGACGCCGCAATGCAGGATGTCGATGGCGACGTCGCGGGCAGTCGGCGCGCGGCGTTCGAAAGTGAAGGGGGCGAGCGGCGTGGTCGCGGATTGCGCGGCGTAGGCGTGGGTGACGGTCATGAAATTCCTCGGTTGCTTTTGATCGACGGTCACGTTACGCGTTTTCGGGAAAGCTGGCGCGAGACGGTTTTTTGGCTGAGGTGCTAGGGTGGTTCGCTCTCTTGCGCTTCCTGAAAGTTCCCGTGCCCTTGCCAGACGCTCCCTCTCGCAGTTCCTCGAAAACGTCGTTCACGGCAAATACCGCAGGCCTGTCGCCAGGACTCACGATGCTGTTCGCCGTCGCCTGCGGCCTGTGCGTGGCCAACATCTACTTCGCCCAGCCGCTGATCGGACCCATCGCCGAAACGCTGCAACTGCACGCCGGACTCGCGGGCCTGATCATGACGCTGACCCAGCTCGGCTATGGCGCCGGATTGCTGTTGCTGGTGCCGCTTGCCGATGTGGTCGAGAACCGCCGGCTCGTCGTCACGGCAATGGCCGGACTGGTGATCGGCCTGATCGGCGTTGCGATCTCGAATTCGGCCGCGACATTCCTTGCCGCATCGTTCGTGGTCGGCATCTGCGCGGTCGCGGCGCAGGTGCTGGTGCCCTTCGCATCGCACCTCGCGCCCGAAGCCACGCGCGGCAAGGTGGTCGGCAACATCATGGCGGGGCTCGTCGCCGGGATCATGCTGGCGCGGCCGTTTTCCAGCCTGGTGGCGGCGGCTTTCGGCTGGCGCGCCGTGTTCCTGATCTCTGCCGTGCTGATGACGTTGCTGATCGCCGTGCTCTGGCGAGCGCTGCCGGACCGCCGGCCGCACGGATCGCTCGGCTATGCGCGCACGATGGCGTCGCTGCCCGGCATCGTGATGCGTACGCCGCTGTTGCAGCGACGCGGGTGGTATCAAGGAATGATGTTTGCTGCCTTCCAGGCTTTCTGGACTGCCGTGCCGCTGCTGCTGGTGCACGAATTCGGAATGGGGCAGGGCGGTATCGCGCTCTTCGCGCTGGCCGGCGCGGCAGGTGCGCTGACGGCTCCGTGGGCCGGACGGCTGGCCGATCGCGGGCTTTCGCGTCCGGCGACGGGAATTGCGCTCGGTATCGGCGTCGGGTCTTTCGCACTCGGCGCTGTGTCGGTTCACTTTCATTCGCTGGCCGGACTGGTGATCTCGGCACTGCTGCTGGATGGCGCGGTGCAGATGTGTCAGGTGCTGAGCTTGCGGAGTCTTTACATGTTGGCGCCCGAGCTGCGCGGTCGGTTGAACGGGCTGTTCATGACGTTCATCTTCCTGTGCGCGGCTGTGGCCTCCGGGGTCTCGGCGGCGGCTTATGCGTTCCACGGGTGGACGGGTGTCTGCCTGTTGGGCGGCGTTTTCGCGGCGTTGGGGTTTGCGGTGTTTTTGGCGACCGACCGCGTGGCGGTCGGTCGATAAGCGCTGCAGGAGGCGGCTTAGTGCCAGTTGGCGGCAATCGCCGCGTTCAGGCCGCTCTCCGCTCCCCTGACGCCGGATACTTTTTCCGGCTGGGGCGGAAGATACAACCTTTGAAATCGCACCCTGACAAGGGGTGAAGAGGAAGGTTCTAGGACTTTTTTTAACGCTCTCGCAGGGTTAAGCGAAAGGTATGAAACCTACATCGCCCAGATACGCGGTGCCCCCGCCGGCCGCTGCCATAGCGCCGTCCGCCACGCCTGCCAAACCTGCCGCACCAGATGCATCGCCGGCTCCACCACCGGCGCCAGCACGCGCAGCACGATGATCTCGGCATGCGGGCTCGTCGCACCCGCAGTGGCGACAAGCGGATGCGCATCGGCCAGCGCGCGCGCTATGTCGAGCAATTCCTCGCGCCGCGTTCGCGTCATCGGCAGGCCCGACACGAAGAACAGCGACGCGATGCAGCGCATTCCCGCAAGACCGATCGGGCTGTCGAGCAGGCGCCTGTCGTCGGCATCGATACGGCCGCGTTCGAGCCACACATTCGGCACCTCGATGTGCTGCAGCAGACTGCCGCGTTCGAAGGGCTTGCCGGCATTCGGCAGGCCGAGCGCGGTCACGTCCCAGCCGATGAGTTCGGCGCCCGGCGCGGCTTCGATGCGAAGCCGGTTTTCGGCGTGACAGCCGCTGTAGCAAAGCGCTTCTAGAGGCAGCCATTCGAGACGCGCGCCGGCTTCGAGCTTCAGCGTCGTGCGCTGCACTGCAAGCTCGCCATCGGAGCGATAGAAGCGCGTCGCGCCCGGCGTCGTGATCAGCCCGTGGCTTCCGGCCTTGGCCGTGACGTCGATGTCGAGCGTGTCGCCGCCGACGAGCCCTCCCGGCGGATGCACCATCACGTTGTGGCACACCGTATCGCCTTCCGGGTACAGGCTCTGCAGGATGCGCAGTGGGCCGTCGTGGCGGAAGCGGGCGACGGTCCGATCGCGTTCAGCGCTGTAGTCGAGCGCGAGTCTGGCGTGCCACGGCATCAGTCTTTCCAGACGCCTTCGTGCGGTGCGGATGCTTCCTCGATCAACGCGGGGCCGATGCAGTCGATCGGGTGCGGAGACGCGCGGAACACGTCGCGGCAAGAGAGCTCTGTATCGCGCTGGTCCTGCCGTTCGCCGCGGAAGACGCGCAGGCGCTCGGCATCGATGCCGAACACCACGCGGCCGATGTTCGACCAGAAGATCGCACCCGCGCACATCACGCAGGGCTCGCCCGATGCATACATCGTCGCGCCAGCCAGTGCGTCCCGGCCGAGCTTGCGCGCAGCAAGCGCGCGGATCGCGCCCATCTCGGCATGACCCGTGCAGTCGCCGGTCTCGAAAGTGTTGTTGTAGGCCTCGGCCAGGACTTCGCCCTGTGCCGACACGACGACGGCGCCGAATGGCCGGTTGCCGCGCCGTGCGGCGGCATGCGACCAGTAGATCGCCTTGCGCAGATAGCGTCCGTCGACTTCGTCCAGCGCCTCCTCGGTCGGGAGTCGGGTTGTTGTGGTTGTTCTCATAACTTGATCATGCGTTCGCTGCGCGGCGGCAGCATCGATGTGTTGAAGATCGCGTCCGCCGACGGCTTCATCTTGAGTCCGAACACGTCGACCACTTCGTCGACCTGTCGTTCCAGCGTGAGTTTGTGAATATCCCCCAGGCCGTGGGTGCGTGTGTCGGACGCGGCGACGTATTGGGCGGTGATGCCCCAACGCGTCAGCTCGATTTTCTCGTCGAGGATCGGTTCGCGCTCGCGCATGGCTGCGATCGAAGGGCCGGGATTTGCGAATGTCTCGACGATTGCACGGTTGCTCGCGCGCAAGAACGCAGCGACGGCTTTCGGGTTCTGCGCGATCAGGTTGCTGCTTGCCAGGATGGCGTTGCCGTAGAGGTCGACGCCGGCGTCCGCATACTTGAGTATCGACAGCTCCTCCATCTTCATGCGCGCGAAGAGCGAGACGGCGGAGTCGTGGAAGTAGGTCGCCGCATCGACGTCGCCGCGCACCATCACGTTGTCGCGCGCGCTGAAATCGGTGGTCTGCCATTGAAAGGCGTCGGGCTTCATGCCCTTCTTGCGCGCCACCATCGGCCAGGCGCGGCGGGTCGATTCGACGGCCGCCGCAGCCACTTTCTTGCCCTGCAGGCTCGCGAAATCGCTTGTCACGCCGCGGTCCTTGCGGCCGATGATGACGAAGGGCGCGCGGTTGTAGTACTGGTACACGGCCTGGACGACCGGCGTGCCCGGGTTCTGCGCGTTGAACTCGACCAGCGAGCTGATGTCGCCCAAGCCCAGCTGATAGACACCGCTGGCGATGCGCGTGATCGACGCCACCGAACCGGCGCCGGTGTCGATGCTCACGTCGAGGCCTTCGTCGCGGTAGTAGCCCTTGTTGAGCGCCAGGAAGAACGGTGCGGTCTGGCCGTTGATCCGGAAGTCGAGCGTGAATTTGAGCGGCGTGAGCTTGCCCGACTGCGCGAAGAGTGCAGGGGAGGCGATGGCGGCAGCGAGGCCGGCGCTGGCGGCGATGAATGAACGGCGTTGCATGGCGGTGGCTTTGGAAATCGGGCGGTCTTGAACGAAACCGGCCGCATGTGCGGCAGGCGCTTCAAGAGCAATTTCCGGGCGGCGCACCAGTGAAGTGCGTGCGCAGCTGAACGCTTCTACTCTTGGCCTCGTCAAGCACGAGGCATGCCAAAGCGCGCCGGTCGGGATTTCAATTCAGGCTCGACGCGCGGCCGATGTCTCGACACAATCCGCCGGTCCGCAAATTGCTTGCGTTCAGTCCTAGAGTAGAAGCGTTCAGCCCGGCGACCCACGCGCCGAGGTCGGAAATTGCTCTTTCATGTTTGTGTCCGTTCACGCAACCGAAGGAGTCGACGCATGCTCGTCACCCAACAACCCGTTTTCCGCAAGTTCTGGCATGCAGTCATGCCAATATCGTCCCTCGCCCATGGTCCGAAGCCATTCCGGCTGCTGGGCGAAGACATCGTCGTTTTCCTCGACGCCGAAGGCCGGCCCGCCGCGCTGCGCGACCGCTGCTGCCATCGCACGGCCAAGCTCTCCAAAGGCTGGTGTGTCGACACCGAAGGCAAGACCTGCGGGCAGGGCGCGATCCAGTGCGGCTACCACGGCTGGACCTACGACCGCAGCGGCCAAGTGATCCGCATCCCGCAGTACGAGCCCGACCGCGCAATCCTGCCCGACTACAGGACCACCGCCTATCACTGCACCGCGCGCTACGGCTACGCCTGGGTCGCGCTCGAAGACCCGATCGCCGACATCCCCGAAGTGCCCGAATTCGACAACCCGGAGTACCGAACGATCTTCCAGTTCTACGAAGAGTGGCAGACCAGTCCGATGCGCGCGCTGGAAAACTCCTTCGACAACTCGCATTTCAGCTTCGTGCACCGTGCCACTTTCGGTGTTGCCGACAAGCCGAAGCCGAGCAAGTACGAGTTCGTCGAGCGCGAGAACGGCTTCTATGCAGAGACGGTCATCGAAGCGGCGAATCCGGCCAAGTTCCATGCGATCAGCGGCGTGACCGACCCGATCACGACGCGGCACATGCGCAACGCCTACTTCCTGCCGTTCTCGCGCCGACTCGACATCGAATATCCGTCGGGCATCCGGCACATCATCATCAACTGCTTCACGCCCATCGACGACGGCCGAATGCAGCTGTGCCAATGGCTGTTCCGCAACGATACCGAAGCCGATTGCCCCGCGCAGATGCTGATCGACTTCGACGATGCGGTGACGCGCGAGGACAAGGACATCCTCGAATCCACCGACCCCGATGCGCTGGTCGACACGCGTCGGCGCGGCGTCGAATATTCGATGGAATCGGACAAGCCCGGCATCATGATCCGCAGGCACCTGATGCAGTTGCTCGCGCGGCATGGCGAGAGCGAGGTCTATCGCGGCATGACTACGCAGCCAGCACTTCCTGAACCTGCCCGTCTCCGATGAACGCATCGCCTACGAGCATGCGGAACGCGGTGCCCGGCGGGAATTTCGACAGCGCGAGCGTCGGCGACAGGAACTGCGCCTCCAGCGTTTGCGCCGTGCCGCGATAGAAGGATCTGCCTTTCGGCACGCGCCAGCGCACCGAAAAACCTTCGTTGCCGACCACGAATGCGCACTGGTGTTCGCCTTCGCCGATCGGCAGGTCTTCGGCGGGGATGGACGCGGGGCGCAAGGTGAATTCGACGATCAGGTCGGCTGCGAAAGCGCCGGTGGCGGTCGGCGCGACCGGCGGTGCCGGAAGCTCGGTTTTCGTGGAACGCGCGGCTCTGGCGACTTGCCGCGCAACGCGAACCTTGCCGAAAAGCCAGCCCACCACGTTGCCGATCACCGGAATCCACAGCAGCAGCATCAGCGTGCCGATGTCGCGAAGCGTCGACGGCGGCGGCACGAAGTGCCGGATCACCGCGCCACCCACCGCGACGAAAAGCAGCACGATGACGATGAGTTTGCGGCGGGACTGGCGGGTGGTCATGGGGGCACTTTAACCACCCACTCGTCTGCCCCGGGATTGCCTTACTCGCCCTGCGAGCCGCGATGCGCCCAGCCGGTCGTGTGCTTCTCGACCACGCTGAAGAGTTCGTACATCAGCATCGCCATCGCGCCCACGGTCATCAGTCCGGCGAAAGCCAGGCCCATCTGCATGGCCGAGCCGGCGGAGATCAGCAGGTAGCCGATGCCTTCGTTCGCGGCCGTCATCTCCGACACCGTCGTGCCGACGAAGGCCAGCGTGATCGCGACCTTGAGCGACGCGAAGAAGTAGGGCATCGAGCGCGGCAGGCCGATCTTCATCAGCACGTCCCAGCGCTTGGCGCCCAGCACGCGCAGCACGTCTTCCAGCTCCGGCTCCAGCGTGGCCAGGCCGGTCGCGATGTTCACCATGATCGGAAAGAAGCTGATCAGGAAAGCCGTGAGGATCGCCGGCCCCGCGCCGATGCCGAACCACACCACGAGGATCGGAACGAACGCCGCCTTGGGCAGCGCGTTGAAGGCCGTCATCAGCGGATACATCGCCGCATAAGCCAGTCGCGAACTGCCGACGACGAAGCCCAGCAGCACACCCACCACGATCGCCAGGCCGAAGCCCGCCATCGTCACCCAGAAGGTGCGCCAGGCATGGCCCGCGATGATGGTCTTGAATTCCCAGAACTGCGTCCAGATGCGCATCGGGCTCGGGAAGATGAACTCCGAAATGCCGAAGCCGTCGCAGATGATCTGCCAGAGCACCAGCACCGCGACCAGCAATACCCACGGCGACCAGCGCTCGATCTGCTTGTTGTTTCTCATGCCGCCGCTCCTGCCGCAGCTGTTTGTGCCGCGCTGATGCCGGTATTGCGGATGGCGCCGATGTGGCCGCGAAGCTCCAGCACGATGTCGGTGAATTCCTTGGTATAGGTCAGTTCCAGCTCGCGCGGGCGCGGCAGCTCGATCTCGCGCTTGACCACGAAGCGGCCAGGCGATTTGCTCATCACATAGACCGTGTCGGCCAGGAAGACCGACTCGCGCAGGTCGTGCGTGACGAGGATCACGTTGAACTGCTGCTCGGTCCAGAGGTCGCGCAGGATGCACCAAAGCTCCTCGCGCGTGAATGCGTCGAGCGCGCCGAAGGGCTCGTCGAGCAGCAGCATCTCTGGCTCGTGAATGAGTGCTCGGCAGATGCTTGCGCGCTGCTGCATGCCGCCCGACAGCTGCCACGGGAATTTGTCTTCGTAGCCTGCCAGGCCGACCTTCTGCAGCAGCTTGCGCGCGCGCTCGACATATTCCTTGCGCTTCGCCTTGAAACTCGTACGGTAGGGCTCGACGATCTCCAGCGGCAGCAGTACGTTGTCGACCGTGGTGCGCCAGGGCAGCAGCGACGGCGCCTGAAACGCCATCCCGGAGATTTTCAGCGGCCCGGTCACCGGCTGGCCGTCGATACGGATCTTCCCCATCGACGGCATCTTCAGCCCGGTCGTGAGCTTCATGAAGGTCGACTTGCCGCAGCCCGACGGTCCGACGATGGCGATGAATTCGCCGCGCTTGACCTTCAGATCGATCGCCTCGACGGCGAAGTGGTTCTCGCGCAGCAACTGCTCGTTGTAGGCGAGCCAGACGTCCTGGAAGTCGACGAAATTCGCGGCGTCGCTTGGGGCGGCCGCCGTGTTCGGTATGCCGGTCATCACTTTCTCAGGATTGCGAGTTCTGCGGCCGGCGGCAGCATGGCACCGGTCCAAATCGCATCCGGACTCACGCGCGTCTTGGTTGCGAATGCGTCCGACACCTGCGACGCCATCAGCGACAGCCGGCCGGCATTGACCGCGCCGAAACCTTCGGCGCGCGCGTCGGCACTATTGACGACGGTGTCGATCGCCAGCTGCAGCCGGCGCGTCTCCAGCTTCGAATCGACGATGCCGTCGCGCGCCTTGACCGACTCGATGGCGACGGCCGGATTGGCGATCACTTCCTTCGCGCCCTTGGTGAACGCCGAGAGGAACGCCTTCACTGCCGCCGGGTTCTCCTTGATCAGCTTTGGCGACGCGATGATCACGTTGCCGTAGAGCTTCACGCCGTAGTCGGGATAGGGGAGCACCACCACGTCGGCCGCCTTCACGCCGCGCGCTTCGAGGTTCAGCAGCGAGGTGAAGGTGAAGCCAGTGATGGCGTCGATGTCGCCACGGATCAGCATTGTCTCGCGCAGCGCCGGGTCCATTGCCGTCCAGTTCACCGCGCCGATGTTGTTGGCCTTGGCGAAGATCGGGAAGGCACGGCGACCCGCGTCGAACACCGGCGCGCCGAGCTTCTTGCCTGCCAGGTCGGCCGGCTTTGCGATGCCGCTCTTCTTCAGCGTCATGACCGATGCGGGCGTGTTGTTGTAGACCACCATTACCGCGACCGGCTTGTTGGGCGCGTCGGGATTGTTGGCATGGAATTCCATCAGCGCGGCCAGGTCGGCGAAGCCCATGTCGTAGGCGCCTGAAGCCACGCGGGTGACCGTTCCGCCAGAGCCGTTGCCCGCGTCGATCGTGACGTCGAGCCCTGCAGCCTTGAAGTAGCCCTTGGCTGCAGGGTGGAGGAACAGCGCGGCTGGGCCTTCGAAACGCCAGTCCAGCTGGAACTTGATCGGCGTCTGGGCCTGTGCTGCGGCGATGAGGCCGAAGTTGAGGGCGGAAGCGGCGAGGAAGGACTGGAGGAGAAGGCGCTTGTTCATGGGGGGCTCAATGGGAAGGGATGCTTTTGTGAAGCAATATTGGTGCCCGTGATCGCGATTGGAGATCTTCAACGCTCTTTGATCTCCAAACCAGTACTGCCTATCGGAACAACGTCTTCTTGAAAATAGATGCTCTTCAGAATTTCGAGAACATACGGCGTCAAGTCCAAACGACGGCTTTTTTCAATGGATTCAAGAAACCCGACTTTACTTTCTCCACAGATTGCTTTTTCCAGACGGACAACGCAGTAGGAAAGCGTCCTCTGTCGAAACTTCTCGTCTCCAAAAGTGTCGTCGTATGTGACGACCCAACCATTGAATTGTATGCCCTCAATTTTGAAGAAGCGTAGCGCTTTTAAACGAAGAAGCAGTCTGTTGGTGGCGTTGTCATTGAGTTTCCAGCGGCCTCCATCTGAAATGGCCCAGCCTGAATTGACAAAATCTTGATCGGATCTTGAGCAGTGAAAGTCGACTCCCCAGTAGTTTTGAGGCAGCGACAGTTTGTCGATGCCAAGCCCGCCTGATCCAAATGGCTCCGCACTGTCATAGCGGGCACTAACACTGCTGGTGCGAGGAATCGTTGCGCTAAATCTGCAGCCAGGTCCGAGATTGAAAGTTTGAGAAGAGGTCGGGGAAAAATATATAGACTTTAAATCGGCCGCACGTGCGTCAGGCTGAAGTGACAGTAGAACCACCGAAAAAAAGCACCATATCTTGATCATGGTCGGAATTTCATTCGGGAGTTATAAATTTGGCATTTCCGTTTGCATCGGGGAATCTGAATTCGGTGAGGATTTTCAAAGCCCATCCGTACGCGCTGCAGCGAGCTTCAAATCCGTTTAATCCAACGAAATTGGTCTGGCTTATGGCGGATGGCAAATTGACTGCGGCTGACGATTGCCAGAAGGATTGGCTTCGATAGTAGGTTTTTGTGCCTGCTCCATTGACTGTTGCCACTTGAACGCGTTCGAGAATGTGAGGCTTATCCGCATATGCGTTGGTCTTGAGCGATATCCAGTAGCATCCCGCACTGTCCGATGGGGCGTGATAGGCTTCTGTATCGCCTGCAGATGATGAGCGGCCCTCCACTTGCGACCTCCAATTGATAATTTCCTGAGTCAGTGCGGGAAAGTTCACGTCGCTCATTGCTACATTACTTCGGTTACTCGGTCTTTTTGCGGCTTCTAATTTCGACGCACTCGCAAGTGCTGTCGACAGCGAGGCAGGCACTAATCTGCCCCGCCATTGCCAATACATGAAATAGTTTCCCGGGTGAGTGAGTTGCAGAAAACCACGTCCATACCAAGGTGAGTACCAATAAGTCGAACCTCCCGTTTCTACCGGGGCACCAAACCATGAGGTTTCCTGTATCGAATTTCCGAAAAAACTGGCTTGTCTCATTCGAGAGACGATTCCATATTTTCTTGTGGTTTTGTTCAACGAAACTTGGTGATTAATGAGTAATCTGTTCTGCGGGGAAAGACTTCTTGTGGAAATTGGTTCCCATAGATGGCCAATGACACCAGTCGTTTTGCTTTTACCGAATCTTAATGCCGCCGTGGGAACAAGTTGAGATAGTTCGTCGATGCTCAACCACCCACACTTCCGCATCACCCCAATGAACTCCACCGGGTGAAACCGCCAGTTCGCCTTTCTCAGCTCATCTGGCAGGTCGGAAAATGTGATTGCATCGCAATGCCGCATGAACCGATCCCATTGCCCCTGATCGTCCATGCCCAGGTCTTCTTTCGGATCCCTGATCCAGCCATAGCGTTTCGCGACCGTCGATCGGTCCCATTCCGTCGGAACTTTGCAGATAACCCTGCGCAGTTTCTCGCGCACAAAATCCTTGGCAATCCGCTTGCATAGCGCCTCGCGCGTCATTCGCGTCTCGTTCTCGGGATCTCGATCCCGTATCAGCCGCTTCAATTCGACCGAGTCGCATCGCTGATCCTCCGGCGTCGGGTCGTCGCCGAAACAATTCCAGCCCATCACCGGTAGAAAGTCGGCTTCGCTGAACTTGAATGTGTCCTTCGCGTTGAGATCGACCCAGATGCTTCCGTTCGACGCCGGAATCTCGCGCCAGTGGGCAGCGTCCGCAGGCAGCGGATCCGGACCCAGGTTGCGACCGAAGCGCAGGAGTTCGTACCAGCCGCTGGGGCTGCTCGGAAGCGAGCCGCCTTTTGCGACATAGGCGGCATGGCGATCGGTCGCCTGCCTGTACATGTCGTACTCGAAATCGACTGTTTTTACTGGCGCGAACGGCACCGTGCCAACGACTTTGCCGAGCGCGTCGCGGCTGGCGATGTAAGAGCTTCCGCTGTCGTATCGGATTTCGACCCAACGCTCGGCGCCCAGCTGCGTTCCCGTCGGCCGTCGGACCGGATCGCTGGGCTCGGTTACGGATGTCGGCGTCGACTTGGGCAAATAGATGAAGACACTGCCGAACACTGCGTCGGTTCGGCCATCTGCTTTGAGTGCGGCAAACTTTTCGTCCTCCTCCCAACGCACAGGGCGTCCGATGATCTTCTCCAGGTTCGCCTCGTCGCAGCAGATCTCGAAATGCAGCTGTCCCTCCACGCCCATGATCTCGCCGGGCTCACCGATGGTGTCTTTCCGGAAGATGCGATCACCCGGTTTCCACGGCGCGGATTTGCCTTTTGCGTCGGACGGCCCGTCGGCGATGGTCCGGAGATGCATCGACAGGCTGAAGTAGGTGATCCGCGTCGGCACGCCACCGGCAGCGCCGATGTCGGTGGTGTGCCGGATGGCGACGCAGCCGTTGTCAGTCCAGCTGGCGCGGTTCTGTGCCTGTGGCGGATAGTTCTGAGGGTGCGCAGGGTCCTTGTTGGCCGGCACCGGCGACGCGACGAACACGACGGTGCCGTCGGCGATCGCACGAACGAGCAGGTGCTTGCCGTCTTCATGCGGCGCCGTGCAGTGGACGCCGTTGTGCCACTGCATATAGGAACTCACCGGAAACGAGCCTTCCGGTGCGTAGGTGCCGGCGGCGCAGTCGATGGGCACGGGCATCGCTCGGGCGACCCAGTCGATGTCGCTTTCGCCCGCGCGCAATGCGGGCAGAAAAGGCGGGCTGATAAGCATGTCGCAACTCCCTGAAAGCCTTCGGACGAGGCCTGATGGGGCGCGATTATGGGAGGGTCAGTTTTCTAGGCTGACCGACCCATGAGTGCTTTTCGCTACGCCAAGTTCGGCGCTGTTTACTTCTTGATAGTCGCCTGCGCTACAGCCATCGCCGTCATGTTCAGCACGCGCCGCACCGTCGCCGACGGTGTCAGGATGTGTGCGACCTTGGCCGCGCCCAGCAGGATCGGCCCGACCGTCACGCCGTTGCCGCCAGTCATCTTCAGCACGTTGAACAGGATGTTTGCCGCGTCTAGGTTCGGGCAGATCAGCAGGTTGGCTGCGCCGGTGAGCGTGGTTTCAGGCAATGCCTGGTGCCTGAGATCTTCCGACAGCGCCACGTCGCCGTGCATTTCGCCATCGCATTCGATGTCGGGTGCCATCTTGGCGAACAGGTCGCGCGCGAGGCGCATCTTGCGGGCCGATGCACGGTCCGACGAGCCGAAGTTCGAGTGCGACAGGAAGGCCACCTTGGGCGGCAGGCCGAAACGACGGACTTCCTCGGCGGCCATCACGGCGATGTGGGCCAGCGTCTCGGCGCTCGGGTCTTCGTGCACGTTGGTGTCGGCAATGAAGAGCGTGTGCTTTTCGAGCGTGAGCGCATTCAGCGTCGCGAAACCCGGCGTGCCGCGCTGAGTGCCGAGCAGCTGGCCGAGGATCTTCAGATGACTGTCGAAGCGCCCGACCAGGCCGCACAGCATTGCGTCGGCATCGCCAAGGCTCACCATGAGCGCGGCGATGCTGGTGTTGGAGCGCCGCACCATCGCCTTCGAACCTTCGGGCGAGATGCCGCGCCGGCCCATGATGCGGTGGTACGCCTCCCAGTACTGGCGGAAGCGGGCGTCGTTCTCGGGGTCGACCACATCGACGTCTTCACCGATGCGAAGGCGAAGACCGGCTTTCTTGATGCGCATCTCGATGATGGCCGGACGACCGATCAGGATCGGGCGGGCCAGGCCTTCGTCGACGGCCAGCTGGGCGGCGCGCAGCACGCGGTCGTCCTCGCCCTCGGCATAGGCGACGCGCTTGGCGGTCGCGACCTTGGCCGCGGTGAACACCGGCTGCATGAACATGCCGGTCTGGTAGACGAAGCGGGTGAGTTGCTGGCGATAGGCTTCGAGATCCTCGATCGGCCGGGCGGCAACGCCCGATTCGGCCGCAGCCTTGGCCACTGCCGGCGCAATGCGCAGGATGAGGCGCGAATCGAACGGCTTCGGGATCAGGTAATCGGGGCCGAAGGACAGCTCTTCGCCCTCGTAGGCGGTCGCGACTTCCTCGCTGATGTCGGCCTTGGTCAGCGCCGCGATCTCATGAACGCAGGCAAGCTTCATTTCCTCGGTGATCTTGCTGGCGCCGCAATCGAGCGCGCCGCGGAAGATGTACGGGAAACACAGCACGTTGTTGACCTGGTTCGGATAGTCCGAGCGGCCGGTCGCGATGATGCAGTCGGGCCGCACGGCCTTGGCCAGTTCCGGGCGGATTTCCGGTTCCGGATTAGCCAGCGCCAGGATGATCGGCTGCGTGCCCATGGTCTTGACCATGTCGGCGGTCAGCACGCCGGGCGCCGAGCAGCCGAGGAACACGTCTGCGCCGTTCACGACGTCGGCGAGAGTCCGCGCACCGCTGTCTTGCTGCGCGAAGCGCGCCTTCGATTCGTCGAAGCCGCCGGCACGGCCTTCGTAGATCAGGCCCTTCGAGTCGACAGCGAAGATGTTCGCGTGCTTGGCACCCAGGCCGACCATCACGTCGAGACAGGCCAGCGCCGCAGCGCCCGCGCCCGACACCGCGATCTTCACGTCCTCGATCTTCTTGCCGACCAGCTCCAGCCCGTTGATCAGCGCGGCGGCCGAGATGATGGCCGTGCCGTGCTGGTCGTCATGGAACACCGGAATGTTCATGCGCTCGCGCAGCTTCTTCTCGATGTAGAAGCATTCGGGCGCCTTGATGTCCTCGAGGTTGATGCCGCCAAGCGTCGGCTCCAGCGCCGCAATGATGTCGACCAGCTTGTCGGGGTCGTTCTCGGCCAGTTCGATGTCGAACACATCGATGCCGGCGAACTTCTTGAACAGGCAGCCCTTGCCCTCCATCACCGGCTTGCTGGCCAGCGGGCCGATGTTGCCGAGGCCCAGCACGGCCGTGCCGTTGGTGATCACGCCGACGAGGTTGCCGCGCGAGGTGTATTCGGCAGCCAGTGACGGATCGCGCTCGATGTCGAGGCACGGGTAGGCGACGCCGGGGGAGTAGGCCAGCGAAAGATCGCGCTGGTTGAGCAATGGCTTTGTCGGCGTGATCGAGATCTTGCCGCGCACGGGGCTGCGGTGGTAGTCGCGTGCGGCATCGCGCAGGGCTTCTTCTGCGGGGGAAAGGGTCGGGTCAGCCATTGAGTCTCCGTATATTTGGCGTCGGGGGCGCAGAGGCTAACGCAAAGCGCAGCGTGTGTGCCTGAGTGGAAGTACGCAGGAAGTATGCAGACAGCGCGCAGGGCAACGTTCAGGCGTCGGTCGGCGATTTCGGATCGCCCGGCTCGTCGGACGCGACGAACAGGCTCCAAACCGCCATGAAAAGCGCCGCGATCACGGGGCCGATCACGAAGCCGTTGATGCCGAACAGCGCCATCCCGCCGATGGTCGACATCAGCACGATGTAGTCGGGCATCTGCGTGTCCTTGCCGACAAGCAGCGGCCGCAGGATGTTGTCGACCAGGCCGATCACGAACACGCCGACGAAGATCAGCACCGCGCCTTGCCAGATGTGGCCGGTCGCCAGGAAGTAGAGCGCCACCGGACCCCAGATCAACGCCGCGCCCACGGCCGGCAGCAACGACAGGAAAGCCATCAGAACGGCCCAGAGCAATGCGCCCTGCACGCCGAGGAACCAGAAGGCGAGGCCGCCGATGGTGCCCTGCGCCACTGCAACCGCGACGTTGCCCTTGATGGTGGCGCGTATCACCGTGGTGAACTTGTTCAGCAGGAAGTGCGTGTGCGGCCTGGCCAGCGGCAACGCATTGCGGATCATGGCCGACAGGCCCGCGCCGTCGCGCAGCAGGAAGAAGAGCAGGTACAGCATCACGAAGAAGCTGACCAGGAAGTCGAACGTGTTCTGGCCGATCGTCAGCGCCTGTGCCGCGACGACCTGGCTGCCCTGTGCAGCGCCGGCGCTGATGCGCTCCTGCCAGGCCGACATGTCGCCCAGGTTGAACCGCTCCATCAGGTTGATCACCGGCCGGGGAAGCGCGTCGTAGATCTGCTGGAAATAGCTGGCGAAGTTGATCTCGCCGGACCGGATGCTCTGCGAAACCAGCATGATTTCCTGCACCAGCGAAGCCGCGATCACGCTCAGCGGCAGGATCACGATGAACAGCGTGATCGCCAGCGTCGCAATCGCGGCCCAGGTCGATTTGCCGTTCATCTTCTTCCGCAGCCATTTGTAGAGCGGCGTGAAGATGATGGCAAACGCGACGCCCCACATCACGGCACCGAAGAAAGGCAGCAGGATCCAGATGAAGGCGGCCGTGACGACCGCGAGAAGAGCGAGGAACACGCCGCGCTGGAGTTGAGGTGAATTCATGGTCGCTGGAATGTAGCCGAGCCGCTGCGGCTCGCGTGTCGGCTGAGAGGCTGGCAATCGCGGAGTTTGGTCAGCCGTCGCACCGTGTACACATCTTGTGTTTGTGTTGACAACAGATACACAACTGCAGAAAATGAGTTGTTGCCACGACGTTGAAAAGAAGGAGCGACCGATGCGCGATGCTGCAATCAACCTGCGTGCCCTGCCCGAGCAACGCGACCTGATCGACCATGCCGCGACCCTGCTCGGCAAGAACCGCTCCGATTTCATGCTTGAAGCGGCCTGCGACCGTGCCCGGTCCGTGGTACTGGATCAGGTTTTCTTCAATCTGGATGCGGAGAAATTCGAGCAGTTCACCGCGATGCTCGATGCGCCTCTCGGCCCCAACCTCGGGCTCGAACGTCTGATGGCCGTCAAGGCGCCCTGGAGCGCCGGAGCGGCATGAATTTGCTGTTGAGTGTTCCGCAACCCCTTGCCGCATCCCATCTCGTCGATACATTCGCATGCGGAGAACTCAGCCTTGATGAATGGCTCAAGCGTCGGGCACTGACCAACCAGCTTAGCGGTGCCAGTCGCACTTTCGTCGTTGCCGACGAGGCTGAACGTGTTCATGGCTACTACGCCATGGCCGCCGGAGCCGTTGCGCATCAGATGGCCACAGGCAGCGTGCGGCGCAACATGCCTGATCCCATACCGGTTCTGGTGCTGGCCCGGCTGGCGATCGATCACCGGGCGCAGGGCATGAAGCTCGGTTCCGCTTTGCTCAAGGACGCCGTAGGTCGTGCGATGAGCGTTGCAAAGAATGCCGGGGTGCGGGCGCTGCTCGTCCATGCGCTGCATGAGCGCGCCAGACAGTTCTACGAGCACTACGGTTTCCAGGAGTCGCCGCAGCATCCGATGACCTTGATGCTCCGTCTCAACGTCGAAAACGCCTGAGGCACTCGAGGTCGTACCGCCTTCAGTGCGCCTCGGCCTGCTTCGCCGCAGCGATCACGGCCGCTTCGTCGTGCTTCGCACCATTCAGGAACAGGTTCAACCCGACCGCAGCCAGCGAGGTCAGCAGGATGCCGGACTCGATCAGCGAATGCAGCCCGTGCGGCATCCACTGCTTGAAGTTCGGCGCGATCAGCGGAATCATCCCGAAGCCGATCGACACGGCGACGATCATGGCGTTGTGGCGATTGCCCTTGAAGTCCACGCCCGACAGGATGCGGATGCCGGTGGCCGTGACCATGCCGAACATCACGAGCCCGGCGCCGCCGAGAACCACCGTCGGCAGCGATTCGACCAGCGCAGCCATCTTCGGCAGCAGCCCCAGCACCACCAGGATCACGCCGCCTGCCACGCAGACGAAGCGGCTGCGCACGCCCGTGACGGCCACCAGCCCGACGTTCTGCGAGAAGCTGGTGTACGGAAAGGTGTTGAAGATGCCGCCGATCAGCGTGCCCAGACCGTCCGTGCGCAGGCCCCGTGCCAGGTCCTGCTGGCCGATCTTGCGGTCGGTCATCTCGCCGAGCGCCAGGAACATGCCGGTCGATTCGATCATCACGACGATCATCACCAGCGTCATTGTCAGGATCAGGAACGGATCGAACTGCGGCATGCCGAAATGGAAAGGCAGCACGACGTCGAACCACGCCGCCTTGCCGACCTTCTCGAACGTCATGATGCCCAGCGCCGCAGCCACCGCACCGCCGATCACGATGCCCAGCAGTACCGAGATGTTGGCAATGAAACCCCTGGCGAATTTAACGATCAGCAGGATAGAGACCAGCACCAGGGCCGAGATGCCGACGCCGGTGAGTTCGGCATAACGGGGGTTCGGCACGGTCGGCACGATCGCGAAGCCCTTGGGCACCGGTGGTATCGCAGAACCCGGTGATGTGACGTCGGCCAGCCATTTGGTGTAGGCCGGATCGACCACGTTGGGCGCGGTCGGGCCGAACGGATTGCCGAAGATCCAGTTGATGCCCACACGCATCAGGCTGATGCCGATGACCGCGATGATCGTGCCGGTGACGACCGGCGGAAAGAACCGCAGCATCCGGCTGATGGCCGGCGCGATCAGTATCGAAATGATGCCCGCGCCGATGATCGAGCCGAACAGCAGTTGCGCACCTGCCGCGCCCGGATTCGCGTTGGCGATGGCGACCATGGGCGCAACCGAGGCGAAGGTCACGCCCATCATCACCGGCAGCCGGATGCCGAACCACTGCGTCGCACCGAGCGACTGGATCAGCGTCGCGATGCCGCAGCAGAAGAGGTCGGCGGAAATCAGCAGCGCGACTTCGTCGGGACTCAACTTCAATGCGCGGCCGACGATCAGAGGCACCGCGACGGCGCCTGCATACATCACCAGTACGTGCTGCAGGCCGAGGGCGCCGAGCTTGACGGCGGGAAGTTTCTGGTCCACCGGGTGGACGGAGAGGGAAGGCGATCCTGTCTGGCTCATCGTTTGCTCCTTTTAATGACCAATGCAAAAACGATGCCGGGGCCAGAGCCGGTTCTTTGGGATTTATCCGAACGGGACGCCTTGCCGCCGACCCTAGCATCGATTTGTCTGGATGAACGAGGCAGCCGAGCCGACTGATTCAGGTGACACCCAATACACAACCATCTACGTCAAGACATTGGTCTTTAAAAAAAATGACTCACCCAGTTTCTCAAGCAATGGCAGTTCGGCAACGCAATCAAGCGATTACTTCACCGGTTGCAAAACCTGCCGCGCAAAATTTCGTCAGAAATGCTGCCGATGTCGGAGTGGGCGATTCGGTAAAAGACGGCCAGAGACGTTCCGGATCCACCCGTGGGGCCGTCCTGGCGGGTCCCAACCAGATCCCCGTCAATACCGCACGCGAATCGAGAGCATTGGTATCGCTCAGACTGGACAGTCGGAGTTTGCTGGGGTTGATCAACAACATGCCCGATCCGCAACGAGGTCAAACCTTCTATTCACCCCAGGGTGAGTTGGCACTCGTCCGTAACGACGGTCAGGGTATGGCGGAAATCCTCGTCAATGGAAAGCCTGCTTTCAAATGCTTCAATGACAACTTCTATCCCGGCGCCACGCACGTGATGATGGCGGGTCCGCAGAACCGGATGTATGCGGGGCGGGATTTGCCTCCGGCGTACCTTGCTCAAGCAAACGCGCTCGTCGGCCATGCACACAGAGCCATTTCAGGCCTCGGTTCCTGAGCCCAGCAGATCCGCCAGCGTCCGCGCGATCACCTTGGTTGCGCGGCGCAGGTCTTCCAGCACCACCCGCTCGTCGCTGCGCTTGGCATGCGACTCCAGTACCGTGCGCGGGCCGGCGCCGTAGATCACGCCGGGAATGCCGGCTTCGGCGTACAGGCGTACATCGGTGTAGAGCGGCGTGCCCATCGCCGGGATCGATTCGCCGAAGAGTTCGGCGCCGTGCTTCTGGATCGCATCGACCAGCGCCTTGTTGCCGGGCAGAGGGCGCATCGAGTTGGCCAGCAGCAGCCGCCTGATGTCGACCGTGATGCCGGGGCTCTGCGCGGCGGCGTCTGCGATCACCTTGCGGATCGTCGCTTCGACCTCTACCGGGTTCTCCTCCGGGATCATCCGGCGGTCGAGTTTGAAGACGACCTTGCCGGGCACGACGTTGGTGTTGGTGCCGCCCTCGATGCGCCCGACGTTCAAATATGGATGCGTGATGCCCTCGACCTGCGAAGTCACGGTCTTGTAGGTCGCGTTCTGCGCATAGAGCGCGTTCAGGATGCCGACCGCGCCCTGCAGCGCATCGACGCCGGTCGATGGAATAGCCGCGTGCGCCATCTTGCCGTGCACGGTCACTTCCATCTGCAGGCAGCCGTTGTGGGCGGTGACCACCTCGTAGCTGAAGCCGGCGGCGATCATCAGGTCGGGCTTTGTCAGGCCGTTCTTCAGCAGCCAGCCCGGGCCGAGCAGTCCGCCGAATTCCTCGTCGTAGGTGAAATGCAGTTCGACCGCGCCTTTGGACGGTTTCGCGACCGCTTCGAGCGCGCGCACCGCGAAGGTGAAGCTGGCGAAATCGCTCTTGCTGACGGCTGTCGCGCGTCCGAACAGGCTGCCGTCGACGATTTCCCCGCCGTACGGGTCGTGCGTCCAGCCGTCGCCGGGCGGCACCACGTCGCCGTGGGCGTTGAGGGCGACGGTCAAACCATCGTTCCCGTACTTGCGCCGAACGATCAGGTTGGTCAGCGATTCGAGGCCGTAGTCCTTCACATCTTCGGCGGGCACGGCATGCTTCTCTGCGTCGAAGCCGAAGTCCGCCAGCAGTTCGGCCGTGCGTTCGGCATGCGGCGCGTTGTTGCCCGGCGGCGTGTCGGTCGGCACGCGGACGAGTGCCTGCAGGAAGCGCACTTCCTCGTCGAAATGGGCGTCGATCCAGGCGTCGAGCTGGGTGTGGTCGGTCATTGGAAGCAGTTCAGGAAGTAGGGTTGGCGGCCAGGTCGTCGAGCAGCAGCGCGAAGGCATCGACGGCCAGCTGGATGTCGTCGCTGGTGCTCGATTCGAGCGGGTTGTGGCTGATGCCGGAATTCAGGCCGCGCACGAAAAGCATCGCCTGCGGCATCACCTCATGCAGCTTCATCGCGTCGTGTCCGGCGCCGCTGGGCATGCGGAAAACCGGCAGGCCGAGCGTCTCGACCGCGCGTTCCCAGCGCTGCTGCCATTCGGGCGCACTCGGCGCTGCCGACGCGCGCATCGCTTCTTCAATGGTGTGCTGCACGCCGCGTCTTGCACAGATGTCGTGCAGGGCGACCAGCACGTCGGCCACGACCGCGTCGCGCTGCGCATTGTTTGGGGCGCGGATGTCGAGGCTGAACTTGCAGCGACCCGGCACGACGTTGATGGACCCGCTCGGCACTTCGAGCATGCCGACGGTGGCGACCGAATCGCCGTCCTGCGATGCACGCTGCTCGGCGAACAGGATCAGCTCCGCCACGGCCGCTGCGGCGTCGTGGCGGCGTCCCATCGGCGTCGTGCCCGCATGGCAGGCGGTGCCGATGATCTCGCCGACGAAGCGCACGCCGCCGTTGATCGACGTCACGACGCCGAGCGGCAGATCGAGTTCGTTCAGCACCGGGCCCTGTTCGATGTGCACCTCGACGAAGCCGAGATAGCGGGACGGATCGCGCTGGATCGCGGGAATCTCGTCGATGGGCAGCTCCGCGTTCTGCATGGCCTGGCGCATCGAGATGCCGTCGGCATCCAGCTGGTCAAGCCATGCGGGATTGAAATGCCCGATGAGCGCACCGGAGCCGAGGAAGGTCGCCTTGTAGCGCTGACCTTCTTCTTCGGCGAAGCCGACGACTTCGATCGCGAACGGCAGGCGACGGCCCTGGCGGGACAGCTCGCGCACGCAGGCCATCGGCACGAAGATGCCGAGCCGGCCGTCGTACTTGCCGCCGTTGCGCACGGTGTCGTAGTGCGAGCCGGTCAGCAGCGCCTTGGCATCGGGCGCCGCTGCTTCGTAGCGACCGACGACGTTGCCGACGGCGTCGATGGTCGCGCTGTCGAAGCCGCAATCGGCCATGTCCTGCACGATCCGCGCGGCGCAGGCGCGGTGCGCGTCGGTGAGGTAGGTGACGGTGAGCTGGCCCAACTCGGCATAGCCGGGTTCGGTGTGCGCCGCCAGCGATTCCTGCCAGTCCCATACGACGTTGCCGAGCGCGGGCACGACGCCAAACTTGTCGTTCAGCCGGATCTCGGCGATGCGGTGGATATTGCGCAGCGCTTCGCCGCGTTCGAAGGCCGGCAGGTGATTCAGCCGGCGTTCGAAGGTCGCGATGATTTCCTGCTTCGACAGGCCGGTGCCGCGCGGACCGCGTACCGCGAGGATCGGCGGGAAGCCGAACTTCGCACCGTAGTCGGCGTTGAGCTTGCGGATGTGCGCGAGTTCGTCGGACGTGCAGTTCGTCAGGCCTGCGCTGCGCTGCTCGTGCGTCGACTCGGCGGTCAGCGATTGCGCTTCCATCGCCTTGCCGGCGAGTTCAGGATGGGCGCGGATCAGCGAGAGCTGCCGGTCGTCGGGCGCGCTGTAGACGGCACTTGCCAGCGCGTGCTTGAGATGCGCCAGCGAGCGGAACGGCCGCGACGGCAATGCTGCCTCGGCCACCCACGGCGAGTGTTCGTAGACGCCTTCGAGCAGGGCGACGAATTCGGTCGGCGCGGCTGCGTTGAGTCGGTCGATGGTGAGAAGAGTCATGTCAGGCTCCGGCGCCGGGGAGGTTGTGGTTGAAAGGATGCACCTGCTTCCAGTGCCGCGCAATGTCGACGCGCCGGCAGACCCAGACGTCTTCGAGCTGCGCGATATGGTCCAGGAAGCGCTGCAGCGCGACGATGCGGCCCGGTCGGCCGAGCAGACGGCAGTGCATGCCGATGCTCATCATCTTCGGGCTGTCGTCGCCTGCCGGATCGCCTTCGGCATACAGCGCGTCGAACGTGTCCTTGAGGTACTGGAAGAACGGGTCGGCATGCGAATAGCCCTGCGGCAGGGCGAAGCGCATGTCGTTGCAATCGAGCGAATACGGGACGATGAGTTGCGGCACGACCGCGCCGTCGGTCTTCTGCACCGTCATCCAGAACGGGAGATCGTCTCCGTAGTAGTCGCTGTCGTATTCAAAGCCGCCGTAGTCGGCCACCAGGCGGCGGGTGCGCGGGCTGTCGCGGCCGGTGTACCAGCCGAGTGCACGTTCGCCGGTCAGCTTTTCGATGGCCTGCATGCCGAGCGCCATGTGCTCGCGCTCTGTCGCTTCGTCGATGCCTTGGTAGTGGATCCAGCGCCAGCCGTGGCAGGCGATCTCGTGGCCGAGTTCCTTGAAGGCGGCGGTGAGTTCCGGGTAGCGCTCCAGCGCCATGCCGACACCGAAGACGGTCAGCGGAAGCCCGCGCTTCTCGAACTCGCGCAGGATGCGCCAGACGCCGGCGCGCGAGCCGTATTCGTAGATGCCTTCCATGCTGATGTGGCGCTCGGGAAAGCTGGCCGGATTGAACATCTCGGAAAGGAACTGTTCCGATCCGGCATCGCCGTGCAGCACGCTGTTTTCGCTGCCTTCTTCGTAGTTGAGGACGAACTGCACGGCCACGCGAGCGCCACCGGGCCAGCGCGCATGCGGCGGATGGCGGCCGTAGCCGACGAGGTCGCGGGGATAGGGAAGCGTCGAGTCGTAGAGCATGGTCGGTGAGGGGTTCAGGAGAGCGCAAGCGCGACGTCGTGCGTCGGTACGCGACGGTCGTAGATCAGGCTGGCCTCGACGTGCGCGAGGTGGTCCGTCATGAGTCGAACGGCGAGTTCCTCGTCTTTCGCGGCCAGCGCCCTGACGATGTCGGCGTGCTCGTCGCTGGAATGCGCGGCGGCGGCGGGGCTCTGGTACATGAGTGTGATCAGCGCGCAGCGGGAAATCAGGTCGCCCAGCATCTGCGCCAGCACCCGGTTGCCCATCAGCTCCGCCATGCGGACATGGAAATCGCCCAGCAGTTCGGAGCGGCCGGTGACGTCGTCGCGCACCACGGCGGCTTTTTCTGCGGCGACGTGTTCGCGCAGCGCCTCGATGCGCGCCGGCGTGACTTCGCGCACGAAGGCGCGCGTCATCTCGGCTTCAAGCATGCGGCGCACCGCGAATACCTCGCGCGCCTCGTCGACAGCCGGCGCAGCCACGAAGGCACCGCGCGCCGGTTCGAGCCGGATCAGCCGGTTTTGCGAAAGCTGGAACAAAGCTTGCCTTACCAACGTACGCGAAACGCCGAAGTGATCGGCCAGCTTCTGCTCGGCCAGCTTGCTGCCGGGCTGCAGCCGGTGCTCCACGATGGCTCTGGTCAATGCTTCGACGATGGCGTCGGTAGGGGAAAGCTCCATGCATTCATGATAAAGCCAAGCTGGGAATGTGTATACACTTTGGAATACAAAAGGAGCGACCCATGGGCCTGAGTACCCACGTACTGGACACGATGCACGGCACACCCGCCGCCGGGATGGCCGTGAGCCTCTACACCACGCTCGGCGAAAGCGCCACGCTGGTGCGCAGCTTCACGCTGAATGCGGACGGCCGCAGCGACGCGCCGCTCTACGACAACCAGTCGCTGAAGACCGGAACCTACCGGCTGGTTTTCGACGTGGCGGGCTATTTCGAGTCACGCGGCGTGACTTTGCCGGAGCCGAATTTCCTGAACCGCGTGGCGCTGGATTTCGGCGTTGCGCATACCGATCAGCATTACCACGTGCCGCTGCTGGTGAGCCCGTGGAGCTATTCCACCTACCGCGGCTCGTGAAACGCTTTTCGTCAAAGCTGGCCTTCTGTCAGCGTGTCGAGCTGGAAATGGCCGCCCTTGTCCCAGAGCCAGGTGTCCGTCCATGTGACCTTGCCCATGCGGGCGGCCGCAGGGAACGGCGACGCATCCAGAACGGTGCGCTCGATTTCGGCGATGACTTCCGGCGCGTGTTTCGGTGCACGCAACCAGTGCATGGACACGACCTTTCCACTGGCGTCGACGTTGACTTCCAGCGTGCCCACCGCGTAGAGCATCGGCGGCAGCTTGCCGCCGAAGATGCGCGTCCTGTTGCTTTCATACACGTGACGGGCGGCGTCTTTTCGGTATTCGCGTGGCGTGGCTGCGGTCGACGCCTTGGGCAGGGTCTGTTGCGCCGGGCCGGGATCGGGCGTCGCGTGGGTGAGCTGGCCCGGCACCGGTCGCGTGATCGGTGCGGTCGGGCTGCTGCCGCAACCGGCGAGCCACAGCGTGGCGAGGAGGGCGCCGGACAGCGCGAGGCGGCGGTAGATCGGCTGGAATTTCATCGGCGCGGTTATACCGCGCGGGCGCCGAACCCTGGCAACCGAAGGTTTCCGGTACAGGGCGACGCATGAAGTCGGTGCTCGACGATCTGCTCGAACGGCTGGCCGAGGAGGACTGCGTATTGGTCCGCATCGAGGCGACCGAGGGCTCGGTGCCACGCGAAGCCGGTACCTGGATGGCGGTCTGGGCCGACGGGCTGACCGGCACCATCGGCGGCGGGCAGCTGGAATTCCAGGCCGTCGCCGCGGCCCGCGCTGGCATCGACGGTACTGCCTCACTGCCCGGCACCGGCACGCTTTGCCGCTATCCGCTCGGCCCGAGCCTCGGCCAGTGCTGCGGCGGCGTGGTTTATCTTTCTTATCGCCGCGCTACCGCTCGGGATGCGAACGCGATGCGCGACGAATTCACCGCCCGCCTGCCGCCCGTTGCGCTTTTCGGCGGTGGCCATGTCGGCGCTGCGCTGGCCCGTTTGCTCGCCACGCTGCCCTTCGCCGTCCGCTGGATCGACAGCCGCGACGGTGTGTTCGCGCCCGTGCAGCCGGCGCAGATTGCAGCCGAACATTCGGAGCCGGTGCACGCCGCGGTGGCCGGTCTGGCTGCCGGATCGCGAGTGCTGATCATGAGTTTCAGCCATGCCGAAGACCTCGACATCGTCGTCGCCTGCCTCCAGCGCGTTCGCGCGCACGACGATCTGCCCTTCATCGGCCTGATCGGCAGCCGGACGAAATGGGCGACATTCCGCCACCGCCTCGAAGCACGTGGTTTCTCGGAAAGCGAACTGTCCCGCATCACCTGCCCGATCGGCGTCCCCGGCATCGGCGGCAAGGAGCCCGAGGTGATCGCCGTCGCTGTCGCAGCCCAGTTATTGCAATCGATGGAAAGTTGAATCATGGAAAGTTATTACCTCGACTGGGCCAACCTGCTCTTGCGCTGGGTCCACGTCATCACCGCCATCGCCTGGGTCGGCGCCTCGTTTTACTTCGTCATGCTGGACAACAGCCTGGAGAAGCCGCAGGACGCCGAATCGCTCGAAAAAGGCGTGGGCGGCGAGCAATGGGCCGTGCACGGCGGCGGCTTCTACAACATGCAGAAGTACGGACTCGCGCCGAAGAAACTGCCGGAACACCTGCACTGGTCGTACTGGGAGAGCTATACGACCTGGCTTACCGGATTCGCGCTTTTCACGGTGTCGTACCTGTGGAACGCCAGCACCTACCTGATCGACAAGTCGAAGATGGACTGGCAGCCCGGCGCCGCGGTGTCGGTCGCGCTGGCGTTCTTCGTCGTGTTCTGGATCGTCTACGACGCGATCTGCCAGATCTTCGGCCGCCGCAAGCACGGCGATGCGATCGTCGGCGTGCTGGTGGCCTGCTTCGTCGCCTTCGCCGCCTGGCTCGCCTGCCACTGGTTCGCCGGTCGTGCCGCCTTCCTGCTGGTCGGCGCGATGATGGCCACGACCATGAGCGGCAACGTGTTCTTCTGGATCATCCCGGGCCAGCGCGAGAACGTCGCTTTGCTGCGCGAAGGCAAGCCGGTCAACCCGATCCACGGCCAGCGCGGCAAGCAGCGCAGCGTGCACAACACCTACTTCACGCTGCCGGTGCTGTTCGCGATGCTGAGCAATCACTACAGCTTTACCTACACGCACAAGTACAACTGGATCGTGCTGCTGCTCATCATGCTGGGCGGCGCAGCGATACGTCAGTTCTTCGTGGTGCGGCATCGCTTCAAACTCGGCAACGCGAAGAATCCGCTGCCGTACGCAATGGTCGGCATCGCGGTCCTCGGTCTCACGATCGTATGGATGAAGCCCGAGCCGGTCGCTCCGGTTGCGCCGCCGGTGGCTGGCGCCGTCGTGCAGCAGGTCGCGTTCGGCGACGTGCAAAAGGTGCTGGAACAGCGCTGCTACATGTGCCACGGCGCGACGATGCAGATGAAGAACGTCCGCCTCGACACGCCCGATCAGGTTGCGCTGCATGCGCAGGCGGTGTATCAACAGGCCGTGGTCACGAAGATTATGCCGATGAACAACGCGACAGGCATCACGGATGCCGAGCGGGCGCTGCTCGGGAAGTGGTTCCTGGCGGGGGCGAAGACCAATTAGGAGGCGTGATGCAGGTCATTCTGGATTTCATCAACAACCTGCTGCAGCTGTTCAGATTTTTGACCTGAGCCCTTAACCCGTTCGTGCTGAGCTTGTCGAAGAATTGCGCACAGCTTCGACAGGCTCAGCACGAACGGTTATGGGCTCAACCCGAACGGTGATGGGCGGGGCTCGGCCCTAACGGCTGGGATTCGCCAGCACCATTGCCAGCCGGTTGTGCCGTTCCACCAGCGGCCCCAGATCCACTGTCGCAAGTTGCCCCTCCCGCACCACGACGCGCCCATTGACCACCGTGTAAGCCGCCTGCGGACTCGCACACAGCAGCAGGCTCGCAACTGGGTCGTGCACCGCGCCGCCGGCGAACGCGACTGTGTCCAGATCGAACAGCGCCATATCGGCGCACATGCCCGGCGCCAGATGGCCGATGTCTGCGCGGCCCAGCACTTCGGCGCCGCCGCGCGTGGCAACGGCCAGCGCATCGCGCGCCGTCATTTCCGCCGGGCCATGGTCGCAGCCGAAGGGCTCCAGCGAACGCCCGACGCGCGCCAGCAGCAGCGCCTGCCGCGCCTCGTTGACCATTTGCGCGCCGTCGTTGCTGGCGCTGCCGTCGACACCCAGCCCGACCGGCACTCCGGCATCGAGCATGCGGCGGATCGGCGCGATGCCGGAGGCCAGCCGCATATTGCTGCACGGGCAGTGCGCGACGCCGGTCTTCGTCTTCGCGAACAGCGCGATGCCGGACGCGTCCAGCTTCACGCAGTGCGCGTGCCAGACGTCGTGGCCGAGCCAGCCGAGGTCCTGCGCGTATTCCGTCGGCGTGCAGCCGAACTTCTCCCGGCTGTAGGCGATGTCGTGATCGTTCTCGGCCAGGTGGGTGTGCAGCCGCACGCCGAGACCCTTGAACGATCGTGCGAGCAATGCCGATTCGCGCATCAGGTCGCGGCTGACGCTGAACGGCGAGCAGGGCGCGACGGCGACGTTGGTCATCGATCCGTGCGTCGCGTCGTGGTAGCGCTCAATGAGGCGCTGCGTGTCGGCCAGGATCGCGTCCTCGCGCTCGACCACGCGGTCCGGCGGCAGGCCGCCCTGCGACTGTCCGACGCTCATGCTGCCGCGTGTCGCGACAAAACGCATGCCGATCTCGCGCGCGGCCTCGATGCTGTCGTCCAGCCGCACGCCGTTCGGGTAGATGTAAAGGTGATCGCTGCTGGTGGTGCAGCCCGACAGCAGCAGTTCGGCCATCGCGAGTTGCGTCGAGACGCGCACCATTTCGGGCGTCAGGCCGGCCCAGATCGGATACAGCCCGCCCAGCCACGAGAACAGTTCCGCGTTCTGCACCGCCGGAATCGCGCGCGTCAGCGACTGGTACATGTGGTGGTGCGTGTTGACGAGTCCGGGCACGACCAGATGGCGGCCGGCGTCGATCACTTCATCGGCATCGGTCGGCATGTCGGCAGCGGCGCCGATGGCCTCGATGCGGTGGTCGCGGATGAAGATCGACGCATCTCGAAGCTCGGTACGGGCCTCGTCGAAAGTTGCGACGCAGCGGGCATTGCGGATCAGAAGCGTAGACATGGCGACAGAATAGTGCCCAGGAGAGACAAACATCAAATGACTTCGCCATCGCACCTGCATTCATCGATGCCCGATCCGCGCACCGCGCCGCGCGAGTTCCTGGAACATATCTACCGCGTCGCCGTCGAGCGCGCACTCCCGCTGGCCAGCATGGGCGCATGTCTTCCGCCGCCGCCAAAGGGCCGCACGCTGGTGATCGGCGCCGGCAAGGCGGGCGGCTCGATGGCGCAGGCGCTGGAAGCGCTGTGGCCCGCGGACGCGCCGCTGTCGGGCCTGATGGTCACGCGCTACGGCCACATTCCGCCGCGTCCCGAAGGTTTGCCGCAGCGCATCGAGCTCGTCGAGGCTTCGCATCCGGTGCCCGACCAGGCCGGATTCGACGCCGCAACACGCATCCTCGCGCTGGCGAGCGGCGCGACGGAAGCACTGACGGCCGACGATCTGGTGCTGTGCTTGATTTCCGGCGGCGGTTCCTCGCTGCTCACGCTGCCTGCCGACGGCCTGACGCTGGCCGACAAGCAGCGCATCAACAAGGAGCTGCTCGACAGCGGCGCCCACATCGGCGAGATGAACTGCGTGCGCAAGCACCTGTCGCGCATCAAGGGCGGGCGGCTGGCCGCGGCCTGCGCACCGGCACAGGTGGTGACGCTGACGATCAGCGACGTGCCGGGCGACGATCCGGCCGTCATCGCCAGCGGCCCGACCGTGCCCGACGCCACCACCTGTGCCGAGGCGCTGGCGATCCTCGACCGCTACCGCATCGAAGTGCCCGCCGCCATCCGCGCGCAACTCAAAGACGGCACGCTCGAAACGCCGAAGCCCGGCGATGCGGCGTTCGACGGTCATGCGACGCACCTGATCGCGACGCCGCAGCAGTCGCTCGAAGCGGCGGCTGCCGTGGCGCGTGCTGCGGGCATCGAGGCGCACATCCTGAGCGACGAGATGGAAGGCGAATCGCGCGAGGTCGGCAAGGTGCAGGGCGCGCTGGCACGCGCCGTGGCGAAGCGCGGGATGCCGTTCGCACGGCCGTGCGTGATCCTGTCGGGCGGCGAGACGACCGTCACGATCCGTCCGCGCCAGCCAGGTCAGGCCAGGGGCCGAGGTGGGCGGGCGGGAGAGTTCTGCCTGGGGCTGGCCGGCGCGCTGGCTGGCCAGCCGGACGTCTGGGCGCTGGCCGCCGACACCGACGGCATCGACGGCATCGAGGACAACGCCGGTGCCTTCGTCACGCCCGACACTCTAGCCCGCGCCGAGGCGACGGGCCGCAAGCTCACCGATCACCTCGATCGCAACGACGCCTACGGCTACTTCGACGCCATCGGCGATCTGCTGGTGACCGGGCCGACGCACACCAACGTCAACGACTTCCGGGCGTTGCTCATACTTTGAAGAACATGGCGCGACAATTGCTCTGAGCGCATGAGCACTATGGGTTCGCGCGTATGCAAGCTGTTCCGCGTCCCCTTAAGTTCCAGTGTCGGCAAATTCCGCCATCCAAGAACGAGCATCCCCGCGACCATGAGCCTCCGCAGCACTCCTCAACCCGTCCGCTTCTTCCACCAGGGACGCATCGTCGAAGTCGGCGGCGTGCATCCGACCCGTTCGGTGCTCGACTGGCTGCGGGAAGACGCGCACTGCACCGGCACAAAGGAAGGCTGCAACGAGGGCGATTGCGGCGCCTGCACCGTGATGGTCGGCGAGCTGGCGGCCGATGGCACGCCGGGCGCCGTCGAAGGACTGTCGCTGCAGACCGTCAATGCCTGCATCCGGTTCCTGCCGACGCTGCATGGCAAGGCGCTGTTCACGGTCGAAGATTTGAAGAAGCACCCGGTGACGACACTGCACCCGGCCCAGCAGGCGATGGTCGAATGCCACGGGTCGCAGTGCGGCTTCTGCACGCCCGGCTTCGTGATGTCGCTCTGGTCGACGTACCGGCAGCACCAGGCCGCCGGCACGCAGCCGACACGCCAGCAGCTCGCCGACGATCTCTCGGGCAACCTCTGCCGCTGCACCGGCTACCGGCCGATCCTCGACGCAGGTCAGCGCATGTTCGACCTGCCTGCGGTTTCGTTCGATGCGAAGCCGGTCGTCGCCGCATTGATGCAGTTGAAGGCCGAGCGCGCCGACGCAGGCTCCAGCTACGCCGCCGCTCGCGACGGCCGCACCGACACCTTCCATTCGCCGACCACGCTCGACCAGCTCGCCGCGCTGCGCGAAGCGATGCCGACGGCGCGCATGCTGGCCGGCGGAACCGACGTGGGCATCTGGGTCAACAAGCAGTTCCGCGATCTCGGCGAGATCCTGTTCGTCGGCGGCGTGCGAGAAATGAAAGTCGTCGAGGTCCGCGGCAGCGGCGATGCGGCCGAGCTGTACATCGGTGCCGGCGCTTCGCTCGAAGCGGCTTGGCGCGCGCTGGTGCAGCGTGCGCCGTCGCTGACCGACGTCTGGCTGCGCTTCGCATCTCCGCCGATCCGCAATGCCGGCACGCTCGGCGGCAACGTCGCCAACGGTTCGCCGATCGGCGATGGCCCCCCGGTGCTGATGGCGCTGGACGCGCAGATCGAACTGCGCAAGGGCGCGCGCGTGCGGCGCATGCCGCTGGACGATTTCTATACCGGCTACATGGCGAACCGGCTGGAAGAGGGCGAGTTCGTGCAGGGGCTCGCGGTTCCGCTGACGGCTTTCGGGCGCCAGGTGCGCGCGTACAAGATCAGCAAGCGTTTCGACTCCGACATCTCGGCGCTGTGCGGCGGTTTTTCCATTGCGCTCGACAGCGGGACGGTCACTGAGGTGCGGCTCGCTTTTGGCGGCACGGCTGCAACCGTCCAGCGCGCGGCGCGGGCCGAGGCTGCGTTGGTCGGCCAGCCGTGGACGCAGGCCAGCGTGAACGCGGCTCGACTTGCGCTCGCCGACGATTTCAAGCCGCTGTCGGACATGCGCGCCTCGGCTGCTTATCGCCTGCAAGTGGCACAGAACCTGTTGCAGCGCTTGTGGCTGGAGACGCGCGCGGACGATCCGCTGCCTACTTCCGCCACCAGTGTCTGGAGCGTGATGCCGCATGCCGCACCGCAAGAACTGGCCGGAGGCGCCTGACATGAACAAGCCCCTGAACGAAACCGACGCCCGTCTTTTCGCGGCGGCGAGCGCCTTCGCCGATTACCGAGCGAACGCTGCTGCCCGAATCGATGTGGATTCCGAAGCGCTGGCGCAGGAGCGCGGCGTGCGCGTTGGCATCAGTCGTCCGCATGAATCCGCCGCGCTGCACGTCGCCGGCGAGGCGAACTACATCGACGACATACCCGAGCTCCAGGGCACGCTGCATTGCGCGCTGGGCTTGTCGCCTGTCGCAGCCGGGCAGCTGACTGCGATGGACCTGGACCGCATCCGCGCGATGCCGGGTATCGTCGCGGTGCTGTCGGCCAACGACATCCCGGGCAGCAACGATTGCGGCTCGATCGTCCACGACGACCCGATCCTCTGCGCGGGCGACATCCGCTATCTTGGGCAGCCGCTGTTCGCCGTCATAGCCGAGAACCGAAATGCCGCGCGCCGCGCCGCGGCCCTTGCGAAGGAAGTCGTCACCGTCGCTGCCGCGCCGCCGGTGCTCACGCCGCGGGACGCCCACGCGCGCGGCCAGTACGTGGTGCCGCCGATGCATCTGGTGCGCAGCGCCAGCGCAGCAGGCGACACGTATGACCGCGAAGCCGAGCAGGCGGCAGTGCGCGCAGCTATCGCCGCCGCGCCGCGCCGGCTGAAGGGCACGCTCGACGTCGGCGGGCAGGAACAGTTCTATCTCGAAGGGCAGATCAGCTACGCGATCCCGAAAGAGGGCGGCGGCATGCATGTGTATTGCTCGACGCAGCATCCAAGCGAGATGCAGCATCTGGTCGCGCATGCGCTGCACCTGCAGGCGAACGAGGTGCATGTCGAATGCCGGCGCATGGGCGGCGGTTTCGGCGGCAAGGAATCGCAGTCGGCGATCTTCGCCTGCGTGGCCGCCGTGGCTGCGGCCCGGCTGCGACGTCCGGTCAAGCTGCGGCTGGACCGCGACGACGACTTCATGATCACCGGCCGGCGTCACTGCTTCTGGTACGACTACGAAGTCGGTTACGACGACCAGGGCCGCATCCTCGGCGCAGAGATCACGATGGTGTCGCGGGCCGGCCATTCGGCCGACCTGTCGGGCCCGGTGATGACGCGGGCGCTTTGCCATTTCGACAACGCCTACTGGCTGCCCGAAGTCGCGCTGCACGGCTTTTCGGGCAAGACGAACACGCAGAGCAACACCGCGTTTCGCGGCTTCGGCGGCCCGCAGGGCGCGATCGCGATCGAAAACATCCTCGACACAGTTGCCCGCACGCTGGGGCGCGACCCGCTCGACGTGCGGCGGCTCAATTTCTACGGCAAGACCGAGCGCAACGTCACGCCGTATGCGCAGACGGTGAGCGACAACATCATTCACGAGCTGGTCGCAGAGCTGGAAGCCACCAGCGACTACCGCGCGCGGCGCGAAGCCATCGCTGCTTTCAACGCGATCAGCCCGGTGCTCAAGCGCGGCATCGCGCTGGCGCCGCTGAAGTTCGGCATTTCGTTCAACGTCAAGCATTTCAACCAGGCCGGCGCGCTGGTGCATGTCTACAACGACGGCTCGATCCTGGTGAACCACGGCGGCACCGAGATGGGTCAGGGATTGAATACCAAGGTGGCGCAGGTCGTGGCGCATGAACTGGGCGTGAGCTTCGAGAGCGTGCGCGTGACCGCTACCGATACCACCAAGGTAGCCAACACATCGGCTACCGCCGCATCGACCGGCGCCGACCTCAACGGCAAGGCCGCTCAGGATGCGGCGCGGCAGATTCGCGAAAGGCTGGCCGCGTGTGCCGCAGCGCGCCACGGCGGCGAAGCGGCAGACGTGCGCTTCGCCAACGACAAGGTCGAGGTTGCCGGCCGCACGCTGACCTTCGCGACCATCGTCGCAGAAGCCTACATCGACAGCGTCCAGCTCTGGTCCGACGGCTTCTATGCCACGCCCGGCCTGAGCTGGAATCGCGACACGCTCAAGGGCCATCCGTTCTTCTACTTCGCCTATGGCGCGGCGGTGAGCGAAG
Source organism: Variovorax glucosi (assembly GCF_051216695.1). NCBI lineage: Bacteria > Pseudomonadati > Pseudomonadota > Betaproteobacteria > Burkholderiales > Comamonadaceae > Variovorax > Variovorax glucosi. The sequence continues at coordinate 697,499 of NZ_JBPJZE010000002.1, forward strand.
TCGTCGTCGACACGCTGACCGGCGAATGGAAACTGCTGCGCGCGGACATCCTGCACGACGCTGGCCAGTCGCTGAACCCGGCCATCGACATCGGACAGATCGAAGGCGCGTTCATCCAGGGCATGGGCTGGCTGACGACCGAGGAACTGGTCTGGCATCCGCAGAGCGGCAAGCTCACGACGCACGCACCCAGTACCTACAAGATACCGACCGCGAACGACTGCCCGCCGGTCTTCAATGTGCGGCTCTACGACAGCCCGGCGCAGGTCGATTCGATTCATCGCAGCAAGGCCGTCGGCGAGCCGCCGCTGCTGCTGCCGTTTTCGGTGTTCTTCGCGATCCGCGATGCCGTGTCGTCGGTCGCCGGCCATCGCGTCGACCCGCCGCTGCGTGCGCCTGCGACCAGCGAAGCCATCCTGAATGCGATCAACGCGGTAGCGGCCGTGCAGGCCTGAGTCGTGAACCTCGACCGGATCGATCTTCATCTGATCCGCGTGCTGCACACGGTGCTTACCGAGCGCAGCGTGTCGCGCGCGGCCATCAGGCTGGGCATGTTCCAGCCGGCGGTGTCGGCGTCGCTCAAGCGGCTGCGTGCGCTGTCGGGCGATCCGTTGCTGGTGAGGTCGGGCGCGATCATGGTACCGACCGATGTCGCGCTCCGGATGATCGAGCCGGCCGCCGGCATCCTGCGCGCTGCCGAGGCCATGTTCAGCGGCTCCCGCGCCTTCGATCCGCAGACCGCGACCGACACCTTCCGCATCGCGGCCAGCGACTATCTCGACCCGCTGTTCCTGCCGATGCTCGTTGCCGAGCTCAAGGCGAAGGCACCGCTTTGCCGCGTCGAGATCCATCCGCTGTCCGCCGATTCCGACTACCACGGTCACCTGGCGCAGGGCGACTTCGACCTGGTCGTCGGCAACTGGCAGGAGCCGCCCGGCGACCTGCACATGGCACGGCTGTTCGACGACGAGATCGTGTCGCTGGTGAGCGCCGACCATCCGGCCGCGCGCCGCGGCTGGGACGTTGCGGCCTGGCTTGCGGCCGAACACATCGCGCCGATGCCGACGCATCCCGGCGCGCGCGGCATCATCGACCAGATGCTCGACACGCTGGGCCTGGAACGCAACATCGCCGCCCGCTGCGCGCACTTCGGGCTGATCCCCGACATGGTTGCCGCGACCCGGCTGGTGCTGACCACCGGACGACAGTACTGCGCGCGTTTCGCCGAACGGCTGCCGGTGAAGATCCTGGCTTGCCCGGTGGAGATGCCGCGGCTCGTCTACTACCAGCTCTGGCACGAGCGCACGCACACGTCGAATGCGGCGCGCTGGTTGCGCGACCGCACCAAGGCGGTGGCCACCCTGCTTCGCTGACCGTGCGAGTGGCCTGTTTCCTGCTTCCTGCTTTCATCCCAAGAACAAAAGACATGAGCACATCCAGACTCGAACTCGCCCACATCACCAAGCGCTATCCCGCGGTGGTCGCCAACAGCGACGTTTCGCTGATCGTCCAGCCCGGCGAGACGCATGCCGTGCTCGGCGAGAACGGCGCCGGCAAGTCGACGCTGATGAAGATCATCTACGGCTCGGTCAAGCCCGACGAAGGCAGCGTAAGCTTCAACGGCCAGACCGTGAACGTGCGCAATCCGCAGGAGGCGCGGGCGCTGGGCATCAGCATGGTGTTCCAGCATTTCAGCCTGTTCGACACGCTGACCGTGGCCGAGAATGTCTGGCTCGGCCTGGACAAGAGCCTGGCGCTGGCCGAAGTCACGCGCCGCATCAGCGCCAAGGCGGGCGAGTACGGGCTTGACATCGACCCGTCGCGGCCTGTTCACACGCTGTCGGTCGGCGAGATGCAGCGCGTGGAGATCATCCGTGCGTTGCTGACCGACCCGAAGCTGCTGATCCTCGACGAGCCGACCTCGGTGCTCACCCCGCAGGCGGTCGTGAAGCTGTTCGTCGTGCTGAAGAAGCTGGCTTCCGAAGGCTGCAGCATCCTGTACATCAGCCACAAGCTGCATGAGATTCGCGAGCTCTGCACCGCCTGCACCGTGCTGCGCGGCGGCGAGGTGACCGGCGTCTGCAATCCGCAGAACGAGAGCAACGAATCGCTCTCGCGGCTGATGATCGGCGCCGAGCCGCCGCCGCTGCAGCATCGCGCGGTCAAGACAGGCGCGGTAGCCCTGCGCGTGAACGACCTGCGGCTGGCGCGCGAAGACCAGTTCGGCGTCGACCTCGACGGCATCTCGATGGACGTTCGGGGCGGCGAGGTCGTCGGTATCGCGGGCGTTTCGGGCAATGGGCAGCGGGAGTTGCTCTATGCGCTGTCGGGCGAAGACACGCGCGCCGAGCCGTCGATGATCGAAGTCTTCGGCAAGCCGGCTGCGCGTCTGCGGCCCCGGCAGCGCCGTGCGCTCGGCGTGCATTTCGTACCTGAAGAACGGCTCGGTCGCGGCGCGGTGCCGACGCTGAGCCTGGCGCACAACATGTTGCTCACGCGCAGCAACGCGGTCGGCAGCTCCGGCTGGATCCGCACCGGTCAGCTCGCGACGCATGCGGCGGAAATCATCCGGCGCTTCAACGTCAAGGCGGGCGGTCCGGGGTCGGCGGCGCGGTCGCTGTCGGGCGGCAATCTGCAGAAATTCATCGTCGGCCGCGAGATCGATGCGAACCCGAAGATCTTCATCGTTTCCCAGCCGACCTGGGGCGTGGACGTTGGCGCGGCAGCGCTGATCCGCAACGAGATCCTCGCGCTGCGCGACGCCGGCTGCGCGGTGCTGGTGGTCAGCGAGGAACTGGACGAGCTGTTCGAGATCAGCGACCGGCTCTATGTGATCGCCAAGGGCAGGCTGTCGCCTTCGGTCGACCGCGCCGCTGCAACCGTGCCGAAGATTGGCGAATGGATGAGCGGGCTCTGGGACGCCGCTGCGGAAACGAACCGGAAGGAGTCGGCTCATGCTCAAGCTTGAACCGCGTCCGCAACTCTCGCGCTTCTGGACCTACGGCTCGCCGATCCTGGCGCTGCTGGTGACCGTCGCCATCGGCGCTGCGCTGTTCGCGCTGCTCGGCAAGGACCCGGTTAAAGGGTTGCTGGTGTTCTTTTGGGAGCCGATCAAGAGCGGCTATGCGCTCGGCGAACTGATGGTCAAGGCGACGCCGTTGCTGATCATCGCGCTCGGGCTGGCGGTGTGCTTTCGCTCCAACGTCTGGAACATCGGCGCCGAGGGCCAGTTCGTGATCGGCGCCATCGCGGCGGGTTATGTCGCGCTGCAGGCCGACAAGAGCACCGGCGCCTGGATCGTCGGCGCGATCCTGCTGGCGGGCGTGGCTGGCGGCATGCTGTGGGCGGGCATCGTCGCGTTGCTGCGCGACCGCTTCAACGCCAATGAAATCCTGGTCAGCCTGATGCTGGTCTATGTCGCGACGCTGCTGCTGGGTTACATGGTGTCGGGGCCGCTGAAGGACCCGATGGGCTTCAACTTTCCGCAGACGAAGACCTTCGATCCGGTAACGCAGATTCCGCGCCTCATCAAGGGTTCGCGGGTGAGTGTCGGTTTGCTGATCGCGCTGGTCGGCGCGGGTGCGCTGTGGGTGTTTTTGTTTCGCACAAGGGCCGGATTCGCGCAGCAGATCGGCGGATTGGCGCCGGCTGCGGCGCGTTACGCGGGCTTTTCTTCGCGGCGCGCGGTGTGGATCGCGCTGCTGACATCCGGCGGTGCTGCAGGCCTTGCCGGCGCGCTCGAAGTCGCTGGTCCCATCGGACAGCTCACGCCATATGTGCCGGCCGGCTATGGCTTCGCGGCCATCATCGTGGCCTTCGTCGGGCGGCTGCATCCGGTCGGGATGATCTTCTCGGCGATCCTGATGAGCATGTTCTATATCGGCGGCGAGCTGGCACAGTCGCGGCTCGGGCTGCCGAAGTCGCTGACCGGCGTGTTCCAGGGTCTGCTGCTGTTCACGCTGCTGGCCTGCGACACGTTGATCGCCTACCGCATACGCCGCAAGCTGACACCGAAATTGACGAAAGCGGGTGCCTGACATGGAAAACTACGCGCTCCTCATCGGCTCCGCACTCAGCGCCGGCACCGTGCTGGCGCTGGCCGCGCTGGGCCTGCTCATCAACGAGAAGGCCGGCATCGTCAACCTCGGCGCCGAGGGCACGATGCTGTGCGCGGCCATCGCCGGTTTCGCGACCGTGGCGACGACGCGCAATCCGTGGCTCGGTTTTTTGGCCGGGATGGCTGCCGGCGCTTTCCTCGCGGCGATCTTCGGCGTGCTGGTGATCTGGCTCAACACCAACCAGTATGCGACCGGACTGGCATTGAGCCTGTTCGGCGTCGGCTTCTCGGCCTTTGCGGGCATCTCCTTCGTGCAGGCCAAGCTACCGGAAACCGTGTCGTACGCGCTGCCGGTGCTGGGCGACATTCCGCTGATCGGGCCGGCGCTGTTCCGGCATCACCCGATGGTGTATTTCGCGATGGCGGTGACGGCTTTCCTGATCTGGTTCCTGTACCGCACGCGGTCGGGACTGGTATTGCGCTCGGTCGGCGAGTCGCCCGAGTCGGCCCATGCGCTGGGCTATCCGGTACGGCGCATCCGCTTCATGGCGGTGGTTGCGGGCGGCGCGCTGTGCGGTCTGGCCGGCGCGTATCTGTCGACGGTCTACACGCCGCTGTGGGTCGAGGGCATGGTCGCCGGACGCGGCTGGATCGCGCTCGCGCTGACCACGTTTGCCACTTGGCGGCCGGTGCGGGTGCTGCTCGGCGCGTATCTGTTCGGCGGTGTCTCGATGCTCGGCTTCCATCTGCAGAGCACCGGCATCGACGTGCCAAGCCAGTTCCTGAGCATGCTGCAGTACATCGCGCCGATCGTGGTGCTGGTGCTGATCTCGCGCAATCCGGCGTTCATCCGCATCAACATGCCGGCCTCCATCGGGAAGCCGTTCTACCCCGGCTCATAATTTCGCGTCCTGTTGGCCTGTGCGCCACGACTTTCCCGCAACCTGTCCTCCGAGGATTTCGACAATGAACGATTTGAACAAGCGCTCCCTGCTAAAGCTCGCCGCCCTCACGGCCGTCGCTTCCGCCGCCCTGATCGGCTGCGGCAAGAAGGAAGATGCACCCGCGCCCGCAGCCGCCGCGCCGGCCGCGCCCGCACCGGCAGCCGCCGCAGCACCGGCGCCGCTGAACATCGCTTTCGCCTATGTCGGCCCGGTCGGCGACGGCGGCTGGTCCTTTGCGCACGACAACGGCCGCAAGGCGCTGGAGAAGGAATTTGGCGCCAAGATCAAGACGACTTTCGTCGAGAGCGTGCCTGAATCGGCCGATGCCGAGCGCGTGTTCCGCGACTTCGTCGGCCAGGGCAACAAGCTGATCTTCGGCACCACCTTCGGCTACATGGAGCCGATGCTGAAGGTCGCGGCCGACAGCAAGGACGTGAAGTTCGAGCACGCGACCGGTTACAAGACCGGCGAGAACATGCGCACCTACGACAGCCGCACCTATGAAGGCGCTTACATGGCCGGCATCATCGCCGGCGGCATGACCAAGACCAACACGCTCGGCGTCGTCGGCTCGGTGCCGATTCCCGAAGTGCTGCGCAACATCAACAGCTTCACGCTGGGCGCGCAATCGGTGAATCCGAAGATCACGACCAAGGTCGTGTGGGTCAACGAATGGTTCAGCCCGCCGAAAGAGACCGAAGCCGCGACCGCGCTCATCAACGGCGGCGCCGACGTGCTGTTCCAGAACACCGATTCGCCAGCCGTGCTCAAGACCGCGCAGGAAAAGGGCAAGCGCGCTTTCGGCTGGGATTCGGACATGACCGCCTACGGCCCGAAGGCCCATCTGGCATCGGCCATCATCAACTGGGCGCCGTACTACATCAAGGCCACCCAGGACGCGCTCGACGGCAAGTGGGCGACCGGCCAGGCCTGGTGGGGCGTGAAGGAAGGCGCGATCGACATCGTGTCGGTGGCAGAAGACGTGCCGGCCGAGATCAAGACCAAGGTCGACACGGTGAAGGCCGGCCTGAAGGACGGCAGCTTCTCGATCTGGAAGGGCCCGATCGTCGGCCAGGACGGCAAGGAACTGATCGCCGGCGGCGCAGTCGCGGACGACAAGTTCCTGTCGGGCGTGAACTTCTACGTCAAGGGTGTCGAAGGCAAGGTACCGGGCGGCGACAAGAAATAAGGTAGATCCAAACGGTTCAGGAGGTGCGGGGTGCGGCAGCCGATGTGCCCCGCCGCCCGAGCCAGACCTGGAGCAATGCCAGCAGCGCGAGCATCGGCATCAGCAGCTCCAGCGTTTCTTCAAGGCTCAACATCGCCAGCCAGAGCAGCGCCGGCAACCTGCCGTGCATGCCCAGCTCGATCAACGCCACCGGCGTGTGTTCGAGAAAGCCGACGAACAGCGCCACGGCGACGAACATCAGTGCCGTGGCGACGGGCCGGCGCCGATGCGGACGTGTATCGGCCTGACGCCGGCCGACGCCGTACTGCAACACCAGCCATGCACCGGACAAGGCCAGCAGCACCGCGACCGCGAAGGTGCCTATGGTGTTCAGATCCAGTACATCGGCCTCGCTGGCGGCAAGAGCGAGCAGCACGATGCCCAGCGCCGTCTTGTCGGCCACGCCGAGCGAAGCGCGCTGCGTCGCCAGCACGCCCACGATCGCCATCAGGTAGAGCAGGATCGTCACTGTTTCCAGCGGGCCGCCTTCGCGGACCAGGTCGGCTGCAAGCGCTCCAGGCATCAGCAGGCCGATACACATGGCCGCGACAAAGCAGAGCAGCACCGCGTACCGGCTGGCGTTGCAGTGCAGCAGGGCACGCGCGACCGGATGCGTCGCTTCGGGCACCGAGACTTCGCCTGCGCTGCGATGTCCTGCGATCGTCGACAGCGCCAGTCCGACCGCTCCCGCGATGGCCGTACCGAACGCGGCTCCAGCCACGATGTCGAGCGGGAAGTGGATGCCCAGGTAGATGCGCGACCAGGCGGTGACTGCGGCCATCACCATTACGCCGATACCGGTCGGGCGCAAGGCCGGATGCAGAAGCAGCATGGCCGCGACCGCGAACATGACGGCTGCGTGCGTGCTCGGCAAACCGCCGCGTGCGCCATGCGCGATGTGCGACGGGCTCGCCCCGGTCATGAACGGCCTCGGCGAATCCAGCGCGGCCGCGATGTCCTTGGTCAGCATGGCGGTCGCCACGGCGACGGCCAGCGCGATCAGGAGGTAGGGTGCGCGGCGGGGTTTGCGGATGCCGGCAACCAGCATCAGCGCAGCGGCAAGCCACGGTCCCGCTTCCGTCGCGAAGGCGGCGATGGCGAGCACGCGCGAATCGGGCGCGAAGCCGCCGGCGATGGCATCGAACAGGGCGAGATTCAGGCTTTGCATGGCGCCGGAGCTTATCGGAGAGGTTTAGCCGGGAACTTCGAATTTGTCTCTGAACGCATCGCAGAACGCGGGCGATCCGCTCAGCGTAAAAGTCACGGTTGTGCGTGCCGACGCTCCGGTTTCATCGGTGCGCTGCACTTCGCAGTCCCATTCGCCGCCGTCTTCCAGTCCGGCATTCGCACCGAAAGCTGCGGTCGCCCAGTTCCGTACGCAGTCGATCTCGGCAAACAGGGCGGGCAGCCGTTCGGCCGTGACGGAGGCCATCGCGTCGAAGCTGCCATGGCCGTCTTCTTCGTCGCTGAAGTCGAAATCGAGGTAATCGAGTTGCATGAGGCAATGTCTCCCTGGCCTCAGCGCGGACTGCCGAGCTTGTCGACCAGCACCGCGCTCGCTTCGTTGAGCCCGATCACCTCGACGGTGCTCCCGTGCTTCTGCAGCCGCTTGACCACCTTGTCGAGCGCACCCACGGCGGTCACGTCCCAGAAGTGAGCTTGCGTCACGTCGATGCGCACGGGTCGGTTTTCGGTGTCGAGCGTGTCGAAGGCGTCGACGAACACATCGGCCGAGGCGAAGAAGATCTGGCCGCGCACGCGGTAGGTGCGCAGCGTCGGCGAATCTTCCGATGTCACGTCCATCAGTCGCGCGACCTTGAAGGTGAAGAACACGCCGCTGAGCAGCACGCCCACTGCCACGCCGGCCGCCAGGTTGTCGGTCGCGACCGTGACGGCCACCGTCGCCAGCATCACCGCGCTCGATAGACGCGGATGACGCACCACCGCGCGCAGCGATCCCCAGTCGAAGGTCGATGCCGACACCATCACCATGATCGCCACCAGCGCAGCCACGGGCACCTGCGACACCCACGGCTTCAGCAGCACCATCAGCACAAGCAGGAATACGCCCGCGAACAGCGTCGACAGCCGGCCGCGACCACCGTAGCGCACGTTGCTCACGGTCTGGCCGATCATTCCGCAGCCGGCGATGCCGCCGAACAGGCTGGCCGCGATGTTCGCCAGGCCGAGCCCGCTGCATTCGCGGTTCTTGTTGCTGGGCGTGTCGGTAAGTTCGTCGACCACGCTGGCCGTCATCATCGATTCGAGCAGCCCGACCATCGCGATCGCCAGCGCGGGCAGGGCGATCAGGCGCAGCGTGTCGAGCGTCAACGGCACGCCGGGCCAGCCGAACGTCGGCATCGAATCCGGCAGCAGGCCGAGGTCGGCGACCGTCTTCACCGGCAGGCCGAACCACGAGGCCGCGAGCGTCAGCACCACGATGCAGACCAGCGGCGACGGTACGGCCGTGGTCAGGCGCGGCAGGCCGTAGATGACGACCAGGCCCAGCGCCAGCATCGCCCAGGTGGCGGGGTTCGCGCCCATCAGGTGTGGCAGCTGCGCAGTGAAGATCAGGATCGCCAGCGCATTGACGAAGCCGGTGCGCACCGAGCTCGACACGAACCGCATCAGCACGCCAAGTTTCAGCAAGCCGAAAAGCACCTGGATCAGCCCCGCCAGCACGCCGGCGGCCAGCAGATAGGGCAGCCCGTGCGCGTGCACCAGCGGCGCCGCGACGAGCGCTACCGAACCGGCTGCAGCGGAAATCATCGCCGGCCGGCCGCCGAAGAAGGCGATCACGATGCTGATGACGAACGACGCGAACAGCCCGACGGCAGGATCGACGCCAGCCACGAACGAAAACGCGATCACCTCGGGTACCAGCGCGAAGGTGGCGACGGCGCCGGCCATCAGTTCGCGGGGTATGTTCGTGAGCCAGTCGGCGCGGATTCGGGAAATCTTCATGGGCGGCGATGGTAGGCGAAGCAGATGACTCGATTTAGAGTGCGGAACATGAACCTCCCCACCTCCACCGGAACCTACGATCCACGTTTCGACGGCATCCCCGCCGAACGGCTGCCCGAATTGCTGCAGGCGATGCCCAAGGCCGAACTGCACATGCACATCGAAGGCTCGCTCGAACCCGAGCTGATCTTCGCGCTGGCGCAGCGCAACGGCGTCGCCTTGCCCTATGCCGATGTCGAGGCGCTGCGCCGCGCCTACGCCTTTACCGACCTGCAGAGTTTTCTGGACATCTATTACGCCGGCGCCAGCGTGCTGCTGAAAGAGCAGGATTTCTACGACATGGCCTGGGCGTATCTCGAGCGCGCGGCCGCCGATCATGTGGTCCGAACCGAGATGTTCTTCGATCCGCAGACGCACACCGCGCGGGGCGTGCCGATGGGCACCGTCATCGCGGGCCTGCACCGCGCCTGCGTCGATGCGCAGGACAAGCTCGGCGTCAGTGCTGCGTTGATCCTGTGTTTCCTGCGGCACCTGAGCGAGGAAGACGCCATCGCCACGCTCGACGAAGCGTTGCCGTTCCGCGCGCAGTTCATCGGCGTCGGACTGGATTCGAGCGAGGTCGGCCATCCGCCCGAGAAGTTCGCGCGCGTTTTCGCGCGCTGCCGCGAGCTCGGCCTGCGGCTGGTCGCGCATGCGGGCGAGGAAGGGCCGCCGGCTTATGTCTGGAGCGCGCTCGACGTGTTGAAGGTCGAGCGTATCGACCATGGCGTGCAGAGCGCCAAGGACCCCGAACTCATGAAGCGGCTGGCCGCCGACCGCATACCGCTGACCGTCTGTCCGCTCTCGAACCTGAAGCTCTGCGTATTCCCGGATCTGTCGCAGCACAACCTGCGCGAACTGGTTGATGCCGGACTGGTCGCCACCGTCAATTCCGATGACCCGGCCTATTTCGGCGGCTACATGAACGACAACTTCCTGCAGACCTTCGCAGCGACGGGGCTCACGGTGCGGCATGCATGGCAGCTGGCTGCGAACAGCTTCGTGGGCAGCTTCATCGAGGACGAGGAGCGGCAGCGTTATGTCGCACGGCTGGATAACTGCTTCGCCGGTTTTATTTCGCAAGTTTCGTAATACCCTCGGTCCTGGCGGTTGTCCGGCCGCCGACGGTTGCGGCGACAGCGAGGTACGTCCATGTTTCTGGATTTCGTTCAGGGTGCTTCGCTCATGCTGGCGCTGTGCTGGCTTCAAGCCGCGAGCCTCAGGTTCTGGCGCGACCGCACCGTGCCCAGACAGCTCACGTCGGGGCTGCTGTTCGGCTTGATCTGCGCCGTCGGAATGCTTTTTCCGGTCACGCTTTCCCCGGGGGTGATCATCGACGCGCGATCGGTGGTGATCGCGATCGCCGCGCTACTGGGCGGACCTCTCGTCGGCGGCGTGACTTACGTCGTGGCTGCGCTGATGCGTTGGTGGATCGGCGGCGCGGGCATGATCGCCGGAGTCGTCGGCATGCTGATCCCTCTGGCGCTCGGTCTGGGCTATCGCAAGTTCGTGGCGCGGCGGAAATACAAGCTGGGCGCGATGCAGTTCCTGCTGTTCGGGGTTGTCGTGCAGGTCTTCAACCTGCTTCTCGCCGCCCTGTTGTCGAACGTGCTTTCCGGAGAGACGCGCCAGGTCTTCGCCCTGTTTCTCGTCGTGCTTCCGCTTTTCACGATGGGCATGGGCCTGCTGCTGCTCGACATCGACGCGCGGGTCCGTGTCATCGATGCGCTTTCGCAAAGCGAAGCAGGATTGCGCGCTCTGGTCAGCGCGGTACCGGACATCCTGCTGGTGATCGATGAGGACGGGCATTACCTGCACGTGGTGTCGCCTTACCGCGCCACGCTGTACGGAAACGCGCCCGATCTCGTGGGTCAACGCATGAGCGACGTGCTGCCGGCAAGCGATGCCGAATTGTTCATGGGCCTCGTACGGCGCGCGCTGCACAGCAGCGTGCCGCAGGAACTCGAATACACGGCTGTGCACGATGGCGTGAAGCGCACTTTCGAGGTTCGTGCCGGAAAGATGGACGAGCAGTTCGGCGGCAGGCGATCGGTGGTCCTCGTCACGCGCGACGTGACGCAGCGGAGGGCGGCCGAAGAGCAGCTGCTGACGCTGACGATGTATGACCCGCTGACCGATCTGCCCAACCGCAGACTGTTCCTCGCGCAGTTGCCCCTGGCGCGTCGGGAGAGCGCCTCGAATCGTCGTTTCGCCGCTGTGATCAATATCGACCTGGACGACTTCGCGGATTTCAACGATCTCAACGGAAACCGGGCTGGCGACCAGATGCTGCGTTCGGCGGCGGAAAGCCTTGCAGCGCTGGTGCCGCCGGGCGGAATGCTGGCCCGGCTGGGCGGCGACGAATTCGTGATGCTGCTCGAAGCGTTGCCGATGGAGGAGCAAGCGGCGGCGGCAGTGGCAGCGCGCATCGCCCGGCGAGCCATCGAGGCTGTCAGCCTGGTCGTCGTCGCCGCAGCCGGACCGGGTGCGCCGGAGCCGTCGCGCGTGACGGCCAGTGCCGGGATCGCGCTGTTCCGGGACCTCAACGACAACGACAACCCGATGCGGCGCGCCAACGTCGCGCTGAATGCGGCAAAAGCCGATGGCAAGAGCCGGGTGCGCATCTACGATCCGCTGATCCAGGATGCCATCAGCGCCCGGCTGATGCTGGAGGGCGAGATCCGTCTGGGCCTGCAGCGCGACGAGTTCGTCGTGCATTACCAGCTTCAACTCGACGCCGTGCGGCGGATCACCGGTGTCGAGGCGCTGGTGCGCTGGCAGCACCCGGTGCGCGGGCTGCTCTATCCGGCCGATTTCCTGGCTGTCGCCGACGCTGCCGGCCTTCTGCACGAACTCGACATGCAGGTGCTTGCCCGTGCCTGCAGACAACTCGCCGTCTGGGCCAACGAGGCCTTCAGCGCGCCGCTGGTGATTTCGGTCAACGTCGACGCCTTCCAGCTGTCCCGCGTCACCTTCGCAAGCGAAGTCATGGAAGTCCTCGACAAGAGCGGAGCCGATGCCAGCCGGCTGAAGCTCGAGCTGACGGAGACCGCCTTGGTCAACGACACCGCGCTCGCCACCCGCCACATGATGGCGCTCAAGGCGCGGGGCGTGCGCTTCGCGCTGGACGATTTCGGCACCGGTTATTCGTCGATGGCCTATCTGCAGCAGCTGCCGCTCGACCAGCTGAAGATCGACCAGTCGTTCGTGCGCGGCCTGCCGGCGGATGCCGGCAGCCTGGCGATCGTCAGGGCCATCGTCGCGCTGGCCGACAGCTTCGGCTTCGAGGTGCTGGCAGAAGGTGTCGAGACCGAGGCGCAGCGCGAAGTGCTGGCGGCGCACGGCTGCCGTCACTACCAGGGCTATCTTTTCGCGCGGCCGTTGCCGGTGGAGGCGGTCGAACGGATGCTTCGGGTCGAGTTCGCCTGAAGCGCGCGTTCAGTGGCCGGTCATGCGCGCCGGATCGACCAGCCGGTCGTAGGTGTCCGCGTCGACGAAGCCGAGGCCGATGGCCGCCGCGCGCGGCGCGATGCCCTGAGCCACCGCGGTCTTCGTGATCTGCGCGACGCGGTCGTAGCCAAGCACCGGATTCAGCACGGTGACGACGAGCAGAGCGTTCTCGACATTGGCCGCCAGGCGCGCGCTATCGACCTCCAATCCTTGCACCAGCCGCTCGGCAAAAACCCGCGACGCATCGGCCAGCACGCGGATCGACTGCAACAGGTTGTGGATCAGCACCGGCTTGGCCACGTTCAGTTCGAAGTTGCCTGAAGCACCTGCCATCGCGATCGTGGTGTGGTTTCCCATTGCCTGCATGGCGGCCTGCACCAGCACTTCGGCGATGGTCGGATTGCGCTTGCCGGGCATGATCGAACTGGTCAGTCCGTCGTCCGGTATCAGCAGCTCGCCGAGGCCGCAGCGCGGGCCGGAGCCCAGAAAGCGCACGTCGTTGGCGATCTTGATCAGCGAGGTCGCCAGCACGCTCAACGCGCCCGATACCTCGACCAGCGCATCGTGTGCAGCCATGCCCTCGAACTTGCTCGGGTTCGGCGAAAAGGCCGTTCCGGCCAGCGCGCTGACTTCTTCGCAAAAAGCGATGTCGAAACCCGGCGGTGCATTCAGGCCCGTACCGGCTGCCGTGCCGCCTTGGGCGAGCAGGCGCACGCGCGGAAGCGTGGCCTCGATGCGGTCGATGCCGTGGCCGATCTGGCGAGCGAAAGCGTCGAAGGCCTGGCCCATCGTCATCGGCACCGCATCCATCAGGTGCGTACGGCCGATCCTGACCACGTCGGCGAAGGCGATTGCGCGTTCGTCAAGCCGTGCGCGCAGCAGTGCCAGCGCTGGCTGCAGCCGCTGTTCGAGTTCCAGCACGGTCGCGAGATGCATCACCGTCGGGAAGCTGTCGTTCGACGACTGCGATGCGTTGACATGGTCGTTGGGATGCACCGGCGACCGCGTGCCGAGCGGCTGGCCCAGCAGCTCGTTGGCCCGATTCGCGATCACCTCGTTCGCGTTCATGTTTGTCTGCGTGCCGGAGCCGGTCTGCCAGATCGTGAGCGGGAAGTGCGTATCGAAGCGGCCGTCGCGCAGTTCCGTCGCGGCAGTCACGATCTGCTCGGCCAGCGCCGCGTCGAGAGTGCCGCATCGCACGTTGGCACGCGCGGCTGCGATTTTCTGAAGACCGAAGGCGTGGATGAGGCAGGAGGGGAAATGCTCCTCGCCGACTTCGAACACGCCAAGCGCCCGCTGCGTCTGCGCACCCCAGTAACGGTCGGCCGGTATTTCGACCGGACCGAAAGCGTCGTCCTCGAGGCGGAATCGGCTCATGACCTGCGATTCAGTCCAGCGAGATGTTCGACTTGGCAGCGACTGCTTTCCAGCGCACGACTTCGTTCTCGGTGTGCTTGCCGAGTGCCGCGCCGGTGTACTGCTCCGGCGACAGCAATTGGATCGCCTGCTCCGACATCTTGTCGGTGAAGGCCTTGTCGGTCATGACTTTCAGATAGGCCGCCTGCACCTTGTCGAGCACCGGCTGGGGCGTGCCCTTCGGCGAATAGATGCCGTACCAGGTCGAGGCCTCGAAGCCGGACAGCACGGTCTCGGCCAGTGTCGGTACGTCCTTGAGTTGCGGCAGCCGCACCTTCGAAGTGACGGCCAGCGCGCGCACCTTCGTCTCCTTGATCTGCGGCAATGCGGTGTTGGTCTGGTCGAAGATGCCATCGACCTGTCCGCCGATCACGTCGACCAATGCGGGGCCGGCTCCCTTGTACGGCACCTGCGAGATCTTGATGCCTGCGGAGGATGCGAAAAGCGCTGCGATCAGGTGCGAGCTTGAGCCCACGCCCGCGTTGCTGATGAACAGCTTGTCGGGATTGGCCCGGCCGAAATCCACGAGCGCCTTGATGTCCTTCGCGGGATGATCCTTGCGCACCATAAGCACCAGCGGCGTGTCAGGGAAGCGGAACACCGGTGCGAAGTCCTTGACCGGGTCGTAATTGAGTTTTTTGTACAGCGCCGGCGCGGCGCCCATGTAGCCCATGTGGCCGACCAGCATCGTGTAGCCGTCCGGTGCCGCACGCGACGCCTTGGCTGCGCCGACCGTGCCGCCCGCGCCCGGCGTGTTGTCGATGAGGATCGGCTGGCCGATCTCGCGTGCCACGCGTTCGGCGATGCTGCGGGCCAGTGCATCGGTCGGGCCGCCGGCCGCGAAAGGCACGATCCAGACGACCGGCTTGGTCGGATAGGTCTGTGCCAAGGCGCCTCCGGCGACGAGTGCAAGGGCCAGGGCGAGCACGCCCGCTTTAAAGGTCGAATTTTTCATGCTTGTCTCTTGATTCAGTACCCGGCGGACAGCGCCAGCGCGCGGTCGACCATCTGCGGCGAAAGGCCGAGGTAATTGGCTGGATCGGTCAGGCGGTCGATCGTTGCGCGGTCGAAGTGCTCGGTGACTTCGGGCAGAGCGGCCAGCGCCTCGGCCAGCGAGCCGCCCTTTTCATTGACCGTGCGGCAGGCGTCGTAGACCACGTCGTGCGCCTGCTGGCGGCCGATGTGCGGCGCCATGCCCATCATCACGGCCTCCGCGACGATCAAACCGCGCGTGATGCCGAGGTTGTGCGCCATGCGCGCCTCGTCGACGATCAGCCCGCCGAGCGCGAACTTGGCCTGGTGCAGCGCACCCGACGTCAGGATGAAACTCTCGGGAATGGCGATCCATTCGGCATGCCACGGACCGGTCGCGCGCTCGAAGTCCTGCACCATCGCGTCGACCATGAGGCCGGCATGCTGTCGCACCGCCTTCGATGCGGCCAGCATGAGTTCGCTGGAGATCGGGTTGCGCTTCTGCGGCATGGTGCTCGACGCGCCGCGGCCCTTCACGAACGGCTCGTAGACCTCGGCGAACTCGGTCGACGCCATGATCATGATGTCGAGCGCGATCTTGCCGAGCGATCCGGTGACCAGCGCCAGCAGGTTGACGGCTTCGGCGAAACCGTCGCGCGCCACATGCCAGGTGGTTGCCGGCACGCCGAGCCCGAGTTCCTCGGCCATCGCGGCCTGCACTTCAAAACCCTTGTCTCCCAGTGAAGCCAGCGTACCGGCTGCGCCTGCGAACTCGACCAGAGCAACACGCGGGCGCAACTCTGCGAGACGTTGCTGATGACGGTCGAACATCGCCAGCCAGATCGCGACCTTGTAGCCGAAGGTGACAGGAAGCGCCTGCTGGAGATGGGTGCGGCCGGCCATCGGCGTGTCGCGATGCTTTTTGGCCAGCGACGCAAGGATGGCGCGCAATTCGCGGATGTCGGCATCGACGCTGTCGAGCGCATCGCGCACCTGCAGCGCGACGGCCGTGTCCATGATGTCCTGCGTGGTCGCGCCCCAGTGCACATAGCGGCCGGACTCGCCGCACATCTTCACCAGCTGATGCACCAGCGGCAGGATCGGGTAGCCGACGATGTCGGTTTCTTCGCGCATATGGTCGAAGTCGATGCGGTCGAGCCGTGACTCGCGCGCAATCACTTCGGCGGCTTCTGCCGGAATCACGCCACAGCGCGCTTCGGCTCTTGCCAGTGCGACCTCGGCGTCGATGTAGCGCTGGATCAACGCGCCGTCGGAGAAGATCTGGCGCATTTTCTGCGTGCCGAAAGCGTCGCGAAAGAGGATGGAGTCGACGACCGTGCTGGCCATGGGTATCGAGGCGGATGACATTTGAATGATCTTGATATGTTCGAACTTATCCAACTCTAATATGTTCGAACAAATGAGGGATGCGTGTTAACCCTATGAGGGAAAATCGCGCGCAGATGAATTCCTCCAAGCCCCGTTTCGCAGACATCGCCCGCCATCTGCAGCAAGCCATCACCACTGGCCATTTCGCGATCGGCTCGCTATTGCCCACCGAACTCGAACTGAGCGACCACTACGGCACGAGCCGTCACACAGTGCGCATGGCGTTGCAGGAGTTGCAGCAGTCAGGGTTGGTTTCTCGCCGCAAGAACGTCGGGACGCGCGTCGAATCGGCGACGCCGCAGACGGCGTTCCAGCAGTCGCTGGCGTCGGTGGAAGACCTGATGCAGTTCGGTGCCGCGCATGTCCGGCTGGCCCCGGAAATCGAACAGGTGGCGACCGGCGCTACGCTGGCGCGGACGCTGTGTTGTGTCGAGGGCACGCGCTGGCTGCGTATTTCCAGTTTGCGGATGGAGGAGGGCATCGACGGCCAGCCGATCGGCTGGACGGACATCTACGCCGACCCGGCGCACGAAGGGCTCGAAGCCCGTGTGCGCGCAGCGCCGGAGACGCTTGTCAGCGCCCTGATCGAGCGGCATTACGACCGGCGCGTCGCGGAGATCGTGCAGGAGGTGCGTGCCGTCGAAGCACCGGCGGCGACGGCGCGACGCTTGGGCATCGAACCGGGTAGCGCTGCGTTGCAGATCGTGCGGCGCTACATCGATCCCGATGGCGCGGTGTTCCTGCATTCGGTTTCGGTACATCCGGCAGAGCGCTTTTTCGTCACGACGCGGCTGAAGCGCTTCTTATGATTGCGTGCATGGAACCCATCTCCCACCCGATCACCCTTGCGTCGCTCAACGCCTGCAGCCGCGCCGATTTTCTCGTTGCACTCGGCGGCGTGTTCGAGCACGCGCCCTGGGTGGCGGAGGCGGTGGTCGACCGACGTCCGTTCGCCAGCGTCGACGCGATGCATCGGGCGATGCTCGGCGTGATCCGTTCGCTGCCGGAGGCCGAGCGGGTCGACTTTCTCAACGTCCATCCCGAACTCGCGGGCGCGCAGGCGCGGGCCGGCGTCATGACGGCCGACTCCACCCGGGAGCAGGGCGCGCTGGCGTCGAGCGCGATGGCGGCGGAGGAAATCGCGCACTGGGACAGGCTTAATCGCGACTATCGAGAGCGCTTCGGCTTCCCGTTCATCCTCTGCGCGCGTCGGCATAGCCATGCGTCGATGCTCGAATCATTTGAACGGCGCCTGGTGCGCGAGCGCGACGTGGAGCTGGAAGCTGCGGTGCAGGAGATCGAGCTCATCTCGCGGTTGCGGCTGGCGGATCGGATTGCGGATCACGGATTGCCGATCTGATCGGATCGGGCCGACGTTGCCGAGGCACGCGGAGGGCGCCACAATGGCCGCCTCATGCGCAGATCGAATCTCGTTGCCGCCGCCGTCACCTTTGCTTCGGTTGCCTTTGCTGTAGCCAGCGTCGGATCGCCTGCAAATGCCCAGGTCATCCGTTGCACGGACGCTGCGGGCAAGATCAGCTACACGGACAAGGCATGTCCTTCGAACAGCCGGCGCTCCGAGCCGCTGGAGGGCATGGACACCAACGGCACGACGGTTGGCGGCTCGGCCCCTGTGAAACTGGTACCTACGTTGCCCACGGTGCGGAGCATTGAGCCGGTACCGTCCCAGCCGCAGCCCAACGGCGGCTTGACCATCATCGACCCGCGGGCGCGCGATCTGGTCGAATCGGAAAGGCAGGCGCGCGAGCGGAGCGAACGGGAGGCCGCTGATCGGACGGGTGCCGGTTTGTATCCGTATCCCTACGGCGGTTATTCCGGGGGCTACCACCGCCGCGCTGCGCGCCCGCAAGACCTGCGGCCCACGCTGCGGAGCTGCGATGCGGGTGGTTGCAACGACACGATCGGAAATCACTACGACCGGGCGGGCAAGGTGGATCGGTATGTGAGGCCGGATGGGCGGACTTGTCGGCCTGTGGGGACGACAGTGGTTTGTTGAGGGGTGGGGTGGATAGGTTATCGAAGTACGGACCGGCGTTGCCAGCGTGCCTACGTTGAACTGGTTGTAGTTCGTCGTCTGGTCACTCGAGCCTTCGCCCCTGTTCTTGATCCAGGCGGCGTCCCCGCCCTGGCTCGTGTTGCTCACGTCGCTCTGCGTGGTCTGCGTGCCGAGGATGAGCTTGTCGGCGTTGAATGTCAGGGCGCCGGGTATGTCGACCGTGGTGCCGGTCATCGTCAGCAAGCTTGGATTTCTATCGACTCCGATGACCATCAAAGTGCTATGTAATGTCTTCCGAGAACGTTAATCCCTGATTTCTCTGCCCCAGAGAAATTGGCCGCTGTGATAGTCCAACTCAAAGTAATACTTTCCTGCATATTCAACCCAAGCGGTGATGCCGAATTGCCCCGCCTTGCCATCAACTGGGTTGATATACGGTTCACTCAAGAGGCAAAAAGAAGTAGGTGGATCGGCAGATTTCGGATTTTGAGGCTTCGTCAGTTGCCACGGCACGGTGAGGCGAATGCGCTCTTTGCCGTAAGCGTCAAGCAAGAGACAGTTGTTCGGCACCCAAGGTTTCTCGAAACAAATAAATCCAGATGCATCTGGAAGCAAGTGCAGTGAGATTTTTTTTTGGGGGTTGCTGAGCGAAAACAATTGTCCATCCACGGTCCATGAGTAAGCGATGACAGGGCCGAAGATATCGCTCCTCGTTATCGGATCTCGCCAACTCTTGAAAGTAGAAAACAAAACTGACTGTCCACGGCTGTTGTGCTTGCTGAAATTCTCGATTATTTTGATCATTCTAAAATGCGAGCGCTTTCGGAGACATATTGAAAAACGGTGGATCGATCACTGGCTGGCAGGAAAAAATGCAACTGATTCCCACCGCCTGCTGCCAAGCCTTGTTCGCCCACCTTGCCAACTTGTGCATTAATCGACTTCGTCACTTTGACCTCCACCACATAAAGTTGAGCATCTGAAGATTTCATCCCGCCTGTTATGGCCAGTTCATTTCTGGCATATGCCAGATTTGGCACTTCGTCGAGTGTCGCCCAGCCACCAAATGATCGCTCCGGGTTTCCGTCGCGAAGTGCGTTGTATGCGGCTTCAGTTATCACCATTCTCACAGTTGTTCCCGGCTTCACTGTCACCTCAGCAATACTGGTTCCTGTCTTCCAAGCTGGACTCCATCCATCTGCCGCACTCATTAGTACATTGACCTCCTCAGCGCTTTTGAACCCCTTGATTGCCCCCGCATCAAGCTTCATGAATTGAAGAGCGGCGCTTTCCAGCGTGCGTGTCCCCAAGCTTGCAGCCGCACCCGCAATTGCCACGCCGCCCTTGGCCGCAGCGCCAGCGCCCATCATCACACTGCCGACTTCCCAGATCAGCGATCCAACGTCTTTTCCAAGCTGCTCAGCATTTTGATTGCCTCCGATTTCCACGGCCGCCTGCATCTGGCCAATCTTGGCGTCGAGCTCCGCAAATGCGCTATCGCCCAATTGCCGCCTGGCTTCCGGGCTGCTGATGATCTGCTTCAGTCCATTCAGACCTTCGACCGGATGAGCCAAGAAATCCGCCAAGCCTTGGACATCGCTGATGCCCGCTTCCATCAGACCCTTGCCAACCCCTGATGCGGTCAGAACGTCTTGCTTGCCGCTGACGAGTGCCCATTTGCTGAATACCTGAAGTTTCTCCGCTGTAGTCTTGGCGCCATCCATCTCCTTTTTCATCTGCACCTGCTGCTGCGTGGCAAGCCAGTTGTTGGCTGCCGTGTTCGCTGCCGCTTGACTGGCGAGATTGATGTCATTGGCGCTACCTCCTGCCAGGGCCACGGCAATTCCTCCCAGCATTGCGGCGAATTGAACAGTGTCGTTTTGCGCATTGATCGCCTGATGGTCGTAGAGGCTTGCGGACAATTCACCCATGGCCGCACCTAAAGCGCCAGCGCCGCAGTCTCCATTCGTACGCACCGCACCGACGGCGCAACCCGCCAAGGCATGTGCCAGCGCATTCGCCACGCTGCCGGGCTCCAGCATGGAGCCGATCTGGAACGCACCTTGCGCGGCTGTGGTGTCCAGCAAAGCGACCTTTAGCGTTTCTGCAAGGTTCTTCTCCAGACTCCCCCCATTGATCGCCGTCCCGATCACCGCCCTTGCCGCACCCGCCTGCATGTTCTGCCCAAGCTGCTCCATGAACTTCTGCGCTCCGGTCGCTTCCGTAGGCAGGCCCGTTGGATTCAGGCTCAACCCACCGAGCACACCGCCCGTGGCAATGGCCGTCAGCAGGCTATGCACATTCGCACTGCTGCCCAGATCGTTCAACGCACCGCCGATGTCGCCTTTATTGTTGATCATCGCCACAGCTGCTTGGCTTGCCAGTGCAGAGATGCCAGCAGTCACAGCACCGCCGACCACGCTGGAGATCGCCGCTCCCGCACCGGCCGATACGAAGGCGCCGCCACCCGCCAACGCAACGCCTTGCCCTACGGCCGCCGCTGCGGACTGACCAGCCGCTGCCCCCAGTCCCGAAGCCGCCCCGGCCGTGAAGTACGCCACCACCAGCGTGACCACCGCCGCAGCCGCCGGCGTCAGGCCCTGCTGCTTGTAGTCCCACTGGCTGTGCGCCTCTTCGACCTTCGTCCAATTGACCTTGCAGGCAAGCTTCGGATCGTTGGCGATCTGGTTGATCCAGGCCATGCCCGGCTGCTGCGCCAGTGCGGACACGCTGTCCCTGGCCCCGAGTCCGATCTGCATGCTGTCGACCGGCGTTGCCAGCGTGCCGACGTTGAACTGGTTGTAGTTCGTCGTCTGGTCGCTCGAGCCTTCGCCCTTGTTCTTGATCCAGGCGGCGTCCCCGCCCTGGCTGGTGTTGCTCACATCGGTCTGCGGGGTCTGCGTGCCGAGGATGAGCTTGTCGGCGTTGAACGTCAGGGCGCCGGGTGTATTGACCGTGGTGCCGGTCATCGCCAGCAATCCGCCTTTGCCGTCGGCGCCGGTGGACGTGATGGTGACGTTGGCGCCGCTCAGCGTCGTACGGGCGAGGGTGCTGGCCTGGTATTCACCCTTGTCGGTGTTCTTCGCGTCGATGCCTTTGCTGAGGTCGTGGATCAGCGAGGCATTGATGTTCGTGCCACGCGTGTACTGCTCGCTGCTCTTTGTTGTTGTTGTTGTTCACCGTTGTAGCCACCCATGCCAATGACCGCGAGGAAGTTCGCGCTGTCATAAGGTCGCCGTTGGGACTCCAGAAGGAGGCCACATCAATCTCTGATTTCTCTGCCCCAGAGAAATTGGCCGCTGTGAAAGTCCAGTTCGAAATAGTACTTCCCAGCGTGTTCGACCCAGGCCGTGATACCGAACTGCCCCGGCTTTCCATCGGCTGGATTGATATACGGATCGCTGACGAGGGCAAAAGAAGTAGGTGGATCAGCGGATTTTGGGTTCTGTGGTTTAGTAAGCTGCCACGGTACGGTTAGGCGCATTCGCTCTTTGCCGTATGCATTTAATAACACACAGTTGTTTGGAATCCACTCGCTCTGAATACAGATGAACCCCGACTTGTCGGGGAGAACTTCCCACGTTTCTTTTTTCCTGTCTGCGTGTGCTCGATTTTGATCTTTCCCTACATTCCAAGAATAGAAGATGGTCGGTCCAAACCCCTGGCCATGCTCCTCCAGCCAATTTAGCCAATCTTTGTCGAGCATTACATTACCCATTGCGTCATGCAAAGTGAAGTCTGAAATTTTTTCGGTTTCTTCAGACTTTTCGGCTTTATTCATTTGAGTCCTCGTCCACTGCCTGCAACATAGTTAAAAATCAAGGAGCGATCTGCCATCGGAAGGAAAAAGTGAAGTTGATTGCCGCCGCCGACAACTGAACCCTGCGCGCCGACGATGCCAATCTGTGCATTGATTGACTTGGTCACCTTGATTTCAACCACATACAGAGGACTGTCAGCCGATTTCATATCGGCCGTTAGGGCCAATTCTTTCCTTGCGTAGGCAAGATTTGGAACATCGTCAAAAGTACTCCATCCTCCGAACGCTCGGGTGACATCTCCATCAGGGGATGTAATTGCTCTATACGCTTT
The DNA here is from genome assembly GCF_051216695.1 of Variovorax glucosi. Lineage (NCBI taxonomy): Bacteria > Pseudomonadati > Pseudomonadota > Betaproteobacteria > Burkholderiales > Comamonadaceae > Variovorax > Variovorax glucosi. Next base: position 720,067 of record NZ_JBPJZE010000002.1, read on the forward strand.
TTCATCCACCACCATTTTCAATGTCGTCCCTGGCTTTATCGTCACCTCCGCAACGCTGGTCCCAGCCTGCCAGGCAGGGCTCCATCCATCTGCTGCACTCATTAATGCATTGACCTCCTCAGCACTTTTGAACCCCTTGATTGCCCCTGCATCGAGTTTCATGAATTGCAGCGCGGCGCTTTCTAGCGTGTGTGTTCCAGCAGAGGCTGACGCGCTTGCTAACGCGACACCCCCTTTTGCCGCAGCGCCAGCGCCCATCACCACACTGCCCACCTGCCAGATCAGCGAACCAACGTCTTTTCCAAGCTGCTCTGCATTTTGATCGCCCCCGATTTCCACGGCCATTTGCATGCTCGCGATCTTGGCGTCGAGCTCCGCGAATGCGCTATCGCCCAATTGCTGCCTGGCTTCCGGGCTGCTGATGATCTGCTTCAACCCATTCAGACCTTCAACCGGATGCGCAAGGAATTCGGCCAGACCTTGAATGTCACTGATGCCCGCTTCCACCAAGCCCTTCCCGACGCCTGAAGCTGTCAGCACATCCTGCCTGCCGCTGACGAGCGTCCACTTGCCGAAGACCTGAAGTCTCTCTGCTGCTGTCTTGACGGCATCCATTTCCTTTTTCATCTGCGTCTGCTGCTGCGTAGCGAGCCAGTTATTGGCTGCTGTATTCGCTGCTGCTTGACTGGCGAGGTTGATCGCCGCCGCGTCGCCGCCGGTAATGGCCACAGCAATTCCACCCATCATTGCGGCGAACTGGACGGTGTCGCCTTGCGAGTTGATGGCTTGACGGTCGTAAAGGCTTGCGGACAACTCACCCATGGCCGCACCTAAAGCGCCGGCACCGCAGTCTCCGTTCGTACGCGCAGCACCAACGGCACAACCCGCCAAGGCATGCGCCAGCGCATTCGCCACGCTGCCGGGCTCCAGCGTGGAGCCGATCTTGAACGCGCCTTGCGCGGCTACGGTGTCAAGAATCGCAGTCTTCAGGGTTTCTGCAAGGTTCTTCTTGAGACTCCCGCCATTGATCGCCGTCCCGATCACCGCCCTTGCCGCACCGGCCTGCATGTTCTGCCCGAGCTGCTCCATGAACTTCTGCGCTCCGGTCGCTTCCGTAGGCAAACCCGTTGGATTCAGGCTCAACCCGCCGAGCACACCACCGGTCGCAATGGCCGTCAGCAGGCTGTGCACATTCGCACTGCTGCCCAGATCGTTCAACGCACCGTCGATGTCGCCCCGGTTGTTGATCAACGCCACGGTAGCCTGACCCGCAAGCGCAGCAACCCCAGCAGTCACAGCACCGCCGACCACGCTGGAGATTGCTGCACCTGCACCGGCCGAGATGAAGGCGCCGCCACCCGCCATCGCCACGCCTTGCCCTGCGGCCATCGCAGCCGACTCCCCAGCCGCCACCCCGAGGCCCGAAGCCGCCCCGGCCGTGAAGTACGCCACCACCAGCGTGACCACCGCCGCAGCCGCCGGCGTCAGGCCCTGCTGCTTGTAGTCCCACTGGCTGTGCGCCTCTTCGACCTTTGTCCAGTCGACCTTGCCAGCGAGCTTCGGGTCGTTGGCGATCTGGTTGATCCAGGACATGCCCGGCTGCTGCGCCAGTGCGGAGACGCTGTCCCTGGCCCCGAGTCCGATCTGCATGCTGTTGACCGGCGTTGCCAGCGTGCCGACGTTGAACTTGTTGTAGTTCGTCGTCTGATCGCTCGAGCCCTCGCCCTTGGCCTTCTGCCATGCCAAGTCGCCGCCCTGGCTGGTATTGCTGGTGTCAGTCTGCGTCGTTTGTGTGCCGAGGATGAGCTTGTCGGCGTTGAACGTGAGCGCTCCGGGTGTGTCGACTGTGGTGCCGGTCATCGTCAGCAAGCCGCCTTCGCCATCGGCGCCGGTGGAGGTGATGGTGACGTTGGCGCCGCTGAGCGTCGAGCGCGCGACGCTGCTGGCTTGTTGCTCGCCCTTGTCGATGTTCTTCGCATCGAAGCCCTTGCCGAGCTCAGGCACGAGCAGCTTCTCGAGACCCATGCCGCGCCGGTACTGCTCGCTGCTGGCCGAGCTGTAGTCGATGGCGCCCGTGATGGACACCGCTCCGCCTTTAACGGTGATGTCATTGGCTGCATCCACCTGCACGCCCCGCAGGATGGCCGCGCCATTACCCTGGAGGAGCACGCCGCCATTCGCGCTTGTGATGCTGCTGGCGACGGCGGTGTTGCTGGAAGTGCTGGCGTCGTCGCGGCGGCTCGCACCGAGAGGCAAGGGCAGAACGGCAAAGCTGTTGGCAGTCCCGCTCTTCTTGACCGAGACGCTGCTGCTTTCGCTGCGCACATCTCGCGCTTCGTGCAGGTCCAGCGCGCCGTTCGCGTGTACCAGCACCCCATCGGTGCCGCTGATCTTCACGCCTTCGCCGGTGATGTTGCCGTTCGCGGTGATGGAGACCAGGTTACCGCTCAGGCTGGTGCCGTGGCTGATCGTCTCGTCCAGCGTGTTGCGGGTGGTCGTTGTCTTGTTGGTGAACAAGCCGCTCTTCCTGGAGTTGCGCGCTTCTTCGTCGGTCTGCGTGCTCTGGCCGACTGCGAGGGTGACGTTGCGGTCGGCGTGGATCGACAGGAGGCCGGAGCCGGCGTCGACCGTGGCTTGTCGAAGGTTCACATCGCGGCCGGCGTTGAGCACTGTGGTGCCGTCGGTCACGATGGTGCTGCCCACCTCCGCGCTCTGGCTGCTGCGGCTGAAGTTCTTCGCATTCCAGGTCGTGTCCTGGCTGGTGGAAGTGGCGATGGTGCCCAGGTTGATGTCGTTGACGGCCTTGATGGAAGTGACGCCACCCGCACCCGCATTCGACAGGATCGCACCCACCAGATTGACGTCATGACCGGCACTGACCACCAGCGTGCCTTTGGGGTTCGTCACATACACCCCGGCGATGCGGTCGAGCGCGGTCGCACTGCTCTTGGCCCCGGCTGCCGTCTGCGTCGTGCTGGCGATCGTGATGTCTCGCCCGGCCTTCAAACTCACCGCGTTCTGCACATCGATCGTTCCACCGATGCTGTTCAGATCGTTGCGCGCCTCGATCCCGACGCTGGCGCCGGTTATCCGTCCATTGAGGTTCTGGACGTTGTCTGCGGTGATGGAAACCATCGTGCGGCCCGCAATGGTTCCTCCGTTGATCAAGTCGCCCTGGCCGGGCTGGTTCCTGATGACCAGCGCATCGGCCGAGAGGAGGGCGCCGGAGCCGTCGATGTCGCCCGGACGCACGCGAACGTACACCTGCGGCACCAGCACCTTCTGCGTGCTGCCATCGGCCAGCGTGACGGACTGCTCGACCAGCCAGACGATGTCGCTGGTGAGCTGTGCCATCTGCGCAGCCGAGAGACCAATGCCCGGTGTGAGCTGATAAGCCTTGGCGAAGGTGGCTCCGGCGTTCATCAGGGCCGTGTACTGATCCTGGTCGTTGTGCAGGCCTTCGAGGTAGCGGTACCCAGTGAGCTGTGCGACTTGTTCGCGAGTCAGGCGCTGTTCGTAGAAGCCGTCACCCAGGCGCTTGGTGACGGTGGCCGGGTCGTAGGCGAGGGCGTCGAGCAGGTAGTCGCTGCTGAGCCAGTTGCGGTAGCTGGCGAAGGCGGGGTCCGGTTTTGACAAGGTGGTCGCCACATCTCCTTGTTTGATTAGCTAAGTTTGGGAAGCATTCCAACTGAGGTGTTGTCCGCGCGAGGATCTGCAATGTGCTTCCAAAGATAAAAATTCGCAGCATCAAATGAGCTAATGAAGATCGCTGGGCTCGATCTTCTTCCTCTTTCGGATCGATAGACGAGCCATAAATTATCCTCTTGGTGAATGCACCAGCCTCCATCTGGATACGCGTCTGGTACGCCCAACAATTTTATGTCGACATCAACATTAAGTCGAAAAAGCTCTGATGCTAATTCTTGAAGCGCCCAATTGGGCGACGGTCCAGTGACTGAAGGAACAAACCTATATAGAGGACCCCATTCAATTTTCATGGTTTTACTTTCAAATATCCGTGTTGAATTAGCTGTTCGATGGAGGCGTAGTCACCCGGAACTTCGGGAATTCTCGCTCTCAGTTGAGAACCGCCTCCTACTTGGCCGAATGCCGGTGCAATTTCTTCGCTGGTGACAGCAAACGATTTCTGAGCTATGTATTGTTCATAGACGTCGGCGGCCTTGCCCGGAGGCAATGAGCGTTGTCCAAGGGGCGTGCCCACTGGAGACATATATTCGCCACGCCGGGAACCATATCGATCAACTATTTTTCCTTCGTTGATAGTCGTGTTTTGTGTAGTGCCGGGCACAGCTCCGTCGTTAGGTGCTTGCTTCTGCCAATCCCACCCATCACCTTTGGCGTTATGAAATTGGTCATATTGCTGAGCATCGTCCCGACGTAAATTGCCTTCAACCTTGGCTTTCGCAATCGCCTCAGCCTCAGCGGCTTGAGCCACCTTCGCTTCCAACTGCTTGACCGTAGCGGCATGCCCCACCTGCCCCATCTTCGCCGTCACCGCAGTTGCCACACCCGCAAGCGACAACGTATCCACCAGAGCCTCGCCGCGCACCTGCGCATCGTTGCTGTTGAGCTTGTTCTTCAGGTCTGCCGGTAGCCCTGCGATGCCTTGGACCACCGCGACTGCCGTCTCCGCGAGGCCGTTGTCGATGATCGCCGTGGTCAGTTCGTAGGAAGCGATGCCGCTCCCCGTCACCAACCCTGCCGGTGTGATCTTCGCCAAGCCCTTGCCGATACCCGTCAGGTACGCGGCGTTGTCCTGGCAAGCCTGTGTGGTGCATTGCCGCTGGTCAAGTCCGCTGCGGATGATCGTCTGGGCGTTCGTCTCCAGATTCAATACGCGGCCCACATCTTCCGGCTTCATGCCCCTGCCAACGAGGTCCTCAATGGCACGGTAACCCTCCCGGTACTCGGCCTTCAATACATCGCAACTGTTCGTGCTCTTGCAGTTCAGCAATGCGATGTCGTTGGCAGCGCTGACGCGATAGGCCTCGTCCATGGCCTTGTCCTTGCAGGACGGATCGCCGCCGCAGTCCTCGATCTTCTTGGCGAGTTTGTCGACATCGGCGTGCTTGAGGAAGTTATTGACCGTTGCATTGTTCGCCACCGTCGCCCCCACACCCGCACTGCCAGTGCCTCCTGCTGTCGCCCCCACAGCCGCACCCAGCAGCGTCGAGCCCGCAGTCAGCAACTCGCTGAAGCTGGCATTCGGCGTGCCGTTCGCGTTGTAGCGACGGATGCCCTGGCTCTCCAGATAGCCCTCCATCGCCGGCAGCACAGCCTCGTTGACCGCCCCAGCCGCTGCACCGGCCAGTACGCTGCCATCACCCACCTTCGCCTGAACGATGCCTGCGAGCGCATGCAGTGCGATCTTCTGCGGACTGCCTTCGGCCCAGCCCAATTGCGCCGACACGTCCCCGATGGCATTGCCGACCACGCTGCCCAACAACTGCGCGGCTTGTTGACGGGCTTGCGCTTCCTGCTGCTTTCTTGGCAGGTCCTGCGCTTGCTGCAGCGTCAGGCTGTTGATCAATGCACCGTTGGCCGTGGCGGCGTCCCTCGATGTGAGTGTGGCGACGTTCTCGGCGCTCTTCGCGTCGGTCATCGCATCGGTCACCGCATTGCCCGTGCCGGTGATCTTCACGTTCGCCGGGCTGAGGACGCTCAGCGTCTGGCCGATCTCGTTCCTGTCGGCCGGCAGTCCCCGCCCGCCGTTTAGGTTCGACAGCGCCGTGTTCGTCACGCTGTTGGCTGCATTGGCCGCCGCACTGCTCCAGTCGCTGCCGTAGCTCACGCTCAGGCTCTCGCTGGAGGTGTTCGTGTTTTGCGTATTGACCAGATCGCTGGTGGTCAGGCTGCCGGTCGCGAAGCTGTTCTTGCCGATGCCTGCGGCGCTGGTGATGGCACCACCCTTCAAGTCGGTGTTGCCTTTGACCGTGACGTCGAAGCCACCATCGCCCGCGGCAATGCCGCTCTGCCCGGTGGCGCTCCGGTAGTTGTGGTCGACGGCCTGTTTTGCGTAGTTCGCGCTCGCCGTGACCACTTGGCCGTAGCAGATCGGCGGCACGCAGAGGCTCATGTCGAAGCCGCCGCTGGTCTGCTTGCTCTCGTACTCGGTGCGGTCCTGCAGGCTCTCGATGTTCAGGTTGCCGCCGATGTCGGCCTTCACCCGGTTGGCTGCGATTTGCGCGCCGATCAGGTTGGTATCACCGCCGCTTTTGATGCTGAGCGAGTCGGTGGCCGTGACGAGGGTGTTGTCGTAGCTGGTTTCCGTGCCGTTGGATTTGCCCTTGCTGCTGCTGGCGCTCAGTTGGAAGCTGACGCCGTTTTGAGAGCCGATGCCTGCGGTGACGCCGAAGCCCAGCGAACTGCCGGAGTTGCTGCCCTGCGTCTCGGCCGTGTTCTGGGCTGCGACCAGGTTGATGTTTCGCTTCGCATCCAGCGCGATGTCTCGCGCTTGGAGCTTGGCTCCCTGCATGTCGATGTCGGTTTCGCGGGCGGTGATGTCGATCGCACCGGCCTGGATGTTGGTGCCGCGCTGCTGCGTGAAGCTCTCGGCATTGTCCTGGCGGCTCTTGCTGCTGCTGACGCTCACGCTCACACCGAAGGCGGCACCCGAGGGGTCGCCTCCGGTTCCTGTGGCAGCCGCATCGGCGATGCCCGCACCGAGTGCACCGCTGGAGGCAAGCTTGTAGGCGTCGTAGCCGGCCTTGAGTTCCTGTGCGCCCTTGAGCCTGCTGTCCGTGGTGCTCTGCGACGCCTGCGCCATGTCGTAGGCCCGGGTGATCTGGCTGCCAACAACGCCCGTGAGCTGCGAGCCGAGAGTCACGCTCTTGCTCTGCGCGCGATGGGCGCTGTCGCCGCTGGAGGTGGCGGCCATCAACCTGACGGCATTGCCCGACAGCGTGACCTTGTCCTTGGCGAGCAGGTCGGCGCCTTCGGTGGTGATGTTGCCTTGGCCCATTCCCTTGTATTGCGGGTCCAGCCCCGCGACCAGGGTCAGGTTGCCGTTGTTGGCGCTCAGCAGGCTGGTGACGGCCGTGCGGGATTCGCCGGTGCCGTTCTCGGCGCCTTTGATGCTGCCGTACATCGTCTGACGCGGCGCGATGCCCGAGACCAGACCAATGCTCGTGCTTGCGCTCTGGCTGGAACTCGCCGAACGTTGCGTGTCGGTGGCTGCAAGCACATCGATGTTGCGTCCAGCGGTGATCGCGATGTCCTTGTCCGCCACGACGGTGCTGGCAATGATTCGCGCATCGCGCCCGGCGTCGATGCTCACATTGCCACCGCTGAGGGTGCTGCCAATCTGCGTGGTGCTCTGGCCCGTCTGGTTCTGCGCGCCGGCGCTCTTGCCGTAGCTGACGCCTGTCAGCACACTGGCCGAGAGGCCGCTCTTGCGCTGCGTGGCGGCGCTGCTCTGGCTGGCGGTCTCTTCTGTGCTCTGAATTCGCACATCGCGGCCTGCGCTCAACGACAGTTGTTCCTGTGCGATGACTTGACTGCCGCTCACAGTCAGGTCATTGCCTGCGGAGACAAGCACATCTTTGCCGCTCAGACTGCTGCCGACGATTGTGGTCTGGCTCGTGCTTTCTTGCCGTGTGATGCTTTTGCTGGAGAGGAAGCCGCGACTTTTCTTGTAAGAAGCCGAGTCCAGGCTTTGGCTGGCGCTGCCGGATTCGATGTTGACGTCGTGGCCTGCAAGAACGGCCAGTGTTCCTTCGGTGGAGACGGTGCCTTGGCGGATGTTGACATCGCGGCCGGCGTTCAGGACCGTCGTGCCGTCGGTCGAGATGGTGCTGCCCACCTCCGCGCTCTGGCTGCTGCGGCTGAAGTTCTTCGCATTCCAGGTCGTGTCCTGGCTGCTGGAAGTGGCGATGGTTCCCAGGTTGATGTCGTTAACGGCCTTGATGGAAGTCACACCGTCCGCACCGGCGTTCGACAAGATCGCACCGACGAGGTTGACGTCATGACCGGCGCTGGCTACCAGCGTGCCTTCGGGATTGGTGACATACACCCCGGCGATGCGGTCGAGCTGCGTGCTGCTGCTCTTCGCACCTACTGCCGCCTGCGTCGTCGACTGAATCGTGATGTCCCGCCCAGCCTTCAAGCTCACCGCGTTCTGCGCATCGATCGTTCCACCGATGCTGTTCAGATCGTTGCGCGCCTCGATCCCGACGCTGCCACCCGTGATCCGTCCGTTGAGGTTCTGGACGTTGTCGGCGGTGATGGAGACCATCGTGCGGCCTGCAATGGTTCCGCTGTTGATCAAGTCACCCTGGCCGGGCTGGTTCCTGATGACCAGCGCATCGGCCGAGAGGAGGGCGCCGGAGCCGTCGATATCGCCCGGGCGCACGCGAACGTACACCTGCGGCGCCAGCACCTTCTGCGTCGTACCGTCAGGCAGCGTCACCGTCTGCTCGACCAGCCAGACGATGTCGCTGGTCAATTGCGCCATCTGCGCTGCCGAGAGGCCAATGCCCGGCGTCAGCTGATAGGCCTTGGCAAACGTCGCTCCCGCGTTCATCAGCGCCGCGTACTGGTCCTGGTCGTCCTTGCTGCCTTCGAGGTAGCGGTAGCCGGTGAGCTGGGCGACCTGCTCTCGGATCAGGCGCTGTTCGTAGAAGCCGTCGCCCAGGCGCTTGGTGACGGTGGCCGGGTCGTAGGCGAGGGCGTCGAGCAGGTAGTCGCTGCTGAGCCAGCTGCGGTAGCTGGCGAAGGCGGGGTCGGTCTCGACGAGGTAGTGGCTGGCCGGGCCGGGGATTGTGCGGAAGAGGCTGGCCGTCGGAATGCTCGTGTCTGGCGCGGTGGTGCGGATCACGAGGCTCTGGCTGGCCGACGCGCCGGTCTTGGTCACCCCGGAAACCGGCGTGCTGGCGCTCGCGGCGCTGCCCGATGCGGTGGCTGCCGACATGCCGGCGCCGTTGCCGATAGGGGTTGCGGCCGCGGAGGTCGCACCGTTCGTCGATGCGCCACCGGCCGAGCCTCCGGTCACGCCGGAACCGTTGCCCGCATTCGCCACCGATGCCGAATTGCCGGTGATGCCCGGTGTTCCACCGACGGCCGAAGGCACTTCGAGGATCGGATTGACGCGGTTGCCTGCATCGACAGCGCCCGCAGACGATGTATTCGTGCCGGTCGCGGTGAACGTGGACGCACCCGGCGCCTTGCCGGAAGTGGCATTCTGATTGCCTTCCTGGCGGGCAGCTGCGAGGGTGACGGTCTTCGGCGGAATTACCAGATCGAAGACTGCGGAGTCGTAGCGGCGTTTGCTGCTCGAGAACGTGTGGTTGACGACTTCGGTGGTGAGCGCGGTTCCGCTCACGGCCGTCGTCGCCAGAACCTCCACCGGCTTGTTCGCAATCGTGGCGCCGGTCACGGTGAGGGTGCGACCGGCCAGGATCTGGCTCATGTCGTTGGTGCTGCCGGAGCCGCTGCCGACCGTCAGGGTCATATCGCCACCCGAGACGATCTTCGCAGGCGCGGAGGTCGACAGCACCGGGTTGTCGGTCGTGGCTGTGTACATCCAGATGCTGTAGTCGCGGTAGAAGCCGTTCGGGGTGGCAGCCGCCGCGCCCGGGCCGGAGGTGCCGGCAGTGACCGTGTTCACGAACGTCTGCGTGGCCTGGTCCAGTGCCGTGTGTGCCGCGTAATACGTCTGCGCTTCGTCGTACTCGGCCTGGGTGACCGGATGGTCCAGGAGCTTGCCGTACTGGGTGGCGGTCTGGCCGACAGTGAGGTCCCGATCGAGTCGAACGGGATTGTCCGCAGGCATGTCGCGCACCGGCGCGGTGATGCCGAAGGCCGCCCAGATCGGGTCGGCAGATCCATACCAGGCGCCCGGGACGCTGACCGTCACGACTTCGTCGGCAATGCCCGAGGGCATCTGGTAACTGCTGTCGTTGCTGGGCGCCGGACTCTTGGCGTAGTACGTGGCGAACTTCGTCAGCGGGTAACTCGGCGAGGGGATGAGCAACCGGGTGTTGGCGTTGTTGTCGTCGGTGTCGGGTGCGAAGCCGGGCACGGCGGTCCAGCCGGAAGCTGTAAAGCTGGCGATGAGCACGTCGCTGGCCTTGAACCGTTCGGTACTTCCAGGCGGAGCGAATTCCAGAACCTGTTCGGTCTTGGGCTCCATGCGCCAGGTGACGCCGCCATTGAGGTTCTTCAGCGTGGTCGCCTTGATGTCGACGTTGTTCAATGCCTCGATGGTTGCGGCCTTGTTCTCCAGCAGAGAGGCAGAGCCGGTGGCCTGCCGGTTCGCGTCCAGCGCGCCGCCGATGAACAGGTCGCCGCCACTGAAGATCGATGCGCCGTCGCGGTTGACGATCGAGTCCGAGCCGATGTCCAGCCTGTCGCGCGCGGCGATCGTTGCTGCCGAAGTCGCATCCGCATCGTTGCGCACGCTGCCCGCGGCAATGGACAGATGGTCGCCGTAGATACGTCCTGTCGGTGCGTTGACCAGTGCGCCCGCATCGACCTGCGTGTCGCGCCCGTCGATCAGGCCGCGATTGGTCAGCGTGCCGCTGGCTCTGACGATGGTCGTGTCGCCGCGCATCTCGCCGGTGGCGGCGTTCTCCACATCGCTGCCCGAGACAGTGAGCACATTCCCGGCAAGCAGCTTGCCGTTGTTCGTCAGCGTGCCGGTGGTCGTATAGGTCAGGTTGCGGTTGGCACTGACGGTGGCGTTGTTGACCAGATTCTGCGTCAGGGCGATGGACAGGTCCTGGTCGGACGAGAGCGTGCCGTCGGCGCTGAAGGTGGCCGCGTCCAGTTGCAGGCTCTTGCGTGCGGTGAGCGTGCCGCCGGTGTTGACGACCGAGAGGGTCTTGGCCAAGGCGTTGGACCGGTTCGGGTCGAGGAGGGCGAGCGTGTCGCCGGCCGATATCAGGCCGTTGATGTTGCTGACCGTGCCTGCGCTGGTGATGGTCGCATTCGCATCGGCGCGAATCGCCCCTGCGTTGTTGTTCAAGGTCGTCGCAGCGATGGCGACGTTGTTTCCTTCGATGCCCTGGTCGGTTCCGAGGGTGGCGCTGTTATCGACGGTGCTCGCGGCGAGCGTGGTGGAGCCGGTCGAGCGGATAAGCGCGCCGCTGTTCTGGATCGCGCCGTTGCCCGTATCGATCGTCAGATTGCCGAGCGCCAGGGTCTTGCCGCCCCGGTTGTCGTAGGTGGCGCCGTTCGTGGCGATGGCCACATCGGCCTTGCCCAGCACGACGCCGCCAGCGTTATTGGTGAATCCACCGATGTTCGCCGTTAGGGTGTCATTGGCGCCGACGAAGCCGGCGGTGTTGTCGACACTGCCCGCGTTCACGGCCAGGGTGCTGCCGCTGGCGATACCGCCTTGACCGGAGGAATGACCCGTGGCATTCGTGTTCGTCAATGCCTGACCGTGCGTGTCGATGGTCATCGCACCGCCGGACTGGACCAAGCCCCTGTCGTTGTTCAGCACGCCGGTCTGGAGGTCGATCGCAGTCGTGGCTGCGAGCGTGCCCAGCGCATTGTTCAGCGCTTCGCCATGGGTGTTCGCCGACAGCGCGTTACCCGTGACCTTGCCTTGCGTGTTCGCGAGACCGGTGTTGACGAGAGAGGCGCTGCCTGCCGCCTGCAGGGTGCCGGCCGTATTGACCGTGGCACCCACGGTGGTCACCGACAGATCGCCGGTGACCGCGGCCACGCTCCCGCGGGTGTTGTCCAGGGTGGCAGCGGAGACGGTGGTGTTCCCGTTGGCGGCAAGGGTGCCGTTCACGTTGCTCGTTGCGCCGGTGACCGTGGCATTCAGATCGCCCACGGCGGTGACCGAGCCGGCGTCGTTCATGAGGCTGCCGGCACGCAGCACGGCGTTCCCACCAGCGCCGATCGCGCCCGAATCACTGTTGTCCAGCAGGCCGGAGGTGATGAGGTCCAAGGAGGCGGTGCCGGCCGAGCGCACGCTGCCGCCCCGGTTGATGAGCGAAGCGGCAGCGACGGTCAGGTTGCCGTTGCTTGCGATGCTGCCGTTGGCGCTGTTGTCCAGAACACCGGCGACGGCCAACGTGGCCGCTGCGGTGCCGGTCTGCACGATCTCTCCGCTCCGGTTGGAGAGACTGCCCGCATGGACCGTGATCTGCCTTGCCGAGGTGCTGCCGCCGTCCTGATCGAACGCACCGGCAACGTTGGCGACGAGTGCGTCGTTGGTGGTGATCTCGCCGTTCGCACCGCTGTAGCTGCCTGCGGTGAGCATCAAGGCGCCGGTACCGGCATGCTGCAGATGACCGTTCGCGTTGGAGAGCGTGCCGCCAGCCGAGAGGTTCATGTCCGCGCCGTTGCTCGCGATGGTGCCGCTGTCGTTGGTCAGGGTTCCTGTCGCGGCGATGCGGGTGACGCCGGTTCCGGTCTGGACGATGGAGCCGCCCACGTTGCCGATGTCGGCCGCATCGATGGCGATGAGCTTGGACGAGGTGTTGCCGCCGTCCTGGTTGAAGGCGCCGGCCCGGACGTTTAAGGTCCCGTTGCCGAGGATGCGGCCGTTCGCACCACTGAACGTGGGGGCCGTGATGTTCATGGCGCCGGTGCCGGCATGCTGCAGCGTACCGCCAGTGTTCTGCAGCGTCGCGGCTGCAAGCGTCACATCCGATCCGTTGCTCCCGATGCGACCTGCGGTGTTGTCCAGGGTGCCGGTGATCGAAATGCGTGCCGCGCCCGAGCCGATCTGCGCGATGTCGCCGGCCACGTTGCTCAGCGAGCCCGCATCGATCGTGACCTGATTGGCAGAGGTGCTGCCATCGTCCTGACCGAAGGCGCCGGCGACGCTGGCGACCAGCGCGCCGTTGGTCACGAGTTCTCCCTTGGCGCCGCTGTACGCACCGGCTGCGAGGTTCAGGTTACCGGTGCCGACGTGCTGGAACTTTCCTGAGGCGTTGGAGAGCGTGCCGCCTGCAAGAAGTTCGACATCGACGGCGTTCGTCGCGATGGTCCCGCCGTCGTTGTTCAGGTCGTCCCTGGTCGAGATTCGCGTGGCGGCTGTGCCCGTCTGGATGAGGGTGCCGTCGACATTGCCGAGCGAGCCTGCGTCGATGGCAACCTGCTTCGCTGTCGTGGTGCCGCCGCTTTGGTCGAACGCACCGGCGACGTTGGCGCGAAGAGCACCGTTGGAGACGATTTTTCCCCTGGGGCCAGCGTAGTTGCCGGCCGTGAGGTTCATCGATCCGGCGCCTGCGTGCTGAAGAAGGCCATCTGCGTTCGACAGCGTGCCGCCGGCTGCAAGTTCGACATCGGTGGCGTTGGTTGCGATGGTGCCGCCGTCGTTGAAGATGTTCCCGGCCGTGGCGATCCGGGTGGTGCCGGTTCCGGTCTGGACGATCTGCCCGGCCCTGTTGCTCAGGCTGGCTGTCTCGACGAAGACCCGCCTGGCGCTGGTGGTGCCGCCGTCCAGATCGAAGTCGCCGCCGTGGGCGTACAAGACGCCATTGCTTGAGATCTGGCCCTTTGCACCGGAGAACGTCTGTGTTGCACTGATGTCCAGCGTGCCGGCCCCGGCGTGCTGCACGCTGCCGGCTTTATTGCGGAAGGTCGCGGCCGAGAGTTCGACATCGATGGCGTTGGTCGTGACAGTGCCATGGTCGTTGTCCAGGGTGCCGGCGGCTGCGATGCGGGTCGTACCGGTGCCGGTCTGGACGATGGTGCCGCCCGCATTGCTCAGCGAGCCCGCATCGATGGTGATCTGCCTGGCCTTGGTCGTGGCCCCGTCCTGTCTGAAGCTGCCGGCTCGAACGACCAGTTCGCCGCTGCCCACGATGCTGCCGCTCGCGCCGTCGAACGTGGTTGCCGCGATGCCGAGCGTGCCGGCCCCGGCGTGCTGCAGGAAACCGCCGGTGTTCAGCAGCGTTGCAGCGGCCAGTGTCAGCTCCTGCCCGTTGCTCGCGATGCGACCTGCCGAGTTGTCCAAGGTGCCGGTGACGGCGATGGTCGTCGCCCCCGTGCCTGTCTGCACGATCTGTCCGGCGCGCGTGTTCCGGATGTTCGATGCCTGCAGATTCAACTGGCCGGCGCTCAGCGTGCCGGCTTCGTTGACCAGCGACTGGCTGGCCGACGTATTGGCCGTCACCGTCAACGTGCCCGGCGTGGTCACGGTCGCACCGCTTGTGTCGACATTGCCGGCGATGGCGGTCAGCGCGACGTTGCCAGCGGCAAGAAGAGTTCCTGCGACCTTCAGGGATTCCGTTGTGGCGACGCTCAGGTTGCCTGTCGTCCCGAGGGAGCCATCGGAACCGATGCCTGCGCCCAGTACGCCAGTGGAATTGCCGTCGAGGTTTTCCGCCGTGACGGTGGTGTGGCGCCCCGAGGTGATGCGGCCCCCGTTGGAGAGCGAATGCACCACAGCGACGGTACTGTCGTTCTCTGCACGGATCTCTCCAGCGGTTCCGATGTTGGCAAGGCTTCCGGCTTGAATGGACACGTCCGTGCCCGCGCCGATGCTGCCCTTGTCGTTCGACAACCGGTCAGCGATGCCGAGCCGGGTTGCGCCACTGGCCGATTGAACGGCACCGAGCGTGTTGTTCAGCGAACCTGCCACAACGGTCGCACCGGTGTTGCCGAGCAGCTTGCCGGCCGTGTTGTCCAGCGCGCCCGCCACCGTGGCATGCAGTGCGCCGACCGCCGAGACCGTGCCGCCGGTGTTGTCGACGGCGCCGCCGACAGTGAGGCCAACCCCGCCGTCGCTCGCCAGCGTGCCGCCCCGGTTGTCCAGATCGCCGGTGGTCGCGACGCCGATGGTGCCGGCATGCAGACTGCCGCGTGCGTTGTCGAACGCTCCGACATGGGCGGTGAACGCGTTCGTCACGTTCAGCTTGCCGCCCGCGTTGCTGAACGAGGGGCCGCCGACATTCAGGTTCGCGACCTTGAGCGTTCCGCCGTCGTTGTTCACGCTCGGCGTCTGCAGTGCGATGTCGCCGCCTGTGTAGATCTTGCCGCCGTCGTTGAGGATGGCGCCGACGGCGGTGAGCGAGCCCGGGGAGACGACTGGCGACGCTGCCGTGCTACCCGAGCCGCTGCTACCCGACGGGGTGACAGGTTCTGCGCCGATAAAACCAGCGTTCGTGTTGCTGAGACTCAGCGCCGCGACGGTGAGATCGGCGGTGCCGGTCTGGCGGATGGTGCCGGCACGGTTGTCGATGTTCCCCGCAACACTGTTCAGTTCAACCCGCTGGCCTTCGATCGTGCCGCTGTTGACGACCCTGGCAGCGCCGATGGCCGCATCGGACGCTGCCCGGATGAGCCCGCTGTTCTCCAGCATCCCATCCACCGAAAGCGTGAGCTTGCCCACGCCGGCCAGTGCATAAGTGCCCGTCGATGTCTGGATCGTCCCTGTGTTCCTCGCACCGACGCCGTTCTCGTTGACGACGAGCGCGATGTGGTTCGCATACATGCCGCCGAGCTGCCCGACGTCGAGCGCATAGGCCGGCGCATTGTTTGTTCCGGCGATGGGCGTGATGCCGGTCAGGTCGGTGGAGATCCGATTTGCGCCGGCGATGACCTTGAAGTCGGTCGCATGCAGCGCGCCGCTGAGTTCGAAGGCGCGCGAAAGGATGGAGAGCGAATCCGTCGTGCTCGCATCGAGTCCCGCACCAAGGATGCCGATGGCGCCGCCTCGCACGACGTAGCTTTCAAGATCGCCGGAGAGCCCGAACTGCGGGGTTCCGGTGGTGAGCGTGGCGCGGCTCGCATTGATGAATCCGGCGCCGTTGACGAAGATCCCCGACGGGTTGGCAATGATGACTTCAGCGCGCGGTCCTGCAACCTCCACGAATCCGCGCAGGTAGCTCGGGTTGCTGCTGTTGACCTCGTTGACGATGACGCGGGCCGAGCCTCTCGCGAGCCACGGGTTGCCTTGTACGTAGCCGCCGAGCTGCGTCTGAACATCGGTGCGGCTGTTGTTGAGAATGGCACCGTTGCCGTTGACGTCGAACTGCCGATAGGTGTTGCGCGACACGCCTGCGGCCGATGGCGTCCGGATGTCGACGAGCGGCACGCCGTTGGGCGCGACGAGCACGGTCGGGCGCTGGTTGCCTGGCGCATTGCGATCGGCTGCAATCTGTGCCGCCGCCGAAACCGCCGTCAGCGAGGCGATGAAAACAAGAACGCCCACCGCTGCGCTGCGTGGTGACGATGTGCCGATGGAAGCGCGGGTGGCAGTGCGGATGGAAGTGCCGGTCGATCTACCGACGCTCCTGGCCGTCTCCTGCACGACCATGCGCATCCTGCGCGCCACGTTGAAGATGACGCGGTGGAAGTTCTTGTTCATGGCTCAGCTGCAGCGGAACTTGGCGACGCCGACGTAGCGCGAGCCGTTGGCCAGCGTGACGGCATAGCTGCTTGCGACGAGGTAGGCGCCGGTGCCGGCGTCGCCGATCTGCGTGTACGCGCCGGTGCCGTTGCTGAAGTACGTGCCGGTGGTCGACGAGCTGTTCGGTGTGGCGATCGATCCGCTCAGGGCGACGGAGCCGGCGCTGCCTGCTGCGATCACGTTCACCGAGCCGCCGACGGTCGCGCCGCTCGCGCCGAAGATCAGCGTGGCCGAACCGATGGCAGTGCCGGTCGTGCCCGGAGTGCCGCCACCCGTGTAGGTCGGCGCCGTGAAGGCACCGGCGCTGCATGCCAGGGAACCCGATGCAGGAAATGCGGATGGAACATTAATCGCGATGTAGTGGTAGGCGCGGTTATCTGTGCCGGTCAGCGTCGTGGCGCCCGAAGCGGTGGTGACTGTGCCCGCAGCCCATCGGCCCATGGCGTAGGTTGCGTCGCCGCTGATTTCCTTGACGGAGGTGCCGCCGCTCAACACGTTGGTATTGAGCGCAGTCACGGCACCCCCGGCGTCTTGAGCGCTCGTCGTCAGCACTCCGAAGCTCTGGCTGCCGAGGCTGGTCAGTTGGTAGCGTGCAGTGGTGCCGCGGATGAAGGCAGCGCTCGCCGAACCTGTGTTCGTGGTTGTGCCCGCATTTGTCACGCCGGTTGCCGGCGTGCCTTCCGTGTCGGAGTGACCGCCACCGCATGCCTGCAGAAGTGCGATCGAGAGAGCGGTGAGTGCGAGAGAGATTGGTTTTTTCATGTTGGATGAGTCGTCGAGAAAGTCGATGCGGAAAACGGGAGATGCGGCGTGATGAAGCCGACTTGGTTGCTGTGCCTCGGTTGCTTCAGAAGGCGTAGTTGAGGCTGATGCCGCCTGTGACCTTTGCGGTGCGGTATCCCTCGGGTTTGGCGATCGGTGTACCGACAAAGAGGTCGTAGTTCAGCCCGATGAAGGCGCCACGCAAACCGATGACACCGCCTGCAAGGTGACGGCCCAGAAGGAACTTCGCCGATGGCCCGCCGACCTCGCCGTAATCGATCCCCGCATAGAACTCGGCGCCGCTCTGCCCGAGCGCGACGCCGAAGTCGTTGCGCAGCAGCCAGCCGCGATTTCCCGCCAGGCTGGTTTCGCCATCGAAGCCGCGCACGGTGTAGCGGCCGCCGATGGCGAAGCGGTCTTGCGGCGTGAGCGGTGTGCGGTTCCATTGCGCGCGCCAGAGCGCCGTGTAGCGCAGCTTCTGACGGGCGAGTGCGAAAGGGACGTTGAGGCTCACATCGGTCGTGTAGAGCTTCATCCGCGAAGTGCCTTCGCCGTAGATGTCCTCGTAGGCAGGCAGCGAGCCGAAAGCGCCGGTGCCGCGCCGGTAGGCGGGCGTGCCGTCCAGCGTCGAATCGCCGATGAATTCGCGATGGTTGAGACTGGCTTCCAGTCCGCTGACAACGCGACGCTGGTTGTCGTTCTCGGAATCGTCGATGAAGTGGCGCGATGCCGTCCGAAAACCCCGGATCGCCACCGTCGTCTTGCGACTCCGGTCCCGATGGATGAGTCGGGAAAGCCGGACTTCCGCGTTGCGGGTTGCACCCGCGTAGACGTAGGTATCGACCAGACCCGCGACGGACTGGTGGTATCTGCTCCGGCTGGCCGTGACGCCGAAGAGCCAATAGCCGTACAGAACGGAATAGTGGACGGTTTGCCCGCCGGTGCCTTGCCCGCCGTGGTTGAAGGCATCGCGATTCAGGCTGACGTAAGCCAGGTCGTTCAGCCCGAGCGGGCCGTCCCAGGCCAAGGTCATGCCGGTCTGGGTCTTGCCGGTGGCTTCGGTACCGCTATCGTCGAGGCTGACGCTCGCGCGCAGCGGAAATTTCCGGCTGTACTTGACGACGAGATTGCTGTCCCCGGGGCGCGCACCGGCTGCAGTCGAAGGCTCGATCTTGATGTCGACGTCGGATGTCGGAAGCCGCTTGAGGTTCTCCAGCCCTTGTTCGATATCGCGAAGATCAAGCAGATCGCCGGATGTCGTGGGGATGGCGTTGAGAAGGTGCGTCGGCGGCGCGGCACCGTCTGCGAAGCGGATGGCGGCAATCCGCCCCGGAATCAGCGTGAGGGTGAGCGTTCCGGCGCTCAGGTCCTGATGGCTGGCCAATACGCGAGTGGTGATGTAGCCACGATCGATGACGGTTTTTTGAATCCGCGCGACAACGACATCGAGGCCGCTTGCTCCGAGGCAGCGACCGATCGGCGTGTCGTCGCCGCCTGTGCCTGAAGCTGCTTCAAGACTCCACGCGAAATCTTGCGATAGTTCGCCGTCCAGAGCGAGATGCGAGATCGCGAAGCAGGGTGTTTCGGGCGGCGGCAGTCGTGTCTCGGACGTGCCTGTCGCCGTCGGTAGGCGCACATCGACGCTGCGTTCCTGCTGTGTGCGCAGCGCCCGCTCGCGTTGCTGCTGGCGCTGTTCTTCAATAAAGGGATTCGGTGCCGACGAGGTTTGCGCGTGCAGCGGAAGTAGTCCCGACAGCGCAACCGACACCACGACTGATAACGCGCGCGAACGCACGTGGCAGCGTTTGCACGCCGCAGTCCGGATACTCAAGAATGCCGCCCCTCAAAATCGTTGTTCTGTGCGATCTCCTTCGAGTGGTACTAAAGGGAAGATCAACTTGCGATGGAGATGGCGGTTAGGCCGTGGTCCATCGCACAGAGCGACCGATCTTTCGGGTGAATGAGCTGCCGCTGCCGTGTTACCGATTGTTTCGGAGGACGAGAGCGGCTAATCTGAACGATTATTTAGATAGCGAGCGGATTCCAAGACCGAAGCCTCGGAGGAATTGGAAAGTTGGGTTTCTTCAGACCTGCTTCAACGACGCCAGATCGACCGTACCGTTCTGGCTCGTGAAGCTCGGCGTACCGCCGCTGCCGGACTGCTGCTGGCTCACGCCAGAAATCTGATGATTGCCGGTGTCGTACTGGGTGACCTTGCCGTTCTGCTCGATGGCCAGGCGCTGCTGGTCGGGGAAGAAGGCATAGCGCAGGTCGTTCTGCGAACCGCTGCTGCTCGGGTTGCTCAGGCCCTGCGGCCACCAGTCGGAGGCTTGCGGTGCCATTGGTTTCATGGGCTCCATCGGTTTCATCGGTGCCATCGGTGCCATCGGTGCCATCGGTGCCATCGGCTTCATCGGTTCCATTGCGATCTCCTTCGATCAGTTTCAGAGGAGTTGGAACTTAAGCGTGACAGCGTCCGTGCACTGTGGGCCGGATTCGCGTGGAGGTGTGAGTTTCAGGCAGCGATCGAATAGCCGCCGTCCACCGGGATCGCCGTACCGGTAATGAAGTCCGATCCCGCGCTCGACAGGAACACCGCGATGCCGGCCAGGTCCTGCGGCTGACCCCAGCGGCCGGAGGCTGTCCGGGCGATCACTCGCTCGTTCAGTCCCGGCACTTGCGCGCGCGCGCCGTCCGTGAGGTCGGTCTGGATCCAGCCCGGCAGCACCGCGTTGACCTGTATGCCGTCTTTCGCCCACGAGGCTGCCATCGCCTTCGTCAGCTGGACGATCCCGCCCTTGCTCGCACTGTAGGCCGGTGCATAAGGCATGCCGAAGATCGACGCCATCGACCCGATGTTGACGATCTTGCCGCCGCCCGCACGTTGCATCAGCGGGTAGGCCGCACGGCAGCAGAGGAATGCGCTGGTGAGGTTGGTGTCCATCACCGAATTCCATTCGGTGAGCGAAAGCTGGTCGACCGGCTTTCGCACCGTGGTGCCCGCGTTGTTGATCAGGATGTCGAGCCGGCCGCAGCGCTCGGCCACGGCGTCGAACAATGCGGTCACCGATGCTTCGTCGGTGACATCGGCGGCGAGCGCGAAACTGTCGCTGCCGGCAGCGCGCAATGCCTCCACCGCAGCTGCCGATTTCTCGGCGTTGCGCGCAGCCACCACGACACGCGCTCCAGCCTTTGCCAACCCGAGCGCCATTCCGAGACCGATACCGCCGTTGCCTCCCGTGACGAGCGCGACCTTTCCGTTCAAATCGAACATGCCTGTCTCCAATTCTTTAATTCTTAAAGAATTCGATTGAACCAGAACAGCGACAGACCGGCGGAAAGCAATGCGAGCAGCGCCGCGCCGAGCGCGAACAGTGCGGAAACCTCGGTTTCTCTCTTCTCGACAGTAAGGCGCGAGCTCAGCGTGTCGTAGACCTTCTTCAGGTCGGCCGCCGTGCCGGCGTAGAAGTATTCACCTTGCGTCTGGGTGGCGACAGCCTTCAGCGTCTCCTCATCGAGCCGCACGCGCATCGACCAGCCTTCGAAACCGATGGTTTCGCCGTCCACCGTGCCGACACCCACCGTGTAGACACGCACGCCGCGCTCCGCCGCCACCTTGGCCGCATCGAGCGGATCGACGCCTGTGGTTCGCTGCCCGTCGGTCAGCATGATGATCGCCGCCGACGTGTAGGAGCCGGGTGCCACCGGGGTGAACTTTTCCGGTGGCGCCTTGCCGGCCTGCTCGATCGCCACGCCGCGCTGCCGGCTCTGCGGGCCGAAGTTGGCTATGTCGATGCCGGCGTTGGGGAACAGCGTGGCCAGCGACACGACGATGGCATTGCCGGTCGCCGTAGCGCGCTGCAGCTGGAAGCCGTCGATGGCCGTCACGAGGTCGTCATGGTTTACCGTCGGCAGTTGCGCGACCTGCGCGCTGCCGGCAAAGGCGACGATGCCGACCTTCACCGTGCGCGGCAGGTCCTTGATGAACGCTTTCGCGGCTTCCTGCGCTGCGACGAGCCGGTTCGGCAGCACGTCGGTGGCGCGCATGCTGCCCGAGACGTCCATCGCCAGGATGATGGTCTGCTGGTTCGACGGCAGCGTGACGACGGCCATCGGGCGCGAGGAGGCGACCAGCATCGCTGCGATGGCCAGCAGAAACAGGAACGGCGGAATATGCCGCCGGACGCTTTGTCGTGCGCCCATCGCCTCCCGCACGATCGAAAGGCTGGCATAACGCAGCGCCAGCTTCTTCTTGCGGCGCATCAGCCACATATATAAGAGCACCAGCAGCGGCAGCGCCGCCAGCAGCCACAGAAACTGGGGCCAGAGGAAGTTCATGCCGTAGCCACCTTTGCATTGTTGCCGCCACCACCGCCACCACCACCGACACCTCGAACGCGGCGCTTTCGAAGATCCGTGAATCGGAGGATGGCGGCGACCAGGTCGTCCTGGGTCGAGAGTTCGAGCGTGTCGACACCAGCCCTAGCCAGCGAAGTGCGCAATGTCGCTTCGCGCTCCGAGGCGATCTTCGCGAAGCGCTTGCGAAAGCCTGCATCGTGCGTGTCGACCCAGAGCTGCTCGCCGGTTTCGGCGTCGCGCAACGGAACGAGACCGAGATCGGGCAGCTGAAGTTCCAGCGGATCGAACAGTCGCACCGCGATGACTTCATGGCGCTGGGTCAGCTGAGCCAGGGGTTTTTCCCAGCCGGGCTCGCTGAGGAAATCGGACACCACGAAAACGGTCGAGCGTCGCGGCATCAGGCCGGCAGCAGATTTCAGCAGATCGTCGAGTCGCGTCATGCCCTTTTGCGTCGGCGCGGCTTCGTTCGCGCGCCGCGCCATCGAATGCAGCAGATGCAGAACGTGGCGGCGTCCGCTGCGCGGCGGGATGATGGCTTCCAGGTTGTTGCCATAGACCAGCGCGCCGACGCGATTGCCGTGTCGCGTCAGCAGCCGCGCCAGCACGCCCACGAAACCGATCGATATCTCGCGCTTCGCCTTGAGCCCGGAGCCGAAATCCACCGAGCGGCTCAGATCGAGCACGAACCAGGCGGCCATCTCGCGGTCTTCGGTGAACACGCGCACATACGGTGTCTGCAGCCGTGCGGTGACGTTCCAGTCGATATGGCGGACGTCGTCGTGATGCTGATATTCGCGCAGATCGGCCAGATCCAGCCCGCCGCCGCGCATCAGCGTGCGGTAGTCGCCCTGCAGCAATCCGTCGAGCCGGCGTATCACCGTCCACTCAAGCCGGTTGAGCAAGCGCTCGGCCGCGCCACCCGCCTCGACGACCGCGCGGTCGTCGTTGGCAGCTGGCGTTTTAGGCGTCCTACGCCACCAGCTTTTCATGTTCGAGTGGCTTTGGAGGGGCGGGAACGGCGCGCATGATCTTGTCGATCAGGCCGTCGACGGTCAGGCCTTCTGACAGGCCTTCGTACGACAGCGTGATCCGGTGTCGCAGCACGTCGGGAACCAGCGCGGTCATGTCTTCGGGCAGCGCATAGCTGCGGCCACGCAGCAACGCCAGCGCACGCGCGCCTTCGGTCAAATTGATGGTCGCGCGCGGACTGGCGCCGAAGGTGATGAACCGTCGCATGTCCTTCAGGCCATGCTTTTCGGGCATGCGGGTGGCCGACACCAGCTTCACCGCATACTGGATCAGCGATGGATCGACGTATACGCGTCGTGCTTCGGACTGCAACTGCGCCAGCTGCTCCGTCGTTGCAACCGCGTTGACCTGCACCGGCGTGCCGATCACGCGCTGCACGATCACGAATTCCTCTTCGTCGGTCGGGTAGTCGACCAGCACCTTCATCATGAAGCGGTCGACCTGCGCCTCGGGCAGCGGATAGGTGCCCTCGGTTTCGATCGGGTTCTGCGTCGCCATCACCAGAAAGGGGCGCGGCACCTTGTGCGTCTCGCCAGCGATCGTCACCTGGCGCTCCTGCATGACTTCGAGCAGCGCGCTCTGCACCTTGGCCGGCGCCCGGTTGATTTCGTCGGCCAGCAGCAGATTAGCGAAAACCGGCCCCAAAGAGGTGCCGAATTCGCCGGTCTTCTGGTTGTAGATGCGCGTGCCGACCAGATCGGCAGGCACCAGATCGGGCGTGAACTGGATGCGCTTGAATTGGCCGCGCAAAGTCTCCGACAGCGTCTTGATGGTCAGCGTCTTCGCCAGACCCGGCACGCCTTCGACCAGCAGATGGCCGCCCGCCAGCATCGCCACCATCACGCGCTCCAGAAAACGGTCCTGCCCGACGACGACGCGCTTGACCTCGTAGAGGATCTGCTCCATCAACTCGGCCGTGGCGGGCGCCTGAGATTCCTGGAAATTCTGGAAGTGGCTTTCTGTGGTCATGCGTCGAATCCCAAAAGCAAGAGGCGTTAGAACGGCGGCGAACCCACGGCCGAGGCCGCGTTCTCGATGGGTACTGCAAAAGCGATGCCAATGAAGGTCCGCTGTTGCGTCGGATTGAGGATGGCGGTAACGATGCCCAGCACCTCGCCGTCCATATTCACCAGCGGCCCGCCCGAATTGCCCGGATTGGCCGCCGCATCGAACTGGATGAGGTTGCCGAGTTCCTGTTTGCCCTCGGGCGAGCGAAAGGAGCGTTTCAGGCCCGACACCACACCCGACGACACCGAAGGCCCGATGCCGAACGGAAAGCCGACCGCAGCCACGGAATCGCCGGACTGGAGATCGGCCGTGGAGCGCATCGTCGCGGCGATCAGGTCATCGGGAATCTTCTGCGCCTGCAGCACGGCGAGATCGTTTTCGGGCTGCATGCCGGTGATGGTCGCCACAGCTTCGAGTCCGTCGTAGAAGGTAACCTTGATCGTTTCGGCACCCGCGACGACGTGGAGGTTGGTCAGGATCACGCCCTTGTCGACGATCACCACGCCGGTGCCGACACCGCGTTCGGTCGGGCCGGCCGGCTCTTCCGCTTCCGGCGGCTTGCCGCGCGCGAGATTGCGGCCGCGTTTCTCGGTCTTCGCCTCGGGACTGGCCCTTTCCGGGCCGTAGGCCACCACCCGGACGACGGCTGGCCGGACGATGTCCGCCGCACGGGCCGCAGGGGAGGGAAGGGTGGCCGTCGCCAGTGTCCGCATGACCGCGGCATCGATGTCTTTCTGGGTCAGTGCGTGGCCGGGCTTCGGCATCCAGACGACAGCGCCGCCGACCATCGCGACCATCGCCAGGATCAACGCACCGAAGGATTTCCTTCCGGGCTGCCAAGGTGCCTTCGTGGCTGTCGTGACTTCTGGCGACTGCACCCGAGCGGTGCCTGCTTCGGCATCTTCTCCGGCTGGCGGAGACAAGGGCTCTGCCGGTACGCGCGATGCGTCCGGCGAACGGCTGTAGAAACCAGGCCTGCGCATCGACACCTCCAGCAAAAGTTATTTTCACGGTAGCACGGTTTTCTCGGCCGTGCAGACGTTCGGGCATCATCCGGAGATGACCGGTTTCGTCGATACACACTGTCACCTGGATGCCCCCGAATTCGGCACGGAAACCACGACCGTTCGAGCCCGCGCCGCAAGAGAAGGCGTGTCGCTCTGCGTGATTCCGGCCGTCGCCGCATTCAACTTCGCCACCGTCCGCGAGCTGGCGCACGCGCAGGGGGATGCGTATGCGTTGGGCATCCATCCGCTCTGCACCGGCGACGCGCAAGACGACGACCTGGAAACGCTCGATGCCGAACTCACGCTGCGGAAAAACGATCCGCGGCTGGTGGCTGTCGGCGAGATCGGGCTCGACTACTTCGTCCCCGGTCTGGACAACGCGAGACAGGAACGTTTCTTCCGCGCCCAGCTGCAGCTTGCGCGCAAGCACGATCTGCCGGTCGTGATCCACGTGCGGCGCTCGGTCGACAAGGTCCTCGGGCAGCTGCGGCAGGTCGGGGCCGGCCGGCCATGGCGCGGCATCGCACATGCGTTCAACGGCAGCGAGCAGCAGGCGAACGCCTGCATCGGCCTCGGGCTCAAGCTGGGTTTCGGCGGCACGCTGACATTCGATCGCGCCCTGCAGGTTCGCCGTCTGGCTGTCTCGTTGCCGCTGGACGCCATCGTCATGGAGACCGATTCGCCCGACATCCAGCCGCACTGGCTCTACCAGACCAAGGCGCAGCGCGACGCCGGCATTCCGCAGGCGCGCAACGAACCCGGCGAGCTTCCGCGCATCGGACAGGTGCTTGCGGAATTGCGCGGCATCGATGTCGAAGCGCTTGCGAAGGCGACGACCCGCAACGCGATCGAGGCCCTGCCGAAGCTGGGTCCGCTTTTTTTTGCGCCGAGGGTTTCAACTGAGTAAACGGCTGTCATCCGCCCGCGCAGTTCGCCCGTTGTCTGCTCAGTGCGGCAAGTCCGTGACTACAACACTTCATGGAGAAATTTCAATGACCTCGTCTTTCATCCGTACCGTCCCAGCCATCCTTGCCCTCGGCATCGCCTCGATCGGCTTCTCGGCATCGGCCCAGACCCCGCCGCCGCCTGCCGCCCCGATGGCTGCACCCGCACCCGCCGTGACACCGCAGCCCACCATGACCGAGAAGGCCAAGGCAGGCACGAAGAAGGCCTACAACGCGACCAAGCACGGCGCCAAGAAGGCCGGCCATGCCACGAAGCGCGTCGCCAAGAAGACCGGCAACGCCGTTGCCAACGTCGGCCACAAGGCAGCCGACGGCATGCGCACCGCCGGCCACAAGATCGGCGAGAAGATCCCCGGCACCGCTGAAAACGCAGCTCTGAAGAAGCCGTAAGGCCCGCTGGCAGACAGCAGCTTCGACGAAGAACCCGCCGCGGCGGGTTTTTTGTCGTTTGTAGACTCCGGACGATATGAAAGTCGAAACAAGCATTGCGTCGATGCCGGTGTCGGAAGCATCCCTTCGCCTCACCGGAATGGCGCCGATCGTCTCGCTGCAGACGACGGTGTTGATCCTCGGCAGCTTTCCCGGCGTGAAGTCGCTCGCACTCGGGCAGTACTATGCCCATCCACAAAACCATTTCTGGAAGATCTTGCAAGCCATCTGGCCCTCCCACCCCCTCGCGCCGGCCACAGAACCGTTCGCCATGCGCGCCGACTGGCTGCTGGAACGCGGCCTGGGCGTCTGGGACGTCTACGCCGCCTGCGAGCGCGAAGGAAGTCTCGACAGCGCGATCCGCGACGCCGCGGTCAACGATTTCGCGGGGCTCGACCTGCCGCGACTGGGCGCCATCGCGCACAACGGCGCCGAAAGTTTCCGGCATTCGCGGCGCGTCGTCGACGCGTTCGCGGCCGCGCGTCCAGAACCGTCATTGCCGATCTCCGTCTACAAGCTGCCGTCGACCAGTCCGGCCAACGCCTCCTGGAGTTTCGACCGCAAGCTGGAAGCCTGGCGCGACGTCTTCGTCCGGCACGGAATCGCCTGATGGCCAGCAAGAAACCGGTGCTTCCGGAAGTCAACTTTTCCGACTGGGGCGACATCCGCTATCTGCATCTGGGAACCGAATGGATCCAGGGTTCGATGAAGATGGATGCGCCGTATGAGATCGAACTCGAATACGTGCAGCGGATGATGGCCTGGCTGCTGTTCGTCGAGCCGTCGAGCGTCATGAGCCGGCATTCGATGCAGCTCGGCCTCGGCGCGGCGACGCTCACCAAGTTCAGCCGCAAGCAGCTGCGCATGCGCACGACCGCGATCGAGCTGAATCCGCAGGTGCTGGCGGCATGTCGCGGCTGGTTCAAGCTGCCGGCGGACGATGCCAAACTGGAAGTCGTGCTGGCCGATGCCGGCACCGAGATCCGCAAGCCGAAATGGCAGGGCACCGTCGATGCGCTGCAGGTCGATCTGTACGATCACGAAGCCGCGGCGCCTGTGCTCGACAGCGAAGGTTTCTACGCCGACTGCCGTGCGCTGCTGACCGAGGACGGCGCAATGACGGTCAATCTGTTCGGGCGCTCCTCGAGTTACGCGCAGAGCCTCGAGAAGATCGTCGCGGCCTTCGGTGAAGACGCCGTCTGGGCTTTCAAGCCGACGCGCGAAGGCAACACCGTGGTGATGGCCCAGTGCACGCCGCTGCGGCCGAAACGCGATGTGCTCGCCGAGCGAGCCCAGACCGTGCAGACGCGCTGGGGCCTGCCGGCACCGAAGTGGTTGCGGGTGTTCAAGCCTCATATTGCCTGATCCGCATCGATCGCCCGACAAGGAAAAACATCCATGAGCGCCGTTTCTCCTCCTGCAGCGTCGGCGCGTCCGCGTCACGAAGGCCCGCTCGAACTGCGCCAGCTGATCGAGTGGCTGGCCGCCGATGCCGTGATTTCGCCGCACGAGGCGCAGCGCACCATCGCGCGCTGCGCGCAGGCCGAAAGTCGGCAGGCGCCGCTGGTTCGGCTCGCCAACGTCGCGATGACGCGAGAGCGCGACGGCAAGCCGCTCGATCTCGAAATGCTGACCGAATGGCTGGCCGGCCGCGCGGGGCTCGCCTACCTGCGAATCGATCCGCTCAAGGTCGACGTGGGCAAGGTCGCCGACACCATGAGCGCCGCCTACGCCGAGCGCCACAAGGTGCTGCCGGTGCAGGTGACGCCGGCCGAAGTGGTTGTCGCCACGGCAGAGCCGTTCCTCACCGACTGGATCGCGGAAGTCGAGCGGCAGGCGCGTCGCAAGGTGCGTCGAGTCGTCGCGAACCCGGCAGACATCCAGCGCTACACGGCCGAATTCTTCGCCCTTGCGAAGTCGGTTCGCGCGGCGCAGAAAGCCGGCGGCAACGCGGGCGGCGCGAGCTTCGAGCAGCTGGTCGAGTTGGGCAAGAGCAACCGCACGCTCGATGCCAACGACCAGAGCGTGGTGCAGGTGGTCGACTGGCTCTGGCAGTACGCCTTCGACCAGCGCGCGAGCGACATCCACCTCGAGCCGCGGCGGGAACAAGGCGTGATCCGCTTCCGCATCGACGGCGTGCTGCATCCGGCCTACCAGATGCCGATGGGCGTGATGAATGCGATGGTCGCGCGCATCAAGCTGCTCGGCCGGATGGACGTGGTCGAGAAGCGTCGGCCGCTCGACGGTCGCATCAAGACCCGCAACATGCGCGGCGACGAGGTCGAGATGCGGCTGTCGACGCTGCCGACGGCCTTCGGCGAAAAGATGGTGATGCGGATCTTCGACCCCGACACCGCCGTCAAGGACCTGGATGCGCTCGGGTTTGCCCAGCACGACGCCAAGCGCTGGGAGCAGCTGGTCACGCGGCCGCACGGGATCATCCTGGTCACCGGGCCGACCGGCTCCGGCAAGACGACGACGCTGTATTCGACGCTCAAGCGCGTGGCGACGGAGCAGGTCAACGTCAGCACCATCGAGGACCCGATCGAGATGATCGAGCCGTCTTTCAACCAGACGCAGGTGCAGCCGCAACTCGATTTCGGCTTTACCGAAGGCCTGCGCGCGCTGATGCGGCAGGACCCGGACATCATCATGGTCGGCGAAATCCGCGACCTGCCGACGGCCGAGATGGCGGTGCAGTCGGCGCTGACCGGCCATCTGGTCTTCAGCACGCTGCACACCAACGACGCACCCAGCGCCATCACGCGGCTGATGGAATTGGGCGTGCCGTCGTACCTCATCAACGCGGTGATGCTCGGCGTGCTGGCGCAGCGGCTGGTGCGCACGCTGTGCCCGCATTGCAAGCAGCCCGACGAATCGGTCACGCGGGAGAAGCTGGCGGAATTCGTCAAGCCGTGGCAGATCACCGGTTCGGTCAAGGCGTACAAGGCGGTCGGCTGCGTCGATTGCCGCATGACCGGCTACCTCGGGCGGATGGGGCTTTACGAGCTGCTGAGCATCAGCGAGGACTTCAAGACGCAGGTCAACAAGGAGCCGAACCTGGGCGCGCTGCGGCGTCAGGCAGTGACCGATGGCATGCGTCCGCTGCGGCTCGCTGGCGCGCTGCGGGTGGCGGAAGGCGTGACGACGATCGAGGAAGTGCTGAGCGCCACGCCGCCGCTGGAGTGAGCGCCGTCGCAGTTACCGCAATCGTCGCCGGTAATGCTTTGGGGTTATCCCTAGCGCTTCGCTAGGTGGAATCCACATCAGCCTGACGATTGGCTGACCAGACAATCTCGCATCGAATCTTTCGAGGAGACTGTTCGTGAAAATCAAGAGTCAGAAGGACTTTTTCTCGGGCGTGATGTTCACCGTGGTTGGTGTGGCATTCGCCTGGGGTGCGTCGACCTACAACGTCGGCAACGGTGCCCGCATGGGCCCCGGCTACTTTCCGCTCCTGCTGGGCGTGGTGATGTCGCTGATCGGCATCGGCATCATGTTCAGCGGCCTCACGGTGGAAACCGAAGACGGCGAGATCATCGGAAAGTGGGCCTGGAAGCAGGTGGTGTTCATCCTCGGCGCCAACCTGGCGTTCGGCGTGTTGCTCGGCGGCCTGCCCAGCATCGGCGTCCCGGCGATGGGGTTGATCATCGCGATCTATGCGCTGGTGATCATCGGCAGCCTCGCCGGCAGCGAGTTCAATTTCAAGAAGGTGCTGGTGCTGGCGACCGTGCTGGCCATCGGCAGCTACATCGCCTTCATCTGGGCGCTGAAGCTCCAGATCCAGGTCTGGCCGACCTTCATCACCGGCTGATAGGGACACGACCATGGATCTGATCAACAACCTGTCGCTGGGCTTCGGCGTAGCGTTCACATTCACCAACCTGCTTTACTGCCTGGTCGGTTGCATTCTGGGCACGCTGATCGGCGTGCTGCCGGGCATCGGCCCGGTCGCGACGATCGCGATGCTGCTCCCCGCCACGTACGCGCTGCCGCCCGTGTCGGCGCTGATCATGCTGGCCGGCATCTACTACGGCGCGCAGTACGGCGGCTCCACCACCGCCATTCTTGTCAATCTCCCTGGCGAATCGTCCTCGGTGGTGACTGTGATCGACGGCTACCAGATGGCGCGCAAGGGCAGGGCCGGACCGGCACTCGCCGCCGCCGGCCTCGGCTCGTTCTTCGCGGGTTGCGTCGGCACGCTGATCCTGGCTGCGTTCGCGCCGCCGCTGACCGAACTGGCCTTCAAGTTCGGCCCTGCCGAATACTTCTCGCTGATGATCCTGGGCCTGATCGGCGCCGTGGTGCTGGCTTCGGGCTCGCTGCTCAAGGCTATCGCGATGATCGTGCTGGGCCTGCTGCTTGGTCTGGTCGGCACCGACGTGAACTCCGGCGTGGCGCGTTTCAGCTTCGATATTCCTGAGCTGACCGACGGCATCGGCTTCGTAGCCATCGCCATGGGTGTGTTCGGTTACGGTGAAATCATCGCCAACCTGTCGCGTCCCGAAGAAGATCGCGAAGTGTTCACTGCCAAGGTTTCGGGGCTGTTCCCGACCAAGGAAGACTTCAAGCGAATGATTCCGGCCGTTCTGCGCGGCACGGCACTTGGCGCTTCGCTGGGCATCCTGCCGGGCGGCGGCGCGCTGCTGGCGGCTTTCGCGGCCTACACGATCGAGAAGAAGACCAAGCTGCATCCGGGCGAAGTGCCGTTTGGCAAGGGCAACATCCGCGGCGTCGCGGCACCTGAATCGGCGAACAACGCCGGCGCGCAGACATCGTTCATTCCGCTGCTGACGCTGGGCATTCCGCCGAACGCGGTGATGGCGCTGATGGTCGGCGCAATGACGATCCACAACATCCAGCCGGGCCCGCAGGTCATGACCAGCAACCCCGAGCTGTTCTGGGGCCTGATCGCCTCGATGTGGATCGGCAACGCGATGCTGATCATCCTGAACCTGCCGCTGATCGGCATGTGGATCAAGCTGCTGTCGGTGCCGTACAAGTATCTGTTCCCGGCCATCGTGCTGTTCTGCGCGGTTGGCGTGTACTCGACCAACAACAACACCTTCGACGTGTGGATGGTCGCGATCTTCGGCTTCGTGGGCTACACCTTCTTCAAGCTCGGCTGCGAACCCGCACCGCTGCTGCTGGGCTTCATCCTCGGCCCGATGATGGAAGAGAACCTGCGACGTGCGCTGCTGCTGTCGCGCGGCGACTGGAGCGTGTTCGTCACGCGTCCGCTGTCGGCTGGCCTGCTGGCCTGCGCGGCACTGCTGCTGGTGATCGTGCTGCTGCCTTCGATCAAGAAGAAGCGCGAAGAGGCTTTCGTAGAGGATTGACGACGAGTTCGCCGCCGGATGCAACGTCCGGCGGCTTCATGTGCTGCCGCACCATGGCCAGGAAGGCCAGGGCGGCAGGACTCAACGGATGCTTGGCCAGGCGGATGGCCACCACCGGGAACTCCAGGTCGGGCTTCGTCACCGTGACCGCGCGCAGATTCCCGGGCATCAGGACCCCCACGTAATGCGGCAACAGCGCGACACCCGCGCCGGCCTGCACCAGTCCGAAGGCTGTCGACAGCATCGACACATGGTGCGCAACCTGCGGATAGACGTTCGCCACACTCGCCAGTTGCCGGCTGATCGCCCGCCACACGTTGGCATCCGGATTGACATGGATGAAGCGCTGGCCTTCCAGTTCACGCCCCTCGATGACTGTGCGTTGCGCCAGCGGATGGTCGTCGCGCACGACCAGCGCCATTCGCGCGGCGAAAAGCTGCTCGGTCGCCAGTTCCGAATGCTTCTGGCCGATGTCCGAGCCGATGCCGAGGTCGGCTTCGCGCGAAAGAATGCGCGACATCATCTGGTCGGCCGTGCTGTCCAGAAGCGTCGTCACGAGTTGCGGATGCGCAGCCGCAAACCGCCCGAGCACCGGCGGCAGCAGCGAGCCGGCCGTCAGATGGCCGACCGCGAGCCCGACGTGACCTTCGCGCAACTGCGACTGCGAACGGCAGGCAGCGATCGATTCGTCGATCAGCCGCAGCGCGCGCACTGCCGTGTCGGCCATCGCCTGTCCGGCGTCGGTGAGCCTGATTCGCCGGCCGCGCACCACCAGCGGCTGGCCGATTTCCTCTTCCATGCGGCGGATCAGGTGGCTGATCGCCGGTTGCGTGAGCTGCAGCATCTCTGCCGCGAGCGTGAAGCTGCCGGATTCCGCGATGGCCGCGAGTGCCCGGAATTGCTGAAGCGAAACCGCCTCCGAAGTCGTTTTCGACATGAGCAAAGCTAATAGTTGAATAACCGAAATTATCTGTCTTCATGCACGGACCTTGCTTAGCATTCGCTCATCGCCGTCCATTCCTCAATTCATGAAGCCCAAGGCTGCACCACCATGAAACGTCACCAGTTCCTTCAGGGCATCGCCGTCGCGCTCTGTCTTGCCGCCATTGCGCCCTCGGGCTTCACGCAGCCCTACCCGAACAAGCCGATCCGCCTGCTGGTGCCGTTTCCGGCTGGCGGCGCGACCGATCTGTTCGCGCGCACGCTGTCGCAGAAGATGGGCGAGAAGCTCGGCGCTTCGGTCGTCATCGACAACAAGCCCGGCGCCGGCGGTGCCATCGGTTCCGACCTGGCGGCCAAGGCGCCTGCGGACGGCTACACGCTACTGCTCGCCACCACCAGCACCCATTCCATCGGACCGGCCATCACCCGCAAACTGCCCTACGACACGGTGCGCGATTTCACGCCTATCGCCTATGTCGGCGATGCGCCGAGCGTGATGCTGGTACCGACCAGCTCGCCGGCGAAAACGGTCGCCGAGTTCATCGAGTACGCGAAGAAGAATCCCGGCAAGCTCAACTACGCGTCGAGCGGCAACGGCACCATCGTGCAGCTGACCGCGGAGCTGTTCAAGTCGCAGGCCGGCATCTTCGTGACGCACATCCCGTACAAGGGCACGGCGCTGGCGATCCCGGACCTGATTACCGGCGGCATCGACGTGATGTTCGATTCGATGCCGACCGGCATGCCGCACGTGCGCGACGGCAAGCTCCGCGCGCTGGGCGTGACCACGCTCAAGCGCAGTCCGCTCGCGCCCAACCTGCAGCCGATCGCCGAAGTGCTGCCGGGTTTCGAGTCGAACACCTGGTTCGGGCTCTACGGTCCGAAGGGTTTGCCGGGCGACATGGTGACGCGCATCAACGCCGCTGCGAACCAGGCGCTGGCCGATCCGGAAACGAAGGACAAGCTGGCGCGGCTGGGCATCGAGCCGGTCGTCAGCACGCCGCAGCAGCTTGCGACGATGGTTGCGGCCGACGCAGCCAAGTGGAAGAAGATCGTCACCGAGCGGCACATCACCAACGACTGAAGACATCATCGAGAACATTGGAGACGACATGAATTTCAACTACGCCAACCCCTATCCGTCGACCCGCATCCCGGTCTTTGCGCGCAACGTCGTGTCGACCTCGCATCCGCTCGCCGCGCAGGCCGGCCTGCGCATCCTTCAGAAGGGCGGCAATGCGGTCGATGCCGCCATCGCGACCGCCGCCGTCATGACGCTGGTCGAGCCGGTGAGCAACGGCCTCGGCAGCGACGCGTTCGCAATTCTCTGGGACGGCGAGCAACTGCACGGCCTGAACGCCTCAGGCCCGGCACCGAAAGCGTGGACGCCCGAATACTTCCTGAACAAGTACGGCAGCGACAAGACCGCGCCGCCGATGCGCGGCATGGATTCGGTCACCGTGCCCGGCGCGGTGCGCGGCTGGGTGGCGATGAGCGACCGCTTCGGCAAACTGCCTTTCGCCGACCTGTTCGCGCCGGCCATCGAGATTGCCGAGCGTGGCTATCTGATGCCGCCGGTGGTGCAGCAGAAGTGGGCGGCTGCAACGCCGCTGCTGCAGTCGCAGCCCGGATTTGCGCAGGCCTTCCTGCCTTGGGGCCGCGCGCCGGAAGTCGGCGAGCTGTTCCGCTTTGCCGCTGCGGCGCGGGCATTGAAGGCAATCGCCCGGACCAAGGGCGAGGCTTTCTACAACGGCGAAATCGCCGATGCGCTGGAGAAGTTCTCGACGGCCAATGGCGGATCGCTGACCAGGGAAGACCTCGCCGCCTACCAGCCCGAATGGGTCACGCCGATCTCGCGCGACTATCGCGGTTACACGCTGCACGAGATTCCGCCGAACGGCCAGGGCATCGCCGCGCTGATCGCGCTCGGTATCCTGGAGAAGTTCGACATCGCGTCGCTGCCGGTCGATTCGGTCCAGTCGCAGCACCTGCAGATCGAGGCGATGAAGCTGGCCTTTGCCGACGTGTATCACCACGTGGCCGAGATATCTGCAATGGATGTGACCCACCTGCAAATGCTCGATGACGCCTATCTGGCATCGCGTGCGAGACTCATCGACGTGAAAAAGGCGCAAAACTTCAACGTCGGCAATCCGGTCAAGGGCGGCACGATCTACCTCACGGCCGCCGACGAGAGCGGGATGATGGTGAGCTTCATCCAGAGCAACTACATGGGCTTCGGTTCGGGCTGCGTCGAACCCGAATTCGGCATCAGCCTGCAGAACCGTGGCCACGGATTCAGCCTCAGGGAAGGCAGCCCCAACCGCGTCGCGCCTGGCAAGCGGCCGTTCCACACCATCATCCCGGCATTCCTGACCAAGGACGGCCAGCCGGTGATGAGCTTCGGCGTGATGGGCGGCAACATGCAGCCGCAGGGCCACATGCAGACGCTGGTCCGCATGATCGATTACGGCCAGAACCCGCAGGCCGCCTGCGATGCGCCGCGCTGGCGCTTCAACGCGGGCATGGAGATCAACGTCGAGGCGGCGATGCGCGCCGATACCGTGCAGGGTCTGCGCGATCTGGGCCACCAGCTCGACGTCATCGACGATTCCTACCAGGACTTCGGCGCCGGCCAGTTCATCTGGCTTGCGGGCGATCCGGCGGTCGAAGGCTACATCGCCGCCAGCGATCCGCGCCGCGACGGCCTGGCTGCCGGATATTGAACGCCGCAGCCAGAAAATCCTCCACATCCGGCCTGGTTCTCGCCACGGTCGGCGCCATTGCGTTCAGCGGCAAGGCGATCATCGTCAAGCTGGCGTATCGGTACGAGGTCGACGCGGTCACGCTGATCATGCTGCGCATGCTCTTCGCGCTGCCGCTTTTCATGGTCATGGCCTGGTCGGCCGGGCGCGGCAAGCCGGCGCTGACCCGGCGCGACTGGTTTGGCGTGGTGGGGCTCGGCTTTTCGGGCTACTACCTGTCGAGCTTTCTCGACTTCGCCGGACTGGCGTACATCACGGCCAGCCTCGAGCGGCTGATCCTGTATCTCAACCCGACGCTCGTCCTGCTGTTCGGCTGGGTGATCTACAAGCGGCGCATCACGCGCTGGCAGGCGATCGGTGCGGCGATCAGCTACTGCGGTGCGCTGCTGGTGTTCGGTCATGAAGTGCAGTTTGGCCAGGGCGGCGCGACCGCCTGGGGCAGCCTGCTGGTCTTCGTGAGCGCCATCACTTACGCGGGCTACCTCGTGGCCAGCGGCGAATTCGTCAAGCGGCTCGGCTCGCTGCGGCTGGTGGGGCTTGCGACGAGCGTGGCCTGCGTGCTGTGCATCGTGCAGTTTCTGCTGCTGCGTCCGGTCGGACTGGTGTTCGAACTGGCGCCGCAGGTGCTATGGCTGTCGGTACTGAATGCGACCGTCTGCACCGCACTGCCGGTGCTGGCCGTCATGATGGGGGTCGAGCGCATCGGGCCGGCGATGGCTGCGCAGGCCGGGATGGTCGGACCGATATCGACCATCCTGATGGGCGTCGTCATCCTCGGCGAGCCGTTCACGGCATGGACCGCGGCTGGCACTGCGCTGGTCATCGCCGGCATTTTTGTCTTCACACGCATGGGCCGCTGAGCCCGAAGGAACACGAACATGGATCTGGGAATCGCTGGCCGTACGGCCCTGGTTTGCGGCGCGAGCAAGGGCTTGGGCCTGGGTTGCGCCGAGGCGCTGGTGAGCGAGGGCGTCAACGTGGTGATCGTGGCGCGTGGCGCCGAAGTGCTGCAGGCAGCCGCGACGAAGCTCGAAACGATGGCTGCCGGCTTCGCGGGCACGAAACCCTTCGTCAGATACGTCGCAGCCGACATCACGACATCCGAAGGCCGTGCCGCCGCCTTCGCAGCGCATGCCGACTACGACATCGTCGTCACCAACGCCGGCGGTCCGCCGCCCGGCGATTTCCGCGACTGGGACCGCGATGCATGGATCAAGGCGGTCGACGCCAACATGCTGACGCCGATCGAGCTGATCAAGGCGACGGTCGACGGCATGGCGTCGCGCGGTTACGGACGCATCGTCAACATCACGTCGAGCTCTGTGAAATCGCCGATCGACATCCTCGGCCTGTCGAACGGTGCGCGCAGCGGCCTGACCGGCTTCGTGGCCGGCGTGGCGCGCACGCCGCTGGCCGCGAAGGGCGTGACGCTGAACAATCTGCTGCCCGGCGCATTCGATACCGACCGGCTCAAGGGAACGATGGCCGGTACCGCCAAGAAGTCGGGCCAGGACGTCGAAGCGGTGCGCGCCGCGCGTCAGAAGGGAATTCCGGCGGGTCGCTTCGGCAATCCGGAGGAGTTCGGTGCGGTATGCGCGTTTTTGTGCAGTATGCAGGCTGGCTACATCACGGGACAGAACGTATTGACCGACGGCGGCGCTTACCCGGGCACTTACTGAGCTCCTGAACCGCGCTGGCTTCCAGCAGCGGGATGGTGTTGATCAACATTGCCTGATTGGGAATGTTCGGCCGCCCGATTGAGTTCGGACAGCGCGGCGCGGGCCTCTTTACAGGCTTTGAGCACGACCCTCCTTTCCAGCTCGTGCGTCGGGTGTCGGTCATGATGCAAAAACCTTGTTTTATCGACACGTCGGACGCTCATGTCGTCGGCGACGACATATCGACGGAACGTGTTCCCGAATTCCCTTTTCGAGAACATTAGGCCATGCCGATCAACGGCGGGACGACAGCGCGATCCCGCCGACGATCAGCGCAAATGCCGCGCCGTGATACCAGTGTGGCAATTCGCCCAGAAACGCAGCCGACAGCAGCGCGGCGAACAGCGGCGTGAGGTTCAGGAAAAACGCCGCGGCATTGGGCCCGGCGCGCTGCACGCCTGTTCCCCAGCATCGGAATGCGACGATCGCCGGGCCGATCGATATGAACAACAGCGCGGCGGCCAGCTTCCAGCTCCATTCGACATGCGCCGCGCCGATGCTCCATTCGCCGAGCGCGAACACGCCGGACCAGGCTGCGCCGAACACCATCTGCGCCATCAGGAATGCGGCCCAGTCCTGACGGATGCCGGCCGGCTCGCGCGTGTTCACCAGCATCCAGCTGTAGAAAGCCCAGCAGGCGGTCCCGAGCATCATGTAGATGTCGCCCGGCACCAGCCGCAATGCCAGCAGATGGTCCCAGCGGCCCTGGCTCAGCACCAGCATCACGCCGAGGATCGACAGCACTGCGCCGCCGACCTGCGGCGGGCGCACGCGCTGGCCGAAGAAAAGCGTCCCGACCGCCAGCATCCAGAACGGCATGCTGGCGCCGACCAGCGTCACGTTGAGCGGCGTCGACGTCTGCAGCGCCAGATACTGCAGTGCGTTGTACATGCCGATACCCAGTAACCCGAGCACGCCATAGCGCCGCCAGTGCGGCCACAGCGGCGAGCCGCGCCGCAGGATCGGCAAGGCGAACGGCAGCAGCAGCACCACAGCCAGCGACCAGCGGAACAAGTTGAGCGTGACCGGCGAGATGAGTTCGCGCAGCAGCCGGCCCAGGACCGCGTTCGATGCCCAGAGCAGCGGCGGCAGCGTCAGCAGCAGCGCGGTCGGCCAGGTGAGCTTCGTCGTGGGCGATGGGGTCGGGATTGTCATTGGGCGGTCAGGAGGCGAAGCGTGGCAGGATTGTCGACGCCGCAAACTTTTTCGAACCAGCAGGATGTCTCCAATGAGCAAAGCAGTCCGTATCGACCGCCACGGCGGTCCCGAAGAACTCCGCATCGTCGACGTCGAGGTCGGCGAACCCGGCCCCGGCGAGATACGCATCCGCCACAAGGCGGTCGGCCTCAACTTCATCGACACCTACCAGCGCAGCGGGCTCTACCCGTTCGCGATGCCGCTGCAGCTCGGCATGGAAGCTTCGGGCGTCGTCGAGGCGGTGGGCGAGGGCGTCACGCATCTGAAGGCCGGCGACCGCGCCGCCTATGCCAGCCCGCCACCGGGCTCGTATTGCGAGCTGCGCGTGATGCCGGCCAAGTGCGTCTGCAAGCTGCCCGACGCGATCTCTTTCGAAACCGGCGCCGCGATGATGCTCAAGGGCCTCACCGCCCAGTACCTGCTGAAGAAGACGCTGCCGGTCGAAGGCCTGCAGCCGGGCGATTTCATCGTCTTCCACGCGGCCGCCGGCGGCGTCGGGCTGATCGCCTGCCAATGGGCGAAGGCGCTCGGCCTGCAACTGATCGGCACGGCCGGCTCCGATGCCAAATGCAAACTCGCGCTCGCGAACGGCGCCGCGCACGCCATCAACTACAGCACCGAGAACTTCGCCGCGCGGGTGAAGGAGATCACCGGCGGCAAGGGCGTGAAGGTGGTGTACGACTCGGTCGGCAAGGACACCTTCGAGGGCTCCATCGACTGCCTGCGGCCGTTCGGGCTGCTGGCGGTGTTCGGCAACGGGTCGGGTCCGGTACCTCCGGTGAATCTCGGGCTGCTGGCGTCGAAGGGTTCGCTGTATCTGACGCGGCCGACGCTGTTCACGCACATGGCGACTCGGGAAGCGGTGCAGGCGATGGCCGACGACCTGTTTGCCGTCGTGTTGAGCGGCGAGGTGAAGATCCCGATCGACCAGCGCTATGCGCTCGACGACGTGCAGCAGGCGCATCGCGACCTGGAAGCGCGCAAGACCACCGGCTGCACCATCCTCACGCTGTAGCCGCGTCGGTTGCGGCAGCCTCGCGTGCCACGTCGCCGATCAGTCGCCACACCCGTTGCGCCAGCGGCGAAGGCGCCCGGTTGCGCCGGTGCACCAGCATCACGCGGCGCTCCACGCGCGGCAGCAGCGGCAGCGCGACAAGCTTTCCCAGGCTGCCCGGCGTCACCGACAGCATCGGCATCACGCTGATCCCGATGCCCGCCTCGACCATCCGGAACACCGTCGTCGGATGTCCGAGCTGCTGCGCGACGGTCGCCTGCACGCCGTGATCGAGCAGCGCCTGGTCGATCAGCCGCCGGCTGCCCGAAGAATGATCGAGCAGGACCAGCGCCCGATCCTGCAACTCGGCCCACGTCACGCCGGTCGACTGCGCGAACGCGTGGCTTTGTGGAACCACCAGCACGAACGGCTCGCTGAGGATCGTCTCGACCGTCAGGTCGTCGCACGACGACGGTTCGATCACCACGCCGAAATCGACCTCGCCGCCGCGCACGCTGTCGAGCGCGTCCTGCTGAACGCGGTCGAGCAGCACCAGTTCGATATCAGGCTCCTGCGCGGCACAGGCGGCAATGCAGGCGGGCATCAGGTTGGCCGACAGCGTCGGGCTGCTCGCGACGCGCACCTTGCCGCGCCGTACGCTGGCCAGACCCTGGACGTCCTGCAACGTCTGGTCGAGTTCGTCGATCACACGCGGGAGTCGCGCCGCCAGCGATTGCCCGGCTTCGGTCAGCACGACTTCGCGCGTGGTCCGATCCAGCAGCTTCAGGCCGAGCTGGGATTCGAGCTCGAGGATCGAGCGGCTGACCGCCGGCTGCGTCAGCCCGACGGCCTGGCCGGCGCGGCTGAAATTGCGTTCCTGTGCGGCTGCGAGAAATACGCGAAGCTGGCGAAGGCTGATATTCATGCAGTGGAATCATAAATACATCAGATAAATCCATTTCTCTTTTGTAGCGACTTTCTGTCCAATTGCGCCATGGCCCGTTCACGCTTCCTTCCCGACAACTTCACCCTAGCGCTGGTCACGACCGTCGCGCTCGCCACCGTTCTGCCCGCATCGGGCCAGACGGCGGTGTACTTCGGCTGGCTTACCAGCTTCGCCATCGGGTTGCTGTTCTTCATGCACGGCGCCAAGCTGTCGAGCGAAGCCGTGCTGGCCGGCATGGGCCACTGGCGGCTCCACCTGCTGGTGTTCTCCTGCACTTTCCTGATGTTCCCGGTGCTCGGTCTGATCCTGAAACCGCTGCTGTCGCCGCTGGTCACGCCGGCGCTCTACACCGGCGTGCTGTACCTCTGCGTTCTGCCCGCCACGGTGCAGTCCGCCATCGCCTTCACTTCTCTGGCGCGAGGCAATATTCCGGCAGCCATCTGCAGCGCGTCGGCCTCGACGCTGCTCGGTGTGTTCGTGACGCCGCTGCTTGTCGGCGTGCTGCTGTCGACGGGCGGATCGTCTTCGTCGTCGCTCAGCGCCATCGGCCAGATCCTGTTGCAGCTGATGGCACCGTTCGTGGTCGGGCACCTGATGCGCCCGCTTATCGGCAAATGGGTCAAGCGCCATGCCAAGGCGCTGACGCTGGTCGACCGCAGCTCGGTGCTGCTGGTGGTCTACACCGCGTTCAGCGCGGCCGTGATCGAGGGGCTCTGGAAGCAGGTGCCGCTGATGGCGCTGGCAGGGCTCTTCGGCGTGCTGACGATCCTGCTTGCGCTGGCCCTGACCATCACCACCTTCGCCGCGCGCAAACTGGGTTTCAACAAGGAAGACGAGATCACGATCGTGTTCTGCGGCTCGAAGAAGAGCCTGGCGAGCGGGATTCCGATGGCACACGTGCTGTTCGCCGCGCCGGCCGTCGGCGCCATCGTGCTGCCGCTGATGCTGTTCCATCAGATGCAGCTGATGGTGTGTGCGGTGCTTGCGCAGCGCTATGCGCGCCGGCCGTTGCTGGTGGAAGAAGAAAAGACGCCGGTCGCGGCGAAAGTGGCCTGAGCAGCGTTCAGCGATCGTTCAGCGCCGCCAGCCGCGATTCGCGCAGCCGGCTTGGCGCCAGCGCACCGGCCGAATCCAGAATCGGATAGGCGATCGAGCAGATGTGCGAATTGATGCGCTTCAGGTCGCTGATCAGGTCGATGTGCAGCGAGCTGGTCTCCATGCTGGTGGCTGTGCGGTCCATCAGGCGGAACAGATGCGAGCTGGCATAGGCACGTTCGAGGTCTCGGAAACGCGCTTTTTCTTCGAGCAGCTTTTGTGCATCGCGCACGTTGCCGTTCAGGAAAACACTCATTCCAAGGCGCAGGTTGGCCACCAGCCGCTCGTGCAGCTCGACGATCTCGGCCATGCCGGCCTCGGAGAAATTGCGCTGCGGCTTGATCTTCTTGTCCTCGATGTCGATGATCACTCGCTCGATGATGTCGCCGACCTGCTCCATGTTGATGGTGAAGCTGATGATGTCGGTCCAGCGCTTGCTCTCTTCCTCGCCCAGCGCCTCGCGCGAGATCTTGGTCAGGTAGTACTTGATGTCCGAGTAGAGCCGGTCGACCGTGTCGTCGAGTTTGCGCAGTTCCTCGGCCAGCCGCAGGTCGTTGTTGCGGATCACGTTCAGCATGCCGATCAGCATGGTTTCCACCACGTCGGCCTGGTGCAGTGCCTCGCGGGCGGCGTTGGAAATCGCCAGCGTCGGCGTCGACAGTGCGGAAGGGTCAAGGTGCTGCGGCCGCAAGGTCGATGCCGGCTGCTGCGGAACCGGCAGCA
Source organism: Variovorax glucosi (assembly GCF_051216695.1). Lineage (NCBI taxonomy): Bacteria > Pseudomonadati > Pseudomonadota > Betaproteobacteria > Burkholderiales > Comamonadaceae > Variovorax > Variovorax glucosi. The sequence continues at coordinate 761,681 of NZ_JBPJZE010000002.1, forward strand.
GCTTCTTCACCATCTTCGCCACCCAGTCGGTCAGGCCGATGAAGCCGATGCTCACGACGACATTGAACGCCAGGTGATACAGCACCACCAGCTGCGTGGCATCCGACACATACGGCCGGATCTGCGAGAGATAGAGACCGATGAACGGTGCCGCGACCGTGACGCCCAGCAGCTTGAAGACCAAATTGCCGACCGTGACCTGCCGCACCGAAATCTCCGACTTCGCCGTGGTGAGCACCGCCAACACGCCGCTGCCCAGATTCGCGCCCAGCACCAGGCCGAGCGCGACGTCGAGCGGCACGACGGCCGAAGTCGCCATTGCCGCCACGAGCAGCACCACCGCCAGACTCGAATACGCCACCACCGCCAGCACCGCGCCGATGGTGATCTCCAGCAGCACGTCGCTGCTGATCGACGCCAGCACCGCGCGCATGGCCTCGGACTCGAACAGCGGCCCGGTCGCCTCGACCACCAGCCGCAGCGCCAGCAGCATCAGCCCGAGGCCGATCAGCACCCGTCCGACGCGTCCGGCGCCGCTTTCGGGCCGGGTCACGGAAAGCACCACGCCGACGAAGATGAACAGCGGCGACAGCCACGAGAGATCGGTCGAGAACAGCACCGACATCAAGGCCGTGCCGACGTCCGCGCCGCGCATCACGGCCAGTGCCGCCGGCAGCGTGATGAGTCCCTGGCCGACGAATGAAGAAGTCATCAGCGAGGTTGCGGTGCTCGACTGCACCAGCGCCGTCACGCCGATACCCGAAAGCGCGGCCGTGAACCGGTTGCGCATGCTGCGCGCGAGCAGCGTGCGCAGGTTGCCGCCGAAGGCGCGCAGCACGCCGGTTCGGACCAGATGGGTGCCCCAGACGAGGAGTGCTACTGCTGCCAGCAGGTTCAGCAGATGTTTCATGGACGGGATGCGGCTTTCAAGTCTTCTGTTCTTCTCGTGTCAATCGATTAATGCACCATTTTCATGGAAAGGATAGGGCCCATCGAATTCTCCCGAAGGCGCCAGATGCGTGACCAGCCGTTCGCCGTCCCAGGCGTGGACGCGGAAGCCGGGCGGTTCGAGCATCCAGGCTGACGGCGCATCGGGACGCAGGTCGAGCGCCACCTGGTGTCCGGGCGCCGGCGAGACTGACGCGATGGTGCCGCCGAAGCGCACGTCGATCGCGCGATGGATGTGTCCGCAGACGATGCGCTCGACGTTCGGATGGCGCGCGACCAGCGCTTCCAGTTCCGGTCCGCCTTCCTGGAGGCCGATCGCGTCCATATGGCCGATCAGCGTGCGGAACGGTGGGTGGTGCATGGCTACGACGACCGGTTCGTGGCGTGCGGTTTCGAGCTGCTCTTCCAGCCAGCCGAGCCTCTCGGCGCACAGCGTGCCGTGGCTGTGGCCCGGAACGACGGTATCGAGCGTCAGCAGCCGGATCGCGCCGACCTTGACGCTGTACTGCACGAAACCTTCGGTGCCGAGGTAGCTGTGTCCCGGAAAGCTGCGCCGCATTTCGTCGCGGTCGTCGTGGTTGCCCGGCATCAGGTAGACGGGCATCGTCAGCGGTGCCAGCAGTTCGGCCAGATGGGCGTATTCGGCGGCGCGACCGAAATCGCTCAGGTCGCCGGTGATGACGACCGCGTCGGGTGGCTGACGCAGCCGCAGCACGCTCGCGACTGCGCGTTTCAGGTAGGGCGCGGTGTCGATGCGGCCGTAGGCGAGACGGCCGGGTTCGCGGATGTGCGGATCGGTGAGCTGGACAAGAAAGTTCGGTGTCATGAAGCGACCTCCTCCTGCGAGGTCATGAGGCGATCGGGATGCATGCGGATGCCGACATCGTCGCCGGCCTGGAAAGGCGTATCGCGGCCGACGTCCGCCATCAATTGCGGCTGGCCGGCAACGGCGAGGCGCAGTTGCACGCGGTCGCCGAGGAAGGTGCGTTGCGTGACTTGGGCCATGCCCCAGCCGGACGTGCCGAAGCCGACGGCGTCGCGCGGTCCGACCTGGACATCTTCCGGGCGCAATAGCAGTGAGGCGTGGTTCATCAAGGCCGGAGGACATGCAATCGCCGTGCCGCCGAAAGCGATGGTGCCGTCCTTGATCGATTCCTGCGAGCGTTCGATGCGGTTCACGCGGCCAAGGAATTCCGCCACGAAAGGATGACTCGGCGAGCGGTAAAGGTCTTCGCCGCAGCCGATCTGCACGATGCATCCGGCGCGCATCACGGCCAGGCGGTCTGCTATCGCCATCGCTTCCTGCTGGTCGTGCGTGACGTGGATGGCCGTGATGTGCAGCCGGCGCAGCAGCTCTGCCAGTTCGTCGCGCAGCGATTCCTTGAGCTTGGCATCGAGCGCGGCCAGCGGCTCGTCGAGCAGCAGCACGCGCGGTCGCACGGCAACCGCGCGTGCCAGCGCCACGCGCTGCCGCTGGCCGCCGGAAAGCTCGCTCGGCCGCTTGTTCTCCAGCCCGTTCAGCCGCACCAGATCGACCAGTTCACCGACGGTGCGCTGTTCTTCGGCCTTCGACACACCGCGGATGCGCAGCCCGTAGCCGATGTTCGCCGCCACGTTCATCTGCGGAAACAGCGCATAGCTCTGGAACACCATGCCGACGCCGCGATGCTCGACCGGCTTGTGCGTGACGTCCTGATCGCCGAAAGAGATGCGGCCGCCGTCGTCGAGCGTTTCCAGTCCGGCGATCAGCCGCAGCAGCGTCGTCTTGCCGCAGCCCGAAGGTCCGAGCAGCGCCAGCACTTCGCCGGGTTCGACGTGCAGCGACGTCGGTTGCAGGCCGACGGTGCCGTCGGCGTAGGTTTTGGAGACCTTGTCGATGTCGACGGGAATGCGTTCAAGTTCCATGGCGTTTCTGCAGCAGATGGGCGAGGGACTGCAAGCCCCACAGCACCGGAAGGATGACGATGAAGAAGACCAGCGTGTAGGCCGAACCGACCTCCAGCCGCATCGACGCGTAGCTGTCGGCAAGGCCGACCGGCAGGGTGCGGGTGAGCGGCGTGTGCAGCATCCAGGTCAGGTTGAATTCGCCGACCGACAGCGTGAAGACCATCAGGCTGCCCGCGACGATCGCCGGGAAAACGGCAGGAACCAGGATGCCCATGAAGCGCTGCCGGAAGCTCGCGCCCAGCGTGCGCGCCGCTTCTTCGAGCGCTACCAGATCGTGGCGCTGGAAGGCCGAAGCCACCGTGCGCACCATGAACGGCAGCGTGAAGACGATGTGGCCGACCAGGATGAAGGCGAAGCTCTGGCGGAATGCGCTGAGCTGGCCGTAGGCGAGGATCAGCGCAAGCGCCGTCGCCAGCCCCGGCACCGCGACCGGCAGCGTCAGCAACTCCTCGAAGATCCGCGCCGCCCGCGAGCGGCTGCGCGCGACGGCGTACGCACACGGCACGCCGAGCACGATCGTCGCAACGACGCAGGCCACCGCCAGCACCAGCGACCAGCCGACCGTGCCGCCGTAGACCTCCCACACTTCGCCGAGCCAGCGCAGCGTGAGCCCGCTCTTCAGTCCCGTTCCGTAGTTGTTGACCAGCCCAGCCATCACCGATAGCAGCATCGGCGCGATCATGAAGAAGCTGACGATGACCGTCACCGCCAGAAGGACGGGCGCTCTGGATTGCGTGTTGCTTCTCATGGCTTGAAGTGGCGCGCCACGAACAGCACCAGCCAGGTCACGATGCCCAGCGAGATCGACAGCGATGCGGCGAGCGCGAAGTTGGCGTAGTTGGTGAACTCGTTGTAGATCGTGATCGGGATCACCTCGAACTTGCTCGCCAGCGTGAACGCCGTTCCGAAGGCGCCCATCGAGGTCGCGAACAGGATCGCGCCGCAGGCCAGCGTGGTGGGCGCCAGTTCCGGCAGCCAGACGTCGCGCGCCACCCGCAGCCGCGACGCGCCGAGCGAGCGCGCGGCTTCTTCGACCTGCAGGTTCATCGACTCGGCCGCTGCGGCATACGTCGCGATGGCACGCGGCAGCGAGAAGTACAGGTAGGCCAGAAACAGGCCGAGCAGCCCGTAGGCGAAGGTGATCCGATTGCCGGTGAGCGCATCCGAGATGTCGGCGACCAGCCCTTGTCGGCCGCCCAGCAGGATCACGAAGAAGCCGACGATCACGCCGGGGAACGACAGCGGCAGCGTCAGCAACGAAAGCAGCAGACGCTTGCCGCAAAACTCGCGCCGCGCCAGATAGATGCCGACGGCGCTGCCGAGCACCAGCGTCGCCAGCGTCACGACCAGCGACAGCGCCACCGTCTGCAGCATGCTCGACAGGTAGCGGCCGTCGGTCAGCACGGTGAAGTACGTCGCCCAGCCTTTCTCTGCCGGCAGCGCGAGAAGGCGCATCACCGGCAACAGCCAGAACAGCAGAAAGAATGCGCCGGCCGGGGCTGCGCAGCCCAGCAGCAGCCAGCGCTGGCGTGATTTCAACGCACGTCTTTCAGGTAGCTGTCGGAGAACGCGCGCTGCGCTGCGGCCATCCGGCCGTAGTCGACGGTCCTGGCGCGCTTGTACTCGGAGGCCGGCAGGAATTGCGCCTCGACGTCTTTCGGCATCGCGTCGGCACGGACCGGGCGCAAGTAGGCCTTGGCCCAGATCGCCTGGCCTTCGTCGGAGAGAACGAAGTCGAGCGCCTTCTTGCCGTCGGCCGCATGCGGCGCGTTGGCGACCAGGCTCATCACGTAGGGCACGACGACCGTGCCTTCGGTCGGGATAACGAAGGCGACGTTGGCCTTGTCCTTGTATTTGGCGCGGTAGGCGTTGAAGTCGTAGTCGAGCAGGATCGCGATTTCGCCAGACAGCACGCGCGCGTAGGAAGTCTGCTTCGGCACGATGGGTTCGTTCTTCTGCAGCGCCCTGAAGTAGTCGATGGCCGGGCCGAAGTTGTCTAGCGTGCCGCCGCGCGCTTCATTGATCGCCACCGCGCCGACGTAGCCGACGAAGGCCGATGCCGGATCGAGATAGCCGATCAGGCCCTTGTATTCGGGCTTCAGCAGATCGGCCCACGACTTCGGCACCGGCTTGCCCTTGAGCGCGTCGACGTTGACCATGAAGCCGAGCGTGCCCGAGTGGATCGTGAACCAGTGGCCGGCCGGGTCTTTCAGGCCGTCCGGGATGTCGTTCCAGTTGGCCGGCTTGTAGGGAGCGACCACGCCGTCCTTCTGCGCCTGGATCGCGAAAGTGACGCCCAGGTATGTCATGTCGGCAACCGGGCTGGCTTTCTCGGCCACGAGCTGTGCCAGCGACTGGCCGGAATTCTTGTTGTCGGGCGGCACGACGACGCCGGTCCTGGCCTTGATGGCGCGCAGCTGCGTGCCCCAGTCGGCCCATTCGGTCGGGCAGTTGTAGCAAATGGCGGTCTGCGCCATGGCGCCGGTGGCGCCCAGGCCGGTTGCGGCCACGGCGGCCAGCAGGCCGATGCGTGCGATGCGTTTCAGGATGGAAGGCATGGTGGGTTACTCCTCGGTTGGATGAAAGGGAAGGTTCAGGAAAGGGAAGCGGGAGCGACGGCGCAGGACTCTCCCTCACGGAAACCGTGCGGCAACACAAGGCTCGAGTCGGCGGTCGGTGCGCCGCCGCCTGACAGCGCGCGCACCAGCAGCTCGACGCTGTGGCGGCCGATATCGCGATTCGGTTGCGTGACGGTCGTGAGCGCAGGAGTCAGGTCTTCGCCGAGCGCGATGCCGTCGAAACCGACGACCGCCAGGTCCTGCGGCACGCGCAGGCCGCTCAGATGCGCGGCGCGGATGCTGCGGATGGCCAGCAGGTCGTTGGAGCAGAAGAGGGCGGTGGGGCGCGCGTCGGGCGAAGCTCCGGTCAGGTAGCGGGAGAGCGCGGCGACGGCGGTTTCCATGAACGGCACCTCGACCAGCGGCGGCGCTTCGAGCCCGGCAGCGGCCATGCCTGCGAGAAAGCCGCGATAACGCTGCTGGGCCCGGTCGGACGCCGCCAGCGTGCCGCTGACCATCGCGATGCGTCGGTGCCCGAGCCGCACCAGATGTGCGACGACTTCTGCCAAAGCCCCCTCGCTGTCGACCGAGACGCAGGGATGCGCCGGGTGCGCGTTGTAGGCCAGCACATAAGGCACGGCGGCCGCACGCAAACGCTCCAGCGCGACCGCCGTCGACGGGTTCGACACCACCAGGATCACGCCATCGACGCCACCGGCCAGCAGCTGGTTCACAGCGCGCTGTTCTGCCGCCAGTTCGTAGCCGGTCGTGACCGGCACGATTGCGTAACCGCCAGCGACTGCGGCTTCGGCAACGCCCTGCAGGCATTCGGCGAAGGTCGGATTGAGCAACGTCGGCAGCACCACGCCGAGCACGCGGCTGCGCTGGGTGCGCAAGGTGCGGGCGCTGGCGTTCGGCAGATAGCCGATTTCCCTGGCGATGCACTCGACGAGTTCGCGCGTTTTCGGTGCGACCTTGTCGGGGAAATTGAAGACGCGAGAAACAGTGGCGACGGAGACGCCAGCTTGCTCGGCAACGGTCTGGATGTTCATTGGGCGGTGCGATGTAATCGATTACATTGCACCGCGACAGTGTGACGCCGTGATGAAAGGGCGGAATCCGCTCGAACCCCGAGCGCTGCGACGCTCAGGCAGGCGCCCGGGCAGGCGCTCAGGAAATACGGAGGAGGGTTACTTGCCCCGACGCACGCGCCGCAGCTCGTCGAGGATCAGGCAGATCGCGCCGATGGTGATCGCGCTGTCGGCGATGTTGAACGCCGGGAAATGCCTGCCGGCCACATGGAAGTCGAGAAAGTCGACCACGTAGCCGTGCATCATCCGGTCGATCACGTTGCCGACGGCGCCGCCCAGGATGCAGGCCATCGCGAAGCTGAACAGCTTCTGGCCCGGATGCGACTTCAGCATCCAGACGATGAAGATCGCCGCCGCGATGCCGATGCCGGTGAACAGCCAGCGCTGCCAGCCCGAATGGTCGGCCAGGAACGAGAACGCGGCACCTGTGTTGTGGGCGCGCACGATGTTGAAGAAGCTCGTGATGTAGGTCGCGTCGCCGTACTTGTAGTAGCCGAGGATCAGCGTCTTGGTGAACTGGTCGAGGATGAACAGCACCAGCGCGATGCCCAGCCACGGCCAGATGCCGTTGGAAGCCGAAGAACCGCCGTAGACCTTCGAGATCTTGCTGCCGCGACCTGGAGATGTGCGGGCCATTACGCGACGCTCCGCGCTTCGCCCGCGCCGTACAGGTTGGTCGTGCAGCGGCCACAGATCGTCGGATGCGCCGGGTCGTGACCGACGTCGGCACGCCAGTGCCAGCAGCGCTCGCACTTGGTGTCGGTGCTGGCCTCGACGACGGTCGAAAGCGCGTCGCCGGCCAGCAGGTCGACAGAAGACGTGATGAACACGAACTTCAGGTCGTCGCCGAGGGAAGCCAGCAACGCGTGATCCTGCGGCTCGGCGGTCAGCACGACGTTGGCCTGCAGCGACGAGCCGACCGTACCGCCGGTGCGCACCGATTCGATGTCCTTGTTGACCACGTCGCGAATCTCGCGGATGCGGGTCCACTTGGCCAGCAGCGCTTCGTCGGGCGTGCCGAGATCGCTGTAGGTCTGCGTGAAGATCGATTCGCCCGGCGCGGCGGTGCTCACGAACTTCCAGGCTTCCTCCGCCGTGAAGCTCAGGAACGGCGCCATCCAGCGCAGCATCGCCTGCGTGATGTGCCAGAGCGTGGTCTGCGCGCTTCGGCGCGCGTGCGAATTCGCGCCTGTGGTGTAGAGCCGGTCTTTCAGCACGTCGAGATAGAACGCGCCGAGATCTTCCGAGCAGTAGACCTGCAGCTTTGAGACCACAGGGTGGAACTCGTACACCTTGTAGTGCGCCAGGATCTCGGCCTGGAACTGCGCGGCGCGGGCCAGCGCGTAACGGTCGATCTCCAGCAACCGATCGAGCGGCACCGCGTCCTTGGCGATGTCGAAATCGCTGGTATTCGCCAGCAAAAAGCGCAGCGTGTTGCGGATGCGGCGGTAGGCATCGACCACGCGCGCGAGGATCTTGTCGTCGCCGGCGATGTCGCCCGAATAATCGCTGGCCGCCACCCACAGACGGATGATTTCCGCGCCCAGCTTCTTGCTGACTTCCTGCGGATCGATGCCGTTGCCGAGCGATTTGCTCATCTTGCGGCCCTGGCTGTCGACGGTAAAACCGTGCGTCAGCAGGCCACGGTAAGGCGCCCGGCCTTCGAGCGCCGAAGCCAGCAGCAGCGAGGAATGGAACCAGCCGCGATGCTGGTCGTGGCCTTCGAGGTACAGGTCGGCTTCGGGGCCGGCGTCGTGGTGGACGTTGGGGTGCGTGCCGCGCAGCACGTGGAAAAAGGTCGAGCCGGAGTCGAACCAGACTTCGAGGATGTCAGTGCTCTTGGTGTAGCTAGGCGCGTCTTCGGCACCGAGGATTTCCTCGGCCGTCACGCGGCTCCAGGCCTCGATGCCGCCGTGTTCGACGATGTCGGCTGCCTGGTCGAGGATTTCCATGGTGCGTGGATGCAGCTCGCCCGAATCCTTGTGCAGGAAGAACGGGATCGGCACGCCCCAGCTGCGCTGGCGCGAGATGCACCAGTCGGGCCGGTTGGCGATCATGTCGTGCAGGCGCGCCTTGCCGTTCTCCGGGTAGAAGCGCGTGTGCTCGATCGCGGCCAGCGCGGTCTTGCGCAGCGTGTCGGGCGCCTTGTCCTTCGTGAACACGCCTTCGCCCTCGTCCATGCGGATGAACCACTGGGCCGCGGCGCGGTAGATCACCGGCGTCTTGTGGCGCCAGCAATGCGGGTAGCTGTGGGTGATGCCCTCGGTCGCCAGCAGGCGATGCGCATCGCGCAGCGCGGCGATGATTTCCGGCACGGCCTTCCAGATGTGCTGGCCGCCGAACAGAGGGAAGTCGGGCGCGTAGGTGCCGTTGCCCTGCACCGGATTGAGGATGTCGTCGTACGCCATGCCGTGCGCGACGCAGGAGCTGAAGTCGTCCACGCCGTAGGCGGGCGACGAATGCACCAGGCCGGTGCCGTCGGTGGCGGTGGCGTAGTCGGCCAGGTAGATCGGCGACAGACGGCGATAACCTGTATCGACGTCGTACAGCGGATGCTCGAATTCGAGCCCGCCCAGCGCCTCGCCCTTGACGGTCGCCAGCACCTTGCCGTCGAGCGCATAGCGCGTCATGCACATCTCGACCAGCGAAGCCGCGAGGATCAGCAAGCCACGCTCGGTGTCGACCAGCGAATATTCCAGTTCCGGGTTCAGGTTGATCGCCTGATTGGCGGGAATCGTCCAGGCGGTCGTGGTCCAGATGACGGCGAAGATGTCGCCGAGGATCAGGTGGTCGGTGCCGAAAGCGGCCAGCACCTTTTCGCGCTCGTGCGCCTTGAATGCCACGTCGATGGTCTGCGACTTCTTGTCGGCGTATTCGATTTCGAACTCGGCCAGCGACGAGCCGCAGTCGAAGCACCAGTAGACCGGCTTCAGCCCGCGATACACGAAACCGCGCTCGATCACGCGCTTGAAGGCGCGCAGTTCGCCGGCTTCGTTGGCGAAATCCATCGTCTTGTACGGATGATCCCATTCGCCCAGCACGCCCAGGCGCTGGAAGTCGGCCATCTGCTGGGCAATCTGCTCGGTCGCGAAGGCGCGGCTCTTGGCCTGCATATCGTCGCGGCTGAGGTTGCGGCCGTGCTTCTTCTCGATGGCGTTCTCGATCGGCAGGCCGTGGCAGTCCCAGCCCGGCACGTAGAGCGCGTCGAACCCGTCGAGCTGCCGCGCCTTGGTGATCATGTCCTTCAGGATCTTGTTGACGGCGTGACCCATGTGGATCTGGCCGTTGGCATAGGGCGGGCCGTCGTGCAGGATGAATTTCGGCGCACCGTGGCGGGCGTCGCGCAGGCGGTGGTAGCGGCCCTCGTCGTTCCAGTCCTTGACCCAGCCCGGCTCGCGCTTGGCCATGTCGCCGCGCATCGGGAAAGGCGTGTCGGGCAGGTTGAGGGTGGCGCGGTAATCGGTGGCGCCGTCGGTCTTGGTGTCAGCCATGGTGTTCCAGAGGTCTGCGCTGCGGTGCAACGCGCGATGAATCGATGTGGGCATGCGACGCCGAAAAAGCAGGCGCCGGACGCGAGGAGGGCGAATGAGCGGGATCGAATCCCGCTCTAAATTCGGTCGCGCGTCGAAAAGAAGGCACGGGCGTCGCGGCCATCCCTGGCGATGCCTGCAGTCAGGGCTTCGAGGCTGGTGTAGCGCAATTCGTCGTGCAGTTTGTGCAGCAGTTCCACCCGCACGATTTTACCGTAGGCCCCCTCGACGCCGAGGTCGGCCGGCCAGTCGAGGCAATGGGTTTCCAGCAGCACCCGGCCGCCATTGACGTCGTTGGCATCCAGCGACGGCCGCACACCGAGGTTGGCCACGCCTTGCAGCGGGCGCTCGGAAAGACCATGCACGAGCACCGCGAAGATGCCGCTGGCAGCCGGTTTCCAGTGCTTGAAGCGCAGGTTGAGCGTGCGAAAACCGTCGTCGCGCCCCGGTGCCGAAGCGCCCAGCGCCCGGCCGAGCTTGCGTCCGTGCACCACGTGGCCGGAGATCGCGTAAGGCCGCCCGAGCAGCGCGTGCGCGTCCGCCATGCGGCCTTCGCCCAGCGCATCGCGCACGGCTGAGCTGGAGACACGCAATCCGTGCACTTCGTAGCTGTTCATGCGCGCCACGTCGAAACCGTTGCGCCCGCCGGCCGCATCGAGCATCGCGTAATCGCCGGTGCGCTGCGCACCGAAGCGGAAATCGTCGCCGACCAGCACATACCGCGCGCCCAGCCCTTCCAGCAGCACGCGGCGGATGAAATCGTCTGGCGTCTGCGCCGCCAGTCGGGCGTCGAACGGCAGCACGATCGTCTGCGCCACGCCGCAAGCAGCAAGCTCGCCGAGCTTGTCGCGCAGCGTGCCGATGCGTGCCGGTGCCAGTTCGGGTCGTTTGTTCGCTGCGGCAAAGTAGTCGCGCGGATGCGGCTCGAAGGTCAACACGCAGCTCGGCAGGCCACGCTGGCGTGCCTCGGTGTTGAGCAATGCCAGCATGGCCTGGTGGCCACGGTGAACGCCGTCGAAATTGCCGATCGTCAATGCGCAGGCCGGAGCCACGCCGGGATGCCGAAACCCGCGAAAAACCTGCATGAGTTGATCTATTTTTGATAGCGCCCAAAGCCCGCTGAATAAGCTTGGCCGGGCTATTTGTCACAAAGCCGGTATATTGTGACGCAGTGCGTCGCAGTACCGAACCGTTCGAGGTTTGCGCTGTGGTCAGGTCTCTCCGTTTTTCGTCCCTTCTGAGGAGGCGTGTGGTGAAGGTCTTGAAGCTGTCGGCCCAAGGGCTGCCCCAATCGTGGATTTCGCTCGAACAGGCGGTGATCCACTACGCCGCGGACGAGGTGCGCTGGGAAGCGGGCGCGCAGGTCGCCGTCTTCCGAGGCGGGCACAACGCCGTGACCGGTCTGCAGTCGGAGATCGCCATCAACAGCATCATCGGTACCAAGGGCGTTCCGCGGATCAATCCGTTCACGCAGCGGCCGGGGCTCACCAACAGCAAGCTGTTCGCCCGCGACCGCAACGTCTGCGCCTACTGCGGCGGTCTGTTCCATGAAGAAAACCTGACGCGCGAGCACATCATTCCGTTCGCTCAGCGTGGCATCGACGTGTGGATGAACGTGGTCACCGCCTGCCAGCCGTGCAACCACCGCAAGAGTAGTCGCACGCCCGAACAGGCCAACATGCCGTTGCTTTACGCGCCGTACGTGCCGAGCCTCTGGGAAGACTTCATCCTGCGCAACCGCCGGATCCTGGCGGACCAGATGGAATTCCTGAAGCGCGGCCTGCCCAAGACTTCGCGGCTGAACCTGGGCGAATTGAACTGATCGACCGCTCAGGCGAACACGCCAGCGGTTTCCTGCATGCGCTCCGACACCTCACCGAGATGGTGCAGCGTGTCGCCGAAAGTCATCTCGAGCTGGGTGAGCCGCTTGAAATAGTGGCTGACGATGTACTCGTCCGTCATGCCGATACCGCCGTGCAACTGCACCGACTGCTGCCCGACGAAGCGCATCGAAACGCCCAACTGGTACTTGGCCCGAGCGATGGCTTGCCGCCGCTCCGCCGTCGGCGCGTTCAGCTTCAGGCTCGCGTAGTAGCTCATCGAGCGCGCCAATTCGAGCTGCATCTTCATGTCCGCGACACGATGGCGCAGCGCCTGGAAGCTGGCAATGTTGACGTTGAACTGCTTGCGCGTATTCATGTACTCGACGGTGACCCCCAACGCCTTGTCCATGATGCCGACCGCTTCGGCGCAACTTGCGGCGATGCCGACATCGACCGCGTGTTCGAGCGCCGTCAGGCCCTCGAGCGTCACGAGATTTGCGGCGGCCTTGTCGAACACCACCTCCGCCCCACGGCTGCCGTCCTGCATGCCGTAGCCGCGCGATTCGACACCGTCGGCGCTGCGCTTGACGAGGAAAAGGGCGATCTTGCCGTCGACCTGTGCCGGTACGACGTACGCATCTGCCTGGTCGCCTGCGGCAACCAGGCTCTTGCTGCCCGAAACCGTCCAGCTGCCGTTTGAGGATGCCGCCGTCGCCTCGCAGACATCGAGCCGGTAGCGTGCTTTCCGTTCCTGATACGCCATCACGACCAGCGCTTCGCCGGTCGCGATGCGCGGCAACCAGGCGCTTTTGAGTTCGCTCCCGGCGTAACCACTCAGCACGGCGCCGGCGATCAGCGTTTGCGCGAACGGCTCCAGCACGATGCCGCGCCCGAGTTCTTCCATCACCACCATGCCGGCGACGGGCCCCATCCCCAGTCCGCCGTCGTCCTCACTGATATAGAGACCGCCGAGCCCGAGTTCCGAAAGCTCGTCCCAGGCCTCGCGCGAAAACCCGCCCGCAGCCTCGATGCGCCGGCGCCGCTCGAAGTCGTAGCCCTTGTCCACCCACTTGCGGACCGCGTCGCGCAGTTGTTCCTGGTCGTCGGAAAAATCGAAATCCATTTTTGTCTCCTTAACCCAGCACCGTCTGCGCGACGATATTCCGCTGCACTTCGTTCGAGCCGCCGTAGATGGTCGTCTTGCGCATGTTGAAGAAAGTCGAAGCCAGCGGCGCCAGGCCGGGATTTCCGCCCGGAAAGTCGCCTTGCCAGCCGGCTTCCATCGCCTCGCGAATCAGGGGCAGCGCGTACGGGCCGCCGGCCAGCATCATCAGTTCGCTGTAGCGCTGCTGAATCTCGCTGCCTCTGATCTTGAGCAGGCCGGCGATGTCGAGCGAGTTCTTTCCTGCGCTCGAAGCAGCCAACACGCGCAGCACTAGCATCTCGAGTGCGACCACGTCGACTTCGAGCTTGGCTATCTCGTCGCGGAAACGCATGTCTTCCCAGAGACCTTCGACCTTGGCGATGCGTTTGAGCCGCTCCAGTTCACGCTTGGCGCGGTTCACGTCGGCGATGTTGGTGCGCTCGTGGCTCAGCAGATGCTTCGCGTAGGTCCAGCCCTTGTTCTCTTCGCCGATCAGGTTTTCGACGTGCACCTCGACGTTGTCGAACCAGACTTCGTTGACTTCGACGCTGCCGTCGAGCAATTTAATCGGGCGCACCGTCACGCCGGGCGATTTCATGTCGAGCAGCAGGAAGCTGATGCCGGTCTGCGGCTTGCCCTCGCTGCTCGTGCGCACCAGATTGAACATCCAGTCGCCGTATTGGCCGAGCGTGGTCCAGGTCTTTTGGCCGTTGACGATGTATTTGTCGCCCTTGCGTTCGGCTTTGGTCTTGAGCGAGGCGAGATCGGAACCCGAGCCCGGTTCGCTGTAGCCCTGGCTCCACCAGACTTCGCCGCTGGCGATGCCTGGCAGGAAACGCTGCTGCTGGTCGGCATTGCCGAAAGCCTGGATCACCGGTGCGACCATCACCGGGCCGAACGGAACGATGCGCGGCGCTCCTGCGAGAGCGGTTTCTTCTTCGAACAGATGCCGCTGGATCGACGTCCAGCCCGGACCGCCGAACTCTTTCGGCCAGCCGTAGCCGAGCCAGCCTTTCTTGCCGAGGATCTTTGCCCAGCGCTGCAAATCGTCGCGCGTGAGTTCGAGCGCGTTGTGCACCTTGTGCGAAATATCGGTGGGTAGGTTGTCCTTTACCCAGGCGCGAATCTCTTCGCGGAAAGCCTGTTCCTGGGGTGTGAAGCTCAAATCCATGCGTGCCTCGCTTTTGTCTCGGTGACTTTAATCGTCGAAGTTTTTAGCACGGTCGTGCGATGGGTCGCTGTCCGCGGCGCGACAAGCGGCCCGCCGATAATCCCGCGCTCGGAAGAACCCATGAAGAACATCGTCATCCTTATCTCGGGCGCAGGCTCCAACATGGCCGCCATCGTCGATGCGGCAGCGCAGGAGCGTTGGGCCGATCGATTCGGCGCCCGCGTGGTTGCCGTGATCAGCAACAAGGCGGACGCCGGCGGACTCGTCTTCGCCGAGTCGAAAGGCCTGTCGACCGCCGTCGTTCCGCACACCGGATTCGCCTCGCGCGATGCTTTCGATGCAGCGCTGGCCGAACAGATCGATGCCCATTCGCCGGCGCTGATCGTGCTGGCCGGTTTCATGCGGATCCTGACGCCGGGTTTCGTCGCGCGCTACGAAGGGCGGCTGCTCAATATCCATCCTTCACTGCTGCCGGCGTTTCCGGGACTGCACACGCACCGTCGTGCCATCGAGGCCGGGTGCAAGGTCGCCGGCGTCACCGTGCATCAGGTGACGGCGGAACTGGACCATGGGCCGATCCTCGACCAGGCCATTGTTCCGGTGCTGGTGGGCGACACCGCAGAAACGCTCGCCGCACGCGTCCTCACTCAGGAGCACCGGCTGTATCCGCGCGCGATCGCCGGCTGGCTTGCCGCAACCCTGGCTTGATTCAGACGATCTTGAGAAAACGCGGCCGCACCACGCCGTCGATTTCCACCGATTCACCGAACATCGCGGCCGGCCGCACCCACAGCCCGCGCTGACCGTAGAGCGCGCGATAGAGCGTCATCGGCTCCAGCGTCTCGCTGTGCCGCACGGTGCCGACGACTTCGTATTCGCCGCCTTTGTAGTGGCGGTACAGGCCGGGCGGCGTTTCGATCAGGGGCGGCAGGTCGTCGTCGGTCATGGATTGGAAGCTTGAAAAAATCGTTGAAAAGTTGCGCGCAATTGTCGATGTGCCGCGACTGAGACAATCGGGGCATGCATCCCAAAGCCCTTTTGGAGGCCACCGCCGATCTCGTCGGCCTCGTCCTCAAGTTCGATCATCCAGCCGACCAGGTTGTTTCCCGTTTTTTTCGTGACCACCGCGAGTTCGGTCCCCGCGAGCGCGCGACGCTCGCCGAGACGGTCTACACCGTCCTGCGCAAGAAACTGCTGTTCGACCATCTGTCGCCGTCCGGCTCGGGTTCCAAGGAGCGCCGCATGGCGATCCTCGGCTTTCACGGCCCGCGCGACTTCCTGAAGAGCGCGCTCAACGACACCGAAAAGCGCTGGCTCGACAACTGCGACGCGGTCAAACCCGACGATCTGCTGGAGCGCCATCGCCACAACCTTCCCGAATGGATGGTCGGTCCGCTCAAGGCGCAGGTCGGCGATGGTTTCTGGCCGCTGGTAGAAAGCCTGCAGCAGCCTGCACCGCTCGATCTGCGCGTGAACACGCTCAACGACAAGCGCGCGGATGTCCAGAAGGAGCTTGCGGCTGCGGCGTTGAAAGCCGTTCCGACGCCGTTTTCGCCCTGGGGTCTGCGTATCGACGGCAAGCCGGCGCTGAACAAGCTCGACGCTTTCACGCGCGGTGCGGTCGAGGTGCAGGACGAAGGCTCGCAGCTTCTGGCGCTGCTGCTCGACGCCAAGCGCGGCGAGATGGTGGTCGACTTCTGTGCCGGCGCCGGTGGCAAGACGCTGGCGATCGGCGCGACGATGCGCAACACGGGTCGTCTCTATGCGTTCGACACGTCGGCGCACCGCCTCGACGCGCTCAAGCCTCGCCTCGCACGCAGCAAGCTGTCGAACGTGCATCCGGCGGCGATCGCGCACGAGCGCGACGAGCGGATCAAGCGGCTGGCCGGCAAGATCGACCGGGTACTCGTCGACGCGCCGTGTTCGGGGCTTGGAACGCTGCGGCGCAACCCCGACCTGAAATGGCGTCAGTCGCCGAAGTCGGTCGAGGAACTCACCGCCAAGCAGACCGCCATCCTGCAAAGCGCTGCGCGATTGGTGAAGTCTGGCGGTCGGCTCGTTTACGCGACCTGCAGCGTCTTGCCCGAAGAAAACGAGGCGATTGCCGAAGCTTTCAGCGCCGCCAACCCGGATTTCGAGCCGCAGGATGCGAATGCGCTGCTGGAAGCGTTGAAGGTGGAGGGCGCGGCAGGTCTTTGCGCGGGCGGTGAGGGCGGGAAGCGGTATCTGCGGCTCTGGCCGCATCTCCATGCGACAGACGGATTTTTTGCGGCGGTGTGGAACCGGAAGTAGTCCGGAGGCTCCAAAACGGGTGGAAAAAACCTTCGGTGGCAAGGATTTAGACCCTATTTTTGGGTCAAGCCTTTAAAATCTATGGTTACCTTTGATGCTGCACCTTCGTGTGGCTATGGAGTACTGAACTAAATGATGCTTCCTGACTACGCCGTACTGAACGCGGCCATTCAATGGCTCGGACACGGCTTGTGGGATCTGGCCTGGTGGGAAATCGTGTTGTACACGCTGATCACCACGCACATCACCATCGTCGGCGTGACCGTCTTCCTGCACCGCACGCAGACGCACCGTTCGATGGATCTGGGCGCGATTCCTTCGCATTTCTTCCGTTTCTGGCTCTGGCTCAGCACCGGCATGGTTACGAAGGAATGGGTTGCCATCCATCGCAAGCACCATGCGAAGTGCGAGACGGTCGACGATCCGCACAGTCCGCAGGTCAAGGGCATCGACGAAGTCATGTGGCGCGGCGCAGAGCTGTATCGCAAGGAATCGCAGAACAAGGAGACCATGGAGCGCTACGGCCACGGTACGCCAGACGACTGGATCGAACGCAACCTCTATTCGCGCTTCAGCTGGCAGGGCGTCGGCCTGATGATGGTGATCAACGTCGCGTTGTTCGGTACGGCCGGTCTTGCAGTCTGGGCCGTGCAGATGCTGTGGATTCCTTTCTGGGCAGCGGGCATCGTTAACGGTATCGGTCACTTCTGGGGTTACCGCAATTTCGAAGCCGTCGACGCCAGTACCAATCTGGTTCCTTGGGGCCTGATCATCGGTGGCGAAGAGTTGCACAACAACCATCACACCTATCCGACGTCGGCGAAGTTCTCGGTCAAGAAATACGAGTTCGACATCGGCTGGTTCTATATCAGCCTGATGCAGAAGATCGGCTGGGCGCATGTCAAGAAGCTGCCACCGAAGATGCTGATGGGCGACGTGCGACCGGTAGCCGACGAAAAGACGCTGGAGGCGGTCATCGCCAATCGCTACGAAGTCATGGCTGGTTTCGCGCGCGAAATGCGCCGCACGACGCGTGACGAGCTGGACGCATTGAAAGCCAAGGGTGCCGATCTTTCGGTGCTGAAGGCAGCCAATCGCTGGTTGCATCGCGACGACGACAAGGTGCCTGCAGCCGCGCGCCCTCACATCGTCCAAGCCCGTGCCGCACATCCGGTGTTGGACAAGATGGTGACGATGCGCGAAGAGCTTCGCCAGTTGTGGCTGAACACTTCGCATTCCCGTGAGCAATTGGCATCCGATCTGGCTGCGTGGTGTCACCGCGCCGAGGCCAGCGGCATTGCCGGTTTGCGTGAGTTTTCAACGCGCCTGCGTGCTGCACGAACCTGAGCCGAAAGACGTTCATGCTTAAAAAGCCGGCTGACAAGCCGGCTTTTTGTTTAATCAACAGGCAATAAAAAACCCGCTGGATCGCAGCGGGTCTTTCAAGAATTTAGCCGAATTACTTCAGCTTGATTTCCTTGTATTCGACGTGCTTGCGCGCCTTTGGGTCGAACTTCATCATCGACAGCTTTTCAGGTGTCGTCTTCTTGTTCTTGCTCGTCGTGTAGAAATGGCCGGTACCCGCAGTGGATTCCAGCTTGATCTTTTCGCGTCCGCCTTTGCTCGTTGCCATGATTCAGCTCCTTAAGCTTGGCCGCGTGCGCGCAGGTCTGCGAGCACAGCATCGATACCGTTCTTGTCGATCAGGCGCAATGCAGCGCTCGAAACACGCAGGCGAACCCAACGGTTTTCGGTCTCGACCCAGAAACGGCGATATTGCAGGTTCGGGAGGAACCGGCGCTTGGTTTTGTTGTTGGCGTGGGAAACCTTGTTTCCGACCATCGGGCCCTTGCCCGTGACTTCACATACGCGTGCCATTTGGACACTCTTTCTTGAACAGCTGGTATCCCTGTGGGTGTTTTACAACACGATTCGACGCTTGTTGAAGCGTCGATCCAAGGGATGTTCTGCAGCTTGACCTCGCCAGAAACGGGTGGCGGTACCCCGAATTTGCCGAACTGTCCGCAAGAGGAGCGGCCAGCCGAATCCGGCAAAGCCTGCGATTATAGCGTGCCGTTCTGCTCAAGATAGCGCTGGGCGTCCAGAGCGGCCATGCACCCGGTGCCGGCGCTGGTGATCGCCTGCCGGTAGATGTTGTCCTGCACGTCGCCGGCGGCAAAAACGCCTTCGACACTGGTCATGGTCGCGAAACCCTTCAGGCCGGAACGCGTGACGATGTAGCCGTCCTTCATTTCCAGCTTGCCCTGGAAAATGTCGGTGTTCGGATGATGGCCGATGGCTATGAAGCAACCCTTGAGTTCCACATCCTCAGTTGCGTCGGTGTCGACGTTGCGCAGGCGGATGCCGGTCACGCCGGAGTCGTCGCCGAGCACTTCGTCGAGCACGTTGAAGGTCTTCAGTTCGATCTTGCCCTCGGCGACCTTCTCGTGGAGCTTGTCCACGAGGATCGGCTCCGCCTTGAATTTGTCGCGACGATGCACCAGCGTCACCTTGCTGGCGATGTTCGAGAGATAGAGGGCTTCCTCGACGGCCGTGTTGCCGCCGCCGATCACGCAGACTTCCTGCTCGCGATAGAAGAATCCGTCGCATGTCGCGCAGCCGGAAACGCCCCGGCCCATGAAGCGCTGCTCCGATTCGAGGCCCAAATACTTCGCCGACGCACCGGTTGCGATCACCAGCGAATCGCAGGTGTAGGTGCCGCTGTCGCCGGTAAGGGTGAACGGACGCTTGCTGAAATCGACTGCGCTGATGTGGTCGAAGACGATCTGCGTCTTGAAGCGCTCTGCATGCTCGAGAAAACGCTGCATCAGTTCCGGGCCCTGCACGCCATGGACGTCGGCCGGCCAATTGTCGACTTCCGTCGTGGTCATGAGCTGACCGCCCTGAGCCATGCCGGTGATCAGCAGCGGTTGCAGATTGGCCCGCGCCGCGTAAACAGCAGCCGTATAACCAGCCGGGCCAGAGCCCAAGATAAGAACGCGTGCGTGTTGAACGGTAGACATTATGAAAAAGTGAGGATTAATGCTGTATCAGCGTGTACATTTTCCGGGTGATGTTTAAGTATCACCTTTCGGCTCGTTCCACGTGCGGGACGTTTTTTATGCGCGCGATTGTATTAATCCACTTGGGCATTCGCGCGGAACTCGGGGATTGATGAATGTCGATGCTTTCCAATCTTGAATTGTTGCGGCGAGTACCTTTGTTCGCTGCGCTCACCCCGACTCAGTCGGCAAGCATTGCAGATGCGATCATCAAGAAGCGTTTCAAGCGCGCCGAGATGGTCGTCGAGCAGGGCAAGAAGTCCGATGCGCTTTACATCATCCTCACCGGGCGCGCGCGCGTCATGAGCACCGACAGCCGCGGGCGCGAGGTCATCCTGGCAACGCTGCAGCCCGGGGACTATATCGGCGAGATGAGCCTGATCGACGACGAACCGCATTCCGCCACGGTCCGGACCGAAGTGCAGACCGATGTGCTGGTACTCGACCGCGACGCGTTCTCCCGCTGCCTGCCCGAGAACGCATCGATGTCGTACAACATCATGCGCGGACTGGTGCAGCGCCTGCGCCACGCCGACCGCAAGATCGAATCCCTGGCCCTGATGGACGTCTATGGCCGTGTCGCCCGTTCGCTGATCGAATTCGCCGTCGACGACGGTGTCGGAAACCTCAAGATCCGCGACAAGATTTCCCGTCAGGACCTGGCGAAGATGGTGGGTGCGTCGCGTGAAATGGTCAGCCGCGTCATGAAGGATCTCGAAGAACGCGGCTTCGTGCAGACGCAGGCGGACGGCTCGATGCTGGTCAAGGACCGGCTGTCGTC
Source organism: Variovorax glucosi (assembly GCF_051216695.1). NCBI lineage: Bacteria > Pseudomonadati > Pseudomonadota > Betaproteobacteria > Burkholderiales > Comamonadaceae > Variovorax > Variovorax glucosi. Next base: position 782,028 of record NZ_JBPJZE010000002.1, read on the forward strand.
CCTGACCTGACTCGATCGAGTATCTGGAAAGAACGACGTCGTCGCACGCGACCTCGGGTGTGCGATCTGGCACGTTTCCGTTGTAGTCTCCATGGTTGAACGTCGATCCTGCCGCAGCACCGGCTGCGGATGAGGCGTTGCGCTTTCCATGACCTATTTGCTGAACACACTCCAGTCTTCCAATACTTCCGCTTCGCAACCGGTTCGCTTGCGCGCGATGCGGTTTGCGCACGAAATCACGCTGATCGCCGGATTTGTTGCGCTTCTTTTCTGGCTGCTCGCGATGCTCAGCTTCACGCCTTCCGATGCGGCGTGGTCCACGTCGGGCACCGGTGGCGAGGTCAAGAACTGGGCCGGCCGCATCGGCGCCTGGCTTGCGGACGGCAGCTATTTTCTTGGCGGCTATTCCATCTGGTGGTGCCTGGCTGCCGGCTTGAGGGTCTGGCTGTCGTCGTTGGCCGGATGGCTGCGTGGCGGCGAAACGACACCTGGCGCGGAGCCAGCGCCGCTTGGTCGCTTCAACCGCAGCCGCATCGCGTTCTGGTGCGGGCTTGTCTTGCTGCTCTGCGCGAGCGCGATGCTGGAATGGTCCCGCCTGTACCGACTCGAATTTCGTCTGCCGGGCCATGGTGGCGGCGTGCTGGGCTATTTCGTCGGACCTCTGAGCGTCAGGTGGATCGGGTTCACCGGTTCGGCGCTGATTGCCATTGCGGGCGGCGTCATCGGCGCAGCACTCGTCTTCCGTTTTTCATGGACCCATATTGCCGAGCGTGTCGGCGCACGCGTGTACTCGCTGTTCGAATGGCGCCGCGAGAAACGCGAGATCGCCGAAGACCTCGCGATGGGGCGCAAGGCGGTCCGCGAGCGTGAGGAAGGACCGCCGACCGAGCGTGGCGACGGACCTTCGCTCGACACCGAGCCGGGCCGTTTACCCAGCGCACCGCGGTCGAAGAAGCGTCCCGCATCGCCACCGGTCCAGATCGAGCAGGCGATGCCCGAGGCGCCGGCCAGCGACCGCGTGGTCAAGGAGCGCCAGAAGCCGCTGTTCCGTGACGCGCTCGACAGCAAGCTGCCGCAGGTCGCGCTGCTCGATGCGGCCCAATTGCGCCAGGAGACCGTCTCGCCCGACACCCTCGAAATGACCTCGCGGATGATCGAGAAGAAGCTCAAGGACTTCGGCGTCGACGTGCGCGTGGTGCTGGCGTCGCCCGGCCCGGTGATCACGCGCTACGAGATCGAGCCTGCCACCGGCGTGAAGGGTTCGCAGATCGTCGGCTTGGCGAAGGACCTGGCACGCTCGCTTTCGCTGGTGTCGATCCGCGTGGTCGAGACGATTCCCGGCAAGAACTACATGGCGCTCGAACTGCCGAACGCCAAGCGCCAGTCGATCAAGTTGAGCGAGATCCTCGGTTCGCAGATCTACAACGAAGGCAAGTCGATGCTCACGATGGGCCTCGGGAAGGACATCGTCGGCAATCCGGTGGTGGCCGACCTTGCCAAGATGCCGCACGTGCTGGTGGCCGGCACGACCGGTTCGGGCAAGTCGGTGGGTATCAACGCGATGATCCTGAGCCTGCTCTACAAGGCGGAGGCGCGCGACGTTCGTCTGCTCATGATCGACCCGAAGATGCTCGAAATGTCAGTTTACGAAGGCATTCCGCACCTGTTGGCGCCGGTGGTCACCGACATGCGGCAGGCGGCGCACGGCCTGAACTGGTGCGTGGCCGAGATGGAACGCCGCTACAAGCTGATGAGCAAGCTGGGCGTACGCAACCTGGCGGGCTACAACGTCAAGATCGACGAAGCCAAGGCGCGCGAGGAGTTCATCTACAACCCGTTCAGCCTGACGCCGGACGATCCGGAGCCGCTGAAGCGCGAACCGCACATCGTGGTCGTGATCGACGAACTGGCCGACCTGATGATGGTGGTCGGCAAGAAGATCGAAGAGCTGATCGCGCGTCTGGCGCAGAAGGCGCGTGCGGCCGGCATCCACCTGATCCTCGCGACCCAGCGGCCAAGCGTGGACGTGATCACCGGCCTGATCAAGGCCAACATCCCGACGCGGATCGCGTTCCAGGTGTCGAGCAAGATCGACAGCCGCACCATCCTCGACCAGATGGGCGCCGAGGCGCTGCTCGGCATGGGCGACATGCTCTACATGCCGAGCGGTACCGGCCTGCCGATCCGCGTGCACGGCGCCTTTGTGAGCGACGAGGAAGTGCACCGCGTGGTGGCCTATCTCAAGTCGCAGGGCGAACCGGATTACATCGAAGGCGTGCTCGAAGGGGGAACCGTCGACGGCGACGGCGATCTATCCGGCAGCGATGGCGATGGAGAGAAGGATCCGATGTACGACCAGGCGGTCGAAGTCGTGCTCAAGAACCGCAAGGCGAGCATTTCCCTGGTCCAGCGCCATCTGAAGATCGGCTACAACCGCGCAGCGCGCCTGGTCGAGGACATGGAAAACGCGGGACTGGTGAGTGCCATGGGCACTAATGGCCAGCGCGAAATCCTGGTTCCGGCGCGCAGCGAGTGACATGAGTGAGGAATCGAGCGGAATGAACAAGAAATACTGGATCGGCCTTTGCCTGGCAGCAGCTGCGGCAGGCGCCTGGGCCGACGGACTGCAGAGTCTGGAAAATTTCGTCAGGGGTGCGAAGTCGGGCCGTGCCGAGTTCACGCAAACGGTGACTGCGCCTTCTCGTGACGGACAGCCGTCGCGTACCAAGACGTCGACGGGCACCTTCGAATTCCAGCGGCCCGGCAAATTCAAGTTCGACTACAAGAAGCCTTTCGCGCAGACCATCGTCGCCGACGGGCAATCTCTGTGGTTGTACGACGTCGAACTCAATCAGGTCACGCAGCGCGCGCAGGCGCAGGCGCTCGGTTCGACACCGGCGGCGCTGATCGCGGCCGCGCCCGATCTCCGCGCGCTTCAGGCCGATTTCACGCTCGAGTCCGCGCCGGAACGCGATGGGCTGCAGTGGGTCAAGGCAACACCGAAGGCCAAGGATGGCCAGCTGCAGGGGATTCAGATCGGCTTTCAAGGCGATGCACTGGCTGCGCTGGAAATCCTCGACAGCTTCGGTCAGCGTTCGGTACTGAGGTTCAGCAAGGTCGAAGTGAATCCGTCGCTCGGCGCAGGAACCTTCGCTTTCAAGGCACCGGCCGGCGCCGACGTGCTCAAGGAGTAGGCGGGGCTCGATGGCCACCGCTCACCAGCCACTCGCAGAACGCCTTCGTCCCAAGACGCTGGGCGAAGTCATCGGCCAGCAGCACCTGCTCGGGCCGGGCATGCCGCTGCGCATTGCCTTCGAATCCGGGCAGCCGCATTCCTGCATCCTCTGGGGGCCGCCAGGGACCGGGAAGACGACCATCGCGCGCCTGATGGCGGATGCTTTCGACGCGCAATTCCTGAGCATCAGCGCCGTGCTCGGCGGCGTGAAGGACATCCGCGAGGCGGTCGACCGTGCGACGGTGGTGCGCGACGGCATCGAACAGCGTCGCACGATCGTCTTCGTCGACGAGGTGCATCGGTTCAACAAGAGCCAGCAGGACGCTTTCCTGCCGCACGTCGAGTCCGGGCTTTTCACGTTCATCGGTGCGACGACCGAGAACCCGTCTTTCGAGGTCAATTCGGCGTTGCTCTCGCGTGCCGCCGTCTATGTGCTGCAGCCGCTGACCGAGGACGATCTGCGTCGCATCGTCACGCGCGCGCAGGACATCCAGGCCGTTCCGTCCATCGCGTCGGATGCCATCGACCGGCTGGTCGCCTATGCCGACGGCGATGCGCGCCGGCTGCTGAACACGCTGGAGACGCTGGCCGTCGCCGCTGGTGCCGAGAAGCTGGACGACATCACCGACGCCTGGCTGATGCGTGTCCTGGGCGAGCGCATGCGGCGGTACGACAAGGGCGGAGAGCAGTTTTACGACACCATCAGCGCGCTTCACAAGTCGGTGCGCGGCAGCGATCCGGACGCTTCGCTGTACTGGTTCGTGCGCATGCTGGATGGCGGCGCCGATCCGCGCTACATGGCGCGTCGGCTGGTGCGGATGGCGGCCGAGGATATCGGGCTTGCCGATCCGCGCGCGCTGCGGCTGGCGCTCGATGCCTCCGAGGTCTACGAGCGGCTCGGTACGCCCGAAGGCGAGCTGGCGCTGGCCGAATGCGTGATCTACCTCGCGATGGCGCCGAAGTCGAACGCGGTCTACAAGGCCTACAACGAGGTCAAGGCGTTCATCAAGAAGGACGGCACGCGCCCGGTGCCGATGCATCTGCGCAATGCGCCGACCAAGCTGATGAAGGAGCTCGACTACGGCAAGGGCTATCGCTATGCGCACGACGAGGAGGGCGGTTTCGCGGCCGGCGAGAGCTATCTGCCCGATGGCATGCCCGCGCCGGGCTTCTACCGGCCGGTAGAGCGCGGTCTCGAAATCCGGATCGCCGAAAAATTGCGCGAACTGCGCAAGCGCAACGACGCCGCGACCGAATAAGCGGCAGTTTGCCCGCCTGGCACCGCTACCGGTCATGCAAAGGGGTAAACCCTTGTATGTGGCGCACCGTTTTGGCGCAAACCCATGACTACAATCCCGCCCATAAATCCGCCAAGCGCAACATGCTGGCGGGTTTTTTGCTAGATGGACCAGTGATGCCAATCCGGCGTCTTGGTCGAGCCGAAAGCACCTACCGCGGGTGCAATACAAAAAAGGGACGCGATATATGGAAATCCTGCTGCAGCAGATCATCAACGGGCTGGTCCTGGGCAGCATGTATGCCCTGATCGCGCTGGGCTACACGATGGTGTACGGCATCATCAACCTGATCAATTTCGCCCACGGCGAGGTGCTGATGGTGGGGGCGCTCACCAGCTGGACCATCATCGGTCTCATGCAGGAGTCGATGCCCGGCATCCCCGGCTGGCTGATGCTCCTGATCGCGCTGATCATCGCCTGCGTGGTCGCGGCCAGCCTGAACTTCGTGATCGAGAAGGTCGCCTACCGGCCGCTTCGCAACAGCCCCAAGCTCGCCCCGCTCATCACCGCCATCGGCATGTCGATCCTGCTGCAGACGCTCGCCATGATCATCTGGCGCCCGACCAACAAGGCCTACCCCACGCTGCTGCCGAGCGAGTCGATCGTGGTCGCCGGCGCTTCCATCTCGCCCACCCAGATCATGATCCTGGTCGTCACCGCCATCTCCCTGGCAGTGCTGACCTGGCTCGTGAACTACACCAAGCTCGGGCGCGCCATGCGGGCGACGGCCGAGAACCCGCGCGTAGCGTCTCTCATGGGCATCCGCCCGGACATGGTCATCTCCGCCACCTTCATCATCGGCGCCGTGCTCGCGGCCATCGCCGGCGTCATGTACGCCAGCAACTACGGCATCGTCCAGCACGCCATGGGCTTCGGCCCGGGCCTGAAGGCGTTTACCGCAGCCGTCTTCGGCGGCATCGGCAACCTGGCCGGTGCAGTCGTCGGCGGCATCCTGCTGGGTCTGATCGAAGCCATCGGAGCGGGCTACCTGGGAGCGGCCACCGGCGGCATCCTCGGCAGCCAGCACAGCGACATCTTCGCCTTCGTCATCCTGATCCTGACGCTCACCGTGCGGCCCTCGGGCCTCCTGGGCGAGCGCGTGGCCGACCGTGCCTGAACGGGAGCACAAGAACATGTCGAACATGAACAACCCCCGCCTGCAGAAGATCGTCGTCTTCATCGTCGCCGCCGTGCTGCTGCTCATCCTGCCGCTGGCCCTCCAGGCCCAGGGCAACGCCTGGGTGCGCATCGTGGACATCGCGCTGCTCTACGTGCTGCTCGCCCTCGGGCTGAACATCGTGGTCGGCTACGCCGGCCTGCTGGACCTCGGCTACGTCGCCTTCTTCGCCATCGGCGCGTATCTGTACGCACTGCTCGGCTCGCCCCACCTGGCCGAGACCTTCCCGGCCATCAAGGCCATGTTCCCGAACGGCGTGCACACGCCGCTGCTGGTGGTCATCCCGCTGGCCTTCGTGCTCGCGGGGGTCTTCGGCGTGCTGCTGGGTGCGCCCACGCTGCGCCTTCGAGGCGACTACCTGGCCATCGTCACGCTCGGCTTCGGCGAGATCATCCGGGTCTTCCTGAACACCCTCGACCACCCGGTCAACATCACCAACGGCCCCAAGGGGCTGGACGCGATCGACCCGGTGCACTTCTGGGGCCTGAACCTCGGCCAGAAGCTGAAGATCGGCGACTTCACCATCGCCTCCGTCTCGCTCTACTACTACCTGTTCCTCGCACTCGTCATCGTCACCGTCATCGTCTCCCACCGCCTGCAGCTCTCGCGCGTCGGCCGAGCGTGGATGGCGATCCGGGAAGACGAGATCGCAGCCAAGGCCATGGGCATCAACACCCGCAACATGAAGCTGCTCGCCTTCGGCATGGGAGCGAGCTTCGGCGGCGTGTCGGGGGCCATGTTCGCCGCCTTCCAGGGCTTCGTCTCTCCGGAGTCGTTCAGCCTGATGGAGTCGGTGATGATCGTGGCGATGGTGGTGCTCGGCGGCATCGGCCACCTGCCCGGGGTGATCCTGGGCGCGGTGCTGCTCGCTGCGCTGCCCGAGGTGCTGCGCTACGTGGCCGGACCGCTGCAGGCGATGACCGGCGGGCGGCTGGACGCGTCGATCCTGCGCCAGCTCTTCATCGCGCTCGCGATGATCGTGATCATGCTGGTGCGCCCGCGCGGGCTGTGGCCATCGCCCGCGCACGGCAAGTCGCTCAAGCGCCGGGCGGGGGATGCGACTCCGCCGGTGGCGCTGAGCGAGCCGGGCGTCTCCGGCCCGGCCGATGAAGTGCCTGGTTCGCCCGCGCGGCCGATATCGATCAATCCGTGAACGAACGACAGCAAGAACAAAAAGCGGACACAGCCATGAGCACAGCATCAGCATCGACATCCACAGCAGACACCATCCTCGACGTAAGCGGCATCTCCAAGCGCTTCGGCGGCCTGCAGGCACTCTCGGACGTGGGCATCAGGATCCAGCGCGGGCAGGTCTACGGCCTGATCGGGCCCAACGGAGCGGGCAAGACCACCTTCTTCAACGTCATCACCGGGCTCTACACGCCGGATTCGGGCAGCTTCGCTCTGGCGGGCAAGCCTTATCAACCCACCGCCGTGCACGAGGTGGCCAAGGCCGGCATCGCGCGCACCTTCCAGAACATCCGGCTCTTCGCGGACATGACAGCGCTGGAGAACGTGATGGTCGGGCGCCATGTGCGCACGCACTCGGGCGTGGTGGGCGCGATCCTGCGGACATCGAGCTTCAAGGCCGAGGAGCGTGCCATCGCCGAGCGCGCGCACGAGCTCCTCGACTACGTGGGCATCGGCAAGTTCGCCGACTACAAGGCCCGAACGCTGAGCTACGGCGACCAGAGGCGCCTGGAGATCGCCCGCGCGCTGGCCACCGACCCGCAGCTGATCGCGCTCGACGAGCCTGCGGCGGGCATGAACGCCACCGAAAAGGTGATGCTGCGCGAACTCATCAGCCGCATTCGGAAGGACAACCGCACCATCCTCTTGATCGAGCACGACGTGAAGCTGGTGATGGGCCTGTGCGACCGGCTCACGGTGCTCGACTACGGCAAGCAGATCGCGGAGGGCACGCCTGCGGAGGTGCAGAAGAACGAGAAGGTGATCGAGGCTTACCTCGGCACGGGAGGGCATTGAACATGAGCGAGACAGCGAACAAGACAGCAGGCAAGACGCTGCTGAAAGTCACCGGCCTCAAGGTCGCCTACGGCGGCATCCAGGCGGTCAAGGGCGTGGACTTCGAGGTGCGCGAAGGCGAACTGGTGTCCTTGATCGGCTCCAACGGCGCGGGCAAGACGACCACGATGAAGGCGATCACCGGCACGCTGCCGTTCGTGGACGGGGACATCGAGTTCCTGGGCCGCAGCATCAAGGGCCGGGGAGCCTGGGATCTGGTGGGCGAGGGTCTTGTAATGGTGCCCGAGGGCAGGGGCGTGTTCACGCGCATGACGATCACCGAGAACCTGCAGATCGGCGCCTACATCCGGGACGACAAAGGCGGGATCGCGGACGACATCGAGCGGATGTTCGCGATCTTCCCGCGCCTCAGGGAGCGCAAGGACCAGCTGGCCGGGACGATGTCGGGCGGCGAGCAGCAGATGCTGGCGATGGGCCGGGCGCTGATGGCGAGGCCGAAGGTGCTGTTGCTCGACGAACCCTCGATGGGCCTGTCGCCGATCATGGTGGACAAGATCTTCGAGGTGGTGAAGAACGTCTACGACCAGGGCGTGACGGTACTGCTGGTCGAGCAGAACGCAAGCCGCGCGCTGCAGATCGCGGACCGGGGGTATGTGATGGAGTCGGGCATGGTGACGATGAGCGGGGACGCGAAGATCATGCTCAACGACCCGAGAGTCAGGGCAGCGTACCTGGGGGAATGAAAGAAGCCGCTCTCGAGCGGCTTTTTCAATCCACCTTCGCCCCGGTCGCCTTCACCACCTTCTCGTATTTCGCCAACTCGCTTTTCATGAACGTCCCGAACTGCGCCGGCGTGCTCGCCACCGGCTCGGCCAGCAGCGTACCGAAGCGCGTCTTCGTTTCCGGCGCATTCAGCGCGGCGACGAAAGCCTGATTCAGCCGTGCCACCACGTCGTCCGGTGTGCCTGCCGGTGCGACCAGGCCCCACCACGTATCGATCGCGAAGCCCTTGAGCGTGTCCGACACTGGCGGCACGTCGGGCAGCGCGTTGCTGCGCTGCGCGGTGGTCACGGCGATCGCCTTGAGCTTGCCCGAGCGGATGTTCGGCGCGGCCGTCGCGAGATTGTCGAAATTGAAGTCGACCTGCTGCGAGAGCAGGGCCAGTTGCGCCGGATTGCCGCCGTTGTACGGAATGTGCACGGCGAAGATGCCGGCTTCCTTCTTGAACATCTCGCCGGCCAGATGACCGGCACTGCCGTTGCCGCCGCTTCCGTAATTCAGCTTGCCGGGATTGGCCTTGGCGTAGGCGATGAGCTGCGCCACCGTGTGGATGTTCAGCCGCTCGGCGGTCTGCGCATTCATGACCAGCACATTGGGCACGCGCACCATCTGGGTGATCGGCGCGAAGTCGGTCGCCGCATTGAAGGGCATCTTGCTGTAGAGCCACGGATTGACCGCGTTGGTCGCGGTGGCGGCGATGCCGATCGTCAGGCCGTCGGGCGCGGACTTGGCGACCGTGTCGGCACCGATGTTTCCGCCGGCGCCGGGCTTGTTGTCGATGATGACCGTGCCCAGCGAATTCTTGACGCCCTCTGCGAGGATGCGCGCCGTCACGTCGATGGGGCCGCCTGCCGCGTAGGGCACGACAAGGCGGATGGGACGGCCGGTCGGCTGCGCGTACAGAACGGTCGCGGAAACCGCCAGGACGCCCAGTGCGAGGAATGACACAAGTGCTGGTTTGCGCATGACCGACCTCAAGGCACTGCCTTGTCCGCCTCCGTGGTGAAGGCGTCGGCGAAGAATTCGTCCTCCGGCAGGCCGGCTTCCGCCATGAAATCGCGCTTGGCCGAATCGACCACGATCGGCGCACCGCAGGCGTAGATCTGATGGCAAGAGAGGTCGGCGAAGTCTTCCAGCACCGCGCGATGCACGAAGCCGGTGCGACCGGTCCAGTTGTCTTCGGGCACGGCGTTCGAGACCACCGGCACGTAGCGCAGGTTCGGCATCTCGGCCACTTGCGCCTGCATCCAGTCGTCCATGTACAGATCGGCAGGCCGGCGGCCGCCCCAATACACGGTTGCCGGGCGTTCGATGCGCTTGAACTTCATGTGCTCTATCAGCGCCTTGATCGGCGCGAAGCCGGTGCCCGAGGCCAGCAGCACCATCGGCTTGGCCGATTCCTCGCGCAGGAAGAAGCTGCCGTACGGTCCTTCGACGCGCAGGATTTCCTTCTCCTTCATCGCGCCGAACACATGGTCGGTGAACTTGCCGCCGGGCATGTGGCGGATGTGCATCTCGACGCCCACGCCGGGCTCTAGCAGCGTGTGAGGCGCATTGGCCATCGAATAGCTGCGCCGCGCACCGTCGCGCAGGAGAAATTCGATGTACTGGCCGGCATGGAACTTCATCGGCTCGCCGGCCGGCAGTTGCAGGCGCACCTGCATCACGTCGTGCGACAGCCGGGCCAGCGCCAGCACGCGCGCGGGCATCTTGCGGATCGGGAAGGCGCCGGCTTCGGTGACCTGGCGCGATTCGAGCATCACGTCGCTCTGCGCGGTCGCGCAGCAGGTGAGCACGAAGCCGGCGAGCTCTTCCTCGGCGCTCAGCGCCTTGCTCTGGTGCGGGCCGTGGCTGACTTCGCCCGACAGCTTCTTGCATTTGCAGGACCCGCAGGCCCCGTCCTTGCAGCCGTAGGGCAGGCCGATGCCCTGGCGGATGCCAGCGGCCAGGATGGTTTCGTCGCTCTGCGCCACGAAATTGCGGCCACTGGGTTCAATGGTGATCTGGAAGCCGGTCATGGGTATTCTTGGAGCTCTGTCTTGCTCTGTCTCTATGGGAACAACGGATTTTGCCTTCAATCGCCAACCCTACCGGCGCGCTGCCCGCGCGCTTCCGTCGCCAGCGCGTCCTGATCGTCGGCTGCGGCGACGTCGGCATGCGCGCCGCGAAGCTGCTGCGCGGCCGCGTCCAGCTGATCGCACTGACTTCGTCGCCCGATCGCGTCTCCGATCTTCGCGCAGCCGGACTGCGGCCTCTCGTTGCCGACCTCGATGCGCCGGTCAGCCTGCGCCGGCTCGCCGGCATCGCCGACCGCGTGCTGCACCTTGCGCCGCCGCCGGGTGCGGACGCCGGTGCCGGCGACTGGTGGCGCGACGCGCGCACGACCGCGCTGGTCCGCGCCCTGCAGCTTCGTTCTCTGCCAGCGGCGCTGGTCTACGGATCGACCAGCGGCGTCTACGGCGACTGCGGCGGTGCGCGCATCGATGAAACCCGCGCCGTGCAGCCGCACAACCCGCGCGCCCACCGCCGGGTCGATGCCGAACTTGCCGTGCGATGGCTCGGTCGTTCAGGCGTCGCCGTGCGCATCCTGCGCATTCCGGGCATCTATGCCCCCGACCGTGCCGGTGGCACGCCGCGCGGGCGGCTGGCGCGCGGCACACCGGTGCTGCGTCCCGAAGACGACGTCTACACCAACCACATCCATGCCGACGACCTGGCGCGCATCTGCGTGGCGGCGCTGTGGCGCGGCGGCACGCAGCGCGTGTTCCATGCGAGCGACGACACCGAGATGAAGATGGGCGACTACATCGATTTCGCCGCCGATCTCTATGGCATGCAGCGTCCGCAACGGATCGCGCGGGACGATGCGCAGAAGCAGCTGCCGGTATCGCTGCTGAGCTTCATGGGCGAATCCCGCCGGCTCGACAACACGCGTCTCAAGCGGGAACTGCGCGTGCGTTTGCGCTACCCGACGATCGAGACCGGATTGCGCAGCGACGAGCAGCCGGTTTCGACGGGAGGGCGCTGATAATGTCTCCCGCTCACTATTGAACCCATGCCCATATCCCAGCTTTCAGTCTATTTCTTCCTTCAGATTGCGGTCATCATCGTCGTCTGTCAGCTCGTCGGAAGACTGGCGCAAAAGCTGGGTCAGCCTCAGGTGGTGGGAGAAATGATTGCCGGCGTGGCGCTAGGGCCGTCGCTGTTCGGTCTGTTGCTGCCCGACCTGCAGCGCGCGCTGTTCCCCAAGGAGACGATCGGCATGCTCTACGTCGGCGCGCAGCTGGGCGTCGGGCTGTACATGTTCCTGGTCGGCACCGAATTCCGAGCCGATCATTTCAAGAGCCGTTTCCGCAGTGCCGTGTCGGTGTCGGTCGCCGGCATCGTGGTGCCGTTCATATTGGCGTTCGCACTGGCGCCGTGGCTGCAGACCGTGCCCGGCCTGTTCGCGGCCAAGGTGAAGCCGCTCGAGGCGTCGATGTTCCTCGGCGCGGCCATCGCCATCACCGCCTTCCCGATGCTGGCGCGCATCATCCACGAGCGCGGCCTGGCGGGCACGTCGCTCGGCACGCTGGCGCTCACGGCCGGCGCCGTCGACGACGCCATTGCCTGGTGCATCCTCGCGATCGTGCTGTCGAGCTTCGGCGGTTCGTGGGGCGGGGCCTATCTGGCCATCGGCGGCGGCGTGGCGTATGCGCTCTTCATGGTGTTCATCGGCTCGCGCCTCCTCAAGCGGCTCGCAACCCATGTCAAGCCGGACATGCCGCTCGGCTCGACCGTGCTGGCCGTGGTGCTGGCGCTGTTCGCGCTGAGCGCCTTCGCCATGGACGCCATCGGCATCCATGCCGTCTTCGGCGGTTTCCTGCTCGGTGCGGTCCTGCCGCGCGGTGCCCTGACGCAGAAGCTCCGTGAGCAGCTGCAGCCCTTCGTCGTCGTCTTCCTGCTGCCGATCTTCTTCATCTACTCGGGCCTGAACACGCGACTCGCCGTACTGCTCGATCCGGGAATCATGCTGGCAGCAGTGGCGATTCTGATCACTTCGTTCGCCGGAAAAGGCATCGCCTGCTGGGCAGCTGCGCGCGCCTCGGGCGAGAGCAACCGCGACGCGATGGCCATCGGTTCGCTCATGAACGCGCGCGGCCTGATGGAGCTCATCATCATCAACATCGGGCTGCAGGCCGGCGTGATCGAGCCGGGCCTGTTCTCGATCCTGGTTCTGATGGCGATTACCAGCACGCTCCTTGCAACACCGCTTTTCAACCGGGTCATGCGCGACTCGACCAAGGCCAAGGCCAAGGCCGATCCGGAGATCGTCCATGCAACGTCCGTCTAGCAACCGTTCCTCGACAAGCAGAATGTCTCTCGTGTCCAACGTGCCTACCGTGCCAAACGTGCCAACCGACTTCGAAGCCATGTTCGATCTGGCACCCGTGTCCCTCTGGCTGGAGGACTTCAGCGGGCTTCATCAGCTGTTCGACCGTTGGCATTCCGAGGGCGTCGATGATCTGGGTGCCTATCTGCGCGCAGAACCTTCCCGGATCGCCGAATGCATGGGCAGGCTGCAGGTGCTGCGTGTCAACGACACCACGCTCAAGCTGTTTGCCGCATCGAGCCAGGCGGAGCTGGTCGCCAACCTGGGAACGATCTTCCGCGGCGACATGGCGGATCGCTTCATCCATGAGATGGAACAGCTCTGGAACGGCGTGCTCAGCTACGAGAACCGCACGATCAACTACGCGCTCGACGGACGGCGGCTCGACGTGCACCTGCGCGTCCGCGTGCTGCCGGGCCACGAGTCGACCTGGGACCGCGTCATGATCTCGCTCGACGACGTCACTGCGCAGGTGCATGCCGAACGCCAGCGAGAAGAAAGCGCCGTCTATGCGCAGAACCTCTTCGAGCAGTCGCCGGTTTCGCTGTGGGTCGAGGATTTCAGTGCGGTGAAGCGTCTGCTCGACGACATCCGAAATCGCGGCATCGTCGACTTCAACACGTTCCTGAAGGTGCATCCGGAGTTCATCGCCCGGTGCATGCAGGAGATCCGAGTGATCGACGTCAACCAGGAGACGCTGCGCATGTTCGGCGCTCCCGACAAGAAGACGCTGCTGGAGAACATTCCGCGCATCTTCCGCGGCGAAATGCGCGACTCCTTCGCCGAGCAGCTGCAGGACCTCTGGGCGGGCAAGACGCTGCAGCATCGCGAGGTGGTGAACTATTCGCTCAAGGGCGACATGGTGAACATCCACATGCAGTTCAACGTGCTCGAAGCGCATCTGGCCGAGTGGGACATGGTGCTGGTGTCCCTGATGGACATCACCGCACGCAAGAAGGCCGAGGCGTACCTCGAATTCCTCGGAAAGCACGATGTGCTCACGCAACTGCGCAACCGCACGTTCTATACCGAGGAACTCAACCGCCTGCAGCGCAAGGGTCCCTGGCCGGTGTCGGTGCTGTCGATCGACCTCAACGGCCTGAAGCAGGTCAATGACGAGGAGGGTCATGCCGCCGGCGACGCCCTGCTGCGGCGCGTCGGCGAGGTGCTGGGCAAGGTGGTCGACGAACCCGCCTGGCCGGCCCGCGTGGGTGGAGACGAGTTCGCGATCCTGCTGCCTGTCACCGACGAGCGCGGTGCCGAAGCCGTGCGCGACCGCATCCTGGCCCTGCTTGAGCTCAACAACCAGTTCTACGCCGGTCGAAGCGGCCACACGCTGAGCCTTGCGATCGGCATCGCCACCTGCGACGGCAGGGAATCGCTGGATGCTGCCCTGGTGCGTGCCGACCGAGCGATGTACGTCGACAAGGCGAGCCACTACAGCGCACAGGGCGTGGAGCGCCACAGATGACGACACGTCTGTCCGTCGGTCACCTGAAGGTCAGCGAGGGACAGATCGTCTGGGCGGACGAGGACGCACACCATCTGCTCGGCTATCTGGTGGGCGCACTGGCCGACATGCCGTTCAGCGACGTCTATGCACCCGACGCAGACGCCCTGAACACCGTTCCGGGCGATCTGGCGATGCCGGCGCTCGGCGCCATCGATTGCCAGGGTGTGTCCCTCAAGACGGGCAACGGCGTCGATTTGCGCGTCGACATGCGCGGCGAGCGCATGGAAGACGGCTGCACCCTCTGGACGCTCAATCCTGCCGTCAGCGAGACGCGTGCCGTTCGCATGGGCCTGCTGTCGCGTCATGACGCGCTCACCCGATTGCCGAACCGGGTGCCGTCGATCGACGAACTGCCCGTGCGGCCGGGCGGCGATGGCGCGACGCCGCGGATGCTGGGCGTTTTCTATCTCGATCTCGACCGCTTTCGCGACATCAACGAAGCGTTCGGGCCAGTCGGCGGCGATGCGGTGCTGCGAGAAGTGGCGCGCCGGCTGAAGGCTGCCGTGCCGCACGATGCGACCGTCGCACGCGTCGGCGGAGACGAATTCGCACTGGTGCTTTCGTTCGCCAGCCGAAAGCAGTGCGAAGCGCTGCTGCAGCAGATCCTTGCGCGTCTGGCGCATCCGTTCCGACTGCAGGACCGTCTGGCGCGTATTCGACCGAGCGTCGGCGTCGCGCTGATGCCGCAGGGCGAGCAGCCGACCGAAGTGATGTTGCAGCACGCGCAGCACGCGGTGTTTTTCGCCAAGCGCGCCGCCGGTAGCCGAGTGCACTTCTTCGATGCCGATCAGGCGCTCGAAGAGCAGGAAGGCATGCTGATTCGCCAGCGCATCGCCGAGGCGCTGGCACGCGAGGAATTCTGTCTGTCCTATCAGCCGAAGGTCGACATGCGATGCGGGCATGTGATCGGCCTCGAGGCGCTGATCCGCTGGCAGCACCCCGAACGTGGCCTGCTTCAACCGGCCGTCTTCATTCCGCTGGTCGAGGATCACGAGTTGATCGAGCAGATCGGCGACTGGGTGATCGGAGAGGCGCTGCGGCAGGCCGCCGAATGGTTGTCGCTGGGGGTAAAGACGTCGGTGAGCGTGAATATCAGCCCGCGCCACATGCAGCGGCCCGATTTCATCGAGATGCTGGCCGCCCATCTGGCCCGCTTTCCGCAGTTGCATCTGGGCGTGCTGGAGCTCGAGATACTCGAAAGCACCGCCATCACGGATTTCACGACTGCCACTCACTTCGTCGAGGACTGCAAGGTGCTCGGCGTGCCGGTCACGATGGACGATTTCGGCACCGGCTATTCGTCGCTGACGTATCTCCGCCGGCTTCCGGTGTCGGCGCTGAAGCTCGACCAGTCGTTCGTCAAGGGCGTGCTCGATAGCGCCGAGGACCAGGCCATCGTCAAAGGCATCCTGCTATTGGCAAAAGGACTGGGTCGCAAGGCGGTGGCCGAGGGCGTCGAATCGGTCGCGCACGGACATGCGCTGATGGCGCTCGGCTGCACGCTCGGGCAGGGTTACGGCATCGCTCGCCCGATGCCGCCGGACGATGTTCCGCAATGGATCGCCGGATTCGAAGCTGCCCCGCTGTGGGGGCGGGCCGAGGACTGCTAAAGACCCTCAGGCCTTTGGCTTGTAGGCGATCACGTCGACCTCGACGCGCGCGTCGATCATCAGCCGCGCCTCGGTGGTCGAGCGCGCGGGGCGTCCTGCACCCAGATAGCTCATGTAGACCCGGTTGAAGGCACCAAAGTCGCGCGCGTCCTGCAGCCAGCAGTTCGATTTGCAGACGTCGTCGAAGGTGGCGCCGGCCAGCGCCAGCGCCGCCTTTATGTTTTCCATCACCTGGCGCGTCTGCGCTTCGATACCGCCGACGACCAGTTCGCCTTCGGCATTCACAGGCACCTGACCCGAGACGTAGATGAAGTCGCCGGCACGCACGGCCGGGGAGAAGGGGCGCACCTGGCGGTCGGAAGCGTTGGGTGGAATGCCGAGATATTCGAGCGTCATGAAAAGACTCCAGGTTCGGTGAAACAGATTATTTTGAAATTCTATTTCACAATAAATCTCGGAAGTGCGGGTTATTACCCATGATTTGGCATGTTTGATGCTTCAGAGTTGCCTTAAAAGAAAATAATTTTCACACCGACCCGTTCGATGAAGGAGCTTCATATGTCTCGTCATGCATTCTTAACCCACCTGCCGGCCTCGTTCACCGCCAGCAAGCGCAGTCTTCTGGGTGCCGCTGCCCTGGTCGTCTTGAGCGTCTCACTGCCGTTGGTCACGCCGCTCGCACATGCCCAGACGCCGCGTACTTTCGCTACGCTCGCGATGGTCGCCGAGCCGCAGACGCTCGACCCGATGGCGTCGACCGCCGACCTGGTCGGAACGATCATGCAGCACGTCTATGAGCCGCTCTATACCTTCGATGCCAAGTGGAACGTGGTGCCGATGCTGGCCGAATCGATGCCGAAGATCTCCGCCGATGGCAAGACCTATGCCATCACCCTGCGCAAGGGCGTGATGCTGCACAGCGGCCGCGAGCTCACCGCGGACGACGTCGTCGCCAGCCTTCAGCGCTGGATCGAGCAGTCGCCGCGCGGCAAGGCGCTGGGCAAGGTGGTCGACAGCCTCAAGGCCACGGGGCCGCTATTGGTCACGCTGGTGCTGAAGGAGCCATACGCGCCGCTGCCGGCACAACTGGCATTGCCGAGCGGAATGGCCGCGATCATGGCCAAGGAGTCGATCGCTACGCCTCTGAAGGACTTCGTCGGCACCGGCCCTTACCGTTTCAAGGAGCGCAAGCCCGACCAGTACGTGCTGCTGAGCCGATTCGACAAGTACAGCTCGCGCAAGGAGCCGGCCAACGGCTACGGCGGCAAGCGCGAAGCATCGATCGAGGAATTGCGCTTCGTGCCGGTGCCAAATGCCAGCACGCGCGTGGAGGGCGCGCTGGCGGGTCAGTACGACTTCGCCGATCTGCTGCCGGTCGAGGCGCTCACGCGCCTCGAGAAGGCCGCCGGCAAGACGGTGCCGATCATGACGCCGGCCTTCGGCTTCCCTTATCTGGTGCTCAACACCAAGGAGGGGGCGGCATCGAACCTGGCAGTGCGCCAGGCCATTCAGGTTGCGTTGGGCGAGGGCGAGATGCTGGCAGCCGGTTTCGGCGACACGCGTTTCTTCGTCGCCGAGGGCAACCACTTCCCGAAGGGCTCGCCGTTCCATTCGACTGCCGGGACCGACCAGTACAACCAGCGCAACGCACCCAAGGCGAAAGAGGCCGCGGCCAAGGCCGGCTACAAGGGCGATCCCATCCGCATCCTGACCAGCCGCCAGTACGACTTCCACTACAACATGGCGCTGTTGATGGCCGAGCAACTCAAGCGCGCCGGCTTCAAGGTCGAGATGAACGTGGTCGACTGGGCGACCTTGGTGCAGCGCCGGAACGATTCGAAGCTGTGGGACATCTACGTGACGCATTCGGGCCAGTTTCCGGAGCCGATGCTCTCGCCGCCGCAACTCGGCGACGGCGCGCCCGGCTGGTGGGACACGCCGGCCAAGAAGTCGGCACTCCAGGCGTTCAACGTCGAGAGCGACCCTGTCAAGCGCGGTGCGCTGTGGGGCAAGGTGCAGCAGGTGGTCTACGACGAAGTGCCGTACATCAACGTCGGCAAGTTCAACGGGTTGTCGTCGAAGAGTCCGGCACTGGAGAACTACACGCCTGCGACCTGGCCGTTCTTCTGGAACGCCCGCATCAAGTAAGTTGCGCAGCCTATGTTCCGTTTTCTCGCATCCCGCTTCGCCGGCATGCTCGTCGTGCTCGCCATCGTCGCGGTACTGGTCTTCGTGCTTACGCGCGCGGCGTCGGGCGACCCGATTTCCGTGCTGCTCGGCGATCAGGCGACCGCGGCAGACATCGCTCGCGTACAGGTCGAATACGGCCTCGACAAGCCATTGCCGGTGCAATTCGGCTACTGGCTGCGCGAGGTGTTGAACGGCAACCTCGGCACGTCGATCTTCCTGCAGCGGCCGGTCACGCAGGCGCTGTGGGAGCGGGCCGAGCCCACCACGCTGCTGTCGCTGATGGCCGTTGCCATCGCGGCGCTCATCGGGCTGCCGTGCGGCATCGCTTCGGCGGTGTTCCGCGGCCGCTGGATCGACCAGTTCTTCACCGGCATCGCAATGCTTGGCGCCAGCATTCCGAGCTTCTGGCTGGGCATCGTGCTGATCCAGATCTTCGCGGTCTCGTTCGGCTGGTTTCCGGTTTCGGGCTATGGCGCGCCGGATGCGCCGCTGGCCGAGCGTCTCCATTCGCTGATCCTGCCTGCGGCAGTGCTCGGCCTGCTCAATTCGGCACTCATCATCCGCTTCACCCGCGCCTCGATGCTCGACGTGCTGGGTGAAGACTACGTCCGCACCGCACGTTCCAAGGGTCTGAACGAAGGTACCGTCGTTCTCAAGCACGCGCTGCGAAACGCACTGGTGCCCGTCGTCACCGTGCTCGGGCTGACCGCCGCGCTGATGATCGGCGGCGCGGTCGTCACCGAGACGGTGTTCGGCCTTCCGGGCGTCGGCAGCCTGGTCGTCAACGCCGTGCTGCGACGCGACTACCCGGTGATCCAGGGCGCGCTGCTGGTGATCGCGGCGATCTACGTGCTCATCAATTTCGCGATCGACCTGCTGTATGCGGTGGTCGATCCGCGCGTGAAGGTCTGAAGGGCACGCCATGAAGCTCCAACTCCCCCGGACCCTGCGCCAGCTGATGCATCGCCGCACGGTGATGCTGTCGATGATCGTGCTGCTGGTGATCGCCGTGCTGGCCGTCGGCGCGCCGCTGTTCGCCTCCGCCGACCCCAACGACACGGCGGTGCTCGACCGCCTGAGGCCGCCGAGCATGGCGCACCTGCTCGGTACCGACGAGCTCGGCCGCGACATGTATTCGCGCATCGTCCACGGCGCGCGCTACTCGCTTTCCATCGCCGCGCTCACCGCGCTCGGCTCGG
Source organism: Variovorax glucosi (assembly GCF_051216695.1). Lineage (NCBI taxonomy): Bacteria > Pseudomonadati > Pseudomonadota > Betaproteobacteria > Burkholderiales > Comamonadaceae > Variovorax > Variovorax glucosi. The sequence continues at coordinate 801,388 of NZ_JBPJZE010000002.1, forward strand.
TCGTCTTCGGCACTGCGCTCGGGCTGATTGCCGGCTTCTTTCGCCGCCTCGACGCGCCGATCATGCGAGTGGTCGACGCCATGATGTCCTTCCCCGACATCCTGCTGGCTATCGCGCTGGTTGCCATCCTCGGCGCATCGCTCGGCAACGTGGTGCTGGCGCTGGTGCTGGTCTACACGCCGCGCGTGGCACGGGTTGTGCGCGCATCGACGCTGGTGGTGCGGGAGCTGCTGTTCATCGAGGCGGTGCGCGCGCTCGGCGTACGCACGTCGCGCATCCTGTGGCGGCATGTGCTGCCCAACCTGATGTCGCCGATCCTGGTGCAGGTGTCGTTCATCTTCGCATACGCGATCCTGGCCGAGGCCGGTCTTTCCTTCCTCGGCGTCGGCGTGCCGCCCGAGATCCCGACCTGGGGAACGATGGTCGCGGGCAGTCAGCAGTACGCCGATCGCGCGTTCTGGGTGGTGCTGTTCCCGGGACTGGCGATCATCTTCACGGCGCTGTCGCTGCAGCTCGTCGGCGATGGCGTGCGCGACCTGCTGGACCCCAAGCTCAAGAAGGCAGCATGACATGACCGACGCTCCCATTCCCCGCCTGTCCGTGCGCAACCTCGGCACGAGTTTCCCTACCGAGGACGGCCTCGTTCGGTCGGTCGGCGACGTCAGTTTCTCCATCCTGCCGGGCAAGACGACCGCACTGGTCGGCGAGTCCGGTTCAGGCAAGTCGGTGACCAGCCTGACCTTGATGGGCCTGCTACCCAAGACGGCCAACGCACAGGTGACCGGCGAGACCTCCTTCGTCAAGCGGGACGGCAACGAGGTCGATCTGCTGCGTCTCGGCGGTAGCGACCTGCGGCGCCTGCGCGGCAACGAGCTTTCGATGATCTTCCAGGAACCGATGACCAGCCTGAACCCGGTGTTCCGCATCGGCGAGCAGATCGCCGAAAGCGTGCGTCTGCACAGGGGACTCGACCGCAAGGCCGCGCTGGCGCACGCGTTGCGCATGCTCGACCTGGTCGAGATTCCGGCTGCCGCGCAGCGCCTGCACGAGTATCCGCACCAGCTCTCCGGCGGCATGCGCCAGCGCGTGATGATCGCGCTGGCGATGGCCTGCGACCCGACGCTGCTGATCGCCGACGAGCCGACCACGGCCCTCGACGTGACGATCCAGGCGCAGATCCTCGCGCTGATGCGGCGGCTGCAATCGGAGACCGGCATGAGCATCCTCTTCATCACGCACAACCTCGGCGTGGTGGCGCACCATGCTGACGACGTGGTCGTGATGTACGCCGGCCGCGTGGTCGAGCATGCGCCGGTGCGGCCGCTCTTTGCGCAGCCCGAACACCCGTACACGCAAGGGCTGCTGGCCTGCCTGCCGGGGAAGGCGCAGCGCACGACGGCGGACGGAGGCCGTCCGCGCCGGCTGTTCGCCATCCGCGGCCAGGTGTCGAGCCCGCTGGCGCCGCCGCCGGGTTGCGCATTCGAGCCGCGCTGCGACCTGGCGATTCCCGCGTGCCGCGATGCGGTGCCGCCGTTGATCGAAACCCGGGCGGGGCGCCAGGCGCGCTGCATCCGAGTTCCGGCAACGGTATTGGAGAAAGCCGCATGAGCACGATCGACGACATCGACGACATCGACGAACCGCTGATCGAAGTCCGCAACCTCAGGAAGTACTTCGGCAGCGGCAAGCGCCCGGTACGCGCCGTGGACAACGTGTCGTTCGCGATCCGCAAGGGCGAAACGCTGGGCCTGGTCGGCGAATCCGGTTCGGGCAAGAGCACCATCGGCCGCACTGTGCTGAGGCTGGTCGAGCGCACCGACGGCGAGGTGCGCTACCGCGGCGAGGACATCGCCGGCTTCCCGGCCGAGCGCATGCGCAAGCTGCGCAGCAAACTGCAGATCATCTTCCAGGACCCGTATGCGAGCCTGAATCCGAAGATGCGCATCAGCGCGATCCTCGGCGAAGCGCTGTCGACGCACGGGCTGCACAAGGGCGCTGAGGCGCGCGAGAGGCGGATCGCCGAATTGCTCGAAACCGTCGGACTGCGTCCGGAGCACGCGAGCCGCTTTCCGCACGAGTTCTCCGGCGGCCAGCGCCAGCGCATCGGCATCGCCCGCGCGCTGGCGGTGGAGCCCGAATTCATCGTCGCCGACGAGCCGCTGTCGGCGCTCGACGTGTCGATCCAGGCGCAGGTCATCAACCTGCTGGCCGACCTGCGCGAGCGGCTGTCGCTCACCATGCTGTTCATCTCGCACGATCTCGACGTGGTCGAATACCTGTGCGACCGCGTGGTGGTGCTGTATCTGGGGAAGGTGATGGAAGTGGCGCCGACGACGGCGCTGTTCGAGCGCCCACTGCATCCTTACACGCAGGCGCTGCTGGCCGCCAGCCCGAAGCCCGATCCGCTGCTGCCGACCGAGCACATCGCGCTCAAGGGCGACATTCCGAGCCCGATCGCGCCGCCTTCGGGATGCGTCTTCCGTACCCGCTGCCCGCATGCGATCGACCTGTGCGCGCAGGCCGTGCCGCAGCTCGAAGAGCGCGCGCCAGGACATTTTTCGGCGTGCATCCGCGAAGATCTGGTCGCCGCACAACCGACATAGATATCGACATGACGACAACACAAGACAACGACTTTCTCGATCCTCTGTTCGACAGCCGACTCAAGGGCTTCCCGCGCACCGCCGCGCCGGTGCGGCGCAGCGCCATCGCGCAATGCGGCTGGAACCTGCTGGCCGGCGACCTGCCGCTGCCGGTCGCCCTGCTCAAGCGCGAGGCACTCCACCACAACCTCGAGTGGTTCCAGAGCCGCGCCCGTGACTGGGGCATCGACCTCGCGCCGCACGGCAAGACCACGATGTCGCCGCAGCTCTTCCGGCGCCAGATCGACGGCGGCGCCTGGGGCCTGACGTTCGCCACCGTGACGCAGCTCGCGGTCGGCGTGGCGGCAGGCGCGCGCCGCACGCTGATCGCCAACCAGGTCGTGAGCGAGCAGGACCTGTCCGGCATACAGCACTTGCTGCGCAGCCATCCCGGCCTGCGCATCGTGTTTCTGGTCGATTCGCTGGCGCAGCTGGACCTGATCGAGAGCTGGTCGCGCCGGCACACCGAAAGCGTGCCCTTCGAGGTCATGGTCGAGATCGGCGTCGACGACGGCCGCACCGGCTGCCGAACCCATGAACAGGCCGTCGTGCTGGCCGAAAGACTGCGCGCCAGCGACGCGGCCGAGCTTGTCGGCATCGAATGCTACGAAGGGCAAGGCGCGACCGGCGAAAGCGGCCACGACATCGCCTACACGAATACGCTGATGGACCGCGTCGAAGCCGTCGCCGTTCACTGCGTCACCCATAACCTGTTCGAGTGCGAGGAGGTCCTGATCTCTGCCGGCGGGTCAGCGTTGTACGACCTGGTGGCGCTGCGTCTCAAGCCGGGGCTCGGCGTGCCGGTGCGGGGCCTGTTGCGCTCTGGCTGCTACGTCACGCACGACCACGGCACGTACCAGCGGCTGCAGGGGTCGATCGACGCCCGGCTGCATTGCGCTGCCGGCGAAAGCCTGCGTCCTGCGATGGAGGTCTGGACCAGCGTGCAGTCCTGCCCCGAACCGCGGCTGGCGATCGTCGCGATGGGCAAGCGCGACGTTTCCTTCGACCTGTCGATGCCGACGCCGATCGCGCGCGCCGTACGCGGTGCGCTGGAGACTTGCGGCGTGCCGGCCAGCTGGAAGATCACGGCGCTGAACGACCAGCATGGCTACCTGCGCTGGAGCGATGCCGACGACGCGCTGGCACCGGCGGTCGGCGAGCGCATCGGTTTCGGCATCTCGCACCCGTGCACCACCTTCGACAAATGGCACTGGATGCCGGTGGTCGAAAACGACTATCACGTGACCGACGCCGTGTCGATGCACTTCTGAACCGGGACCTGCCATGAGTTCATCGTTGCTTCAACGCGTCGCGGACATCCGCGCCGCAGCGCCGGCCACCCGGCGTGCCATTCTCGACCTGATCCTCGAAGACCCCGACCGCGTGCTGGAGGAAAGTTTCGAGCTGTTGGCCGCCCGCTCGCGCAGTTCGGTGCCGACCATCATGCGCACCTGCCGCGACCTTGGGTTCGCGGGCTTGCGCGAGTTCAAGCTCGCGCTGGCGCAGGAGCTGGCGTTGGGGGGATCACCGCTGCACCGGCGCGTCAACATCGAGGACGCAGCCGACGAGGTCGTCGCCAAGATCGCGCGAAGCGCCGCGGCGTCGGTTTCCGGCGTCCGCAGCCAGCTCGACATGGCGGTGCTGGACGGCGCGGTCGGCGCTATCGCCGTCGCGCCGCATGTCGATCTCTTCGGTGCGGGTGCCACGTCGTGGTTCATGGCGAGCGACTTGCAGGCGCGGCTGTTCAGGCTCGGCCTGTCGGCAAATGCATGGTCGGACTATCACCTGCAGCAGGTGGCCGGCGCGGCGCAACGGCCGGGCGGCGTCGTGATCGCGATTTCGCACGTCGGCGGCATGCCGTCGCTGCTCGATGCGGTCGACATCGCGCGCGGGCAGGGTGCGAAAGTGGTCGCGCTCACGCGGCCCGGAACCGCACTGGCGGCGAAAGCGGACTTCCTGCTGGCGCTTTCGGTGCCCGACGACGCGGTAATGCACGTCGGCATCGATGCGTATCTGACGCACCTGACCGTCATCGAAATCCTCACCGTGCTGGTCGCGCAACGGCGCGGCGATCCGGCCATGCAGCGGCTGCAGCATGCGCGCGAGGCGTTCCAGCGACATGGCATCGACACCAATACGCATCCGCTGCAGAGCTGGGATGGCGGGGGTGTGGCGAAGGGTGCCGCGTCCATCGAGGAGCGTGCCGCATGACGCGCCCGATCCTCCTCGAGCGCGGGCTGGTCGTCGACGGCACCGGCGGTCCGTCATGGCCGGGCGATGTGCTGATTGCCAGCGACCGCATCGTCGCGCTGGGCGAAGACCTCCGAACGCGCCTGCCCGACGGCATGACGGCAGGCGACGTCGACATCGTCGACTGCGAAGGTCTGGCGATCTCGCCCGGTTTCATCGACGTCCACACGCACGACGACGCGATCGTGCTGCGCGACCCGCTGTGCCTGCCGAAGATTTCTCAGGGCATCACGACGGTGGTCACCGGAAACTGCGGCATCTCGCTTGCGCCGTACCGTACGTCTCAGGCGAAGCCGCCGCTGACGCTGCTCGGCGCGGATTCGTTCCGACACGCGACGATGGCCGAATACCGTGAAGCCGTGCGCGTCGCGCGACCGGCGTTGAACGTGGCGGCACTGGTCGGCCATACGACGCTGCGTTTCGCGGCGGTCGAGGCGCTCGACCGCGCGGCGTCCGCGGACGAGCTGGCGCGGATGGAAGCGTTGCTCGATCGTGCGATGGCGGAGGGCGCGCACGGTCTGTCGTCGGGCTTGTTCTATGAAGAAGCCTTCGCTGCGCCGGCGTCCGAGGTCACGGCGCTTGCGAAGGTCGTTGCGCGCCACGGCGGCGTCTATGCGACGCATTTGCGCAGCGAGATGCAGGCCATCGTCGAAGCGCTGCACGAGGCCGGCGATACGGCCTTCGACGCGGGTGTGCCGCTGGTGATCTCGCACCACAAGTGCGCAGGTCCAGCCAACTGGGACCGCACGCTGGAAACCCTGCCGTTGATCGATGCGCTCGGCAAACGCCAGGACATTGCGATCGACGTGTACCCGTACGTGGCGGGCTCGACGGTGCTGCGAGAAGACCTGGTTGATGGCGTCATCGATGTGATGCTGACCTGGTCGCAGCCATTTCCCGACGTGACCGGGCGGATGTTGTCGGACCTCGCACGCGAATGGGGCGTCGACCAGAAGGAGGCATGCCGGCGATTGCAGCCTGGCGGCGCCTGCTATTTCCAGATGAAGGAAGACGACGTCGAACGCGTCATCGCGCACCCGCGCACCATGATCGGCAGCGACGGCCTGCCGCACGACCTGCATCCGCATCCGCGCCTGTGGGGCGCCTTTCCGCGCGTATTCGCCCGTTACTGGCGGGAACGCAAGCTCTTCACGCTGGAGCAGGCGGTGCACAAGATGACAGGTATGACGGCCCGCAACATGCGCATCGCGAACAGAGGCCAGCTGCGCGTGGATTCGATGGCGGATGTCGTCGTCTTCGACCCGGTGACGATCGCCGACACCGCCACGTATGACAATCCGCGAAGCGTCAGCATCGGTATCGAGCGGGTTTTCGTGAATGGCACATGTGCTTATGTCGGAGGCGGATGCCGGACGCCAGAGGTGATCGCCCGAGAAGGGCGAATGCTCACCCGCAACGCCTGAAGCGTCGCCCAAAAAAAAGCCCGTCCAGCGATGGACGGGCCTTGTCATTCCGGTTCAGCCGGCCTTTGCCGGACTGAATCGCGTTTGCTCAATAACGTGCGACGAAGCGGCGATGCGCGGTCATGCCGCCAAACGCAGCTGCCAGGGCGCCCAGCACAAGTGCGAGCACGGCTGCAAGAGCGGCTTGCGACGATGCCTTGGCGGTTGCGTCCGCCACTTCGCGAGCCTTGGCTTCGGCGGCGGCCTTCTGTTCCTGGAACTTGACGCGGGCTTCCTGGTAGCTCTTGATCCAGCCGTCGACGCGTGCTTCGGCTTCCGGCTTGCTCAAGCCCGAACGGGCAGCGACGACATTGACGACGGCTTCGCGGTCAGCCTGATCAACGGTGTCCTTGTTCGACTCGATGATGCGCTGGATGGTGGCCTGGAAGTCGGCCGGCGTGCCGGCGTTCTCCGCTGTGTTCGTCGCCTGGTTCGTCGCGGCTTCGGCCTTGTTGGCCAGGGCTTCCGGCTGCAGGGCCGGCTTGCCGGTCTGGGCCAGGAGGGTCTGCGCCTGGTTCTTGATCGAATCAAACGAGATGCCGCTGGCTTGCAGTTGCTGCTTTGCTGCATCTGCAGCCGGACCGGCGACAGCGGCGGCTGCATTGCCGGTCACCGTTGCCGCGGTACCGACGACGCTTGCGCCGCCGCGGACCACTGCGCTGACGGCCGAAGCCAGCAGGTAGGCGGTGACGATGGCAGCCAGGCCCCAGGTCAGCAGACCGTGGAGCATGGCGTCGGTCTTCTCCGGCGAGCCGGCGAGATGTCCTGCAACCCAACCACCTGCGAAGAGCGAAATGATGCTGCTCACAGCCCACCAGATGCCCGCGCCGATGCCGAACGAGGATGCATCGGGGCTGCTGTAGCGAAGCGGGTCGATGGTGCTCAGGCCGATGCCCGCGCCGAGCAAGCTGAGGACCATCTGTACGGTGATGGCGATCACCATGCCGGCAATCACGGCGCCCCACGAAACGCGTCGCAGCGGCGACTGAGTGAGAATCTCGTCGGAGGCAAGGGAAGTGCGGATGCCGGATGGCGTCCGCGCGTCGGCGGGGTAGGTAGAGCTCATGATGGACTGTTCGTTCAGTTCTGGTTAAAAGGGTCGCCATGATGGCTTCCGATTTCCCCTCGACCCGGTACGAAACAGCCGAGCTCTTGTCGTCCTTGGCGCCTACTACGGATCAGCCTTGAGCCGAGGCTTCGCCGTCCTTCGACTCCTTCTGCTTGTCGTCTTCGTCGTCATGCTTCAGCGCAGGCTTCTGGCCAGGTTGAGGTGCGTGGATGGCGTCCGGTGCGATTTCTTCGCCGCGGTGTTTTTTCTCTTGTTGCACTTTTTTGTCGTGCGCGACATTGCGTGGATCAGTCATGTGACAACGATGTGTCGATCGTCGTCACGCAGCGGTCGGACAGCACGCCGCGCGTCAGCCCGCTTCTTTCGAATAGACCTGGTTGCGGCCGCGACTCTTCGCTACGTAAAGCGCTTCATCGGCCGCGTTCACCAGTGCGTAGCGTTCGGAGAGCACATCGGGAACCGCGGTCGCTACGCCCAGGCTGATTGAAACCAAACCCAGCGTTGCGGCCTCATGAGGAATGCGTCGCGCCACGACGGCCGCGCGAGCGTCTTCGGCTATCAGGGCGGCACCCGACGCATCCGTATCGGGCAGCAGCATCACGAGTTCTTCGCCGCCGTATCTCGCAACGAAGTCGCCGGTGCGTTCGACGGAAGAAAGCACGGCCTGTGCGATCTGGCGAAGGCATTCGTCGCCCTGAACGTGGCCGTAGCGGTCGTTGTAGTTCTTGAACTGATCGACGTCGACCAGCACCATCGACAGCAGTCGCTGTTCGCGCTGCGCCTTCTCGAAAACCCGTGCGAAACGGGAGTCGAAATACCTGCGATTGGGAAGCCCGGTAAGTCCGTCGTACTGAGCCAGATGCGACAGGCGCTCATTGGCAATGGACAACGCATCGCGCGTCTCGCGCAGACCCACTTCCGCGTCCAGGCGCAGGCGCATGGCGCGGATGACGTAGGTGCCGCTCGATGCCAGAAGCAGGCAGAGCACCAGTGTCAGTCCTGCTTGCACGACCGATGCGGTACGCCAATCTTCCAGTACCTCGTCTTTTGCAAGTGCCACCGCCACCCGGATCGGGTAGTTCCGCATGTGATCGAAGCTGATGATCCGGTCGACCTTGTCGATGGAGGATGGACCATCGATCACACCCGATTTGCTGCTCTCGAATGCTTTCTGGAGCGCCGACGGCGGAATGGTCATTCCTATTTCGTCGACCTTGAACGGCCTGCGCACCAGCAGCCGGTCGCGCATGGCCAGCGTGATGGCGCCGTCCTTTCCCACGTTGTATTTCTCGAGCACGCCGCGCAGGAATCCGACGTTCAGCGTGGCAAGCGCGACACCGTTGAAATTGCCGTCGGTGTCGTTGATGCGTCGCGAGATCGGTATGACCCACTCTCCCGAAGAGCGACTCACGAGGGGAACGCCGATGCGGACCCGCTCGCTCAGATTTCCCTTGTGGAACTGAAAATACTCTCTGTCGGAATTGTTGAGCGAGGCGTTGGAGACAGCCTCCGAATGCACCACCCATCCGCCCTTCGCGTCATAGATGAAGAGGCCTTTTAGGCCTTCCACGCCGGCGACGTGATTCACCAGCACGGGCTGCAGGTTCTGCAAGGGCAGGCTGCCGGCATTCGCACGTTCGATGTCGAAGACCAGACTGTCGACGATATGAGCGATCTCCGAGATCGAACCTTCTATCTGCTCCGTGACCGCGCTTGCGAGGTTGGTGTTCGAAAGCTGGCTCTGCACGATCTCCTGGGTGCGCGCGCGAGCAATGAGCCAGGCGCTGGTCGCAATGAGCACGACACAACCCACGACGACCAGCCAGGTCGTAGCCCGGAGGAGATTGACGCGGCCTTCGTGTTCTTCGGCGCGCTCGAGCGTTGAAAAAGCGCTGATGGATTCGGAACGGTCCACAAATGATCCGCGAAGCTGTCCTGGTGAAGCGAGGGCGCCGGTGAGGTGGCAGACAGTGTAGTCGCGGGTCTGGCGATGCCGTAGCGTCAGGCCGGTTGCGTCCGCCGGCTTTCTCTTTCCGTCAGCAGATCGACGAAAGCCCGGACCTTCATCGGACGAAATCGAGCAGCAGGAAACACGGCGTGAATACCGCCCGAGGGCAATCGCCAGTTCGGCAGGACATGGATCATGCGACCCTCGGCGAGATCCTCCGAAACGGCGTAATCGGGAAGGACGGAAAGCCCGACGCCCAGCCGTACGGCTTCACGCACGGCAAGCGTCGCGTCGAGAAAGATGCTGGCGTGCATGTGCACCGTCTGCTGCGATTCGGTCGACTGCGAAAAACGCCAGGTGAGCGAATCACGCAATGCGGTATTTGCGATGAAGGGAAGCTTCGTTGTCTCGTCTGGGCGGGTCAACGTCGAGATCTCCTTCGCCATCGATCTCGAAGCCACGAGAACCTGCCGGAAGGAGCCGATCCTGCGCGCCTGCAGGTTGCTTTCGGACAGCCAGCCGACACGGATGGCCAGTTCGATGTTGCCGGACATGATGTCCAGCGTCTGATCGCTCAGGACGGCGTCGACCTTGCACGCCGGATGGAGCCCGGTGAATGCGGCGATGGCCGGTACCACCACCGCGACACCGTAGTCGAAGGGCGCGGTAAGTCGCAGCATGCCTGCGGGTTCGGTGGATGTCTCCGCGAGATCGTCGAAAGCATGTTCGGCTTCGCGCAGGATTGGCGCGCACCGCAGGTAGAAGGCCTGACCCGCTTCCGTCGTGCGCACCTTGCGCGTGGTCCGCACCAGCAGGGAAGTGCGGAATTCGCGCTCGAGCCGCGCGACCTGCTGGCTGACGACAGCCTTGGTGATGCCCAGGCGCTCCGCCGCCGCCGTGAAAGAGCCGGATTCCGCGACAGCTACGAAGTACGCGAGTCTTCGGAGGTTGCTCAGTCCACCACCTCCACCACCTCCACCACCTCCTCCAGCTCCCTCCGGCTTCATCAGATTGTTTGCTTTCAACATACGTTGTGTTTATCACGTGTGGATTTACGAATCAATGACCGATTCATAACATCCGGTTGTCCACTCAGGAATCCTTTCGATGAACAAGACACTCCACTACTTCTACGACCCGATGTGCGGCTGGTGCTACGGCGCGACACCTGCCGTCTCCGACCTGTCCGGCACTGCGGGCCTTGCGTTCAGGCTCTTGCCCACAGGCCTTTTTTCCGGTGGGAACGCGCGGCAGATGGATGACGCATTTGCGGCCTTCGCATGGTCGAACGACCAGCGAATCGAACGTCTCACGGGACAACGGTTCACCGAGGAATACCGCCGGGACGTGCTCGGCGACCGTCGGCAGCTTTTCGACAGCGGCCCGGCCACGATCGCACTGACCGCTGTTTCGCTGACCGAACCGGAAAAGGAGCTTGTGGCGCTCAAGGCCATCCAGCACGCACGCTATGTCGCCGGCAAGGATGTGACTTCGCCCGAAGTGCTCGTTCATTTGCTTGAAGAGATCGGTCTGCCGAAATCCGCGGCCAGGCTTGCGCGCATCGATGAGGATCTTCACGCGATCAACCAGGGCCGAATCAGCAAGGCGCAGCTTCTGATGACCGAAATGGGCGCGCGCGGTGTACCGACGTTGATCCTGCAATCCGGCGAGCGAATGAAGCTGCTGGATACGGCCGCATTTTTTACCAATCCGCCCGATCTGAACGCACTGACCAGTCAGTTGCAAATCGATTGAGGCGTCATCTTTTTTCACAACCCGATTCATCGAGGCCATTCATCATGACGACACGACGCAACGCAATCAAAACCGTAGCCGGCGCAACTTTCGCAACGGCATTCTTAGGAGCAAAAAGCACCATGGCCGCAACCAACGCATTGACTTTCAAGCACTTTCCAGCCGGCGAAAACGGATTCTTCCGCGCCCCGGTCCTGATTTCCGGCGCGCGCGACGCCGTGCTGATCGACGGCGGCTTCACGCTTCCCGACGGCAAGGCGCTGGTCGAAGCCATCAGGAGCAGCGGCAAGAACCTGACCACGATCTACATCAGCCAGAGCGACCCCGACTATTACTTCAGCCTCGGTCCGATCAAGGCTGCATTCCCGGCCGCCCGCGTCATTGCCGCTTCGGCGACCATCGAAGCCATCAAGTCCAGCGTCGAGAAGAAGCTGGCCACCTGGGGTCCTCAACTCAAGGAAAACGGTCCGCAGACGCTGGCGGAAATCGTGATGCCCGAAGTGTTCGACGGCAAATCGATCGCGCTGGAAGACCAGAGCATCGAGATCGTCGATGCCGAAGGCCTGGCCAATCGCCGTTACCTCTACGTCAAGTCGCTCGATGCCGTGTTCGGCGGCGTGCTGCTGTTCTCCGGCGTTCACGTCTGGACGGCCGACACTGCAGGCGTCGAAGGTCGCAGGGCCTGGATCAGGACGCTCGACGCGATCGCCGCGCGCAAACCCGCTGTCGTGGTTCCCGGTCACATGGCACCTGCGGCGGCGATCGACGCATCTTCCATCGCGTACACGCGCGTCTACCTGATCGCTTTCGAAGAAGAACTCGCGAAGGCAGCGGACAGCGCCGCGCTCATCGCCGCCATGACCAAGCGCTACCCGACCGCCGGCATGGGCGTCGCGCTGCAGATCGGCGCCAAGGTCGCCAAGGGCGAAATGAAGTGGGGTTGAAGCCATGACCTCCAATGCCACCACGAAAAGCAATCTCGACCTGATTCGCGCCACCTACGAAAACGCGCCGGAGGAAAACGCCAGGCATTTGCGCGGCACTCTGGCGCCCGATGCGACCTGGACCGAAGCGGCAGGATTTCCGTATGCGGGAACCTATACCGGCGCCGATCAGATCTTCGAGAACGTTTTCAAGCGGCTCGGGAGCGAATGGGTGGGCTACAAGGCCGTGGTCCACACCTACATGGCCGACGGCGACCGGGTTTCGGCATTTGGCTTGTATTCCGGCACGTACGGGAAAACCGGAAAGTCGATGAGCGCGACTTTTGCGCACCTCTATCGGCTGGTCGACGGGAAGATCGTCACGATGGAGCAGTTTGTCGACAGCGCGACGGTGCAGAAAGCGCTGGACTGATCAAGACAAGACTGCGGTGGTCGCGGTCGAAATCAGGCTTCGAACCGGCGTTTCACAGGTACATCAACGAATTGCGACTTGCCATGTGGAGCGAGGCAGCCATCAGCTTGCATTCTTCGTTGCTGATTTTTTTGCTGTGGGTCAGCGCTCCACCGGGGCCTAGCGTCATGCTCGGCTTGGTCTTGTATGTGGCCGGGTCGAAACCGAGTCGCACGACGCCTTTGTCAATATCAATGAACATGAACCTGCCGTGCGAGTACCGAATGCAATTCGGCATGTCTCCAATTGCGTGTCGGTTGATCGTATTGCGGTATGCGTCCCGAAAGCAGGTGGGAGATTCACTCGCCTGAATTCCAAGCATGCTCGTCACATGATTGACGTCGCCATGGAACATGCGGTCCGGCGTGTGTGTACTGGAATCATCCGAACGGATGTCGTTTCTTGAAAACGGTGCTGCCAATCCCAGCGTCGAGGCTTGAGGCTTTGGGCTTTTCTGCGAATTTTGAAGTGGTGTATCGATGCGCATCTTGGGTTCCTTGAATAGAAACCCAATTTAGCGAGATCGATTGCCAGTTGCGATCGGATCAGTCCGAATGACTTCGTCCGTGATGGTGCCCGGGGCCGGAATCGAACCGGCACACCTTTCGGTGGGGGATTTTGAGTCCCCTGCGTCTACCAATTTCACCACCCGGGCAGGGACTGAGCGCAGCCCAAAATTATGGCACAGTCGTCGCATGAAATATCCCACCATCGAAGACGCGATCGGCAAGACGCCGCTGGTCGCCCTGCAGCGCATCGATGCGGCCGCCAACGCGCGTCGCGGCAACGTGATCCTCGGCAAGCTCGAGGGCAACAATCCGGCCGGTTCGGTCAAGGACCGCCCGGCGATGTCCATGATCAGGCGCGCCGAGGAGCGCGGTGAGATCAAGCCGGGCGACACGCTGATCGAGGCGACTTCCGGCAACACCGGCATCGCGCTGGCGATGGCCGCGGCCATCAAGGGCTACCGGATGATCCTCATCATGCCGGAGGACCTTTCCATCGAGCGCGCGCAGACGATGAAGGCGTTCGGCGCCGAATTGCTGCTCACGCCCAAGAGCGGCGGCATGGAATACGCCCGCGACCTGGCCGACCAGATGGTCGCGCAGGGCAAGGGGCGGGTGCTCGACCAGTTCGCCAATCCGGACAATCCGCGCATCCATTACGAAACCACCGGCCCCGAGATCTGGACCGACACGCGCGGCAAGGTCACGCACTTCGTCAGCGCGATGGGCACGACCGGCACCATTACCGGCGTCTCGCAGTTCCTGAAGGAGAAGAATGCCGCCGTGCAGATCGTCGGCGCGCAACCCGACGACGGCTCGCGCATTCCCGGTATCCGCAAATGGCCGCAGGAATACCTGCCGAAGATCTACGACCCGAGCCGCGTCGACCGCGTGGTCAACGTGAGCCAGGACAACGCCGAGGAAATGTGCCGGCGCCTGGCGCGCGAGGAGGGCATCTTCGGCGGCATTTCCGCAGCCGGCGCACTCTGGGTTGCGCTCGAAGTGGCCAAGACGGTCGAGAACGCGACCATCGTGTTCATCGTCTGCGACCGTGGCGACCGTTATCTGTCGACCGGTGTCTTTCCCGCCTGAGGACGATCGACGATGACGCAGCCCCGTTTCTGCCAGGCCTGCGCCACGCCGCTGGCCGATATCGAACTCATGGAAGACAGCGGCCCGACGACGCGGCTGCGTTGTCCGTCATGCGGCTGGACCCACTGGAACAACCCGACGCCGGTGCTCGCCGCCATCGTCGAATACCGCGGCCAGGTGCTGCTGGCGCGCAACGCCGCATGGACCAACAACATGTACGCGCTCATCACCGGCTTCATGGAGGCAGGAGAGTCGCCGCAGGAAGGCGTCGCGCGCGAGGTGAAGGAAGAAACCAACCTCGACGTGAGCGCGCTCGATCTGGTCGGCGTCTACGACTTCCAGCGCATGAACCAGGTGCTGATCGTCTATCACGCGGTGGCCGACGGCGAGGTGGTGTTGTCGCCCGAGCTGGCCGACTACCGTCTGTACGACCTCGACGCGCTGCGTTGCTGGCCGGCGGGCACCGGTTATGCGCTGGCCGACTGGCTGCGCGGTCGCGGCCATGAGCCCCGCTTCATGGAATGGCCGCGTCCGTCGGCCTCTGAATAGAATCCGCCGAATCCAGGAACCAATTCCCAATGTCCCAATGAACATCGATCTCGAGCTCGACACCCGCGGCCTGCATTGCCCGCTGCCCATCCTGAAGGCCAAGCGTTCGCTCAACGGCATGACCAGCGGCCAGCTGCTGAAGGTCGTGTCGACCGACGCTGGCTCGTTGCGCGATTTCCAGGCCTTCTCTCGCCAGACCGGCAACGATCTGGTCGAGCAGCAGACCGTCGGCGACGAATTCATCCACGTCCTTCGCCGCCGCTGAAATGCCGGGTGCGGCGTCGCTGGCGTTGCGTGCGGCTGTCTTCTTCGGTGCGGTCGCGTTGGTCGCCGGCAGTGCGCTGATGTTCTGGCCCGATCCGCGCCGTCCTGTCGAAGTTCAAGGCAGCGGCGCCGTGCGGAAGCCGGAAACCGCCATTCCGCTCGGCGTTCTGGGCGACTCCAACAGTCATTCCTATCAGGACCGCATCTCGTTTCCCCTCGCATCGAGCGAGCGCGGCGGTGCATTGCGCGCCGGCACGCTGCAATGGACCGAAGTCCTGGCGCGGTTGCGAGGCGACGAGATCGACCTGGGCCCGTGGGTGGCCTGGGGACGATGGGGTCCGGTGGCGGCGGTCCGCGAAATGGTCGGGTTGCGCGGCGACCGATCACCGCGCAAGGAAGATTTTCTCTACGACTTCGCCAATTCCGGCGCGGTCTGCCGCAACCTGACCACCGGTCCCTATCGCCAAGCACCGCGGCTGGTCGCGCTGATGGACGAAGACCCGGCACGCTGGCAGCGCGGCGCCGTCGTGATCCGCATCGGTCTGAACGACTGGGGCGGTCTCATGGAAGCGCAATCGCGCGATCCGGATGTTCCCCAGACCCACGAAACCATCGCCAGATGTACCGGCTACATCGGCGACGCGATGCGCATGATCCACGCGTCGCATCCGGCGACGCGGCTGGTGGTGGTCGGCGTGGCCAACGAATCGGCCGATCCGGCGTACTTCGACCGCTGGTTGTCGAAGCCAGAAACCGACAACATCGCCACCGCGTTGAAGCAGTTCAACGACGCATTGCGCAAACTGGCCGAAGCGGAGCCGAACACTACCTTTTTCGACGACGACGCGTGGGTGCGGGAAACCTGGGGAAGTCGCGATGCCGAAGGTCGTCCGGCCTTCAAGACCGTCGCCATCGGCGATTCGCTGCGAGTGACCAATACGGCAGGCGACGAGCCGACCAACGCCGTCCTCGGCGACCATCATTCCGGACTGGTCTACAACACGCTTTGGGCGCAGTCGCTGGTGAAACTGCTTCGCACGGCATCCGGACTGCCGCTGACGCCAATCCGCGACGAAGAAGTCGCGCGCTTCGTCGAGGCATCGACGAAGCGCTGATCAGGCGCTAAGGGAAAAGCAAGAAAGTCAGAGCGCCAGGCTCTTGAGATATTCGCGGAACTGACCGCCGACTTCCGGGTGTGCCAGCGCGAGCTCGACGGTCGCCTGCAGGAAACCTTCCTTGCTGCCGCAGTCGTAGCGGACGCCCTTGTACGAGTACGCGTAGACGGCTTCCTTCTTCATCAGCGCCGCGATGCCGTCGGTCAGCTGAATCTCGCCGCCCGCACCCTTGGGCTGGTTGCGGATCTCGGCGAACACGCCCGGCGTGAGCACGTAGCGGCCGGCCACGGCCAGACGCGACGGAGCGGATTCGGGCGACGGCTTCTCCACCATCTTGTTCACCTTCACCAGACCGTCCTCGATGCTGTCGCCGGCCACGATGCCGTAGCGCTTGACCTGGTCGAGCGGTACTTCCTGCACGGCCAGCAGCGAGCGGCCGAGTTGGGAGAAGGCGGCGGTCATCTGCGCCAGGACCGGCAGGCCATCCTGCGGGCCGACCATCAGGTCATCCGCCAGCAGCACGGCGAAGGGCTCGTTGCCGACCAGATGCTCGGCACACAGCACGGCGTGGCCCAGACCCAGCATGCGCGGCTGGCGCACGTAGGAAACGGTCATGTCGTCCGGCATCACCGAGCGCGCGATGTTCAACAGCG
Source organism: Variovorax glucosi (assembly GCF_051216695.1). Classification (NCBI taxonomy): domain Bacteria; kingdom Pseudomonadati; phylum Pseudomonadota; class Betaproteobacteria; order Burkholderiales; family Comamonadaceae; genus Variovorax; species Variovorax glucosi. Next base: position 818,089 of record NZ_JBPJZE010000002.1, read on the forward strand.
CGGTCTTGCCGCTGGCTTCGAGCTGGCTTTCGAGCTCATAGGCGGTGTCGTAATGGTCTTCGATCGCGCGCTTGTTGCGGCCCGTCACGAAGATCATGTCGCGGATGCCGGCCGCATAGGCCTCTTCGACGGCGTACTGGATCAACGGCTTGTCGACCACCGGCAGCATCTCCTTGGGCTGAGCCTTGGTCGCCGGCAGAAAGCGGGTGCCGAAACCGGCCACTGGGAAAACGGCCTTGCGGATACGCGTCGAATTGGACATAGAGGTACGAGGTGATTGAAAAGTAAAACTTAAGAAATCTTAAAGGGTGAGCGAGACAGGCTCCTGTCAGCCGATACGCACAAGCTCCCTAGCCCAGCCGCACCAGCTGGTCGTTCAACCGAATCAGTGCGGTACCGAAATCGACAAGCCTCTTGCGGTCCTGTTCAATGACGGCAGGGGGCGCCTTGGCGACGAATGCCTCGTTCCCGAGCTTGCCGTTGACCTTGACGATTTCACCTTCGACGCGAGCAATTTCCTTACCAATTCGCAACTTTTCGGCAGCTTTGTCGATTTCCATGTGTAGGCAAAGGCGCATCGACCCAACCAGTGCCACTGGCGCAGCCTCCGCTGCCGCGGACCACGATCCTTCGTCGTCGAACACGCGAACTTCCTTGAGCTTGCCCAGCGCCTGCAGCACCGGCGCGGCGTCGCGCAGGAACTGCGCATCGGTCGTGTCGTCCGCCACCGCGAACAGCGGCAGCCGCGTGGCCGGCGAAACGCTCATCTCGCCGCGCAGCGTGCGGCAGGCGTCGACCAGCGCTTTCAGCTTGGCGACATGCGCCTCGGCCGTTTCGTCGATGCGCTCGGGCTGGCTCTGCGGATAGGCGGCGATCATGATCGACGCACCTTCGCGACCGGCGACCGGCGCCACCTTCTGCCAGAGTGCTTCGGTGATGAACGGAATCACCGGATGCGCCAGCCGCAACAGCGTCTCCAGCGTACGGATCAGCGTGCGGCGCGTGCCGCGCTGCTGCGCGTCGTCGCCGGTCTGGATCTGCACCTTGGCAATCTCCAGATACCAGTCGCAGAACTCGTCCCAGGCGAACTGGTAGACCGACGTGGCGACGTTGTCGAGCCGGTAGTCCTCGAAGCCCTTCGCGACGTCGGCTTCGACGCGTTGGAGCCGCGAGACGATCCAGCGGTCGGCCTGGCTGAACTTCAGGTAGCCGTGCGACGGGTTGCCGGGCGCGCATTCGGCCTTGGTGTGCTCGCGCAGGCCGCAATCCTGGCCTTCGCAGTTCATCAGCACGAAGCGGGTCGCGTTCCAGAGCTTGTTGCAGAAGTTGCGGTAGCCCTCGCAGCGCTTGCTGTCGAAATTGATGCTGCGGCCGAGCGAGGCGAGCGACGCGAAAGTGAAGCGCAACGCATCGGCGCCGAAGGCCGGGATGCCTTCGGGGAATTCCTTCTGCGTGAGTTTTCGGACGGCCGGCGCCGTTTCGGGCTTGCGCAACCCCTGCGTACGCTTGTCGAGCAGTTCGGGCAAGTGGATGCCGTCGATCAGGTCGACCGGATCGAGCACGTTGCCCTCCGACTTGCTCATCTTCTTGCCCTGCGCGTCGCGCACCAGGCCGTGGATGTAGACGTCCCTGAACGGCACCTTGCCGGTGAAATGCTTGGTCATCATGATCATCCGGGCGACCCAGAAGAAGATGATGTCGTAGCCGGTGACCAGCACGTTCGACGGCAGGTAGCGCGCCAGGTCATCGGTCTTTTCGGGCCAGCCGAGGGACGAGAAGGGCACCAGCGCGGAGGAATACCAGGTGTCGAGCACGTCTTCGTCGCGGCGCAGGGTCTTGCCGGGCGAGACCTTGTCCGATTTGGTTTGCGCTTCGGCTTCATCGTTCGCGACATAGACGTTGCCGTCCTCGTCGTACCAGGCCGGAATCTGGTGGCCCCACCAGAGCTGGCGCGAAATCGTCCAGTCCTGGATGTTCTCCATCCAGTGGTTGTAGGTGTTGACCCAGCTTTCCGGCACGAAGCGCACTTCGCCCGACTTCACCACGTCGATCGCCTTCTGCGCGATTGAGACGCCGTCGTTGCCGGGCTTCGTCATCGCGACATACCACTGGTCGGTCAGCATCGGCTCGACCACCGCACCGCTGCGGGCGCAGCGCGGCACCATCAGCTTGTGCTTCTTGATCTCGACCATCAGGCCGAGCGCTTCGAGGTCGGCGACGATGGCCTTGCGCGCGACGAAGCGGTCCATGCCGCGGAATTTCTTGGGCGCGTTGTCGTTGACGGTCGCGTCCAGCGTCAGGATGCCGATGGTCTCCAGGCCGTGGCGCTTGCCGACCGCATAGTCGTTGTAATCGTGCGCCGGCGTGACCTTGACGACGCCGGTGCCGAAGGCCTTGTCGACATAGTCGTCCGCGATGACCGGAATGAGCCGACCCACAAGCGGCAGCTTCACGTTACGGCCGATCAGGTGCCTGTAGCGCTCGTCTTCCGGATGAACCATCACTGCCGTGTCGCCGAGCATGGTTTCCGGCCGCGTCGTGGCGACGGTCAGCGTGCCGCTGCCGTCTTCCAGCGGGTAGGCGATGTGCCAGAGAAAACCTTCCTCTTCCTCGCTCTCGACTTCCAGATCGCTCACCGAAGTCTTCAGCACCGGGTCCCAGTTGCCCAGACGCTTGCCGCGGTAGATCAGGCCTTCGTCATAAAGCTTGACGAAGGTGTCGGTGACGACCTTCGACAGGTCCTCGTCCATGGTGAAGTATTCGCGCGTCCAGTCGACCGTGTCGCCCATGCGGCGCATCTGGCCGGTGATGGTGTTGCCGGACTTCTCCTTCCACTCCCACACCTTGGCGACGAAGTTCTTGCGTGCCTCGGCGGGCGTCGGGCCCATCTCGTGACGGCTGATCTTCTGCTCCTGCAACTGGCGCTCCACCACGATCTGCGTGGCGATGCCCGCATGGTCGGTGCCCGGTACCCAGAGCGTGTTGTCGCCTTTCATGCGGTGATAGCGGGCCAGGCTGTCCATGATCGTCTGGTTGAACGCATGGCCCATGTGCAGCGTGCCGGTCACGTTCGGCGGCGGCAGCTGGATCGCGAACGAATCGACGCCTTCCTTGGGCTGCTTCGTGCCACGGAATCCGGCTTCGGCATAGCCGCGACGCTCCCATTCCGGCCCCCAGTGCGCCTCGATGGCGGCGGGTTCGAAGGATTTGGACAGGCTTTCGAGGCCCGGCTGGACGGATGTTTCGCTCATGGGATGACTGGGGTGGGGAAGCGGGCAATTTTACGCACCGAGGTCCGCGCAAGCCTTGCCTGTCGCTTGACGCACCCATAATTCAGAACCATGCTTTTCCTGCTTTCTCCAGCCAAGTCCCTCGACTACGACACACCGGTTTCCGCCGACGTACCCGCAACCCAGCCCGTGTTCGAGGGCGCCAGGGGGCCGGCCGCCGAGCTCATCGGCCTGCTGCGCCAGAAATCTCCCCAGCAGATCGCCGAGCTGATGCATCTGTCGGACAAGCTTTCGGCGCTCAACGTTGCGCGCTACGAAGCCTGGGCAACCAAGGGCACGGCGCGCAATGCGCGGCAGGCCGCGCTGGCTTTCGATGGCGACGTCTATGGCGGCCTCGAAGCGCGCAGCCTGAATGCAGCACAGCTCGAATGGGCGCAGGACCACGTCTGCATCCTGAGCGGCCTCTACGGCGTGCTCCGTCCGCTCGACCGGCTGCAGCCCTACCGCCTTGAAATGGGGACCAAACTGACAAATCCTCACGGCAAGGACCTGTACGCGTTCTGGGGCTCGCGCATCGCCGAGCACCTGAATACGCGCCTGGCCGCCGACCGCACGCCCGTGGTGGTCAACCTCGCTTCGCAGGAATATTTCAAGTCGGTCGACCAGTCGGTGCTGAAGGCGCGCGTGGTCGAGTGCGTGTTCCAGGAGTCGAAAGGCGGCGGCGACTACAAGATCGTCAGCTTCCATGCCAAGCGCGCGCGCGGCCTGATGGCGCGCTGGGCGGTGCTGCACAAGTCCGCCACGCCCAAGGCTCTGGAGAAGTTCGACCTCGAAGGCTACGGATTCGACGCTGCGGTGTCGAAACCCGAGCGACTCGTTTTTCGCCGGAAGCAGCCATGAGCGTTGCGCGCCAGCCGGTGAGCCCCGAACTCCGCGAATGGCTGGTGACCCAGCTCGCAGCGGGTCATTCGGTGCCGTTGCTGCGCGTGTCGATGCAGGAAGCCGGCTGGCACGACGACGTGGCGAATGCCGCGCTGACCGAAATCGCTCAGCACGCGCCGATCGATCCGTCGGAGCTCCGGACGCCGGTCGTTGCGCTGCGCAAGACCGCCATGCCCGGCCCCGACCTGGAGACCTCGCCGCTCTACCTGGACGGCGGCGATCGTCGCGTCCACGTGCTGCACACCATGAGAATTCCCCGCGTCGTCGTGTTCGGCGATCTGCTTTCGGATGAAGAATGCGCTGCGCTGGTGGCTGCCTCAGGACGGCGTCTGGCACGCTCGCTCACGGTGGAAACCAAGACCGGCGGCGAGACGCTGAACGTCGACCGCACCAGCGACGGCATGTTCTTCGAGCGCGGCGAGAACGAACTGATATCGCGCATCGAACAACGCATCGCCGTGCTGTTGCGCTGGCCGGTGGAATTCGGCGAAGGCCTGCAGGTGCTGCGCTACGGGCCAGGTGCCGAATACAAGCCGCACTATGACTATTTCGATCCGTCCGAGCCCGGCACGCCGAGCATCCTGCAGCGCGGCGGCCAGCGCGTCGCCACGCTGGTGATGTACCTGCAGGAGCCGGAGCAGGGCGGGGCCACCACTTTTCCCGACGTCGGGCTCGAAGTCGCGCCCAAGCGCGGCACCGGCGTCTTCTTCAGCTATGACCGGCCCGACCCCGAAACCCGGACGCTGCACGGCGGCGCGCCGGTGCTGGCCGGCCAGAAATGGGTCGCGACCAAATGGTTGCGCGAAAGAGAATTCACATGAAAGTCCATGCCAACGGCATCCAGATCGAGGTCGAGGATTCGGGCGAGTCGCCGGGCGAGAAGAGGCCGGTCGTTCTGCTCATCATGGGGCTCGGCATGCAGCTCATCGCATGGCCGGACAACATGGTGGCTTCGCTGATCGAAGGCGGATTCCGCGTGGTCCGCCACGACAACCGCGACATGGGACTCAGCCAGGGTTTCGACGAACGCGGCACCGGCAATCTGCTGTGGCAGGGGCTGCGCTACCGGCTCGGCCTGCAGGTGAAATCGGCGTACACGGTGCAGGACATGGCGGACGATGCACTCGGCGTGCTGGACGCGCTCGGCATCGAGCGCGCGCATGTCGTCGGCGCCTCGATGGGCGGGATGATCGCGCAGCGCCTGGCTGCGCGAGCGCCGAAGCGCGTCGCGAGCCTGGTCAGCATCATGAGTTCGAGCGGCGCGCGCGGCCTGCCGGGTCCGCGCTCCGACGTATTAGGGCTGCTGATGCGCCGCCCGCCCGGCAAGGACGAGGCTTCGCTGGTCGCGCACAGCATGCGGCTGGTCAAGCTGATTGCCGGGCCGGTCTATCCGCCGGACGAGGCCGAACTGCGCGCGCGCCTGGTCAAGGCCCTGCGCCGTGCCACCCGGCCGCGCGGGCTGATGCGGCAGATCGCCGCCGTCGCCGCCGACACCGGCCGCGCGTCAGTGCTGCCGCGCATCACCAGCCCGACGCTGGTGCTGCACGGCGACACCGATCCGCTGGTGCCGATCGCCTGCGGACGCGACACCGCGGAACGCATCGCCGGCGCCCGTTTCGTCGAAATTCCCGGCATGGGCCACGACCTGACGCCGGAACTCGCGGACATCCTCACGACCCACATGATTCCCTTTCTCCACAGGTCCGGCGCTGGTGCGACCGCGACCGGCACGAACGGCACATGCGCATGACGCTCGACAACACCCCCGAAAAATCGCAACTCGGCCGCAGTTCCGCCTACGTCGACCGGTACGACGCATCGCTGCTGTTTCCCATCGCCCGCTCGATACAGCGCACCGCGATGGGCATCGACGAGCGCTCGCTGCCGTTCTTCGGCGCCGACCTCTGGACGGCTTTCGAACTCAGCTGGCTGAATGCGCGCGGCAAACCCCAGGTGGCGATCGCGCACTTCACCATCCCCTGCGAGACACCGAACATCATCGAGAGCAAATCGTTCAAACTCTATCTCAACAGCTTCAACAGCAGCGTCTTCGCCGATGTCGATGCGGTGCGCGAACGGCTCAAGGTCGACCTGGCCGAGGCGGTCTGGCGCGGCAGCGAGCGCAGCGGCGGTATCGGCGTGAAGCTGCTTGCACCCGAGCAGTTCGAACGCGAGCAGGTGCACGAACTCGAAGGTCTCGACCTCGACCGGCTCGACATCGAATGCACGCACTACCAGCCCGCGCCCGAATTGCTGCGCAGCGATGCCACGCTGCCGGAAATCACGGAAACGCTGGTCAGCCGCCTGCTAAAGAGCAATTGCCTCGTCACCGGCCAGCCGGACTGGGGCAGCGTGCAGATCCGCTACAGCGGTCCGCCGATCGACCAGGCCGGTCTGCTGGCGTACATCGTCAGTTTTCGCAATCACAACGAATTCCACGAGCCGTGTGCCGAGCGCATGTTTCGCGACATCCTGGCGCGCTGCAAGCCGCACAAGCTGAGCGTCTACGCGCGCTACACCCGGCGCGGTGGACTGGACATCAATCCGTTTCGCACGAGTTCGCCCCAGGCATTGCCAGTCAACGTCCGCACCGCAAGACAGTAGGCTCGCTCCTACAGTTTTGCTTTACACAGCAACCGATAATTAGGAACTTTGTCAAGGAATAAGACTGTGAACGTGTTGATCGTCGACGACAACCAGGCGGCAGCGGACCTGCTCCAGGAGCTTCTCTCGCTGCAGGACCACACGGCGCGCTGCTGCTATACGGCACGCGAGGCGCTGGAGGTCAGCAAGGTCGAGGCTTTCGACATCGCGCTGGTCGACATCACCTTGCCCGACCTGCCCGGCACCGAAGTCGCCCGTAAGCTGCGCGAGAGCGGCCAGGCGCCGGTGATCGTCGCCGTCACCGGACTGTCGGCGCACGACACCGGCGGCGCCAACGCCGGGCTTTTCGATCACCATCTCCAGAAGCCGATCGATTTCGACGCGCTCGACCGAATCCTCGAAGAAGCGCTGAGCAAGCCTTCAAATCCAGCGAACGGTCGATGAAAGCGTCTCCCGGAGCGCGCAGCTGGATCGCGGCTGGCGTGCGTCACGAACTGCTGACGCGTGCGTTGCCTGCCTTGCGCCACGACATGTCGGCGCCGGTTTCGGTGATGCGAATGGGTTTGCTCATGCTCCGTCGCCAGGTCGCGGCGCCAAGCATCGATCCGGCTGCCTGCGAGCTGCGCGTCGCCCTCATCGACAGCCAGATCGGCGAATTGATCTCGGCAGTGCGGTCGCTTCGCGACTGGGAACTGGCCACGAACGACGACGGCATCACGCGAACCGCGCTGGTGACGCAATGCGTCGGCCTGATGCGCGCGGCGTTCGATCTGCACGGCGTGCGGCTCGATGTCGAGGAATCGTTGCTCGAACCCGTCGATGGCGAGCCGGTCCAGCCTGCGGGTGCTGCGCTGCGCTATCTGCTGCTCGGCGTGATGGGGCATCTCCACGACACCACCTCGCGGGTCGGAACGATTTCGATCGCTGCCGACGGCGACAGTGGCCTGTGTGTGAGTGCAATTGCAGGTACGGCGGCAGATTCCGGCTCCGAATCCGAATCCGAATCAGGCTCCGGCGCTCATCGCGCACCGCGTGCGCTGGCAATCGATGCGATCGCGCTGCAGTCGCTGGCCGAGGATCTCGGCTACTTGCTGGTGATCGAACGCGATACGGTCTGTTTCGCCTTGACGCCGGCCTGAGCTTTCGCGTTCTTGCCGATGGCGCGAACGTCTCGCGCCAGCTGGCGACGATGCTCCTGCAGGAAACCCAGCAATCGTCCTTCCGCTGCAAACATGCGGCGCTTCGGCTTGACGTGGCCGGCGATTTTTTCCCAGATGTCGTTCATCGCGCCGGCGTCGGCGGAAAGCGTCTTTCCAAGCGCCAGCACTGCTGGATGGACATAGGCCTTCTTGCAGACCGCGGGCGTATTGCCCAACTGCTTGGCGACTGCGGCAATCACTTCCTTGGCGCTGTAACGCATTGCGGGCGTGGCATCGGTCGCCTCGGGGTTGTTGCAGGCCAGCCGCGTCAGCTCGAGTGCCTGCACGGTGCCGTGCCAGGTGCGAAAGTCCTTGGCCGTGAAGTTCTCGCCGGCAGCCTCGCGTAAATAATCGTTCACATCGGTCGACGAAAGCCCGTGCGGCGTGCCGTCGGCGTCTTCGTACTGAAAGAGGTCCTGCCCCGGCAATTGCTGGCAGCGCTTGACGATCCGGGAGATGCGCGGATCCTTGACCTTCGCCTGGTGCATCACGCCGCTCTTGCCGCGAAAGCTGAGCTTCAGCGACGACCCCTGGATCTGTGCATGCTGGTCGCGCAGCGTCGTCAGGCCGTAAGAGCCGTTGCTGCTTGCATATTCTTCGTTGCCGACTCGAATGAATGTCGTATCCAGCAGCCGGACGAGCGTTGCCAGGACCAGCGTGCGGCTCAGCGGTGCATGAGGTCCGCCGGCCAGATCCTTGACGACGCGAGCGCGGATGCGCGGCAGTGCGCTGCCGAAGGCTTCGAGACGCTCGAACTTGCTTTCGTCCTTCAGCGCCCGCCAGTCGACGTGATAGCGATATTGCTTGCGCCCGCGCGCATCCATTCCTGTCGCCTGGAGGTGGCCGTTCGGCAACGGGCAGATCCAGACTTCGGTGTAAGCCGGGGGAATGGCCAGGCTGCGGATACGAGAGATTTCGTCGGCATCGCGCAGCCACTGGCCTTTGGCGTCCTTGTAGCGGAATGCTTCGCCTTGCTTGTATCGGCGCAGCCCGGGCATTTCCGGGTTGACGTAGACAAGGCCGTTGGCCAGTTTTGCCGGCTTGTATGAAGCAACAGAACGGCTGGTGGATGCTGGAACGATGGATAGGCTGGCGCTGGGCATGGTGTCGAACATGTACCGCCGGTGCACAGGCCGCTTGTAGGAGAGGCTCAGCGTCCGATAGCGTCCAGGTGGCGCACGACGTTGTAGTCGAACGGCGTCCAGCGGCCCATCGTCAGGCCGGCGTTTCGAAGGCCGCGACCGGTCCAGGTGTTGCAGGTTTCGAACGGACCGTAGCTGCCTGTCGCTTCGTAGAAGGCATCCTGCCCGCCGTAGCCCGCGCTCGGCAGTGGCGTGGCAAGACCGTCCGGCAGCTTGGCGCGTACGTAGGCAGCCAGGCCGGCGTACTGCGCTGCGGTCAGCGGAAGGGCGTAGGCACCGCTGCTGCCGGGCGTTGCGAATTGCCCGCGCCTCAACCACGTCACGTGCAGCAGGGATGGGTTGCGTCCCGCAAGCGCGCCCAGCGCCCGGGAGACCGTGAGATCGGCCCAGGTCGGCGTATGCAGATAGAACTCGCGATCGCCCCAGCCGATGGCGATGAACTCGGCATCGCGCGGCACGGCAGCCGCGTCGGCCATCGGAAAGATGCCGGTCCAGTCGATTTGAGCGCTGCGAATCGGGAACACCAGATCGGTATGCACGCCGTTGGTCAGCACGAAGGCCTGAACGTCCGTCGGCTGTGCAGTTCGCGATGCACGCTGTTCGGCGTGCACCGGCAGCAGCATCAGGGCGCCGGCCGCGCCGACATAGAGCACGGACAGCGCGAGCAGCATCAGCATCAGTGCAAGCAGGACTTTCAGCGTGCGGCGCACGGGTCAGAACAGCGAGGCGGTGGCGGATTGCGCATCTGCCGACCTGGCAGCGGATCGCGACGGCGGCGGCACATCGGATGCGGCTGCCGTCGCCTCCGCGCTGCCGACCCTCACCAGCGCGCCGACGCGCACCCCGATCAGCCGTAGCGGTCGATCCAGCGGCACGCGCTTCAGGCACTGTCCGGCCGTCTGCCGAATCGCCTTCGCGTCGGCGATAAAGCGATCGATGGTCTGGTCGCGCGTGGCGATCCTGAAATCGTCGTAGCGCAGCTTGATGCCGATGGTCTTGCCGACGTAGCCCTTGCGCTGCAGGTCTTCGGCCACCTTCTCGCAGAGGTGCGTGAAGATCGCGCCCAGCTCGGCACGGTCGCGCACGGCGTGCAGGTTGCGCTCGAAGGTCGTTTCGCGGCTCATCGACACCGGCTCGCTCTCGGTCACGACCGGCCGGTCGTCGCGGCCCCAGGCCACCTCGTGCATCCAGGCGCCGGTTGCCTTGCCGAAGTTCGCGATCAGCCAGTCCCGGTCCTGGGCCGCGATGTCTCCGACGGTGCGCAGGCCGTGGCTCTCCAGCTTGGCGTCGGCCTTCGGTCCGATGCCGTTGACCTTGCGCGCGGGCAGCGGCCAGATCTTCGTTTCCAGGTCTTCCTCGTAGACGACCGAGATGCCGTTGGGCTTCTCGAATTCGCTGGCCATCTTGGCTATCAGCTTGTTCGGTGCGACGCCGATGGAGCAGGTCAGCCCCGTCGCCTGGAAGATGGACTTCTGGATCAGCCGTGCCAGTACCCGTCCGCCTTCGCGCTGGCCGCCCGGCACGTCGGTGAAGTCGATATAGACCTCGTCGACCCCGCGGTCCTCCATCAGCGGCGCGATCTCGACGATGAGTTGCTTGAACTGGCGCGAGAAGCGTCGGTACTCGTCGAAATCGACCGGCAGCACGATGGCCTGCGGGCACAGCTTGGCCGCCTTCATCATGCCCATCGCCGAGCCGATGCCGAACTTTCGCGCCGGGTAGGTGGCCGTGGTGATGACGCCACGGCCGGCGTAATCCTTGAGCAGCGGAAAGGTTTCTACCGGTATGTCGGCCAGCGTGGCCTCTTCCGGAAGACCGCTCAGGTCGCGAACGGCGTCGTCGAGCCGGCGTCGACCGCCGCCGATGACCACCGGCAGTCCCTTGAGTTGCGGGTAGCGCAGCAGTTCGACCGAAGCGTAGAAGGCGTCCATGTCCAGATGCGCGATACGCCGTAGGACAACCTGTTTAGAGCCTGACATCAAATTGACAGCAAATCGACAGCCAGGATCGCCCGGCAAAGTAGAGAATCGCACCCGCTTCAGATTCTTACAGACTATTAGAAAAAGGCAGATTCAATGACAACAACGCCAGTCGCCGGGAAAAAGCTTCCCCTTTATCGATCGCTCTACGTTCAGGTCATCACCGCGGTGGTGATCGGCGTGCTGCTCGGACACTTCTACCCGCAACTCGGCGAAGCCATGAAGCCGCTGGGCGACGGCTTCATCAAGCTGATCAAGATGATCATCGCGCCGATCATCTTCTGCACGGTGGTGATCGGCATCGCCGGCATGGAAGACATGAAGAAGGTCGGCAAGACCGGCGGTCTGGCACTGTTGTACTTCGAGATCGTCAGCACCATCGCGCTGATCGTCGGCCTGGTGCTGGTGAACGTGCTCAAGCCCGGCGCGGGCATGAACATCGACCCGACAACGCTCGACACCAAGGCCATCGCGGCCTACACCGGCCCCGGCAAGATGACCGGCACGGTCGACTTCCTGCTGAACATCATCCCGACGACGGTGGTCGATGCCTTCGCCAAGGGCGAGATCCTGCAGGTGCTGCTGATCGCGGTGCTGTTCGGCTTCGCGCTGCACCGCTTCGGCGGCCGCGGCACGATGGTGTTCGACATGATCGAGAAAAGCTCGCACGTGCTCTTCACCATCGTCGGCTACATCATGAAGCTCGCACCGATCGGCGCGTTCGGCGCGATGGCCTTCACCATCGGCAAGTACGGCGTCGGCTCGCTGGTGTCGCTGGGCTACCTGATGGCGGTCTTCTACATGACCTGCCTGCTGTTCATCTTCGTCGTGCTGGGGCTTATCGCGCGCTTCCACGGCTTCAGCATCTGGAAGTTCATCAAGTACATCAAGGAAGAACTGCTGATCGTGCTGGGCACGTCTTCGTCGGAATCGGTGCTGCCGCGAATGATGCAGAAGCTGGAAAACCTCGGTGCCAAGAAGACCTGCGTCGGCCTGGTGATCCCGACCGGCTACTCGTTCAATCTCGACGGCACGTCGATCTACCTCACGATGGCGGCGGTCTTCATCGCGCAGGCGACCAACACGCCGATGACCCTGACGCAGGAAATCACGCTGCTCGCGGTTCTGCTGCTCACATCCAAAGGCGCGGCGGGCATCACCGGCAGCGGCTTCATCGTGCTGGCCGCGACGCTGTCGGCGGTCGGAACCGTGCCCGTGGCCGGCCTGGCGCTGATCCTCGGCATCGACCGCTTCATGTCCGAAGCGCGCGCGCTGACCAATCTGATCGGCAACGGCGTCGCGACGATCGTCGTCGCCAAGTGGACCAACGAACTCGACGAGACGCGCATGAATGCGGTGCTCAACAACGAGACGTGGACCGATGCGAACGAGCCGGAAGTCGCTCTCGACGCCAAGACGGACAAGATGGCGACCTGACCGGTCAGTGGTCGTGATGCAGGTAGCTGGCCTGGCGCGGTAGCCGCCAGCTCACTAGGAATGCGATGACCATCATCGCCGTCACGTACCAGTAGAACGCCGATTCGTGGCCGAGCGACTTCAGTCCCAGCGCCACGTATTCCGCCGAGCCGCCGAAGATCGCGTTCGCGACCGCATAAGCCAGGCCGACGCCCAACGCGCGCACTTCCGGCGGAAACATCTCCGCTTTCACGATTCCGCTGATCGACGTGTAGAAACTCACGATCGCCAGCGCCAGGACGATCAGCGCGAAGGCCGCAATCGGGCTGGTCACGTGCTGCAGGCCGGTAAGGATAGGCACCGTTGCCACGGCGCCGAGCGCTCCGAACAACAGCATGTTGTTGCGACGCCCGATGCGGTCCGACAGCGCGCCGAACACCGGCTGCATGCACATGTAGACGAACAGCGCGCAGGTCATCACGTAGCTGGTCGTCTTGATCGGCAGGCCGACCGTGTTCACCAGGTACTTCTGCATGTAGGTGGTGAAGGTGTAGAAGATCAGCGAGCCGCCGGCCGTGTAGCCCAGCACCGTGAAGAACGCAGCCTTGTGGTGTTTGAACAGGTGCGAGATGCTTCCCGATTCCTTGTTGTTCAGGTTCTCCGCCGTCTGCGTCTCGTGTAGCGTGCGGCGCAGAAGCAGTGCGACGACCGCAGCTACGGCGCCGATCGCGAACGGAATGCGCCAGCCCCAGGCCTTTAGATCGGCCTCGGTCAGCAACTGTTCAAGCACCACGATCACCAGAACCGCCAGCAGTTGCCCGCCGATTAGCGTCACGTACTGGAACGACGAGAAGAACCCGCGCTGACCGCGCAGCGCGACCTCGCTCATGTAGGTCGCGGTCGTGCCGTACTCGCCGCCGACCGACAGGCCCTGGAACAGGCGACAGACCAGCAGCAGGAACGGCGCCCAGGCACCGATCTGCGCATACGTCGGCAGGCATGCGATGGCCAGCGAGCCGACGCACATCATCGTCACCGAGATCAGCATCGACGTCTTGCGGCCGTATTTGTCGGCCACGCGCCCGAAAAGCCAGCCGCCGATCGGTCGCATGAGGAAGCCGGCGGCGAACACGCCGGCGGTGTTCAGCAATTGCGCGGTGGGGTCGGACTTGGGGAAGAAGGACGGCGCGAAGTAGAGCGCGGAGAAGGCGTAGACGTAGAAGTCGAACCACTCGACCAGGTTGCCGGAGGAGGCCGCCATGATGGCGAAGATGCGGCTTCGCTTCTCGGCTGGGGTGTAGGGGCGGGGTGCGCCGGGGGAGGTTGCAATTGACATGGATTCGCCCTGTTATGTGTGGTTTTGGGGAATGTCAATTGTGCCGTGACAATTCGCGGGGCGATGTCGATGGCAGGCGCGTGCGGGGTGTCAAGGTGGGAATACCCGGAGTGCCAACGCTGCAGGACGGTCGAAACAGACCTGCTGCTCCTCGTAGCTTCGAAGCGTGAAAACCGTCTGGCTACCAACCTCCGCTGCCGGGCCCGCCTTTGAAGGGCCCTGCCAGGTCGGCAGTGATCCAGCCGCCATAGAAGGCGCCCTCCTGTGGATGGGCCTTCGATCCGCCGACGCTGCAGTCGAGGTCGTGGGCATAGAAAGCCACACACCCGGCGAGTGGCTCGGCACCCGCCAAGGGATGCGGGTAGCTCCAGGCGACCTGGTCCAGGCGGCGTGCGCCGTCCGCGAGATTCCAATAGCGCGCCGGTCCCTTCCACTCGCAGAACGAGCCACCGCCAGCGGCTTGCAAGAGCCCGGGCCGCACGTCGACCAGCGGCAGGTAGAACGTGGGTGGATGCGCCGTTTCGCGGACTGCCCAGGCGCCGCGGGTGCGCGCGACCTCGAGATCGCCCCATAGCACCACGATCTCGCGTGCTTCGGGTACGAGTTCAGGCGGCCTCGGGAAATCCCAAACCGAAACCTGCCCCGACGCGGGAACATCGGCGAACGGTGGCCGCTCTTGTCCTCGCCAAATCCACTGCGCACGCGCGCTTTCAAGCCATCTGGAATCGCTGCTCATGTCGGCTACTTGCTACTTGCTACTTGTTTTTGCGAATGCTGTCGGCCGCAGCCTGCGCGGCCGCGATCACCGGTATCACGAGCGGTATGTCGAATTTCGGCTGGAGCCGAAGCGCCGATGCCGTCAGCGGCCCGCCGCCGATGATCACCGCTTTCGCGCCGTCCGTGGCCGACGCGCGCACGGCCTCGGCCAGCGCCGCGTCGAGTTCCTCGGGCGACTTCTTCATCAGCGCGTTCGGGTCGCCGGGCGTCGCGCGCGTGCCGCGGAACTGCGCGCCGTAGCCGAGTGCCGCTGCTGTCTGACGGAACCCTTCGAGCAGGCCCGGATCGGGCGTCGTCGTCGCGATGCCGAACGGGCGACCGCCCTTGGCGGCCTCGTGGAAAGCCTGCTCGCGGATGCCGAACACCGGCACGCCGACCTTGGCACGCAACTCCGGCAAGCCCGGATCGCCGAACGCAGAGACGATGATCGCGCCGACCTTCGGGTCCTGAGCGGCTTCGACGCCGATCCTGACGACGCCCGGCAACGCGTCGGCTAGGTCCTTCGGCGTCGTCAGCAGAGGCGGGACGCCCTCGTTGCTCTTGCCCTCGACCTTGATGCCGCCGGTTTCCGTCGAGGCGATTTCGGTCATCGACCGCGTGGTGGCCGCGTTCGAGTTCGGGTTGATCAGCACGATGTACCGGTTCGCGACGGCAGCGGCGCTGGTGCCTTGCGCGGTGGCGAGGTTGGGCAGCAGTGCGCTGACGGCGCAGACCGCTGTGAGCAGGGTTCGGAGGGGAGCCGAGCGCGTGGCTGGGCGTGGCTGCTGTGCGGTGGGAGGGAACGTCATGAGTCTCCGTTTGGATGGGGGTGTGCGAGGGACCAATGGCTGTGGTCGGTGTCGCCCCCGAGTAGCAGGATCCGCGCCATCGTTGCACGTGCTGAGGTGGTGGGAAATGGTCCGACGATGACTGATCGATTGTGAAACGCCAGATATTCCGTTGTATTGGTACTGGTTGAACGAAGGAGCGTGATTGCTAACCCATCTTTTTAAGGTTGCCGTCTGCCTTGACGCATAATATGGTTACCTGTTGAAACAAATGTTAGAATAGAAATTCCGGCGGCATTAAATCCCACCGGCGTGAAGCAAATTACATTGTAAAAAACCCTTCAATTTTTGAACCTTTGAAAAATCTAAAAATGAAAAGTAATAGCAGAATTTTGATCCTTGCACTTTCGGTATTTGTGCTAACAGGATGTGCCTCTGTAAATATGTCTAGTAAAGAAGAATCGGCGAAGTCAAAGCAATTTGGCGCGCCAACTGCCGGCAGCTCAGGTCTTTACGTGTACCGTAATAGCTTTGTAGGAAAAGCGTTAAAGAAGGACATATGGGTCGATGGTAAATGCCTGGGCGAGAGTGCGTCAGATGTTTTTTTCTATACGCAAGTTGAAGGTGGCAAAAAACACAAGATTGAAACCGAATCGGAATTTTCTCCCAACGCCTTGGAAATTTTTATGGATACTGGGAAAAATTACTTTGTAAGGCAGTTCATTAAAATGGGCGCCTTCGTAGGCGGTGCTGACCTAGAGCAAATTTCGGAAGAGCAGGGAAAAGCTGATATTGCCAAGCTGGAATTGGCGCATTCGGGTACTTGCGGAAAATAAGTTCATGCGTTGAACGGCTGAAATACCTAGTCGTTCGCCATCAACCAAATAAGCATAAAAGCGCACATGTTGGCCGCCGCCCAACTTATGTAGGCTGCAATCTGCGTGCGATTCTAGATTGGAAATATCTGGGTTCGATGCCATGGCGTTTTGCAGACCTGTTTCGTTTACAGACCGCATAATTCCCGGGCTCTTGCTTAGCGTGATAGATATGGTCGTCGTATCGAACAGTCCAACTGAGTTTGCATGCCAGGAATTTTTTTAAAGAAGACGGACGCGGCCAGAACCAATGACCTTAATGAACGAGGTTGGTCAAGAGATTTCAAACGAACGAAAGTTAACCTCAAACACTTACTCTTGGCCGGAGTCGAGCTTTTTTGAGGCTATGCCGCCGTTGGATATGCAGTTTCAGCGCGAGCACGTGTCAATACCAGGAGCTCCTGCCCCGGTACGCTCAACTCTTCGGCATTTCGAGCGAAGTGAAAAAGGGAAATTCTTTTCTCTGCTAAAAAAGCCATATGAGCAGTAAATCCATCCAGCGCATCATTTTTCGCCAGCAACTTATTGCAGTACTCGATGACTGGCAGTTCTGTTTGGCCGAGTACACCCCGCACAAACGTCGATGTACCCAGATTGGCTCGCAAATCATCAATCCACATCAGCCCTCGATTTGTGTTGTTGGCGAAGTCGAGCAGCTTCAACAGATTGGCTGCCGGAATGGATTTAAGGTAGCGCGGATCCATTAAGCGCTCAGGATTGTCTTTCAGCAGCAACTTTCCACAATGGTTGCGCGCCATCGACTTCCATTCCAAATAGTGCAACTGCATTTCGTCTCGCGCTTCTTTGAAAAGGCCGAGATCGCTGGATGTCGTCACATTGCCGATAACAGACAGCACGTAACAGTCTTCTGTCGCACTCCGTTCTGCAAGGTCTTCCGTCTCGTCGAGCATGGAACGGTACTGATGAGCGAGCGTTCCAAAGGTCTGCTTGCATTGAATCAACAGGTGGCGACGAGTTTCCGTATCCACCGCACCCTGCGCAATCTTTAGGCTATCAATCGCGTGAAGAAGTTGGGAGTGTTGCGTGGACTGAAGGAATCTCTTAATCGACTTGGTCTGCTTCTCCAGCGCGCCAAGACGCTTGTCGATGCGATTCAGGCGGTGGGCCAGGTACGCGAAGCCGGTGACTGATGTCACCAGCCCGAGACCCGAAAGGGCAGCCGATGCGATTGAATAATTCAGCACCTGTTCGGTTGCGGCTTTGACAGCTGCAACGTCGGTGCTCAGCGATTGAAGTCGTATGCCGTTGATGATGGATCCGACGATGCCTACACCGGGCACTGCACCGAGTGCCGATGAAGCAGATGGAATCACAAGGTGAGAGACGATGCGGCCTGCGGCGTCACGTATCACGCCACCATGCAGGCTCAAAGTACCTGTCATCAGTCCCATCAGCTGTTCCACAGGTATGGAGCGAGCAACGGTCAAGCCCAAGTCAGACAGCATCTAAATCTCCAAATGACGACGCGGACAAATGTAGCTGGAGACAGTTGACGCAAAAGGCGAGGCGCAGCCATCAAGTTGGCTATCTCGTCGTGACACCCGCCCCGCGCACTTCAACTTTCACCATATCCAGCACCCGCCCCCGCGCATCCACCAGCTCCACCACATGCCGCCCCGGCCACGGCAACCAGCTCGCACGCTCCCCCCGCGCAATCGTCTTCCCACTTATCCGCCACAGCAGCCCCGGTCCGTACCCATCGGCCTGAAAGCGCATGCGCTGATTCATCGGCGGAATATCCGGGTCGAGCGCAATGATCGATCCATCGGTCGGTGAAACGATGCGTGCAGATCGTGAGTCTCGCGGACCGTCATCCGGACTCGCACCCTGCGCAAAAAGCGCCTGCTCCGTACCGGCAATGAACCATTCGTCCCGCGCAGCCTCGAGTTCATTCCCGAACCGTACCGAAGCCTTCACCAACCCGGCGGGAGGCTTGGGCGCCACGCTTCGTTCCTTCGCGTGCAGGAAACCCATCACCTCCGCCCAGACCGGCGCCGCGCCGGTCGTCCCGCTCACATCCCACATCGGCGCGCCGCCCGCATTCCCGACCCAGACCCCCACCGTGTACCGCTGCGACCAGCCGACGGCCCAGTTGTCCCGCATGTCCTTGCTCGTCCCGGTCTTCACCGCCGTCCAGAACCGCGTCCCCAGCACGCTGTCGACGCCGAAGGTTCGTGTGCGCGCATTCGCGTCCGACAGGATGTCGCCGACGATGAAGGCCGCACCCGCATCCACCGCGCGTGACGGTGCCGCGCCCGGCGCGCCATCCGCCAACACCCGCGTCCCCGAATACATCCCGCCGTTCGCCAGCATCCGGTACGCATTCGTCAGCCCGAGCAGCGAAACTTCCGCACTCCCCAGCGCCAGGCTGTAACCGTAATACCCGCCGCCTTCCTTCAGCGGCAGCCCGATCGCGCGCAACTGCCGCGCGAACGATTCCGGCGACACCATCACCAGCGTACGCACGGCCGGCACGTTGAGCGATGCCGCCAGCGCCGTGCGCGCCGACACCATGCCCTTGAACTGCCGGTCGTAGTTCTGCGGAATGTAGAGACCGCTCGCGGTGCTGATCTGCGCCGACGAATCGTCGATCAGCGATGCGGCGGTCAGGCGGCGTTCGGCAATGGCCTGCGCGTAGAGCAGCGGCTTGAGCGTGGAACCGGGCTGGCGCAGGGCGGTGACGGCGTCGACATCGGCGGCGCGGCTGAGTTCTCCCGATGAGCCGATCCAGGCCAGCACGTCGCCGCTGGCGTTGTCGAGCACGACGAGACCGGCGTCCTGCACGTTACGTCCTCGCAGTTCGCGCAGATGGCGTTGCAGCGTGGCGAGTGCAAAGCGCTGCAGCGATGCGCGCAAGGTGGTGCGGATTTCGCCGAACTGGGAGCGCGCTTCGCCTTTGCCGACAACGGCTTGCTGCGCCTGCCATGCGCGCCGCGCGACGTGCGGCGCGATGCCTTCGCTGGCGTCGAAAGCGCGTCGCTGCAGGGCAGCGCTTGCAAACATCTCTATCGCCGCACAGTCGACGCTACGGCGCTCTTTATCAGTCTGGGACCGGGACTGCGCCATCTCGCGCAGCATCTCGCACGCGCGCTTCCCGACCCGTGCCGGAGACGCATTCGGCGCCCGCACCAGCGCCGCCGCGACGGCTGCCTCGCGCGAATCGAGTCCGTGCGCGGCCTTGCCGAACAGCGTGCGCGACAGCGCGTCGATGCCGACGATCTCGCCGCGGAACGGCACCAGATTCAGGTACGCCTCCAGGATCTGATCCTTGCGCCACCGGCTTTCCAGTTGTGTTGCGGCGACCGTCTGGCCGAGCTTCTGCGTCACGCTGCGACCGCCGCCACGGTTATCGACGCCACCACGCAGGTCGTCGTCGAGCAGGCCGGCGAGCTGCATCGTGAGCGTCGATGCGCCGCGCGTGCGGGTGTTCCACAGATTGCCCCAGGCCGCGGACGACACGGCACGCCAGTCGACGCCGCTGTGTTCGTAGAAGCGCCGGTCTTCGCTGAGCAGCATGGCGGTGCGCAGGGCAGGGGAGATGTCCGGCAGCGCGATCCACTGGCCGCGACGCACGGTGGCATCGGTGCGCAGGCGCTGGAGCAGCGCGCCGTCGCGGTCGAGGACGGCGGTGTCGGAGGGATGGAAGGTCGCGCGGGTTTCTTCGAATGTGCTCATCGCGCGAACCGTCTGCGCAGTCGCACCCAGTGCAAGCGCAACAACGCAGGCAGACACCTGCGTTCGGAGCGTGAAGCGGAGAGCTGGCATGCGCGCAATTCTGGCAGCGGATGTTCGGCGTGTCGTGATCGATTAAGACGATTCCTAATTAGGCCGATTCCTAATATGAGGGCCGCAACTCAAAATTACGCTTCCTTTGTCGAATAAACAAAGGAAGAAAGCAATGGTTGGCGAAACTGGTTCGTTGTCGATGAATTCGGGAAGCACCGGAGGTCTGGCGGCATCGCCGCAGACGCACCTGCAGAGCCCGGGCCCGGTCGTTTCCTTCACGCGAGGCCGCGACGCGGGGCCGGCGCCGGGATGGGCGCGGCAACCGGCGGCGACGACGCTGGAAATGGAACGTCCCGCGCAGGTCGGACGAACAGGAAATGTCGGCGATGTCACGCTCACGATGAATTCGTACGCGCCGATGCAGGCACTGCTCCACGACTACTTTTCCTCTTACGTGAACAGCGCGAATCGCGATGCCTTCGAGGCGCTTGTCGACAACCGCGTCGCCGGGCTGGAAGAAATGGGGCACGACGAGGAGCGGGTCCGGCAGAACATGAGCAAGGCCAACAGGTTCGACTGGGCTACTGCCGCCACGAGAGGTGCCGTCAACGCGGCGCCGTTCGCCATTGCCAGCGTCGTCATCGACACCGTTCCTGCTCTGCTGGCGATGGCGAACGGAAGCGCCGCCGGCCAGGGTGCGATAGCCGGAGCCTTCGCCGGCGGTGTGGACGTCGCGGGTGGCCGGCTCCTGGCACCCAGCCTCTCGAACACCGGCTGGACGAACGCTGCACCGGATCGGATGGAGCCCGTGATGCGGCAAGCGCTAGAAGAAAGACGGCCTGGCCTCACGACGCAGGCCGCCAACGGTGCGCTGGTGCTGCAGAGTTACTCCGCAAGAAACGTCGCCCGGACTTTCGCGGCACCGGTTGCGCAATCGCTCGGTGGTACGGTCGCCAGGACCACTGTCGACACGGTGCTCGCGGCCGGCGGCGGTGTCGTGGCCGGTGCGGCGTCGGGTATGGCCTCGCGCTATCTCGACAAGCGCAATGGCATGGACGGCCCGGCCCTGCTGTTCGGGCACAAGGACTGGTCGGACCTGTATACGCAGCTCGACGCCGCTACCTGGGCCGGTCAGGCCGGCAACGGTCTGGCCCGTGCGAGCACTTTTCCGGGCGATGTGCTGACCGGCGCGTTCGGCGCCATTCGAAGTCTCGCCACGCCGAGCGGTGTGGCCGAGCAGGTGCTTCTCGGAAGCGGGTTTTCGGGTATCAACGTCGCGACGCAAGCGGTGGTTCAAAGCGCGGCTGCTGCCGGCCTGAACCCGCCTGCCGCGCAATTTCTCGGACATGTCGCGAACACGGTGCTGTCCGCCCCGCTTTACGCGGCGCTGCCGCCGCTGGCGCTCGGTGCGAACCACCTCGCCGGGGTCGCTACGAATGCGATCCAGAGCAGCGGCTGGTCGAACACGTCGGCGCCTTCTACGGCAGGAGTCGCGGCAGAGGTCGCGGCGCAGTCGCCGCATTCCATGCCCGATCCTGGCAACCACGAGGCCTCTGCACTGATCCCGGGCAACGGGCTGCGCGCGCGAGCCGTGCAGACCACGGAAGTCTGACGCCGCCTACTTCGCCGCTTCCACCTTCACCCGCGCATTCGGCATCTCCCCGAACATCTCCGGCGCATACATCGCCTCGACCCGGCTCGGCGGCAATGCGAAGTCGCCGACGTTGTTGAGGCGCACCGTGTATTCCATCTTCACGACGCCCCTGGGCAGGTACTCGTAGTAGCTGCGGAAAGCCTCGAAGCTGCGCTCCTCGAAGGCCGGCGTGCCGATGCCGAGGTTGCCCGGCTTCTTCTCGCCCTGCGTTGCGATCTGCGAATCGCGCCCCAGCCCACTGCCGAGGATGGTCGCGCCGCCGGGTATCGGATCGGTGATCGCGACCCAGGTCATGTCGGCGCTGGCGTTGACTTCCAGCGTCACGCGCAGCACGTCGCCGCGCGTGTAGGTGCCGGCTTTTGCCTGCTCGACCGGCGCAATCGTCTTCCTGATCGCATAGCCGGCGAAGAAGGGGGCCTTCAGCTGCACGGCGGCGACCGATTGCAGCGTGAGCCACGGCTTGCCGGCGCCGTTGTGCGCGACGTTCAGGGTTTCCTTCGCCGTGGATTTCCATGGCAGGAACAGTGCGCGATCGGCCCGGCTCCAGTCGACGATGGCCGAGCGCGGGGCTGCGGTCGCCGGGTCTGCCGTTGGCTGGCGCAATGTCGCCGTGGTGATGCCGGCAACGCCCGCACTCTCGAACGTTTTCGAGAACCGCTCCAGCGCCAGTCCGCCCCAGAGGTTCGCGGTCGTCGTCTGCCAGGCGCCGTTCTTCTGGCGTCCGATGAACCCGCTGGCGAGTTTTCCGATGTCGTCCTTCCAAGCCGGGTCGTCCATCACGGCGAGCAGCAGGCGCGCGGTGTTGACGTCGCCGTTGGTCATCAGCCACCACCAGTGGTCGTCCTGCTCGGTGCTGAAGACGACCTTGGTGCCCTGGAACGACAGTCGTGCCCGCAGCACGTTGCCGGCTTCTTCGAGGCGCTGCTGGCGCTGCGGCACATCGGTAACGCGTTTCAGGATCTGCAGCCAGTCGATGACCGCGCTGGTCGGCCACTGGTTCGGCGCGATCGTGATGCTCGTCGTCATGCTGCCGCGCGCCTTGCCGTATCGCGAAAGCGCTTCGAGCGCGGCGAGCTTGCGCACGTCCAGATCCTTGCGCGGGCTCCAGAACTCGCGTTGGATGCGGCCTTCGACGAAGGCGATCAGGCCGGCTTCCATCGGCGCGCGTGCTTCGTCGGGCAATGCGAAAGCCGGGTCGATGCCGGCGGCTTCGTGCGTCGCGGCAAGCAGGTACGCAGTCAATGTGTCGCTGCCGCGATTGGCCTCGCCGTCGCGCGGCGGGAAGTAGTTGGCAAGTCCGTCGCTGTCGAGATAGCCCGGCAGTTGCGCCACGACCGTCCGCCACAGCTTCGCGTCGCGCAGGCCGATCGATTTGCTGGTCTTCTGTTCCAGGCAGGCGAACGGATAGTTCGCGAACCAGTCGCGGACGCCGGGCAAGCCGTCCGCAAGACGCGGTTGCAGCGACATCTTCAGACCGCCGCGCTTGTCGCCGCTGGCCGGAAGCGCGTCGGCCGGCGGCGCGACGTCGATGGAGAAGCTGCCGTCGACCTGCACCAGCGTCGCCTGCTGCACCGTCAGCGGCACGGCCGGGACGATGCGCTGGCGCACCTTGAGCGCATCGCGCGCGCCGGCGTTGCCGCCGCCGAGCGTGTCGTGCGCCTCGATCTCCCACAGGATGGCTTCGGCGCGTATCTGCGCGAGCTGCGCCGGCGCGGTCACTTCCCAGGCGACTTCGCGCGATTCGCCGGCCGGAATGTCGACGGTCTGCGGCGCGAGCGTCAGCAGCGTCGCGCGCGGCGTGGCCTCGACCTTCATCGGCTTCTGCGTCGTGTTGCGCAGCGTGATCTGCGCGCGGAACCGGTCGTCCTCGCGCACCAGCGGCGGCAGGCCGCTGACAATCTGCAGGTCTTGCGTGGCCTGGATCGTCGTCTGGCCGGTGCCGAAAAGACCGGTTCCAGCATCGGCCACGGCGACGATCCTGAACGTCGTCAGCGCATCGTTCAGCGGCACGGTGACGACGGCCTGACCGCTGGCATCGAGAACGACCGCCGGGTTCCACAGCAGCAGCGTGTCGAGCAGTTCGCGCGTCTGCGCCTTGCCACCGCCGCCGCCTGCAGGAACCGCCTTCTTGCCGTAATGCCGGCGACCGACGATCTCCATCTGCGCGGTCGATGTCGACACGCCCCAGCTTCGTCGCTGCAGCATCGCCTGCAGCAGGTTCCAGCTGTCGTTCGGCATCAGCTCGAGCAGCGCCTGATCGACCGCAGCCAGCGCGACTTCGGCGCCCGCTGCCGGCTTGCCGTCGGGCAGCTTGCCGGTGATGGTCACCTGCGCCTTGCCGCGCACCGGATAGCTCGGCTTGTCGCTCGTTACCTTGACGTCGATGCGGTGCGCCCCGGTGCCGACGCGGATCTCGGCCACGCCGAAGCGGTAGGCCGGCTTGCTCAGGTCGACCAGCGCGGCCGGCGCGACGTATTCCTTGCCGTCGTACCAGAAGGCGGTCCACCATTCGCGCGGTGCCTTGAAGCCCCAGGTGAAGAAGCTGTACCACGGCACCTCTCGCAGCCGCCCGCGCAGCGCCAGCACGCTGACGTAGGCATTCGGTCCCCATTCGGGCCTGACGGTGAGCGACACCGTCGGGTCCTGGCCGTTGAGCTGCACGACCTGCGTCTCGATCACGCCTTCGCGCTCCACCGACACCAGCGCGGTCGAGAAGCGGAACGGGCTGCGGACCTGGAATTTCGCGACTTCGCCGGGCTCGTAGCTTTTCTTCTCGGGCAGCACGTCGATGCGGTCATGGTCCTCGCCGCCGAACCAGAGCTCGCCCTGCCGGGTAACGTAGACCGACGTGCCCGCCTTGCTCTCGTGGCCCTCCCGGTCGGTCGCTGTTGCGATAAGTTCGATGCGCCCGGTTTCGGTGAGCTCGGTTTCGCACAGCAGCAAACCGCGCGCATCGCTTTTCCCGCTGCAGATGCTGCCGAGCGACCGGCTTTCCGTCTTGTTGTCGTATGTGTAGAAGCCACCGACCATGCGCTTGCGGCTCGACGTGACGATGTGGGCGGTCGCGCTCACCTGCATCGCGACACCGGCCTGTGGCTTGCCCGCAAGGTCCAGCGCAAGCGCCCGGAGCTGGACCTTGCGCCCGGTCGACACCCAGCGCTCGGTCCCGATGCCGGCGATGACCTTGGACGGCCACAGCGTCTGCGTGCTTCGGATCGTCTGAATCTCTCCGTTCGGGTCCGCATAGGTCGCTTCGATCAGCAATTCGCGCGGTGTCGTCCCTGCCGGCGGAATATTTTCGAGCGTGATTTTCCCGGCGCCGCCGCTGTCGAGCGTGAGGGCCAGCTTGTCGGCGACGACGCGGGTGTCGGTCGATGCCGATGCTTCCTCGTCGGTGCCGGACGACGCGGCATTGCTGCCGTCTTTCTCGGGTTGCGGCGGCGAAAAAGCGAAGCCGTCGTAGTCCGCGAAGTCCAGTGTCTTGCCCCGCAGCATCGCCGACACGCGCACCGGCAGGTTCGTCGCGCCGCCGCCGGCCACGTAGCTGATCTGCACGTCGGTGGGAATCGCGGTCACGGCCACCAGCGCCTGCTTGTCGGTGGGCGCGATGCGGCCTTCGAGCACCGGCAGGCGGAATTCCTCGACGCGGAAGCTGCCGGTGTCGTAGCTGCGGCCGCTGTCTTCGTCGCTTCCGCTCCGGCTCCCGTCGCCGCTCGGCGGCTTGCCGTGCCGCAGTGCGACCTGGTACGCACCGAGCTTGGCGGCCGGCGGAATAGCGAAGGTGCCGACCGCGCTCTGTCCACCCGTCGCGGTCTTGCGCCATCTGACCGGCTGCGTGAACTGCTGGCCGCTGCCGGTGTGGGTGATGACCAGCGTGTCCGGCGCGTTGTCGGCAATGCCGAATCCCTTGCTCGTCAGGATGCGGAACAGGTGCTTCATCGACACCGTCTCTCCCGCGCGCAGCAGCGTGCGGTCGAAGATGGTGTGGGCCGCGCGGTCGGGCTCGGCGTCGAGACTGGTCGGCACGTTGAAGCGCCACGGCTCGATGCCGCGCTGCCAGTCGCTCCAGGTGAAAGCGAGGTCTTCGACCGGCCTGGCGTTTTTCTCGGTTCCGGCGTCCTTGCCCGTGAGCGTCGCCCGTGCGCTGACGAAGTAGGCGTCGCTGCTGTAGTCGCGATCCGCGTCGTTCTCGTCGCCGGCATCGTTGCCGGAACAACCTGGCGCATTGGGCGAGATGCCGGTCAACGTCGCGATGCCGCGCGCATCCGTCGTGCCGGTCGCTACTTCGCGGCCGCGACAGTCCGACACGCGCACCGCCGCGTTCGGAACCACTGTGCCCCGGTCGAGTGTCGTCACCCAGGCCGTCGCGTTTTCGCGGCCCAGCTTGAAATGCACCGCCAGATTGGTCGCCAGCGCGGTCGTCCGCACGTACATCGTGCGTTCGGCGCCGTAGCGTTCGTCGAGCAGCGCGTCGCCGAGCTTCTGCGATGCGATCTCCAGCACATGGAAACCCGGCGTCAGCGGCACGCCGATGACTTCGAACGGTCGCGTGTCGCCGGCGACGGACGGCTTCGGCATGTCGAGCGTCTTCACACCCGCCTGGCTGCCGAGCAACGACAGCATGCGGGTCTGCACGCGGTCGCGGTCTTTCTTGTCGATCACCTTCGGCAGCGCTCCGCGCACGTCGCGTGCGGCGGTCTTCCTGTCGACGGTGCTGCTGTTGTCGTAACGGCGTACCTTCCGGAACCACGCGATGATTTCCGCGTCGGACTTCGGGTTCAGGTCGCTGACCTTGCCGGGCGTGAAAGCCTGCATCCGCAACGCCGGCTCCACGCGCCGCACGGTGACCGGCATCATCGCCACGCCGCCGGGCTCGGCCAGCCGTTCGATCACGCCGAACGGCGAAGCGGCGAACTTGGCGAGCGCCGGCATCGCGCCGGTGGCAACGGTCAGCGGAAAGCTTTCCGGCGCGGCCAGCGGACGGCCGGATGCGTCCTGGAAGCGGGTGGGCAACTCGATGCCGAACTTCATCTGTTCCGCGAACGGCGGGGCGAAGGTGACCGAATCCACGATGTCGTCTTCGTTGCCGGCTGTCGTCTCGTCGAGAGCGGGTTTCAGCGTCTTGACGCCGCCCTTGATCTGGATTTGAGCAGCCAGTTTTCGCAGAACCGGTGCGTTGAAGCGCAATTCCATCGGTCGCAGCGGCAGGCAGGCCGCCTGCGCGTTCTCGCGCTCGCAATTGAACGACACGGCAAACGGTTCGCGCACGTCGTACGCGAAGCGCTTCTCGATGCTGTTCGCGACACCGGACGGTGTCGCGACGCCTTTGCCGTAGACCAGCTGGACGCGGCTGCCTGCGGTCAGCGTGCGGTTGCACTGGAGTGTCGCGAAGGCAAGCGGATCGGCGCTCGCGGCCTTGTCGCGGCCCACTGCCCTGAGCAGCGCGTCGCGCTCGGCGCCTTCGATCATCCGGACTGGAATTCGCTCTCCGATACCGTCGGCCGCGCACCAGACGTTTTCGCGGACACTGGCGATCGAGGCCGGGCCGTTGAGTTCGAGCAGGAAAGACTGCTGCTCGTCGATGCGCCCGCCACCGGGTCGGATACTGCGGACATACGGGCCGCCGGTGTTGAACTGCTGCCGATCTTGCGCCTTGAGTTCCTCGCCGGCCGGCGATCTGAAGCCGGGCACACGATCGACGGTGCAGCGCACGCCGGGCGGCAGGTCGTTCTCGAAATCGAAGACCCACTGTTTTTCGCCGGTCCAGCGGGCGGTTCCCTTGCCGGCTTTCGCGTCGCTGCAGCCGACGGTGAACGGTGCCGGCGCCTTCGGGTCGCCGAAGTCGGCTGCCGGCTTGTCGAACCTGGCAACGACCTGCCGGACCCGCGAAACCTCGCCCCGCGGCGTCAGTCCGACCAGCTCCAGGGCTGATGCATCGGGCACCGACAGGGCCAGCAGAAGTCCTTGTAGGACATATATTCTTTTCGTCGTAGTCAAGCATGTCCCCTTTGAGCCGCAGGGTAGCGCAAGTACAAGGCTTTGCCTCTCGATACCGGGCCGTTCGCTCCACTATGATCGCGCGCTATGAAAGTGTTGTTGAGCCACCCTGCGGGCAATCAAAACGTACGGGCCATGCTCGACGCCCTGACCCGCGCCGATTTGCTGGCGCGTTTCGCGACGACCGTCGCCGCCGACGAAAAGAGCGCGGTCGCGCAGCTGATGCCGGATGGCATGCGTCGCGAGTGGCTGCGCCGCAGCTTCGATCTGCCGCGCGAGAAGGTGCTCCAGCATCGTTGGCTCGAGCTGACGCGCGTGGCCTGCAAGGCGGTCGGATGGAAATCCGCCATGAACCACGAATCCGGCTTCGCTTCCGCCGATGCGATCTTTCAGGATTTCGACCGTTTCGTCGGCCGCTCGCTGCGCGCCGCGAACGCGCGCGAGCCCCTGGGCGCCGTGTATGCCTACGAAGACAGCGCACTCCATACTTTCCGCGCAGCCAAGGCCCTGGGCATCAAGCGCATCTACGATCTGCCGATCGCCTACTGGTCCCTCGGCCGCGACCTGATGCAGGAAGAGGGCGAGCGGCTGCCGGCCTGGGCACCCACGCTCGGCGGCGGGTTGATGGATTCGCACGAGAAACACGACCGCAAGACCCAGGAACTCGAGGAAGCGGATCTCGTCGTCGTCGCCAGCCAGTTCGTTCGCGATTCCCTGCCGGCGTCCGCCGCTCGCAAGGCGTGCGTGATGTCGCCTTTCGGCACGCCTCCGCGCTGGAACGGCGGCTGGTCGGACGCGGCGCTGGACCGCTCGCGTCCGTTGCGGGTGCTCTTTGCCGGCTCGATGGGCCAGCGCAAGGGCCTGGGCGACCTGATGCAGGCCATGAACATGCTCAAGGGCGAGAACATCGAGCTGATCGCCCTCGGCTCGATGATGGCCGAGCCGGCTTTCTACCTGAGCCAGTACGCCGGCCTCAAGCACGAAAAGAGCCGTCCGCATTCGGAAGTGCTTTCGCTGATGCGCAGCTGCGACGTGTTCTGCCTGCCGTCGATCGTCGAGGGCCGCGCACTGGTCATGCAGGAAGCCATGAGCCAGGGCCTGCCGGTCGTCATCACGCCGAATACCGGCGGTGCCGATCTGGTCATCGAGGGGCGCACCGGTTTCCTGGTGCCGATCCGGTCGCCTGAGAAGATCGCCGAAAAGCTCGCCTGGCTGAACCAGCATCGCCCCGAGCTGGTCGCGATGAAGGAGCAGGCGGCGCACCACGCGGCAGGCTATTCCTGGAAAGCCTACGGCGACACCGTCGTCGACGCGATCCGTCCACTGCTTCGAAGCGCGGCCCCGGCCGGCGCGGCCCTGCTCCAACGCTGACGAATGGCGGCAGAGACTTCCCCCGCGCCTGCTTCATCGCAGCGTCACTGGGAAATCGATGCCCTGCGCGGGCTGATGCTCGTGCTGATGACGGTCACGCACCTGCCAACCCGCCTCACCGATCCGCTGGGACAGCCCTTTGGCTTCGTTTCGGCGGCCGAAGGCTTCGTGCTCCTGTCGGCGTTCATGTCCGGGCTCGTCTACAGCCGCGTCGGATACCGGGAAGGCGTGGATGCGATGCGCAACGCGTTCATGCAGCGGGCGCTCAGGATCTACATGGCGCAGGCGGCGACGCTGCTGTTCCTGTTCAGCTTCATCGCCGCGGTCGGCATCCGCATCGACCAGCCGGCCGTCAAGGACCTGATGTCGTTCTACCTCGTGCAACCGCGCGACGGTTTCCTGTTCGGCCTGCTGCTGGTCTACGAACCGGCCCTGCTGGACATCCTGCCGATGTACATCTTCTTCATGTTGCTGAGCCCGTGGGTGCTGGCTTTCGCGCTGCGCAACGGCTGGCTGGCCATCGCGCTGACGAGCACGGCGGTCTGGGCCGCGGCGCAGTTCGGACTCAGCGAATGGCTCTACGGGATCGTTGTCGACTGGACCGGCCTGAGCGTGCCATTTCATGAAATGGGCGCATTCAACGCTTATGCCTGGCAGTTTCTATGGTTCATGGGCCTGTGGCTCGGTGCAAGCCGCAACGCGCCGGACGCGCAGTCGCTGAAGATTCCGACCTGGTTGCTGGCGGCGGCCACGGCAGTGGCGCTGTACGGGCTGTACTGGCGCCACCACGGCCCCAACGGTCAGGCAGCTTTCGGCGCCAACGACCATCTGAACCTGCTGTTCGACAAGTGGCAGCTCGGACCGTTGCGCATCGTGAACCTGGCGGCACTGGGCATCGTGGCGATCGGCTTCGGGCCGGCGCTGGCGCGTCGGCTGCCGCGCTTCCACTGGCTGGAAGCCATGGGCTCGGCCTCGCTGCCGGTGTTCTGCGCCCATCTGGTGGCGGTGCTGATGGTGCTGGCGTTCTTCGGCAGCAGCCAGACCGCGCGGCCCTGGTGGGGAGACGCCATCCTGCTGGCGGTGGTTTTCGCGGGGCTCTATGCGGTGGCGCGTGCCACGCTGTGGGTCGATGAGCGAAAGGCGCGAATCAGGGCTTCCTGACGGGCGAGGGTGGCGTCGCAGCCGCAGCGGTAGGCACAGAGGCCGTCTCCGTCGCGGCAAGTACCGGCACCGTCGAAGACACGCCGGCCAGTGCCCGTCCGTCCATCACGTGCGACGAGATCACCGATTGCCACAAGCGGTAACCGGTTTCGTTCATGTGAAGCTTGTCTGCCAGGAAAAGCTCCTGGCGCGGACGACCGTCGGCGCCCAGCATCGGCGTGAAAATGTCGATGTATTCGCTGTTGCCGAGCGTACGGATGTAGGCGGCGATGATGTTGTTGGTTTCGCGGATCTTCGGCAGCAGCGATTCGCGCGACGGACTGGGCTTGACCGAGATGTAGCTGATGCGCGTGTCCGGCAGCGCGGCGCGCACCGTGGACGCGAAATGCGCGAAGCTTTCCATGACCTGCAGCGGCGTCCGGCCTTCGGCCAGATCGTTGTCGCCGGCATACACCAGCACATGGCGCGGCTTGTAGCGCGTGACCAGTTCGCCGGTGAAGAGGCTGCAATCCGCCATCGTCGAACCGCCGAAGCCACGATTGATCACCACCGGCAGCTGGCGAAAATCCTGTGCCAGGTGCGTCCAGAAGCGGATGGTCGAGCTGCCGACGAAGAGCACGCCGTCGGTACCGGGGGCCAGCGTCTTGTCGGCGTCCGCGAAGGCGGAAAGCGAACTCTTCCAGCGCGTGGCAGCCGCGACGTAATCGGGCGACGGCTGCTCGACGAGCCGCGGACCCGGCACTGCCGATGCCGTGATCACCGGTGTTTGAAGCCTTTCGGCATGCGCTGCAAAGCCGGTGACCCCCATGCAGAGGGCAGTGATTGCGAATCGGAAGGAGCGAATGGCTTTCATGGACTGCATGAACTCGGAAACGTTCTTGGAGCGGATCGCGTTGGCAAGTTCCAGCTCTTTCTCGCTCTTTCTTGCTTTTCCTTGCTTTTTTAGAGCATTTTCTCGATCAGGGCACCCTTGAACAGCACCGGCCCTGTCGGTCCGCGCTCGCTCGGCACGCCGCCCTTGGGTTCCAGGCTGATCGCCAGCGTCGGCACGGCGCGCACATCGGACTCCGAAGCCGCGAGCCGCAACGCAGGCGCGTTGTCGAGCACGCCGAGCGAACGCGGCGCGGCACCGCCGGGCGGCAGCGCCCAGAGCTGGAGCGACTTGTCCTGGCCTTCGGAATAGGCGCCGACACGCTGCAACGTGAGCTGGCGCTTGCCGGCATCGAAGGTCACCAGCATCGACGCAGCGGATTTGTCGTCCGACAGCACGGCGACGTACTGCACGGCCGGCGCGTTCAGCAGTTCGTTCCGCAGATTCACGCCGACGACTGCAGCAAGAATCGTCGCCAGCGCCCCGGCGGCAGCGGCACCGCGCCACAGCGGCAGGCTGCGGAACCAGCCGCCGGTCGCCCGGGTCGGCACCACAGCCGGTCGGGTGGACGACGCGGTGCGCTGGCGTTCCAGCGCCTGACCAGACTTTTCGACGTCGATCATGTTGCGGATGCGTGTCCAGACCGCCGAGTCGGGCACTGCGTCGGCCTGCAGTTCGGTCAGGCTCGACAGCCGACCCTGCCAGATCAGCGCTGCCGCACGCACCGGTGCATGGTCGCGGGCGACGGTCTCGAAACGCCGGCGTGCGCCACCCCGCAGCGTGCCGAGCGCATAGCTGGCCGCCAGGAGTTCGAGCCTTTCGGCAGGATGGGCGAGATTCATGCGGAAGCCCTCACGCGTAGCGCGTCATGCAGGTACGCAGCTTCTCGAGCCCGCGGCGAATCCATGTCTTGACCGTTCCGAGCGGCAGCTTGAGCTGGTCGGACAGTTCGCTGTGACTTAGATCGCGCAGGTAAGCCAGGCTGACCACTTCGCGCTGCGGACCTTCGAGCTGCTGGAGGCATTGACGCAAGGCCCATGCCTGTTCGCTGGCTTCGGCGATGTCCATCGGGCTGCTCGCGTCCGATTCGAGGGTATCTGCCATGACTTCGTCGAATTCCTGCGTGAGCTGCGCCCGTTCTGCGGTGCGGCGGCGAAGCAGGTCGAGCGCACGGCTGCGGACGATCAGCCCCATCCAGGCCAGCGGTGGGCTCAGCGTGCCGCGATAGTCGCCGGCCACGCGCCATATGGTGATGAAGGCTTCCTGCAGAACATCCTCCGCCCACTCCCGCTGCCGGACGACGCGGAGCGCAAGTCCGAACAGCCGGGGCGAGGTGCGCTCGTAGAGCAATCGCAGCGCAGCTTCGTCGCGCTGACCGACGCGGTCGATGAGCGCGATCAGGTCGGCATCCGTTGCAAGCGGTGCATCCGGCAGGGAAACGGTCATGCTGAAGTGGTGTGGAAAAGCGGTCCATGGAGGGTATACGGACGCGAAAGGCCCGCGGATTCAGGCCTGTAGGACATCAGGACAGTCGCGTGCGGTGCCTTGCCACTTGTGCACGCACCTGCGCCGGCGCAGTTCCGCCGAGCACGTCGCGCGCATTCAACGAGCCGCGCAGACTCAGCACCTCGAAAACGTCCTGTTCGATGGTGGGATTGAACTTCTGCAGCGTCGCCAGCGGCAGTTCCGACAGGTCGACCTGCTGCGCGATCGCCGCCTTGACCGCGTGCGCCACGGTCTCGTGCGCATCGCGGAAGGGCAGGCCCTTCTTCACCAGATAGTCGGCCAGATCGGTCGCGGTCGCGTAGCCGCGCAGCGCGGCGCGCTCCATGACTTCGGGCTTGACGGTGATGCCGCCGACCATTTCCGCAAAGATGCGCAGTGTGTCCTTGAGCGTGTCGACGGTGTCGAACAGCGGCTCCTTGTCTTCCTGGTTGTCCTTGTTGTAGGCCAGCGGCTGTCCCTTCATGAGCGTGATCAGCGCCATCAGGTGGCCGACGACGCGGCCGGTCTTGCCGCGCGCGAGTTCGGGCACGTCCGGATTCTTCTTCTGCGGCATGATCGACGAGCCGGTGCAGAAGCGGTCCGCGATGTCGATGAAACCGAAGCTCTGGCTCATCCACAGCACCAGTTCCTCGCTCATGCGGCTGATGTGCACCATCGCCAGCGAAGCCGCCGCCGTGAACTCGATCGCGAAATCCCGGTCGCTCACCGCGTCGAGGCTGTTCTGGCAGACGGCCGGCGCGCCGTCTGCGTCCACCATGCCGAGCGTTCTAGCCACCAACTCGCGGTCCAGCGGATAGCTGGTGCCGGCCAGCGCGGCGGCGCCCAGCGGCAGGCGGTTGACACGCTTGCGCACGTCGAGCAGCCTTTCCGCGTCGCGCGCGAACATCTCCACGTACGCCAGCATGTGATGGCCGAAGCTCACCGGCTGGGCCACCTGCAGGTGCGTGAAGCCCGGCAGGATCACCTCGACGTTCTTCTCCGCGATGTCGACCAGTGCCTTCTGCAGGTCGACCAGCAAGTCGCCGATCAGGTCGATCTCGCCGCGCAGCCACAGCCGCACGTCGGTCGCGACCTGGTCGTTGCGGGAGCGCCCCGTGTGCAGGCGCTTGCCGGCATCGCCGACCAGCTGCGTCAGGCGCGCCTCGATGTTGAGGTGCACGTCTTCGAGGTCGAGCTTCCATTCGAACGCGCCGGACTCGATCTCGCCGCGGATCTGCGTCAGCCCGCGCTGGATCGAGGCCAGGTCGTCGGCGCCGATGATCTTCTGCGCCGCCAGCATGCCGGCATGCGCCATCGAACCCTCGATGTCGGCCTGCCAGAGGCGCTTGTCGAAGAACACGCTGGAGGTGTAGCGCTTCACCAGGTCGCTCATGGGTTCGGAGAACAGGGCCGACCAGGCTTCGGATTTCTTGTCGAGTTGGTTTTGAGTCATGAGGGGCCTAAAGGCGTGGCGGGGCAATAATGGGTTTGTCACCCGATGTATCAGTGATGCGCAGCCCGCCGATTTTATCGGTCACCCCTTCGACTCCGCCGAGTTCCACGGGAAAAGCACGGAACGTTTCAACCGCGCCGCAGCCCCGGGGAGGCGCACGCCCGTCGCCAACGCGATCGCCGCCGTCCGGAAACCTCCAGTTCGATGCCTGCCGGATCGGTTTCGTGCTGCGCGCCGTGTTGCTGGTGGAGGCTGTGCTGGCGGTCGTCGCGATGTTCATGACGGCAACGCCTGCCGACTGGCTCGCGCTCACCGCCGTCGCCACCGGCGGCGCGCTGCCGGCAACGCTGCTCTGGCTGGTGTGTGCCTGCGCTGCGAAGAAGCTGCTCGGCCGGCTCTCGCGCGGTTGGCAGTACGCGACCGGCTGCCTGCTCGGCGCGATGGCTGCACTCTACGGCTGCGGCTTGCTCAAGCTGACGGGCGTCGTCGCGACCGCGCCCTGGCTCGGCAGCGCCGCAGCCGGTGCGATGTTCGCGGCGGTGCTGATGGCAGTGATGGTCCTGCGCGCGCGCGGACAGACGCCGGCCGCCATGACCGCGCGGCTGGAAGAACTCCAGGCGCGCATCCGGCCGCATTTCCTGTTCAACACGCTCAACAGCGCCATCGCCCTGGTCCGGGAAGAGCCGGCCAAGGCCGAAACCATGCTCGAAGACCTGAGCGAACTCTTCCGCAGCGCGCTGGCCGATCCGAACGAGTCGGTGACGCTGGCCGACGAGATCGCGCTTGCCGGACGCTATCTGGCGATTGAGCAGGTTCGCTTCGGCGACCGGCTGCGCATCCGTTGGGACATCGATACCGCGGCCAACGCAGCGCGATTGCCGCCGCTGCTGCTGCAGCCGCTCGTGGAGAACGCGGTCAAGCACGGCGTCGAGCCGAGCCCCGAAGGCGCCGACCTGCGCATCCGTACCGAACGCCGCGGCGGCATGGTGGTGATCGAGGTCATCAACAGCCTTCCGCCGCTGCGCTGGGCCGCCGAGCCGCTGCCGCGCGGCCACGGCATCGCACTGGCCAACGTGCGCGAGCGGCTGAGCCTGCTGCACGACGTGCAGGCGCAATTCGGCGCCGGGATCGAACAGAAGACCTACCGGGTGCGGATCTCCGTGCCGGTGGACACCGAGAGCACGGTGGACAAGGAGACACGATGGCCCTGAAGACCCTCATCGTCGACGACGAAGCGCTTGCGCGATCCCGGCTGCGCACCTTGCTGGGCGACTGCCGGTCGCCCGCAGCGGACGTCGCGGGCGAGGCTGCGCATGCCGCCCAGGCCGGCCAGCAGCTGGCTGCCACGGCCTTCGATCTGGTGTTTCTCGACATCCACATGCCGGGCATGGACGGCATCGAGTTCGCGCGCAGCCTGCAGGGACACGCCGACGCGCCGGCCATCGTCTTCGTCACCGCGCATGCCGCCCATGCCGTCACGGCATTCGAACTGGATGCGGTCGATTACCTGACCAAGCCGGTGCGCGCCGACCGCCTGCAGCAGGCGTTGCAGAAGGCCGAGCGTCATCTGAAGGAGCGGCGAGCGGTGCAGACGAATGCGGCAGAGGGGCCGAACGCGCCGCAGGAAACGCTCGTGATCCAGGAGCGCGGGCGTGCCGAGCGGGTGCCGCTGGCCGATGTGCTCTATCTCAAGTCCGAATACAAATACCTGACCGTGCGCACCCGCACCCGCAGCCACATCCTCGACGGCTCGCTCAACGAGTTCGAGGAACGCTATCCGCAGCAGTTCGTGCGCGTGCACCGCAATGCGCTGGTGGCGCGCGCAGCCATCCGCGCGCTGGAGAAACAAGACGACGGCGCGGACGCAGAGGGCGCCGAAGGCTGGGCGCTTCGGCTGGACGGCATCGAGGAGCCGCTCATGGTGTCGCGTCGCCAGCTTTCCGCGGTGCGCGAGGCGCTGCGCGACGCGTCCTGAAAGATAAAAAAAGGCGATCGACATGACGACCATCCCCAACAATCCGACCAACCCGACAACAGCAGGCGAAGACGTCCCTGTCCCCGCTCCCGTTCCTGAGACAGCGGCGACGCAGGCGCTCGACAACGCGCGGAAGGAACTGCGCAAGGAACGCGAGCGCGTGCTGATCCACATGCCGGTCGACATCCGCAGTGCATCGCTGGTGGTGCTGGCGGTCTTCGCCAGCATCTTCACGCTGCGATGGGCTGCGGCCGTCTTCATTCCGCTGATGCTGAGCGTGATGGGCACCTATGCGCTGGCGCCTCTGGTCGACCGTCTCGAGCGCTGGAAGCTGCCGCGCGCGCTCGGTGCGGCGCTGATCCTGCTGAGCATTGCCGGGGTCGTCGGCTGGACCGGCTACTCGCTTTCCGGCAGCGCGTCGCAACTGGTCGATTCGCTGCCGGTGGCGGCGCAGAAGCTGCGCGTGGCGATGGTGCGCAATCCAAGCCAGAACGCAAGCACGCTCGACACCTTCCAGCAAGCCGCCGCACAACTGGAGCAAGCCACGCAGGCCGCGCCGATGCAGGGCGGCCGCCGCGGCGCGACGCGCGTGATCATCGAGCGCCCGCCGTTCAACGTGCGCGACTATCTATGGAGCGGCACGGTGGGCCTGGCAGGCGCGGTCGGCCAGCTCACGCTGGTCGCCTTCCTCACCTTCTTCGCGCTGTGCTCGGGCGACACTTTCAGGCGCAAGCTGGTGAAGATCACCGGCCACAGCCTGGCCAAGAAGAAGATCACGGTGCACGTGCTGGACGACATCACCGGCAACATCCAGCGCTACCTGATGGTGCAGATATTCACCAGCGTGCTGGTCGGGCTCGCGACCGGGCTGGCCTTCTGGGGGCTCGGCCTCGCCAACGCCGCCGTCTGGGGCATCGTTGCCGGCGTGACCAACCTGATCCCGTACGTCGGCTCCATCGCCGTGATGGGTGCCTCTTCGCTGGTCGCCTTCCTGCAGTTCAACACCATCGAGATGGCGCTGTTGGTCGGCGGCGCTTCGCTGGTCATCCATACCCTGATCGGCAACCTGCTCACGCCCTGGCTCACCAGCCGGACCAGCCGCATGAATCCGGTGGCGGTGTTCGTCGGCGTGATCTTCTGGGGCTGGCTATGGGGCATCTGGGGACTGCTGCTGGGCATCCCGATCATGATGGTCGTCAAGGCGATCTGCGACCGGGTGGAGGATCTCCAGCCGATCGGGGAGCTGCTGGGGGATTGAAGCCGCCCCACGCCGATCGGGCTTCAGGCTGCGATCTGCACGATGGCGCTGTCGGTCAGCGCGCGCCAGTCGATCCATTCGCCGACCGCGATGCGCGTGCCCGGGAGCGTTGAAACCGATGCGCCACCCGGCTCACCGTAACGCAGGGTCAGCGTCTTCCCCTCCAGCCGCAGCGTCATCTCGAAACCCGGCCAGCTTGCCGGCACGCGCGGCGTCACCGACAGCATGTTTCCGCGCACCGTCAACCCGAGCAGCGTTTCGACGGATGCCCGATGCAGCCATGCCGCCGAGCCGGTGTACCAGCTCCATCCGCCGCGCCCGACATACGGCGCGGCGCCGTAGATGTCGCCAGCCATCACATACGGCTCCAGCTCGTACAGCGGCCCTCGCACCGGATGCTCCGCACGGTGTGCAGGGCTCAGGCCCTCGAAACTCTCCCACGCCGCTTCCGTGTCGCCCGACAGCGCCTGCGCCATCAGCGCCCACACCGCCGCATGCGAATACTGGCCGCCGTTCTCGCGCACGCCGGGCGGATAAGCCTGGATGTAGCCGGGGTTGTTCTCCGAGTGCGCAAGCGGCGGATACAGCAGTCGCAGCAGGCCGGCGGGCTTGTCGTGCAGTTCTTCCTGAAGCGACTGCATCGCCGGTTTCGTATGTGCGTCGTCGGAAGCGCCGGAGAGCACCGACCACGCTTGCGCGATCAGGTCGATACGGCATTCCTCGTTGACCGACGAACCCAGCGGCGCGCCGTTGTCGAAGAATGCGCGGCGGAACCATGCGCCGTCCCAGCCCGAGTCGTGCAGCGCTGCGATCCAGCCGCGACGCGCGGCCTGCCAGCGTTCTGCCCGTTCGTGCTCGCCGCGCGCGATGGCGAAGGGCGCATAGCGCTCGACCACGCTGCACAGGAACCAGGCCAGCCAGACCGATTCGCCGCGCCCCTCGTGGCCAACGCGGTTCATGCCGTCGTTCCAGTCGCCGGTGCCCATCAGCGGCAGTCCGTGCATGCCGGTCGCGAGGCTGTGATCGATGGCGCGGGCGCCGTGTTCGTAGACGTTCGCCTGCTCGGCGCTGATCTCCGGCGCGTAGTACGCGTCCTCTGCGCCGGGCGGAATGCCGGGCCCGTCGATGAAGGCGATCATTTCGTCGAGCACGGCCGTGTCGCCGCTGACTTCGACATAGTGCGATGCCGCATACGGCAGCCACAGCAGGTCGTCCGAAAAGTGCGTGCGCACGCCGGCACCGCCGGGCATGTGCCACCAGTGCTGCACGTCGCCGGCCGGGAACTGGCGTGCCGCGTTGACCAGGATCTGCTCTCGCAGCCGCGCCGGATCGGTCAGCGCGAAGGCCATCGCGTCCTGCAACTGGTCGCGGAAACCGAAGGCGCCGCCGGCTTGATAGAAGCCGGCCTTCGACCAGAGCCGGCAGACGAGTGTCTGGTAAACCAGCCAGCGGTTGACCATCGCATCGAAGAGCGGGTCGGGCGTGCGGACTTCGAGGCGACCGAGCAATTCGTCCCAGAAGCCACGTGCCGCTGCCAGAGCCTGCGGTACGTCGCGCTGCTGCCAGCGGCGGGCCAGCGCCAGCGCGGACTCGGCATCGACGGCATGGCCGAGCTGAAAGCTGAATTCCACGCTTTGTCCGGCATCGACCGTGAATTCGCCTGCCACTGCAGCACAGGCGTCGAGCCCGCTGCCGGCGCGCTGGAGAAGGGTGTCGGGCAATTCGACGCGTCCGTGCGAGGCAAAGAATTCGCTGCGTTCGCATGTCCACTGCACCGCGCCGCCCAAACCCGCCAGCGCGACGAAGGCCGTGCTGCCGCCGAAGCCGCCGCTGGATTCGCGCTGCTGGCCGAACACCGCCGAGAGATCGTCCGGTTTCCAACTGTGCACGGTCCGGCGTTCGCCGCGCGCCGCGCCCATCTGCCATTCGACCAGCGCCACGGCCCGCAACCGGCGCCGGGTCGTGCCCTGGTTGCGCACGTTCACGTGCACGACCTTCATGCGATCGTCGCGGTCGGCGAAGAAAGTCGTCTCGAGCCGGATGCCGCCGTGCGTGCATTCGAAGACGCTGTAGCCCTGGCCATGGCGCACGCGGTGACGAGCGCCCGCAGCGTCGTTTCCGGCTGGCGTCAGCGGCAGCATTTCGCGCGTGTCGATGTCCTGCAGCAGGTAATGCTCGAAGGCGGGGTCCTGGATCGGATCGTTCGACCATGGCGTCAGCTGGTGCATCCGGCTGTTGCCAGCCCAGGTGTAGCCGGTGCCGGCTTCGGAAACCTGGAAGCCGAAATTCGCGTTGGCTATCACGTTGACCCACGGTTTCGGGGTCCGGTGACGTGCATCGACATCGAAACAGAACTCGCCGCTCGCAGCGTCGAAACGACCGCGTGAAGGTTGCGCGGGCGTCGTTGCAACCACAGGCACAGGCATAGCCACAGCCACAGCCGCAGGCGCAGTCGCAACCGTCGGCGCTGCAGCATCGCGCAACGCGGCAACCTGCGCTTCGAGCGTGCGTCCGTCGGCTGTGAATACTGCGCGCGCCAGCGTCGACAGCGCAGCCTTCTCCGAAGCCGCCACTTCCACGTCGCGCAGCAGATAGAAGCCGGCCGAATCGTTGCGCGGGAAGCTGTTCTGAGTCTGCTGCGACACGCGGCCGCGCAGCGCCTCGATCTCGCGTTGCAACGGCATGAGGTACGAATTGGGTTCGCTGTTCAACACCACCAGATCGCAGGCCACGCCGCCGAAACCAAGCCACGGCTGCGCACGCAGCAGCGTGTCGACCAGGCCCAAGCCCGAAAGCGAATGGATGTACACCAGCATGATCGGCTTGTCGCCCGAAATGCCGAATCGCCAGATCTGCTTCAGGTCGATCTGTCCCCGATCGCTCATCACGCGTGGCGTGGTGTACGTCAGGATCGTCGTCAGGTCCTGAAGCGCCAGGTTCTTCGCCGGATCGATGCTCAGGTCGCGCAGCCGCACCTGAGCCAGCGTCGCGGCCAGGCGCATGGCGCGCTCGACGTGCATCGGTTGCAGGTAGCGGTCGATGCGAGGCACCAGCGCCTCGACGTCCTCGTCGGCAGCGGTGGCGAAAGTCACACGTGCCGTCGCGCCGGGCTCGATGCGCACCTGCACCCGCAGGCAGGCGATCGGGTCCAGGCCGTTGATCGGTGCACCGCGCGGGTCCAGCGGCTGGGCGTCCAGCGCGGGCGAGGCGAGCGTGCGATTGCGGCCGATGAAAGCGCGCCGGTCGGCCATGCAGCCGATCGACAGCACATGTGCATCGGCCGCAGCGACGAAATGCGCCGCCGCCACCACCGCATCGCCGTGCAGACGCGGCTTGCGCGACAGCAGCAGCGCGCGCCAGTTCGGCTCCCAGCGCGATTCGACGAACAGATTGGCGAACGCCGGATGCGCCTCGTCGGCCTTCGGGTTCGACAGCACCGGTTCGAAGTACGAAACCAGTTCCAGCGTCCGGGTACGGTCGCCGGAGTTATGCAGCGTCACGGTGCGCAGTTCGGTGTCGTCTTCCGGGCTGATCAGCACCGTCGTGCGTGCCTGCAGACCGTCGCCGCTGGCCTCGAATTGCGCCTGGTCGGCCAGGAAACGCGTCCGGTACCGCCAGCCTTCGCCCGGTGCGGGAAGGGAAGTCAGCGATGTCAGCGCCTCGCTGCCGACGTCGCGCACATATATAAAGGTGCCGTAGCCGTCGCGCAGCGGATCGTCGCGCCAGCGGGTCACGTTGAACGAGCGCCAGCGGCTCACGCCGGCGCCGCTCGCCCGCAGCGCCACCGTGTAGCGGCCGTTCGACAGCAGATGCGTCGGCTGGAAGCCGGGTGCGGTCGGGTCGACCAGGCGCGGCTGGTGCACCGGCGCCAGTTCGGCGCGGTTGGGCTCGGGCGGCTGGCGCGGATCTGCGCTGCCGATGATCTGGCGCGGCGTGCGCTCGTGCAGCAGCGACGCATGGGCCTCGATCAGCGGCGCGCTGCCGAACCAGCGCTGTGGCGCTCCGTCGCGCAGCACGTTGCTCAAGGCCACAAGCACCATGCCCTGGTGATGCGCCATGAAATTGCGCACAACGCTCAGCGGCTCGCCCTTGGGCTGGCGCGACACCGTGAAGTCGACCGCATCGAAGAATCCATACTCGCCGCGCGCGCCGAGCGATTCGAGCCGCTGCAGATTGGCGACCGCATCGGCGGGTGCAACCAGCGCAGCCATTGCGCTCGCATACGGTGCGACGACGCGGTCGGTCGGCGGCGTGCGCCGCAACGCGAGGCGCGGCACGCCGAACGGCGAGTATTGATAAGCCAGCGAATGGTCCTGCGCGAAATACGCGGATTCGGACACGCCCCACGGCAACGATTGCTGCTCGCCGAATGCCTGCTGCTCGCGCACCGCCGCCAGGTTGGCGACCTGCAGCAGTCCATCGTCGGGCTCGGCCATCACCAGCGCCGGCATCAGATATTCGAACATCGAGCCCGACCACGACTTCAGGCCCGGCTTGTCGCCCACCGACAGGAACGGCCGGCCGAGCGCCATCCAGTGGCGGCGCGGCACGTCGCCCTTGGCAATCGCCAAAAAGCTCAACAGCCGGGATTCGGAAGCCAGCAGGTCGTAGTAGCTGGCGTCGAGCGTGTCGTCCTCGACCCGCAGGCCGATGTGGAAGAGATGC
This sequence comes from Variovorax glucosi, assembly GCF_051216695.1. NCBI lineage: Bacteria > Pseudomonadati > Pseudomonadota > Betaproteobacteria > Burkholderiales > Comamonadaceae > Variovorax > Variovorax glucosi. The sequence continues at coordinate 859,993 of NZ_JBPJZE010000002.1, forward strand.
CGCTTGGCGTCGTACAACCCGCGAAAATCCATCGCATGGCACATGCGCTCGCAGCGCTGGGCCAGCAATGCCAGCAGGTCGCGTTCGGATTCGTCCGCATCGGCTGCGAAGGCGCGGCAGGCCTGGGCGACGGCCAGCAGGTGACCCGCCATGTTGCCGCTGTCCACGCTCGACACATAGGCCGGCGGCAGCGGCTTCAGCGTGCGCGTGTCGTACCAGTTGTAGAGATGGCCGCGATGCTTCTCGAGCAGGTCGACACTGTCGAGCGTGGCGCGCAGGCGCATGGCCAGCGCCGCATCGTCGATCCAGCCGAAATCGCGCGCACAGCAGCAGGCCAGCAGGTACATGCCGACGTTGGTCGGCGAGGTGCGGTGCGCCAGCGTCGGCTCGGGTTCCAGCTGCAGGTTGTCGGGCGGCAGGTGGTTGTCTTCTGGGCCGACGGCGCGCTCGAAGAATTTCCAGGTGTCGCGCGCCAGCAACTGCAGGTAGGCGCGCTGGTCGGCATCGAGCGCGGCGGAGGCCTCGCTGTCGCGCGACGGTGCCACGCGGCTGGCCCACCACGCGGCGACCGGCGACAGCGCCCACAACGCGAACAGCAGGAAACCAGCAACCGGATGGACACTCCAGACTGCGGCGGCTATCGAAAGTGCGATGCAGACAGCCGATGTCGGCGCCGCGCCGCGCACGAAAGCGGCCAGTCCGTAGCGGGCCTGCGCCTGCGCCTGTTCGGCGGTCGTCCACTGCAGCAGGTTGCGCCGGCTCACGCACAGGCGCCAGAGCGCGCGCAGCGAGGCGTCGAGCAGCAGGCGCGTCTGCGCCGCCAACTGCACGAATTGCCAGGCTGCGCCTGCCAGCGCGCGCAGCAATTCGACCGAGCCGACGTCGAAGAAGTGTCGCAATGCGATCGAGCGCCGCGTCGGCACCATTCCGGCCAGGGCGCCGAGCAGCGGCCCGAGCACCAGGGCGGCCGCGACGGCGGCAAAAGCCCAGGCCAGCGGAACGGCATCGGTGAAAACCGCCAGCGCGAGCAGCAGGGTGGACGCCGGCACGACCAGCGCGCGGCGCAGGTTGTCGCTCATCTTCCAGAAGCCGAGCGCGTCGATGCCGTAGCGCTTCGCGCGCAGCATCAGCGGCAGCAGTTGCCAGTCGCCGCGCGTCCAGCGGTGGATGCGCGATGCAGCCACGCCCGCATGGTGCGGATGGTCCTCGATCAGCACCAGGTCGCTTACCACGGCGCAGCGCGCTACCGTGCCTTCGAGCAGGTCGTGGCTGAGCACCGCGCCGTCGGGCAGGCGACGGTCGAGCGTGGCGTGCAGGGCGCGCACGTCGAGCAGGCCCTTGCCGGTGAAGGAGCCGATGCCGAACAGGTCCTGATAGACGTCCGACGCGCCGCTGCTGTACGGATCGATGCCGCACTGGCCAGCGAACATCCAGTGGAAGAACGAGCGTTCTTCCCGCGTCGGGAACGGCGTCACGATGCGCGGCTGAAGGATGCCGAATCCGGCGACGACTCGGCCGGTGTCCGAGTCGATCTGCGGCGCGTTCAGCGGATGCGCGGCGATGGAGACCAGTTCGCGCAGGCCGCCGGGCGGCAGGCCGGTGTCGCTGTCGAGCGTGACGACGTAGGGAATGTCGCTCGCCAGCCGCAGACCGGGTGCAAGCGGCAGGAATCCGCTTGCATCGCCGGCGGCGAGCAGGCGCACCAGCATCTCGATCTTTCCGCGCTTGCGTTCCCAGCCGATCCAGCGGCGTTCGGTGTTGCAGAAGGTGCGCGGGCGATGCAGCAGCAGGAAGCGGGGCGCTGCGCCGTCGGCGGCCGGATGGCGCGCGTTCAGCAGCGTAATTCGGGCCAGCGCGTCTGCCAGCAGCGCAGCGTCGTTCGGCATCGATGCTTCGGCGGCGTCCGCCCAGTCGGTGACCAGCGCGAACTGCGCGTTGTCTTCGCGGTTGGCCAGCCAGTGCAGTTCGAGCCGGTGCGCCAGGCGCGCGTTGCCATCGATCGAACCCAGCATCGTCGGCATCGCGACGAGCACGCGATGTGCGGGCGGAATGCCGCCTGCGAAGTCGAGTCGGGGCAGCGTCTGCACGCGTGCCGATTCGGCGATCATCCGGTGCACCAGCGCGATGACGGCTTCGGACACCGGCCAGATCAGCAGGATCAGCGCGGCGACGGTGGCGGCGCCGAAGTCGGATTGCCGGTGCAGCAGACCGCGCGAAATGCCGGCGATCACCAGTGCAGTACCGACTGCGATGCATGCCAGATAGATCCTCAGGCGCCAGTTGCGCGGGATCGTTTCGGTGCGCTCCGGTCCGAATGCACCGTGGCTGGCGTCCGACGACGGATGCAGGCGCCGCTTGACCAGCAAGGCGTCGATCAGCGCCGGCCGGCCGCGGCCGAACAGGTGATAGCCGGCCGTGTGGGCCGCGTCGGTCCCGCGGGCGGGCGGCAAGGTCGGCAGGCCGCCTTGAGCGATTTCCGACGCCGCGGTGGCCGTCTGCGCGAGCTGCAGTACCGTTTCTGCCACCGTGCGCTCGGTGCGCTCGGTGATCCGCGCGACCTGTTCCATCGCGTGGGTGATCTGCTGGCGCGTACGTTCGCTTTCGGCTGCGAAACTCGGCAGCTCGCGGAGGACGCGAAGAGAACGGCTCACCGGTTCGATCAGATCGGCCCACTCGACCTGGCCGATCAGGCGCAGCGTGGTGATGATGTTGCCGACGGTCAGGTTGGCCGCGGCCTGGTTGGCCTGCGCTTCGTTGATCAGCGCCGGTCCCGTGGGGCAGTGGCGCTCGGTCCAGGCGACGACGGGCGGTGGATGCTCGCCGCGTTCGACTGGCAGGCGCTGCCAGAGCTGCGCGCAGTAACTCTGGTGCAGGCCGTGCGACTGGACCATGCCGTAGATGGCGTCGAGATCGATGTCCGACAGCGGCTCCTCCGCATCCCACACGGCATGCGCGACCTCGCGCGCGACCTTGTTCTCGGCAATGCTCTCGGCGATCCGGCGCAGGTTCTCGAGCAGCACGACGCGCAAGGTCGTCGGCAGCGCCCAGAGTTCGCCCAGCGTGAGCTCGTCGACTTCCTGGTAGGCATCGAGAAAAGCCGTGAATAGGTCGGCGTTGAGCACGCTGTCGGTGTGCGCCACGTAGGCCCAGGCGATGCCGTAGACGCGCGGCAACCCTGCGAGCGGAGGCGCGGCGAGCTTCGGCAACCGCGCGTAATAGCTGCGCGGCACGCCTTCCCGGATCTGCTGGAGCTGTGCTTCGACCAGATGGAAATTGTCCAGCAGCCATTCGGCGGCAGGCGAGACATAGCGACCGCTCTGCGAGATCAGTGCGATGTAATCGAAGGCGCTGCGCAGCGATGCAAGGTTCTCGTCGACGCGCGGGAAGAACGGCGCGACACCCGGGTCGGCTCCAAGTTCCTGCACCGCCTGCGCACGCGCGAGGCTCCGGCCGTGCTGCGCGAAGCGCTGGATGCCGAAGAGTTCGGCTCTGATGGGTGGCTGGGCCGGCGCGAGCGGCCGGAGGAGAAGCGCGCTGGCGTAGGTGCTGAGCGACGCCAGGCGCTGGATGGCCGGCGCCACCGCGTCAGGCGAGCGCGAGGACGGCGATACCGACGGAGGCCGCGATGCAGGCCATCGTCACGATGCGGCCGGCCGCCATCGCATGAGCTTCCTGGAGATGGCTTCGCACGGCAAACCAGCGGCTCTGCGACGCCGCGCAATGGCTCATGTGCGACGCCAGGTCATCGATGTCGCTGCTGACGAAATCGAACGGCACACGAGCCGAAGTTGCACTGATTCCGGCGGAAGAAGCAAGGGTTTGCGACGAAGACATGACGACCGTTCCTATGAAAAACGTTAACGACCGCGCGAAAGTGCGAAATTTTGTTTACGTTCTATTGACTTGGTCTCAGGGTACTCCCTTGGTAATGGCCTTTTTCAGCCGGCTTGGCGCATTGCAGCGTAGGCCGACGGATGACATCGCTTCCTGGACCCTTTCCTCAGCCGGTATTGCGCAATCCCGCCGCCACCCCGTTGATGGATATGTGGATGCCGCGCTGCAGCCTCTCGCCGCCTTCGCCGGCCCGGTAGCGCCGCATCAGCTCGACCTGCAGGTGATGCAGCGGATCGATGTACGGAAACCGATGCTGCACCGAACGCTGCATGTCGGCATTGCCGGCCAACCGCTGCTTGGCACCGGTGATGAGCGTCAGCGCGTCCGACGTGCGATGCCATTCGGCCTCGATCATTCCGAACACCTTCTGGCGCAGCTTGCGGTCGGCCACCAGTTCCGAATAGCGCGTCGCGAGCGCCAGATCGCTCTTCGCCAGCACCATGTCCATGTTCGACAGCAGCGTGCGGAAGAACGGCCACTGCACGTACATGCGCTGCAGCAGCGCCTGGCGCTCCTTGGCGGCCTCCGGCGTGGCGGCGCCGGCGACGAACTGCTCGATCGCCGATCCGAATCCGTACCAGCCCGGCAGCGTCAGCCGGCACTGACCCCAGCTGAAGCTCCACGGAACGGCGCGCAGGTCTTCGATGCTGCGGTTCGGGTTGCGCGATGCGGGGCGCGATCCGATGTTGAGTTCGGCGATCTCGCGGATCGGCGTCGCGCTGAAGAAGTAGTCGCCGAAACCGGGCGTTTCATAGACCAGCTTGCGGTAGGCCGCCATGCTTGCCGACGACAGTTCGCCCGCCGTCGAAAGAAACGTGGCCGGTGCCGCCTTGCCGGCCGGCAGCAGCGTCGCCTCGAGCGTGGCGGCGACCAGCGTCTCCAGATTCCGCCGGCCGATTTCCCGGTTGGCGTATTTGGAGCCGATGACTTCGCCCTGTTCGGTCAGCCGGATCTGGCCGCGCACCGTGCCGGGCGGCTGCGCCAGGATCGCCTGATAGCTCGGACCGCCGCCGCGCCCGACCGTGCCGCCGCGCCCGTGGAACATGCGAAGCCTGATCTGCGGTCCGGTGCCGTTGAGTTCGTCGAAGAACTTCACCAGCGCCGTGCCGGTGCGATAGAGCTCCCAGTTGCTGGTGAAGATGCCGCCGTCCTTGTTGCTGTCGCTGTAGCCCAGCATCACGTCCTGCAGCGCGCCCGAGCGCTGGACCAGCGCCTTGATGCCCGGCAGCGCATAGAAGGCCCGCATGATCGGCGCCGCGTTGCGCAGGTCTTCGATGGTTTCGAACAGCGGCACGACGATCAGGTCGCAGACGGCGCCGCCCGCACCGTCCTCGGCATGCAGTTCGCCGCGCATCAGCCCGACTTCCTTCTGCAGCACCAGCGCCTCCAGCAGGTCGCTCACGGTTTCGGTGTGGCTGATGATGTAGTGGCGGATCGCGGCGGCGCCGTATCGCGCGCGCGACGTGCGGGCAGCCGTGAAGATGGCGAGCTCGCTGCGGGTCAGCGGCGTGTAGTCGGCATCGGGCACCCGCAGCGGCCGCGCTTCGCCGAGCAGGCGCAGCAGCAGCGTCTGCTTGGCGTCTTCGTCGAGCGCCATGTAGCCGGATTCGATGCGTGCGTGCGCCAGCAGGTCGGCGACGACGGCTTCGTGCTTGTCCGAACTCTGGCGCAGGTCGACCGTCGCCAGGTGAAAGCCGAACACTTCGACGGCGCGGATCAGCGGGCCGAGGCGATGCGCGATCAGCGTGGCGCCGTGCTTTTCGGTCAGCGATTCGGCGATGGTGCGCAGGTCGGCCAGGAAGGTCTCGGCGTTCGGATACGGATTCTGAGGCGCGACCGCATGGCGCGCGGCCTCGCCGCCGGTCAGGTCGCGCAATGTCGCGGCCAGGCGCGAATACACGCCGGTCAGCGCGCGGCGGTAGGGCTCGTCGACGCGGTGGTCGTTGTGGTCCGGCGAGGCTTCGGCCAATGCCTGCATCTCGACCGAGATATCGACCAGCGTGGCCGAGAGCGACAGTTCGCCGCCCAGGTAATGCACTTCGGTCAGGTAGTGGCGCAGCGCGAGTTCGCACTGCCGGCGCAGCGCGTATTGCAGCGTGTCGGCGGTCACGTTCGGATTGCCGTCGCGGTCGCCGCCGATCCACTGGCCCATCCGCAGGAACGGTGCGATGCCGCTGTGGCCGAGCGCGGCTTCCAGATCGGCATAGACGCGCGGAATCTCGCGCAGGAAGGTCGCCTCGTAATAGCTGAGCGCGTTCTCGATCTCGTCGGCGACGGTGAGCTTGGTGAAGCGCAGCAGGCGCGTCTGCCAGAGCTGCGTGACGCGGATGCGGATCTGCTTCTCGTTGTCGGCGTACTCGATCGGCGTGAGCGCGTCCTTCTTGCCGGCGAATGCGCGCTGGCGCAGGCCGATCTCGTCGCGGCCGGTCAGCAGCAGGGCAATGCCGCGTTCCGCATCCAGGATGCTCTTGCGCTGCACTTCGGTCGGATGCGCGGTCAGCACCGGCGAAACGTAGCTGTGCGCCAGCGATTCGACCACCGCCTCAGGCGAGATTCCGGCCTTGCGTATGCGGGCCAGCGCGGTTTCGAGGCTGCCGTCCTGATGCTCGCCGGCACGGTCGGAATCGGTGCGGCGCCGGATCTGGTTGCGGTCTTCCGCCAGATTGGCGAGGTGGCTGAAATAGGTGAAGGCGCGGATCACGCGGACCGTCTCGACGGCGCTCAGGCCCTTGAGCAGGTTCTTCAGCGCGCGGTCGGCAGCATGGTCGGCATCGCGGCGGAAGGCGACGGACAGGGTGCGGATCTTCTCCACCAGTGCATAGGTGGCTTCGCCTTCCTGCTCGCGGATCACGTCGCCGAGGATGCGGCCGAGCAGCCGGATGTCGTCGATGAGCGGTTGGTCTTCGCTGAAACCGTTGGGGGTGTTGGGGGTGCGCGCTGGCGCCTTCTTGCCTGTTGTCATTCTTTTGAGCTCCTCTTGTCGGGTGCCGAAGTCGGGAAGGTCTGGTGAAGGGATGCCGGCAGCGTTGCTGCGGCGCAACATGCTAGCATTCCGACGGTCTTTTTCACTGGAAAACGCTGTGAGCAACATCGTGATCGCGACGCGCGAAAGCCGTCTGGCACTCTGGCAAGCCGAGCACGTACGCTCGCTACTGCAAGAAAGAGGCCACACCGTCAGCCTGCTGGGCATGACGACGCGCGGGGACCAGATCCTCGACAAGTCGCTGAGCAAGGTCGGCGGCAAGGGGCTCTTCGTCAAGGAACTCGAAACCGCCCTGACCGAAGGCCGCGCCGACATCGCCGTCCATTCGCTCAAGGACATGCCGATGGACCTGCCGCCCGGCTTCACGCTGGCCTGCGTGCTGGAGCGCGAAGATCCGCACGACGCCTTCGTCTCGCCGAACTTCGCTTCGGTCGAAGATCTGCCGCAGGGCGCCGTGGTCGGTACCTCGAGCCTGCGCCGGCTGGTGCTGCTGCGAGCGCTGCGCCCGGATCTGCGGATCGAACCGTTGCGCGGCAATCTCGACACGCGCCTGAGGAAGCTCGACGAAGGCCATTACGACGGCATTGTGCTGGCCGCGGCCGGGCTGATCCGGCTCAATCTCCAGAGTCGCATCCGCCACGTCTTCACGCCGGCGCAGATGCTGCCGGCGGCCGGGCAGGGTGCGCTGGGCGTGGAAGTGCGCGACGACCGCGCCGACCTGATCGAACTGCTGGCGCCGCTGGCCAACCGCCGCGACTGGCTGGCCACCGCCGCCGAGCGCGCCGTCAGCCGCGCGATGGGCGGCAGTTGCTCGATGCCGCTGGCCGCCCACGCGCGCTGGCAGGGCGACGGCGGCCTGCATATCGACGCGGCCTGGGGCGACCCGGACGGCAGCGGCGCGCTGGTGCAGGTGCATGCCCATGCCGACGCGGCGAGCATCGGAAACTTCGACCAGGCGCGCGCGCTGGGCGAGGAAGCTGCTGCGTTGCTGTGCGCCAACGGTGCGCGTCCGTCGGAAGGCGCCCCGGCTGCGCCCGACGTCTGAGCCGTCTCCGATGACGACGACGTTGCCGTTGCCGTTGCCGTTGCGTGTGATCGTCACCCGTCCCGCGCGCGAGGCCTCGCGCTGGACCCACGATCTGCGCGAAGCCGGTTTCGATGCCGTCTCGCTGCCGCTGATCGCCATCGAACCGGTGCTGGAAGCCGGCCTCGAAGCGCTCGACGACGCGCGCGAGCGCATGGGCGACTGCACGGCGCTGATGTTCGTCAGCGCTCCGGCCGTCGAGCATTTCCTGCCGCGTGCCGATGAGGCATCGTTTGCAGGCGACAGCGGGCTGCCGCGCTTCTGGGCCACCGGTCCCGGCACCGTGCGCGCGCTGCGCCGGGCCGGCGTTCCCGAATCGCGGATCGATTCGCCGGCGCACGACGCCGGACAGTTCGATTCCGAAGCTTTGTGGACATGCGCCGGTTCGCAGATCGGCCCCGGCGCGCGGGTGCTGATCGTGCGTGGCGGCGACGCGGACGGCCGGCCCACCGGGCGCGACTGGCTGGCGCGGGAGGTCGGATGCGCGGGTGGCGCACTCGACACCGTGGTCGCCTACCGCCGCCTGGCCCCGACGTTCGGCGACGCCGAGCGCCGGCTGGCGTCCGAGGCGGCGGCGGACGGCAGCGTCTGGCTTTTCAGCAGCTCGGAATCCATCGGTCACCTGGTCCGGGCGATGCCGTCGACCGACTGGCGCGCCGCCCGTGCCGTCGCGACCCATCCGCGCATCGGCAATGCGGCGCGCGAGGCGGGTTTCGGCACCGTGGGGCTCTCGCAGCCGGGGTCGGCCGCATTGGTCGCGTCGATAGAATCGTTCAAATGAGTTCCGCGTCCACGATCCCCGACGAAGCCTTGCCGGACGGCCTCGCACGCGTTTCGATACCGGCCGCGCTGACGGCTTCGGCGACGGCGCGGCACGAGATCGGTGCGGTCATGCTTACGCGCATCGCGATGGGGCTGCTGGCGATCCTGGCGCTGGTCGCGCTGGTGATCGGCATGGTGCTCTGGCAGAAGGTCAGCGGCATGCAGGAGCAGCTGGCACGCCAGAGTGCCGATTCTCTGGCGCAATCCCTCGAAGCCCGCACGCTGGCGCGCCAGGCCAACGACACCGTACGCGACACCGCGGCACGCCTGACGCTGGCCGAAAGTCGCGTGGCCGAGGTTGCGCTGCAGCGCTCGCAGCTCGAGGAGCTGATGCAGAGCCTGTCGCGCTCGCGCGATGAAAACCTGGTGGTTGACATGGAGTCGGCCCTGCGCCTGGCGCTCCAGCAGGCGCAGGCGACCGGCAACATCGAGCCGCTGCTGGCCGCCTTGCGCGCCGCCGACCTGCGGATCACCCGCGCCGCGCAGCCGCGCCTGGCGCCGCTGCAGCGCGCGGTCCAGCGCGACGCCGATCGTCTGCGGGCCAATGCGAGCGGCGACGGCAGCGATGCGCTCCGCCGTATCGACGAACTGATGCGCGGCGTCGACGAACTGCCGACCGTGAACGCGCTCTCGGTGCGTGGCGGCGGCGGCGATCCGCTGCAGGCCGAGCCCCTGCCCGCCGATGCGCCGATGTGGCAGCGCGTGCTGGCGGCGGTCCGTGCCGAGGCGCGTTCGCTGGTGCGTGTCGGGCGTGTCGAGCGTCCGGAGGCGGTGCTGCTGGCGCCAGACCAGACCTTTTTCCTGCGCGAGAACCTCAAGCTGAAGCTGCTGAGCACGCGCGCGGCCTTGCTGTCGCGTCAGGTCGAAGCCGCGCGCTCCGAGCTGAGCGCCGTTTCGGTGGCGCTCAACCGCTACTTCGATCCGTCGTCGCGACGTGTGCAGGCTGCCGCAACGTTGCTCCAGCAATTGCAGTTGCAGGTCAAGACGACCGAAGCGCCGCGCATCGACGACACCCTTGCAGCGCTGGCGACGGCCGCAGCCGGCCGCTGATGCGCGCTGCACTCTGGTTCCTGGCGCTGTTCGGGATCGCCTCCGCGGTGGCCTTGTTCGCGGGCGACAACCCCGGCACCATCACCGTCTACTGGGCGCCGTACCGCATCGACCTCTCGCTGAACCTGGTGCTGCTGCTGATCGCGGGCGCGTTCGTGCTGATGCACTTCGCGTTGCGCGGTTTGTCGGCGTTGTTCTCGTTGCCTAGCCAGGCGCGACAGTGGCGTGTGCAGCAGAAGGAGCGGGCGCTTCATGCCGCGCTGCTCGATGCGTTGGCGCAACTGCTGGCCGGGCGTTTCTCCCGGGCACGCAAATCCGCACTGGCCGCACTGGCGCAGGAAAAGACGCTGGCCGCGCTCGATGTCGTGTTGCCGCAGGCTGTGCAGGTACGGATGCTTTCCCACCTCCTGGCGGCCGAAAGCGCGCAGGCCCTGCAGGACCATGCGGCGCGCGACGCCCATCTGCAGCAAGCGCTCAACGAAGGAACGGGTAGCGGTGCGCCCGGCCCGGAAACGCGCGAAGGCATACAGCTGCGTTCGGCGCACTGGGCGCTGGAAGACCAGGACGCATCCGCCGCGCTGGCCCGCCTGGAAGAGTTGCCCCAGGGCGTGCAGCGGCGCACGCTGGCCCTCAGGCTTCATCTGCGGGCAGCGCGCCAGGATCGCCGCACGCTCGAAGCCCTGCAGACCGCACGTCTGCTGGCCAAGCACCGTGCGTTCTCCGAGGTCGCCGCGCAAAGCATCATCCGCGGCCTGGCCACTGAGCTGCTCAACGGGGCGCACGATGCGGCGCAGCTGATCCGTGCCTGGGCAGACCTCGAACCTGCCGAGCGAGCGATGCCGGAGGTCGCGATCCACGGCGCCCAATGTATCGCGAACATGGGCGGCGATCTCGCCGTCGCACGCGGCTGGCTGCTACCGGCCTGGGAGCGCATGACCCGGAACGAACGGAGCGAGCGCCATGATCGCGACCTGGGTCTCGGCGGCGCGCTCAGCATCAAACTGGTGCGCGCCCTGGAAGCGGGGCTCGAGTCCGTCGACGCGGACTGGCTGGCGCGCATCGAGGCTGCGCAGCGCAACGACCCGCGCGATCCCAATCTCCAGTACCTGGCCGGCATGGCCTGCATGAAGCGGCAGCTGTGGGGCAAGGCCCAGCAGCTGTTGTCGCAGGCTGTACAGGGGCTCCAGGACCCCTACCTGCAGCGCCGTGCCTGGCTGGCGTTGGCAACACTTGCCGAGCAGAGGGAAGACACGATGCAGGCCACAACGGCCTGGCGTCGTGCTGCCCAAGTGGAAATTACGTGACAGTTTCTGGGGCGCAGTGCAACAAGTTGTGATTTTTTTGGCTTGTACACTGCTTTTCATCGGCTAGTCGATATACAACCAGAAACAAATTGAACAATCTACACAGCGTCGGGTAAAGTCCCACCTGTTTCCAAAAGTATTCATTTTGGTGATTTCGGAGTCAGATTTGAAAAGTTTTTCATTACACGCAGTCATGTTCGCAACCGTTGGGTTGCTCGTTCAGGGCTGTGCGCCGCTCGCCCCGGGCTTCAGTTCGGCCAGAAGCGATGCGGCCATCGCCGTATCGCCGTCCGGTTTCTCGTCGGCGACAGTCGACGCGCCGCCCGCCGGCGCGCTGACTGAAATCACGCCCGCGCTGATCCAGGCCCAGCGTCTCGCTACGCCGGCCGCCATCAGCCCGCAGGTGATGGCGCTGGTCGGCGAGCCCGAGCCTTATCGCATCGGACCGGGCGACGTCGTCGGCATCGTGGTGTACGACCATCCCGAAATCGCGTTCAGCGCGACGCCCGCGACCACGGTGGCCGATCCGGCCAGCGTCTCGCCGGCACCGGGTTTCATCGTCTCGAACACCGGACAGCTGACTTTCCCGTATGCAGGCCCGATCCAGGCTTCCGGCATGACGGTGCAGCAGCTCGAGGACTCGCTGGTCCAGCGTCTGGCACGGGTCTTCAAGAATCCGCAGATCAGCGTCCGCGTCACGGCTTTCCGCAGCAAGCGCGCCTACATCGAAGGAGAGGTCAAGCTGCCGGGTCTGCTGGTTTTCACCGACATTCCGATGACGCTGGCCGAAGCGCTCAGCCGTTCGGGTGGTCTTGCCGTCACCGGCGACCGCTCCTTCGTGACCCTGACGCGCGCCGGCAAGACGATTCCGCTCGACCTCGTCGCGCTGACCGACGCCGGTATCGATCCGACCCGGATCCCGCTGAAGAACGGCGACCTGATCATTGCGCGCAGCAGCGCCGAGAGAAAAGTCTCCGTGATGGGCGAAGTGATGGTGCAGGGCACGATCCTGATGCGCAACGGTCGCCTGAGCCTGAACGAAGCGCTGTCCGAAGTCGGCGGCGTCAACCTCAACCTCGCCAATCCGCGCCAGATCTTCGTGATCCGCAACGAACCGACGGGTCAGGCGATCTTCCATCTCGACGCCCGCACGCCGACCGCTCTGGCATTGGCCGACAGCTTCCCGCTCAAGGCCAGGGACGTGGTCTACGTCGATGCCGTCCCGCTGGTGCTGTGGAACCGCGTGATCAATCTGGTCCTGCCGTCCGCGGCCACTGCGAACACCTTGCGTGATATTTCGAGGAACTGACATGCAGCGTCCTTCGAGCACCTGGCCCGTCGCACATCACGAGTATTGAGCCAATGAACTCCACCTTCAATTCCACCTTGGGCCCTGCTGCAGCGGCCCAGCCGCCCAACGCCAACGAAGAGGTCGAAGGCGATATCGACTTCGGTCACTACCTCGACGTGCTGGCGGCGCACAAGTGGCTCATCGCCATCATCACCCTGGTGGTGCTGGCGCTGGGCACCGCGTACGCCCTGCTGGAACGGCCCGTCTACGAATCGACGGTCGTGGTCCAGGTCGAGGAGATCGCGAACAACAACGGTGCCAAGGGCGGCGTCAACGAAGCTGCAGGGCTGTTCGACATCCGTACGCCGACCACCGCCGAGATCGAACTGATCCGTTCGCGGATGGTCGTTGCACCGGCGGTCGACGCGACCAAGCTCTACATCACGGCCACCCCGCGCTACATCCCGTACATCGGCGGCTGGATGGCACGTCGCTCCGAAGGCCTGTCGGAACCCGGCTTCCTCGGCATGGACGGCTATGTGTCGGGCACCGAGCGCATCTCTGTCTCGGAATTCAACGTGCCCGAAGTGCTGGAAGGCACGCAGTTCCTGCTGACCGCCAAGGGCGGCGGCCAGTACACGGTGACGCATCCGAAGCTCGCCGCCACGCTCAACGGCACCGTGGGCACGCCGCTCAAGGCCGAAACCGCCGAAGGCCCGATCGAACTGACGGTGAGCCAGCTCGCCGGCAAGGCCGGTGCGGAATTCGACATGGTTCGCCAGTCCAAGGCGAAGACGATCAGCGCGGTCCAGGAAAACCTGACCCTGATCGAGCGCGGCAAGCAGTCCGGCATCATCAGCGCCTCGATCCAGGGCACCGATCCGTACCGCATCACCCGCGTCGTCAACGCCGTCGGCGCCCAGTACGTGCGCCAGAACCTCGAGCGCAAGTCCGCCGAAGCGCAGAAGACGCTGTCGTTCCTCGACGTGCAGCTTCCGCAGTTCAAGACGCAGCTCGAAGCGTCCGAAGAGGCCTACAGCCGCTTCCGCAACCGCAACGCCACCGTCGCCTTCAACGAAGAAGCCAACCTGGCCCTGAACGAATCGGTCGACCGCCAGAGCAAGTTGCTCGAGGCGCAGCAGAAACGCCGAGAACTCGAGGCCCGCTTCACCGCGAACCATCCGACGGTGCAGACGCTGGACGCCCAGATCTCCGCTCTCCAGCGCGATATCGGCGGTATCCAGGGTCGCATCAAGGCGCTGCCGGCTGTCCAGCAGGAAGCCGTCCGCCTGGAACGCGATGTCAAGGTCAACACCGAGCTCTATCAGTCCCTGCTCAACAACGCGCTGCAGCTGCGTCTGGTCAAGGAGGGCAAGGTCGGCAACGTCCGCGTGCTCGACGACGCTTCCGTGCCGGAGATTCCGGTCAAGCCGAACCGCAAGACGATCATTGGTGCATCGCTGGCGCTGGGCCTGTTCCTCGGCCTGATCACGGCTTTCATCCGCAACTCGTTCGTCGAGCAGCGTATCCGCGATCCGCACGAGGTCGAGGCCAACGGCGGTTTGCCGGTGTTCTCCACCATTCCGGTAAGCGATGCGCAGGAAACGATTGCAAAGCGTCGCCTGACGGGTGCCACCGGCGTGCGTCTGCTGGCCATCGAGCATCCGGATGATCCGGCTGTCGAAAGCCTGCGAAGCCTCCGCACCGCGATGCAGTTCGCGATGCTCGAATCGCCGAACAACCGCGTGCTGATCACCGGTGCCACACCGGGCGTTGGCAAGAGCTTCGTGACCGCCAATTTCGCGGCGCTGATGGCAGCCGCGGGCAAGCGCACGCTGCTGATCGACGCCGACATGCGTCGGGGCCATGCGCACCAGTACTTCGGACTGCAGCGCCACGGCGGCCTGTCGGAACTGATCGCAGGCAGCCTGACGGTCCAGCAGACCGTGCATCGCCAGGTCGTGCCGAACCTCGACTTCCTGGCGACCGGCCAACTGCCGCCCAATCCGTCGGAACTGCTCGTGTCGGCTTCTTTCACCAGCATGCTCGAATCGCTGTCGGGTCAGTACGACCTGGTCGTGATCGACGCGCCGCCGGTGCTCGTGGCGGCCGATGCGGCAACGGTCGCAGCACATGCAGGCACCGTCCTGATGGTAGCCCGCGCCGACCAGTCGACTATGGGCGAGCTCAAGGAGAGTACCCGACGCCTGTCGCTGGGCGGCAAGGTCGCCACCGGCGTGCTGCTGAACGGCATGAAGCTGGACCGCCGAGCCTACGCAGCGCACAAGTACGGCCGCTATCGCTACACTAAGTACAACTACGAGAGCATCCTGCCGGACGAGCAGTGATCGAAAAGGCCGCTGAAAAGCGGCCTTCTTCATTGAGAAGCTCAATGAAAAAACGGCGGCAGACTCGAAAGTCTGCCGCCGTTTTTGCTTCTGCGTTCTCTGGAGGCTGTGATCTATCCGACGATGCAGGCCTGCAGGTCCCGCTCGAAGCGGCCCAGCACGGCATCGCGAGCGAAGACGGTTTCCGCCACTTCGCGGGCCTTCCGTCCCAGTTCGCGCCGCAGTTCGGGCTGCGAAGCCAGCGACAACAGGACGTCGGCGAAGGCGCGCGCATCTTCGGGCGGCACCACTGCACCGCAAGTGGCGACCACCTGCCCCAGTTCGGTCTCGGGTCGCGCGCCTGCCAGCACCGGCCGGCCGCTGCTGAGCATGCCGATGAGCTTCGAAGGCATCACCAGATCGGCCGCATCGGCGCGTTGCGGCAACAGATGGACGTCGGCCATGCCGAGCAGGTCGCCCAGGCGCTCGACCGGCTGCAGGTCGATGAAACGGACATTGCGCAGGTTGGCGCAGCGTGCCATCAGATCAGCCCGACCCGAGCCGCCGCCGCAGAAGACGAAAGCGATGTTCGGCTCGTCGCGCAGCATCACGGCCATCTCGGCCAGCAGTTCGAGTCCCTGCTTGCCGCCCATGTTGCCGGAGTAGAGCGCCACGACCGCATCGTCGGCGATGCCGAGTTCGGCGCGCATTGGGCTCGGCGCCGTCAACGGACGGATCGCGTCGACGTCGGCCCAGTTGGTGAACGACAGCAGCCGAGACGGCATGACGCCCTTGCTGGCCGCGCGATCGAGCATGCGCTGGGAAATGGTGGAGACCCGGTCGAAACGCCGCAGGAGCGCGCGTTCGATCGAGGTGACGAAACCGCGCAGCCGCGGGCCTTTGAGCAGTCCGAGCTCGAAAGCCGCGTCGACCTCGTAATCCTGGATGTGAAGCCAGGCCTTGCTCGAACGCAAGCCGGCGAAGGCCAAGGCAGCGGGCGCGCAGAACAGCGGCGGTTCGGTCATCCAGACGACGTCCGGTTTCCAGCGCCATTGTGCAATCAGCGTCGGGATGCTGGCGGCGGCGAAGCTGGCCAGGTGGACGATGCGGCGCAGGCCGCTGACCTTCGCGGGGACCCATAGCGGAGTCCGGAAGATCTCGGCGCCGTTCCAGGTTTCCCGCACGTAACGGCTGCTGCTGTAGCCGTCGCGAACTTTCCATTCCGGATAGTAGGGCGGCGCCGTGATCACGCGGACTTCGTGTCCGCGCGCCGCGAGCCATGCGACCATTTCTCCTGAGTACTTGCCGATGCCGGTCAGTTCCGGTGCGAAATTTATACCGTAGACCAGCAGTTTCATCGAGCGCGTGCAGGGAAGAAGTCGCCCGACGAATGCCGGAACATCAGGAAGAAGAAGCTCATCAGCAGTCCGAGAAGCGCGTTGGCGCTGAGCTGGCCGATAGCAGGCCAGGTCATGATGCCGAGGAGCAACGTCAGCCACATGAGCAGGGGGTACGGCGAATTGCGCCTGCGCGCAAGAAACCAGCACTTGAAGAACGCGACGAACAGGACGGCGACCTTGAGTGCGATGAACGCATAGCCCAGGAGTCCGCCTTCGAGCAGTATCCGGCCGGCTTCGGATTCGGCGAGTCCGAAGTTCGCGGCACCGGGGCGCAGCGAAGTCGCGAGGTTGGAGCCGGCGCCGAGGCCCTGGCCCAGCCATGTGATGTTGTTGTAGACCGTGGGTTCGCCGACGAAGATCGCCAACAGGCGCATCCAGAAGTTCTCGCCGCCGGCCGCGTCCTCGAAACGCTGCTGCGTGACCGTGACGGCATCGGAAAGCACGAAGACCAGCACGGAGGCCATCAACATCATCATCAGCACGGCGATGAGCGCCTTGGGCTTGTCGCGGTTCTTCGAGAACACCAGCCGGCCGATCAGGTAGGCGCCGAGCATCATGCCGGCGGACAGGACGGCAGTTCGTGATCCGCTGATCACGCTGGCGATCATGAAGCCGCCGAAGCCTGCCAGAGCGAAGATCCAGTTCATGCGGCTGCGCTTGCGCGCACCCAGCAACGCGAACACCAGCGGCGACACCAGCGTCACGAAAGTCGCGTAGCCGGAGGTGAAGCTGAAGGTACCGGTCGTGCGCACCACGCCTGCGACCACCACGAAGACCAGGTCCTCGTCGCCGTCCAGCTGACGGTTGATGGTGGCACCTTGGGGAGAGTAGTACTGCAGCACGGCGAGCGGCGCCATAAATAGCAGCGAAACGATCGCGACACGAATCGCGACGCGGTAGTCGTGCTCGGTGAGGGTGGCCGCGGCGGCGATGGCGAACCAGATGTAGAGCAGCCAGAAGCGGAGGCCGATGGCCAGCACGACGGGCGAACTCTGACCCGCCACGACCTGGAACAGCGCCCAGGCGATCACCAGACAGCTCCAGCCGGTCATCACGGCGGTCACCTTGCCGAAACGACCCAGGTTTCCGCACTTCCAGGCGTAGAAGATCAAGCCGAGTGCCGCAAGGTCGCGCAGCAGGATCAAGGGGACGGTGGATGCCGGCGTCACCCATTTCCGGATGGCGCCTTCGAACACGACGACCAGAAACACCAGGATGAATGCATAGCCAGGCCAGCTGAGCCGCGGCTTCGCCGCCGCCTGACTGCCCGCGGCAGCCTTTGCCGACTTCGGGGACTTGGAGAGCTTCTTTTCGCTGTCCGACGCACCGGGTTGCTGCCACCGCGAAGGCGGGCCGTATGGCGCTTGACCGGTGGTGGTGTTCATGGGCGTGTCTCTGTACTCAGTTTCTTCAGCGCGGCGACCTGGGCATCGATCGAATGCGGCTCATACCACTGTCGTGCGGCGCGGCCGATGGATCGTGCGTTAAGTTTAGATTTTCCACCCGCCAGCGCTTCAAAGCCATCCAAGTAGTTCGTTCCAGGCTGAAATCCATCACGCGGGGTGCCGTTTTTCCACAACATGACCGGGCAAACACCGTGCGCGGCGTAGGCGGCGAAGATTCCGCTCTTGGCCGCATAGTCCGGCGGATACACCAGCGCGCCGTATTCGGCCTTCAGCAAAGCCGAACTGACCTGCTCCGCGGGCAGGCGGCCCTGAACCACGACACCTTCGCGAGCCATGCGCTGCGACATGGCCGCATCCTGGATCGTCGGTCCGATGTCGTGGATACGAAGCCCTTCGCGTTGCGCGACCTTGAAGATCTCGCCGTCGTTCCAGTCGTAGACCTGCACGCGCATCGCATTGCTGCCGAACACCACCATCGTGCGTTCGCGGGTCGGGTTTCGACCGTCGGCATCGATCGAGGCCGGTTCGCCGACGTTGGAGAACACCGGCATCGTCGCGTTGGGTGCCGAAGGCGCGTTCTTGCTCAGCCACTCGGCTGCGCCTTCGCGGTTGGTGAACCAGAAATCCGCCTGGAGCAGCAACTCGTGGGCGATCCGGCGCTGCATGCCGCTCAGCCAGAAGGCGGAACCCCACGGCGGCCCCGAGGCATAGAGCTCGTGAAAGATCACGCCGAAGACGCGAAAGCGCTTCCGCAAGGAACGGATTTCGTTGTTGAGCCAGAGCGGCACGCCGCGTTTCTGGAAACCGTAGCCGCTGAAGTGCAGCAGCATCAGGTCGCCCGACCAGCCGGACGTGTCGGTGGTTCGCGAAAGTTCGGTGACCGGCGCCTGAAGCCTGTCAGCCAGCTTCACCGCGAAGTCGTAGACACCGCCCGGTCCGGGCGGTATCACGGAAATCGACGACGGTGCGTTGATTGCTGACTGTGAGGAGGAGAGACGTGAGGAAAGGGGGGATGGACCAGCCATGCGCGATCGTCTCGCAACAGCCGGTCAGCGCGACGCGACCGGATGCGACCGGAAGTCGCGATAGGCACGCTCGATGCCCGTACGCAACGCCACCTGCGGCGCCCAACCCAGTTCGCGGATCCGCGAGATGTCGAGCAGCTTGCGCGGCGCGCCGTCCGGCTTGTCCGCATCGCAGCGGATCTCGCCCTTGTAGCCGACGACTTCGCTCACCAGATGCGCCAGTTCGAGGATCGACAGATCCTCGCCGCTGCCGACATTGATGTGACTGTTCATGGACTGCGTCGAGGCGGCGTAGGTGTCGTGCGGCAGGTTCATCACATGCACGCAGGCTTCGGCCATGTCGTCGACATACAGGAATTCGCGCTTGGGCGTACCCGTGCCCCAGATCACAACGGTCGGTGCCTTGGCCTCGTGCGCTTCGTGGAAGCGACGAATCAGCGCGGGCAGGACATGGCTGTTTTCAGGATGGTAGTTGTCGCCGGGACCGTAGAGGTTGGTCGGCATCACGCTGCGGAAGTCGGTACCGTGCTGGCGGTTGTAGCTTTCGCACAGCTTGATGCCGGCAATCTTGGCGATCGCATACGGCTCGTTGGTGGGCTCCAGCTTGCCGGTAAGCAATGCATCTTCTGCCATCGGCTGTGGCGCCATGCGCGGATAGATGCAGCTCGAGCCGAGAAACAGCAGCTTGCCTACGCCGCTGCGCCACGCTTCATGAATCAGATTGGCTTCCAGCATCAGGTTCTCGTAGAGAAACTCGGCCGGGAACGTGTTGTTGGCATGGATGCCGCCGACCTTGGCTGCAGCCAGATACACCTCGTCCGGCTTTTCAACCGCGAAGAAACGCCGTACGGCGGACTGGTCCGTCAGGTCGAGTTCGGCGCGTGTGCGGGTGATGACGCGCGCCTTGCCCTGTTCGGTCAGGTTGCGAACGATGGCACTACCGACCATGCCGCGATGGCCGGCGACATAGATGCGCTTTTGAAACTCAGTCATTTTTGGATCGATCGGGTCTTCGTTGGGCCTGGCGGCCTGCTCACCGGAAGGTGTTCAGCGCGATCCGTCGCCGGAAATCACGGCACTGACGGTCTTGGCCAGGATCTTGATGTCGAGCCACAACGACCAATTGTTCACATACTCCGCATCGAGCTCGACACGCTGAGCATAAGACAAACGGTTACGACCGCTTACTTGCCATAGGCCGGTGATACCCGGACGCACTGCGCAGTAGTGACCCCAGTGCTTGCCGTACAGGCTGCGCTGGCGTTCCATGCAGGGGCGAGGACCGACCAGGCTCATGTCGCCGGTGAGCACATTCCAGAACTGCGGGAGTTCGTCGAGGCTCAGCTTGCGGATGACCTTGCCGAACGGCGTGATGCGTGGGTCCTGTTCCAGCTTCTGGAAGGTGTCCCACTGCTTGCGCGCGTCTTCGTCCTTCTTCAGATGCTCTTCGAGGATCGCGTCCGAATTGCGGACCATCGAACGAAACTTGTAGAACCTAAACTTCTGGCCGTCGACGCCCAGACGTGTCTGCCAGTAGTGCACGGGACGGCCCATGCTGATCTGCACGCAAAGTGCGATCGCGACATAGATCGGCCCGAGCAACGCGAAGAAAACCAGAGCGCCGACGATATCGAGCGCACGCTTGCTCGCACGTTCGAGCAACGTGTGCTCGCGCGGTTGGGCCAAGCTTTGCGCGGGAGACGAGTCTCCGTTGCCAGAAGGACGGTGGCGAATCAAATTTGCTTGAGCGGTCGAATCAGGACGAAACATCAGTATTCCCCTTGGAGGGCCTGCCTTACAGCGCGGCAGTGTAACGCTTTACTACTAAGAGAAAGAATTTGAACACAATGGTTCTACTTTGTCCCGCGTCAAAAGCCGTAGTTCTTTTTGTCTGGCGTGCGCCTCGTGATTTTTCACACGTATCGATCGATTGTGCACTGCACCATTCTAGCTAATTCTGTAATGAATTCGCAGTGGAATGAGAACTTAAGGATCTGGTTGTGAGTGGTAAAACGAAACTGTGGTCTATTGGATTACGGGTTATTGCCTAGTACTGATCGCGGCAATGTAGGACGAAGACTCATGTGCCCCGTTTGGCACGTTCGCTGTTGCGCGGAGGGCTCTTAAGGGTTTTCTCCCTTGCAAATGAAAAACGCCCGGTGTGCCGCTGCGAAGCGGCACACCGGGCGTTCGTTCGAAGGGCGGATCAGCGCGTGATGCTGTCCGTCTCGGCTGTGCGCTCGAACGGCAAGACCGTGCTTGCAAGGTTGCGGCGGGTTTCGACCAGTACCAATGGTCCTTCCTCGATGACGACAGCCGACGGACGCTCGCGCGGCACATGGACCGGCTTCGGTTCGGCGGCGATCGAAGCAGTGACCTGGGCAACGCGGTCGGCGTCGGAGTTCACCCAGTGAAGCCCCGAGCCTTCTGCGATCTGCGCCAGCGCTGCGAGCGGGAGCTCGAACGGTTGCACCTTCGGCATCGTGCTTTCGGTGGAAGCCGGCACAGTTGCCGCGACCGAGGCCGTGGCCGGGGCTGGAGCAGGGACTGGCGCGGGAGCCGCAGGCGCCTTCACCGCTTCAGGTGCGGCGGCCGGCGTCGAAACACGTTCGCCCGAGAACGGTGCAGGTGCAGGCAGCGACGAGATCGGCGCTGCGGCTGCAACCAGGGGCTGGACATCTGCCGTCGCCGTCGATGCCGCATTTACCGGTTGTTGCGCAAGATCGCCTTGAACGCCCTGTTCTGCGATCCCACCCGACACGCCGGCTTCGGCGCCCTCGCGTGGTGCACGTTCGCGCCGGTCGCGGCCATACCTGTCGCGGGAACGACCGCGGCGCTCATCGCCTTCGCGACGTGGTGCCTGCTCGCCTTCAACGACACCGCCGCCGACAACACCGCCGACATCGTTGCCTTGAGCGGTGTCCAGCGTCGGCACTGCCGCTGCCGTCACTTCATCGGTCGAAAGGGCGACGGCAGAAGCAGCCATGGCGCCAACGCCGACTTCCACCGCCGACTCGCTGCGCGATGTGCCGTCGTTGCGACGCTCGCGACGCCCGTCGTTGCGGTCGCCGCGGGGAGCTCGTTCGGTGCGCTGCTCTTCGATGCGCTCGCCTTCGACACGGTCCATGCGGGGTTCGCGCGGCTCACGAACTTCGCGCGGCTCGCCTCGTTCCGTGCGCTCACCACGCTCGCGACCACGGCCCCGCGGGGCGCGGTCGGTCA
The DNA here is from genome assembly GCF_051216695.1 of Variovorax glucosi. NCBI lineage: Bacteria > Pseudomonadati > Pseudomonadota > Betaproteobacteria > Burkholderiales > Comamonadaceae > Variovorax > Variovorax glucosi. Next base: position 881,801 of record NZ_JBPJZE010000002.1, read on the forward strand.
TGGTTCCGGCTGCGGCTTCGTCGGTGGATGCGATCGGTGCGGCAATCGATTCGGCGTCAGCGCCGTTTTCGATCGGGTCGGTCGATGCGAGGCGCGCCTCGCCGTCGCGGCGGGGACCGCGACCGCCACGGCGTTCACCGTCGCGGGGTGCGCGCGCTTCACGCGGCTCGCGCGGCTCGCGAACTTCGCGTGATTCACGTGGCTCGCGCGGCTCACGTGGTTCGCGCACTTCGCCGGTCTGGATCTCGGTACGGATCTCGCTGCGGGCTTCGGTGGTTTCGCGACGCTCGCCGTCTCGGCCGCCACGACCTTCGCCGCGTCCTTCGCCACCGCGGCCATTGCGGCGTTCGCCGTCCCTGCCGCCACGGCCTTCGCCGCCGCGTCCTTCACCACCGCGACCTCGGCGCGCTTCGCCGTCGCGCGGGCCGCGTGCCTCGCCGTCGCGGCCACCGCCTGAACGGCTGCCATCGCGTCCGCCGTCCCTGCCGCCTTCACGTCCGCCTTCACGACCGCCTTCACGTCCGCCATCGCGGCGCGTCGGCTTCGGTGCTTCGACCGGAATTGCCGATGGCATCGGTGCCGATGCAGGCGTCGGGACCGGCTCCGGGCCGAAGCCGAAGAAGCTCTTGATCTTGTCGAAGAAGCTGACTTCGGCCGGAGCTGGCGCAGGCGCCGGTGCAGCGACCGGTGTCGGCACGGCGCGCGGCAGCGTGGGCGTCGGCGTCGAAGCCTTGGCCGGAGCGACCTGTTGCGTTGCCGGCGAGGCAGCGGATGAGTTGCGCACCGATTCGGGGCGCGGCACGGCCATCGGTGCCGGCGCGTCGGGCAGCACACCCTTGATCACTGGCGTCTGCTTGTTGGTCGGCTCCTGCGAGCGGCGCGTGACGGAGGTCGGATCTTCGATTTCCTCGGCCATCTTGTAGCTGGCTTCGATATGGTCGAGTCGCGGATCGTCGTGCTTCAGCCGCTCGAGCCGGTAATTCGGCGTTTCGAGCGTCTTGTTCGGCACCATCAGCACGGTCACGCGCTGCTTGAGTTCGATCTTGGCGATCTCGGGACGCTTTTCGTTCAGCAGGAAAGATGCGACTTCGACCGGCACCTGGACATGAACGGCAGCCGTGTTGTCCTTCAGGCACTCTTCCTGAATGATGCGCAGGATCTGCAGCGCACTGGATTCGGTATCGCGGATGTGGCCGGAACCGCCGCAACGCGGGCACGGGATCGAAGAGCCTTCGCTCAGCGCCGGCTTCAGGCGCTGACGGCTCATTTCCATGAGGCCGAACTTGCTGATCGCGCCGAACTGCACGCGAGCGCGGTCCTGGCGCAGCGCGTCGCGCAGGCGGCTTTCGACTTCGCGGCGGTTCTTCGACTCGTCCATGTCGATGAAGTCGATGACGATCAGGCCGCCCAGGTCGCGCAGGCGCATCTGGCGGGCCACTTCGTCGGCGGCTTCGAGGTTGGTGCGGGTGGCGGTTTCTTCGATGTCGCCGCCCTTGATGGCGCGGGCCGAGTTGACGTCGACCGAAACCAGCGCTTCGGTATGGTCGATGACGATGGCGCCGCCGCTCGGCAGCTGCACCGTGCGCGCATAGGCCGACTCGATCTGGTGCTCGATCTGGAAGCGGCTGAACAGCGCCGCGTCGTCGCGGTAGCGCTTCACGCGGGCAGCATGCTCGGGCATGACGTGCGCCATGAACTGCTGCGCCTGCTCGTAGATGTCGTCGGTGTCGATCAGGATGTCGCCGATGTCGTGATTGAAATAGTCACGGATCGCGCGGATCACCAGGCTGGATTCCTGATAGATCAGGAAAGCGCCCTTTGCGCCCTTGGCCGCGCCGTCGATGGCGGTCCAGAGCTTGAGCAGGTAGTTCAGGTCCCACTGGAGTTCGGGCGCCGAACGGCCGATGCCGGCGGTGCGCGCGATGATGCTGGCGCCCTTCGGGTATTCCAGCTGGTCCATCGCCTCCTTGAGTTCGGCGCGGTCTTCGCCCTCGATGCGGCGCGAGACACCGCCGCCGCGCGGGTTGTTCGGCATCAGCACGACATAGCGGCCGGCCAGCGAGATGAAGGTGGTGAGCGCGGCGCCCTTGTTGCCGCGTTCTTCCTTCTCGACCTGAACGACCAGTTCCTGGCCTTCGCGGATCGCATCCTGAATCCGGGCCTGGCTGGCGGAAACGCCTTCCGCGAAATACTGCTTCGAGATTTCCTTGAACGGCAGGAAGCCGTGGCGGTCTTCGCCGTAGTCGACGAAGCAGGCTTCGAGCGACGGTTCCACGCGCGTCACGACGGCCTTGTAGATATTGCCCTTGCGCTGTTCGCGCCCTTCGATTTCGATTTCGTAGTCGAGGAGCTTCTGCCCGTCGACGATGGCCAGGCGGCGCTCTTCCGGCTGCGTGGCGTTGATCAACATCCGCTTCATGGTGCGTTGTCCTTATATATATGCGTTCGAACCGGCCCATGACGGGCCAACGATGCACGGACGACGCCTGCGAAACGAGGGAATTGCCGCGGTGCCCCGGCTGCCTTGGACGGCGCGTGAACGCGCGCGACCATATCGAGCGTCAGCTCAACAGCAGCAAGGGTGGGGGGGCGTGGATGGGTGCGAGCCCGAATGGGTGTTGCTGTTGCGCCAGGGGGGCGCGCGCCGCATCGGATTCAACATCGATGCCGAAAAGCGCTGTCTTCGCTGGCGAATGCCAGGTCAGCCAGCGTGGGCAAAGTTGAATCAGCAGCATCAACACAAGTGAACTCGCTTCGATCCGCCGGCAGCTTTTAGCCTGCCGGCTGGGGTATTCCGTACGGTGTTTCGTGGGCGTCGGCTTGACTTGGATGCCGTTCCTGCCACTTTGCGCATGAGCGCGGGGTTTGCAGGGCTGGCGCCAAAGCGGCATCGACCTCACAGCGTTTTCGGTGGTGCTCTAAACTTCTTGCTTAATCAAGCACTTACAGAAACGCGCTGGTGAAAAACATTATAGGTGCGAAGCCGGAAGCCCCGGCCGCTGAAGTCAGGTTTGTGACGGTCGACGAAGAGTCGGCCGGGCAACGTTTGGATAACTTTCTTTTCCGCCATCTGAAAGGGGTGCCGAAAACGCACGTCTACCGGATCATCCGTTCCGGCGAGGTGCGCATCAACAAGGGCCGTGCGCAGGCCGAAACCCGGATCGAGAACGGCGACGTGCTGCGTCTGCCACCGGTCCGCGTTGCCTCGCGTTCGGAGGAGGGCGGCGCACCGCCGGCCCCAGGGCGCGAGTTCCCCCTCATATATGAAGACGAATCCGTGCTGGCCATCGACAAGCCGGCCGGCGTGGCCGTTCATGGCGGCAGCGGTGTGAGCTTCGGCGTGATCGAGCAGCTGCGCAGCGCGCGGCCCGGCGCCCGTTTTCTCGAACTGGTGCATCGGCTGGACCGCGAAACTTCCGGAATCTTGCTGGTGGCGCTCAAACGCAGCGCTCTGACGGCGCTGCAGTCCCAGTTCCGGGAGCGCGAAACCGGCAAGACATACCTGGCGCTGGTCGAAGGCGCCTGGCCGCCTGCCAAGAAAGTGCTCGATGTGCCGCTGGCGAAATACCTGCTGCCGCCGGCCAATGGCGCGGCCGAAGGCGAGCGTCGCGTCCGGGTCGTCGCCAAGGATCATCCGGATGCGATGAATGCGGTCACTCTGGTGCGTGTCCTGGCCACGGTAATGCTGCCGGGCGAGACTGCGCCGATGTCGCTGCTGGCGGTGACGATCAAGACCGGTCGCACGCACCAGATCCGCGTCCACCTGTCGTCCGCCGGCCATGCGATCGCCGGCGACGACAAATACGGCGATTTCGAGCGCAACCGGAGTTTGCAGAAGCACGGCCTCAAGCGGATGTTCCTGCACGCCTGGCGGTTGCAGTTCACGCATCCCGGCAACGGCAAGCGCATTGCGCTACAAGCCGAACTGGCGCCCGAACTGCGCGCGCTGATGCCGCCCGCGGCGCTTGACGCGATGGCCGCGTTGCCGGTGCCCATTTCCGCCACGTCCATCTGACCCGTTTGCCCACCTGACCGAACTTTTCCCCGTTCCATGACCGATTCCCGACCCCGCCGCTTCGACCTGATCGCCTTCGACTGGGACGGCACGCTGTTCGATTCCACCCGCATGATCGCGCGCTGCATCCAGGCCGCGGTCGTCGACGTCGGCGGTGCCAAACCCACCGAGAAAGACGCCGCCTGGGTGATCGGTCTCGGGCTGGCCGAAGCCCTGGCCAAGGCGGCGCCCGACGTGCCGCGCGAAAAATACGCCGAACTCGGCGCCCGCTATCGCTACCACTACCTCCAGCTCCAGGACGACCTGGTGCTGTTCGACGGCGTGTTGCCGATGCTCGACGCGCTCAAGGCGCGCGGTCACCGCCTCGCCGTCGCCACCGGAAAGTCGCGCCGTGGCCTGAACGAAGTGCTGGCCACCGTCGCGCTGCGCGATCTGTTCGACGATTCGCGCACCGCCGACGAAACCAGCGGCAAGCCGCACCCGCGCATGTTGCTCGAGCTGATGGAAGCGCTTGACGTGACGCCCGAGCGAACGCTGATGATCGGCGACACCACGCACGACCTGCAACTCGCGATCAACGCCGGCTGCGCGAGCGTCGGCGTGAGCTACGGCGCGCACGAACCGAGCAGTTTCGAGTCGCTGAACCCGTTGTTCGTCGCGCACTCGACCGAAGAGTTGCAGGCCTGGCTGCTGGAAAACGCATGAGCGAAATCGTTCCCCTCTGCAATGCGTCGGATCTGCTCGAAGGCAGCACGGCCGTGCCCTTCGACGTCGACTATGCCGGCGAAACCTGTCGCGCCTTCGCCATACGCTTCGAAGGCTTGCCGCATGCGTACCTCAATCGCTGCACCCATGTGGCGATGGAAATGGACTATCAGCCCGACCGCTTCTTCGACGATTCCGGGCAATGGCTGCAGTGCGCATCGCACGGCGCCGTCTATCGTCCGGACACCGGCGAATGCAGCGGCGGCCCCTGCCGCGGCGGGCTCGTCAAGATCGCCCTGAGCGAGCGCGACGGCGTGGTGCACTGGCATACTGAATGGAACCTGCAGCCCGTGGCTTTCTAAATGACCGAACCGACCCGCACCGAACCACAGGGTTTCGAACCCTTCGAGCGTCCTGCAAATTCAACCGATTCCATGTCCAAAACCGACCCGACCTCGCAACCCGGCTGGGAACGCGCCACGCTCGAAAAGCTTGCTTTCGCTTCACTGCGCGAGCAGAAAGCCACCCGTCGCTGGAAGACTTTCGTACGCCTCGGATGGCTGGCTTTCTTCATCTTCCTGGTCTGGCTCGGGATGTCGCGCGCCAACACCGCCGCCACCACGACCAATCCACACACGGCCGTGGTCGAGATCAAGGGCGAGATCGCCAACGGCGCCGATGCGAGCGCCGAGTTCGTCGTCGCGGCGATGAAGACGGCTTTTGAGGATGCGGGCGCGAAGGGTGTTGTGCTGCTGATCAATTCGCCGGGCGGCAGTCCGGTCCAGGCCGGCATCATCTACGACGAGATCCGTCGGCTGCGGGCCAAGCACAACAAGCCGGTGTATGCGGTGGTCGAGGAGACCTGCGCTTCGGCGGCTTACTACATCGCGTCGGCAGCCGACAGCATCTATGTCGACAAGGCCAGCATCGTCGGCAGCATCGGCGTGCTGATGGACGGTTTCGGCTTCACCGGAACGATGGAAAAGCTCGGCGTCGAGCGCCGCCTGCTCACATCGGGCGAGAACAAGGGTTTCCTCGATCCTTTCAGCCCGGTCAATGAGGCCCAGCGCGCCCATGCGCAACAGATGATCGACCAGATCCACGCGCAGTTCATCGACGTGGTCAAGAAGGGTCGCGGCGATCGACTCAAGCTCGACACCCCGGGCCTGTTCAGCGGCCTTTTCTGGAGCGGTCAGCAGGCGGTGACCTACGGCCTGGCCGACCAACTGGGCAACGTCGACTTCGTGGCCCGCGAGGTCATCAAGGCGGAAGAAGTCATCGACTACACGCGCCGCGACAACGTGGCCGAGAAGCTGGCGAAGAAGTTCGGCGCCGCGATGGGCGACGCATCGGTTCGCGCCTTGCGTTCGGTTCCTTCAGTTCACTGACGCGGATTCGCCTGGCCCGCAGCCGCTGCGAGCGCCAGTGCGAAGGCGACCACCACGCACAGCGCGGTTGTCAACGAACTGACCCGCGCCAGGAAGCCGATCATCGGCGGTCCCGCCATGAAGCCGAGGTAGGCCGCGGCGGAAACCGATGCGATGCCGCGCGCCGGCTCGACGCCCGGCACCTGCGCCGATGCGGCAAACAGAATCGGCACGACATTGGCGAAACCGACACCCACTCCCGCAAAACCGACGAGCGCGATCCACGGTGTCGATGTAAACAGCACCAGCGCCATCGCACCGGCTGCCAGCAGCGCACTGACGCGAACCAGCGTCGAAGGTTTGAAGCGTGCCCGCAGCGCATCGCCGCCGAAACGCGTGGCCGCCATTGCAGCCGAGAAGCTGCCATAGGCGAGCGCGGCCTGCTGTTGCGGACTGCCTAGTTCCTGCTGCAGATACAGCACGCTCCAGTCGTAGATCGCGCCTTCGGCGATCAAGCCGAGAGCGGCCAGCGCGCCGAGCACGGCCAGTGCACCGCGCGGCAGCCGGAAACCGTCGTCCTTGCCGGGTGACGAGGTGGCCGTGACGGTCGTCGGCAGCATCCGCGTGGAAGCGAAAGCGATCGCCAGCGCCATCGCGACCGCGACCAGTAGGAGATGCTGCTGCGGTGCCAGTCCGGCCGCCAATGCTGCGCCGCCCGTGAGCGCCCCGGCCATGCCGCCCAGGCTGAACATGCCGTGCATTCCGCTCATCAGCGGTCGACCGCTGTGCTGCTCCAGCGCAGCCGCCTCGGTGTTGATGGCGACGTCGAAGACGCTCGTGACGATGCCGAACAGCGCCAGCAGCACCAGCAGCGCCGCATAGTTGGGCATCACGGTCAGCAACGCGATCAGCAGTGCGTAGACGATGCCGCAGACCCGCGTGATGCTGCGCGCGCCATGACGCCCGATCAGCCCGCCGGCGCGCGAAACGCCTATCAGCGCGCCGATGCCGGCAGCCAGCATCGCGAAGCCGAGTTGAGCTTCGTCGATCGCGTAATGCGCCTTGACGGTCGGGATGTGCACGCCCCAGGTCGCGAAGATGAAGCCCGAGCAGAAGAACTGCGCGCGCGATGCCCAGCGCATGCCGGGGGCGATGGTCACCGGGTCGGTGCCGATGTCGATGTTGCCGCTCTGCATGCTCATCGTCCGATCGCGAAAACCGCGGGCATCCGCTCTTCGGCCGGTTGCGATGCAGATCGCCAGTCTTTCACGGTGTCGCTGCGGATGCTGGCACCGGCCAGCGTCAGGCCGCGGGCTACCGCGAGTCGCGTGTTGTGCTGCAGCGTCTGCGTGAGCGCTTGCAGCAGGGCGGCATTACGGTAGGGGGTCTCGATGAAGAGCTGCGTCTGGCCAGTCCGCAGCGCGATCGATTCCAGCTCGCGGATGCGCTGCGAGCGTGCGTCCGAATCGGTCGGCAGATAGCCGACGAACGCGAAGTTCTGCCCGTTCAAACCGCTTGCGGCCAGCGCCAGCAAGAGCGATACCGGACCGGTCAGCGGCACGACCACGATGCCCAGCGCATGCGCTGCGCGCGACACCGAGGATCCCGGATCGGCGACGGCCGGCATGCCGGCTTCGCTGAGCAGGCCGACGTCATGGCCCGCCAGAGCTGCGGCGAGCATCGGGCGCGCATCGAACTGCCCGGCGTGATCGCCTTTCTTGTGCACTTCGCGCGGCAGTTCGTCGATCTGCTGCGACTGGAGTGGGGCAGCGAGCGGCACGACGGCGTCGATCCGCTTCAGGTAGGCGCGTGCGGACTTCGCGTTTTCGCAGATCCAGTGCGTGATGCCGGCCGCGATCTGCAGCGTGCCCAGAGGGAGCGCGTCCTGCAGCGGCGCTTGCGTGTCGCAACCGAAATCCAGCGGGGCAGGGACGAGGTAGAGCCTGCCTTTCGGCGGTGTCGTGGTCAGTTTCGTTGTCATAGAAGTTCGATCCCCGCGGCACGCAGCATCCGGCAGGTGCGGATCAGCGGCAGGCCGATCAGCGCGGTCGGATCGTCGCTTTCTATCGTGTCGAGCAGCGCGATGCCGAGTCCTTCGCTCTTGGCGCTGCCAGCGCAGTCGTAGGGTGTTTCGGCGAGCAGATAAGACTCGATGGCTGCATCGCTCAGCGAGCGGAATACGACGCGCACCGGCGCGATGTCGTGCTGGACGAAGCCGCTTGCAGCGCACACCACCGCGACCGCGGTCTGGAACACCAGCGTCTGCCCGCGCATGCGCTGCAATTGCGCGGTGGCGCGTTCATGATCGCCGGGCTTGCCGAGCGGTTCGCCGTTCAGGTCTGCCACCTGATCCGAGCCGATCACGACCGCATCGGGGAAGCGAGCCGCGACCGTGTGCGCCTTTGCCAGCGCAAGCCTGCGTGCGAGTGCCTCGGGCGTTTCGCCCGGCAAGGGCGTTTCGTCGACCTCCGGCGAGTGCACGTCGAAGGGCAGGCGAAGGCGTTGGAGCAGTTCGCGCCGGTAGCGCGAGGTCGAGGCGAGGATCAGAGGGCGTTGCATGGGCGGAGATTGTGCGTGAGCGGTTTAGACTGGCTGCGATGAAACGAGAATCCGCCCCCATTCGCCTCGATGTGATCGACTTCACCGAAACCGCGTCTTCGCAGTCCGGTGTGGAATCGACCGCAACCTATCCGCGCCTCGCTGCCGAACTGGCACCGCAACCTGTCGATGCGGCGGCCTCTGCGGCCTCTGCGGCCTCTGCGGCGTCTACCGCGGCTCCCGCCGTCGAGATGCCTTCGGTCGCATGGCATATAGAAGGCGAACGACGCATCGGCGCCGACGGCGCTTCGGTGCCCTGGCTTTATGTGCGCGCCGAAGCCGACGTGGCGCTCGTGTGCCAACGCTGTCTGACGCCGGTGGCCACGACCTTGCTGGTCGACCGCTGGTTCCGCTTTGCGGCCGACGAAGCGACCGCCGAAGCCGAGGACGAACTCGCCGACGAGGATGTGCTGGTCGTGGCTCGCGATTTCGACGTGCACGGCTTGGTGGAAGACGAGTTGCTGATGGAAATACCGATCACGCCGCGGCACGATACCTGCCCGGTCGAGGTTCGGCTTTCTGCTGCGGATGCAAACTATGAAGAGGGTGAGAACGTACCGGTGAACCCGTTCGCGGTGCTGGAAAATCTCCGTCCGCGCAAGGCCGAGTGAGCCCCCAAAGGCTGGTCCGAGCCGACCGGCTGGCGTTGCCCGTTTCGGCGCGCTATAATCGCAGGCTTCGCGCGCGCCGCCGTGGACGTTCAGATCACTTCAAGACCTCCGACGCCGCCCCGCATGCCGACCAACCCAACCGAACATTCCAGGAGCCATCATGGCCGTCCAGCAAAACAAGAAGTCGCCCTCCAAGCGCGGCATGCACCGTTCCCATAACGCATTGGTCGTTCCCGGCATCGCCGTCGAACCGACCACCGGCGAGATCCATCTGCGTCACCACATCAGCCCGACCGGTTTCTACCGCGGTCGCAAGGTTTTGAAGACCAAGTCCGAAGCCTGATCACTGCACTCAAGGCCAAGGCCCGAGGCTACTTCTGCCGTAGCGTCGGGCCTTTGTTTTGATGGATTCGATCCCTTCTCCCTCTCCCGCTTCCAGGTCGCCCGTGATCACGCTTGCCGTGGATTGCATGGGCGGCGATCACGGGCCGAGCGTCACGCTCGCCGCCTGTCGTGCGTTTCTTGCGCGTCATCCGGAAGCGTCGTTGCTGCTGGTGGGTTTGCCAGCCGCCTTGAGCGCGCTGGAACACCCGCGTGCGCGGATCGTGCCGGCGACCGAAGTGGTCGGCATGGACGACTCGCTGGAAGTTGCACTGCGCAAGAAGAAGGATTCTTCGATGCGCGTCGCAATCCAGCAAGTCAAGGACGGTTCTGCGCAAGCAGCGGTTTCAGCCGGCAACACGGGCGCCTTGATGGCGATCGCGCGCTATCTGCTGAAAACGCTTGACGGCATCGACCGGCCGGCGATTGCGCCGCAACTGCCGAACCGCAAAGGTGGAGCAACCACGGTGCTCGATCTCGGGGCGAATGTTGACTGCGATGCTGAAGACCTGTTGCAGTTCGCAGTCCTGGGTTCGGCACTGGTGTCCGCATTGACCGGCAACGATTCGCCGTCGGTCGGATTGCTCAATGTCGGTGAAGAAGCGATAAAAGGCAGCGAAACGATCAAGAAAGCCAGCGTTCTGCTGCGAGCCGCTGCCAACTCCCGCGATCTCAACTTCTACGGAAACGTGGAAGGCAACGATATCTTCAAGGGTACGACGGACATCGTGGTGTGCGACGGCTTCGTCGGCAACGTGACGTTAAAGGCCAGCGAAGGCGTCGCGTCGATGATCGTCGAGTTCCTTCGAATCGAGTATTCGAACGGCCTGTTCAGCAAGTTTGCAGCGATCGTTTCTTATCCGGTGCTAAAAGCGCTCAAAAGGCGCCTTGACCATCGGCGCTACAACGGAGCTGCTCTTTTGGGTCTTCGTGGTCTGGTCTTCAAGAGCCATGGCTCCGCAGATGATGTTGCCTTCGGCTATGCGCTGGATCGCGCTTATGATGCCGCTCGCAACAACTTGCTCGACCGCGTAAAGGCCCGTATCGCGCGCGCAGCGCCGCTCCTGAAGCGCGCTGACGCTACAGCGCCGGCCGCGACGCAGGCACTTCACGTCTGATGACTCCTTTCTCCCGCATCACCGGCACCGGCAGCTATCTGCCACCGCGTCGCGTCACCAACGACGATCTCGCTCGCGAACTCGCAGAGCGCGGCGTCGAGACGTCCGATCAATGGATCGTCGAGCGTACCGGCATTCGCGCACGACATTTCGCTGCACCCGATGTCGGCAGCAGCGATCTGGCTCTCCATGCGTGCAGGCATGCATTGGAAGCAGCCGGACGTACGGCCGGCGATGTCGATCTGATCATCGTCGCCACCTCGACGCCGGACATGGTCTTCCCATCATCGGCAGCGATCCTGCAGAACAAGCTCGGCATCGCCGGTTGTCCTGCGTTCGATGTCCAGGCGGTGTGCAGCGGCTTCATCTACGCACTGACGGTGGCAGACGCGATGATCAAGACCGGGAGCGCGCGTTGTGCACTGGTCGTCGGTGCCGAAGTGTTCTCGCGCATCCTCGACTTCAACGACCGCACCACCTGCGTGTTGTTCGGCGATGGCGCCGGTGCCGTGGTGCTGGAAGCCAGCGAAAAGCCCGGCATTCTCGCCAGCGATCTGCATGCCGACGGCAAGCACGTCGGCATCCTGTGCGTGCCGGGCAGCGTCTCCGGCGGTCAGGTGCTGGGTACGCCGTTGTTGCACATGGACGGCCAGGCCGTCTTCAAGCTCGCCGTTCGCGTGCTCGAAGAAGCTGCAAACGCGACGCTGGCAAAGGCCGGAAAGACGGCGGCGGACATCGATTGGCTGATCCCGCATCAGGCCAACCTGCGCATCATGCAGGGAACAGCCCGCAAGCTGAAGCTGCCTGCCGAAAAGCTGGTGGTGACCGTGCACGATCACGGCAACACATCGGCTGCATCGATTCCGCTGGCGCTCGACGTCGCGGTGCGCGGCGGGCAGGTCAGAAAGGGCGATACGGTGATGCTCGAGGGTGTCGGCGGCGGCTTCACATGGGGCGCCGTGCTGCTGACCCTGTGAGGCAGGATGCACGGCCCGCCCTCGGTGCCGCGCCACGCAACAAGACAAAACAATTCTGACGAGACATCCATGAAATCCTTCGCTTTCGTTTTTCCAGGCCAGGGCTCGCAGTCCGTCGGGATGCTCGACGCCTGGGCCGGCCATCCTGCGGTCGCGGAAACGCTGCGCGAGGCTTCGGACGCACTCGATGAAGACCTCGCTGCGTTGATCGCCACGGGTCCCAAGGAAGCGCTTGCGCTCACGACCAATACCCAGCCCGTGATGCTGGTGGCCGGAGTGGCGGCCTGGCGCGCATGGCTGGCCGAAGGTGGCGCAAAGCCGTCGGTGGTGGCGGGCCATTCGCTCGGCGAATATTCGGCGCTGGTCGCGGCCGGCGTGCTGACATTGGCGCAAGCCGCGCCGCTGGTGCGTTTCCGTGCGCAGGCCATGCAGCAGGCCGTGCCGGTCGGCGTCGGCGCGATGGCGGCCGTGATGGGCATGGATTCCGACAAGGTGCGTGCCGGCTGTGCCGAGGCCACCGCGAGTTTCGGGGCCGGCAGTACCGAGATCGTCGAGGCGGTGAATTTCAACGATCCTTCGCAGACCGTCATTGCCGGGAGCAAGGCTGCAGTCGACAAGGCCTGCGAAGTTCTCAAGGCTGCGGGCGCCAAGCGTGCGCTGCTGTTGCCGGTGTCGGCGCCTTTCCATTCGAGCCTGATGCGGCCAGCGGCCGAAGCGCTGCGCGAAAAACTGGCGTCCAGTACCTTCGCAGCACCACAGATCGCTGTGTTGAACAACATCGATGTCGCCGTCGAGACCGACGCGACGCGCATCCGCGACGCGCTGGTGCGCCAGGCCGCCGGCCCGGTACGCTGGGTCGAGTCGGTGCAGGCGCTCAGGGCGCGCGGCGTCGAAGCCGTCGTCGAGTGCGGCCCGGGTCGCATCCTGTCGGGCATGGTCAAGCGCATCGCGCCTGAGATCGTCACCGGCGTCGTCTACGATCCGGCGTCGCTCGCCGACACACGGCAACTTCTGAACACCCCATGAGCAGCATTCCCAAATTCGAAGGCCAGATCGCACTGGTCACCGGCGCGTCGCGCGGTATCGGTGCGGCGATCGCGCTGGAACTGGCGCAGCACGGCCTGACCGTGATCGGCACAGGCACCACGGCGGAAAGTGCACAGAAGATCACGACTGCGCTCGGCGCGCACGGCGTGCAGGGCAGGGCGCTCGACGTCAACGACGGTCCCGCGCTCGATGCGCTGATCGACGACATCGTCAAGACGCACGGTGGACTGCATGTGCTGGTCAACAACGCCGGAATCACGCGCGACATGCTCGCCATGCGCCTCAAGGACGACGACTGGGACGCGGTGATCGACACCAATCTCAAGGCCGTCTTCCGACTGTCGCGCGCAGCGATCCGTCCGATGATGAAGCAGCGCTACGGCCGCATCATCAGCATCACCAGCGTGGTCGGCGCGGCTGGCAATGCCGGCCAGGCCAACTACGCAGCGGCCAAGGCCGGCGTCGCGGGCCTGACGCGCGCGCTTGCGCGCGAACTCGGCAGCCGCAACATCACCGTGAACTGCGTCGCACCGGGCTTCATCGAGACAGACATGACGGCCAAGTTGCCGCAGGCACAACAACAGGCATTGCTGACCCAGATTCCGCTGGGTCATCTGGGCAAGCCGGCGGACATCGCGCATGCGGTGGCCTACCTCGCGTCCCCGCAGGCCGCTTATGTGACGGGGCAGGAACTGCACGTCAACGGCGGCATGCATATGTAAGGCTGCGGAGCTAATCCGTACCCTTCCGGCCCCTGGGGAAAAAGCCTCGGGGCAGCCGGCTAAAATCCACTGATTCTTTACAACCCTTAAAGGGATTCAAATGAGCGATATCGAAGTACGTGTCAAAAAAATCATCGCCGAGCAACTCGGCGTGGAAGAGTCCCAAGTCACCAACGAAAAGGCCTTCGTGGCTGATCTGGGTGCCGACTCGCTCGACACGGTCGAACTCGTGATGGCGCTCGAAGACGAATTCGGCATCGAGATTCCGGACGAAGACGCAGAGAAGATCACCACGGTGCAAAACGCCGTCGACTACGCATCCAAGAATCAAAAGGCCTGATCGGCCGCGCGCTGGGTAGCCGGCGACGGCCCGCGGCGTTCAGTCGTCGCGTGCGCCGCAGATCGGCAGCAGTGTTGTTCTCCCAGAAAGGTTTGCCGGCATGACCAAACGCCGCGTTGTCGTGACCGGTCTCGGTTGCATCGCCCCCGTTGGAAACACGGTGGAAGAGGCTTGGGCCAGTCTGCTGGCAGGCCGCTCGGGCATCGACACCATCACGAAGTTCGACGTCAGTCAGTTCTCCTGCAAGTTTGCGGGCGAGGTGAAGGGCTTCGACATCACCGAATACATTTCCGAGAAGGATGCGCGGCATATGGACCGCTTCATCCATCTCGGTTTCGCGGCTGCCATCCAGGCAGTCCAGGACAGCGGGTTGCCTACCGGCGACGCGCTGCCCTATGAAAAGGCCGTTCGCATCGGCTGCAACATCGGTTCTGGCATCGGCGGCCTGCCGCTGATCGAAGACACGCATGCCGAGCTCGTCAATCGGGGCCCGCGCCGCGTGTCGCCGTTCTTCGTGCCGGCGTCGATCATCAACATGATCTCCGGCCATGTGTCGATCAAGTACGGCTTCAAGGGCCCGAACATCGCCATCGTGACTGCATGCACCACCGGTCTTCATGCGATCGGCACATCCGCCCGCATGATCGAGTACGGCGATGCCGACGTCATGATCGCCGGAGGCTCCGAATCGACGGTTTCGCCGCTCGGCCTTGGTGGTTTCGCTGCGGCGCGCGCTCTGTCGACGCGCAACGACGACCCGAAAACCGCATCGCGGCCCTGGGACAAGGACCGCGACGGCTTTGTGCTGGGCGAGGGTGCGGGCGTCGTGGTGCTCGAGGAATACGAGCATGCCAAGGCACGCGGCGCGAAGATCTACGCCGAAGTTTCCGGCTTCGGCCTGACCGGCGATGCGTATCACATGACCGCTCCCAACGTCGACGGCCCCCGTCGCTCGATGGAAATGGCGCTCAGGAACGCCGGCGTCAATTCCGACCAGGTCGACTACATCAACGCGCACGGCACGTCGACCCAGTTGGGCGACATGAACGAGACCAACGCGATCAAGAATGCCTTCGGCGATCACGCAAAGAAGCTGGTCGTCAATTCGACGAAGTCCATGACCGGCCATCTGCTGGGCGGAGCCGGTGGCATCGAATCGGTTTTTACCGTGCTGGCGCTGCACCACCAGAAGAGCCCGCCGACGATCAACATCTTCAATCAGGATCCCGAGTGCGATCTCGACTATTGCGCCAACGAGGCGCGCGATCTCAGGATCGATGTCGCGGTCAAGAACAATTTCGGTTTCGGCGGCACCAACGGCACGCTGGTGTTCAAGCGCGCTTGAACCGCCGTTCTCCCTGTTCTCCCTGTTCTCGCCGCTCTTCATGCACAGCGCCCCGGCGGTAAGCTGCCCGTTGGCGTCTTCCCGCACCGTGACGCTCGCCGCAATGTGGCTCTGGGCATCGGGAGCCGTGTGTTGCACCGCAGCTGCGGCGACCATGAACCGATCCGACGGCGGGTTGTGGCGACTGGCTTCGATGCTGGCAGTCTCGCTGCTTGCCGGCTTCGTCGCCTGGCGGCATTTCCGCGTTGCGTCTTCCGGCACCCTGGACTTCGACGGCCGGCACTGGTCGTTGGCCGGTCGTCAGGGACGACTTCAGGTGTGCCTGGATTTGCAGACGCTGATGCTGTTGCGCTTCGTCGCTGCCGGGCATCCGAAGCGCTGGATCTGGGCGCAGGGAAGCGACGCAAAAGGGCAATGGTGCGATATTCGTCGTGCGGTATATTCGCGCGCGCCGACGGCTTCCGATGCCGGTCAGCCGGCCGAAATGCCGGCGGCTGCCAGCCGTCCCCTATCTTCCCGATGACCTCATCTTCCAATCCGCCTCCACCACCGGACGCGCCTGACGTTGCTGCTGCTGCTGCTGCCGCTGCCGACGCGTCCTCGGCCGAGCCGCGTCCCGGAGAGGTCGATTTCCAGCTCGTCCAGCGCACGGTGGCCGGCGACCAGAAGGCTTTCGAACTGCTGGTCATCAAGTATCAGCGCCGCATCGAAAGGCTGATCGGCCGGATGGTGCGCGATGTCGACCTGGTCGAGGACATCGCCCAGGAGACGTTCATCAGGGCGTATCGGGCGCTGCACCAGTTTCGTGGCGACGCACAGTTCTACACATGGCTGTACCGCATCGCGGTCAACACTGCCAAGAAGGCGCTGGTCGACATGAAGCGCGATCCGACCATCTCCGAAAGCGCACTTCGTCCGGCTTCGTCCGAAGACGATGAAACTTACCGCCCGGGAAACGAACCAATCAGCGAAGAAACTCCCGAAACGGTCATGGCGGCCAAGGAAATCGCTTCCGCAGTCGAGGCGGCGATGGATGCCTTGCCCGCTGAATTGCGGCAGGCCGTCACGTTGCGGGAGATCGAGGGTATGAGTTACGAAGAGATTGCCGAGGTCATGGATTGTCCTATCGGCACGGTGCGTTCGCGGATTTTCCGTGCGCGGGAAGCCATATCGGCACGGGTCAAGCCGATGCTCGACAACCAGTCCGGCAAGCGTTGGTAAGCAGGTGAAAGAAATGAACGAAACAAAACAGTCAGTTCGCGAACAGATTTCCGCGCTCGCGGACGGAAGCCTTCAGGGCGAAGATTTTTCCCGCATTTCCGGTGCCATCGCGGCCGATCAGGCATTGCAGTCGACCTGGCGTACGTACCACGTGATCGGCGATGTGTTGCGATCCGGCGAGCATGCGCCCTGCAGCGACAGCGCGAAGTTCATGGCGCGTTTTCAGCAGCGGATGGCTGCCGAAGTACCTGTCGCACCTGTCGCTCCCGGCGCACCCGCCGCCGTCGTACCGCAGCAGACCGCTGCCCGCCCTGTCAGGATGGTTGCTGTCGAAGCGGCCAACGAGCCCGTGTTCCGCTGGAAACTGGTTGCAGGCGCAGCTTCTCTCGCTGCCGCTGCGGCGATCGGCTGGAATCTGGTGGGCGTCGGAGCGGCCCCGGCCGGCATGCAGATGGCCCAGCAACAGCAGCAGCAATTACAGGTGCAACAGCAGCAGCCGGTACAGGTTGCATCGCGTCTCGACGCCACGCCTGTGCTGGTCGGCAGCAACGAGGCGCAGGTGATGCTGCGCGATCCGCGTCTCGATGTACTGCTCGAAGCGCATCGCCAGGCGGGCGGCGCGTCGCAGATGCCTTCCGGTTTCCTGCGCAACGCGACTTTCGACGGACCATCGCGCTGAACACGATCGCAAGGACCGCTTCGATGCCGATTCTCGTACGCAGGGCCGTCCTGCTGTTTTCCGCAGCATTCCTCGCAGAGGCGGCAGTGGGTCAGACACAGGCAGGCGCTGTTCCCGGCGGCAGCGATGCCATGCCTTCACCGCTTCCTCCGGCGTCCGGCCCCAGCACCGGCGAGTTCCTGAGGCGCGCGCGCGACGCATCGCGCCAGCGCACCTATGCCGGCACATTCGTGGTTTCGGCGGCGACCGGCAACCTGTCGAGCGCACGCATCTGGCATGTGGCCGACGGCAAGGTACTGATGGAGCGCATCGAGGCGCTTACGGGCGCGCCGCGTTCCACGTTCCGTCGCAACGACAAGGTCATGACCTTCCTGCTCGACGAGAAGGTGGTCAAGAGCGAGCAGCGCGAAAACCTCGAACTGTTTCCGAATCTGCCCGATGCTTCCGACACGGCGATCGCCGACTTCTACGATGTCCGTGCGCTCGGCAAGGGCCGGGTCGCCGGTTTCGATGCGGACGTCATCCAGCTGGCGCCGCGCGACGGTCTTCGCTTCGGGTACAGGGTCTGGAGCGAGCGTCGCACGGGTCTGGTGATTGCGCTGCAGACCGTCGACGCAACCGGCCGTGTCGTCGAGCAGTCGGCGTTTTCCGAGTTGCAGTTCGATGTCCCGGTCAAGACGCAGGCACTCGCTCAGATGATGGGCAATACCACCGGCTATCGGATCGAAAAGTCCGAACTGGAGCGCACGACGGCGGAAGCCGAAGGCTGGACCTTGCGCGACCCCGTCGCCGGATTCAGGGCGGTGAGCTGCTATCGCCGCGCGCTCGACGGCGCATCGAATCCGGAGCGCACGATGCAGTGGACCTTCTCCGACGGCATGGCTTCGGTGTCGTTGTTCGTCGAGCCCTATGACGCACAAAGACAGTCGAAGGAAGTTCTGCTCGCCACTGGCGCGACCAACACGCTGACCCGTCGGCTGACCGACAAGGGCGGCGACTGGTGGCTCACCGCTGTCGGCGAAGTCCCGCCGCAGACGCTTCGGGCGTTTGCGCAAGGCCTGTCCCGTACCCGCTGATCAAGCAATTGAAAGAAAACCAATGATGCGCAAGTTCGAAGCGAAGCATTTCCGCACCCTTCTGACGGCCGGCGCGATGGCGCTGACGATGGCCGGAACCTTCCTGCCGGTTTCCAGCGCCAGCGCACAGACACGCACGCTGCCCGACTTCACGGACCTCGTCGACCAGGTCGGTCCGGCGGTGGTGAACATCCGCACGATCGAGAAGGTCGCGCAGCGCGAGGGCGCCACGCCCGGTGGTATCCCCGGTATCCCCGGAGTTCCCGGCACGCCCGGATCGGGCGAGATGGACGAGG
Organism: Variovorax glucosi; assembly: GCF_051216695.1. NCBI lineage: Bacteria > Pseudomonadati > Pseudomonadota > Betaproteobacteria > Burkholderiales > Comamonadaceae > Variovorax > Variovorax glucosi. The sequence continues at coordinate 900,299 of NZ_JBPJZE010000002.1, forward strand.
AGATGCAGGAGTTCTTCCGGCGCTTCTTCGGCCAGCCGTTGCCTGGTACGCCGCGCCAGTCGCCGCGACCCAATCGTCCGCAACAGCAGCCATCCGAGGAATCGCGCCCCCGTGGCGTGGGTTCCGGCTTCATCCTGAGTCCCGACGGTTTCGTCATGACCAATGCCCACGTGGTCGAAGATGCCTCCGAAGTGTTGGTCACGCTACCCGACAAGCGCGAGTTCAAGGCCAAGATCATCGGCGCGGACAAGCGTACCGACGTCGCGGTGGTCAAGATCGAGGCTACCGGCCTGCCTTTCCTGAAGGTCGGCGATGTGTCGAAACTGCGCGTCGGCGAATGGGTCATGGCGATCGGCTCGCCGTTCGGCCTGGAAAACACCGTGACTGCCGGCATCGTCAGCGCCAAGCAGCGCGACACCGGCGATTACCTGCCGTTCATCCAGACCGACGTCGCCATCAATCCAGGCAACTCGGGTGGCCCGCTGATCAACATGCGCGGCGAAGTCGTCGGCATCAACAGCCAGATCTATTCGCGCTCGGGCGGATTCATGGGTATCTCGTTCTCGATCCCGATCGACGAAGCGATCCGCGTCAGCGAGCAGCTGCGCACCAGCGGTCGCGTGTCTCGCGGTCGCATCGGCGTACAGATCGATCAGGTGTCGAAAGAGGTTGCGGAATCGATCGGCCTCGGCCGCGCGCAAGGCGCGATGGTGCGCAGCGTCGAGGCTGGCTCGCCGGGCGAGAAGGCCGGTGTAGAGGCAGGCGACATCATCCTCAAGTTCGATGGCAAGGCGATCGAGCGACCGAGCGATCTGCCGCGCCTGGTGGGCAACACCAAGCCGGGTACGCGCAGCGTGCTGACGGTATTCCGACGCGGTGCGCCGCGCGACCTGAACGTGACCGTCGCCGAGATCGAAGCCGACAAGCCGACACGCCCCGCCGTCGAGCGCGAGGAGCCGACGCCGAAGTCGTCCGCATCGGCGGCTGCGAAGTCGCTCGGCCTGGCCGTCAGCGAGCTGACGGAAGCGCAGAAGAAAGAGCTGAAGGTGCGCGGCGGCGTCAAGATCGACACGGCCAGCGATGCGGCTGCACGCGTCGGTTTGCGTGAAGGCGACGTGATCCTGGCGGTAGGAAATATCGAAGTCGGAAGCGTCAAGGAATTCGATGCGGCCGTCTCGAAAGCAGACAAGACGAAGCCCGTGAGCGTGCTTTTCAGGCGTGGCGACTGGGCTCAGTACGTTCTGATCCGTCCGGCGCGCTGAGTTCCGAGAGCGGTGCGGCAGGGCCTGCAACTGCCGAGTGGCCCCACCCGTCAGTCGGGTTTGGGGCCTTTTTTTGACTGTTCGACCACGACAAATCGAGTTTTTGAAAGTTTTTCGCAGGCCCGGTTTGATGGATTGAAGTTCGTAGGCACTAACTTGAAAAACGCCTCATTAGCAGTTTTTAGTAGAATGGAACGTGGCTGGACAATCCAGCGGGCATAAGGAGGCGTCTCGTGTTCACCATGCGGGACGTTTGCAAACAGTCCACCGGCGGTCCACAGATCGCCCACAAGTTGTCCAACGGCTCATCCACCATCTCTGTGGATAAGTTGTTCATAAGTCTCCTGTTGCTGACCTGCAACGACCTTTCCTGACCCGGTTCCGACATGTACGCGCCCCCCTTTTTGCCTACAATGAAGTCCCAACTACTGCAGTTGCCATTGCTTGTTGGTTCAGGGCGCGTCTCTTTCGGACGCGCCCTTTTTTCTTGCCTGTCGCGTTCTGCGGTCGAGGCAATTCAAGTACTTAAGCGTTCCCGTTGATGAAGCACATCAGAAATTTTTCCATCATTGCGCACATCGACCATGGCAAGTCGACACTTGCCGACCGCCTGATCCAGCGCTGCGGCGGCCTGGCCGATCGCGAGATGGAGGCCCAGGTTCTCGACTCGATGGACATCGAGAAAGAGCGTGGGATAACCATCAAGGCGCAGACGGCCGCACTGCATTACAAGGCGAAGGATGGGCAGGTCTACAACCTGAACCTCATCGACACGCCGGGCCATGTCGACTTCTCGTACGAGGTGAGTCGCTCGCTGTCCGCATGCGAAGGCGCATTGCTCGTCGTCGATGCATCGCAGGGCGTCGAGGCGCAGACCGTGGCCAACTGCTACACGGCGCTCGACCTCGGCGTCGAAGTCGTTCCGGTGCTCAACAAGATGGACCTGCCCAATGCGGATCCGGACAACGCGCGCACCGAGATCGAAGACGTGATCGGCATCGATGCGACCGATGCGATTCCGTGCTCTGCCAAGACCGGCATGGGCATCGACGAGATCCTCGAAGCCGTCGTCTTGCGCATGCCGCCGCCGCGCGGAAATCCCGATGCGCCGCTGCGCGCGATGATCGTCGACAGCTGGTTCGATGCCTACGTCGGCGTCGTGATGCTGGTGCGCGTGGTCGACGGCCGCCTGGGCAAGGGCGAGCGCATCAAGATGATGGCTTCGGGCGCGACCTACAACGCCGACAACCTCGGCGTATTCACGCCGCACAGCGAATCGCGCAATTCGCTGGAGGCAGGCGAGGTGGGCTTCATCATCGCGGGCATCAAGGAACTGCAGGCCGCGAAGGTCGGCGACACCGTCACGCTGATCAAGACCGGCACGGGCGGCGCTGCCGCAACCGCGACCGAGGCGCTTCCGGGCTTCAAGGAAATCCAGCCGCAGGTCTTTGCCGGCCTGTATCCGACCGAAGCCAGCGAGTACGACTCGTTGCGCGACGCGCTCGAGAAACTGAAGCTGAACGATGCGTCGCTTCAGTACGAACCTGAAGTGAGCCAGGCGCTCGGCTTCGGTTTCCGCTGCGGCTTCCTCGGGCTGCTGCACATGGAGATCGTGCAGGAACGGCTGGAGCGCGAGTTCGATCAGGACCTGATCACGACCGCGCCCAGCGTGGTCTACCAGGTGGTTCGCAGCGACGGCGAAGTCATGATGGTGGAGAACCCGTCCAAGATGCCGGACGTCGGCAAGATGAGCGAGATCCGCGAACCGATCGTGACCGTGCATCTCTACATGCCGCAGGAATATGTGGGTTCGGTGATGACGCTCGCCGTGCAGAAGCGCGGCGTGCAGCTCAACATGGCCTACCACGGCCGGCAGGTGATGCTGACCTACGAGATGCCGCTGGGCGAGATCGTTCTCGATTTCTTCGACAAGCTGAAATCGGTAAGCCGCGGTTATGCGTCCATGGACTACGAGTTCAAGGAATATCGCGCGTCGGACGTGGTGAAGGTTGACATCCTGCTCAACGGCGAAAAGGTCGATGCGCTGTCGATCATCGTTCACCGCACGCAGAGCCAGTACCGCGGCCGGGCGGTGGTGTCGAAGATGCGCGAGATCATCTCGCGCCAGATGTTCGACGTCGCGATCCAGGCCGCGATCGGGGTCAACATCATTGCGCGTGAGACAATCAAGGCCCTCCGAAAGAACGTGCTTGCCAAGTGCTACGGCGGCGACATCTCCCGCAAGAAGAAGCTGCTCGAAAAGCAGAAAGCGGGCAAGAAACGAATGAAGCAGATCGGCTCCGTCGAGGTCCCGCAAGAGGCCTTCCTGGCGATCCTGCAGGTCGAAGACTGATCTCTCCCCCCCGACATGGCACTCCTCACTTCCCTGATCCTCGCGGCCTTCGTGAGCTATATCGGCGCCTGGTATTTCGGCGCCGTCGAAGGCAACTTCGCGCTGCTGCTGTTCATCGCCACGGTCATTACCGGCGCCTACTGGCTTGCAGAGCGCTTCTACTTCCTGCCGAAGCGCCGACGTGCGGTCGCGGCGCTCGATGCGTCGTATGCCGAACGCAGCGCCGAACTCTCGCGCCAGGGCATCACCCAGGTCGACCGCGTCGACGAGAAAGTGCGCGAACGCCTGGTGATGCAGCCCTGGTGGCTCGACTGGACCGCCGGTCTGTTCCCCGTGATCATCGCGGTCTTCCTGTTGCGCTCTTTCCTGTTCGAGCCGTTCAAGATTCCGTCCGGTTCGATGATGCCGACGCTGCTCACCGGCGACCTGATTCTGGTGAACAAGTTCACCTACGGCCTGCGGCTGCCGGTGATCAACACCAAGATCACCGAAGGCACGCCGCCGGCTCGCGGCGACGTGATGGTGTTCCGCTATCCGCCGCAGCCGTCACTCGACTACATCAAGCGCGTGGTCGGCGTGCCCGGCGACGAGGTGGCCTATCTCAACAAGAAGCTGACCATCAATGGTCAGCCGGTCGACAAGGTCGCAGTGCCGGACTTCTTCGATGAAGACACCATGCGCTACCTGAAGCAGTTCAGCGAGAACCTGGGTGCGCGCAAGCACAACATCCTCAACGACGAGAACCGCCGTGCCGGTATCTCCGAGGTCGAAGTGATGCCGTTCGGCAACCAGGAAAACTGCCGCTACAGTATCGAAGGCGTTGTCTGCAAGGTGCCTGCCGGACACTATTTCATGATGGGCGACAACCGCGACAATTCGCTGGATTCGCGCTATTGGGGCTTTGTTCCGGACAAGAATATCGTCGGTAGGGCGTTCTTCGTCTGGATGAATTTCGGCGACCTGAAGCGCATCGGTCCATTCCAATAAAAGCAATCATCGAGGGGTAGAGAAAATGAGGGTCCAAAGGGCGGTTCGCGCGTCGAGGCAGCGCGGTATTTCTTTCATCGGGCTGCTGTTCGTCGCTGTCGTGCTGGCATGCGTCGGCGTGGTCGTGGCGCAGGTGATCCCGACGCTGATCGAATACCAGGCGATCACCAAGGCGGCCAACAAGGCGGCCGAAGGATCGACAGTGCCTGAAGTGCGAGCCATCTTCGACCGCTCCCAGGCCATCGACGACTTCAAGTCGGTCAGCGGCAAGGACCTGGATGTGCAGAAGGTCGGCGAGAAAGTCGTCGTCTCCTTTGCATACGACCGTGAAATCCATCTGTTCGGACCCGCTTTCCTCGTGCTCAAGTACAAGGGGCAGGGACTGTCCCGCTAATTGAGAGACGTGTTCAAACAGGCAGAAGGCGCCCATGTCGCGCTGCAGGCGCGTCTTCAGCATTCGTTCTCGGATGTACGGTTGCTTCAGCTCGCACTCACGCATCGCAGCTTTTCTGCCGATCACAACGAGCGACTCGAGTTTCTTGGCGATTCCGTCCTGAGCCTGGCTGTGTCGCATCTGCTCTATGAGCGGCTTTCGGCGCTGCCCGAAGGCGATCTTTCGCGAGTCCGGGCGAATCTGGTCAAACAGGAAACGCTGCATCAGCTGGCGCTCAAGCTGGCATTGCCGCCGCTGCTGCGGCTGGGCGAGGGCGAAGCGCGCTCCGGCGGACCGAATCGACCTTCGATTCTCGCGGACGCGATCGAGGCGCTGATCGGTGCCGTGTATCTGGATGCCGGCTACGAAGCAGCGCAGAACGTGGTTCGCCGGCTTTACGAAGACGTCGAGATCAGCGCGCGCATGGACGCCGCGGCCAAGGACCCCAAGACCGAATTGCAGGAATGGCTGCAGGGGCACAGAATGAAACTGCCGGTCTACAGCGTGGCAAGCACGCTGGGCGCGGCCCACAAACAAACCTTCGATGTCGAATGCAAGGTGCCCGAACTGGGCCTGAGCGAACGCGGCATCGGCGGCTCGCGCCGTGCAGGCGAACAGGCCGCTGCGGCTGCGATGCTGATCCGAGTGAAGTCCCGCGGGACGAAAGCAAAATGAATTCCACTATTTCTCCCGACGACGCGACTGCTCCGATCGACCCGACCGCACCGACGGAATCTGCCGAGCCGCACGACCGCGATGCCGACGAACTGCCGACCGTCAGCCTCGAAGACCATCTGCGAAAGCTCAATGCAGGCGCGGCGAACATCGCCAGCACCGGCGAAGGCGTCCAGCGCTGCGGCCTGATCGCGATCGTCGGCAAGCCGAATGTCGGAAAATCGACACTCCTGAACGCGCTGGTCGGCCAGAAGATCAGCATCACTTCGCGCAAGGCGCAAACCACGCGCCACCGCATCACCGGCATGCGCAGCCGTCCGCTGCCCGAAGGCGGCGGTACGCAGTTCGTGTTCGTCGACACGCCCGGCTTCCAGACGATTCATGCCAATGCGCTGAACAAATCGTTGAACAAGACCGTCAAGGGCGCCGTGTCGGACGTCGACCTGATCCTGTTCGTGGTCGAAGCAGGCAGCTTCACGTCGGCCGATGCCAAGGTGCTGGCATTGCTCGGCAAGGACATTCCGGCGGTGCTGATCGCCAACAAGTTCGACAACATTCACCGCCGCGGCGACATCGCGCCCTGGCTGCAGACGATGGCCGAGAAGCACAGCTTCGCCGAATTCGTGCCGATGTCGGCGAACAATGCGAAGGATGTCGAGCGGCTGTTCGGGATCTGCGAGAAGTACCTGCCCGAGCAGGCGTGGTGGTATGCCGAAGACGAACTCACCGACCGCAGCGAGCGTTTCATGGCCAGCGAGACGGTGCGCGAAAAGCTCTTCCGCCTGACCGGCGACGAGCTGCCCTACACGTCGACCGTCATCATCGACAAGTTCGACGAGGAGCCGCCGCAGCGCAAGGGCCACAAGCGGCTGCTGAAGATCGCCGCGACCATCGTGGTCGAACGCGACGGCCATAAGGCGATGGTGATCGGCGACAAGGGCGAGCGCATCAAGCGCATCGGCACCGAGACGCGGCAGGAGCTGGAAAAGCTGCTCGATGCCAAGGTTTTCATCGAGATGTGGGTCAAGGTGCGGTCTGGCTGGGCCGACGACGAAGCCCGCGTGCGCAGCTTCGGCTACGAGTAAGCGCGGGTGGCGACACAGCGCGTTTCGCACGAGCCGGCGTACGTGCTGCACCGTTACGACTGGAGCGAGTCGAGCCTGATCCTCGAAACCTTCACCCGGCATCACGGACGCATCGCGCTGGTGGCCAAGGGTGCAAAGCGGCCGAGTTCCAACTTCCGGCCGGTGCTGTTGCCGCTCCAGCCGCTTCAGGTCAGCTACGGCGGCGATGCCGAAATCCGTACGCTGAAATCCGCCGAATGGATGGGCGGCCACGTCATGCCGACCGGCGAATCGCTGATGTCGGGCTATTACGTCAACGAGCTGCTGTTGCGTCTTCTGGCGCGCGACGATGCGCATGCGGCGCTGTTCGATGCCTATGCCGGCGTGGTTCAGGTGCTGGCGACATCGGCGTCGTACGGCGATGCGCAAGCCGCGACGCAGGCGTCTGCATTGCGCGCTTTCGAGCTTCTGCTGCTGCGGGCAGTCGGTTTTCTGCCGACGCTCGACGCGCAGACGCTCACGCTGGCGCCGCTCGAACAGGAAGTTCGTTATGCCCTGGTGCGCGAAGCCGGCCTGCGCGAAGCCGACGAGAACGAGCCGTCGCTCGCCGGTGCCGACTGGCAGGCGCTACAGGATTCGCTCGACGACCAGGCGCCGTTCACCGCCACGCTACGGCGCATCGCCGAGTTCACGCCCGGCACCAACGCCGCGTTGCGCACCCAGTTGCGAACATTGCTCAACTACCATTGCGGCGTCCACACGCTGCGCACGCGCCAGATGATGCGGGAGCTGCAAAACCTATGACCACCTCCAATTCCGTCCGCCCGGGGACCGCGCTGTCGGTCAACGTCAACAAGGTCGCGTTGTTGCGGAACACGCGCCACCTCGGTATTCCGAGCGTGATCCGCGCTGCGGTCCAGTGCCTCGAAGCCGGTGCGCACGGCATCACCGTGCATCCGCGGCCCGACGCGCGCCACATCCGGGCCGACGATGTCCATGAACTGCATGCACTGCTGAAAGCCAACTGGCCGCAAGCCGAGTTCAACATCGAAGGCAATCCGTTCCACAACCTGATGGATTTCATCCGCGAGCTGAAGCCCGATCAGGCGACCTTCGTGCCCGACAGCGAAGGCCAGTTCACCAGCGACCACGGCTGGACCTTCCCGCAGGATGCCGAACGCCTGCGTCCGCTGGTCGCCGAAACCCGCGCGCTCGGCGTGCGTGTGAGCCTGTTCATGGATCCGATCCCCGAAATGATGGCGGCAGCCAAGGCGGTGGGCGCCGACCGCGTCGAGCTTTATACCGAAGGCTATGCGGCATCGCGCGGCACGCCCGAAGCCGATGCCGTACTGGCGCGCTACGCCGCCACGGCGAAGGCGGCGTATGCGGCAGGCATGGAAGTCAACGCCGGCCATGACCTGAGCAGAGACAACCTCGCCGAATTCCTGCGCAACGTGCATGGCGTGAAGGAAGTGTCGATCGGCCATGCCTTCATCGCCGACGCACTGGAAATCGGTTATGCGGCGACCACCCGCGACTACCTGCGCTGCATCGACGACGGGAATGCGGCCACGTGATCTACGGTATCGGCACCGACATCTGCGACGTCCGGCGCATCGCAGCCACCTTCGAGCGCCAAGGCGAACGCTTCGCCCGCAAGGTGCTGAGCGACGCTGAATTCGCCGTCTGGCAGGCCCGCAGCGCGCGCTGGCCGAAGCGCGGCATCAGCTATCTGGCGACACGTTTTTCCGCGAAGGAAGCGTTCAGCAAAGCAGTCGGCATGGGGATGCGCATGCCGATGAGCTGGCGCCTTTGCGAGATCGCGAATGCGCGCAGCGGCAAGCCGGAAATCGTTCTGCATGGCGTGCTGAAGGAATGGTTCGAGGCCGAGGGGCTCACGGCGCACGTCACGGTGACCGATGAAACCGATTACGCGGCGAGCTTCGTGGTCGTCGAGAAAAACTGAATATCCTGGAAATGACGATTTCTCTCCACGCGCCGCTCATCATCGATGTTGCCGGCACCGCGTTGACTGATGCCGACCGGCGTCGTCTTGCGCATCCGCTGGTCGGCGGCGTGATCCATTTCACGCGCAACTGGCAGGACCGGGCGCAGATGTGCGCGCTTAATGCCGAGATCAAGGCGATTCGGCCCGACATCCTGATCAGCGTCGACCACGAAGGCGGGCGCGTGCAGCGTTTTCGCACCGACGGATTCACGCGTCTGCCGTCGATGCGTCGGCTCGGCGATCTGTGGATGCAGGACCCGATGCGCGCCGTTGGCACGGCCACTGCAGCAGGCCATGTTCTCGCCAGCGAACTGCGCGCCTGCGGTGTCGATTTCACCTTTGCGCCGGTGCTCGACCTAGACTACGGCGAGAGCAGCGTGATCGGCGACCGCAGTTTCCATCGCGATCCGCGCGTTGTGTCGATGCTGGCGCAAGCTGTGATTCACGGGCTGTTGCAGGCTGGCATGGCGAGTTGCGGCAAGCACTTTCCGGGGCACGGTTTCGTCAAGGCGGATTCGCATGTCGCGATTCCGGTCGACCGCCGCAGCCTGAAGGCGATTCTGGCCGACGATGCGCGACCGTTCGAGTGGCTGGCCGGGACGCTCGCCGCCGTCATGCCGGCGCATGTCATCTATCCCAAGGTTGACGCGCGGCCGGCCGGCTTCTCCCGGAAGTGGCTGAACGACATCCTGCGCGGCAAGCTCGGTTTCGACGGTGCGATCTTCAGCGACGACCTGAGCATGGAGGCCGGTCGCTACATCGACGGGAAACTGTTGAGCTACACCGATGCCGCACTGGCCGCGCTGGATGCCGGCTGCGACATGGCGCTGCTGTGCAACCAAAGCGTCGGCGACGGCGGCGCGCTCGACGAAATGTTGGACGGGTTTGCAGAGGCAGCCGGAGGCGGTCGCTGGCTGCCGGACGCGGCCAGTGAGGTTCGGCGTCTGGCATTGCTGCCGAGAACGCCTGCGCGGGGATGGGACGTGCTGCTTGTGACTCCGCGTTACAAATGCGCAATCGCATCGCTGTCCGCGCTTTAACTGCTTGCCGACTTCAGACGACGCTGAAGTCTCGTCACCGAGGCCTTAGCCTGCGTTCTTGAGCGCCTTCTTGGCCTTGTCCGCCGAATTGTTCGCGCGGTTCTTGTGATAGCCGGATTTCACGTTGTTGACAGCCTTTCCGACCGGGCCGCTTTTCTTCGCTTTGCTGTCGGCGCGCTTCTCGTCGATCTTGTGCTTGGCTGCATCGGTCGCTTCGGATGCCGCCTTGCCGACCTGGGCGCTGGCGGTCATCACGGTGAGGGAGGCGGCCAGTGCGGCGACGGTCAGGACGATCTTGTTCATGCGGATGCTCCGGTACTGTTCGAGAAGACTCGATCTTGTCAGCTTCCGCAACCCAGGAATGTCAGCCGGTGCCGCACGGATTCGATCAGCCAGCTGTCGAGGTCGAGGTCTATGTCTAGGTCGAAGCCGGCGCAGGTTCGTTGCCCCAGAGTCGCGGCCCGCCCGCATCCAGATGCGTCAGATACACCCGCAGGTCGAACTCGCGCTGGTGATATTTTGGGTCCATGCGCAGGCACAGCGCATAGAACGACTTGTCGTGATCTCGCTCCTTCATGTGCGCGAGCTCATGCACGACGATCATCCGCAGCCATTCGACCGGCACCGTCCTGAACAGGCTGGCCACGCGAATCTCGCGCTTTGCCTTCAATTTGCTGCCCTGCACGCGTGAAATCGTCGTGTGCGTGCCGAGCGCGTTGCGGATGACGTGCAGCTTGTTGTCGAAAGCCACCTTCGACAGCGGCTCCGCGTTGCGCAGGAATTCGCTCTTGAGCCCGGTGACATAGTCGTAGAGCGCGCGGTCGGTGCGAACCTCGTGCGCGACCGGATAGCGCTTGAGCAGCGTCTCGCCGAGCCGCTGCTCGACCATCATCTGCCGCACCTGATCCTGCAGCGACGCCGGATAGTGCGCGATGTACTTCACGCCGTGGCGACCTTCGATGTGCGCGCCGAGTAGGCCAGCCCCGCAGCCACTCCGCCGAACAGGTCGCCCTCGACCAGTTTCACGCCCGCGAATCCGCGCCGCAGCGCTTCCTGGAACGGCCGCAGCGCCGACGAGCCGCCGGTCAGGTAGATCGCGTCCAGGTCATGGCTGCGCAGGCCGGCACGGCGCACGCACTCGTGCGCGTTGGCGACGATCTTGCCGAGCAGGTCGGAGAGTTGCTGGGTCATGTCGCCGGGCGACAGCAGGGCATCCAGGCCTTTTTCGGCGAAAGAGAGATCGATGCGTACGTCCTGGTGCGTCACCGAACTGTCGATCTTGGCCTGCTCGACTTCGGCGGCGATGCGGTGGCCGTAACGCTCTTCGAGCACAGTCATCAGCCGGTCGTGCAACCGCACGTCAGCGTAGCTGCTGCGCAGCTCCTTGGCCTGACGCACGGCTTTCGGCGCGTAGAGCCAGTTGATCAGGTGCCACGACGACAGATCGAAGAACACGCCGCTCGGCACCTCGCGCCCGCGCGCATCCTTGTGGCGGTAGCCGAAATTCGGCATCACGCGCTCGACGTTCAGTCGCTGGTCGAAATCGGTGCCGCCAATGTGGACGCCGCTGGTCGCCAGCACATCGGCGCTGCGGTCGGCCAGCACCGCGCGCTCGGGACCGAGGCGGACGACCGTGAAGTCGGAAGTGCCGCCGCCGATATCGACGATCAGCACCAGCGACTCCTTCGTCACGCGCTGCTCATAGTCGAACGCAGCAGCAATCGGCTCGAACTGGAAGCTGATGTCGCGGAAGCCGGCCGTGCGCGCTGCTTGGCGCAGGCTGTCTTCGGCCAGCTGGTCGCGCTTGGCATCGTCGTCGACGAAATGCACCGGACGGCCCAGCACCACGCGGTCCGGCCGGCTGCCCAGCGTCTGCTCTGCGCGGGTGCCGAGTTCGAGCAGGAAGCGCGCGACGATGTCCTGGAAGCTCACCAGCCCGTCGTAGACCGCCGTGGTTTCCTGCATCAGCGAACTGCCGAGCAGGCTCTTGAGCGAGCGCATCAGCCGGCCTTCGACGCCCGACAGGTACATCGCGATCGCGTCGCGGCCGAAATGCGTCGTGCGGTCTTCGGCGTTGTAGAAGAGGGCGGTCGGCATCGTAGTCGCCGTGCCTTCGAGCGGTAGCGCTTGCGCCAAGCCGCCAATGGGCGCGTAGGCGATGGCGGAATTGGACGTGCCGAAATCGATGCCGATCATGGCGTCTTGCGGGCGGCTCAAAACTCTTTGCGGAGTGCGGGGAACAGGATCACGTCGCGGATGCTCGGCGAGTCGGTGAGCAGCATCATGAAACGGTCGATGCCGATGCCGCAACCGCCGGTCGGCGGCATGCCGTATTCGAGCGCGCGAACGAAGTCGTGGTCGTAGAACATGGCTTCATCGTCGCCGCTGTCCTTTGCCGCGACCTGCGCGTTGAAACGCGCGGCCTGGTCCTCGGCATCGTTCAACTCGCTGAAGCCGTTGCCGAATTCGCGGCCGGTGATGTAGAGCTCGAAGCGCTCGGTGACTTCCGGGCGGTCGTCGTTGGCCCGGGCCAGCGGCGAAATCTCGGTCGGGTGTTCCATGATGAAGGTCGGCTGCCAGAGCTTTTCTTCGACGGTCTCTTCGAAGTACAGCACCTGCAGGCTGGCCAGGCTGCGCTGCGAAAGCTTGTTCTTCTCTTCGGTCAGGCCGATCTTGCGCAGCGCGTTGACGAGCCATGCGCTGTCGTCGACGTTCGCACCGGCGTCGGTGTGCTTGACGATCGCCTCGCGGATCGTGAGCCGCTCGAAGGGCTGGCTCAGGTCGACCGGCTTGCCCTGATAGGTGAGCTGTTCGCCGCCCGTGGTCTTCTTCGCGATCGTGCGGATGATCATCTCGGTGAAATCCATCAGATCGAGGTATGTCCAGTACGCGGCGTAGAACTCCATCATCGTGAACTCGGGGTTGTGCCGCACCGAAATGCCTTCGTTGCGGTAGCTCCGGTTGATCTCGAACACGCGCTCGAAGCCGCCGACGATCAGGCGTTTCAGGTACAGCTCCGGCGCGATGCGCAGGAACATTTCCTGGTCGAGCGCGTTGTGGTGCGTCTTGAACGGCTTGGCATTCGCGCCGCCGGGTATCGGATGCAGCATCGGCGTCTCGACTTCGAGGAAATCGTTCGCAACCATGAACTCGCGCAGCGCGCTCACGGCCTTGCTGCGCGTCTTGAACCGGTCGCGCGCGGATTCGTCGGTGATCAGATCGACATAGCGCTGGCGGTATTTCTGCTCCTGATCGGCCATGCCGTGAAACTTGTCGGGCAGCGGGCGCAGGCTCTTGGTCAGCATGCGGATCTTCGTCACCTTGATCGACAGCTCGTCGGTCCTGGTCTTCATCAGCGTGCCTTCGGCACCGACGATGTCGCCCAGGTCCCAGCGCTTGAAGTCGGCATACGCGTCTTCGCCGATGGCGTCGCGGGTCACGTAGAGCTGGATGCGGCCGGTGCTGTCCTGCACCGTCGCGAAACTGGCCTTGCCCATCACGCGCTTGAGCATCATGCGGCCGGCGATGCTGACGACGATCGCCTGCGCTTCGAGCACGTCGGCAGCCGTTTCGTCATGCGATTCGAGCAGCGCGGCGGCGCGGTGCTGCGGCTTGAAATCGTTCGGGAAGGCGACGCCCCTGCCGTCCGCATGCGCCGCGCGGATGTCCTTGAGTTTCTCGCGGCGCTCGGCGATCAGCTGGTTTTCGTCGATGGCTGGAACGGCCGGAGCTGCTGCAACGGCAGCGGGAGAGGTCTTGGAATCGGTCATGGCGGAACTGGATGGCACGCGCGGGTTGCGCACGTGCATGAATTCGAGGGCGGAACCCTCGATTTTAGCCAGTGATGCCGTTGCGTCCGAGCAGGTCGCTCACCAGTTCCAGGCGCATCAGCGGGCTGTCGAGTTCCATCAGCCGCTGCTTGAGCGCCGGCTCCAGCGGAAGCAGTTCGCTCCAGCGGTTCGCAACCCATCCGCAATCGTTGTAGCGGTAGGGCTTGGTGAACGGCAGCTGCAGGCCGTCCGCATCGCCGCCCTCGGCCAGACGGCGCGCTTCGAGCGTATCGACCAGGCGGCGCAGTGCGTCGGCTGCGTGTTTCAGGTCTTCGGGGATGGCGAGCGCCATGTCGTCGGGAATCGCCTCGACGTCCGCCGTCCAGAGACCATGTTTCTGCAGCTCGCTGCTGGTGATCCTGAAGCGCTGGGTGCCGATGCATTCGATCTGCATCAGGCCGGGCTGCGGCGCTTCGAATTCCCGGATCACGGCCAGCGTGCCGATGGCCGAAAAGCTCTCCGCTCCGCCGATCGGTCCGCCGGGCCGCCGGACTTCGGTCCCCTGCGTCACGCTCACGACGCCGAACGGAACGCCGTTCCTGTGGCATTTGCCGATCATGTCGAGGTAGCGGACCTCGAAGATGCGCAGCGGCAGAAAACCGCCGGGAAAGAGCACCGTTCCCAACGGAAACAATGGCAGGGTGTGCAGAAGGGGTTGTGTCGTCATCTTTGAAACCTCGCTGGCTATCATCGCATTCCCTTTCAAGACGGCGCGCCATGCTCTATCAGATCCCCTCGTTCCTGCTCGACGTCATCGTCGGCCTGCTGGGCGGCGCATGCCTGCTTCGGCTGTACATGCAGTACCACCGCGTACCGTTCGGCAATCCGCTCGGGCGTTTCGTCTTCGCGGTGACCGACTGGATCGTGCTGCCGCTGCGCCGCATCGTGCCGCCGGTCAAGCGCTGGGACCTGGCGAGCCTGATCGCGGCCTGGCTGCTGGTGATGGTCAAGGTCCTGCTGCTGATGCTGCTGGCCGACGGTGCGGACCGCTACGCCGTCGTGCCGCTGGTGGCTCTGATCGCTCTGGCGCAGCTGGCCGTGTCGGGGCTCACGGTCGTGCTAGTGGTCTACGCGGTGCTGTCGTGGATTCCGAACGCATCCATGGAGATGCTGGACCTGATCGGGCGTCTGGCCGAGCCGCTGGTGCGACCGTTCCGCCGTTTCATCCCGCTGGTCGGCGGCGTCGACCTGTCGCCGCTCGCCGCCATCGTCGCGGTTCAGGTCGCCGGCATCGTGCTCGGCAACCTGATGGGGCTCGTGTTCCGGCTCAGCTGACGGCGTCGGCGGGCAAACGTTGCAGCATCGCCAGCGTGCTGGCAATGGTCTTGCGCAGCTCGCGACGATCGCTGATCAGGTCGATTGCGCCCTTGGTCAGCAGGAATTCCGAACGCTGGAAACCTTCCGGCAGGGTGACCCGCACAGTCGATTCGATCACGCGTGGACCGGCGAAACCGATCAGCGCCTTGGGTTCGGCGATCACGACGTCGCCAACGAAGGCGAAGCCCGCCGACACGCCACCCATCGTCGGGTCCGTCAACACGCTGATATAAGGCAAGCCCTTCTTCGCCAGATGCGTCAGCGCGGCGTTGGTCTTCGCCATCTGCATCAGGGACAACAGGCCTTCCTGCATGCGCGCACCGCCGGTCGAGGTGAAGCAGATGAACGGCACCTTCTGCTCGATGGCCGTCTCGACGCCGCGCACGAAACGTTCGCCGACCACGCTGCCCATGCTGCCGCCCATGAACTCGAACTCGAAGCAGGCGACCACCACGCTGATGCTGCGCACCGAACCGCCCATCACCACCAGTGCATCGGTCTCGCCGGTGTTTTCCAGCGCCTCCTTCAGGCGTTCGGGGTACTTGCGGCTGTCCTTGAACTTCAGCGCATCGACCGGCAGCACTTCCTGGCCGAGTTCGTAACGGCCTTCGGCATCGAGAAAGGTGTTCAGCCGAGCGCGTGCGCCGATCCGGAAATGGTGGGTGCAGCTCGGGCAGACGTTCTGGTTGTGTTCCAGGTCGGTCTTGTAGAGCACCGTTTCGCAGCTCGGGCATTTGATCCACAGGCCTTCGGGCACCTGGCGGCGCTCGCTGGGGTCTGTTTTTTGCGCGATCTTCGGTGGAAGCAGTTTTTCGAGCCAGCTCATGGGTCAGTCCTGTCGAGGTGAGGGCGGTCGGAGATTATCGGCCAGCCGCGTTCTTGGCCGTCGCGGTCGGCAATTCGTCGAGCGCCTGCCGGATGCCGGCCAGGAATTCGATCACCACCGGCACCACGCGCTCGCGAGGCTGGCCTTCGAGCAGCTGCAGGATTTTCGTGCCGATCACGACCGCGTCCGCAGCCGAGCCGACCGCCTGCGCGGTATGCGCGTCGCGGATGCCGAAGCCCACGCCGACCGGCACTTTCACATGCTCGCGAATGCGCGGAATCATCCGGCCGACGGCTTCGGTGTCGAGATTGCCGGCGCCTGTCACGCCCTTGAGCGACACGTAATACACATAACCGGTCGCGATGCGTGCGACCTGGGCCATGCGGGTGTCGGTGCTGGTCGGCGCCAGCAGGAAGATCAGGTCGATGCCGACAGCGCGCAGCTCGCCCGCGAAGACCTCGCATTCTTCCGGCGGATAGTCGACAACCAGCAGCCCATCGACGCCCGCTGCAGCCGCGTCGCGCACGAAGCTGCCGGCCCCGTGCACGCCGTTGTAGCGCTCGACCGGGTTGGCGTAACCCATCAGCACGACCGGCGTGGTGTCGTCGGTCTGGCGGAAGGCCGCGACGATGGCCAGCACCTGTTTCGTGCCGACGCCCATCGCGAGCGCGGCTTCGCCGGCTTTCTGGATCACCGGGCCGTCGGCCATCGGGTCGGAGAAAGGCACGCCGAGCTCGATCACGTCGGCGCCGGCAGCAACCATGCCGTGCATCAGCTCCGGCGTGATGTCGGCGAACGGATAGCCGGCGGTGACGTACGGAATCAGCGCCTTGCGGCCATCTCTGGCAAGTGCGGCGAAAGTGGCGGCGATGCGGCTCATGCGCGGCCTCCCTTCACGTTCATGCCGCGCATCGACGGACGGTCGTAGAACTCCACGCCCGAAAGGTCGGCGACCGTGCCGATGTCCTTGTCGCCGCGCCCGGAAAGGTTGACCAGGATCGACTGGTCGGTGCGCATCGTCTTCGCCAGCTTCATCGCATAAGCGACGGCATGGGCCGACTCGAGCGCCGGAATGATGCCTTCGGTGCGGCACAGGTAATGGAAGGCGTCGAGCGCTTCGGTGTCGGTCACGCCGACATACTCCGCACGGCCGATGTCGGACAGGTACGCATGCTCGGGGCCGACGCCGGGATAGTCCAGGCCGGCGCTGATGCTGTGCGTTTCGGTCACCTGGCCGTCCTCGCTCTGCAGCAGGTAGGTTCGGTTGCCGTGCAGCACGCCGGGGCTGCCGCGCAGGATCGAGGCGGAATGCTTGCCGCTGTCCAGGCCTTCGCCGGCCGCTTCGACGCCGATCAGGCGCGTGTTCTCGTACGGGATGTACGGATAGAAGATGCCCATCGCGTTGCTGCCGCCACCGACGCAGGCAACCACGACGTCGGGCTGCCGGTCTTCGCTGAGGTCGACGATGTCCTGCGCCGCCAGCATCTGCGGCATCTGCGCGATGCATTCGGTGCCGATCACGCTCTGGAAGTCGCGCACCATCATCGGATACGGGTGCGGGCCGGCCACCGTACCGATGATGTAGAACGTGTTGTCGACGTTGGCGACCCAGTCGCGCATCGCTTCGTTGAGCGCGTCCTTCAGCGTCTTGCTGCCGGATTCGACCGGCACCACCGTCGCGCCGAGCAGGTTCATGCGATACACGTTCGGGCTCTGGCGCTGCACGTCCTGGCTGCCCATGTAGACAATGCATTCGAGGCCGTAACGTGCGCAGATCGTTGCTGTCGCCACGCCGTGCTGGCCCGCGCCGGTCTCGGCGATGATGCGAGGCTTGCCCATGCGCCGGGCCAGCATTGCCTGGCCGATCACGTTGTTGATCTTGTGTGCGCCGGTGTGGTTCAGGTCTTCGCGCTTCAGGTAGATCTGGGCGCCGCCCATTTCGCGGCTGGTGCGCGCTGCGTGGTAGACCGGCGAGGGCCGGCCGACGAAATGCGCCAGTTCGTAATTGAATTCGGCCAGGAAGTCGGCGTCGTCCTTGTAGCGCTCGTAGGCCTCGCGCAGCTCCTGGATGGCGTGCGTGAGGGTCTCGCTCGCGAAGGTGCCGCCGTAGTTGCCGAAGTGGCCGCTGGCGTCGGGTTGGTGATAGCGGGTGCCGTCCATGGTATTTCTCTCGATCGTTGCGCCGCATCTGTGCCCGGAACCGGGGCAGTGCGGCAATGTCAATGGGTCTGTCCGTCGGCTGCTCGCACGGCAGCGACGAAATCGCGAATCTTCGTGGCGTCCTTGATGCCTTTCAGCCCCTTCGAATCGGGGCCGACGGCTTCGACGCCGGAGCTCACATCAACGGCCAGCGATGTGCATCGCGGCCGGAGCTGGCGTATGCCATCTGCCACGTTTGCAGGTGTGAGTCCACCACTCAAGACGAGGTGAGCGTCGACGGCGGTTGGAAGAAGTGACCAATCGAATGCCTTGCCGCCACCGCCGAACCCGTCGACATGGGCGTCGAGCAGGATGGCCTGGGCGTGAGAGAAATCGGAAGCGTATTTTACGAGGTCGAAATCGGCACCGGCGGCGCCGAGGGGAATACGTGCCGCGCGCAGGAAGCGATGGGCGCCGGATCCGGTCGCTTCGATGCACTGCGCGGGCGTTTCGTCGCCGTGGAACTGTGCCGTCGAACCGGGCACGGCGCGCAACGCCGTCAGCACCGCTTCGGGCGTCTCATTGACGAACAGCAAAACCGGCGTGACGAAGGGCGGCAGTCGCGCGGCGAGTTCCGCGGCGCGCGCGACGCTCACCGCGCGCGGGCTGGCCGCATAGAGCACGAAACCCACGGCGTCGGCACCGGCTGCGACTGCGGCGTCCAGGTCTTGCTCGCGCGTGATGCCGCAGATCTTGATGCGGGTTCTGGCTGGCTGGAACGGGTGCTTTGCGGAGGATTCGGATGCGTCGGAAGTCATGCGCAACGATCATACGCAGCGGGTCTTCAGGCACTCTCGCGAAAGGTCGCTTCCGACGGCAGTCCCCAGGCCGCGTCGTAGAGCGGGCCGAGAAAGTAGAGGCCGGCTGCGGAGAAGGTCGGCGCTGCCACCTTACGGCTGCGCGCGGCCAGCACTTCGGCCATCCACTCGGGTGGCGCATCGCCCTGGCCGATCCTGACGAGACAGCCGAGTATGTTTCTGATCATGTGGTGCAGGAAAGCGTCGGCTTCGAACTCGAACTGCCACTGGCAACGTTCGATCTCGACGCCGTCGGTCGACCGGCCCGCATGCGCATCCCGCTGCTGAACGATGTCGATCCGGCGCACATGCTTGACCGGCGACAGCGCCTGGCAGGCCGATGCCCGGAACGACGTGAAGTCGTGCTGCCCGACCAGCATCGCCGCGGCCACGCGCATCGCATCGCCATCGAGCGCACGCATCGACCATCCGACGCGACCCGCATCGACGCTCGGCCGCACCGGCGACTGCGACAGCAGATAGCGGTAGCGCCGCGTCAGTGCGCTGGCGCGACAGTGGAAAGCGTCGGGTACCGGATGCGCCCACTGGATCGCGATGTCCTCCGGCAGGTAGCGATTGGTGCCGCGAACCCAGGAAAACGGCGTGCGCTCGATGTCGGTGTCGAAATGGACGACCTGCATGAGCCCGTGGACGCCGGTGTCGGTGCGGCCGGCGCAAAGCGTCGTGATGCGTTGTCCGGCATCCAGTCCGGCGAAGCGTGCCAGAGCGACCTCCAGCTTGTCCTGCACCGTCCGGCCGGACAGCTGGCTCTGCCAGCCGTGATAGGCCCGTCCGTTGTAAGAGACGCCGAGCGCCAGTCTCATGCGCCGTTCACAGGCTGGCGAGCAACTGCTTGGCCTGGACCTTCAGGTCGCCCGAGCTTTCTGCTTCGACTTCTTCCATCAGCGACCGTGCACCTTCGGTGTCGCCGAGGGCCTGCAGTTCGCGCGCCAGCGAAAGCTTGATGGCATGCGGAGTTTCGCTGCCTGACCTGCCGCCGTAATCGTCCAGCCCGCCGGCTTCGGTATCGGTGTGCTCGGCTGTGCGCAGACCGGTGAATGCGCTCATGTCGAACTCGATGAAGCCGGAATCGCCCTTCAGGTCACCGCGCACGGTGACGGCTTCGTCGTTGTTTTCCGCCTCTTTCGGCGCTTTCGCTTCTTCCGGCGCAGCCGGACGCGCAGCAGGCATTTCGAGAGCGCCGGGTTCGGTGTTGAAGTCGTTTTCGAGGTCGATCAGGGGCAGGTTGATCGGCACTGCGTCGGGAATCGACGGTGGTGCCGGGGCGGGTGCCACTTTCGGCAGCGGCGCAGGGCGCGTCGGCAGGCTGGCGGTGATCCACTCGGTGTCGAGTGCGGCCTGGGCGTCGGGACGATCGAGATCGAGGTCGAAATCCAGCGGCGCAACGGACGGCACGAATGCCGGAGGCGGTGCGGTATAGGTGACGGGGGGCGAAGGAGGAGGGGGCGAAAGCGGTGCGCCGAGCGTGTGCGAGAACCCGGTCGCACCCGCCGCGGCTGCGGCAGCCGAGACGTTCGCCGCCACCGACGCAGCGGATTCCGGCGCGAACGTCGGCGATCGCATCCCGGCTTCGTAAAGCGGATTGCCCGGATCGAGTTCCTTGCCCATCTCGACGACCCGGTTCCATTCGTTCCCCGTGCCGCCGGTCAGCTTCTGCACGTCGGCAGCCAGCGCTTCGTAGGCACGCAGGTCGCGTCGCTTTGCGTGGATCTCGAGCAGCTTTAGGTGGATGGCTGCGCGTTCCGGATTCACGCGAAGGGCTTCGCGCAGGATTTCCTCGGCCTGCAGGTCGCGGCCGTAGGCGAGGTAGACGTCGGCTTCGGCAACCGGGTCGACATCGCCCGAGTCCATCTGGCTCGGTGAATAGGAGAGCGACGAAATGATGGAGTTGCCGCGATTCTTCGTGTCGACCGTCTCGCCGCCGCTGCCTGCGAAAAACGAATCTTTCGGCAGCCGGCTTTCCATGAAGACGCTGTCGCCGGCGTCCTGCCGACGTTTGCCGGCCAGGCGGTAGGCAATCCATCCGAGCAGGAGCACGATCAGCGAAAGCGCGCCCAGGACGATCGGGTTGTTGAGAAGGTCGACGTACCAGGCGGTTTCCCCGGGCGCTGCAGTTGGGGCCGCAGATGGCGTGACGGGCGATGCGGCCGGTGTTGCCGAAGCAATCGGAGCAACCGGAACAACCGAGGCAATCGGAGTGACGGCCGGAGCAGCGGCTGTCGCCGTGGTCTCGCTGCCCGAACTGGCTGACGTCATCGGAGATGGCTGCGGCGTCGGCGAGGCTTGCACCGGCGCCGGCGAAGCTGCAACTGCTGTTCCTGCCGCTGCCCCTGCCGCGCCGCCTGCCGCCTGTAGCCTGTTCAGTTCGCCGATGTTCTTCGAAAGCTCCGCCATCCGGGCATTGCTCTCCTGCGCCTGTCGCGCCTGAGCGATCTGCTGGTCGGCGAGTCGACCCTGGGCGACCGTCAGCTTGTCGGGCGAAGCGGCGGGAATGCTCCGGTCTTCGACACTGGCCTGCAGCTTGCCGCCGGCCTGCCGACCCGATTCCGCCACGCGCGATGCGGGCGCGTTGTCCGCCAGGCGACGGCGATAGTCGCCGAAGTCGCGACTTTGCGCGACCACCATTCGTTTCGCTTCAGGCGCCGTCGTGGCGCCGGCCTGCGCTGCATCGGGAAGGTCGATCAGCGCGCCCGCCTTGATGCGATTCATGTTGCCGCTGATGAATGCGTCGGGATTGGTGCGCAACATGGCGACCAGCATCTGGTCGAGCGAGACTTCGGCAGGCTTGTAGCTGTTCGCGATCCTGCTGGCTGTGTCGCCAGCACGCACGGTGACCTGCTGGGGCGCGACACTTCGCGCGGGAGATGGAGCGGGCGCGGTGGCCTGGACGCGTGCGGGTGCGGGTGTCGGTGCCGGTACCGGTGCGACTTCGACAGGGCGTTGAGCCGCCCGTACAGTCGGCGTAGCGACGGACGACGTAACAGCAGGGGAAGCAGCGGCCGCGGCCGCTGGCGTCGGTCGACCGCTCGGCGGATCGAGCAGCAATGTGTAATCGCGCACCACGCGGCTGGTGCTGCTGTTGGCTTCAAGCAACAGATCGACGAACGGGTCGGTCAGGCCGCGGGTGCTTGTCAATCGCACCATGTAACGGCCGTCGGCGCGCCGTTGAAGTGAGGCGCGCACGTCCGAAAGCGCGGTGTTGTATGGAATCCCGGCAACGCGAAATGCTTCGCTCGATGCCACGTTGACGCGCAATCCTTCTGCTTCGGCTGCGGTGATTTCCGTGATGTCCACCTCTGCACGCAACGGTTCTCCCAATGCCGAGAGCACGTTGATGCGGCCGAGCGACAGCGCGCCCGCTTCGCCGCTCAAGCTTCCGAGAGCAATTGCAACCGCCGCGGCGACCAGCGTGAGCGGCGCGGTGCGGAAGCGTTGTGCGGTCGGACCGGCTGAGATGCGGGCCGGTGGCATCGGATGTCGTGTCATGCTGTGATGGCGGGCGCCGCGGCCCGAAAAGTGTAAGAGGACGTTAACACCATCCCCAAACACTGACAAGGCAGTAGGAAGTTCTGCTTAGTAGGTGCCAACTCCGTCGATGGCGGTAGTACTCAGGCTTCCAGAAGAATACGCAGCATGCGGCGAAGCGGCTCCGCAGCACCCCACAAAAGCTGGTCGCCGATGGTGAATGCGCCGACGTATTCCGGGCCCATGGCCAGCTTGCGGATGCGGCCGACCGGGATGTCCATCGTGCCGGTGACCGCGACCGGCGTCAGGTGCTTGACGGTCGCTTCGCGCGTGTTCGGCACGACCTTGGCCCATGCGTTGTCGCCGGCGATCATGGCTTCGATATCGGCCAGCGGCACGTCCTTCTTCAGCTTGAAAGTCAGCGCCTGGCTATGGCAGCGCATCGCGCCGACGCGCACGCAGAAACCGTCGACCGGCGTGGCGGCAGTGCCGAAACCCGCGCCCTGGCCGAGGATCTTGTTGGTTTCCGCGCCGCCCTTCCATTCTTCCTTGGACATTCCGTCGCCCAGGTCCTTGTCGATCCACGGAATCAGCGACCCGCCCAGCGGCGCGCCGAAGTTCGCGATTTCGTTCGCGCTCAGGTTCTGCTGCTTGTGCAGCACCTTGCGGTCGATTTCCAGGATGGCAGACTTCGGATCGTCGAGCAGCGAGCGCACTTTGGCGTTCAGCGTGCCGAACTGCGTCAGCAGCTCGCGCATGTGCTGCGCGCCGCCGCCGGATGCCGCCTGGTACGTCATGCTGGTCATCCACTCGACCAGGCCGGCCTTGTACAGCGCGCCGACGCCCATCAGCATGCAGCTGACGGTGCAGTTGCCGCCGACCCAGTTCCTGCCGCCCTTGGTCAGCGCGTTCTGGATCACGGGGAGGTTGACCGGGTCGAGCACGATGATCGCGTCGTCGTTCATGCGCAGCGTCGAAGCTGCATCGATCCAGTGGCCGTCCCACCCGGCGGCGCGCAGCTTCGGGAAGACTTCGCTGGTGTAGTCGCCGCCCTGTGCCGTGATGATGATGTCGCACTTGGCGAGCGCCGCGATGTCGTGCGCGTCCTTGAGCGCGGTTTCGTTCTTCGCCATCGTCGGCGCCTTGCCGCCGGCGTTGGAGGTCGAGAAGAAGACCGGCTCGATCAGTCCGAAGTCGCCTTCGGCCTGCATGCGGTCCATCAGGACCGAGCCGACCATGCCGCGCCAGCCCACGAGGCCGACCAGAGGTTGAGATGCGTTCGCCATTTCAGTTTGCCCTTTGAAGAAAGATGAGGATTTCTCTTTGCGCCCGGCTCGTCGAGCCGGATGCGGGCATGACGAAGCGGGCTGCGGTTAGCCGGTAATCGTCTTTTTAGTGATCGATGAAGAAAGCGCTGCAACCACCGCATCGCCCATTTCACGGGTGCCGACGCGCTTCGTTCCCTCGGACCAGATATCGCCCGTGCGCAGGCCGGAGGCGAGCACCGACTTGACCGCCGACTCGATTCGGTCGGCAGCTTCGGGTTGGGCGAGGGAAAAGCGGAGCATCATGGCAGCGGAAAGAATTGTAGCCAATGGATTGGCGATTCCCTTGCCCGCGATGTCGGGCGCGCTGCCATGGCTCGGTTCGTACAGGCCCTGGCTGCTCGAATTGAGCGATGCGGAAGGCAGCATCCCGATCGATCCGGTCAGCATCGCGGCCTCGTCCGAGAGGATGTCGCCGAACATGTTGCCGGTGACGACCACGTCGAACTTCTTCGGCGCCTTCACCAGCTGCATTGCCGCGTTGTCGACGTACATGTGGTCGAGTTCGACGTCCGGATATTCCTTGCCGACCTCGGTCACGATGTCTTTCCAGAACTGGAAGGTTTCCAGCACATTGGCCTTGTCGACGCTGGTCACGCGCTTGCTGCGCTTGCGGGCCGCCTCGAAGGCGACGCGGGCGATGCGCTCTACCTCGGGACGCGAATAGCGCATCGTGTCGAAAGCTTCTTCGGCGCCGGGGAAATGCCCGTCGACGGCGATGCGCCTACCGCGAGGCTGGCCGAAGTAGATGTCGCCGGTCAGCTCGCGGATGATGAGGATGTCGAGTCCGGCGATCAGCTCGGGCTTCAGACTCGACGCATCGACCAGTTCCTCGTAGCAGATCGCCGGGCGGAAGTTGGCGAACAGGCCCAGGTTCTTGCGCAGGCCGAGGATGGCCTGCTCGGGGCGGAACTGGCGCTCCAGCGTGTCGTATTTCCAGTCGCCGACGGCGCCGAACAGCACGGCATCGGCTTCCTTGGCCAGCTTCAGCGTGGCATCGGGCAACGGATGGCCGTGCGCGTCGTAGGCGGCGCCGCCGACCAGCGCGGTTTCCATCTCGAAGGTCATGTCGAGCGTGTCGAGCACGCGGATGGCTTCCGCGACGATTTCGGTACCGATGCCGTCACCCGGCAGAACTGCGATTTTCATGAATGAATCTTTGATGTCTTCTAATTAGAGGGGAGTGGCTTCGGCTGTTTGCTCAGACCAGCGCGGTCTTGGCCAGCCATGGCTTCGTCGCCAGTCGCTCCGCTTCGAAAGCCTTGATCTTGTCTTTCTTCTGCAGCGTCAGGCCGATATCGTCCAGGCCGTTGATGAGGCAGTATTTGCGAAAGGCCTGCACGTCGAAAGCGAGTTCGACGCCGTCCGGCTTCACGACGACCTGGCGCTCGAGATCGACTGTCAGCTTGTAGCCGGGGAAGGCGAAGACTTCATCGAACAGCGTCGCGACCTGTGCTTCGGGCAGCACGATCGGCAGCAGCCCGTTCTTGAAGCTGTTGTTGAAGAAGATGTCTGCGTAACTCGGCGCAATGATCGCCCGGAAGCCGAACTGGTCGAGTGCCCAGGGCGCGTGTTCGCGCGACGAGCCGCAGCCGAAGTTCTTGCGCGCCAGCAGCACCGAAGCGCCGAGGTAGCGCTGCTGGTTCAGCACGAAATCGGGGTTCGGCTTGCGCGACGCAGGGTCCTGGCCGGGTTCGCCATGATCGAGATAACGCCATTCGTCGAACAGGTTCGGGCCGAAGCCGGTCTTGCGGATCGACTTCAGGAACTGCTTCGGAATGATGGCGTCGGTGTCGACGTTTTCGCGGTCCATCGGGGCCACGAGGCCGGTGTGTACGGTGAATTTCTGCATGTGGGTCTCCGGTACGGTGGATCAGGCGAACTGGCGGACGTCGACGAAGTGGCCGTGCACGGCGGCGGCAGCGGCCATGGCGGGGCTCACCAGATGCGTGCGACCGCCGGCGCCCTGGCGGCCTTCGAAGTTGCGGTTGCTGGTCGATGCGCAGCGCTCGCCCGGCTCCAGCCGGTCGGCGTTCATCGCGAGGCACATCGAGCAGCCCGGCTCGCGCCATTCGAAGCCGGCGGCCTTGAAGATCAAATCCAGGCCTTCGCGTTCTGCCTGTTCCTTCACCAGTCCGGAGCCCGGCACGACCATCGCGAGCTTGACGTTCTTCGCGACCTTCTGTCCGAGCTTCTTCACGACCGCAGCGGCTTCGCGCATGTCTTCGATGCGGCTGTTGGTGCACGAACCGATGAAAACCTTGTCGATGAAGATGTCGTTCATCGCCTTGTTCGGTTCCAGGCCCATGTACGTCAGCGCGCGCTCGATGGCGCCGCGCTTGTTGGCGTCCTTTTCCTTGTCCGGATCGGGCACGCGGCCGTTGATGGCCGTCACCATTTCCGGCGAGGTGCCCCAGGTGACCTGCGGCTGGATCTGCGTCGCGTCGAGCTCGACCACGAGGTCGAAGTGCGCGCCGGGGTCCGACTGCAGCGTCTTCCAGTAGGCGACGGCCATGTCCCATTCGACGCCGGTGGGCGCGAACGGGCGGCCCTTCACATAGGCGATGGTCTTGTCGTCGACGGCCACCAGGCCGGCGCGCGCGCCACCTTCGATCGCCATGTTGCAGACCGTCATGCGGCCTTCGATGCTCAGGTCGCGGATCGCGGAGCCAGCGAACTCGATGGTGTAGCCGGTGCCGCCGGCGGTGCCGATGCGCCCGATGATCGCCAGCACGATGTCTTTCGCGGTGCAGCCGAGCGGCAGCTTGCCTTCGACTCTGATCAGCAGGTTCTTGGCCTTCTTGGCGAGCAGCGTCTGCGTCGCCATCACGTGCTCGACCTCGCTGGTGCCGATGCCGTGCGCCAGCGCACCGAACGCACCGTGCGTCGACGTGTGCGAGTCGCCGCAGACCACCGTCATGCCCGGCAGCGTCGCGCCCGATTCGGGGCCGATCACGTGCACGATGCCCTGGCGCTTGCTCAGGAATGGATAGAACGCAGCCGCGCCGAACTCGGCGATGTTGCTGTCGAGCGTGGTGATCTGCTCCTTGCTGATCGGGTCGCTGATGCCGTCATAGCCGCGCTCCCAGTGCGTCGTCGGCGTGTTGTGGTCGGCGGTGGCGACCACCGAACTGATGCGCCAGAGCTTGCGGCCGGCCACGCGCAGGCCTTCGAACGCCTGCGGGCTGGTGACTTCGTGCACCAGATGGCGATCGATGTAGAGGACGGAAGTGCCGTCTTCCTCGGTGTGGACGACGTGTTCGTCCCAGAGCTTGTCGTAGAGCGTGCGTGCCATGGTTTTTCTTTCGTGGGGAGGTGATTGTCTTTAGTTGTGAAGATGCGCGACCAGCGACCGCGCCGCCACCGGCAGCGTCGAGAAGTCGCGTGCGACCAGGCGGATTTCTCGCCGCGCCCAGGCGTCGCTGAGCGCCACGCTGGTGAGCCGGCGCCCGATGCCGCCGCGCATCAGTTCGAAGGCGTGGCCCGGCATCACGCCGATGCCGAGGCCGTTCTCGATCATCCGGCACATCGCGTCGAGCCCGGTGACGTGGATGCGCAGCTTGATGGTGCGCCCGGCTTCGAGCGCCGCCTGCCGGGTCGCGACGTAGATCGAGCTGTTGGTGTGCAGGCCGACATGGTCGTAGTCGAGCGAATCGACGAAAGCAACCTCTCTGTCGACAGCATCGTCCTTGGCCAGCGGATGGTCGATCGGAACGATCAGTACCAGCCGGTCGTCGCGATAGGGAAGACTCTGCAGTTCGCTCGTGCCGTCGGCCAGGTGGCAGATGCCGAGGTCGGCAGCGCCTTCCTGCACCGCGCGCAGCACTTCGGCGCTGAGATGTTCTTCGAGGTCGATCTTGATCTCTTCATGATCGCGGCGGAAAACGCCCAGGTCCTCGGGCAGGAACTGCACGATGGCCGAGATGTTCGCGTGCACCCGCACATGGCCGCGCACGCCGTCGGCGTATTCGCTGAGCTCGCCCTGCATCTTTTCCAGGCTGTAGAGCACCGACCGCGCGTGGTGCAGTAGGCTTTCGCCGGCCGGCGTCAGATCGACGCCGCGGGTATGGCGATAGAGCAGGGGCGTGCCGAGCGTGGCTTCCAGGTCGGACAGCCGCTTGCTGATGGCCGACGCCGCGATGAATTCGCGCTCCGCTGCGCGTCCGATGCTGCCAAGTTCGCATACCGCCACGAAGAGCTGTAGCGAGGTCAGGTCGATTCGGCGTGCAAAGCTGCGTTCGGAGGCGGCGGTCAAGATGAGCAGGTGACGCGATTTGGCATCGCAACGAAAGATGGCGGAGCTGCTATTTTGCCTCAGCAAGAATGTCTTTGCCATCGTGAACGGAGATGGCTTTGCTGCATTTCAGCGATGTACTTCGAAAATTGCAGACGAAAAAAAGCGGGCCGTGGCCCGCTCTCTTTCTTGCAGCGCAGGAATTACTTCTTGCGGTCTGCTGCGTTTTCGAGCTTCTCGCCGCCCTTCTGGATGTCTTGGCCGGCGCCGGCAAAGGTGTTGCAGCCTGCCAATGGCACGGCGAATGCAAAAGTGACGGCGATGAGTGCGGCTAGTTTCTTCATGACAACTCCTTGGAGCATTTGTTGACGGGACTGGAGTGATCCTCCGAAACGAAATTTAGTGAGATTTGCAAAACAGTCCTGTAAGCCAAGACGCAAAAAAGCTGCGCGAACGCAGCTTTTTTGCAGAAAAGCAACAGCTATCAGCGTGCGTCGATCGGCTTCACGTCGCGTTGCACCGAACCTTCGAACAGCTGGCGCGGACGGCCGATCTTGTACTCCGGATCGCCGATCATCTCGTTCAGCTGGGCGATCCAGCCGACGGTGCGGGCGAGGGCGAACACGGCGGTGAACAGCGGCACCGGGATGCCGATGGCGCGCTGCACGATGCCCGAATAGAAGTCGACATTCGGATAGAGCTTGCGCGACACGAAGTACTCGTCTTCCAGGGCGATCTTCTCGAGCGCCATGGCCAGCTTGAACAGCGGATCGTTTTCCAGGCCCAGTTCCGCCAGCACTTCCTTGCAGGTTTCCTGCATCAGCTTGGCGCGTGGGTCGTAGTTCTTGTAGACACGATGACCGAAACCCATCAGCTTGACGTTGGAGTTCTTGTCCTTCACCTGCTTGATGAACTCGCCGATCTTCTCGACGCCGCCGGCCTTCTGGATGTCGTACAGCATGTTGAGCGCCGCCTCGTTGGCGCCGCCATGGGCGGGGCCCCAGAGGCAGGCCACGCCGGCCGCGATCGCTGCGAACGGGTTGGTGCCCGACGAGCCGCACAGGCGCACGGTCGAAGTCGATGCATTCTGCTCATGGTCCGCGTGCAGGATGAAGATGCGGTCGAGCGCGCGCTCGAGCACCGGGCTCACCTTGTATTCCTCGCACGGCGTCGCGAACATCATGTGCAGGAAGTTGCCTGCGTAGCTCAGGTCGTTCTTCGGGTACATGTACGGCTGGCCGATCGTGTACTTGTACGCCATGGCGACCAGCGTCGGCATCTTCGCGATGAGGCGGATGGCGGCGATCTCGCGATGCTTCGGATTGTTGATGTCCGTGCTGTCGTGGTAGAAGGCCGACAGGGCGCCGACCAGGCCGGTCATGATCGCCATCGGATGCGCGTCGCGGCGGAAACCGCGCAGGAAGAACTGCATCTGCTCGTTGACCATCGTGTGGTTGGTCACGAGCTTGGTGAACTCTTCCTTCTTCGGTGCGTCCGGCAGCTCTCCGTACAGCAGCAGATGGCAGGTTTCCATGAAGTCGCAGTTGGTCGCCAGCTGCTCGATCGGATAGCCGCGATACAGCAGTTCACCCTTGTCGCCGTCGATGTACGTGATGGCCGACTGACAGGCGGCGGTCGACATGAAGCCCGGGTCGTACGTGAACATGCCGGTCTGTGCGTACAGCTTGCGGATGTCGATGACGTCGGGGCCCACAGTTCCCTTGTAGATCGGCAGTTCGACGTTATCGACACCGTTGCTGAACGATAGGGTTGCTTTGGTCTCGGAAGCTTTCATTTCGACTTTCTTTCTATGAGATGGGTGATCTTGAAGGCAGGACGCCCGCCGCGCTTCACACGCGCATCAGACGCAAGAGCTGGACCACGTCCGCCCCGCCCACTGCGGGGTCGGGCTCCTTCCGCTTGAGAAGAAGGTCCATGAGGTCGTGATCGGAGAGGTCCATCAGCGCATCCATGGCGTTGGCCTGACGGATGGTCAGCGACTCGGCATGGCGGTCGAAGAAGCGGGCGATGAAGAGATCGTTCTCGAGCAGGCCGCGACGGCAGCGCCACCGCAGCTTGCTGAGCGCTCGCTCGCCCAGCGGCTGATCCACGTCGATGTCGGGGGTGTCGGCAGCTGGGGAATTTTGCATCCTGTGTCTTTCGGCGATCAGACGGCGCGACGCACCATCAATTCCTTGATCTTCCCGATGGCCTTCGTCGGGTTGAGATTCTTCGGGCACACGTCGACGCAATTCATGATCGTGTGGCAGCGGAACAGGCGGTACGGATCTTCGAGGTTGTCGAGACGTTCGGCAGTCGCTTCGTCGCGGCTGTCGGCGATGAAACGATAGGCTTGCAGCAGGCCGGCCGGGCCGACAAACTTGTCCGGATTCCACCAGAAGCTCGGGCAGCTGGTCGAGCAGCTCGCGCACAGGATGCATTCGTAGAGACCGTCGAGCTCTTCGCGCTCTTCCGGGCTCTGTAGGCGTTCCTTCTCGGGCGGCGTGTTGTCGTTCTGCAGGTACGGCTTGATCGAGTTGTACTGCTTGAAGAACTGCGTCATGTCGACGATCAGGTCGCGGATCACCGGCAGGCCGGGCAGCGGCTTGAGCACAATCGTGCCCTTCAGCGTCAGCATGTTGGTCAGGCAGGCCAGACCGTTCTTGCCGTTGATGTTCATCGCGTCGGAGCCGCAGACGCCTTCGCGGCAGGAGCGGCGGAACGACAGCGTCGGGTCCTGTGCCTTGAGTTTCATCAGCGCGTCGAGCAGCATGCGCTCGTGACCGTCGAGTTCGACCTCGATGGTCTGCATGTAAGGCTTTGCGTCCTTGTCCGGGTCGTAGCGGTAGATCTGGAATGTGCGCTTCATCGTGTTGACCTTTGATGTTTTGTTCTTGCGTGCTTGCTTCGCTTAGAAGGTACGAACCTTCGGCTGCACCGAATCGACCGTCAGCGGCTGCAGACGGACCGGCTTGTACGTCAGCTTGTTGTCGCCGGTGTGCCAGAGCGTGTGCTTCATCCACTCGGCATCGTTACGGCCGAGCGGGGCGACCAAGTCGTCCGCCGGACGCTCGTAGTCTTCGACCGTGTGCGCGCCGCGGCATTCGGTGCGTGCGGCCGCCGAGACCATCGTGGCCTGCGCCACTTCGATCAGGTTGTCGACTTCCAGCGCCTCGATGCGGGCGGTGTTGAAGACGCGCGACTTGTCCTTGAGCGTGATCGCATTGACGCGATCGCGCACGGCGGCGATCTTCGCGACGCCTTCGTCCATCGACGCCTGTTTGCGGAACACGGCTGCGTGCTGCTGCATGACGGTGCGGATTTCGTTGGCGACATCCTGCGCATATTCGCCGGAGGTCGACGCTTCGAGCTGGTTCAGGCGAGCAAGCGAGCGGTCGGCGGCATCGGCCGGCAGCGTCTTGTGTTCCTTCAGCTTGTCGTTGAATTCGACGATATGGTTGCCGGCCGCGCGGCCGAACACCAGCAGGTCGAGCAGCGAATTCGTGCCCAGGCGGTTCGCGCCGTGCACGCTCACGCAGGAGCATTCGCCCACGGCGTAAAGCCCGTTGACCGCAACGCTGTTGTTCTCCGCGTCCTGGATCACGACCTGGCCGTTGATGTTGGTCGGAATGCCGCCCATCTGGTAGTGGATGGTCGGCACGACGGGAATCGGTTCCTTCGTGACGTCGACATTCGCGAAGTTGATGCCGATCTCGTAGACCGAAGGCAGCCGCTTGTGGATCGTCTCGGCACCGAGATGGTCCAGCTTCATGTGGATGTAGTCCTTGTTGGGACCGCAGCCGCGACCTTCCTTGATTTCCTGGTCCATCGAGCGTGAAACGAAGTCGCGCGGTGCCAGGTCCTTCATGGTCGGCGCATAACGCTCCATGAAACGCTCGCCGTTGCTGTTCAGCAGGATCGCGCCTTCGCCGCGGCAGCCTTCGGTCAGCAGCACGCCGGCACCGGCAACGCCGGTCGGGTGGAACTGCCAGAACTCCATGTCCTGCAGCGGAATGCCCGAGCGGGCTGCCATGCCGAGGCCGTCGCCGGTATTGATGAACGCGTTGGTCGACGCCTGGAAGATCCGGCCGGCGCCGCCGGTGGCGAGCAGAACGGTCTTGGCCTGCAGGATGTGCAGGTCGCCGGTTTCCATTTCGAGTGCGGTCACGCCGACGACATCGCCTTCGTCGTCGCGGATCAGGTCGAGCGCCATCCATTCGACGAAGAACTGGGTGCGGGCTTCGACGTTCTTCTGATAGAGCGTATGCAGCATCGCGTGGCCGGTGCGGTCGGCCGCGGCGCAGGCGCGCTGAACCGGCTTTTCGCCGTAATTGGCCGTATGGCCACCGAATGGACGCTGATAGATGGTGCCGTCGGGGTTGCGGTCGAACGGCATGCCGAAGTGTTCCAGCTCGTAGACCACTTTCGGTGCTTCGCGACACATGAACTCGATCGCGTCCTGGTCGCCGAGCCAGTCGGAGCCCTTGATCGTGTCGTAGAAGTGATAGTGCCAGTTGTCTTCGCTCATGTTGCCGAGCGAGGCACCGACGCCGCCCTGGGCAGCGACGGTGTGCGAGCGGGTCGGGAAGACCTTCGAGAGCACGGCGACGTTCAGGCCGGCGCGTGCCAGCTGAAGCGATGCGCGCATGCCGGAACCACCTGCGCCGACGATCACGACGTCGAACTTGCGCTTGGTAATCTGTTCTTTTGTATAGGCAGTCATCGGGTCAAAGTCTCCAGAGAACTTGAATGGCCCACCCGGCACAACCGACCAACCAGACGATCGTGAAAATTTGGGCGGCGAGGCGGATGCCGACAGGCTGGACGTAATCCATCCAGATGTCGCGCATACCAACCCATACGTGGTAAAGCAGCGAAGCGATCACAACAAAAGTCAAAACTTTCATCCATTGGGACGAAAAGATGCCTGACCAGGTGTCGTAGCCGACCGGACCGCGGGAAATGATGACCTGACCGATGACGAGCAGGGTGAAGATCGCCATCAGGGAGGCGGTGACGCGCTGGCTGAGCCAGTCGCGCAGACCGTAGTGCGCGCCGACGACGATGCGCTTGGAGCCGTAGTTCACAGACATTTCATGCTCCTTTTCAGTACACGCCGAACAGCTTCGCGCCGAGGACGATGGTCAGCACGATGCTCAGCGAGAGCACGGCGATCGCCGACGTCCTGCCGAAATCCTTGCTGGCAGCCGAGTGACTGACGTCCATCCAAAGATGGCGCAGGCCGGCGATGAAGTGATGCAGGAAAGCCCAGATCAGGGCCAGCGCGACAAGTTTGAAGAAGACGCCGGACAGCCCGACATTGAATGTCGCCTTGAATTTGGCAAAGGAGATTTCAGATGAAACAGACGTATCGAACATCCAGATGATGAACGGCATCAGAAGGAACATCAGTGCGCCGCTCACGCGGTGCAGGATGGAGACGATGCCGGCCGGCGGAAGCCGGTAGGTGGTCAGGTCGGTGAACGCATTGATATTGCGGAACTGACGGCGCGGCGGCCGGGGAGTGGCAAGCTCTGTCATGGGGACTTTCTTTGCTTTTTTGGAGAAACGGCTTGTTCTTTGGCAGAAATGCAAACAACGCAAAATTCTATTGCAATGCACCATGAGACAGCTGTCGTCTGCATGGAAGGCTGCGTTGTGAAAGTTGGTTTGCTACTTAATCCATAGCAAGGTATTACGACGCGGCGGTGGGTGCCGGGAGTTGAAAGGTCTGCTAAGAATCATCCGAGGGCATTCCGATAATGGTGCGTGTCGGTGCGGTAGAGACCGCGCCGAAGTTCCATCGGCGCATCGTTGTAGGTGTGCGCGATGCGCTCGACGCTCAGGAGCGGCGTCGTGACCGGCACCGAAAGCAACGCTGCCTGCGATGCGTCTGGCAGCACTGCGCGTATCTGCTCTTCGGCGCGCACCATGCGCACGCCGAATTCGGTTTCGAACATCGCGTACATCGGTCCGCTCCATTCGCGCAACCGCTCGGCGGTCAGCCCCCTGAACGGCGAGCCGGGAAGCCACAGGTCTTCCAGGATGGTCGGCACGCCGGCATATGCCAGCACGCGACGCACCTGCAACACGGCATCGCCGGTGCGCAACGCCAGCGCGCGGGCCACGTCGGATGCGGCGCGGAGACGCTTGCAATCGACGATGGTGCGCTCGGCCGGACCTTCGGCCTGCGTGTCGCCGCTGTCGGGCACCAGCTTCAGGAAGCGGTACTGCACGTTCCGTTCGGCATGCGTCGCGACGAAGGTGCCCTTGCCCTGGCGCCGCACCACCAGGTTTTCCGCTGCCATTTCGTCGATCGCCTTGCGCACCGTGCCCTGGCTGACCTTGAATCGCGCCGCAAGGTCCATTTCACTTGGAATCGGCTCGCCTGGCTTCCACTCGCCGGCCTGCAGGCTCTGCAGGATCAGTGACTTGATCTGCTGATAGAGCGGGCTGAAGGAGGGCGTGGCTGCCTCGGCGAGAGGCGACGGCACGATGGGGGCGGACGTGGACATTGCCTCGATCTTATATAAGACATAAGACAGTCACGCCCAAAATCTCGAATCGGCTTAAAATGTCGCCCGGTTCCGTGTCTGGTGGCCTTCGTGTCCGCCTGCACCGTTTTCTTCACTTTCTGGAGTCTTCCCAATGAGCAAAAAGCCCGTCCGCGTTGCCGTTACCGGCGCCGCCGGCCAAATCGGTTACGCCCTGTTGTTCCGCATCGCCTCCGGCGAAATGCTCGGCAAAGACCAGCCGGTCATCCTTCAACTGCTCGAAGTGCCGGTTGAAGGACCGCAGAAGGCGCTCAAGGGCGTGATGATGGAACTCGACGACTGCGCGTTCCCGCTGCTGGTCGGCATGGAAGCCCACGGCGACCCGATGACCGCCTTCAAGGACGCCGACTACGCACTGCTGGTCGGTTCGCGTCCGCGCGGCCCGGGCATGGAACGTGCCGAGCTGCTGGCCGTCAACGGCGCCATCTTCACCGCGCAGGGCAAGGCGCTCAACGCCGTCGCCAGCCGTGACGTCAAGGTGCTGGTGGTCGGCAACCCGGCCAACACCAACGCCTACATCGCCATGAAGAGCGCGCCCGACCTGCCGCGCAAGAACTTCACCGCCAT
This sequence comes from Variovorax glucosi, assembly GCF_051216695.1. Taxonomy (NCBI): domain Bacteria; kingdom Pseudomonadati; phylum Pseudomonadota; class Betaproteobacteria; order Burkholderiales; family Comamonadaceae; genus Variovorax; species Variovorax glucosi. The sequence goes on from NZ_JBPJZE010000002.1 coordinate 935,256, forward strand.
GCTGCGCCTCGATCACAACCGCGCCGCCAGCCAGCTCGCGGCCAAGACCGGCAAGGCCGTCGCGGACATCGAGAAGCTCACCGTCTGGGGCAACCACTCGCCGACGATGTACGCCGACTATCGCTTCGCGACCATCGGCGGCGAAAGCGTCGCGAAGATGATCGACGACCAGGAATGGAATGCCAACACCTTCCTGCCGACCGTCGGCAAGCGCGGCGCGGCCATCATCGAAGCACGCGGTTCGTCGTCGGCTGCATCGGCAGCGAACGCCGCCATCGACCACATGCGCGACTGGGCATTGGGCACCAACGGCAAGTGGGTCACGATGGGCATTCCGTCGGACGGCCAGTACGGCATTCCGAAGGACGTGATGTTCGGCTTCCCGGTCACGACCGAGAACGGCGAATACAAGGTCGTCGAAGGCCTGGACATCGACGCCTTCAGCCAGGAACGCATCGACAAGACGCTCAAGGAACTGACCGACGAGCAAGCCGGCGTCGCCCATCTGCTCTGAGAGATCTGAGCGACCTGAGAGACCTGAGAAGGACAAGCCGCCGATGACGATGCGCGACTGGAATCCCTCCCTGTACCGCCGCTTCGAGGACGAGCGCACGCGCCCGGCCGAAGAACTGCTGGCGCGGGTGCCGCTGACCACGGCGGCCCGCGCGGTCGACCTGGGCTGCGGTCCGGGAAATTCCACCGAGCTCATCGTCCGGCGCTTTCCGGATGCCGATGTCGTCGGCATCGACAACTCCGAAGCCATGCTGGTCAGTGCGCGCGAGCGCCTGCCGGCTGCGCGCTTCGAATCCGGCGACATCGCGACGTGGAATCCTTCCGGTTCCGCTCCCGATGCCGCCCCCGATCTCATCTATGCCAATGCCGCGCTGCAATGGGTGCCCGATCACGAAAAGCTGATCCCGCGCCTGTTCGCCGCATTGGCGCCTAGCGGCGTCCTCGCCGTCCAGATGCCCGACAACCGGGAAGAACCCACGCACCGTCTGATGCGCGAAGTCGCATCCGAGGCGCCGTGGAAAGACCATATCGGCGATGCCGACAGGCTGCGCACGCTGCTGCTGCCGCTCGCCGGTTATTACGACCTGCTGGCGTCCGACGCGGCCCATGTCGACGTGTGGCACACCATCTACCAGCATCCGATGGCTTCCGCCGCGGCGATCGTCGACTGGGTCCGCAGCACTGGGCTGAAACCTTTCGTCGACGGTCTGCCTGCCGATCTTCAGGCCAGCTACCTGGCCGAATACGAACGCCGCGTCGCCAGGGCGTATCCGGTGCGGTCCGACGGGAAGCTGCTGCTTGCCTTCCCACGGATGTTCATCGTGGCGCAAAAGAAGAAGGCTTCCGCATGAGCGCCCATCCCCGCGAAGTTTTGCTCGGCGCCCAGGCCGGCGCCGTGTCGCTGTCGGTCTGCGACCACTACAGCGGCGTCGAGGCGCGCATGAAGAAGAGCCTTGCGCTGCAGGCCGAGATGGCCGAAGAGTTCGGCGCCTGCGTGTTCGACGTCACGCTGGATTGCGAAGACGGCGCACCCGTTGGCGGAGAAGCCGAGCACGCGGTACTGGTTTCCGAACTGGTGCTCGGTGCCGCTGGCGGCGCGCGGGTCGGTGCGCGCGTGCATCCGGTTTCGCACGAATCCTTCGATGCCGACATCGACACCATCGTCGGTCGTGCAGGCCGGCGACTCGACTATCTGATGGTGCCGAAGGTCGAATCCGCCGCCGATGTGGCGCGTGCGGTCGACGCGATCGATGCTGCTGGCGCCACGGCGCTGCCGCTGCATGTGCTGATCGAATCGCCTTTGGCGGTACGCAACTCCTTCGACATTGCCGCGCATCCGCGCGTGCAGTCGCTCAGTTTCGGTCTGATGGATTTCGTCTCCGCGCATGCCGGCGCGATTCCGGCCGAGGGTATGGGCGCAGCCGGGCAGTTCACGCATCCGCTGGTCGTGCGCGCCAAGCTGGAGATTGCCTCCGCCGCGCATGCGTTCGGCAAGGTGCCGTCGCACTGCGTCGTCACCGAATTCAGCGATGTCGATGCCATGCGCGCCGCCGCGAGACGTGCCGCACGCGAATTCGGCTACACCCGCATGTGGAGCATCCATCCGAGCCAGATCCGGCCGATCCTCGAAGCCTTTGCGCCCGATGCGCAGCAGATCGACGTCGCGACGCACATCGTGGCGCGCGCGGTCGAAGCCGCATGGGCGCCGGTGAGCGTCGACGGCGTGCTTCATGATCGCGCCAGTTACCGTCATTTCTGGCAGGTGCTCGAAAGGGCGCATGCCACCGGTCGCATCTTGCCAGCCGAAGCACAGGGTTGGTTCGTCTGAACCAACCCTTCCGTACACACTCAATCAAGACAAACGCGTCACCCTAGGAACCCATCGATGAAGACCACCGTACTGATCGCCGCCCTGGCTCTCGCTCTGCCTTTCGCAGCTTCCGCGCAAACCGACGCGGCCAAGCCGGCGCCGAAGGCTGCAGCAGCAAAACCTGCTGCGAAACCCGCAGCCAAGCCGGTTGCCAAGACCGCCGCGAAAGCGGAACCGAAGAAGAAGCCTCAAGTCACCCGCCGTGCAGCCAAGGCGGTCGAGGAAGTCACGCCGATCGACACCAGCACCGACATCACGCTCACCGAAGCCGACCTGGCCGTCGCGCAGCGCGTGCAGACCGGCAAGATCCAGTGCGAACTGGGCGCCGACGTCACCGTCACCGCCGATGAGAAGAAGCCGGGCTTCTTCACCGTCTCGACCAAGGGCGCGCGCTATCGCATGCACCCGGTCGAAAGCCGGACCGGCGCGATCCGCCTCGAAGACCCGCGCGCCGGCGCGATGTGGCTCCAGATCGCCAACAAGTCGATGCTGATGAACCAGAAGGAAGGCCTGCGCCTCGCCGACGAATGCATGGCGCCCGCCCAGATGGCTTTCGCGGAAGAAATGAAGAAGAACCCGCCGAAAAGCCTGTTCGAAGGTGCCGACCAGCCAGCCGGCGTCGCCAAGAAGTAAGGCAGCCACGAAGGCAATCCGGAGGCGCGGCTCTTGCTAGAGCCTGAGCCGCCGCCCCAGTTTCAGGACCCAGGAGAAAAATAGATGTTGCAAGCCTACGTTGACCATGTCGCCGAACGCGCCGCGCTCGGTATCCCGCCGCTGCCCCTCACCGCCAAGCAGACCAGCGAAGCGATCGAGCTGATGAAGGACGCGTCGTCGAAAGACGGCGCATTTCTGCTCGACCTGCTCACATATCGCGTTCCGGCCGGCGTCGATGACGCGGCCAAGGTCAAGGCGAGCTATCTGGCGGCCGTGGCACATGGCACCGAGACGAACCCGCTGCTGTCGCGCGCCCGCGCCACCGAACTGCTCGGCACCATGCTCGGCGGCTACAACATCAGCCCGATGATCGATCTGCTGGACGACGCGGAAGTCGGCGGCGTCGCTGCCGATGGCCTGAAGAAGACGCTCCTGATGTTCGACCAGTTCCACGACGTCAAGGAAAAGGCGGACGCCGGCAATGCCAATGCCAAGGCCGTGATGCAGAGCTGGGCCGACGCGGAATGGTTTACCAGCCGTCCCGAAGTGCCGCAGAGCATCACCGTCACGATCTTCAAGGTCGCCGGCGAAATCAACACCGACGACCTGTCGCCCGCGCCCGACGCGACGACGCGGCCCGACATCCCGATGCACGCGCTCGCGATGCACAAGAACGCGCGCCCGGGCATCGTTCCCGAAGAAGACGGCAAGCGCGGCCCGGTGAAGTTCATCGAAGACCTGCGCGCGCGCGGCAATCTCGTGGCCTATGCCGGCGACGTCGTCGGTACGGGCTCCAGCCGCAAGAGCGCCACCAATTCGGTGCTGTGGTTCACCGGCGAAGACATTCCGTTCGTGCCGAACAAGCGTTTCGGCGGCGTCTGCCTCGGCGGCAAGATCGCGCCGATCTTCTACAACACGATGGAAGACTCCGGCGCGCTGCCGATCGAGCTCGACGTGAGCCAGATGGAGATGGGCGACGTGGTCGAACTGCGTCCCTACGACGGCAAGGCGCTGAAGGACGGCAAGGTCATCGCCGAATTCACCGTCAAGAGCGAAGTGCTGTTCGATGAAGTGCGCGCCGGTGGCCGCATTCCGCTGATCGTCGGTCGCGGCCTGACGACCAAGGCGCGCGAGGCGCTGGGCCTGCCGGTGTCGACGCTGTTCCGCCTGCCGTCGAGTCCGGTCGACACCAAGAAGGGCTTCTCGCTCGCACAGAAGATGGTCGGCCGTGCCTGTGGTCTGCCTGAAGGCCAGGGCGTTCGCCCGGGCACATACTGCGAACCCAAGATGACTTCGGTCGGCTCGCAGGACACCACCGGTCCGATGACCCGCGACGAACTGAAAGACTTGGCCTGCCTCGGCTTCAGCGCCGACCTCGTCATGCAGTCGTTCTGCCACACCGCGGCGTACCCGAAGAAGGTCGACGTGAAGATGCACCACGAACTGCCGGACTTCATGGCGACGCGCGGCGGCGTTTCGCTGCGTCCGGGCGACGGCGTGATCCACAGCTGGCTCAACCGCCTGCTGACGCCCGACACCGTCGGCACTGGCGGCGACAGCCACACGCGTTTCCCGATCGGCATCAGCTTTCCGGCCGGCTCCGGCCTGGTCGCTTTCGCGGCCGCCACCGGCGTGATGCCGCTGGACATGCCCGAATCGGTGCTGGTGCGCTTCAAGGGCAAGATGCAGCCCGGCGTCACGCTGCGCGATCTGGTCAACGCGATTCCGCTTTACGCCATCAAGGCCGGCCTCCTGACCGTCGCCAAGCAGGGCAAGGTCAACGTGTTCTCGGGTCGCATCCTGGAAATCGAAGGTTTGCCCGACCTGAAGGTCGAGCAGGCATTCGAGCTGAGCGACGCCTCGGCCGAACGCTCTGCCGCCGGCTGCACGGTGCACCTGAACAAGGAACCGATCATCGAATACATCAACAGCAACATCACGCTGATGAAGTGGATGATTGCCGAGGGTTATGCCGACGCGCGCACGCTGGCCCGCCGCATCGCCGCACAGGAAGCCTGGCTCGCGAACCCCGAACTGCTCAAGGGCGACGACGACGCCGACTACGCGGCCGTGATCGACATCGACCTCGCCGACATCCACGAGCCGATCTGCGCCTGCCCGAACGACCCGGACGACGTGAAGACGCTGTCGGAAGTCGCCGGTGTGAAGATCGACGAAGTGTTCATCGGCTCCTGCATGACCAACATCGGTCACTTCCGCGCGGCTTCCAAGCTGCTCGAAGGCAAGCGCGACATCCCGGTCAAGCTGTGGATCGCGCCGCCGACCAAGATGGATGCGCAGCAGCTGTCCGAAGAAGGCCATTACGGCGTGTTCGGCAATGCCGGTGCGCGCACCGAAATGCCGGGCTGCTCGCTGTGCATGGGCAACCAGGCACAGGTGCGCGAAGGCGCGACCGTGATGTCGACCAGCACCCGCAATTTCCCGAACCGGCTCGGCAAGAACACCTTCGTGTATCTGGGCAGTGCCGAACTCGCGGCGATCTGCTCGCGCCTTGGTCGCATCCCGACGAAGGCCGAGTACATGGAGAGCGTCGGCGTGCTGGATGCGTCCAGCTCGCAGATCTACCAGTACCTGAACTTCGACAAGATCGAGGAATATCAGTCGGTGGCCGACGGCGTCACTGCCTGATCCATTGAGCTGTTGACAGTGCGAAAGGCCCACTTCGGTGGGCTTTTCGCTTTTCTGGTCAGCTACGGCCGGCATCCATTCACAAAGAGGCATCCGCAATGACGATCCATATTCCCGAAGAAGCCCTGCAACTCCAGTCCCTGATCAAGGAGACCGGCGAGCTTGAAGTGACGCTCGCCAGCCTGCCGGTACCCGTTCCGGGCGATGATGAAGTGCTGGTGCGCATGCAGGCTGCGCCGATCAATCCGTCGGACCTCGGCCTGCTTTTCGGTGCTGCCGATCTCGAAACGGCCCGGTACGGCGGAACGGCCGAACGCCCCGTGCTGACCGCGCAGGTGCCCGAAGCGGCGATGAAATCGATGAAAGGGCGTCTGGGGCAGGCATTGCCGGTGGGCAATGAGGGTGCGGGCCTCGTCGTGAGGGCAGGAAAGTCGCCTGCGGCGCAGGCATTGCTCGGCAAGACCGTCGCTCTGCTGGGCGGCGGCATGTACACCCAGTACCGATCGGTGACCGCCGAATCGTGCATGCCGCTGCCCGAAGGCGCAACGGCTGCGGAGGGCGCGTCTTCTTTCGTGAATCCGCTCACCGCGCTGGGCATGGTCGAGAACATGCGCCGGGACGGCCACAAGGCGCTGGTTCACACCGCGGCGGCATCGAACCTCGGCCAGATGCTCAACCGCATCTGCCAGAAGGACGGCATCGCGCTGGTGAACATCGTGCGCAAGCAGGACCAGGTCGATCTGCTCCGCTCGATCGGCGCGAAATACGTCTGCAATTCGAGCGCGCCGGATTTCCTGGAAAGCCTGACCGAAGCGCTGGTCGAGACCGGTGCGACGATCGCTTTCGACGCCACCGGCGGCGGCAAGCTCGCCGGCCAGATCCTGAGCTGCATGGAAGCAGCACTGAGCCGGACCGAGAGCAACTACAGCCGCTATGGCTCCAGCACGCACAAGCAGGTCTACCTCTACGGCCGGCTCGACAGCGCGCCGATCGAACTCGGCAACAACGTCGGCATGGCATGGAGCATCGGAGGCTGGCTGGTCTTCCCGTTCCTGCAGAAGATCGGCGCCGAAGCCGCGATGGTGCTCAAGCAGAGAGTCATGAGCGAACTGACGACCACCTTCGCCAGCGGTTACGCGGGAGAAATTTCCCTGGCCGGAATGCTGGAGCCGGAAGCGGTCGCGGCCTATGCCAGGCGCGCGACCGGAGAGAAGTTTCTCGTCGACCTGGAAAAGGGTTGACCCTGGCGTTCGATCAGGGCGCCGCGCAGGCGTAGCTCGCCGCGACGTTCACGTCTCCGGTCCCCCGATACCGCGGATACCCCGGATACACGCACAGCGGACGGGTCCGCCCCGGCACGCCGGCGGTGTCGGCCACGATCTGGTCCGGCGGCGCGACGCCGCGCTCCACCCAGTTCTCCAGCGTCGTCAGCGAATCCCAGGCCGCGTTGAACACGCTGCTGGCCGCATGGCCGTAACCCGGAATCTCGTAATAGCGCAGCAACCCGTCGAGCTGTGCGGTGCCCATGGTGCCGCGCAGCCGTTCGAGATACTGCTCGGTAGCGCGCGTGCTGACGAGCGCATCGTGCGAGCCGTGAGCCATCAGGATGCGGCCGCCCTTGGCGCTGAAGGCCGAAAGGTCGGTGCCGTTCGAATCCTGCAGAGCAGTGAGCGCGACGATGCGTTCCTGCAGCGCGCCTGGATTCTGCGGATCGAGCGCCAGCGAGTTGGCGTTCGGATTGCGCGTCAGGAAGAACTTGACCCACTGGTCCCAGAACGTGCTGCCGTACGGCGGCGATGTCGTGGCCGTGACGGGCGGCATCGGGTTGGCCGGCTGTTCGGTGCCGAGCGACAGCGTCAGCACCGTCGGTTGCAGCGGGCTCGTGCCCGGCACGCCGAAATCGGTGCCCCAGGTATTGAAGCCCGGATAGGTGGTCTCGCCGCTTGCCAGCCGGTAGCTGAGCGTCAGCGGCGTGTTCGTGACTTCGAAGCCGGTGATCTGTGCATCCGACAGGCAGCTGTCGCCCGCATCCACGCCGTTCGGGCAGCGCAGAGGCGCGCCGTTGACGATGGCCGTGCGCGGGTTGAAGCTCGCGTTGCACGCGCGGACGTTGCTGATCACGCCGTCGGCCACGCCGTCGAGGTTGTCGCAAGCCGCCAGCGATGCGTCGAGCAGCAGCTTGCGCTTGGCGCGGCTCGGGTAGGCATTGGGCTGCGCCAGCGCGCGCGTGATGCGGCCGAACTGCAGGTCGAGCGCCGCGGCATTCCAGGCCGGATACAGCACGATGGCGCCGCTGTAATCGTCCGGCCAGCGCGTGACGGCGATCAGCGCCTCGCGTCCGCCGGTCGATCCGCCGGCGAAATAGGTGCGCTGCACCTTATCGGCGTAACGCATCTGGGTCAGCGCGATGGCCACGTCATGCGTCTTCTTTATTGCGTCGGCGGAGAAGTTGCGCAGCATTTCGTCGTTGGCGCCGAAGCTGCCGTCGCGGCTCGTGGTCAGCGGATTCGCCTGATGGCCCGAATCGCTGCCGAAAGTCGCGTAGCCGCGTGCCAGCGGCGTCGGTTTGTCCGCCGGGCCGGCCGGCACGTTACCCGCACCCGTCGCGATGGTGCCGTTGTAGCCGCCGCCGCCGAACATCACCGCCTTGCGATTCCAGGCAGTGGGCAGGTTGAGCTGGAACTTGATGCTCTGCGCGGCTGCGTCGACCGACTTGATGTCGCCCAGCACCTTGCAATATTCGCCGACCGCCGCGTTGCCCGTACCCGCCGTGGCAACCACGGTGCTGCTGGTGACGACGGCGCCGGTCGTCGTCAGGCCGATGGCCGAAGCCGGGACGATCATTCCGTTGAGTTCTGCGCAAGACAGTGCGATGGACGGCTGTCGCGATCCGTCGTTGCCGCCGCCGCATCCCGCGACGAGCAGCGCGGCCGCGAGGACCGCGAAAGGCATTGCGGGGCCGCCGAAGCGGGCTGGATGTGCCATTGACTTGGCCGTCGGTATCGAATGGATCACGCGCGTCTCCTTGTTGTTTTCCTGCACCTCCGGGTCCGGGGACAGGTGCGGCAGCTTAGGACGGCGTCGGACGCGCGCGCATCGGTGGATGCCCGGACGGACCAGGCCGTTGAAAACCTTAATCCGCGAGTTGCGGTGGCGCGGTGGCGGTGGCAGTAGTCGCGGCAGCGACGACGGCGGTGGCGGCCGTGATCGCGATGCCTGCGGCGATGACGGCCAGCAGCGTGTCGCCGAACCCTCCGCGTGCGCGTGCATCCGAACGCGCACTTGTCTGCACCCTTGGCGCGGCGCTCCACGCGATGCGCGCGCCCGACGCCTGCAGCGCCTCGACCAGCGCAACGTCCTCGCTGCATCTCAGGGCCGGAAAACCACCGGCGCGCACATAGGCCGCGGCGGAAACGCCGAGGTTTGCTCCGTGGATGTGTCGATGGCCGTCGACGTCGTGGTAGGTGCGCGCGAAATGTTCGCGAATGGCATCCGCATCGGGTCCGTGGGCGCTCCAGTCGTCGACGCCGATGGATCCGCAGACCGCATCGGCATCGAGTTCGAGCTGACGCACCAGCCATTCCGGTGAAACGATCGTGTCGGCATCGGTGAATGCAAGCCAGCGCGCTCCATGTTTCAGCAACCGGTCGGCGCCGGCGGCGCGGGCCAGACCGACGTTGCGCGCATCGACGCGGTGCGTCGCGATGCCGTGGGAGCGCGCGATGTCGGCGGTTGCGTCGTCGCAGCTGTCGAGCACCAGCAGGATCTCGACCGCTTCGCCGCCCAATCCGGGGTGGCTTGCCGCGACGCGCATCGCCGCCAGCGCGTTGCCTATGACCGCCTCCTCGTTGTGCGCCGGAACCACAATGCCGATCATCGGATGCCTTCGCGCTGCGCCACCGAGCGTCCGTCCCGGCACCACACGTCCAGCAGGAAATCGTCCTCGACGTGGTGGACGATGCGCGCCAGTCCGATGGCAGCCAGCGCCTCGTGCACTGCGTCGGTCGACAGCGCCCGGGCATCGAAATCGGGGCGCCAGTTGCAGGCGACCAGCACGCCGTCGTCCGCCAGCGAAGCATCGCAGTGCGCGGCCACGGCGCGCATCGAGTCGGCGTCGAGAAAGTATCCGAGTTCGCTGACGACGATCAGGTCGAACGGCGCGTCGTGTTGCGGCCAGTCGTGCGGCAGGGCATGGGAGGCGACGCGTACGTTGGGCAGCGATGCGGTGCGTTCGCGGGCGGAAGCCAGCGCAGCGGGGCTGAAATCGCTCGAGAGCAGTGCGTCGCAACGCGCAGCCAGTTCGGCGGTGAGTTCGCCGGCGCCGCAGCCCGGTTCGTAGGCGCGCGCGTAATTCGGGTGTGGCAGGGCAGCCAGCAACGTCGCGCGCTTGCGGAACTCGTACCAGCGCGTCCGCACGCCGTAAGGATCCTCACTGGCGCCGTAGAGCTGCTCGAAATACGGAAGCTTTCCGGGCTCGGTTGCCATCGCTCGGCCCTCCACGCCGTTCATGCGAACACCAGTTCGAACGGCCTGCAGGCGCGTTCGACCGTCGTGCTGCGCAAAATCGGTCCGGCACCGGTGGAAGCATCGGTTTCCAGCTGGCTGGTGAATTCGCCAACCGCCTCGCGCTTCTGTCGCATGTCGTCAGGAGAAAGGGCGATCTGCCGGGCGCGCCGCCACGGCATGCGCGGATCGCCTGCCGAGGCCCAGTGCCAAGCCCAGACCGGTACTTCGATGAGCCGCGCGTTCATGCACGCCGTGGCGGCGGCGCATGCCTGCGCGGTCGCTTCATGATCGGGGTGGCCGTCGAGCCGCCAGGTCGTGAAGACCACATCACCGGGCCGAAGCAAGGCGGCGATGCGTTGAGCTAGGACGTTTCGCTGCGCCATCAGGCCACCATCGGGCATCGCGAGGCGCCGCGACTCGACCTTGCCGAAACCCAGCCGCTGCCAGGCGCGTCGGCTTTCCAGCGGCCGGACTTCGGCCAGCTTTTCCGGACGCCAGATCGTCGATCCGTCGTGGCTGCCGGTTCCGTCGGTGACGGCGACGACAAGGATTTCCCGCTTCATCGCAGCCAGCTGCGACAGCATGCCGCCCACCGACAGGACCTCGTCGTCGGGATGCGGAGCGACAACGACGGCGCGTCGACCTTGCGGCACCAGATCGCTTGCGGTCATTTCGGGTAGCCGCTGTGATGCGAGCCACGGAAGCCACCGGGATTCCGGCGTTCCGAGTCCTTCGATGGCGCGGTCCGATTCGACTGCCGGTTTTGTGGCTAGAGAGTCCATGGCGGCTCCGGTGCATTGCGCAGCAAATCGCCTAGCGACGCGAGGTCGCGTTCGGCATGGCTCTGGCGGATGAAGACGGGCAGGTCGGCCATCGCCTGCGCGAAGCGAGCATCCCGGCAGAGCGGAGCCGCGCCGAGCGCGCGACCTGCGTAAAGAACGATGTCCGTGGCGGCACGCTCGCACACGAGACGAGCGCGCGTCGCTTGCAGTTGAGCCGACGCGGTGGGGTTCGCGTCGATCCAGGCGGCTGTTTCGCGGAGCACGGATGCAGCACCTGCAAGCGCAACATCAATGGCGCCGAGATGCGCGAGGCGATGAGGATCGGGTTTGGGTCCGCAGCGTTGCCGCGTCATCTCGGCAATGCCTTCGGCGCCGCCGTACCAGCAAGCCGCGATACCCGCGCCTCCCTGCCAGAACCCGGGTCGCTCGACATAGTCGCCTGGGCCACCAACCGCCGCGGCAAGCGCCCCGTCGAAGCGGACATCGACGCTTCTCGTCGAAGCCATGCCGACCGCATGCCAGCCATCGGAGGTCACGGCTACGCCGGGCTGGTCGATTGCAACGGCGGCCAATCGCGGCCGACCGTCTTCGTCCCAACAGCTGACAAGAGCGTGAGTGACCGCATGCGCGCCAGAGCACCAAGCCTTGGTACCGTGAAGGGTGACTGCGGTTCCGCTTCCGCTCGCCCGCATCTCGAGCCGCGCGTCCGGCGGCTCTGCACACCATGTGCCCCATGAGCGCGATGCTCTGCTCTCAGGTAATGAAGAATCGGCACCCAGCTCCTGCAAGATGGCGAGAGCGTCGGTATGACCTTCGAAGAGCTTGACCAGCGAGAGATCGTGCGACGCGACTGCCGCAAGCGAACGCCAGCGCTCCAGCGTGCTGCCCGCTGCCGGAAACGGCAACCGGTCCGCTTTGCTGTCGATCAGTTGCCTGAGCGCCTGCTCCACGGGAAAGATCCGAGGCTGTTCGGCGAGCACGCTTGCCAGCCGTGAGCCGGCGCCTGGCGCCAGCACGGATCAGCCCAGATCCAGCTTCTTGTGCTCGCCCATCTGCTTGGGCGTCTCGCCCGTCATGGCTGCCTTCGCCATCTTGAACAGCTGAACCATTTTGCTGTCGTCGACGTCCCAGTATTCGGCGTCGTCGATCTTGACGGTCAAAAGACCCAGGTTCGGATCGGTTACGCCCTTCGGAAACCAGGCCTTGGCGAACGCGTTGAACAGCTGTTCCTTCTTGGCCTGGTCTTCGAGCAACGCCGCGTTGCCGGCAATCGACACATAGCTGTCGCTGCTCGTGTTGGCATACGAGACGTTGACGACGCTGTCGGTCGCCACGTGGCGGGCGATTTCGCCGTCTTTCGGGATGAAGAAGTACAGCGTCGCGTCCTCGTCGACGTCCTTGTTCTGCGTCGTCAGCGGATGGCTGTGCAGCATGCCGTCGGAATGGCGGTGCACGAGCATGCCGAAACGCGTGTCCTTGATCAGTTCCCAGAGTTTTTGTTGGTCGTTGGCAGAGGTGGTCATGGCAATTGGTGCGCGTGCGGCAGATTGGTTGTTCGAAATGTCAAGTTAGCCGCTGTGGTGCGCACCGGATCCGAAGCAAGCGCGCGAATCAGTGTGGGTCGGAACCGACGCGGCGTGTCGGCGTTCCAACATCGGGCATGTGGATGCGTCGCGCGGACCCGTTGTCTGGATGCAGCGACCAAGCAAAGCTTTAATCAAGGTGCAGTCGATTAAAGATTGCTTTAATCTGCCTGTTTTCCATTAAAGAGTTCTTTGATGCGCGTCACTGGCACTTATGTAACTTCGACAACGGTTGGCGAAGCCGTACGCGCGTTCGTGCCGAATCTCCTGCCGCCGAACGATCCTCAGATGGCTCCAGAGTCTTTCGTCGACCTGAACCGGACAGCCGAACTCGCACTGGCTCGACTCTCAGGCGTGTCAGGCCTGGTCCCATCGGTGGAATGGCTGCTCTACAGCGCAATCCGAAAGGAAGCCTTGCTCACGTCTCAGATCGAAGGGACGCAAGCGACCTTGGTCGATCTGTTCGATGAGGAAGCTGGTTTTGCGATTCGCAATACCGACGATGTCGAGGAGGTCACGAACTATCTGCGAGCCTTTCGCGTGGTGCAGGAAAACATGCGCAATCCAAATGGACTGCCCATCAGCGTACGGCTGCTTTGCGAAGCGCATCGTCTGTTGCTGGATGGCGCCCGCGGGGTGGGGAAGCAGCCGGGCATGCTGCGTCGATCGCAAAACTGGATCGGTGGCACGCGGCCTGGAAATGCCGTGTTCGTTCCGCCCCCGGCCGAACGCGTGGCGGGACTGCTGGCCGACATCGAGCGTTTCGTTCACGACGACTCTGCGGCTGGCCTGCCGCCGTTGGTGAAGATTGCGGTGATCCATGCGCAATTCGAAACCATCCATCCCTTTCTGGATGGAAACGGCCGTATCGGGCGTCTGCTGATTGCGGCGCTCCTGGAGCATTGGCATTTGCTGGCAGAGCCCTTGATGTATCTCAGCGGTTACCTCAAGCAGCATCAGGACGAGTACTACCGCAGACTGTCGGGCGTGCGTTCGGACGGAGATTGGGAAGGCTGGGTTGGCTTTTTCCTGAAAGGTGTGGCGACAGCCGCCGCCGATGCCGAGCGCGGCATCATCGCCATCGCCAGTCTGGTGGCGTCGGATCGACGTCGTTTGCTTGAGGCATCGGGTGCCGGTCCAGCCAGCTACCGGTTGTTCGAGCTGTTGCCCCTGATGCCTCACTTCACCGTCGAGCGCGCGCGACAGAAGCTGGCGACAAGTTTTCCAACAGCCAGCGCAGCAGTGAAGACGCTCGAAGACCTGGGCATCGTCGTCGAGCTGACCGGACAGAAGACGAAGCGGAACTTCAGCTACCAACGGTACGTCACGTTGTTGACGACCTAGGCTCGCCCGCAGTGCAGACGCCGACGCGCACCCCTCCGACAGCCGACGCCATCGAAGCCTGCTATCTTTAGAAAGGTTCCACGATCTACAGGAGTTTCCCAATGGCCAAAGCACCGGCGCACCCCTTCGCATCCACGCTCAAGACCTTCAAGACGGCGTCGGGAGGGTCCGGGAAATTCTGGTCGCTCAAGGAACTCGCCAAGCAATATCCGAGCATTTCCCGTCTGCCGGTGTCGATCCGGATCATTCTGGAGTCCGTGCTTCGAAACTGCGATGGCCAGAAGGTCAACCCGGCCAATATCGCCGAACTCGCCAACTGGCTGCCCAATGCCGAGCGCACCGACGAGATTCCTTTCGTCGTGACCCGCGTGGTCCTGCAGGATTTCACCGGCGTGCCGCTGCTGGCCGACCTGGCCGCGATGCGCAGCACCGCCGAGAAGCTGGGCAAGTCGCCCAAGACCATCGAGCCGCTGGTGCCGGTCGACCTGGTGGTCGATCACTCGGTGATGGTCGACTACTACGGCACGCCCAAGGCGCTCGACCTGAACATGAAGCTGGAATTCCAGCGCAACAACGAGCGCTACCAGTTCATGAAGTGGGGCATGCAGGCCTTTGACACCTTCGGCGTCGTGCCGCCGGGCTTCGGCATTGTCCACCAGGTGAATCTCGAATATCTGGCACGCGGCGTCTACAAGACGCTGGGCAATACCGATGCGGTACCGGTCTGGTATCCCGATTCGCTGGTCGGCACCGACAGCCACACCACCATGATCAACGGCGTCGGTGTCGTCGGCTGGGGCGTGGGCGGCATCGAGGCCGAGGCAGCAATGCTCGGCCAGCCGGTCTACATGCTGACGCCCGACGTGGTCGGCTTCGAGCTCAGCGGCAAGCTGCGCGAAGGCGTGACCGCCACCGATCTGGTGCTGTATGTCACGGCGATCCTGCGTGGAGAGAAGGTCGTCGGCAAGTTCGTCGAATTCTTCGGCCCCGGCGCGGCATCGATCGCCGTGCCCGACCGCGCGACCATCGGCAATATGGCGCCCGAGTACGGGGCGACGATGGGCTTCTTCCCGGTCGACGAGATGACCATCGACTATTTCAAGGGCACCGGCCGCACCGACGCGGAGGTGGAACTGTTCGAGGCCTATTACAAGGCGCAGGGTCTGTTCGGCATGCCGGCGCCCGGCGACATCGATTACACCCAGATCGTCAAGCTCGATCTGGGCAGCGTCACGCCGAGCCTTGCCGGCCCCAAGCGCCCGCAGGACCGGATCGACCTCGGCCAGATGGCATCGAAGTTCTCGGAGCTCTACAGCAAGCCGAACAGCGCCAACGGCTTCAACCAGCCCGCCGACAAGCTCGACAAGCGCTATCCGCTCGTGATCGATGCCGGTGGCGAACCAGGATCGGCCGACGACACGACGGATGCCGAGGCCGATGCGCCTGCGCCCACGCCCGGTGCACCGCGCCAGGTGGTCGAAATGGTCGACAACCGCCCGACGAAGACATCCGCGAACGTCCAGGCGACGGCGTCGGCCACCGCAAGCACGGCGAAAGCCGTGAAGGCGGGCGTCACCATCGGTAACGGCGACGTGCTGATCGCTGCCATCACTTCCTGCACCAACACCTCCAATCCCAGCGTCATGCTGGCCGCCGGCCTGCTGGCGAAGAAGGCGGTGGAAGCGGGCCTGACGGTCAAGCCGCATGTCAAGACGTCTCTGGCGCCGGGGTCGCGCATCGTCACCGAGTACCTCGAAAAAGCGGGGCTCCTGCCTTATCTCGAAAAGCTCGGCTTCTATCTCGCGGGCTACGGCTGCACGACCTGCATCGGCAACGCAGGCGACCTGACGCCGGAAATCAACGAACTGATCACCGGCAACGACCTGATCGCCGCCGCCGTGCTGTCGGGCAACCGCAATTTCGAGGCGCGCATCCATCCGAACCTCAAGGCCAACTTCCTGGCCTCGCCGCCGCTGGTCGTGGCCTACGCCATCGCCGGCAACGTCATGGTCGACCTGATGACGGAGCCGGTCGGCAAGGGCACCGGTGGCAAGGACGTGTTCCTGGGCGACATCTGGCCGACGGCGAAGGAGATCGACCAGAACCTGCGTTTCGCGATGAATGCCAAGGCCTTCCGCGCGAATTACGACAAGGTGAAGACCGATCCGGGCAAGTTCTGGACGAGCATCAAGGGCACGACCGGCCAAGTCTACGACTGGCCTACCTCCACTTATATTGCCGAGCCGCCGTTCTTCGAAGATTTTGCGATGGAGCCTGCCGCGACCGACCCCGGCATCACGGGCGCGCGCGTGATGGCGCTCTTCGGCGATTCGATCACCACCGACCACATTTCGCCGGCCGGAGCGATCAAGGAAAGCTCGCCGGCCGGCATCTGGCTGAAGGAACACGGCGTGCCGAAAGCCGACTTCAACAGCTACGGATCGCGCCGCGGCAACCACGAAATCATGATGCGCGGCACGTTTGCCAATGTGCGTATCAAGAACCTGATGCTGCCGCCCGATGCAAGCGGTACGCAGGAAGAGGGCGGTTTCACGCTGTTCCAGTCCGACTCCGCCAAAGGCGCACCGGAAAAGATGTTCATCTACGACGCAGCGATGAAATACATCGAACAAGGCGTCCCGACCATCGTCTTCGGTGGCGAGGAATACGGCACCGGGTCGTCGCGCGACTGGGCGGCAAAGGGTACGCAGCTGCTCGGCATCAAGGCGGTCGTGGCGCGCAGCTTCGAGCGCATCCATCGCGCGAATCTGGTTGGAATGGGCGTGCTGCCGCTGCAGTTTCTCGGCACCGATTCGTGGCAGAGCCTGGGCCTGACCGGTAAGGAGAAGATCGACGTCGTCATCGGCGGTGCGTTGCGCCCGCAGATGGACGTGAAGCTGGCAGTGCACCGTGCGGACGGCTCGCAGCAGGAAGTCACGGTGCGGCTGCGCATCGACACGCCGATCGAGGTCGATTACTACCAGCACGGCGGCATTCTTCCGTTCGTGCTGCGGCAGTTGCTGGCGAGCTGAGGGCAAAGCCCGAAGCACGGAGTGGCGGCCCGAGAGGAACCCGCTCCGTCGACAGGCTGGTCGAAGGATTTTTCGGCAAGCGCAATTGGGAATTGTTAGCATTCACCTTTTGACCTGCCGCGCGTTCTTCTGTGGAGCGCGTTCTTTCCGTGCTTCCCACCGATACCGTCATCCCGTCGCCTTCATCGCCCTCATCGCTTCCGCAGCTGCCATCGGCTGCGGTCCGTCTCGATGAACTTCCGTCCCGGCAGTGGGCGACCGTGCTCGAACTTCGGCGCTCCGATCTGCCCGAGGACCGGGAGCTGGTTCTCAGGCTGACGGAAATCGGCTTCGTACCGGGTCAGGCCGTTCGCATCGTCGCGAGCGGATTGCCCGGCAGGGAGCCACTCGCAGTGCGGCTGGGGCACACCACGTTCGCGCTGCGTCGCCACGAAGCCTCATTCATCCATGTCACGCCCGGAGTTGCCGACCATGGCTGAAGCCGTACTCAACTTCCGGCCCAGGGCAGGCGCCCCGGCCAGCACACCTCCGCAACGCATCGCATTGCTCGGCAATCCGAACTGCGGCAAGACCGCGCTCTTCAACCTGCTGACCGGCAGCCGTCAGAAGGTCGCCAACTACGCCGGCGTCACTGTCGAGCGCAAGGAAGGCGTATTGCTCACGGCCGGCGGCCGTCGCGTGTTCGTGCTCGACCTGCCGGGCGCCTACAGCCTGAACGCACTGTCGGCCGACGAGGCCGTCACGCGCGATGTCGTCACAGGCCGCAGCAGGGAGGCGTTGCCAGACCTGCTGGTCTGCGTGACCGATGCGACCAACCTGCGCCTGAACCTGCGCCTCGTGCTGGAGGCCCGCAAGCTCGGCCTGCCGATGGTGATGGCGCTCAACATGACCGACATGGCGAAACGCCAGGGCATCGCCGTCGACACGGCGGCACTGTCGCGCGAGCTCGGCATGCCGGTGATCGAGACTGTCGGCGTGCATTCGGGCGGTGCCGACACGCTGCTGACCGCGCTCGACGCGCCCGTGGCGGCCGCATCGCCGGTACCGTGGATCGCGCCTCAGCTCGACGACGTGCTCGCCACGCAGCGCGAAGTGCGCCGGATTCTCGATCTGGCCGTGACCGAGCCGGTCGGCAGCCTGGAGACCAGCGACCGCATCGACCGCGTGGTGCTGCATCCGCTGTGGGGCATGCTGGTACTGGCGGTGACGCTGTTCCTGATGTTCCAGGCGGTGTTCAGCTGGGCCAACGTGCCGATGGACGCCATCAAGTCGGCGACCGAATGGCTCGGCGAAGGCGTCAAGGCGGTCGTGCCCGAAGGCATGCTGCAGAGCCTGCTGGTGGACGGCGTGGTCGCGGGGGTCGGCGGCGTGATCGTCTTCCTGCCGCAGATCCTGATCCTGTTCCTGTTCATCCTGGCGCTGGAGGATTCGGGCTACCTGCCGCGCGCTGCCTTCCTGCTCGACCGCGTGATGGGCACGGTCGGGCTGTCGGGGCGCTCTTTCATTCCGCTGCTTTCGAGCTTCGCCTGCGCCATTCCCGGCGTGATGGCGACGCGCACGATCAGCAACTGGCGCGACCGGCTGACGACCATCATGATCGCGCCGCTCATGACCTGTTCGGCCCGGCTGCCGGTGTATGCGCTGCTGATCGCCGCCTTCATTCCGGAGCGCACGGTGGCCGGAGTGTTCAATCTCCAGGGCGTGGTGCTGTTCGCGCTGTACCTGTTCGGCATCGTTTCGGCGATGGCCGTGGCCTGGGTCATGAAGCGTTTCGCGCGCTTCGGAGACACGGGTGCCGGCGGGGTGCTGTATTCGCCGCTGCTGATGGAACTGCCGGCCTATCGCTGGCCCAATCTGCGCAACCTGGCGCTCGGCCTGTACGAGCGTGCCTGGATCTTCCTGCAGCGCGTCGGCACGATCATCCTCACGCTGACGATCCTGCTGTGGTTCCTTTCGACCTTCCCGTCGCCGCCAGAAGGCGCGACCGGCCCGGCCATCCAGTACAGCGCGGCCGGCATCATCGGCGGCTGGCTGGAACACATCTTCGCCCCGATCGGCTTCAACTGGCAGATCTCGATCGCGCTGGTGCCGGGCATGGCGGCGCGCGAAGTGGCCGTCGGCGCGCTCGGAACGGTTTATGCGCTGTCGGCGACCGGGGACGGCGTCGCGACCGCGCTGGAGCCGTTGATCGCAGGCAGCTGGTCGCTGGCGACCGCGCTGTCGCTGCTGGTGTGGTTCGTGTTCGCGCCGCAGTGCATCTCGACGCTCGCCGCGGTGCGGCGCGAAACCAATTCGTGGCGCTACGTCTGGATCATGGCCGGCTACCTTTTCGGGCTGGCCTATCTGGCGTGCTTCATCACCTATCGCATCGCCGTCGCCATGGGCGCCGGCTGAAGCAGGAAGGACACGGGAAATGACACAGCAAATCATCGTCGGGCTGATCGTCGCCTTGGCTGCCATCTACGCGGTCTGGCGCTGGATGCCGGCCGGCTGGCGACGTGCGGCTGCCGGCAAGGTGGCTGCCGGATCGCAGCGCGCCGGGCTTGTGGACGCGCAGCGCGCAAGTGCGCTCGCGGCGTCGCTGGCGAAATCGTCCGGCTGCGGATCGTGCGACAGCTGCGGAAGCTGCGGCACCGGCAAGCCAGAAGCCGTCGTCGAAGGGAAATGACGCTGCGGATACTGATCGCCGGCGGCGGCATCGGCGGGCTGACCGCTGCCATGGCGCTGGCGCGGCTGGGGCATCGGGTCGAACTGCTGGAGCAGGCCGACGTGTTCGCCGAAGTCGGTGCCGGTGTCCAGCTCGGGCCGAATGCGACGCGGCGACTGGCATCGCTGGGACTTTCGGGCGCGGTGGACGGAATCGCCGCGCGGCCGGAGGCGCTGGTGATCGCCAGTGCGGTGACGGGCGAGGGGCTTGCGCGGCTGCTGCTCGGCGAGGCGATGCTTCATCGGTACGGTGCGCCGTACTGCTGCGTTCACCGGGCCGACCTGCATGCGGTGCTGCTCGACGCAGTTCAGGGAAGCGATGGAACTGAGGGAAGCGAGGGCGCGACGCTTAACCTGAAGGCGCGCATCACGCGGATTGAGGCCAGCGACGATGCCGTCGCGATCGCCACCGGCGACGGCCGCGTCTGGGAAGGCGACGCGCTCGTCGGCGCCGACGGGCTCTGGAGCGTGGTGCGGCCGAAGGTCGTGGGTGATGCCTCGGCGCCGCACGCGACAGGCCACACCGCATGGCGCGGGCTGATCGACCAGCGCACGCTGCCGCAGGCACAGCGAAGCAACGACGTGCGCGTCTGGCTGGGTCCGCGGCTGCATGCGGTGGCCTATCCGGTGCGGCGGGGCGAAGCGCTCAACGTCGTCGTCCTGGCCGAATCGGCGCCCGCCGGCGATGCCCGGGACTGGAACCAGGCCAGCAGCCTCGAAGCGCTCCAGCGCGCAATTGGCGGTTGCTGCGGCAGCTTGCAGGCGTTGATGGAATCCATCCCCGACTGGCGTGCCTGGACCCTGAACGACCGCGAACCGCTCACCGGTCCGCAGCAGATGGCGAGCGGACGGATGGCGCTGCTCGGCGATGCCGCACATCCGATGTTGCCGTACCTGGCGCAGGGCGCCGGCATGGCGATCGAGGATGCGGTGGCGCTGGCCGAAGCGCTGCAGGAAATCCTTGGCCGTTCAGCGGACTTGCCGGCCGCCCTCGCGCGTTTTGCCGACGCGCGCTGGCAGCGCAATGCCCGCGTGCAGGCACGGGCCCGGCGCAATGCGGAAATCTTCCACATGACGGGCCCGATGCGCTTCGGCCGCGATCTCTCGCTGCGCGCGCTCGGGCCGAAGCTGCTCGACGTGCCTTGGCTCTACGGCGGCTGAAGGGCGGCCGCCCTAACGCGCCGGCGTGAACCGCTGCAGTCGCTTCCCGGTATCGACTTCGGCCGTGAAGATGTTGCCTTTCGAATCGATCGCGATGTTGTGAACCCAGTGGAACTGGCCCGCCATCCGGCCGTTCCGCCCGAATGCGGAAACTGCCACGCCCGTCTCGCGCGAAAGCACGTGCACCTGGTTGTTCGCGCCATCGGCGACATACATGTAGGTCTGCTTCGGGTCTGGCGACAGCACCATGTCCCAGACCGAACCGATCAGGCGCGTTTCCCTGGCCAGGAAGAACTCACGGACGAATTCGCCGGATTTCCGAAACACCTGGATGCGGTTGTTCTCCCGGTCGCAGACGTACAGCAGTCCGTCGTTTGCCAGGCGCACGCAGTGCACCGGGCTGCCGAACTGCTTCGACGGCGGCGCGGCCGGGTCGTAGGTCGTCTTCGTGTCGTCCGGCCTGTTGCCGTAGGCGCCCCAGTGCCGTTTGTAGGCGCCGGTCGTCGCGTCGAACACGATCACGCGGCGGTTGCCATAGCCGTCGGCCACGAACAGTTCGTTGGCTCCCGCATCGACCTCCATGTGCGCCGGTTTTCCGAGCAGCCGCGTGTCGTTGCTGCCGCCGGTCTGGCCCGCCTTGCCGATCTGCATCAGAAACTTGCCGTCCGCCGTGAACTTGAGGATCTGATGGTCCTGGTCCTGATTGCCGGCGATCCATACGTTGTCCTGCGCGTCGACGTAGATGCCGTGCTCGCGCTTCGGGAAATCGAAACCCGCGCCGGCCATGCCCCAAGATCGAAGCACATTGCCTTCCGCGTCGAACTCGATGACCGACGGCGCCGGCACGCAGCAGGCGGCACGCGGCGGATCGAACGCGGCAGCCTTCTCGTCGTCGGTGAAACTGCCGGGCCGGTGAATGATCCAGACGTGATCGCGCTTGTCGACCGCAACGCCGGCCACCGCGCCGATCTGCCATTTGTCGAGCAGCGTCTTCGGCCAGTACGGATCGACCGCATATCGGGTGGCTGCAGGGCCACCGCCCATCGACGAGCAGGCCGTCAGCACGACTGTTGCCAGCCCGACCATCCCTCGCACCCATCCACTTCGCATCTTGAACATAGCTGTCTCCTTCGTTGGTTATTCCTGGAACTTCCGCAACTCCCTGAGCACCGCACGCACCGGCGAGGCGTCGGCCGTCGTCAGCTTCAGCGGCAGCGCGATCAGTTCGTAGTCGCCCTCGGGCACGGCGTCGAGCACCAGGTTTTCCAGCACCCGCATGTCGAGCCGCCGGATGACCTGATGGCTTTCCAGCGTCAGGCTGCCGGCCGGATCGATGCTCGCCGTGTCGATCCCGATCAGCACGACGCCGCGTTCGGCCAGTCGTTCGATGGTGGCCGGCGCAAAGGCGACGAGGTCCGGATTCCAGCGGTCGACCGATGCTTGCTCGCTCGTCCGGACCAGCACGCGCGGTGGCAAATGGTCGAGTGCGTGCGCGAGATGCGCCCATTCGACCAGCGGACCGCAGTCGATCGCATGAATCACCCGGCACATGCCCAGAAAGGGCATCAGGTCGACGTTGCCGATGGATGTGCCCTCGGCGTCGTAGTGCAGCGGCGCGTCGGCATGCGCGCCGATGTGCGTCGACAGCGTGATTTCGCCGACATTGGCTGCGCTATCCGGTCCGATGGTTGCAATCCAGCGCTGTCGATAGGGCGTGTCGCCAGGGAAAACCGCTGTTTCGGCGTCGACTGGCGGTGAAATATCCCAGAGCCTCACGAGAAATACCTCGGCTTTGTTGAGTTATGTGCACATTTGCGCAGCGCGACTGCGCTAGCCTGTTCGCCATGGTTCACTGTGATTTACGGCCGTGAACCGGATGGTACTTTTATTTAACAATCTGACCGGCAGGGATCAAATGAACGGAATCAAGAGCGGCGCCAGCCACTGCGTCACCGAGACGCCGCAAGCCCGGGACAGTGCCATCGGACTGGCCCCGCGCGAACCGGTTTCGTTCAAACGCGCAACGCATGGCGCCGCCGGTCAGGCGACAGCTGCGGTGAGGTTGTCGGGTCCGAAGGCGGTCGCCACGGCTTTGATGTCGCGTTGCACCGCATGCCGTGCCGAGTTGCAGAAACAAGACCGGAAGCATTCAGACTTTCTTGGCCGGGACGGCAACGCTTCGGTCTTCTTCAGTCCGGAGCGCGCAGAAGTCTGCATCCAGACCGGAATGGACGTCTGCACAGTGAAATCGGACGGCCGTGTGTTCCTGAATGGCGATCTGCTGGAACGTCATCAGCCCGGATTTCTGCACATGCAGCGGACCCTCGCCGATCTAGGCCCCAGGATCGCGGCCGGCGAGCTGCACCGCGCGGGCTCGGCCGGAAACGACATTTCGACGCCGCCGCCCTGGGATCGGAAGTCAGATGCGCACGGCAACTACGTCCTCTGAATTCAGATCCTGCCGATCAGCAGGAATTCCATCAGCGCCTTTTGCGCATGCATGCGATTTTCGGCTTCGTCCCAGACCACCGATTGCGGGCCGTCGATCACGTCGGCCTCGACTTCCTCGCCGCGATGCGCCGGCAGACAGTGCATGAAAAGCGCGTCGGGCTGTGCGATGCGCATCATGTCGGTGTCGACGCACCAGTCGGCAAAGGCGGCACGGCGGGCTTCGTTCTCGGCCTCGTAGCCCATGCTGGTCCAGACATCGGTCGTCACCAGGTCGGCGCCACGACAGGCTTCCATCGGATCCTTGAAGACCTTGTAGCTGTCGGATGAACGCAATCCGGCGATCGACTGGTCGACCTCGTAGCCGCTCGGCGTGCTCACATGCACCTTGAAGCCGAGGATCTCGCTGGCCTGCAGCCAGGTGTTGGCCATGTTGTTGCCGTCGCCGACCCAGGCCACGGTCTTGCCATGGATCGATCCGCGGTGCTCGATGTAAGTGAAGATGTCGGCCAGGATCTGGCAGGGATGGAACTCGTTCGTGAGCCCGTTGATGACCGGCACGCGCGAATTGGCAGCGAAGGCTTCGATCTTCTGCTGCCCGAAGGTGCGGATCATCACGATGTCGACCATCCGGCTGATCACTTTCGCACTGTCCTCGATCGGCTCCGCGCGGCCCAGCTGGCTGTCGCCGGTGGTGAGGTTCACGACCGAGCCACCCAGCTGGTACATGCCGGCCTCGAAACTCACGCGGGTGCGGGTCGATGCCTTCTCGAAGATCATCGCCATCGTCCGGTCGACCAGCGGCTGATGGCGCTCGTACGACTTGAACTTCTTCTTGATGAGCGCCGCGCGCTCGAAAAGATAGGCGTAGTCGTCGGCACTGAAGTCGGCGAACTGGAGGTAATGCCGGACTGCCGGCGCCTTGGCGGTTGCAGGTACCGCACTCATGGCGCCGGCTCCGCCAGGAAGGCCTTCACCAGCGGCACGAGGATGGCGATGATCTCGTCGGCTTCGGCGATGGTCAGGATCAGCGGCGGCACCAGGCGGATCACGCTGTCTGCCGTCACGCTGAGCAAAAGGCCGGTTTCGCAGGCGCGGTTCAGGATCACGCCGCAGGGCCGGTCGAGCTCGATGCCGATCATCAGGCCCTGGCCGCGCACGTCCCTGACGCCCGACATGCCTTCGAATTCGTTCAGCAGCGACGCCTTGATGTGCGCGCCGACTGTGGCCGCGTTCTCGAGCAGCTTCTGCTCTTCCATGATGCGGATGGTTTCGTTGCCGGCGCGCATCGCCAGCGGATTGCCGCCGAAGGTGGTGCCGTGGTTGCCAGGGCCGAAGATATGCGCGGCACGCGGTCCGGCGACCACGGCGCCGATCGGCACGCCCGAGCCCAGGCCCTTGGCCAGCGGCATCACGTCCGGCAGGATGCCCGCCCACTGGTGCGCGAACCACTTGCCGGTCCGGCCCATGCCGCACTGCACCTCGTCGATCATCATCAGCCAGTCGCGTTCGTCGCACAGCGCGCGCACCTGCTTCATGTACTCGATCGCCATCGGATGGATGCCGCCTTCGCCCTGGATCGCCTCGAAGAACACCGCGACCACGTTCGGATTGCCTTCGGTGGCCTGTTTCAGCGCCTCGATGTCGTTGAGCGGCACGCGGATGAAGCCCTCGACCAGTGGGCCGAAACCCTTCTGGATCTTGGGGTTTCCGGTGGCCGACAGCGTCGCGATCGAGCGCCCGTGAAATGCATGCTCGTAGACCACGATTTCCGGCCGCTCGATGCCCTTGTCATGACCGAACTTGCGTGCCAGCTTGATGGCGGCTTCATTCGCTTCCAGGCCCGTGGAGCAGAAGAATGCGTTGGTCAGGCCCGACAGCTCGGTCAGCTTGGTGGCGAGCGCTTCCTGGCCCGGCACGTGGTAATAGTTGCAGCTGTGGATGATTTTCGAGAGCTGGTCCTGCAGCGCAGGAACCAGTTCGGGATGGTTGTGGCCGAGCGTGTTGACCGCAATGCCGCCCAGACCGTCGATGTAGGCGCGACCATTCGTGTCCCAGACTCGGCAGCCTTGGCCGTGCGAGAGCGCGATCGGCAGGCGGCCGTAGGTGTTCATGACGTGGGGCGACGATGGTTCGACAGTGGCGCTCATGCGTTCTCCGGGAGGAATGTGGGGCAGGGAGACGAATTCTAGGCGGGTGCTTCGCAAGTGTTGTTGAGGATTGCGCATCGCAGCAATGCGCTCGACCATCCCGGCGCGAGCCTTGGATAGAATCGTTGTGCGCCGCAGCACCGCAATGCGCGACCCTCCCCAAAAGATGATCTCTCCCAGCGCCAAAGAAGTCTTCATCCAGGGCCTCACCAGTGACGGCCGCACCTTCCGACCCAGCGATTGGGCCGAACGGCTGGCTGGCGTGATGAGCTCTTTCCGTCCCGGCGGCGCCACGCCGGGCAGTCATCTGAGCTATTCGCCCTGGTGCGTACCGACGACCATCAACGGCGTCAAGTGCGTCGTGGTCCACACCGATCTGAACGACCACAATGTGATGGCCTGGGACTTCGTGATGAATTTCGCCCGCGACAACGGGTTGCAGATCGTCGAGGCCTGCCTGGTGCCCGACGCGACGCCGCCGCCGTCGGCGTCGGCGCGTTGAGCCTGTCGAGCCAGCCCGTCGATCACCCGTTCAGGAAGCGCTCGGCAGTGCGCAGCGACAGCGCCATGATGGTCAGTGCCGGGTTGGCGACCAGCGCGCTCGGAAACACCGAGTTGTCGCAGATCCACAGGTTGTCGATGTCGAAGCTGCGACCGTCCGCGTCGACCACGGCAGCCTCCCGTTCGGTACCCATGCGGCAGGTGCCGATGGTGTGGGCGGTGCGAGGCATCACCAGCGTTTCGGTTGCTCCGGCCGCCTCGACGATCTGGCGCATCAGGCGGGTCGCATGCCGGTCGATGGCCTTCTCGTTGTCGCCGGCACTGAAACTGATCACCGCCTTCGGCATGCCGAAGGCATCGAGTTCTTCCGAGAGCTCGAGCCGGTTGTTCTCCGACGGCAGGCATTCGGCATTGATGCCGACGCCGGCCATGAACCGATAGCCGTCGATCGCGTCCACCAGCGCCCGGCCCCACAGTCCGGTACCGCGCGCCATGGTCGTCGCCAGCGTGACGGGCATCACCCCGAGGCTCTGGATCAGGTAGCCGCCCGCGAAGTCGGCGTCCGCCGGTCGCAGGGTGTCTTCGGTCATCAGCGACGACGGATAGCCGCGATAGCCGCGCATGTCGGCGTCGAAGCGACCCCACACCTGCGTCGCGCCGTGTGCGAGGAAGTTGCGTCCGACCTGTCCGCTGCCGTTCGCCAGACCGGTGTGCAGCAGCAACCTCGGCGTTTCGACGCCACCCGCACAGAGGAAAAGCGCCGCGCACCGCTGTCGCCGGTCGACGCCGTTCTGGCGGTAGACCACTCCCGTCACCCGGCCGGCTGCATCGCGTTCGATGCCGTGCACCCTGCACTCGGCCCGTATCTCGGCGCCGTGCCCCACCGCAAGCGGCAGGTAGGTCGTGTCCATGCTCGCCTTGGATGCATTGCGGCATCCCTGATGGCACGAACCGCAGTTGACACAGGCCTGGCGCAAACCGCCGCCTTCCTGATGCCAGTCGCGGGAAACGAGCGCTGCCGGCGCATCCGCCGTCCGGATACCCAGCGCCGCGCAACCGCGCGCCATCATGTCGGCGGACGCATTCCGCTTCGCAGGCGGCAGCGGATACTTGCGAGCCAGATCCCAGGGGTAGTGGGCCGGGCCTGAAACACCGATGAAGCGCTCGACCCGTTCGATATAGCCGGCAAGTTCGGCATGAGCGATCGGCCAGTCGGCGCCGACGCCTTCCTGAGTACGCAACTGCAGGTCGCGCGGATCGGGGCGCGGCGTGAAGGCGCCCCAGTGCAGGGTCGATCCTCCGACGCCGATGCCGCTGTTGTTCGGGCCGAAAGCCGTCGGGGTGGCGCCGCCGCTCAGGCGTTCTTCCATCCAGTTGATGTCCGTGCCCTCGGTCTCGTCGGGCGTGTGTTCGCCGGGTTCCCAGTTGCGTCCGGCCTCCAGTGCAACGACCCGCAAGCCGCGCGCGGCCAGCATCGCGAGCAACGGTGCCCCTCCGGCGCCGGTACCGACCACCACTGCATCGACCACTTCGCTTTCGCCATACCGGCGCATTGCATCGAGATTCATCGCGACACCCCCACCAGCGGTTCCCAAGACTCGCGCTCGTCTGCACCGAGCCGCTCGAAGCCTTGCTTTCGTGTGCCGTCCCCGCCGTTGGCGAAGCCGTCGAAACCGATGCGGGCCATGGTCGCGGGATGCGCGACCCAGATGCGGACCATGTCGGCGCGCAGGTCTTCGAACCAGTTTTTCATTTGTTGAGCGGACAGGTCCGCCGATTTAAATTCACCTTCGGCAAGCTGCGTCAGCCTGGCTTGCTGTTCGTTTTCGGAAAGAGCGTCGAAGCCGGCCAGCGCGTCCAGTGCCGCTGCGTAAGCCAGGGGATCCGGCGGAAGGTCCGCAAATCGCCATCCGTCGCCCTTGGCCGCTGCGAGTTGCGCGTCGATCCGGGCCGCCAGGTCGATAGCTGGACCGGTCTGCGGAACGACTCGGTCGGCCAGGGCGCGCAGTGTCTGCAACTGCGCGTTCGACAACACGGCCGGTGCGTAGTCGGCATCGTCGGCCAGCGCCCGGACAGCCAGGGCAGCACGCGCCCGACGGCTTGTGCGAGTCGACGCGATCGCCTGGACGAATGCTTCGGGAATCGCCGGGCCGGTGCCGGCGGTCTGGTGCCAGAACTGTGAAACGAGATCAGCGACCTCCTTCGGTCGCTCCAGAGGCAACAGGTGGCCTGCGCCTTGCTGCACCGAGATGCTCGCGCGTGGGTAAACGAGCGCATTCGTCGCGCGCTGGCCCTGTTCGCCCAGATCGCCGTCGGCACCGCCCACGATGATCAGGGCGGGCAGATCGAGTGTTCCGACCTCGGCCGACCAGTCTTCCAGGCTCCCGCGCTCGAGCCAGGCGAGCCAGGCTTCTGGCGAAGTGCGCTGTAGATCTTCGATGGCCAGACGGTCGGCCGCCGGTTCGAGCGCTCCGCCGATGTTTCCGTCGACGAATTCCCGCGCCGCGGCAGCGTCCAGCGGACCGTGTGCGGCCCAGCCGATCATCTTCCGGCGTCTGTCTTCTTCCATCGGCTCGGGCGTGGGCGGCGAAGCGGCAAGGAGGACGACGCCCGCAAGGCCGAACAGCCCCGGCTCGCCGGCCAGGGCTCGCGACGCGACGATCGACGCGATCTTGCCGCCCATGCTGTGGCCGATCAGCAGCCAGCGGGAGGCCCCCCGCGTTTTCACGGCGGCAGCGACGTGGTCGGCCACATCCGTGACGCTGAGGCCCGGCGCATTCCGCGCATCGCCGAAGCCCGGCAGATCGATGGCGATCGACTCGAATCCGTCACCGAGCGCATCGGCGACACCACTCCACGCATGCGCACTGCCACCGAGCGCATGGAGCATAAAAAGAACAGGTTTGTCATTCATCGTTCGATGTCATCGCTCCGGGCGGCTAGCCGAAAGGGTCACATTGGCCTTCCTACAGTAGGTCGAGCGCTTTTCCCGTGGTCGCCGATCGGCAGCCGGACAACATGAGGTTTCAACAATCAACAAAGAAACCAAGCATGCAATTCCGTTGGCCGATTTTTCGCACGTGCACTGCTGCACTCGCTGTCGGGTGGACATCCTGAGCGGCGCTGCAGGGCTCGGCCTGCGTACCGACGGCTATTTGCCACTTTCTCAATACGGCGCTCTGGGCGACGGAAGGTCCGTCGCGCTTTCGGGCGCCGACGGCTCGGTCGACTGGTGGTGCGTTCCGAACATGGATTCGCCGCCTTTCTTCGACCGACTGCTGGACGCAGAGCATGGCGGCCACTTTCTCGTCCAGCCGGACGAGCCGTTCGAGGTCGAGCGTCGCTACCTAGACGACAGCAATGTCCTGGAAACGATCTTCACGACTCCCGACGGGCGGGCAAAGCTCACCGAGTCGCTGAACAGCGGTACGGCGGGGCGTCTGCCGTGGGCCGAACTGGCGCGCAGGGTCGATGGCCTCGACGGTAGCGTGCGCTTCAACCTGGTCATGAAGCCCGGGCGGCGGGGAAATACCGTCAATCCGTATCGATCGACGATCGGCGGCCGGGTCGTGCTGCATGTCGGGCGCGTGATGGCACTTCTCATTCACAGCGACGAGGTTCGCTTCGAATGGTCGGACGAAGGAGTGACGGGCGACTTCGTCGTTTCGGCCGGCGAGCGGCGCATCGTCTCAGTCGTTGCCGGTCGCGACGAGCCTCTGGTCGTACCGTCGATCGAGGAAATCGACGAGCGCATTGACGGCTCCGACGAAGCATGGCGAGTGTGGTGCAAGGGGGTCTCTTTTGAGAGCGATAACCTGGCGGACCGTTCTGCCTTCATTCGCAGCGCGCTCGCGCTCAAGCTGCTTCTCTATTCACCGTCCGGTGCCATCGCCGCCGCCGCCACGACCTCGCTGCCGGAATCGATCGGCGGCGAGAAGAACTTCGAGTACCGCTATGCCTGGGTGCGCGATGCGGGCTACACCATCAAGGCTTTCCTCACTGCAGGCCTTCAGGCCGAGGCGAAGGCAGCCCTGACCTGGCTGCTCAACCAGTTGCGCCACCATGGCACGAGAGTCGTCTACACCCTCGACGGCAAGGTGGTTCCCGATCTCCAGGAGCTCGACCTGGCGGGCTATCGCGGATCGCGACCGGTGGTTACCGGCAACGCTGCGACCTCCCAACGCCAGCATGGCGTCTACGGCGACATCTTCGAGACGGCGTCGTGTTTCGTCGGCAGCGGAAATATTCTCGACAGGGCGAGCGCCGAGCTGCTTTCCCATCTCGCCGACGAATGCGCCGATCGCTGGCGCACGACGGACGCCGGCATCTGGGAGCTGCAGGAAGAGCAGCACTACACGATGTCGAAGATCAGCTGCTGGCAGGCCCTGACCCGCGCCGTCGAGCTGGCGGACCAGGGGCAGCTTCCAACGACCTGCCGGGATCGCTGGGCGCGGGAGCGCGAGCGGGTCAAGGACTGGATCGAGAAGGAATGCTGGTCGGCGTCGAAACAGGCTTTCGTGATGTATCCGGGCAGCGACAAGCTGGACGCCTCGTTGGCGCTGGCGGTGCGTTTCGGCTTCGACGGTCGCGAGCGGCTCGAGAAGACGCTGGATGCGATCGACCGCGAACTCGGTACCGGCCCGTTCCACTATCGCTACAGCGGAATGGACCAGGAAGAAGGATGTTTTCTCGCCTGCTCGTTCTGGATCGTGGCGGCGCGTGCCCAACTGGGGCAACGTGCCGACGCTCGTGACAGGTACGACCGGCTGACGGCAGCCCTGTCGCAAGGGCACGGCGTGCTGGCCGAGATGGTCGACCCGGCGACCGGCGCTTTTCTCGGCAACCTGCCCCAGGGCCTCAGCCATCTCGCTCACCTCATGGCGCTGTCCGTTCTGAACGAACGAACAGGCCGAATCTGATTTACTGGAGTACACCAATGTCCGACCGACTTTTCATGCAGGATCCCCGCACCCAATATCCCCAGCCGCCTTTTCCGCGGCAGCCGCAACCGGTGCCGGGCGAGGCGTCCAAGATGGATCCCGTACCTGACCACGGAGAAACCAGCTACACAGGCTCCGGAAAGCTGACGGGCCGCAAGGCGCTCATCACCGGCGGCGACAGTGGCATCGGCAGGGCCGCTGCCATCGCTTTCGCTCGTGAAGGTGCCGATGTCGCCATCTCGTATCTGGCATCGGAAAAAGCCGATGCGCAGGAAGTCATCCGCTTGATCGAAGCCGAAGGGCGCATTGCTGTCGATCTGCCGGGCGACATCACCGACGAGAAATGGTGCCGCGAGCTCGTCGCTTCGTCGGTGGAAAAGCTCGGTGGGCTCGACATCCTCGTCATCAACGCCGGACGGCAACAGAATCGCGAGGACATTTCCAAGGTGTCGTCGGACGATTTCGACAAGACGATGAAGACCAACCTGTATGCCATGCACTGGATCGCGCAGGCTGCGGTACCGCATCTGCCGCCGGGAGCGTCCGTCATCACGACGGCGTCGGTCCAGGCATACGATCCTTCGGCGATCCTGCTGGACTATGCGACGACGAAAGCGGGCATCGTTGCCTACACCAAGGCGCTGGCCAAGCAATTGCTCGAGAAGGGCGTGCGCGCCAACGTCGTCGCGCCGGGTCCGTTCTGGACGCCGCTGCAGTCGTCAGGCGGTCAGCCGCCGGAGAAAGTGATGAAGTTCGGTACCGAAAGCCCGTTCGGACGGCCGGGCCAGCCGGTGGAGATCGCGCCTGTTTACGTGCTGCTCGCCAGCCAGGAGGGGAGCTTCATCAACGGTGAGGTTTTCGGCGTCACCGGCGGTGCCGGGATTGCATGACGCGATGCTGAAATGAAAAAACCGCCCGAAGGCGGTGTTTCACTTTTTCTTTGCTGCAGCGCACCCCGATCAAACGGCGGACTGTCTGAAATCGTTCAGACGGTCCGGGCTGTTTGCCTGACTGGGGTCAGGCGGCGGCCTTTTCAGGCGCCAGTGCCAGGGTCTTGACCTTGGCGGAGAGGCGGCTCTTATCGCGAGCGGCCTTGTTCTTGTGGAAGATACCCTTGTCGGCGACTGTGTCGACGATGGCCTGGCACTTCGCGAACAGTTCGGTGGCCTTGGTCTTGTCGCCGGCCAGCACAGCCTTCTCGACATTCTTGACCGCGGTACGGTATTTGGAGCGCAGCGAGGTGTTCGCGGCGTTGAGCTTGACGTCCTGGCGGACGCGTTTACGGCCTGAAGCGAGGCGCGGGTTCTTCTTTTTGGGCTTGGCGGATGCCATATATTGTGTTTCCTAGTGTCTGAGGATGATGCAGCAAAGCCAAAGATTATAGCTCGCCCCCAGGCTTGCTCACTTCGTGTAGCCGCCAACCCCCTGCCGGGGGCGACGCCAGCGGCCCGGCGAAGCCGGTTCCGCGGCGTCTTTGGAACAGCAGTGCGGCGCTTCGCACCTTCTGCGGTGAATGGGGCGCTGTTACTCGGGCCTACACTCCGGCGCCGTGTCCCTATTCAAATCCGCTTCCACCGTTTCGCTGCTGACCCTTGCTTCCCGCATCACGGGGCTGGTGCGCGATCTGCTCATGGCTTCGGTGTTCGGCGTGAGCGCGCTGACCGACGCTTTCAATGTCGCTTTCCGGATTCCGAACCTGTTCCGGCGGGTTCTGGGGGAGGGGGCTTTCAGTCAGGCGTTCGTGCCGGTGCTGGCTGCGACGCGGACCGAAAGCGGGGACGCGGGTGCGAAGGCGCTGGTCGACCATGTGGCGACGCTGCTGACCTACACGCTGGTGCTGCTGTGCATCGCTGGCGTGGTCGGGGCGCCGCTGATGATCTGGGCGATGGCGAGCGGGTTGGCGCAGACGCCGCAGGGCTACGAGGCGGCTGTCGTCATGACGCGCTGGATGTTTCCGTACATCGGCTTCATGTCCCTGGTGGCGCTGGCCGGCGGCATATTGAATACGTGGCGCAAGTTCGCTGTGCCCGCGGCGTCGCCGGTTCTGCTGAATCTGGCGCTGATCCTGTCGATTCTGGTCGGCGCGCCGCTGTTTCGGCGCTGGGGCATCGAGCCGATCTATGCGCAATGCGTCGGCGTGATGATCGGCGGGATGCTGCAATTGGGCATCCAGTTGCCGGCGCTTCGCCGTATCGGCATGTTGCCGCGCGTCGGGGCGAGCTGGCGTGCCGTTCGCATCGCCTGGGCCGACCCGACGACGCGCAAGATCGTCAAGCTGATGCTGCCGGCGCTGATCGGCGTCAGCGTGGCGCAGATTTCGTTGCTCATCAACACGCAGATCGCCTCTCACCTGGCGCCGGGAAGCGTCACCTGGGTCAGCTATGCCGACCGGCTGATGGAATTCCCGACCGCCATGCTGGGCGTCGCGCTTGGCGTGGTGCTGATGCCGCAGCTGGCCGGCGCCCGCGCTGCGAAGGACGATGCGCGCTACTCGTCGCTGCTCGACTGGGGCCTGCGGCTGGTGGTGCTGTTGTCGGTACCGTGCGCGGTGGCGCTGCTGGTTTTCTCCAAACCGCTGGTGGCGGTGCTGTTCCACAACGGCGCGTTCAGCGACTTCGACGTGCAGCGCACGACCGTCGCGCTGATGGGCTATGGCGTCGGGCTGGTCGGCATCGTGGCGATCAAGGTGCTGGCGCCCGGTTACTACGCGCGGCACGACATGCGCTCGCCGATGCTGATCGCCGTCTGCGTGCTGGTGCTGACGCAACTGCTCAATCTGGTGCTGGTGCCGGTTCTGCAGCACGCGGCGCTGACGCTGACGATCGCCATCGGCGCGGTGGTGAATGCGATCTGGCTATTGATCGGCCTGTTGCGCCGCGGCAGCTACCGCCCGGAGCCGGGCTGGGGCCTGTTCGTTCTGCGGGTCCTGGTGGCGGCGGGTCTTCTCGGACTGTTGCTGGCATGGGGCGCGCAGCATTTCGACTGGGTCGGCATGCGCGCTGTTCGGTTGCAGCGCATCGGGTTGCTGGCTGCGATGGTCGGCGGCGCCGGCGTACTTTATTTCGTAGCGCTGACGGCAATGGGGCTGAGGCTGCGCGGTTTCATCAAACGGTGAAAGCCGCCGGATGCCTTGACGCTCCCGGCATGCTCCTCTACAAAGCCACATGATGTTTCGCTATTCGGCCCCGACCGCCCTCGAATATTTCTCGTCGCTCGTCCAGAGCGACGACCAGTTCCCGCTTCTCGAAGCCGCCGCCAGCCTGGCGCAGGACGAGTATCCCGACATGGACGTCGCGCAGGTTCTGGGCGATGTCGACCAGCTGCTCGCGCGCCTCAAGCGCCGTTTGCCCGCCGACGCCGCTCCTTTGGCCCGTCTTCGGGCGCTGAACCAGTTCTTCTTTCACGACCTGAGCTTCGGCGGCAACGTCAACGATTACTACGATCCGGACAACAGCTATCTCAACGCCGTGTTGCGCACCCGTCGCGGTATTCCGATCTCGCTGGCGGTGCTTTGGATCGAGCTGGCGCAGGGATTGGGGCTCCAGGCGCGTGGAATTTCGTTTCCCGGCCACTTCATGCTCAAGGTGACGCTGCCAAAAGGGCAGGTGGTCATCGATCCGTTCACCGGCAAATCGCTGTCGCGCGAGGAACTGAGCGAGCGGATCGAACCGTACAAGCGCGGCAACGGACTGGTCGGCGACTTCGACGTGCCGCTTGGTCTGTACCTGCAGCCGGCGACGCCACGCGAAATCATCACCCGCATGCTGCGCAACCTGAAGGAAGTGCATGCGGCGCAGGAAGACTGGCAACGCACGATCGCCGTGCAGGACAGATTGATCGCGCTGCTGCCCGACGCCTGGGGCGAATACCGCGACCGTGGCCTGGCGCATGCGGCGCAAGGACACGCGGCGCTGGCCGTGCAGGACCTCGAAACGTACATCCGCGAGGCCGACGACGCGCTCGATCTCGACGTCATCGCCGAGCGCGTTGCGACCCTCCGGCGAGAGCTGAACTGATGTCCGATGCCGCCGTCCCGATCACGCCGGCCCCGGCCCCGCCCCAGACGCTGGGCGTGCTGCACCAGTTCCATGGCGTGCAGCCGGTGCTGCCGGTGGCCGATGTCGTTCGCGCGGCGCGTTATTTCTGCAACGTGCTCGGTTTCGAGCTGGACTTCGTCGCCGGCGAGCCACCGAGTTACGCGCGGGTGAAAATGGGCGTCCGGCCGCAAGGCGAGCGCGGCTGGGGCGATCCGGTCTATCTGCGGTTGTGGCAGGTCAACGTGCGCGATGCGCGACCGTGGCGCGGCGAGATCGCGATACACGTCGGCAACGATGTAGACGGGCTGCATGCGGCATACGTCAAGCGTGGCGTCGACATCGTCGAACCGCCCGTTTCGCAACCCTGGGGCCTGCGCGAATTCGCGATTCGCGAGCCCGACGGTCACATCCTTCGGTTTGGCGGTTATATCTAGTCATTCGTTTGAAATTCCGGCGTGGCATGCATCCTGCAGTGTCCACGCCACATGATCGCAACCGCCATCGACGCTCCAATCTCCCCCTTCGGTCTCCGCCAGCGCCTGCGCAGTTTCGCGTCCGGTGGCCAGCCGCTGCGCGTGTTGCTCACGCTCGGCAGCCTGATGGCGATCTGCGCGATCACCGGGCATCACGACGCCGTGATTCCGCTTTTCCTCGGCGCCATCGCCAGCGCTCTGTCCGAAACCGACGACAGCTGGCGCGGCCGCCTGCGGGCGCAAATCGTCACGCTGGTCTGCTTCGCGGTGATCTCGTTCGCTGTCGCGCTGCTTTTCGACAAGTCGTGGTTCTTCATTGGCGGCCTGTCGTTCGCCGCCTTCTGCCTGACCATGCTTGGTGCCG
The DNA here is from genome assembly GCF_051216695.1 of Variovorax glucosi. Classification (NCBI taxonomy): domain Bacteria; kingdom Pseudomonadati; phylum Pseudomonadota; class Betaproteobacteria; order Burkholderiales; family Comamonadaceae; genus Variovorax; species Variovorax glucosi. The sequence goes on from NZ_JBPJZE010000002.1 coordinate 970,969, forward strand.
TCGATGCGCGCTACAAGGCGATCGGCTACGCGACGCTGATCCTCGCGATGTACACGACGCTGAGCATCGACCACCCCGACGCGGTGGCCCAGAGCCGCTGGCACGAGCCGATGCTTTTGATGACCGGCGCGGCCTGGTACGGCGTCTTTTCGATTTCCTGGGCTGCGATCTTTCCGGCGCAGCCCGTGCAGGCGATGCTGGTGAAGCTTTTCACCGTGCTCGGCGACTACGTGCGCTTCAAAGCGTCGCTGTTCGAGCCGTTGCGCGGCGTCGACATCGAGCGAAAACGGCTGTCGCTGGCGCAGATGAACACCGACGTGGTGGCCGAGCTGAACGCGGCCAAGGACGGCATCTTCCGGCGCATCCGCAAACGGGCGCCGACCGGGCGCATCTCGCGCTATCGCGGGCTGTACCTGATCGCGCAGGACGTGCACGAGCGCGCCAGCTCTTCGCACGACGACTACAACGCGCTGGCCGATGCCTTCTTCCACAGCGATCTGCTGTATCGCTGCAAGCGTGTGCTGGCGCTGCAGGGCATCGCCTGCCAGCGGCTCGCGGTTTCGATCGCGCGGCGCGAGCCTTTCGACGTCGGCCCGGACACCGTGCAGGCGCTGGCCGACCTGCGCGGCGCGATCGAACATGAACGTGCCCGCGCCGACACGCCGCAGCGGATGGCGCTGCTGGCATCTGTCGAGGCGACAGCGCGCAATCTTGCGCAGCTCGATGGCCAGCTCGCAGGCGCCAGCAAGCCGTCGGCTCAGGCCGGGCGGACCGACATGGGGCTGTTCGACCGATCGCCGCGCGGCTGGCGCGACAGCGTGGAGCGCGTGCGGCGCCAGCTGACGCCGAAATCGCCGCTGTTCCGCCATGCGCTGCGGCTGTCGGTGGCGCTTTTCGCCGGTTACGTGTTCATGCGCGTCATTCATCCGGCGCAGGGATATTGGATTCTGCTGACCACGCTGTTCGTCTGCCAGCAGACGTATGGCGAAACGATGTCGCGTATGGGCCAGCGCATTGCCGGCACAGCCATCGGCGTGGTGGCCGGCTGGGCGGTTCTGCAACTTTTCCCGCAACCGTGGCTGCAGTCGCTGCTCGCGGTGGGCGCCGGCGTGGTGTTTTTCGCCAACCGGCGCGAACGCTACCTGCTCGCGACCGCCGCCATGACGCAGCTGGTGCTGATGTGCTTCAACCAGATCGGAGACAGCGGCATGCTGCTCGTGCCTCGGCTCGTCGACACCGCCATCGGCAGCGCGATTGCCGGCGCGGCCATGCTGCTGGTGCTGCCGCACTGGCAGGCGCGCCGCATCAACGAGCTCGCGGCCGGCGCCATGCGCAGTCATGCGGGCTACCTGCGGCAGATCGTCGGCCAGTACAAGACAGGCGCGAAGGACGATCTGGCCTACCGGCTGGCCCGGCGCAATGCGCACAACGCCGACGCCGGCCTGTCGAAAGCCGTCGGCGACATGTTCCGGGAACCAAATTTCGTGCGGCCGCGGGCTGGCGTCGTGCTGCGATTCCTGATCCGCTCGCACACGCTGCTGAGCTATATGTCGGCGCTGGGCGCGCATCGCGCCGCGCTCCGGGCGAGCGCGACGCCGGGCCGCGTGGAAGCATTGCGCGAGGCCGCCGAAGCCGCGGCCGTGGCGCTGGATGCACTGGCGATCCGGCTGGCGCTGGAGCCGGCTTCCGGCGATGCCGGAACGGCTGTCGGCGCTGGCGCCGGCGGAGTCGCTGTTTCGCCGACGGAGCCGGCTGCACGCGAGGCACTTGCAGAACTGGTCGGGCCGGGCGATGAGTCGGACCCGGCGGCGCGGTTGTTTCGGACGCAACTGACGCTGGTCTGGCTGCAGATCGACGCGTTGCGGGGACATGCGGACGAGTGGCTGCGGAAGACGGAAGCCGCGGAGGCTTCCGAAGAGGTGTCCGCCGGCTGAAGCTGGAAGGCTTCAGTCTCGTCTCAGGCGTTCTCCGTCCACCCGAAATCCATCTGCCGCGCCGTCCGCTCCGCCAGTGCGCGCCCGGCGAGGCGTTCCACCAGATGCAGGCTCATGTCGATTCCCGCACTGATGCCCGCCGAACTCACCACCTTGCCGTTGTCGACCCAGCGCGTACTTTCCATCACGTCCAGGGCCGGGAAGGCGGCGCGCAGGTCGGCGATGTCCTCCCAGTGCGTCGTCGCTTTCTCGCCAGTGCCGATCACGCCGCTCGCGGCCAGCAGAAAAGCGCCGGTGCAGACGGAAGCAGTGACGTAGGCCGACCGGGCCTGGTTGGCGATCCACGCGAGCGTGGCGGGGCTCGCCATCGGCTGGTCGACGACGCCGCCCGGCACGATCAGGACATCGGCTTGCGGTGCATCGTCGAGACCGTGGTCGCTCAACAGGCGAAGGCCGGCCCGCGCAGTCACGATGCCGCCGGCGCCTGTCGCACCGACCGAAAAAACCTCGAACAGATCGGGCGTCATGGCGGCCGTGTCGGGCGAAAGCGTTCGCCGGTGCATGCGGCTGGCTGTGGTGAAGACCTCGAACGGCCCGGCGAAGTCGAGCGCCTCGACGCCGTCGAAAGCCAGGATGGCGACCCGCCATTGGGGAAAGGGAATCGGCTCGTCGTCGCTTGAAGTCATGGCATGGGCGCTGCGCGCGGGACTCAGACAAGCCCCGCCAGCTGCAGCTCTTTCTTGAGGTAGGCGTAGAACAACGGCGCCGCCACCAACCCGGCGGGACCGTACACGGCTTCGGCGACGAACATCACGGCCAGCAGTTCCCACACCGACATGTGCGTGCGGCTGCCGACGACCTTGGCGTTGATGATGTACTCGGCCTTGTGGATCAGTATCAGGAAACCGAGGCAGGCCAGCGCCGTCGTCGGCGAAACCGACAGGCCGACCAGCGTGATGACCGCATTGCACAGCAGGTTGCCGACGATCGGCACCAGTCCGGCGATGAACGTCAGCGTGATCAGCGCGGGCGTGTAGGGCAGGCGCAGATCCCACATCGGCAGCACGAAGAGCAGGAAGACGGCGGTCAGGAAGGTGTTGAAGGTCGCGATCCAGAACTGCGCCGCGACGATCTGCCCGAAGGTGTCGCCGAAAACCGTGATGCGCTTGAACAGCTCGTCTGCCAGCGGCTTGCGCACGACAGGAGATCGCGCCACGGCCGCCAGCGAGCCGACGATCAGGCCCACGTATGCAAAGAGCAGCCCGCCCAGCCAGGCACGGCCGGTGATCGCCAATGCGCCCGCGCGCGCGCGCAGGTAGCCGGCAATGATGCGCTGCACCTCGGCTGCGCGTTCGGGCAGGTAGACGGCCATGTCGGTCGGCAGCTTCAGCCGCAGCTCCAGCACGGTGCGAGCGATGTAGTCGAGCAGCTCGCGGTATTGCTCCGATGCGTTGAGCACGAAATCGCGTGCGCCCGAATAAGCCAGCGCGAGCAGGAACAGCGGCAGCAGCATGATCAGCGTCGCAGCGACGAGGCGGGCGGCGGTCGACGTCGTCGATTCGGGCCATGCGTCCGATGCAGGCACCGCGCGCACGATGCCGCGCCTTTTCAATGCCTTGTCGAACGCAGCAGCAAGCCAGCGCGTCGCCAGGAAGCCGATGCAGACGCACAGCAGGCCCGGCAACAGGTTTTCCCACATGACCAGCAGCAGCACGGCCGCCATAAGGGCATAACTCGCCCCGACGACAGCACGGTGGGCAGCGGTGCCGGTGCCGCGAACGTCGTTCACGCCGAGCGCAGCGCGGTCAGGCGACGACGACTGCGGCGCCGTCGCCGCGTTCGGCGATCGATCCGATCTCGTGCACCGTTTCGCCGGCAGCGCGCAGGGTTTCGGCGCAGGCAGCCGCATCTGCAGCGTCGATGACGACGACCATGCCGATGCCGTTGTTGAAGGTGCGGTTCATTTCAAGATCGTCGATGCCGGCGACCTTCTGCAGCCAGGCGAACAGCTCGGTCTGCGGCCAGCTGCCCTTCTTGAGGTGCGCAGCGGTGCCATCGGGCAGCACGCGCGGAATGTTCTCCAGCAGGCCGCCGCCGGTGATGTGCGCCAGCGCCTTGATCGGGTGCTTCGACAGCGCTTCGAGCACCGGCTTCACGTAGAGCCGTGTCGGCGCCATGACCGCAGTGCGGAACGGCTGGCCGTCGAGCGTTTCGGGCAGATCGTCTGCCGCGCGCTCGATCACCTTGCGCACAAGGCTGAATCCGTTGGAATGCACACCGCTCGACACGAGGCCCAGCACCACGTCGCCGGGCTTCACGTCCTGGCCGGTGAGGATCTTCGATTTCTCGACCGCGCCGACGGCGAAGCCGGCCAGATCGTATTCGCCGGGCGGGTACATGCCCGGCATCTCGGCCGTTTCGCCGCCGATCAGCGCGCAGCCCGAAAGCATGCAGCCTTGTGCGATGCCGCCGACCACGGCCGCAGCCGTGTCGACATCGAGCTTGCCGCACGCGAAGTAGTCGAGGAAGAACAGCGGTTCCGCGCCTTGTACCAGCACGTCATTGACGCTCATGGCGACCAGGTCGATGCCGACCGTGTCGTGCATGTTCCATTCGAAGGCCAGGCGCAGCTTGGTGCCGACGCCGTCGGTGCCGCTGACCAGCACCGGCTCCTTATAGCGCTTGGGCACTTCGAACAGCGCGCCGAAGCCGCCGATGCCGGCCAGCACGCCTTCGCGCATCGTCTTCCTGGCAAGCGGCTTGATGCGGTCGACCAGCGCGTCGCCGGCGTCGATGTCGACGCCAGCGTCCTTGTAGCTGAGCGGGGTGGGCGTGGTGGAGTTCATGGCGCGATGGAGTGAGAGGGAGGCCGATGTGGCCGGACCGATAGAATTGAAACGATTTTAAGGGCCGTCAACGCCCCGTTACCCGAACCCCCTTCTCCCCGGCATGAATCGATTCGAATGAAGCAACTCGCGCTCGACATCGGCCTTTCGACAGGCCCGACGTTGGCGGGCTTCTTCGCGGGCCCGAACGAGGCGGCGCGCCAGCACCTGAGCGTCTGGGTCGGCGACGCCGGCGTGCCGACCGTCCATTCGCCTGTGCCTACCTATCTCTGGGGCGAAAGCGGTAGCGGCAAGAGCCATCTGCTCGAAGCCGTGCATTCCGGCCTGCGGGAGCAGGGCGCGCGAGTCGGGTGGATGCATCCTGGCCAGCTGGCACCGCCCGAATTCGACGAGCGCTGGACGGCGGTGATGCTCGACGACGTGCATCTCTACAACCCGGTGCAGCAACACGCCGCCTTCAACTGGTTCGTCAATGCGCAGTCGCTGTTGCGTGGCGTGGTGGCCGCCGGTGCGTTGCCGCCTGCCGACCTGCCGTTGCGCGAGGACCTGCGCACGCGCCTGGGCTGGGGCCACGTGTTCCACCTGCATCTGCTCAGCGAGGCCGAACGCCGCGCCGTGCTGCGGCAGGCCGCCGATTCGCGCGGCGTGCTGCTGTCCGACGAGGTGCTCGACTACATGCTGCACCGCTTCAGCCGCGACCTCGGCAGCCTGATGGAGTTGCTCGTGCAACTCGACGGCTATGCGCTGCAGACGCAGCGCGCGGTCACGATCCCGCTCATCCGATCGATGCTCGAAAACGAATGACCCAATGACGACCACACGACGCGCAGCGTCCGGACCCTTCTCAAAATGATCAAGACATTCATCGACAAACTGCTCGGCAAGTCCGGCTCGGCCGGCAGCGCGAAGTCGCGCTTCGGCAAGCGCGTGGAAGTGCCGGCCAGCGTGCACGGCATCGACCCGGCGCTGGTCGACGAGCGCGCGAAGAACGTGGTCACCACGTTGCAGGACGCCGGCTACGAAGCCTATGTGGTCGGCGGCGCGGTGCGCGACCTGCTGCTCGGATTGCGGCCGAAGGATTTCGACGTCGCGACCAATGCCACGCCCGAGCAAGTGAAGAGCCTGTTCCGCCGCGCCTTCATCATCGGCCGGCGCTTCCGGATCGTCCACGTGGTGTACGGTCGCGGCCGCGAGCACGAGGTGATCGAGGTATCGACCTTCCGCGCCTACATGGACAACGCGGCGGCCGAGCAGGTCAAGGGCAACGAGCGCACCAGCAAGGGCGAACTCGCCGGCATGACGCATGCGGTCGATTCGAGCGGACGCGTGCTGCGCGACAACGTCTGGGGCCCGCAGGACGAAGACGCGGCGCGGCGCGATTTCACCGTCAACGCGATGTACTACGACCCGGCAAGCCAGATCGTGGTCGACTATCACAACGGCATCAAGGACGCGAAAAAACTCGTGCTGCGGATGATCGGCGATCCGGTCACGCGCTACCGCGAAGACCCGGTGCGCATCATTCGTGCAATTCGTTTCTCGGCCAAGCTCGCCGCCCTCGGTTTCGAGATCGAGCCCAAGACCGCCGCGCCGCTGATCGAATCCAGCCGATTGCTGGCCGACGTGCCGCAGAGCCGCCTGTTCGACGAGATGCTCAAGTTGCTGCAGACCGGACATGCCGTCGCAACGATTGCCCAACTGCGCAAGCTCGGGCTGTCGAAAGGCATCTATCCGCTGCTGGATGTGGTGGTCGAGCGCGCCGATCAGCCGTTCGTCAAAGCCGCCTTGCAAGACACCGACCGTCGTGTCGGCGAAGGCAAGCCGGTCGCGCCGAGCTTCCTGCTGGCCTGCGTGCTCTGGGCCGACGTGCGCGACGGCTGGGCCGAGCGCGTCGAGGGCCGTCATGGACAGCGCGGCATTCCGGCCTTCCCGGCGCTGCAGGACGCGGTCGACGATGTCTTCAATTCGCGGATCGGCGATGTGTCCGGTCGCGGCAAGCTGGCCGGCGACATGCGCGAGATCTGGATGATGCAGCCGCGTTTCGACAAGCGCGTCGGGCAGACGCCTTACGGTCTGGTCGAGCAGGCGCGCTTCCGCGCTGCATTCGATTTCATGCGCCTGCGCGCCGACGTCGGCGAAGTGGGCGAGGCCATCGCCGAGTGGTGGCAGGAATTCAGCACCGCCGACGACATGCGCCGTCAAGACCTGCTCGATCAGGTGCGCGAGGAGCAGAAGGCGCCGGTGCGGACCCGCGTGCGTACGCGCGATCCGGTGGCGGCACGGCCGGCCGGTTCGGTCGACGGCGAGAACCATGTCGCCGCGACTGCACGCGAGACCGGCAACGATGGGCAGGAATACGACGATGCATCGTCCGCCGTTCCGCCCGACGGCGAAGCGCCGCGCAAGCGTCGCCGTCGTCGCAAGCCGCGTGCGGGCGGCGAGGGTGGTGAAAGCAGCGGCGGCAGCGGCGGCGCCGGCAATTTCGGACCCTCCGACGGCGCATGACGCTGGCTTTCGTTGCGCTGGGCGCCAACCTGGGCGACGCGCGTGCGGCGGTCCTGCAGGCCATGGATGCTCTGGCCGCGTTGCCGCAAAGCCGGCTGACGGCGCGCTCGTCGCTCTATCGGAGCGCGCCGGTCGACGCCACAGGTCCCGACTTCATCAACGCCGTCGTCGCGCTCGAGACGGCACTGGCGCCCGAGGCGCTGCTGATCGAAATGCAGCGCATCGAGCAGGGTGCCGGACGCGAACGGCCGTACCGCAACGCGCCGCGCACGCTCGATCTCGATCTGTTGCACTACGGCGATGTCCACATCGAAACGCCGAAGTTGACGCTGCCGCATCCGCGCCTGGCCGAACGCGCGTTCGTGCTGTTGCCGCTGGCCGAAATCGCGCCGGCGCGCGTGACGCCGGAGCAACTCGCCGCGGTCGCGTTGCAGGCCATCGAGCGCCTGAACGACTGAAACGCCTCCGGCCGCGTCGGCCCTTACACTCCCGCCTGTCACAAAATCGTCATCGCGACGACACACGCATCGTTTAAGGAGCCAACGCAAATGTTCGGCAAGCTGCTGCCCCGAGAGGGCAATTTTTTTGAGATGTTCAACCAGCATGCCGAGCGCATCGTCGAGGCCGCCCGTGCTTTCGAGAATCTGGTGGCCAATTACAACGACGTGCATCTGCGGGAGCAGTACAACCGCGACGTCGACAACGCCGAGCGCGCTGCCGACCGCGTCACGCACGACGTCAACCGGCTGATCCACAAGACTTTCATCACGCCGATCGACCGCGAGCAGATCCACAAGCTCATCAACACGATGGACGATGTGGCTGACCTGATTCAGGACTCGGCCGAGACGATGGCGCTCTACGACGTGCGCCACATGACGGACGAGATCGTTCGCCTGACCGCCCTCAGCGTGAAGTGCTGCGACCGCCTGAAGGACGCCGTCAAGTACCTCGGCAAGATCGCCGACCCGGCCGTGGCCGAGGCCGTGCTCAAGACGTGCGAGGAAATCGACCGGCTCGAATCCGATGCCGATCGCGTCATGCGCAGCGCGATGAGCAAGCTGTTCCGCGAGGAGCCGGACGTGCGCGAGGTGATCAAGCTCAAGGCGATCTACGAACTGCTCGAGACGATCACCGACAAGTGCGAAGACGTGGCCAACGTGATCGAGGGCATCGTCCTCGAGAACTCCTGAAGCGCGGATTTTCATGGCATCGGTTCAGGTAGGGCTGTGGGTCGTCGTGCTGCTGGTGGTCCTGGCCATCGCGTTCGACTTCATGAACGGCTTCCACGACGCGGCGAATTCCATTGCGACGGTGGTGTCGACCGGGGTGTTGAAGCCCGGTCAGGCGGTCGTGTTTGCCGCTTTCTTCAATCTGGTCGCGATCTTCGTCTTCCACCTGAGCGTGGCGGCGACGGTCGGCAAGGGCATCGTCCAGCCGGGCATCGTCGACGTGCACGTGGTCTTCGGCGCGCTGATCGGCGCCATTACCTGGAATCTGGTGACCTGGTACTACGGCATTCCGAGCAGCTCGTCGCATGCGCTGATCGGCGGCATCGTCGGTGCGGTGATTGCCAAGGCAGGCTCTGGTGCGCTGGTCGCGGCGGGCATCTGGAAGACGGTCGCCTTCATCTTCGTGTCGCCGGTCTTGGGCTTCGTTCTCGGCTCGGCCATGATGGTGCTGGTTGCATGGGTCTGCCGACGCGCGACACCTTCGCGCGTCGATCGGTGGTTCCGGCGGCTGCAGCTGGTTTCGGCCGGCGCGTACAGCCTGGGTCACGGCGGCAACGACGCGCAGAAGACCATCGGCATCATCTGGATGCTGCTGATCGCCACCGGCTATTCCGGTCAGGACGCGCCGCCGACCTGGACCATCGTCGCCTGCTACACCGCCATCGCGCTGGGCACGATGTTCGGCGGCTGGCGCATCGTGAAGACGATGGGGCAAAAGATCACCAAGCTCAAGCCTGTGGGCGGTTTCTGCGCTGAAACCGGCGGCGCGCTGACGCTGTTTCTGGCGACTGCGCTGGGCATCCCGGTGTCGACCACACACACCATCACGGGCGCCATCGTCGGTGTCGGATCGGTGCAGCGCGCGAGCGCGGTGCGCTGGGGCGTGGCCGGAAACATCGTCTGGGCCTGGATCTTCACGATTCCGGCATCGGCCTTCGTGGCGGCGGTGGCCTATTGGGTGAGCATGCAGATTTTCTGAGTCACCCCGCCGCATTGATCATTCGCGGGTGGTCGCTGACGGCGCATTCGCACGCACCCATTCAATCGCGGTATTCCTGGCGCCGGTCGACGAATAGGCTTCGCTCGTTCCGATGATTTCGCCGTTCGCGGCTTTCAGCACGAAATAGGGTGCACCGCCTTTGTTCGTGCGGCGGTCATAGTGCGCATCGAGAGGCGCATTGGCCTTGACGGATGCTATGCCGCCGTGCGCACCTTGTCTGGACGCGTAGAGCTCGCTTGTCAGGACCGTCTCGCCGTTCCCTCCCTTGAAGTTGAACATGAACTGGGACCCAGAGGGCTTCAACTGAAAATGTGCAGACATCGTCGATGCCTTTCCGCCAATGGCTTCGTTAAAAATCCATTATGCGAACCGGCGATGATAAAGACTGTACACAAATACAGTTATTGGGAAATCTTCCGTCCTTCCTCTACCTGGTGCTCGAAGTAGCGCTGGAAGCTGAAGACGATGCTCGACATCAGCACCGTCGTCCCGAAGAACAGTGCCAGCACCACTGCACCGATCGTGATCCAGCCGGTCTGCCCCGGCGCGGCATCTGGCGGTGCACCGGCGTTGAAGCTGGCGTTCCACTTTTCCGGCGTCATCAGCCCGTAGACGATGGCGGTCAGCGCGCAACCGGCAAAGGTAAAGCCGACCAACGGAATCAGCAGCCAGCTCAGGCCGTCGTCCAGCCCGAACATCCTGGCGCGTTCGATGCCGTAAATGCCGAGAGCCGTCGGAATCGGCAGAAGCCAGCCGAGCATGTCGCCCAGCCCGTGCAGATAGAAGCGGTGCAGTCCGAACGGCCCGGCGACGAAGGCCAGCCAGGCCGCGACAGTCTTGTTCTTCATTCGGGCGACGAGGAGCTGCCGGCGCCAAGTACCTTGTCCATCAGCACCACGTCGCGCCATTCGCCGAATTTCCAGCCGACGTCCTTCATCACGCCGATGTGCTCGAAGCCCTGCGACCGGTGTACGCCGACCGAGCCGGCGTTGGCCGAATCGCCGATGACGGCAATCAGCTTGCGTACGCCTGCTGCTTCAGCCGCTCTGCACAGTTCGGCCAGCAATCGAGCACCGACGCCTTGCCCGCGCGCGGCGTCCGCGAGATAGATCGAGTCCTCGGCGGAGTAGCGGTAGGCCGGCCGCGGCTTGAACCAGTTGCAGTACGCGAAGCCGAGCAGGACGCCGTCGCGTTCGGCTACCAGATAAGGCAGCGCCTTGGAGAGCACGTCGGCGCGACGCGCGGCCATGTCGGTTTCGCTGGGCGGGTCGGTCTCGAAGGTACCGGTGCCGTGCAGCACGTGGTGGGCGTAAATTGCGGTCATCGCGGCGACGTCTTCGTCGCGGCTGGGGCGGATGGTCAGAGGCACAGTCGAAGTCGTTTTCAGGAAAAGATGAAGCCGCGAATGCATGCGGGCTATAATCGTGGGCTATTCAGCGTGTCGCTGGCCGGGTGGCCATGTCGCGTGTCTCTACGCTGAAAGAACACTTGTGGGCGAACCTTGCGGGTTTGCTGCACCACCCGAAGGATAAATCATGGTCGTCATTCGACTCTCCCGCGGCGGCTCCAAAGGTCGTCCGTTCTTCAACATCGTCGTGTCGGACAAGCGTGTTCGCCGCGACGGCCGTTTCATCGAGCGCCTGGGTTTCTACAACCCGATCGCAAAGTCGAACGAAGAAAGCATCCGCATCGCTCAGGACCGCCTGACCTACTGGGAAAGCGTCGGAGCCCAGGCTTCGCCGACCGTGACCCGCCTGATCAAGCAAGCTGCAGCCGCAGCACCCAAGGCCGCGGCTTAATCAGCCAGCGACCCGGCTCAGCGATGTTGCCCACACTCGAAACCGCGGTCTTGCCCGCGGATGCGATCGAGGTAGGCCGCATCGCCGATGCCTGGGGCATCAAGGGCTGGTTCAAGGTCCTGCCTCACAGCGCGCAACCCGAAGCGCTTTTCTCTTCGAAGCGCTGGTTCATCCAGCCTTCTTCCGGTCCCGCAGGTGCGAGGTCGGCAGCCACGGCTGTCACCCGCAAGACGGAGGCGTTCCTGCTTCCGATTCGCGAGGCCAAGGAACACTCCGATTGCATCGTTGCCACGTCGCCGGAAGTCCTCGACCGCACGGCGGCCGAAGCATTGCGCGGCGCGAGCATCTTCGTCGCGCGATCCAGTTTTCCGACCGCCGCCGAAGACGAGTACTACTGGGTCGACCTGATCGGCCTGTCCGTCGTCAACCGCGAAGGCGTCACGCTCGGCATCGTGCGCGAGTTGCTTGCCGGCGGTTCCCAGACGACGCTGGTGCTGGAGTCCGAGGAGGTCGACGAGGCTGCGGCCAAGGTCGTCGTCGAACGGATGATTCCTTTCGTTTCGGCTTTCGTCGACAAGGTCGACATCGCCGGTCGCCTCATCACCGTCGACTGGCAGCCGGACTACTGATCCGGCCGATGCGGTCCCGATCGCACTGCTTCACGAGCGCCTGCGATGCGATTCGACATCCTCACTCTCTTTCCCGAACTGTTCGCGCCCTTTCTGGCCAGCGGCGTCACGCGACGTGCGTATGAATCCGGTCAGGTACAAGTCGTCTTCTGGAATCCGCGCGATTTTGCGGGCGGCAATTACCGGCGCGTGGACGATCGTCCTTTCGGCGGTGGCCCCGGCATGGTGATGATGGCCGAGCCGCTGTCGGCATGCCTCGATGCGGCGCTGGCCGCGCGCGGTGCCGCGGCGCCGGTCGTGCTGTTTTCGCCCATCGGCGAAACGCTGCGTCATTCCGCCGTCGCCGACTGGGCGGCAGGCGAGGGCGCCGTGCTGGTTTGCGGACGGTACGAAGGCATCGATCAACGCTTCATCGACACTCGCGTCACGCACCAGATCAGTCTTGGCGATTTCGTGCTGTCGGGCGGCGAGATCGCTGCACTTGCGCTTCTCGACGCGGTGGTGCGGTTGCAGCCCGGTGTGCTCGGCGATGCCGACAGTCATGTGCAGGACAGCTTCAACCCTGCGCTGGATGGTTTGCTCGATTGCCCGCACTACACGCGGCCCGAACAATGGAACGGTCACTCGGTGCCGGCGCCACTGATGTCCGGCCACCACGTGCAGATCGAGCGCTGGCGGCGCGACCAGCGGCTGTCGATCACGGCTGCGTGCCGACCCGACCTCATCGACGCGGCTCGCGCTGCAGGCCGTCTGACGAAGGTCGATGAAAAGCTGCTCCAGAAAAAGCTATAATCCGAGGCTCCCCGATCCTCTCCCGGCCGCGGCCCTCCGGAATTGGCACCTTGCTTCACGCTCGGTCCGTCCTGCCGCCTTTTGTGTAGCCCGCGCATGATCGAATCAGGACTCTCATGAATCTCATCGAAACACTCGAGCAGGAAGAAATCGCCCGCCTCGGCAAAGTCATCCCTTCCTTCATGCCTGGTGACACCGTCATCGTCAGCGTGAACGTCGTCGAAGGCACCCGCAAGCGCGTCCAGGCTTACGAAGGCGTCGTGATTGCCAAGCGCAATCGTGGCCTCAACAGCGGTTTCACCGTGCGCAAGATTTCCAGCGGCGAAGGCGTGGAGCGTACGTTCCAGACCTACAGCCCGTTGATCGCCGGTATTGAAGTCAAGCGTCGCGGCGATGTCCGTCGCGCCAAGCTGTACTACCTGCGCGAGCGCAGCGGTCGTTCGGCACGCATCAAGGAAAAGCTGCCAGCCAAGAAGACGGCGGCTGCCAAGGCCGCTCAGTAAGCAGTTCGAAGGCTTCGGCCTTTGCCTTGCAAAGCAGAAAGCCGCCTACTGGGCGGCTTTTTGCATTGGCGTCATTCCTCACATCACGGAAAGCTTCTTTCATGGAACCCGCAGTGCCCGCAGTTCCGGTCGAACCGATCAATGCCGTCTCGTTCGCGGCTTTCGATCCGCGCGCCGTGCCGGTGGTGCGCATCGACAGCGACTTGCCGGCCATTCCGCCAGAGCGCATGACGCGCGAAGCACTGCGTGCGCGCTTCGCCCGTCCGCCGGTCTGGACTCCCGAGCTGCGCCGCGAACCGCGCATGGGCAACCGGGCGCCTGCGCAGGCAGCCGTACTCGTGCCGATCGTCCGGCGCGGCGAACCTACGGTTCTGCTTACCGAGCGTGCCTCCCGTATGTCGACGCACAGCGGGCAGGTTGCATTTCCGGGCGGCCGTGTCGATCCTGACGACGCCAACGTCGACGCCGCTGCGCTTCGCGAGGCGTGGGAAGAAGTCGGTCTTTCCGCGGATTACATCGAGGTGCTCGGTCGTCTGCCGACCTACACGACGGTCACCTCCTTCATCGTCACGCCGGTGATCGCGTGGGTGCAGCCCGGTTTTACGATCACACCCAGCCCGTCCGAGGTTGCGGACGTATTCGAAGTGCCGCTTTCGCACCTGATGAACCCCGCCAACCACCGGCGTCACGCGATGGTGGGTGAGGGCGTCGAAGCGCGGCAGTGGTTCTCGATGCCGTACCAGGACGGCCCGGACGAGCGTTTCGTCTGGGGCGCGACGGCAGGCATGCTGCGCAACCTGTACCGTTTTCTGGCTGCCTGAGGCACTCGCTATCATCGACCGATGAGCTTTTTCGCCATCTTGTGCGCCCTGCTGCTGGAGCAGGTCCGGCCGCTCGCGTATCCGAATCCCGTCTATGGCGCCGTCCTCGGCTGGACCCGTCTCATCAGCCGAAATTTCGATGCCGGCAAGCCGCATCATGGCTGGGTGGCATGGACGCTCGCGGTTGCCTTCCCCACATTGATCGCGCTCGGCGTGCACTGGCTGCTCGTGCTGACGCTGGGTCTGCCGTTTGCCGTGCTGTGGAGCATCGCGGTGCTCTACGCGACGCTGGGATTCCGTCAGTTCAGCCACCATTTCACCGGCATCCGCGACGCTCTGGAAGACGGCGACGAGCCGCTGGCGCGGTCGTTGCTGGCACATTGGCAGCATGTGGATGCAGCGGATCTGCCGCGCAGCGAGATCGTGCGGCACGTCATCGAGCATTCGGTGATTGCGGCGCACCGTCACGTGTTCGGCGTGCTGGCCTGGTTCTCGATCCTCGCGGCGCTGGGACTCGGTCCGGCAGGCGCGGTTTTCTACCGGATGAGCGAGTTCGTCTCGCGCTACTGGACCCACAAGGACGGTGCCGCAGTGCAGCCGTCCAGCGTCTGGGTGCAAAGCGTGGCGCGGCGCGCCTGGGCGGTGACCGACTGGCTGCCCGCTCGCATCACGGCGCTCGGCTTTGCAGTCGTGGGCAGTTTCGAAGATGCGATCGACTGCTGGCGCAACGATGCCAGACGCTTTCCCGATGCCAACGACGGCGTGATCCTCGCCGCCACTTCGGGCGCCGTGAACGTGCGTCTCGGCGGTGGGATGCTGACGCCGGTGGTCGTGGCTTCCGGCGATGCGCTGCCGCGCGCGGTGGCCGACGAGCTCCCGGGCATTTCGGGAATCCGGATCGACAGCGGCAGCACGCCGGGACGCGAGCCCGATCTGGCGCATCTGCGCAGCGTGGTCGGCCTGGTCTGGCGTTCCGTCGTGATGTGGATGGTGCTGCTGGCGCTGCTCACGCTGGCGCGCCTGCTCGGCTGAGTCGAAGGAGCATTTCCTTGGCCGTTCCAACTTTCTGGAGCCCGCGCGTCGGCGCCTTGCAGCCCTATGTTCCCGGCGAACAGCCGCGCATCGCGAACCTGGTCAAGCTCAACACCAACGAGAACCCGTATCCGCCATCGCCGCGCGTCGTCGATGCCATCCAGGCTGCGGCGGAATCGGGACTCGAGCGCTATCCCGACCCGGAATCGTCGGCCTTGCGCGACACCGTCGCTCGCCGATACGGTCTGACCAGCGACCAGGTGTTCGCCGGAAACGGTTCCGACGAGATCCTGGCGCATGCGTTCTTTGCGTTCTTCCAGCACGCCGAGCCGCTGCTCTTTCCCGACATCACGTACAGCTTCTATCGCGTCTACGCGCAGCTCTACGACATCGCCGTCGAATTGCAGCCCGTCGATGCGGCGCTGGAGATCGATGTCAACGCACTCGCAGCGCGCGCTCGGCAAGGCTGCGCCGGCATCGTCGTAGCCAATCCGAATGCGCCCACCGGCCACGCGATGCCGCTGTCGCGGATCGTTCGACTGCTCGCTGCCTGCCCGGACCGGGTCGTTCTGGTCGACGAGGCCTATGTCGATTTCGGTGCGGAGAGCGCGCTGTCGCTGATCGCGTCCCACCCGAATTTGCTGGTCGTGCAGACGCTGTCCAAGTCGCGCTCGCTGGCCGGCTTGCGTGTGGGATTCGCCTGCGGGCAGGCGCACCTGATCGACGCGTTGATGCGGGTCAAGAACAGCTTCAACTCCTATCCGCTGGACAAGCTGGCGCTCGCAGGCGCCGTCGCTGCAATCGATGACGACGCATGGTTTCGCAAGACGCGCGATGCCGTCGTCCACACGCGCGAAGGGCTGGTCCTGCAGCTGGAAGACCTGGGTTTCGAGGTGCTTCCTTCGAAAGCCAACTTCGTCTTCGCGCGACATCCGGCGCATGACGCCGGCGCGTTGGCAGCGGCCTTGCGCGAACGGGCCGTGCTGGTGCGGCACTTTCGGCAACCGCGCATCGACCAGTTTCTTCGGATCAGCGTCGGTACTCGCGAACAGTGCAGGGTGCTGGTGGATGCGCTGGGTGCGATTCTGGCTGTCTGATTTCGTGCTCGGGAACACCCCAAATCGCGGCTACAGTCGCAACGTCATAAATCGTTACCTTTTCTTGCCATGCCAAATCCCACCACTCACGACAAGCCAATGAAGGTGGCTCTACTTTCCTATGCGTATGCGCCAGGCGTAGGAGGCATCGAAACGGTGAGTCAGCTGTTGGTCGATGGACTGCGCGCGCGCGGTCACGATGTCCGCGTGGTGACCAATACGCTGGCTGCGGCTGGTGGCGATACGGATACGCGCGTGTTGCGGCGTCCTTCAGGTCCGGTGCTGTTTTCGACGTTGCGCTGGGCCGACGTCGTCGTCCAGTCGAATGTCAGCATCGGGCTTTCGTGGCCGCTGATGACCGGGCTTCTTTCGCGTCCCTGGATTGTCGTCAATCACACGCCGATTAGCCGGCCGAGCGGAGAGCGCACATGGCGCGATCGTCTGAAGCTCGTGAGTCTAGGGCGCGCTCGCGTCTACGCGGTGTCGGAATACCTCAGGAGCGTGACGCTTCCTTCATCGCGCGTGATCCGCAATCCTTACGATGCCAGCTCATTTCATCTTGCCCAAGGGACGGATGCGGCAGTGCGCGATCGCGAATTGCTGTTTGTCGGACGCGTCGTGCGAGCCAAGGGCCTCGACGTGCTCATCGAGGCGCTCGCGCTGCTCAAGGCCGAAGGGCTGACGCCGAAGCTCTCGGTGGCCGGCGATGGCGACGAACGGAAGCGGCTCGAAGCGCGAGCTACGGAACTCGGCCTTGCCGGACAGGTGACCTGGCTCGGCGTGATGCGTGGACCCGCGCTGGGCGATGCGATGCGTCGTCACACGGTGGTGGTGGTCCCATCGAGGCCCGAACCGCCGGAAGCGCTTCCGCTGGTGCCTATCGAGTCGATCGCCAGTGGCTGCGTGATGATCGCCTGTCGGCAAGGCGGGCTGCCTGAATCGGTCGGACCTTGTGGCGTCCTTGTGGAGCCCGAGGACGCGCGTGCGCTCGCGAATGCTGTACGCGATCTGCTTGCTGACAAGCCGCTTCAACAGCGCCTGCTCGATGCAGCGCCTGGACATCTGCGCAGCTTCCATCCCGATGTGGTCGTCTCCGAATACGAGACAGCCATGCGCGATGTGATGCGCGAGCACGCCCGCTGACTGGATGCATGCTCGTCCGAGCGGATCAGGTCAGTAGCGAATCTGACTGAGTTCGGCGAAAAGCTCGCCATAGATCCGATACCGCGTCGCATTGATCGCACCCGGATGCCCTGGCGCATCGACCTGCGCGATCACGCCGCAGCCCGGCTCGTGCAGATGCGTGCAGTTGTAGAACTTGCAGTTGTCCGCATGTTCCGCGATGTCCGGCATCAGCTTGGCCAGCTGCATCGGCTCGATATGGTTCAGCCCGAACTCCTGGAAGCCCGGTGAATCGATGAGTGCGGTCTTTCGCGCGGCGTCGACCCAGTACCAGGTCGTGCTTGTCGTTGTGTGCTTGCCGGAATTGAGCGCGTAGGAAATCTCGTTGGTGAGCGCGGTGGCGCCCGGCACCAGAAGGTTGATGAGCGTGCTCTTGCCGGCACCCGACGGTCCCAGGACCAGCGTGGTCTTGCCTTCGAGCAGCGCCATCAGCGACACGCGGTCGACATCGCCAGATGCGGTGAGCGACAGCGAAACCACGCCGTGGTGCATGCGTCGGTAAGGCGACAGCCGCGCCCAGGCGCGCTCGAACGGCACCACCAGATCGCTCTTGTTGAGCGCGATGATCGGCGTGATGCGCTCGGCTTCGGCGGCGATCAGCGCGCGCGCGAGCTGGTGCTCGGAAAACTCGGGCTCTGCCGCAATCAGGATCAGCACGTGATCGAGGTTGGCCGCGAACGATTTGGTGCGGATCTCGTCCTGCCGGTAGAACAGGTTCTTGCGCGGCACGACCTGCTCGATCGTGCCCTCGTCTTCGCTCGACTGCCAGCGCACGCGGTCGCCGACGACCGCAGTGCTTTTCTTTCCGCGCGGATGGCAGATTAGCCGTTCGCCGGCCGGTGTTTCGACCAGGCAGTGACGGCCGTGGCTTGCAACGACAAGCCCGTCGTTGAGTGCGGCGGCGCTCGCAGCGCCATGCCGCTTAGCCACGCTTGCAGTTCTCTGCCGTGTTGCTCATATCGCTCATGCCGCAGCCGGGGCGGCCAGCAGCGCATTGGCCTGCGTCGCGCAGTCCAGGTCGGTCTGAGAGATTCCGGCGACGTCGTGCGTGTTGAAGCGCACGACGCAGCGGTTGTAGTGCACCGAAAGGTCGGGATGATGGTCCTGCCGGTGGGCGATGAGCGCCAGCGCATTCACGAAGGCGATGGTTTCGAAATAGTTCGCAAAGCCGAACGTCTTTTCGATGGCCACATCGGCGCCATCGCCGGTCAGTTTCCAGCCGTCGATACGCGACAGGCCGCTGACGATCTCGGTGGCGCCGAGCGCACGCCGCTTTTCGATTGCCCAGTTCTTGATAACGAGCATGCTGGTCATGGAAACGAAACTCCTGTCAGGCCGCCGCCATGCGCGCGAGGCGCTCGGAGGCTGGCGGATGCGAATAGTAGAACTTGACGAACAGCGGATCGGGCGTGAGCGTCGATGCGTTGTCCTGGTAAAGCTTGAGCAGGGCGGCCGACAGGTCGGCGCCGCTGGTCTGGGCAACCGCGTAGGCATCGGCCTCGAACTCGTGCTTGCGCGACAGCCGGGCGGTCAGCGGCGCGACGAAGAAGCCGAAAACAGGAGCGGCCATCATGAAGAGCAGAAGCGCCAAGGCATCGTTGGGCGCGGCCATGTTCGGCTGGACGCCCAGGCCCGCATAGAACCACGCCTGGCCCGACAACCAGCCGAGCAGAGCGAAGCCGGCCAGGCTCGTCGCGAACATCATGCCCATGCGCTTCACGATATGCCGATGCTTGAAGTGGCCGAGCTCGTGGGCCAGCACGGCCTCCACCTCGTCGCCATTCAGCTGGCGCAGCAGCGTGTCGTAGAACACCACGCGCTTGCTGGCGCCGAAGCCGGTGAAGTACGCGTTGGCATGCGCGCTCCGGCGACTGCCGTCCATGACGAACAAGCCCTTCGCCGCGAAGCCGCAGCGCTGCATCAGGGCCGTGACGCGCGCCTTGAGCGTGGCATCGTCCAGCGGCTGGAACTTGTTGAACAGCGGTGCGATGAACGTCGGGTAGAAAAGCATCAGCAGCAGGTTGAAGCCCATCCATGCCGCCCAGGCCCAGGCCCACCAGAAAGTACCGGTGCCAGCCATGATCCAGAGAATAAGCGCCGCGATCGGCAGGCCGATCAGCGTGCCGACCAGGGTGTTCTTGACTGCATCGGCCAGCCAGAGCTTGAAGGTGATCTTGTTGAACCCGAAGCGCTCTTCCAGACGGAACGTCTGCCAGAGCGTGAAAGGCAGATCGAGCAACCCTCCGATCCCCGCGAACGCCGCAAGCAGGACAAGCTGCTGAAGCATGCCGCCGCCCATCCAGGAGAGCAGCAACTTGTTCAGCATGTCGATGCCGCCCAGCAGCGTCCAGCATAGAAGGATGGCAGCGCTCAAGGCGGTTTCGACGAGGCCGAAGCGCGACTTGGCGACGGTGTAGTCGGCGGCCTTGCGATGCGCGGCCAGCGTCATCGTGCTGGCGAACGCGGCAGGAACGGTGTCGCGATGCTGCGTGACGTGGCGCATCTGCCGCGACGCCAGCCAGAATTTGATGGCGAGTCCTGCGACAAGCGCAGTGGCGAAGGCGTAGGTCAGGAAAAGTGAGTCGGGCATGGGGCGCGAGTTTAGCTTCGGCGACAATCTCCTGATGCCTGAATCCCTTGACCCGACACCGGCCGCGCCGGTACCCGTGCTGAAGAAAAGCGACCAGAACCTCGTCTGGCTCGACTGTGAAATGACCGGCCTCGACCCTGAGAAAGAGCGACTGATCGAGATCGCCGTGGTCGTGACCGGCCCGAATCTCACGCCGCGCATTGACGGCCCCGTGATCGTCGTGCACCAGAGCGACGAAGTGCTCGATGCGATGGACAGCTGGAACAAGGGCACGCATGGCCGCAGCGGCCTGATCGACAAGGTGAAAGCCTCGACGGTCGACGAAGCCGAGGCGGAAAAACAACTGCTCGAGTTCATCTCGCGCTACATACCGAAGCAGGGCTCGCCGATGTGCGGCAACACCATCGGCCAGGACCGGCGCTTCCTGGTGAAGTTCATGCCGAAGCTGGAGGCGTACTTCCACTACCGCAATCTCGACGTCAGCACGCTCAAGGAGCTGGCCAAGCGCTGGAAGCCTGCTGCCTACGCCGCCTTCAAGAAACAGCAGGCACACACGGCGCTGGCCGATGTTCACGAGTCAATCGAAGAGCTTGCGCACTACCGCGAAACCTTTCTTCGCCTGGAAGATTAGGTAAAAACCCGTAAACGTGCCATAATTCGAGGCTTCGCTGCAGAGCCGCAGCGTTTCTTGCATCTCCCTATCTTGCACACGCGCCCGACCGAAAGGGCCGCAGCCGAGGCGAACCCTCCGGAAATTCCGGCAGGTTAAGCAGCTCAGTTGAATGTCGTTGGATGGTTGATGTTTTTCACCACCCGACGGAGCGCCGCTTACGGCAGCGCTCGCGTATGAGATAAATATGACCGACGCTTACGAAGCGCAGGGCGATTTCGCGCCTGTGCAATCTGATGAATTCGCCATTGCGGCAACCAACGACGATCTGACCAGCATCTCCGTGCTGGATCTGAACGAGCCTGAAATCGCTGTCGCTGCTGATGCAGTCGATGCACCGGTCGAAGCTGAAAAGCCGGCCCTGCCGAACGGCTTCGTCCGCCTCGGCCTGGCTGCCGAACTGGTTGCTGCCGTCGCAGACCTCGGCTACGACCAGCCGACTACCGTTCAGGACAAGGTCATTCCCCTCGCCCTGACCAGCTCGGACGACGGCGACGCCCGCCTGATCGACCTGATGGTGTCCAGCCAGACCGGCAGCGGCAAGACCGCCGCTTTCCTGTTGCCCGTGCTGCACACCCTGCTTAAGCAGGAAGCCGAAGCCGAAGCACTTGCCAAGGCCGAATTCCAGCGCCAGGCAGCCGAAGCTGCCGAGCGTGGTGAAACGCCGCCGAAGAAAGCCAAGCGCAAGGACCCGACAAACACGCGCAATTTCAAGGCGGCAACGCCCGGCGCGCTGATCCTTTGCCCGACGCGCGAACTTGCCCAGCAGGTCGCACACGACGCCATCGATCTGGTCAAGCATTGCCGCGGCCTGCGTGTGGCCAGCGTGGTCGGCGGCATGCCGTATCAGCTGCAGATCGCCAAGCTGCAGAACGCCAATCTCGTCGTCGCAACGCCGGGCCGTCTGCTCGACCTGCAGCGTTCGATGCAGATCAAGCTGGATCAGGTTCAGTTCCTGGTCGTCGACGAAGCCGACCGCATGCTCGACCTGGGCTTCTCCGACGACCTCGCCGAAGTCAACCAGCTCACGATCCAGCGCAAGCAGACCATGATGTTCAGCGCGACGTTCGCGCCGCGCATCCAGCAGCTCGCGACCCGCGTGATGCGTCAGCCGCAGAAGGTGCAGATCGATTCGCCGCAGGAAAAGCACGCGAACATCAAGCAGTCGCTGTTCTGGGCCGACAACACGATGCACAAGCGCAAGCTGCTCGACCACTGGCTGCGTGACACCACCATCAACCAGGCCATCGTTTTCGCCAGCACCCAGGTCGAGTGCGATGGTCTGGCCAACGATCTGCAGCAAGACGGTTTCAGCGCTGTTGCATTGCACGGCGCCCTGAGCCAGGGCCTGCGCAATCGCCGCCTGATGGCGCTTCGCCAAGGTCAGGTGCAGATTCTGGTCGCGACCGACGTTGCCGCTCGCGGCATCGACGTGCCGACCATCACGCACGTCTTCAACTTCGGCCTGCCGATGAAGGCCGAGGATTACACGCACCGTATCGGCCGCACCGGTCGTGCCGGCCGCGATGGCCTGGCCATCACGTTTGCCGAATTCCGCGATCGCCGGAAGATTTTCGACATCGAAGCCTACACGCGTCAGCAGATCAAGTCGGAAGTCATTCCCGGCCTGGAACCGCAGCAGCGCGCACCACAATCGCGCCCCCCGCAAGGTGACTTCGGTGGCCGTGGTCGCGACAGCCGCGACAACGGTTCGCGTGGTCGCAGCTTCGGCGGTGGCGGTGCCCCCGGCGGCGCAAGCCGCGGTGGCTTCGGTGGCGAGTCGCGTGGCGGATTCGGCGGCGGCAACGCCGGCAGTTTCGGCGGCGGTGGCAATGGTGGCGGAAATGGCGGCGGAAACTACGCCGGCGCCAGCGGCTTCAACGACCGTGGTCCGCGCGGTGCAGCACCGGCTGCTCGTGGTGGTCCGCGTGGCAATCCGAACGCGGCATTCGGTGCCGGTCGCGATGAAGGCTACGGCCGGAAGCCAGGTTGGGGCGATGCACCACGCGCTGGCGCGAGTCGCAACGAGGGTTTCGCACCTCGTGCGCCTGCCGGTGGCGCAGGTGGCCATGCTGGCGGCGGCAAGGTGTTCGTTCCGCGCGACGCGCAGAAGCGGGCATTCAAGCCCAGCCGCTGAATCCGGACTGCGGTCCAGGCGCCCAGCGCGCCGTTCGACTTTGAGAGAGAAGCCCGCGTTTCCGAAAGGAAGCGCGGGCTTCTTTACGTTACCGGGCCAGCGCGGCGTACGAGTCCTGGAATTTGCCCGCGCTTTCATCCACGCGAACGCAGACGCGCTGGCGTCCTGCCGGATCGACGCAAGGCTTGACGCGCGCATTGCCGCCTGCTTTTTCCAGTTGCCACACCGTCTGTTGAAGCGCGGACGCCTGCATCGAAAGTCTCAGAGCTTCCCTGTAGTTCTTGACGCCCCAGGCCGCCGTGAGTGCGCTGGCCAGTCCGCTGGAAAGCAGTATCACCACTGCCACCCGATGCCAGTAGTGCAGGAACGAAGCGCCCGAGGATTGAAGTTGCGTTGCCAGGTCGCCGAGCGCTCTCGTCGAGCGGTCCAGCCGTTGAGACAGCACAGGCTGCTCGGTGTTGAACGAATGCTGCTGCAGCGCCATCTGAATCGACTCGTTGATCGACTGCGGCATCTCGTCGATCTTCCGGGTGATCGTCATGGCCGTCGAAGCCAGTTGCAGGCGCGTTGCCTCCGCATCGACGTGATAGCGCCGCACCTCGGCGAGCAATTCGTTGGCCCTGACGACCAAAGCGGCGTCCCAATCCTTGCCGGTCATTCTCAGATGGCAGGCGACATTTCGATGCTGCGCTGCAGTCGGTAACCTTGTCCATAAACAGTGCGCAACTGAACATCGCGACCACCGTCGAGGCGGAGCTTGTTGCGCAGCCGGTAGATATGGATGTCGAGCGAGCGCGTGATCGATTCGCTGCTGTAGCCTGCGGCGGCCAGGAGATGGCCGCGCGAAACCGGTTTGTCCAGATTGCGGAAAAGCGTCAAGGCGAACTTGAATTCTTTTTCGGTCAATCGGACTTCTTCCGATTTCGTGCCTTCGGGTGCATCGGCGCGATATTTGACGACATTTGTCGAGCTGTCGAAATCCCAACGACCGAACCGCGATGCGGGTCCTAGCCGGCTCTTGTGGCTGCGCTCGAATAGCCGCGCAACTCTGGCACGCAATTCGAGCGGCCTGAACGGCTTGAAGATGTAATCGTCGGCACCGAGCGCAAGTGCGGCAGCGACATCTCTTTCCGCGGCACGGACGCTCAGCATGATGACCGGCGTCTGGTCGTTGCGTTCCGTGCGCAGCCAGTTCAGCAGATCGAATCCGTCGAGGTCCGGCATCATCCAGTCGAGAACGAGCACATCGAAGGTCTCGGTCCGCAACGATCGGCGCAATGCTTCACCGCTGGAAAAGGTGCTGCAATTGGTTTCGCCTTCCGAGGGCAGGAACGGGCTTCTGAGTGCCCCGACGAGTTGCTTGATCTGGGCTTCGTCGTCGTCAAGAAGTGCAATGCGCATGTAATCAATCCATTGCTTCGGTTCGAGGGATGGAAATGCAGATTTAGTGCGAGATGTCTTTCATCGCGCTGAAGGATTCTTTCACCAGACGATGGATTTGAAGGCCCAAGAATATGAACATTTATTAATATTTAACAAAGAAGTCCAGATCGAGACGGTGTTTGATAACAGAATTTCGGATTGGAAAGGATTATTCTCAATTAATTTTCGTCGGCATGCCTGGTATTTGTGCAACCTTGGCCGCTTGTTCGCGTGGAGAATCTGGTTCGCATGGGTTTTACGGAATAAAAATTGCTTGATAACGATCCATCGCGGCGGTTAAAAATTCCCGAGCACAGCATCGAATTGCTGGACGCGGAGCTTCGAATCGCCCAATCCGTTGCCATCGTCCGGCAGTTGCCGATGATCATCTTCGGTAACGGGCTCGGGGCGTTGCTGGGCAGTCTTTCGCTTCAGGGCAAGGCGGCGCACCCTTACCTGCTCGTGATTGCGATGTGGATCTTCCTGCTGCCGGTCTGCACGAGCTATTTGAAATTGAGAGGCATGCCGCGACCGGCGTCTGTCTCGCGCCGAAGGATCGGCCGGCTCACGGCTTATTCCGGCCTTCTGGGCGGGGTCTGGGCGGCGGCGATCGTCTTCTATCTGCCGGATTCGCCTTTCGATACCCTGGCGTTTGCTTTCATGGGTTGTTCGTTCCTGGCGGCCGGCGCAGCCGCTGCGATCTACGTCATACCGATGGCCACTGCGGCTTATGCGACGCCCATTTTCATGGCGTCGACTTATGTCGCAGCGACGGGTTTGCACACGGGACAGCTCTGGCTGACGCTGCTCATCCTGCTGATGGCATGCGGAGTCGCCTGGGGCACGATGGCAAATTGGGAGGGCTTCCGGCTCATGACGAAAATCAGCGTCGAGCGCGTGAAACTGCTTTCCGATGCCCAGGCTGCCATCGTTTCCAGAAACCAGTTCCTGGAGAACGTCAGTCACGAGATCCGGACGCCGCTGACCACCATGCTGGGCTACACGAAACTCCTCAAGGCGCAGGAAGCGCAGATGCTGGTGACGCACCGGGAGGCCCTCGGCTATCTCGACACGTCGTGCTTCTCGCTCCTGACGACGATCGATGCGCTGCTGGACGTAGCCAAGCTGAACGCCGATCAGCTGTCGCTGCAGGACGCCGTCTTCGATCCGCGCAAACTGATCCAGGAGGTTCTGGAGTCCGTGAGGTTCAGGGCGCAGGAAAAGAACATTGCTCTGGGTTCGGCCTACGGAGCCGACGTACCGGCGAAGATCTACGGAGATCCCGAGCGGGTCCGGCAGATCGTCGTCAACCTGCTTGGCAACGCGATCAAGTTCACCAACACCGGGCGGGTGGACGTCGAATTGCGCTGCGAGACCGGCACGCAGGACCGGTCGAATTCGTACCGGGGGGCGATGCAGCCCGCCGAACCGATGCTGTGCATCCTCGTACGCGACACCGGCATCGGCATCGAGGCAGCGAAGAAGGCGCTCGTCTTCAACAATTTCTACCAGGTCGACGGATCGAGTAGGCGTCTGCATGGCGGCATGGGGTTGGGCCTGACCGTCAGCAACCTGCTGACCCGGCTCATGAACGGATCGCTCGATTTCGAAAGCGACGGCGTCAGCGGCAGCAGCTTCAAATGCATGCTTCCGCTTCGACCGCATGTCGGCCGCACGGTCGAACCTGCCTTCGAGGAATCGACGGACATTGCTGCATGGCAGGTGCTGGTGGTCGACGACGATCCGTACATTCGGCACTACCTGATGACGTTGCTGTCGACGGAAGGCTGGAAAGTGCATCTTGCCGAAAGCGGCGAACACGCCATCGACGAATGCTCGCGACAGCGTTTCGATCTGATCCTGATGGACATACAGATGCCGGTCATGACCGGCATCGACGCATCTGTCGCTGTCTGGACCGAGGGTTCGATGAACGAACACACGCCGATAGTCGCCGTCACCGGCTACCTGTCGACCGACCGCATCGCCGAAATGCGCGAAGCGGGACTGGTGGAATATCTCAGCAAACCGATCGTGCAGGAGCAGCTGCTTGCCAAGGCGCGCCAGTGTGCTGCACGGGGTTCAAAACATCCGGCCACGGCCGTGTTCGGCTGACACGGTCGGGCGTCGAACGGTCTCAACGGATTTCCGGATCTGCCAGCAGTTTGCGCAGTGTCGCGATCTGCGCGGCGAGCCAAGCCGCGTCGACATCGTGGGGTGACGCGATGATGTTCCTGCAGATCAGCACGCCGGCATCGAAGTCATGAATCGCAGGGCTGCCGGCGAGGGTGTGCGCCGCGCGGCGCGCACTCACCGGATCGCCGGCCGCGGCTGCGCGCTCGATATCGTCGACCAGTGCCCGCCGCGACTCGATGAACTCGGGGAAAGCTTCGGCGAATTTTTTCTCCACCCACACCTTGCGCTCATGCACCGGTGTCTCTTCCCTGGCGATCGAGGCCAGGAGTGCGTCGAATTCCGCCTTCACCACGGGTTTGGACAGGATGCCGTCGAAACCTGCGCACCGGATACGTTGCCTGGTGTCGACATCGTCGTAGCCGGTGAATGCGCAGACCATGCTGGCTTCTTCGCCGGCGAGCGACTGCATCTCGCGAATCCGGTACAGCGCTTCGAAGCCGTTCATGACCGGCATTTCCAGGTCCATGACCACGAGATCGGGCCTGCGTTCGACCAGCGCATCGACCGCGTCGCGACCGTTGATCGCCCGGCGCGCGCTGACATGCGCGGGCATCCAGCTCGACAGCAGCAGCCAGTTGTGGTCGTCGTCCTCGACCACCAGCAGATCGAGCGGCGAGAGGTTCTGCGGTGGGGCGGCAGGGAGGAATTGCATCGGTTTCTCGGTCAGGCCCGCGTTGCGGTTGAGTTCAAGCGTCAGCGTCGTGCCATTCTGGTCCGAACTGGACATGCTCAGTTCGCCGCCCTGCGCGCGCGCGATGAGTCGCGCCGAGTAGGTGCCGAATCCGAGGCCGTCGCGTTTTCCGTGCGTCACGTATTTCTCGAAGAAGTTGCCGCGTATCTCCTCCGGCACGGCGCCTTCGTTGTGGATGATCAGTCCGACCCGGACGCCGTCGTAAAGCACCAGCCGCACGGCCGAATGTTCGGGGGCCGCCTCGACGGCGTTTCGCACCAGGTTCTCGACGATGGAGGTGACGAACACGTCGTTGCCAACGGCTCGCACGGCCTGCCGCATGCCCACGAAGTCCAGCCGCACGTTCTTCGTGCGCGCGTGGAGCGAGATCTCCGCGATCACCCGTCGCCCGATCTCTCCCAGGTCGACGACTTCAGGCACGAAGCGGAAGGTGCCTTCCTCCATGCGGTAGAGGTCGAGGGACATGCTGACGATTGCCAGCGCACGTCCTGCGGTGCGTTCGATCGAACCGAGCAGCACCTCTTCCGACGCCGACAGCGTCCGTCCGTCGCGCAGCAGGGAGACCGTTGCTGCGATGCTTTTCAGCGGCGATTTCAGGTCGTGCTGCGCCAGTCGCTCGACCTCCTGGCGTGCATGGAGGGCGTTCTTCGAAACCTCGAACTGGGTCGCCAGTTCCTGATTCTGCGCATCCAGCCGGCGTCGGCTTTCGCCGAGTTCGCTTTCCAGGCGCTTTCGATCCGCGATGTCCAGGAACGCGGCGACCGCACCTCGCGCCGGCGGCATCGGCTTCAGGAATTGCGCATCGACCCACAGCGCGCTGCCGTCGGAACGGAGAAGTCGGCACTCGCACGAGGCACGCGGCACGAGCGTGCCCGGTTCTCCCGCCGCTGCACGCTGCAGCGCACGCGCGGCGGCGAGATGGTCGTCGGGATGGAACAGGTCCAGCATCCGCCAGGCGCTCATCGCGGTCTGGGCGTCCTGCGCGCCCAGCTTGATCAGCAGCCTGCGCGACAGAAGCAGAACGCTGCCCCGATCGTCGAGCTCCATGAAACCGACGCCGGCCGCTTCCACGATCGCCTTCAGGCGCTGGACCTCCATCAGCTGCTGTACTTCGTGCCGGGCTTGCGCCAGCCGGTAGAGAGCGGCGCACAGCCCGGTCGCCAGCGCGATGCCGCCGGCCTGGACGCCTGCCGTGGCAGCGCCTTCGAGCCATCCGGCGGTCCCGGCCAGCACCACGCTTGCCGCGAGCAGGCCGAACATGAGCCACTGCGGTGCGAGGAAAACGACGACCAGCATCGCCGGCAGCCAGCAGACGGTTTCGCTGCTGCGGTAGGCCGCGCAGGCGGACCAGGCCAGCATCGCCGCGACGATACCGAGGTCGTCGCGGACGCGGTCGGTCGCCGAGGCCATCAGCAGCAGCCGATAAGTGACGAGCACGGTCACGCCGAAGCCGACGACCATCGATGGCACGTCGCCGAGCAGACCGGCCCAGACCGCCGTCAGCGCAACATGAAAAGTGATGCAGCCCGCGGCGAAGGCGAGAAGTACGTTGGCCTGAACAACAGATGCGGCGGCGGATATTCGATGCGCGGATTTGAACATTCGAGTCTCTCGGAGATGCGTGGGCCAATTGCAGCAAGCTATTCGTGCTGCACGGCATTACGTTTTAAACAATGTGTTTTTTGCATTGCGACGAAGCCGAAGGTTGCATCTTTGAGATCGGAATAAATCTGAACATATCTAAATAGAAATGACTGTGTACATATCGCGCACGACATCATCCGGCCCGCGTCAGTGCGAGCGGAGTAAGCCCGCGAAGCAATGAAATGGTTGATTCAGGGAATGAACATGAAGAAAAATGACAGAGCGTCCATCGGCCATGCCGCGACCATCCCGGCAATGGTCCGGAGTACCCATCTGTAATGACATCTCCGACCCTCGCGCCCAACTCGCGCCCGCGCGTCGCGTTGTTCGCGCACACGCCGCGCACGCGCGAGTACGGACGTCGCGCATTGCGTCTGCTCGGGTGCGTTCCGCTCGTTTTCCTCAGCCTGGAGGAGTTTCTGAGAATGGGGGCCAGGACGCGAGAGCTGTCCTTGGCATTCGTAGAACACGTCGAAGAAGATGCCGAAGCCGATTCGGAACCGGACGCCGAGTTCGGCGACACCGTGCGCCGGGCGATCGGCGAAGACCTGCCGGTCCTTCATTCCTTTGCAGCGGCTTCGGGCGGAGCGATTCCCGGATTTCGGACGAACGACATGGTCATTCCGGCATCGCAGTCATTTGCGCAACTGTGCCGGACGCTGACTTCGTTCATGCAACGCCACAAGGTGCCGACCAGCGAAATACGGCTGATGTGGGGAGGTCACCGCTTTTGCATTGAAACCGGAAATGTTTTCATCGGCGAAGACATGGTGCAATTGAAACCGGAAGAATTCGATCTCGCACTCGAATTGTTCTTCAATATCGGTACGCGGATTTCGCGCGCATGGCTCAGGACCATGGTGCCGGCGATGCAGACGCTGCGTCGCCGCCCGACCGGCATCGCGCCGGATTTCGCGATTCTGCGTTTGCGCGACCTCCTTAATCTGGAGCCGATCTACGGCTGGGAACTGCAGATCACGCCCGGATCGAGTTGTCGTCTCAACAAGCTGACGTGATCCGACCTCGCTGCGCCAGCCAGAACATCGGCAGGGCCAGCAGCGCCGCCGTTGCCAGCACCACGAAAGCCAGGCCGAAGCGCTGACCGCTACCGACGATCGCATTGGCGATACCGGGGCTCAGCGCCGCGCCGATGCCCTGCAGTGTCATCACGAATCCCAATGCAGTGTTGAAACGCCCCGTTCCCTGCACGTAGCGTTGCACCATCAGCGGCGTTGCGACACCCAGCACGCCGGCGGCCAGGCCGTCGAGCACCTGCACCGGAATGTTGTTCCATTCGCTGGTGAACGCATAGGCCAGCGCACCGCGGATTGGCAGCACCAGGATCGCGGCGTAGACGAACCAGACGATGTCGAAACGCTTGCTGCGCGAGACCCAGAGCGCCACCGGAATCATGGTGAGCTGTGCGACAACGATGGCGATGCCCGTCCACAACAGCGGTGCCGAATCGGCGACTGTCGCGGCGAGTCGCTGGTTGAGCAATGGCAGCATCGCGGCGTTGCCCAGGTGGAAGAGCGCGCAGGTGAGGCCGAACAGGAGCAATCCGCGGTTGCGGAACAACGTCCGGACCGGCGAGTGCCCCTCTGCAGCGACGGGCTTCGGTGCTTCGTCCTGCGGTTCGTCGCCGCGCGCGGCCTCATGGTCGATGTCGTCCGGCCTGATGGCCAGCACGAACAGCACCATGCCCACCGTCATGGCAGCCATAACGGCCAGCATCCACGGCGCGCCGAAAAGATGGGCCGCAAGGCCGGCGCCGATGGCCGACACCATGTTGCCGCCATGGCTGAACGCCTCGTTGCGACCCATCTGGTGCTTGAAACCGGACGATTTGGCGAGACCGAGCGTCAGCGCGGCCATCGTGGCCGCGAGCACCGCGCCTGCCAGACCGGTCACGATCTGCGACGCGATCAGCAGCGGTCCAGAGAGCGTGCTGAAGGCCAGCACGCTCGCACCGAGCACGGCCAGCGCGCCTGCCACCGTCATGGCGCGCTTGGCATGGGAACGGTCGACCCAGGCGCCCGCAAAGGGCGTCATGGCGACCGCGGCGAGTCCGCCGGCTGTCATGGTGTAGCCGATCAGATCCTGGCGGACGTGGTTTTCCTGCAGGTAGGTCGCAAGGAACGGCCCGAGGCCGTCCCGCACGTCCGCCATGAAGAAAGCCAGCCAGGTCAGCGCCAGCAGGGAGGAGCGGCCGCGCATGGCGCTGCTTCGTCGGTGCGTCGGTGGGTCGGTGATGCGCTGCGGCCGCGCTCAGTGCGCCGGGCCGACGGGCTTGCCGTTGACGGTGATCGCCTCGACCACGCGACCTTCGCCGGTCACGAGCGGATGCATCGCGCCCTCGGCGGTGATCCTGTCGCCGACCTTCAGGTCGAGACCGTCGAAACCGTCGGGCTTGGTATGGACGAAGTCGCCGCTGTCGAGCACCACGCCGTTGACAGCGCCGTGTTTCGCATAGTTGAAGCGGACGATCTTCCCGGACACCTCGGCCGGCGGCTGCGGCGGCTTCGATTCCTTGCCGTCGACGGCGGAAAGGCGTTCGAACCTGTAGATCGAGTGCACGGCCTCGCCCTTCGGCGACGGCGGCGGCTCGGTGCCTTCGACGGTCACCGACTGACCTTGCTTCATCTTGCCGAACAGGCTCAGCGTGGCCGGATCCTGCGGATCGGTCACGAACTGCGTGGGAACGCCGTCGGTGTCGATCAGGAAGCCTTCGACGGCGCCTTTCGGGCTGTAGATCAGGTGCTGAAACTGGCCTTCGACGGACCAGACATCGATTTCATGATGGGGCTTTGGCATGGATTGCTTTCGGTGGGTGATGAATGGAAAAAAGAAGAAATCAGGACGCGGGCGCCGGTGGGACCTGTCCGGCCGGCGGCGTCGGCGCGGCGTCGGACGTGCGCGGTGCCGGCGGCTGACGTTGCGCCTTGCCCGGACGGTCCAGGGACGCTGGCTGGGGAGGCTTCGCACCGGGGCCGGCGAACAGGTCGCGCATCGTCTCGGTCGAACTGCCGAGCGCGGTCGCTTCGAGCGCGCTGCCGTTCGGGCTGCGGGTTCCCCAACCACGCGCTTCGATCGCGCTGCCGGGTCGCAGATTGCCTTCATAGGCGTCGCCCACGCGCGGCGGAAAGCGGACGATGGTTCCGCTGTCGAGCAGCACGCCGTTCGCATCGCCGCGGCCGGTGTAAAGAATGCGTTCCACACGACCGCTGGCATTCATGGCCGTGAGCGCGCCGGGATCGCGCGGTGTGCGCGGCGCGCGCGCCTGATGCATCGCGCCGTCCATCGGTGGCTTGTCCGCCACGCTGCGACCACTGGCTGTCGCCTTCAGGCTGGCTGCCCGCACGACCGGCGCATTCGGCGCGCGCCATCCGCTGACTTCGACGTTGTCGCCGACCTTCAGTGCACTCTGGACGTCGGCCGAGAGGTGCGGCGGGAAACCGACCTGCGTACCGTCAGCCAGCAGGAGGCCGTCGACTTCGCCGTTTGGATTGACGAGCCAGCGCTGGACACGGCCGGTGACGACGGGCGTGGCGCGTTCGGCATTGAGAGAAGGCGGGGCAGGGGGCGTCGCTTTCGCGCCTGCAACCGGTGGCGTCGGTGGCACGGCGCCAGCGACCGGGGGAGCGGGCTGCTGCGCAAAGGCGCCGGCGCCTGTCAGCGCCATGACGGCGACAGCAGAAAGCAGGGAATGACGAGTATCGAATCGCATGAAAGCTCCTTGGTGGGATGCTTTCATGTATCAAGCGCCGTGCCAGCCCAAGAACCGTTATGAATCAACGACTTGGGGTTCTCTTGTGATCTGGAATGGATGACTTGGGGACGGACGCATGTCCGGTTTCAGGACACTCGCAGGCAATCGGCTTCAAGTCAGTCGAGCCCGTACTGCGCGATCTTTCGATAAAGAAGCTGCCGATGAATGCCCAGCTGCCGCGCCGCCTCCGCGCGGTTGCCCTGCGCCTGCGCAAGCGCGTGTCCGATCATCAGTTTTTCGAGTCGTTCGACCGTCGCCGGCAACTCGCCGCCGAGCCAGTCGGACGGCAATCCACCGTCGACGTTCTCGCCGTTGCGTTCGCCGTCGTGTTCGGCGTTCGCAAGCTCGCCTGCGGACACGGCCAGGTCGCCCGAGAGGTCCACCGCGCCGATCACGCGCTGGCGCACCAGCGCATTGCAGCGTTCCATCAGGTTGCGAAGCTCCCGCACGTTGCCCGGCCAGGTGTGGCGCAGCAGCAACTGCTCAGCCGAAGCCGAAAGCTTCTTTGCAGCGTCGAAGCCCGACGTGCCGGCGCGCGCAGCCGCGAGTCTCAGGAAATGCTCCGCCAGCGGAATGATGTCGGCCAGCCGATCGCGCAGCGGCGGCACGCGAATCGACAGCACGTTCAGCCGGTAGAAGAGGTCTTCCCGAAAGCTGCCTTCGCGGACTGCCGCCGCGAGGTCGCGATGCGTCGCGGCGATCACGCGCACGTCGACCTTCACCGTCTTGTGGCTGCCGAGCGGCGTCACTTCGCCTTCCTGCAGCGCCCGAAGGATCTTGGCCTGCACGCCCGGCGCCATGTCGCCGATCTCGTCGAGCAGCAGCACGCCGCCGTCGGCCGCCCGAAAACAGCCGGCGCGCTCGCCGATCGCGCCGGTGAAGGCGCCGCGTACGTGGCCGAAGAGTTCGCTTTCAAGCAGCTCCTTGGGTATGGCCGCGCAGTTGATGGCGATGAAGGGTGCGTCGGCGCGGGCCGAATGCCTGTGCAGCGCGCGCGCCACCATTTCCTTGCCGGTGCCGGTTTCTCCGCGCACCAGCACCGGCGCGTCGCTGGCTGCTGCCAGACCGATGCGCTTGTGGACTTCGCGCATCGCGTCGCTCGGCCCGATGAGCGAGTCCGCGTCTGGGTCGGTGTCCGAGCCGTCGGCATCCGTAGCGGCGGCCGCGGTGGCCGGCGCTTCGGAATGCAGCGCGCGCGTCAGCACCTCGATCACCGCATCGCGACTGATCGGCTTCGTCAGGTGGTCGAAAGCGCCCAGCCGCATCGCCTCGATGGTATTGCCGCCGCTTGCGTAGGCGGTGAGCACGATCACCGGCGGCAGCCGTGCGAGACGGGCCTGCATCGCGGTCAGGGTTTCGAGGCCGTCCATGCCGGGCATGCGGTGGTCGAGAAACACGGCATCGAAACGCGTGCGCTGTGTGACGGCGACGCCCTCGGCGCCGCCATCGGCCTGAAATGTTTCGTGCCCGAGGCTCTGCAGCGTCTCGGCCAGCGTTTCGCGGAACGCGTCGTCGTCGTCGACGATCAGGATGCGCGCCACGGCAGCTCCAGTTCGAATCGCGTGCCGGGATTCAGTGCGACATGCCGAAGCTCCCCGCCGTGGGCCAACGCCACCTCGCGGGCGAGCGCGAGGCCGAGTCCGGTGCCGTCGGCCCGGCCGGTGGCGAAAGGTTCGAACAGCCGGTCGTGCATCGCTTCCGGCATGCCTTCGCCGTCGTCGTCGACGCGGATCAGCAGGGCACCTTCGGGCGAACGCAGCGCCGCAAGAACGACCTGTCCGCGGCGCGCTGCATGGCGCACGGCGTTGTCGAGCAGGTTGTCGACGGCGCGCGCGAGGTGGAGGGGGTCGAAGACGGCGCTGTCCGGCAGGCCGTGCGGCAGCGGTTTGTCGAGCAGGTCGATACCGCGCGCGGCCGCCTTGTCCCGGACCGCGGCTGCACGCTGTGCCAGCCAATCGGACAGGTCGACCGCGACCGGCGCCAGCGTCACCGGCTGCACCAGTGCCAGCAGGCTGCGCACCAGGTCTTCGAGCCGATCGATCTGCCCGACGATGGTGTGCAGCGCATCGGCCTGTCGCTCGGGCGCGGCAGCGAGCGCGTTTTCCGCCTTCAGTCGCATGGCGGCAATCGGATTGCGGATCTCGTGCGCGATGCCGGCCGTCATGCGTCCGAGCGCGGCGAGGCGCTGGTCGCGATTGCGCTGGCTTGCGGCTTCGCGCAGATGCGTCCGCGCTTCCTCGAAACGCAGGCGATAGCGGTTGAAACCGTCGACGATGCGGTCGAGCTCCCGCACGCCGGTGCGTTCGAGCACCGGCACTGCGTCGCCCTCGGCCTGGGCAAGCCGCATTTCCAGCCGCTTCACATGCCGCAGGCCGCGCATCAGGATCAGCCCGAGCCAGATACCCGACGCCAGCACCATCGCCATCAGCACGCCGAGGCCGGTGCGAAGGCTGTTCTGCGCAGCCAGCGCACCGGCGTAGGTGCGGGTCATGGTCCAGGCGGCGAGAGTTCTGTCGGGCGACGCCAGGGGACACGACGCGACGATCAGCGCCTGTTGCGTGCCGCGGACCACGTTGGTCTGCGGCTGCTGCGCCCGTGCCGCGACCTGCGCCATCTCGACGATCAGCGGTGTCTCGGCCGAAGGAATGTCGCGCTTGACCCCGCTGCCTTCATAGGTCGGGTAGGCATAGGCGATCAGCCCGTCCTTCGCATGCCAGATGCCGCCTTCGACCTGCGGCGCTTCGAGCAGCACGAGCTGCAGCAACACCTGGAGCAGATCGATCTGCGGCTGCGCGGGAGCGGGGTCGGGCAGCGATCTGGCATAGCGCGTGGCGATGGCGCCGCACGATCGTTCGGCCGCTGCCTTGCCGGCAGCAAGCTGTGCGCCCGCGCTGCTGCGGTAGAGCGTGACCATCACCACGGCCAGCGCGATGCAAACGCCCAGCAGCAGGGTCCAAAAGAAAATCAGCTGGGCACGGAGGGATCTCATTCGGCGGCGATCGTAGCCACCGCGTGCGCGAACCCGGTAGGCGGGCCGCCCGGATCAGGACAGGAAAACCGGCTCACCCAGGTTGAGCATCAGCCGGTTGGCCCAGCCGAAGATCGCCGCCGCGTGGATCGCATCGAGGATTTCCAGCTGCGACAGTCCGGCCGCCCGCGCCGTCCGCAGCTGCTCGGCGCCGAAATGCGCCGGGTCCTGCGTCAGGTCGATGCTCAGCTGGACGATCGCGCGCTCGCGCAGGCTGGTGCCGGCGCCTTGCGGCTCGGTGAACACCTGGTGGATCACGTCGTTGCGCTTGGTCAGCTGCTCGAAGCGCTGTGCATGCACCGAGGCGCAATAGACGCAGCCGTTGACCCGCGACACCACGGCCGATGCCAGCTCGCGCTCGGCCCGCGACAGGCCGCCCGGCGCGTACATGATCGCGTTGAAGACGATGGCGCGTTCTTCGAGGATGCGCGGCTGGTGGGCCAGCAGCAGGTAGTAGTCGCTGGTCTTGGCCTTGGGATGGCTGCTTTCGAGGATCGCGATCTGCGCCGGCGTGGCTTGCGCGAGTTCGACCACCGGCAGCCACGATTTCCACTCCAGCGTCTCGCTGGTGTAGCCGTTCACGCGCAACGGCTCTCCAGGCTTCGGCAGGTTGGCCGGATGCACGAAAGGCGCGTCTGGCGGCGCATCCGGTGCCGTTGCGTCCGGCTGGTCGTCCCCCAGCCCGACCATCGCCTGCAAACCGGCGACGACGCGCAACTGGTATGCAACGAAGGCGATTAACTGCGCCAGCGCGACGACCTCGGATGTCGCCAGGCCGGCCGCCGGCAGCTTCAGCAACGCCGTCTTGTCGCCGTCGACCGGGCGCTCGGTCAGCGTCTGCGTGAAACGGAGGATGGCCTGCAGGCGCGGGTCGGCGGCGAGGCTTTCGACGGGTTCCCCGTCGAGAGCTGATTGCTGTACCGGCGTGAGTCGGGGCAGGGCGAGCAGGCGGTTGCGGTAGTGCGCTTGCAGCGGCGCGATGCCGGCAAGCCGGACGATCGCGTGCGCGGCCAGAAACCGCTCGGCGAGGCTCGGCCCCGACAGCGCGGGGTCGAAGATGCAGTCGTAGCTGCCTTGCGTGGCGGCGACGACCTTGTCGCGCCGGTGGCGAACGGCGAACACGCCGGCGGTGGCGTCGTCGGCATGCAGGGGAACGAGGGCGTCGACGAGGTCTGGAACGGTGGTGTCGGGCATGTCGGGCAGATCGGGTTCAGAAGACGTTGGGTGGAATGCCGTGCGGTGGGTTGGAGGCAGAAGCGGAACCGGAGGTGGGAGCGGACTTCACCGCAGCTTTCAGGAAGCGCAGCACGCCCGACCACGAGGCTTCGTCGGCCTTCGCGTTGGGTGTGGGCGCACCGCCGGTGGTGCTGAGCCGATTCGACACCGGATGCGCGTAGACGAGCTGCGTGGTCGGCACGTAGGGAAAGACGATCGAATGGCCGGCGTCGTCGAAATCGAGATGGGTCGCCTCGTGCGGATGCCGGACTTCGGCAAGGCGCGAATTGACCATGCGGCTGTAGTCGCTCGAAGGCCATGAGCCGTCGTCGGCCGCCGAAAGCAGCAGCACCGGACCGCGGATGTTCTCGACCCTGATGCGTGCGCGCGCCACCGCTTCGGCGTCCTGCAACGCGGTGCGCAGCGCATCGGCATGGCGGCGCGGCTCCGGGCCTTCATCCCAGGGCGCCCAGGTCGCGGTGCGGTTGTTTTCCCAGAGATGGGGAAGGGCCTGACCGCGAAACAGCCAGGCAGGGCCTTCGCGGCCGGTCGCCGGATCGCAGGCGTTCTGCGCGCTGTGTACCACCGCGCCGGGCACGTAGCCGATCACGGCGGACACCAGTTGCGGCATCAGCGAAGCCAGCAGCAGCACCAGCTCGCCTCCGCGCGACTGGCCGCTGAGCGCGACGAAGCCGTTGGCCGGACGGAGTGCGCGGTGCATCCAGTGCAATGCCGTCTCGAAATACTCGAGATTCGTGTTCGAGATGTAGTCCGACCGCCCCGGCGCCTTGAAATAGCCGAGTGCGAAGGCGATGTAGCCGTGCGAGGCGTAGAGCGCGGCACGGGGCTCGTTGATGCCGCCGCCGGAACCGTTCAGCACCATCACCGAAGGATGCGGCCCCGGTCCGGCCGGTTCGAACAGCGTGCCGACGAGGCCGAAATCGCGCACTTCGCGCCGCGTCACGCCTTCGAGCCTGAGCCGCTGCACGAACTGCCCGAGCAACGGGGGCGCTCCGCTGCGCTCCACCCTCACCGCAGTGATCAGCGGCGCCGACGGCTGCGCGGCGAAGACCTCGCGCGGCGCACCCTCGGCATCGGGTGCCTGCGACCAGATAAGGCCCATCGGCGAAGCGGCGACGTACGGGCCTCCCGGCGGATCGGTCGCGACGGGTGCATCGCGTTCGAGATCGATGCGGCCCTCGGCACTGGCGCGAAAGACGGCGGCCGAACGCCAGACGACGCCCGGGCCTCGCAGCGTGCGCGTGCGCAGCGTCACCTGCTCGCCCGGCTGCAGCCCGGTCACCGCGATGCGGCGTGGCACGTCGATCAGTGCATCGAGAGGCGTGATCCACAGCGAGGCATTCAGCAAACTCATGTCCGACCTACTTGCCGATCCTGGTGACCTGCATCGCGGTGGTGCGGTCGCTCAGCAGCGGCACCACCTTCAGGCCCTTTTTGGCGGCCCAGATGTTCTGGTAATGGAACAGCGGGATGGTGCCGGCGTCGTCCATCACCACCTTGGCGGCATGGCGCAGGATGGCTTCGCGGCGCTTCGCGTCGAATTCGACCGTCGCCGCGTCGAGCGCCTTGTCGACCGCGTCGTTGCTGTAGCGGCCCCAGTTGGAGGCGCCGCGTCCGCGTTTCGGGTCGACCGTGGCCAGCGTGCTCAGCAGGCCGTAAGCCGCCTCGCCGGTGCCGTTGCCCCAGGCGACCACGCTGACCGCATATTCGTTCTTGTTGGCGCGGCCCGAATACACGCTCCACGGCACCACCTCGACACTGGTCTTCACGCCGATGCGCGACCAGAACTGCGCCACGGCCTGCACCGACTCCGGCGCCTGCGGATAGCGGTCGCCCGGAACGTGGATCGCGATCCTGAAACCCTCCGGAAAACCTGCCGCAGCCAGCAGCTTCTTCGCCTGCTCGGGGTTGTAGGCGATGTCGGGAAGGTCGGGGTTGTAGCCGAAGGTGTTCTTCGGCATCCACTGGTTGGCCTCGGTCACGGTGCCCTGCAGCACGCGGTCGACGATGGCCTTGCGGTTGATCGCCATCGACAGCGCCTGGCGCACGCGCACGTCTGTCAGCGGGTTCTGCGCCAGCGGCTTGCCTGCGTTGTCGGTGATAAAGTCGTTAGGACCCGCGCGCAGGCTCGGCTGCACCAGCAGCACGCGCAGGCCGGGATAGGTGAACACGCTCACGGTCGGCGTCTTGCGCAATTTCTCGACATCGGTGACGGCGACCTTGTCGATCACGTCGACGTCGCCGGCCAGCAGCGCCGCCGTGCGCGCGGCGCCGTTGTTGATGAAGCGGTAGGTGACCTTGTCCCAGACCGGCTTCGGGCCGTAGTAGGTCGGGTTGCGTTCGAACACCGAACGGTCGCCGGGGCTGTACGAGATGAACTTGTACGGGCCGGTGCCGACCATCGCGCGGCCGGCGTTGTAGTCCTCGGTCTTCGACTTCTCGCCGATGTGCTTGCTCACGATGTAGACCGAAGCGATCTCCATCGGCAGGTTCGGGTTCGGCGTGACGGCCTTGATGACGATCGTCGCCGGGTCCTTGGCAGTCACCGATTCGACGTTCCGCAGCGCGCCGATGTACGACGCGACCGAGCCCGGCACGTTGCGGGCGCGCTGGAACGAAAACACGATATCGTCGGCGGTGAACGGCGTGCCGTCCTGCCACCTGATGTCGTTGCGAAGCTTGAATTCCCAGGTCTTCTCGTCGAGCGCCTTCCAGCTCGATGCCAGCGCCGGCTCCAGCTTGCTGCCGTCCTTCGCCTGCACGATCGAATCCCAGAAGTGCAGCGCGAGCGAGCGGTCGCCGGCATGGTTGTTGAGTTCCGGGTCGGCCGACGAGATCGGGTCGGCGAAAGCTATCGACAGGTTCTGCTGGGCGTGTACGCCGGCGCTCAACAGGAGCACGGCCGTGGCGACGAGTGAAAGAGAAAGACGGTTCATGGCGATACCTTTTCGAAGAATGTGCGGATTCGGTGAATAGAGCGGAAGGCGTAGGCGTCTTTCAGGACGCGTCGTTCAGGTGGCAGGCGCTGGCATGCCGCACGCCGACGCCGACAGGGCGCAGCTTCGGCGCCTCGATGCCGCAGCGCGGCATGGCATGCGGACATCGCGGATGGAAGTGGCAGCCGGACGGCGGCGAGATCGGACTCGGAATCTCGCCGCGGATCGTGTTGAAGCGTGTCCGTCGCACATCGATGCGCGGGATTTCGGCCAGCAACGCCTGCGTGTACGGATGATTCGGCCGCGCGAACAGCTCTTCGACCGGCGCGCTTTCCACCACTCGCCCGAGATACATCACGGCCACGCGGTCGCAGACATGTTCGATCACGCCGAGGTCGTGGCTGATGAAGAGGTAGGCCAGCCCGAGTTCGTCGCGCAGGTCCATGAACAGATTCAGGATCTGCGCCTGGATCGAGACGTCGAGCGCCGCCACGGCCTCGTCGCAGACCAGCATCGACGGCTGCACGGCGAGCGCGCGCGCGATGCCGATGCGCTGGCGCTGGCCGCCGCTGAACTGGTGCGGATAGCGGTGGCGCAAGGAAGGGTCGAGGCCGGCGCGCTGCAATTGGTCGATGACGTAGTCGTCCTCGCCGGCGGTATCGGTCAGTCCGTGCAGGCGCGCCGCCTCGCCGACGATGCGCGAGACGCGCAGGCGCGGATTCAGGCTGGCGAACGGGTCCTGGAAGACCATCTGCACGCGCAGCCGAGCAGCCAGTCGCGCCTCCGCGTCCAGGCTTTCGAGCGGCGCTCCATTCACCCGCACCTCGCCTTCGGTCGGCGACAGCAGGCCGGCTGCGATGCGGCCCAGCGTCGATTTGCCGCAGCCGGATTCGCCGACCAGGCCGACCACTTCGCCGGGACTCACGGACAGATCGACGCCGTCTACCGCGTGCGTCACGACTGGCGCGTCGGTGATGCCGGCGCGCCGCAGCGCCCGACCGAAAGCGCCGGGCGGCGCCTCGGCACCGAAGCGCTTGGTGACGCCGCGCATGTCGACCAGCGGATGGACGGTCGTCTTCATGCCGCCACCTCCGCGCCGGGATGGAAGCAGCGAACCGCATGCGCGGGCGCCTCCGTCCTCGGATGCGTCATCTGCGGCATCTCCGCCCTGCAGATTTCGGTGGCGCGCACGCAGCGCGGCGAGAAGGCGCAGCCGCGCGGCATGCTCAGCAGGTTCGGCGCCATGCCCGGAATCTGCCTCAGCCGCTCGCCGCGCCGGTTGGCGCTCGGCAGGCTGCCGATCAGGCCTTGCGTGTACGGATGCTGTGGATGGTCGAGCACCTCGTCGACCGTGCCGTGCTCGACGATGCGCCCGGCGTACATCACCGCGATGTCGTCGGCCAGCCCGGCCACCACCGACAGGTCGTGGCTGATCCAGATCATCGACGTACCGGTCTCGCGCACCAGCTTCTGCATTTCCGACAGGATCTGCGCCTGGATCGTGACGTCCAGCGCGGTGGTCGGTTCGTCCGCGATCAGCAGATCGGGGTTGTGCAGCAGCGCGATGGCGATGGCGACGCGCTGGCGCATGCCGCCGGAAAGCTGGTGCGGATAGGCGCGCAGCCGGTCTTCGGGGCTCGGAATGCCCATCAGCGACAGCGCGGCCGAGGCCTGCGCGTGTGCCTCGGCCTTCGTCGCGCGCTTGTGCGCGTGCACCGCCTCGGTCATCTGGGTGTCGACGCGCAGTACCGGGTTCAGCGTCGCCATCGGGTCCTGAAAGATCATCGCGATGCGGTTGCCGCGCAGTTCGCGCTGCTCCTTCGGCGTGAGCTTCGTCAGGTCGCGGCCCTGGAACAGCACTTCGCCGCCTTCGACGCGGCCCGGCGCATCCACCAGTCCCATGATCGAGAATCCGGTCACCGACTTGCCCGATCCCGATTCGCCGACCAGCCCCAGCACCTTGCCGCGCTCCAGCGTGAAAGACACGCCGTTCACCACCGGCAGCACGCCGGCACGGGTGTGGAAACTGGTCTGCAGATCGCGCACTTCGAGTGTCGGAATCTCCTTGATGGCGGTCATTTCTGCAACCTCGGATTCAACACGTCGCGCAGTTGATCGCCGACCAGATTGATCGCCACGATGGTCGCCAGCAGCGCGATGCCGGGGAAGAAGCTGATCCAGTATTCGTTCGACAGCAGGTACTGGTAGCCGTTGGAAATCAGCAGGCCCAGCGACGGTTCGGTGATCGGCACGCCGAGCCCGAGGAAAGACAACGTCGCCTCCAGCGTGATGGCGCGTGCGATCTGCAGGGCGCCGATGACCAGCAGCGGTGGCAGGCAGTTCGGCAGGATGTGGCCGGTCAGGATGCGCCAGCGCGGAATGCCCTGGCCGCGCGCCGCCTCGACGTATTCGCGCCGCGTCTCGACCAGCGCCTGGCCGCGCGCGGTGCGGGCGTAGTAGGCCCATTCGAGCAGCACCAGCGTCAGCACGACATTGCCGACGCCTTTGCCGACATAGGCCAGGATCATCAGTGCCATCAGGATGGTCGGGAACGACAGCAGCAGATCGACCAGCCGCATCAGCAGCGCGTCGACCTTGCCGCCCGCATAGGCCGCGAGCAGCCCGACCAGCGTGCCGATCACCGCGGCGATGGCTGCAGAGCCGATGCCCACGAGCAGGCTGATGCGCAGTCCGTACACGATGGCCGAATACAGGTCGCGGCCCTGGCCGTCGGTGCCGAGCCAGTAGGTGTAGCCGCCTTCGCTGCTCGGTGTGCCGGGATGCAGGCGCGCGTCGAGCACGTCGAGCTGCATCAGGTCGTACGGGTTCTGCGGCGTGATCCACGGCGCGGCGATGGCGGCGAGCACGACCAGCGCCAGCACCACCAGACCGAAGATCGCGACCTTCGACTGCAGGAAGTCCGCGCCGACGCGCCACCAGATCGAGCGCTCGCCGAAGGTTTTGGTTGTCTTTTCGGTCATCGCGCGCCCTCCAGCCGCACGCGCGGGTCAAGCAGTTTGTAGAGCAGGTCGACTACCAGATTGAGCGTCACGAAGATCACAACCACGACCATCAGATAGGCGACGACCACCGGCCGGTCGAGCGAGTTGATGCTGTCGAGGATCAGCTTGCCGGCGCCGGGCCAGGCGAAGATGGTCTCGGTGACCACGGCATAAGCAATCGTCGCGCCCAGTTCCAGCCCGAGCACCGTGACCAGCGGAATCAGCGTGTTGCGCAGCACGTGCACCAGCACCACGCGCGCCGGCGACAGGCCCTTGGCGCGCGCGAACTTCACGAAGTCCTGCGGCAGCACCTCGCGCACGCCGGCGCGTGTGAGCCGCAGCACCAGCGAGATCTTGAACAGCGCCAGATTGAAGGCCGGAAGGATCAGGTGCTGCAGCCCGTCGAGCGTCAGGAACGACCACTGGATGCCGAGCAGTTCGCGCGTCTCGCCGCGCCCACTCGCGGGCAGCCAGCCGAGCTGCACGCTGAACACCATGATGAACATCAGCGCCACCCAGAAAGCCGGCAGCGAGAAGCCGACGATGCTCGCCGCCATCAGCGTTTTCGACACCGGATGGTCCGGCTTCATGCCCGCGAACAGCCCGAGCGGCACGCCGATGACGAC
Organism: Variovorax glucosi; assembly: GCF_051216695.1. Lineage (NCBI taxonomy): Bacteria > Pseudomonadati > Pseudomonadota > Betaproteobacteria > Burkholderiales > Comamonadaceae > Variovorax > Variovorax glucosi. The sequence continues at coordinate 1,014,288 of NZ_JBPJZE010000002.1, forward strand.
GGCCAGCAGCAGCGCGCCGACCGCAAGCTCCATCGTCGCGGGCAGCCGCTGCAGGATCAGCTTCACCGCGTCTTCCTGGTAGACGAAGCTCTTGCCCAGGTTGCCTTGCAGTGCGTTCTGCACGAAGGCGACGTACTGGCGCCAGAGCGGCTGGTCGAGCCCGAGGCGCGCGATGGCGGCGATGCGTTCCTGCTGGTTCAGGTCGTCGCCGATCAGGATGTCGATCGGGTTGCCGATCGCATGCAGCCCGACGAAGACGATCAGCGTCATCAGCACCACGACCAGCGCGGCCTGCGCGAGACGGCGGAGCAGCCAGCCGGTCATGACCGCGTGCTTTCGACGGCGGCATCGTCGTATGCCGGAAATTCGGCCGGCGTCCATTCGTCGCCGAACAGTTCCGGCTCCGCATAGCGCTCCATCGCCGCGAAATGCAGCGGCGCGTCCTCGACGAACAGTTCGCCCGCCAATCCTTGCGCCAGACGCCGCGCGCCGTCGCTGATCTGCGGAATGTCGCCCGCGACCGCGCCATGCGAGAGCGCCGACGGATAGCAGAAGCAGTGGATGCGCGACAGGCCGGGGCAGGCGCCGGGCGTCTTCTCCTGGAATTCGAACAACGGGCCGAGGTCGGGCGACCGATCGAGTTCGCCGTCTTCCTGGCCCGGCTCCGGCGTGAAGCGGTCCTGCCACAACCGCACCCGCGAAGCGAAACCGTCGAACTCCGGCCGCTGCGACCAGTCCGGACGAAAGCCGGTGCAGAAAATTACGAAATCGGTCGCCAGCGCGCCCTTGGCCGTGTCGATGCGCAGCGCGCCGTCGTCGCGCACGGCCACCGAGCGCACCGGCGCGCCGAGATGGAAATGCGCATTCGCATGGCGCGACACCCGCAGCGTGCTGCCGTGCGGCGGCGGCACCTGCTGCACGTTGATGTAGTGGCGAAAGCGCCATTTCCACGCATCGGGCAGCGACGAGAAGCCGTGCGCGATGCCTGGATTGCCCGCGCCCTTGCCCTTGTTCACCAGCGGCAGCTCGGCCCGGCGTATCAGCAGGTCGACGCGCGCCGCGCCGGCTTCGAGCGCGGTCGCCGCGCTGTCCATCGCCGAGGCGCCGCCGCCGATCACGACAACCCGTTTGCCGGAGAGCGCTGCGGCATTCCAGTCGTCGGCGGAGTGCGCCCAGCGGTCGCGCGGAATATCGGCTGCCCAGTCGGGAACCCACGGACCGCCGAGGCCGTCGCGCCCAGTGGCGAGAACGACGTGGCGCGCGAACACTTCATACGGTACGCCGTCGCGCGTGTCGTCGGCGAGCGCGAGCCGCACCGTGCCGTCGGCTTGCGGATGGATGGCGAGCACGCGCTGGCGGTTGCGCACGTCGAGCGCCAGTACGCGCCTGTACCAGCGCAGGTAGTCGGCCCATTGCAGGCGCGGGATCTTGTCGAGCGCATTCCAGGCAGCAAGGCCGAACTGCGACTCGAACCAGGCGCGAAATGTCAGCGCCGCGAAGCCCAGCGCCGGGCCGGTGAGTTCCTTCGGCGAGCGCAGCGTTTCCATGCGCGCGGTGGTTGCCCACGGCCCTTCGAAGCCTTCCCGTGCCCGGTCGAAAACCGGTGCCTGCACGCCGAGGTTGCGCAGCGCCGCAGCCAGCGCCATGCCGGCCATGCCGCCGCCGACGATGGCGACGTCGAGCACATCGCTGTTGGGCGAGACCGGAACCCAGCGCTTCGCCGGCAGGCCGAGCCACTGGAAATCCTGCTTCAGCCGCGCTTCGAGCGTCGCCAGCCCGTCGGTAATCATGGGGGTCGGGGTTGCAGCAGTCATGTCGTCGGCTCCAGATTCAGCAACGTGGCGTGATCGGCGGCGGCATGCTGCACGAAGCCGGGAAGACCTTTCGATGCATCCAGCAACGCGTCGGCCAGGGCCAGCACCGCATCGCTCGGCGTGCGTGTCTGCGGCGTGATGACGCCGAAGAAGAACGGAATGGCCGTGTCGAGCGGCCGGACCACGAGGCCTTCGAGCGGCGCGCCGTGTGGCGTCAGCGGTTCCAGCACGGCAACGCCGAGGCCGGCGCGCACCATCGCCTGAGCGTTGATCGATGCGTTGGTCTCGATCAGCACGCGGCGGCTGTCGGCAGGTTGCCCGGCGTTGCGCATGGCGGCGTCGAGCCGGAGGCGCAGGCGGGATGGATTGGTCATGGTGACGATCCGGCGCCGGGCCAACTCGGCCAGCGGAACGATCGCGCAGTGCGCCAGTTCATCGTCCGCGCGCAGCACGGCGACGCAGGGCAGCTCGCCGATCCAGTGGACGTGCAGGCCGCCATGCGCCAGCGGCAGGCTGGTCGCGCCCAGCTGCACGGCGCCTTCGAGGACTGCGTGCACCACCTGCTCGGGAGAGGCGGTTCGCAGGTTCACCGGTGCGCAACCGCGCGCGGCTTCCAGTCGCTCGAGCGCGGCGGGCATCAGGCCGACGCCGATCGATGAAATCGACGCGATCAGCAGCGGCGCCGCGTCGCCGCGCGCGATCTCTGCTGCGCGTGCATGGATCTGCCTGAGTCCGGCCAGCGCGCGTTCGGCGTCTTCGTAGAGGAGAAAACCCTGGCGGGTCGGCGTGACGCGCGGCCCGTTGCGGGTGAAAAGTGCGTAGCCGATCTCCGCTTCCAGCTCCTGAACCAGCCGCGTGACGGCCGGCTGCGAACGCGCCAGCAATTTGGCTGCGCCCGTGAAGCTGCCGACCGACATGACGGCGGCGAATGCTTCGAGTTGACGGAGTTCCATGCGAGACGATCCAAAAATAGAATCATCACGCATAGAGCATGCCATCTACAAATACTGAATCGGCATGTCGATATGCCTTTTTGCGGGTTTACCCGCAGTTCAGAGCTGGCTCGCCAGCAATGTCGCCAGTTTTTCCTTTGCCTTTTCGTGCAGCGGCCGGTTCTGCCAGGCTTCCAGGGTGATGCGGCTCGAGAGCTTCAGGTCGGCTTCGAACACCTGCGTTTCCTGGGCGGCGAAGGCTTCGTCGTAGATGTTCAGATTGGCTTCGTCGTTGAGGCGGAACGAGCGGTTGTCGAAATTCGTCGACCCGACCGACACCAGCAGGCCGTCGACCGTAAAAACCTTGCAATGAAACATCGTCGGCTGGTATTCGCTGATCTGGATGCCGGCCTGCAGCAGCGGACCCCAGCTCGCCCGCGATGCCGCACGCACCGATTCGGCGTCGATCAGCGGGCCGGGCGTAATGATCCGGATGCGCACGCCGCGATTGGCCGCGGCGACCAGCGCGTTGCGCGTGAGTTCGTCGGGCACGAAATAGGCGCTGGAGAGGTCGATGGTCTGCGTCGCTGCGGCGATCGCCATCAGATACATCAGGTGCATGCTTTCGCTGCCGCCAGACGGCGAGCTGCTGAACATCTGCGCGCGGCCGCCGCTCGTATTGCCGGGCACGATCTTCGGAAAATAGCGCTCGCCGTGGAGCACTTCGCCCGATGCCTTGATCCAGTTGTCCATGAAGACCGACTGCATCTGCGCCACCACCGGCCCCTCGACGCGGTAGTGCGAGTCGCGCCAGTGGTCCGGGTCCTGTGCATGGCCGGTCCAGGTCGGTGCGATGCCGACGCCGCCGGTGAAGCCGATTCGTCCGTCGGCCACCAGCAGCTTGCGGTGCGTGCGATTGTTGAGCCGCGCGATGTCGTACCAGCTCGGCTTGTGGAACTTGCGTATGTGGACGCCGGCAGCTTCCATTTCCTTAAGGAAGTCTTCGCTGATCTTGGCGCTGCCGACCCAGTCCAGCAGCACATGCACGCTGACGCCGGCCCGCGCCCGCTCGCTCAGCGCATCGGCGAAGGCGCGGCCGATGTCGCCCGACCAGTAGATATAGGTCTCGAAGGTGATGCTCTGCTTCGCGCCGCGGATCGCCTCGAGCATCGGCGGGAAGATCTCGTCGCCGTTGTGCAGTGCCTTGAAGACGTTGCCGGTGGTGATCGGCGGGCCGAGCAGAACGCCGAGCGCTCGCTGGAACTGGTCGTCGCGCAATGCGTATTCGCGCTCCACCTTTTCCTCGATCTTCCGTTCGCCGGAGGTGAAGTTGAGCACCAGCAGCGTGGCCGCGACGGTGAGGAAGAAGGTCAGGATCGCGACCTTGAATGCGTGGGGTTTGTTGTTTTTCGTGGTCATTTCGGGGCGGGACGCTAGCACGCGGGGCACGGCCCACGTGCAGGGCCATGCGCTATCGTCGCGCCATGAAATTCATCCATGCGGCCGATCTCCACATCGACAGCCCGTTGCGCGGCCTCGACAGCTACGAGGGCGCGCCCGTCGCGCGATTGCGCGGCGCCTCGCGTCACGCGCTGACCGCGCTGGTCGACCTGGCTTTGCGGGAGTCGGTCGCCTTCGTGCTGCTGGCCGGCGACATCTACGACGGCAACTGGGCCGACTTCCGTACCGGACTGTTCTTCCGCGACCAGATGTCGAGGCTCGGCCGGGCCGGCATCCGCGTGTTCATCGTCAAGGGAAATCACGACGCCGAAAGCCAGATCACCAAGCAGTTGCCGGATGTCGACGGCGTCCACGTCTTCAGCGCGGCAAAGAGCGAGACGGTCGAGCTGGAGGCGCACGGCGTCGCGGTGCACGGCCGCAGCTTTCCGCACCGCGCGGTGCCCGAGGATCTGGTGCCGCTGTATCCGGCGCCGCTGCCGGGGCGCTTCAACATCGGCGTGCTGCACACCAGCCTGACCGGCCGCGCGGGCCACGACCCGTATGCGCCGACCTCGATCGACGTGCTGTGCGACAAGGGCTACGACTACTTCGCGCTCGGCCACGTCCATGCGCGTGAAGTGGTGCGCGAATCGGCGCCGCGCATCGTCTTCCCGGGCAACCCGCAGGGTCGGCACGTCGGTGAAACCGGGCCGAAGGGTTGCGAGCTGGTCACGGTCGAAGGCGGCGTCATCGTCGATGCGGTTTTCGTCGGTCTGGAAGTCGTGCGCTGGCACCAGCTGGCCGTCGATGCGAGCGGTGTCGCCAATGTCGATGCGCTCTGCCGGCTGGTGGTCCGGCAAGCGCAGGAAGTGTTCCGGGCGGCGAGCGACAAGCTGCATGCCGTGCGCGTGCGCGTCGTCGGCGAGACCGATCTGCACCGCATCGAGGCCGACCAGCCCGGCACCATCGCCGCGGCGATCCAGGCCGCCACACAAGACATGGAAGGCATCGACGTCTGGATCGAGCAGGTCGAACTCGCGATGCGTTCGCCGATGGACCGCGCCGCCGCCGCAGACCGGACCGATGCGCTCGGCGAAGTCGTGCGGCTGGTCGATGGGCTGGGCGAAGACGATGCGGTACTGCGCGCCTGGTTCATGCAACAGGTTGGCGACATGAAGGACCTGCCCGGCGCGATGCTCGATGCCGCACCCGCGTCCATCGATGCCGCCACGTTGCGTGGCCTGCTGGCCGACGCCGAGGCGACGGTGCTGGCTCAGTTGTCGGGCATGCAGGGAACTTTCGGCGAAGGAGCGCGCGCATGAAGTTGCTGCGTCTGCATCTGCTGGCTTTCGGGCCTTTTACCGACCGCGTGCTGGATTTCGGGTCGGCGCGGCAAGGCAACGGTCTCGTGCTGGTGCACGGGCTGAACGAGGCCGGCAAGTCGTCCACGCTGCGCGCGATGGCCGACCTGCGTTTCGGCATTCCGGCACAGAGCCGCGACAACTTCGTTCACGCGCATGCCGACATGCGCATCGGTGGCGAGTTCATCGACCGCGATGGTGGCCTGCACGGTTTCGTCCGGCGCAAGGGACGCGGCGGCACTTTGCTGCGTGCGGACTTCAGCGGCGGCTCGGGCGCCGTCGTCGTCGGCGATCCGGTGCCGGCGGAAGTCGAAGCGCTGCTGACCGGCGGGCTGACCCGCGAGGAGTACGAATCGATGTTCTCGCTCGACCACACGCGGCTGCGCAAGGGCGGCAAGGCGCTGCTGGAAGGCGAGGGCGACGTCGGCGCCGCACTGTTCGAAGCCAGCGCCGGCGTGCGCAGCATTCCGCAGGTGCTGACGCGGCTGGACGATTCGGCGCGCCGCTTCTTCATGCCCGGCGCGCGCGGCAAGAATGCGCGCATCAACCAGGCGCTCGCCACTTATGAGGAGCGCAACGCCGAGTTCAAGAAGAGCCTGGTGCGCCCGATGCAGTGGGCCGAGCTTTTCCGCCAGCACCAGACGGCGGCGGAGGCGCTGGCGGCGCTGGAGCGGTCGCGTCGCGCTTCGCAGGCGTCGCTGCTGCAGGTGAAGGAATTGCGCGCCGTGGCACCGTTGATCGCGACGCTCGACGCCGCACTCGCGTCGCTGGCCGAACTCGATTCAGTGCGGATGCTCGCACCCGACGCCGCGGCGATGCGCGCGGCAGCCGAAAGCGGTCTGTTCGACGCGCTGCACAACGCACGCGAGGCTACAACCGAGGCGGAACGCCATCGCATGGTGCTCGAAACCCTGCTGCCGGATGCGGCCGTGCTGTCAGCCGGCGCCGCCATCCAGCGCCTGATGGCCGCAGCAGAAACCGTGGATCCGCAGCGGCACGAAATCGTCGAGGCCCGCGGCGAAGTGGAACGCGAGACGCGCCTGCTCGACGACATCGCCGCGCAGATCGCGCCGGGGCGCGCGGTATCCGATGTGGTTGCGCAGGCGCCGTCCCGCACCGTGCGGGCCGCGATCGAGGCGGCCGTCCGGCAATTCGAGTCGGCGCGTCAGGCCTTCGACCAGCACGACGATCTCGGTCGGCAGGAAGCGGCTGCCTCGGACGTGCAGGCGGAGCCGTTGCCGTCGGCCGAGTCGCGGACCGCGCTGCGCATCGCGCAGGCCGAAGTCGCGCGCAACGATTCGACGCTGCAGAAGCTGAAGACGTTGCCCGGCAGCATCAGGACTGCCGAGCGCCAGGCCGATGCGGCGCTCGCGGCGCTGGGGCTCGCGGACGCGTCGGCGCTGGCCCGCGTCCGGCCGCTGTTGCCGTCGCAGATCGACCTCGCGCTGAAGGAAGAGGGCGCCAGCACCGTTCGACGCGACGGCCTGGCCCTGCGCGTCGACGACATCTCCACAGCGCTGGCGGATGCCGCCGGGCGACAGGAAAAGCTGCTCGCCGACGGCGCGCCGGCAACGCGCGACGACGTGCGGGCGGCGCGCGATCGCAGGGAAATCGGCTGGGCGCTGGTGCGCGACACATATATAGAGCGCACTGTGCCGGCCCGCGATCTTTTCAGCACCGACAACGACGGTTTTGCAGCCGGACGCGCGTTGCCGCTCGCGTACGTCGATGCCGTCCAGGAAGCCGATCGCCTGGTCGACGAACTGGCCGGCGACACGGCGCGATCGTCGGCGCTGCAGGCGGTGAAGCGCGAGATCGCGAATCTCGAACGGGACCGCGCCGCGCTGGTGCAGCAGCTCGCCGACATTGCGGCCGCCGACAGCCGCCGTACCGAAGACTGGCAGCGCCTGCTGACGGAGAACAATTTGCCGCCGCTGCCGCCTGCCGCGATGCGCGAATGGGAGGTTCTGGTTCCCAAGGCACAGGGTGCGCTGGATCAGCGGCAGGCGTTGCGCGATGAACTGGAAGAAACGCTCGTGGCCGAACGCACGCTGGCGGATGCGTTGGCGGATGCATTGGCCCAAGCCCTGGCCAATGCGACTCCCGCCGTCGGCGGTGCTGCGCCGAGCGACGGCGCATCTCTGCCGATGCTGGCCGCGATGGCCGCCGCACTGGAAGAAAGCTTTCGCCAGCGCGAAAAGGCAGCCGACGCGGCACGCGGCGAGCAGGTGCAGCGGGAGCGCGCGACGCGTCTGCATCTGGCGCGCCGCGAAGTGCTGTCGGCAGCGCTGGAGGCGGCTTCCGTTTCGCTCGTCGTGCACCTGACCGCGCTCGGACTGCCCCGCGATGCCGGTGTCGGCGTGGCACGAGCGCGGCTGGCGGAATTCGACGAACTGGTCTCCGCCCAGGCGCGATTGACGGCGGCCGAGGCCAGCGAACTGCGGGCGCGGAAGGCGCTGGCGCTGCTGTCCGAGACTGTCGGTGTCGTCATGGCGGATATCGGCGAGAAGGCTCCGGGCGACGTGCGCGCCGGCATCGACGCGCTGGCTGCGCGGCTCGCTGCGGCGCAAGTCGTCGAGCGCCGTAGGACGCTGGCGCGGCAGGCGGCAGACAACGCGGCGGAAAGCCTGGTCGCGCACAGCAAGACGGTCGCGCGCCATGAGGCGACGTTAGCTGCTCTCTGCGTCGCCGCAGGTGTCGCATCGGCCGCACTGTTGCCGGAAGCCGAGGAGAACTCGCGGCGAAAGCGCGAGGCGGTGCATGAAATCGATCGCTCGCGCAACCATCTCGCGCAAGTCACTTCGCGCGATCTCGACGAACTCCGGCGTTCGCTCGAAGGCTGGGACGTGGCGCGCATGGATGCCGAGGAGCGCGCGCTGGCGCAGGGCGAGGCGCAGACGGAAACGGCGCTGCAATCGGCGCGCGTCGCCGAGGAATCGACGCGCCGGGCGCTGGATGCGATCGACGGATCGGACATCGCCGCCAACGCGCGGGAAGGCATGGAACAGGCCGCCGCCCGCGTGCGCGCCGACATGGCGCCGTGGATTCGTTCACGGCTGGCCCATGCGCTGCTCGCCGAGGCGCTCAAGCGCTTCCGGGACCGTGCGCAGGGGCCGATGCTGCAGGCCGCGACGACCTATTTTGGCGCCATGACCCACGGCGAGTTCGACCGGCTGCTGAGCGACGACAGCGGCAAGGAGCCGGCGCTGGTCGCGCAACGGCGCAACGGCACGCGCATCAGGGTGGAGGAAATGAGCGAAGGCACGCTGGACCAGCTCTATCTCGCACTGCGCCTTGCCGCGCTGGACATCCGCCGCAGCGCCGGAGTCGACCTGCCGGTGGTTTTCGACGACGTGCTGATGACGTCCGACGAAGGCCGTTCCGGCGCGATGCTGGAGGCGCTGGCTGCGTTTTCACGGGGGACGCACGGCATGCCGGGGAGTCAGGTCATCGTCTTCACGCACCACCGGCATCTGGTGGACGTGGCGCAGCGGCATCTGGCTGCGGAAGGGTTGGCGGTGGTCGGTATCTGAACGCGTCGATTCGGCATCGACCACACGCATGACGCAGGCTCATGCGGCGGCCGGCGACGCCAGTGTCAGGACGACGGTGACGATGCTTCCGCGGCCGAGCCCCGGACTTTCCGCGGTCACGGTGCCGCCGTGGGTTTCGACGATCTTCCGGACGATGGCCAGTCCCAGCCCCAGCCCGCCCTCGGCGTTCGAGGCGGCACCCGGCGCCTGTGCGAACGGCTCGAACAGGTCGTCGATGGTGCCCGGCTGCATCCCGATGCCGTTGTCGGTAAGGCGCACGATGACTTCGCGCATGCCGCCTTTCCGCATGCTGAGCGTGACTTCGCCGCCGGGATCGGTGTATTTCGCCGCATTGTTCAGCAGGTTGGCGAAAACCTGCACCAGCCGCGTCGCATCGCCGAGCACTTCCACGGGCGCATTGCCGAGGTCGGTGCGCAGGCGGTGTCCTTTCTTCTCGATCAGCGGTCCGCTCTGTTCGAGCGCCTGCTCGAGCACCTGCCGGAGATCGATGCGACGCGGCTCCATCAGGAATTCGCCGCGCATCACGCCGGACAGGTCGACCAGGTCGTTCGCCATTCGCGTCATCTGCGACACCTGGCGGCCGATCAGCTCGCTGGCCCAGGTCACGCGTTTCGCGTCGTCGGGTGCGCGCCTCAGCACTTCCTGGGCAGAGTGGAGTGCCGACAGCGGATTCCGGATCTCGTGGCCGAGCGTGGCCATCGCGTTGTCCTTGGCTCGGTTGCTCGCACGCAGCTGTCGCACGCTCTCGGCCAACTCGTGGCGCGATGCCCGGAGGCGCCCGCCGATGATCGCGATGCTCAGGCCGATGACCAGGAAAAGAACGGTGCGGCTGATGTTCGCGGTCTGCAATACATCCTCGAGCCCGGTGGTCGGTCCGATGAAGAGCCAGGTGCCGATCGTCGTGCTCAGCACCGTGGCGAAGATCGCCGGTCCGAAGCCGCCGTAGAAGGCCGCCACCACGATGGCAAGACACAGGATCAGGAACGGTCCCTGCTGACCCAGCAGCGGGTTGAGCAGATACCGCAATCCCAGGGCGAGCAGGACGGCGACCAGCGCCAGCACGTAGTCCCGCCAATGCGCGCGGGCTATGGAGAGCTTGGCCTGCGACATGGACGGTGGGGTTGGTGCGATGGAAGCAGAACGCGAAGTCTAGCGATTTGAAAGGTTCTACATGAGAAGCATTCTCATATACTCCCGAATCCGATGGCTGGAGAAAATGTGAAAAAGTTTTGTGTGGGCTTGACCTTCTGTATCGCACCGTTCGTGAGCGCGCAACAGACGACCGGTGAACTGGCAACGGTCGACGTGGAGGACCGGCGTGCCAACGGCTTCGCGCCGAACACGGTCGAGGCGGGCACATTTCGAGGCGCGAGCGTCATGGACGTGCCCGCGACGGTCAACATCGTCACGCGCGACGTGATTGAGCGCCAGGGCGCGGCGAGCATCTACGAGGTGCTTCGCAACACTGCGGGCGTTACGCGCCAGCAGAACGGCGGAGACACCTTCGACCAGCTCGTGATCCGCGGCATCGCGGTCGAGAACCGCACCAACTACCGTCTCAACGGCTCGCTCGCGATACCCAACGTCTCCGAGATCCCGCTGGAAAACAAGGAGCGGGTCGAAGTGCTGAAGGGCGCTTCGGCGCTGTACTACGGTTTCACGTCGCCGGCCGGCGTGGTCAATTTCGTGACCAAGCGCGCCGGCAACACGCCGGTCAGCACGCTGGGCTTCTCGGTCGACGACCAAGGCGGGGCGCAGACATCGATCGACATCGGCCGCAGGTTCGGCGACGAGAACCAGTACGGCCTGCGCATCAACGCGGCCGGTGGAGAACTGGGCTCGCCCATTGAAGGCGTGGACGGCAGCCGCAAGTTCCTGTCCGCCGCCTTCGACTGGCGCGTGAACGGCAGCCTGAACATCAAGGCCGATTTCGAAACCTACCGCAAGCGAATCACCGAGCAGGCCGGCATCACGCGGCCGGTGGCCGTCAACGGCGTCATAACGCTGCCGTCGATACCCGATCCGAAAAAGCTGCTCGCGCCGGATTGGGCCGTGTTCGAGGCGGATGTCACCAATGCGCAGTTGCGCGCCGACTATTCGTTGAGCCCGAACTGGGCGCTGATGGTCGAAGCCGGCCGTTCGGAAGCGGATCGCACGCGCCGGCTGGCCAGCGTCGGCAACTACAACGTGCGCACCGGCGCAGGACGGCTGACCGGCAATTCGCAGGATCTCGCGCAAAGCTCCGACCTGCTGCGCACCGAACTGTTCGGGACGCTGTCGACCGGGGGCATCCAGCACGAGCTCACCCTCGGCGCGGCGCGGAGCAAGAAGACGCAGGACGCGATCTACCAGCGCACCTACGGCGGCGCCACCACGCTGCAGAACCTCTACGACCCGGTCGCCATCGGTGCGCTGGCGCTCAGCGCGCGCCCCGCGCGGCCGACCACCGGCGCGCAGGACAGCGACGAACTCGGTCTGTACGCGCTCGACCGCATCACCTTCTCGCCGCAATGGCAACTCGTCGCCGGAGTGCGTCATACGCGCTATGAGAGCAGCCAGCAACCGAGCGCGACGCTGCCGCTGATCGCTTACGACGTCAAGAAGACCACGCCGCTGGCCGCGCTGACCTACAAGTTCACGCCCGACCTGGCGACATATGTCTCGTATTCCCAGGGCGTCGAGGAGGGCGACGTGGCGCCCACGGGCACCGTCAACCAGAACAACCGCCTGGCGCCGGGCATCAGCAAGCAGAAGGAAGTCGGCCTGCGCTGGCTGACGCCGACCGGCACGCTGCTGTCGACCGCCGTGTTCGACATCGAGCGTCCCGGCGCCTACACCAACGGCGCGAACACTTTCGTCGCCAGCGGCAATCAGCGCTACCAGGGGCTTGAAGTCTCGGCGCAGGGCCGTCTGACGCGCGCGCTGTCGTGGCAGACGTCGGCCACCTGGCTCGATGCCGAGTTTCGCGACATCTCCGCGCTCTACAACGGCAAGAGACCGGAAAACACGGCCAGGCGGACGGCCAGCATGTTTCTCTCATACGACATCGCCACGGCGCCGGGGCTCTCGGTGAACGGCGGCGCGTACTACACCGGTCGCCGCCCGGTCGACGACCTCAACCAGGCCTTCGTCGGCGGCTTCACCACCTTCGGGCTCGGCGCACGCTACGAAGCGGTGGTCCTGGGCAAGCGGACGGTGTGGCAGATCAACGTCGAGAACGCTACCGACAAGCGCTATTGGGCTGCCGCGGGAACGCGTCTGGCCGTGGGAGCGGCGCGAACGGTCCGGGCGGGCGTGAAGATCGATCTCTGAAGCCGGCCTGCTTGGCCGACTTCGCCTAGCAGATACCGGACACTCTTTTTCCGATGTCCTTGGCGGCGGGGAGCCATCGCGGAAACCGGGAACTTTTCCGCGTTGCGGCAATTAGGATCGCGCTCGTTTTCGACACATCAAACAGGAGCATCCATGTACCCCAACGAACCGTCCCGCAGGTCCTTTTTCCGTCTCGGCTATGGCGCCCTCGGCATGGCCGCCAGCCTGGGCGCCATGTCGTCCCATGCCGCGGATGTCGTCAAGACCGACATGACGCCCGCGCAGGCGCTCGGCAAGCTAAAGCAGGGCCATGCCGACTTTCTCGCCGACAAACCCACGCTGAAGACGATGCGCGACAGCGCCCGCCGCCTGGCCATCGCCCGGGCGCAGGTGCCGTTCGCGGTGCTGGTCGGCTGTTCCGACAGCCGCGTGTCGCCCGAAGTGCTTTTCGACACCGGCCTGGGCGAACTCTTCATCGTCCGCAACGCCGGCAACACCATCGACACGGTCGCGCTGGGCAGCATCGAGTACGCGGTGCAGGTGCTGAACGTGCCGCTGATCATCGTGCTCGGCCATGAGCGTTGCGGTGCGGTGGAAGCAGCCGTGTCGGTGGTGGAGAAGAACACGGTCTATCCGGGCAGTGTCGGCCGAATGGTCGAGCCGATCATTCCTGCCGTGCTCAAGGCAAAGGCGATGGGTGCGAAGTCGGGCGAAGACCTGCTCGACGGCGCCGTGCGCGAGAACGTGCGCCGCACGGTCGAGCGGCTGCGCAGCGGGGAGCCGGCGCTGGTCGATCCGATGAAGGCGGGCAAGCTGATGGTGGTCGGCGCGCGCTACGACCTGGACGACGGCAAGGTCGATTTCTTCATCGAGTGATTGCGGGCGGTGACGACCGCCCATGAAAAAAGCCTGCTATCGGTTGAATAGCAGGCTTTTGGTTCCCTTGCGGGCTTGTTGGTGGTGGGCCCTGAGTGACTCGAACACTCGACCTACGGATTAAGAGTCCGCTGCTCTACCAACTGAGCTAAGAGCCCCTGATGAACATTTCTGTCATATCAGGCAATCCCACGATTATAGCCACAGAAAACACACCCGCTTAGGATCGTCCATCTTCAAGCTGGAAAAACCATGATCCCAACCAAACCCGAGCCGCTGCACATCGTGATCACCGGCGCTTCAGGCGCACTCGGCAAAGCCGTCGCCCAGCACTTTCTCGCGCAGGGCGCACGGCTCGCGTTGATGGGTCACAGCGCCAACCAGCTCGACGAGGCGTTCCCGGGCCTGGCCAATTCCGCCCATCTCCTGATCGCGAGCGACGTGACTTCCGTCGAGCGCATGAAGGAGTCCGCGCAGCAGATCGTCGGCGCATTCAAGCACGTCGATGCGGTCGTGCACATCGCAGGCGGTTTCGAGATGGGCGAGGCGGTGCATGAAACGACTCGCGCGGCATGGGACCGGATGATGGACCTCAATGCCTGGTCGTTCGTCGCCGTGACGCAGGCGCTGGCACCGGCGATGGTTGCGCGTGGCTCGGGCCGCATCGTCGCGGTGACAGCAAAGAGCGCATCGCGCGGCGCCGCGCAGATGTCTGCCTACATCGCATCGAAGAGCGCGTTGCAGCGGCTGGTCGAATCCATGGCGGCGGAACTCGCGCCGCACGGCATTGCCGTCAACAGCATCGCGCCGAGCGTGCTCGACACGCCGGCCAATCGTCAGGCCATGCCCGACGCCAATCCGGCAGAGTGGGTGTCGACGGTGGTCGCCGCCGAGACGATCGCGTTCCTGGTTTCCGGTGGGGCGGCTGCGTTGCACGGCCAGCATCTGACGCTCGATGCGTGAAAGTACGGATCACAAGTCATGAAATCGAAGACCAAAGACTGGCACGACCGCATGTACAACAACCGGGCGCTCGTCCCTGAGCATCCGGAGTTCCTCGAAAACTGGGCGCGCATGTCCTCTGCCGCGAGGGCAGCGGCCAGGAAGTCGCAGATCGACGTCCGTTATGGCGACGGCCCTCGCGAAGTGCTCGACGTTTTCCCCTCGAACGCATCGAACGCATCGAACGCACCGGTGCTCGTCTTCGTCCACGGCGGCTACTGGCGATCGCTCGACAAGCGCGACCACAGCTTCATCGCGCCCGCCTTCACGCAGAAGGGCGTCTGCGTCGTGATGCCTAATTACCCGCTGTGCCCCGGCACCGACGCGCATCCGGTGACGATTCCGGACATCGCGTTGCGGCTGGTGCAGGCGCTGGCATGGACCTGGCGCCACATCGCCGAACACGGCGGCGACCCGTCGCGCATCACAGTCGCCGGCCACTCGGCGGGCGGCCATCTGGCTGCGATGCTGTTGGCCTGCGACTGGAAAAGCGTGGCGCCCGATCTGCCGGCAGATCTGGTGCGCAATGCGCTCGCCGTATCCGGCCTCTACGACCTGCGTCCGCTGCGCAAGACGCCGTTCCTCGGCGATTCGCTGCGGCTGATCGATGCGGATGCGAAGCGTGCAAGTCCCGCGTCATGGAAGGCACCGAACAGGGGAGAGCTGTTCGCCGTCGTCGGAGAGAACGAGAGCGACGAGTTCGTGCGCCAGAACATGCTGATCCGCGCCGCATGGGGTGCGGAGCGCGTGCCGGTATGCGAAGCCTTGCCCGGCCTGCATCACTTCAGCGTCGTCGATGCGCTGGCCGATCCGGAACATGCGCTGCACGGTCGCGCGATGGAGCTGCTTTCAAGGTGAAGCAGCAACGCTTCACATCAGCAGGTGTTCGCCCGCGTTGTCGCCGCCGAGCGTGACGTAGTTGACCTTGCGGATGTCCATCAGCGCCTTGCCGCCGGCATAGCTGATGGAACTCTGCACGTCCTGCTCCATCTCGATCAGCGTATCGGCCAGCTTGCCCTTGACCGGCTCCAGGATGCGCTTGCCTTCGACATGCCTGTACTCGCCCTTGTTGTAGTCGCTGGCCGAGCCGTAGTATTCCTTGTAGAGCGTGCCGTCGACTTCGACCGTCTTGCCCGGCGACTCTTCGTGCCCTGCGAACAGCGAACCGATCATCACCATCGACGCGCCGAATCGCACGCTCTTGGCGATGTCGCCGTGGTCGCGGATGCCGCCGTCCGCAATGATCGGTTTCGTTGCCACGCGCGCGCACCACTTGAGCGCGCTCAGCTGCCATCCGCCGGTGCCGAAACCGGTCTTGAGCTTCGTGATGCAGACCTTGCCCGGACCGATGCCGACCTTGGTCGCGTCAGCGCCCCAGTTCTCCAGGTCGATGACGGCTTCCGGTGTGCCGACGTTGCCCGCGATCACGAACGACTTCGGCAGCTTCTGCTTTAGGTAGCCGATCATGTTCTTCACGCTGTCGGCATGGCCGTGTGCGATGTCGATGGTGATGTATTCGGGGGTCAGGCCGGCGGCGGCAAGCGTGTCGACGGTGTCGTAGTCCGGCTTCTTCACGCCAAGCGAGATCGATGCGAAAGCGCCTTGCGCATGCATGCGTCCGACGAACGCGACGTTGTCGAGATCGAAGCGGTGCATGACGTAGAAATAGCCGTTCTTCGCCAGCCACAGACTGATGGTCTCGTCGACCACGGTCTTCATGTTGGCGGGGACCACCGGCAGGCGGAAACTGCGGCCACCGAGCGAGACGCTGGCGTCGCATTCAGAGCGGCTTTCCACGCGGCATTTGCGCGGGAGCAGCAGGATGTTGTCGTAGTCGAAGATCTGCATGGGATCCAAAAAAAAACCGGGCGACAAGAAACTTGGGCCCGGTTGTCGATTCTAGGCAGCCCGCACCGGCTGTCGGTCGCTGCTCTCGTATAAACCTTATATCAATATCGGCCGAACTTTCAGAACCGGTAGCCGATGCCCACGCCGATCAGCCACGGGTCGACCTTGACCGTCGACAGCGTGGTGCCGGCCAGCTTCACGTCGGTGCGGATCTGCAGCTTCTTCACATCGAAGTTGAGGAAGACGTTCTTTGCGATAGCGATGTCGACGCCTGCGCCCAACGCGAGGCCGAAGCTATTGTGTTCGAGTTGCAACTCTCCGACGGTCGGCACCGAAAGCCGCGTCGAGCTGATGCGCGTGAAGTTCAGTCCGGCGCCTACATAGGGGCGGAACGTGCCGTTCGGAATGAAGTGGTACTGCAGCAGGAGTGACGGCGGCAGATGCCTGAAGGTGCCGATGTCGACCGGTCCGCCGAGTGCGCTTTGCTCGATCGTCACATGCTGCTTCTGCGGCACCGTCAACACCAATTCGGCCGCGATGTTTGGCGTGAAGAAGTAAGTGACGTCGATCTCTGGGATCGTCTTCGAATTGACGGTGATGGCATCCGACGGCACGGCCAGCGCGCCAATGGCGGTCGAATGATTTGCGGGGTCGAGGCGCACCGCTCGTGCGCGCACGAGCCAGTCGCCTTGCGTCTCCTGCGCCGATGCGGCTGCGGGTGCGAAGACCGCCAGCGCAGAGAGCGAGACTGCGGCGCCGAGCGCTGCGAATTGATGGATGACGGGACGCATGATTTCTTCTCCGGTGATTGACCGGCGCACGAGGCCGGTTGCTGGATCAAAGTCTCATCGTTCGATGCGGATTGCGCCTTGACGCAGATCATGGAAGCGCCTGAAGCGAATAGTCCGGCCGAAGCGCCCGGTGCCATGACTTTCTACAATGGCCCGATGTCTCTTTTCGGCTCGCACGACGCCAGCGCCCTGTCTTCAGGCGCTCCCTCCACCGGCGCGGCCCATGCGGCCGCCGCAGCTTCGCCGCTGCTTGCCAACCTCAATCCCGAGCAGCTCGCCGCCGTCACGCTGCCGGACGGCAATGCGCTGATCCTCGCCGGTGCCGGTTCCGGTAAGACGCGGGTGCTGACCACGCGCATCGCCTGGCTGCTGCAGACCGGGCAGGTGTCGCCAGGCGGCGTGCTGGCCGTGACCTTTACCAACAAGGCGGCCAAGGAGATGGTCACGCGGCTGACCTCGATGCTGCCGGTGAACGCGCGCGGCATGTGGATCGGCACGTTCCACGGCCTGTGCAACCGTTTTCTGCGCGCGCACTGGAAGCTGGCGAACCTCACCTCGACCTTCCAGATCCTCGACACGCAGGACCAGCTTTCCGCCATCAAACGGCTGATGAAGCAATACAACGTCGACGACGAGCGCTTCCCGGCCAAGCAGACGCAATGGTTCATCGCCGGTGCGAAAGAAAACGGCGATCGTCCGCGCGACATCGAAGTGCGCAGCGACGACGACCGCAAGAAGGTCGAGCTGTATCAGCTGTACGAAGAGCAGTGCCAGCGCGAAGGCGTGGTCGATTTCGGCGAGCTGATGCTGCGCAGCTACGAACTGCTGCGCGACAACGATGCGGTGCGCGAGCACTACCAGCGGCGCTTCCGGCACATCCTGATCGACGAATTCCAGGACACCAACAAGCTCCAGTACGCATGGATCAAGATGCTCTCGGGCAAGATGGTCGAAGGCGGGCGCTTCGTTCCCGGCGCCGGAAACAGCGTGATCGCGGTCGGCGACGACGACCAGAGCATCTACGCGTTCCGCGGTGCGCGCGTCGGCAACATGGCGGATTTCGTGCGCGAGTTCGGCGTGCAGCGGCAGATCAAGCTGGAGCAGAACTACCGCAGCTTCAGCAACATCCTCGACTCGGCCAATGCGCTGATCAGCCACAACACCAATCGCCTCGGCAAGAACCTGCGCACCGAGCAGGGGCCGGGCGAACCGGTGCGCGTGTACGAGTCGACCAGCGATTTCGCCGAGGCGCAATGGATGGTCGAGGAGATGCGGCAGCTGGTGCGCGAAGGCATTTCGCGCAAGGAAATTGCCGTGCTCTACCGCAGCAATGCACAGAGCCGGGTGATAGAGACCGCGCTGTTCAATGCGTCGGTGCCGTACCGCGTCTACGGCGGACTGCGCTTCTTCGAGCGTGCCGAGATCAAGCACGCGCTCGCGTACCTGCGACTGATCGAGAACAAGGACGACGACACCAGCTTCCTGCGGATCGTCAACTTCCCGCCGCGCGGGATCGGCGCTCGCAGCATCGAGGTGTTGCAGGATGCGGCTCGCGCGTCGGGCAAGTCGATGCACGACGCGGTGAGCGCGGTCGGCGGCAAGGCCGGCGGCAACCTGACTGCCTTCGTGGCCAAGATCGACGTGCTGCGCGAGCAGACCGAAGGCGTTTCGCTGCGGGAGATCATCGAGCTGGTGCTCGACCACAGCGGGCTGATCGAGCACTACAAGGCCGATCGCGAAGGCGCCGACCGGATCGAGAATCTGGAAGAACTCGTGAACGCCGCCGAAAGCTTCGTGACGCAGGAAGGCTTCGGCCGCGACGCGGTTGCATTGCCGATCGACGAGTTGCGGCAATCGCTGGTCAGCCAGGGATTGAATCCGAATCTGCCGGTGCTCGACGAAGTCATGGAACTCGCGCCCGATGCCGAAACCGGCGAGACGCTGAGTCCGCTCGCAGCCTTCCTCACGCACGCCGCGCTGGAATCGGGCGACAACCAGGCGCAGGCCGGTCAGGACGCCGTGCAGCTCATGACGGTTCATGCGGCCAAGGGGCTGGAGTTCGATTGCGTCTTCATCACCGGCATGGAAGAAGGCCTGTTCCCGCACGAGAACTCGATGAGCGATCACGACGGGCTCGAGGAAGAGCGCCGTTTGATGTATGTGGCCATCACGCGGGCGCGTCAGCGTCTGTACATGAGCCATTCGCAGACGCGCATGCTGCACGGCCAGACGCGCTACAACCTGAAGAGTCGTTTTTACGAAGAACTGCCCGAAGCAGCGCTGAAATGGCTGACGCCGAAGAATCAGGGTTTTGCGCCGTCTGCCTTCGGCTATGGCGGCGGCTATGCCACCACGCGAAGCGCAGGCGGCGGCGCCAGCACCGGCTTCAGCAAGGATTCATTCGCCAGCCCGCCCGTGCCGCCGCAAAAGGCCGCGCCGTCGCATGGCTTGCGCGTCGGGATGCAGGTGTTCCACAACAAGTTCGGCGAGGGCGCGGTGCTGGCGCTGGAAGGCGTCGGCGACGACGCCAGAGCGCAGATCAACTTCCCGCGCCACGGCGTGAAGTGGCTGGCGCTTTCGGTGGCGAAACTGACGCCGGTCTGAAGCAGTCAGTCCTGGAAGCTGTCGCGGAAAGTGAACCAGGTGCTGGTGAAGAACATGGTCGCCATGATCAGCGCGCCGCCGACCATCATCGCGCCGCCGGCCGCACCTGCGCCTTCGCCACCGAAAATGCCGGCGGCTGCCAGCAGCGTGGCGATCAGGCTCAGCACGATACCGGCGCCGACGAAGACTGCCACCCAGGTCAGCCCGTAGACCGCCATGGCGCTGAAGTTGCGGACGCATGCGACGAGGCTGAAGAACAGGCTCTTGGCCGGCGGCACCTTGTGCCAGTGAACGAGCGCGGGCGCATGCCAGAAGGCCAAGGACAGCGGCAGGTAGAGCGCCATGGCGAGCCAGAGCGCTGCCTGGAATTCGCCACTCTCGGCCAGTTCGCGGTTGATGGTCTCGCCCAGCAGGTAGACGCGGGCGAACTGCCCGCCGTCCACCAGCGCCGACAGGCCCATGACGGACAGGAACAGCACCGCATAGAGAGCGCCTAGCACCAGCATCGGCTTGACATCCGAGCGCACGGCGCTCAACGAAGCCAGAAATACGGCAGCAGCGGCTGGCTTCTGCCCATCCGGCGTGACATCGGATGTCGCCGCCGCAGCCGCCATGAGTCCCAGCGTCATCGTCGGCAACAGCATGAGCGCGATCACGGTACCGACCAGCGGCACCTGCGATGCGATAGACACCACCGCCATGAAGAAGAAGAACAGCGACACGAAGGCCAGCGGTCGCTTGGCGAAGGCCTGGAGGCCCTGGCGGACCCAGGCTGCGCCATTGCGCGCCGGGACGAGGTTGAGTTTCATCGGTTCCGTTCAGGCCGTGATCGGCTGGGATGCGTGTGGGCTCATTGCGGCGATTGCGGCAGGCGCAGCGGCGCGATGACGCAGCACGCGCTCGAAATGGGTCGGGTCATGCGCCTTGAGCATGCTGGCTTCGCGCGGCAGGTAGAAGTCCCAAAGCCGCGAGATCCAGAAACGCAGCGCTGCCGCACGCAGCATGGCGGGCAGCAGTGCGCGCTCGGCGCCGTGGAGCGGGCGGAACGTCATGTAGGCGTCGAGCAGGGCGGTGGCGCGTGCGGCGTGCGGTGCGCCGGTCGGCAGGTCGACGGCCCAGTCGTTGAGGGTAACTGCCAGGTCGAACAGCCAGGTGTCGGTGCCGGCGAAATAGAAGTCGAACACACCGCTCAGCCGAGGGGTGCCGGCAGGCGTGTCGGGTGTGTCGGGCGCGGCGAACATCGCGTTGTCGCGGAACAGATCGGCATGCACCGGTCCGCGAGGCAGCGCTGCGTAAGTCGAAGATGCCGCAATGTGGTTCTGGTAGGCCAGTTCGCTGCGCAGCAGCGCGGCCTGCGAGGAATCGAGATGCGGGAGCACGACCGGCGCCGTGTCGTTCCACCAGTCCAGCCCGCGAAGATTGGGTTGCACGCGCGAAAAATCGCGTCCCGCCAGATGCATGCGCGCGAGCCAGCCGCCGAGTTCTGAGCAGTGGGCTGCCGTCGGCGAGAGCTCGCTATGGCCGCCGAGGCGCTGCACCACAGCCGCCGGTTTGCCGGCGACGATATGCAGTAGCTCGCAGGGCATGTCCGTTGCAAACGTCAGCGGATGGCCGTCGGAAGGCATCACTTCGGGGTCGGCGACCGGCTCCGGTACCGGAATGCCCTTTGCCGCCAGATGCTTCATCAGACAGAGGTAATACGGCAACTGATCCGCACCGAGGCGCTCGAACAGCGTGAGCACGTATTCGCCCTTCTCGGTACTGGCGAAGTAGTTGGTGTTCTCTATGCCGCCCTGTATGCCCTTCAACGACCGAAGGGCCCCAAGGCCCAGGCGTTGAACGAGCGCGTTCGCTTCGTCGAAACCGACGTCGGTGTAGACCGCCACGCCGCTCAGAACTTCATCAGGTTCCAGACGCGGGGGCCGTTGCCGCCGCTGCTGGTCTCGGTCTGCCCCTGGCGTTCGCGCCCACCGTCGTTCGGCAACACCTCGTACGAGGGAACGTTGGCCTTGGGTTGAACCGTGATGCTTTGCGTCTGCCCACCGTAGCGGACCTCGTCGACGGTCGCGCCGCTGTCTTCGACGTGAATGCGTTCGATCTTCTGGTTCCGCTTTCCCTCGCCCGGCGCCGATTCCACTGGCGCGGCCTGCGCAGCGGGTTGCTGCGAAGGCAATGCCGCGGTCTGTGCCGAAGCCGCGCCGGCAACGGCGCAAAAAACGGTTGCCAGCAGCGCGTGGCGGACGAGGGAAGAAGTGTTGGAGGCCATGAAGCAATTGTAGGTGCGCTCCCTCGCGACGCGCTGTCGGTGCGCAACGGGACGCCATGTCGTGAAGGGGCGTACGTCGTTCGTATGGGGCGGCTCGGTCGCGCGGGCAAAATGCCCCGATGACCGACAAGAAAACGCTGCTGCTCGTCGACGGATCGAGCTATCTCTACCGTGCCTTCCACGCCATGCCCGACCTGCGGGCCGTTCCCGGCGATCCGGCGAGCCCGGCCACCGGCGCGATCCGCGGAATGATCAACATGATGCAGGCGCTGCGCCGCGAGGTGCGCGCCGACTACGCCGCCTGCGTCTTCGATGCGCCCGGCAAGACCTTCCGCGACGACTGGTATCCCGAGTACAAGGCCAACCGCTCGCCGATGCCCGACGACCTGCGCAACCAGATTCCGCCGATCCACGAGGTCGTGCGCCTTCTCGGCTGGCCGGTGCTGCACGTGCCGCTGGTCGAGGCCGACGACGTGATCGGCACGTTGGCCAAGACCGCCGCGCTGCAGGGCATCGAAGTGATCGTTTCCAGCGGCGACAAGGACATGAGCCAGCTGGTCGACGAGCACATCACGATCATCGACACCATGAACGGCAAGAAGCGTGACGTGGCCGGCGTCACGGCCGAATTTGGCGTGCCGCCATCGCTGATGGTCGACTACCAGACGCTGGTCGGCGACACGGTCGACAACGTGCCGGGCGTCGACAAGGTCGGCCCGAAGACCGCCGCCAAGTGGCTGCTGCAGTACGGATCGCTCGACGCGCTGGTTGCCAGCGCAGGCGAGATCAAGGGCCAGGCCGGCGAGAACCTGCGAAAGGCGCTCGACTGGCTGCCGCAGGGCCGGCGGCTGGTGACGATCCGCACCGATTGCGATCTGGGCGAGCACATCGTCGGCCTGCCGTCACTCGACGGCATCGCCATCGGGCCGCAGCAGGTCGATGCGCTCAAGGCGTTCTACGAGCAATACGGCTTCAAGAGCCTGGTCAGGACGCTCGAAGCGCACGCCGTGCCGCCCGAGATGCTGGAGCAGAACAAGAAGAAGAAAGGCCCCGAAGCCAGCGGCGACCTGTTCGACGAACCGAGTGCCGAGGAGGCCGCCGAGAAGGTGTCGAACCTCGCCTACGACACCGTGCTGACCTGGGAAATGTTCGATGCGTGGCTGGCGAAGATCGAGGCCGCCGACCTGGTGGCGGTCGATACGGAAACCACGTCGCTCGACGCGATGCGTGCGGAGATCGTCGGCCTGAGTTTCAGCGTGACGCCCGGCGAAGCCGCCTACATTCCGCTGACGCACGACTATCCGGATGCACCGGCGCAACTGCCGCGCGACGAAGTGCTCGCGCGCATGAAGCCGTGGTTCGAGAACGGTGCGCGCAAGAAGCTCGGCCAGCACGTCAAGTACGACCGCCATGTGCTGGCCAACCACGGCATCGAAGTGCAGGGCTACGCGCACGACACCATGCTGCAGAGCTACGTGCTCGAGGTCCACAGGCCGCACGGTCTCGCGAGCCTGGCCGAACGGCATCTGGGTCGCAGCGGCATCGACTACGAGGATCTGTGCGGCAAGGGAGCCAAGCAGATACCGTTCAGCCAGGTCTCGATCGAAAAGGCTGCCGAGTATTCGTGCGAGGACAGCGACCAGACGCTCGACGTGCATCGGGTGCTATGGCCCCAGGTGCAGGCCGACGATAAGCTGCATTACATCTACCAGCTGGAGATGGACAGCAGCGAGGCGCTCTACCGCATCGAGCGCAACGGCGTGCTGATCGATGCCCCGACGCTCGCCACACAAAGCCATGCGCTCGGCACGCGGATCATGGAACTGGAGACGGAGGCCTACGAGCTCGCCGGCCAGCCGTTCAACCTCGGCAGCCCGAAGCAGATCGGCGAGATCTTCTTCACCAAGCTCGGCCTGCCGGTCATCAAGAAGACGCCAAGCGGCGCGCCGAGCACCGACGAAGAAGTGCTGGAGAAGCTGGCCGACGACTATCCGCTGCCGGCCAAGATCCTCGAACATCGCGGCCTTTCGAAGCTCAAGGGCACCTACACCGACAAGCTCGGGCAGCTGGCGAATCCGCGCACCGGCAGGGTCCACACGCACTATGCGCAAGCCGTGGCGGTGACCGGGCGCCTGAGCAGCAACGATCCCAACCTGCAGAACATCCCGGTGAAGACCGCCGAAGGCCGGCGCGTGCGCGAAGCTTTCGTGGCGCCGGCGGGCAGCGTGATCGCAAGCGCCGACTATTCGCAGATCGAGCTTCGAATCATGGCGCACATCAGCGGCGACGAATCGCTGCTGCGGGCCTTCACCGAAGGCATCGACGTGCATCGTGCGACCGCGTCGGAGGTGTTCGGCACTGCGGTCGACCAGGTGTCGAGCGAACAGCGCCGGTATGCGAAGGTCATCAACTTCGGCCTGATCTACGGCATGAGCAGCTTCGGTCTGGCGAAGAACCTCGGCATCGAGACCAAGGCCGCAGCGTCGTACATCGACCGCTACTTCGCACGCTATCCGGGCGTGAAGCGCTACATGGACGAGACGCGCCAGAGCGCCAAGGAAACGGGCTACGTCGAGACGGTGTTCGGTCGCCGGCTCTACCTGCCCGAGATCAATTCGCCGAACGGCCCGCGTCGCGGCGGTGCCGAACGTGCAGCCATCAACGCGCCGATGCAGGGCACGGCAGCCGACCTGATCAAGCTCAGCATGGTCAAGGTACAGAACGTGCTGGACGAAGAGAAGCGCGCCACGAAGATGATCATGCAGGTGCACGACGAACTGGTGTTCGAAGTGCCCGAGGCCGAGATCGATTGGGTGCGCTCCGAGATTCCGCGCCTGATGGCCGGCGTCGCCGAACTCAAGGTTCCGTTGCTGGCCGAATTGGGTGTCGGGCCCAACTGGGACAAGGCGCATTGACCGCGCAGCAGTTTTTTTTGCAGATATCTCTCAGGACTTTTCAGACAATGACCGTGCATCCCCTCCATCGACTCGCCGCAGCCGCGACGCTTGCCATCGTTTCCATTGCTGCGATCGCAGTTGCGCCCTCCGCGATGGCCGCGCCCGATGCGCGCATCGCCGCGCTGGCAGCCAGGGAGAAGCAGCCGCTGCTCGATTCGCTCTCGCAACTGGTCGGCATCGAATCCGGCAGCCGCGACCTGCCGGGGCTCGACAAGATCGCCAACCTCATCGCCGAACGTCTGCGTGCGCTCGGCGGTCAGGTCGAGCTGATCGAGCCCGGCAGCGCTGCATCGCCTGATGTCTACCGCATGGAAGACACGCCGGAGAAGCTGGGCAAGATCGTCAAGGCGACGTTCAAGGGCACCGGCACCAAGAACATCATGCTGATCGCGCACATGGACACCGTGTACCAGCCCGGCATGCTCGCAAAGCAGCCGTTCCGCATCGAGGGCGACAAGGCTTTCGGTCTGGCTATCGCGGACGACAAGCAGGGCATCGCCGTCATCCTGCATTCGCTGGCGATGCTCAAGCAGCTCGACTTCAAGGAATACGGCACGCTGACCGTGCTGATCAACGCCGACGAGGAGATCAGCTCGCCGGGTTCGCGTGCGCTCATCACGCAGCTCGGCAGCCAGCAGGATGCGGTGCTGTCGCATGAAGGTTCGTACGTCACCGAAGACAAGCTGTCGCTCGCGACCGCAGGCATCGGCTCGGTCTCACTCAAGGTGCAGGGCAAGGCGTCGCATGCCGGATCGGCGCCGGAAAAGGGCGTGAACGCGTTCTACGAGATGGCGCACCAGGTGCTGCAGATGCGCGATCTGTCCGACCCATCGACCGGGCTCAAGATGAACTGGACCGTCGCGCAGGCTGGCACCAATCGCAACGTGATTCCCGCGACTGCGACAGCCGGTGCCGACGTGCGCGTGACCAAGGTCGCCGACTACGACCGTGTCGAGAAGGAAATCAACGAGCGCGCGAAGAAACAGCTGATCCCCGATGCCAAGGTCGAGGTGAAGTTCGAGCGTCGCCGTCCGCCGCTCGAATCGAGCGCGGCATCGATGGCGCTGGCGAAACACGCGCAGGGCATCTACGCAGAGATGGACCGCAAGCTGGCCGCCGACGACAAGGTCGCGGGCGGTGGCACCGATGCGGCCTTCGCCGGCCTGTCGACCAAGGCCGGCGTGGTCGAACGTTTCGGCCTGCAGGGTTACGGCGCGCATTCGGCCGATGCCGAGTACGTGCTGATCGACTCGATCGAGCCGCGCCTCTACCTCGTCACGCGGATGGTGATGGACATCTCGCGCGGTGCGGTCGGTCGATAATCGCTGACCCGGACATCGCGTTCAACGAACATTTCAAGAGCCCGTCATGCAATCCAGTACCCGTCACGCTTTCCAATCCATCCTGCTGGCTGTCGCTGCGCTCGCCGCCGCCAGCGCGCAGGCGCAGGTCACCGTCAAGGACGCGTGGGTGCGAGCCACGGTGCCGCAGCAGAAATCGACCAGTGCGTTCATGCAGATCAGCGCTGCCAAGGACACGAAGCTCGTGTCCGTGAGCACGCCCGTGACGCCGCTCGCCGAAGTGCACGAGATGGCGATGCGCGATGGCGTGATGCGGATGCGCCAGGTGGCCGGCGGCATCGAACTTCCTGCGGGCAAGACGGTAGAGCTCACGCCGAGCGGGCAGCACATCATGTTGCTCGATCTGCCGCAGCAGGTGAAGGCGGGTGAGAAGGTGCCGCTGACGCTGGTCTTCGAAGACAAGAGCGGCAAGCGCGAGACGCAGCAGGTCGAGGCGACCGTGCGTCCGCTGAACAGTGCGGCAGCGTCGGGCGCGAGCGGCGCTTCGATGCCGGGCATGCACGGCGACCACAAGCACTGACGCCTGACGCCTGACGCCGAGGCAGCTACGCCGCCGAGGTCAGTGCCTGTCCCAGCAGCCGCGCCGAACCGAAAGACAATGTGAAGCCGAGCGCACCGTGGCCGACGTTGAACAGGACGTTGCCCGGTGCGCCGCGCTGTCGGCCGATGATCGGCAGAGCCGTTGGCGTCGCGGGGCGCATGCCGGTCCACGGATGCAGTGCCACGTCGCCGCCAGCCGGCATCGCATCCGGAAAGACGCTGCGCGTCGCGGCGACGAGTGTCTCGATGCGTTCGGCCGGAATCCGCGCGTCGTGCCCGACGAGTTCCGCCATGCCGGCCACGCGCAGGCGCGATCCGATTCGCGCGAAGACCACCTTGCGCGAGCTGTCGGTGACGTTCACGCGCGGCGTCCCGGCCGAGGTGCCGACGTCGACCGTGATGCTGTAGCCCTTCAGCGGATAGACCGGCAGCGAAATGCCGAGCGATCGTCCGAGCTTGTGCGATGCGCTTCCAGCGGCCAGCACCAAGGCATCGGCCTCCACGCTGCCAGGCCCGTGCCGTCCGTTGGTGCGCACGGCGGTCAGGCGGTCGCCGCGGATATCGAATCCGCTGACATCGGTTTCCAGCATGAAGACGACGCGGCGTTTGCGCAGCGTGCGCTCGAGCTCGGTGCAGACCTTGAGACAGTCGGCCGCACACTCGCTCGGCGTGTAGACCGCGCCGGCGATGCCCGACCGGTAGCCGGCGAGCGCGGGTTCGAGCGCGATGCATTCGTCCTGCGAAACCACCCACTGCTCGCTTCCCAGATCGCGCTGCAGGTTCAGCTGGTGTTGCGCGCCGAGGAGCGCCTGCTCGCTGCCGTAGAGCACCAGCTTGCCGGTCGCGGAGAAGTCGCAGTCGGGCCGGACGTCAGCACGCATCTCGTCGAATGCCGTCCGGCTCAGCGCGGCGAGCACCAGCAGCTGTTTTGTAGTGGCGCGAGACGTGGCGCCATTGCATGCAGCCAGGAACTGCACCGCCCAGCGCCATTGCAGCGGGTCGAGTTGCGGACGCAGCTTGAGCGGCGAATCGGCTGACAAAAGCAGCTTCGGCAGCTGCTTCCAGATGGATGCATCGGCCAGCGGTTGCACGTACGAATAGCTCAGCTGCGCGCCGTTGCCGCCGCTCGCGCCGCTGCCGGGTGCGGCCGCCCGCTCGATCACCGTCACGCGGTGGCCGAGCCGCTGCAGCTCCCAGGCCGTGGCGAGCCCGACGATTCCGGCGCCGAGAACACAGACATGCATGCGTGCTTTCCTTGCTGGCTTGATTGTTGCGCCCGGTATGCTGCCGGAACGAACAAGTTTTTACACTGTTCTCTCGAAGTTTTGTCATCGATCATCAATGCGTCCCGAAAGGCCCGAATGAAACTCTCCTTCCTGATGACCGCCATCCTGCTGACCGCCACAGGCGCACAGGCTGCCGACACGCTCGCCAAGGTGGCGTCGTCGAACAAGATCACGATGGCCTACCGCGAATCGTCGGTGCCGTTCAGCTATCTCGACGGCCCGAGCAAGCCGATCGGTTTCTCGGTCGATCTTTCAAATGCGATCGTCGCTGCGGTCAAGCAAAAACTGGGCAAGCCCGACCTCGAAGTCAACTGGATGTCGGTCACTTCGCAGAACCGCATCCCACTTTTGTCCAACGGCACCATCGACGTCGAATGCGGCTCGACCACCAACAACACGGCGCGGGCCAAGGACGTGGCGTTTGCCGTCAACCATTTCTACACCGGCACCCGCCTCTTGGTGAAGAAGACCGCGAACGTCAAGGACTATGCCGACCTGAAGGGCAAGAAGGTCGCGATCACCACCGGCACGACCAACATGCTGGTCGTGCGCAAGTACAACGAAGAGAAGAAGCTGGACCTCGACATCCTCGCAGCCAAGGACCATGCCGACGCGCTGCTGCTGGTCGAGAGCGACCGTGCCGCCGCGTTCGCAATGGACGACATCCTGCTATATGGCCTGCGCTCGAATTCGAAGAATCCTGCAGAGCTCGAAGTGGTCGGCGAGGCGCTGCAGGTGGAGCCCTACGCCTGCATGCTGCCCAAGGACGACCCGCAGTTCAAGGCGCTGGTCGACGGCGTGATCACCGGCATGATGAAGTCGGGCGAATTCGAGAAGCTTTACAACAAGTGGTTCCTCGGCCCGATTCCGCCGAAGAACCTGCCGATCGGCCTGCCGTTGAGCGACGAATTGCGCCAGAACATCAGGACCCCTTCCGATAAGCCGGCGACCTGACCGGGGTTTGGTAATCGCCTAGAGTCGGAAGCGTTCCATCCCGCCTTCAACCGGAGTACCCATGCCAAGTTCAGACGACCGCTTCGCAGACAACCAGACCGCTTCCGATCTTCGATCCGAATTCGATTCGCTGCGCCCCGGCGAAAGCAAGGACGGCGGTGCAACGCGTCGGACGGCACTGAAGGCCGCGCTCGGCGTCGGCTATGCCGCATCGACGCTGCCGATCTCGGCGCAGACCGCGATCACGACATCGTCCGAAGGCCTGAAGGCCGGCGCGGTGAAGTTCACGGTCGCCGGTTTCGACGTGCCGGCCTATGTCGCCGCGCCGGCCGGCAAGACCGGTCTGCCGGTGATCCTGGTGATCCAGGAAATCTTCGGTGTGCACGAGTACATCGCCGACACCTGCCGCCGGTTCGCGAAGCTCGGCTACATGGCCATCGCGCCGGACATGTATGCGCGGCAGGGCGACCCGAAGAGCTACACCGAGATTCCAAAGCTGATGAGCGAGATCGTATCCAAGGTGCCCGACGCCCAGGTGATGGCCGACCTGGACGGCGCGTTGCAGTACGCGGCGGCGCATGGCGGCGACGTGTCGAAAGCCGGCATCACCGGCTTCTGCTGGGGCGGCCGCATCGTGTGGCTCTACGCAGCGACAGGCAAGGTCAAGGCCGGCGTGGCTTGGTACGGCCGGCTGGTCGGACAGCCGAGCGAGCTAACGCCTCGCCATCCGGTCGACGTGGCCGCGCAGATCCAGGCGCCGGTGCTCGGCCTGTACGGCGGAAAAGACCAGGGAATCCCTCTTGACACGGTTGATAAGATGAAAACGGCCCTTGCCAGCGGTTCCGCCGCAGCCAAGGAATCCCAGTTCGTCGTGTACCCCGAAGCGGGCCACGCGTTCCATGCCGATTACCGGCCGAGCTACATCAAGGAGCCGGCCGAAGACGGCTGGCGTCGCGCGGTGGCCTGGTTCAAAGCCAACGGCGTCGCCTGATCCTGCAATTTGCCGGAAGGCGGCGCAGTGAGCCGCTTTCCCCCAACGAAAGCCGTCCCGATGGACGGCTTTATTTTTTGCAAGAGAAGAAGAACCATGGACCTGTTGGCCATCATCGTCGCCACGCTCGCAGCCGGCACCGGAAGCGTCTGGATCGCTGCGCTGCTCATGCGCTTCGGCGTGCGGACCGGGGGCGGCGGCGTCAATCCGCAGCATCTTCTGAGCCTTGCGGCCGGCGCGTTGCTGGCAACCGCCTTCATGCATCTGCTGCCGGAAGCGTTCGAAGGCGGCGTGGAGCCGTCGCGATTGTTCGCGGTGCTGCTGTTCGGGCTGGTGTTCTTCTTCCTGCTCGACAAAGCCGAACTCTGGCACCACGGGCATGAGCACCATCACATCGACGTCGAGTCGGAGGAGGGCCATGCGGCGAAGCACGGGCAGGAGCCGCACGATCACGGCCACGCTCATGCTCATGCGCACGGGCCTCGCGTCGGCGGATGGACGGTGCTGACCGGCGACAGCGTGCACTGCTTCGGCGACGGCATCCTGATCGCCTCGGCTTTCATCGCGGACATCCGGCTCGGCATGGTCGCGGCACTGGCGGTGCTTGCGCATGAAGTACCGCACCATATCGGCGACCTGATCGTGCTGCGCCAGACGTCGTCCGATTCGCGCGCCGCGCTCGTCAAGGTGTCGCTTGCCGGCACGATGACCGTGCTGGGCGGACTGGTCGGGTGGTGGCTGGTCGACCAGTTGCACGGCCTGTTGCCGTATTTCCTGGTGTTGGCCGGCAGCAGCTTCGTCTATGTGGCGCTGGCCGACCTCATACCGCAACTGCAGAAGCAGTTGCCCGCGCAACAGACGGCAGCGCAGATCGCTTGGCTGATCGCCGGCATCGCGCTGGTCACGGTGGTGAGCCAGCTTGCGCATGCAGGGCACGATCACGAGCATGGCCACGAGCACGGCGGGCATGATGCACACACGCAGAACCGGACGCAGGCGATTTCCGACGCGAATGCGGCCTGATGGGCGTTGCAAGCCGGTTGGATGAGGTGCAGCATGCACCTTCACTCTCCCATTCGGACAACGTCACGATTTCCAGGACCATCGCCATGAATTCTTCAGATCCAACCCTCCGTACCGGCGCGTTTTCGCCCGAGGACGACAACGACGGCGAAAGTCCGCTGGGCGATGCCTTCGATGCACCGGAAAATTCCGCTCCCGAAGAGCTTGAAGACGAAACCGGCATCGACCTGACCGATGCCAGCGATCTCGATGCCGACAACGTGACTGCCGACGAGGAGCAGGGCCGCGTCGTTCAGGCACCGGACTGATTCACTGCATAGATCGTTCCGTTGGGGTCAGGGCTCCGGGCCTTGTCGCGAGGGCAATCCCGGTGTGTTGCTCCATGCGCTCCAGCTGCCTGCATACAACGCGGTCGGCGCAAAGCCTGCGATCTGCATCGCAAGCAGATTCGGAACGGCACTGACGCCGCTTCCGCATTGGTGGACCACCGTCGACGGGTCGCGATCTCCGAGCAACGCGGCGAACTCGGATCGCAATTGCGCTGCCGGTTTGAATTTGCCGTCCGGACCGAGGTTTTCACCGAAGGGTCGATTGAGCGCGCCGGGAATGTGGCCGGCGATCGGGTCCAGAGGCTCTACCTCGCCTCGATACCGGGCACCTGCACGTGCATCGACGACCGTTTGTCCCGGCCGATCCAGCTGCTTTGCCACTTCTTCGGTTCCGACCAGTTTCACCAGCGAATCACCGGTGACGTAGTTGGACTGGAAATGGCCTGCTTCCTCTTCGCCGGTCACTGCGCCTCCAGCGGCTTCCCACGCCTGCAGCCCGCCGTCCAGCAAGGCAACCGCATCGTGGCCCATCCATTTCAGCATCCACCACAGCCGCCCGCAGTAATTTGCGCCGTTGCGGTCGTAGACGACTGCCTGCATGTCGTTCCGGAAGCCGACGCTCGACAGCCACTCGGCAAATCTCTCGCGACTTGGCAACGGATGACGTCCGCCCGACGCCGGCAGGCCCTCGTCCTGCGCAACCAGGAC
This sequence comes from Variovorax glucosi, assembly GCF_051216695.1. Taxonomy (NCBI): domain Bacteria; kingdom Pseudomonadati; phylum Pseudomonadota; class Betaproteobacteria; order Burkholderiales; family Comamonadaceae; genus Variovorax; species Variovorax glucosi. The sequence goes on from NZ_JBPJZE010000002.1 coordinate 1,046,237, forward strand.
GCCGTGCTTGCCCGGAGCGCCGTGGCGTGCGCTCAGGTCGGTGTCGAGGTTCGCGTAGACGGCGCCGGGAATGTGCGACGCCGCATACTGCGCCTGGCCGGACGCTGGCTTCATGAGGTCGAAAGTGCAGTCGAAGACCATCGTCGGTGTGCCTGCGGTCTGCAGGGCCTGGAGGTCTTCGGCGGAAATGAGCGTGGTGTACATGCGCGATGCTCCTGATGTGGCTAGTGTTCTTCGGCCGGTGCTTTGGGCAGCGAGCGCTGGCGCAGGAAGGTGGCTGCGACACCGCTGGCGATGATCAGCGCCATCCCGGCAAGGCTGCCGGCGTCGATGCGGTCGCCGAAAAGCGCAACGCCGAAGATCGCCGAGAAAATGATGCCGGAATATTGCAGGTTTGCAACCAGCAGCGTACCGCCGGCAGTTTTCGCCGTCGCATAGGCGCGCGTCATGCAGAGCTGGCCCAGCGCCGCCAGCACGCCGACCGGCAGCAGCCAGAGCGTGTGGCCCCAGGTCCATTCGTCGATCGGAGTGAAGCCGGTGAACAAGGTCGCAATCAGGCCCGCCACAGCGGACCCGACGGCGAAATAGAACACCGTCCGGGCCTCGGGTTCGCCGAGCTTCGACAGCGCCACGACCTGCATGTAGGCGAAGGCAGCTGCCATGCCCGAGAGCAATCCGACCATGCCGGCGAAGCCCTGGCCGTTGCCCGTACCGCCGCTTCCGCTACCGCTTCCGCTACTTCCATGTAGGCCGCCGACGTCGGGCTTGAGGATAAGGATCACGCCGATGAAACCTGCCAGCACCGTCAGCGCGAGCGAGCCCTGGAGCGGCGGCTTCGGCACAGTGCCGTCGCGCCCCGGCACCGGAACCCAGGCGATCAGTGCGCCGCCGATGAGGAAAGCCGCGATCCAGATGCTGCTCATGTAGTTGAGCGTCATGGCGCTGGCCAGCGGCAGATGCGCGATGGCGTAGAACCAGGCGCCGAGCGACAGTACGCCGATCGTGCTGCGCCACGCATGCATGCCCGGATACCGTGTCGCCAGCGAAACGCCGCGCGTGCGCGCCAGCACCCAGAGAAACACGATGCCGATCAGACCGCGGTAAAGCACCAGTTCGGCGCTCGAAAACCAGTCCGACGCGATCTTCACGCAGACGCCCATCGTCGCGAAGAACAAGGCACCCAACACCATCCACAAGGCTTGCACGAACTAGACAATCAAATAGAGAGAGGCGTGGAGGACGGCATTTGCCAGAGATACCGCGGAACGGGCTCCGCCCGGCCGCTGGTATCGCCCCCGGCAGGGGGTGGGAGAAGCGACACGAAGTGCGCTACGACCTGGGGGCGAGCTCCTTTTTATACCACTCGTGGAAGTGCTGCATGCCGTCTTCCATGGGGCTCTGATACGGGCCGGTTTCGTTGTCGCCGCGCAGCATCAGCGCACGACGACCGGCGTCCATGCGCTCGGCGATCTCGTCGTCTTCCACGCAGGTTTCCATGTACGCGGCCTGCTGTGCCTCGACGAACTCGCGCTCGAACGCGACGATCTCCTCGGGATAGAAGAACTCGACCATGTTCATCGTCTTCTGCGGACCGACCGGATGCAGCGTCGACACTGTCAGCACGTGCGGGTACCACTCGACCATCACATGCGGATAGCAGGTGAGCCAGATCGCCCCGTATTTCGGCGGCTTGCCGTCGCGGTACTTGAGCAACTGCTCCTGCCACTTCTGGTAGATCGGACTGCCGGCGCGGCCGAGCCGGTTGGCCACGCCCACCGTCTGCACCGAGAAATGCCTGCCGAATTCCCAGCGCAGGTCGTCGCAGGTCACGAAGCTGCCCAGCCCCGGATGGAAAGGGCCTACGTGGTAGTCCTCCAGATACACCTCGATGAAGGTCTTCCAGTTGTAGTTGCACTCGTGCAGTTCGACGCGGTCGAGTGCATAACCCGAGAAGTCGAGATCGGCGCGCGGACCAAGTCCGGCCAGATCGGTCGCGACGCTGCGACCGTGCTGCGCGCCGGCATCGCGGCTCTTCTCGAACAGAAGCCCGTTCCATTCCTCGAGCGGATAGTTGTGCAGGCTCAGGCACGGGTCCTCGTCGAAGTGCGGAGCGCCGATCAGCGTGCCGGTGGTGCGCGGATCGGACGCCGCGTAGGTCCATCGATGCAGCGGGCAGACGATGTTCCCGCCGGTGCGCGCATCGAGCGCGCCCCGACCCTGCAGGATCACGGCCTGCCGGTGACGGCAGACGTTGGAGATCAGCTCGACGCCCTTGGGCGTATGCACCAGCGCGCGGCCCTGCTGCTCCTGCGGCAGGGTGTGGAACATGCCCTGTTCGGGCACGGCCAGCCGGTGTCCGACATAGCGCGGTCCGTTGGCGAAAAGCGTCTGCAGCTCGCGGGCATAGAGTGCCTCGTCGAAGTACGCGGAAACAGGGAGTTGGCTCTGCGCCTGCTGCAGTTGAAGACTTAAATCAGACATGGGTGACCTGACCAAGCTCCCCACAGGGAGAAAAAGGAGAGTGAAGGCGCCATCCGAGACAACGGTGGCCCAAAGGACAAAGCCGGCTGGCGCCGGTCTGGGCGAAGGGAGGCATTGTACCTGCGGGGCAGTTGTATCGGAGCCGTCCTAAAATGACCCCGTTTCAACCCAACCACGACGGCTCATCCCAGTCTCCCGCATGCCCAAGGCGCCCCCTCTTTCATCCGCCGACCCCATGGCCTCGCCCGAAAACGCCGCCTTGCCGACCAGCTACGAAGCCGGTTTGCAAGAGCTGGAAAGGCTGGTTTCCGAACTTGAATCAGGTCAGTTGCCCCTCGATCAACTGCTCGGCAGCTATCGGCGTGGCGCAGCGTTGCTCGGATTCTGCCGGGACAGGCTGCAGGCGGTCGAAGACCAGATCAAGGTGCTGGACGCCGGGACGCTGAAGTCGTGGTCGGCCGAATGAACGCGACCGCACCCGCGCTCGCCGTGGCCTGGAACGCGGCGCGGCTGGCCGAGTGGAGCGATCCGCATCTCTCGCGTGTCGAGACTGCGCTGTCGCACTGGGTCGGCAACGATGCACCGGAGAAGTTGGGCGATGCGATGCGGTATGCAGTGCTCGACGGCGGCAAGCGGCTGCGTCCGCTTCTCGTGATGGCGGCGCGCGAGGCGGTCGCCGGCAACGAGGAAGCCGCGTTGCGGGCGGCGTGCGCCGCCGAGCTGATTCACGCCTATTCGCTCGTGCACGACGATCTGCCGTGCATGGACAACGACGTTCTGCGCCGTGGCAAGCCGACGGTGCACGTGCAGTTCGGCGAGGCCGATGCCTTGCTCGCCGGCGATGCGCTGCAGGCACTGGCCTTCGAACTGCTCACACCCGACGACGAAGCGGCCGTGCCGCCTGCGGTACAGGCGACGCTGTGCCGTCTGCTGGCGCGCGCGGCGGGCAGCCAGGGCATGGCCGGCGGGCAGGCGATCGATCTCGCCAGCGTCGGCCTGGCGCTCGACGAGGTCCAGTTGCGCGAGATGCATCGTCTGAAGACCGGTGCGCTGCTGCAGGGCAGCGTCGAGATGGGCGTGGCCTGCGGCGTCGGGGTGCGTCCGGAGACGATCGATGCGCTGCGCGATTACGGCGCCGCGCTCGGACTGGCGTTTCAGGTCGTCGACGACATACTGGACGTCACCGCCGATTCGCAAACGCTCGGCAAGACCGCCGGCAAGGATGCCGCGGCCGACAAGCCGACCTATGTTTCGCTGCTAGGTCTCGACGGCGCCCGCGAGGAGGCGCAGGTTCTGCTCGCGCAGGCGCTGGAGGCCCTCGATCGCAGCGGCTTGACCGACACCGGAGCGCTGCGTGCGCTGGCACGCATGGTCGTGGATCGCGACCGATAAGAAGAAGACGAGAGAACCTCAGGACCCCATGGCCCCATTGCTTCCCACACTCAAAGATCCATCGGCCATCCGCCAGTACGACCGCATTCAGCTCCGGCAACTCGCCGACGAGGTCCGTGCCTGCGTGCTCGACAACGTATCGCGCACCGGCGGCCACCTGAGTTCCAACCTCGGCACGGTCGAACTCACCGTCGCGCTGCATCACGTCTTCAACACCCCGCACGACCGCCTGGTCTGGGATGTGGGCCATCAGACCTATCCGCACAAGATCCTCACCGGCCGCCGGGAGCGCATGCCGACGCTTCGCCAGCTTGGCGGCATGTCGGGCTTTCCGCAGCGCACCGAGAGCGAGTACGACACCTTCGGCACAGCCCATTCGTCGACCAGCATTTCCGCTGCGCTCGGCATGGCGATGGCGGCCAAGCAGAAGGGCGAGAACCGGCACTCGGTCGCGATCATCGGCGACGGCGCGCTGACCGCCGGCATGGCTTTCGAGGCGCTCAACAATGCAGGCGTCTGCGACTGCCGTCTGCTGGTGATCCTGAACGACAACGACATGTCGATCAGCCCGCCGGTCGGCGCGCTCAACCGCTATCTCGCGCAGCTGATGAGCGGCAATTTCTATGCTGCGGCCAAGAATGTCGGCAAGAGCGTGCTGCGCAATGCGCCGCCGCTGTTCGAACTTGCCAAGCGACTCGAGCAGCATGCGAAGGGCATGGTCGTTCCGGCGACGCTGTTCGAGCAGTTCGGCTTCAACTACGTGGGTCCGATCGACGGTCACGACCTCGAATCGCTGGTGCCGACGCTCGAAAACCTGAAGCAGCTCGACGGTCCGCAATTTCTGCACGTCGTGACCAAGAAAGGACAGGGTTACAAGCTGGCCGAGGCCGATCCCGTGGCCTACCACGGGCCGGGCAAGTTCGATCCCAAGATCGGGCTCGTCGTGCCGACCGCCGTGCCGAAGAAGACTTTCACGCAGGTCTTCGGCGACTGGATCTGCGACACGGCCGCACAGGACGGTCGGCTCGTCGGCATCACGCCGGCGATGCGCGAAGGCTCCGGTCTGGTCGAATTCGAGCGACGATTTCCCGGTCGCTACTACGACGTCGGCATCGCGGAGCAGCATGCCGTGACGTTCGCGGCCGGGCTGGCTTGCGAAGGACTGAAGCCGGTGGTCGCGATCTATTCGACCTTCCTTCAGCGCGCCTACGACCAGCTGATCCACGACGTCGCGATCCAGAACCTGCCGGTAGTGTTCGCGATCGATCGCGCAGGTCTCGTCGGTGCAGACGGCGCGACGCATGCCGGCGCCTACGACATACCGTTCCTGCGCTGCATTCCCAACATGAGCATCGCGTGTCCGGCCGACGAGGCCGAGTGCCGTCAACTGCTGACGACCGCCTATGCGCAGAGCCATCCGGTGGCGGTGCGCTATCCGCGCGGCGCAGGCGTCGGCACCGTGCCGCACCTGACGCTCGAGGGCCTGCCGTTCGGTCGCGGCGAAATTCGTCGCGAAGGTTCGCGCATCGCGATCCTGGTGTTCGGCACGCTGCTGTACGCGGCGCTCGAAGCGGCTGAATCGATCGGTGCGACGGTCGTCAACATGCGCTGGGCCAAGCCGCTGGACGTCGAACTGCTGCTGAAGGTGGCGGCATCGCACGAGGCCATCGTCACGATCGAAGAAGGCGCTGTGATGGGAGGCGCAGGCAGCGCCGTGCTGGAGGCGCTGAGCGCAGCCGAATTGCTGCGGCCAGTGCTTCAGCTCGGTCTGCCGGATCTGTTCATCGAGCATGGCGATCCGGGCAAGCTGATGGCCGGCATCGGCCTCGATGCAGAGGGCATCGCGCTCTCTATCGGTAAACGATTCGGCGCCGATTCCGCAGGGTAAACCCCTGCGGGTCGGGGGTAGGCTCTTTTTACAATTACGGGGGCTCAAAAGGCCTGTTTTCCCCCTTGCAATCGGAGTCAATTTCCCATGGACCGTCGTTCAATCATCAAGAATGCAGGCCTCGCCGGCGTGCTGGCTGCCGGCATCGCGCCGGCAGTCCACGCGCAGGCCGCTGTGCGCTGGCGTCTCGCTTCCAGTTTCCCCAAATCGCTCGACACCATCTTCGGCACAGCCGAGGTGTTCTCGAAGAAGGTCAGCGAAATGACCGGCGGCAAGTTCCAGATCTCCGTGCACGCTGGCGGCGAGCTGATGCCGGCATTCGGCGTGGTCGACGGCGTGCAGAACGCATCGGTCGAAATGGCGCATACCGCGCCGTACTACTTCTACGGCAAGGACCCGACCTTCTGCCTCGGTTGCGCAGTGCCATTCGGCATGAACACGCGCCAGATGAACGCATGGATGTACGAAGGCAACGGTCTGAAGCTGATGCGCGAGTTCTATGCCAAGTACAACATCATCAATTTCCCGGGCGGCAATACCGGCGCGCAGATGGGCGGCTGGTTCCGCAAGGAAATCAAGTCGGTCGCCGATCTGAAGGGCCTGAAGTTCCGCACCAATCCGTTCGCCGGAAAGGTCCTCGAACCCTTCGGCGTGATCCCGCAATCAATCCCTGGCGCCGACCTGTACCCGGCACTCGAGAAGGGCACGCTCGACGCGCTGGAATGGGTCGGCCCGTACGACGACCAAAAGCTCGGCTTCAACAAGGTCGCGCCGTTCTACTACTACCCCGGCTGGTGGGAAGGCGGTCCGCAGCTGGACTTCTACATCAACAACAAGGCGTGGGAGAGCCTGTCGGGCGAGTACAAGGCGATCGTGGAAACGGCGGCTTCGCATGCCAACATCACGATGACGGCCAAGTACGACGCGCGCAATCCGATCGCGCTCAAGCAGCTGGTCGGCTCCGGTACGAAGCTGCGCCCGTTCACGGCAGACGTGATGAATGCGGCCTTCAAGTCGGCACAACAGATCTTCTCGGACCTGAACAACAGCAACCCGGAGTGGAAGAAGATCTACCCCGACTGGTCGAAATTCCTGGCCGACCAGAACGCATGGTTCCGCTTCACCGAAGGCACCTTCGACCGCTTCATGCAGCAGCAGAAGCTCTGATCCAGACGCTCCAAAAAGCAGAAAGCCCCTCGGGTCCGCCGTAGGGGCTTTTTTCTTGGCTAAGTTTCAGTCGCGTTGCATCGTGCGGCCAGCTTGGGCCGCGACGCGTTCGGCAAATGCCGTGAGCAGCTGCGGATCGGCCGAGTGGAACCAAGCGATCGCGCCGTTGCGCCTGCGCACGAGCAGTCGCGGCGCGATGATCTTCTGCAGCGGGCGCAGATGGACCAGCTTGAGTTGCGTCACTTCATTGGCATGCGCCCGGCGGTTCCATAGCCAGGTCTGGCTCAGCACGTCGCCTTCGAGACGCGTGCGGCTGTAGACGATCCACCAGCCCATCCACAGCACGCCGATGCCGGCCAGCGACAGCAGCGCCAGGCTGCCGGTCGACCACGTCGTGTTGCGCAACGCAGGCAGGCTCCAGAGCGCAAAACCGATCACGTCGACGACGATGACCACCGACAGCACGCGCAGCAGCGGCGGGTAGGCGGGACTTTCCAGCGCCGCCAGTACCGGCGATTTGTCCGTCATTGCTTCGGCGTCGCTTCGGGCGCTGGTTCAGGTGCTGGTTCAGGCGCCGGTTCGGCCTCCGGCTTCTGGTTGCCGAACGGGTCTTCCATGTTCATGCCGCCTGCGTCCGGCTCGCCCATTTCCTTCGGCATCTCGAGCTGAACCTTGTCTGTATCGACAACCACCGCCTTGTCGAGAAAAACGGTCACGGTCTGCGGGAAGAAGATCACGATGGCGACCAGCAGCAGCTGCATCAGCACCCAGGGAATCGCGCCGAGGTAGATGTCGCGGGACTCCACCTTGCGCGGCAATGCGCCGTTCTTGAACAGCGTGTCGGCGATGCCGCGCAGATAGAACAGCGCGAAGCCGAACGGCGGATGCATGAACGACGTCTGCATGTTCACGCACAGCAGCACGCCGAACCAGACCATGTCGATGCCGAGCTTGGCCGCGACCGGCCCCAGCATCGGCAGGATGATGAAGGCGATCTCGAAGAAGTCGAGGAAGAACGCCAGGAAGAAGACGAAGATGTTGACCGCGATAAGGAAGCCGATCTGCCCGCCCGGCAAGCCGGTGAGCATGTGCTCGATCCAGATCGCGCCGTCGACGCCCTGGAACACCAGCGAGAACACGCGCGAACCGATCAGGATGAACACCACCATCGCGGTCATGCGCATGGTGCCTTCCATCGCCTCCTTGAGCAGCGTCCAGTTGAGGCGGCGGTGGATCGCGGCGAGGATCAGCGCGCCGACCGCGCCCATCGCGCCGGCCTCGGTCGGCGTGGCGATGGCATGGTCCATGAAGGGCAGGCCGCCCATCGAACCGAGCACCGCGAAGATCAGGATCGCCGACGGAATGATGCCACGCAGGCACTTGCCCCACAGCGCCCAGCCGTGCAGCGTGCGCGCGGTAGGCGGCAGGCCCGGAACGTGGTCGGGACGCAGGCGCGCAACCATGAACGTGTACGCCGCGAAGATCAGAACCTGCAGGATCGACGGGCCCCAGGCGCCCTTGTACATCTGGCCGACGTCGGTGCCGAGCTGGTCGGCCATGACGATCAGCACCAGCGACGGCGGCACTAGCTGCGTGATGGTGCCCGATGCGGCCAGCACGCCGGTCGAATAGCGCATGTTGTAGCCGTATCGCATCATCACCGGCAGGGAAATCATGGCCATCGCGATGACCTGGCCGGCCACCGTGCCGGTGATGGCGCCGAGGATGAAGCCGACGATGATCACCGAGTAACCCAGCCCGCCGCGCACCGGGCCGAAGAGCTGGCCCATCGAATCGAGCATGTCCTCGGCGAGGCCGCATTTCTCCAGCACGGCGCCCATCAGCGTGAAGAACGGGATGGCGAGCAGCGTCTCGTTGCTCAGGATGCCGAACACGTTGAGCGGCAGGTTGGCCATGAAGCCGGCCGGGAACCAACCCATCTCGATGGCGATGAAGCCGCTGAAAAGACCGAGCGCCGAAAGCGAGAACGCGACCGGAAAGCCGATCAGCATGATCACGACCAGCCCCGCGAACATCATCGGGGCGAAATTTTCCATTTGCATGTCGGGTCCTGCGTGTCAGGCGGTGGCGGAGTCTGGGGAGAGGGAGTCGGCGTGCGGTGTCATTGCAGCGGCTTCTCGTAATGCGTGCTCATTTCGATGCGGCCTTGCAGATAGGCGACGCGCTTGATGATCTCGGCCACGCCCTGCAGGAACATCGCGCCGAAGCCGACCGGCATCAGCAGCGCGGCCGGCCAGCGGATCAGCCCGCCGATGTTCCCGGACATCTCGCCGGAGACGTACATGCGCCAGAAGAACGGCCAGGTGAGGTAGGTGAAGAGACCCATCACCGGCAGCAGGAAGAAGAGCAGGCCGAAGATGTCGACGTAGACAGGACCGTTGCCCTTCAGCTTGCCGTAGATGATGTCGACCCGGACGTGCTCGTTGTAGCGCAGCACGACCGGCGCGCCGAGCATCACGGTGGCCGCGAAGAGGTACCACTGGATCTCGAGCCACGAGTTGTTGCTGAAATCGAATCCGTAGCGGATCAGCGCATTGCCGGCCGATATCAGCGATGCGGCCAGCACGGCGACGCCGGCGAACTTGCTGAGCTTTTCGCTGATCCAGTCCATGACCGTCGCGAATCTGAGGAGTGCGGACACGTGTGTCTCCGTTGTCTGAGGGTGACGGCGCTTGCGCCGTGCAAAGCTCGCGATGGTAAGCCGCGCACCCTTTGCAGAACTGACAGTGGGCGGCGGGGTTTTCCCTGATCCGCACAGCGGATTCAACCGCTTTGCACGACCCGTCCGTGATCGAGGTGGACGACCGCCTGCGCCAGCGCTTCGACGTCCTGCGGATCGTGAGTGACCAGCAGCGTCGGCACGTTCACGCGCTCCAGCATCTCGGCGAGTTCCTTGCGCAGCCGCGTACGCAGTGTTGTGTCGAGTGCAGACAGCGGTTCGTCAAGCAGCAGCAAACTTGGTTGCGGCGCGAGCGCACGTGCGAGCGCGACCCGCTGGCGCTGTCCACCCGAGAGATGACGGGGCAGGGCGTCGCGCAGCTTGAGCAGGTCGAACTGCTGCAGCAGCGCATCGATGCGCATGCGATCGGCATCGCTGGTCTTCTGGCCCAGCCTGCGCACGCCGAATTCCAGGTTCTGCGTCACCGTCATGTGCGGAAACAACGCGTAGTCCTGGAAAACGAAACCGATGCCGCGTTCACGCGCGGGCAGGTCGATGCCGCGCACGGTGTCGAGCAGGCTGGCGCCGCCGATCCGCACGTGGCCGGCCGCATGCGGCGCGAGGCCGGCGATGGCCATCAGCACCGTCGACTTGCCGGAACCGGAGGCGCCCATCAGCGCGGTGCGTGCGGCGGTGGAGGTGAAGCGCGCATCGAGTTCGAAGTGACGGTCGCCGGAGTTCAGCGCGAGCTGGAGAGAGATGTCGAGTACCGGACATGTCATGTCGTTCATCGTCATGCCCGCCTCAATGCCGCGCCTGCAGCAATCGGCCCGAGATCACCAGCACGGTCATGCAGACCAGCGAGATCACCAGCGTCAGCCACAGCGCCTGCGCGTCGTTGCCGGCCTGCACGGCTTCGTACACGGCGATGGACAGCGTCTGCGTCTTGCCCGGCAGGTTGCCGGCGATCATCAGCGTCGCGCCGAATTCGCCCATCGCGCGTGCGAAAGCCATCATCAGCCCGGCCGCGATGCCGCGGATCGCCAGCGGCAGCGCGATGCGCCAGAAGACCTCGAACTCGCCCGCACCCAGCGTGCGCGCGGCATGTGCGAAGCGACCATCGACCTCTTCGAAAGCGGCGCGCGCGGCCTTGTAGATCAGCGGCAGCGACACCACCGATGCGGCGATCACCGCGCCCTGCCATGTGAACATCAGGTTGATGCCGAACCAGCGGTCGAGGTACTGGCCGAACACGCCGTTGCGGCCGATCAGCACGATCAGGTAGTAGCCGAGCACGGTCGGCGGCAGCACCATCGGCAGCATCAGAAAGGCGTCGGCAACATGCTGGCCGGCGAAGCGGCGGCGCGACATCCACCAGCCCAGGCCGATGCCCGCCGCGCCGGACAGAAGCGTGGCGAGCAGGGCGACCTTGAGCGTGAGCCAGAGCGGAGTGAGCAACGTGCGGCGTGCCTTTTTCCTGGCCTGTTTCCCGTACCGATCAGGGCTGCGAGAAACCGAAGCCTTCGAGGATCTGCTGGCCCGGCGCGCTGCGCACGAAAGCCACGAAGTCCTTGCCGAGCGCTGCGTTCCTGCTGGCGGCGATCTGGGCGATCGGGTAGCTGACCGGTGTCGTCGTCGGCACCGTGAAGGCGATACGCGTCTTGTCGCGTTCGATGAGCGCGTCGGTGCGGTAGACGAAGCCGGCATCCACCTCGCCGCGCGCGACGTAGTTGAGTACCTGGCGCACGCTTTCGCCGTAGATCCACTTCGGCTCCAGCGCATCGGCGAGGCCGGCCTGCCTGACCGCCTCGACCGTGTAGCGGCCGACCGGCACCGTGGTCGGCGTGCCGGTGGAAACGCGCTTGAAGGCCGGGCCGGCAAGGTCCGCGAGCGTGGCGGGTGCGGGCGAGGCCGGACCTGTGGCGGGCACGATCAGCACCAGCGTGTTCCTTGCGAAATCGGCGCGCGTGCCTTCGGCGAGCAGCTTGGCGGTGGCAGCGCGGTTCATGGTTTCCTGGTCGGCCGATGCGAACACGTCGACCGGCGCGCCTTGCTGGATCTGCGCAAGAAGCGGCCCCGAGGCAGCGAAGTTGAAAGTCACCTTCGCGCCCGGATGCGCTTTCTCGAAAGCCGTGCCGACGGCCTGGAACGCGTTGGTCAGGCTGGCTGCAGCCGACACGACGAGTTCCTGCGCCTGCGCCGCGCCGCCGGCGATCAGCAGCACGGCAACGGCTGCGGCGTTGCGCATCCAGCGGGAGGAGGTCTTCGTCGTCGGCGTCATGCGGCGGTCCTTTGGTTCGCTATTCAAAAACGGAATAGCGCGGATCATAGTCAAGGACACGACGCACAATCCGCGAATGTCTTCGATATCCCCAGCAGTCGCAAGTCGTTCGCCTCGCCCACCTCGCCCACCTCGCTATGGCGATGCGCTCGGCCACGGCGCGAGCGACAAGCGCATCGACATCCTGCGCGGCATTGCGCTCTCCGGCAGCATCTCGCAGGCCGCGCGCGAATCCGGGGTCAGCTACAAGGCTGCATGGCAGGCCGTCGACACATTGACCAATCTGGCGGGCGTTCCGCTGGTCGTGCGCGCGGTGGGCGGTGCCGGCGGTGGCGGAGCCGTGCTGACGGCGGAAGGTGTGCACCTGCTGGAACTGGCGGAGGCGCTCGATGCCGCGCGGCGCGAAGTGCATGCGCGCTGGTCGGCCAATGGGACGGGCGCCGCGCTGATTGCCGACACAGCCATGTCGCGAATGGCCGTGCGCACCAGCATGCGCAACCAGTTGCCGGCCGTCATCGATACGCTGGCCATTGCGGGACGCACCGTTCGCGTGCATATGCGACTCAGCGCCGAAGCGTCCATCACCTCTCGAATCACGCAGGAAAGCGCGGAGTTGCTCGGCCTGCGCGAAGGCTTGCCGGTGATCGCGTTGTGCAAGGCGACTGCGGTTTCGATCCAGCGTGTGGATGCCGTCATCCGATCTGGAGACGGCGGTGGCAACCGTCTGACCGGCAGCGTGACAGGCGTTCTTCGCAGCGAGAGCGGCGACGAGATCTCGGTCGCGCTGGAAGGCGGACTGCGGCTGGTCGGCTTCGCAGCGGACGGCATTGCCCTGCGTGTGCGAAACCGCGTGACGGCGACGGTAGAAGAGTCGTCCGTCGTGGTCGCATTGCCCGGCTGACCCTGTCGCGCCTAGCGTGCGGTCTCGCGAACCAGCCTGAATCCTTGCAGCGGATAGCGGCTTTGCGGCGTGTTCCAGTTCCTGAACGACGACCGCGCATAAAACGGCCATGTGTGCCAGGAGCCACCGCGCCGCACACGCACGTCGCCGTCTGCCGGACCCCGCGGATCGTCGACCGGCGACCGCGCGAAGTAATCGTCGGCGTACCAGTCGGCCGTCCATTCCCAGACGTTGCCGTGCATGTCGTGCAGACCGAAGGCGTTGGGAGCGAAGGTTCCTGCAGGCGCGCTGAAGGCGTAGCCGTCGCTTCGGGTCGTTGCATAGGTTTTCCAGCGTGGCCAGTTGACTGCCGCGTCAGGGTCGAAAAGGTTCGCACTACCGGCCAGGGTCTGCGGTGCGTCACCAGTGTTGAAGCGCGTCCGCGTGCCGGCGCGCGCGGCGTATTCCCATTCGGCTTCCGTCGGCAGGCGGTAGACGGCGCTTTCCTTCGCGCTCAGCCAGCGTGCCATTGCCACGGCGTCGTTCCACGTGACGTTGACGACCGGGTGATCTTCGCCCTGCGCGAAGCCGGGGTTGCGCCAGGAGTATTTCGGATTGCGGCCTTCGAACGCGTCGCCGTTGGCCGACGCAGCCGGGTCGTAGGCGGGATTGAATCCGAAGCCGCCGGTGCCGTCGGCTTCCGATTCGGCCACGTGGCCCGAACCTTCGAGGAAGCGCCGGAATTGCGCGACGGTGATTTCGGTGCGACCCATCCAGAACGCCCTGGTGATGCGCACCCGGTGCACTGGCGCTTCGTCGGAAAGTCCAGCGAGACGAGCTCGGTCATAGGCCGGGAAAGATGCTGCAAGGGTCTCTGGACTTTCGTCGCTGCCCATGAGGAATTCTCCGGCGGGGACGAGCGCGAATGCGATGCCGGCCGAATCGGTCAGCGTCGGCGCGCGCGAGGGCGCGCCGGCGCAGGCCACCAGCGCGACACAGGTCAGAAGAGTGCAAAAGCTACGCATGGGGTCCTCCTGCGCAATCCGCATGCCAGGGCGGCGGCATCGAAGTCTACGAGCCGCGCGCTGAGGGTTTTGCCTAGTCGGCCGCTCCGTTCTGGCGTCGAAGATGCCGGTTGAACGCTTCAGCCATCACCATCACGGAGACAGCCAACATGCAGGTTCCCTTCACGGTCAACGGACGCGCCGTCACGGTCGACGCGCCGCCCAACACCTTTCTGGTGCACGCGATCCGCGAGCACCTCCACCTCACCGGAACCCATGTCGGCTGCGACACGGCCCAGTGCGGTGCGTGCACGGTGCACGTCGACGGACGCGCGATAAAGTCGTGCAACGTGCTGGTGGCGCAGGTAGCGAACAAAACGATCACCACCATCGAGGGCATTGCCGAGCCGGACGGCACGATGCATCCGATGCAGGCGGCCTTCAAGGAGTGCCACGGCCTGCAGTGCGGCTACTGCACGCCGGGCATGGTGATGAGCGCCATCGACCTGTGCCACAACCATCCCGGCGCAGACGAGACAGAAATTCGTGCGCTGCTAGACGGCAACATGTGCCGCTGTACCGGCTACCAGAACATCGTGAAAGCGGTGCAGATGGGCGGTCGCAACATGGTGGCCCCAGCGGCTACCGCCTGAGGAGCACGACATGGGCGCACCCGATTTCGCAAACCTCCCGCATATCGGCGAGGCCGTGCGGCGCAAGGAGGACTACCGCTTCCTCACCGGCGCCGGCCAGTACACCGACGACGTCACCATGCCCGCGCAGAGCCACGCGATCTTCGTGCGTTCGCCGCACGCGCACGCGGTGGTGCGCAGCGTCGACATTGCCGCCGCGCAGGCGATGCCCGGCGTGATCGGCATCTTCAGCGGCAAGGACATCGAGGGAAAGATGGGCGGGCTGCCCTGTGGCTGGCTGATCCACAACCCCGACGGCACGCCGATGAAGGAGCCGATGCACCCGATCCTCGCGATCAACAAGGTGCGCTACGTCGGCGACCACGTCGCGATGGTCGTTGCCGAAACGGTGGAGCAGGCCAAGAATGCGGCCGAGGCCGTGGTGGTCGACTACGAAACGCTGCAGCCGCTGGTCAGCGTTTCCGATGCGGCGAAGAAGCAGGGCAGCGTCACCATCCACGACGAGGCGCCCGACAACCAGTGCTACAAGTGGACGCTCGGCGACAAGGCCGGCGTCGAGGCGGCTTTCGCCAACGCCGCGCATGTGACAAAGCTCGACCTTGTCAACAACCGGCTGATCCCGAACCCGATCGAGCCGCGCGTCGCCATCGGCAATTACAGCCGCGCGACCGAGGAATACACGCTCTACGTCTCGAACCAGAATCCGCACGTCGAACGACTGCTGCTCACGGCTTTCGTTCTCAATCTGCCGGAGCACAAGGTGCGCGTGATCGCGCCGGACGTCGGCGGCGGTTTCGGTTCCAAGATCTATCTGTACGCCGAAGACGTGGCACTGACGTGGGCCTCGAAGCAGCTCAACCGCAGCATCAAGTGGACCGGCGAGCGTTCGGAATGTTTCCTGTCGGACGCGCACGGCCGCGACCACGTGAGCCATGCCGAGATGGCGATGGATGCGGAAGGCAAGTTCCTCGCGATGCGCGTCCACACGGACGCCAACCTCGGCGCCTACCTGTCGACCTTCTCGACCGCCATTCCGACCATCCTCTACGCCACGCTGCTCGCCGGCCAGTACGCGACGCCGCAGATCTACGTCGAGGTCGACGCCTGGTTCACCAACACCGCGCCGGTCGATGCGTACCGAGGCGCGGGCCGACCTGAAGCAACCTATCTGCTGGAGCGGCTGGTGTCCCGCTGCGCATGGGAGATGAATCTTGCGCAGGACGAGATCCGCCGGCGCAACTTCATCAGCAGCTTTCCGTACCAGACGCCGGTCGCGCTGCAGTACGACACAGGCGACTTTCCGGCGCTGCTCGACCGAGCGAACGAACTGGCCGATGTCGCCGGCATCGATGCGCGCAAGGCCGCGAGCGCTGCAAACGGCAAGCTGCGCGGCATCGGGTATTCGAGCTACATTGAGGCCTGCGGACTTGCACCGTCGAACGTCGCTGGAGCACTCGGCGCGCGGGCGGGGCTGTTCGAGGCCGGCGAGGTGCGCGTGCATCCGACTGGCAGCGTGACAGTGTTCACTGGCTCGCACAGCCACGGCCAGGGGCACGAAACGACGTTCGCGCAGGTCGTCGCGGCGCGGCTGGGAATTGCGGTGGAGGCGGTCGACATCGTGCATGGCGATACCGGGCGCATCCCGTTCGGCATGGGCACTTATGGCTCGCGATCAATCTCGGTCGGCGGCGCGGCGATCATGCGGGCACTCGACAAGATCGAGACCAAGGCGAAGAAGATCGCGGCGCACCTGATGGAAGCCAGCGACGCCGATATCGAGTTCGCGAACGGCGAGTTCACCGTCAAGGGCACAGACAAGAAGATCCCGTTCGGCCAGGTCGCGCTGACGGCTTACGTGCCGCACAACTACCCGCTCGACAAGTTGGAACCTGGGCTTAACGAGACCGCTTTCTACGATCCGACGAATTTCACCTACCCGGCCGGCACCTACATCTGCGAGGTGGAAATCGACCGCGAAACCGGCGAAGTCACCGTCGACCGATTCACCGCCGTCGACGATTTCGGGACCATCATCAATCCGATGATCGTCGAGGGCCAGGTGCACGGCGGACTGGTGCAGGGCATCGGTCAGGCGCTGATGGAGAACTGCGTGTACGACAACGAAACCGGCCAACTGCTGACCGGCAGCTTCATGGACTACGCCATGCCGCGCGCAGCCGACATGCCGAATTTCACGCTCGACACGCTCTGCACGCCGTGCACGCACAACCCGCTCGGCACCAAGGGCTGTGGCGAGGCCGGCGCCATCGGTTCGCCGCCGGCGGTCATCAATGCGTTGCTCGACGCGCTGGCGCCGCTCGGCGTCAAGGATTTCGACATGCCCGCATCGCCACACCGCGTCTGGGAAGCGATGCAGAAAGGCGCGCGCGACCGCGTCAGCCCTACGCAGGAACCGCAGACACCGTCGCTCGCCGGCACCACCCAGGGCCGTCCGGCCGTTTGAAGGAAGAACAGCGATGTATCCATTCACCCTCGAACAACCGTCCACCGTCGCCGATGCCGTCCAACTCGCCGGCACCGGCGGCAAGCCGCTGGCCGGCGGTCAGACGCTGCTCGCTTCGATGAAACTACGGCTTTCCGCGCCCGAGCAACTGGTCGACCTGGCCGGCATTCCCGAGCTGACCGGCATCTGCCGCGACGGCGATGCCTTCACCATCGGCGCGATGGCGCGGCACCTCGAAGTCGCCAATCACGCGGACGTCCGTCTCGCTTACCCCGCGCTGGCCGATCTAGCTTCGCGCATCGGCGACCGGCAGGTTCGCGCGATGGGCACGCTGGGCGGATCGGTCGCGAACAACGATCCCGCAGCCTGCTATCCCAGCGCGGTGCTCGGCTCCGGAGCTACGGTGATCACCGACCGGCGCGAAATCGCCGCCGACGATTTTTTCCTTGGCCTGTTCACGACCGCGCTGGAGGAAGACGAGCTGATCGTCGCCATCCGCTTTCCTATTCCGAAGCGTGCGCACTATGAAAAGCTGCGCCAGAAGGCGTCGCACTTTCCGCTGGTCGGCGTTTTCGTCGCGCAGTACGACAGCGGCGTGCGGGTGGCGATCACCGGCGCCGGGAACGGCGTTTTCCGGCACGGTGGGCTGGAGGCGGCGTTGAACGGCAGCTTCACGCCGGAAGCGGCTGCATCCGTCGCCATCGATTCGCAAGACCTGAACAGCGACCTGCACGCGTCCGCTCCGTACCGTGCCAACCTGATCGGCGTGCTGACGCAGCGCGCGGTTCGGCAGGCGCTGGGCTGATCGGGCAGGATGGCTTTTGCTTCCATCGATGCGGTCGTCGCCGGCCTCGAACAGGCCGGTTACTACGCCGACCGTCGGCTCGCGACCGCCGTCTTCCTAGCGCTCAAACTGCAGCGCCCGTTGCTGCTCGAAGGCGAGCCGGGCGTCGGCAAGACCGAACTGGCCAAGGCACTTGCGAAAGCGCTGGACCGCGATCTGCTGCGGCTTCAGTGCTACGACGGACTCGAACAGCGCGAGGCGCTCTACGAGTGGAACTACGCGGCGCAGTTGCTGCACATGCGCGCGGCGGAAGCGGCTGGTGCGTCCAGCGACATCGAATCGGAGGTCTACCAGCCGCGCTACCTGATCCGCCGCCCGTTGCTGCAAGCGCTGCAGGCGCCGCCGCCCGGTGCCGTGCTGCTGATCGACGAAGTCGACCGCGCCGACGAGCCTTTCGAAGCCTTCCTGCTCGAATATCTGGGCGAATACCAGGTCAGCATCCCGGAACTCGGCACCGTGCGCGCCGCGTCGCCGCCGGTCACCATCCTCACCAGCAACCGCACGCGCGATCTCAGCGATGCGGTGAAACGGCGCTGTCTCTTTCACTGGCTTTCTCATCCCGAACGCGACCGCGAACTCGCCATCGTGCGGGCGCAGGTGCCGCAGGCCGGCGCGGCGCTGTCCCAGCAGGTCGCCGACGTGGTGGCGCGACTGCGCAGCGCGCCGTTCGCGGATGCGTTCCAGCGCGCGCCCGGCATCGCCGAAAGCGTCGAATGGGCGCGCGCGCTGGTCGCTCTCGACACGCTGGTGCTCGATCCGGAAGTCATCGCCGACACGGCCGGCATCCTGTTCAAGCAGCGCGACGACGTGGCTGCGCTCAACCTGTCGCTGGCTGCGGATCTGTTGAAGCCCGAAGTGCAGGACGCCTGACCGGCATGGCCACCGTGCAGCAACTCGGGGATGCGCGACGCGGAAAGATGGCGGGCAACATTGCCGGCTTTGGTCGGGCGCTGCGCCGCGCCGGCGTGCCGATGGATGCGTCACGCATCGCGCTCGCAACCGAGGCCGCGCTGATCGTCGGCGTCGAAGACCGGCACGATCTGTCGGCCGCGATGGAGGCAGTGATGGTCGCGCGAACGCAGGACCGGGCGGTGTTTCGGGAACTGTTCGATGCGTGGTTCCGCGACCCGGAGCTCGCCAACAAGATGCTCGCGCAGATGCTGCCGAGCGCCGAGGGAAAGCTGCCGCCGTCGAAGCAGCGGCCGCGCGTGCGCGAGGCGCTGTCCGCGCCACGAAAAGCATCCACACCAGCCGATTCCGAGCGTGAAATCGACTTCGATGCCGCGATGACCGCCGGCGATCTACAGCATTTTCGCCACGCGGACTTCAACGCGCTCGGCGCATCCGAATACCGCCTCGTCGAACAGCTGGCGCGAGAGATTTCGATGCCGGTACCTTCGACGCCGTCGCGCCGACTGTGCTCGGCCGGCAGCGGCAAGGAACAGGCGCGGCTGCACTGGCCCGGCATGTTGCGTGCTGCGGCGCGAACGGGCGGCGAGCTTCTGCATCTGCCGCATCAGGTCCGGCGCGAAATTCCGTTGCCCTTGCTCGTGCTGGTCGATGTGTCTGGATCGATGGAGCGCTACGCGCGTCTGCTGCTGGCGTTCCTGCATGCGGCGACGCGCGGCGATCGTGGGGCGGTCGGACGGCGCGATGTGTTCGCATTCGGAACGCACCTGTCCGATCTCACGCCGGCATTTCGCCTTGCCGACACCGACGCGATGCTCGCTGCGGCCGGCATCGCCATCGACGATTTCGCCGGCGGCACGCGGCTCGGCGAGTCGCTGGGCCAGTTGCGCACACATCACGCGCGCCGCCTCACCGGACGCCGAACGTTAGTGTTGGTCATCAGCGACGGGCTCGACACCGGTTCGCCCGAGACGCTCGACCGTGAACTGCACTGGCTCAAGCGCCATTCGCGCCGGGTGCTTTGGCTGAATCCGCTGTTGCGCTTCGACGGTTACGCGCCGCTGGCGCAAGGTGCTTCAGTGTTGCATCGGTATGCGGACGCGATGCTTGCGGTTCACAACCTCACGGCGCTGCAACAGCTTGCAGAAAGCCTGTCGACGCTGATGCGGCGGCGGATCTAGCGGCGGCCACCAGTCGATCAAGACTTTCAAGTTCAAGGAGAAGACTCATGGAAATGCTCGGCCACCGTCGGCTTGGCGTCACCCGGCAACAAGCCTGGGATGCACTCAATGACCCTGCGACGCTGCAGAAATGCATCCCCGGCTGCGACCGCTTCGAGCTGACTGGCGAGAATGAATACACGGTGGCGCTGGCGCTGAAGATCGGGCCCGTTTCGGCCAAGTTCACCGGCAAGGTGACATTGGCCGACATCGATCCGCCGAACGGCTATCGGCTCGTTTTTGAGGGGCAGGGCGGCGTCGCCGGGTTCGCCAAGGGAGCGTCGAGCGTCGCGCTGAAGCCGGCGGAGGACGACGCAGACGCCTGCGACCTCGATTACACCGTGCAGGCGCAGGTCGGCGGCAAGATTGCACAAATGGGCCAGCGGTTGATTGATGGCGCTGCGAAATCGACCGCTGACGATTTCTTCAAGCGATTCGACGCCGAGATGCAGCGACGTCACGGTCCCGCACCGGAAGAGTCCGAAGCTGCGACCGAAGCGCCAGTCGAGAAATCAGGCGCGGTCGCCGGCTTCATGCAGAAGATCGGTTTTGGCAAGAAGGGCGATGTGGATTGATTCCTGCGCCCTGCCTTCATTGGAATAAAAAGAAAGCAGCAGGGGAAATGGAAAATCTCGACGTCACCGTCTTGCGCACGTTGCGCGACTGGCGAATGGCCGGACGGCGTGCATTGCTCGCGACAGTCGTTCGCACCTGGGGCTCGTCGCCGCGTCCGGTCGGGTCGATCATGGCGTTGGCGGATGACGGCGCGATGGTGGGATCGGTTTCGGGTGGGTGCATCGAAGACGATCTGATTTCTCGGTATAGCGGGCCGGTGCATGACGCCGGATCGGCAACAAGAGTTTCGAAGATGCCCGAAGGTGCTCCGACGCTCGTTCAGTACGGCGTCAGTGCAGACGAGGCCCAGCGGTTCGGCTTGCCGTGCGGCGGGACACTTGAATTGCTTCTCGAATACGCGCCAGATGCCGAATCGCTCAGCGCGCTGGTTTCGGAACTGGAAGGCGGCAGGCTGATGCAGCGCAGCGTTTCGCTTTCCGATGGCACTGCGCACTTGAAGGTCGCCGAGACGCCTGCTGCGTTGCATGTCGACGCCGAATCGCTCACGAATACCTTTGGTCCCGAATATCGGATGCTGATCATCGGTGCTGGACAGCTTTCTGAATACCTGTCGACGATGGCGAAATTCAGCGGCTTCGCGGTCACGTTGTGCGATCCACGCATCGAACATCGGAGTTCGTGGGCGGTGCCGGGTGTCGCGATCACGACCGAAATGCCGGATGACGCTGTGATTTCATTCCGGCCGGACCGGCGGAGTTGCGTTGTGGCGTTGACGCACGATCCGAAGCTGGATGACCTGGCGCTGCTGGAGGCGCTGGCGAGTGATGCGTTTTATGTCGGGGCTATCGGTTCGCGGCGGAATGCGGCTTCGCGTCGGCAGCGGATGATGGAGCATTTTGGGCAGACCGATGAGTCACTGGCGCGATTGCGCGGGCCTATTGGGGTTTATATCGGCAGCAAGACGCCGCCGGAGATCGCGGTGAGTGTGATGGCGGAGGTATTGGCTGTGAAGAACAATGTTGTGTTGCCAAGGGAAATTGAAGTGGCTATTGCGAAAGAGGCGGTGGGGCGTATTGCCGTCTGATGGTTACTATCAAGGTTTGATTAGGTGAGAGTTCTGCGAGCTCTCTTCTTGAAATTTGGCGCTTTCAGCGGACTACTGGTTTGATTGGGAGAATATAACGATTCAACGGCATCCGTTCTTCTTCAAAGCATCTCGTGCTTCTGCAATAGTGTTGTAAGAGTTTAGGGGCGGCATGCATTTATCGTCCTGCGAAAGTACCAGTCTGCCTTTTTCATCTTCGCTGAAGCGGACGAGAAATGTCGTTTTGTACAGCGGGTCGGGTGAAGCAGCCGGGCTATCGGAGGCGCAATACCAACCTGAATTGCAAGTCCAGCGGCTGTCGTAATAGCCAACGATGATCAGCATGCCGTCTTCGACTACTTTTGCGGGTGCCATTGCATAGACGTCGAAGCAGGCAGGTTTTGCTTCGATGAAGTTGGGCTGGGGGATATTGAGAGGTTGCACCGCGACAAGTTTTCGCAAAGGGCTCACGATAAAAAGATGACATTGCAATAATTGATATATGGCTTGGCGACAGCCAATTTTCCACATTTCCAATTTTCCTGATGAGGAGTCAACGCAAATTGGTGGAGGAGTAAGGTCTGTGCGAAATGCCTTGACATACGAGAAAAAGTTATTATTCTTAAACGACCATCGATATTCCGTCTGCGAGGTCACTGCTGTGAGGCCTGGCTCGTCGAGGGTGTTGCTTCCTCCCACATAAGGCATGCCATTTAGCTTGACATAATTTTCAAATTCTTTCAGCGGAACGGACTTTATGAATTTTTCGGCTTGTTGTGGTGTTGTTTCGGTTTGGATTTTTACTTGGCTCGTCGCTGAAAAAATGACAAGATAACTGAGGATATAAAAGAGGAATTTTTTCATTGTTATGTTGTTCTCAAGAAAATATCAAAAATGCATAGTTGACGTATGCGCGTCGGTTGAAAGCTGGTGTGATCGAGGTTAGCGTAAAGCTCCCGTCAGCGTTCGGCTTCCCCAATTCGCCTTTATTGACAATCGCGGTCACAGCGTCAATGCATTTGTCTGACGTGCCTCGGTCTGCAGACCTCATACATCCGTTGGATGCCCAAAACCAAACAGCAGACCGAATTCCATACTTGGTTTGTACAAGAAGGTCGGGGTCCGCTACGAAAACTTTTTTTCCTTCACCCCAGTAGACTTCGTAATTTTCTGCGAATGCGTTGTAGTTGTACTTTCCAGTTAATTGCTTTAATCCACGGCCTCGATAAAGCCAGCCATCTCCCGGCGCGAGATTCCCGTTTCTCAGGCCATAGGCTTTGTTAGCGATATTTTCTTGCAGAGCTGGGCGATTGATTTTGCCTCTCGCGTCTTTTGTGTAGCCATCGACATCCGCTTCAAGCGGGGCTTTCCTGTAGTAGGAAAACTTGGCTTTCAATCTTTCGGGTGGATAACTTAGATTTTCCGAAGCAGTCCTCATCCCTTGTCCTGCTTCCTGTCTGATCTGACCAAAAAAATGCGATTGTCTCAACGCTGTATTCAGAAAATGTCTTGACGAGTATTTGTTTAGCTCGCTGCAGACATCGCGCAGGTGATCGTCGGTGATTTCTGGATAACATCTCTTCAAGTCTGATTTTTGCAGCCATGCACAACGGCTCAAAACTGAAATAAAAGTGATTGGATGAAAATGCCATTGCGCGTTTTTATATGCCAGAGGCAGGTCCGCGCAGCAGTTCGACTCGATATGTGCTTTGAGTTCCGCCCAGTTCTTTCCGGTGGAATCGTCTTTGAAATGAGGCTCCTCCTTGACATGCGTATAACGCGATTCGAACGTACTTCGATCGAATTCGGACGGAAACCTGCAGATGAGTTTGGTCAGCCTGCGTCTGAAAAATTCCGTGCGCGGTTGTGTCGCCTGTTTTGACAGCGTTGTTCGTCCTTCCCCGGTTTTCAAAAGTGCATTGAGACGCAGGGCGATGTCCGGAATTTGACGGGCCAGCAAGGTTCGCAGCGTCGGACTGTCGCAGCGCTGGTCGAGCGCGTTGCCGCCCTCAGCATCGTCTCCGATGCACTGCCATCCGAGGAATGAAGGAAAGTCTGCGTCGCTGAACTTGTATGTTCCCGATGCATTCAGGTCGGCCCAGCGGTCACCAATAGGCGTCTTGATCTTTCGCCAGTGCTCGATGCCAGCCGTTATTTTTGGGTTCGGTGCAATTGCGCGTCCGAACCGAAGCAGGTCATACCACCCGCAGCGGGTGCTTTGTCCTGCGGGAAGCGCATGCAGGCTCGCATGTCGATCGGCCGCCTTTTTGTACAGTTCATATTCGCCATCGGAATCAGTCACGCACGACGCACTTTCAGTTTGCGAAATCGGTTCGCCGGCCTTGTCCCCTTCTGCAAAATAGCTGGTCAGCGTCGCGTTTCCTGCATAGGCGATCTGAATCCACAACGCGGTCCCTAAACCAGTCGACCCTGTTGTTGCGGTGTGTGTTCTCGGCTCGGCTGTCAACACTGGTGTCGAGGCGGGCAGATAGACATACGTGTTCCCCCAGACGGCATCGGTGCGGCCGTCGGTGGTGGGTTTCGTGCCGAGATCTGGAAGCGCCGGGGTGTCCTGGCCAACCAGTTTCTTGAGGTTGACCTCATCCAAGCAGATCTCGAAATGCAGGTGGGCATCCTGACCGTAGATCTGTCCGGCGACGCCCAGTTCGTGCTTCCTGAACAGCCGGTCGCCGGTTTTTATTTCTAGCGCCGGCGCTTTGGGCTTTGCCGTTGTCGGCTCAAGTTTGGCCAGCGACTTCAGATGCATGTATACGCTATGAAACGTGACTGAAGTCGGACCTGCATCGGAGGCGCCGATTTCCAACACGTGCTCCAGGATCACCAAGCCGTTATCGGTCCACTCGGGCCTGTCGCTGAAGGCGCCGTAGTTTTGCTGCGGGTTCTGAGCGGTCTGTGGCTGTCGCACGTAGATGACCGTTCCATCGGCGATCGCGCGCACCGGCGCGTAGCCTTTTGCGCCATCGACCGGTGCAATCAGGTGCACGCCGTTGTGCCATTCCAGAAAAGAGTTGACCGGATAGCCTCCGGTGAATGAATAGCGCACGGCGTTTTCGTCGTCGTCCTGGATTGCATCGGTCAGAAATGGATGACTTATCAACATTGTTGGACCCTGTTGTTCAAGAAGAAAAACCGCGGCGGGCTTTTGGAGTGCCCGTCGCCATCGGCGGTGTGACGACGGGAATGCCATCCGGCCCGATCTGCCCGTGCCCCGCTGCATGCGCGGTCCACGTGCCTTGGGTTCCATGCGTTATTCCCGCCGAGTTCCAACGCGAATAACTCCCCGCGCCATTGATCAGCACTTCCTGCCTCGCCGTGATCGTGATTCGTTCGGCCGTGTGCGTGATCTCCAGCTTTGCCAGCAAATGGACTGCGTTCTGCAGCGCGGTGATGTCGATGTCGCCGCTGGCTGCGATCAGACGCATGCCGGCCTTTGCGGCGAACATGCGGATGGCGTCTCGGGCGCTGGCGAGGAAGCTGCGGCCAGCGGAGATGCTGGTGTGGCCGCCGCTGGTGATGGCTGTGTGCGTGCCGCTGGCGATGTGGGTGGCGTCGGCAGCGGTGGACTCAATGCCCGCTGCGCTGGCGAGCACGAGGTGCGGTGGCGTCAGTTCAGGAAAGTTGCCCTCAGCGCCGCCGTTGCGGGAATCCGATCCGTTAGATCCGGCGGCGCTGCCTGTGCCGCTGGCCCCGCCGCGAGAGCCCTTGATCTCGTCGCACTGCGCTTGCAATGCATTCGCCACCGTCTCCTGATCGCCACCGTCCTGCGCTTGGGCCTGCTTGGCCGCATCAGACAGCTGCGCATGCTGGTCCTGTGCTGCCGCGAGCCGGGCAACGCTTTCGGCCAATTCCTTCGCATGGCCTGCTGCTTTCGTCCGCAGTTCGGTTGTGATGAGCAACCCATCGCCCGCTCGCAGCACGCCATGCCCGTCCGTCCGCAACTCAAACCCTTCACCCCGTGCGTCCTTGCGCCCCGCGTTGTCTTCGATCCGCGTCAGATATCCCAGCCCCAGGCTCGAACTCAAGTGATCGCTCTTGAGCTGCACCTGAATCTTCTTTGCCGTGTCGTCCAGCACCAGATGGTTCGAGCGTCCGAATGCGCTGTTGCCGTAGCCGGCAGTCAATTCGCGCGACCGGAATCCCGAGAGCGCAGACTGTCCCGGCAGCGCCCAAGGCGGCATGTTCAGCTGGTTGTAAACGCGCCCAGTGCAGATCGGAAGATCCGGGTCGCCGCCGATGAAGTCGACGATGACTTCCTGGCCGACACGCGGCAGCTGGATACCGCCAAGCTGATTCCCGGCCCATGGTGAACTCACCCTCAACCAGCAGGTGCTGTTCTGGTTCTTCTGGCCGATGCGGTCCCAGGGAAACTGCACCTTGATTCGGCCGAGCGAATCTGTCCAGATGTCCTGACCTTCAGGGCCGACGACCAGCGCTATCTGAGGACCGTGGCTGAACGGTTTTGCGGGGACGCCTTCCGGGCGCAGTGGCTCGGTGACAGGATGCAGCACGAGTTCGGTCCGCACCTGCCAATGCTGCGAACGGTGGCTGTGCCCGGGCATTGAATTGCCGTCCACCCGACGCTGGCTGTCCTGCCCCACTTCCTCGATCAGCAGATTCGCATCGATTACCAGATGCTCGACGTTCGCCGCCTCTCTCGGATGACCGACCAGCCGGAATACGAAACCCGGCACCATCCCGCGTAGATTGCCGCTGGCCTGCACCCGGACACCGGCAGTGCGCAAAGCCTCCATTCGCACCAACGCGATCTGCCGAGCTTCGTCATGCACGTCGTTCGGCCCCGACGCTTCGGCAGCAGCCCCCGCACCCGGTTGCGCATAGTGGCTGTCCGCATGCCAGCGATAGACCTCGCCATCGGCTTGTGCTGTCGATCCGGGATCGGTCTGGCTGACCGACAGATCGGCACGTGGCCTCAGGTAGTCGTAGTCGCGTGTCGAATAGCGCCCGCTGGTCAGCCGGCTCACTGGCGCAAAGCTGTGCAGATACTCGGCGTCAGTCTTCCAGCCCGGCGGGTGGAAGTCGACGTTGCGATAGGCCTCGCTGGGCATGTCTTGGAAGCCACCGATCGTGTCGGTGAGGATCAGGCGATGCGGGCCAATCGGAGATTCATCGGCATCGGCATCGGCATCGGCATCGTCAGAGCCATCGGCGGCTAACGGACCATGCTCGAAGCGAAAGCTGATTCCCCATTCGGAACACAACCGAGCAAAGAACGCGAAGTCCGTCTCGTTGAACTGCGTCTGGAAATCCCGCACCGGATAACGTTCCACCAGCCGCTTCTCGACCGGAAAGCCGTAATCGACGAGCACCTCATCCAGAATCTGAACAACTGTCTTGTTCTGAAAAATTCGGCAGTTTGTGCGCAGCGTCGCCAGATGCAACCAGGGCTTCAGCGTCAGCCGGATCTGGATATGACGGCCTTCCTCGCCCCATAGACAAGCCTCGGTGACGATCGAATTGATCTCGCGAAGACCGGCGCCGTCGAGCTCGATGCAGCAGCCGATCTCGCGCCCGACCCAGCCGTCGAGGTCGACATCGATCGCATCGGCCAAGACGCCACCGAACGACCTCTCCGCCTCGTCCGCCTTCAGGTCCAGCTGGTAGGAGAACAGCGAATTCACGCCCTCGCGACCGGAAAGGCGAACCGGCGTCCAAACCGGCGGGTTGACCGAACGCGCCGGCCTGTCGGGCCTCGCAGGCGCGGGTAATCGAACCCGCAACGTGCGCCGCAGCGCATCGCCTTCATCACCAAAGATCAGCATCCCGAACCCCCTGAACCGGCCCTTCAAACGAGGGCTCGGCGGGATTATGGGAAGTCGCCAGGGACAGGCTTACATCGGTGTGAGTCGCAAAGAACTACTCGGGCTGTCTCTCGCAAAGCACTGACTACTTGCGTAAACGGCGTGATTCTTCACTTACTTCGCCCATCCGCTTCGGGCTCGCCGTGTTTTCGGCAGGCGGCACATCGCCTCCCTTTTGCCTTTCGCGAAACAGTGCTGCGCGCATCAGGAAGATCGTCGTCACCGGCGCCGTGAGCGCGATGAACAGCGTGATCAGGATCGCGTGCAGGTAGAGGCTGAAACCCTGTACCGAGAAGTAGACGATGGTCGCGATCGTCATGCACCAGACGCCCGCCGTCGCGCCGACGGTCGGCGTGTGGATGCGGTGAAAAAACGTCTTCATCCGCACGAGACCGAAGGAGCCGATCGCCGCGTAGGCCGCGCCGAGTACCGCAAAGACTGCCGTGACGATTTCCGCCCAGAGCGGCAGTGGCCCGGTGATGAAGTCGCCGTTCATTCGATCACCTCGCCGCGCAGCAGGAATTTGGCGATGGCGGTCGAACTGACGAAGCCGAAGATCGCGATCAGCATGGCAGCCTCGAAGTAGACGTTGCTGGCGTAATTGATTCCCAGCACCAGCATCATCAGCATGCCGTTGATGTAGAGGCAATCGAGCGCCATCACGCGGTCCTGGGCGGTCGGTCCGATGAGCAGGCGGGTGACGGCGCAGAGCATGGCAATGGCCAGCAGAAGCAGGGCGAGCTTGAGCGCCCAGAACAGGACGGGCGTCATGGGGCGGTTCTCGTCATGATTCGAAGATCTCCATCAGCGGGCGTTCGTAGCGCGTCTTGACCAGGTCGATGAAGGCCGCCTCGTCCTCGAGATCGAACACATGGATGAGCAATGTCGAGCGGTCGAGCGCCAGTTCGCCCCAGGCCGTGCCGGGCGTGAGGCAGAGGATCATCGCGAGCACGGCAAGCGCGTTCGGGTCGCGCACATCCAGCGGGACGACGACGAATGCCGGTCGCAGGCTGGACGGCCGGCGCGTCAGCAACGCCTTGGCGACCGTCAATGCGGAATGCACCATGTCGACCAGTGCCCGTGCGGTGAGCCGGAGCGCGACGCCCGGCCTGCGCATGCGCACCGCGGCCGGGCGCAGGCCGCGCGTGATCAGCGGCACGACGATGGCGAGGATCGCGGCGAGCACCAGTGTCGCGAAGTGCAGCGACTGGTTGAGCAGCACCCACACCACGAACAATGCGAGCGACAGCGGCGGCGACGGAATGAGGCGTTTGATCATGGTTTGGCCGATGCCGGATTCGGCACCTGTCGCGCCGTCATGACCGCTTCGCGGTAGGCCGACGGCGCATATAGCCCTTCGGCCGTGGCGCTCGCGTGCAGCATGACCGGGCCGGCGCCGACCGTGAGCGCGACGGCCGCAGCGAGCAGCGCCGCGACCGGAAGGACCTCCATTGCGCGGAGAGCCGGCATGGAATCCAGCCGCTGCGTCCAGAAATGCCGTATGCCGGTGCGGCTGAATGCCACCAGCGTGAAGAAGCCCGACACCAGCAGCAGCACGACGAAGGTCCAGCCGGCACTGCCGACCGTCGGTGCGTCCAGCAGTCCCGAGAGCATCGCGAACTTGCCGATGAAGCCGGAAAATGGTGGCAGGCCGGCCAGCAGCAGCGTGCATGCGATGAAGCCGAGCCCGAGAAATGCGACGCCAGCAGGAATCGCGCGGCCGAACAGCGCCTGCTGTTCGTCGTCCAGATTCACCTGGTCGGCGGCCTTGAGGTCTTCGGTGAGGAAGGGCGCGGCGCCCCGTTTCTCGTGTGGCGCGATGCTGGCGCCTTCATTGCGCCAGCGCTCGATCATGTCGATCAGAAGGAAGAACGCTGCGACGGCCAGAGTCGAACTCGGCAGGTAGTACAACGCGCCGGCCCAGACGGCAGGCTGACCCAGGCCGACCGCCGTCAGCAGCGTTCCGGCGGACACCAGCACGCTGTAGCCCGCCAGATTCGACAGCCGCTGCGTTCCCAGAATGCCGAGCGCGCCGATGGCCAGCGTGAGCATGCCCATCGACATCAGCACCACCTGGCCGAACTGGGCGGACACGCCGGTGTCGGGTGCGAAGAGCAGCGTCCAGAGACGCAGGATCGTGTAGACGCCGAGCTTGGTCAGCAGCGCGAACACGGCGCTGACCGGCGACACGGCCGCACTGTACGCGGGCACCAGCCAGAAGTTGAGCGGCCATGCGCCGGCCTTCGCGAAGAACGCCGTGCAGAGAATCGCGGCGGCGGCATGAACCAGTCCGCGATCCGCGGCGTCGAGCTGCACGATGCGCAAGCCGAGATCGGCCATGTTGAGCGTGCCGGTCACGCCGTAGAGCAGCGCGGCACCGATCAGGAACAGCGACGAGGCTGCGAGGTTGATCGCGATGTAATGCAGCCCGGCCCGCACGCGCAGCCGACCCGAACCATGCAGCAGCAGGCCGTAAGACGCAGCCAGCATCACTTCGAAGAAGACGAAGAGATTGAACAGGTCGCCCGTGAGGAAGGCACCGTTCAGTCCCATCAGCTGGAGTTGCAGCAGGGGATGGAAATGCACGCCGGCCCGGTCCCAGCGCGACGTCGAATAGATCGAAGCGGCAAATGCGACCACGCCTGTGAGCGCGACCATGAGCGTCGAAAGCCGGTCCGCGACCAGCACGATGCCGAACGGCGCGCGCCAGTTGCCCGGCAGGTAGACGCCAATCGAGCCGGGTCCGCTGCCGGTGCCGTCGGCGTTCACCCAACGCAGCAGCGCGAGTGCGGCAAGCAGGCCGACCAGTCCCGACGCGACGCTGAGCGCCGATTTAAGCCGCCGGCGTTGCTCGCCGAGCAGCAGCATCAGCGCCGCGGTGAGCATCGGCACCAGGATCGGCACCGCCACCAGGTGCGGCATCGTGAAGTCGAGCAGGCTGTCGAGCAGGCGCGTGATCTGGCTGAAGTCGATCATTCCTCGCGCCCTTCGCGCCGCTCGGTTCCATCGACGTGGTCGTTGCCGCTCAGACCGCGCGAAGCCAGCATCACGACCAGGAACAGCGCCGTCATGGCGAAGCCGATGACGATGGCGGTGAGCACCAGCGCCTGCGGAAGCGGGTCTGCGGTGTTGGCCAGCGTGGCTGTGATGCCGTCGACGAGCACCGGCTCGCTGTCGACCTTGAGACGACCCATGCTGAAGATGAACAGATTGACGGCATACGAGATCAGCACAAGGCCCATGATGACCTGGAAGGTGCGCGGCCTAAGCAGCAGATAGACGCCCGAACTGGTCATGACGCCGATGGCGATCGCGAGGACGATTTCCATCAGTGCGCTCCCTTCATTTCTTCGGTGCCGGCCTCTTCAGCGATGCGAACCTTCTCGGCCTCGATCTCGGCTTTCTTCTCGTCCTGTTCGTCGGCCCATCGATGGCTGCGCACCGACTGGTGGGCCAGTGCAGTCAGGATCAGCATCGTCGCGCCGAGCACCAGCGAAAACACGCCGAGATCGAAGAACAGCGCACTCGGCACGTGGATTTCGCCGAGCAGCGGAAGGTCGAAGTGAGCGGTGTGCGTGGTCATGAACGGATAGCCGACGACGATCGAACCGACACCCGTCGCCAGCGCGAACAGCAGGCCCAGCGCGATCCAGCGACGCGGATAGATGCGCAGGTGTTCCTCGACCCATTCGGTGCCGGAGACGATAAATTGCAGCACCAGCGCCACCGACATCACCAGCCCCGCGACGAAGCCGCCGCCCGGCGAGTTGTGGCCGCGCATGAAGAAGTAGAACGACACCAGCACAGCCAGCGGCAGCAGCAGCCGCACCAGCACGGCCGGCACCATGAGGTAGCCGATGGCTGTGTCCTTGGCGCGGCGCGGATTCAGCAGGTCGCTGCTGCCGTCGTCGGCCTGCGCGCGTTGCTGGGCAGGCAGCGCCATCGATTCGGGCGCCGGCCGGAAGCGGCGCAGCAGTGCATAGACGGTGAGCGCGACGCAGCCGAGCACGCTGATCTCGCCGAAGGTATCGAAGCCCCGGAAGTCGACCAGCATCACGTTGACGACATTGGTGCCACCGCCTTCGGTCAACGCGCGGTCGAGGAAGAAGGGCGAAATGCTGTTGGGAAACGGGCGCGTCATCATTGTCCAGGCGAGGCCCGCCATGCCGAGGCCGGCAAGCGCCGCGACGATCAGGTCGCGGCCGCGTCGACCCCACGGACGCAGACGCTGCGAAGCCGGCTGGATCGCCGACTGCTTGCGCAAAGGCAACCAGCGCAGGCCGAGCAGGATCAGCACGGTCGTGACGGCCTCCACCACAAGCTGCGTCAGCGCCAGGTCGGGCGCGGAGAACCAGATGTAGGTGATGCAGCAGACCAGGCCCGACGCAGCGGCCAGCATCAGCGAGGCCAGCCGATGGAACTTGGCCTGCCAAGCCGCAGCCAGCGCACAGACGATGCCGATCAGCCAGGTCATCGCGAACATCGGCGAGAAGGCGAGCAGTTCGCGTGTGCCGCGTTGCGCCGGGCTCAGCATCACCGATGCCGTGGCACCGCCGAGCGCCACCAGCACCAGCAGCAGCAGCTGCGATTGCAGGCGCTGCGTACCGAAGATGCGTCGACTGCGGCGTCCGGCTTCGCTCAGGCGCGCCAGCAGGTTCTCGAAGATGCGCTGGCCGTCGAAGCGATGCAGCAGCGGCGTGTGCGACAGATGTCCGTGCGAGCGACCCTTGCGCTGCACCAGATACAGCGCAGCGCCGCCGGCCAGCGCGATGAAGCTCATCAGCAGCGGCAGATTGAATCCGTGCCAGACCGCGAGGCTGTATTCGGGCAGTTCGCCGCCGACCACCGGCGTTGCGGCCGCGGCGAGCATCTGGCCGACCGACCATGCCGGCGCCACGCCGACCACCAGGCAGACCAGCACCAGCAGTTCGACCGGCACACGCATCCAGTGCGGCGGCTCGTGCGGCGTCTTGGGCACGTCGTCGCCGCACGGCGGTCCGAAGAAGACGTCGAATACGAAGCGCGCCGAATAGGCCACGCTGAAGATCCCGCCGAGCGTCGCAATGATCGGCAGGCTGTAGTCGAGCCATGGCGTCGTGCTGATGTACACCGTCTCGGCGAAGAACATTTCCTTCGACAGGAAGCCGTTCAACAACGGCACGCCGGCCATCGAGGCGCTGGCGATGATCGCGAGCGTGCCGGTGATCGGCATCAGCCGCATCAGGCCGCTGAGCTTGCGGATGTCGCGGGTGCCGGTTTCATGGTCGATGATGCCGGCGGCCATGAAGAGCGAAGCCTTGAAGGTCGCGTGGTTCATGACGTGGAACACCGCCGCGACGGCGGCCAGCGGACTGTTGAGGCCGAGCAGCAGCGTGATCAGCCCCAGGTGCGAGATCGTCGAGTAGGCCAGCAGCGCCTTCAGGTCGCGCTGGAACATCGCGATGTAGCCGCCGAGCAGAAAAGTGATCGCGCCCGCGCCGCCGACCAGCCAGAACCATTCGGGCGTGCCCGAGAGAACCGGCCAGAAGCGCGCCATGAGGAACACGCCCAGCTTCACCATCGTGGCCGAATGCAGGTACGCGGAGACGGGCGTCGGCGCGGCCATGGCGCGCGGCAGCCAGAAATGGAACGGGAACTGCGCACTCTTGGTGAAGGCACCGAGCAGCATCAAGACCAGCATCGGCGTGTAGAGCGAGCTGGCGCGGATCAGGTCACCGGAAGCCAGCACCGTGTCGAGGTCGTAGCTGCCGACGACGCGGCCCAGGATCAGCACACCGGCCAGCAGACACAGCCCGCCGGCACCCGTCACCGTGAGTGCCATCCGCGCCCCGCGCCGTGCGTCGCGCCGGTGGTGCCAGTAGCCGATCAGCAGGAACGAGAAGAGGCTGGTCAGCTCCCAGAACAGCACCATCTGGACGATGTTGCCGGAGAGAACCACGCCCATCATCGCGCCCATGAAGGCGAGGAAGAACGAGAAGAAGCGCGGCACCGGGTCGGAGGCCGACATGTAGTAGCGCGCATAGAGCACCACCAGTGCGCCGATGCCCAGCACCAGCATGCAGAACAGCCAAGCGAAGCCGTCCATGCGGAAGCTGAGATCGAGGCCCAGCGCCGGCAGCCACTCGACCTGGTAGCGGATCACATTGCCGTCGGCCAGCTTCGGGAACATCAGCGCCGTCTGGATCGCGCAGCCCAGCGCCACCATTCCTGCGAGCGTCGATTCCCTGTTGCGGGCGTTGGCCGGCAGGAACGCCGCGAAGACGCTGGCGATGAAGGGGAGTGCGACGAGAAGGACCAGGGGCATTGCGTGGGGATTCTATCGGCGGGGTCTCGACCGACACCCCTTGAAAAACCTTCGAAACGTCAGTTGGCGAAGGCCTGGACCGTGCGCAGACCGAGCCATGTCAGACACAGCGATCCGCCCAGATGCAGCGCGATCGTGCTCAGTGCGAGACCGGTACGGCCCGCCATCAGCATGCCCACCGTCTCGGCTGAAAAGCTCGAGAACGTCGTCAGTGTTCCGAGAAATCCGGTGATCGCCATCAGCCGCCATGCCGGATTGATGTCGGGCATGGCAGCGAACACGCCGATCGCGATGCCGATCAGGTAGCCGCCGACCAGATTCACCGCCAGCGTTCCCCAGGGAATCAGCGCCCCCGGGTTCAGCCACATCGACACGCCCCAGCGGAGCAGGGCGCCGATGCAGGCGGCGAAGCAGATGGCGACGGCGTTCAGAAACATGGCGCCATTATCCGAAGCCGATGTGTCGCGCTACTTTTCGGCGCCCATGAAAAGGTCCGGCAATATCGTCACGATGCTCGGGAAGATCGTGATCAGCGCAATGCAGACCACCAGGCAGAAGAAGAACGGAATCGCGGCCAGGGCGATCACGTTGCTGTCCTTCCCGGTCATGTTCTGCAACACGAAGAGATTGAAGCCCACCGGCGGCGTTACCTCGGCGATTTCCACGAGAAGCACGATGAAGATGCCGAACCAGACGAGGTCGAATCCGGCCTTCTGGATCATCGGCAGCACGACTGCGCTGGTCAGCACGATCATCGAGATGCCGTCGAGCGCGGTGCCCAGCACCAGATACACCACGACCAGCGCGCCGATCAGCGTGTACGGCGACAGGTGCATGCTGTCGACCCACTCCGCCAGTTCGCGCGGAATGCCGGTGAAGGCCATGGTCTTGGTCAGGAACGCCGCGCCTGCCAGGATGAACATGATCATGCAGCTGGTTCGCGTCGCGCCCATCAGCGCGTCCTTGAAGTTCTGCCAGGTCAGGCTGCGTCCGTAAGCGGCGATGGCCAGCGACCCGAGCACGCCGAAGGCTGCGCATTCGGTAGCCGTGGCCCAACCCGCGACCAGCACCCAGACGATGAAGACGATCAGCAGCGCACATGGAATCAGGTTGCCCGACAGCCGCATCTTCTCCATGAAGGTCGTCGGCGGATCGGCCGGCGGCACCTTGTCGGGATTGCGAAGGCTCCACCAGGCGATGTAGCCCGAGAACAGCAGCATCAGCAGCAGGCCGGGCAGGAAGCCTGCCAGGAAGATGCGGATGATCGACGCATCCGCTGCCACCGCGTACACCACCATCGTGATCGACGGCGGGATCAGGATGCCGAGCGTTCCAGCCGTCGCCAGCGAGCCGATGGCCAGCTTCTCGTCGTAGCCACGGCGCTTGAGTTCGGGCAGCGCGACCTTTGCGATCGTCGCGCAGGTCGCGGCAGAAGATCCGGAGACCGAGCCGAACACGCCGCAGCCGATGATCGTCGTGTGCATCAGCCGGCCTGGAATGCGGTTCAGCCAGGGGCGCAGGCCCTCGAACATCTCCTCGCTGAGCTTGGTTCGGAACAGGATCTCGCCCATCCAGATGAACAGCGGCAGCGCGGCCAGTTCCCAGCTCGCATTGCTTTCCCAAAACGACGAGAACAGGTTCTTCGCCGGCAGTGTGCTGGTGAAGAAAGCCTGTCCGACCCAGCCCACGATGGCCAGCGTCATCGCGATCCACACGCCGCCGGCCAGCAGCACCAGCATGATGACGAGCAGCAAGGCGCCCATCAATAAAGTTTCAATCATGGCGTTCTACGTTCAGACGTCGGAAGAGAAGTCGCCGGCGGCATGCCGCTCTTCGATGGCGCGCTGGTAGCTCGGCTTTTCGCCGCGAACCACGCCCACGAGTTCGTCGACCATCGCGATCAGCAGCAGCCAGCAGCCAATCACGAAAGTCGCTTGCGGAATCCAGATCGGGATCACGACCAGGCCGGTCGCCATCTCGGCGAATTCGTAGCTTTCCCAGGTGAAGCTGGTGGCCGCGTAGGTCAGGTAAGCCACCGAGACCGATGCGATCAGCAGGCAGACCACGTCGAGGATGCGGCGCACCTTGAGCGGCACCGCGTCGAGCAGCAGCGTGACGCGCACGAAGTCGCCGTGACGGAAGGCATGCGCCATCGCCATGAAAGCGGCTGCGGCGCAGAGCCAGGCCACGACGTCGTTGAGCCCGCTCACGTGCCAGTTCATCTGCCGGCCCACGCCGGCGACGATCATCAGCACGAAGATCAGGAAGATGCAGAACGCGCCCAGCGCGCCTGCGCCGTCGTACAGACGATCGAGGAATCGGCGCACGACTTACTTTTTCTTGTAGGTATCGACGATCGCGGCGCCGTCGGCACCGGCTGCCTTGAGCCAGTCGGCCTGCATGATGCCGCCGACCTGGCGCATGTCGGCGTCGAGCTTCGGCGACGGCTTGTGGATCTTCATGCCGCGCTCGGCGAGCAACTTCTTGTACTCGTCGTTCTTGGCTTCAGCAGTCTTCCAGCCGCGGGTTTCAGGATCGGCGGCGGCCTTGAGCACGGCGGCCTTGGTCGGCGCGTCGAGCGCGTCGAAGGACTTGGCATTGACGAGGATCGCGTTCTTCGGAATCCAGGCCTGCGTGTCGTAGAAGTTCTTGATGCTCTCGTAGGTCTTGGTGTCGTACCCGGTCGAGCCGGAGCTCATGTAGCTCTCGATCACGCCTGTCGCCATGGCGGCGCTGAGTTCGGCCTGCTGGATCTGCACCGGCTGCGCGCCGACCAGTTCGGCGATCTTGGCCGTGGCCGGGCTATAGGCGCGCCACTTGATGCCGCGCAGATCGGCGACCGAGCTGATCTCCTTCTTCGAATAGATGCCCTGCGGCGCCCACGGCACCATGAACAGCACCTTGATGCCTTGCGCGGCCAGAAGCTTCTCGGTCGCCGGCTTGGACGCGGCATAGAGCTTCATGGCGTCCGGGTAGGTGGTCGCGAGGAAGGGAACGCCGTCGAGTGCATAGATCGGGTTTTCGTTGGCATAGTTCGCCAGCAGGATCTCACCGGCCTGGGCCTGGCCGCTCTGAACCGCGCGCTTGATTTCCGGCGCCTTGAACAGCGATGCGTTCGCGTGAACCGTGATCTTCAGCTTGCCGCCGGTCGCCGCATCGACATCTTTCGCGAACTGCGCAATGTTCTCGGTGTGGTAGTTCGTGGCCGGGTAGGCGGTCGGCAGGTCCCACTTGGCTTGCGCGTGGGCGGCTGCGCTGACAGCGAGGACTGCGAATGCAGTGAAAGACGCCTGCATCACGCGGGTGAACTTGAAGTTCATGAATTCTCCGGAAGGGGATTGGATGGAATGTATTCAAACGTCTGAAACGTTGTGTGCACTTTGCGTGCAAATTTCGGGCCATCTTTCAGGTTTATCCCTGACGCGCGAGGAAAAAGAAAAGCCGCCCGGAGGCGGCTTGTCATGGGTCGCGAATGCTTATTTCGCTTTGACCGGATGCATCTTCGACTCGGCCTTGACGACCGTTGCGCCGTCGAATGCCTGACCGTTCACGGTCATGCCTTCAGCCGACAGCTTCGAAGCTTTCTTTTCCTTGATGCCCTTCACGCGGGTCATGAAGTCCGACCAGTTCTTGAAAGCGCCTTGCTCTCGCGCTTCGATGATGTGCTTCGACATGCTGGGCCCGACGCCCTTGAGTCCGTCGAGCTCCGCAGCCGTTCCCTTGTTGACATCGACCGCCGCAAAGGCGGTCGCTGCAGCCAGCATGACCACGGCAGCCAGAATTTTCTTGAACATGTAAACACTCTCCCTGAGTTTTTTGATTGAAAGAAACAACATGCGCTGGTCGCTTGCGCGAGGCGCGCGCGCAGGTTACCCGGTTGCTTCGATCAGCCTTACATGCGATGTACTACTTTGGTAGTTGGGTCAGAGTTCTTCCACCCGTCGTGGCGGATAGCTGTCCCAGGCCTGGCAGCCCGGGCAGTGCCAGAAGTGTTGATGCGCCTCGAAGCCGCAGGCTGCGCAGCGATAGCGCATCAACGGACGCGTCGCCTGATCGAGCGCCCGCTGAACTTGCGGATGAAATTGTTCATGTTTGAAAGTCTCGCCGGCAAGCCAGCGCGAAGCGGCTACTAGCGAGGGCTGATGTGCGAGATGCGCGATGTAGCCGTCGCGCGGTGTTGCATCGGTGGTGGCGCCTTCGGTGGTGCCACCGAGCGCGATGACGGCTTCGAGCACATCGATCGACGGCATCTCCGCGTACCGGCGTTGCAGCAGAGACAGCGCTTCGCCGGTGCGATGCGCCGCCACAGCTGCCTGCTGCAGCGTTGCGGCGTAGAGCGGTAGCGCCACCGGGGCGGTTTCTGCAAGTGCCATCAGCGTGTCGAGCGCGGCGCCGGCATCGCCGTTGCGCAGTTGCAGCGACGCGGAGTCGATCGCAGGGCGCGGCGCCTGGGGAGCGAGCGCAACGGCATCGGCCAGCAGCGCGCCGGCTGCGGCGATGTCGCCCGCAGCAAGCTGCTCGGCTGCCTGCTCGCACAGGTAATGCGCACGCCGGGTGATGTAG
The DNA here is from genome assembly GCF_051216695.1 of Variovorax glucosi. Lineage (NCBI taxonomy): Bacteria > Pseudomonadati > Pseudomonadota > Betaproteobacteria > Burkholderiales > Comamonadaceae > Variovorax > Variovorax glucosi. The sequence continues at coordinate 1,084,467 of NZ_JBPJZE010000002.1, forward strand.
CTGGCCTGATCGGAAGCGTCGAGCTTCTGCGCGACCAGGGAGGCCTGCGCCCACTCGCGCGAACGTTCGTAGATGGCGAGCAGCGACAGTCGCGATTCGTTTTCGTAGCGTGTGCCTTCGAGCTTCTGCAGCGCAGCTTCCGCCCGGTCGAGCAGGCCCGCACGCAGAAAGTCCTGTGCCAGCGCATGTTGCGCGCGCTCGCGGTCGGCGCGCGACAGGTCGCCGCGACCCAGCAGATGTTCATGCACGCGGACGGCGCGCTGGTATTCGCCACGACGGCGGAACAGGTTGCCGAGCGCGAAGTGCAGCTCCTGCGTGTCGGGGTCGTTCTGGACGGCTTCGATGAAGGCATCGATGGCCTGATCCTGCTGTTCGTTCAGCAGGAAGTTCAGGCCTCGGAAGTAGGCTTTCGGTGCCTGCCGGTTCTCCAGCTTGAGTTGCCGAAGATCGAAGCGCGAAGCGAGCCAGCCGAGGACGAAGGCAACGGGCAGGGCGAATAGCAGCCAGGTGAAATCAGAGTCCATGCTGGCGAACGGCAGGAAGGTCGGTGATTGCGACGGGGGTCGGGCTCGAAGCCGTCGTCGATGAAGGCGCCACCGATGCGGCAACCACGGTTTCGCTGCGATTGCGTGCGGCAGGCGACTGCGCTGCCGCTGCGCTGCGGTGCTTCCACCAGCCCGGCAGCATCCCGAGTGCGCCGACCACCACGCCGCCTGCGAATGCCGCAAGCACGACCAGAACCAGCGGCGCGCGCCAGTTGGTACCGAAGAAGAAGTACACGGTGGCGTCGTGCTGGTTGTTCAGCGCGAATGCGAAGAGCGTAAAAAAAATGGCTGCCTTCAGCAGCCACAGCAAATATTTCATGGTCGTCCCCAATGGCGGGACGATTCTACTTTTGCAGACATCAGGCCTTGCCTGAGGTACCAGCGCTTCTGGCATCGCCCATTTCGGCCGTTCGCGCGTCGACCGCCTCGCGCAAGGCCTTGCCCGGCTTGAAATGCGGTACGCGCTTCTCAGGAATCTGGACACTCTCGCCCGAACGCGGATTGCGCCCGATACGCGGCGGCCGTCGATTCACCGAAAAGCTGCCAAACCCCCGAATCTCGATCCGGTGCCCACGCACCATGGCATCGCTCATCGCGTCCAGGATGGTCTTCACGGCGTATTCGGCATCGCGATGTGTCAGCTGCGCGAAACGGGCTGCGAGTTCTTCGACAAGGTCAGAGCGTGTCATGGTTCAAGCCAGAAAACGATGCAAAAGAAAAGGGCGCCAAAAGCACCCTTTCTTACTCCAAAAACACCGCGGAACGGGCTCCGCCCGGCCGCTGGTGTTGCCCCCGGTAGGGGGTAGGCGCTGCGACACGAAGTGCGCAAGCCTGGGGGCGAGCCCTTATTTTTCGCTATTGTCCAGCTTGGCACGCAGAAGGGCGCCCAGGCTGGTCGTGCCGGCGTTCTCACGCGACGACTGCTGGCTCAGGCTGGCCATGGCGCCTTGTTCGTCGACCATGTCCTTCTGCTTGATCGACAGCTGGATGTTGCGGGTCTTGCGATCCACGTTCAGCACGATGGCAGTGACTTCGTCGCCTTCCTTCAGCACGTTGCGGGCATCTTCCACGCGGTCGCGGGAGATTTCGCTGGCGCGCAGGTAGCCGAGGATATCTTCGCCGAGGTCGATTTCAGCGCCCTTGGCATCCACGGTCTTGACCTTGCCGGTCACGATCTGGCCCTTGTCGTTCACGGTGGTGAACGTCGTGAACGGATCGCTGTCCAGCTGCTTGATGCCCAGGCTGATGCGTTCGCGATCGACGTCGACTGCGAGCACCAGAGCCTCGACTTCCTGGCCCTTCTTGTAGTTGCGAACAGCGGCTTCGCCGGTTTCGTTCCACGAGAGGTCGGACAGGTGAACCAGACCGTCGATGCCGGCAGCCAGACCCACGAACACGCCGAAGTCGGTGATCGACTTGATCGGGCCCTTGACGCGGTCGCCGCGCTTCGTGTTCTGAGCGAACTCTTGCCACGGATTGGCCTTGCACTGCTTCATGCCAAGGCTGATGCGGCGCTTGTCTTCGTCGATTTCCAGAACCATGACTTCGACTTCGTCGCCGAGCGAGACGATCTTGTTCGGAGCGATGTTCTTGTTGGTCCAGTCCATTTCGGAGACGTGCACCAGGCCCTCGATGCCGGGTTCGAGTTCGACGAATGCGCCGTAGTCGGCAATGTTCGTGACCTTGCCGAACAGGCGGGTCGACTGCGGATAACGGCGCGAAACGCCCATCCACGGGTCGTCGCCCATTTGCTTGAGACCCAGCGAGACACGGTTCTTCTCGGTGTCGAACTTGAGGATCTTGGCGGTGATTTCCTGGCCGGCCTGAACGACTTCGCTCGGGTGGCGGACACGGCGCCATGCCATGTCGGTGATATGCAGTAGGCCGTCGATACCGCCGAGGTCGACGAATGCGCCGTATTCGGTGATGTTCTTGACCACACCGCGCACGACTGCGCCTTCCTTCAGGGTTTCCATCAGCTTGGCGCGTTCTTCGCCCATGCTTGCTTCGACCACGGCACGACGCGACAACACGACGTTGTTGCGCTTGCGGTCGAGCTTGATGACCTTGAATTCGAGGGTCTTGTTCTCGTACGGCGTCAGGTCCTTGATCGGACGCGTGTCGATCAGCGAACCCGGCAGGAATGCGCGGATGCCGTTGACCAGAACGGTCAGGCCGCCCTTGACCTTGCCGCTGGTGGTGCCGGTGACGAAGTCGCCGGATTCCAGGGCCTTCTCGAGTGCGAGCCACGAAGCGAGACGCTTCGCGGTGTCGCGCGAGAGGATGGTGTCGCCGTAGCCGTTTTCGACCGAGCCGATGGCCACGGAAACGAAATCGCCGGCCTGTACTTCGAGCTCGCCCTTGTCGTTCTTGAACTCCTCGATCGGCACGTACGCTTCGGACTTCAGTCCGGCGTTCACGACGACGTGGTTGTGTTCAACGCGAATGACTTCAGCGGTGATGACTTCACCGGTGCGCATTTCAGAGCGCTTCAGCGATTCTTCGAATAGGTCGGCAAAAGATTCAGACATGTATTTTTCCTTCCGTCAGACAGGGTTGGCAGGCGCGATTGCGAAATTGCGTGCGACTGCGCTTTGATCTGGAGACGGCGGTTGGTTGAGCTTGTCGCTCGGGTCAGATTTGAAAAACCGGCAGACCGATGCGCTGTCGCGCGACAAGAGCCTGTCGGACCGTTGGCAGCACACCCGTCAAGTTGACTTGAAGGGTTGCACTTCACGCCACCAGTCCAGCACCTGATCGACCGATTGCACGATCGACAAAGTGGAGTTGTCCAGGAGGCGGGCATCCGTCGCCGGCTTGAGAGGCGCCACGCTGCGGGAGGAATCCCGTGCGTCGCGTGCTTCCAGGTCGGCACGAAGACTATCGATTGTAGTCGAAATACCCTTTGAAATCAATTGCTTATACCGCCGCTCGGCACGTTTCCCGGCGCTGGCGGTGAGAAAAATCTTCAAAGGCGCTTCAGGGAAGATCACCGTGCCCATGTCGCGGCCGTCCGCGACCAGGCCGGGCAGGCGTCGAAAGCGTTTCTGCAGCTCGAAAAGCGCTGTTCTGACCGCCGGCAGGGCAGATACGCGAGAGGCATCCATGCCGGCTGCTTCGGTGCGGATGGCGTCGCCGACGTCCTCGCCTGCGAGCAAAACCTTGCCTTCGCTGAACTGCAGCGGAAGCGCATGGGCTATCTCGGCGATGCGCGCTTCGTGCTGCGGTTCGGCCTCCAGGCCCGCACGCCGCATGGCCAAACCGGTCACGCGATAGAGCGACCCCGAGTCGAGATAGTGATAGCCGAGCTGTCTCGCGAGCTCGGCCGCGAGCGTGCCCTTGCCCGATGCCGTCGGGCCGTCGACGCAGATTACCGGTACGTCGAGCGGTTCAACGACACCAAACATCGCCTCGAAATAGTCGGGAAATGTCTTGGCGACGCAATGCGGATCGAGGATGCGCACCGGCATGCCCGCCGGGTTGAAGGCCGCCAGGGAGAAGCACATCGCGACGCGGTGATCGTCGTACGTCCTGATGGACGCAGCCCGCCAGCCGTCGGCCGGCAGCGGATGGATGCGCAGGAAATCCGGCCCGTCTTCGACCTTGGCGCCGAGTTTTCGCAGCTCGGCCGCCATGGCGTCGATCCGATCGGTTTCCTTGACACGCCAGCTTGCAATATTCCGCAGCGTGCTCGGCCCGTCGGCGTAAAGCGCCATCACCGCCAGCGTCATGGCTGCATCGGGTATGTGGTTGGCGTCGACGTCGATCGCCTTCAACGGCCAGGCGCCGCGCTTCACTTGCAGCCAGTTGGCGCCGCTGTCGACTTGAGCGCCCATTTGCCGCGCCGCATCGACGAAACGGATGTCGCCCTGAATCGAATCCGCGCCGACGCCTTCGATGCGCAGCGGACTGCCGGTCGCCGCGATGGCACCCATGGCGATGAAGTAGCTCGCCGAGGACGCGTCGGCCTCGACGTGGATATCGCCCGGTGACCGATATCGGCTGCCTGCCGGTATGGTGAAACGCTGCCATCCTTCGCGACGCACGTCGATGCCGAAGCGCGCAAGCAGGTTGAGCGTGATCTCGATGTAGGGCTTGGAGATCAGTTCGCCGACGACGTCGATCACGATGTCGCGCGTCGAAACCAGCGGCAGCGCCATCAGCAGCGCGGTCAGGAACTGGCTGGAAACGTCGCCGCGCACGCGGATCGGCACATCGAGAGCGAGTGCTGACGGGTCGACCGGATGGATGCGCAGCGGCGGGTAGCCGGGGTTGCCGAGATAGTCGATGCGGCAGCCGAGTTGCGTCAGCGCATCGACCAGGTCGCCGATCGGGCGCTCATGCATGCGCGGAACGCCGCTGAGCTCGAAGTCGCCGCCGAGCAACGACAGCGCAGCGGTCAGCGGCCGCATGGCAGTCCCGGCGTTGCCGAGGAACAGGTTGGCCCGGGACGTCTTGAGCTGTCCGCCCAGGCCATCGATCCGCAGGGTCGCACCGGACTGTTCCACGCTGCAGCCCAGCTGCCGCAGCGCATCGAGCATCACGCGCGTGTCATCGGAATCGAGCAGATCGTGCACGGTCGTGACGCCGCTCGCGAGCGCGGCCAGCAGCAGCACACGGTTCGAAATGCTTTTGGAGCCGGGCAGGCGGACCGTGCCGGAAGCCGACGCGAGAGCCGGAAGATCGAGGAAAAGCGTTGCGTACATCGTCAGCCGTCGGAGGCGGGTAGGGAGGAGCTGTCGGCGGCTTCGGGTGCGGCAGCGAAAGAGAAAGTCGGCGAAACGGCGGCGGCAGGGTCGAGGCGCCACGGGCCGCGTGTCGAGCGCGCTGCGGCGATGGCCTCGTCGAGCGCAGCAGCGTCGCCGGCGGCGATCTTGTCCTCGAAGGCGACCAGCATTTCGCGGAACGCGCGCGACTGCCGCAGCACCTGCTCGCGGTTACCCATCAGGATGTCGCGCCAGACCGCCGGATCGCTCGCCGCGATGCGAGAGAAGTCGCGAAACCCCGGTCCCGCGAGCCTCATGAACATCGCACCTTCGGACTGCGCAGCGAGCGTATTGATATATGCGAAGGCGATCAGGTGCGGCAGGTGGCTGACGGCGGCGAATGCGGCATCGTGCGATTGCGGCGTCATCTGCGCCACGTTGGCACCGATGGCCGACCAGACCTGTGCGGCGCGGTGAACGTTCGCATGCCGGGTGGCCTTGACCGGTGTGAGCACGACGAGCTTGCCGTCGAACAACGAGGCCTCCGCGTGCTCGACGCCTGCCACCTCCTTCCCGGCGATCGGATGCGCCGGCACGAAGTTGGCGAATTCGGTCTGCAGCCCCAGACGCGCTGCTTCGACGACGTCGCCTTTGGTCGAGCCGACGTCCATCACCAGCGCACCGGGCACGAGGCCATGGCGGATCGCCTTGAAGGTCGCTTCGGAGGCGGCTACCGGCACCGCGACCAGAACGAGATCAGCGCCGGAAACGGCCAGAAGCGCGGATGGCGCTTCGATGTCGATCACGCCCAGCCGCCTAGCCAGCTCGGTAGTGGAGGGCGATTTGCTGTAGCCCACCACTCGCTTGACCAGTCCGGCGCGCTTGAGCGCCAGTGCGAAGGAGCCGCCGATGAGGCCGCAGCCGATCAGGCCGAGTTGTTCGAACATCGAACCTGGCCGCATTCAGGAGGTGACGGGATAGGCGCCGAGCACCTTGTAGAACGCGCACAGCGTCCGCAATTCGGCCAGCGCCGCCGCAACGTTCGGCTGCGACGGATGGCCGTCGAGGTCGATGTAGAAGTAGTACTCCCACTGACCGGTGCGGGCGGGGCGCGATTCGAAGCGAGTCATCGAGACGTTGTTCGCTTTCAGCGGCATCAGCAGGTCATGCACGGCGCCTGGCTGATTGGGCACCGAGACGACGAGGCTCGTGCAGTCGCGGCCGGACACCGGCGGCATCGCCAGCGTCTGCGGCAGGCAGATGATCGCGAAACGCGTGCGGTTGTACGAATCGTCCTGAATCGCATGCGCCACGATATGCAGACCGAATCGCGTGGCTGCGCGATCGCTGGCCAATGCGGCCCAGGCCGGATTGGTCGCCGCGAGACGGGCGCCCTCAGCATTGCTCGACACAGCGCGACGCTCCGCGTTGGGCAGGTGTTTGGAAAGCCAGGTCTGGCATTGCGCGAGCGCCTGCGGATGCGCAAGAACCGCTTCGATGTCGCCGAGCGAATTCGTCGTTCGCAGCAGATGGTGTCGCACCAGCAGACTGACTTCACCGACGACATGCGTCGGCGAATGCAGAAACAGGTCGAGCGAGCGTGTGACGACGCCTTCGGTCGAGTTCTCAACGCCGACGACGCCGTACTGCGCGCTGCCGGCGGCCGTCGCGTGGAAGACTTCGTCGAAGCTCGCGCAGTAGATCAGGTCTGCTGCACCGCCAAAATACTCGACGGCGGCCTGCTCGCAGAACGTGCCTTCGGGCCCAAGCACCGCGACGCGCTGCGGGGATTCGAGCGCCAGGCAAGCCGACATGATTTCCCGCCAGATCGCAGCGACGTGGTTGCCCTTGAGCGGGCCGGCGCTGCTTTTCTGCATCTTCTCGATGACCTGCGCAACGCGATCGGGGCGAAAAAAAGGCGTGCCCTCGCGTTTCTTGACTTCACCGACCAGTTCGGCGATGTGTGCCCGCCGGTTGAGCAGGTCGAGCAGCTGCTGATCGAGCGAGTCGATCCTGACGCGCAAATCGGCCAGGCTGGCCGACTTGTCGGTCGCGTCACTGGTGCTGTCGAGGCTGGGGAGGTGGGGTGCTGGCTCTGTCATCGGTCTGTCTCGGGCAGCCGGCACGGGCCATCCCGCTAGGCATGCAATCGCTCGAATTCTCTCATGTAGTCCACCAGCGCCTGAACGCCGTCAATCGGCATCGCGTTATAGATGCTGGCACGCATGCCGCCGACCGATTTGTGTCCCTTGAGCTGAAGCAGGCCCGCTTCCTTGGCGCCGGCCAGGAAAGCATCGTTGCGATCCTGATCGTGCAGGAAGAACGGTACGTTCATGCGCGAGCGACAGTCGGCATCGACACGGTTCTCGTAGAAATCCGATCCGTCGATGAAACCGTAGAGCAACTTCGCCTTGGCGATGTTGCGCCGTTCCATCGCAGCGACACCGCTGAGATCGCCTTCGGTCTGATTCAGCAGCCAGTCGAAAGTCAGCCCGGCGACGTAGATTCCCCAGGTCGGCGGCGTGTTGTACATCGACTGGTTGTCGGCGACCGTCTTGTAATTGAAGGCGCTCGGGCAGATCTTGAGCGCACGGTCCAGCAGGTCGTCGCGAACGATCACGATCGTCAGTCCGGCAGGCCCGATGTTCTTCTGTGCGCCGCCGAAGGCCAGACCGACGCGGCGCCAATCAACAGAGCGCGACGCCACGTGCGATGAAAAGTCGATCACCAGCGGCGCGTTGCTTCCCAGCGCGGCCAGATCGGGCAGCTGCTGGAATTCCACGCCGTTGATCGTCTCGTTCGTGCAAACGTGCACGTACGAAGCGTCGGCTGAAATCTTCCAGCTTGCCGGGTCTGGCAGGCGCGTGTGACCGTCGGGCGCGTTGCTAGCCGCGGTGCGAGCCTCGCAATAGCGTTGCGCTTCCTTCTGCGACTTTATGCTCCAGCTGCCGGTGACGATGAAGTCGGCCACGGTGCCGCGCGACAGATTCATCGGCACGATGGCGTTCTCTCCGAGTCCGCCGCCCTGCATGAACAGGATGTGGAAGTTCCCCGGAACGGCCAGCAATTTGCGCAGATCGGCTTCCGCCTTGGTTGCAATTGCGCCGAACTCCTTGCCTCGGTGGCTCATTTCCATGACGCCCATGCCCGACCCGTTCCAGTCGAGCATTTCGGCTGCGGCGCGCCGAAGCACCGCCTCGGGCATGGCGGCCGGACCGGCCGAGAAGTTGTACGGACGTTTGCCCGTCGCCTGCGTCACTTCTTGACGGGCGCTTTGGCCGGTGCAGCCTTGGACTGCGGCTGCGCCTGTCCTTCAGTCGGCGCGCCGAGTGCCTTGGCAACAGCGACGTTCAGGTTCTGCAGCTTCGGGTCGATGGTCGGGCGCACGTCGGCAACGAGCTTCTGCGTCAGCGCGGAACCAAGTTGCGGATTCAGATCCGAGAACTTCTTGTTCAGCGGCGAGCTCAGCCAGGAGATCAGCTGCTTCAGTTCTTCTTCGTTGAAGTTCTGCTCGAGCAGCGGACCGACCGTGGTCGGAGCGAGCTGCACGGCCTTGTCGCGGACGATCGGGAAAGCTTCCGACACGTATTTCTGGATTTCCGCTTCGGCAGCCTTGCCGAGCGCTTCGCGTTTTTCGGGCGCAACCTTGGTCTGCAGGTACTCGCCACCGGCCTGAATGATCGGGGCGACCGAGTCGTTCACGAGGATACGGGCCATGCCTTCGACGGCAGGGCGCTGGACGTCGAGCAATTGCTTCACGAGCGCCGCCTTGTCCTGTGCCATGGCGATCGAACTGGCTGCCAGTGCGACCGTCAGGACCGCAAGCTTGATTTTTTTCACTGAGGATTCTCCGTTGAAGGTGTAGAAATGTCGCCGGCATCGGCATCGCCGCCATCGCCGCCGTCACTGTTTTCGAGTGTTTCAGGGGTTTCGACGATGGCGTCGTTTTCGACGATGCGTTGCAGCCCGCTGAGCTTGGCGCCTTCGTCGAGACCGATCAGCGTCACGCCCTGGGTGGCGCGTCCGAGTTCGCGGATCTCGGCGACCCGGGTGCGCACGAGCACACCCTTGTCGGTGATCAGCATGATCTCGTCGTCGACATGAACCAGCGTTGCCGCGACGACCTTGCCGTTGCGCTCGCTCTGTTGAATGGCAATCATGCCTTTGGTTCCCCGACCATGTCGGGTGTACTCGGTAATGCTCGTTCTTTTTCCGTAACCGTTTCTGGTCGCGGTCAGCACGCTCTGCTCTCCATCCTCTGCCACGAGCATGGCGATCACGCCCTGGCCTTCGTCGAGCATCATGCCGCGCACGCCGCGCGCGTTCCGGCCCATCGGGCGGACATCGTTCTCGTCGAACCGCACGGCCTTGCCGCCATCGGAGAAAAGCATCACGTCGTGCTTGCCGTCGGTCAGCGCGGCACCGATGAGATAGTCGCCCGGATCGAGGTCGACGGCAATGATGCCCGCCTTGCGCGGATTGCTGAATTCATCGAGCGTGGTCTTCTTGACCGTGCCCATCGACGTTGCCATGAACACATACTGATCGGCAGGGAAGGTGCGCTTCTCGCCGGTGAGCGCAAGCACGACGTTGATCTTTTCGCCTTCCTGCAGCGGAAACATGTTCACGATCGGACGACCGCGCGAGCCGCGCGAACCGGCCGGCACTTCCCAGACCTTGAGCCAATACAGCCGGCCGCGGTTCGAGAAACACAGGATGTAATCGTGCGTGTTTGCGATGAAGAGCTGGTCGATCCAGTCGTCCTCCTTCGTCGCCGTGGCCTGCTTGCCGCGCCCGCCGCGCTTTTGCGCGCGGTACTCGCTCAACGGCTGGCTCTTGATGTAGCCGCTGTGCGAGAGCGTCACGACCATGTCGGTCGGCGTGATCAGGTCTTCCGTCGACAGGTCGAACGCGCTGTGCTCGACCTGGCTGCGGCGCGCGCCAAGCTTGGTCTGGCCGAATTCGGTACGGATCGTCGTCAGTTCGTCGCCGATGATCACCGAGACGCGTTCCGGCTTCGAAAGGATGTCGAGCAGGTCATCGATCTCCGCCATCACTTCACGGTATTCGGCAACGATCTTGTCCTGTTCAAGCCCGGTCAGGCGCTGCAGACGCATCTGCAGGATTTCCTGCGCCTGCGTTTCGGAGAGCCGATACAGACCGTCGCTGCCCATGCCGAACTCGAGTTCGAGGCCGTCCGGCCGATAGTCGTCCGCGTTGATCACGCCGCCGTCCGCCCGCGTGCGCGTCAGCATCTCGCGCACCAGCTTGCTGTCCCAGGCACGCGTCATCAGCTCGGCCTTGGCGACAGGCGGCGTCGGCGCGTTGCGGATGATTGCGATGAACTCGTCGATGTTCGCCAGCGCGACAGCCAGACCTTCGAGCACGTGGCCGCGTTCGCGCGCCTTGCGCAGCGTGAACACGGTTCGCCGCGTCACGACTTCGCGCCGATGCTGCAGGAAGACTTCGATCAGGTCTTTCAGGTTGCAAAGCTTCGGCTGGCCGTTGACCAGCGCCACCATGTTGATGCCGAAGGTGTCCTGCAGCTGCGTCTGCTTGTACAGATTGTTGAGGACGACTTCCGGCACTTCGCCGCGCTTGAGTTCGATGACCAGCCGCATGCCCGACTTGTCGGATTCGTCCTGGATGTGGCTGATGCCTTCGATCTTCTTTTCATGCACCAGCTCGGCCATGCGCTCCTGAAGCGTCTTCTTGTTCACCTGATAAGGAAGCTCGTCGACGACGATCGCTTGGCGCTGGCCACGGTCGATGTCCTCGAAATGGCAGCGCGCGCGCATCACGACCTTGCCGCGACCCGTCCGGTAGCCGTCCTTGATGCCGTTGATCCCGTAGATGATGCCGGCGGTCGGAAAGTCGGGCGCCGGGATGATCTCCATCAGTTCGTCGATGGAGGCCTGCGGATGACGCAGCAGGTGCAGACACGCATCGACGACTTCGTTCAGGTTGTGCGGCGGAATGTTGGTCGCCATGCCGACCGCGATACCGCCCGCGCCGTTTACCAGCAGATTGGGCAGCTTGCTGGGCAACACCATCGGCTCTTTTTCCGAGCCGTCGTAATTGTCTTGGAAATCGACGGTTTCCTTGTCGATATCGCCGAGCATTTCATGCGCAATTTTGGAAAGCCTGATTTCGGTATAGCGCATTGCTGCCGCCATATCTCCATCGACAGATCCGAAATTGCCCTGGCCATCGACCAGCATATGGCGCATCGAAAAATTCTGCGCCAGACGCACGATCGTGTCGTAAACGGATTGATCGCCGTGAGGATGGTATTTGCCGATCACGTCGCCCACGATACGGGCCGACTTCTTGTATGGACGATTCCAATCGTTGTTGAGTTCGTGCATCGCGAACAGGACGCGGCGGTGCACGGGCTTGAGACCGTCTCTGGCGTCGGGAAGTGCACGGCCGACGATGACGCTCATGGCGTAATCGAGATAGCTTCGGCGCATTTCCTCTTCGAGGCTGATGGGCAGGGTTTCTTTGGCGAACGAGGTCATGAGCGTCAGGCAGTCAGCAAGTGGTGAATTTTACGCTTTGGGAGTTGTCGCAACGCCGCAACACATGAAGGCTATTCCGCACTCGTCCTACGCTTCGCACCTGGCTCGCAGCCGGTTTGCCAAAGACCCTATGGCACAATCGCCTCAACGTTTTGGGTGGTGGTCACTTAAAGCGTCCTTGATTCGCAGCGCGGCTGCGGCTTTTTCCCCAAGAGGAGAACCATGAAGAAACTGAATAAAGTGGCGATGATGTTTGCAGTCGCTGCGCTCGCCACTGCCGCCGGCGCGCAGACCCGTGTCACCGCAGCAAATGGCGGTCCCGTGATCGACAATTGGCAGAACGGCACCGGCGAACTCGTCTGGAAAAACGGCACGAACGAACTGTGCTGGCGCGATGCCAACTGGACGCCTGCAACGGCCGCTCGTGGTTGCGACGGCGCTCTGGTTCCGGTCGCTACGCCAGCTCCGTCGGCTACGCCTGCAGCACCAATGGTGCCGACGCCGCCGCCAGCGCCGCCAGCAGCCTCGAAGGTGACCTTCGCTGCCGACGCATTCTTCGACTTCGACAAGTCGGTTCTCAAGCCAGAAGGTCGCGCCAAGCTCGACGATCTGGTCTCGAAGATCAGCGGTGTCAACCTCGAAGTCATCATCGCCGTGGGTCACACCGACTCCGTCGGTTCGGATGCTTACAACCAGCGTCTGTCGGTTCGCCGCGCAGAAGCTGTCAAGGCATACCTGGTGACCAAGGGCATTGAACGCAATCGCGTCTACACCGAAGGCAAGGGCGAGAAGCAGCCAGTCGCTGACAACCGCACCAAGGAAGGTCGCGCCAAGAACCGCCGCGTTGAAATCGAAGTGGTCGGTACCCGCGCCAATCGTTGATTCTTCGGAGTCCTCGAAAAAACCCCGCTTCGGCGGGGTTTTTTTATGGGCACGCAGTTGACGACTTATTAAGTCCAATAGCCATGTCTTTCGATTGAAAGGCGTCATCTCGGATAATCGTCACATGAACGATCAAGTAAATGCCGATCTGGCAGAACTCGCCAAATTTTCTGAACTGGCTCACCGTTGGTGGGATATGGAGAGCGAATTTCGACCGTTGCATGAAATCAATCCTCTGCGACTCGAGTGGATAGACGGATTGGTATCCATCTCCGGCAAGCAGGCGGTGGACATCGGCTGCGGCGGCGGGATACTTTCGGATTCGATGGCGCGAAAGGGCGCGGAAGTGCTGGGGATCGATCTTGCCGAGAAGGCGCTCAAGGTTGCCCAACTGCATGCACTCGAGGCGTCGACCAATGGTGTTCAGTATCGGGCGATAAGCGCGGAGGCGTTGGCGGCCGAACGTCCGGCAAGCTTCGATGTCGTGACATGCATGGAAATGCTTGAGCATGTTCCACAGCCTGCATCCGTCGTGAAGGCATGCGCCGACCTGGTGAAGCCGGGTGGCTGGGTCTTTTTCTCCACGATTCATCGCAGTCCGAAGGCATTCCTGTTTGCCATCATCGGTGCGGAATATGTGCTGCGAATGCTTCCCAGAGGGACGCACGAGTATCAGAAATTCATCCGACCGAGCGAACTTGCCGACTACTGCCGAAGCGCCGGCCTTGAAGTCGACAGCACGCGAGGCATGCAGTACAACCCGCTGACCCGGCGCTACTGGCTTAGTGCTGATACCAGCGTCAACTACATGTTTGCCACAAGAAAGCCGCTTTGATGCAAGCCGTCAAACTCAAGGCCGTTCTGTTCGACCTCGACGGTACGCTTGTCGACAGTGCGCCTGAACTTGGCGCCGCTGCAGACAAGATGCGCACCGATCGGGGAATGGCTTCGCTCCCGTTGAGCGCGTATCGGCACATGGCAGGGTCTGGGGCACGCGGCATGTTGGGTATCGCCTTCAACATCACGCCTGAAATGCCGGAGTTTCCGGCGATGCGAGAGGAGTTTTTTCTCAACTACGAAGCGCGCATGCTGCTCAATACGCCGGTCTTCGACGAAGTCCCGGAATTGATCGCTGCATTGCGCGACTGCGGCTTGCACTGGGGTGTGGTGACGAACAAGTCAGCACGCTTCACGGAGCCGTTGACGAAATCGATGTCGTTGTTCGCGACTGCTGGTGCAGTAGTCAGCGGAGACACGACGCCATTCGCCAAGCCACATCCGGCACCGCTGCTCGAGGCTGCGCGACGCATCGGGCTGGCGCCAGCAGAGTGCATGTATGTCGGAGATGACGAGAGAGACATCATTGCCGGACGCGCTGCGGGCATGCGTACGATCGCTGCTACTTACGGCTACATGGGAGCCAAAGCCGACGCGAAGGACTGGGGAGCAGACGATGCGATCGAATCACCGCTCAGCCTCTTGCAATGCCTGAAACTGACCTAAAATGCGAGGCTTGGGGCTGCACTGGTTTCGACGTGGGTTCGGAAGCGCTGCGGGGCATGTCGAGCTGAATGCGCTCGTTAATCAGATTCAAAAACGTAACTGCAAACGATAAGTCTTTTAGACTCGCACTCGCTGCTTAATTGAAGCGACTTTGCAACAGCTTGCCTTTGGGCTGGGTAAGGAGATGATGGAGTAATCCTGATTTTTCGAACTGCAAAGATAATCACAGAGGCTGGTTCTTGCCCGGGTGCCTTGGGTAAAAACGAGAAAAAAGGGTACTGGCGTCCGGTTTAGCGTGCGACTGCGCGACTCCGGGAGCAAGATTAAATCAGATCGCTAAACATGTAGAACTGCGCGAAGAAGGCTTGCGGACGGGGGTTCGAATCCCCCCAGCTCCACCAAATTTCGAGAGATCTTTTCAACCGAGCCGCTCGGGAGAAAAGCGGAAGTGCGCTTGATATGGCTTTTCCTTTGCTGTTATTGGGCTGAGTGCTTTTCGTCAAATTCGCTCTAAAGAATTGTCACGATTTCGAGATCCGGCCGGACTTTACAGTCCGGGGAGTTACCAACTCCAAGGGTCCTCGCAATGGCAATTCGAGCAAACGACGATCTGGCCAAGTATTACGATGAGGTCCCTTACGACTCTCATCCGTTTCCGCAAAGCGCGGTTGAACACCTGGCAACCAGAGCTTTCAGCTTCGGGCTGTCGGCACCTGATCCAGCATATGCGCGTGTGCTCGAGTTGGGATGTGCCGGTGGCGGCAACCTGATTCCATTTGCCGGCCGGTATCCCCACGCTACCGCACTCGGGATCGACCTCTCGCCCGTCCAGATCGAATCGGGCATCCATGCTGCTAAACGCGCCGGGCTGACGAACATCGATTTTCGCGTGGCAGACCTCACGGACATCGCCGCGTCGCTCGGGCAGTTCGATTACATCATCTGTCACGGTGTCTACAGCTGGGTACCCCCTTCGGCACAGGATGCGATCTTGCGGATCTGCAACCAGAATCTGGCGCCCGATGGCGTTGCGTACATCAGTTACAACGTCTATCCGGGTTGGAAGACGCGAGAAATCGCTCGCGACGCGATGCTTTTGCGCGCCAGCTCGGGTACGGATCCTGCCGGAAGGCTTTCGCTGGGGATGGGCATGTTGGCAACGCTGCTCGAAACATCCGAGTCCGGTAGCGTCATGCGAACCGTGATCGAGGACGTGAAGCCTCTCGTGCGCACAGCCGATCCGGCTTACATCTCGCATGAGTTTCTCGAGCCGTTCAACGCGCCGTGTTACTTCACCGACTTGCTGGCGCGTGCAAGCGCCCATGGGCTTGCCTATCTCGCCGAAGCTGCGTCGTCGTCGATGTTTGCCGAGAACTACCCGGACGCAATACGCGACTTTCTGTTGCGCGAATGTGGCGGGAGTCAGGTCGTCATGGAGCAGTACATCGACTTCTTCACGAACAGGAGTTTCAGGCAGACGCTGTTCGTCAAGGAAGCCAGGGCGGGCCAGATCGATTTCAGTCTCGATCCCGCTCGGGTGGCTTCGATGTTCTTTGCCGGTTTCTACGCCACGCTCGACGGGAGTCTGCTATCGCTCGACGACCGGGAGCAGCTTTGCTCGGCACCGTGCCACCGATCGATCCTGCTTTCCAGCGCCGTTCACAAGGCAGTGGTGCAGGTGCTCGATGGACGTTTTCCGGCCTGCATGAGCGTCGACGAAATCGTCTCGCACATCGCTGGGCAGCTCGATCGATCGGCGGTCGAGGTTCGTCCGATGGCGCTGGCGCTGCTGGAGCGTCTGGTTCGACGCGGCGCGGTCTACAGCCGTCGCGAGCGGGCGGACATCGCCGCCGATCTTCAGCAACTGCCGCGTGCGCTCGAAGCGAACTGCCGGGCTTCCAATTCTTTTTCTCACAACGATCGGCCCAGACTGGCTTGCAACCAGTGGCATGAGAGAGTGACCTTGTCCTCGTTGGAGGCGTTCCTCCTGGCGCTGACCGATGGCAGCCGGTCACATGACGAACTCGAGATCGAGGTCGCGGCTGCCACCCGTGCCGGCGATTTGAAATTCACGTTTCGGAACGAATCCGTCGACGGAGCGGCTCTGCCGGCAGGCTTCATCCGGACCGAACTGCTGCTTGCGCTGGACGCGATGCAGCGAAAGGGGCTGTTCGTTGCCTGAAGCACAATCCGCGGGTCGAATCGTCGAAATGCCAAGAAGGACACAAAGATGACGCTACCCGGACGAACAGCAATCCAGACTTCGTTGTGCGCAGTTGCGCTTGTCACGCAGATGATCGCTTTCGACGGCGTGGCGCACGCAGCGTCTCAAGCGCCGGTCGGTGCCGAGAACGGCATGGTCGTCACGGCGCAACACCTGGCGACCAAGGTTGGCGTCGACGTGCTCAAGCGCGGCGGCAACGCCATCGATGCAGCAGTCGCTGTCGGTTACGCGCTCGCAGTGGTCTACCCCGCAGCGGGCAATCTGGGCGGCGGCGGGTTCATGACGGTGCAACTGGCAGACGGGCGCAAGACTTTTCTCGATTTCCGCGAAAAAGCACCGTTGGCTGCGACGGCCAACATGTATCTCGACAAGGACGGCGATGTCGTCAAGGGACTGAGCACCACCGGTCATCTAGCGGTCGGCGTGCCGGGCACGGTGTCTGGACTGGAGACGGCGCGCACCAAGTACGGCACGCTGGAACGTTCGGCGCTGATCAAGCCGGCGATCGAACTGGCGGACAAGGGTTTCGTGCTCGATCAGGGCGATGTCGACATGCTTGTGACGGCGACTGCCGCATTCAGGATGGACAAGGATTCAGGTGCAATTTTCCTGAACAGGGGCGAGCCATTCGCGCCGGGCCAGAAACTGGTTCAAAAGGACCTGGCCCGGACGCTCAAGGCCATCAGCCAGCGCGGGACCGATGGTTTCTACAAAGGTCCGGTCGGCAGCGCCATCGTTTCGTCGAGCCAGGCGGGCAAGGGCATCATCACCCAGGCCGATCTCGACCAGTACGGCACGCGCGAACTGGCGCCGGTCGAATGCGACTATCGCGGTTACCGCGTGATTTCCGCGCCGCCGCCGAGTTCGGGTGGTGTGGTGATCTGCGAGATGCTCAACATCCTCGAGGGTTATCCGCTGAAGGAACTGGGCTTTCGGTCGGCGCAGTCGGTGCATTATCAGATCGAGGCGATGCGCCATGCCTACGTCGACCGTAACAGCTACCTGGGCGACCCAGATTTCGTCAAGAACCCCATGGAGCGTCTGCTCGACAAGGGCTATGCCGAGAAGGTGCGTGCAGCGATCGACCCGGCGAAAGCCGGCGTGTCGAAGGACATCAAGCCCGGCGTCGCGCCGCATGAAGGCAGCAACACCACTCACTATTCGATCACCGACAAATTCGGTAACGCGGTTTCCGTTACCTACACGCTAAACGACTGGTTCGGCGCAAAGGTGATGGCGAGCGGCACCGGCGTGCTGCTCAACAACGAAATGGACGATTTCACGTCGAAAATCGGCGTCCCAAACCTCTACGGCCTGGTGCAGGGCGAGGCCAATGCGATCGCGCCCGGCAAGCGTCCGCTCAGCTCGATGAGCCCGACCATCGTCAGCAAGGACGGCAAGCCGGTGTTCGTGGTCGGCACGCCGGGCGGCAGCCGAATCATCACCGCCGTGCTGCACACGATCTTGAACGTGGTCGATTACGGCATGAACGTTCAGGAAGCCGTCGACGCGCCGCGTTTCCACCAGCAATGGCTGCCCGACGTGACCAACGTCGAAACGTACGCGCTGAGCCCCGACACCCGCAAGCTGCTGGTCGACATGGGCCACAACCTGGGCGTGCCGCAGTCGGCGAATCACCTGGCGGCGATCATCGTCGGTGCGCCGTCGCTCGGCGGCAAGCCGGTCGGCAAGAACCGTTTCTACGGCGCGAACGATCCACGGCGCAACAGTGGGTTGGCGCTCGGGTACTGAACGACAATCCGAAGCGGCCGCGGCATGTCGCTGCGGACGTTTTTTCGTTCTCTTATTTGTCATCGATGCAGCTGCAGGAAATTCTTTACACCCAGGGCTTCGGCACGCGCCGGGTCTGCGCCGGACTGGTTCAACAGGGCTTTGTGACGGTCGATGGCGTTGCGGTACGGGATCCGGCCACCGATTTGCCGGCTGCGGACGGCCAGCCGCTCGAAGGCATGGCGTTCACTGTGCAGGGCACGGCCTGGGAGTTTCACGACAAAGCCTATCTGATGCTCCACAAGCCGGCAGGCACCGAATGCTCGCAGAAGCCGTCGACCTATCCGAGCATCTACACGCTGCTGCCTTCGCCGCTGCGCCTTCGGCCGAACAAGGGCGCAGTGCAGGGTGTGCAGGCGATCGGCCGGCTCGACCAGGACACCACCGGGCTGCTGCTGCTGACCGACGACGGCCAGTTCATCCACCGCATGGGTTCGCCGAAGCACCATGTGCCCAAGGTTTACGAGGTGACGACCAAGCATCCGATCGACGAGGCGCAGGTGGCGAAACTGCTGGCCGGCGTGGTGCTCGACGATGACCCCAAGCCCGTGCGCGCCGCTGCCTGCGAAGCCGTCGATCCGCTGCATCTGCGGCTCACGCTGACCGAGGGCAAGTACCATCAGGTCAAGCGGATGCTGGCTGCGGTCGGTAACCGCGTCGAGGGATTGCATCGCTCGCGGATCGGCGGGCTGGAACTGACGACAGAACTGCCTGTCGGCCAATGGCGCTGGCTGACGCACGACGAGGTCGAAGCGTTGCGTAAAGCACGCTGAGGTCAGCCTACGGCAAGTGTCGGGCGTTAAGCTCAAAACCGCTTTTTCTGGAATTTCCCCTTGCTATTTTCTGTCCCGTCGACCGGCCGTCTTGCGGCCTTTTTCCTTGCCTTCGCGGTTGCCGCCACGGGGCTGTTTCCCGAGAAGTCCGCCGAGGCCGCAACCGCAGCGACCCCCGCGACCACGCCGCCGCCGCTTTTCGTGCTGAACTCACTCGACGCCACGGTAAGCGTGATCGATCCGCTCACATGGGCCGAGAAGCAGCGCATCCAGACCGGCAAGGAGCCGCACCATCTGTACATGACGCCGGACGAGCGCTCGCTGATCGTCGCGAACTCCGCTGGCGATTCGCTGACTTTTCTCGACCCACGCACGGCGGAAATCCAGCGCACGGTCTACGGCATCATCGATCCGTACCAGCTTCAGTTCTCGCGCGACATGAAGTGGTTCGTGACCGCCGCAAACCGGCTCGATCACGTCGACATCTATCGCTGGGACGGCAAGGAGCTGAAGCTTGCCAAGCGCATCGTCACCGGCAAGACGCCGAGCCACATTTGGATCGACAACGCGAGCACCGTGGCCTACGTCACGATGCAGGACAGCAACGAGATGATCGCCGTCGACCTGGCGACGCAGACGATCCGCTGGCGCGTGGCGACCGGTCCGATGCCGGCAGACATCTTCGGTGTCCATGACGACAAGACGCTGCTGGTCGGCCTGACCGGCAGCGACGGCGTGCAGGTGTTCGACGTCGCCGGCCCGCAGCCGAAGGCGGTCGGCAAGATCCTGACCGGAAAGGGCGCACATGCGTTCCGTTCCGCCGGAGACGGCCGCAGCGTCTTCGTGAGCAATCGCGTCGCCAACAGCATCAGCCGCATCGACATCAAGACGCTGCAGGTCATCGAAAGCTACGCCGTACCGGGCGGTCCCGACTGCATGGACGTGTCTGCCGACGGCAAGCGCCTTTATGTGACTTCGCGTTGGGCCAAGAAACTCAGCGTGGTCGACCTGACCACGCGCAAGCTGGAACTGCAGGTGAATGTGGGACGCTCGCCGCACGGCGTCTGGACGATCGACCATGCGAAGCAACGCTAGCGCGAAAACTGCGCTGGCTTGCGCGGCCGTTTTTGCGTGCCTGGGCGCCGCTGCGCAAGGCGCCTGCGAGAAACCGGTCTATCTGACCTTCGACACCGGCCACATGGGCATCGCGCCGCTGGTGGCCGAAGTTCTGGCGCGGCAGAACGTGCGGGTCACGTTCTTCGTCGCGGCCGAGCGGACGACGACGGACGGCGACAGCTTGGACAACCACTGGGCTACCTGGTGGAAGGCGCGAGCCGCCGAGGGCAACGAGTTCGCATCGCACACCTACGACCATGCGTACTGGCGCGGTGACGAACGCGGCGTGGCACCGAGCTTCCGGATCCGGCCGTCCGCCGGCGCGTTCGCGGGCCGGGAATTCACCTGGAGCGCGGCACAGTACTGCGAGAACATCTCCAGGGCGAGCGACCGCATCGCTCAGATTACCGGCAAGAAGCCGTTGCCGCTGTTCCGCGCGCCGGGCGGCAAGACATCGCCGAAGCTGCTTGCCGCCGCCGAAGCCTGCGGCTTCAGGTACGTCGGCTGGGCGCCGGCCGGTTTCCTGGGCGACGAGCTGCCGAGCGAGAAATTCAGCAACGAGCGCTTGCTGCAGCAGGCGCTCGACGGCATTCGTCCGGGCGACATTCTGCTGGCGCACCTGGGCATCTGGTCGCGCAAGGATCCGTGGGCGCCGGCGGTGCTGGAACCGCTGATCGTCGGCCTGAAGGCCAAGGGCTTCTGCTTCCAGACGCTGCGTCGCCATCCGGCCTACAGTGAATGGATCGAAAGACATAAATGACGGAATGGTTGACCGACCAGTTCGCGGCTTGCCAGCAGTGGGTTTTCGAGACCCTCATGCAGCCGCTGGTCTATGCGGTAGGGCTCGGAGGTCGCGTCGAGGATGCTTTCGATGCGACCGGCTGGCTGTTGGTCGGCTTGCTCCAGCTGCTTGTGCTGATCGCGGTGATCGGGCCGCTGCAGCGCTGGCGTCCGGTCGAGGCCGTAACCGATCGCGCGGGCATCCGGCTCGACATTCTCTACACGGCAATTCACCGGCTCGGCATATTCCGGGTGGCGATGTTCCTGCTGCTGCAGCCTTTCTTCGACGAATGGCTGGGCCTGCTGCGCGCCTCGGGTGTCGGCACGCTGCACTTGGACGAACTGGTGCCGGGAATCACCGACATTCCGCTGGTGGCCGTCGTCATCTACCTGGTGGTGCTGGACTTCGTCGAATACCTGATCCATCGCGGTCAGCACCGCTTCAACTGGTGGTGGGGACTGCATTCGCTGCACCACTCGCAGCGCCAGATGACGATGTGGAGCGACAACCGCAACCATCTGCTCGACGACGTGCTGCACGACACGATCATCGTGGTGGTCGCGCAGCTGATCGGTGTGGCGCCGGGCCAGTTCATCGCGATCGTGGCGCTGATGCAGCTCAGCGAGAGCTTCCAGCATG
Organism: Variovorax glucosi; assembly: GCF_051216695.1. NCBI lineage: Bacteria > Pseudomonadati > Pseudomonadota > Betaproteobacteria > Burkholderiales > Comamonadaceae > Variovorax > Variovorax glucosi. The sequence continues at coordinate 1,105,948 of NZ_JBPJZE010000002.1, forward strand.
CGAACTTGCGGATGAGTTTCGGTGCCATCGGCGAGCGGCTGTGGGTGAGTCCGAGATTCCATCGCACGCACCATCGAATCGGCGACTACGGTGCGGAAGGCGACGGTCACGAGACACGGGGGCAGGGCGAAATCCACGGCAGCAACTACGGCGTGCTTCTGCCATGGTGGGACATGCTGTTCCGCACCGGCGATTTCTCGAGACGCTACGAGCCGACCGGCATCCGTGACCAGGTCGAGCCGGACGCGAACGGCCGGGTGCGCGAATACGGTCGCGGCTTCTGGTCGCAGCAATGGCTGGGACTGCTGCGCCTCGTCGGGCGCGGCTGACCGACAACGCACTCTGCCGGCAGGACCGTCTCTGGACTACGCAAGGGTCGGCTACGCAGCGTTATCCTCGGCACCCGATGCGACTCCTACTCGATTCTTTCTGGCGCGCCGTCGCCTATTGCCTCCGCCCGCGCGTGATCCTGCTTTCGCTGGTGCCGCTCGGTTTGATGGCGGTGCTGGCTGCGGTATTCGGCTATTTCTTTTGGAATTCGACCGTGATCTGGACGCGCGGCGCGCTCGACGCGTGGCCGCTGCTGTCGAGTCTCTGGGGCTGGCTCGGCGGACTGTTTTCCAGCGACATCGCATCGATGCTGGCGCCGCTGGTCGTGGTGCTGGCTGCGACGCCGGTGATCGTCCTCGTCGCTTTGCTGCTGGTTGCCGGTCTGATGGCGCCGGCGCTCACCGAGCTCGTTGCCGACAGGCGATTCACGACGCTGGAACGCAAGAAGGGCGCTTCGTTCGTCGGCAGCGTCGCGCGTTCGCTCGGCCTCAGCCTGCTGGCGCTGGTGGCGCTGCTGGTGTCGATGCCGCTGTGGCTGATCCCGCCGCTGGTGCTGGTTCTGCCGCCCCTGATCTGGGGCTGGCTCACCTACCGCGTGATGAGTTTCGATGCGCTGGCCGACCATGCCAACGCAGAGGAACGCGCGACTTTGCTGCGCACCCACCGGATGCCGTTGCTGGCGATGGGCGTGCTGTGCGGCTATCTCGGCGCGGCGCCGAGCATCGTCTGGGCGTCGGGGCTGCTGTTCGCTGCCGCATTCTTCGTGCTGGTGCCGTTGGCGATCTGGATCTACACGCTGGTCTTCGCCTTCTCGGCGCTATGGTTTGCGCATTACACGCTGGACGCGCTGGCACAACTGCGGGCGCAGCGCGCCATATCGCCAGCGTCGGCAGCGTCGGTCGCGACATCGCCCGATGCGCTGGTCGTCGCGTCCGATTCAACGGCTCCCGCAGCTTCATCTTCCATCCAAAGGACCCTCCCATGAGCCGCAACTTCGGTTTGATCATCGTCGGCGACGAAATCCTTTCGGGCAAACGCCTCGACAAGCACATGCCCAAGTTCATCGAATTGCTCGCCGCCCGCGGCCTGTCGCTGACCTGGGCCGAATACGTGGGCGACGAGCCGGCCCGCATCACTGCCGCACTTGCGCGTGCTTTCGCATCGGGCGATGTCGTGTTCTCCACCGGCGGCATCGGCGCGACGCCCGACGATCACACGCGGCAATGCGCGGCGGCCGCGCTTGGCGTGCCGCTGCTGCTGCATCCGGAAGCCGAGGTGCTGATCCGCGAGCGCATCAAGGACACCGCTGAAGAGCAAGGCCTGACGTACGAGCCGGACCGGCCCGACAACGTCCATCGCCTGAACATGGGCGTGTTCCCGACCGGTGCCGAGATCATCCGCAATCCGTACAACAAGATTCCCGGCTTCAGCGTCGGCGACGTGCATTTCGTACCCGGCTTTCCGGTGATGGCCTGGCCGATGATCGAAACCGTGCTCGACACGCGCTATGCGGATCTTTTCGCGCACGGTCAGTCCATCGAGAAATCGGTGGTGGTCTACGGCGCGATGGAAGCGACGCTCACACCGCTCATGCAGGACATCGAGGCAGCGCACCCGGGCATCAAGGTCTTCAGCCTGCCAAGCGTCGATCATCCGGTGCACGGAAGGCACATCGAGCTGGGCGTCAAGGGCGACCGGGCCTTGATCGAAGCGGCCTATGCACAGCTTTTGGAAGGTTTGCACGGTTTTGACGCGCGTCTCGGCCCTGAGTTGGTGCGATAACCTACGCCGCACCAAACTGGTGTGATCTGGCCCGATAGCCGATAAGTACTCTCCCGCAATCGGTTGCAAATAACTCGTTTGCAGCCAATGGCACAGAAACTGCATTCCCTCCCCCCTGCAGACCAAACCAAACCCAACCAGGAGAAATTGATGGCAAAGACCGTCGCCGACGTACTGAAGCTCGTGAAGGAAAACGAGGTCAAGTTCGTCGACTTTCGCTTCACCGACACCCGTGGCAAAGAACAGCACGTCACCGTGCCGGTCTCGCATTTCGATGAAGACAAGTTCGTTTCGGGCCACGCGTTCGACGGCTCGTCCATCGCCGGCTGGAAGGGCATCGAAGCATCGGACATGCAGCTCATGCCCGACCCGAATACCGCCAACATCGATCCGTTCTTCGAAGAAACGACGCTGATCCTGACCTGCGACGTGGTCGACCCGGCCGACGGCAAGGCCTACGAGCGCGATCCGCGCTCGCTTGCCAAGCGCGCAGAGGCGTACATGAAGGCTTCCGGCCTGGGCGACACCGCCTACTTCGGACCGGAACCCGAATTCTTCGTGTTCGACAGCGTGCGCTGGAAGAACGACATGTCGGGCTGCTTCGTGAAGATCGATTCGGAAGAAGCTTCGTGGAACACCGACAAGGAATACGAGCACGGCAACACCGGCCATCGTCCCGCTGTCAAGGGTGGCTACTTCCCGGTTCCGCCGGTCGACAGCTTCCAGGACATGCGCTCGGAAATGTGCCTGGTGCTCGAATCGCTCGGCATCCCGGTCGAAGTGCATCACCATGAAGTGGCCAACGCCGGCCAGATGGAACTCGGCACCAAGTTCAGCACGCTGATTCAGCGCGCCGACTGGGTCCAGCTGCAGAAGTACGTGATCCACAACGTGGCCCACGCCTACGGCAAGACCGCCACATTCATGCCCAAGCCGATCGTCGGCGACAACGGTTCCGGCATGCACGTGCACCAGTCGGTCTGGAAAGACGGCAAGAACCTGTTCGCCGGCGACGGCTATGCAGGCCTGTCGGAATTCGCGCTGCACTACATCGGCGGCATCATCAAGCACGCCCGTGCCCTGAACGCCATCACGAACCCCGGCACCAACAGCTACAAGCGCCTGGTTCCGGGCTACGAAGCACCGGTCAAGCTGGCTTACTCGGCCAAGAACCGTTCGGCATCGATCCGCATTCCGTTCGTCGCGAATCCGAAGGGCCGTCGCGTCGAAGCACGCTTCCCGGATCCGCTGATGAACCCGTACCTCGGTTTCGCCGCGCTGCTGATGGCCGGCCTCGACGGCGTCGAGAACAAGATCGATCCGGGCGAAGCGGCCACGAAGGATCTCTACCATCTGCCGCCTGAAGAAGACGCGCTGATCCCGACCGTCTGCCACAGCCTCGACCAGGCACTCGAATGTCTCGACAAGGACCGCGCCTTCCTGACCAAGGGCGGCGTGTTCACCGAGTCTTACATCGATGCCTACATCGAACTGAAGATGCAGGAAGTCACGCGCCTGCGCATGGCGACGCATCCTGCCGAGTTCGACATGTACTACTCGCTGTGATGCTTACCCCTGTCGCAAGACGGGGGTTGCACCGGAACAAAGGCGGCTTCGGCCGCCTTTTTCATTGGCGTCGGGGCTTGGGACGAACAGAACCAGGAATGCATGAGAATGCCTTTTTGCTGTCCAACTTCTCATTCTCTCGACCATGAAGACCAGGTTCCTGCTTTTGCTGATGTCGGCCGCGTCCCTGGCGGCCTTGCCCACCGTCGCGCAGGAGCGCGTCTGGCGCTGCGGCAATGAATACACGAACAACGCCGCCGTAGCCAAGGAAAAGGGCTGCAAGGTGATGGAAGGCGGCAACGTCACGGTCGTGCAGTCCCCGCGTCCGGCTTCCGGTGGCGGAGCCGCAGCCAATCCGGCGGTCCGTGCGCCGGGCGGCAGTCCTGCAGGCAGCCCGCGTGTCGAAGGTTCCGACCAGCGTGCGCGCGACGGCGAAGCCCGTTCGGTGCTGCAGTCCGAACTCCGCAAGGCCGAATCGCGGCAGGTCGAACTGCTTCGCGACTACAACAACGGTCAGCCAGATAAGCAGGGCGGCGAGGCCCGCAACTATCAGAAATACCTGGACCGCGTGGCCGACATGAAAGCCGAACTGACGCGCAACGAGAGCGACATCGCCGGCATCCGGCGTGAGCTCGGCCGACTGCCGGCCAACGGAGCACCCTGATGGTCTTCGGCAAGCCGGCCTCTTCCTCGAAACGTTTTCAGGCATTCGATCTGCTGGCGACGCTGATTGCGGTCGTCAACCGCAACGGCCTGGTGCTGTTCGCGAACGCGGCGCTCGAAGACGTGCTGGGCACATCGCGCCGGACGCTCGAGGGCTCGTCCTTCGGCGCCTGCTTCAACGAGCCGCAAGTGCTCCAGACGGCGCTGGACGGTGCAAGTGCCAATGATTTCGCCACGCTGCGCTACGAAGCGTTCTTGCGCCGCGTCAATCACGACATGATGCCGGTGCAGATCACGCTGGCTCAGAGCGACAAGGTCGGCGAGCTGATCATCGAGTTGTCTCCGCTCGACCAGCAGGTCAAGCAGGACCGCGAAGAAAGACTGCTCGACCAGGCGCAGGCCAACAAGGAGCTGATCCGCAACCTGGCGCACGAGATCAAGAATCCGCTGGGCGGAATCCGCGGCGCGGCGCAACTGCTGCAGATGGAGGTCGAGTCGCGCGATCTGATCGAGTACACGCAGGTGATCATTCATGAGGCCGATCGGCTCCAGTCGCTGGTCGACCGACTCCTGGCGCCGCACCGCCGGCCGCATGTGGTGGGCGACGTGAACATCCACGAAGTCTGCGAGCGCGTGCGTTCGGTGATCCTGGCGGAGTTTCCGCGCGACCTTCACATCGAGCGCGATTTCGACGTGTCGATCCCGGAGTTTCGCGGCGATCGCGAGCAGCTGATCCAGGCGACGCTCAACATCGTCCACAACGCGGCACAGGCGCTGTCCGAGCGCCGTGCTGCAGGCGATGCGCAGATCACCCTCAAGACACGCATCGCCCGTCAGGTCATATTCAACAAGCAGTGGTATCGACTGGCACTGGAATTGCATGTCATCGACAACGGGCCGGGTGTGCCGAGCGCAATCAAGGACCGAATTTTCTATCCCCTCGTGTCGGGAAGAGAAGGCGGAACAGGGTTGGGACTCACGCTCGCACAGACCTTCGTGCAACAGCACCATGGGGTGATCGAGTGCGATAGCGTGCCGGGCCGAACCGATTTCAAATTACTGATACCGCTGCCGTAGAGGCCGGACGACAAGGGAACTGCATGAAGCCGATCTGGATAGTAGATGACGACCAATCGATTCGCTTCGTGCTCGAGAAGGCGCTGCTGCGCGAAGACCTGCCGACGCGCAGCTTCACCAATGCCCGCGAAGTGCTGGCGGCGCTCGAAGCTGCAGCCGGCGACGAAGCGCTCGGACCACAGGTCCTGGTGAGCGACATCCGCATGCCCGGCGGTTCCGGGCTCGACCTGCTCGACAAGATAAAGGCCAAGCATCCGGGCCTGCCGGTCATCATCATGACCGCGTTCTCCGACCTCGACAGCGCCGTGTCGGCGTTCCAGGGCGGCGCTTTCGAATACCTGCCGAAGCCGTTCGACCTGCCTCGCGCTGTCGAACTCATTCGTCGTGCCGTCGAGGAAAGCATGCGCGAGGAGGTGGCTGAAGAACGCATGGCCGCCGCGCCGGAAATGCTCGGTCAGGCGCCTGCGATGCAGGATGTGTTCCGTGCCATCGGGCGTCTGTCGCAGAGCAACGTGACGGTGCTCATCACCGGCGAATCAGGCTCCGGCAAGGAACTGGTCGCGCGCGCGCTGCACAAGCATTCGCCGCGAACCAACGGCCCGTTCGTCGCCATCAACACGGCGGCGATCCCGAAGGATCTGCTGGAGAGCGAACTCTTCGGCCACGAGCGCGGCGCCTTCACCGGCGCGCAAACCATGCGCCGCGGTCGTTTCGAGCAGGCCGAAGGCGGTACGCTATTCCTCGACGAAATCGGCGACATGCCGTTCGATCTGCAGACGCGTCTGTTGCGCGTGCTGAGCGATGGTCACTTCTATCGCGTCGGCGGTCACAACTCGGTCAAGGCCAACGTGCGCGTCATCGCGGCGACGCATCAGGATCTCGAACAGCGCGTCAAGCTCGGTGGCTTTCGCGAAGACCTTTTCCATCGGCTGAACGTCATCCGACTGCGCCTGCCTGCGTTGCGCGAACGCGGCGAAGACGTGCCGGCGCTCACGCGGCATTTCCTTCAGCAGAGCGCCAAGCAGCTCGGTGTCGAGCCGAAGCGCATCGCCGAGGCGGCGTTGACGCAACTCGCGACATTCGACTTTCCCGGCAATGTCCGCCAGCTCGAAAATATCTGCCACTGGCTGACGGTGATGGCGCCTGCGCAGCTGATCGAAGCCAAGGACCTGCCGCCGGAAGTAATGGCGACCGGAGTGGCGGCGGCAGCTGCGTCCGCTGCATCCGCCGCCGCCGCCGCTGCAGCCAATGCCGCTTCGGAAACATCGACCGCAGTGGTGTTTCCGGCTGCGATGGTGACCGCCGCGCCCGCCCTGTATCCCGCGCCCCTGGCCGATGCCGAAGGCGCCGCAGGGTTCGCGCATCCGGTCGGCATGGGTGCTACGGCGTTGTCGCCGGACAGCAGCGCCTGGGAGAGCGGCCTGGAAAGCGAAGCGCAGAGCCTGCTCGCATCCGGCCGCAACGACGTCTGGGACGCGCTGTCGCGCCGTTTCGAATCGCGCCTGATCCTCACTGCGCTGGCCAACACGCGCGGCCGACGGATCGAGGCCGCGCAGAAGCTCGGCATCGGCCGCAACACCATCACCCGCAAGATCCAGGAACTCGGTCTGGAGTGAACGAGCGCGATCGAAGCCAGCGAGCCGATCAGCTCGCTGCGGCGTCGATTTCAAGCGTCACCGGCGCATGGTCGCTGGGCTTCTCCCATTTGCGCGGCACACGGTCGATGCTGCAAGCCACGGCGCGCGGCACGACGGGCGCCGTCACGAGGATGTGATCGATGCGCAGGCCGCGATTCTTCTGGTAGCCGAGCATCCGGTAGTCCCACCACGAAAAGCTCTTCGGCGGCTGATCGAACAGCCGGAACGCGTCGGTCAGGCCGAGCGCCAGCAATGCCTTGAAGTGGTCGCGCTCCTCGGTCGTGTGATGGATGGTTTCGCGCAGGCCTTCGGGGTCGAAGCTGTCGCGGTCTTCTAGCACGATGTTGAAGTCGCCGAGCAGCACGAGATCGGGGTGCGCCGCGATCTCTTTCTGTAGCCAGTCGCGCAGAGCTGTCAGCCACCGCATCTTGTATTCGAACTTGTCGCTGCCCGGCGCCTGTCCGTTGACGAAATAGCCGTTCACGATGCGCAGCGGACCGGTCGCAGTGTCGACCGTGGCGCTGATGACGCGCGAATGTTCGTCGGTGAAGCCGCCGATGTTTCTCGTCACGTCGCGCAGCGGCAAGCGGCTCAGGAGCGCGACGCCGTTGTACGTCTTTTGACCGAAGACGGCGGCTTCATAGCCTGCCGCCTTGAGGACTTCGAGCGGAAACTTGTCGTCGGTCATCTTCAGCTCCTGCAGGCACAGGACATCGACCGGGTTGGCGGCGAGCCAGTCGAGCACGTGCTGGAGGCGGGCGGTGAGGGAGTTGACGTTCCAGGTGGTGATTTTCATTTTCTTCGGACCTGTCGATTTGAATGGGATCACTCATTCTGTCAGCCCGCATTCGCCCCCACCGACCAGTAGAAAGTCGGGTCGATCCCGTTCAACGCATGGTCCCCCACAACCCGGGCCTTGTAGATCACCGGGTTGTGCGACGCCAGCGTTCGCGCGTTGCGCCAGTGGCGATCGAGCCGCACGTCTTCCTGCAACGCCGATGCGCCGCCGACATCGAACAGCCGCGTCGACGACTGCAGCACCGCATCGCCGATGAAGACCTGCGCCTTGGCCATGCGCAGTTCCACGTCCACCAGCAGTTCGACGGGAACCGGCTGGCCTGCATTGCGCAGCCGGTCGATGTCGCCAAGACCTGAAGCCACTGCGCGGACAGTCGCCGTCGCGGCGAAAGCGGTGCTGGCCAGCTGGCCGATGAGTTGCTGCACCAGCGGGTCTTCGCGCGGCGTCGCACCGGCGCCGTGGCTGTAGACGCGCTTGCGCACCTGCACGAAGGCGACTGCGTCGCGCTCGATGGCGCGTGCGATGCCTGCAAGCGTGGCGAGGTGTACCAGCTGGAAAAAAGCCGTCATCGGCGTCGGGCCGGTGCGTGCGCTCGGCAGCACATGGGCCGGGTCCACGCGCACGCGTCGGAATCGCGTCGTGCCCGACGCGCTCAGGCGCTGGCCGAAGCCGCGCCAGTCGTCCACGCGTTCGACGCCTTTCGCGTCGGCGGGCACCAGCACAAGCACGCGCTCTCCCGCGCTTTCGTCGGGACCGATGCGCTGTGCGGCGACGGCGATCCAGTCCGAGTAGAGCGTGCCGGTGCTATAGAACTTGTCGCCGTCCAGCAGCCAATCGTCGCCTTCGCGGCGCAGTGTCGTCTGCAATGTGCCGAGCGCGCCGTGGCCGAGTTCGGTCGTGGCGTTGCCGAAGATCGTGCCGTCCACCGCGAGGCGCAGCCAGGGAGCGTGCAGTGTGGGATCGGCCTCGGCGAAGAGACGCTCGATGAAGCCGAAGTGAGCACGCAGGATCTGCGGCAGGTTGGAGTCGGCCTCGCCGAGCGCGATCAGCAGATCGAAGAACTGCTCGACCGATGCGCCGAGCCCGCCGGCCGCGACCGGCACACGCACCGCACCGAAGCCAGCGTTGCGCAGCCAGCCGATGGGCTCGTAGGCCAGCGCGCGGTCGCCCTCGCGCTGCAGGGCGCCTTGTGCGATGCGGTCGAACACCGGCTGGAAGCGCAGCGAAAGGTCGGCGGAGGTCGGCGAGGCAGGTGAAGACATCGGTCTGTGCAGGTCAGGAAATCAGAAAGCCGGCACCAGCGCGCCCTTGAATTTCGTCTCGATGAATGTCTTCACTTCCGCCGAGTGGTAAGCCTTCACGAGCTGCTGCGTCCAGGGCTTGTCCTTGTCGGCGCGACGCACCGCGATGATGTTCGCGTAGGGGCCCTTCGGCGACTCCTTGATCACGCTGTCTTTCGCCAGCGTGAGGCCGGCCTTCTCGGCATAGTCGTTGTTGATGGCGGCGATGGTCAGATCGTCGAGCGAACGCGGAAGCTGCGCCGCATCGAGCGCGACCAGCTTGAGCTTCTTCGGATTCGTCACGACGTCGAGCGGCGTCGCCGTGTTGTTCTTGACCGCTTCGGGCTTCAGCGTGATCAGCTTTGCTTCCTGCAGCAGCAGTAGCGCGCGGTTGCCGTTCGACGGATCGTTCTGGATGCCGACCGTGGCGCCGTCCGGCAGCGCATCGATGGTCTTCAGCTTGCGCGAATAAAAGCCCAGCGGCGCCGTGATGGTGAGCGCGACCGGCACGATATCGTAGCCGCGCGACTTGTTCTGGTTGTCGAGGAAGGGCTGGTGCTGGAAGGCGTTGGCATCGAGGTCGCCGGCCGATAGCGCCGCATTGGGCAACTGGTAGTCGTTGAAGACGATCACGTCGAGCGTGAGGCCGTCGCGCGCCGCGACCTTCTTCACCACTTCGAAGATCTGCTCGCCGCTGCCGACGGAGACGCCGACCTTGATCGTCTTTTTGTCCTGTGCGTGCGCGATGCCGCCGGTTGCGAGAAGTGAGGCGGAAGCCAGCGAGAAGGCAGCGACGAGCGCTTTGCGGCGGGGGAGGGAGGTCAGCATCTGGAAAGGCATGTCGAAACGCATGTCGTGATTGAAAGAGGCGTGACTATGCCTCCGGCCAAGCTGTGTTCAAACGACTTAAAACGCACAACCTTATGCAGCCGCGCGCTCTGCGCTCCGGCCGGCCGGTCGCTGGAGGCCGAGGTGATCTCGCAGCGTGTCGCCCTCGTACTCGGTGCGAAAGATGCCTCGTCGCTGCAGGATCGGCACGACGCCGTCCGTGAAGGCTTGCAGGCCGTCCGGCAGCACGTCGGGCATCAGGTTGAAGCCGTCGGCCGCACCGGCCCGGAACCAGCGCTCGATGTCGTCGGCGATCTGCTCCGGCGTGCCGACGATTACGCGATGTCCGCCGCCGCCCGCCAGCTCGCGAATCAACTCTCGCGCGGTGAGGTCGAGCCGCCGTGCAGTCGCCAGCGTCGCGTTGAAGAAGGTGTGGTTGCCGTTGCCGGCGCCGGGCAGCGAGAGGTTTTCCGGCAGCCGCTCGTCGAGCTTCAGGCGCTCGGGCGCGATGCCGAGGATGCCTGCCAGGCGGGTGAGGCTGTAGTCCCACGGAATGAGTTCGACCAGTTCGTCGCGGCGGCGGCGCGCTGCGGCTTCGGTGTCGCCGATGATGGTCGTCAGGCCCGGCAGCACGCGAATCGCCTCGGGTCCGCGACCCAGCGCCTCGGCGCGCGATTTGAGGTCGCGCGCATAGGCGAGCGCTTCCTCGAACGATTGGGAAGCCGAGAACACGGCCTCGGCATGTCGCGCCGCCAGCGCTCGGCCGTCGCCCGATCCGCCCGCCTGTACCAGCACCGGATGGCCCTGTGGCGTGCGCGGCAGATTCAGCGGACCTTGCACCGAGAAGAACTCGCCGCGATGCGCGATCGGTTGAACCTTGGCCGCATCGATGAAGCGACCGGCGGCCTTGTCGCCGATGAAAGCATCGTCCTCCCAGCTGTTCCAGAGCGCCTTGACGACCGATGTGAATTCGGCCGCGCGCGCGTAGCGCTGTGCGTGATCGGGGACCGCGTCGCGGCCGAAGTTGCGTGCCGAGGCGAGGTCGGCCGTGGTCACCATGTTCCAGCCGGCACGGCCGCCGCTGACGTGGTCCAGCGTGGAGAAGCGCCGCGCGATGTTGTAGGGTTCGTTGTAGCTGGTGGAGGCGGTTGCGATGAGGCCGATGTGCGTCGTTGCCGCAGCAACGCTTGCGAGCAGAACGGTCGGTTCCAGCGCCGTGATCGGCCGGAAATGGATCTGGTCGACGATGGCCGCGTTGTCCGCGAGGAACACCGCATCGAGCTTTGCTGCCTCTGCGATCTGTGCGACCCGGGTGTAGTGCTTCATGTCGATGAATGCACGCGGATCGCTGCCGGCCGGACGCCATGCCGACGGCAGAAAGCCCGAATGCAGGATGTTGACGTTGAGGTGCAGGCGGCGCGTTCCGGTGGTCTGGGGCATGGCGCTCGGCTTCACTTCGCGAAGTAGTCGGGCAGCTTGTAGCCGGCCCATGCCGGGTTGGCCTGGAACACCTGCTGGAACTCCGCCGACTGGTAGGCCAGCACGATGTCCTTCGCGTACTTCGTGCTCTCGTTGCCGCGCTTGACTGCCACGACGTTGATGTACGGCAACGTCATGTCTTCCTGCTTCAGGGCTTCGGTGAGCTTCAGCCCCGAGGCCACGGCATAGTTGCCCTGCACGGCCGCGAGATCGGCATCGGCCAGCGACCGCGCCGCCTGGGCCGCGTCGAGCGGTACGAAGCGCAGCCGCTTGCGATTGGCGACGACATCGCGCTCCGAGACGTTCACCGGACTGACGCCCGGCTTCAGTTCGATCCAGCCGATGGCCGCAAGGATGTTCAGGGCGCGTGCGCCGTTCACCGGGTCCGCGGGCAGCGTGACGGTGGCGCCGTCGGGCACCGCATCGAGCGTCTTGTGGCGTTGCGAATAAAGACCCATCGGCGGCGTCGGCACATGCACGATCGGCACGAGGTTGAAGCCCTGCCGCTCGTTGGTGGCGTTCAGGTAGAGCGAGTGCTGGAAGATGTTGGCGTCGATATGGCCGCGCTCGACCGCATCGTTGGGCTGCACGCCCTGGCTGAATTCGACGTACTTGACGGTGTAGCCCTTGCGGGCGAGCAGCGGCTCGATGCCCTTCGTGAAGGCGTCGCGATAAGGACCCGGCATGAAGCCGATGCGGAGGTCTTCGGCATTGGCGGAGTGGACGCCGCTGGCGAGCAGCAGCGTCACGAGGAGGCCGCTGACGGCACGGCGTTGGGGAAGGTAGGACATGCCGCGGACTCTAGGGCCGCCGCTCTGTCAGTCCAACGAAGCTTTGCGCCTAAGCATCATCGGAATGCGTCGTTGGACGCATGTCGGTCGCGATCTGTCGAACCGGCCTGTGGTTGGTCAAAGAGCAATCGAGGCGTCTGCCAGCGCGGTGCTTTCCACAGGCGGCAGACCGGGCCGCTCTCGCTCTTTACTACTTGCTCGGATCGGACAGGATCCACTCGGCCAACACCTTTGCGTCGGCGTCGCTGAGCCCCGCTTGCGCCGGCATCTCGATCGCGCCCCACTTTCCCTTGCCGCCGGAACGTATCCGTGCCGCGAGCGCATTGGCGTCGATGCTCTTGTCCTTCTCGTAGCGCGCAGCGACTTCCTTGTAGGAGGGGCCGAGGATGCGCGAGGCTATTGCATGGCAGCCGAGGCACGCGTTCTTCGTCGCCAGTTCCTTGGCTTTGGCAGCGTCGACGGCAGCGCTGGCACTTGCGCAGACACCGGCCATCAGCAGAGCGACGAGGGCGGTTTTTACTGGAATGAATTTCATGAGGGAGAGGCGTGGGAGATCTGTGAGAGAGCTGTTGTCTAGCGATAGTGACCGTGCGTTTCCAGCACTTCGATCTTGTAGCCGTCGGGGTCGAGGATGAAGAAGAAGCGGGCGATGAGATTCTCGCCATCCTTGAATTCCTTGACCGGCAGGGGCGATCGGCCGGCCGCGACCAGTTCTGCGTGGCGTTCGTTCACGTCGGGCGTGACGAAGGCGATATGACCGTAGCCGTCGCCGTGGGTGTAGGGCGTGTCGCGGCCCTTGTTCCAGGTGAGTTCGATCTCGGCATCGCCATCCGGGTTTCGCAGGTAGACCAGCGCGAAGTCGGGGAAGTCGAGCCGGTGCGACGGTGTCATGTCGAACACGTCGCGGTAGAAAGCCAGCGAGGCGTCCAGGTCGTGGACGCGGATCATGGTGTGGATCAGTTTTGCCATCGTGCTCAGGGCTTGTTCAGTGCGTGATCTTGCCGATCGATGTCATCGCGGGCAGCGACGAAGGCAATGGGGAAGGTGTCGCGATCCGGTCGTTGGCAACGGTATCGACCTGCGCGCTCAGGCGGTCGCATTTGCGTTTGAGATAGCGCAGGCAGGTGACGCGAAGGAACGACGTGAAGTTGAGCACGTCGCCCCGGTGCCGCAGGATCTCGTCGTGGAAGCTCATGATGAGCGCGTTGGTCGACATCCCTTCTTCTTCCGCCAGGCCGGCCAGCGTGTCCCAGATGAAATTTTCCAGTCGGATGCTGGTCGACACGCCGTGTATGCGCACGGTCCGGGTTCTCGATTCGTACAGGATGGGGTCCGCCGTGATGAAAAAATCGCACATGAAAGGTTCTCCAGTCCGGTTCGGTTCAGATCGCGCGCCGCGTCATCTGACCGGCGATGTACTCGGCCTGCCGGATCGCCAGCGAGACGATCGTGAGGGTCGGGTTTTCCGCGCCGCCGGTCGTGAACTGGCTGCCGTCGCTGATGAACAGGTTCGGAATGTCGTGGGTCTGTCCCCACGCATTGCAGACACCGTCCTGGCGCTTCGCACTCATGCGGCAGGTGCCCATGTTGTGCGTGGACGGATAGGGCGTCGTGCGGAAGGTCCTGGTTGCACCGGCGGCCGCGTAGAGCTGCTCCGACTGCTTGTAGGCGTGCTCGCGCATGGCGACGTCGTTGGGGTGATCGTCGAAGTGCACGTTGGGCACGTAGCTGCCGAACTGGTCCTTCACGTCGGTATTCAGGGTGATGCGGTTGCTTTCGCGCGGCATGTCCTCGCCCACGATCCAGAGCCCCGCCAGGTTCGTGTAGTTGTCCATCCACCAGGCGAAGTCCTCGCCCCAGCCACCCGGATCCAGGAAGGCCGCCATGAACGGGATGCCCAGCGAAATGGTTTCCAGCTCGTAGCCGCCGACGAATCCGCGGCGGGTGTCGTGACGCGCCTCGTCTCGCACGATGCCGGCCATCGTCGTGCCCTTGTACATGTGCACCGGATCCTTGAACGCGCCGTAGACCGAGCCGGTGGTATGACGCAGGTAGTTGCGACCCACCTGGCCGGAAGAGTTGGCCAGGCCGTCCTTGAACTTGTTCGATGCCGACAGCAGCAGCAGGCGCGGCGTTTCGATCGCGTTGCCGGCCACGCACACGACGCGGGCTTTCTGGCGCTGTTCCTTGCCGGCGGCGTCGCGGTAGACGACCGCGTTGACGCGGCCGGCCGCGTTGTGCTCGATGCGGGTGGCATGCGCCTCGGCGCGCAGCTCGAACTTGCCGGTGGCATCGGCCGCGGGCAGTTCGGTGTACAGCGTCGACCACTTCGCGCCGCTCTTGCATCCCTGGAAGCAGAAGCCAAGCTGCATGCAGCGTCCGCGGTTGTCGCGCGGCTGGCTGTTGATCGCCATGTTGCCGGTGTGCACTTCCTTGTAGCCGATGCGGGTCGCACCGTTGTAGAGCACCTTGAAGTTGTTGTTTCCGGGCAGGCCTGGAATGTCGTTGGTACGGGTCACGCCCATCTTCTTCTCGGCGCGTGCGTAGTACGGCTCCAGGTCCTTGTACGTGATCGGCCAGTCGAGCAGGTTGCTGCCTGCGAGGCCGCCGTAGGTCGTGCGCGTCTTGAACTCGTGCGGCTGGAAACGCAGCGATGCGCCGGCCCAGTGCGTCGTGGTGCCGCCCACGGTCTTGCAGATCCAAGCGGGCAGTTCAGCGAAATCCTTGGCTATGCGCCAGCTTCCCGACGTGGTGCGCTTGTCGGTCCAGGCCAGCTGGCTGAACGACTTCCATTCGTCGTTGATGAAGCTGGCATTGGATTGCTTGCCGCCCGCTTCCAGCACGACGACCTTGATGCCCTTTTGACAAAGTTCGTTGGCGAGCGTGCCGCCGCCCGCGCCCGAACCGATGATGACGACGACCGATTCGTCGCCGAAGTCGAATTTAGCCATGATGTCTCCTATGGCGCCTGGCAATCGCCAGCGCTGTTATGTTGGATGTGTGCCCTCGCGGCACCGTGCTTCAGCCCAGGAAAGGCGGCGGACTTGCCTCGACCGACGGATCGGGCAGCCAGGCCAGGTCCTGGAAACCGCGCACGATGTAGCCACCCTTTTCCCAGGCGGAGCCGGGGTAGCCGAACACGGCGAAAGCCATTTCGTTGTCGTAGATCGAAGTCACGGCCTTGCCGCGCACGGTATTGAAGAACGGCTTGCCCGACAGCGACCTGACGGTTGCCAGCCGCTGCGCCGGATCCGCCTTCAAGAAGCTGCCGCCGGTACCCGCATCGAGCTGGGCGATGCCGTCCTTGAGTGTCTTCGCGGATGCCGCGCTGGCTGCGGCGCCGGTGTCCAGGTCCTTGACCAGCAGCGCATAGACCGCATCCGGAAGATTGGGGTGCGGGAACAGCACGCGGCCCATTTGCAGCAGGCTCTCGCCTTCCTGCTGCGACAGCGTTTTCAGCTCGAGTGCCCAGGCCGTCGAAGGCGCCAGCAATGCCAGCGAACTTCCGACTGCCAGCGTTCCGAAAAGAATGCCGGTGCCGTTGAGTAGCGTGCGGCGAGTGAGGCCGGGTTCGCGCACGCCGGGAATGATCGGTGCCTCGGCCTGCACCACTGGAATGAATCTCATCGTGTCGTCTCCATCGTTTCAGTCCGATCTTTGCCGGACTGATGAGAAATTCTAGGAATATGGGTATCTCAAAAGGGCATAACCGACTACCTACAGGGATCACCCTAAGGTCGGTGTTTCCTAGAATGAAAACATGACATCCGAAGCCGCTTCCGAATCCGTTTCCGGACCCCGCCGCGCCCGCCGGGGCAGTGGCGCAGTCACGTTGCACGACGTCGCGAAGCTGGCCGGCGTGGCGCCGATCACCGCGTCTCGCGCGCTGAGTTCGCCGTCGCGGGTCTCGAAGGAAGTTCTCCGGAAAGTTGCCGAGGCGGTGAGCAACACCGGCTATGTACGCAACGGCCTGGCCGGCGGACTGGCATCGACTCGCAGCCGGCTGGTCGCGGCCGTCGTGCCGACCATCGCCGGCCCGGTTTTCCTGCAGACCATCCAGGCGCTGACGCAGGCGCTGGCCGACGAGGGCTACCAGCTCATGCTCGGCCAGAGCGGTTACGTGGATTCGCGCGAAGACGATCTGCTCGAAGCCATCATCGCGCGGCGTCCCGACGGCATCGTGCTGACCGGGATCATGCATTCGCCGCAGGGGCGCAAGCGACTGCTGGCTGCCGGCATTCCGGTCGTGGAGACCTGGGACCTCACCGAGACGCCGCTCGACATGCTGGTCGGCTTCTCGCATGCCGATGTCGGATTGGCGGTCGTCACGTATCTGCAGGCGAAGGGCCGGCGCGCGCTGGCGATGATCGCCGGCGACGACGAGCGTTCCGGTCGTCGGCAGCAGGCTTTCGAGGATGCAGCGCGCGCAGCCGGGCTTGCGGCCGTGCGCGTCGTGAACGTGCCCGCACCGACGACGCTGAAAAGCGGCCGAGCGGCCCTGGCCGAATTGCTGGCGACAGGCCAGGGAATCGACGCCGTCTTCTGCAGTTCCGACCTGCTGGCGCTCGGCGTGATGGTCGAAGCGCGTTCGCGCGGCATCGCAGTGCCGACGCAGCTGGCCATCGTCGGTTTCGGCGATCTCGAATTCGCGGCCGACCTCGACCCGTCCCTGACATCGGTGCGGATCGACAGCGACGCGATCGGCAGGCAGGCGGCGCGATTCATCATCGATCGGGCGGACAAGCGGTCTGCCGGTCCGGCCGTCGTCGACGTCGGTTTCAGCATCGTGGAACGCGACAGCGCCTGACTTTTCTCGCGGCGGAGATTCGGGTAACTACCGATCCTCAACTCATTGACTTCAGAAAAGGTAGCGCTACCATTGTCCCAATACGGTAGCGCTACCATCGCGGTTCGGCGCGTTTGTGAAAAACCGAATCAACGGAGACAAATTCATGAGGAAATTTTTTTCTGCGCTGGCGTGCGGCGTTCTGTTCGCCACCGGTGCGTTCGCCCAGACCTGGCCGACGAAGCCGGTCACGCTCGTCGTACCGTTCCCGGCAGGCGGTTCGACCGACATGGTGGCGCGCGCCATCGCGCCGCGCCTGACGAATACGCTCGGCCAGCCGTTCCTTGTCGACAACAAGGCCGGCGCCACCGGGACCATCGGCGCGACGCAGGTCAAGCGTTCGGCGCCCGACGGCACGACGTTCCTGGTGACTTCGCTCGGCCCGCTGGTGATCGCGCCGCATCTCATCAAGGGCATGCAGTACGACGCGCTGAAGGATTTCGACACCATCACCGTAGCGGTGCAGGCGCCGAACGTGCTCGTCGTCCCGGCGAATTCGCCGCACAACACGATGGCCGACGTGATCGCGTACGAGAAGAAGAACCCGGGAAAGATGACCTTCGCATCGTCGGGCAACGGCTCCAGCGATCACCTCACGGCCGAGCTTTTCTGGCAGCAGACCGGCACCACCGGCCTGCATGTTCCGTACAAGGGCGGCGCACCGGCCATTACCGATCTGCTCGGCGGCCAGGTCGAGGGCTCGTTCCAGAACGTCAATGCAGTGGTGCAGAACATCAAGGCCGGAAAGCTGAAGGCGCTGGCCGTGACGGGCGAGAAGCGTTCGCCGGTGCTGCCGGACGTGCCGACGATGGCCGAGGCCGGCGTGAAGGGCGTCGAGGTGTATTCGTGGCAGGCGATCGTCGCACCCAAGGGTTTGCCTGCTGACATCCGGGCCAGGGCGCACGACACCATGGCGGCTGCGCTGAACGACCCGGCCGTGAAGCAGCAGTTCACCGCCATCGGCCTCGAGGTGGTCGCCAATACGCCCGCTCAGTTCGCCACGTTCCAGCAACAGGAGTCCGCGCGGTGGAAGAAGGTCATCGAAACCGGAAAGATCTCGATCGACTGATCGACCCCTCAACATTCAGCTCCGAAACAATTCAATGTCCTCGTCCTCCACACCGATCGTCACCGCGCTGCGCGTGATCCCCGTCGCCGGCCGCGACAGCATGCTGCTGAACCTGAGCGGCGCGCACGGGCCGTTTTTCACCCGCAACATCCTGATCCTCACCGACAGCGCGGGCCGCACCGGCGTCGGCGAAGTGCCGGGCGGAGAGAAGATCCGCCAGACGCTCGAAGACGCGGCGCCGCTGGTCGTCGGTCAGCCGCTGGGTTCGCATCAGCGCCTGCTGCAGGAGATTCAGACCAAGTTCGCCGACCGCGACAGCGGCGGGCGCGGCCTGCAGACCTTTGATCTGCGCACGACGATCCACGCGGTGACCGCCATCGAATCGGCGCTGCTCGATCTGCTCGGCCAGCATCTGGAGGTGCCGGTGGCTGCGCTGCTCGGTGAAGGGCAGCAGCGCGAATCCGTCGAAATGCTCGGTTATCTCTTCTACGTCGGCGACAAGAAGAAGACCGATCTCTCGTACGTGACCGATGCGGACGCCGACAACGACTGGTTCCGCCTGCGCCACGAAGAAGCCATGACGCCGGAAGCCATCGTCCGCCTGGCCGAAGCCGCACGCGAGAAGTACGGTTTCAACGACTTCAAGCTCAAGGGCGGCGTGCTGCGTGGCGACGAAGAAGTCGAAGCCATCGTCGCCCTGCACGAGCGCTTTCCCACGGCCCGCGTCACACTCGACCCGAACGGCGGCTGGCTGCTGAAGGATGCGATCCGCCTGATGCGCGACATGCGCGGCGTCGTCGCCTATGCCGAAGATCCGTGCGGTGCAGAAGACGGCTTCTCCGGCCGCGAAGTGATGGCTGAATTCCGCCGCGCGACCGGCCTGCCGACAGCCACCAACATGGTCGCCACCGACTGGCGCCAGATGGTGCATGCGCTGTCGCTGCAGTCGGTCGACATTCCGCTGGCCGACCCGCATTTCTGGACCATGGCCGGCTCGGTGCGCGTGGCGCAGACCTGCCGCGACTGGGGCCTGACCTGGGGCTCCCATTCGAACAACCATTTCGACGTTTCGCTCGCCATGTTCACGCACGTCGGCGCCGCCGCGCCGGGCCGCGTCACGGCAATCGACACGCACTGGATCTGGCAGGACGGCCAGCGCCTGACCAGGGAGCCGCTGCAGATCGTCGACGGCCATGTGCAGGTGCCCAAGAAGCCGGGCCTCGGCATCGAACTGGACATGGTCGAGATCGAGAAGGCGCACCAGCTCTACAAGCAGCACGGCCTCGGTTCGCGCGATGATGCGACTGCGATGCAGGGCCTGATTCCGGGCTGGAAATTCGATCCCAAGCGGCCTGCGTTCGATCGCTGAAAAAGCAGACAAACAACAGAAAGCACCTCATGAGAAAAAACCCGCTGCGCGCGCTCTGGAAATCGGGCGGCGCTGCCGTCAACGGCTGGCTCGCGATTCCGAACGGCTTCTCGGCCGAGACGATGGCCCATCAGGGCTGGGATTCGCTGACCATCGACCTGCAGCACGGCGTCGTCGATTACCAGTCGATGATCCCGATGCTGCAGGCCATCTCGACCACCAACACCGTCCCGGTGGTTCGCGTGCCCTGGCTCGACCCGAGCGCGCTGATGAAGGCGCTGGACGCTGGCGCCTACGGGGTCATCTGCCCGATGATCAGCACGCGCGAGCAGGCCCAGCAACTGGTCGCGTACACCCACTACGCACCGCGCGGCACCCGCAGCTTCGGGCCGGTCCGCGCCACGCTCTACGGCGGTGCCGACTACGCGCAGCATGCCAACGACGAGATCGTCACCTTCGCCATGATCGAGACCGCGCAGGCGCTCGACAATCTCGACGACATCCTGTCGGTCGAGGGGCTGGACGCGGTCTACATCGGCCCTTCGGACCTGTCGCTGGCACTTGGCTGCCGTCCGGTGTTCGACGACGTCGATCCGCCGGTGCAGCAGGCCATCGACCACATCCTCGAACGCGCGAAGGCGCACGGACTCGTGGCCGGCATCCACAACGGCACGCCGGCCGGCGCGCTGAGCCGCATCAACAAAGGCTTCCAGTTCGTCACCGTGAGTTCGGACGCGCGGCTGATCGCTTCGGGCGCACAGCAGGTGCTTTCGGCCATGCGTGCCGGAACGCCAAAGCCGACGACGACTGCGGCACCCGGCGGCAGCGCGACCTACTGACCTGCCGATCCATTCACCTCCATCGAACAGGACACGACATCATGAAAATCGGATTCATCGGCCTCGGCATCATGGGTGCACCCATGGCCCTGCACCTCGTCAACGCTGGCCACGAGCTTTACTATGTCAAGCGCAGCAAGGTCAACGCGGAGATCGCGGCGACCAGCGCCGTCGCCTGCGCCACCGCGAAGGAAGTCGCAGAAAAAGCCGACGTCGTCATCCTCATGGTGCCGGACACGCCCGACGTGCAGTCGGTGCTTTTCGGCAAGGACGGCGTGGCCGAAGGCCTGACCAAGGGCAAGACCGTCATCGACATGAGCAGCATCTCGCCGATCGAGACGAAAGTCTTCGCGAAGCAGATCGCCGATCTCGGCTGCGACTACCTGGATGCGCCCGTTTCGGGCGGCGAAGTCGGTGCCAAGGCAGCAAGCCTGACCATCATGGTCGGCGGCACCGAATCGGCTTTCGCGATGGCGAAACCGCTGTTCGAGCTGATGGGCAAGAACATCACGCACGTCGGCGGCACCGGCGACGGCCAGACCACAAAGGTTGCGAACCAGATCATCGTCGCGCTCAACATCGCCGCGGTCGGCGAAGCGCTGCTGTTCGCCAGCAAGGCGGGTGCCGATCCGGCGAAGGTGCGCCAGGCGCTGATGGGGGGTTTCGCATCGAGCCGGATTCTCGAAGTGCACGGCGAACGAATGATCAAGCGGACCTTCAATCCGGGTTTCCGCATCGGTCTGCACCAGAAGGACCTGAATCTGGCGCTCGCCGGCGCAAAGGCCATCGGCGTCGCGCTACCGCAGACGGCGGGCGCTGCACAACTGATGGGCGCATGTGCTGCGAACGGCTGGGACCAGCTCGACCATTCGGCGCTGGTGAAGGCGCTGGAGCTGATGGCGAATCACGAAGTCACGCCTTCTTCCTGAACTCGCTGAAAAGCCGTCAGGGATACAGCGTCGCGCGCCGGAGCTTCTTGCAATTCTTGCCGTTCGCATTCTTGACGAACAGCCTGTCGGCCTCGGTCATCCAGCGCATGTTCTCGCGCTTGTCCTGTCCGTTGGCGCACAGCTCGACGATGTAGCCGACACGCCATCCCGGACACGTGCCCTTGATCGTGCCGTCGCTGGGGCAGGGGTTCTCCGATCGGAACGCAAGCAATTCCTCGCGGTCGCGTGGGTTCTTGGCCTGGGCGAAGAGGGGGAGTGCGGTCAGCAAGAGGCAGAGGAGCTTGGTCGATTTCATCTTCTCAGCACATTAGCACCGAATCTGGCAAAGGCAGTTCGTGCCACCATCGTGCCGAACAGTCGGAAAAAACAAGCCCACTCGTCGAGAAGGCCAAAGTAGACCAAGCAGCATTGATGAGATAAAAATATACATGAACGGATATAGTATGGGGAGGGAGTTGAGGCACGTGCTGCTCTGGGAAGGCTCTTCAAAGAAAGACTTCAAGGAGTTTCCGGTGCCGGTGCAGAAAGATCTCGGCGTTGCATTGTTCGTCGTGCAACTCGGGCGAAGGCCAGCTTCGGCAAAGCCTTGGAAAGGGCTCGGTTCCGGCGTATACGAGCTTGTCGAAGATCATCGGGGCGATACCTTCAGGGCCGTTTATGCGGTACAGGTCGGTGATGCCGTGCATGTACTGCATGCGTTCCAGAAGAAATCCAAATCCGGCATCAGTACGCCGCAGCCGGATGTGGATCTGATCGAAAAGCGGCTTAAGGCAGTGCTGGCCCGCATCGGGCGCAGCGGGAAATAACAATGCAAAAGAAGATCTTTCGCGAAGGCACGGACAACGTTCTTGCCGACCTTGGATTCGACGACGCCGAAGAGCTTTCGGCCAAAGCCTTGCTCGCGGTCAAATTAAACGATTTGATAGAAGCGCTCGGGTTGAAACAGTCAAAGGTTGCGGCGCTGACCGGCATGACGCAGCCCAAGGTGTCTCAGATTCGCCGCTACAAACTTCAGAACATTTCATTGGAACGGCTGATGCAGGCGCTTGTATCGCTTGATCAGGATGTGAAGATCGTTGTTCGGCCGGCGCGTGGGGCGCACGAAGCGGGTATCAGGGTGGCTGCCTGATGCTGCGGTCTGCACCAGCTATGGCGGTCCGAACGTCGCCTTTTGCTGTGCGCCTCCTGAATTTCCTTGCTTCCGAATGAACCTGTCTTCGCCGAATTTCGAACAAACGTCGGCCGTCCGACCCTTGGCTGCCGTCACCGGCGCCACAGGCTTCATCGGGCGCCATGCCGTCGAGGCGCTGACGCAGGCGGGCTGGCGTGTCCGGTTGCTGCTGCGGCGCGATCCTTCCGGGTCGGCCTGGCGTGCATCGAGACCCGAAGTCGTCGCCGGATCGCTGAACGACGACGCCGCTCTCGACCGATTGGTCGACGGTGCCGACGCGGTGGTTCACCTCGCCGGCCTGATCAAGGCCGCGCGGCGCGCCGAATTCTTCGAGGTCAATTGCAAAGGCGTGGAGCGACTGGCCGATGCCGTTCGTCGACGAGTCCCCGACGCCCATTTCGTGATGGTTTCCAGCCTCGCTGCCCGCGAGCCGTCGCTGTCCGATTACGCAGCCAGCAAACATGCCGGCGAACGCGCCGCGCTCGATATGCTGGGGGACCGCGTGACGGTTCTGCGACCGCCTGCGGTCTACGGCCCGGGAGACCGCGAAACCCTTCGTTTCTTTCAGGTCGCCGGCTGGCGCCGCGTGCCGCTGATGGGTTCGCCCGATGCCCGCGCCGCCCTGATCCACGTGCGCGACGTGGCCCGCCTGATTGCCGTGCTCGCCGCGGAATCGTCCAACGGCCGGGTCATGACTGCCGCCGACGACCGTCCCGAGGGCTACAGCTGGCGCGGATTGCTCGGCGCTGCTGCGGGTGCCGTCGGCAATCGCGAACCGCGTTTCGTTCAGGCACCGGCGTCGCTGTTGCGCGGCGTCGCGCTGATCGGTGACATTGCACGGCTGGCCGGTTCCGCCAGCATGCTCAACACGCAGAAGCTGCGCGAATTGCGCCATGCCGACTGGGCCGTTGCACCCGGCGAACTGGCGCGCCCGACCGGTTGGGCGCCGGAATTCGACATCGACAGCGGATTCGCCGATGCCGTTGCCTGGTATCGCGCGGCTGGCTGGTTGCCGCAGGCGCGATGAAATCCATCGACGGTGCCGCGCCGCTCTGGGTGCTGCTCGGCACGCGTCATGGCGACAACCAGCAGTTGCTCGCCATCGTCGATGCACTGGGCATCCCCTATCGATCCGTTCCGCTGCGCTTCAATGCCGCGGCCGGCCTGCCGCCCGCTTTGCTGGGTGCGAGCCGGCTCGCATGGAAGACCAAGGAGGATTTGCAGCTTGTGCCGCCGTGGCCGCGCGCCGTGCTGGCCGCCGGTCGCAAGAGTGTTTCGGCTGCGCTGTGGATCGGAAAACAGTCTGGCGGGCAGACGCGGCTGATTCATGTCAACCGGCCTTGGGCGCCGCTGTCGTGGTTCGATCTGGTCGTCACCACGCCGCAGTACGCCGTCCCGCCGCGCGCCAATGTGCTGATCAATCGCATGCCGTTCCTGTTGCCGTCGACCTTGGACGAAGTGGCGCTTCCCGCTGATTTGCATGCACGCTCGGACGCGATGCCGCGACCCTGGACGCTGGCGATGGTCGGCGGCGACAGCCGGCCGTTCGTGCTCGACGACGCTGCTGCAGCGCGCTTCGCTGAAAAGATCAACGCTGAAGTCCGCACTCACGGCGGCAGCGCCTGGGTGCTCGGCAGTCCGCGAACGCCCGCATCGGCGATGGCGATCATCGAACGCGCGCTTGAAGTGCCGTCACATGTCGTGCGCTGGGGGCAGGGCGAGAACCCGTACGCGGCATTGCGCCGGACCGCCGACCGTTTCGTCGTCACGACGGACAGCGCATCGATGGTGACCGAGGCGCTGCTCAGCGGGAAGCCGGTCGTGCCTTTCGATCTGCCGGTGCAGCCGGATTGGCGCTGGCGCGTGGCGACGGCCTGGCGCAAGGCGGCGGTGCGAGCGCCGCAGTCGATCGTCGGGCGCAGTTTCGAATGGCTGCAGGATCTGGGGCTGCTGTCGTCGGTGCGCGATCTGGATCTGATGCGCCGATCGCTGGAAGAAGCAGGTGCGTTCGACGGAACCGGCATCGCACCGGAGCTGGCGCGTCAGGAGCGCGAAATCACGCTGGCACGAATCGCTGCATTGATCGAAAAACCGCGCTAGCTGCGGCGAGCGTTCAGGCGGCTGTGCGAATGGCTCGGGCCACGCAGTCCAGCGCATCGGCACGCACATGCCCACGAGCGATTTCCGCGGTCAGCAACGCACGATCGATCGATCCGCTCTCCAGGCATTCGCCCAGCATCCGGAAGAACAACTGCTCCTGCGCCGCATCCGGATGACGCCGATAGCGCCCGGCGCCGCGCCCGGTCAGCTTGCGCAGCCAGATGCCGGCGCGCGACTTGAAGGTCGTCCCGCGCGGCGTAAAGTCGGACGGCAGACCGGTCTTCCACGGCTGCGTGCGGCGATGCGTGTTGTGCAGCAGCCGGGTTTCGGGCGTGAGCCGGTCGAAGTCGTTCCAGACGGATTCGAGCGGCGCGATGCTGCCGGCAGGTTCCAGCAGCAGCCACATCCAGTCGCGATAGTCGCGCTCGCCGCGGAACGTGCGCTCGAAGTCGGTCGACCATTGCCAGTGCCGCAGCTTGGCGCAGTCCATCAGCATCACGCTCGACGCGAAATGCAGCGGCCGGCGGAAGTCGCCTTCCATCTGGCGCGCCATCACCGCAGCGCCGCCCATGTCGCGGTCGAGCAGTTCGTTGATGTCGCCCAGCGCGAAGATGTCCGGGTCTATCAGGACGGCGCGGCCGGTGTAGTTCATCAGCTCCGGCACGGAAAAACGCAGCGGCGTGAACGACTGCAGGTCGTCGTTGCGCCAGACCGTCTGCTTGCCTTCGCGCAGGTAGCTGCGACCTTCGAACTGTGCGAACGCCGGGAAATCCGTCGTCTGGATGATATGAACGCCGAAGCGCTCCGGCGCTGCGCTGCGGCTTTGCAATGCGTGCTTCGCCACCATCGCGCCGACGATCTGCTTCGGATTGGTATGGATGAAGACGGCGTTGGGCATGGTCACTTCCATCACTGCAATTACTTCCAGTACGCTTCGTCGCGCTTCACCAGCAGGTCGCCAGCACGGCTCTTGCCTTCGGTCTTGCGGTCGCCCTTCATGTGGTCCATGAAACGGCCGAGGCGCGAATTGATGAGCACATGCGACGCCCGGGCACCGGCGCCTTCCGCGATGTCGTGGGTGCGCGCGCCGCGTGTTTCCGCCCGCTGGCGGACGATGTCGAATAGGAACGAGTCGTGGAACTCGCGCTCGGCGAACAGCAGGTCCTGGGTGTACATGGCCTCGAATTCATCCAGCAGGCGGCGGGTTTCCGGATGCCGCAGGTTGTAGACGACGAAGCCGCATTCGCTGTGGTTGGGCCGCCGCAGGCACGACACGGCACTGTCGGTCGGCGCAAGGGCAGCCAGCTCTGCCATGTCGACATCCGCGAAGAAGCGCGTGTCGGCGTCGATCCAGATCAGCGTATCGGCGTCGGTACGGCGGGCCGCGTCGAAGATGGCATAGCTCTTGTGGGCGAAGCGGACGGCGTCCCAGCGGTACGGCGCCTTGCGGCCACGCATCGGCAGCGGGATCGACAGCGAACCGATGCGCAGGCGTCGCCGGGGCTGCACCTTGCCGTGCGCACGAGGATTGCCGACGTGCCGCGCCTTGAAAGCCATCAGCGCCGGGCTTGCGGCAATCAGGTCGTGCGTTTCGAGCCGACCCGGCTCGGACGGCGGCTCGAAACCTTCGTGATAAAGCATCAGCGGAACCTCGGCCGGCCAGTGCTTGAGATAGGTCTCGACCATGATCCGGCCGTAGTCGCGGTAACCGCCCGCATGGCAGGTCGTGACGACGGCGAAGCGGCGCTCGGGGCTCATGACTCAGCCGCGCGCGGATTCCAGTGCCGCGATCACCTGCGAGATGTCGTCGTCGGTGTGTGCTGCGCTCAGGCTGATGCGCACGATGCTCAGGCCGGCCGGCGTGGCCGGAGGGATCATCAGGTTGGTGTAGATGCCGGCGTCGAGCAGCGATTGCCAGAGCGCCTGCCCCTTGAACCGGTCTTCGAAGACCAGCGCGGCTACCGGGCACGGCTCGTCGGCACCGAGGCGATATCCGAGCTTCGCGGCTTCCGCATAGAGGCGTCGCGCATGACGCCAGAGCCGTTCCCGCAGATGTTGGCCCGACAGCACCTGCTTCAGCGCCTCGCGCGTCGCCGCGATCGACGGCGGCGAAGACGAGGCGGTGAAGATGTAAGGGCGGCTGACCATGCGCACCAGTTCCAGCTCCGGATGCCGGCTCAGGCAGAACCCGCCGACGCCGCCAAGGCTCTTGGAGAACGTGCCGACGATGAAGTCGACATCGTCCAGAACGCCGAGTTCTTCCGCCAGGCCCAGTCCGCGCTCGCCGAAGATGCCGAACGAATGCGCCTCGTCGACCATCAGCCAGGCGCCGTACTTGCGCTTGATCTCGACGATTTCGCGCAGCGGCGCGCGGTCGCCGAGGGTGCTGTAGACGGCCTCGACGACGATCAGCGCTCGTTGCGCATCGGTACCCAGGCGGGCCAGGCGGCGGTCGAGGTTTTCCGGATCGTTGTGGCGGAAGCGGATCGTCGTCGCGTGGCTCATCCGGCATCCGTCGTGGATGCTGGCGTGGCTGTCGGCATCGACCAGCAGGTAGTCGCCTGTGTCCGCCAGCGCGGAAATCATGCCGAGGTTGGTCTGGTAGCCGGTCGAGAAGACCATGCAGGAAGGCCAGCCGAAGGCGTCCGCCAATTCCTGCTCCAGCGCACGGTGGCCGGCGTAGTTGCCGCTGGCCATCCGGGAGCCGGTGCTGCCGGTGCCGAGCGTTTCGATGGCGTCGATGGCGGCGGCGCGGCAGGCGGCGTCGTAGGTGAGCCCGAGGTAGTTGTTGGTGCCGGCCAGGATCATCTTCCGGCCGGCGATGGTGGCCGAGGTCGCCGAGTGCACGGCATCCATCGGCGTAGCTATCGGCACGACGCCTCCGAATTCGGCGAGGCTGGCCTTCAGCGCCCGTTGCGGCGCAAATTTTTCGAGCAGGCTCACGAAGGGCTGCCCGTCAGCTGGCCGATGCCGGCGCGCAGACCGTTGATCGTTCGTGCCTCTGCCAGGGTCTCGACCGGAATCGAAAGATCGAGGCGATCCTCGATTTCCATGACGAGATCCATCACGCCGATGGAGTCGAGATCGGCTTCCTGCATCAGGTCGGCGTCTCCGGCGAGGCCGACGGCGTTGGGGCGAATGGCGTAGAGCGCATCGCGGATCGCCTGTTCGATGGTCGCGATACTGTGTTCGGTCATGGTCGTCGCGTCGTCAATGACGTCAGTGAGGGGTCGTAAAGGCAATATCGCGCTGCTGTGAGGTCGCTGTCTCCGGGGAAGCGTCATTCGAGGCTTCCGGAGCTTCCTCCTCGCGACGCTTGAGGAAATCGTTGCGCGCCATGCTGCGCGACAGCTTGCCCGACGAAGTGCGGGGCAGCGTATGCGGCGGCACCAGTTCGATCAGGCACTGGATGCCGAACTCGGCATTGATCGCCTGCTTCAGCCTGACAGCCAGCGCGGCAAGCTTGTGCGCGTCGATCTCTCGGCACTGCACCACCAGCACGGCGGTTTCTTCGTCGTCCTGGTCTGTCACGGTGAAGGCCGATGCATCGGTCGTGCGGACTTCGGGCTGCTGCTCGGCCAGGTATTCGAGATCCTGCGGCCAGATGTTGCGGCCCTTGATGATCATCAGGTCCTTCGCGCGTCCGGTGACGTAGAGCGCGCCTTCGGCGAAGTAGCCGAGATCGCCGGTGTTGAGCCAGCCGTCGTCGGAGAGAACTTCCTGAGTGGCTTCGGGGTTGCCGAAGTAGCCGGACATCACGCTGGCGCCGCGCAGGTAGATGGTGCCGCATTGCCGATCAGGCAGCACCTTGCCGTGCCCATCGCGAATCTCCACCTCGAAACCCGGCAGCGGACGGCCGCAATCGATGAACGATTTGCCCTTGACATCCGCTTCGCCATCGACCGGCGGACGGGCTTCGCCGTCGCGCGAGAGCCTGTCGATGTCGATCAGGTCGCTGCGCGGGCCGGCGCCCACGGGCGCAAAGCTCACGGCCAGCGCGCATTCGGCCATGCCGTAGCACGGCAGGAAGGCGCGCTCGTCGAAGCCGGCGGGCGCCAGGATCTCGGCGACCTGCCGCAACGATTCCGGATGGATCATTTCCGCCCCGACGCCGGCGACGCGCCACGACGACAGGTCGAGCGCCTCGATGTCGGCAGGGCGGAGGCGGCGCGCGCACAGCGTGTAGCCGAACGGCGGGCTGAAGGAAATCGTGCAGCGATTGCGCGAGATCAGCTTGAGCCAGAGCCGTGGACGCATCGCGAATTCGCGCGTCGGCAGATAGTCGACCGAGCGCTGGGTCGCCACGCAACCGAGCACGATCCCGACCAGCCCCATGTCGTGATAGTGGGGTAGCCAGGAGCAGAAACGGTCGTCGGTGCCGAGCGCGAAGCCATGGTTGAAGATCGCATGCAGATTGGCCATGACCGCGGCCTGCGTGATCATGGTGCCGCGCGGGAAGCGGGTGCTGCCGGACGTGTACTGCAGGTAAGCCAGCGAACTCGGCGCCGGCGGGAGAGGATCGGTCTCGGCAGCTTCGAGCGCGAGGAATTCGTCCAGTGTGCCGGAAAGCGTCAGCGACAACCCTTCGCTCGCCTCTTGCAGGAAGCCGACGAAGTCGGCTGGCGCGAACGCGGCAACCGCTTCGCAATCGCGCAACAACTGGCGCAGATGGCGCACATAGGCTTCGCGGCCGCCCAGGTGCACGGCGGCCGGCAGCGGCACGGGTACCAGTCCGGCGTACTGGCATGCATAGAACATGACGGCGAAATCGGGGTGCGTGTGGGCGACGAGCGCCAGGCGCTGGCCGCGGCCCAGGGGCGCGAGATGACGCGCCACCGCGATGGCCCGCTGTCGGAGTTCGGAGTAGGGAAGGGTCGCCGTGAGGTTGTCGCGGCTGTCGTAGTAATTGAAGCCCGAGGTACCAGTCGCCGCGTAATCGAGCGCTTCGGTCAGGGTCGGGAAATCCGCGCTTCTCAGCGCAATGCCGCTGACCGTCGGCGTGTGGAGCGTCGTTCCCGTCATTGGAAACTGCTCCGTTCCTGTCCTTTTGGCATGCACCACGTCACTCTAAAAGCTTAAAAATGTAGCGCGCATGGCGCGCCAGCGCCGCCCGCCCTGTTACGGGACCGCGCGGACAGCGGTATGGAAAGTCGAACCGACTTCAAATTGTCATCGATGGTATGCACAGTCGCTCAGGCTCGCGGTGTATCCAGGAGTGTCGCCAGCTGCCCCAGCGTCGGATAGTCGAAAAGATCGGTCACTTCGATTCTCTGTGGGAATTCCCTCTCGATGGCCTCGTGGATGCGGGCCAGCGTCAGGGAGTTGAGATCGATGTCGAGCAGATTGGTTTCCGGCGTGATCTGCATGTCCGGAATAAGTCGCTCGCAGATCTGCTTCAAATGCGATGCCGTGGACATCGGCTCGCTGTCGTCCGCTACCGCAACATCTTTCGACACCAGCAGCACGTCCAACTCAGCCAGAATTGTAGCGAATTCGCCTTGTTCGAAGGACCTGGCCAAGGCGTAGCGCTGGAGCTTGCCGCTCGTGGTCTTCGGAATCGTCTGCGCAGGGACGATGCGCGCGACGTCCAGTCCGGTCTGCCGGCTGACGGCGCTCCGCAGTTCGGCGGCCTTCGGCACGAAGTCGGCGAGGTTGCCGCGATGCACGACGAACAGCGCCAGGAGCTCGGTGTCTTCGCCCGGCATCCGCACCCCGACGGCCGCCACGCGATTGGCTTCGATGCCCTGCACCTGTTGGGCGATGCGCTCCAGGTCCGCCGGGTAGAAATTCTGCCCGTTGACGATGATCAGGTCCTTGGCGCGGCCGGTGATCACCAGATGGCCGTCGATCTGCACGCCGAGGTCGCCGGTGTCGAGCCAGCCGTCGGCGGATTGCGATGCGGCGTCCTGCACGTCATCGCCTGTCGCCCGGAAATACCCGCGCGAGACGTTCTCGCCCCGGATCTGCACGTGGCCGACCGCAGTTTCGCCAACCTGTGCGCCTGCACTGTCGACGGTCCTGACCTCGGTTCCCGGCACCGCGCGACCGAGCTTCACGAACTCGACCGCGTGTGTCGAATCCTTCGGCACCACGCGCACCGGCTCGCCGATCTGCAGCGCCGTGCGGTCGAGCAGAACGGTCTCCAGCGGACTGCCCGGCTTCGGGAAGCTCACGGCCAGGCTGGCTTCGGCCAGGCCGTAGACCGGGAAAAGCGTGTTT
This sequence comes from Variovorax glucosi, assembly GCF_051216695.1. Taxonomy (NCBI): domain Bacteria; kingdom Pseudomonadati; phylum Pseudomonadota; class Betaproteobacteria; order Burkholderiales; family Comamonadaceae; genus Variovorax; species Variovorax glucosi. Next base: position 1,136,743 of record NZ_JBPJZE010000002.1, read on the forward strand.
GCTTTCAGCCCGCGCGGCGCAAGCGCGAGCGAGAAGCGCCGGCACAGTTCGGCGGAAATCGGCTCTGCGCCGTTGAAGATCAGCCGTACGGCCGACAGGTCGAGCCGTTGCGGCGGCTTGATGTCGAACTGCCGCAGATAGTGCTGGTAGCCGAAGTTGGGCGAGCAGAGCACCGTGGCGCGACGTTCGCTCGCCAGTTCGAGCCAGAGCAGCGGCCGGCGGGCGAACAGCTCGGTCCGCATGATCGCGTGGCTTGCGCCGCAGGCCAGCATGTTCAGGTGGAAGCCGATCAGCCCCATGTCGTGCGACAGCGGCATCCAGCTCAGGGCGACGTCGCGATCCGAGAAATCGGCGGCTTCGACGATCGAGGCGATGTTGGCGCCGAGATTGCGGTGCGTCAGCAGCACGCCTTTCGGCTCGCCGGTGGAGCCGGAGGAATACTGGACGAAGGCCAGATCGTCGGGTGCGGCTGCGACCGGTCTGCCGGGCGCGTCGCCGAAGTCGAGTTGGCCGGGGACCAGCGCGTTGGCGCGCAGGCGGTCGGATTCGTCGGACAGCCCGTTGGCAACCGCGAATTCATGCAGGCGGTCCAGCGACGGTGTATCTATATAGACGGTCGCCGTCTTCTGCTGGGCGAAGACGCGCAACAGCTTGCGGCGATGTTCGTCGGCAGATCCGGGTGCCAGCGGAATCGGCACGATCCCGCCCAGCACGCAGGCCCAGAACATTTCCAGGAAGTGCTCGTTGTCCCCGAGGCACAGGATCATGCGATCGCCGGGGCGCATCGACCGGCGCTGCAGCGCGCCGAGCACGCCGAGCGCTCGCTGCCGCAGTCGCTGGAAGCTGAGAACGCGCTGTTCTTTTTCGCCCTCGATCAGCGTGATCTGGCGGTCTTCGCGGGCATTGGCAGCCAGGATGGCGTCGAGGGTCTGGGGAATCTGGGGTCGCATGAACGAAACGAAGGGAACGAGAGAATTACTGGCGCGTCACGAGCCGCATCCCGAGCGGATGGCGCGTGCGCAGATTGATCTGGAACTCGGCTTCAGCTGGGACCGGTCCGACATATTGCAACCGGAAGCGCGAGGCGACCATGCTCAGGTGCGTCGCCATTTCTGCCATCGCGAACCCGGCGCCGATGCAGAAGCGCGGCCCTGCAGAAAACGGGAGGAAAGCGAAACGGTGACGCCCCGCCGCGGCTTCGGGCGTGAACCGTTCCGGCAGGAAGTCGTCCGGCCGCTCCCAGTGTTCGCCGCGATGAAGAAGGTAGGGGCAGATGAAGATGTCCGTACCGGCCGCGACGTGATGGCCGCCGAGCGTGTCGTCCTGAATGGCGCGGCGGCTGAAGAGCCAGACCGGCGGGTACAGACGCAGGGCTTCCTGCAGCACCTGCTCGACGTAGCCTGCGGCGGCCGACGGTGCGTCCGGCGCGGCCTCGTCGTCGGCCGTAACCGATGCCGCGTTGGCGGCGATGGCGTCGTGCAGCGCGGCTTCGGCTTCCGGGTGCTGGGAGAGCAGATACCAGGTCCAGTTCAGCGTGCTGGCGGTGGTTTCGTGGCCCGCGACGATCAGCGTCATCACTTCGTCGACCAGAGCACGGTCGGGCATCGGCTCGCTGCTTTCCTTGTCGCGCGCCTGCATCATCATCGAAAGCCAGTCGGACTCGACGCGCGATTCCTGACGTCGCGCTTCGATGATGGCGCGCACGAAACGCGTCAGCGCGCGAAAACGGGCCGCAAACTGGAGATCGCGCTTGCTTTCCTCGGTCAGCAGATCGAACGGACTGGTGCCCTCGGCCGCGATCATTCGGTCGAAATCGGTGCTGAACAGCGCACGCAGCACGATGTCCAGGGCCACGCTGCTGAGTTCGTGAGTGATGTCGACGGTCTCGCCGGTGTCGGCGCAGGCGGCCCATCGTTCGACGAGGCCTGCGTTGACGCGCTCCACCAGCGGCGCGAATCCGCGGTTGGCGCTGCCGAGAAATGCCGGCTGGATCATGCGACGCTGGCGTGCCCAGAGTTCGCCGTCGCTCACGATCAGTCCGTTGCCCAACAGCACGCGGACCCGTTCGAGTCCGGCGCCTTTGACGTAATTGGTGCGATTGGTAAGAAGAACGCGACGGATGTCGTCGGGGTCCTGGATGAGCAGGCCGTCGCCGGCTCGCGTGCGCGACGGCACGCGGCAGGTGTTGCCGTACTGCCTTATCAAGGCCTGCAACACAGGCAGGCTCTCATCGTTGGCGTCGAGGTCGTAGCGCTCTTCCGGGCCGGGCGCCAAGATTGCCTGTGCCATAATGCGAAATTGCCTTCGTGCTTAATTCACGATTGTCTCATGTGCAGCCGACGCGCTGCAGGGCCCGCAGTCGTTGCGAAGCCCGTGCATGACGCCAGGCCGGCCCGATCTTCCGGGGCCTCTCAATACTCAAGAATTGGTGAATCGAACGTGTCCAGATTCGAACGTGCGCTCATCCTCGGCGCCGGTCAAGGCAGCCGCCTCCTGCCGCTGACCGAGCAGCTTCCCAAGTGCCTTCTCGACCTCAGCGGTCGCAGCATGCTCGAATGGCAACTGCGTGCATTGGCCGAAACCGGCATCCGCGCAACCGTCGTCGTCACCGGTTTCCGCTCCGACCTGGTCGAAGAAGCCTTGCAGCGCATCACGCCGCTCGGCATGACGGTGCGCACGCTGTTCAATCCGTTCTACAAGCTCGCCGACAACCTCGCGAGCTGCTGGATGGCCCGCGCCGAACTTCGCGGACCTTGTCTTGTGCTCAACGGCGACACCTTGTTCGAGCCCGAGATCGCACGCCGCCTGCTGGCTGCGCCGTCCGCGCCCATCACCGTCACCATCGATCGCAAGCCGGGCTACGACGCCGACGACATGAAGGTCGAAGTCGAAGGCGACCGCCTCCGCGCCATCGGCAAGACGCTGTCGGCAGAGCGCGTCAACGGCGAATCGATCGGTTTCCTGCGCTTCGACACCGAAGGCGCGGCGATATTCGTCGCCGAACTCGAACGCACCATGCGCACCGCCGAGGGTCCGGGGCTCTGGTATCTGTCGGCGATCAACCGGCTGGCCGGAGCCGGCGCGGACATCCGTGTGACATCCATCGAAGGCCTGCAATGGGGCGAGCTGGATTTCCCCGCCGATCTTGTTTACGTCCGCGAGCTGGCTTCCGGCTGGCTGACCGAAGACGCCAAGGCCCGCGCTTCCGATTCCGCACTGACCAGCTGACGCACCAGCACCAGATCGGCCGGCTTGTCGACATCGATCGCAGCCCGGCCGTCCTTCATTTCGACCAGCGCCAGCCGCGCCCCACCCGAAAGTTCGCCAAGTCGCGCCGCCGCATCCGACGAATGCAGCTGGCCGAGCTGATAACGCATCGCGATGCCGAAACCCAGGCGCTGCATCATCCGCAGCGGCTCCTTGCGCGCGCCTTCGAGTTCCTGCCATAGCGTCACAACGCCCGCCGCTGCCGGCGTTGCCAGCAGGAAAAGGTTGCAGCCGGAAAAGTCGCCGTCCTTGAATCGCAGCCACGTGCGCTGACCGCCCGGCGCTGCGGCTTCGACAGCCTTGCGCGGCGCCAGCGCGGCGGCGACGTCCGCATCGGCGGGGCAGGCGGCCAGGAATTCGTCGAGCCATGCCGCCTGAAGCAGCGCGTTGTCGGCCGTCGTGACCAGCATCGGCGTCTGTCCGCGCGCGAGCGCGAGGGCGACGGTAGCGCTTGGCCCTTCGCCGGTCGGCATGGTCTCGACGGGCTTGCCGCAGTTGGACGACTGCAAACCCGCCAAACCCTTCAAGAGCTCCGGCCGGTCGATCGCGATCACGATCCGACCGACCGCGGGCGAAGCGGCCAGCGCTATAACCACGCGTTCGATCATCGCCATGCCGCCGATCTCGATCAGCGCCTTGTGGCTCACGCCGGCGTGTTCGGCCAGCGGATCGCCGCCGGGCCGCGTGCCGGCAAGCACCAGCGCCGTCATTCCGGCACTGGTCGAAGCAACTTCACGCATGGCTCGTCAGCGTCTTTTCATAGACGCGGTAAGTCTTGTACGCACTCGCGCCGAGCGATTCGATGATGTGCCGCATCGGACGGTTGTCCTCCAGGATCCACGACAGCTCGACCTGCTTCACGCCCTTGGCCCGCAAGCCCTGGCGCATCGTGTCGATGGCGAGAAACGGCGCGATGGCGCCGGCAAGTTCGCCGCTGATGCTGCGGCTGATGCCCATCAGCGGGACGCGGGCCGTCTTCGTGCCGCGCTTGAGCCTCAGCATCAGCTTGGCCCAGTTGAACGGAAAGAGGCTGCCGTTGAAGTCGGCGATCATTTCGTTCAGGTTCGGCAGTGCGATGCCGAAGCCGACCGCCTTGCCGTGCAGCTCGACGATCGCCACGCATTTCGGGTCGATGAACATCTTCAGGCTCTTCGCCATGTGCGCGATCTCGGCCTCGGTGAACGGGATGAAACCCCAGTTCTGCGACCACGCATCGTTGAAGATGGCCGTCACCGTGTCGAATTCTTCCAGGTAGCGCTTCGGGTCGAGATTGCGCACCGTCAGCGCGGCCGGCTTGCGCGGGCCGATCATCCGGCGGGCGGCGGCCGGCAGCTCGTGCTCGATGTCGTAGAGATAGGCGATCAGGTCCTTGGCCTTGACGTAGCCGCGAGCCTCGACCTGCGCCGCGACATGCCGCGCGTCGTGCGGCATCAGCATCATCGGCGGCGTGTCGAATCCGTCGACGAGCAGGCCGGTTTCCTCGTTGATCGACAGGTTGAACGGCCCGAGGATGTGCGTCTTGCCGCGCGCGAGCAGCCAGCTTTCGGCCGCATCGAACAACGCCGCGAAGATCGCACCGTCGTCCTCGGCGCAGATCATTCCGAAGTGGCCGATGGCCGGGTCCTTCACCAGCTTGTCGATCTGCGCACTGATGCGGCCGACATCACGGCCGTCCTTTCGGGCGAGCCACAACTGCGTTTCGGCATGCGCGAAATATGGATTCTTCTTCGGCGACAGCGCGTCCTGGCGCTCCATCGTCAGCGGCGGCACGAAGCTCCTGTCGTTCGCGTGCAGCCTGGAAGGCAGCTTGATGAAGCGGTTCAGTTCCGCCGGTGTGCGCACCGGGACGATTTCGATTGTGGTCATCAGGAAGCAATCAGGCAGAGGGCCGGGCTTTGTCGGGTGCAAGAAAGCCGAGCCACAGCGTCCGCACGCTGTGCCAGCCGAACGTCAGGCCCTGCCAGGCGGCGACGATGTAGAAACCGGCCGGGCCGGCGCCGATCAGCAGCGCGAGCGCCATGATCGTCATGGTGATGTTGCGGCGCGCGATGAAGCTGCGCACCTGACCGTCCAGCTTCGTCGCCGCATGCAGCGCGAAGCCGAGCCGATGCTTGGCTATGCCCAGCACGATGCGGTCGCCGAGATAGAACGCGATCAGCCAGACCGCCGCCATGTAGAGCGGATCGTCCATCGACCGGGCACCCAGGCCCCAGGCCCAGGCGAAGTACCAGAACGGCGGATGCACCTGGTCGACGCCGTGGTCGAGGATGTTGCCGATGGCCGAATCGGTCAGCGTGACGCGGGCGATCTTGCCGTCGACGCTGTCGAGCACGGCCATGCCGTAGGCGCACAGGAAGCCGAGGAAGAAGTCGCCGCGCGCGAACAGCGGCACGGCCAGGATCGTCAGCACGATCGAGATCGCGGTGACGACGTTCGGGTGGATGCCCCAGCGCGTGCACCAGCGCGTCATCGGCCAGACGATGGGCGGGAACACGTAGCGCGTGAGCAGATCGGTCGAGCCCTTGTAGTTGTCCCAGAACATCTGGCGTTCGAGCCGCTTGCGCGTCGCAGCGTCTTTCACGGCGTAGATCCAGTACGGGTGCGAGCGGCGCAGCTTGTTCACGTAGGCCGGGAATTCGGCTTCGTCGACCGGCGCGATGCGGCCGGCGGCGATCAGCGCATCGGCGACGGCGCGAAGGTTCGGTGCGTCCGCAGGAATGGCGTCTGCCAGATCGGGACGGAGGCAGAGGGCGATCGCGCGCTCGGCACCCTCGTCGCGTGAAGCAACGCACGATGTCTTGCTGCGCAACAAAAAAGCCACCAGCCGCGGATCGATAGCGGTGCCGCCGTCGATGGCGACCAGTGCGCCTTCGGCCAATGCGCTGCGAAGGCGTGCGCCCAGAGGCGCCGCGTCTACCTCGACCTTCGCTGCCGGCCATTTCGTCCCGCCCGCATCGGCGCCGGACAGCGTGATCTGCGTTCCGGCAGCGAGTTTGCCCACGCTGCGCCGGATGCGCTCGATCGGCGGCACGTTGAAGAGCGCTTCGGCGTTGGCGGCGGGTGTGGTGTCTATCCAGAGGTTCATCGAAGTTTCAGATGCGCTCGGTGGCTCGCAGTTGGAAGAGGCCGATCGCGGCGAACAGCGTCGGCGCGGCCAGCGCGATGACCAGCGGCGGCCAGCGGGCACTGGTGCCGAGGGCTGCGACGATGCCGTCGGAGAGAAGAAAAGCCAGCCCCAGCACCAGCGCGATACCCATCGCGCGACCGCCGCCTTCGTTTCGCGGCAGTGCTGTGGCCGTCGGCAGAGCCAGAAGCAGCATAACGAAGATGCCCAGCGGCGCGGTGAACGAGCGGTAAAGCACGGTTTCGTAGTACCGGTGCGAAAGCGTCCCGGTGCGCGTGCCGGCAATGACTTCGGCCAGCATCTCGGTCGACAGGCGTGGCCTGTCGACGTCGAGTCGCAACACGTCGTCGGGGCTCAGATTGGTCTTCCAGGGACGCTCGGCGACACGGGTGCGGTCGATGCGCTCCTCCCCGATGCGGATCTCGGTGACGTCCTTCAGCATCCACGACCGTCCGTCCCACTGCGCCTCGGCGGCGGTCACGCGGTCGGCGATGAGGCCCGACGGATTGCGCACGAAGAGCCGAATGCCTTTCAGCAGCTTGCCGTCGGGGCTGATGCTTTCGATCGCGACGGTGCCGCCGGCCGTGTGCGCCCAGAGACGCTTCGGCGCCTCGTCGTCTGGCGGCCCACTGGCGCTCCACCATTCCTTCAACTGGTTCTCGGCCTGCGGCAGCACGCGTTCCGATAATGCGAACTGCAATACCGCCAGCAGCAGCGCGACCGGCAGCAGGTAGCGCAGCATCTTCATCATGCTGATGCCGGCGGCGCGCATCGTGGCGATCTCCAGATTGCGCGCCATCGAGCTCAGCGCCATCAGCGTGCCGATCAGCACCGCGATCGGCAATGCCGTGACGACGTCGGCCGGAATCCGCAGCATCCCGTAATAGAGAACGCCGCCGAGGCCCTGGTCGCGCTTGAGCACGTCGGTGGTCACGTCGAGCAGTTCCAGCAGCTGCATCAGCGCGGTGATCACCAGCAGCAGCACCAGGATCTGCGTGCCCACGCGACGCCGGAAGTACGACGGCATCGCGCCGTTCGCGACAGCCAGATTGCGAAGAAAGCTCACGGCACTGCTTTCTTGAGACGGCGCGGCCGGGCGCGCTCCAGCAGGTTCTCGAAACCCAGCACGGCGCGCGAAACCGGGTTGTCGCCCGGCCAGGCCAGGCTGCCTCGGAATATCCAGATGCTCAGCAGCGCGAACAGCAGGAACGGCGTCCACACGGCAACGCCGGCCGGCACGCGGCCGCTTTCGGCCAGGCTCTTGCCGAACTGCAGCGCATGGTTGAGCAGCAGCAACGCCAGCGACGCGAAGATCACGCCCGGCGTGCGCCGTCCGCGCTTGGACGCCATCCCCAGCGGCAGCGCGAGCAACGGCAGCAGCGGCGGGATCAGCGCGCGCGCGAGGCGGCTGTGGAATTCGGCGGCGGAATCCTTCTCGCAGGTCTTGCACATGGCCTGCCAGAGTTCGGGCAGCGTGCGTTCGCTGGCCGATGCGCCGCGGTCGCGGAACGGCGCTCGCAACGGCGAGAAATCTTCCAGATAGCCGTCGACGAAGCGGGTCGTCGAGATCACGCCGTCGCCGGTCTGGCGAACGCGCAGGCCGTCTTCCAGCTTGAGCACCATCTTCCGGGTTTCGGGCGATGTTTCGAGCTGGCCGCGCACGGCGGTCGTGATTTCCTCGATGCCGTCCTGGCGCCGCTCCATGAACACGCCGCCAAAGCGCTTGCCGCCTTCATCGACCGTGTTCGCGCTGAAGCTGAAGCCGTGCGCGATGTCGATGAAGCGGTTCTCCTCGATCTTGGCGTCCCAGTTGGTCTGCAGCACGGCGTCCATCTTGACGTGATAGTCGTAGCGAGACAGCGGTTGCAGCAGGCCGAACAGGTACAGGTTGAAGAGGCTCAGCATCACCGCAAGCACGAAGTACGGCGTCGCGATGCGCGCGATCGACCGGCCGGTCGACAGCATCGCGTCGAGTTCGCTGTCGTCGCACAGGCGCGCAGCCGCCATGAAGATCGCGGCGGTGAAAGCGACCGGCAATCCGAGCCCGAGGTAGTGCGGCACCAGATCGGCCGCCATCAGCAGCACGCTCGATATCGCGGCGCCGGTCGATGCGGCGATGTCGAACAGCCGCAGCAATCGCTGGAGCATGGTCGCCAGCAGCATCGTCGCGAGCGCGGTCAGCAAGGGGACGGTGAACAGCCGCACCGCATAGCGGTCGAGCCGGTCGAAGGAGAGCAGACGCAACGGGCAGCGTCCTATGCCGTGGCGCCGGGAACGCCGGCCAGCGCGGCGCGAAGCGCGATCAGCAATGCATCGCGGGTCGATTCGTCGAGCGCGACGGCCGCGTCGAGCGCGGGCGGTCCGGGCCAGCCGGCGTCCGCGAACCCGACGCCATGAAACGGACGCGAGCCTTCGTAGCGCGGGATGACGTGAAAGTGCACGTCCGGGTCGACCATCATCAACATCAGGTAGTTGATCCGCTCGTAGGCGACGAATCCACGCAACGCGGTTTCGATTCCGGCGATCAGCTCGCGGAGTTCGGCGAACGCCTTGGCGCTGACGTCGCCGAAAGCCTGCACCGGCTCGCGGCACACCAGCACCATCGCGCCGAGCGTGGGCTGTTTGGGGCGCAGCAGCAGCGTCCAGCAGTCGGTCCGGGCAAGCCGCATCGCGGGGTCACCGAATTTGGTTTCAGTTGCGTTGGCCATCGGCAATCGATTCAAGGTCGTTCGTTGCGGGTAAATCCGGGAGTCGGACATTCTCGCCTCGTGGCAGGCACAGCGTGTACGCGCCGTCGGAGACGAAGGCTTCGGCCTGCATCGACCAGCGCCGCACCTCGACTTCCACCCGTGGCCCTCTCTCGTCGTCGAGCAGCCGGAGGCGATGCCACATCGCGCCCTGGTCCTTCGGATTGGGCAGGGCCGACGACGACGGCACGCAAAGGCACGGAATCGGTCCGTTCGGCCCGGGAACCACGTCCAGCCGTGCGTCGCGCGCGTGGCCGTGCAGGACGAGTTCGGCGCCGGTCCGACGGATCACGTCGCGCAGCGCCTGCCGATCCGCCAGCGCCTTGCGCCAGCCGATGGCGCCTTCGGCCGGCGGGTGATGCAGCATGACGATGCGCGTGCGGCCGGCCTTGCCTTCGGCTGCGAGCACCTGTTCCAGCCGCGCGAGTTGTCGCGATCCCAACCTGCCGCGCGCGAGAAGCGGAGCGGTCGGCAACGCGGAATTCAGCCCGATCACCGAGACGTCTTCCCTGCGATGCACGAAAGGCCAGCCGCTTTCGGCGCGCGTCCAGCCGGCCAGCAGGCCCAGTCCTTCGGCGTCCGACACCGGAACCAGCGCATCGTGATTGCCCGGCACCAGACTGATCCGTTCCTGCGGCGCGAAGTTCGTCAGCCATTGCGCGGCCTGCCGGAATTCGCCGGGCAGCGAGAAGTTCGTGATGTCGCCGGTGATCAGGATGTGGTCGACCGACTGGCTGCGCAGGTCCTGCGCCAGCGCGTCGAGGATGTCGCTCCTGTGCAGCGCGCGACGTCTTTGCCACGACCAGGCGCTGAGCTGACGCTTCGACAGCCGCTGGCGCGGAGAGAGCACCGGTTCGAAGGGGAGATGCAGGTCCGACACGTGCGCAAACGCAAATCCGCTCATCGATAATCGCCCGCTGTTTCTTTGAATGACACGTTTCGATCATGCCAAAACCTCAAAACCCCGACGTGCCGGGCCGTCGCATCGCAGGGGTCGTCGTCGGCGCATCGTCGCTGCGTGTCTGGGGTCTGACCGCCGAAGCGCGGCTGCAGCGTCAGTTTCAGCGTGCCGGCATCGACAGCCCGGAAGCGGGTGCCGAGCGCGTCGTGCTGCTGCGGGCCGACTGGGTCTACGACGAAGCGCTGGTGCGCGGGCTGGCAGGCGCCGTCGATGACGTGGCGCTGAAGTCCGACGACGGACAGATCGTTGCTCTCGGCGTGGCTGCGAAAAACGCCACGACAGCCGAAGCCATGCTCGCGGAATCGAGCGCGCCGGCAACGGCCCGCATCGTCTCGGTCGACCAGATCGCCGACAACTACAACGACAAGCTGCGCAAGCGGGAACCGGCCTTTCTGTTGCCGCTCACCGCCGCCGCCTTGCCGGCCATCGAGAAACGCACTTTCAGCGGCGCCTACAAGGGCGTGACGGATCTGGTCACGCTGTACGCCTGGCCGCGCCCGGCGCGCTACGTCACCAGGCTCTGCGCCGAGGCCGGCATCACGCCGAACCAGGTCACGACGGCGAGTCTCGTGCTGGTCCTGGCTGCGATGTGGCTTTTCTGGAACGGTCATTTCGCGCTGGGGCTCGTCGCGGCCTGGGGCATGACTTTCCTCGACACGGTCGACGGCAAGCTGGCACGCGTCACGCTGCATTCGTCGCGCTTCGGCGATTTCTATGACCATTCCATCGATCTGGTGCATCCGCCGTTCTGGTGGTGGGCCTGGCTGGTCGGGTTGCCGGCGGCCGGTTTTTCGCTGCCGGACACCGGCCTGATCCTCACCGCCATCGTGGCTGGCTACGTGTTTCAGCGGGTGGAGGAGGGCATCTTCATGGCCTGTTTCAAGATGGACATGCATGTCTGGCAGCGCTTCGACAGCAAGTTCCGGCTCATCACCGCGCGGCGCAATCCGAACCTGCTGCTGCTGACCGCGGCCGTGCTGGTCGGAAGGCCTGATCTCGGCATCGTCGCCGTGGCTGTGTGGACGGTGCTTTCGCTGATCGTGCATGCCGTGCGCATCCTGCAGGCGGCCATTGCGCGGCGCCACGGACCGCTGCGCTCGTGGCTTTCGGCGCCGCTGTGACCCGTCCGTGAAGCTTCGGTGAAAGCAGAACTCCGCGCGCTGATCGGCGACGAACTGCGTCGCGACATGCCGCAAGCCGCCGTCGCATTGGCGGAGCGTCTCGCGGCGCGGGCCGGAGGCGGCACCGCAGCGGTGCTGTTCTACGGCTCCGCGTTGCGCGATTCGGCGCTCGACGGCGTGCTCGATTTCTACGTGCTGCTAGACGACTGCGGCGATTGGCCCGGTTCTCGGGCGGCCGTGTTCGCCAACCGGCTGTTGCCGCCGAATGTCGGTTACCTGGAAGAACAGGTTGACGGTCGTCCTCTGCGCGCGAAGTACGCGGTGATGACGGTGGCGCAGTTCCGGCGAGCGATGTCGGTCGAGCGCATCGATACGACGCTCTGGGCGAGGTTTTCACAGCCGTGCGCCTGTCTTTTCGCACGCAGCGAAGCCGCTCGGGCCGAGGTTCGCGACGCGGTCGGCAATGCGGTCATCGCGGCGGCGACCTGGGCGGCTGCATTGGGGCCGGAGCGGGGCGACGCAATAACGTTCTGGCGCTCACTCTACACACGGACCTACGCAGCCGAACTGCGCGTCGAGCGCAAGTCGCGCGGTGCCGATCTGCTCGCGCACGATGCGCCGAGGTTCGCGCGGTTGCTGCCGCTGGCCTGGAAGGCCGGCGGCATCGCCTTCGCCGAGTCGGCGGACGGGCAGCTCGAACCCGCGCTGGACGCGGCCGAGCGATCCGCCGCCGAGCGTCGCTGGCGCCTGCGGCAACGCCTGGGCCGTCCGCTCAACCTGCTGCGCCTCCTGAAAGCCGCGCTGACATTCGACAACGCGACCGACTATGTCGCCTGGAAAGTCGAGCGGCACAGCGGGTACCGGATCGAGCCGACGGCATTCCAGCGACGCCATCCCCTGCTCGCAGCCCCGGGGATCTATTGGCGATTGCGGCGGCTCGGCGTATTGCGCTGACGGCTCGCATAGGATGCGGGCCGATGTCCACGATCTTCCCGAATCTTTCCCTTCGCGTTTCCCTCGTCGCGCTGTGCGCGGCGGCATGTCTCGCGCTCGGCATGCCGTTCGCGCCCGCGCGGGCCGCCGAACCCGTGGTCGCGGACGCACCGCCGCCCGTCTATCCGACCCGCATCGCCCGATCGTTCAGCCTGCTGTATCAGATGCAGCGCGGCGGCATCAGCGGCAGCGGCGAGTTCAGCTGGAAGCGCAACGGCGACAGCTACGAGTCGCACCTGAAAGGCTCCATAGCAGGATTCACGGTGCTCAACTGGGCCAGCAGCGGCGGATTCGACGCTTCCGGCGTGGCGCCGGCGCGCTATCTCGAAAGCCGGATCGGCAAATCCGATCGGGAAGCTGTTTTCCGCAGGGATGCTTCGGTGGTCGATTTTTCCGGCGTCAGTCCGGACATTCCGCTGCTGCCCGGCACGCAGGACCGGTTGAGCTGGATGGTCCAGCTGCCGGCGATCCTCTCCGCCGATCCGACGCGGGCGAAGCTGGGAGCACGTGTCGGCATGTACGTCGTCGGCGTGCGCGGGCATGGCGAAACCTGGACTTTCGAGTCGGCCGGCCCCGAATCGATCAAGACGCCATCGGGCACGATCCGTGCCGTCAAACTGATTCGCGAACTGCACAAGCCGGAAGACACGCAGGCTGAAGTGTGGGTCGATCCGTCACGGCAGTATCTGCCGGTCCGCATCCGCCTGGCGACCCCGCCGTTCGACGCGCCGCTCGAATTGAATCTCGCTGGCGCAAGCTCCTAGCGACTTCCCACCGCGACCGAAAGCGCGAGTTGGCGCGCTTTGGATGGGGAAATCCCTCAAAAGGTATGCTTCGGCCTTCCAAAATCTTTCATGCCGAGCCGTGACAGCCACTTCTTCCGTTGCCGAACCCACCTCCATCGCCTCATCGGGCGTTGCGAGAAATTTTGCATGGCGGGATGAGGCGCGCGGACTGATCGACGATCTCTTCGAGCGCTCGCCGGCCATCTACTGGACCGATTTCCTGGTCAGCACCGGCCTCGGCTGGGCGCTGACGGCGGTCTATTTCATGGCGGAGCCGTGGAGCCTCGTGCAGATCGCGTCTTTCCTGGTCGCAAGCCTGTTGTTCTTCCGCTCCGGCACCTTCATCCACGAAATCGTCCACATGCCCAGCCGCCAGATGATCTGGTTCAAGCGGACCTGGAATCTGCTGCTCGGCATTCCGTTCCTGATGCCGTGGATCATGTACAGCAACCACATCGAGCATCACAACCACCGGCGCTTCGGCACGCCATCGGACGGCGAATACCTGCCGCTGGGCTCGTCGCCGATCAGGGAAACGCTCAAGTATCTGGCGCAGGCACCGCTCGCGCCGCTGCTGATGGCGCTGCGGTTCGGCGTGCTTGGGCCGCTGTCGTGGTTCAACGCGCGGCTGCGCCACTGGGTTTTGACACGCGCGTCGGCCGCTGTGTCGAATCCTTATTACAGCGAACGTTTCCCGAAGCGATTCGAAAGCCACCTGAAGCAGGTCGAGGCGATCTGCCTGGCCTACATCGTCGTGCTGGCAGTGCTGGTGTGGCGCGATGCGATCAGCTTCGCGCAGGTCGGCATGGGGTACCTGCTGCTGGCGTTCACGCTCGGCCTGAACTGGGTGCGCAACCTGGCGGCGCATCGTTACGTCAACGACGGTACGCAGATGGACCTCGCGGGCCAGGTCGACGATTCGATCAACATCACCGGCCAGACCTGGCTGACGGTCGCGTTCTTCCCGGTCGGCCTGCGCTATCACGCGCTGCACCATCTCTTTCCGGCGCTGCCGTATCACAACATGGACGAGGCGCATCGCCGCCTGATGCAGAAGCTGCCTGCCGATGCGCCGTATCGCGCGACCAACCGCGACAGCTTCTTCGCGGCCGTGCGCGACCTTTGGCAATCGGCGCGCCGGACGCCGCATGAGCAATCGGCGATGCGGGCGTGGGTGCCCCGCTCCGACCGCACTTGAACGCTGGCTTCCCCGGCGATGCAAGCGAATCGCCGCCTTGTCTGATCGTCAATCCCCTCAGTTTTCGTGCGTCTCGCGGACTGGCCGAGCAGGCGACCGCGCTTGCGATCGCGCATGGCGCCGAAGTCGTGACGATCGACAGTCCGCAGGCGCTGACATCGGCCGTCGAATCCATTCTTTCGCGCCGACAGAAGCGGGTGATGGTGCTGGCCGGTGACGGCACCGTGCGCGCCGTCGTCGATCAGCTTGCGGCATTGCCCGGTGGTTCCTGGATTCCCGACCTGCTCGTGCTCGCGGGCGGCCGGACCAACCTGACCGCCGAAGACTTCGTGCCCGGTGGCGCGGCTCTGGCGACGCTGGAGCGTGCCCTGAAGCTTTCCGCGGCGCAGCGCTGGGACAGCGCCGTGGTCGAGCGCTGCGTGCTCTGCATCGAGCAGGCGCCGGCGCCCGCGCGCTACGGCTTCTGGGTCGGCGCGGCACTGATCGACGGCGTGATCCGCCGGACGCATGCACATCGCGTCGGCGGAAGCGCCATGAAGACCGGCCACCTCAGCACGCTCATATCGATGCTGCGTCTGGCTTTTCTCGGCCTGCGCGGGCGTTCGGGGCTTGCCTGCCCGCTGCTGACCGTCGACGCCGGACCGCTCGGACGAATGCAGGCGCCGGTTCGCCTGCTGCTGGCGACGACGCTTCAGCATCGGCGGGGGCTGTTCGATCCCTACGCCACACGTGCGGCCGAAGACATGCGCATTACCGCGGTGTCGCGCCGTGCCAGGCGCTTCTGGCCGTCGCTGCCCCGGCTCCTGACCGGGCGCTTCTCCGGCGCCATGACCACCGCCGACGGCTACCTGAGCGGCGGTTGCGAGCGCGCGGAGATCATCGGCTTGAGCGGTTATTCGCTCGACGGCGAAGCTTTCGACACCGATCCGGCGCGCCCGGTCCTGCTCCGGCGCGGCTCACGGTTACGATTCTTTGCCGCATGAGTTCTTCCTCCACAAAAATCCTGACGGCCGTGCGGGCGCGCGGCGCCTTTCCGATGATCGGTGCCTTCGTGCGCGCCTATCCGGGACGCAGCGCTGCGGCGCTGGTAGCCGTTTTCGTCGCCGGGCTGATGGACGGTCTCGGCATGTCGATGCTGCTGTCGATGCTCACGCTCACCACGGCCGAGAGCAACCATGAGCCGTCGCTGCCCGAGCAGGTCGCCACGCGCATCGCCGAATTCCTCGGCCTGCAGCCGACCGCGCCGGTCCTGCTGACGCTGGCGATCGTGCTGATCGCGTTCAAGGCCGTGTTGACGCTGCTGGCCAACAAGCAGGTCGGCTACGCGGTGGCGCACATTGCGACCGATCTGCGGCTGGCGCTGATCCGCGCGGTGATGTCGGCGCGCTGGAGCCATTACCTGCAGCAGTCGGTCGGCCGGCTGTCCAACGCGGTCGCGACCGAGGCGCAGCGCGCGTCCGAGGCTTTCCAGTACAGCGCCGAGATGGCAGCGATGCTGCTCAACGCGCTGATCTACATGGTCATCGCGCTGTCGATCTCCTGGCAGGCGGGCCTGGCGACCGGGCTCGCTGGCGGCTTGCTGCTGACGCTGCTGCACACGCTCATCCGCAGTTCGCGCAAGGCCGGGCAGCACCAGACGCAGCTGCTGACATCGCTGCTGTCGGCCATCGGTGCGCAACTGGCCGCGGCCAAGCCGTTGAAGGCGATGGCGCGCGAAGACCATGTCGATGCGTTGCTGTCCGACCAGATGAAGCAGCTGCGCCGAGCGTTGCGCCGCCAGGTCGTTAGCCGGGAAGCGCTGAGCGCGTTGCAGGATCCGCTGCTCGCCATCATGGTCGGCACCGGTTTCTTCCTCAGCCTGGTGCTGCTGAAGATGCCGCTGGCTGCGGTGCTGGTGATGCTGTTCCTGCTGGCGCGGGTGGTGAGCTATCTGTCGAAGGCCCAGCGGGCGTATCAGCAGATCGTGGTTCGCGAGAGTGCCTACTGGTCGCTGATCGACGGCATCGCCGAGGCGCACGTGCAGGTGGAGCCGCAGGGCGGGCAGCGGACGGTGCAGCTGTCGGAAGCCATCCGTTTCGACCGCGTGCATTTCCGGCACGGCGACGGCCGGCTGGTGCTCGAAAACGCGTCTTTCAGCATCGCCGCGCAGGAGCTGACGGTCATCATCGGGCCGTCGGGTGCCGGCAAGACGACGCTGCTCGATCTCGTTGTCGGGCTGCTTCAACCCGAATCCGGCCGATTGCTCGTCGATGACGTGCCGATGGCCGAACTGGCGCTGCGGCAGTGGCGGCGTCAGATCGGCTACGTGCCGCAGGATTCGGTGCTGGTCAACGATTCGATCGCCTACAACCTTGCTCTGGGCGAGGAAGACGTGAGCGAAGACGATCTTCGCGAGGCGCTGCGTGCGGCCGATGCGCTCGATTTCGTCGATGCGATGCCAGACGGCCTGCGGACGCTGGTCGGCGAGGGCGGCTCGCGGCTGTCGGGTGGTCAACGGCAGCGCCTGGCGATTGCGCGTGCGCTGGTGCACAAGCCGCGCCTGCTGGTGCTCGACGAAGCCACCAGCAGCCTCGACGCAGAGGCGCAGGCGGCAGTCATCGAAACCGTCCGGCGGCTGAAGGGCAGCCTGACGATCGTGGCCGTCGCACACCAGCCTTCGATGATCGACGCCGCCGACCGCCTCTATCGACTCGCCGAAGCACGGATAACGATGGTGCGCGGTCCCGAAGTCGTCGTTTCAGCATGAAGCCGTCCGGGTCCAGGCAGGAGCTAAAGCAGGAGCCGAAGCCCGATCTGAAGCGGCGCATGCGCCGCGCGCGTCGGCGATTCATGTTCCTGAGCCTTCGCACGATCCTGCGCGCGACCGGTTTCGCGCGGGTCCGCGCCATCGGCAATCTGGCCGGCGAACTGCAGTTCCGTCTGGCGTCGAAGCAGCGCAAACGCATCCAGCACGACATGGCGCTGGCGATGGGCCGGCCGACCGACGATCCCGAAGTCGGTCGGCTGCTGCGGGAGGCCTATCGGGTGAACAACACGGCCGTGCTGGAAATCATGGCGATGTTCGATCGACGCCATGACGAGGCCGTGCTCGCTGCGCGCTGCGAGGTCGACGGGCTGGAAAACCTCCGCGCGGCGATGGCCGGTGGCCGGGGCGCGATCCTGCTGGCCACGCACATGGGCAATGCGGCGCTGTTGACGGTGAAGCTGGCCCACGCCGGCTGGCCGGTGAGCGTGGTTTATCGGGAGGCCCGGATGATGTCGGCCGGCTTTTTGCAGACCGGGCTGGAACAGTACGGGATCCAGGGCATCCTGGCTAACACCGGCATTCGTGCCTACGGGCAGATGCTGAGCGCATTGAAGCAGGGGCGCATCGTCTTCGTGATGATGGACCAGGGCGTGCAGAACAAGGAAACCGGGCTGGTCCAGCGTTTTCTCGGCAAGGATTCGGCGATGCCCGCCGGCCCGGCGCAGCTCGCGCGCGCTGCGAAGGCGCCGCTGCTGCCGGTCGCCACGACGGCTGCGCTGCCAGTCTGGCGCTTCGACATCCGTCCCCCGGTCGAACTTGGCGCAGGGTCGCTCGAGGCGGATCTGGAGCGTCTGGTTCGCATCACGGAGCAGCAGGTGCTGGCGCATCCGCAGCTCTGGAGCTGGCACCACAGGCGCTGGCGCAAGCTGCCGCCGGCCACCAACTGATCAGGTGGCTTCCAGCGCCTCTTTAAGCACCGCGCGCGACAGCGTCGGCGCGAACGATTCGATGAACGAGAACACGTAGTTCCGCACATAGTTTCCGCGCCGGATCGCCAGCTTCGTCAGGTTGATGCCGAACAGCGCGCCCGCATCGATTGCCCGCAACTGCGTGTCGCGCTCGGCTTCGAATGCGACGCCCGCCACGATGCCGACGCCCATTCCGAGTTCGACATAGGTCTTGATGACGTCCGCATCCATCGCGGTGATGCTGATCTCGGGCGACAGGCCGGCGCGGCCGAAGGCCTCGTCGATGCGGGTGCGTCCGGTGAAGCCGTTGTCGTAGGTGACGAGCGGATAGGCGGCGAGGCGCTCCAGCGTCAGCGGGCCCTCCAGCAGCGGATGGCCGGGCGGAGCGATGACCGAATGCGTCCAGCGGTAGCAGGGCAGCGCCAGCAGCTGCGGGTAGTCGCCGAGTGCCTCGGTCGCTATGCCGACATCGGCCTCGCCGTCGAGCAGCATCTGCGCCACCTGCCTCGGCGAGCCCTGGCGGAGATGCAACTGCACGTTCGGGAAACGGCTGCGGAATTCCTTTACCGCGACCGGCAGCGCGTAGCGGGCCTGCGAATGCGTTGCAGCGATCGACAGCAGTCCTTCGTCCTGCGTGAGGAAATCCTGACCGGCCTGGTGCAGGTTGCGGCTCTCCGTCAGCACGCGCTCGATGATGGGTAGCAGCGCATCGCCCGGTGCAGTGAGTCCTGTCAGGCGCTTGCCGGCACGAACGAAGAGGTCGACACCGAGTTCGTCCTCGAGCTCGCGGATCTGCCGGCTGACGCCGGGCTGCGAAGTGTGAAGGGCGACCGACGCATCGGTCAGGTTGAAGCCGCTTCGGACGGCTTCACGCACGGAGCGCAACTGTTGAAAATTCATCTTCGGCGAATTCTGCAATTGCACGAGTCAAACCGAAACGACCGATTCGTTTCTTCTTCATGACCTAAAAGTCTGAAGAGCCGGATTTTCAGGTCGGATTGATGCTGTGTTGCGCCATGAATATCTCTACAAGCAGCAAGGTGTAGGTTGCGACAAGGCCCAGCATGGCCAGAATGAATAGCACTGCAACCGGTCTGTCGAACGCAATTTCAAGTTCGTTGCCTACGAACAGCGAGCCGATCAGGGTGCAAACCAGTATTGCGCAGACCGCGCCGGCGGTAATTGCCGAATTGATGACTTTTGCGCGGCGGTTGAGCGTCGCGAGTTCCTGGTCGATCTCGAGGCGCTTTGCCAGGTCCGGAGACGGCGCCTCTTCCCGACGTTTGAGCGTCCGGTCATTGACGCGGGCTAGACGTCCGGTCAGGACGGTCAGCGTGCCGCCGATCGCGGCAAGCATGAAAGCCGGCCCGACGGCCAGCTGGATGACATGGGATGTGTCTGCGTGAATCGAAAGCATTGGGCTCGGATGAATAACTGCGAACAGGAGAAAAAGATGAAAGCAAGGCAAACGAAAGAACGAAGCCGGAACGTTAGCAAAACGGAATGTCCTGCGATATCCGGCGTTTTCGAGGCTGCCGAAATGTTGGAAAACCTATCATTGATACCTTTGTAATCATCGGCGCAATCTAGTCTTTCAGGCTGTGAGCAGCCATCTATACATTCGCGAAGGCCGAAAACGTCTTCATATGAGCGAGCAGCAGTTCGCTGTTGCCGTAGGCGTGAGCCGGGGCGCTGTTCAGCAATGGGAGCGACCGGGTGGGACGGCACCGCGCCGCAGCAACTGGCAACGCGTCGCGGATGTGCTCGGCGTGCCGGTCGCCGAACTGCTTTCCGGGATGCGGGCTGATGCAGTGCCGGACATGCGGGCGGAGGTTCCGCTGGTGTCTGAAGTCGAAGCCGGCAACTACACCGTCATCGACAACTTCAAGCAGAATTTGTCTTTCGACACCGTTCCCGTGCGAATCGACGTCAAGCGTCATACCTACGCATTGCGGGTGCACGGCGACAGCATGGTGAGCGAAACCGGCGATTCATTTCCACCCGGTGCAATCCTGATCGTGGAGCCCGAAATGCTGCCGATCCCGGGCGACTATGTGATTGCGCTCAATACCGCCAACGAGACGACTTTCAAGCAACTGGTCAAAGACGGCGGCGATCTTTATCTCAAGCCGCTCAACAGCCGTTACCCGATCAAACCGCTCGGCACCGCGAAAATCATTGGGGTCGTTCGCGAGTTCACCAAGCGATTCCGATAGAGAAGCAATTTTTTATGTTTTTTTGCGATAGATTTTGAAAGAAAGGATATAACTACTATCTTCGCTCTTTGGAATCGGCATGCCCTACGTCCTGCTGGCACGTCTTGCTGGTGAGCAGCTGCCGATCGACATCACAGCTGCGGAAGACATTCACAAGCTTCTATCGCTCCAGGCTGCGGGGCTGGTGGTGGCCAGGATCCCTGCCTACATACCCGACCGGCAGGGCGGCAGATATGCCTCGGCGGCCACCGTGACAGCGGTCACGCAGACCGGCATCGCGGCCATCAAGAAACGCAGGAACTGACGATCCATCGCGTACTTTCTCTCGAACAGAAAAAAATCCAGCAAAAAGCTGCTGCGACACTGAATCGATTTCGGCGCTGACTGCGTATCGCAGGTGTGATTCCGCCGACACAAACCTTTTCGTCGCCCCTGCTGTCCGGGGCTTACCTCACCGCCGACCACAACCTGTGGCTCGTTGCTGCGTCGCTGTTGATCGCGACGCTGGCTTCGTACGTCGCGCTGGACCTGTCGCGCCGTGTCCTTTCCGCCGACGGCATCTTCAGTGCGCCCTGGTGGACCGTTGGCTCGGTTGCGCTCGGAACCGGCATCTGGTCCATGCATTTCGTCGGCATGCTGGGTTTCTCGTTGCCGATCCGCATCGGTTTCACCGGATTGCTCACGCTCGTCTCCTGGATCGCCGCCGTTGCGGCATCGGCTGTCGCGCTGTGGGTGGCGAGCAGGGCGGACTACAGCCTGAAGCGCGTGCTGATCGCTTCGCTGGTCATGGGTGCGGGCATTTCCGGCATGCACTATCTCGGCATGGCGGCCATCGACATGGCGCCGGGCATCGTCTGGCACTGGCCGACGGTCGCGCTCTCCGTGCTGATCGCGGTCGCTGCGTCGGCTGCCGCGCTGTCGATCTTCGGTTTGCTGGTCCGGGTGCGGCAGGAGCGTCGGCCGCAGGTCCAGCTTCTGGCGGCGGTGCTGATGGGTATCGCCATCTGCGGCATGCACTACACCGGCATGGCAGCGGCGAATTTTCCGGCGGGTTCCGTCTGTCTCAGCGCGAATGCGCTCGGCGGCGCCGGGCTGACCGGCATCGTGCTCGTGGCGTCCAGCATGCTCCTGCTCGGAACGCTCTTCACATCGCTGCTCGAGGCACGGCTACAGGTGGTGGCGCGGCGCCTCGCCCATTCGCTGGAACAGTCGAACGCGCAACTCAAGGACGCGAATCACGAGTTGCGTCGTCGTGCGTTCACCGATGCATTGACCGGTCTGCCGAACCGGGTCCTGTTCGAGGATCGTCTGTACCACGCGCTGAAGCGCATGACGCGCGCGAACCAGTTGCGCATCGAAGAGCGGATCGCTGTCCTGTTCGTCGACCTGGACGGCTTCAAGCCCGTCAACGATTCTTTCGGGCACAAGGCCGGCGACCTGATATTGCAGGCAGCGGCTGCGCGCCTGCTCGGCGCTGCCCGCGAAAGCGACACGGTCGCGCGCATCGGCGGCGACGAATTCCTGATGATGCTCGAAGGCGTGTCCGATGAGGCCGGCTGCGCGGATGTCGCGAACCGCATCCTGCACGCGCTGACGCAGCCGTTCGACGTGCTCGGCCGGCAGGTGCAGATCGCCTGTTCGATCGGTATCGTGCTGCATCCCGACCAGGGCGAGGCGGACAAGCTGGTGGCCAACGCCGACGCCGCGATGTATGCGGCCAAGCGCAACGGCGGTGCCAACTACGCCATGTTCGAATCCCACATGCTGGCCGACGCCAGCGACCAGCTCGAACTTCAGAGCGACCTGCGCAAGGCGCTCGACCGCAACGAGTTCGAGCTCTACTACCAGCCCAAGATCGACGGCGTCGGCGGCGGCGTCAGCGGCGTCGAAGCGCTGGTGCGATGGAACCATGCGCAGCGTGGACTGGTGGGGCCGCTGCACTTCATCGGGCTGGCGGAACGCTTCGGAATGATCGTCAGGCTCGGCGACTGGATCATCGACGATGCTTGCCGGCAGATTGCGGCATGGCGCGACGAAGGGCTGTCGATGAACGTCGCCGTGAACCTGTCCGTCATGCAGCTTCGCGAGGACGGGCTCGCCGAGCGGATCGCGCACGCGTTGCTGCGCCACGGCGTTCCGGCCTCGCAGCTCATGTGCGAGATCACCGAATCGGTCGCGATGGAAGACATCAAGGCCACGCAGCGCACGTTCGACGATCTGGCGCGCATCGGCGTCTATCTTTCGATCGACGATTTCGGCACCGGCTATTCCAGCCTCAGCTACCTGCGCCAGCTTCCGGCGCGCCAGCTGAAGATCGATCGCAGTTTCGTTCGCGAACTGGAAAGCAAGGAAGACGCGAGGGCGGTCGTCGCGGCGGTGATCCAGCTCGCCCATGCGCTTGGATTGCGGGTCGTGGCCGAGGGCGTGGAGCACCGAGGCCAGCGCGACATTCTGCTGCGGATGGGCTGCGATGAACTCCAGGGTTTTCTCTTCGCGAAGCCGATGCGGGCCAGCGTACTGGGAATCTGGCTCTCGGACTATCTGGACGCGTCCGGTCCCCGGCAGTCAGCCGACCGACCTGCCGTTGCCTGATCGATCTTGCAACAAAATGTGTATTTTCAAGCGCCAAATGTCTTAAATTACGGGCTGTCCGATTCGTTCCGCGTCCTTCAACCTCCCTGCCTATGCCCTTCATTGTCCCAAGGCGAGACGCCTCCGGTGTCCGGTTGCCGCAGCAGATCTACGTGCCGCGCGTTGCCGGTCTGGGTCTTGGAGGCTTCGGTCTGGTCGTTGCCCTGTCGGAACGGGACTCGGTCTGGCATGTCTGGGCATTTCTCTTCTTCGTCTCGCTGATCTGGCCGCATCTGGCCTACCAGCGGTCGTCGCGTGCGGATTTGCCCGACCGGGCGGAAAAGGAGAACCTGATGGTCGACTCCATGCTTTTGTGCATGTGCGTCTACGTCATCGGTGGGAACCTTATGCCCAGCGCGGTCGCGGTGACGATCATGAGCATGAACAACATGGCGGTCGGCGGACCGCGACTCTGGGTGCAGGGCGTGATGGCAGGGGCGCTGGGAGTGTTGCTGGCATGGCTTGTCCTTCCCTGGCACTTCACGCCGGACTCCAGTCTTCGCGTGCAGTACGCCTGTCTGCCGATGATGGCGCTGTACTTTCCCGCCTTCGGCTGGTCGACGTTGCAGTTTGCGCGCGGTTTGCGCCGAACCAGTGAGGCGCTGGGCCGGATGAGCCGGGAAGATTCGCTGTCCGCCGTGAACAACCGGCGCAGCTTCGGAGACGAATTGAGCAGGGTCTTCCAGGAGATGCGCAATTCGAATGGCGCCGTGGCGCCGAAAGCGGCGCTGCTGCTGTGCGACGTCGATCATTTCAAGCGCATCAACGACGCGGGCGGGCATGCGGCAGGCGATGCCGTGATCCGCCGGATGGGTGCGCTGCTGAAAGCCAATGTGCCGCGCCACGATCTTGCGGCCCGCTACGGAGGCGACGAGTTCGTGGTGATGCTGAACGGCGCCGGCCCGACCGAGGCGCTGGCTTTCGTCGAGAGAATGCAGGCGGACCTGAACCGCAGTGCCGAGGATGCCGATCCCTGGACCGTTCCCTGCGGCAACATCAGCATCAGCACGGGCATCGCGTGCTATCACGACGGCTTCGCATCACCCGACGACTGGGTGGCTGCCGCCGACGCCGCGCTCTACACGGTCAAGAGAAGAATGCGGGGCGGCGTCGAGATCTTCGATTCGAAAGTCGCTGTCGACACGCCCGTCGACACGTCGTTCAGCTCGTCCGGATTTGCGCAGCTTCCGGCGTGACATCGGCCGTCGGTGAGGCTTTTCTTTCGTAGGTGACGAAGCTGAAAGACAGGCCGGCGGCGCCGAGGTGCGATTCGCGCAATGTCTCATGCCATTCGTGGCCGAGCACCGGCGCCCAGGCGTCGCCTTCGAACTCGTGTTCGATCTCGGTCACGACGGCGCGCTGCGCCAGCGGTGCCGCTTCGGCGTAGATCTGCGCACCGCCGATGACCCAGATATCCGCGACGCCCGCGCACAGCGACACCGCTTCCCGCAGGCCTCCGGCGCGTTCGGCGCCTTCGCCTGTCCAGGTGGCCTGTCTTGTCACGACGATGTTGCGCCGCCCCGGCAGCGGCCGGAAACGCGGGGGCAGCGAATCCCAGGTCTTCCGGCCCATGATCACCGGCGATCCGGCAGTCGTTCGCTTGAAATGCGCCATGTCTTCCGGCAGCTGCCAGGGCAGGGCATTGTCCTTGCCGATGACGCCGTTGGCGGCACGGGCGTAGATGAGGTTGAGGCGCGGCAGCGGATGCGGATGCGGGATCGTCATCGTCAGACAGCCACCGGCGCCTTGATCGCGGCGTGATGCTGGTAGTCCACCACTTCGAAATCCTCGTAGTCGTAGCCGAAGATCGAATCGGGTTTGCGTTTGATGACCAGCGTCGGATACGGATACGGCGTGCGGCTCAGCTGAAGCGCGACCTGCTCGGCATGGTTGGCGTAGATGTGGCAGTCGCCGCCGGTCCAGATGAAATCTCCGACGTCGAGGTCGCACTGCTGCGCCACCATGTGCGTGAGGAGCGCGTAGCTGGCGATGTTGAAAGGCACGCCGAGAAAGATGTCGGCGCTGCGCTGGTAGAGCTGGCAACTGAGCTTGCCGCGTTCTCCGACATTTTGCGGCGGCGCGACGTAGAACTGGAAGAAGGCATGGCACGGCATCAGCGCCATCTTCGACAGCTCGGCCACGTTCCAGGCGCTGACGATGATGCGGCGCGAGTCGGGGTTGGATTTCAGTGTCTTGACGACTTCGGCGATCTGGTCGATGTGCCCGCCGTCGGGCGTCGGCCAGCTGCGCCACTGCACACCGTAGACCGGACCCAGGTCACCGTTATCGGGCGCCCATTCGTCCCAGATGCTGACGCCGCGCGCCTTGAGCCAGTTGTTGTCGCTGGAGCCGGTCAGGAACCAGAGCAGCTCCTGGATGATGGAGCGCAGGTGGACTTTCTTGGTCGTGACAAGCGGGAAGCCCTCGTTCAGGTCGAAGCGCATCTGGTAGCCGAACACGCTTTTCGTGCCGGTGCCGGTGCGATCGGCCTTGTGCACGCCGGTCGTGTCGACGTGGCGCATGAAGTCTTCGTATTGGGAGCGGACGGGGCGGGCAATGCTTTCGGGCGTTGTCATTTCAGTAACCTGCAAATAGCGCGTCGAGCGCATCCTGTATGTCGAGCTGCCTGCCGGAGACGTTCACCACCGGTCTGCGCAACTCGCCTGCGGGCACTGCGCCGATGGACGCCGTGTCCATGACGACGCTTTTCCCGTCGACCTTAAGCTCGGGATTCAGCGTGCGGACGGTGGTGCTGAAGCGGGCGGCTGCGAAGAGCGGTATCACGACGCGCGTCTCGAGACCTTTCAGATAGTCGCTCTGGACATCCAGCAAATACGGGACGACCGCGCGGTCGTCCATATCCGGATTCGCATACACATCGAATCGCGCCATCAGCTATTTTTCCCATCGCCGAGACTGCGTGCGAACGTCCGGTACTTGGCCAACGGCAAACCCTCTCTTGCGATGCGGGCGTTGTATGCGGCAATGCCGTCCTTGCTCTCGTCGGCCCACTTTTCGAGGTAACGGCGCTTCACCTCTTCCGCGAGCAGACCATCGACCGTCTGCGACACATTCATCCCCAACTCGCGCGCCATCTCAAGCACTTTGCTGTTGAGGCTGAGGTTGGTTGCTTTCTTGGGCGCTTTATCGAAGTGAAGCATGTGCGTTCTTTCGGGCATGGAGTATGCGCATATTTTATCCGCACAACCAGTTGCTGCTCAAGCCCGCAACACTCGCCCCGGATTCATGATGTTCTGCGGGTCCAGCCCCTGCTTGATCGCCCGCATCATGCCCAGCGCCACCGGCGACTTGTGCTTTTCAAGCTTGTGCACCTTGAGTCCGCCGATTCCGTGCTCCGCTGAAAAGGAACCTCCGAACCTTTCGACCGCGTCATAGACCAGCGTATTCACGCGCTCTTCTTCCTGACGCAGGAAAACCTTGGTATCGCCCTCGGCCGGTGCCTGGACGTTGTAGTGCAGGTTGCCGTCGCCCAGATGGCCGAAATTCACCAGCCGCACGCCCGGGACTTCGCGCTGAAGCGTCGCATCGGTCTCGGCGACGAAAGCCGGAATGCGCGACACGGCGATCGAAATGTCGTGCTTGATGTTCAGGCCTTCCTCGGCCTGCGCCAGCGGAATGCTTTCGCGCACATGCCAGAGCTGGTGTGCCTGCGCGATGTTTTCAGCCACCACGGCATCGACGACGCAGCCTTCCTCGAACGCGCGTTCGAGCAGCGCCTCGAAACGCGCGCGGGCATGGTCCTCGGATTCGCTGTCGGAGTTCTCCAGCAACACGCACCACGGTGCGTTCTCGTCGTCCAGGAACGGCACGCGCAACTGCGGCATGTGCTTGCCGACCAGGCTCAGCGCGAACTTGCCCATCACCTCGAAGCCGGTCAGGCCGGCGCCGAGCTGGCCGTGCGCCATGCCGAGCAACGTGACCGCGTGATCGAGCGACGGCACCGCCGCCCAGGCGGTCAGCCGCGCGGCCGGCTGCGGATAAAGCTTCATGGAAGCGGCGGTGATGATGCCCAGCGTGCCTTCGCTGCCGATCAGCAGATCGCGCAGGTCATAGCCGGTGTTGTCCTTGCGAAGACCGCTGGTGCCGTCCCATATCTCGCCCTGCGACGTGACGATCTCCAGTCCCAGGCAGAGGTCGCGCGCGTTGCCGTAGCGGACGACCTGCGTGCCGCCGGCGTTGGTCGCGAGATTGCCGCCGATGGTGCAGCTGCCCTCGGCGGCGAGGCTCAGCGGGAACAGGAAGCCTGCCTTCTCGGCGGTTTCCTGCAGCGTCTGGAGGATGCAGCCGGCCTCGACCGTCACCGTGAGATTGGCTGCATCGATCGCACGGACGGCATTCATCCGCTGCAGGCTCAGCACGATCTGCGTGCCGCTGGTGTCCGGCGTCGAGCCGACCGCCAACCCGGTATTGCCGCCCTGCGGGACCAGCGACGTACCGGACGCGGCGCAGAGCTTCACCACATCGGCGACCTGCTGCGTCGTCGCCGGACGCACGACCGCGAGCGCCTTGCCCTGCATCCGCTTGCGCCACTCCTGTTCCCAGGCGCTGAGATCGCCTTCGGTCAGGACGTTGGAGGCGCCGACCACGGCGCGAAGTTGTTCGAAGAGAACGTTCTTGTCAGTCATATCGAAAAGATCAGGATTCAGTCGGTCGGGGCGCACGCAACCGCAGTCGCACATGCAGCGCGCAAGCGATGAAAAGCAAAAGGCAGAGCACGATCTCCAGCCCCGCCAGCGCCCGGCTCAGCGGCAGCGCATCGCTCCACGCACGCACCACGCCCTCGGTGAAATAAAGCCAGATCATCAGGCTGACCCAGCGGTACGTGTACATGCGGTTCTTCAACAACCCTGCCAGCGGCACCACCAACGGCAGCACCTTCAGCGCCAGCCACGATCCGCCCGGCCGCAACGGCGCCAGCCAGATCTCCCAGGCAAAACCCAGGACGATCAGTCCGACCAGGCTACCAACGGCCAACCATCGGGTAGCAGCAACAGACGCAGAGGAGTAAAGGGGCGTATTAGGATTCATCAGGGACACCGCGGATCTGGCTTCGCCAGTCCGCCAGTGTCGCCCCCGGCAGGGGGTAGGCGCTGCCACACGAAGTGGGCAAGCCTGGGGGCGAGCTCTTTATGATACGAGGATGAAACGCCGGCCCTCCTGGAAAGACTTTTCCCACTTTCCCTGGCGCAACACCGCGGTGGCGCTGGGTCAACGCTTCAAGGAAGACCGCCTGGGGCTCACTGCCAGCAGCCTGACCTTCACGACCACCATTGCCATGGTGCCGTTCTTCACTGTCGCGCTCGCCCTGTTCACCGTCTTCCCGATGTTCGCCACCATGCAGGACCGCCTGCAGCGCTGGCTCATCGACAGCCTGATACCGGACAACATCGCGCGCCAGGTGCTTGGCTATCTGAACCAATTCGCCAGCAAGGCCAGCGGGCTCGGCGTTGCCGGGCTCGGCGTGTTGCTGGTCACCGCCATCGCGCTGATCCTGACCATCGACAAGACGCTCAACAACATCTGGCGCGTGCCCACGCCGCGTCCGCTGGCACAGCGCGTCTTCATCTACTGGGCCGCGATCACGCTCGGCCCGCCGATGCTGGCCGTGAGCCTGAGCACCACCTCGTATGTGTTCTCCGCATCGCGCGGCGCGGTCGGCGGCGAGGGCGGCGGAGGCGGCGGCACAGGCATGCTGAAGATGGTGTTCGACGCCTTCGAATTCGTGCTGCTTGCCGGTGGCATGGCCGCGCTCTATCGCTTCGTGCCCAACACCGCCGTGAAATGGACGCATGCCTTCGCCGGCGGTGTCTTCGTTGCCGCCGCAATCGAGATCGCCAAGCGCGTGCTCGGCTATTACCTGAGCCTGGTCCCGACCTATTCGGTGCTTTACGGCGCCTTCGCGACGGTTCCTATCCTGCTGATATGGATCTATGTCGCCTGGGTCATCGTGCTGCTGGGCGCGGTCATCGCGGCCTATCTTCCCAGTCTGGTGGCCGGCGTCGCGCGGCGCAGCGACACGCCGGGCTGGTCGTTCCTGCTGGCGGTCGAGGCGCTGCAGGAACTGCACGCCGCGCGCACTACGCCCGAGCGCGGACTGGACACCATCGAACTCGTGCATCGCCTGCGCGTCGATGCATTGCAGCTGGCGCCGGTGCTCGACACCCTGGTCGCTCTGGACTGGATCGCGCCGCTCGCCGAACGCACCGAGGCGGCAGACCGTCGCTACGTGATGCTCGTCACACCCGACACGACATCGCTGGTACCGCTGCTGGGCGAGCTCTTGCTGCCGCGAGCTGCCGCGCTGGCGCCGGTCTGGCAGCAGCGTCCTTTGGCGCAGCTCACGCTGCGCGACGTGTTGCGGCTCGAAACGCCGGCAAAGCGTGGTTTCTGAATGACCGTGCACGAACCGACCGACGCCCTTTGGGTCGTATGCCTCTGCGCCGAATGGTGCGGCGCCTGTCGCGAATACCGACCGTTCTTCGCGCAGGTCGAGCGCGCGCATCCCGGCTTTCGCTTCGCCTGGGTCGACATCGAGGACCATGCCGATCTGGCCGACGATTTCGATGTCGAGACCTTCCCGACCATCCTCGTGGCCGGCGCGGACGGCACGCGCTTCGTCGGTCCTTTGTTGCCGCATGCGGAGACGCTGTCGCGGATGCTGTCGGCATTGCAACCGCCACAGGTTTCCACGCCGCACGCCGCGAAGTTGCTTGCGGCGCTGAGAGCAGAGCCGAAAACGTTCTCGGTCTAGGCGTCCAGAAAATCCTTCAGCGCGAAAAGAACGGCATCCGGCGCTTCCGACATCAGCGCGTGTCCGGCCTGAACCGTCACGACCTTTGCGCCGGCGGCCTTCGTCTGCAGCGCCTTGGCAGCGCGCGGCGGCGTCATCTGGTCGGCGGCTCCGAGCAGGAACAGCACCGGACATCCCGCCGCTGCGACCGCGACCATCGCCGCTTCGCCGTTCGCATAGTCGTTGCAGGCCTTGAAGCCGACGTGGAACACATTGACTTCGCGGTTGCTCGCCAACACGCGCCGCATCAGCGCCCTCGAGCCGCCGTACAGCCAGGTGCCGGGACCGAGCGAGGAGGGCGGCGGCGCAAGCATCGAATGCGAGAAGCTGTTGACCATGTCGATCGCGCGCATGGGTGTATTCAGCGAACTTTCCAGCAGCGCAGGTGACACAGCCATCGGGTATGCCGTGCCAACCAGCGCGATGTGCGACACCCGCTCCGGCGCCTGCGCGGCGGTTTCCAGCGCGATCAGCGAGCCGAAGCTGTGCCCGACCAGCGCAGCCTTCTCGACGCCCGCGGCATCGAGCAGCGCGACGACGAAGCGTGCCGCGTCCTCAACGCTCGCCGGCGGCGCTCCGGCGCTGCGGCAGTGGCCGGGCAGGTCGATCGCCAGAACGTTCCAGCCGTGATTCGCGAACCAGCGGCTCTGCAGAATCCATACGCTGTGGTCGTTCAGCACGCCGTGGATGAACACGACAGTTGGCTTGGCCAGATCGAGCGTCTTGCCGCCTGTGTAGGCATAAGTGGTGTGACCGTCGACGATCAGTTCCATCTCAGGCACCCGCCTTCTCTGCAGCTTTCAGCGCGCGCTTGAGGTCGTCGATCAGGTCGGCCGGATCCTCGAGGCCGATCGACAGACGGATCGTGCCTTGCGAGATTCCCGCGCCCGCGAGCGCCTCGTCCGTCATCCGGAAATGCGTCGTGCTTGCCGGATGGATCACCAGGCTGCGGCAGTCGCCGACGTTGGCGAGATGGCTGAAGAGCTTCAGCGCCTCTATGAATTTCTTGCCTTGTTCGCGGCTGCCCTTGATGTCGAAGCTGAACACCGCGCCGGCACCTCGCGCACCGTGTCGCAGCAGCTTTCCAGCCAGAGCATGGCTCGGATGCGACGGCATCAGCGGATGACCGACGCGCGAGACGAACGGGTGCTCGGCCAGGAACTCGACGATCTTCTGCGTGTTGTCGATGTGCCGCTCCATGCGCAGCGGCAGCGTCTCGATGCCTTGCAGGATCAGCCATGCGGTGTGCGGGCTCATCGACGCTCCGAAGTCGCGCAGGCCTTCGCGGCGGGCACGCAGCAGGAAGGCGCCGACGGTGCTTTCCTCGCTGAAGACCATGTTGTGGAAGCCGTCGTAGGCCTGGCTCAGTTCGGCGAATCTGCCCGAACGCTCCCAGTCGAAGCTGCCGCCGTCGACCACCACGCCGCCGATCACCGTGCCGTGGCCGCTCAGGAACTTGGTTGCCGAGTGGTAGACCAGATCGGCGCCGTGGTCGAAAGGCTTGATGAGATAGGGCGAGGTGAGCGTCGAATCGACCAGCAGCGGCACGCCGGCTGCATGCGCGATGTCGCTGACGGCCGGTATGTCGAGCACGTCCAGCCCGGGATTGCCGACCGTCTCGCCGAACAGCAGCTTGGTGTTCGGCCGTATCGCCGCGCGCCAGCCGTCGAAGTCGCCGGGCTTGACGAAAGTCGTCTCGATGCCGAAGCGCCGCATCGTGTAGTGCAGCAGGTTCTGGGAGCCGCCGTAGAGCGCGGTGCTGGCGACGATGTGCGAGCCGGCGCCCATCAGCGTCGCGACGCTCAGGTGAAGCGCGGCCTGTCCGCTGGCGGTCGCAATGGCGCCGATGCCGCCTTCGAGCGCAGCCACGCGCTGCTCCAGCACGGCATTCGTCGGATTGCTGATGCGGCTGTAGACGTGACCGGCGCGTTCCAGGTTGAACAGCGCGGCGGCGTGGTCGCTGGACTCGAAGACGAAGGATGTCGTCAGGTGGATCGGCACGGCGCGCGCGCCGGTGGTCGGATCGGGCGCTGCGCCCGCGTGCAGGGCGAGCGTGTCGAATCCCGGATCGGAATAGCCTGGCATGTGTCTCCTTTGGCCGTTTTTTCAGGTGCGGCCTATTCTGAGCGAGCGCGGGTTATATTCAAACGCGATAACGACCAGAGCTTCAAAGAGGTATTCCGATGAAAGTCAGCGACATCCTGCGCGTCAAGGGCAACACGCTCTTCACCGTAACGCCCGATGAGCCGCTCTCCGTGGCCGTGGCCACGATGGCTGAAAAGGACATCGGTTCGCTGGTCGTCATGGAGCACGGCGACCTGGTCGGCATGCTTACCTTCCGCGAAGTGATCGTCTGCATCGTCGCCAACGGCGGGCAGGTCGGCACCACGCTGATCCGCAAGGCGATGGACGATGCGCCGGTCACCTGCACCGTCGAAACCGATCTCGACGAAGTCCGCCGCATCATGCTGGAGCGCCACGCGCGCTACATGCCGGTGATGGACAAGCGGATGCTGATGGGGGTGATCAGCTTCTACGACGTGGCCAAGACCATCGTGGACAGTCAGAATTTCGAGAACAAGATGCTGAAAGCCTACATCCGCGACTGGCCGGCAGAGGAAGACGGCAAGACCTGATCGAGCCCAAGCCCAAGCCCAAGGTGCTTCCCGTCGGCGTTGCCCGAGCGCCACGGCACCGGTTGCAGAGATTGCCGGAGCGATGCGAGAAACGCTGTCGTCCGCGCACTTCGTCCGTGTCGCGAGCCGAAAAGCGCGACGACATCGGCTGCCGGCGCTTCCCAGTTCGGCAGGATCGTCCGGAGGCGGCCCTGCGCTATGTCCTCCGCGACGTTCCACTCAGAACGCACGGCGATGCCCATGCCCGCCAGTGCCCAGTCGCGCACGACGGCACCGTCGTTGCTCGACATGGTCGGTGCGATTCGCACGGTGGCCGATTCGCCGTCTTCTGAAGCGAAACGCCAGAGACTGAAATCCTCGTTGTTCTCCTTGACGACGAGGCAGCGATGTCCGGCGAGATCGGCAGGCGAGGCGATCGGCCCTGCGCGTTCCAGATAGGCCGGGCTGGCGCAAAGCAGGCGCCGGTTCGGCGCCAGGGTCGTCGTTATCTGATTGGGTGGGCCCGCAGGCCCGATATGAATCACGACATCGCAGCTTTCGATCAGCTGAACACCGGGATGGTCCGACAGCTCCAGCGAGATCGTCACGCCCTGATGGGTGCGAGCGAAAGCCTCCGCCACCGGCGCGACGTAGAGTCTGCCGAAACCATGCGGGGCTGCCACCCGAAGCTGGCCGGTCACCTTTTTCGTGCGATCGGCCAGCGCTTCGGACAACGCTTCGATCGTCTCGGCCACCATCCGCCCATGCGCTGCGACCAGTACGCCTTCGTCCGTCAGCGAGGAACGCCGACCGGTCCTGTCGAGCAGCCGGATGCCGGCGCGCGCCTCCAGGGCCTGGAGTCGCTGCGACACGGCCGGCGGTGTGACGTGGAGCTTGCGCGCCGCTTCCGCCAGTGAGCTGGAGTCCGCAAGCACAGTGAAAAAAGCGAGGTCTTCCGAGGTGAGCATTAACCACGAGCTTAATGGCCGATGCATGAACCGTAAATTGCAAACTTAAATCCCGGCAACGAAAATCCAGGCTTCGATCATCCTTTCTGTCCAGGAACCCTTGCATATGCCAGCACCTCTGACTGCCGTTCCGACGTCGCCCGACTTGCCGGCCAGCGCCGATGTAGTCGTCATCGGTGGCGGCATCATCGGCGTGTTCACCGCCTACTACCTCGCGAAGCGCGGCATGAAGGTGGCGGTCGTCGAGAAGGGACGCATCGGTGCGGAGCAATCGAGCCGCAACTGGGGCTGGTGCCGGCAGCAGAACCGCGATGCCCGCGAGCTTCCGATGGCGACAAGGAGTCTTGACCTGTGGGAGCAATTCACCGCGGACACCGGCGAAGAAACCGGGTTTCAGCGGTGTGGCCTTCTCTATCTGAGCAACGACGAGCGTGAGCTGGAGGGTTGGGCCCGCTGGGGAGAATTCGCTCGCACCGTCGACGTGAATACCCGGATGCTGACTTCGGCCGAAGCCGCCGCGCACGGCCGGGTGACCGGCAAGGCGTGGAAAGGCGGCGTCTTTTCGCCCACGGACGGCACCGCCGACCCCTCGCGCGCCGCGCCTGCGGTGGCCCGGGCAGTCATGCGCCTGGGTGGAACGGTCCACCAGGGTTGTGCGGCGCGTGGCATCGAAACGGAAGCGGGACGACTTTCGGCGGTGGTCACCGAAAAAGGCACGATCCGGACCAAGATCGCCGTGCTGGCCGGCGGAGCCTGGGCATCGTCGTTCTGCCGTCAGTATGGAATCCGGTTTCCGCAGGCGGCCATCCGGCAGACGGTTCTCGCCGTGTCTCCGGGCGCAGCCGAATTGCCGTATACGCTCCACACCAAGGGCGTCTCCATGACCCGGCGCTCGGATGGCGGATACACGCTGTCCATCAGCGGTCGCGGTCGGGTCGATCCCACACCTCAGCTGCTGCGATTCGCCCCGCAATTCCTGCCCATGTTCCAGCGGCGCTGGCGCAACCTTGCGCCCGGCGGACTGGAAGGCATCCGGTCGGGTCACGAAGGCTGGTCGAAGTGGAGGCTCGATCGACCGACGCCGATGGAGCGGATGCGGGTCCTGGACCCGGCCGTCGACCGGTCGGTCGTGCAACTCACTTACGACCGGGCAGTCGCACTGGTCCCGCAGCTTGCAGAACGATCGATCACTTCGGCATGGGCCGGCTATGTCGACAGCACACCCGATGGCGTTCCCGGGATCGGTGAGACGGCCACCTTGCCGGGACTGGTCCTGGCCGCGGGATTCAGCGGCCATGGCTTCGGCATCGGACCGGGTGCGGGACACCTTATCGCCGACGTGGTCAGTGCCTGCAAACCCATCGTCGATCCTCGCCCTTACCATCCGGACCGGTTCCAGTCCTCCGCATGGGGCAAGGTCGCGGAGTTCTAGGCCGAGGCCTTCGCCTGGATCAGGCGAGTGCAGTGGCTTCGATTTCTATCTTGAACCCGAAGTGCAGCGCCGGCACGGGGACGATGGCGCGCGCGGGCAGGGCGCTGCCGGCCCACGCTGCATAGATGACGTTGAAGGCAGGCCAGTTGTCGATGTCGTCGAGATAGACGCGCACCTGCAACAGCTTCGCGATCTCCGATCCGCTGGCCAGCAGCGCCTGCTCGACATTGCTCAGGGTCTGGCGCGCCTGGTCTTCGAAGTCTGCTTCGGTCAGGCGCAGTCCGTCGGGCCCGATCGGCAGTTGTCCCGAGACGAAGACCAGCCCGGCGCCGCACACCGCATGGCTGTAGTGGCCGCCGGGTTTCGCGAGCGCCGGGACCTCGATGCGGACAGGACGTGCACCGGTGTCACCAGCCATGAAAACGCTCCCAGGTCTGAACGCGGCCGGCGTCATCGACGGCCTGATAGGACGGAAACTGCGCGCCTGTCGCGCAGGCATGGTTCGGCAGGATGCGCAGGCGCGTGCCGATGGGAAACGTCGATACGATGTCTGCATCGGGTTCGCCGGCACCAGGCTCTCGCGACAGGATTCCGTGTTCCTGGTTTGCGCTGCCGATCACATAGCCGGGCAACACCTCGCCGTCGATCGTGCAGACCTGGCCATAACCGAAGTCGTGGCCCATGCGCGACGTTCCCCGGTCCCGGCTCATCGCCATCCAGCCCGCATCGACGATGGCCCAGCCCTTTTCCGTCTGGTGGCCGATCACCGTGGTGAGCACGCTCAGCGCTATGTCGTCGGTCTTGCAGACGCCGATGTTGTGCATCACGAGGTCGAACAGCACGTACACGCCGGCGCGCAGTTCGGTCACGCCTTCGAGACCGTGCGCTTCGAGCGCGGTGGGTGTCGAGCCGACGCTCACCACATCGCAAGGCAGGCCGGCGTCACGGATGCGTTCTGCGGCGCGCACGCAACCGACGCGTTCCACTTCGGCCAGCGCAGCGAGAGCTTCCGGCGTCTCCAGCTCGTAGCTCGATCCCGCATGCGTGATGACACCGGCAAGCTTCATGCCGCCGTCGTGAAGTGCGCGTGCGATGTCGATCAGCCGCGGTTCCTCCGGTTTGACGCCGGAACGGTGGCCATCGGTGTCGATCTCGATCAGCACGTCGAAGGCTTCGCCGAAGCGATGGCCGAAATCGGCAATGACGTTCGCGCCTTCGAGGCTGTCCGTGATGATCGTGAGAGCGCATCCGGCGCGACGCAGTCGCAATGCGTGGTCGAGACGGTGGGCGGCCATGCCGACGGCGTAGAGGATGTCGGTCACGCCGGCTGCGAAGAATCTGTCGGCCTCCTTGAGCGTCGACACCGTGATGCCTCGCGCGCCCGCATGGCGCTGGGCTTCGAACACATCGGCACATTTCGTCGTCTTCACATGCGGCCGGAAGCGCACGCCCAGCGCATCGGCCTTCTTCTGCATGCGTTCGATGTTGCGGGTCATCCGGCCGGTGTCGATCACGGCGGCGGGCGTGTCGAGATTGGCCAGGGTTCTGGCGATAGCCGATGAATGCGTGGGTCGGGAGGTCATGACACGGCGAGTCCTTGGAGGGTCGATTTGCTTGTACCCTCGAATGTAGAACCGCCAGCGCGGCGCGTCGTTCAGCTTTGGAACATCCGCGATTAAGTTCTCCTTAACGCGCCCATCGGCCACGCACTGTGATTTCGATCTACGACCGCAGCAGATTGGTCTTCGCCAGCTCCACCAGTTCGTCTCCGCGCCCGTTCATCACTGCGCGAATCGAATAGAGACTGAATCCCTTCACCTGCGCCGCCTTGATCTTTGGCGGCATCACCAGCTCCATCGGATCGGTGACCACATCGATCAACGCCGGACCGTCGTGCGCGAAGGCTTCGCGCAACGCATGTTCCAGGTCCGCCGACCGCGTCACGCGTCGTCCGAAGAAGCCCATCTCGCGTGCGATGGCACCAAAATCCGGGTTTTTCAACGACACGTTGGTATCGACATAGCCTGCAGCCTTCTGCTCCATCTCGACGAAGCCTAGCGAACTGTTGTTGAAGACCACGATCTTGATCGGCAGCTTCATCTGTACGGCCGTCAGCATCTCGCCCATCAGCATCGTCAGGCCGCCGTCGCCGGACAGCGAGATCACCTGCCGGCCCGGAAAGGCTGCCTGCGCGCCGAGCGCCTGCGGCATCGCGTTCGCCATCGAGCCGTGGTTGAACGAGCCGACCAGCCGACGCCGGCCGTTCATAGCGAGATAGCGCGCAGCCCAGACCGACGGCGTGCCGACATCGGCGGTGAAGATCGCATCGTCGTTCGCCAGCGCATTCACGACGCGCGCGACGTATTGCGGATGCAGCGGCTCGTCGCCGTCCCGCGGCGTCGCGAGATCGTCGAGGCCTTCGCGTGCGCTGCGATAGTGCTCGAGTGCCGAATCCAGGAACTTCGCTTCGCGTCCGGCACGGATCTTCGGCAGCAGCATCGAAGCCGCTTCGCGCACGTCGCCGACGATGCCCATGGTCAATTGAGCGCGCCGGCCCAGCGCGGTCGGGTCGCTGTCGATCTGCACGATCGTCGCCTTGTCCGGATAGAAATTGCGATAGGGAAAGTCGGTGCCCAGCATCAGCAGCGTGTCGCATTCCATCATCGCGTGATAGCCCGACGAGAAGCCGATCAGCCCGGTCATTCCGACGTCGAACGGATTGTCCCATTCGATGTGTTCCTTGCCGCGGAATGCATGGACGATCGGCGCCTGCAGCGCATCGGCCAGCGCGACGACATCGGCATGCGCGCCGGCCGTACCGGCACCGCACAGCAGCGTGACGCGGCCCGCGTCGTTCAAGAGCGCAGCCAGCTTCTCGACCTCGCCCGCATCGGGAACGATGCGAGGCGCCACCGGCAATGCCAGCGTCGGCCGCGCGTTCTCGGGCGCGTCCTTCATCGACACGTCGCCCGGAATGACCAGTACCGCGACGCCCTTGCGACCGATGGCGGTACGTATTGCGCGGTGCAGCAGCTCGGGCAGTTGCGCCGGGTCCTGCAGCATTTCGCAGAAGTGGCTGCATTCGCGGAACAGCTCGGTAGGATGCGTCTCCTGGAAGTAGCCCAGGCCGATCTCGCTCGACGGAATGTGCGCCGCGATGGCCAGCACCGGGACGTGATTGCGCTGGCAGTCGTAGAGCCCGTTGATCAGGTGGACATGGCCGGGGCCGCAACTGCCGGCGCAGACCGCCAGCTCGCCTGTCACGGCGGCTTCGGCACCGGCCGCGAAAGCGCCGGCTTCCTCGTTGCGCACATGCATCCAGTCGATCTTCTCAAGCCGTCTGAGGCTGTCGTTGATCGCGTTCAGGCTGTCGCCGGTCACGCCCCAGACGCGTTGCACGCCGATGTCGGCGAGCGTCTGCACGATCAAGTCGGCGACGGACAGCGTCGGCTTCGATTTTCCGAACAGACTCATTGCGCTTCCTTGGATTCCGGTTCCCGTGGGTCCAGCGCCATCAACGCGGCTGCCGGGAAATGTGCGAAGAGGTTTCCGACCTGCAACGCGCCGTCGCGGACGGTGAGCACCTCGCCGGTGAAGACATGCTCGAAGCGGGCGCCGTCGGCCCAGCCCGGAAGCTGCACGGCGGTATCTTTCCAGACGGCGGCGCCGAGCGGCAGCCAGCCGTCGGAAGCGGCTTCTGCGGCCTTCGATTCGGCCGATGTCGCAAGACTGACGTAGAGCCGGCCGGCGACGACGACCAGCGTATGCGCTTCGTGATGCCGCGTGAAAGCGACCACATGCGACGCCTCGCTGCCACTCGCTTCGAGCGCCGTGTAGCCGCCGTTGCGAAACAGCGCCGGATTCTCGCGCCGCAGATCGAGCAGCCGCCATGTCGTCCACAGCTTGGCGCCACCGTCGTGCGGCGTCGCCGCGAGTGCGCTCGCGCCACCGGCCATGTCGTCGCTTGCGGCCATCGCATCGAGCCGGTCGAGCCAGCTGCTGCGCGCGGTGTAGTCGACCGGTCGGCGGTTGTCCGGGTCGACCAGGCTCAGGTCCATCAGCTCGTTGCCCTGGTACAGGTCGGGCACGCCGGCCGAGGTGTACTTGATGAGGATCATCGAGATGCTGTTGAGCGCACCGAACCAGGCCAGCGTGGCGCTCAGGCTTTCGAGGTCGGCACGGAACGCTTCGCTTTCGGCGCTGCCGAGCAGGCGCTTCACGAAGCCGGTCAGCGCGTCTTCATAGTCCTGATCCGGATGCACCCAGCTCGTGTGCGACTTGGATTCGCGGGCCGCCTTCAGCACGTAACGTTCGATGCGCTCGATGAACTCGGCGCGCCCGGCGTCGGTCAGTCCGCCGACGGGCAGGGTGCCGAGCAGCGTCTGGTAGAGCAGGTATTCGTCCGCTGCAGAAGGCACGACCGTCGGTGTGTCGTCGTCGGCCTCGGCCTCGCAGTCGACGTGCGGCACGTCGTTCATCGCCTTCCACCGACGCAGCGCCAGCCGCCATGTCGCCGGCATTTCGGACAGCACGTTGATGCGGTTGCGCACGTCTTCCGAGCGCTTGTTGTCGTGCGTCGACGTGGCAAGCATGGTGTGCGGCCAGCGCGATGCGCGATCGGTACTGACACTGTGAAACTCTTCGAGCGTCATGCCGAAATGCCCGGGCTCGCCGCCGACTTCGTTGAGCGAACTCAGTGGAAAGTACTGGTAGAAGGCCGTGTCCTCGACACCTTTTGCCGTCACCGGCGCGCTGAACTGCTGGAAGCGCACAGCCAGCCGGCGCGCGCGCTCGCGCAGGCCGGTCGACGCGTCGGGCACCGCTTCCCCGAGCAGCGTCATCCGCACGAAGTCGAACACCGACTCGTCCGCATCCAGGCTGCGATGTCGCGCCTCGGCGACGGCGGTGTCGATGTAGTGCAGGTCCTGCTCGGACGGCGTATCGACGATGTAGCTGCGGTAGACCGGCATGCACGCAGCGATCTCACCGAGCGCACGGCGCAGGCTGTTGAGCGTGTAGTCGCGCGTCCGGCGGTCGGAGCGGGCCATTCGCAGCAGCTCGGTCGACAGCACGTTGAGCTCGGAAGACAGCGCGTTGCGCATCGTCTGCCGCTTGCCTTCATAGGCCAGCTCGCCGAACTCCTGCTGCACGCCGGTGAAGCCGCGCCAGATGCGCATGAAGCGCTCCGCTGCACGCGTATCGACCATCACTCCGTTGACGACGGTGGCGAAGCGGTAGCCGGTGGTGCCGTGGATGTGCCAGGTCACCGGCACTTCCTCATGCGAAGCGGCGATCTTCTCGGCGACGACGTAGAGCGGACGTGGCGGCCGACCGTCCGCGTCGCTGGCGGGCAGTACCAGTCCCGCGCGACGCGCGTAGCCGTCCTGCAGCCGCTCGAAATACTCGGCCGGGTCGTAGAGTCCGTCCGGATGGTCGATGCGCAGCCCGTCGACCGCGCCGGAAGCCGACAGATCGAGCGCCATGCGGTGCGTCGCCTCGAAGACTTCCTCGCGTTCGATGCGCAGCGCGGCCAGCTCGTTGATGTCGAAGAAACGGCGGTAGTTGATCTCGTCGGCGGCCACGCGCCAGTACGACACGCGGTAAGCCTGCGCGTCGAGCAGCGCATGCAGCGCGTCGCGCTCGGAAGGCGCGTTGAAGCCTGCGACCGCTGCACGGATCGCCTGTGCGACTTCGGGGTTGCGCGCCAGCAGACGTGCGAGCCTGCCCTTCAGCATTTCCTTGTCGCGCGCACGTTCTGCCACCGATTCGGGGTCGGTCGACAGGCGAGGTGGCAGATGACCGAAAGCGGTCGCGACGCTGGCCAGGCTGGCCGTCAGATCGGGATCGTTCAGGGCGGCCTCGGCGCGCTGCAACACGCGCGCGTACGTCTCGGGTGCGAGCGGAAAACGGTGCTCGTGGTAATGCACTTCCATGCTGCCGCGCTCTGCATCGAAAGCCAGTTCGAGCTCGCCGCGCTCCAGCACGTCGCCGTAGTGGTCGCCCAGCACCGGCAGCAACACCTTGCCGGCCAGCTCCAGGTTCAGCGGTCGCCAATCGATGTCGAAATGCTGCGAATACTGCGAAGCCGGTCCGTTTTCCAGCACGTCCATCCACCACGCGTTGTCGGCGCCGAGCACGCCCATGTGGTTGGGCACCAGGTCGAGCAACTGGCCCATGCCGTTGGCCCGCAATGCCTCGGTGAAACGTTCGAAGCCTTCGCGACCACCGAGCTCGGGGTTGATCTCGTCATGCGCGACCACGTCGTAGCCGTGCATGCTGCCTGGCCGCGCGCGCTGGATCGGCGAGCAGTACACGTGGCTGATGCCGAGACGCGCCAGGTACGGCAACGCCGCGATCGCATGCTCGAAGCGGAAATCCTTGTGGAATTGCACGCGGTAGGTGGCGCGCGGAATCACGGTTTCGATGCTGCGGCGCGGCGGCATCTTGAGCGTCGGATGCGGGCGTATCGCGGCCAGCGTGCGGCAGAGTTCGAGCACGCGCTCGTCGGTCGACAGCTGCAGCAGATCGAGCGACAGCTTGCGTTGCCAGTTGGGATGCTCGGACGTGGTGCCGGGCATGTTGGCCTGCTCGGCCATGCCGATGGCATCTTCCAGTTGAACCATCATCACCTGTGACGGCGCGCTCGCGACGTAGGCGTGGATGGCCGAAACCACCTCCGACGACAGCGTCTGCGCACCGGTGGCGCCGGCCACTGCATCGGGCGACAGGAAGCCGGCGCGCTGCACCGCCAGCAGCAGGCGGACGCGTTCCTGCGCCCGGTCGAAAAGCTGTTTCTCGAACAGGGCCTGGTCCGGAAAAAGACCGAGCGACAGGCGCAACCGAAGGTCGTGACCGGTCCACCAGCCGGCCAGCGTGGCCAGATCGTGCGTGCTGATCGCGACCAGCGCGTTGCGCGGGTAGTCGGCCGGCGCGATGAAGTCGTTCTCGCGCGTGCGCTCGAAGTACAGCAGCTTGTACGACAGCACATCGCTGCGGGTCATCGCCGTGCGCATCTCTTCCAGCACGGTGCCCAGGTCTTCTCCGATCACCATGCACCGCTCGCGCTGGCTTTCGATGGCGACGATGCCGAGCATCTCGTCGAGGTTGTAGTGCACATACGCGCCGTCCTGCGGCGACTTGTGCGGCGGAATCCAGAACAGGCGCAGCAGGCCCATCACATGGTCGATTCGCAGGGCGCCGGCGGCGCGCATGTTGGCGCGCAGCGTCTCGATGAAGAAGCGGTAGCCGGTGGTGCGCAGCTTGTCGGGACGCAGCGGAGGCAGGCCCCAGCCCTGGCCGTTCGGGTTGAACTCGTCGGGCGGCGCGCCGACACTGGCGCCGTGCACGAAAGTGGTCTGCTCGCTCCAGGTGTCCGAGCCGGCGCGGTCGACCGACACGGCCAGGTCGAGGTAAAGCCCGACTGCCATGCCCAACGCTTCGCACTGGTCGCTCGCGCGGGTCAGCTGGCGGGTTGCCTGCCATTGCAGGTATTCGAAGTACTCGACCCGCTCGATGTTGGCTTCGCAGAACGCGGCGACTTCGGCCGAAGACGGATCGCGATAGGCCTCGGGCCAGACCGGCCAGCCCCAGACCGACGAATCGTCTGCGAAGAAATGTTCCTGTAGCGCCTCGAAAAGCGCATGGCGGCGCAGCGACGCGCCGCGCTCCTTGCGGAACGACTCGAAGGCAGGGTTCGGTCGGCTGCGGAATCGTGCATACAGCAGTTCGAGTACCTCGAACTTGGCCGCAGCCACACCGGGATAGTCGACCAGCAGCGTACCGCGCAGCGCGGCCAGGCGTGCCTGGAATTCGGGCGACTTCACCAGCCGTTGCGCGAAGTCGCAATCGCGGAATTCGTCGACCGCCTCGACGTCGATGTAGAGCACGTCCAGGTGCAGCCGCGAGGACGGGCTGTAAGGGCTGGTGTGCGCCGGGTTGTGCGGGAATAGTGCGTGCAGCGGGTTCAGCCCGACGATGCCCGCGCCGCGCTGTGCGGCCTGCTGCGCCAGCATCGCCAGATCGCCGAAATCGCCGATGCCCCAGTTGCGGCGCGAGCGCAGCGCATACAGCTGCACGGCCGGTCCCCAGACACGCCCCTCGCCGCGCAAAGCCGGCGGCTTGTAGCACTGCGTCGGCGCGCTGATGATGAAAGCGTCGCCGCTCGGCTTGCCGCCCACGTCGTCCAGCGACAGGCGGTGGTAGCCGGCCGGCAGCGAAAGCGCGATCGTGACTTCTCTTTCGCACCAGGCGACGCCGTCGATGTCGACGCGGTCCAGTTCCGGCACGGCGTGGAGCGACAGCTCGCCGTGATGCGGCGTGCCGTTCTCTTCATGCAGTGTCCAGGCGGCCTGTGCCTGGGCGGCCGGCACGCGGACGCGGAACGACCATCCTGCGCGATCGGCTTCGACCGCGATGGCCGGCGGCACGAACTCGCGCCAGCGCGCAGCCTCCGCGACCGCCAGGCTTTCCTGCGGTCTGACCGACGGGTCGATGCCGAAGCTGGCGAGCAGTGACGACAGGTTGGCCGACGGCGCCACATGGCGCTTGCCGAAGATGTCGTTGTAATCCGATGCGATGCCGAAGAAGGCGCCCAGGCGCTGGAGCGCCTCGTGTTCTTCGCGCGCCTCGTGGTTTGCGTGGTTCGCGTGGTTCGTGATCTGGGCGTTTTCAGACAAGTGGGTTCTCCTGAATGGTCACGTGGACGGCGCCGGGTTCGAGGCGCCACGGACTGTCGTCGGATGCCTCGCGCGTGCCGACGCCGCTCGAGTAGATGGTCTGGCCTTCCAGTGGGGTGATGCTGTCGGCGGGCGTCTTGCCGAAGTGCGCGACGAGTTGCAGCTTCGCGCCGCCCGGTTCGCCGTCGGCGCCGCCGATCGACCAATCGACGCGCAGCGCATCGCCGTCGCGCCAGTGGCGTCCGCCCGCATGCTGGCCGTCGAAGCGCGGCACCAGATGCGTCTTGCGCAGCGCCAGCAGTTCGCGGATGTGCGCGAGCAGTTCGCCGTGGACGCCTTCGGTGCGTTCGTCCCACTTCAGCTTCGACGCGGTGAAGGTCGATTCGGCATTCGGGTCGGGAATCTCGTCCAGCTTCGATTCGTCGCTGAAGGCGGCAAAGCCGCCGAACTCGGAGCGCCGGCCTTCGGAGACTGCCGAGGCCAGCTCGGGCCCGAAGTCGCAGAAGTAGAGGA
The DNA here is from genome assembly GCF_051216695.1 of Variovorax glucosi. Classification (NCBI taxonomy): domain Bacteria; kingdom Pseudomonadati; phylum Pseudomonadota; class Betaproteobacteria; order Burkholderiales; family Comamonadaceae; genus Variovorax; species Variovorax glucosi. The sequence continues at coordinate 1,180,514 of NZ_JBPJZE010000002.1, forward strand.
AGGGCGTCGATGCGCCGTATTCCTCGCCCATGAACAGCATCGGCGTGTGAGGCGACAGCAGCAGGCAGGCGTAGGCCGCGCGCAGCAGCACCGGATCGGCCAGCGACGATATGCGGTCACCGAACGCCCGGTTGCCGACCTGGTCGTGCGTCTGCAGGAACGAGACGAAGCTTTCGAGCGGCAACTGCGCGCTCGGCTCGCCGCGCAGTTCGCCCTTGCGGAACTCCGACGCCTGGCCCTGGTAGACGAAGCCTTCGGCCAGCGCCACGCCGAATGTCGACACCGGGTCTTTCGCATAGTCGGCGTAATAGCCGTCGGTCTCGCCGGTCACGATGACATGCGCGACGTGGTGCAGGTCGTCGTTCCACTGCGCGCTGGCTGTGATCGGTTTCTGGTCGGCCTGGTCGCGCTCGAGGAAATGCGAGCCGTTGGCGTCGTTTTCCAGCACGACGTGGATCTTGCGGGTCTTGCCGGGGCCTTCCTGCAATGCTGTGCAGATGGCCGTGACGATGTCGATGGCCGAATCGTCGCGGATGGCGTGGACGGCGTCCATGCGCAGGCCGTCGCAACGGAATTCCTCGACCCAGTACAGCGCGTTGTGGATGAAGAAATCGCGTACGTCCGGCGACTGTTTGCCGTCGTAGTTGATGGCTGCGCCCCAGGGCGTCTGGTGTGCCGGGTTGAAGAACTCCGGCGTGCCGGCATGCAGGTAATTGCCTTCGGGACCGAAGTGGTTGTAGACCACGTCCATCAAGACGCTCATGCCGAGTCCGTGCGCCGCATCGACGAAGGCCTTGAGCTCGTCGGGCGTGCCGTACACGGCATCCGGCGCGAACAGCAGCACGCCGTCGTAGCCCCAGCCGCGCTGGCCTGGAAAGTCCGCCACCGGCAGCACTTCGATGACCGTGATGCCGAGATCGACCAGATCCTGCAGGCGCGCGGTCGCAGCCACGAACGTGCCTTCGGGCGTGAAGGTGCCGATGTGCATCTCGTAGATGACGGCTTCGGTCCAGGGGCGGCCGGTCCAGGCGCCGTCCTGCCAGTCGTAGCTGGCCGGGTCGACGACTTCGCTGGCTTCGTGCACGTCGTCGGGATTGCGGCGCGACGCAGGGTCGGGCACATGCAGGCCGTCGGGCAGGACGAAGCGATAGCGATCGCCGGCTCGTCCTTCGGCGACGGTCGCCCGGTGCCAGCCGGCTTCGTCGCGCGTCAGGGCGAGACCGGCAGTGCCGGCGCGTTGCGTCTTGCCGCTGTCGGTGAGGTCGAGTTCGATGCGCTCGACGCCGGGCGCCCAGAGCTGGAAGCGCACGCCGCCATCGTCGGGCAGCACGGTGGCCCCGAAGGGCATGGAATGGATGTTTTTCATGGTTGATGAACCGGAGAGTGAGACGGTCGGCGCAGCAGAGCGAGCGAGCGGCAATGCAGCGGATAGTCCGCCGCAAGCCAGAGGGTGTCGCCGACGTCCGGAACGTTGTCGTAGCGGGTGTCGATCTCGACGCGCCACGGCTGGCCGCCGTCGGCCGGCAGCCTGAAGTCGATGTCTTCGTGGTGGGCGTTGAAGAGCAGGAAGAAGTCGTCGTCGCGCAGCACTTCGCCGCGTACGCTCACGTCGGCGATCCCGAGACCGGACATGAACATGCCGACGCAGCGCGCGTTGCCGTCGCCCCAGTCGGCGGCGCTCATTTCGAGCCCGTCGGGCCGGTGCCAGACCAGGTCGCGCGCGGTGCTGTCTTCGAGCGGCGCGCCGCGAAAGAACGAGCGTCGGCCGAAGCACGGATGCTGGCGCCGCAAGTGGACCAGGCGCTGCACGAAGTCGAGCAGTGCTTCGCGGTCTGCATCGAGTTTCCAGTCGATCCAGCCGAGCGCGTTGTCCTGGCAATAGACGTTGTTGTTGCCGTCCTGCGTATGGCCGGATTCGTCGCCGGCCAGCAGCATCGGAACGCCTTGCGACAACAGCAGCGTCGCGAGCATGTTGCGCTTCTGGCGCGCGCGCAGGCTGATGATCTCGGGATCGTCGGTCGGCCCTTCGACACCGCAGTTCCACGACAGGTTGTTGCTGCTGCCGTCGCGGTTGTCTTCGCCGTTGGCCGTGTTGTGCTTGTAGTTGTACGAGACCAGGTCGTCGAGCGTGAAGCCGTCGTGCGCGGTGATGAAGTTGATGCTGGCATGCGGTCCCTTGCCGGACCAGCCGTACAGGTCCTGCGAACCGGTGAGGCGACCGGCGACTTCGCCGAGCTTGCCGCTGTCGCCTTTCCAGAAGCTGCGCATGCCGTCCCGGTAACGGTCGTTCCATTCGGCCCAGCCGAGCGGAAAGTTGCCGACCTGATAGCCGCCATGGCCGAGATCCCATGGTTCGGCGATGAGCTTGACGCGGTTCAGCACCGGGTCCTGGCGGATCGCGTCGAAGAAGCCGCCGAGGTTCTCCACCTTGCCGGATTCGCGCGCCAGCGCCGACGCAAGATCGAAGCGGAAGCCGTCGACGTGCATTTCCTCGACCCAGTAACGCAGCGAATCCATCACCAGTTGCAGCGCGCGCGGGTGTTCGAGATTCACCGTGTTGCCGCAGCCGGTGAAGTCGTCGTAGTAGCGCCGGTTGGCCGAATTGACGATGTAGTAGGCCGCGTTGTCCACGCCGCGCAGGGACAGTGTCGGGCCGAGCTGGTTGCCTTCGCAACTGTGGTTGTAGACGACGTCCAGGATGACCTCGATGCCGGCCGAATGCAGCGTCTTGACCATCGTCTTGAACTCCTTCACCTTGCGCGACGCGCTGTAGCGCATCTCCGGTGCGAAGAAGCCGAGCGTGTTGTAGCCCCAGTAGTTGCGCAGGCCTTTTTCGACCAGATGGCTGTCGTCGAGGAAGCTGTGGACCGGCAGCAGTTCGACGGTCGTCACGCCGAGCTTCTTCAGATACGCAATGACCGGCGCTGTCGCCAGCGCCGCGTAGCTGCCGCGCAGGTGATCGGGCACTTCGGGATGCTGCATCGTGAAGCCGCGAACATGCAGTTCGTAGATCACCATGTCCTGGCGCGGGATGTCCGGACGGCGGTCGTCGCCCCAGGTGAAGGCGGTTTCTAGCACGCGGCCTTTCGGCATCAGCGCGGCGCTGTCGCGGCGGTCGAACGAGAGGTCCTGGCGTTTGCTGCCGATGGTGTAGCCATACAGCGCATCGCCCCAGCGAAGGCTGCCTATCGTGTCCTTGGCATAAGGATCTAGCAGCAGCTTGTGCGGGTTGAAACGGTGGCCTTCTTCCGGCTTGTACGGGCCGTGCACGCGGTAGCCGTAGGCCATTCCGGGGCGCGCTTCCGGCAGGTAGCAATGCCAGACATGGTCGGTTCTCTCGCGCAGCGTGATGCGCTGCAGTTCACGGCGCCCGTTGTCGTCGAATATGCAGAGCTCGACGCGCTCGGCATGCTGGGAAAAGAGAGCGAAGTTGACGCCTTCACCGTCCCAGGTGGCACCAGGCGGATATGCGGTTCCGGGCCAGACGACGTGTATCGGATTGGGATGCTTCATCTCGTCAACGATGCACGTATCGGGCCCGGTCCACTCGGATCAAGGCGAGCGCTTGTCGTACGGGCCGCGCACACCCGAGGACTTCAGAGGTTCGCCGAGCGCACCGGGACCCGTGGGTCGCGAAGCATCCTTGACGGCTTCCTTGGCGATGTCCTTCAACGGATCCTTGGTCGGAGGATTGCGCGGCCACCACTGCTCGATCCGCTCCGCGGCCCAGTCCTTGCCGCCGATGCCGAAAGCCAGCGCCACCGCGAATACCACTCCGCCCAGCAGGATCAGGAAGCTCTCGCGAATGATGTCGCCGCCGACCTTGATCTGGTCGAGCGCGATCAGCACCACGAACGCCAGCGCCGCGTATTGCGCCAGCTTGCCCAGCAGCATTGCGTCCTGCAGCTTCACGTTGCGCCCGTAGGTCGTCACGGTGTCGCGGATGAAGCGTGCGAAGTACGCGCCGAAAGCCAGCACCAGCAAGGCAACGAAGACATTGGGCACGAACCACACCACGCGGCCGAGCAGGTCGGTGATGTAGGTCAGGCCGAGTCCGTTGAAGGCGATCAGCAGTGCAGCGAGGATGACGAGCCAGTACGCGAGGATGCCGAAGATGCTGGTGGTGTCGCCGGCCATGCCGCCCTGGCGCAGGAAGTTGTCCATGCCCGAGCGCTCGGTCAGCACCGGGAAGTTGATCGCCCTCAGCGCCTTGATGAGCGCGAAGCGGGCCACCTTCGCCAAAAGCCACCCGCCGATAACGACCACCACTGCGATCAGCAGACGCGGAAGGAAAGCACCGATCTGGAACAGGATGGCCCGGACGGGCTCCAGGGTGACGCCGAAATTTTCCATGATGACTCCCGATTCGTTGATGTGTTCAGCCAGGTTCAGCTGCGGTCGACGAGCGCCAGGATGCCTTGCAGAGGCACCTGAACCCAGTCGAGACGATTGCCGAGTTCGTAACGCAATTCGTACATCGCCTTCTCGAACTCGAACAGCGCGAGCAGGCGCTCCGAAGCTTCCGCCGTCTGTGCAGAGCCGCCCGTCGCCATGCGCGCTTCGTAGGCGTCGAGGAAGGCGCCGCGCGCCTTGACCTCCCAGTCGCGCGCCGCTGGTTCGAGCTTGGCCAGCTCGTCGGCGTTGTGCACGACCTTGCGCAACGCCGACCAGCGCGCGTAATTGAGCGACCGCACCATGCCGGCCACGTCGCGCAGCGCCGAACTGCGCTCCCGACGTTCTTCGAAGGTCCGTGCGGGCTCGCCTTCGAAGTCGATGATCAGGAAGTCGTTGCGCGACACCAGCACCTGGCCCAGGTGGTAGTCGCCGTGGTAGCGCGTCTTCAGTCCGTCCTGACCCTCGAGCGGGAAAGCCGCAACCCGCGCACGCACCTGAGCAGATCGGGCGAGCAGGCGCTTGGCTTCTTCCTGCACTTCCGGCGTGAGTTCGGGAAGGCGTTCGGCCAGCAGATCCAGCGTGTGTCCGGCTTCGTCGGCGGCACGGTCGCGCCAGCGGACGATGTCTTCCGCAACGATCGGCTCCGGATCGAACGCCGCATCGCCCGTCACCTTAGACAGCGCCAGATGCAGCTCGGCCGTGCGCTCGCCCAGCGTGTGCATGAGCGCGAGAAAGCCGCCGTGAACGTCGATCGGTTGCTGCGTGGCTTCGACCGTGCGAATACCTTCGAGGTAGCGCGACAGGTAATCGAGCGTGTAGTCCCAGCCGTCGCCCTGGTTCGGAACATAGGCCTGGACCAGTGCCAGCGTGGTGTTCGTGCCGTCGTTCGAGATGTGCTCAAGTGCACCGGCGACCGGCACGCAGTTCGGATACTTCGCCACTTCCGTCAGGAAGCGGCCGACCTCCAGTTCCGGGTTGATGCCGGTGCGAACGCGACGGTAGCCCTTCAAAAACAACTTCTCGCCGAGCATCACCACCGTGTTGCTGCTCGCGCCGCTCGGTTGCGTGACCGGAAGCGAATCCAGATCGCCGCCGACCAGACCCGCGAAAGCGGCTGTCGGCCTGAACAGCAGGCGGCCGTGCGCTGTCGGCAGCTCGGTACGCAGACCGATGGCCTCGATCATCGCGCGGCAGAAGGTCTCGTCGTAGAACGCATCGGCCATCACGCCGACATTGGCCTGCTGGCGCACCTTGGCAACCGCACCGGGGGACATCGTGCGGATCAGTTCCTCGTCGGTTTCCTCCCAGGCGAGGGCAAGCGGCACGAAATACGACACCGGATCGTCCGGCCCTTCGAGCACGATGTGCGGCAGCATCCAGCTGCGCTGTCCTGCCTCCCACACCACGTAATCCTCGAGCCTGGCACGCGCGATCGGCGTACCCTTAGACGCATACCAGCGCTGGGTCTCGATGTGGCGCGGCAGCGTTTCCGTCTCGAACTGCTGACGCATGCGGTCGGCCATGCCGATACGCCACGGCATCACGCGGTCGCGGAAGAAGCTGGTCCAGCCGTCGAACAGCACCAGCACCGGGCGGTCCTGCAACGGGATGCCTTCGGGGCGGCGCTCCTGCGTCTCGATTTCCGACGAAAGCCGGAACCAGTAGAAGCCGTGCGACGGCATCGTCAGCAGATAAGGCAGCTCGCCGACCGGCGGGAATTCCGTCTTGCCGAGCATCTCGACAGGCACTCGACCCTTGTACGACGACAGGTCGAGTTCAACCGGCTGCGCCGAGCCGGAAAGATTGAACACCGACAGGATCAGGTCGCCGTCGTGCTCGCTGATGTACGCAAGCACCTTGCGGTTGGCAGGCTTCAGGAAACGACGACGGCCGCGACCGAAGGCACGGCTGGTCTTGCGCACCGCGAGCATCCGCTTGGTCCAGTTCAGCAGCGAACTCGATTCGCGCGACTGCGTCTCGACGTTCAGTGCCTCGTAGCCGTACATCGCGTCCATGATCGGCTGCAGGTACAGGCTTTGCGGATCGGCGCGCGAAAAGCCGGCGTTGCGGTCGGGGCTCCACTGCATTGGCGTACGCACGCCATTGCGGTCGCCGACGAACACGTTGTCGCCCATGCCGATCTCGTCGCCGTAGTAAATGATCGGCGAACCGGGCATCGACAGCAGCATGCTGTTCATCAGCTTGATGCGGTCCGGGTCGTTTTCCATCAGCGGCGCGAGACGCCGGCGGATGCCCAGGTTGATGCGCGCACGCGGGTCGGCGGCATACATGCGGTACATGTAGTCGCGCTCCTTGCTGGTCACCATCTCGAGCGTCAGCTCGTCGTGGTTGCGCAGGAAGATCGCCCATTGGCAACCGTCCGGAATCTCGGGTGTCTGCTGCAGGATCTCGATGATCGGGTCGCGGTCTTCCTGCGCGATGGCCATGTACATGCGCGGCATCAGCGGGAAGTGATAAGCCATGTGGCATTCGTCGCCGTTGCCGAAATACTCTCGCACGTCTTCCGGCCACATGTTGGCCTCGGCCAGCAGGAACCGGTTCTTGTATTCGGCGTCGATGGCTGCGCGCAATTGCTTGATGACGACGTGCGTCTCGGGCAGGTTCTCGTTGCTGGTGCCGTCGCGCTCGATGAGGTAGGGAATCGCGTCCAGACGGAAGCCGTCGACGCCCATGTCGAGCCAGAAGCGCATCGTCTTCAGGATGGCTTCCATCACCGCCGGATTGTCGAAATTCAGGTCGGGCTGATGGCTGAAGAAGCGGTGCCAGAAGTACTGCTTCGCGACCGGGTCCCAGGTCCAGTTCGACGTCTCGGTGTCGGTGAAGATGATCCGCGTGCCCTGGTAGATCTGGTCGGTGTCACTCCAGACATAGAAATTGCGTTCTGGCGAACCGGGCGGAGCCTTGCGTGCCGCCTTGAACCACGGATGCTGGTCCGACGTGTGGTTGATGACCAGCTCGGTGATCACGCGCAGCCCGCGGTCATGCGCGGCTTCGAGCATCTCCTTGAAATCGGCGATCGTCCCGTACTGCGGATTGACGTCTTCGTACTCGGAAATGTCGTAGCCGTCATCGCGCAACGGCGACGGATAGAACGGCATCAGCCAGATGGTGTTGACGCCCAGGTCCTTGACGTAATCCAGCTTCGCCGTCACGCCCTTGAAGTCGCCGACGCCGTCGTTGTTGGTGTCGAAGAACGCCTTGACGTTGAGCTGGTAGATGACGGCGTCGCGGTACCACTGCGGGTCGTCGCTGGTGTCGATCTCGGGGGTTTCCAGCGTCAGTGCGGGCAGGGGTGCATTCATGGCTTCGGTATCTTTGAACGAGAAGGTCACTGGAAGGAATCGAAGTCGTGCTCGTCGCGAACGCGACGGCGAACGACGAACACATGGGCGGAAGCCTGCTGCGGATCGAGACGAACGTAGTGCCAGTCGCCTTGCCACAGATAGCGTTCGTCTGAAAGCAAGTCGTGGACCTGGAACGGCTGACCGGGCTCGACGCCGATCGATGCCGGCTCCAGGCCGATCCATCCATCCTGCGCGTTCTGTGGATCGAGATTGACCACCGTCACGATCACGTTGCGGCCGTCTTCCGACGCCTTCGCATAGGCGATCAACTGGTCGTTCTCGACGGCGAGAAAGCGAAGACTTGAATTCGACTGCAGCGCGACGTTGGCCTTGCGGATCGCATTCAGCCGGGTGATCAACGGGGCCAGGCTGTCCGCGCTGTCGTGGTCCCAGGTGCGGAGCTGGTACTTCTCGGAGTCGAGATATTCCTCGCTACCCGGACCGCGCGGCTTGTATTCGAGCAGCTCGTAGGCCGGGCCGTAGATGCCGTAGCTGGCTGCCAATGTCGTGGCCAGTACCAGACGAAGCCGGAACATCGCGGCCTCGCCGCTCTGCAGCTGCGCGTGCAGGATGTCGGGCGTGTTGGGCCAGACGTTGGGACGGAAGTAGTCGATGCCCGGGCTCTGGATCAGCTCGGTGAAATACGCTTCGAGTTCCGCTTTCGTGTTGCGCCAGGTGAAGTAGGTGTACGACTGCGAATAGCCGACCTTCGCGAGCCGGTGCATGACCTTCGGACGTGTGAACGCTTCGGCCAGGAAGATGATTTCAGGATGTTCGCGCTTGATCTCGCCGATCACCCATTCCCAGAAAGGGAAAGCCTTGGTGTGCGGATTGTCGACGCGAAACACCGTGACGCCTTCGCCGATCCAGTGGTCGAACACGCTCTTGAGTTCTGCCCACAGACCGCGCCAGTCGTCGCATTCGAAGTTGAACGGGTAGATGTCCTGGTACTTCTTCGGCGGGTTCTCGGCGTACTGCACGCTGCCGTCCGGACGCCAGCGGAACCAGCCCGGATGTTCCTTGACATACGGGTGGTCGGGCGCGCACTGGAACGCGATGTCGAGTGCGATGTCGAGACCGGCTTCCTTCGCCTTGCCGACGAGGCTGCGGAAATCTTCAGCCGTGCCGAGTTCGGGAAGGATCGACTTGTGGCCGCCTTCGTCCGAGCCGATGGCCCACGGGCTGCCGACATCGCCGTCTTCGGTGACGAGGGCGTTGTTCTTCCCCTTGCGCTGGATGCGACCGACCGGATGGATCGGCGGAAAGTACAGCACGTCGAACCCCATCGCGGCGATGGCCGGAATCCGTGCTTCCACATCGCGCAACGTCCCGTGCACGCCGGGCTCGGTGCCTGCGGAACGCGGGAACAATTCGTACCAGCTGCTGAAGCGCGCCTTCCGGCGATCGGCGACCAGCGGCATCGCGACCGGATAGTGTGCCTCGAAACGTCGGTCCGGGTATAGCGAAGCCAGTGCATCGAGTTCGCCGTCGAGCGCGGTCGCCTTGATGCTGATCGCTTCGATGTCCGGGTCCTGCGCGATGCGGTCGAGTTCGTCCGCGAGCTGCAGCAGCGTCTGCTGGTCCGCACCTTGTGCACGGGAGGCCGCGCCGGCGATTTCGAGCGAGCCGACCTGCGCGGCGATGCGGATGTCTTCGTCGTCGATGCGGCGCGTCAGTTCATGGCGCCAGGAAGCGAAAGAGTCGACCCAGGCCACGACCGTGTAAAGGTAACGCCCCGGCACTGGCGGTACGAAAGACGCTTCCCAGATGTCGTTGTTCAGCAGAACCATCGGCACTTCGTTGAAGGCGGTCTCGCCTTCCGGACGCCATTGCAGAACGACGCGCAAAGCGTCGTGGCCGTCTGCAAAGCAATGCGCCGTCACGTCGAAGCGTTCGCCCGCGACACGCTTTATCGCGAAGCGACCCCCATCGACGTTGGGCAGCACCGCATCGACAACCGCACGAATGCGGCCGTCGAACCCGACCTGAAGATCTGCGCTCGTCGTCGCGGGCGTATTCGTACCGGTCATCTTTTTCGCTGCGGTCTTGGTCGAAGCTTTGGCCTTGCCTTTTGCTTCGGTGTCGGATTTGGTGCGTTCGGTCTTGGGCATGTTGGTATCTTGGACGTGGCGTTCAGGTTCAAGGAGCGTCGGGTGCGTGCTTCAGGATGAGCGTGGACAGCGGCGGCAGCGTGAGGGCGAGCGATTGCGGGCGACCATGCGACCAGTTGTCGGTCGTCGCAACCTGGCCCATGTTCCCCCAGCCGGCACCGCCGAAATCGGCCGAGTCGCTGTTCAGGATCTCGCGCCAGATTCCGGCTTCCGGCACGCCCAACATGTAGCCCGTGTGCGGTTGAGGCGTCAGGTTGCAGACCACCAGTACCGGAGCGCCGCCGTCCAGCGGCTTGCGCAGGAAAGCGATCACGCTGGCGCCGGCATCGTCGGTGCTGATCCATTCGAAGCCGCGCGGCGAGAAGTCGACTTCATACAACGCCGGTTCCGCGCGGTAAACATGATTCAGCGAGCGCACGAAACGCTGGAGGCCGACGTGTTCGGGTTTGTCGAGCGACCACCATTCGAGTTCGCCGTCATGCGTCCATTCGCGGCGCTGCCCGAATTCGCAACCCATGAACAGCAGTTTCTTGCCAGGATGGCCCCACATCAGGCCGAACAGCGCACGCAGGTTCGCAAACTGCTGCCATTCGTCGCCCGGCATCTTGTTGATCATCGAGCCCTTGCCGTGCACGACTTCATCGTGCGAAATCGGCAGGACGAAGTTCTCGTCGAACGCATAGACGAGCGAGAAGGTGAGCTGCCCCTGATGATGGCTTCGATAGAGCGGATCGTTGGCGAAGTACGACAGCGTGTCGTGCATCCAGCCCATGTTCCATTTCATTCCGAAGCCCAGGCCGCCCATGTCGGCCGGTCGCGACACCATCGGCCAGGCCGTCGACTCTTCAGCGATGGAGACGGTGTCCGGATGCGCGCGATAGACGGCGCGGTTGAGGTCCTGCAGGAATTCGATCGCCTCCAGGTTCTCGCGCCCGCCGTTCACGTTGGGAATCCATTCACCGTCCTTGCGCGCGTAATCGAGATACAGCATCGATGCGACAGCATCCACACGCAGGCCGTCGAGGTGGTACTTGTCGAGCCAGAACAGACCCGACGAGATCAGGAAACTCCGGACTTCGTTGCGGCCATAGTTGAAGATCGCAGAGTTCCACTCCGGATGGAAACCCTGGCGCGGATCGGCATGTTCGAACAGATGCGTTCCGTCGAAATAACCAAGCCCATGCTCGTCGGTCGGGAAGTGCGACGGCACCCAATCCAGGAGCACGCCGATGCCCTTCCGGTGCATGTGATCGACGAACGCCATGAAATCCTGCGGGGTGCCGTAGCGCCAGGTTGGCGCGAAATAGCCAGTGGTCTGGTAGCCCCAGGACCCATAGAACGGGTGCTCGGTGACGGGCATCAACTCGACATGGGTGAAGCCCATGTGCAGCACGTAGGCGGAAAGGCGCTCCGCAAGTTCATGCCATCCGATCATCTGGCCGTCCTGCCGCTGCCATGAGCCAGGATGGACCTCATAGATCGACATCGGTGCGCCGAGTGCGTTCTTCGCACCGCGCTTCGACATCCAGTCGGCGTCGTTCCAGGTGTACTCCAACGACCAGACACGCGATCCGGTGGCCGGAGCGGCTTCGGAGAAAAAGGCGAACGGATCCGCCTTGTCGACAACGTAGCCGTTCTGTTGCGAAAAGATCCGGTACTTGTAGACCGCGCCGCGCGTTGCTTCGGACGCAAAACCTTCCCAAATCCCGCTGCCGTCGTCACGCGCTTTCAACCGCAGCGTGTTCTCGTCCCAGCCGTTCCAGTCGGCGACGACCGACACGGCCGCGGCGTTCGGTGCCCAGACGGCGAATGAAGCGCCTCCCTCCGGCTGAAGTTGACAACCCATGGCGCGATGCAACTCTGCATTCGTACCCTCGCGGAAAAGCCAGATGTCCTGTTCGTTCAGACGGTGGTTATCGATTTGCACGTTGAGAAATCCTCCTGAGAAACATTTAAGCCTATCTGCGCAATAGGTAACACCCCTCAAAGCTTTTTGCCCTGTCGGACAGACGCTTGGATTGCGAATCGCTTGCAAATCGCTTGCGAGGTGCAGTGAAGTAACGGTTGCGAGATCCTGGATACTGTATAAAAATACAGTGATCATGACGAATTTCATCGTGCCTCTCCAAGCCGTCAAGGGTCGCGGTGCGGCCACGCGCATCGCCCACCGTTTCGAAGTCGACGTGCGCGACGCGTTCGACGACGGCTGGAACTCTCCAGGACAGCAGGAAGAGGACATGATCGACTCAACGGCGCCGAAGACCGAAGTGCGCTTCGAGGATGTGAAATCGGTGCTCACCCGCAACGATTCGCCCGACATACCTTTCGACTGCTCGCTCAACCCGTACCGCGGCTGCGAACACGGTTGCATCTACTGCTTCGCGCGGCCGACGCACAGCTATCTCGGCATGTCGCCGGGGCTCGACTTCGAAACCAAGCTGATAGCCAAGCGCAACATCGTCGAAGTGCTGCGCGCCGAGCTCGGCCGCAAGGCGTACCGCCCAAGCCAGATCGCGCTCGGCACCGCCACGGATTGCTATCAGCCGATCGAGCGCGACCTGCGCCTGACGCGCTCGGTGGTCGAACTGCTGAGCGAAACCCGCCATCCTTTTGGCATCGTCACCAAATCCAGCGCCGTCGAACGCGATCTCGACCTGATCGCACCGATGGCCGCAGACCGGCTTGCCGCCGTGTACATCACCGTCACGACGCTCGATGGCGATCTCTCCCGCAAGCTGGAGCCGCGCGCCGCTGCGCCGCATCGCCGGCTGCGCACCATTCGCGCGCTGGCCGAAGCGGGCGTGCCGGTCGGCGTTTGCGTTGCGCCGCAGATTCCGTTCATCACCGACGACATGGAGCAGGTGCTCGAGGCCGCGTGGGAGGCCGGTGCGCGCAGCGCTTTCTACACGGTGATACGTCTTCCGTGGGAGGTGGCGCCGCTGTTCAGGGAGTGGCTCGATGTGCACTACCCGCAGCGCGCCGCACGGGTCATGGCACGCATCCAGGAGATGCGCGGCGGCAAGGATTACGACGCCGATTTCGCTACGCGCATGAAGGGCAGCGGACTGTGGGCCGATCTGATCCGTCAGCGCTTCGAGAAGGCGACGAACCGCATCGGTTTCAACCGGCAGCGCTTAAAGCTCGACCTGGAAGCATTCCGGCCACCGGGCGGCGCAGGGCAGGGAAATCTCTTCTGAATGACTGCGCGGCCGGATTTAGGCACTTTCCGAACAGCGCCGGTTGCGATGCTGACTAACGTCGAAGGCTCATCATCTAACTACCAGGGCCTTCATCATGATCATTTCCAAACCAGCCAGCACCGCTGTTTCATCGACGCCAGACGCAAGCAGGAAAGCGCCTCACGCCGAGCTGCAGGAAAAGCCTTCGTTTTCTCGTCCCAAACCGGCTGTCGATGGCGCTTCGGTTTCCAAGATCTACAACCTGAACAATCCGACGCATGTTCAGATGAAATTGAAGAACGAGCAGTTGGCGAGAGAGACCGGACCCAGCCTGCGTGCACTCAAGGACCTTTCTTCGAAACATGGCAACTGCAGTCTTCATATCAAGACGGGAAGCCACGACGCCGTGCTGCTGATGGGCACGTCTGCACATCACACATTGAGATTCGACGCCGCGGGCAAAAATACCGTGACGATCAAGAACGGAGAATTCACCAGCTTCACCGGAAAAGTGAGCCCGGTGGCATTGAACACCGCTCTATCGCATGCAGTCGCTGCGCTGAGAGCGCCTGGAGCAGAAAAGCTGTTGCGCAGTAACGGTTAAGAGCTCGCGCGCTTCAGGATTCATAAGAAAATCCAGCGCATGCAACAGCAAATCCTGATCCCCGAAGCCGACACGCGCGCGCATTTCTGGCTGGTGGTGATGGGCGTTTCCGGCTGCGGCAAGTCGAGCCTCGGCGCCGCGCTGGCGTCGTCGCTCGGTCTGCCGCTCATCGAAGGCGACGACTTCCATCCGGAAGCCAACGTCGAAAAGATGAGCGCCGGCATACCGCTGACCGATGCGGATCGCATCGGCTGGCTCGATACGCTTGGCCATACGCTTGCAGAAGCGCAGCACGGCGCCGTTCTGACCTGCTCAGCCCTGAAGCGCGATTACAGGGAACGGCTTCGTGCGTGCGCACCGAAACTTCAATTCGTGTTCATGTCGCTGGAGCGCGAAGAGGCCGAACGACGGGTCGCCGCGCGGGCCTCGGAGCACATGTTTCCTCCGAGCCTGGTCGCAAACCAGTTCGCGACGCTCGAGTCGCCGGTGGGCGAACGCCGCGTACTCGAAGTGCAGGCCACGACGCCGTTACCCGAACTGGTGACCGAGGTCGGTGAGTGGCTCGCGGACTTCAAGCCGATCTGAATCGTCAACGTCTTGAGAAGCAACGTTGGTTTGGGCAGCGTGAGAACTGTGCCAGTCGGATGTCGATCAGCTTGAGAACTTCCAATTTCCAACCTGCAAAGCAAGCATCATGATCACGTCTACAGCGCGCACAGCGCTCATCTCTTCACAGCGTGACGCAGCCTTGACTGTGCCGCTGGCCCCACTTCGCAAGAACCTTTCATTTTTCCGTCCTGATCCAGTCGCCGATAGCGCTTCGGGATGGAAGATGTACGACGTCAAGAATCCGGCGCATGCGCTGTTGGAGAAGAGAAACGAACAACTTGCGATGAGCACCGGACCTCTTTTGCGTGCGTTGAAAGACGCGACCGGACTTCGAGGTGCCTGCAATTTCGTTTTCGACGGAGTAGATGGGCAGCGTGCGTCGATGTTTGGAACCGCCAAAGGACACATGGTTTTTTTCGACGAAACGTTGAAAGACTATGCATGGATTAGCAAGGGCGAGCTCTCGAACCACGGCAAGAACGTCACTCCCATGACACTCAACCGCAATCTTTCGTTGCTCGTCGCGGCGTTAAGCGCGCCGGATGCGGCGCAGTTTTTAAGCAAGGAAGCTTGAGCAGGTCATGCCTGCGGTTAGAAAGCAAGCCGACGGACTTCAAGCCGACAGCGGCATCGGCGGCATAGGCGCAAGCGAAGTCGCATCCAGGCCCAAGCCTTCCATGACGCGCAAGGCCGCGTAGGCGTCATTGGCGGCATAGCGAACCTGCCCTTCGGAAAGGTCGCGCGTGGCCCAGTTCGATGTCGTCTGCTTGCGCGATTTGACGAACCGTTTGCCGAACACCAGCGCGATGGCCGTCTTCACGCCGACCGAATTGCGATGGCCGCGACGTTTGAATACCGTGTCGAGGTCGACGATGGCCTGCGGTTCGATGCCCAGCGTATGCCGGATCTGCGTGCGGTCGCCATCGAGCCCGAAGCCGACCTTGGTCAACGCGCCCGAAGCCAGCAAGTGGGCTACGGCGGCGCGGCAGACAGGGTCATGCAGCTGGAACACCCAGGCCCGGTCGTGTGAGGCGAACTGCACGACGTGCGGCCCGCTCGAGACTTCGTTCTTCAGGAATGTTGGTTTCGATTCGGTGTCGAAACCGACGACGCGCAACGCACCGAGTGCCGCCAGCGCATGTTCCGCCTGCAGTGCAGTCGAAACCACATCGATGTCGCGCAGATCGAGCCCGTCGAATTCGGGCAGCAGCGCGATGTCTTCGCGGGAGGGCAGCTCGGGGCGCTGCGGCGGCGCGGTCATGCGGCAGCGCCCAGCTGCTTTGCGTGGTGTGCGAGATGGTCGGCCATGAAACTCTGGATGAAGTAGTAGCCGTGGTCGTAATCCTCGTGTCGCCGCATAGTCAGCGGTTGGCCGATGGCGGCGCAGGCGGTTTCGAACAGGTGCGGATGCAGTTGTTCGGCGAGAAATTTGTCGGCCAGGCCCTGGTCGATCAGGACGCCGGCCGGGTAGGGCGCGAGCGGCTGGTTTTCCATCAGAACGGTCGCATCGTGTTCGGCCCAGCCGGCGCGGTCGGCGCCGAGGTAGCCGGCGAAGGCTTTTTCACCCCACGGGCACTGTGTCGGTGCGCAGATCGGCGCGAAGGCCGAGAGCGACTTGAACAGGCCGGGATGGCGCAGCGCAAGCGTCAGCGCACCGTGGCCGCCCATCGAATGACCGAAAAGGCCGATGCGTTGCGGGTCGATCGGAAACTGCGCGCCGAGCAGCGGCAGCAGTTCGTCGATCAGGTAGCTCTCCATGCGCCAGTGCGGTGCCCAGGGCGCCTGTGTCGCATCCAGATAGAAGCCGGCACCGACGCCGAAATCCCAGCTTTCGGACTCGCCTGCGACCTTGGCGCCGCGCGGACTGGTGTCGGGCGCGATTAGCGCAAGGCCGAGTTCGGCGGCGAGCCGCTGCGCACCGGCCTTGGTCATGAAGGTTTCTTCGTTGCAGGTCAGCCCGGCCAGGTAGATGACGGCCGGTACCGACTCCTGCGCCGCCTGCGGCGGCAGGAATACCGAGAAGCGCATCGGCAGGCCGATTTCGCGCGACGCATGTTCGACGAAGCGCTGTGTGCCGCCGAAGCAGCGGTGTTCGGAGAGAGTCTTGAGAGCGTCGGTCATTCGGGGAAAGCCAATTCCAGCACCGCATTGGCGAAAGCTTGCGGCGCTTCCTGCGGCATGTTGTGGCCCACGCCGGACAGCGTGCGGTGCGTGTGCGGGCCGGTGAAGTGATGTGCGTGGTCGGCGCTGCCGGCAGTCGACATCACGCCGTCGTCCGCACCGTCGAAGGTCCGCGACGGAACGGTGATGTCCGGCATCTGCGCGAGCGTGGCCTGGATGTCGGCATGGGCCGGGTCGCCTTCGACGAGTCCGTAACGATGGCGGTAGGAGTGCACCACGATGTCGACGAAGTCGGGATTGTCGAAAGCAGCGGCGCTGCGCTCGTAGGTTGCAGCGTCGAACTTCCAGGTCGGCGACCAGAGCTTCCAGAGCAGTTCGCAAAGCTCGTGGCGGTTCCGTTCCAGACCGGCGCGTCCGCGTTCGCTGTGGAAGTACCACTGGTACCAGTAGCGGAACTCGTTTTCGGGCGCGGCCGGTTCATGCGAACCTGCGATGTTCTGGAGCTTGTAGCTGTTGAAGGAGACCAGTGCCGTGCACCGATCGGGCCACAGCGCGGCGGCTGCGCAGGCGGCGGTGCTGCCCCAATCGAAGCCAGCGAGCACGGCGTGCGGCATGGCCAGCGCATCGAGCAGCGCCAGCACGTCGCTGGCGAGCGCCGCCTGTTCGCCAGAACGCGGCGTCGCGTCGTCGATGAACTGCGTCGGCCCGAAACCGCGCAGGTAGGGCACGACCACGCGGCAACCCTTCGCGGCGAGCAGCGGCGCGACTTCGGCGTAGGCATGCACGTCATAAGGAAAGCCATGCAGCAGCACGACGGCCGGGCCATCGACAGGACCGCTCTCGTGAAAGGCCACGTCGAGCACGCCGGCGCGCACGCGCCGCAGCGTGCCGAGGCCGGCTTCGACAGCCGGCATCATCAGAACAGCACCACGCCGCGGATCGACTCGCCGCGCTTCATGAGGTCGAAACCCTTGTTGATGTCTTCGAGCGGCATGGTGTGAGTGATGAGGTCGTCGATGTTGATCTTGCCTTCCATGTACCAGTCGACGATCTTCGGCACGTCGGTGCGACCGCGCGCGCCGCCGAAGGCCGAGCCTTCCCAGTGCCGGCCGGTGACCAGCTGGAACGGCCGCGTGCTGATCTCGGCACCGGCTTCGGCCACGCCGATGATGATGCTGCGGCCCCAGCCCTTGTGCGTGCACTCCAGCGCCTGGCGCATCACCTTGGTATTGCCGATGCACTCGAAGCTGTAGTCGGCGCCGCCGTCGGTCAGCTGCACGATCGCATCGACGATGTTGCCGCCGGCTGCTTCGATGTCCTTCGGATTCAGGAAGTGCGTCATGCCGAACTTGCGGGCCATGGCTTCGCGTTCGGGGTTCAGGTCGACGCCGATGATCTTGTCCGCACCGACCATCTTCGCGCCCTGGATCACGTTCAGGCCGATGCCGCCGAGACCGAACACCACGACGTTCGCGCCGGCCTCGACCTTCGCCGTGAAGATCACCGCACCGATGCCGGTGGTCACGCCGCAGCCGATGTAGCAGACCTTGTCGAACGGTGCGTCCTCGCGGATCTTGGCCAGGGAGATTTCGGGCGCGACCGTGTAGTTGCTGAAGGTCGACGTGCCCATGTAGTGGAAGATCGGCTTGCCGTCGAGGCTGAAGCGGCTGGTGGCGTCGGGCATCAGGCCCTTGCCCTGCGTGCCGCGGATCAGCTGGCAGAGGTTGGTCTTGCGCGAAAGGCAGAACTTGCACTGGCGGCATTCCGGCGTGTAGAGCGGAATTACGTGATCACCCTTTTTCAGCGTCGTCACGCCGGGGCCGACATCGACCACGATGCCCGCGCCTTCGTGGCCGAGGATCGCCGGAAAGATGCCTTCCGGATCGGCGCCGGAGAGCGTGTAGTAATCGGTGTGGCAGATGCCGGTGGCCTTTATCTCGACCAGCACCTCGCCGAACTTCGGCCCTTCCAGGTCGACGGTTTCGATGGTGAGGGGCTGGCCGGATTGCCAGGCGACGGCGGCTTTGGTTTTCATGATTCGGAGGTTGCGGGCGCAAGAAAAAGACAGAAGGTGCCCACTATAAGATGCCCCTCTTTCAGAGGCACGCCATGACCGGAATACTTGTACGCAGCAGCTCCGCCGAGCCTGTGCCGGCCGATGGGTTGTTTGCCGACGAAGACGGCGCCGTGCGCTGCAAGTGGTGCGCGTCCACTCCCGCCTACCGCCACTATCACGACAGCGAGTGGGGCTTTCCCGTCACCGACGACCGGCGTCTCTTCGAGAAACTCTGTCTCGAAGGCTTCCAGGCCGGGCTGAGCTGGATCACCATCCTCAACAAGCGCGAAAACTTTCGTGCCGCTTTTGCCAACTTCGAAGCCAAAGAGATCGTGCGTTTTGGAGAGGCCGATGTGGAGCGGCTAATGGCAGACACCGGCATCGTGCGCCACCGCGGAAAGATCGTGTCCGTCATCAACAACGCGCAGCGGGTGATCGACCTGCGAAGGGAGTTCGGCTCGCTGGCGTCCTATGCCTGGGGTTTCGAGCCTGCGCCCGGATCGCGCCCGGAACACATGACGCTCGACATTCTCAGGACTGCCACCACCTCGCCGCAGTCGGTCGCCATGTCGAAGGATCTGAAGAAGCGCGGCTGGAGTTTCGTCGGGCCGACGACGGTCTACGCCTTCATGCAGGCGATGGGCCTGGTCAACGACCACATCGAAGGCTGCGATACGCGCGCAAAGGCGTTCGAGGCCCGGCGCGCGCTTCGTCTCTAGTGATGGTTCTTGGGTCCGGCGGCTGACATCCGCTGCGTCACGCCGCCTGTCGCATTGACGCTTTCCAGCTTCACCTCGAAACCCCACAAGCGAGCGACGTGCTTGAGCACTTCCGCCGAATCGTCGCGCAACGGCAGCCCGCTGCGCTGCAGATGCCGCAAAGTCAGCGAACGATCGCCGCGCATGTCGACATTCCAGATCTGGATGTCCGGCTCGCGGTTGCCGATGTCGTACTGGCGCGAAAGCGATTCGCGCAATGCCTGGTAGCCGTTGTCGTCATGGATGGCCGAAATCTCGAGCGCAGAGTCGGTGGCGTGATCGCGCACCGCAAAGAGGCGGAAATCGCGCATCGTTTTGGGGCTCAGGAACTGGCCGACGAAGCTTTCGTCCTTGAAGTTGCGCATCGCATGGTCGAGCGTCTTGAGCCAGTTGCTACCGGCGTAGTCGGGAAACCATCTACGGTCTTCCTCGGTCGGCTTCTCGCAGATGCGGCGCAGGTCGGTGAACATCGCGAAGCCGAGCGCATACGGATTGATGCCGCTGTACGCGCGATGACCGACCGGCGGCTGGTAGACCACGCTGGTGTGCGAACGCAGCCACTCGATCATGAAGCCGTCGCCCAGCTTGCCGTTGTCATACATGGTGTTGAGCAGCGTGTAGTGCCAGAACGTGGCCCAGCCTTCGTTCATCACCTGCGTCTGGCGCTGCGGATAGAAGTACTGCGCGACCTTGCGCACGATGCGCACGACCTCTCGCTGCCACGGCTCTAGCAGGGCGGCGTTCTTCTCGATGAAATACAGCAGGTTTTCCTGCGGCTCGGCCGGGAACCGCTTGGTCGCATCGGCGCCCGCAAGCGCTTCGATCCGGCGCGGCAGCGTGCGCCAGAGATCGTTCACCTGCTGTTGAAGATGATGCTCGCGCTCGGCGCGCTGGCTGATTTCCTGCGCCAGCGACCGCTTCTGCGGACGGCGATAGCGGTCGACCCCGTAGTTCATCAGCGCGTGGCAGGAATCGAGCAGTTCCTCGACAGCGTCGACGCCGTGACGCTCCTCGCATTCGGTGATGTAGTTCCGCGCGTAGACCAGGTAATCGATGATCGACGATGCATCGGTCCACATGCGGAACAGGTAGTTGCCCTTGAAGAAGCTGTTGTGTCCGTAGGCTGCATGCGCGATGACCAGCGCCTGCATCGCCATCGTGTTCTCCTCCATGAGATAGGCGATGCACGGGTCGGAGTTGATGACGATCTCGTAGGCCAGGCCCATCGCGCCGCGTCGGTAGTTCTTCTCGGTCGCGATGAACTGCTTGCCGTACGACCAGTGCCGGTAGATCACCGGCATGCCGACGCTGGCATACGCGTCCATCATCTGCTCTGCGGTGATGATTTCCAGCTGGATCGGATAGGTGTCGAGCTTGAACGACTCGGCCGTGCGCCTGATCTCCTGGTGATAGCTTTCGATCAGGTCGAAGGTCCAGTCCGACGGGCTCGGCAACTGTTGCGGACGCGTCTGCGGCGGGGTGATGACTGCACTCATGCGCTTGCTCCTTCTTTCTTGAACAGCTCGCGAAACACGGGATAGATGTCCTGCGCACTCGCCACCTTGCGCATCGCGAAGTTGGTCTTCGCCGCCTGCAACTGGGTGTATTCCTGCCACAGGTTCTGCTCGGCGTCGGCCACCTGCACATAGGCGTAATAGCGAACCATCGGCAGGATGGAATCGGCAAGCAGCTTCCTGCAGCGACCGCTGTCCTGATGCCAGTTGTCGCCGTCGCTGGCCTGCGCGCCGTAGATGTTCCATTCGCCGCTGGGATAGCGTGCGCGGATGATTTCGTCCATCAGCACCAGCGCGCTCGACACGACCGTGCCGCCGGTTTCGGTGGCATGAAAAAACTCGTCTTCGGTCACTTCCTGCGCCTGCGTGTGATGCCGTAGAAATACGAGGTCGATCTTGTCGTAGTGCCGCGTGAGGAACATGTAGAGCAGCATGAAGAAGCGCTTCGACATGTCCTTGCGCGCCTCGTCCATCGAGCCCGAAACGTCCATCAGGCAGAACATCACAGCCTTCGCGCTCGGCACCGGCACACGCACGCGGTTGCGGTAGCGCAGGTCGATCGGATCGATGTAGGGCACGTGCTTCGCGGTGCGCCTGACTTCGGCAATCTGCGCTTCCAGGGCGACGATGCGGTCGAGCAGCGGCGGTTCGTCGGCACCCGGTTCGAGCTTGAGCAGCAGCAGTTCGGCCTGGAGCCTATGCAGTTCGATGCGGCTGTCGCCACCCAGCGCAATGCGTCGCGCCAGCGCACCGCGCATCGACCGCACCACATGCAGGGCGCTCGGATTGCCGTCGCTCTTGAAGCCGGCGCGATGGCTCTTCCATTCCGGCACTTCGGCCAACTGCGTGCGAATGAGATTGGGCAGGGCGAGATCCTCGAAGAACACCTGCATGAATTCCTCGCGCGTCAGCTTGAAGACGAAGTCGTCCTCGCCTTCGCCGCTGTCGCCGGCTTCTCCCTTGCCGCTTCCGCCGCCGCTGCCGCCAGGCGGACGCGCGATGCGGTCGCCCTTCAGATACTCCTGGTTGCCGGGATGCACCTGTTCGCGATTGCCGCCCGGGCCGTGACCGAAGACTGGCTCCGACACGTCGCGTTTGGGTAGCGTGATGTCTTCGCCGCGCTCGAGGTCCCGGATTCCGCGCCCGCTGATCGCATGGCGCACCGCCTCGCGAATCTGCCCTCTGTACCGTCGCAGGAACCGCTCGCGATTGCCGATCGATTTGTTCTTGCCCGACAGCCGCCGATCGATGATCTGTTGAAGCATTGCCAAGGTATCGGACCTCCGCGCGCGTGCGCTTTTATGTCGCCGTTATGAACTCTTCCGGACCCGCAGATACCATTCGCACAGCAGGCGGACCTGCTTCGGCGTGTAGCCCTTGTCGACCATGCGTGCGACGAAGTCCTGGTGCTTCTTCTGTTCGTCGGCGCTGCTCTTGGCATTGAAGCTGATCACCGGCAATAGCTCCTCGGTGTTCGAGAACATCTTCTTCTCGATCACCGTACGAAGCTTCTCGTAGCTCGTCCACGCCGGATTGCTGCCCGCATGACCGGCCCGCGCACGCAGCACGAAATTCACGATCTCGTTGCGGAAATCCTTCGGGTTCGAGATGCCGGCCGGCTTCTCGATCTTCTCCAGCTCCGCATTCAGGGACACGCGATCGAAGACTTCTCCGGTATCGACGTCGCGGTACTCCTGGTCCTGGATCCAGTAGTCGGCGTAGGTCACGTAGCGATCGAAGATGTTCTGGCCGTATTCGCTGTAGCTCTCCAGATAAGCCGTCTGGATTTCCTTGCCGATGAACTCGGCGTAGCGCGCGGCCAGCTGCTCCTTGATGTACGCGAGGTACTTCTGCTCCGTCTCGGCCGGGAACTGTTCGCGTTCGATCTGCTGCTCGAGCACGTACATCAGATGCACAGGATTCGCCGCGATCTCGGTGCTGTCGAAGTTGAATACCTTCGAGATGATCTTGAAGGCGAAGCGCGTCGAGACACCGCTCATGCCTTCATCGACGCCGGCGTAATCGCGGTATTCCTGCAGCGACTTGGCCTTCGGGTCCGTGTCCTTCAGGCTCTCGCCGTCGTAGACCTGCGACTTGCTGAAGATGCTGGAATTCTCCGGCTCCTTCAGCCGCGTGAGTACCGAGAACTGCGCCATCATCCGCAGCGTTCCGGGAGCGCAGGGCGCAGCCGAAAGCGAGGAAGTCCGCACCAGCTTCTCGTAGATCTTGATCTCTTCCGAAACGCGCAGGCTGTAGGGCACCTTCACGATGTAGATGCGGTCGAGGAAAGCCTCGTTGTTCTTGTTGTTGCGGAATGCCTTCCACTCGCTTTCGTTGCTGTGCGCCAGCACGATGCCGTCGAAGGGAATCGCGCCAAATCCTTCAGTGCCCTTGAAGTTGCCTTCCTGCGTCGCGGTCAGCAGTGGATGCAGCACCTTGATCGGCGCCTTGAACATCTCCACGAACTCCAGCAAGCCCTGGTTTGCCAGGCACAAGCCGCCCGAATACGAGTACGCATCCGGATCGTCCTGCGCATAGGTTTCGAGCTTGCGGATGTCGATCTTGCCGACCAGCGAGGAGATGTCCTGGTTGTTCTCGTCGCCGGGCTCCGTCTTCGCGACGCCGATCTGCCGCAGTACCGACGGGTAGCGCTTGACGACCTGGAACTTGCGGATGTCGCCGCCGTATTCCTCCAGGCGTTTTACAGCCCAGGGAGAAAGGATGCGCTGCAGGTAACGGCGTGGAATGCCGTATTCCTTTTCGAGGATCTCGCCATCCTCTGCCGGATCGAAAAGACCCAGCGGCGATTCATTCACTGGCGAGCCCTTGATCGAATAGAAGGGCACATGCTCCATGAGCTGTTTCAGCCGCTCTGCGATGGAACTCTTGCCGCCGCCGACCGGGCCGAGCAGATAGAGAATCTGCTTCTTTTCTTCCAGCCCCTGCGCGGCATGACGGAAGTACGACACCACCTGTTCGATGGCGTCCTCCATGCCGTAGAACTCCTTGAACGCCGGGTAGAGCTTGATCACCTTGTTGGCGAAGATGCGCGACAGGCGTGTGTCGTTGCGGGTGTCGACGAGTTGCGGATCGCCGATCGCTTTCAACATGCGCTCGGCTGCGCTGGCGAACGCAAGCGGGTCTCGCTTGCAAAGGTCCAGATACTCCTGCAGCGAAATTACCTCTTCTCGCGTGCGGTCGTAGCGGGCTGCAAAATTGCTGATCACATCCATGGAAATACCTCCATCGAGTCAATGAGGCGGTGGCCCCGAATCTGCGCTAAGCCAGCATAAAGCAAAGATCGCACCTGCGATGCCGGTATGTGTTTTCAGAGCAACGGCGTCTTGCCGAAGTTCCTTCAGCAGGCTCGAGACGATGATGGGACGGCTTGCAACTTTTGTATTCAATCAACCCAACGTTTATTTGGAGATGACGTAATGAAGTTCACGAAACTACTGTCAGTGGTCGTTCTCGCCGGCAGTCTTGCCGCTTGTGCCACGGGGCCGACGCCCGGCGCCATGACGGGCGGTGCGCCTGTTGCAACCGCGAATCCCGGTCCCGCAGTCGCCGGCAAGGTCTCGGTGCTGTGGCTCGGGCAGTCGGCGTTCAGGATCACCACGGCGACCGGCAAGGTCATCGTGATCGATCCATACCTCACAGCCAATCCGAAGACCCCGCCGGCCTACAAGAATCTTGCAGCGCTGGGCAAGGTCGATCTGATCCTCGTCACGCACGCACACACCGATCACTTCCTCGACGCGCCTGCGCTGTCCAGATTGAACAACGCGCCGGTGTGGGGTCCCGCAGGCCTGTCGCAGTCGATGCAGACGCTGGGCATCCTGCCGCCGCCGATGGCGAACCGCATGAACAAGGGCGGCAGCATCACGCCTTTCGGTCCGGGCGGCGTTCGCATCACCATGACGCGGGCGGAACACAGCTCGGAGCTGCTCTGGCGCAATGAAGCGACCGGCAAGGACGAAACCCACGTGGGCGGCGAACCGTGCGGCTTCGTGATCGAAATGGAGAACGGATTCCGCATCTGGCACATGGGCGATACGGGTGTCTTCGGCGACATGCGCCTGCTCGGCGAGATGTACAAACCGGACCTGCTGCTGATCCCGATCGGCGGCGGGCAGTTCGTGATGAACCCTGCCGATGCCGCGATGGCCACACGCGACCTCATCAAGCCGCGCATGGCCTTGCCGATGCATTACGGAACGAATCCGCAACTCACCGGCACGCCGGCGCAATTCGTCGAGGCGCTGGGCACCTCTTCATCGGTCAGGGTGCTGGCGATCCAGCCGGGCGAGGCATTCAGCTTCTAGCTGAAGAATTCCTTGGCCTTGTCGAACCAGCCCTTGTCGGTCGGGCTGTGCTTGTTGCCACCCTTCTTGAAGGACTCGTCCAGCTCCTTGAGCACCTTGCGCTGGTGCTCGGTGAGCTTGACCGGCGTCTCGACACGCACGTGGCAGTACAGGTCGCCGGGGTAGCTAGCCCGCACGCCCTTGATGCCCTTGCCGCGCAGACGGAACTGCTTGCCACTCTGCGTGCCTTCCGGGATGTCGATCGCAGCAGCGCCTTTTAGCGTCGGCACGTCGATTTCGCCGCCGAGTGCCGCCGTCGTCATGCTGACGGGCACGACGCAGTGCAGGTCGTCGCCGTCGCGCTCGAAGAGTTCGTGCTTCTTGAGGCGGATCTCGATGTAGAGATCGCCCGGCGGGCCGCCGTTCGTACCCGGCTCGCCATTGCCAGTGCTGCGGATGCGCATGCCGTCGTCGATGCCGGCCGGAATCTTTACTTCCAGCGTCTTGTTGTTCTTGATCTTTCCCTGGCCGTTGCAGACGGTGCATGGCTCGGGAATGATCTTGCCGGTGCCGTGACACTGCGGGCAGGTCTGCTGCACGCTGAAAAAGCCCTGGCGCATCTGGACCGCGCCCTGGCCGTGACAGGTCGTGCAGGTGATGGGCTTGGTGCCGGGCTTTGCCCCGGTGCCGCTGCAGGTGCCGCAGTCGTCCCAGCTCGGTATGCGGATCTGGGCATCCTTGCCCTCGGCCGCTTCCTCGAGCGTGACTTCCATTGCATAGCTCAGGTCGCTGCCGCGGAACACCTGCCGGCCGCTGGCCTGCCGACCGCCGCGCGCGCCGCCGAAGACATCGCCGAAGATATCGCCGAACGCCTCCGCAAATCCGCCGCCGGCAAAGCCCTCGGCTCCCGGACCGCCGCGCATGTTCGGGTCCACGCCAGCATGGCCGTACTGGTCGTAGGCGCCGCGCTTCTGTGCGTCCGAGAGCATCTCGTAGGCTTCCTTCACCTCCTTGAACTTTGCCTCGGATTCCTTGGCGGAGTCTCCGGTGTTGCGGTCGGGGTGATGCTTCATCGCGAGTTTGCGATAAGCCTTCTTGATCTCTTCCTCGCTCGCATTCTTTGGAACGCCGAGGGTTTCGTAATAGTCGCGTTTGGTGGCCATGGTCGGTCGTCGTGGTCGTCGGGGTCGTCAGATAGGGCGAGACGTTAAACGGAAAAGGCTGGATCACCTCTGCAGGTGGTCCAGCCTCGGTTAAAGCGGGGCGATCAGCCCTTCTTGACTTCCTTGACTTCGGCGTCGACGACGTTGTCGTCGGCCGGAGCGCTCGATGAACCGGCGCTCGGGCCGGACTGGCCGCCAGCACCCGGACCACCCGCGGCACCCGCTGCGCCGGCAGCCGCCTGCGATTCGGCGTACATCTTTTCGCCCAGTTTCTGGCTCGCGGTCATCAGCGTATTGGTCTTCTCTTCGATCGCCGACTTGTCTTCGGTCTTGAGCGCTTCTTCGACGTCCTTGATCGCGGCTTCGATCTTTTCTTTCTCGCCCGCATCGAGGCTGTCGCCGTGCTCGACCATCGACTTCTTCACGCTGTGGACCATCGCTTCACCCTGGTTTCGGGCCTGGACGATTTCCAGCTTCTTCTTGTCGTCGGCCGCGTTCAGCTCGGCGTCCTTCACCATCTTCTGGATCTCTTCCTCGCTGAGGCCGGAGTTCGCCTTGATGGTGATCTTATTTTCCTTGCCGGTGCCCTTGTCCTTGGCGCCGACGTGCAGGATGCCGTTCGCGTCGATGTCGAAGCTGACCTCGATCTGTGGCGTGCCGCGCGATGCCGGCGGGATGCCTTCGAGGTTGAACTCGCCGAGGCCCTTGTTGCCCGACGCGATTTCGCGTTCGCCCTGGAACACCTTGATCGTCACGGCCGGCTGGTTGTCTTCGGCGGTCGAGAAGGTCTGCGCGAACTTGGTCGGGATGGTCGTGTTCTTCACGATCATCTTGGTCATCACGCCGCCCATCGTCTCGATGCCGAGCGACAGCGGTGTAACGTCGAGCAGCAACACGTCCTTGCGGTCGCCGGAAAGCACCTGGCCCTGGATCGCGGCGCCGACGGCCACGGCTTCATCGGGGTTCACGTCCTTGCGCGGTTCCTTGCCGAAGAATTCCTTCACCTTTTCCTGCACCTTGGGCATGCGGGTCATGCCGCCGACCAGGATCACGTCGTTGATGTCCGAAACGCTCACGCCGGCATCCTTGATGGCCGTGCGGCAAGGCGCGATGGTGCGTTCGATCAGTTCGTCGACCAGGCTTTCGAGCTTCGAGCGCGAGAGCTTGATGTTCAGGTGCTTCGGGCCCGACGCATCGGCGGTGATGTAGGGAAGGTTGATGTCGGTCTGCGCGCCATTCGACAGCTCGATCTTGGCTTTCTCCGCAGCTTCCTTCAGGCGCTGGAGTGCGAGCACGTCCTTGCCCAGATCGACGCCCTGGTCCTTCTTGAACTCGGCAATGATGAAATCGATGATGCGCTGGTCGAAGTCTTCGCCGCCCAGGAAGGTGTCGCCGTTGGTCGACAGCACTTCGAACTGCTTCTCGCCGTCGACATCGGCGATCTCGATGATCGACACGTCGAAGGTGCCGCCGCCCAGGTCGTACACGGCGATCTTGCGATCGGCCTTGTCGTGCTTGTCCAGGCCGAAGGCCAGAGCGGCAGCGGTCGGCTCGTTGATGATCCGCTTGACGTCCAGGCCGGCAATGCGGCCGGCGTCTTTCGTGGCCTGACGCTGGCTGTCGTTGAAGTACGCTGGCACGGTGATGACCGCTTCGGTCACCGGCTCGCCGAGATAGTCTTCGGCAGTCTTCTTCATCTTGCGCAGGATCTCGGCGCTGACCTGTTGCGGTGCGAGCTTCTTGCCGCGCACTTCCACCCATGCATCGCCGTTGTCGGCCTTGGTGATGGTGTAGGGCATCAGGTCGATGTCCTTCTGCACTTCCTTTTCCTCGAACTTGCGACCGATCAGGCGCTTGACGGCGTAGATCGTGTTCTTCGGGTTCGTGACGGCCTGACGCTTGGCCGAGGCACCGACCAGTACTTCACCGTCTTCCTGGTAAGCCACGATCGAAGGCGTGGTACGAGCGCCTTCCGAGTTTTCGATCACGCGGGTCGTGTTGCCCTCCATGATGGAAACGCAAGAATTGGTCGTGCCGAGGTCGATGCCGATGATTCTGCCCATGATTTTCTAAGCTCCTGAATGCGAAAGTTTGATTGTTTTTTACTTGTGGATAACCCGGCGCGATTCAAGGTATGAAGCGTGGATTTCCTGTGGGTTTCTTGTGCGCAGTTTTTCCCGCGACGATGTCAGTTGGGTGAGCTGACGGTGACCAGGGCAGGGCGCAGCACGCGTTCCGCGATGGTGTAACCCTTCTGCAGCACGGAGACGACCGTATTGGCATCTTGGCCAGGGGTCGGCACGACCGAAATGGCCTGGTGCTGGTGCGGATCGAACCTGCTGCCGGCGGCCGGTGCGATCTCGATGACCTTGTTGCGTTCGAGCGCGCTCTTCAGCTGACGAAGCGTGGCTTCGGCGCCTTCGCGGATTTGTTCCGGCGTCACGTCCTTGATGGCCAGACCGGCTTCGAGGCTGTCGGTCACCGGAAGAAGACTCTCGGCAAACGCTTCGACCGCGAACTTGCGGGCCTTGGTGATGTCCTCGTCGGCACGGCGGCGAGCGTTTTGCACGTCGGCCTGCGCGCGCACGTACTGATCGGCAAGTTCCACGTTCTTCGCCTGCAGCGCGGCAAACTCGGCCTGAAGCGCGACCAGTTCGGTCTGAGCATCGGCCTCGTTGGCTGCCTGCGCGGCCTCTAGCTCCTCAGGGCTCGGATCGCCGTGGAGCGCGTTCAAATTCGTGGCGGAAGATTCTGGATGAATTGGTGCTGACATGTTCTATGGCGAGTAAATCGGACAAGAAGTGACGATTGCAGGCCAATTGGGGATGTCTGCCGGTGTTTCAAGAACAAAAAGCGAAGGTGCGGTCGATTCCTCTGGGTCAGAGCGGCATGGCGCCTGCGGGTCTGGTCTTTGGCTTTTCAAGCTCTTGCAAGAGGGCCAGCACGCTTTTCAAACCGTTCTCCAGCCCGCTCCAGGACTCTATGGGAAGGGCGACGTTCCGCGTGGGCGAGCCATCGGGACGTAACTGAATCAGCCCCTCTGAAGTGTGGATGACGAGGTTTTCTATGTCGGCGCCTCTGATGCTCCACTTCGGCTCCCCGTTGAAAGCAAGTCGACGTCCGCCGGACGCAATGATCTTGTCTTTGTAGAGCTGCAGGATTTCGGCGCCCATGCCGTTCAGCTGTGCGTCGCTCAACGTCCGCTTACCCGTCATCGGTACGGCGATCGGATGCGGTTTCATGCCGAGACGCGCGGCGGGTTCCGTTTTCTCGGAAGATTGTGTGCGGGTAAACCCGGCAGGCGGGCGTTGCAAAGCGGTCGTCTGCGCAGTTTCGGTTCTGCGAGTCGTCAGATCGTGGACGCGCGAGACGCTCGAAGTCGAAATAGGGATGGTCATGAATGCTCCTGTGGAAATCGACCAGATTAAATTTGGCCGAAAGGAAGATTCGCTAGGAGCAGTCCGAAACAGAAAAGGCCTGCAATCTCGTCAGAGGATTGCAGGCCTTCAGGAGCAGAGCGCGCTTGAAGGCGCGTTCGCTCAGTGCGCGTCGAGCAGTTCGACGTCGAACTTCAACGTGGCGTTCGGTGGAATCACGCCGCCGGCGCCGCGTGCGCCGTAGCCGAGCGATGCCGGAATGACCAGCGTGCGCTGTCCGCCGATCTTCATGCCGGCGACGCCTTCGTCCCAGCCCTTGATGACCTGGCCGGCGCCGAGCGAAAACGCGAACGGGTCGTTGCGGTCGCGGCTGGAATCGAACTTGGCGCCCTGGACGCCGTCGTTGTAGAGCCAGCCGGTGTAGTGCACATGCACGTGCTGGCCGGCTTTGGCTTCGGCGCCGTCGCCGACGACGGTGTCTTCATATTGCAGGCCGGAAGGGGTGGTTGGCATGAGCGCTCCTTGGTCTAGGTAAAAAGCTGTCAATGAATCGAAGGCGGCGAGTTTAACGACGCCTGAAATGGCCGTGCCGATGCACGGGTGTCAAAGTGACGCCGTGCTGTGGGCGTTCATGGCCGGCTCGTCCGTGGCAACCTCGTCGCCGATGGCCTGTGCCGCGATGCCTGCCTTTTTTGCCTGGCTGCCTTGCCATTTGGCTGCGAAGGCCTGCAGGTCGGACAGTCGCTTGAGCAGATCCTGGCCGCTCATCGTCAGGCAGTAACCGTCGCTGCCGTGACTCACGACGCCGGCTTCGCGCAATTCCTTGATGCGCGTATTTAGCGTGTTGGGCGTGATGTTGCCGACGCTGTCCTGAAGCAGCCGGAAAGTCTGCGCATGGCCGTCGCGAAGTGCCCAGAGCACGCGCAGCGCGTAACGTGCTTCCAGCAACGCCAGCAGCTGATTGATCGCAGCGTTTTCCTTGGCGCTCATGGGATGCTCATCGGGCGATGTATTCGGCCATCGGCTCGCCCAGCCGTACCGGACGCGCAGGCGCCCAGCCGTTCGCGAAACGCAGCGCCGGCGCCGGGAAAAGCATGACAACCGTCGATCCGAGCAGGAACCGGCCCATCTCATCCCCTTTTTTAAGTGAAATGTCCTGGTCGTCGTAGCGCCACTCGCGCACGCTGCCGCCGCGCGGCGGATTGATCACGCCTTGCCAGACGGTCGCCATGCTGCCCACGATGGTCGCGCCGACCAGAACCAGCACGAACGGTCCGCGCGCCGTGTCGAACTCGCAGACCACGCGCTCGTTGCGAGCAAAAAGGCCCGGTACGCCTCTCGCGGTCGTCGGATTGACCGAAAACAGGTCGCCCGGCACATAGATCATCCGGCGAAGGCGTCCATCGCACGGCATGTGGATGCGGTGGTAGTCCTTCGGGCTCAGATAGATCGTCGCGAAGCTGCCGTGCGCGAAATTCGCCGCCAGCGCCACATCGCCGCCAACCAGCGCCGTGGTGCTGTAACTGTGGCCCTTCGCCTGGAAGATCTGGTCGCCGTCGATTTTTCCGAACTGGCTTACGGCGCCATCGACCGGGCAAATCAGCGCGGCCGAGGAAATCGGCCGGGCGCCGGGCTTGAGCGCGCGCGTGAAGAATTCGTTGAAGCTGGCATAGCGGGAGATGTCGCTCTCGAGCGCCTCGCCCATGTC
This sequence comes from Variovorax glucosi, assembly GCF_051216695.1. Classification (NCBI taxonomy): domain Bacteria; kingdom Pseudomonadati; phylum Pseudomonadota; class Betaproteobacteria; order Burkholderiales; family Comamonadaceae; genus Variovorax; species Variovorax glucosi. Next base: position 1,211,778 of record NZ_JBPJZE010000002.1, read on the forward strand.
GACGCCATATTTGGCGACGAAGCGACGAATGATCCAGGTCGTCACGGCGCCACGCTCTTTTCCGGCCACCCAGCCGGCGAAAGAGGTCAGCGCCTGCTTGGGAATCACATATTGGGGGAGGACGGGAAGACGATCGGACACAGGATGATGATGGCAGAAGCGGTGGGAGCGGGCATTCTAGGAAGTAGTCGCACGAACGTGTCAGGGAGCAAGCCGTTCGCGGATCCACGGTGCCGATACGGCATCGGACTCGCCGGCAGCGGCGTGTCGGTAGCGCAACCTGTCGTGCAGACGGCTTTTCCGACCTTGCCAGAATTCCCAGCGCTCCGGAACCAGCCGATACCCGCCCCATTGCGGCGGCCTCGGCGGCGACAGCAGATAGCGGGCAGCAACCATCGCGGCATTCCTGACCAGTACGTCGCGGCCGGAGATCACTTCGCTCTGCGGGCTGGCCCAGGCGCCGATGCGCGAATCGAGCGGACGGCTCGCGAAATAGGCGTCGCTCTCGGCCGCGTCGACCTTCTCGACACGCCCCTCGATACGCACCACGCGCTCCAGTTCTACCCAGTGGAACTGCAGCGCGGCATACGGATTTCCGGCAATCTCGTGGCCCTTGCGGCTTTCGTAGTTGGTGTACCAGACGATGCCGCGCGCATCGACGCCCTTTATCAGCACGATGCGGGTCGATGGCCGCAGATCGCTGCCGACCGTGGCGAGCGTCATTGCGTTGGGTTCCGGCAGCTTCGCGTCGATGGCTTCGGCGAGCCAGCGCTCGAATTGCAGGAGCGGATCGGCTGCGCTGCGGACTTCGTCGAGTTCTGCACGTTCGTAGCTCTTGCGCAGTGCGCCGAGGTCGCCCAGCGCGGCATTGGAGGGAACTTCGGTGGGATGTTGCGGATCGGTCATGAGGGAATTGTGGGGTATCGGGGTAGTCGCAGCGAGATACTCGAACGATGAAATTGCCGACTGTCATCGTGCTTGCTTCAGGCCGTGGAGAACGTTTCAGGGCGTCCGGCGGGACTGTGCACAAACTGGATGCGCTGATCGCCGGGCGTTCGGTCCGCGAACGCACGCTCGACGCCGTTCGTGCAAGCGGTCTGCCCTGGCATATCGAGGACGCGGGTCATCCCGGCATGGGCGATTCGATCGCTGCTGCAGTTCGCGCGACACCCGATGCGGATGGCTGGCTGATATTGCCCGCCGATCTTCCGCTGACAAGTGCCGCCACCTTGCAACGCGTGGCAGCAGCGCTCGGAGAGGGAAGCTGGCAGGCCGTGCAACCCGCCTGCAAAGGCGCGAAAGGCCACCCTGTCGGATTTGCAGCCGGCAATGGCCACGCCTTGCGATCGCTTGGCGGCGAATCCGGAGCAGCATCCGTACTCAAGACGCTGCGTGCCGCCGGGAAAGTCTGCGATCTAGAAATCGGCGACTTCGGCGTCATCACCGACATCGACACGTTATCCGACCTTGCTGCAGCCGAAACGCTATGGGTCAGCTCTTCGCGATGACGACGCAGGCGATGCGCGGTCCGGAATTGCCGGACGGTTGCGTGGTCAGATCGTCTCGGTCGCGATGAACCACGAGTGCGCGGCCGATCACGTTGTTCGCTGCGCCTTCGGTGAGCGAGATGGAATGCGCGTCGACCTGGAAGCGTGCCACGCCGCTTGAATCCGCGACCAGGCTGGGCAATTCCCCGGCATGGCTGCCCGGCGTGCCGTACTTGCCGTGCGTGCCGCCGGCCGGATTGAAGTGACCGCCGGCCGCTTCGCCGTTGTTGCCGCAGTCGCCTTTTTCGTGGATGTGGAAGCCGTGCTCGCTGCCCGGAACGAGGCCGCGCACTTCGCCTGCCACGCGTACGCCGTGTTCAAGCGCGACGAAGGTCACCGTGCCGCTGGTGGGATTCGGCGTGATTGCGCCAGTCGGCGCGAGTACCGCCTTTGCTCCCGGCGCTGCGCCACTGTTCATGCGCATGCCGGAGCCTGTACCGGTCCCGGCGCAGGCGCCCAGAAGCAATGCAAGTGCAGCGGGAACGGCCAGACGGGCCGCGCGAGATGTGATCTGGATCATGATTTGTTCTCTTCTGGAGGTGGCTGCGCAACGGAACCCGGACCGTCAGGCTTGTTAATGTTTAACACCGCGCATGCCGGCTTCCCGTCGGTCAAGACCGCCAATGCGGAATTCGATTGCTGATCGCCCTCGACGAGGCGCATCAATCGTCCGAGCGCCCGGTCATGGATGCCGTGGCGCTGCAATTCCTCGAAGGTCAGGCGCGCGTACTCGATCGACGTGCCGTAGCGACCGGTCGCGCTGCCGAAGATTTCGCAGTAGCGGTCGTCGGTCAGCACGCCGGTGAAGTTCGGGCTCTTGCGCGACAGCGTGAATGCCAGCGCGCGCACGCGGCCGCCCGGGGTCACGCAATCGAGCCAGCGCGGATCGTAGATGCCGGTCGGCATCTCGCGCAGCCACAGACGGCCCAGCGTCTCGAGCCCGGCCGCAGCCGGCACGCGAAAAACCATCCCTTGGCAACTGCCGCCTGACAACAGGCCGAACACCAGCCCGGGGTTCTGGACAGTGCCCCGATTGACCCGGCTCCACATCTTGAGTGCGCGGTGCCAGCCGTGCACGCGCGCGGGACGGCTTTCGACCGCGTCGAATTCCTGACGCCAGATCAGCGATCCGTAGCCGAAAAGCCAGAGATCTTCGCGACCGCCCCATTCTTCGATGGTTCGGTCGAGCATGGGTTGCGGGTCCCGGGCCCCTACAATTTCGCGGTTATGGATCACCCACCCATTATTCAACGTCCCCTTTTCAGTTCAAATTCTTACGGAGATCATCGGATGTCATCCAGCAACGACGAAGACAGTCAACAGCGCTTCGCCCTCGGATTCCTTTTCGCCATCATCGCGCTGGTGGTTTTCACCGTCGTCGGTGTGGCTGTCTACAAGTACGGCATCGCCAGAACGGCGCCGCCGGTTGCTGCAGCGGCTGCCGGCCCGGTGGTGGTGGTCGGCGGCGTTCCGGTGACGCCGGGTGTTGCGGGGGTGATCGTCACAACCGAAACCGTTTCCGTCGTGATCCCCGAAGGCGCCAGCATCAGCGTCGCCAACGGCATCGTGAACTTCTACTTCGCGACCGGCAGCGCCGATCTCGCGCCCGGCGCCGCCGAAGCGCTGGCGACGGTCATCAAGGGCGTCGAAGGCGGCCGCAGGGCCCAGGTTTCCGGCTTCCACGACACGACCGGCGATCGGGCCATCAACGAAGAACTGGCCAAGCTACGCGCGCAAACCGTGCGCGACGTGCTGATCGGCCTCGGAACGCCTGCCGACAAGGTGGACCTGCAGAAGCCGGCCGTGAGCACCGGCACCGGCAGCGACGCCCAGGCACGTCGCGTGGAAGTGAAGCTGCTCGACTGAGCGGGCATCGCCTTCCAGCACAGTGAAGAAGCCCGGCATCGACCGGGCTTTTTTCACGCCCGCTTGTTACCATTCAACAAAGCGACAGGACCCATGACCCCACATTCCACCGTCCGCGAAGTCACCGAGCGCATCCGCGAGCGCAGCCGCAAGACACGCGGTCTCTACCTGCAGCGTCTGGCCGAGATCGCGAAACGCGACCGGGGCTCCGACCGCATGGGATGCGCCAACGTCGCGCATGCCGTCGCAGGCATTCCGGCCAACGACAAGTTTCGGATCGTCGCCGAGCGCGCGCCCAACATCGGCATCGTCACCGCGTACAACGACATGCTCTCGGCGCACCAGCCGTACCAGGGTTATCCGGACATCATCAAGCACGAGGCCCGGCGCCTCGGCGCCACGGCGCAGGTTGCGGGCGGGGTGCCTGCGATGTGCGACGGCGTCACGCAGGGCACGCCCGGCATGGAATTGAGCCTGTTCAGCCGCGACGTGATCGCGATGGGCACCGCCATTGCACTGACGCACGACATGTTCGATGCGGCGCTGATGCTCGGCGTCTGCGACAAGATCGTGCCGGGCCTGCTGATCGGCGCGTTGCACTTCGGTCATCTGCCGACGGTTTTCGTGCCGGCCGGCCCTATGCCTTCGGGCCTGTCCAACAACGACAAATCCAAGGTCCGCGAACAGGCGGCGCAGGGTCTGGTCGGTCGCCAGGGTCTGATGGAAGCCGAAATGGCCGCCTATCACGCACCGGGAACCTGCACTTTCTACGGCACCGCCAACAGCAACCAGATGCTGCTCGAAGCGATGGGCCTGCACGTGCCCGGCACGGCTTTCATCCAGCCAGGCGATTCGATGCGCGAGGCGCTCACGCGCGAGGCGGTCCGCACCGTGCTCGGCAAGGCGTCCGAGGCTGCTTTCAAATGCCCGCCGATCGGTGAAATGATCGACGAGCGTGCCATCGTCAACGCGATGTCGGCGTTGCTCGCAACCGGCGGTTCGACCAATCACCTGATCCACTGGGTCGCGGTGGCGCGCGCCGCCGGCATCCTGATCGACTGGAACGATTTCTCCCAGCTGTCCGACGTGGTGCCGCTGCTGACGCGGGTCTATCCGAACGGCAGCGCCGACGTCAACGCGTTCCAGCATGCAGGCGGTCCGGGCTTCGTGATCGGCGAACTGGTCGATTCCGGCCTGATGCACGAGGACGTGCTGACCGTGCGCGCTGGCGGCATCCGCGAATTTGCGAGCATTCCGGTGCTCGACGGCGATGCATCGGCGGAGCACGTGCTGCGCTGGAATGTCGCTGCGCCGTCGAAGGACGATGCCGTGGCGCGTCCCGTATCGTCGCCTTTCAGCGCCAGCGGCGGGCTCAAGCTGCTCAGCGGCAATCTGGGGCGCAGCGTGATCAAGGTGTCGTCGGTGCCGGACGACCGCCATATCGTCGAAGCGCCCGCACGTGTTTTCGACTCGCAGGCGGCGTTGCAGAAAGCTTTCACCGCTGGCGAACTCGACCGCGACGTGATTTGCGTCGTGCGTTGGCAGGGTCCGCAGGCCAACGGTATGCCCGAACTGCACAAGCTCACGCCGCCGCTCTCGGTGCTGCAGGGCAAGGGTTTCCGCGTTGCGCTGGTGACCGACGGGCGCATGAGCGGTGCATCCGGCAAGGTGCCGGCCGCCATCCATGTGTCTCCCGAAGCGGCAGCCGGCGGTCCGCTGGCGAAGGTGCGCGACGGCGACCTGATCCGACTCGATTCCATCGCCGGCACGCTCGCCGTTCTGATTTCCGAAGACGAATGGACCGCGCGCGAAACCGCGACGATGCCCGAAGATCAACGCACGGCCGACGGCCACGGCCTGGGCCGCGAACTGTTTGCTGGTATGCGCCGAAATGCTCTAACCGCCGAAGAAGGAGCCTGTTCATGGCTTTGACCTGGCTTTCCTCCAGGCTTCGCGCACTTCGTGTCGCTTCGCCAACCCCCTCGCCGGGGGCAGCACCGGTGGCCGGGCAAAGCCCGTTCCACGGTGCTCCCGGCCATGACAACGATCTGGAGCATTGAGATGAGTGAAAAAATGACAGCCCTCGACGTGATGCGCGATGCGCCGGTGATTCCGGTGATCGTGCTGCACGACGTTGCCCATGCCGTGCCGCTGGCGCGCGCGCTGGTGGCTGGCGGAATCCGCATGCTGGAAGTGACGTTGCGCACGCCGCAGGCGCTGGCCTGCATGGAGGCGATCGCGCGCGAAGTGCCTGAAGCCGTGGCCGGTGCTGGCACGATCCGCACGGTGGCGGATGCGAAAGCCTCGTTGAGCGCCGGTGCGAAATTCGGTGTCAGCCCCGGCTACACCAGCGCGGTCGGCAATGCCTGCCGCGAGCTCGGCTTGCCGCTGCTCCCGGGCGTCGCGACAGGCAGCGAAATCATGATGGCGCAGGAAGACGGCTACACCGAACTCAAGTTCTTCCCTGCCGTGCAGGCCGGCGGACTGGCGATGCTCAAGGCGTGGCAGGGTCCGTTCGGCGACGTGCGTTTCTGCCCGACCGGCGGCATCAGCCTGGCCAACGCGCCGGACTTCCTGGCGCTGTCGAACGTCGCCTGCGTCGGCGGATCGTGGATCGTGCCGACCGACGCCATCCAGGCCGGCGACTGGGCACGCATCACGCAGCTGGCGCGCGAAGCCACGCAACTGGCACGCTGACCCGATGCCCGGACCGCTGGACACGAGCACCCTGAAAGTCATCGCCTTCGACGTCTTCGGAACGGTTGTCGACTGGCATTCGGGCATTGCCGCCGAAGTGGAGCGCCGGTTGCCCGGCGTCGATGGCAGCGCCTTCGCATTGGCATGGCGCGCGGGCTATCAGCCTGCGATGCGCGATGTGATGGCAAAGCTCGCGAAGGCACCGAAAGGCGAGGGCGCTTTCGTTCTGATCGACGAACTGCACCTGCGCATCCTCGATCAGGTGCTGCGCGACTTCGGCGTGATCCATCTCGATGCACCGGCCAAGCGCGAACTCAACAAGGCATGGCACCGGCTGCCGGCGTGGCCGGACGCAGTCGAAGGTCTTACGCGGCTGAAGACGAAGTACACGATCTGCACGCTGTCGAACGGCAACATCGGTTTGCTGACCGACATGGCGAAGAACGCCGGCTTGCCCTGGGACTGCATCCTGTCGGCCGAGGTCTTCAAGGCTTACAAGCCCGATCCGCGAACTTATCTGGGGGTGGCGGCGGTTTTCGACGTGCCGGCCGAGCAGGTGATGCTCGCCGCAGCGCACGAGGACGATCTGGCGGCCGCCCGGGCGTGTGGCCTGCAGACTGCATATATAGAGCGCCCCTACGAGCGCGGCCGCCGTTTGCCGAAAGATGTGTCGCCGCAGCCAGGCAATACGCTGCATGCGCGCGACATTTGTGCGCTCGCCGACCTTCTGGGTTGTTGAACGCTTTCGGATCAGTCCAGCGGAATGCTGCTTTCCTTCAGCACCCGCAACACGAAATGCGACTGGCTGTGGCGGATGCCGGGAATCTTGTAGAGCTTCTCGCGCAGCAGCCGTTCGTAGTCGCGCGTATCGCGCACGGCGATTCTGATGTAGTAATCGTAGTCGCCTGATACCAGGTAGGCCTCCTGGATTTCCGGGATGGTCGCCAGCGCGCGACCGAACTCATACAGCGTCTCGTCGTTGTGACTTTCCAGCGTGACCTGCACGATCACCGAGTCGTGATAGCCGAGCTTGTCGGCATCGAGGTCGACCGTGTAGCGCTTGATGACGCCATGCGCTTCCAGTTTCTTGATGCGGCTCCAGCAACTCGTGGCCGAAAGCCCGACGTCGCTGCCGATGTCCTGCAGCGTGCGTCTCGAGTCCTGCCGCAATGCGCGCAAGATGGCCATGTCGGTCTTGTCGAAAGATTCTTCGTCTGAATGTTGTTTTGGGCGACTGGTTTTCATGAGAGACACGATTGTGATCCAAAGAACGAAGCACTTTCTGGACGAAAAACCCAAGAATCAACGCATGCAATCAATTCAGACTTCGCACGCGCCTTCCGCCGATATCGTCCTCCGAGCACCGCGCCAGCGCAACGGTGCCGAGGCACTTCTAGACACACTGGTCGAATGCGGTATTGACACGATCTTCGGCTACCCCGGCGGTGCCGCATTGCCGCTCTACGACGCCTTGCACGGCGAACCCAGACTGCGCCACATCCTCGTGCGCCACGAACAGGCCGCCGTCCACGCGGCGGAGGGATACGCGCGCAGCACCGGACGGGTCGGCGTCGTGCTCGTCACTTCGGGACCGGGCGTCGGCAACACGATCACCGGATTGCTGGACGCGATCAGCGACTCGATCCCGGTGCTGTGCATCAGCGGACAGGTCGCGACGGCGGTCATCGGCACCAACGCGTTCCAGGAAAGCGATGCGCTGGGGATGTCGCGTCCGGTCACGAAATGGAACCGGCAGGTGCGCCTGGCGGACGACATTCCGGCACTCGTGCGACGTGCGCTCGACATCGCTGCGTCCGGGCGGCCGGGTCCGGTGCTGCTTGATGTGCCGAAAGACCTTCAGCTGATGCCGCTGGGTCGCGGGAAATCGTCCACCGCTCCGGTGTCGCCTGCAACGACTCGCCGCGACTCGGCCATCGCGCTGGCGAAGCTGCCTCCGCGCGGCATGCTCCAGCGCGCCGCCGATCTGCTTTCGACTGCACGCCGTCCGGTGCTGTATGGCGGCGGCGGCCTGATCAATGCGGGTCCGGACGCTTGCGCCGCGTTCACCCGGCTGGTCAGGCAACTCGACGCGCCGTGCACGCTCACGCTGATGGGGCTCGGCGCCTTTCCGGCATCCGATCCGCGGTTTCTCGGCATGCTCGGCATGCACGGCATGCTCGAGGCCAATCTGGCGATGCACGAGGCCGATCTGGTCGTCTGCGTCGGCGCGCGCTTCGACGACCGCGTGACCGGCAAGCTCGACGAATTCTGTCCGCATGCCCGCAAGATCCATATCGACATCGACCCCAGCTGCATCAACAAGGTGGTGAAGGTCGATGTGCCGATGGTCGGCGACTGCGGCGCGGTGCTCGGCGCGCTGCTGGAGATGCCGGAAATCGACGGTCTTGCGGCCGAACGCCTGGCGCCGTGGTGGCAGCGCATCGGGCACTGGCGTGCGCAGCGCTGCCTGGACTTTCCGCATCGCACCGATGCCATCCTGCCTCAGCAACTGATGACCACGCTGCAGCGTCGACTCGAAGGCCGCGACGCCATCGTCTCGACCGATGTCGGACAGCATCAGATGTGGGCCGCGCAGTACCTGCGATTCGAGAATCCGCGTCGATGGCTCACGTCCGGCGGTGCAGGAACGATGGGCTACGGCCTGCCGGCCGCCATCGGCGCACAGATCGGCAACCCCGGCGCGCTCACCGTGTGCGTCAGCGGCGATGCGTCGGTGCTCATGAACATCCAGGAACTGTCGACCGCCATGCAGCACCGCACGCCCGTCAAGCTGGTGCTGTCCAACAACGGCTACATGGGAATGGTGCGGCAGTGGCAGGAACTGAATCACGGCAATCGCCTGAGCCACAGCTGGAACGAGGCGCTGCCGGATTTCGTGGCCTTGGCAAAGGCTTTCGGCTGGGGCGCGCGCCGTGTGTCGGACCCGTCCGAGCTCGACGCCGCGCTGGCCGAATGTCTTGCATACGACGGTCCGTTTTTCCTGGACGTTCAGGTCGCAGCTCAGGAGAACTGTTTCCCGATGATGCCGTCGGGGCAGGGGCACCACCGGGTGATGCTGGCGAAGGACCGTTGGTACGAAGGTGACTGAGCAACTGAGCGGCTGAGCCGCGGCGTTCAGCGCAATCCGCCGCCACCTGCCTCGTCGGCACGCTGGATCAATTCGATCTTGTAGCCGTCCGGATCTGTCACGAACGCGATCACCGTGGTGCCGCCCTTGACCGGGCCGGGCTCGCGCGAAACATTGCCGCCGGCGGCCTTGATCTTCTCGCAGGCGGCGTAGACGTCGGGCATGCCGAGCGCGATGTGGCCGTAGGCGGTACCGAGCTCGTAGCTGTCGGTGTCCCAGTTGTAGGTGAGCTCGATCTCGGCTTGTGCCGGATTGTTCTCATAGCCCACGAAGGTGAGGCTGTACTTGTACTCGGGGTTTTCGGAGGTGCGCAGCACCTGCATCCCGAGCACCTTCGTATAGAAATCGACAGAGCGTTGCATGTCGCCGACGCGGAGCATGGTGTGGAGGAGTCTCATGGGGGTCCGTGGTTGAACTTTAAAAACAAGCGTTGATTTTCGATCTGGTGGCCTGTCGGCGCTGACGCAGGTGTTCTAAAACCTCACCGCACGGAAAACGGTGCCTGGTACGGCCTACCGTTCGCAACCCCGGCCGTGATCGTCGCGAGCGGTTTCAGGAACGCTTTTCCTTCGCGCTTGTTGTTTCTCGTGTCCACGAAGGCCACCGGCCCCTCGACCAGGTCCAGGATCGAAATGTCGGCAGGCGCTCCGATCTGCAGCGTGCCCAGCTTCGGCACGCGCGCGATCACTTTTGCCGGTGCTTCCGTCGCCATCGCCACCACCTCCGACAGCGAATACCCCATGTGCAGGAACTTGCTCATGACCCACGGCAGATAGGGCTGGCCCGGCGTGTTGGCCGAGAACACGTGCACATCGGACGAGATGGTGTCCGGCGGCGCTCCCTGCGAGATGGCCGCTTCCGCCACCGTGTAGTCGAAGCTGCCGCCGCCGTGACCCACGTCGAAGACCACGCCGCGCTTCTTGGCCGCGAGCGCTGCAGGCAGGAGTTTGCCGTCCTGCACGATGTTCGTGAATTCGCCGCCGATGTTCGGTGCGCCCGAATAGGCGTGCGTCAGGATGTCGCCCGGACGCAGCAGGTCGAGGATCTGCGACATCAGCGCGCGGTCCGACACGCCGCCGATGTGCACCATCACCTTCGCCGGCACGCCCGACGCCTCGCAAGCCTGGATCGCGCGTTTCAGCGGCTCGGCGCCGTGCTTCGCGATCACGTTCTCGCTCATGCGCACCTTGACGCCGAGCACGATGTCGGCGTTCTCGGCGACGGCGCGCGCGGTTGCGTCGACCTGCGCGTAGTCGATGTTGTAGAGCTCCGGCACCGGAAAACCGGCCAGGCCGGCGACGGCGATATGGACGAAGGCAAACTGGCGCGTGCGTCCGCCCGGGACGATGAAGCGTCGCCAAGCGGCGATGTTGTTGGCTCCCGCATCGCCGGCCGACACGACGGTCGTCGTTCCCTGGTGCGCGATGAGTTCGTCGGCGGGTATGCCGATGGCGGAGCCGTAGGGATAGGTGTGCGCATGCAGGTCGATCAGGCCGGGTGTCACCAGCTTGCCGCCGGCGTCCATCACGCGGTTTGCGCGCTCGGGGCCGATGCTGGTTTCGATCGCCTCGATCTTCCCGTAGCGGATGCCGATGTCGCGTTTGCCCCGGAGGTTCTGGCTGGGGTCCAGGACGTCGGCGTTGCGCAGCAGCAGGTCGAACTTCTCGTTCGGACCCATTGCCGCGTGTGCCATGCCCGGCAATGTGCCGAGGGCGCCGATCGCGCCGATCGCGGCCAGTGCGCCGCCTCCGACAAGAAAGTTTCTGCGATCGCAGTTGCTGTTCATGCTGTCTCCTCTTGTTGTTCTCGATGAAGCTGCAGATTCAAGCCCGGGCGCGCGGACCCTGCAATGCGGGTTAACGCCGCTCCACCGCGTCCCACCGCACCAGACGCCCGCGGTCCATCACGCCGATCCGATCCGCCATCGTCTGCGCCTCGACATGGTTGTGCGTGACCAGCAATGCAGTCTGCCGCGCCTGCTTCAGGATGTCGCGCACCTCGGCAGAAAGGCGTTCCCGCATCGCCCCGTCCAGATTGGAGAACGGCTCGTCGAACAGCAGCAGCGCAGGCGAGGGCGCCAGTGCGCGGGCCAGCGCGATGCGTTGCTGCTGTCCGCCGGACAGTTCGTGCGGATGCCGCCCGCCCGCTTCCGCGAGTCCGACGAGCGCCAGCAATTCGGCAACGCGCCGTTGCTGCTCCGAACGCGGCAGGCGGCGCAATCCGAAAACCACGTTCTGCGCTGCCGTGAGATGCGGAAACAGCGCGTACTCCTGGAACATCATTCCGACGCGGCGCCTCTCCGGCGGCAGATGGATGCCCGTCCCGGACAGCACCGTTTCGCCGAGCCGGATGCGTCCCGCGCGAGCCGGCTCGAAACCGGCAATGGCGCGCAGCACGGTCGTCTTGCCGCAACCCGACGGTCCGAGCAGGCAGCCGATGCTCCCCGCTGCGAGAGAAAGCGAGAAGCCGTCGACAACGGTGACGGTCTTCTGCGGGCCGTCGTAGGCGAGGCGGAGGTCCTGGATCTGCAGTGCGGTGGTCATGTCGTGACGATCGAATCCTTGGAGACATCGGATGTCCGCGCCAGCAACACGACCGGCAGCAGTCCGGCCAGCACGATACCGAGCGCCGCGATGGCACCTTCCTCGTAGGTGCCGCGCGCGGCCTCGGCATACAGCCAGGTTGCCAGCGTGTCGAAGTTCGCCGGCCGCAGCAGCAGGGTGGCGGGAAGTTCCTTCATCGCATCGACGAAGACCAGCAGCGCGCTGGCTGCGATGGCCGGGCGCAGCAGCGGAAGATGCACGCGTCGCAGGGTGCCGGAAGGGCGCTCGCCGAGTAGGCGCGACGCCATTTCCAGCGCGGGCGGAATGCGGGCCAGGCCCGCTTCGATACCGCCGACCGGCATCGCGAGAAACCGGATCGTGCAGGCCACGACCAGTACCACGCCGAGGCCCATCAGCGGCAGTCCCGGCAGGCTCAGCAGGCCGGCCAGCCAACCATCGAAAGCCAGCGCGGGCGTGAGCAGGCCGATCGCCAGGACGGTGCCGGGCAGGGCATAACCAAGCATCGCGACCCGCGCCTGCCAGCGTGCAGGATTGCGCATCGAGCCGGTACTGCGCGCCGTCCATGCGACCACCAGGCCGACGCTCACCGCGATAGCCGTCACGCCGAGAGCCAGCATCAGCGTGTTGCCGAGGCTGGCGACAAGGCCTTGCGACAGCCCGTGTCCTTGCCGCAGCCGTTTGATCGTTTCCCAGACCAGATACGCAGCCGGCGCGACGAAGCCGATCAGCACCGGCAAGGTGGCGACGAAGGTCGCCGCCCATGCAGCCGCACCGTGAAGGCGCCGCGGCTGCATGGCGCGCATGCGTTGTGCGGAGCCGTAGCGGCGGTTCTTGCGGCCATGGCGTTCCAGCATCACCAGCGCGATCACGACGACCAGCATCGCGCAGGCGATCTGCGCCGCGCCCGCGAGGTCGGAGCGCGAAATCCATGTCGTGTAGACGGCCACCGTCAGCGTGTTGACGCCGAGGAATTCGGATGCGCCGATGTCGTTCAGCGTCTCCAGCAAGGCCAGGCTCAGCCCCACCGCGATGGCCGGTCGCGCCAGCGGCAGCGCGACGCGCGCGAATGCGCCGAAACGCCCGGCACCGAGCGTGCGCGCGGCTTCCATCAGATGCGCCGGCTGCGTCATGAACATGGCGCGCGCCGTCATGTAGACGTACGGGTAGAGCACGAAGCCGAGCACGAAGATCGCGCCGCCCATCGAGCGCAGGTCCGGCAGCCGGAACTGGCGCGGGCTGTCGTAGCCGAGCATCCAGCGGATCGCGCCCTGTATCGGACCGATCGGATGCAGCAGGTCGAGGTACGCGAAGGCGACGATGTACGTCGGCATCGCCAGCGGCAGCAGCAGCGCCCAGTGCAGCACGCGTCGGCCGGGAAAATCGGTGCTGCTGACCAGCCAGGCGCAGCCGGTGCCGATCAGCAGAACCAGCGTGCCGACACCGGCGAGCAACAGCGCGGTGTTGAGCGCCGCATCGGGCAGCACGTAGCTGAACAGATGCGCCCAGTGCGAAACGTCCGCGCCGAGCGCCAGCCACGCCAAAGTGGCCACCGGCGCCAGGACGCCGATAGCCACGAGCAGCGTCGCGAGACGCCAGAGAGGTCCGGCCGCGCGCAAGCCGCGCGGCATGAAGATCACCTAGATCACTTGTCGAAGCCGACCTTGTCGATCAATACGCTGGCTTGCTTCCGGTACTTCGCGATCTCGGTCAGCGGCAGCGGATCGACCTTCAGTTCGCCGATGGTCTGGCCGATGATCGGATCGAGCGCGACGCCCTTGCGCACCGGGTACTCGTAGTTGGCTTCCGCGTAGAGCGACTGGGCGGGTTCGGACACCAGGAACTCCAGCAGCTTGACCGCATTCGCCTTGTTCGGCGAACTCTTCGCGACCGCCGCGCCGCTGATGTTCACGTGCGTGCCGCCGCTCTTGGCATTCGCGAAGGTCGGACGGATCACCTTGATCGCATCGCCCCACTTGCGCGAATCGGTGCCTTCCTTCGACGACTTCATCTGGCCGACGTAGTACGAATTGGCCAGGCCGACATCGCAGATGCCGCCGAGGATGTCGCGCGCCACGTCGCGGTCGCCGCCGGTCGGCTTGCGGGCCAGGTTGGCCTTCACGCCGCGCAGCCATTGCTCGGTTTTGGCTTCGCCGTCATGCGCGATCAGCGATGCGACCAGCGCCGTGTTGTAGGGATGCTGGCCGGCGCGGATGCAGACCTTGCCCTTCCACTTCGGGTCGGCCAGGTCTTCGTAACGGAAGTTGCTGATCGCCAGGCCCTTGTCTGCATACAGCACGCGGGCGCGCATCGAGAGCGCGAACCACTGGCCGTCCGCACCGCGCAGGTTGGCCGGAATGGCCGATTCGAGCGCAGCCGATTTCACCGGTTGCGTCACGCCGCCTTCGACCAGGTCGAGCAGGTTGCCGACGTCGACCGTCATCAGCACGTCGGCAGGCGAACGCGCGCCTTCGGCCTTGACGCGTTCCAGCAGACCGTCCTTCACGAATACGGTCTTGACTTCGACCTTGCTCTGGGCGGAGAAGGCGGCGATCAGCGGCTGGATCAGCGCCGGTTCGCGGGTCGTGTAGAGGGTCAGTTCTTCGGCGGCATGCGCTGCGGTGGCGGCAGACATCGCGGCCACGGCGACGCAAACGGAAGCAGCAGCGGAGATGGCAAGGGAAGGGGCTCGCAGTGCGCGCCCGGTCGCGCGAAGGCGGTCGGTCATTTGGGAAGGTCTCCGGGATTGAAACGATTCTGGTCGGGCAAGCCGATGCGAATAATTATCAACTCGGTCCGGTTGCAACCGGTTCGATGGCCCTACGCAGCAGGGACTTATTTGTCGCTGGCGAACGTCGACAGCACCGCCATGCCGGACGCCGCCATCTTCGCCTCCCGCTTCGCCAGCGCCGCCGCATTCGCCACGTCTTCTGTTCGATGCAGCGAACCCGGCGCCACCCTGACCGACCCGATCGATAGCGAAATGAACGGAAAGCGGCGCCGCGTACCGTGCCGGTCTTCCGCATCGATGCCGCCAGCCAGGCGGTCCGGCTCGTCGTAGAGGCTGGCGGCGTGCCGCGCGAACTCGTCGATCGTGCGGCGGCATCGGGACTCCCAGTCATCGCTCTGGAACAGCGCGATGAAGTCGTCGCCGCCGACGTGGCCGATGAAGTCGTGGCTGGCGTTGCAATTCGCCTTCGCTATCTCGGCGACCTTGCGGATCACCTCGTCGCCTCGCCAATAGCCATAACGGTCGTTGAACGGTTTGAAGTGGTCGAGGTCGATGTAGGAAGCGACGAAGCCCTTGCCGCTCGCCAGCAACCGGCCGATGTGCAGGCTGATCGGGATGTTTCCCGGGAGAAAGGTCAGCGGGTTGGCATGCCGCGCGGCTTCGATCCGCGTCTCTGTGACGGCGCGGACGAGCCGGTCGCCGGTGCCCAGCCCGAGGTACTGGCCGGCGTCGGTAATGATGAAGCCGTCGCTCAGGTAGCGCTGGTCGTCGGAGGTCAGGATGCCGATCAGTTCCTCGACGTCGTGATCCAGCTCGACGATGCGCGGCGACCGGTTGGCGAAATCGATGGCGAAGCGGCGCCCGTGCACCTCGCGGAAATACAGGCGTGCGTATTCGTTCATGAAGTCCTGCCGGTTGATCAGCGCGACCGGACGTCCGTCCTCGACCACGGCGACCGCATGCAGATCGAGCCGTCGCTGGAACAGCGCAGCGACCTCGTCGTTGGTGGTCGTGAGATGGATCTCCGGCGCCTGCACGATCGGGAAGCCGCGCAGCGCACCCGAACGCGCCTGCGCGGTAGGGGTCGGCATCACCGCGATCCTGCCGTCGACGAGCACATCGACGGCGGCGGCCAGCGGTGCATCGACGGGCGCAGGCATCGGGCGGCCGAGGAAGTAACCCTGCCCATAGCCGACGTCGAGATCGCGCAGCACGCGCAGGTCGTCGCCGGTCTCGATGCCTTCGGCCACCAGTTCGGTACCGAAAGCCTCGGCGATCCTCCGTATCGCCCGCACCATCTCGAAGTTCTCGCTGGTGGTGGCGATGGCGCGGGTGAAGAACTTGTCGATCTTCACGAAGTCCGGCTTCAGCTCCGCCCACAGGCGCAGGCTCGAATGACCGTCGCCGAAGTCGTCGAGCGCGATATGGATGCCCATCGTGTGCGCGATGTGGATGGCGCGTTTCAGCGCGACCATGTCGGTCGACGGATCGCGTTCGGTGAGCTCCACGACCAGCACGCGCGACGCGACCTGCGCGCGGTTCAGCATGCGTTCGAGAAGGCAGGGCGCAAGCCCGAGCGTGCAGCGAGAAAGTGCATCGGCGCTCATGTTGACGAAGAGCCTGCCCGGTTGGGCCAGTCGGCCCCAGGCTTCCAGCGCCGCATCTACACAACGCAGCTCGAACTCGATCTGCAGGGATTCGCGTGCAGCGGCGTCGAGCAGTTCGGCGGGCATGTGAAGCGCGCTGCCCGCCGGCCCGCGGATCAGCGCCTCGTGGCCGAAGACCTCGCCCTGTCTCAGCCGCACCAGAGGCTGGAACACCGGATGGAGTCCGCCGCCGTCCATCAGGTGCCGGAGTGGGCCGCGATGCCGCGGTTCGACCGCGCGCAGGGGCGGTCGCTGGGATGTGTGCATCGCGCGCATGGTGCCGTCGTCGTGTGACGGCCGGAAGACGCCTCCAAGCCTGTGAGCTCAGCGCTTGCAGATACCCAGCACCAGTTCCTGCTCCGAGCAAGGCCGCGCCGGCGGCTTCGGCCTCTCCGGCGTGGCAGAAACCGTGGTGGCCAGTGGCGGTGCCGCCTTCGCGGCGATGCAGCCGCGCAATCGTCTTTCCATCGGCCCGAAATAGCGCCAGCCCTGATTGAGCGGCGGCAATTCAAGCTTCACCTGTTTCCACTTGGGATGGCCGTTGACCTGCAGCTTGTCGAAGTTGATGCACAGGCTGTCGGCGAAACGGGTCAGGTCGCCGACGGTCGAGCGCAGGTTGTAGTCGTAGGTCACCAGATAGGCCTTGACCGTCAGGCTGGGCACATCGGCGGGCAGCCATGTTGCATAACTGCTCGCGCGGATCGTGGCTGGAAAGTAGGTTTTCTTCGCGCGTGCGGTTTCCGGGGCCGTGTCGTCCAGCTTGAGCAGCTTGATGTAGTTGCGCGCCTCGGCCTTCATGTCCGCGAAAAGCTTGGCCGGCTGCCCGGCGATGATCACGACGACATCGATCGACTTGTCGACCGTGAGTTTTGTGAGCGCTTCTTCGTTGCTCAGGTATTGCCTGTTCTCGACCGGCATCGGTTCGCCGAACATCAGCTGATAGACGGTGCGCGACGTCAGCGCGGTGCCGCTGCCGAGCGGGCCGATGCCGATCTTCTTGCCCTTGAGCTCGTGGATGTACTGCAGCGGCGAATCGGCGCGGACAACGAAATGGATCTCTTCGTCGTAGAGCGGCATCACGACGCGAAGCGGCCGGATGATGTCGCCGGCCTCGGCATTGCCTGTTTTCGCCTCGTCCAGGAAGGCCTGGTACACATCCGACTGAACCAGCGCGAGCTTCACGCCCGGTTCATAGCGCATGCGTTGCACGTTCTCCGCCGAGCCCTTGGATTCGAGCGCTTCGAGCGAGATGGCGGCAGGCTCCGCCACGTACTTGCCGAGGTCGCGGCCGATCTCGATGTAGGTGCCGGTCTTTGAAGCGGTGACGATCTTGTAGGGCACTTCGGACGCGGCGCCGGCGGACGATGCGAAAACGGCGCACGCTGTCAGGATCAGCGGCATCAGCATGGACGGGATGGACATTTCTGATCCTTCGTTGGCGGGTGAGTGAATCGCTAGTGCGACTGGCAGAGCGACATTGCCGCAAGTGCTTCCTTGCATTCGGCGGAGGAGGAGGAGGTGGAGGAGGAGGCCGGCGGTGCCGGCTCTGCGGACGGTGCCGCAGACGCTGGTGCTTCCGGTGCCTCCGGAGCTTTCTGCAATGTCTGTGGCGTCGCTGCGGTCTGCTCGAAACCGAGCGACCTGGAAGCGCTGGTCGCGGCGGCGCTGAGCTGTTCGCGGCGTTCTGCCTCGTCGCGCATGCGCTGGTCGAAGCTTTCCCTGAGCGCCAGCACGCCGGGATCGCTGGTCTGGGTGGCGTCGAAGAGCCCGAAGGCGCGTCCGGCACCTGCGAGGTCGCCGCGATCGAGCGCGTTGCGCAACTGCGTGACGGCCGCATCGAAGCCTTGCAGCCGGTCGGCCTCGCTGCGCTTCGCGCTGTAGTGGTTAACGCCGAGCAGCAGGCCGAGGGCTGCCAGGAGCAGAGCAGCCAGCACGCCGACGATCGCGCCGATGGGACGTCGCGCGCCGGACCCGGATCTGCCGTCCGCAGACGTCGGCGTCCGGCTCGCGAGATCGGCATCCGGCTGCACGGGACCTGCGATGCGCGGACCGAGCCAGCCGACCCCTTGCGCAGTGCCCGAAGGCGCATCGGCCGCGTTGGCGGCGACGCGCTGATCCTTGCCGCAGGACGGGCAGAAGAGCTCGCCTTCCTGGAAAAGCGCGTCGCAATGTACGCAGGGCACAAGGAACGAAGTATCCAGATCGGCCAGTTTGTCTACCGGAATCAGCGGCGGGCCTTTTGTCTCGAATATTGGCTGCAGTGGCAACAAAACGTAAACCTGATATTGGGGTGCATCCAGTCGCGGACTGTTCGTGTAGTCGAAGTATGTCGCCCGAATAACGCAATTGAACAGAGACGAGCGGCATATGCCGGACGGGCTACGGTCCGCGAAGGCTAACAAACCCCTGACTCCTTCAAACCAAGGAAATTACCTATGCCAAATCTCAAGAACCTTCGTCCGCTGGCGCTCATCGCCGCAGCTGCCCTTGCGGCCTGCGGTGGCGGCGGTGGCGGTAGCGACGACGGCACGCCGACGACGCCCGGCACCCCCGGCGATACGGTCGCCATCACGGCTTCGGGCCGCGTCATCTCCTTCAATCGTGCGGCGCCGTCGACGTTGTCGACCAGCGGCGTCGTGCAGGGACTCGTCATCGGCGAGGCGCTCATCGGTATCGATACGCGGCCTGCAGACGGACTGGTGTATGCAGTGAGCACGCAGGGCCGCATCTTCACGCTCGACATCGTCAGCGGCGTCCTGACCTCCAGGGCGCAACTTTCCGTGCCGCTCGCAGGAACCCAGTTCGGCGTCGATTTCAATCCTGTCGCCGACCGGCTGCGCATCGTCAGCAACACCGGACAGAACCTGCGGGTCGACGTCGGCACCGGCACTGCGACGGTCGACGGCGCCATCAACGGACCGGCTGCCAGCATCACCGCTTCGGCCTACACGAACTCATTTGCCGGTACGACCGCCACCCAGCTCTACAACCTGGGCGCCTCCGGCACGCTCTACCTGCAGGACCCGCCGAACAACGGCACGCTTGCCAACCCGGTACCGATGAACGTCACCTTCAGTACCAGCAACGGTTTCGATATCGATCCGCGCACCAATGTCGGCTACGCCGCTCTGGCCGTGGGTGGAGCAACGCAGCTGTACACCGTGCCGCTCACTGGCACCGCGGGCGCGAAGCTGATCGGAACGATCGGCGCCGGTGAAGCCGTCACCGGCCTCACGCTCGTGCAGGCCGCCGCGCCGCGCGCGTTCGTGCTCACGGAAGGCTCGCGTCTCGCGAGCTTCGCGCCGTCCGCCCCGAACACCCTGTCGGCGTCGGTGGCGATCAGCGGACTGGCCGGCAACGAGCAGGTGGTCGGCATCGACTTCCGTCCGAGCAATGGCCGGTTGTATGCACTGACCAGCCAGGCCCGATTGCTGACCGTGATACCGGAAACCGGTGTCGCGACGGCCGTCGCCACATTGGCCGCCGACCCGACGGATGCCACGCTGCCGTACGCAGGCCTGACCGGCACGCGATTCACCGTCGACTTCAACCCTGTAGCCGACCGCCTGCGCGTCATCAGCGACAGCGGCCAGAGTCTGCGCATCAACGTCGACACCGGCGTCACCATCACCGACGGTGCCATCAACCGTGCTGCTCCGGCTGTCGTCGTGGCGGGCGCCTACAGCAACAGCTTCGCCGGTACTACCGCGACCGACCTGTTCGACCTCGAAACCAACGCCAACGTCCTGGCCCGCCAGGTGCCGCCGAACGACGGAACGCTGGTCAACATCGGTCCGTTGAACGTCGCGTTGAACGGGCAGGGCGCGGTCGACATCGCAGGCGGTGCGAACGGTCTGGTGCTTGCGGCTCTGCGGCCGACCGGCGTTGGCGCGTTCGGCCTGTACACGATCTCCCTGACTACCGGCGCGACCACGCTCTACGGCAACGCGTCGGGCAACGCAGCGCTGTCGCTGATCGGCGGTGCTGCCGGACCGGTGGTCCGGGATATCGCGATCCGGTTCTGAGCGGCTGATCGCCTGATCGTCTGACGCGTCCGGACTGCGAAAGAGCCGGGCTGCATCTTTTCCAAGGATGCGGCCCGGCTTTTTCTTCGTCTTCGTAGTTGCATATGCAATGGTTGTACCTACAATGATCGACATGAACGCAATGCCAGCGGCGACCGAGTCCGCCACCGCCACCGCCACCGCCACCCCCAGGCAGCCGCAAGGCTGCACCAGTTTCAAGGTGCGGCAGTTCATGCGGCGCGTCTCGCAGCACTACGACGCCGAGATATCGCAGAGCGGCCTCAAGACGACGCAGTACTCGTTGCTGTCGCACGTCATGAAGCTCGGTCCTTTGCGCCCGGTCGATCTGGCGGCGGCCATGAAGATGACGGCGTCGACGCTCAGCCGCAACCTGCAGCCGCTGATTGCCGCCGGCTGGCTGACGATGGGCGCGGGCGCCGACTCGCGCAGCCGTCTGGTGCAGATCACGCCCGACGGCATCGCAAAGCGTCTCGAAGGACAGAAGCACTGGAAAGTCGCGCAGCAGACGTTGAACGAGCGGCTCGGCATGGACCGCGTGCTGGCACTGCATTCGCTCATCGACGACTCGTTGGATCTGCTCGGCCTGCCTGGTGAAGACGCCCAGGCGGCGCACGACGACTGACCGACCCACCGACTCCGCAGGAATCCCATGCTCGCCCAACGACTTTCCCTGTGGCTGCAGCGCCGCGGCATCCATTACGGCTGGGTGGTCGCCGCGATCACGTTCCTCACCATGCTGACGATGTCGGCTGCGCTCGGGTTGCCCGGCGCGATGATGCAGCCGCTCGGCAAGGAGTTCGGCTGGAGTACCGGCGAGATTTCGTCGGCGCTGGCGTTGCGTTTCGCGCTGTTCGGGCTGATGGGGCCGTTCGCGGCGGTGTTGATGGAGCGCTACGGCTTGCGCGCGGTCATGTGCGTCGGTCTCGCGCTGGTCGGCTCCGGCATGGCGCTGGTCACATTCGCCTCGCAGTTGTGGCAACTCTTCATCGTCTGGAGCCTGATGCTCGGCGTCGGAACCGGTCTGACGGCGCTGGTCCTCGGTGCGGTGGTCGCCAACCGCTGGTTCGTCGGGCGCCGCGGACTGGTCGTCGGCATGCTGACCGCCAGCGCCGCGACCGGGCAGCTGGCATTCCTGCCGGTGGCCGCCTGGATGATCGAGCATTGGGGCTGGCGTTCCGCCGTGACGCCGGTCTTCGTCGGCGCCGCGCTGATCGGCGCGCTGTGCCTGGCCTTCGTGCGCAACCGGCCTGCGGACATCGGCCTGCTGCCCTACGGCCAGACGCCGGAAGCTGCAGCCGCCGCTCCCAAGGTCGTGCCCATGACCATGACATGGCGCACGCCGTTCCTCACGCTGCGCGAGGTATCGGGCAACCGCACCTTCTGGATACTGGCCGGTACTTTCTTCATCTGCGGGCTGAGCACCAATGGCCTCGTGCAGACGCACTTCATCTCCCTGTGTGGCGACAACGGCATGTCGGCGGTGCCTGCCGCGTCGGTGCTGGCGATGATGGGCGCCTTCGACTTCGTGGGCACCATCCTCTCCGGCTGGCTCTCGGATCGCTACGACAACCGCAAGTTGCTGTTCTGGTACTACGGTCTGCGCGGGCTGTCGCTGTTCTGGCTGCCGCATTCCGAATTCACCATCTATGGCCTCGGCATCTTCGCGATGTTCTACGGCCTCGACTGGATCGCCACCGTGCCGCCAACGGTCAAGCTGGCGGGCGCCGAATTCGGTGCGCAGAAGGTGGGGCTGGTGTTCGGCTGGATCTTCGCGGCGCACCAGCTCGGCGCCGCCACTGCCGCGTACGGCGCCGGCTTCGCGCGCACGCTGCTCCTGACTTACACGCCTGCGCTCTACGCCGCCGGCGCGGCCTGCCTGATCGCGGCGCTGGTAGTCATGGCGATCCGCAGGCCCGTTTCTTCGGCAGCACCGGCCTTGCGCGTCAATGGAGCCGCACGATGAGCGCCGTCATCGATCCGCGCACCCGCCTGCTGCTCGAAGCGCCGATCGTCCCGACACTGCTTCGCCTCGCCGCGCCCAACGTGCTGGTGATGGTCGCGCAGGCCGCCGTCGGCCTGATCGAGACCTACTTCGTCGGCAAGCTCGGCACGAATGCGCTGGCCGGCATGGCGCTGGTCTTTCCGGTCGTGATGCTGATGCAGATGACATCGGCCGGTGCGATGGGCGGCGGCATCGCATCGGCCATCGCGCGTGCGCTCGGCGCGGGTCGGCGAGATGTCGCCAATGCACTCAGTGTGCATGCGATGGTGATCGCACTCGGCTTCGGCGTTGCGTTTTCGCTGGCGCTGCTGTTCGGCGGGCGCTGGCTTTACGCGCTCATGGGTGGCACCGGCGCCGCGCTGGACGCGGCAATGACGTATTCGAACTTCGTCTTCGCAGGCGCGGTGCTGGTGTGGATGTTCAATGCGCTGGCGGCGGTGATCCGGGGCACCGGCAACATGGCTGTGCCCGCCAACGTCACCGTGGCGGGCGTGGTGGTCCTGATTCCCCTGTCGCCGCTGCTGATCTTCGGCTGGGGGCCGCTGCCGGGGCTCGGCATCGCCGGCGGAGCGCTTGCGCTGTTGATCTATTACCTGGCCGGGACGCTTGCGCTGCTGTTCTACCTGCGCTCGCCGCGCAGCCTGATCAGGCTGACGCTCGGCGGGTTGAAGCTGCGCTGGGCGCTGTTCCGCGACATCCTCCGCGTCGGGCTGATCGGCGCCGTGTCGACCGTCGCGACCAACCTGTCCATCGGCATCGCGACCGCGCTCTCGGGCCATTTCGGTTCCGGAGCCATCGCCGGCTACGGCACGGCATCGCGACTCGAATACCTGCTGGTGCCGCTGGTGTTCGGGCTCGGTGCACCGCTGGTTGCGATGGTCGGCACCAGCATCGGTGCCGGAAACCGCGAGCGGGCCTTGCGCGCGACCTGGATCGGTGCCGCCATCGCCTTCGTTTTGACCGAAACCATCGGCATCGCGGCGGCACTTTTTCCGATGCAGTGGCTGCTGCTGTTCGGCGACGACCCGGCCATGCTCGAAGCCGGCGCGCATTACCTGCGCGCGGTCGGACCGATGTACGGATTCTTCGGTGTCGGGCTGGTGTTGTATTTCGCGTCGCAGGGTGCGGGGCGCCTGCTCTGGCCGGTACTCGGCAATCTGGCGCGGCTGGCAGTGGCCGGCATCGGCGGCTGGCTGGCGCTGCGCTGGACGGGTGAACTCACGCACGTGTTCGTCGCGCAGGGTGTGGCGCTCGTCGTGTACGGCATCGTGATCGCCTCCGCGATTGCCGGCGGCGCATGGTTCGGCCGCGTCGGCTGGCCATGCACGACCGAAACGCTTCTGCGCCGGTTGCAGCTTCGGCCGCGCACGTCCTGATCAGGCGTCGGGCTCCATCACGCTTTCATGAAACCGCTGGGCAGCCGATGTTTGCGCGTCGGGCGGAAGCACCAGCGCGATGCCGATGGCGGTCTGCGATCCGGCGCCGGTGAGCGGCTTGAATACGATGTTGCGCGTGGTGTGCCGGGTTGCGACCGAAGGCACCAGCGCGACGCCGAGTCCGCTTTCGACCAGGCTGATGACGGTCTGCACCTGCACCGCATCCTGCTGCACGCGCGGCAGGAAGCCGGCCTGCTGGCATGCGAGCAGCGCGGCCGCATGCAGGCCCGGAACCTGGTCGGCGCTGTACATCACGAACGGCTCGTCGGCCATGTCCGCCAGCGTGAGTTTCCGCTTGCGCACGAGCTTGTGACCGGCCGGCAGCGCTGCGACGAAAACATCGCGCTCGACCGGGAACACACGTGCCTTGCAGACCCGGCCGATCGGAAAGCGCACCAGCCCGAGATCGATGTCTCCGCTCTCCACCCGCGCGACGATGTGCGCGGTGGTGGATTCGGCCAATGCCAGCTGCACGCCCGGATAGCGCTTCCGGAAGCGCGGCAGCACGCGCGGCATCAGCGCATAGGTAGCCGAGCCGACGAAGCCGACGCGCAGCGTACCGGCCTCGCCGCGCGATGCGGCCTGCGCTGCCCGCGCGAACTGCTCGCTGTGGAAGACCGCGCGCCGCGCATCGTCGAGCGCCGCCGCTCCGGCCAGCGTCAGCTCGGTCCCGCGCCGGTTGCGTTCGAACAGGGGCACGCCGAGCCGGTCCTCCAGCCTGCGGATCGATGCGGACAGCGGCGGTTGCGACATATGAAGCCGTTCGGCCGCCCTGTGAAAATTGAGCGTTTCTGCGAGCGCGATGAAGTGGCGCAGCTGGCGAGTGTCCATGAAGCTTCTCCCTTGATCCTGAAAAGGTATCACAGCGTCGATATTTGATATTGGACGGCAGCGGCTCGACTTTGCAGAATGCCGAGCAGGAGACAAAAAGATATGACACTTCCCTTGCAGGGTGTGAAGGTGATCGACCTTTCGAGCGTGGTGTTCGGCCCGTTGGCCAGCCAGACGCTGGCCGACTACGGTGCCGACGTGATCAAGGTCGAGCCGCCCGAAGGCGATTCCACGCGTCACACCGGGCCGACGACCGAAGTCGGCATGGCTGCGGTCTTCCTGGGCAGCAACCACAGCAAGCGCAGCGTGGCGCTCGACCTGAAGCAGCCGGCTGCGCGCGAGGCGCTGATGGCATTGCTGGTCGATGCCGATGTCTTCATGCACAGCATGCGACCCCAGAAGCTGGCGGCGCTCGGCATCGACGTCGATGCCTTGCGCTCGCGCTTTCCGCGGCTGGTGTATGCGGGTCTGCACGGTTTTTCCGATGGCGGCCCGTACGCAGGCCGTCCGGCGTACGACGACGTGATCCAGGGCATGTCGGGGTTGGCATCGCTGATGGAAGAGCAGAGCGGCGAGGCGCGCTACCTGCCGGTGATCGCAGCCGACAAGACCTGTGCGCTGGTTGCTGCGCAGGCCATCATGGCTGCACTGTTCCGGCGCGAGCGCACGGGGGAGGGCTGCTTCGTCGAGATACCCATGTTCGAAACCATGGTCGGCTTCAACATGGTGGAACACCTCTACGGCCGGCACTTCGAGCCGCAGCTGGCGAGCGCAGGCTACCCGAGGGTATTGACGCCCTGGCGCCGGCCCTGGCGCACGGCCGACGGGCACGTCTGCATGATGCCTTACACCAACCTGCACTGGCAGCGCTTCTTCGCCGAGGTCGGGCAGCCGGCGCTGGCGGAAGACACGCGCTTCGTCGACATCGCTACGCGCACCCGCCACATCGGCGAACTGCTGGAGATCGCCGGTGGATTCGTGGCGCGCGGCACGACAGCCGAGTGGCTCGATATCTGCGAACGGCTGGAGATTCCCGCCGCGCCGGCAAGCCGCCTGGACGATCTTCCCGACGATCCGCATCTCGTCGCGACCGGATTCTTCACGCGACTCGACGACTCGCGGATGGGAACGCTGCGCTTTCCCGGCGTGTCCGTGAAGTTCGACGGCGTCCGGCCCGATGTCCGCATGCCGCCGCGACTCGGCGAGCACACGCGACAGGCGCTGCTTGCCGCCGGACTGCCGGCGGCGCAGGTCGAAGCGCTGATTGCGAACGGCGCCGCGCGTGCGATGAAGGAGCCGTCATGACGCTCCCCGTCTTCTCGTCGCAGGACGAGGCGCTGCCGCGACTCGGCCAGGGCTTCGTCTGGCAGGACCTCGCGGTCGGCCTGCGCATGCGAACCTTCCGCCGCACCATCACCGAGACCGATCTCGTCAGCTTCATCGGCGTGACTGGCATGCTCGAGGCGATCTTCATAGAGGAAGGCTACGAAGGCAGCGCCATCGTCGGCCGTCCTGTTCCGGCAGCGCTCACCTACACGCTGATCGAGGGCTTCATCCTGCAGACCATGATCCAGGGCACCGGGCTGGCGATGCTCGAACTGGTCCAGAAGATCCATGCGCCGGTGCGTGTCGGCGACCGCATCGAAGCGACGGTCGAAGTCACCGGCATCCGCCCGACATCGAAGGGCGGGCGCGCAGTCGTCGATTCGCGCATCGAGGTCTTCAACCAGCACGGCGCCTGCGTGATGACGTACGACGCACGGCGGCTGCTGGCCGGGCGCAGCGGCAACGGATAGGCCGTTCGCTTCCGGTTGCGTCACTCATAAAAATCAACGGAGACAAGACACATGCCATTCATCGCCCATCGACGCAATTTCAACAGCGCGATCGTCATGCTTGCCGCGCTCGCGGCATCCTCTGCCTTCGCCCAGGGCGCAGCGGCACCGCCCGGTACGTACCCGACGAAACCGATCACGATGGTCGTGCCATTCCCGCCGGGCGGACCGACCGACCTCATCGCCCGGGTACTCGCGCAGACACTCGGCGAACAATTGGGTCAGCCGGTGCTGGTCGATAACCGGGGTGGTGCCAACGGCAACATCGGCGCCAACTACGTCGCCAAGGCGCCGGCCGACGGCTACACCATCCTCTACAACACCTCGTCGATCACGCTGAGCCCTTCGCTCTACAAGAACGTGCCTTACGACGTGTCGAAGGACTTCACGCCGATCGCATCCGTCGCGGTCGTGCCGCTTGGGCTGGTGATCAATCCGTCGGTGCCCGTAAACACCATCGGCGAATTCATCGCCTATGCCAAGGCGAACCCCGGCAAGCTTTCCTATGGTTCCGCCGGCAACGGCAACGTGACGCATCTCGGCGCATTCCAGTTCGTGCAGGCCAACGGCATAGAGGCGACGCATGTGCCGTACAAAGGCAGCGCACCGGCCGACGTCGATCTGGTCGGCGGGCAGATCCAGTTCATGACCGACACGGTCAACTCCGTCATGCCTTTCGTGCGCGACAAGCGGTTGAAGATGCTCGCCGTGACCACTGGCAAGCGCATGGCTTTGTTCCCCGATGTGCCGACGCTGGCCGAGTCCGGCATGCCGGGTTTCGAGGTCGGTGCGTGGCAGGGCGTGATGGCACCGTCCGGCACGCCGCCGGCGGTCGTGACCCGGCTCAATGTCGAGATCGTCAGGGCGCTGAACAGCACGGCCGTGCGTGAGCGGCTGGCGCTGCAGGGCGCGGAGCCGCTGGGCTCGACGCCGGCGGCATACGGCGCCTACGTGCAGAAGGAGCTGAAACGCTGGGCCGGCGTGGTCAAGGCGACCGGCGTGACGCTGGACTGAATGCACGGAGATCGTCATGCCATTCATCCGCACACTGTTCTCCCTTGCATGCGCGCCGGTCGTCGCCGCGCTTTTCATCGTCTCGACCGGACCGGTTGCGGCAGCCGACGAGTTCCCGTCGAAGCCGATCCGCTTCGTCGTCCCGTTCCCGCCCGGAAGCGGCACCGACACCTCGGCGCGCTACTTCGGGCGCAAGCTGCAGGAACTCACCGGGCAGCCGGTGGTGGTGGAGAACAAGCCCGGCGCCAACGGCTTCATTGCGGTGAAGACGGTGCTCGCCGCGCCGGCCGACGGCTACACCGTGTTCGTCGGCAGCAATTCGACGCTGGCGGTCAACGTGGCACTGTTCAAGTCGCTGCCCTATGACCCCGTGGCCGACCTGGCGCCGCTGACGATGATGATGCGATCGCCGGCGCTGCTCGTCGTGCCCGCCGCATCCGAATACAAGACCCTCGCCGAGCTGGTCGCCGGTGCCAGGGCCAAGCCGGATGCGCTCAATTATGGCGCCGGTTCCGCCGGCTATCAGCTGATGGCAGAACTCTTCAACGACGCCGCCAGGGTGCAGACGCACCATGTACCGTTCAAGGGCGCCGGAGAGGCCGTGATCGCGGTCGTCGCGGGCACTGTGAACATGGCCTTCGCGGAGATCACCAGCGTGCAGGAGCTGGCCAAGGCCGGCAAGGTGCACGCACTGGCTGTCGCCGCCGACAAGCGCGTGCCTGCGATGTCGTCGGTGCCCACCGCGTCCGAGGCCGGTCTGCCGGGTTTCACCGCCTATACCTGGGTCGGCGCGATGGTGTCGTCGAAGACGCCAAGAGCCGAAACCGACAGGCTCGCCGAACTGCTCACCCGCATCGAGAAGATGCCCGAGACGCGCGAGTTCTACGAGCGCATTGGCGCCGAAGTCATGCAGGGTGGTCCCGAGGAAATGCGCAGCTTCCAGGCTACGGAAATCCAGCTGTGGAGGCGCATCGCGGTCAAGGCGAACGTCGAACAGCAATGACGACGGGCGCGCTGTCACACATCCGCGTGCTCGATCTGTCGCGCGTGCTTGCCGGTCCCTGGGCCAGCCAGACACTCGGCGATCTCGGTGCCGAAGTCATCAAGATCGAGCGCCCCGGCAGCGGCGACGACACCCGCCGCTGGGGCCCGCCGTTCCTGAAGGACGAGCACGGCAGCGACACGCGCGACTCGGCCTATTTCCTCTGCGCCAACCGCAACAAGCAGTCGGTCGCGATCGACTTCACGCAGCCGGCGGGGCAGGCGCTGGTACGCGACCTGGCGAAGCGCTGCGACGTGGTCATCGAGAACTTCAAGGTCGGAGGGCTCGCGCAATACGGACTCGATCACGCGTCGCTGCAGGCGGTGAATCCGCGGCTCGTCTACTGCTCCATTACCGGCTTCGGCCAGACCGGGCCGTATGCCGAACGGGCCGGCTACGACTTCCTGATGCAGGGCATGGGCGGGCTGATGAGCATTACCGGCCGCGCCGACGGAGAGGAGGGCGCTGGACCGGTGAAGGTCGGTGTCGCGCTGACCGACATCCTGACCGGTCTCTACGCCAGCACCGCGATCCTGGCCGCGCTGCAGTCGCGCGACCTGACCGGCATCGGCCAGCATATCGACCTCGCGTTGCTCGACGTACAGGTCGCCTGCCTTGCCAACCAGGGCATGAACCATCTCTACGGCGGCACGCCCAGGCGCATGGGCAACGCGCATCCGAATACCGTGCCGTACCAGGACTTTCCGACTGCGGACGGTTTCATGATCCTGGCGATCGGCAACGACGGGCAGTTCGGCAATTTCTGCCGCGCGGTCGATCGCGGCGAGTGGGCCGACGACGCGCGCTTTCGAACCAATGCAGATCGCATCGTGCATCGCGCAGCGCTCGTCGGTCTGCTGCGCGAGATCACTTCGACGCGCACGACGGCCGACTGGATCGCGTTGTTCGAGAAGGTCGGCGTGCCCTGCGGGCCCATCAACACCGTCGCGCAGGTCTTCGACGATCCTCAGGTGAAGGCGAGGGGAACGCAGATCAGCATGAGCCATCAGGCCGGCGGCGACATACCTCTGGTGGCGAGCCCGCTGCGCATGTCGCAGACGCCGGTGCAGTACCGCCTCGCGCCGCCGCAGCTGGGACAGGACACCGGCGATGTCCTGGCTGGCTGGCTCGGCATGTCGGCGGAACAGATCTCGGATCTGAAGGAAAAAGGAATCGTGGAATGAGTGCCTTGAATTCGCTGTCGATGACGGCCATACCGCCCGAGGACGAAGCGCTGCGCGCGCCGGTCCGGGCGTTTCTCTCGGTGGCGCTGGCGAAGGTGCCGGCGCATGTTCGCGCCAAGTCGTGGTCGGGCTACGACACCGAATTCAGCCGTGAACTCGGCCGGCGCGGCTGGCTCGGCATCACCCTGCCGGAGGAGTACGGAGGCGGCGGTCGCAGCGCCTTCGCCCGGTATGTGCTCGTGGAGGAATTCCTCAACTTCGGCGCCCCGGTCGGCTCGCACTGGATCGCCGACCGCCAGAGCGGACCGCTGATCCTCAAATACGGTACAGAGGCGCAGAAGCGCCATTACCTGCCGCCGATCTGCCGCGGCGAATCGTTCTTCTGCATCGGCATGAGCGAACCGAACGCCGGATCCGATCTCGCCAGCGTGCGCACGCGCGCCGTCAAGACCGGAGAAGGCTGGACGCTGAACGGTCAGAAGATCTGGACCACCAACGCGCACCACTGCCAGTTCATGATCGCGCTGGTCCGCACTTCGGGCGATGCGCAGGACCGGCAGAAAGGCCTTTCGCAGGTCATCGTCGACCTGTCGCTGCCGGGCGTGACGGTGCGGCCCATCGCGGATTCGTCCGGCGATGCGCATTTCTGCGAAGTCTTCTTCGACGACGTGAAGCTCGGCGACGAAGCGTTGATCGGCGAGGAAGGCAACGGCTGGGCTCAGGTGACGGCCGAACTCGCCTTCGAGCGCAGTGGGCCGGAGCGGCTGTTTTCCAGCATCGTGCTGTTCGACGAATGGCTGGCGTTCGTGCGCACGGATGCCGGCCGCACGCCTGCATCCGTGCGCCTTGCCGGGAAGGTGCTGAGCCAGCTCGCGCCATTGCGGGCGATGTCGCTGGCCGTCACGCAGAAGGTCGCGGCGGGCGAGAGCCCGGTGGTCGAGGCCGCGCTGGTGAAGGACCTCGGCACCGGCGTCGAACAGCTGATTCCGGCGGCCATCGCCGACGATCTCTATGCGCGGGACATCACCGCAGTTCCGCTCGAATTGCTGCGCACGCTGGACTACGTGACGCAGGTCGCACCTTCTTACTCGCTGCGCGGCGGCACACGCGACATCTTGCGCGGAATGATCGCGCGCGGCCTCGGCCTGCGCTGAATGGACTTCCCATGAACGACACCACCAACCAGCTCACCGACGCGTTACGCGACCTGTTGAACGACCATTGCACGCTGCGGCATGTGCGCGACATCGAGTCCGGCCGGTCGGCTCGTCCTCTTTGGGACGCGCTCGAAAGCTCCGGCTTCGCCGACGCGCTGCTGCCTGAATCGCACGGAGGCGCCGGCCTGTCGCTGGCCGACGCGTTTTCTCTGGTCGAGCTGTGCGGAAGCTTCGCGCTGCCGGTGCCGCTGGCCGAGACGATGATCGCGCGTGCATTTCTCTGTGCCGCCGACGTGCAGCCTCCGAAGGGCAGCATCGCACTGGGTCGCCTGCTGCCGCAGGACGACCGGAACGCCGTCTGCGAACGCGTGGCCTGCGGTCGCACCGCCGACTGGGTGCTCGCTGCACAGGCCGATGGCTGCGTGCTGTTGCCGACGGCCGCTGCGACGAAGACGGACGCGGTCTTCGTGCTCGACGCGACGCTCGGCTGGAACGCGGCTGCGCGCGCCGAAGCGCTGTCGTTGCCGGTCGCCTTCAACGTGCGTCTCTTCCAGGCCTGCCTCGCCGCAGCACAGCTTTCGGGCACGCTGATGGCCGTGTTCGACCGCACGCTCCGGTACGCCAACGACCGCAACCAGTTCGGCCGGCCGATCGGCAAGTTCCAGGCGATCCAGCATCAGCTGGCCGTCATTTCCGAGCACGTCTTTGCCGCGCGCATGGCAGCACAGATCGGCTGTCGCGCGGTCGGTTGGGAGCCGGAACCGATGCGGGTGGCGGTCGCGAAGTCGCGCACCGGCGAGGCAGCGCTGGAGGTCGCGTCGCTGAGCCATTCGATCCACGGCGCCATCGGCTTCACCGAGGAATTCGACCTGCAGATCTTCACGCGACGCCTGCATGCCTTGCGGCAGGTCGGCGGCTCCGAGTCGTACTGGCACGACGTGCTGGGCAGCGCGCTGCTCGACGCGCGCGACAGTCTCGCGCTGGATGTGATCCGCACCGTCACCGACATTGCCTGAACGACCCGGATTCAAACAACCCAAGGAAACCGATGACGCAAGAATTCCTGAAATCGGAGCGCGACGGCGCTGTTCTCACACTGACCATGAGCCAGCCCGCCACCCGCAACGCACTCACCGGCAACACTGCCGTCGAAGAGTTCGTGCAGGCCTGTGCCGGCATTGCACGCGACACCGGCATCCGCGTCGTGGTGCTGACCGGCGAAGGCCCGGTGTTCAGTTCCGGCGGCAATGTGAAGGACATGCAGCGCTACGAGACCGGCAACCTCTCGCCCGAGGTCGTTCGCGAGGAATATCGCAATGGCATCCAGCGCCTGCCCAAGGCTCTCTACAACCTCGACGTGCCTGTGATCTGCGCGGTGAACGGCCCGGCCATCGGCGCGGGGCTCGACCTCACCTGCATGTGCGACATCCGCATCGCATCGGAAAAGGCGACCTTCGCCGAGAGCTTCGTGAAGGTCGGCATCGTGCCGGGCGACGGCGGCGCCTGGTTGTTGCCGCGGGTGGTGGGCATGTCGAAGGCTTCGGAGATGGCCTTCACCGGCGACGCGCTCACTGCGCAGGAGGCGTTGGCTTGCGGACTGGTATCGCGTGTCGTGCCGCATGAGGAACTGATGGCGGCGGCGATGCAGCTTGCGGCGCGCATCGCTGCGAATCCGGGCGGCGTGCTGCGCATGACCAAGCGGCTGCTGCGCGAAGGCGAACGCAGTTCGCTCGAATCGCTGCTGGAACTGTCGGCCGGCTACCAGGCCATCGCGCACATGACGGCGGACCATCGGGAGGCGGTTCGTGCTTTCGTCGAGAAGCGAAAGCCGAACTTCCAAGGCTGAAGGTGTCGCAGCCGGGCGTTCTTGCTCAGGCGCTGGGCGCCGGCAGCAAGCGCCGCAACGATTCGAAGAACAGATCCGACTGCTCGCGCTCGCCCTGGATCTGCGCAGCAACATGCGCCGCCAGCTTGGCATCGACGCGCACCAGTGGCCGGCCGGTCGACTGCGCGAGAACCTGGTGCAGAGCGGCACGTTCGAGGTAGTAGAGGTCGTCGTAGGCATGCGCAACGGTGTTGCCGGCGACCACGATGCCGTGATTCGCCAGAAACGCGACATCCTTGCCGCGCATGGCGTTCGCGATGCGCTCGCCTTCCGCATCGTCGAGCGCGAGTCCGTTGTAGACCGGATCGACTGCGATGCGGTCCACATAGCGCATCGCGTTCTGGCTCAGCGTCGGGTCGATGGCGCCGTCGGCGGTCAGCGTCAGTGCGGTCGCATAAGGCATGTGGCAATGCAGGACGACCGCATGGCCGGTGATGCGGTGGATGGCGCCGTGGATGAAGAGGGCGGTGGGCTCGACACGGTGACGACCGGCCAGCACCTCGCCGCGAACGTCGATCAGCACGATGTCGTCGGCGCCGATCTCGCTCCAGTGCAGTCCGCGTGGATTGATGAGGAAGCGGTCGGGCGTGCCGGCGTCTTCCGGCAGCATCACGCTGAAATGATTGCAGACGCCCTCGGCAAGATCGTGGTGCGCGGCCGCGCGCAGTGCGAGTGCGAGGTCTTCGCGAAGGCGGCGGATGGCCGGGCTGGCGTATTGGGCGTCGGGGCTTTGATCGTGATTCATGACATTTGAAAAGGGTCAGGCCCGCACGCTGCCATTCCAGGCAGCGACGAACTGCTGCGCATCGTCGCGGACGGCGTGAGCGGATTTGCCGGGTTTGTAGAGCGCCGATCCGATGCCGAAGCCGGTGGCGCCGGCATTGCGCCATTCGGTCATGTTCGACGGCGTGATGCCGCCGACCGGCATCAGCGGCGTGCCCTTGGGCAGTACCGCAAGCCAGGCCTTGACGACCGCCGGAGAGGCTGCCTCGGCCGGAAAGAGCTTGAGCCCCGTCGCACCGGCTGCGAGGGCGGCGAAGGCCTCGCTCGGCGTCGCCACGCCGGGCAGGGAAATCATGCCGAGCCGCGCGGTCTCGGCGACGACTTCGGCGTTGAAGTTGGGCGACACCACCAGCACGCCGCCTGCCGCATGCACATCGCGCACCTGCTGCGCCGTGAGCACGGTACCTGCACCGACCATGGCGTCCGGAAAGCGTTCGCGCATCAGCGCGATGCTGTCGAGCGGCTGCGGCGAATTCAGCGGCACTTCGAGCAGGCGAAAGCCGGATTCCACGATGGCGTCGCCGACCGCAGGCGACTCGGCCGGCGTAAGCCCGCGCAGGATCGCGATCAGTGGCAGCTGGCGGACAGCCGCATGGAATGTGTCGATGTGGGTCATTGGGTCTTCGGTTGAGCGTGAAGGGCGTGCAATCCGGCCCATGTGGCTTCGGCGCCCAGGGTGCGGCTTTCGATCCCTTCCGCCTGCAGCGCGAGCGCATAGCGTTGCGTGAGCTGCGCTGCGCCGATCAACACCACCGACCGGTCCGGATCGAGGACCTGCGCCTTCAGTTCCTCGCCGATCAGCAGGCCCGAAAGATAACTGGCGAGCGGCCCGGCCTTCATGCGGTCGAACAGCGACAGCGTGCGGGCGCCGAAGGCGTTGTGGAGCAGGCCGTGGCCGTTGCGCGACCGGGCGATGCCTTGCAGGAACGCGGCTTCGTCGAGCGGCGCCGCCGTGTCGATGGTGCGGGCCAGGATCGACTGCGTGCCGAGCAGCGCATAGAACTCGCCGGTCATGAAGGTGCGGAAGCCGACGACCCGGCCGTCGACCACGCGGACCCACTTGTTGTGCGTGCCCGGCAACACGAACAAACCGTCGCGGATGCCGGTCAGCGCGACAGCACCGAAGATCTGCACCTCTTCGCCGCGCATCACGTCCGGCACGCCGTCGTCGTCGGCGCTGAGGCCGGGAACCATCGAAATGCGCGGAGCGACGGGGACGATCTTCTTTGCGATGTGTTCGAGGCCGGCCGGGCAGGCGCAGTATGGCGCTTCGGTCCAGCCCTGCTTGCTGCCGGCCATGCCGGAGATGAGGCAGCGAACGCCGGCCGGCTGCATCCAGGCGCCGAAAAGTTCATCGAACACGGCGGGAAATCCGCCGGCCGCCACCGTCAGGATGCCACGCGAGGCGCTCCTCTCTTCGATCACGCGGCCGTCGGAATCCAGCAGTGCGCCGCGTAGCGAACTCGTGCCCCAATCGACTGCGACGAGGGGCGTGCGGGGCTCGAGTGGCGCAAGGATCGGGGTGCTCATCGGGAATTTCTGGCAGGGTTTGCCCTGCGGGGAGACCGTTTCAATGGTCATATGATAAGCGCAGGGGTCGTTCATGCCGCGAGGGTTTTCGCTGGGAGAGCGGCCTCTTGCGCATCGTTCCGAACCCGATTCCAAGCGACAAAACCATGACCTCCAGTTCTTCTCTTCTGCGTCGCCGCATGCTGCAGGGCATCGGCGCCGCGATGCTGCCGCTGCCGTTCGCACTGCATGCGGAAACCTATCCGGGCAAGCCGGTCGAACTGGTGGTTCCCGCATCGGCGGGCGGCGGTACCGACGCGCTGGCGCGTGCCTTCGCGGAGATCGTGAAGAAGCACCTCCCGCAACCGCTGATCGTCAACGACAAGCCGGGCGCAAGCGGCGTGGTCGGCATGAGTGACGTGCTCAACGGCAAGCCCGACGGCTACAAGGTCAGCGTCGTGATCGCCGAACTGGTGATCCTGCCGCACCTGAATCTCGCCAAGTTCACGTATGCCGACTTCCAGCCGGTTGCTCGACTCAATGCAGACCCCGCCGCGATCACGGTCCGCGCCGATGCGCCCTGGAACACCATCGAGGAATTCCTTGCCGCGGCCAAGGCGAAGCCGGAGGAGATGCGCGTCGGCAATTCGGGCAACGGCTCGATCTGGCACCTCGCAGCGGCCGGCCTCGAAGACAAGGCCGGCGTCAAGTTCAACCATGTGCCCTATCAGGGCGCTGCACCCGGCGTGGTGGCATTGCTCGGCGGGCACATCGACGCGGTGGCGGTAAGCCCGGGCGAGGTTGCCGCGCATGTGCAGGGCGGCAAGCTGAAGATGCTCGCCGTCATGGCCGACCAGCGCATCAAGGCCTTCGACAAGGTGCCGACGCTGAAGGAGCGAAAGATCGATCTGTCCATCGGAACCTGGCGCGGACTGGCCGTCCACAAGGCGACGCCAGCCGAGATCGTCACCGTACTGCGCGATGCGACACGCAAGGCTGCGTCGGATCCGGCTCTGCCCGAAGCGCTGGAAAAGCTGAACCTGGGTTTTGCCTATCTCGATGCGCCGGC
Organism: Variovorax glucosi; assembly: GCF_051216695.1. Taxonomy (NCBI): domain Bacteria; kingdom Pseudomonadati; phylum Pseudomonadota; class Betaproteobacteria; order Burkholderiales; family Comamonadaceae; genus Variovorax; species Variovorax glucosi. The sequence continues at coordinate 1,247,767 of NZ_JBPJZE010000002.1, forward strand.
GTTCGGCGAATCGATGCAGCGCGATCACGATTACTTCAAACAACTCGTCCAGAAACTTGGAATCCGTGCCTGACATGACCAACGACAACCGTCCCGAAATCCTCGTCGTCGCCGCGCTGATGCCGTGGCTCATGGAGCGCCTGCATCGCGGCTATCGCGTGCACGACCGCGCGCATCTCGACACGGCATCCGCCGAAGCCAAGGCGGCGTTCGAGGAGGCTGCGCCGCGCATCCGTGCCGTCGTCGCCAATGGCGAGGCGAAGGTCCCGCGCGCGCTGCTGGAGCGACTGCCGTCCGTCAAGATGATCTCGGTCTTCGGCGTCGGCTACGACGGCGTCGACGTGAAGGCCGCAACCGAGCGTGGCATTCCGGTGACGAATACGCCCGACGTGCTGACCGACGACGTCGCCGATCTGGGCATCGCGCTGCTGCTGTCGATCGCACGGCGCGTGCCGCAGGCCGACCGCTTCGTGCGCGACGGGCAGTGGCTCAAGGGTCCGCATCCGCTGGCGCGCAAGGTCACCGGCGCTCGGCTGGGCATCGTCGGAATGGGGCGTATCGGGCAAGCGATCGCGCGCCGTGCGCAGGCTTTCGACATGCAGATCGCCTACACCACGCGAACGAGGCGCGACGACGTGCCGTACTGCCATTACGCGGATGCCGTCGCTTTGGCCGCCGAGGTCGACTTCCTGATCGTCATCACTCCTGGCGGCGAGGCAACGCGAGGCCTGATCGACGCGCGGGTGCTGGCCGCGCTCGGGCCGAACGGCTATCTCGTGAACGTCGCGCGCGGTACCGTCGTCGACCAGCCTGCGCTCATCGCTGCGCTGCGTGACGGCACCATCGCCGGTGCGGCGCTCGACGTGTTCATCGACGAGCCCAATGTCCCACCCGAGCTGTTCGCCATGACGAACGTTGTGCTGACGCCGCACATGGCAAGCGGCACGCGAGAGACGCGCGAGGCGATGGCACAGCTCACGCTCGACAACCTCGACGCGCACTTTGCGGGAACCCCTCTGCTGACGCCGGTGCCGCCCGTGCCGTGAGCATTCACGGCCATACCGTCGACCGCCTCGGTAGCGACATCGTGGCCGGCATCTATGCACCCGGCGCCTCGCTGCCGCCCGAACCGCTGCTGTGCGACCTGATCGGCGTCAGCCGGACCGTCGTGCGCGAATCCATCAAATCGCTGATCGCCAAGGGGCTCGTCACTAGCGGACCGAAGGTCGGTACGCGCGTGCAACCCGAGGATTGCTGGAACTGGTTCGATGCAGACGTGATTGCGTGGCAGTCGCGCGTCGGGTTGCCGGACCAATTCCTGGAAGACCTGCACGATCTGCGTCGGGCCGTGGAGCCGGCCGCCGTTCGACTGGCAGCGTCGCGAGCCACCGACGAGGACATCGCGGAGCTGGAGGCTGCGTACGAAGGGATGAAGCAGGCGGTCTTGAAGGGAGGCGACTACATCACTCCCGACCTGCGTTTTCATCAGGGGCTGATCCGCTCCAGCCACAACCGGCTGCTTTCGCAGATGAGTCGGGCACTGGGCGCGCTGTTGCGAACCAGCTTCGAAATATCGACGCGGCGCGCCGAGGGGCCTGCGGGCGCTCTGCCGTTGCATCGTGCCGTGCTGGACGGCGTGATCGCGCGCGATCCCGAGCGCGCCGAGCTGGCAATCCTTGAGCTGATCGACGGCGCGGGGCGCGATATCCAGACCGTACTGGTATCCCGGGCCGGGCTGCCGCGCATCGACAGTCCTGGGACGCGGTTGAAAGGCAAGACACGTTCGCGGACTGCAAGCACGTAGCACGGAGCGCCCTGATCTTCCGTTTTCATTCCGCAACGACTGGAAACATCGGATGCTGTCACGACCGGATAATCCTTATGGTCTATGACGATACAGCCTGCAAACCAGCAAGCGCCGGAAGACGGCGGCCGATGAACACGAACGGAAGGATTCACTTCCTCGACGCCGCCCGCGCCATCCTCATGTTCCTGGGCATTCCTTATCACGTCGCAATGGTCTACCGGACCGGCAACGATTGGGAGTTCGCCATATCGGACGAGCACAGCGTCCTGCTCTCGTACGTCGCGGAGTTCATCCACATCTTCCGCATGCCGCTGTTCTTCATGGTCGCGGGTTATTTCGCAATGATGATGCTTGGCCGGAAACATCCGGGCTGGTGGTTCGGTGGGCGCATCTTCAAGCTGGGAGTGCCATTGCTCGCAGCCGGGCTCTTGCTGAATCCGATCTCGCTGATGGTGCAGGACGACTCGGCGATGCTGCTCGCCTTTGTCGGCGACCACTGGCTTGCGCATCTGTGGTTCCTGCCGACGCTGATCTACATGTGCGCGGTACTCGCCCTGATGCAGGTGACTCCGCTGCAGCGCTGGTTCGAACTCGGCGTGAATCGGCTGGTGGACACGCCGGTGCGTGGCACGCTGATGTTTCTCTTGATCGCGGGCAGCGTCTCCGGCCTCGGCTCGATGCTCGGCAGTCGCGTGCCGGATACGTTCATCCTGAGCTCCACGATTCTGTCGGCACTCGGTTTCCTTCCCTACCTGCTGTTCGGCGCGGCGATGCGCATCAACCGGCGCCTGCTAATCGTCATGAGTCACGGTTCATTTGCCGTCTTTGCAATGACGCTGGTGCCGCTCGCCTTTGCGATGACGACGACCTGGGGCGGCGGGGCGATGAATATCGCGCGCGTCTTCGCGATCACGATCGTCTGTTTCGGCTTCGCGCGCACGCTGCTGACCGTGTGCCGGCTGCTGCTCGATCATCCGAGCAAGAGCGTCCGCAATATCGCCGATGCCTCGTTCACCGTCTATCTGGTGCACTTTCCATTGCTCAACGTCTTCTACAAACTCATCGCGCCGGCAGACATTCCAGTGCTGCCGGAATTCGTGCTGCTCGTCGGTTCGGTTGCCGTCGTTTCCTACCTGGTCCATCGGCTGATCGCCCGAAGCGACATGCTGCTGCTGCTTTTCAACGGTGCGCCGCTCAGGCGACCGTCGAGCGATTCGGTTTCGGTCCGGGCATGTGAATGACCGACTGTCGGTGCTAGCGGTCCGGCATTGCCGCTGAAACCGCGCGACTAAGCGTTTACACGCTTATTCGCGTGTGCTGTTTTCCCTACGCTCGTGCCTCGACAGAGACACAAACAACGGAGACAGCAACAATGAAACTCAAGTCGTTAATTGCGCATACGCTGACGCCCACGCTGCTGGCGTTGGGCCTGATCGCCTCCGGTCAGGCGATGGCGCAGGAGAAGCTCACCGTCTGGTGGGTCAAGGGCTTCTACAAGGCCGAAGACGACGCACTCTTCGCGATGATCAAGAAGTTCGAGGACAAGCACAAGGGCGTGAAGGTCGAGCTTTCGCAATACCCCATCCAGGACATGATTCCGAAGACCGTCTCGGCGCTCGATTCCAGCAATCCGCCCGACGTCGCCTACTCGGACGTCTACGACTTCCAGGTCACCGGCAAGTGGGCCTTCGACGGCAAGCTCGAGGACATCAGCAGCGTGATTTCGCCGATGCGCGCGCGCTTCGCGCCGAATACCGTCGAGACCACCTTCCTCTACAACGACAAGGACAAGACGCGCGCCTACTACGCGTTCCCGATCAAGCAGCAGACGATGCACATCGAGTACTGGCTCGACATGCTGACCGAGGCCGGTTTCAAGGAATCCGACATACCGACCGACTGGAAAGGCTACTGGTCGTTCTGGTGCGAGAAGGTGCAGCCGGCCAGCCGCCAGAAGAGCGGCAAGCGGACCTTCGGCATGGGCATGCCGATGGGCGTCGATTCGAGCGATGCGTTCTACTCGTTCCTGACTTTCATGGACGCCTACAACGTGCAGCTGGTCAACGACAGCGGCAAGCTGCTGGTCGACGACCCGAAGGTGCGCGAGGGCCTGATCGGCGCCATGACCGACTATGTCGCGCCGTATCAGAAGGGCTGCACGCCGCCGTCGTCGACCAGCTGGAAAGACCCGGACAACAATGTCGCGTTCCACAACAAGACCACCGTGCTGACGCACAACGCGACGATCTCCATCGCCGCGAAGTGGCTCGACGACTCCAACAATGCATCTCTCACGCAGGAGCAGCGCGACGAGGCCAAGAAGAACTACACCGAGCGTATCCGCACGGCTGGCTTCCCCAGCAAGCCCGACGGCAGCAAGATGGTCTACCGCACCGCTGTCAAGACCGGAGTGGTCTTCAAGGAAGCGAAGAACAAGCAGCGAGCCAAGGAATTCGTCGCGTTCCTGCTGCAGGAAGAAAACCTCACGCCGTACGTCGAAGGCTCGCTCGGCCGCTGGTTCCCGGTGACCAAGGAAGCGCAGGGGCGTCCGTTCTGGCAGGCCGATCCGCATCGCCGTTCGGTGTTCAACCAGTACGCTGCCGGCACGGTGAATTTCGAGTTCACGAAGAACTACAAGTTCACCATCCTGAACAACGAGAACGTCTGGGCCAAGGCAATGAGCCGCATCGTCACCGACAAGGTGCCGGTGGACAAGGCGGTCGACGAAATGATCGAGCGCATCAAGGTCGTCGCGCGCTGAGGCGGAGGCAACATCATGAGTTCCGTCATCGCGACTTCGCCTGATTCTTCTGCGGTCGGTGTGGCGGCAGTCAAGGTCAAGCCATCCGCAGTATTCACGCGCTGGGAGCTGTGGGGCACGCTCATGGTGCTGCCCTATCTGCTGATCTTCCTGGTCTTCGTGCTGTATCCGGTGGGATACGGGCTGTGGCTCGCGCGCCATCCGCAGAGCTACGTCAAGCTGGTCGAAGACCCGATCTTCTTCCGCTCGCTGATCAACACCGTCGTGTTCCTGGTGATAGCGATCAACGTGAAGATGGTGGTGGCGCTGGTGCTTTCGGGTTTCTTCGTGCAGTCGCGCTGGTGGATCAAGATCGTCTCGGCCATCTTCATCCTGCCGTGGGCGATGCCGTCGATCCCGACCATCCTGTCGATCCGATTCATGCTGAACCCGGAGTGGGGCGTGATCAACCAGACGATCTTCCGGCTCACCGGCGCCGACGGTCCCAACTGGCTTAACGACCCGACGCTCGCGCTCGGCTTTTCGATGCTGGTGCACATCTGGAAATCGCTGCCGTTCTGGACGCTGATCCTGCTCGCCGGCCGTCTGGCTATTCCAGCAGATCAGTACGAGGCGGCGTCGGTTGACGGTGCGACATCGTGGCAAAAGTTTCGCTTCATCAGCTGGCCTTCGCTGCGAACGCTGTTCCTCACCTCGACCATCCTGTCGATGATCTGGACGCTCGGCGATTTCAACAGCGTCTACCTGCTGACCGGCGGCGGTCCGGCCGACCTGACGCACGTGCTGGCCACGCTGGGCATTCGCTATCTGCGGCTCGACCAGGTCGACCTGTCGATGGCGTCCATCGTCGTCGCCATGCCGCTGGTGCTGCCGCTGGTGTATTTCATGATGAAGAGGCTTTCGAAATGACGCGGATCAAATGGAAAGCGGTCGGAACCGAGGCCAAGCTGCTGCTGATCGGCATCCCGGTGCTGATCTGGACGCTGATACCGATCTACCACATGGTGCTGTTCGCGATCTCGCCGAAGGACTCGGCGACATCGGGCGCGCTGTGGCCCGCGCATCCGACGCTGAACAACTTCGCGATCGTGTTCCAGCAGAAGCATTTCTATCTGAACCACTTCTGGACGCAGTTGGGCAACTCGCTGTTCATCGCGGTGACGGTGGGCGTGCTGACGCTTTTCGTCGCGACAACTGCGGCCTTCGCGATCAGCCGGCTGCGCGTGCGCGGCGGTCGCACGGTGATGAATCTGGCGCTGTTCACATACTTCATTCCCGCCGCTTTCCTCGCGGTACCGATGTACAAGACGATGGGCAACTACGGGCTGCTCAACAGCCAGTGGGCGCTCATTCTGGCGATGGTCACCATCGCTTCGCCTTACTGCATCTGGGTGCTGAAGCAGGCTTCCGACAAGCTGCCGTATGAGCTCGACGAAGCAGCGCGCATGGACGGTGCTTCGCCACTGCAGCTGTTTCGCATGGTCTACATACCGCTGATGGTGCCGTCGCTGGTTGCTGTCGGAACCTACTCGCTGCTGCTGGCCTGGAACGAGTACCTGTACGCGTTCCTGCTGCTGTCGAACGACCGCAGCGTGACTCTGGCCGTGGCGCTCGGCAGCTTCCTTTCCGCGGACGATTCGCCGTGGGAATTGCTGATGGCGACCGGCCTCATCTATGCGCTGCCGCCGGCGGCCATCTACTACACATTCAAGCGCTACATGGTCGGCGGCCTCACGGCCGGCGCCGTCAAGAGCTGACGTCAAAAAACAAGGCAGGGACCTCGATCCATGGCAACCGTAACGTTCCGCAAAGTACAGAAATCCTTCGGCAAGGTGCCGATCATTCGCGGCCTGAGTTTCGACATCCTCGACGGCGAATTCGTCGTGCTGGTCGGGCCTTCGGGCTGCGGCAAGTCGACGCTGCTGCGCATGCTGGCCGGGCTCGAAGCCATCAGCGGCGGCGAGATCCTGATCGACGACCGCGTGGTCAACGACCTCGAATCCAAGGACCGCGACATCGCGATGGTGTTCCAGAGCTACGCGCTCTACCCGCACATGACCGTCGGCGAGAACATGGCCTTCAGCATGCGATTGCGCAACGCCGACAAGGCCGACACCGAAGCCCGCGTCGACCGCGCCGCGAAGATTCTCGACCTCGGCGCACTGGTGCACCGCTATCCGCGCGAGCTCTCGGGCGGACAGCGGCAGCGCGTGGCGATGGGCCGCGCGATCGTGCGCGATCCGAAGGTGTTCCTGTTCGACGAGCCGCTATCGAACCTCGATGCCAAGCTACGCGTCGCGATGCGCGCCGAGATCAAGGCGCTGCACCAGCGCCTGAAGACCACTACTGTCTACGTCACGCACGACCAGATCGAAGCCATGACCATGGCCGACCGCATCGTCGTGATGCATGACGGCATCGTCGAACAGATCGGCACGCCGCTGGAGCTGTTCGACCGGCCGGTCAATCTGTTCGTCGCGCAGTTCATCGGCTCGCCGTCGATGAACGTGCTCGCCGGCACCGCGCGCCATGCGCACGGGCGGCCCTGGGTCGAGGCTCAGGGCGCGCACTGGCCATTGCCCGTCGATGCGCGCGTCACCGAAGGTCAGTCCGTGCACTACGGCGTGCGACCGACCGATCTGGAGCTGTCGGCAACCGGCGAGGGCATTCCGGCGCAAGTGGTCGTCGTCGAGCCGACCGGCGCAGAGACCGAACTGCTGCTGCAGGTCGGCGACGAGAAGATCGTGCTGGTGATGCACGGCCGTGTCGACGTCAAGCCCGACGACACGGTGTACCTGACGCTGGATATAGCCAAGGCGCATGTCTTCGACAGCGCCAGCGGTGCGCGGCTGGATTAGTCCGGACTAGTCGAAATTCAGGATCACCTTCATCGCCTGCGACCGGTCCGCTGCCAGCGCAAAGGCGCGGGCCGAATCCCGATACGACAACGTCGCCGATATCAGCGGCTTCACATCAACCAGCCCCTTGTTCAAAAGCTCCACCGCGACGGCGAATTCCTCGTGGAAGCGGAAAGCGCCGCGCAAGTCGAACTCCTTCGCGACGATGGTGTTGATCGGCAACGTCATCTCGCCGCCCAGCCCGACCTGAACGACGATGCCGCGCGGCCGCAAGGCATCGAACGCGCCGACCAGCGCTCGGGCGTTTCCGCTGGCCTCGAAAAGCACGTCGAAGCTGCCCTTGTCCGCCGTGAAGCGCTGCAGACCGTCGGGCGTTTCGGCCACGTTGACGACCTCGTCGGCACCGACCTTCAACGCTTTCCCGAGCGTGTGCGCGCCGACATCGGTCGCCACGATGTGCGAAGCGCCGGCACGCCGCGCGGCGATGATCGCGAGCGCGCCGATCGGGCCGCAACCCGTCACGAGCACGCGCTTGCCGAGCAGCGGTCCTGCACGTCGCACCGCATGCAGCGCGACGGACAGCGGCTCGGCCATCGCGCCTTCGCCGTCGCTCACATGATCGGCCAGCTTGTGCGCCTGGTGCGTCTCGACCACGATCTGCTGGCGGAATGCGCCCTGGACATGCGGCATGCGCATGGCGCTGCCGTAATAGCGCATGTCGAGGCAGTGGTTCTGCAAGCCTTGCTGGCAGAACTTGCAGAGGCCGCAGGGGTTGCTCGGGCTGATCGCGACCCGTTCGCCGGCAGCGAAACCGGTGACGGCAGAACCGACCGCTTCGATGACGCCCGACACCTCGTGGCCGAGCACCATCGGCTCCCTGATGCGGATCGTGCCGAAGCCGCCGTGCTGGTAGTAGTGCAGGTCCGAGCCGCAGATGCCGCCGCAGCGCACGCGGACCTGCAGCTGGCCGTCACCGAGCGGCGCGGTGTCGATGGTCTCGACCCGCAGGTCGCCGGGCGCGTGAATGACGAGTGCTTCCATGTCCGTTCTTCCTGTTCTTCTGTTTTCTTCAAAGCTGCGCGGTGACGCCGCCGTCCACATACAGGATGTGGCCGTTGACGAAATTCGAGGCGTCGCTCGACAGGAAAACGGCGGCACCGACCAGATCCTCGACATTGCCCCAGCGCCGCGATGGCGTGTGGTTGACCAGCCACTGCGTGAACTCGGCGTTGTCGACCAGCGCCTGCGTCAGCTCGGTCTTGAAGTAGCCCGGACCGAGCCCGTTGACCTGGATGCCATGCTGGCCCCAGTCGATCGCCATTCCTTTGGTCAGCATCTTCACCGCGCCCTTGCTCGCCGTGTACGGCGCGATGCCAGGTCGTCCGAGTTCGCTCTGCACCGAGCAGATGTTGACGATCTTGCCGCGCTTGCGGCCGATCATGTGCCTCGCCACGGCCTGGCCGACGAGGAACACGCTGTCGAGATTCGTCCGCATGAGTTCATGCCAGTCGGCCTCGGCGAACTGGTCGAGCGGAGCGCGGCGCTGCATGCCGGCGTTGTTGATAAGGATGTCGATCGGGCCGGTGCCGGATTCGATGCGGTCGACGGCCGTCCCGACCGCTTCGCTGGAGGTGACGTCGAAAGCCTCGGTCACGACATCGGCGCCTTCGCTGCGAAGCGTTTCGGCTGCGTGGGCGAGCTTGTCTGGGTTGCGCGCGTTCAAGACCACGCGGGCGCCGGCCCCTGCAAGGCCACGGGCCAGTGCGAAGCCGATGCCGGCACTCGACCCGGTGATGAGCGCCGTGCGCCCGGCGAGACTGAAACTTTGGAGGACGGAATTCAAGACAGGTTTTCCTTCGCGAATGGACCTGCATTCTTTGGACGCAACGGCAATCGGCGCATCCGGTCTTGTCCCGATGAAAAGCACAAAAGGCCCCGAAGGGCCTTTTGAAGTCGTACTGCCTATCGGCTGCGATCAGCGTCCGAAGGAACGGCCACCGCCGCCGCCCGAACGGCCGCCGCCACCACCACCACCACCGCCATACCCGCCGCCGCCACCGCCCGAGCGGCCACCACCGCCGCCGGAACGATTGCCGCCGTAGCCACCACCACCACCACCGCCGCCGCCACCTGGGCGACGACCGCGACCCGCGCCGAATGTGGCATCGACGCTCGTGCGCAACGGATCCGGCTGGCCGTCACCGCTGCCGACCGATTCAGCGCGCAGATGCGCAACCTGATTGGCTTGCGTTGGGCTGTGGCTGTTGCCGTGATGGCGCGGCTGGCGCTCCTCATGCGGCATGCCGCCTTGCGATCCCGCATAGCCTGCGTGTTGCGGTGCGCGCGGCTGCATGTCGCGCGGCATGTCGCGAGGACCGCGGGCCGGGCCGCCCGGTCCGCGTGGACCCTGACCGCGTGGACCCTGACCACCGCCGTTGCCGTAACCGGCACTGCTGCCGTTGCCGCTGCCGTTACCGTTCCCGCCACGCGCGCCTTGTGGGGCGCCGCCGCCGCCGGCACGACGTTGACCGCCAGCACCACCGCCGCCGTTTCCACCACCGCCACCGGCGCGTTCGCCCTGGCTGCCCTTGCTGTCGCGCATGCGTTGCAGCATTTCGGTGCGGGCGGCCTTCGCTGCGGCCTGCATCACGTCGCGGCTAGGCGGACGGCCGGCGCCGCCCCAGATCGTCTGGCGACCCATGGCGATCGGTTCGGCGCGTTCGCCTTCGTCCGGGCCGAAGCCTTCGACGGTCTTGACCGGAATCTGCTGCTTCGTGAAGCGTTCGATTTCCTGCATGAAGCCTTCTTCGTCGAGGCAGACCAGGCTCACGGCTTCGCCGCTGTTGCCGGCGCGGCCGGTGCGGCCGATGCGGTGAACGTAGTCTTCGCTGACGTTCGGGATCTCGTAGTTGACGACGTGCGGCAGCTCGTCGATGTCGATGCCGCGGGCAGCGATGTCGGTTGCGACCAGCGCGCGGATATCGCCGCTCTTGAAGCCGGCGAGTGCCTGCGTGCGTGCGCTCTGGCTCTTGTTGCCGTGCAGCGCCATCGCCTGGATGCCGTTCTTGGTCAGGAACTCGGCGACGTTGTTTGCGCCGAACTTGGTGCGCGTGAACACCAGCACCTGGCTCCAGTTGTGCTCGTTGATAATGTGCACGAGCAGCGCCTTCTTTTTGCCGCGTCCGACCGGATGGATCACCTGCGTGATGCGCTGCACGGTCGTATTGCGCGGCGTGACCTGGATGCTCTGCGGATCCTTCAGCAGATTGGCTGCGAGATCGCGGATCTCGTCGCTGAAGGTGGCCGAGAACAGCAGGCTCTGCTTTTCCTTCGGCACCAGCGCCAGGATCTTCTTCACGTCGTGGATGAAGCCCATGTCGAGCATGCGGTCGGCTTCGTCGAGGATCAGGATCTGCACTTGCGACAGGTCGAGCATGCCTTGCTGCTGCAGGTCGAGCAGGCGGCCCGGAGTGGCCACGAGGATGTCCACACCCTTCTTGAGCTTGCTGATCTGCGGGTTCATGCCGACGCCGCCGAAGATCACGGTGGATTCGAGCTGCAGGTACTTGCCGTAGGTGCGGACCGATTCCTCGACCTGCGCCGCAAGTTCGCGGGTGGGGGTGAGCACCAGCGCGCGGATGCCGGTGCCGCCGAACTTGTTGGTGGCGCTGCGGCTCATGGTGAGCTTGTGCAGCATCGGCAGCGTGAAGGCCGCGGTCTTGCCGGTGCCGGTCTGGGCGCCGCCGAGCAGGTCGTGCCCGGCGAGCACCACGGGGATCGCCTGGGCCTGGATCGGCGTGGGCGTGTCGTAGCCGTGTTCGAGCACAGCCTTCAGGATGGCCGGGGCCAGATTCAAATCGTCAAAGGTCATTGAGAGCATCAAGCGCCTTGCATGGCGCATTGGCATCGGCCCGCCGTGATGCTCTTTGTTGGAGCGACCAGGCCAGTAAAGGCAGATGTAATCAGGGATGGGAGCCGAGAGCCCGTTGCACCTGCGTGCGGTAAGCCATCTTGTCCCCGGCAGAAGAGCCGCTGCTGCGGGTAACTGAGCCCGACAGCGGGTTGGATTGTCGCATGAGTCGATAATCGACGGTTATCCCGACCCAACGCAAGTACACAGATGGCCCAATACGTCTATTCGATGAATCGCGTCAGCAAGACCGTGCCGCCCAAGCGGCAGCTCTTGAAAGACATTTCGCTCTCGTTCTTCCCCGGCGCCAAGATCGGCGTGCTCGGCCTGAACGGCTCCGGCAAGTCGACCTTGCTCAAGATCATGGCCGGCGTCGACAAGGAATACGAAGGCGAGGCGTTGCCGATGCCGGGCCTTTCCATCGGTTATCTCGAGCAGGAACCCAAGCTCAACAACGAGCACACGGTTCGCCAGTCGGTCGAAGAGTCCATGGGTGCCGTTTTCGCGGCCAAGGCCCGGCTAGAAGAGGTCTATGTGGCCTACGGCGAGGAAGACGCCGACTTCGACGCGCTGGCTGCCGAGCAGGCCGAACTCGAAGCCGTCATCGCCACTGCCGGTACCGATTCCGAGCATCAGCTCGAGATCGCCGCCGATGCGCTGCGCCTGCCGCCGTGGGATTCGACCATCGGACTGCTGTCCGGCGGCGAGAAGCGTCGCGTCGCGCTGTGCCGCCTGCTGCTGTCCAAGCCCGACATGCTGCTGCTCGACGAACCGACCAATCACCTGGACGCCGAATCGGTCGAGTGGCTGGAAGTGTTCCTGAAGCGCTTTACCGGCACCGTCGTCGCCATCACCCACGATCGCTATTTCCTCGACAACGCAGCCGAGTGGATCCTGGAAATGGACCGTGGTCGCGGTATCCCGTGGAAGGGCAACTACAGCAGCTGGCTGGAGCAGAAGGGCGAACGGCTGGCGCAGGAGCAGAAGAGCGAAGAAGCGCATGCCAAGGCGCTGAAGAAGGAGCTCGAATGGTCGCGCCAGAACCCGAAGGCGCGCCAGGCAAAGAGCAAGTCGCGTCTCGCCCGTTTCGAAGAGCTGAGCGACATGGAATACCAGAAGCGCAACGAAACGCAGGAAATCTTCATTCCTGTGGCGGAGCGGCTGGGCCAGCAGGTGTTCGAGTTCCACGGCGTCAGCAAGTCATTCGGCGACCGGATGCTGATCGACAACCTGAGCTTCACCGTGCCGCCGGGCGCGATCGTCGGCATCATCGGCCCGAACGGCGCCGGCAAATCGACGCTGTTCAAGCTGATCGCCGGCAAGGAACAGCCGGATACCGGCGAAGTCGTCATCGGCTCGACCGTCCGTGCGGCCTTCGTGGATCAGCACCGTGACGAGCTGGCGAACCAGAAGACCGTCTGGGAAGACATCTCGAACGGCCTCGACATCATCAACGTCGGGAAGTTCCAGATGGCCAGCCGTGCCTACGCAGGCCGCTTCAACTTCAATGGCGCCGATCAGCAGAAGAAGGTCGGCCAGCTGTCGGGTGGCGAACGCGGTCGCCTGCATCTGGCGAAGACGCTGATCGCGGGCGGCAACGTCCTGATGCTCGACGAACCGTCGAACGACCTGGACGTCGAGACCTTGCGCGCGCTCGAGGACGCATTGCTGGAATTCGCCGGCACCGTGATGGTGATCAGCCATGACCGCTGGTTCCTGGACCGCATCGCCACGCACATCCTTGCGGCCGAGGGTGACAGCCAGTGGACGTTCTTCAACGGCAACTATCAGGAATACGAAGCCGACAAGAAGAAGCGTCTGGGCGAAGAGGGCGCCAAGCCGAAGCGCATGCGCTACAAGGCGCTGAAATAAGGCTTGCCCGAGGCTTGCGAACTTCGTGTCGCAGCGCCAACCCCCTACCCGGGGCGACACCAGCGGCCGGACGCAGCCCGTTCCGCGGTGTCTTTAGCAACCGGGTCGCTAGTTCAGGTCGCCGCCGCCAACTGGCGAGCGATCTTTCGCTCTCTGAGCCGGGCGGTCAGCCAGGCGCGGACCGGGGTATCGATCCAACGGTCCGCTGCCCAGCTTGCAAGCACGATGCTTGCGAGGATCGGCAGCACGACGAGGGCCGATTCGGTCGGCTGGATGTCGGGCGTGAGGTAAAGCGTGAGCCAGGCCAGCAGGATGGGGCCGTGCATCATGTAGACGGCGTACGAAAGCACGCCCAACCTGCGCAGCGCCGCACCGGCAAGTCCGCGCGGCACGTCGCTGGCACCCAGCACCAGCATCAGCACCGGAAAGATGCCGAAGATCGCGGCCAGCTTGAGCCAGTGTTCCTCGGGTGCGCAGATGGTCGCAAGCAGCACGCCCAACGCAAGCAGGCTCCAGCCGGGATGGACCGACTTCGCTGCATTGCGATGCTTGAGCCATTCGTGGATCTGGATTCCGAGAAAGAACGAGAAGCACACGCGTGGAATCCCCGCCGCGAACGTGCTCCAGGACGAGCCGCCGAGCAGGTCCTGCTGCAACAGCTGCACCGCGAGGAGGGCGCCTGAAATCACGATCAGCGCCCAGCGCACGCGTGGGCGGCGAACCGGTCTGCAGATCAGCGCAAACAGCAGGTTCACACCCAGCTCCAGGAAGATCGACCAAGCCGCGATGTTGAAAGGGTAGAGATAGGCATGCCAGTCGAGCGTCGGAGATGGCAGCATCAGCACGGCGAACGGCATCTTCGCGGCCAGCGCGGTCGTGGACCATGGAAGCGGCAGGCCGGCGAAATGCATGCCGACGAGCAACGCCGACAGGGTCAGCAGCGACAGCAGGTAGAACGGATAGAGCCGAACCAGCCTTGCAACCATGAATTCCCTCGCGCCCATGCGTCCGTCTGCGAGCCGGTCGAGATAAGCGTGTGCGAGCACGAAGCCGCTCAGGCCGAAGAAGAAGTCGACGGCGAGATCGCCGCTGCCGAACAGCGTGCCGCGAAAGGCGGTCGGCAGGTGGTAGAGCACCACGATCAGTGCCGCAATTCCGCGCGCCGCGTCGAGTGCATGGAATGTATGTCGTCGCTCTTTCAAAGTCGTCTCGGTTTCGCGTTTCATGATGTTTGTTCTTCCTGTAGTCCTTGGACGCGCCGGCGAACCGCCGCGATGTTGTTGCGCAGTGCGTAGAGCTCGTCCGCATAGGACAGCGGCACGGCGACCTTGTTGACGACCCGGTCGAGATCGTCCAGTTCCTTCAGCAGGTCCTTGCGGTGCCCCTGGTCTTCGTTCCGATCGTTATCGAGCTTCGCTTCCACGTCGCGCAGCCGCGCGTACCAGCGGAACACGCGGGATCGCACCTTGAACTGATACAGCGGCGGGACGATGCGGCTCAGCGGAAGCATCAGCACCAGCAGGCCACCGAGCACCAGCCACATCCGCTCGACCAGATTGCTGGCCCAGAACGGCAGGTAGCGCTGCCAGAACGGTGGCGTTCCGTTGATTGCCCGATCGCCCTCGGGGCTCACCGGAAGTTCGCTGGTGCGGGTGTTCGGGAAATCTCGCGCGCGGTTGAACCAACCGGCGTCGCCGTGGATCGTTTGTGCGCTCTGTGCGAAAAGCTGGCGCAGCGCCGGATGCGTCTGCTCGCGGGCCAGCAGCGAAGTGGTCGCGGCCAGCATCGAGACGTCCTGCGCCGGCACGTCGCGCGCCAGATCGACGACGCCGCGCGGCAGCGTCACCGCAGACATGAACGAGAAGATGCGTGCATAGGCGTCGCTCTGGCCGAAATCCATCAGCTTGACGCCCGGCGCGCGCAACAGGTGCTGCACCAGCGGCGATTGCGGGGCGGAAGCCAGCACCACGACGTCGAGGAGGCCCGCCTGAAGCGCTTCGGTGGCCGGCGTCTGCTCCAGGTTGGAGAGCTGCATCGTCGCGGGGTCGAGCCGGTTGGCGCGAAGCATCCGGTCCATGATTTCGGGCACGCCGCTGCCCGAAGTTTCGACGTTGACGCGCAGGTCTTTCAGCTGGGCCAGGGACGTGAGCGTCGATGTCTTGCGGTCGACGTTGCGCGCAGCTTCGGTCCGGTAGAAGACCCAGAGCGGCTCGAAGAACAGGCTGCCGAGTGAAGTCAGTCCGGCTTCGCCATCTGCGACGACATCCGCACTTCCGCCGCGCACGAAAGCCACGTCGGCGCCGCCGTCGCGCAGCAACTGCAGATTTTCGGAAGAGCCTGCCGTCGGCTTCAGCACGACCGCGATGCCGTTAGCCGCGATCGCCTGCGCATAGCGTTTGCCGAACTCTGCGTACGCACTGCCGGCGGGACCGGTCGCCAGCGTGACGCGCCGGGGCGGCTGCGGGTCGAGCCACCAGTAGGCCGCGATCAGCAGGCCGATGACGAGGAACACCACGGGGCCGGCCGAGGCGACCAGGTCGCGAATCGACAGCAGGATGAGCTTGAGGGTCTTGGGCATCGCCATGGAAGTTCGGGGCGCCTGCTCAGGAGCGCGCCGCCAGGTCGGCTGCGCAGGGAATGTGAAGCGTGTCGGTCGTGACCGTTCGCGCCGCCCGCACGGCCCGTACGGTGGCGATGGCCACCGCTTCTGCGGCCATCGCGCTCAGCACGGTCATGCCGGGCGCGTCGCCGTCGAGCGCCACGCGGCAAGTGGCCAGCGCGAACAACGTGTCGCCATCGCTCATCGTGTGGACCGGGTTGATGCTGCGCGCCAACCCGTCGTGTGCCACCATCGCCAGGCGGTTCGCCTGGACCTTGGTCAGCACGGCGTCGGTCGCGACCACGCCGATGGTGGTGTTCGTGCCGGCCAGCAGCGGCTTCGGCGGTTCGCCGCGCATCAGGGCGCGTCGGGTGTCGCGCAGCGCGAGGCCGTCGGCGGTGCGGGCGCCAGCCACGACCCGTCCGGTTTCCGGATCGATCACGTCGCCGAGCGCATTGCAGGCAATGAGCGCGCCGACCGTGACGCCGCCTACCGTGACCGAAGCCGTCCCGATACCGCCCTTCATCGCCAGCTCGACGCCGAAGAGCTTGCCGACCAGCGCACCTGTGCCGGCGCCGACATTGCCTTCCTCGGGCGCCGCGGTAGAAGCGGCCTCGCAGGCCGCATAGCCGGCGGCGGCGTCCGGACGGATTCGCGCGTCCCCCATCGGCAGATCGAAAAGCACTGCCGCCGGCACGATCGGCAGCGTGGCGAAGCGCACATCCATGCCGACGCCGCGCTCCTCGAGCCAGCGCATCGCGCCATCCGCGGCCGCCAGTCCCCAGGCGCTGCCGCCAGCCAGCATCACGCCGTGTACCTGTTCGACGAGGTTGCCAGGGGCCAGCAGATCGGTTTCGCGCGTGCCGGGCGCCGCGCCGCGAACGTCGACGCCGCCGACCGCCCCGCCGCGCGTCAGGATCACGGTGCAGCCTGTCGGACGGCGGGCGTCGGTGAAATGGCCGACCTCGACGCCGGCGACATCGGTGATGCTGCCGTCGGCAGGCGTTGGATTGTTTGTCTGGGAGCGCATGGGCCCCGATTATCCGGGCGCACCAAAATGGAGCCGTTGATCAGCGCTTGTACGCCGTCGGCAGCGCCATGCCCTGCGCGCGCATCACGTCGCGCAGCACGTCGGGGTAATCGGTGATCAGCCCGTCGACGCCGAGGCCGATCAGCAGACTCATCTCGTTGCGCTTGTTCACGGTCCACGGAATCACCAGCAGCCCGAGCGAGCGCGCTTCCGTCACCATCGTCGACGTGGCGTCCCGGCTGCTCGGCGACCAGACGACCGGGCCGGCGCGCGTTCCCGCAGCTGCCTTGACCAGCTGCGGCGTCGATGCGTAAGCGGCTGCATCGATCTCGTCGGTCCAGCGGCGGTCGGCCAGCGTGCGCGCGGTCGTGAGATAGGCGCGCGCCATTCCGGGCGCGCGCTGGGCGACGAGCGTCAGCGTGCGCCAGTCGAAGCTCTGCACCGTCACGCGCGACGCCATGCCGGCCTTGTCGATCTCGGCAAGCAGCGCCCTGACCATCAGCTCGGGAGACGCGGTGTCGTCCGGGCGTGTCGGATCGGTCTTGGTCTCGATGTTGAAGCGCACGGTTTCGGCGCTGCGGGCCTGCACCATGGCGAACACGGCCGCCAGCGTCGGTATGCGCTCGCCGTCGCGGGGCGACTGATAGGCGAACTGCTTCGCGTAATCGGTTCCGCGCTGGATACGACCGATGTCGTAGGTCTGGAGCTGGTCGTAGGTGAGCGACCGGATCAGCGGGCCGGGTGCAGATATCCATGCGCCGGCCGCGTTGCGGGTGTGATCCGGATTCAGCGCGACGTCGTGCGAAACCACCACCACGTCGTCGGCGGTCATGGCGATGTCGAGTTCGAGCGTGGTCACGCCCAGCGTGACGGCCTTGTCGAACGCGGCCAGCGTGTTTTCCGGCCAGAGCCCACGCCCGCCCCGGTGTGCCTGCAGGTCGAACGGTTCTGCCGCCGCGGCGAACGTCATCAGCAGCATTGCGACAAACGCTGCGCACGCAGCGAAAGTCGCGGCACGGGAGCGCAGGAACCGGGTCATTTGAGTTCCACCCGGATGTCGTCGGGCTCGATCGTGATCTGGCCGATCCGGTAGGTCTTGCGGCCGACCGTGAGTTGCTCGGGCTTGAAGGCGATCAACGCGTAGTCTCGCAGCAGTTCCTGTGCGACGACCGCGCCGATCTGCTGCAGGCGCTCGGCATCGCGGCCGGTCATGCCCTGCAGTTCGAGCCGCTCCGCTTTCGGCTGGTCGAGACGGATCGCCAAAGCCGCAGGATCGTATTTGAGCGCGCTGCTGACCATGATCGCGCCTTCGACGCTCGGCGGATTCAGCAGAGGACTGCCGATGGTCAACAGAGCCGCGATCGCCGCACGGTTCGTCGCCGCGTCGAGCGTCAGCCTAGGCTCTCGCAATGCCACGGTGAAGAGTTCGGCATAGCGTTGCCGGACAGGAAATCGTTTCACGACCTGCGCCTGTAGTTCTTCGCGGCTGGCCGTGTACTCGCTGGTGAAGAAGTTGAAGCCGGCCAACGCAGCCAAGGGCGCGTGCAGCGCCGCGGTGCCGAGGGCGGCACGCAGCAGGAGGCGACGGGAGAGCGGACGGAGAGTCATAACGCCCGGAGCTTGCCACATGCGCAAGCCCCTGAGCCGCGCGGGGAACGAATGCGCGGTCGTGCGTTCAGTCGTGGAGGGACGAGAGGAACTGCTTGAGCTCCGGCGTCTGCGGGTTGCCGAACAACTCGGCCGGCGGTCCCATCTCGTGCACGCGGCCCTGGTGCATGAAGATCACGCGGTCGCCGACCTTGCGCGCGAAGCTCATCTCGTGCGTCACCATCAGCAGCGTCATGCCCTCGTCGGCGAGCGATTCGACCACGCGCAACACTTCGCCGACCAGTTCCGGATCGAGCGCAGAAGTGATCTCGTCGCACAGCAGAACGGCCGGCTCCATGGCCAGCGCGCGCGCGATGGCGACGCGCTGCTGCTGACCGCCCGAGAGCTGGTCGGGCATGGCGTCGAACTTCTCGGCCAGGCCGACGCGCGTCAGCAGCTTGCGGGCCTGGCTCGCGGCCTCGACCTTGCCGCGCTGCTTGACCAGCGTCGGCGCCAGCATCACGTTCTTGCCGACAGTGAGATGCGGGAACAGGTTGAAACTCTGGAAGATCATGCCCACGCGCTGGCGAAGTTCGCGCATCGCCATCGCGCTTTCGTGCAGCAGCGGCTTGCTGTCGACGGTGAGCGCACCTTCCTGGAATACCTCCAACCCGTTGATACAGCGCAGCAGCGTGCTCTTGCCCGAACCGCTCTTGCCGATGATGGCGATCACCTCGCCGCGCTTCACGGTCAGGTCGATGCCCTTGAGCACTTCGTTGGTGCCATACGACTTGCGCAGTGCAGTGATCTGCACGATGGGCGCGCCCGCGAGGACGTGGCCGCCGTGCGAAGCGACAGCTGCGGCAGGAGTTTCAGCGGCGGTTTGCATAGGTTTTTCTTTCCAGGTGTTTGGCGAACAGGCTGATCGGGAAGCACAGCGCGAAATACAGCAGCGCGATGCAGCTGAAGACCACGAAAGGGCGGAAGGTGGCGTTGGAAATCATGCTGCCGGCCTTGGTCAGCTCGACGAAACCGATGACCGATGCCAGCGCCGTTCCCTTGACCACCTGCACCAGGAAGCCGACGGTGGGCGCGGTCGCGATCTTCGTAGCCTGCGGAAGGATCACGTGGCGCATCTGCTCGCTGAAGCTCAGCGCCAGGCTGTTCGAGGCTTCCCACTGACCTTTCGGAATCGATGCCACGCAACCGCGCCAGATCTCGGTCAGGTAGGCGCTCGTGTAGAGCGTGAGCGCGACCGATGCGGCTGTCCAGGCCGACACGTCGATGCCGAACAGCGCGATGCCGAAGTAGCAGAGAAATAGCTGCATCAGCAGCGGCGTGCCCTGAAAAAGCTGCACGTAGAGGCTGACCGCGCGGTCCATGCCCTTGCCGCCGCGAAGCCGCAGGAACAGGAGCAGGGCGCCGACCAGGCCGCCGCCGATGAAGGCGATTAGCGACAGGGCGACCGTCCAGCGCAGTGCGAGAAGCAGGTTGCGCAGGATGTCCCAGAGAGTGAATTCGACCATGGGAGGGTTTCCTTCCTATCGACCGAAGAAATACTTTGGACCGGCCCAGTTCAGCAGTCGCCGCAGCGCCACCGACAGGGCGAGATAGATCACCGTCGCGACGATGAAGGCCTCGAAGGCGCGGAAGTTCCGGCTCTGGATCAGGTTTGCGGCGTAGCTGAGTTCCTCGGTGGAGATCTGTCCGCACACGGCCGAGCCGAGCATCACGATGATGATCTGGCTGACCATCGACGGCCACACCTTCTTCAGCGCCGGCGGCAGCACTACGCGCAGGAAAACCTGCGCCTTGCTGAGCGCCAGGCTCACCGCCGCCTCTATCTGCCCCTTGGGCGTCGCCTCGATGCCGGCGCGGATGATCTCGGTGGAATAGGCGCCGAGGTTCATCACCATCGCGATGATCGACGCCGTCTCCGCCGACAGCTTGAAGCCGGCCGCCGGCAGCCCGAAGAAGATGAAGAACAGCTGCACGATGAACGGCGTGTTGCGGATCAGTTCCACGTAGGTGCCGACGATGGTGCGCAGCCACAGCGCGCCGGACGACCGCGCCCAGGCGCAGAGCGTGCCGACGATCATGCCCAGCACCGTGGCGATGGCGGTCAGGCCGACCGTCCATGCCACGCCTTTGAGCAGCAGCGGCCACTGGCTGAGGACAGCCATGAAGTCGAAGTCGATGAGCATGATCGTGAGGGATCAGTGATCGATGGATCGGGCGGATCAGAGCGGCAGGTCGCCGGCCGGACGGCCGAGCCACTGGGTCGACATCTTGTCGATCGTGCCGTCCTTGCGGGCGGCGGCGATGATCTCGTTGACCCTGGCCTTGAGCGCGTCCTCACCCTTCGCGACGCCGACGAAGCACGGGCTGTCCTTGAGCAGCAGCTTGTATTCGACGCCGAGCTGCGGGTTGCGCTTCATCATGTCGCCGGCGACGGCCGCGCTGGTCGCGATGGTCTGCGTCTGGCCGGCCACGAAGGCGGCGATGGTCGCGTTGTTGTCCTCGAAGCGCTTGTAGTCCAGCGTGGCCGGGGCGACCTTGGCCAGTTCCTGGTCTTCCATCGCGCCGCGCGTCACGGCAACGCTCTTGCCGCCCATGTCCGCGAAGGTCTTGATGCTCATGTTCTTCGCGGCATACACGGCCTGGAAGAACGGCGCGTAGGCGCTGCTGAAGTCGATGACCTTCTCGCGTTCGGCGTTCTTGCCAAGCGTGGAGATGACCAGGTCGGCCTTGCGCGTCTGAAGATACGGAATGCGGTTGGCACTGGTCACGGGAACCAGTTCGACCTTGACGCCGAGCTTGGACGCGATCAGCTTCGCCGTTTCGACGTCGAGGCCCTGCGGTGCCATGTCGGGGCCGACGAAGCCGTACGGCGGGTAGTCGGTCGGCACGGCGATCTTGATCGTCTTCGACTTCATGATGTTGTCGAGCGCCGCCTGCGCTTGCGCGCCGGTTGCGGAAAGGATGGCGGCTGCCGTGAGGCCGAGCGCGAACAGGCGTTTAGAGATTTTCACAAGAGAGCTCCTAGGTAAGTGGATGAATCGATGGAGGTGTCGTCGGCCGGGGCGGCAGGCGTCGCCCGACGACGGGGGCGGGTGCCCGGCATCGGTGCGAGCGCATCGCGCAACTGCGCCAGCGGATCGGGGCTGGCCTGGGCCCGCAGCGCGGAATGCACGGTGCCGATGTGTTCGGCCATCAGCGCTTCGGCTTCTGCCGCATCGCCGCGTGCCAGCGCATCGACGATGCGCACGTGGTCTTCGCACGATTGCGCGGCGTCGTGCGTGGATTGGTAAAGCATGGCGATCAGCGTGGTTCGCGCGGTGAAGTCGCGCAACGTGTCGGCCAGCAGCGTGTTACCCAGGCATTCGGCCAGGCAGACGTGGAAATCGCCGAGCAGGAAGCTGCGCGCACCGACGTCGGTGCCCTTGACTGCGGCTTTCTCTCGCTGGAGGTGCGCCTTCAGACGGCGCAGCGCGGTCTTGTCGATGCTGCCGGCGGTGCCCGCGCTGCGGATCAGCCCGACCTCGATCACCCGGCGGGCTTCGAAGGCTTCACGCGCCTCTTCCTGCGAAGGCTCGATCACGAACCAGCCCCGGCGCGCCTCGACGGTGACGATGCCGCGCGCCGCCAGTCGGGTCAGTGCTTCCCGGACGATGGTGCGACTGCAGCCGAACAGCATCGCCAGCTGCTGCTCGCCCAGCCGGGAGCCGGGCGCGAGCTTGCGCGCCATCACGGCCTCGACGATGCGTGCACTGATTTCGGATGCGGAGATCGACATGCCTGCAGTTCAGCAGCTTCCGTGCCAGCTTGTATGCAAGCAATGCGCACCAGCGAAGTGCGAAACGCCGGGCCTGTGCGTTTTCCGAGGCAGAATTCGCCCCAATCCGCGAAAGAGCCGTCAAGTGAAGCCAGCCGATGCACCGTTGCAGTCTGTGGGTGTGCTTTTGCAACCCGTCGTCGAAGCCCTCGACAGCCTCGGCATTGCGATCTGTCTTTTCGACGACGACGACCGGCTGATGATGTGGAACCGGAGCTTCGTCTCCTTCTTCCCGGAGCATGCGGAAGCGATCGCCGTCGGCGAGCCTTACGTCGCCAATCTCCGCCGTTTCTACAACGGTCGGCTCAGCGCCGAGGAGATGCCGCAGATCGATCGCTACATCGAGGAAGGCGTGGCCCGTCATCGGGCGCAGCAGCGGCCTTTTGCGTTCGAGCATCGCGGAAAGCGTCTGCTGGTTGCGTCGCTGCCGGTGCCGGGTGTCGGCCGCATCCGCATCTGGCGTCTGGACCACGACCAGGCCCAGGACCAATCGCCGAGGAACGAGGCCGCATCGCTTGCCATGGAGCGCCTGGACCTGCACGGCATCGAAGGAACTTCGCTCTTCGATCACGTGGCGGACGGTGTGATGGTCAGCGGCGCGGACGACCGAATCCTGTGGGTCAACCAGCCCTTCGTGACCATGTACGGGTTCGGTCAGCGGGACACCGCCGTCGGCCTGACCTTCGAGGAGGCTTATCGCTGTGCATGGCGGGATCTGGAGAACAGCGCGTCGGCGCTGTTCGAAAGCGGTCTCGCGGTGTTGGAGGAGAACATGCGCTTCGCCGGCGCACCTTTCGAGGTGCCGCTGCCTTTCGAGCGGTGGAGCCGTGTGATCGAGCAGCGGGCGCCCGACGGCAAGCGCTTTTTCGCTCACGTCGACATCACCGTCCTCAAACGCCAGCAGAACCGGCTGCAGATCGCCGAGCGTCGTGCGCGCGAAAGCGAAGCGTTGTTGCGCCAGAAATCGGCGTTGCTCGAAACCACGCTCGAATGCATGCAGCAGGGAATCATGATGGTGAGCGCGCAGGGGATCGTCGAGGTCTGCAACGATCGTGTGCTGCAGCTGCTCGATCTCCCGCGCGAGCTTCTGGCATCGCGTCCGGCGTTTTCCGAGGTCGTGGCCTACCAGTGGGCGCAGGACGAGTTTTCGCGTACCGCCGACGAGCTGCTTCCCCTGATGCGTCCGAATTCCGGGATCGAAGGCATCCAGCGCTACGACCGCGAACGGCCCGACGGGCGCGTCATCGAAGTGTCGATGGTGCCAATCGAGGGCGGCGGCGTGGTGCGCACCTACACCGACATCACCGAGCGCAAGCGCAGCGAGGAACGCATCCGGCATCTGGCGCGCCACGACGGATTGACTTCGCTCGTCAACCGGGAAGTCTTCCTCGAATATCTGGCCGGTGCGACCGAATCGGCCACGAGCACCGGCGAAGGTTTCGCCGTGCACTACATCGACATCGACGAATTCAAGCCTGTGAACGACCGTTTCGGCCATGCCATCGGCGACAAGGTGCTGGCGCTGGCAGCCGGCAAGATGAGCCTGGCCGTCGGCGGCGCCGGTATCGTCGGGCGCATGGGTGGCGACGAGTTCGCGATCCTGCAGTACCGGGTGCGCAGCCGCAGCCTCGCGCTTGAACTCGGCCGCCGTGTGCTCGTGGCTTTGCGGGAACCGCTGGAGGTGGAAGCGCATCTGCTGAAGCTCGATGCGTCGCTGGGCATCGCGATCTACCCGGACGCCGGCATCGATGCCGACGTACTGATCCGCCATGCCGATGCCGCCATGTATGCGGCCAAGCACGACCGACGCGCCGGCGCTTCGGGCATCCAGGTATTCGGAAGTCCGGACTGAAGAAGCGGGGCGCCCGGAAGCGTCGCCTGCGCGACCTCTTCCGGGGGCTTCCCCTCTGTCGGGCAGCGGTCCGGGCGTCGTAGTCTCGACGATTCAGTTGGAGACTTCATGGACCGTCCGCACCACAAGTTCTGGCCCTCGAGGCTGCCTCATTCCATCACCGTGCCTGCCACGTCGCTCTGGCACAACCTCGCCACTTCCGCCGATCGCTACCCCGACAAGGACGCGCTGATCTTCTTCGGCAGCGTCGTCAGCTACCGCGAACTGGTCGACCGGGCCGAGCGGCTGGCCGGCACGCTGCACGCGCTGGGCGTGCGGCGCGGCGATCGCGTGCTGCTCGACATGCAGAACTGCCCGCAACTGGTGATCGCGCATTTCGCGATCCTGCGCGCCAATGCGGTGGTGGTGCCGGTCAACCCTATGAACCGGGCCGAAGAACTCAAGCACTACATCGTCGACCCCGATGCGAAGGTCGCGATCATCACCGGCGATCTGGCGCCCGAACTGGCCAAGGCGAACAATGCGCTGGAGCCCGGCCAGCGCCTCGCACACATGATCGTGACGCAGTTCACCGACGCCTTCGATCCCGAAGTCACCGGTGAAGAAGCACTGGCTCCGGCATGGCGCGACTGGCTGCTCGCACGCCATCCGCTGCCGGTGCTGGAGGGTGCGGCCGAAGGCGCCGTCATGCACTGGCAAGATGCACTCGACGCGGGTCGCCGGCCGCCCGAGCTCGCAGTCGGCGCCAACGACATGGCGCTGCTGCCCTACACCAGCGGCACGACGGGCTTGCCGAAGGGCTGCATCCATCACCATTCGAGCCTGATGCACAACGCCGTCTCCGGCCAGCTGTGGGGTGCGGTTTCGGCCGATTCGGTGGTGCTGGCCGTCATACCGATGTTCCACATCACCGGTACCGTCAGCATGCTGCATACCTCGATCTTCTCGGGCGCATCGCTGGTCATCATGCCGCGCTGGGACCGCGAGGTCGCGGGCCGGCTGATCTCCCTGCGCAGGATCACCAGCTGGACCAACATCCCGACCATGGTCATCGACCTGCTGGCCAGCCCGAACTTCGCGAGCTTCGATCTCAGCAGCCTCAGCTACATCGGCGGCGGCGGCGCCGCCATGCCGCAGGCCGTGGCCCAGCGGCTGCTCGAGCTGTATGGTTTGCGCTACATGGAAGGCTACGGCCTGACCGAAACCGCTGCGCCCTCGCATGCGCAACCTTTCGACCATCCGAAACAGCAGTGCCTCGGCATTCCCTACATGAGTTCCGATTCGCGCGTGGTCGATCCGGACACGCTGCAGGAGATGCCGACCGGCGAGGCCGGCGAGATCATCACCAGCGGGCCGGAAGTCTTCCAGGGCTACTGGAAACGTCCCGACGCCACCGCATCGGCCTTCATCGAATTCGAGGGCAGGCGCTTCTTCCGCACCGGCGACATGGGCCGCGTCGACGAAGACGGCTACTTCTTCATGACCGACCGGCTGAAGCGGATGATCAACGCCAGCGGCTTCAAGGTCTGGCCGGCGGAGGTCGAGTTGCTGATGTTCCGCAATCCGGCGATCCAGGAGGCCTGCATCATCGGCACGAAGGATGCCTACCGCGGCGAGTCGGTGAAAGCCGTCGTGGTGCTGCGCGCGTCGCACAAGGACACCACAGAGCAGCAGATCATCGACTGGTGTCGCGACAACATGGCGGTCTACAAGATCCCGCGCACGGTGCGTTTCGTCGATGCGTTGCCGAAGAGCGGCAGCGGCAAGGTGATGTGGCGGCTGCTGCAGGAGGACGAGGCGGCCGATGCCGCGGCGGCTTCGAAAGTCGCGACCGCCTGATCGAGCCTGAGCCGGGCCAGACCGTGCCAGGCCGGGCCGGGCCGGGCGGCTCAGGACTCGCTCTTGCCGCTCGCGCCGACGTCCGCAACCACCCGCGCGTGCCGCTGGAAGCTCCAGTAGGCGCTCGCCCAGTCCATCAGCACGACGAAGCGGTTGCGGAAGCCGATCAGGAAGTAGACGTGTGCGAAGAGCCAGAACAGCCAGGCCGACTTGCCGCTGAATCGCAAGGCGCCGAACGGCGTTTCCAGGTCGACCACCGCCGAATTGCGGCCGATGGTCGCCAGATTGCCGTAGTCGGCATAGCGGAACGGCTTCGTCGGCCGGCCGGCGATGCGAAGCAGGATGTTGGCTGCCGCAGCGCGTCCCATCTGCTTGGCACCGGGCGAAACGCCCGGAACCGGCTTCGGTTGCTTGCCCGGCGCGTAGCTCATCGCCGCAGCCAGGTCGCCGACCACGCTGATTTCGGGATGTGCCGGCAGGCTCAGGTCCGGCTCGACCTTGACGCGGCCCGCCCGGTCGCTTTCGGCGCCGGTTGCGGTCGCCAGCAGCTTGCCGAGCGGAGAAGCCGCGACGCCGGCGGCCCAGATCACGCAATGGCTGGGGATGCGCTCGTCCTGCCCGTCGACGGTGACCTGGAGGCCTGTGGCATCGATCGACGTGACGCGGGCGCCGAGCCGGACGTTCACGCCCAGGCGCTCCAATTGCTCGCGTGCCTTCTGGCTCAACCCTTCCGGCATCGCCTGCAGGATGCGCGAGCCGCCTTCGACCAGCAGGATTTCCGCACTGGCCGGATCGATCCGGCGGAATTCGCCCTCCAGCGTGTGATGCGCGATTTCGGCCAGCGTGCCGGCCATTTCCACGCCGGTCGGACCGCCGCCGATGACGACGAAGGTCAGAAGCGCGCGCTGCCTGACCGGATCGGACTCCTTCTCCGCCTGTTCGAAAGACATCAGTACATGGCGGCGGATCTGGAACGCATCGGCCAGCGTCTTCAGACCCGGTGCGAACTCGGCCCACTGGTCGTTGCCGAAGTAGCTGTGCGTCGAGCCGGCCGCCACGATCAGGTGGTCGTAGCCGAGGCGAAGACCGTCCGCCAGCACGGCTTCTTGGGTTGCGGGAAGAATCTCGACCACTTCGCCGAGAAGCGTCGTGACATTGCGCTGTTCGCGGAACAAGAGCCGGGTCGGCGCCGCGATGGACGGTGCGGCCAGACCGGCGGTCGCCACCTGATAAAGCAGGGGCTGGAACAGATGATGGTTGGTTTTTTCGACGATGGTGATGTCGACTTCGGCATTTCGCAGATGACGGGCAGCTTCGAGCCCGCCGAAGCCGCAACCGATGATCAGTACCCGCGGACGGGCTACCGATGGTGAAGGAGACGTTTTCATCGCGACATTATCGACAGCCGTCGAGGGCGAGTTTGTCCTACGAAAGCACTAACTGCTCCCAGCTAAAACTGAAGTGAAAACCTTGGAGATTGCATGACGTTATCCCGGCCGGACGCGCCGACCGCCAGTTCGCTGCGCGAAAACTGTAAGAACTCTTTTGCGGAAGTGCGTGCGGCGAGTGTTGCACTCGCGGCACCGTTGTCCGTGGAAGACCAGTGCATCCAGTCGATGCCGGATGCCAGCCCGACGAAATGGCACCTTGCGCACAGCACCTGGTTTTTCGAAACGGTGCTGTTGCAACCGCACGCAGCGGGCTATGTCGCCTTCGATCCGCGCTTTCAGTATCTTTTCAATTCTTACTACGAAGCGCTCGGGCCGCGTGCACCTCGACCGCAGCGCGGGCTGGTCACCCGACCATCGAACGACGAAGTGATGGCCTATCGGGCGCACGTGGATGCCGCCGTCGTGGCTTTTCTCGCCGGCGCCGATGACGCGACCTGGGAAACGATAGCGCCCATCGTCGCGCTCGGGCTCCAGCATGAGCAGCAGCATCAGGAATTGCTCGTCACCGACATCCTCCATGCGTTCTCATGCAATCCGCTGCTGCCTGCCTACCGTACCGCGACGGGCCCGTCGTTGCGGCTCGCGGCACCCCTGCCGCCGGTCCGCTGGCTTGCGCAGCCGGGCGGCACGGTGCAGATCGGCCATACCGGCCATTCCGCCGATGCACGCGACGCAGTCGGAAACTTCGCTTTCGACAACGAAACCCCGCGCCACGACGCGCTGCTTCGCCCCTATGCGATCGCGGACAGGCTGGTGCTCTGCGGCGATTACCTGCGCTTCATCGACGACGGCGGCTACCGTCGTCCCGAGTTCTGGCTGTCCGACGGCTGGGCGCAGGTGCAGGCGAACGGCTGGCAGTGCCCGGCCTACTGGCTAGCATCGGACGATCCGCGGCTCGCATTCCAGCTTTCCGCCACCGGCGCACACAGTACAGCCGCGGGATGGCACGTGTTCGGATTGAACGGCGTGCGGCCGATGGACCCGGAAGCGCCCGTCGCGCAACTCAGTTTCTACGAAGCCGCAGCCTATGCGGAATGGGCCGGTGCGCGCTTGCCCACGGAGTTCGAGTGGGAAGCTGCTTCGTCCGATCCGGAACTGCAGCAGATCACGGGGCATGTCTGGCAATGGACCCGTTCGTCCTACGACCCGTACCCGGGATTCAGGCCGATGCCGGGAATCGCCGCCGAATACAACGGAAAGTTCATGGTCGGGCAGGTCGTGCTGCGCGGCGGCAGCGTCGCGACGCCGGCCGGACACACGCGCCCGACTTACCGCAACTTTTTCCCGCCGGCCGCGCGCTGGCAGTTCACGGGGCTGCGGCTCGCCAAGGATCTTTGATGTCGCAACAGTCCGCCCAGCTCGAGAACAGTCGACAGCTTCCTCTTCACTTACCCGAGCGTACGCTGGACGCCAGCGACAACCTCTCCGAATTCGGGCGCGAGATGCGTGCGGGACTGTCGCGTACCGTTCGCAGCGTTTCGCCGAAATTCTTCTATGACGTGGAGGGTTCGGCGCTCTTCGACCGCATCTGCGATCTGCCGGAGTACTACCCGACACGGACCGAGTTGCAGATACTCACCGACCACGCATCTGACATGGCGGCCGAGATCGGGCCGAACGCGGAAATCATCGAATTCGGCGCCGGTTCGCTGACGAAAGTGCGGTTGCTGCTGGATGCGCTCGAAGCACCGCGCCGGTATGTGCCGATCGACATCTCTGGCGAACATCTCGAGGCGGCGGCCGAGCGCCTGCGTGCCGACTATCCCGCGCTCACGGTCCAACCGGTCGTTGCCGACTACACGATGCCGCTGGTGCTGCCCGCGCCGGGCGAGGGCGCAGGACGGCGCGTCGGATTTTTCCCGGGTTCCACGCTGGGCAATTTCACGCCCGAGGAGGCGTTGTCGTTCCTGCAGCTTTCGGCGCGCCTGCTGCGCGGCGGTGGCCTGCTGCTGGGTGTCGACCTCGTGAAGGATGCGGCGCTGCTTCATGCGGCTTACAACGACGCGCAGGGCGTCACGGCGGCGTTCAACCTGAATCTCCTGCGCCGCGCGAATACCGAACTCGGCGCGGACTTCGATCTCGACGGCTTTGCCCATGCGGCGTTCTACAACGCGCCCTTGCGTCGCATCGAGATGCACCTGATCAGCCGGCGCGCCCAGCGTGTTTCGCTCGGCGAGGTCGTTTTCGACTTCGCCGAGGGTGAAACCATCCACACGGAAAACTCGCATAAATTCACGATCGACGGCCTTCGCGCTCTGGCAGAGAAGGCCGGATTCGTTCCCAAGGTGGTCTGGACCGATCCGGAGCGACTTTTCAGCGTGCACTGGCTGCAGGCGCCAGCGGCACAATAGCGAGCTAGCCCGCACCGTGCGGGCCACGGAGAACTCCAACATGAAAGCAACCTGGAACGGCGTCACCATCGCGCAAAGCGACGACACCGTCATCGTCGAAGGCAATCACTACTTTCCGCTCGATTCGCTCGACCGTTCGTACGTGACCTTCAGCAACCACAAGACGACCTGCCCGTGGAAAGGCTCGGCGAGCTACTTTTCCCTGCTGGTCAACGGCGAGCTCAATACCGACGCAGCGTGGTATTACCCGGAACCGAAGCCGGAGGCGGAGTCGATCAAGGATCGCGTCGCATTCTGGAAGGGTGTGAAGGTCGGGGCGTGAAGGCGGTCGCGTGACCACCACCGCCTTCGAACCCGCAGCCATACCTCCCGCCGATCTCGCTTCGGCCCTTCGCACCGACGGTTATGCCGTGCTCGACCCGGAAGGCGTCGCCAGTTGGCTGGCAATGCCCGATCTCTCGGCGCTGGATGCGCTGAAAGGCGACTGGGACAAGCTGCCGCCCGACGAGTATTTGAAGGACGGCGGCAAATACCGACAGCGACGCCATGCCTGCTTCGAGATCGATGCGGACGCCGACGGAGAAACCGTCGTTCAGGTGCCGCATCGTGCGCACTGGCAGCCTGTCGAATACAACGCGCTCCATGGCGGCATGCAGCGCTGGTTCGCGCCGATGGAGTCGCGAACACTCGCGGCGCCGGCCTGGCAGCATCTGCTCGGTCGCCTGGCCGCGGTGGCCGGCGAGCTGCGTGGGCCGCGCCGCTGGTTCGTCGAGGCGCACCAGTTCCGTATCGACACCGCCGCAGGCATCGGGCGTCCGACGCCCGAAGGCGCGCATCGCGACGGCGTCGATCTCGTGGCTGTCATGCTGGTCGGCCGGCACGGCATCAAGGGCGGCGAAACGCGGGTTTTCGAATCCGAAGGCCGCCGTGGCGAACGTTTCACCATGACCGAGCCCTGGACGCTGATGCTGCTCGACGACGCACGGGTGATCCACGAATCGACGCCGATCCAGCCGCTTGGCGCCGATTCGAAAGGGTATCGCGACACGCTGGTCGTGACCTGTCGCGGTCAGGCGTTCCAGGGTGACGATGCTGTAAATTGAGGTTTTGCGGCTTTACGCAACTTTCCGCGACTTTTCTGGGGCTCTTCCATGTTCAATCACATTCTGGTTCCCATCGATGGCTCCGAAACTTCGATGTTCGCGGTAAGCAAGGCGAGCGGACTGGCGCTTGCTTTCGGCAGCCGGATCACGCTGATCCATGTGATCGACAACTATCCGTTCATCGGTGTCGGCGCCGATTACGCGATGGGGCAGAACGAGTATCTGGCGGCTGCGACCAGCAGCGCGCACGCTGCGCTGGCGCGCGGTGTCGCCGCGCTGGCAGCCGAAGGCCTGCACAGCGACCAGCGCGTGATCGACGGGCATGTGGTGCACGAAGCCATCACCGACACGGCGCGCGCCCTGGGCGTCGACCTGATCGTCATGGGCTCGCATGGCCGCGCCGGAATCGAGAAACTTCTGCTGGGCAGCGTCACGCAGCGAGTGCTCCAGGACGCGACGATGCCGGTAATGGTGGTCAAGGCCGAGTGACCGTCATCAGAACGGCGTCGCGCTTTCGAAGCGCACCGGCTCTCCGCTTGCCGGATGCCGGAACCGCAGCAGGCTTGCATGCAGCAGCAGCCGTTCGGAACGGTCCCTGACCGGATCGCCTGCATACAGCGTGTCGCCGAGGATCGGATGGCCGATGGAAGCCAGATGCACGCGGAGCTGGTGGGTGCGACCGGTGCGCGGTTCCAGCAGCAGACGGGTCGCATCGTCAGGCTCGCTTCCTAGCGCACGCCAGCGCGTGATGCTCGGTTTTCCGGCCGCGTCGATCTTCTGCATCGGTCGGCGCGGCCAGTCGGCGGCGATCGGCGCATCGATGGTCGACCAGTCCGGGGTTACCGCCAGCAGTCCGTCGACCACCGCCTCGTAGCGTTTCCAGACCTCCTGCCTGGCGAAAGCGTCGCCCAAAGCGCGCTGCAGCGCCGGGCTGCGCGCCATCAGCACCAGCCCGCTCGTGGCCATGTCGAGCCGGTGCACCACCAGGGCATCGGGCCAGCGGGCGAGCGCGCGTGCGCTCAGGCAATCCTGCTTGTCCTCGCCGCGGCCTGGCACACACAGCAACCCCGACGGCTTGTCGAGCACCAGCAGATGGGCGTCTTCGTGAATGACGACGAGCCCGGGCGGGATTGCAGGGCGTTGCGTTGAAGGAACAGGGAGCGTGAACGGAGCTGTCATCGGCGAAGTCGTCGGCGGTGGGCTATTCTCGAACGGATGTCAGCCGCCGCACCCGATCCGCTCAGAGAATCCGTCCAACCCAGCTTTTCCGATCTCACCCGACAGCGCCCGTTCATGCGTCTGTGGATTGCACGGCTCTTCGGAACCGCTGCCAGTCAGATGTTGCTGGTGGCGATCGGCTGGCACATGTACGACCTCACCGGCAGCGCCTGGGACCTGGGGCTTGTCGGGCTCTACCAGTTCATGCCGGCGCTGATCCTGGCGCTTTATGCGGGCCACGTGGTCGACCGGCACCACCGCGGCCGCATCCTCGCGATCTGTTTCGCGGTGCAGGGGCTGGTAGCGCTCGCGCTGCTGTCGGCCCATGTCGGACACCATGATTCCCGTGCGCTGCTGCTGGGGCTCTCGGTCGTGCTCGGCGCCGTGCGCGCTTTCCAGATGCCGGCCCAGCAGGCGCTGACGCCGATGCTGGTGCCGCCGCTGATGCTGCCGCGCGCGATGGCTTTCAGTTCGGCGGGGATGCAGGGCGCGATCATCGGCGGGCCGGCGCTGGGCGGATTACTCTTCGTCGCCGGCACCGGCGTGGTGTACGGCGCGAGCGTCGTGCTGTTCGCGATCGGCTGCGTTCTCGTCGTAGCGCTGCGGTACGTCCAGCCGGCGCGGGTCCGTGAGCCGGTGACCATGGCGACGATCTTCGCCGGCGTCGATTTCATCTGGCGCCGCAAGCCGGTGCTCGGTGCCGTGTCGCTGGACCTGTTCGCCGTGCTGCTCGGCGGCGCGGTGGCGCTGCTGCCGATCTATGCCAAGGACATCCTGCACACCGGCGCCTGGGGCATGGGCCTGTTGCGCAGCGCGCCGGCGGTCGGGGCGCTGCTGACGTCGATCGTGTTGACGCGCCAGCCGATCGAGCGCCACGTCGGGCGCACGCTGCTGATCGCGGTGGCGCTGTTCGGGCTGTGCATGGTGGTATTCGGGCTGTCGCAGAGCTTTCTGATTTCGCTGATCGCGCTGGCGGTTTCGGGTGGTGCGGACATGGTCAACGTCGTGATCCGCCAGACGCTGGTGCAGCTGGAGACGCCGGATGCGATGCGCGGCCGGGTAAGCGCGGTGAATTCGATCTTCATCGGCGCCAGCAACCAGCTCGGTGAATTCGAGTCCGGCGCCACGGCTGCGCTGCTCGGTCCGGTCGGTTCGGTGGTTCTGGGTGGCGTGGGAACGATCGCGGTCGCGGCGGCCTGGTTCAAGCTGTTTCCGTCGCTGGCGCAGCGGGACAGGATCGTGCCGGACGAAAAGATCGGTCCGGTCATTTAATCGAACACCGAAAACGCGCCCGGCGCATACAACGTCACATCGCCAAGTGCCTCCGCCACGCAGGGAAGAATCCAGCCTTCCGCTTTCTCTTCGGCACTCAGGCCGGGCCAGTCGATGGTGTGACGCACCGGACCGGCGCTGACGAGACAGATGCAGGTCCGGCAGGTGCCGTTGCGGCACGAACTGGGCAGTTCGATGCCGGCCGCTTCGGCTGCGCGAAGCAATGTCTGGCCGGGCTCGGCTTCGAAATCGAAGCCGCCCGGCGCGACCCGGACTTTCACCTTGCCTGCTGCCGGCGCTGTTCGCGCAGCATGAAAAGGTACAGCCCTTCGACTTTTTCCCGTGCCCATGGCGTCTTGCGCAGGAATTTCAGGCTCGACGCCACGCTCGGGTCCGCCGTGAAGCATCGAACCGGAATGCGCTCGCCCAATCCGTCCCAGCCGTAGTTTTCGGCCAGCGCGGTGACGATGGTTTCGAGCGTGAGGCCGTGCAGCGGGTTGCGCGGCTGTCCTCCGGCTTCGGTCGTCACCGTCGGCTCACTTGTTCTTCAGCTTGCCGCGCGGAATCACCGCCGTGGTGACGGTGCGGATCGGCTCCCCGGCGATCGCCGGCGGCTTTGGCGGCGAGGTGTCCTTGCGAGGTTTCTTTGCTTCCTTGTTGGTGCGTTGTTGACCTTTGGCCATGATTTTTCTCCGGATAGATGCGATGCAATGAACGGTAACGGCCAGTTTAGCGGCGCAGCGACAATAGCCGGTTCTTTGAACGAACCACGCTTCTCTCTCCTGTCATGTCCAACTACGAAGTTCGCCCCGCCGAAATGCGCGATGCCAAAGCCATCGCCGAAGTCCACGCCGCCGCCGCTGCGGTCGCCTATGCGGACATCCTCCCCGAAGATCAGCTGCGCGCCCTGGCGCCGGCCACCCGTGAAGCCAAGTGGCGCGACGCCATCGAATTCAGCGAGCCGCAGGTCCAGGTGGCCGTGTCGGGCGACAAGGTCGTCGGTTTCGTCGGCTTCGACCGCTCGCGCGACCCGAAGACGCCGTCGACCACCGGCGAGATCTGGTCGCTCTACGTTCTGCCGGCGCATTGGGACAAGGGTGTCGGCGTCGCCCTCTGGGATGCCGCCCGCGAAGGCCTCGACGAAGAGGGCTGCACCAACGTCACGATGTGGATCCCGTTGCGTAACGAACGCGCGCTGCGCTTCGCCGAGCTCGCCGGCTTCAAGCGCGACATGAAGACAGCCAAGACCACCTCCATCGGGACTGCGAGGATCGAAGAAGTCCGACTCAAGCGCACCGTCGCCTGAGTTAGAAAAAGGAAATATGGCCTCCAGTCTTTTCCTTCTCCTCGATGACATCGCGACCGTGCTCGACGATGTCGCGGTTCTCTCCAAGGTCGCCGTCAAGAAGACCGCCGGCGTTCTGGGCGACGACCTCGCGCTCAATGCCCAGCAGGTCTCGGGCGTGCGCGCCGACCGCGAGCTGCCCGTCGTCTGGGCCGTCTGCAAGGGTTCGTTCATCAACAAGGCGATCCTGGTGCCGGCGGCGCTGCTCATCGGCAGCTTCGCTTCCTGGGCGATCACGCCGCTGCTGATGATTGGCGGTGCGTTTCTCTGCTTTGAGGGCGTCGAGAAGCTGGCGCACAAGTTCCTGCACAAGGACGAGCATGAGGCCAAAAAAGAACGGCATGTGGCGGCGATTGCCGACGCGGCGGTCGATGTCGTCGCGGCCGAGAAGGAAAAAGTCAAGGGCGCCATCCGCACCGATTTCATCCTTTCGGCGGAAATCATCGTGATCACGCTCGGAACGGTGGCCGGTCAGTCGTTCGGCACGCAGGTCGCCGTGCTGGTCGGTATCGCGATCGCGATGACGGTCGGCGTCTACGGGCTGGTCGCCGGCATCGTGCGGCTCGACGACGCGGGCACCTACCTGACGAAGAAGTCGAGCGCCGGGTTGCAGGCGCTCGGCCGCGGAATCCTCGCGACCGCACCCTGGCTCATGAAGGCGCTGTCGGTCGTCGGTACGCTGGCTATGTTCCTTGTCGGCGGCGGGATTCTGGTGCACGGCGTGCCGTTCATCGGCCACGGCGTCGACGGCTGGGCGCAGGCGACGGGCGGCGTGCTCGGGGCGATCGGCCCGTCGTTCGTCAATCTGGTGGTCGGCCTGATCGCCGGTGCCGTGGTGCTGGCGGTGGTAGAGCTCGGCAAGAAGCTTTTCAGCCGCCGCGCTTCTTCTTCGCCCGCTGCATGAGGTCGACGGCGGCCAGCGCGATGCCGAGCACCAGCGCGAACCAGCCGACCACCTGTGCGCCCGCGACCATTTCGTAGAAGCGTGAAGACTGAAGGAAGCGGGGGCCGACGATGATCGCGATACCGATCAATGCGACAAGAATGCCGCGCTCGAACATGCGCGGTGCACGGGTGGGTTTGGATGCCATAGCGGCCAAGTTTAGGTGCCACGGAACGAGAGCTGGCTGGCGCTCCGTGTTTCTGGCGCTCTCGATGGCGTTGGGCGGCTTGGGCGCTGCAGACGTCATTGCCCAGCCGGCGCGTCAGGATGCCGCCCAGTTTCCCGCTGCCGCAGTGCGCTTTCTCGACGGCGAACTGCCGCTCATGGAAGCCGCGATCAGGGACCGCGACCGCGATTTCTTCGAGGATTCGATGGCGCGCACCGTGTCGTTTTCCGAGGATTGGGGCTTCAAGGCGCGCGCCAACCCCGATCTGGCGCCGTACCAGGCCTGTACCGATGCCGTTTCCGACTATGTCGTGGTCGGTCTGTGCCGGCTGATGCCCGCGAGCAGCGCCTGCGATCCGGCGCTGGCAGCGCACTTCGATGCCAGCGTGCGCAGTTGCCGCGCGGCAGCCCGCTGAAAGATTCCGCAACTTTGTGGTCTAACGCGAAGCCAGCTGATAGCTCAACAGCAGGCTGATGCGCACCTTGCGCGCCGGATTGTCGATGGCGGCATCGCCGGTCGGTTTGCCGATCGCGAGATCGACGCTGTAGTGTTTCGCATCCGACAGCCGGACGCCGAGGGCGACCGAACGCAGCGTGCGGGGCATCGGGCGGCCGATATCCGTCGACACCCGTGCCTGTTCGAGCAGGACGTAGGGCTCGACCTGCTTCAGCCAGGTGGTATCGAACCTGAACATGCGGTTCAGCTCGAAACCCACGCCCCAACCCGAGTCTCCGGCTGCATCGCCCGCAGCGTAGCCGCGACCGAACTTCGGTCCGCCGAAGGAAATGCGCTCCGACGATGCCAGCGACTGCGGGCTGTACTGCGCACCGAACGACACGCCGGTGCCCCATTGGTTGGCGAACCGGTCCCGCTGGCTGGCGTCGACGGCGAGGCGGGTGAAAGCAAGTCGTGCCGTGCCCGGTCCGCCGAGTCCGGCGACGTTGCTCCGCACTTCGGCCGAAGCGCCGGCACCGTCGAAGCCCTGCGCCAGCATCAGTCCGGCGCTGCGGCTGCGGTCGGGCTGCACGTCGAGATAAGCGAGCTGCGCGAAGAGTGCGCGCACGCGGGTGTCGTCGGTGAGCCGGGCACCGTTCGCGGGCACGCGGTAGTCGTCGGCGTTGTCGACGCCGTAGAAGCCGCCGTTCAGCAGCAGGCTGCTGCGCGCATCCAGCAGCAGCGGGTAGCTGGCGGAAAGCTCGAGGCGGCGGTTGGTGTTGAAGCGCTCGAGCGGCGATCCGCTGTCCAGCTTCTTGTCCGGATAGCCCCGATACGTCGTGGCCTGCGCCTTGAACTGCAGGCCGTCGTTGCCGACGAGCTGCGTGTAGCCGAGCGTCAGCAGTTTCTCGCGCGCCGGATCACCCAGCAATGTCGATGCGCTCAGCTGGCCGCCGGGCACGAAAGGATCGTTGAGGACACCGCTCAATACCGCGCGCGCGGTCGGCTGACGCAGATCGGCGCCGACAGATATGTTGTACGGCTTCCGCACGACCTTGAGCACCAGCACGGTGGCGCCATCGGTGGTGGCCGGCATCGAGGCTGTCGCGGCCACCGTGACGCCGGGCAGCCGCAGCAGCAACTGCGTGATGCGGTCGAAGGTCGACTGGCGCAGCGGCCGCTCGGCGAGCAGGCGGTTCGCGATGTCGCGCAACCGCGCTTCCGCCGGTCCGGCGTCGCCCTCGATCCGCACGCTGCCGATGTAGCCCTCGACCGCGATCACGCGCACCACGCCGCCGTCGAAACTCTGGTCCGGCAGGTACACGAACGACAGCGGGTGACCGGCCTGCCTGTAGAGCGCGGTCGCCTGGCCGGCGATCTCGACCAGCTGCGCAACCGTTGTCTGTCGACCGGCCATCGGCGCAAAAAGCGCGGAAACGGTGGAAAAGGGAAGGGCCTTCACGCCCTCGATGTCGAAGCGCGACGGCGCGAGCTGCCGGGACAGCTTGTCCGCGCCGTCGGCGGCGCCGGGCGGTGGCCGCGCGGTCACTTGCGGCGCCGGTGCCTGCACTGCAGGAACCGGCGCCGGCATCGGCAGCTGGTCGAGCGGATTGCCGCCCTGCGCGGTCTGTGCGTGCAGGGCGACGGCGCCTCCAGCCAGCGTCAGCGCGATGCCGACACGGTGAAAACGACGGGTGGGTGTCGGTTGGAGTGTCGGCATCGGCTTTGACTCGGTTGGCGACTCAGTTGTTGCCGCCGCGGCTCAGGCCCAGTCCACCCAGTGCACCGAGACCGCCGAGGCCACCGACGCTACTCACCAGGCCCGTGACGCCGGTCACCACCGTGCCTGCAGCCGCAGTCGTGCCCGCCACCAGCGGTGCGACCGAGCCGACGCCGACAGCGCTCGTCGTGCCGGCAACGGTCGCGCCGGTGGCGGCCACCGTGCTGCCGAGCGTCGTCGGCGCGCTGGTCAACGTGCCGGATGTTCCGGTCACCAGTCCGGCACCGACCCCTGCGCCCAGACCGGCACCGACGCCAGCGGACACGCCCCCATTGCTCGCCGCGACCGATGCGCCGATTCCTGCGCCCGCCGCGGCGCCCACACCGGCCACCACACCGGAAACCGGCGCCAGCACCGCGCCTGTGCCGGCGAGGGCGCCGACTGCACCGACTGCGCCTGTCAAGCCTGACAGGCCTGACAGGCCTGAAAGACCGGGCGCCGCCGGCGTGCCGCCTGTCGCAACGTCCGGCGAACGCACCAGTTGGCCGGCACCGCCGACGGTCGTTCCCAGCGGTTGCGTCAGCGAAGCCACCTGCGTGCCGACGCCGATGCCCTGGAGGCTGGCGCCGACCTGACGCGTCAGGCCATCGACGGGCCGGCCGATGCCCGTGCCGTCGCCGATGCGCTGCACCAGCGTCAGTGCGCCGCTGTCGATACGGTCAACGGCCTGGCTCGCGCCGCCCGTGATCTGGCGCACCGTGCCGTTCGACATGACGCCGCCGAGCGATCCCGCAACATTGCCGACGCCGTTGCCGACGCCGTCGACCAGTCCGCCTGCAACGTTGGTGACCGCGCCCAACGGCGAGTTGCCGCCGATCGATGCCACCAACGTCCCGGCACTCGACACCGTTTTGCCCGTGCTGTCGACGACTGCAGGCAGGCCGCCCAGTGTCGTGCCGACGACATCCGTGCCGAGGCCCATCTGGCCCAGGCCACTGCTGACCGCGGTCCCGACATTGCCGACCGTCGCGCCCGCATTGGCGATCACCGAACCGGCCGGCGTGCTGCTCCCGACGCCGGAAACAATGGTGCCGGCGCCCGTCACCGTCTTGCCGAGGCCATCGAGAAGCTGGCCACCCGCCGATGCGACGGCAGCGGGGCCGCCTGTTCCTCCGCCGATACCTCCACCTGTACCTCCGCCTGTTCCGCCGCCGGTGCTTCCACCCGTTCCGCCGCCGGCCATCCCGGTGCCTCCACTCCCGCCCGTGCCGCTCGCGCCGCCCGTTACACCGCCGCCCACACCTACGACGGGATCACTGCCGCCACCACTGCTCCCGCCACCCGCACCGCCGCTCCCGGCGCCGCCCCCACTGTCGGATACGCCGGTGGCGCCTCCGATGCCGCCCGGCGTCGCCTCGCTGCTACCGCCCGCGGAGGCGCCTACATGACCGCTCGACGAGCAGCCTCCCAACGTTGCAAGCGCAGCAGTCACTGCCGCCGCGCAAAGGATCGAATTGAATCGTGTCTGGATACTGGCTCGCATGTCGTTCTCCTGATTTCAACGTCGTCACAAACCGGGCGAACTGGGGTTCACCCGGTGCCTGAACGCGATGCGCTGCTGGCTTCGGTAATGCAGCGGTCGATCGCGTTACAGGTATTTGTAAACAATCGAACACAATCTGTGACGTTTGAAAATCGATAAAAGACAACTGAGCAAAAACGTTTGCGTGATCGATTTCACAATCGACCCAGCGTATTTTCCCTATCTAGTACCTAAGACCTAACGGCGTGGGCTGGTCTGTTCAGATTTCTGGATTCGCCAACCGGGCTGCGACGGCGGCGATGTCCGCATCGTCGCGCACGGAAGCCAGCAGCGCTGGTGCACCGCTGAATGCAGCAGCGACGGCGATAGATTTTTTGGGGCACAGGCCCAGGCAGGAAGATTGCGCGACGCGGAGCCGGAAGCGTTCCTTGCCGAGCGTTCCCTTGAGTTCGCGCCGAACGTCCTTGGCCGTGAGTTTCGACGGCCCGCTGCTGCGTTTCTGGCATTCGCCGCAGACGAGCACCAGACCGTCGAACTTCGCCTTCTCGAACGGCGGTTGCAGCGCCGACCTATCTGCGGACGGGATAGTTTCTTTTTCTTTCATATCGATCCTTCGAACTTGTTCGCTGCGAGCCTAGACCGCAACACCATCGCGCCATGTAGACCGCAACGCCGTTGCGCTATCGTTCAGCCTGCAATTTCCCGAAGACCTTTCATGACGCTAAACCCCGCCCAACCTCTTCCGTCCCTGCCGCCGATCGAGCTCGTGTCCGGGCCCGAACCGACCGCCACCATGATCGTGATCCACGGACTGGGTGCCGACGGCAACGATTTCGTGCCGATCGCGAAGCAACTCGACCTGTCGTCGGTGGGCCCGGTGCGTTTCGTGTTTCCCAATGCGCCTGTGATTCCCGTCACGATCAACGGCGGCTACCCGATGCCGGCCTGGTACGACATCGCCGGACCGGGACGTCCCGAAGACGACACCGGACTGCGTCGCTCGATGGCCGCGATCGAGACGTTGATCGCCCGCGAGAAAGCGCGCGGCATTCCGGCGAATCGCATCGTCATCGCCGGCTTTTCGCAGGGCTGTGCGATGGCGCTGCTGACCGGCTTGCGCCATTCGGAGCGCCTGGCGGGCATCGTCGGGCTGTCGGGTTACCTGCCGCTGGCCAGCACGACAGCCACCGAGCGCAATCCGGCAAATCAGGACACACCGGTGTTCCTGGCGCACGGAAGCCGCGACGGCGTGGTCGTGCCGGCGCGCGCCGCAGCCTCTCGCGATGCGCTGACGGCGCTGGGTTATGCGGTCGAATGGCACGAATATCCGATGGAGCATTCGGTCTGCATGGAAGAGATCGGCGACATCGAGGCTTTCCTGCTGCGCGTGCTGGCCGCATGACGCGGATT
Source organism: Variovorax glucosi (assembly GCF_051216695.1). Classification (NCBI taxonomy): domain Bacteria; kingdom Pseudomonadati; phylum Pseudomonadota; class Betaproteobacteria; order Burkholderiales; family Comamonadaceae; genus Variovorax; species Variovorax glucosi. The sequence continues at coordinate 1,288,674 of NZ_JBPJZE010000002.1, forward strand.
CCCCCGCTCAGCAGCCTGTATGCGGAAGTGCTACCTTCCAGCCCCAGAAAGACTGTTGGGTGATAAAAAAATGAGCAAATTGCAGGAGCGGCTGAAAGCGCTTTCGCCCGAGCGGCTGAAAGGCGTGCGGCGGGGAATCGAGAAGGAAAGCCTGCGGTCGCTGCCCGACGGACAGCTTGCGCTGACGCCGCATCCGGCCGCACTGGGATCGGCGCTCACACATCCGAACATCACGACCGATTTCAGCGAGTCGCAGCTGGAACTGATCACCGGCGTGCATGCCGGCGTGGAGGAAGCACTGGACGAGCTGACCGAAGTCCATCGCTTCACCTACGGTGTGCTGGATGCTGCGGGCGACGAACGTCTCTGGGTCTCGAGCATGCCTTGCGGCCTGCCGACGGACGAGACGATTCCGCTGGGCCGCTACGGCAGTTCCAACGTTGCGCGTGCCAAGAGCGTCTATCGCATGGGACTCGGGCACCGTTACGGTCGTCGCATGCAGACGATTTCCGGCATTCACTACAACTGGTCGTTGCCGGGCGTGTCGAGCGAACAGTATTTCGGGCTGATCCGGAATTTCCGGCGTCATGCCTTCCTGCTGCTGTATCTCTTCGGCGCGTCGCCGGCGCTTTGCTCTACCTTCGTCGCGGGCCGTTCGCACGAACTCCAGCCGCTGGGCGACAGCAGCATGCACATGCCGCACGGCACGTCGTTGCGGATGGGCCGACTCGGCTATCAGAGCGATGCGCAGGCGTCGCTCGAAGTCAGCTACAACAGCCTCGAAGGCTACGGCGCGTCTTTGCAGGATGCGCTGACGCGCCCGTGGCCGGCGTACGAAGCCATCGGAATCCAGAATCCGGGCGGCGACTACAGCCAGCTCGCGACCACACTGCTCCAGATCGAGAACGAGTTCTACGGCACCATCCGTCCGAAGCGCGTCATCCATCCCGGCGAGCGTCCGCTGCACGCGCTGCGCGAGCGAGGCGTCGAATATGTCGAAGTGCGACTGATGGACCTCGATCCGTTCGAGCCGGTCGGCATTTCCGCGGAAACCATTCGCTTCCTCGATGTCTTCCTGCTGCATTGCCTGCTGAGCGACAGCCCCGACGATTCGCCGAAGGAAATCGCCGAACTCGCCCATAACCAGCATCTCACCGCTGCGCGCGGGCGCGAGCCCGGTTTGTGCCTGCAGCGCAACGGCACCGATGTGGCGCTCACCGCATGGGGTCACCAACTGGTCGCAGAGTGCACGCCGATCGCGCTTGCACTCGACGCAGCACACGGTGGAGGTCTGTACGCAGCCGCACTGGCCGCAGCCGAAGCCGCGCTCGACGACGCATCACGCCTGCCGTCGGCGCGTGTGCTGGCCGAGATGCATGCGTCGCACGACGATTCCTTCACTTCCTTCGTCTGCGCGCAGTCGGAGTCGATCCGCGCTGCGCTGCTCGCGCAGCCGTTGCCTGCGGACAGGCAGACGGCGTTCGCCGAAGCCAGCGTTGCCTCGGTCGAGGCACAGAAGCGCATCGAGGCCAACGACACGATGCCGTTCGAGATCTATCGGCAGCAGTACGTGTCGCCGGCGCGGCTCGGAATCGGCAAGCGGGTGAGGGTCGCCGCCACCGTCTGACAACGACGGCGCGGCACGATGGCCGTACAGGGATGGTAGGTTTCTGCCTACCTGCAATGGCCTGCATGGCTCACCATGTGGAAACAGTGTTGTTGGAAGATGGACGCAAACATACCTGCAACGCTTCCTCCAACTGCAGCCTTACCTTGTTCCACACATCCATGCCTTTCAAGACCTATCTGGTCGAAGACAACCCGGTGATCCGGGAGAACCTTGTCGGTTTTCTCGAGGATGTCGCCGATGCCACTGTCGTCGCCCATGCCAGTACCGAAGACGAAGCTGTCAAATGGCTCCATTCGCACAGCGGCGATTGGGATCTCGCCGTCATCGACCTGTTCCTGCAGCAGGGCAACGGCTTCGGTGTCGTCAATGCCTGTCGTGATCGAGCGCCGCACCAGAAGGTCGTCGTGCTCAGCAACTATGCGACCAGCGACATGCGCGAGCGATCGCGCGCCTTGGGTGCCGATGCTTTCTTCGATAAATCCGCCGAAATCGACCTGTTGCTGGCGTACTGCGAAGGCGCTCATCGCGCCTGATCGGACCTCGGCGAGGCGCATTTCAGCGCCTCGTTCCTTCGCGTATCAGCGCGTCAGCCATCCCATGCGCCATGCCAGTACGGCGAATGCGGCCATGCTGACGAGGACCAGCAGCCAGATCGCAGTGCCGTTGCTCTCCGCATAAGGATCGCGGACGGTCCGTTTCGAATTTGCCGGCAGTTGCGCCGTTTGCGACAGCGAGCCGCCCAACCGCACATTCACGCGCATCCGCCCGTTGATCGCCCATCCGCTCGCGTCGAGGATCGGCCCCAGGCTTCTCTGCCGGAGCTTGAGCCAGGCAATCAGCATGCTCGGTCCCGATATCGCCAGGATGATTCCGATGATGGCGACTGGAATCCATTGCCCCAGATCCACGAACTTGCCGAAGATGCCGACCATCACGGCGCTGATGCTGCCGAGCGCGACGCCGATGGCCGCAACCGTGCCGACATCGAAACGCGCAGGCACCTTCAGCGGCGATAACGGCGCACCAGGCTTGGCCCCGGCAACCGCCGGTTTGTCGGCCGTCACCAGTGTCGTTGCAAGCGACCCCAGCGAGCCCTGGGCGACGGTGTCGCTGGCGGCGGCGCGCTTGGCAACCTGTTCTTCGATCAGCCGCAGGAATTTCTTGTAGGGCGAGAAGAAGGCCTGCGAGACGCTGGTCGGGTTTTCGATCACCTTGGTGATCGTGGCATCCCAATCCCGGCCCTGGCGGTCGTAGAAGACCCCGTTCCGTCCGATGAAAAGGAAGTCGACATCGCCGGCGGTGAACGCCGATACGATCGTCATGGTCTTGCCGTCGCGGGTGCAGCGGCAGTACGCAAGGTAAGCCTTTGCCAGCCCGGCGAGCGGCGCATGTTTGGTGGCGTCCGCGACTTCGACGCTGAGTTCGCAGCTGCGGCCGTCGAGATACAGCGTCCCAGCCTGGAAAATCGCGCCTTCGCGCCGGTAGAACGCCTTGAACGACACGAAGTTTTCCAGCAGCGTCAGCAGATCGCGCTTGAGCCGAAGCAGTTTCTCCAGATCGGCGATGCGCGCGTTGTGCGGTTCGATGCGTTCGTCTTCGGCGATCAGTTCGAGGACCGCCGCTTCATGAAGAAGTGCGCCTTCGACCTCCGAGGCCGACAGCGCGCCAAGCAGGGTGTCGGGCTTCGCAGCCAGCCAGAGGCTGCACGGCGAGACACGCGATTGCAGCGCCATCCACTCGGCTTCGTCCATGGCGATCGCGTCGGCTCGCAGCAGCGGCTGGACCGCGTCGCGCTGGAGTTTGCGCAGGGCATCGGCCCAGGCGGGGTTGACGCCGTGTTGCAGCGGCAAGGCGCGGTCGGGCTGGATCGGTGCGAGCGGCAGCCTGGCGATGGCGTCTGAACGCATCTGCAGGTCCTGCGCGGCCAGCGTTTCGTAGGTTTCGATGGACGGATTCAGCGCGGCGACGGCCCGGACGTCGAAGGCCGCCACGCGACAGCGTGCGAAGAAATCGTCGACTTTTTCGCGCACCGCGCCCACCGCCTGGGCCGCGGCCAGCATGGCTTCGTTCGGCAGCGGTATGTCCCTTGCGACGCTCGGTGCGTCGACGCCGGCCTGCCAGTCGCGCAACGCGTGTGCCTGCCTGAAGAATATTTCGGCGAGCGCGCGGTTGACGCCGTCCTTGCCGTTGCGGTCCTTGACGCTGCCGTGCGTCTTCATGATGCGGCGGACCACGGCTGCGACGGCTTCGTCGTCGGTGCTTTCCGGCGGGACGACGCCGTCGCCGTTGAAACGCATCGCATCGAGCAGCTGGCTGCGGTCGGTGACGTCGGCCAGCGTGAGGGTGTCGGCGCCTTCCTTCCCACGCAACTGCAGGATGCGGCGCGCTTCTTCAGTCAGCGGCATGTCCGGTGATTTTTCGTCGGCCGGTAGTTCGGCGATGTCGTCCAGCGCCAGCGAATCCCCGCCCTGCATCAGCGTGTCGGGGTTCTTCAGATGGCTGCAGGCCCAGACGCAGGCGGCAATCAGTTCGGGCGGACGGATGCGGCCATCGCGGTCGGTGTCGATCAGGTCGAGCGTGCGGGCGTCGAACTCTATGCCGCGGGTAGGGCAGGCCAGCGCGACCCAGAGTTTCTGGTCGAGTTCGCCGATATGCGCGATGTCGGCGCCACTGCGGATCGCTACCTGATCGACGCCGCCGGCGCGAAAGAATTGCCAGGTGTGGCGGGAAAGTTTTTCATCGTGCATCGGCTTGGCGGATTCGGTTCCTGGTTCTTTGAGGCGGCTTGTGGAAGATGCAAGTTTGCCGGCTCGCCGTCCGGGCATGCGTAGGCCGGAAGGGCAAAATCGGGAGATCCGCATTTCTCACTTTCCCTTCGCACACCCGACACACCATGCAAGCCCTGCCCGACACCCTCTGCTACCTGAACGGCGAGTACACGCCCGTCGGCGAAGCCAAAGTCTCCGTACTCGATCGCGGCTTCATCTTCGGCGACGGCATCTACGAAGTCGTGCCGGTCTACGGTCGCAAGCTGTTCCGCTTCAACGAACACATGGCGCGTCTGGCGCGCAGTCTGGCCAGCCTGAGCATCGACAACCCGCATTCGGCCGAAGAATGGCTGGAGCGCTGCCGCCGCCTGATCGCAGGGCTGCCTGAGGAAGACCAGATGATCTACATCCAGGTCACGCGCGGCGTTGCCGTGCGCGACCATGCGATGACCAGAGGCATCGTGCCGACCGTCTTCATGATGGTCAATGCCATGAAGCTGCCGAGTGCCGAGACGCTCGGGAAGGGCGTGGCCTGCGTGACGGCGAGCGATTTCCGCTGGGAACGCGCCGACATCAAGAGCACCTCGTTGCTGGGCAACGTGCTGGCGCGACAGATTTCGGTCGATGCCGGCGCCACCGAAACCATCCTGATGCGCGACGGACTGCTGACCGAAGCGTCGTCGTCCAATGTGTGGGTGGTGCGCGGCGGCACGGTTTTCGGTTCGCCGAAGAGCAAGCATGTGCTCGAAGGCATCCGCTACGAGCTGATCCGCGAGCTTTGCGAAGAGGAGGGCATCGCTTACGACCTTCGCCCGATCAGCGAAGCCGAATTGCGCGGGGCCGACGAGCTGATGCTGAGTTCGGCCAGCAAGGAAGTGCTGCCGGTGACGCAGCTCGATGGCCAGAAGGTCGGCGACGGCAAGCCCGGTCCGGTCTTCGCACGCCTGCACGCCGCCTATCAGCGGGCGAAGGCGGCGCAGTCGATCTGATCCGGCTTGCCGCGTCTCAGGTCTGGATGTACGTCCGGAGCTGCTCGATGGTCTGTTCGTGGTCCGCGATGATGTCGTCCATCAGGTCGCGGATCGACAGCATGCCGATCACCGTCGCGCCCTCGACGACGGGCAGGTGCCGGATTCGCTTCTGGCTCATCAGCGCCATGCATTCGTGCGTCGGCGTCTGCGGCGTCACGGTGAAGACGTTGGCGGTCATGATTTCCGAGACGCGCACGTCCTTGGAACTCTTGCCCTGCAGCGCGACCTTGCGGGTGTAGTCGCGCTCCGAGAAGACGCCGACCAGCGCATCGCCCTGCATCACGACCAGTGCACCGACCTCGTGTCGCGCCAGCGTTTGCAGCGCATCGAAGACGGTGGTGTCGGGGGCGGTGCGCCAGAGGCCGGGGGCGCGGCGCTGGAGCAGAAGGGAAACTGGCTTCATGGACACTCCGGCAAGTGGATTTGAAAGCCATCATAGGGGGCGACCGCGACTGCGACAATGCAGACCCCTCCGAGCGACGAACAAGCGAAAGTAATTACCGATGGCGATCCAGTGGTTCCCCGGTCACATGCATCTGACCCGCAAGGCCATCGGCGAGCGCATCAAGGACATCGATGTCGTGATCGAACTGCTCGATGCGCGTCTGCCGGGTTCCAGTGCGAACCCGATCCTGGCCGAACTCACCGGCCACAAGCCCGGCGTCAAGGTGCTCAACAAGCAGGACGTGGCCGACCCCGCGCGCACCGCCGAATGGCTCGCGCACTACAACGCGCAGCCCGACACGCGCGCCATCGGCCTGGACGCCAGCCAGACCACCGCCGCGCAGCAGCTGGTCGCGGCCTGCCACCAGCTTTCTCCGAACCGCGGCGGCATGGCGAAGCCGATGCGGGTGCTGATCTGCGGCATTCCCAACGTCGGCAAGTCGACGCTCATCAACACGCTGGTCGGCGGCAAGAAGAAAGCCAAGACCGGCGACGAGGCCGGCATCACCAAGCTCGAACAGCGCATCACGCTGGCCGACGACTTCTATCTCTGGGACACGCCCGGCATGCTGTGGCCCCGCATCGTGGCTGCCAAGTGCGGCTACAACCTGGCGGCCAGCGGCGCCATCGGTCGCAATGCGTACGACGAGGAAGAAGTCGCGCTCGAGCTGCTCGACGTGCTCAAGGTCAACTACGCGGCGCTCATCGCGGCGCGCTTCAAGCTGGACGACACCGATGCTGCCGCAGTCGCAGCAATGAAGGACGAGGAACTTCTCGAAGCCATCGGACGAAAGCGCGGCGCGCTGCTGGGGAAGGGGCGCGTCAATCTGCAGAAAGCGGCGGAAATCGTGATGCAGGCGTTCCGCGATGCCAGCCTGGGCCGCGTGACGCTAGAGACACCCGCGCAGTTCGCCGGCTGGATGGCCGAGGGCGAACTGCTCGATGCGGCGCGTCAGGCGAAAAAGGCAGCGCGCGGAAAGAAGGCCATGCCGGACGGAATACGGTAGCCGGACGCTTTCGACCGGCATCGATGGCATGGCGCTGACACAGGGCTGACAGCACTGCTAGGGGTTGTCACTCTCCGCGGAATCTGAAGTTGTCGTTACCTTCTCGGCACCTCAGACATCAGAACCTCGTGGAGACAAGACACATGCTATTTCCGTTCAAGCGCCTGGCCGTTGCCGGCATCATTTCGCTCGCAGCTGCCGGCGCGTTCGCCGCGGACCCGATCAAGATCGGCGTCGACGGTCCGTTCACCGGCGGGTCGTCGTCGATGGGCGTCAGCATGCGCGACGGCGTACGCCTCGCAGCCGAAGAAATCAACAAGGCCGGTGGCGTGATCGGTCGCCAGATCCTGCTGGTCGAACGCGACGACGAAGCCAAGAACGAACGCGGCGTGCAGATCGCGCAGGAATTCATCAACAAGGAAAAGGTCGTCGCGACCGTCGGCTACATCAACACCGGTGTGGCGCTGGCGTCGCAGCGCTTCTTCCAGGACGCGAAGATCCCCGTCATCAACAACGTCGCGACCGGCTCCATCATCACGCGCCAGTTCGACAAGGACCCCGACAACTACGTGTTCCGCAATGCGGCGCACGATAGCATCCAGGCGCCGATGATCGTGGAAGAGGCGGTCACGCGTCGTGGCTTCAAGAAGGTCGCGATCCTGGCCGACTCCACCAACTACGGCCAGCTGGGCCGCGAGGATCTGGAGAAGGCGCTCAAGGCCAAGGGCATCACTGCCGTCGCGGTCGAGAAGTTCAACATCAAGGACGTCGACATGACGGCCCAGCTGCTGAAGGCCAAGGAAGCGGGCGCCGAAGCCATCCTGACGTACGGCATCGGCCCCGAGCTGGCGCAGATCGCCAACGGCATGACCAAGCTGGGCTGGAAGGTGCCGATGGTCGGCAGCTGGACGCTGGCGATGGCCAACTTCATCGACAACGCCGGTCCCGGCGGCGACGGTGCACGCATGCCGCAGACGTTCATCCAGGAAGCGACGACGCCCAAGCGCAAGGCCTTCATCGACAACTTCGTCGCGAAGTTCAAGCCCAAGAACAACCGGATGGATTCGCCGGTGTCGGCAGCACAGGGCTACGACTCGATCTACCTGCTGGCTGCAGCTATCAAGCAGGCCAACAGCACCGAAGGTCCGAAGATCAAGGAAGCGCTGGAAAACCTGCAGGCGCCGGTCGAGGGCGTCGTGACGACCTACAACAAGCCGTTCTCCAAGACCGACCATGACGCGATCACCGCGAACATCCCGGTATTCGGCGAAGTCAAGGGCGGACGCGTGATCTACGCGAATGCCGACGACCAGAAGGCGGCTGCGAAGGTGCGCATCAAGGATCTGGCGGCCAACGACGCGCTGATGAAGAAATAAGGGTACGAACCCACGGTGGAAGTAGCGCCGCTGCAGGATTTTCCGGCAGCGGCGTTTTTTTGAATGTCCGGAAATTCCATGCAAATCCTCACCCAACTCATCTTCAGCGGCATAGCGCTGGGCATGATCTACGCGGTCATCGCCTTCGGCTACCAGCTGACCTTTGCGACATCAGATACTCTCAATTTCGGGCAGGGCGACGCGCTCATGCTCGGTGCACTGGTCGGCCTGACACTGGTCGGGCTCGGCGTGAACTACTGGCTGATGATCCCGATCGTCTGCCTGTTCGGTGCCTTCCAGGGCGTGGTGGTGGAACGCATCGGCGTGCGGCCGGCGATCAAGATCAAGTCGGAGTTCGGCTGGATCATGTCGACCATCGCGCTGGGCATCATCTTCAAGAACGTGGCCGAAAACGTCTGGGGTCGCGACGACCTCAAGTTTCCGTCGCCGCTGCCCGAATCGCCGCTCAAGTTCCTCAACGCCAACGTGCTGCCGATGGAAATCCTGGTGGTCGTCGGCGCGTTGCTGATGATGCTGGCGGTCGAGTTCTTCAACCGCAAGACGATCTACGGCAAGGCCGTGGTCGCGACCTTCAACGATCGCGACGCGGCCAAGCTGATGGGCATCAACACCGGTCTGGTCATCACGTTCTCGTACGCGCTGTCGTCGATGACGGCGGCGTTCGCGGGCGTGCTGATCGCGCCGCTGACGCTGACCGGCGCCACGATGGGTGCTGTGCTCGGCCTCAAGGCTTTCGCGGTCGCCATCATCGGCGGACTGACCAGCGGCATGGGCATCGTCGTCGGCGGGATCATTCTCGGCATCGCCGAGACCACGACCGGCTTCTACCTGAGCACCGGATACAAGGACGTTCCCGGACTGGTGCTGCTGCTGATCGTCCTGGCGGTTCGCCCTGCCGGCCTGTTCGGCAAGACCGCGATCAAGAAGGTCTGAAGAAGATGTCGTCCATTGCACCCACTTCCGCCGCGAAGGTCGTCGCTCCGACCGCACCAGAGAAGATGAAGAAGAGCCATCTGCTGATGGTGATCGTCGGCATCGCGCTTCTGCTGCTATTCCCGGTCGGGATCGACAACCCGTACTACATCCATTTGCTCGAAACCATCATGATCTACGCGATCGTGCTGTTCGGGCTCGACATCGTGGTCGGCTATACCGGCCAGGTTTCGCTCGGCCATGCGGGACTTTTCGGACTCGGCGCGTACACGGCCGGCGTGCTGGTCTTCAAGCTGGCCGCGCCGTTCTGGATCACCGTGCCGGCAGCCATCCTGTTGACAGCCGGTTTCGGCGCGCTGCTGGCATTGCCGGCGCTGCGCGTGTCGGGGCCGTACCTGGCGATGGTGACGCTGGCCTTCGGCACCATCATCCAGATTCTCATCAACGAGATGAGCTTCCTCACCGAAGGCCCGATGGGCATCAAGCTGGAGAAGCCGGCGCTGTTCGGCCACAAGCTCGACGAGCGCGAGTTCTACTGGGTCGTCGTGGTACTGATGGTGCTGGCGCTGGTCGTCGTGCACCGCATTCTGCGTTCGCACCTGGGCCGGGCGTTCGAGGCGTTGCGCGGCAGCCCGGTGGCGTCCGACTGCATGGGCGTTTCGGTGTACCGCTACAAGGTCTACGCCTTCGTGATTAGCGCCGGATTTGCCGGTCTGGCTGGCAGCCTGTATGCCTATTCGGAGCAGTACATCTCGCCGAATTCGTACAACTTCGAGCTGACCGTGCTGTTCCTGCTCGCCGTGATCATGGGCGGACGCAAGAGCCGCATCGGCTCGATGCTCGGCGCGGCCATCATCGTGCTGCTGCCCAAGCTGCTGGACGACGTGGTGCTGTTCCGCTACGTGTCGGTCGGGCTGGCGGTGCTGGTCGTCGTCACCGCCGTGGTCGCCATTCAGCGCCAGCGTGCGACCGCATCGCAGATGGCGATCCCGGTCGTTGGCAGCATCGCGCTTGCGGGGCTCGCGTTCTGGCTGGAGACGATGACCGACTGGCGGCTGTCGATCTTCGGCGTGATCATGCTGTTCGTCGTGTACTACCTGCAGGACGGCATCGTCGGCTTCGTGCGCACTGCCTTCAACATCCGCAAGCCGAAGTTGCAGGTAGCAGATCTCGCCGATACGAATGTGCGCTCCGACGCGGTCTCGGTCGCAGCGAATGCCGGTGGCAGCGACGAGGTGCTGAAAGCGACCGGTGTGCTGATGCAGTTCGGCGGCCTCAAGGCGCTGAACAATGTCGACCTGAGCATCCGTCGCGGCACCATCCACGGCCTGATCGGTCCGAACGGATCGGGCAAGAGCACGATGATGAACGTGCTGACCGGCATCTACACGCCGACCGCCGGCGCACTGACTTTTGCCGGTCGTTCGCTGGTCGGACGCACGTCTTCGGACATCGCGCTGTCGGGCATCGCGCGAACCTTCCAGAACGTGCAGCTTTTCGGCGAGATGACGGCGCTGCAGAACGTGCAGGTCGGCCTGCATCACACCTTCGACAGCAACCTGATCGACGTGTCGCTGCACACGCCGCGCTACAAGCGAGAGCGCGATGCAGCCGCACAGCGCGCGCTGAACCTGCTGCGCTTCGTCGGGCTGCAGGAATTGGCGACCGAGGAAGCGCGCAACCTGCCTTACGGCAAGCAGCGCCTGCTGGAAATCGCCCGTGCGCTGGCGCTCGACCCGCAACTTCTGTTGCTCGACGAACCCGCCGCCGGCCTGACTGCGCCCGACATCAAGGAACTGGTCGCGATCATCCGCAAGATCCGCGAGCATGGCGTGACCGTGATCCTGATCGAGCACCACATGGACGTGGTGATGAGCATGTGCGACACGGTGTCGGTGCTCGATTTCGGCCAGAAGATCGCCGAGGGCGAGCCTGCGAAGGTGCAGGCGGACGAGAAGGTCATCGAGGCCTATCTCGGCGGAACGGCGACGTGAACGCGCAGACGGAACAACCCATGCTGACCATCCACAACTTATCCGCCGGCTACGGCAAGGTGCAGGTGCTGCACGGCATCTCGATCGAGGTGCCCAAGGGCAAGGTCGTCACGCTGATCGGCTCCAATGGCGCCGGCAAGACGACGACCATGCGCGCCATCTCCGGAATGATCGCGCCGACGGCCGGCGAGATCACGCTGAACGGCAAGCGTATCGACGGGCTGGAGAGCTATCACATAGCCAAACAGGGGCTCGCGCATTCACCGGAAGGCCGGCGCGTCTTCGCCACCATGACGGTGACCGACAACCTGACGCTCGGCGCATTTCCGCGCCTGACCGGAAGCCGCCCGCGCGGTGACGTGCCTGGCGATCTGGAACGTGCGCTGGAGCTGTTCCCGCGGCTGAAAGAGCGTCGCATGCAGCTCGCCGGCACGCTTTCTGGCGGCGAGCAGCAGATGCTCGCCATGGCGCGCGCCGTGATGCTGAATCCGGAGGTCGTTCTTCTCGACGAGCCGTCGATGGGGCTGGCGCCGATCCTGGTGGCGGAAGTCTTCCGCATCATCGAGCGCTTGAAAAGCGAGGGCGTCACGATGCTGCTGGTCGAGCAGTTCGCGGCCGCTGCGCTGGGTGTGGCCGATTACGGCTATGTGCTGGAGAACGGAAAGATCTCGCTGCACGGGCCGGCGGACAAGCTTCGCGACGACCCCGCAGTGAAGGCCGCCTACCTCGGCGGCGGCGGCCACTGAAAAGACTCAGGCTTCGAGTTCGATCTTGCCGGCTTCGACATACTCGTCGAACGTCGTGCGAGGAATGGCTGTCAGGCCGAGCACGCCGTCGTCCGCCTCCCAGCTGAGGGTGGCACTATCGGGCGCCGTGAGATCGATCTCGACCTTGCCGAGCGGGATTTCGAGCGGCGGCCCGTCTCCGGGTGTGTAGACGACGAGTCCCTTGATGGTGCCGAACTGAGGCATGACGATCTCTCCTGTTGGTGAATTGAATCCGCAGTGATTAGAGCGGGCCGGGCTGGATGCCCGTGTCGGACGACTCGCCGCCGGGCGGGCCGCTGACTTCCGCTTCAGCCGCGAAGCTTAATGTTGCACCATGACTCCATTGCGCCGGGCCGGACTGGCCTTCGTTTTCTTGTGGTTCTTCATCGGCGGGATCGCGCACTTCGTAGCGACCGCGACCGAGATGCGCATCGTGCCGCCGTACATTCCGTGGCCGCGTGAGGTCGTACTGGCCAGCGGAGTGCTCGAGCTGCTGGGCGCGGCCGGATTGCTATGGAGGCCGACCCGGCGCGCGGCCGGTATCGGGCTTTTTCTCCTGACCATCGCCGTCACGCCGGCAAACGTCCACATGCTGCAGGAACCCGGGCTATTCCCGTCGGTCCCTTACTGGGCACTGGTGCTCCGTCTGCCGCTGCAGATAGCGCTGCTGGCGCTGATCGCGTGGACGACCTGGCGCTCCGAGCGTCGGAGCTGACTCAGGCCGTCCACTCGCCGTTTTCTTCGCCGCGCCAGTACTTGATGCGGTCTGCGCCGACCTTGATCAGTACGATGCCCGGCGTGTCGATGCCGTCGTCGAACCAGTGGTCGAGTTCTGCGACCCAGTGTGCTTCGAACTGGTCCTTGTCGCGGATCAGCTCGGCATGTCCGCTCACGTGGATCGACAGGCCATCAGCGCCCTCGAAAGCCAGTCCGACTCGCGGGTTGCGTTCGATGTCGGCCACGGTGCGCGACTGCTCGAACGTGAAATAGAAGGAGTCGCCGTCGTAGTCGACGTCGCCGTTGTTGCTCATGGGCCTGCCTGCAATGGAACCGTCGTCGGTCACGGTGCTGAGCATGGCGATGTCCAGATCGCGCATCATCTTGGCCATGGCTTGGAGGGTGACTGCGGTCATGATTTCGTATTCGGATGAGTTGATGGGATTTGCAACTTATCAACTACGAATCCGCGAGCTGTGGGACGCCGCGCCGTTTTCCACGCGGTTCCATCGATAGACCGTGGCGCGCGATCAGGCGTCGATGAAAAGCGCCGGATCGACCATCGTCCGGTTCAACATCACGCCCCAGTGCAGATGCGGCCCCGTGACCCGTCCCGTGGCACCGACGGCGCCGATCTGCTCGCCCGGGTCGCAGATGTCGCCCGGCTTCACGCCGATGGCGCTCAGGTGGCAGTACATCGTGAGCAGGCCGGCACCGTGGTCCAGCCAGACCGTGTTGCCGTTGAAGAAGTAGTCGCCGGTGTCGATCACCTTGCCGGGAAGCGGCGCGACGATCGGCGTGCCGGTGGCCGCGGCGATGTCCATGCCGCTGTGCGGATTGCGCGACTGACCGTTGAACACGCGTCGCAGTCCGAACGAACTCGAGCGCCGGCCCGGAACCGGAACGCGCATCTTCAGCTCCTGCGGTGGCAGCGAGGCGCTGAACGTCGCCATGACGTCCGCCAGATGCACACGTTCGCGCTCGTAGCGCGCCTGGTCGGCCGGCGAGAGATCGACCGTTCCCGGCGCGACCTTCAGGCGCTGCTCCTGATACTGCTTGCCGGCGATGAGGTAGTCGATCTGCCGCTCCGCCTTGCCGGGGCTGCGCAGCGCGATGTGCGCCGAGCCGGTTCGCGCGGAAAGCGGAATGCCCACCAGCGCCGTCCAGTCGATCGCATCGCCGATCACCAGCAGCGGCACTTCGCCGGCAAAAGCAGCCGGGCGCGTCGCCGAGGGGCCGAGCGAAAGACGCGCCACGCCGCCGGGAACCTGCGCCGGCTGCGGCCAGATGGCGGGCAATGGCGACGGCGACGCTGTGGCCTGACGCGCCGCGGCGGAGAAAGGAAGGGTGGTTGCCGCCGCAGCACCGATGGCGGCGATAAGGGCGGAACGGCGACCGGGCGAGGGTGGCTGCGCAGGGTCTGGCAAGTGTCGAGCAGGCATTGTTCGAGTCTAGCGGCCGATCGGAGCCGAACCTGCTTCAAGGCCCGATGGCGAGCTGGCCCTTCCAGGCCCCGGGTGCCAGTCCATCCAGCGCATACGGGCCGATCGATGCGCGAATCAGTCGCAGCGTCGGGAAGCCGACAGCAGCCGTCATGCGCCGCACCTGGCGGTTGCGGCCTTCCTTGATGGCGAGCTCGATCCACGAGGTGGGAATGCTCTGCCTGACGCGGATCGGTGGCTCGCGGTTCCATATATCGGGCGGCGGATCGAGCAGCCGCGCACGCGCTGGACGCGTCGCGCCGTCGTTAAGCTGGATGCCGTCGCGCAGGGCCGCGAGCGCCGATTCATCAGGCACGCCCTCGACCTGCACCCAGTAGGTCTTTTCCATCTTGAAGCGTGGATCGGCGATGCGCGCCTGCAGCCTGCCGTCGCCGGTGAGGAGCAGCAGTCCCTCGCTGTCCGCATCGAGTCGGCCAGCGACGTAGACATCCGGAACGTCGATGAAATCCTTCAACCCCCGCCAGCGACCTTCGGGCGTGAACTGGCTGAGGACGCCGTACGGTTTGTTGAAGAGAATCAGGTCGGACGGGGGAGGGGCGAGCACCATGGCGCCGGCGAGCTTAGCGCGCCACCGACGTCACTCCAGCTTCCGATCCTCTTTCTTGGCGTCTTCCATTGCCTCGGGTTCGAGTTCCTCGGCGGAGCGGTTGAGGTAGATGAAGGCACCCCAGCCGGCCAGCACCAGGCCGAGCGAGCTGAAAAGCGCCGATGCGTAAAGCATCAACTCCGGCGTCTCGCGCGACTTGAACGTCGCGACCAGTGCCTCGACAGCGATGGCGACGGCGATCACCACGAGAAAGCGGGACAGAAAGCGCCGCACCCGCGTCGGCGCGCCGATGTGCGAATCGCGAATGACTTCTTCCTCGGCAATCGTCTGGGAGATCTGCAGTGCCACGACCGCCGCGGCCAGCAAGCCGATCGCTTCGATCACTGCTTCGCCCGCAGAGGTGTCCAGGCCCTGCGAGAGCGCCATCCACCCGCTGTGCGCTGCGATGACCATCAGCGTGACGCTTGCGATTGCGAACAGGAGCGCCATCACCGCGTGGACGACGGCGTAGATGCGGAGGAAGGATTTCATGGAATGCGCGCTGTGAGGATTCGAGGTGCGCGATTCTGTGTTGCGGGGCGGGCTGCGGGTGTCAGCGATGGGCGCGAAGGATGGGTGCGCTTCTGAAAGACGTCTCTTCAATATGCAAATCGCCGGGGTCAGCGAGAGCTCAGTTCATCAAGAAGAGCATTCGCTTGGTCGAGTCAGGATTTCTAGAACGGACGTCTTGACGTCCTAGAGAAAGGCCTGTGGTTCACGCTGCATAAACAGGTTCGCGGCTACGGTTGATGCTGTCGAGAACAAAAGGGTTGCGTATCGCGCCGGCTTCCACTAGATCGACATCGCGTCCAAGTAGCTGTTCGAGGGCATCTTTGGCTCCAAAAAACGTACTTAGCTCGACAAGCACATCCGGCTCGAACTCAATCAGAAAATCTGCATCGCTGCGAGCCGCATCAAAATCGTCCGAACGTGCAGCCGAGCCGAAAACATCCAGCCTGCGAATTCGATAGCGCTGACAGATGACGGAGATGCCGGCGCGGTGTTGGGCGATGGCGGGATGCATGGCGGGAGTTTAGTCCGCTCCACGCTCGCTCCTGCATACTTTCCCCATGACGCTTTCCACCTACCTCCTCTATGTCGCAGCCGTCGCGCTGCTGATCGCTACGCCGGGTCCGACCATGCTCATGTGCATGACGAACGCCTTGAACCATGGTCCGCGCCAGGCGATGACTTCGGTGGCGGGTTCGGTTTCTGCGGTGTTAGTGGTGATGGTGCTGTCTGCCATGGGATTAGGCGCGCTGTTGGCTACATCGGAAACGGCGTTCACGACCGCCAAGCTGGTCGGCGCGGCGTACCTGATCTGGCTGGGCATCAAGACCTTCCGCAGCGATGCGTCGGCTTTGAAGGTCGAGGGCGATGCGGCAGGGTTGCCACGGCGATCGTTCTACCTGCAGGGCCTGCTTGTCGGCGCCAGCAACCCGAAGGCGGTACTGTTCTTTGCCGCGTTCTTCCCGCAATTCCTGAATCCGGCTGCACCGATGGCGCCGCAGTTCGCCATCCTTGCGATGACGTTCATGGCGTTCGAATTCGCGGTGCTGACGGTTTGTGCGTTGAGCGTTTCTCGACTGGCGCCGTTGCTGAGGCAGAGCGGTCCGGTGCGCTGGGTGAACCGGATTTGCGGCGGGTTGTTTACGCTGATGGGTGGGTTGTTGTTGCTGACGCGTCGGAGTGCGTGACGCGACTCAACTCGTAGACCAAGGGTTGAACAACTGCACCGGCAAACCGGCAAAGTCCTTGGTGTATCTCGCGCGTCAGACCGGCTTCGCGCTCGAACACCAGATCGTCCAGGTCGAACAGCGGGGAGCGTTGCATGAAGTCAACCAGCGTGCCCTGCGGTTGAATCTGCGCGTACTTGACCAGTTCGGACATTCGAGCCTTTGCTGACTACTTCCCCCAACCGTCCCGCATCCCAGCCGCACGATTGAAGACATGTTTCTCGGCGCCAGCAGCCTTCGTATCCAGCACGAAGTACCCGTGCCGCTCGAACTGAATCCCTGCACCGTTCCCCGCATTCGCCCCCGACAGCGAAGGCTCCACGAACGCCGAACAAGCGACCAGACTGTCCTTGTTCAATTCATCCAGCAACTCGCCACTCCCCGGCTTCTCCGCAGCGAACAACCGCTCATACAGCCGCACTTCCGCAGGAACAGCATCAGCCACCGCCACCCAGGTGATATTCCCCTTCACCTTCACGGCATCCGCCCCCGGCGTCCCACTCTTCGTGTCCGGCAGCAGCCTCGCCTGCACCTCGACCAACCGGCCTTCCGAATCCCGCGTCGCACCGATGCATTCGATCGTGTGGCCATACTTCAGCCGCACCTTGTTCCCCGGGAACAGCCGGAAGAATCCCTTCGGCTGCACGTCTTCGTAGTCCGTCCGCTCGATCCAGACTTCCCGCCCGATCTTGAAATGCCGCAGGCCGACGCTTGCATCGCGTGGGTTGATCGGCGCGGTGCAGTCGTCGAGCATGCTTTCATCCCTGTTCGCGCCGCCCATCACTTCGCCCCAGTTCGTCAGAACCAGCTTGACCGGGTCCAGCACGGCCATCGCGCGGGGTGCGATCGGGTCGAGGGTGTCGCGCAGCGCAGCTTCTAGGCTTGCGTAGTCGATCCAGCCGCCCGATTTCGTGACGCCGCTGCGTTCGCAGAACAGCTTCAGCGCCTCGGGCGTGTAGCCGCGGCGGCGCAGCCCTGCGAGCGTGGGCATGCGCGGATCGTCCCAGCCGTCGACATGGCCTTCCTCCACCAGCTGGCGCAGCTTGCGTTTGCTGGTGATGACGTGCGTAACATTGAGGCGTGCGAATTCGTATTGGCGCGGATGCGGCGTGGCGATCAGGCCGCCTTCGGACAGGCGGTCGAGCAGCCAGTCGTAGAAAGGGCGCTGGTCTTCGAATTCGAGCGTGCAGATGCTGTGGGTGATCTGCTCGAGCGCGTCTTCGATCGGGTGCGCGAAGGTGTACATCGGGTAGATGCACCATTTGTCGCCGGTGTTGTGGTGGGTGGCGCGGCGGATGCGGTAGAGCGCCGGGTCGCGCATGTTGATGTTCGGGCTCGCCATGTCGATCCTGGCGCGCAGGATGGCTGCGCCGTCTTCTAGCTTGCCGTCGCGCATCTCGCGGAAACGGGCGAGGTTCTCGGCGACGCTGCGGCTGCGGAACGGGCTGTCGGTGCCGGGCGTGGTGAAGTCGCCGCGGTTGGTGCGCATGTCTTCGGGCGATTGCTCGTCGACGTAGGCGAGGCCGGACTCGATCAGGTATTCCGCCGCGCGATACATGAAGTCGAAGTAGTTGCTGGCGAAATACTCGTGCGGCTGCATCGTGCCGGGCGCGCTGGGGCGGTCGGCAAGGTAGGTTTCGTAGCCGAGCCAGTCGATCGCATCGCGGATCGAATCGACGTATTCCTGCTCTTCCTTTTCAGGATTGGTGTCGTCGAAACGCAGGTGGCAGACGCCGCCGTATTCCTTCGCCATCTCGAAGTTGAGCCAGATGCTCTTGGCATGACCGATGTGCAGATAGCCGTTGGGTTCCGGCGGAAAACGCATTCGGACCTTGGCCGGGTCGGCCATGCCCTGCGCGTGGTGCTGCGCGTCGCCGGGTGAACCGCCCCACTGGCGTGTTGCATAGGTGTTCTGCTCGAGATCGTTTTCGATGACGTGGCGTAGGAAATTGCCCACTTTTGGAGCGTTTTTGTCGGCGGGGGAGGTCATCCGTTCATTCTAGGCGGCACCATTTCAGGGTTACGTCTGGCAACGAACTTCACCGAGCCGAGTGAACCTGATCGACGACTGACGCGTTCAATGCAGGCACAGGGCGCTTTCGCCCTTCATCAAGGAGCCAAAATGACTCTCTCACGTTCGACTTTCTTCAAATGGGCCGCTGCCGGTGCAGTGGCTGCTGCAGCGCTCTTCGGCGCCGCCGCCGCCAATGCGCGCACCGACATAGGTGTTTCGCTCGGCTTCGCGGCGCCCGGCGTCGTCGTCGGCGGACCGCAGTATTACGCGCCCGCACCCCAGTACTACCAGCCGCCGGCCCCGGTCTATTACCAGCCGCCGCCACCGCCGGTGTATTACCGCCCGGCGCCGATCTACTACGCGCCGCCCGCACCGGTCTATTACGGCCCGCCGCGTGGCTACTACCGTCCGGCACCCGGCTATTACCGCGACGGCCGCGACGGTTACGACCGTCACGACAGATACGATCGCCGCGACTGGCGCTGAGTCGGTCTGAGGGGCCGATGGCGCGACTGACGCTTTACCGACGCTTTACGGCGCTGTAGGCGGACGGTCGCAAAGCCTGTGTCGGTGCAGGCTACGATCCAGACCGAAGCGCCCGCCGAGGCCGCTATTGCTCAGGATTTTTCCCCATGGACCCCCGACCGCCGCCGACGCCTCCCGCCTTTTCCGACGCGCCAGCGCCCACTCCCTTGATCGTCCGTCGGCGTCGCTGGCTCGGTGGCGCTGTCGCCGTACTGGCGACTGCAGCGTTGATCGGCGGTGCCTGGTATCTGGCAAACAGGCCGCCAGCAGCCACTGCGGGCGCGCCGACGGCCGGCGGGCCACCGGGTCCGGGTGGACCCGGCGGACCACCAGGCGCAGGCAGCGGAAGCGGCGGGTCCGGTCCGACGCTGGTCACGGTCGGCATGGCGACCGCCACGCGCGCCGACATCCCCGTCTACCTCGACGCACTGGGCACCGTGACGCCTGTCACGACGATCACGCTCCGCGCCCAGGTTTCCGGCGTCATGACCGACGTTCTCTTCACCGAAGGCCAGCTGGTCAGGAAAGGCGACGTGCTAGCGCGCATCGACCCGCGCCCTTTCGAGCAGGCGCTGATGCAGGCGCAAGGCACCCGGCAGCGCGATGAAGCGCAACTGGAAGCCGCGCGCGTCACGCTGGAGCGCTACCGAACGCTTCTCGGCCAGGATTCCATCGCCCGGCAGGATGTCGACACGCAGGCCGCACTCGTGAAGCAGCTGCAGGGCACGGTGCTGACCGACAAGGCGGCCGAGGGAACGGCAAGACTCAATCTCGACTACACGCGCGTCACGTCACCCGTCAGCGGTCGCGTCGGCCTGCGGACCGTCGACCCCGGCAACTACGTCGCCGCTGGCGCCACGACCGGCATCGCCACGATCACGCAGATGACGCCGATCGACGTCCAGTTCGCGGTGCCGCAAGACCGCGTGCCCGACATCGAGGCGCGCGTGCGCTCCGGCGCGAAGATGGCCGTGACGGCGCTCGACCGCACCCGCGCGACCCAGCTCGACGTCGGCATGTTTTCGACGCTCGACAACATCGTCGACACCACCACCGGCACCGTCAAGGCCAAGGCGCGCTTCGCCAATGCGGGCAGCACGCTGTTCCCGAGCCAGTTCGTGAACGTGCGGCTGCTGTTGCGCACCATCGGCGGCGCTGTCACGGTGCCGGTCACGGCGCTGCGAACGTCGGGCACCGGCAACTACGTCTACGTGATCAACGACAACCGCACGGTGACGATGCGGATGGTGAAACGCGGCGAATCGACGGTCGAGACGGTCGTCGTCACCGAAGGTCTGAAGGAGGGCGAGCGCGTCGTCACCGAAGGCGGCGACCGCCTGAAGGACGGTTCCAGCGTGCAGCTGCCGACCGACGCGCCGCGTCCGCGTTCGGGCGCTTCCGCTGCGGCAGGGGCAGCAGCTCCGCGCGACGGCGCCTCCGGCCCGCGTCGGCGGCGCCCGGAATGAGCCCGTCGCGCCCGTTCATCGAGCGGCCGGTCGCGACCGCGCTGCTTATGGTCGCGATCGTGCTGGCGGGGCTGGTCGGCTTCAAGTTCTTGCCGCTGTCTGCGCTGCCGCAGGTCGATTACCCGACGATCCAGGTCCAGACGCTGTACCCCGGCGGCAGTCCGGAAGTCATGAGCCGCACCGTCACCGCGCCGCTGGAGCGCCAGTTCGGGCAGATGCCGGGTCTGAACCGAATGAGTTCGACCAGCGCGTCGGGCGTGTCAATCATCACGCTGCAATTCGGCCTGGGCGAGACGCTCGACGTGGCCGAGCAGGAGGTGCAGGCCGCCATCAACGCCAGCAATTCGCTGCTGCCGGCCGACCTGCCGGCGCCACCGGTCTATGCCAAGGTGAATCCGGCCGACGCGCCGGTGCTGACGCTCGCGATCAGCTCCGGCACGATGCCGCTGACCGAGGTGCAGAACATCGTCAACACGCGGCTGGCCCAGAAGATCAGCCAGGTGTCCGGCGTCGGGCTGGTGTCGCTGGCCGGCGGGCAGCGGCCTGCCGTGCGGATCCAGGCCGACACCGCCGCGCTCGCCGCGTACGGCATCGGGCTCGACACGCTGCGCACCGCCATTACGAACGCGAACGCCAACAGCGCCAAAGGCAGCTTCGACGGGCCGAAGCGCTCGTACACCATCAATGCCAACGACCAGCTCGTTACCGCCAACGATTACAAGAGCCTGATCGTCGCCTTCCGCAACGGCGCGCCGGTCCGCATGACCGACGTGGCGACGGTGGTCGACAGCGCGGAGAACACGAGGTTGGGCGCATGGTCCGGCATCGACGGGCAACTGACGCCGTCGATCATCCTGAACGTGCAGCGCCAGCCCGGCGCGAACGTCATCGCTACCGTCGACGCGATCAAGAAGCGCCTTCCCGAACTGCAGGCCGGCCTGCCCGCGACGCTCGACGTCAAGGTGCTGAGCGACCGCACCACCGGCATCCGCGCGTCCGTGAAGCATGTCGAGATCGAGCTGCTGCTGGCGGTGCTGATGGTGGTGCTGGTGATTTTCTTCTTCCTGCACAGCCTGCGCGCCACCGTCATCGCGAGCCTCGCCGTGCCGATTTCGCTGATCGGCACTTGCGGGCTGATGTACCTGATGGGTTACAGCCTGAACAACCTGAGCCTGATGGCGCTGACCATCGCGACCGGTTTCGTGGTGGACGACGCGATCGTGATGATCGAGAACATCTCGCGCTACCTGGAGGAGGGCGAGGCGCCTTTCGCCGCCGCCATCAAGGGTGCGGCGCAGATCGGCTTCACCATCATTTCGCTGACGGTGTCGCTGATTGCGGTTCTTATCCCGCTGCTGTTCATGGGCGACGTGGTCGGTCGGCTGTTCCGGGAGTTCGCGGTGACGCTGGCGATCACGATCCTGATATCCGCTGTCGTTTCGTTGACGCTGGTGCCGATGATGTCGGCGCGCTGGCTGAAGAGCGAGCCGCACAACGCGACGCGCGGGCTGGCCGGCAAGGTGCAGGCGTTCTTCGACCGCGTGATCGCGCGCTACGACATCTGGCTGCAATGGGTCTTCCGGCGGCAGGGGCTGACGCTGATCGTCGCACTGGCCACGATGGGGCTGACGGTACTTCTGTATGTCGTGATCCCGAAAGGCCTGTTCCCGACGCAGGACACCGGCCAGCTGCAAGGCCGCATCGAGGCGGCGCAGGACGTGTCGTATGCGCGGATGGCCGAGTTGCAGCAGGCGGCGGCGCGCGCGATCCTTGCCGATCCTGAAGTCGAGAGCCTGAGTTCGTTCACCGGCGTCGATGCGGCCAACAACACGATGCTCAACACCGGCCGCATGCTGATCAACCTGAAGGCCGATCGCGGCGCGCAGGAAGCGACGATGAACCGGCTGCGCCTGCGCGTGTCGCAGGTGGCTGGCGTCACGCTGTATCTGCAACCGACGCAGGACCTGACCATCGATGCCGAGACCGGGCCGACCGAGTTCCGTTTCTCGATCGAAGGCGTGGATTCGGCGACGGTGACGCAGTGGGTGAACAAGATCCGAGCGCGACTTGCCACCGTGAAAGAAGTGCGCAATGTGACCAGCGATGCGGGCGCGCAGGGCCTGTCTGCGTATGTCGACATCGACCGGGCGACGGCTTCGCGGCTGGCGATCACTGCGAGCGCGGTCGACGATGTGCTTTACAGCGCATTCGGGCAGCGGATCGTCTCGACGATTTTTACCGAGACGAACCAGTACCGCGTGATCCTGGAAGCCAAGACGGATTCGATCGAGACGCCGCAGCAGCTCGGCACGCTGAACCTGAAGACCGGCTCGGGTGCATCGACACCTCTGTCGGCAATCGCAACGGTGCGGGAGCAGCTGGCGCCGCTGCAGATCACGCACGTGGCGCAGTACCCGGCCGCGACGGTGGGGTTCGATACGGCGGACGGCGTGTCGCTCGGGCGGGCGGTGGATGCGATCCGGCAGGCGGCAAAGGATGTCGGGCTGCCGGTGGGCGTGACGATGACGTTCCTGGGCGCTTCGGGGGCTTACGAGAATTCGCTGTCGAACCAGCTGTGGCTGATATTGGCGGCGGTGGTGTGCGTGTATATCGTGCTGGGTGTGCTTTACGAGAGCTACGTGCATCCGCTGACAATTCTGTCGACGCTGCCTTCGGCGGGGGTCGGTGCGTTGCTGGCGCTGATGGTGACGGGCAACGACCTGGGGGTGATCGGGATCATCGGGATCATTCTGCTGATCGGCATCGTGAAGAAGAACGCGATCATGATGATCGACTTCGCGATCGACGCGGAGCGCAACCAGGGGATGACGCCGCTGGAGGCGATTCACCAGGCAGCGCTCTTGCGCTTCCGGCCGATCCTGATGACGACGCTGGCTGCGCTGTTTGCTGCGGTGCCGTTGATGCTGGGATTTGGGGAGGGCGCGGAGTTGCGGCGGCCGCTCGGGTTGGCGATTTTCGGCGGGCTGGTGGTGAGTCAGGTGTTGACGCTGTTCACGACGCCGGTGATTTATCTGGCGTTCGACCGGGTGGGGCGGAGGTTTTCTCGGCGCTCTGGTCATGAGGTTGTGGCGTGACTTTTGCCGTTGCCGTTGCTGATGCTGATGCTGCCGTCGTTGATGGGGCTGTTGGGGTCGCTGGCGGGGCCGCCCGGTGGATGAAGCGGCTGGGGCGACCCTGCTGCGCCGGCCCTTCGGGCTCCCTTGCGGTGCTCGCTTCAGGCGGGGTCCAAAGAACTCGCTTCGCTCAGACAGCTTTGGCCCTGATCCGCCTGAAGCTGCGCTCCTCAGCGGCGCAGAAGGGTCGCCCCAGCCGCTTCATCCACCGGGCTATGGGGGTGGCGCGACTTGTGCGCTCGCTGCTGACAGTTGAACGACCGCTGCGCCGGTATTACTCCCTCTCCCTCAGGGAGAGGGCTGGGGTGAGGGCAGCGGCCTTCGAACAAGCACATCCGATCGACCGCCGCCGCTGCCGGTGTTACTCCCTCCCCTACCGGGGGAGGGCTGGGGTGGGGGCCGCAGCCTCCGAAATCGCGGACCTTTGCTACCGCGCCTCCCCATGAACCTCTCCAGACCCTTCGTCGAGCGTCCCATCGCGACGATCCTCCTGACTATCGGCATCGCCCTGGCCGGAATCGCCGCGTACTTCGTGCTGCCCGTTTCGCCTTTGCCCAAGGTCGATTTCCCTGTCATCTCCGTCACTGCCAGTCTCGCCGGCGCCAGTCCGGACACCATGGCCAGCAGCGTTGCGACGCCGCTCGAACGCCGACTCGGCACCATCGCCGGTGTCAACGAGATGACGTCGACGAGCTCGACCGGCTCTGCCCGCGTCACGCTGCAGTTCGACCTCAACCGAAACATCGACGGTGCGGCGCGCGAGGTGCAGGCCGCGATCAATGCCGCGCGGGTCGATCTGCCGGCCACGTTGCGCAACAACCCGACCTATCGCAAAGCCAATCCCGCGTCGGCGCCGGTGATCATCCTGGCGCTCACGTCCAAGACCAAGACGCCGGGGCAGATCTACGACGCGGTGTCGAACATCGTCAGCCAGCGGCTGGCGCAGGTCGAGGGGGTGGGGGACGTGGAGATCGGCGGCGGGTCGCTGCCGGCGGTGCGGGTGGAGTTGTTGCCGTTCGCGCTGAACCAGTACGGGATCAGCACGGAAGACGTGCGCGCCGCCATTCAGGCAACGATTGCCAATCGACCGAAGGGCGCGATCGAGGGCGAGGGGCGGCGGCTGCAGATCTACACGCCTTCGCCGGGGCGGCAGGCGGCGGAATACCGGTCGCTGATCGTCGCGTGGCGCAACAACGCGGCGGTGCGGCTGTCGGATGTGGCGAACGTGCAGGACGGCGTCGAGAACCGGCGCACGCTGGGGCTTTTCAACGGTCAGCCGGGAATCATCGTGCTGATCACGCGCGACCCGAACGCCAACATCATCGAAACGGTCGACCGTGTGCGTGCGCTGGTGCCGGAGTTGCGCGCGCAGCTGCCGCAGGACATCGAAGTGGCGGTGGCGTCGGACAGCACCAATTCCATCCGCGCGTCGCTCAAGGAGATCGAGTTCACGCTGATGATTTCGATCGTGCTCGTGGTGCTGGTCGTCGGGCTGTTCCTGCGCAAGGTGCGCGCGACCATCGTGCCGGCCGTGGCGACGGTGGTGTCGCTGCTCGGCACCTTCGGCGTGATGTATCTGCTGGGTTTCAGCCTCAACAATCTGAGCCTGATGGCGCTGACGGTCGCGACCGGTTTCGTGGTCGACGATGCCATCGTGGTGCTGGAGAACACGATGCGCCACATCGAGAACGGAATGGACCGCGTGGAGGCGGCGCTGCTCGGGGCGCGCGAGGTCGGGTTCACCGTGCTGTCCATCAGCCTGTCGCTGGTGGCGGTGTTCATTCCGCTGCTGTTCATGGACGGGCAGATCGGCCGGCTGTTCCGTGAATTCGCGGTCACGCTGTCGGCGGCGGTGATGATTTCGCTGGTCATTTCGCTGACGACGACGCCGATGATGTGCGCGCTGCTGCTGCGCCCGGAACCCAGGGAAGTCGACGGTCCGCAGCGTCGCGCTTCGTGGCCGGTGCGCTGGGCCGAGCGCAGCTACGACGCGGTGTTGCGCACCTACGAGCGCAGCCTCGACTGGGCGCTCGACAGCAAGGCGCTGGTCATGCTGATCCTGCTGGCCGTGGTCGGACTGAACGTCTATCTGTTCGCGAAGATTCCGAAAGGATTTTTTCCGCAGCAGGACAACGGCCAGCTCAACGGCGGATTGCGCGCCGACCAGAGCATCTCTTCGCAGGCGCTGGGAGAGAAGCTGAAGCAGGCTGTCGACATCATCCGCGCCGATCCTGCAGTCGACACGGTGGTCGGGTTTTCGGGCGGCAGCCGTGCGGGTGGCGGCTTCATGTTCGTCAACCTGAAGCCGCTGGCCGAGCGCAAGGTGGCGAGCGAAGTCGTCATTGCACGGTTGCGACCGCAGCTGAACCGCCTGACCGGCCTGCGCGTGTTCCTCGGCCAGGTGCAGGATCTTCGCGGCGGCGGGCGGTCGAGCAATTCGACCTATCAGTACACGCTCAAGGCCGACAACCTTTCCGATCTGCGCACCTGGACCAACAAGCTGGTCGAGCGCCTGAAGACCGAACCGTCGCTGACCGATCTCGACAGCGACCAGTCCGACAACGGCGTCGAGACTTTCGTCACCGTCGATCGCGAGAGCGCGTCGCGCCTCGGCATCACGTCGAGCGCCGTCGACAGCGCGCTCTACAACGCGTTCGGCCAGCGCTCGGTCGCGACGATCTACGACGAGCTCAACCAGTACGCCGTCATCATGGAATGGGCGCCGCGTTTCATGCAGGGGCCGCCCGCGCTCAAGGATCTGTACCTCCCGACATCGGCTTCGTCGCTGACCGGCACCACCGTCGTCACGACCTCCGCCAACCCCGGACAGCGCGGCGCTTCGACCGGCGCGCCGCTCAGCACGGCGCCGACGACGATGGTGCCGCTGAGCGCCGTCGCGAAGATTTCCGAGCGCGCGATTCCGACATCGATCTCGCACGAAGGCGGCGAGCTGTCGAGCACCATTTCGTTCGACCTCGCGCCCGGCGTCGCGCTCGGCGCTGCACAGAAGATCGTCGAGCAGGCCGGCGCCGACATCGCCATGCCGATCAACGTGCGCGGCGCTTTCGGCGGATCGGCGGCGACGTTCCAGCAAGGGCAGGGCCAGCAGTTCTGGCTGATCTTCGCGGCGCTGGTGGTGATCTACATCGTGCTCGGCGTGCTCTACGAAAGCCTGGTGCATCCGATCACCGTGCTGACGACGCTGCCTTCTGCCGGCGTCGGCGCGGTGCTGGCCTTGCTGCTGTTGCGGATGGAGTTTTCGGTCATCGCGCTGATCGGCGTGTTCCTGCTGATCGGCATCGTGAAGAAGAACGCGATCCTGATCATCGATTTCGCGCTGGACGCCGAACGTGCCCGTGGGCTGACCGCGACCGAAGCCGTGCGCGAGGCCTGCATGCTGCGCTTCCGCCCGATCCTGATGACGACGATGGCGGCGGCGCTCGGCGCGCTGCCGCTGGCGATCGGCTTCGGGCAGGGCTCGGAGCTGCGGCAGCCGCTGGGCGTCGCGATCATCGGCGGGCTGATCGCCAGCCAGTTGCTGACGCTGCTGACCACGCCGGTCGTTTACGTGCTCATGGACAAACTGCGCCGCCGTGCGCCGAACGAGCACCTGCTCGCGCGCGGCACCGAGCCGCCGGACCCGGCTGGCCTCACACCTTCTCACTCGACATGAACGCAACGTCCTTCCGATCGACCGCCGTCGTCCTCGCGCTCGCCGCACTGCTCGGCGGTTGCGCCGTCGGGCCGGTCTACGAGCGCCCCGTCACCGCGGTTCCCGCCGCCTGGAAAGAGGCGCCCGCCGCCGAAGGCTGGCTGCCCGCCGCGCCCGCCGACCTGCTGGATCGCGGGCCGTGGTGGCAGCTTTTCGGCGATGCGGGGCTGAACGAACTGGCCGAGCGCGTGCAGGTGTCGAACCAGAACATCGCCGTCGCCGTTGCGAATTACGCGCAGGCGAGGGCGCTGGTACGCGAGCAGCGTGCGTCGCTGTTTCCGACGCTTGGGCTTTCGGGCGGCGCGTCGCGCAGCGGCAACCGCGACGGCGACCGCACGACCGCGACCGGCAGCGCCGACGTGTCGCTCGGCGCAAGCTGGACGCCCGATGTCTGGGGCCGTCTGCGCACGGCGGTCGGCAGCGCCGAAGCGCAGGCCCAGGCCAGTGCCGCCGATCTGGCCGCCGCGCGCCTGTCCGCACAGGGCTTGCTCGCATCCAACTATTTCTCGTTGCGCGAGACCGATGCCGAACTCGCGCTGGTCGGCGAGACATTGGCCGGCTACGAACGCTCGCTGACGATCGCGCAGAACCGCTACCAGGCCGGCATCGCCGCGCAGAGCGACGTTTCGCAGGCGCAGACGCTGCTCGCCAACACGCGCGCCGACCGCGTCGCATTGCAGCGCTCGCGCGCGAACCTGGAACATGCCATCGCCGTGCTGGTCGGCGTGGCGCCGTCCGACTTCGGCATTCCGGCGCTCGCTGGCTGGACGCCGGTGGTGCCGTCCGTACCGCTCGGCGTGCCGTCGACGCTGCTGCAGCGCCGGCCCGACATCGCCGCCGCCGAGCGCTCGGTCGCGGTGGCGAATGCGCAGATCGCCATCCAGCGCTCGGCGTACTACCCGAGCCTGAGCCTGAGCGCGTCGCTCGGCCGTTCGTCGACCAGCGTTTCGGACCTGTTCAGCGCTTCGAACGTGCTGTGGTCGCTCGGCCTGTCGGCGACGCAGGTGATCTTCGATGCGGGTGCCATCGGTGCGCGGGTCGATGCGGCGAAGGCGGCGTACGACGCGTCGGTGGCGAGCTACCGGCAGACGGTGCTGACGGCGTTCCAGTCGATCGAGGACCAGCTCACCGCAACGGCGAGCCTCGCGGAGCAGGAGGTCTTGCGCCGCGAAGCCTCGGCCGCCGCCGACCGCACCGAGCAGCAGATTCTTAACCGCTACCGCGCCGGGCAGGTGAGCTATACCGAAGTGGTGACGGCGCAGGCCACGGCGCTGAACGCGCGACGAACGGTGTTGCAGCTGGTGGCGAGCCGCCAGAACGCAGCGGTCGCACTCATTCAGGGCCTCGGCGGCGGTTGGACCGGAATATGAACGTAGCCTGACACGCTGCTTCGCCATAATTGGTGCTCTTTTCAGGAGCACGCGTGGATATTGTTTTGCTGGCCAAGGCCGCCATCATGGGCATCGTCGAGGGACTCACCGAGTTCCTGCCGATCTCTTCGACCGGTCACCTCATCCTTGCCGGGGCTCTGCTCGGTTTCGACGACGAAAAGGCCAAGGTCTTCGACATCGCGATCCAGACCGGCGCGATCTTCGCGGTGATCCTCGTCTACTGGCAGAAGATCAAATCGACCGTGATCGCGCTGCCGAAGCAGGCCAAGGCTCAGCGGCTGGCGATGAACGTCGTCATCGGCTTCCTGCCGGCGGTGATTCTGGGCTTGGCCTTCGGTTCGATCATCAAGGCGCACCTGTTCACGCCGGTGGTCGTCGCGACGACCTTCATCGTCGGCGGCTTCATCATCCTGTGGGCAGAGAAGCGTCCGCCCGGCTCGGTACGCATCGAGAACGTCGACGACATGACCGCATTCGATGCGCTCAAGGTCGGTCTGGTGCAGTGCTTCGCGATGATTCCGGGCACCAGCCGCAGCGGCTCGACCATCATCGGCGGCATGCTGCTCGGGCTCAGCAGGCAGGCGGCGACGGATTTTTCGTTCTTCCTTGCGATCCCGACGCTGATCGGCGCGGGCGCGTACAGCCTCTACAAGTCGCGCGCGCTGCTGTCGGTGGCCGACCTGCCGATGTTCATCGTCGGCCTGGTGTTCTCGTTCATCAGCGCCTGGCTGTGCGTGCGCTGGCTGCTGCGCTACATCAGCACCCACAACTTCGTGCCGTTCGCCTGGTACCGCATCGCGTTCGGCATCGTGGTGCTGGCAACCGCCTGGAGCGGTCTGGTCGTCTGGGCCGAATAAAGGCTAGATCAGCTTCTCGTCCGGCGTCGAGATCTTCCGCAGCGGGCTGTGGCGCGCTGCCGGCATCATCAGCGGGAATTCGGTGACGCTGTCGTCCCAGACCGGGTCGTCGATGCTGTCGAAGACTTCGCGCAGCTTCTGACCCCAGCTGTTGTGCATCATCTGGTAGTACGGGTTGTTGGCGTCGATGCAGACGATCTTGTCGGTCTGCAGCGAGTTGGCCTCGTACACCACCAGATCGAGCGGCAGGCCGACCGACAGATTGGACTTCATCGTCGAATCCATCGACACCAGCGCGCACTTGGCGGCTTCGTCGAGCGGCGTGACGGGCGTCAGCACGCGGTCGAGCACCGGCTTGCCGTATTTCGATTCGCCGACCTGGAAGTACGGTGTCTCGTTGGTCGCTTCGATGAAGTTGCCGGCCGAATAGACCAGAAACAGACGCATGCCTTCGCCGGCAACCTGCCCGCCGAAGATGAACGACACGTTGAAATCGAGCCCGGCGTGCTTCAGCGCTTCTGCATCGCGGTCGTAGACGTGGCGCACGGCCGCTCCGAGCACGCGGGTGGCGTCGAACATGCTCTTTGCGTTCCAGATCGTGATCGGCGGGCCGACCTTGCCGTCTTCGGTGGTCTCGCGAAGTTCCTCGATCTGCAAGATTTCTCGCACCGATTGCGAGATGCTCAGGTTGCCTGCCGACAGCAGCACCATGACGCGGTCGCCGGGCTGCTCGTACACGATCATCTTGCGGAAAGTGCTGATGTGATCGACGCCGGCGTTGGTGCGCGAGTCGGAAAGGAAGACGAGTCCGGCGTTGAGTTTGATGCCTACACAGTAAGTCATGGTGTTCGCGGGTTCAGTTTCTGGAGTGTGTAGAGCGCTTCGAGCGCCTCTCGCGGGCTCATGGCGTCGAGGTTGAGTGCTGCCAGCGCGGATTCTACGGCGCTGGCCTCCGGCATCCGGGCTGCAGGCGGCGCCGCGAACAGGTCGACCTGCGCGCGCGACTCCGTCTGCTGCGCCTCCAATGCCTCGAGCGCCTGCCGCGCGTGGTTGACCACCGCTGCCGGCATGCCTGCCAGTCGCGCGACCTGGATGCCGTAGCTCTTGCTGGCCGGTCCGGGCTGCACCTCGTGCAGGAAGACGATGTCCCTGCCGCCCTTGCCGACGCTCTCGGTTGCGCTCACGTGCATGTTGACCGCGCCATGGTGCGTCGCTGGAAACTCCGTCAGCTCGAAATAGTGCGTCGCGAAAAGCGTGAACGCCTTGGTGCGGTCGTGCAGCTGCGCCGCGATGCCCGCAGCGAGTGCCAGACCGTCGAAAGTACTCGTTCCGCGTCCGATTTCATCCATTAGCACCAACGATTGCGCCGACGCACTGTGCAGGATCTGCGCAGCCTCGGTCATTTCCAGCATGAAGGTCGACTGCGCGTTCGCCAGGTCGTCGGCCGCGCCGATGCGGGTGTGGATCGCGTCGATCGGCCCGAGCCGGCAGGCAGTGGCCGGCACATGCGAGCCGATGGACGCCAGCAGTACGATGATCGCGATCTGCCGCATGTACGTCGATTTTCCGCCCATGTTCGGCCCGGTGATGATCTGCATGCGCTGGTGCGGACCGAGCTGAGTGTCGTTGGCGATGAACGCGCCGGACGACTTTTCGGCCAGCCGTGCCTCCACCACCGGATGCCGGCCCTGCGCGATCTCGATGCACGGATGCGAGACGAAGCTCGGCGCGTTCCAGTGCAGCGTGTGGGCGCGCTCGGCCAGCGCGCACAGCGCATCGAGCGTCGCGATCGCGCCCGCCAGCCGGCCCAGCGCCGCGACATGCGGCTGCAGCGCATCGAGCAATTGCTCGTACAGCCATTTTTCGCGCGCCAGCGCGCGGTCCTGCGCCGACAGCGCCTTGTCCTCGAATGCCTTCAGCTCGGGCGTGACGAAGCGCTCGGCATTCTTCAGCGTCTGGCGGCGGCGGTAGTTGTCGGGCACTTTCCCCAGGGCGCTCTGCGTCACCTCTATATAGAAGCCGTGCACGCGGTTGAACTGCACCCGCAGGTTCGAGATGCCCGTGCGCTCGCGTTCGCTGACTTCCAGCTTCAGCAAGAATTCGTCACAGTTCTCGCTGATCGCGCGCAACTCGTCGAGTTCGGCATCATGACCGGTCGCGATCACGCCGCCGTCACGCACCAGCGCGGACGGCTCCGGCCTGATCGCGATCGCCAGCAGATCGGCGCAACCCGGTGGCGGCACGAGATGATCGGCGATGCGTTCCAGCAACATCGCGCCTTCCGGCAGCAGCGGCCCGAGCGATTCGGCCTTGGTCAGCGCGATCTGCAGCGCAACCAGCTCACGCGGGCGCACTTGGCGCAAGGCGATGCGGGCAGCGATGCGCTCGACGTCGCTGATGTTCTTGAGCTGTTCCCGCAAGGTGCGCCACGGCGGCGCCACCGAAGGCGACGCGGATGAAGCGGGTGAGGTGGCCGAAAGATCGGTCGCATGCAGCGCGCCGATGGCTTCGAGCCGCGCCTGCGCTTCGCTTCGGTCGCGCCGCGGCGACAGCAGCCAGCGCTTAAGGCGGCGGCTGCCCATGCCCGTCATGCAGGTGTCGATCAGCGAAAACAGCGTCGGCCTTTCTTCGCCGCGCAGGGTCTGCACCAGTTCCAGGTTGCGCCTCGTGGTCGGCGGCAGGTCGATCAGTTCGCCGTCGCGCTCGACCGTCAGCCGCTGCAGATGCGACAGCACGCGGCCCTGCGTGTGCTCCGCGTAGCCGATGAGAGCGGACGCGGCGGCATGCGCCTGCGCCAGCGATTCGGCATTCCAGGCCGCGAGGCTCGCGCTGGATAGCTGCTCGCACAGCTTGCGCTCGCCAAGCGCGCCGTCGAACTGCCAGGCGGGCCGGATCGACAGCACGAACGGTGTCGCGGTGCGCGCGGCACGGAGGCGGTTCTCGAACGCGGGCGTGACTTCGGCGCTGTAGATCAGCTCGCTCGGCGCGATGCGGGCGATCCAGGCTTCGAGCGCGTCGGCCGCGCATTCGGCCAGACGCAGTTCGGCGCCCGTCACGCTCAGCCATGCCAGCCCGCACGTGTTGCGTGCGCCCGCATGCACGGAAAGCAGCAGCGATTCGGTCTTGTCGTTCAGCAGTTCCGCATCGGTCAGCGTGCCTGGCGTGACCACGCGCATCACCTTGCGCTCGACCGGCCCCTTGCCCAAGCCGACTTCGCCGACCTGCTCGCAGATCGCGACGGATTCGCCGAGCTTGATCAGGCGCGCGAGGTAGGTGTCGACCGCGTGGAACGGGACGCCGCACATGGCGATGGGCTGCCCGGCGGACTGGCCGCGCTGGGTGAGCGTGATGTCGAGGAGGCGGGCAGCTTTTTCTGCGTCGGCGTAGAAGAGCTCGTAGAAGTCGCCCATCCGGTAGAAGAGGAGGGTGTCTGGGTGGGCGGATTTGAGGCCTAGGTACTGGGCCATCATGGGGGTGTGCTTGGCCAGGTCCTGGCCGGTCGGCTCGATTTGCCCTTTTTCTTTGTCAATCAACAACTTGCCGTCCATCTGCACCTTCGGTCGCCTTCGAGTCTGCGGAGCTATCGGACAAGCTCTCTCGCTCGCCGGCAGTGGGCGCCGGCCTCGAAGCGGAGATTATCGAGGGCTTGTCGAGAGCCTATTTGCTGACAGTGACGCGCGAGATGCTGTATTGCGAAGACGCTGAACTGTCGCTGTCGAAGCTGAAGTTGAAGCCGTATTTACCAACGAAGCGAGCATTTGGCACAACCCACGTTTTCTCGTAGAACGTCGTTCCTTTGACCTGGAACCAGCCATCACTTGAACCTACAAGCCCGTTGCCGTCCGCCGAAGCGATCGGCGCATCGGATTCGTACTTCAGATTGAACCCGGGACTGCCATTACCGTGCCCACGGACGACTGCGGTGATGCGGATCGGCGTCCTGTTGTAAGAGAGGAAGGTCGGGTCCACGGCAAAGCTGACGTTGCTTTTCCCTTCCATATCGAATTCGGCGACGTCGTTCACGACAGAAACGGCAGGTGGCTTCACCATGAATACGCCGTTGGGGGCTTGGCCTGCGACAAGCTCCACTGAAGTAGCCGCGCTGTGATCGCCGTTCCAAGGGAATGCTTTGCCCTTGTTCGCATTTGCGTCGCCCAGCCACTGTTGCGCCTGTGCCGAGCCGGTCGGCGCGACTAGAACGATGGGAGCATCGGTAATGGTGGATGTGCGGGTCGTGGATGTCGCACCCGTCCTCGGGTCGATGGCCGTGACGTCGGAGGAAAGAGTCCGCACTGCGGATTGACCCGCCCGCGCCCAGGCGACCAACACCACACCTTTGGCGCTCTTGAAAACGAAACCGTAAAACGCGTTGCCGGGTTGCGTCCAGCCGAGATAGGAGGGCGTCGAGCCGAGTTGACTGCTCAGCGTGCGCAATGCGTACCAAGCGGGCCGCTTCGTGCCGTCGGATGCCGTCAGACCCATGGTCAAGCCTTCGCTGTCTTGCGGGTCAAACCAATACGTCCGCGCTGCGCCTTGGGCGATCGCCATCGTGTAAATCTTCGTCAGTACATCGGCCTGCATGTCCGGGCCGACGCCGCCATTGGCCGGCGACGAGGCGGGAATTCCGAGCTCGGTGAAAAACACCGGTGCGGCAGCTTTGGCCGGATTCGTCGCCTGCAGCATCTTCCGCACGCCGGGGACGATGCCCATGAATTGACCTTCAGTGCCCATCGGAAGCATGGAGGCCACTTCGTACGGATGCAATGTCACGAAGTCGAACTTGTCCTTTGCACCCGAAGCGATGGTTTCAGCGAGGAAGTTGACGTGATTGCTCTTTGCGGCCAGACCGATCTGCACGGTCGGATCGACAGCCTTTGCTGCCTCAAAGGCCACTGCCACGACTTTCGCGTACGACGCTGGCGATTGGTCTGCCGTGAAATTGGGCGGCTCGTTCCAGACTTCCCAATGCTTGACGCGGCCCTTGAAGCGCGTGACCTGGGCAGTCACGTAACGCCGCCAGCCTTCAAGATCGTTCACAGGCAGCGAGTGAACGGGCCCGGAACTCCACTGAAGGATGCCAACTCCCGACATCTTCGCGGCGGCGATCGGAGCGAATCTGTCCTGCGCGGGAGCTTCCGGCGCATAGAAACCGCGAACGCCCGTGACGCCCGCTTCAGCCATGGCTGGTAGCCACACCTCCGGGTTGTACGAAAGCGCGGCCGAGGGCGCCACGCCCCAGGGACTGTCCGGGTTGACGGTGATGCTGACCTTGTCTGTTGCAGATGCAGCTGCTGCGCTGACCGTCAGCGCAAAAGTCATCACGCTTGCGGCTGACACAAAGGGTGTTTTGAACATCGGGCTCGCTGTAAGAACGTTGGACAGGTCCACCGACGGGCCGTCGATCTGCTTCCAACTGTAGCTGAGCTCGGGCGGAGCACCTTCCGTTCCAGGGGCTGAACCGCTGCCGGTCAGCATGACGTCGACCCCTTGCTCGACCACCTGTTCTTCGCCCGCGTTGGCCAGGACCTTTGCCTGTGTTGCAGTACTCGTGGCTTGCTGCGCAGATGTCGAATCGCTGCCACTTCCGCCTCCGCCTCCGCCCCCGCCGCCGCACGCAGTGAGAACCAGCAGAAGCAGCGGCTGAGTGATGGCAGCCAAGCACCTGAATGAAGTCAGTTGCTTTTTTTGATGCACGCAGTGGAACATGGAGAGCGATGTAATGAATTGAGCGTACAAATATCGCGTAATTAAAACTAAAGAATTCGCCGCGACTCGTGAATTTAACTTAATGCTTAATCTAAAAAAACATCAAGTGAAATTGGTAACAATACTATCACGAGCGTTATTTAAATGAGTAGAGCGTGCAATAGATTTTGTTGGGTGGGCATATTCATTTAATAGCCTTTTCAGTTAATTAAAAGTTAAGTACTACACGGTCGATGTGCGAATTAAGTATTCATCTGCACAGTCAAATATTAAAATGTAAACAAATGTTGACATGTGTGGTTTGTCTGGGAGATCATCGGTGGAAGCAGTCACGAAACATGCCTTTTCCATGGCTCCACCTACCAGGCACTCGAATGAAAATTGCTCTCTGCACCTTGTTCGAAGGTCACTACCACTACGGCGTCGCTGCACTCGTGAACTCGCTGGTTTCGGCGGGCTACGAGGGGACGGTGTGGGTAGGGCATCGCGGTCCGTTGCCAGCGTGGATCGTCGACCGACCGGGCTTCGACAGTGCATCCGCCAGATTGCAAGTCAGCCCCAGGTTGGAATTGCGCGCAATTGAATTGAATCCGCCTGTCAGCTTGAATTACTACAAGCCAACACTTATGCGCGAAATTCTGGAAAGCCACGATCCTGAAGCTGACGCAGTGAGTTATCTCGACCCGGACATGGTCGTGAAATGCAATTGGTCTGCTATGCATTCGTGGTTGTCCAAAGACGGCATCGCGTTGGTTGAAGACGCCGACTGGGATATGCCGGCAAATCACCCGAAGCGAGCCAGGTGGTGCCAGTTCTTTGCAGCGCACGGAGAGAATTCGGTTCGGGCGATCGATCGCTACTACAACGCCGGTTTGGTCTGTATCGATAGAAATCGCATGGATTTCCTGCAGATCTGGGAGCGCATCAATAAGCGTGTCGCCGCAGAAAGCCGCAGCGGTATGCGCGACCGCAAGAGTGGAGGGCCTGAGAGCCTTTTCCACTCGATGGACGAGGACGCACTGAATTTCGCACTGACCTTGTGCGTTACGCCGCTCAATGCGGCCGGCCCCGAGGCGATGGACTTCGTGCCAGGAGGCAACCGCTTGTCGCATGCGGTCGGTGCGGCGAAGCCGTGGCAGGGGCGGCACTTCCGGCGGGCACTGCAAGGCCAGCCTCCGAGCGTCGCCAGCCACTGGTTCTATCGGTTCGCCGACGGACCATTAACGCCGTTTTCGTACGCCATGCTGGTGCGTCGGCGGCTGTCGATGACGCTCGCTGCTGTGATCGGAAGAGTCTGGAGCGGGGTGCAGGCAGCTTGAATCGACCTTGCGGACAACCATCCAGCTCGGCATACGCACATCGGCATATGCACATCGGCTAAGCAAGCACAGCACGGGTGCGGGCAAATCAAGCGTTGCTCACCAACGCTGGGTGCGACAGGTCACATTCGAATGACAATGTGACAAAGCCTGTCAAGCCCGATGCATCAAATCGGATACTTTTATTCCTAATTGTTGCAAACAACACCAAGATAGAACTTCTCTACTCACTTCCTCGATTCTGTATAGGAGAATTACCCTCGATCAGACGGAACGTGCATTTTCTGGCATGACATATGCTTGTGATGACATTCTGGTATCAATTGGTTCTAGATCGAATGTAACAATCCTTGGAGGTGTCTGCCATGAACGCTGCGAACTTCGTTGCCGGGGCTCTGCTGGTCCATCAGGTGACTTCGCGTCCCTTCTTGAGGGAGCAATTTGCGCTGCGAGCCAATCAGGCACTGGCGTTGGTACTTTGGTGCCTCCTAAGCCCGCTCCTCCTTCTGGTCACCTTTCTGATCTGGAGAATCGACGGCGCTCCCATACTGTTCGGGCACTATCGCGTCGGTAAGAACGGCAAGCTGTTCAAGTGCTGGAAGTTCCGGTCGATGCGGCGAGATTCACAAGAGGTCCTTGCGAAGCTGTTGAAGACAGATCCGGCGGCGCGGGCAGAGTGGGCGCGAGACCAGAAACTCACGAACGACCCACGCATCACGCCCATCGGGCATTTCCTGCGCAAGTCGAGTCTCGATGAGCTTCCCCAGCTATTGAATGTGATCAAGGGCGAAATGGCGCTTGTGGGTCCACGTCCTGTCACTGTAGGTGAGTTGACGCGATACGGGGATGCACGCTGGCACTACGTCAGTGTCGCCCCTGGCATGACCGGTCTCTGGCAGATTAGCGGTCGCAACAACACGACGTATGCGGAGCGGGTCGAGTTTGATCGGCAGTACGTGGAGAACAGATCACTGGTAGGAGACTTTTCCATCTTGATCAAGACCGTCCGCGTGGTTGTCTTCCGAGAAGGCGCACGGTGACATCTGCGCTGCTGCCGATACCGAAAGAATCTTCTCCAGTAAAAGAAAAACATCAGGCTGCGTCGAGCGGTGTGCACCTGTTGCATGTGGTGGGGCCCGTTACAGACGAGGTGTTCAGTTTTCTTGGCCCGGCAACTCGCGCACTGGCGAACAACGGTCATTCGCAACAGATCGTTGTTATCGACACGCCGCGGCATCGCCACAACGTCGAGAAGTTCGACGAATACGCATCAGTCGTCAGAATTGCTGAAGCACGCAACCCGTTGGCCGAATGGGTAGATGTTTTCAAGGCTTGCAAGATCGAGCTGCATAAAAATGGACTCGGCGCGGTGCATGTTCATGGCCTGGTTCCCTTTCTGCTCGTATCGATTGGGCTTCGCTCTGCAAACGTCCAAGCGCCGGTTGTCTATTCTCCTCATGGTTCCAGATCGCTCGGGACACTGCGTTTTGTAGGAAAACTGGCGATGCTCGCGGTTCATTCTGCTACTCGCCACGGTCGAACCTCTGCAATCGTTACTGTCCCACGCGAGATCAGTGCGTTTGAAAAATGGGAGGCAGCCGCGATTATCGAGAACCCGGTTTCAAATTTCTTCTTCTCGGTTCCTAGAGTAGAAAGTTCAAAGCCTACCATCGTGACTGGCGGTCGACACAGTAACGTACGCAGCGTCGAAATTTTCAGCCAGTTAGCCGTTTTATTAAGCGGAGAAGAACTCGGATTGGAATTCAACTGGATCGGAACGGTACCGGAGATCGCACAGCGTCGGCTGCAAGCAGCAAGTGTGAATGTGTCATCCATTTCCAATGATCAGGAATGCGCTGGCGCTTTAGCCGGTGGCTGGATGTATGTCGCGCCTTGGTCGACTCGAGGCTTCCCGTTATTTTTAGTCCAGGCCATGGCAGCAGGACTTCCTTGTGTTGCGCTTGATTGCGAGCAGCACCGCGAGGTCATAGAAGACGGAAAGAATGGCTTTCTGTGCACGTCTGAACAAGAGATGGTCTCAAAGATTGCAACGCTCGTTGACAACCCCGACTTGCGACTTGAGATGGGCAACGCTGCGAAAACTTCGGCGGCAGCTCGCTTTAGCGAGGCGACATTCGAAGACAAACTTATGACTGCATATTCAACAAGATGGTGAAACTCTCTTGAAAGTCGCAATCGTTCATTATTGGCTGGTCGGTATGCGCGGCGGCGAGAAGGTTGTTGAAATCCTATGCGATCTATATCCTGACGCGGATATCTTCACGCTGGTGTGCGACCCGAGTGCAATATCCGAAAAGATACGCAGGCACAAGATAACCACCTCGTTTCTGCAAAAGATTG
Organism: Variovorax glucosi; assembly: GCF_051216695.1. NCBI lineage: Bacteria > Pseudomonadati > Pseudomonadota > Betaproteobacteria > Burkholderiales > Comamonadaceae > Variovorax > Variovorax glucosi. Next base: position 1,327,671 of record NZ_JBPJZE010000002.1, read on the forward strand.
GTGGCGCGCGGCATTATCAAAAGATGCTTCCGTTAATGCCATTTGCTTTGGAATCGTTTGACCTTACAAGCTATGACTTGATCATCTCAAGCGAAGCCGGTCCGGCAAAGGGTATTATTCCAGGTCCGGATGCGCTTCATATATGCTACTGCCATTCGCCGATGAGATATATATGGGATTTGTATCCTCAGTACAGAGCCGCGGCCGGTCCCGTAACTCGAGCTTTAATGTCTTTGACGGCGCCGCTGCTACGCCAATGGGATGTAAGCACTTCCCATCGTGTTGACTATTTCATAGCTAACTCAGCGTACGTCGCGAGACGTATCGAGCGCTATTACAGAAGAAAAGCTGAAGTGATTCATCCTCCAGTCAGCTTAACCAGATTCAAACCTGTCGATAATCCAGGCGATTATTATATTTGTGCAGGTCAAATTACTCCTTATAAGAGAATTGACATTGCTGTTGAGGCTTGTACTCGTATGGGAAAGAGACTTTTAGTCATCGGCGCCGGGGCTACGCCTGCGCTGCGAAAAATTGCTGGGCCAACTATTGAATTCATAGGTGCAGTTGATGACTCAACCATGACTTATCATTTCGCGAATTGCAAAGCTCTATTATTCCCTGGAGTCGAAGATTTTGGAATTGTTCCGCTTGAAGTAATGGCGAGTGGTAGACCTGTAATCGCTTACGGGAAAGGCGGTGTTCTTGAGACAGTCGTTGACGGGATAACTGGATTTTTTTTCAATGACCAAACTGCTGATTCAATTGCTGATGCCATAGCTGATTTTGAAAGTTCTCTACAAAATTTCGAAGCGCAGAGATTGCAAGACCATGTGCGTGCTTTTGATGTCGGTGTCTGTAACTTAAGGCTTAAAGAATTTATTGATTCTGCATTGCTGGCTCGAGTAACTTCAAGAACTAGTTGAAGCAATGGAAGCAATCCCAATCGGAATATTCTGGTGCATTTTTGTTTGGATAAGCTTTCAGCCTTCCCAAAAACTTATCTACTTTCTATTCGCATCGATGCCATTCGGCTCGTTAGCAGTTTTGCCTACTACTATTACAGGTGGGCTGACACTGACACCTACGCCAGCAGTAGCAATTCTTCTAATAGTAAAAGTACTAGGGAACGCGAAGGGGTTTCGCAGCGCCGCAGCAGATGCGTTAAGGTCTTCGCGACTATTGTTCTTGTTTCTTTTCTGGGTGGTAGCTGGAATTACTACAGCATTCATGCCACGTTTTTTTGCTGGACGTGTTGAAGTAGTGCCGGTTCGAGTAGAAGTGCTAATGGATACGGCTCTGCTCGTTCCGACTGCACAAAACATCTCGCAATTTGCTTATATCAGCATTTCAATCTTGACCGTCTTTGCATTTACACAATTGCTACGGTCCAACGAATTGCGTCGCCATGTGTTCTCAGCTTTATGTTTGGGAGCATTTGTCACAATAATTTCCGGTCTGCTTGACTATACATCTCAGTACATTTCATTGGATTCTGTCCTTGACCTATTTCGTACGGCGACTTATGCGCTTTTGACGACAGATGAAGTGTTAGGCGGCAAACGTGTCGTTGGATTGATGCCGGAAGCATCGTCATTTGGAAGTATAGCGTTGACATTTCTCACCGCGCTTTACTTTTTCCGCCGAGCTATCACACCAAGCTATCTGAGCACACGAATTGTTCCATTATTGATGGCTGGACTATTAATTTCAATTTGGATGTCGACGTCTTCAGCAGCATACTTAGGTCTAGGCGTTTTGGGCAATGTAGCAGTTTTAGAATGGATTGCACGAATCTTTTCACGTCAAAATAATCCTTTTTTGCGCCGCGGAATCATAAATGAGTTTTATCTTGGATCTTTGTTTCTCGTAGGAGCAATGCTTCTGTTTCTTACGATGCCTAAGATTTTTGCACCGATTCAAGAAATGCTTGATGTGATGATATTTCAGAAATCCACATCCAGCTCATTTGAAGAGCGAAGTATGTGGACTCGGGTGTCGTGGGAAGCACTCTTAACTACCGGTGGTTTGGGTGTCGGATTGGGCGGCACGCGTGCGTCCAACTTCGCCGTGTCGCTATTCAGCAATGCAGGAATTCTTGGTGGGGCACTCTACATTGTGTTTTTGGTGCAGTGTTTAATTTTCCGGCGTGTTTCGAGTATGGACCACGAGGGTACAGCTTACCAAAAGGCAATTCGATGGGCATATCTTCCGCCTTTTTTTGCAGCGTTGACTGTCGGAACTACACCCGATTTTGGGATGTTCAACGCATTCTTTTTTGGATTTTCTGTAGCTTTGACAAGTTCTCGCCGGATGAGCCTGAGACCATTTTTTCTAAATGAAAAAAAGAATATTGATAATGCGAGAGAAGGAAAAAGCAATAGTAAACAAGTACGCATATGAGAACATGCGTCCGAGAATAATTCAAAGCAGATAGAACGAGTCGATCAGAGACTATTTAGTCGAATGCCTATAGTGCTGAAGACTAATTAATTGGCAAAGCATCAAGTATCATTTAAATCGGTCAGATGGCAATATCGCTCAGCGGAATATATCTACTGCACCATCATCAACGTATAAGCGCGACGTTGATCTCATCGCAATATTTTGCAAATTCGACGATTATCTGAAAATATATACACAAGAATCTCTTGATGTATAGGCCAAACGATATACAGACTTCGATTGCTATCATGGTAAATTTGAACGATTATTGCAATCGTTCAAAGTAAAGACCGGTGGCAGCATAACGCACCATTTTGGTTTGAATAAGTGTGTTTTCGAAATAGTTTTATCGCGACGGTGAACGTTTGGCCTAGCAAACCCAGTTTCATTAAAAGGAATTGTTAAGTGTCTAACTTGGTTCCTAGACTTCCAATCCTTGACTATCTACGTTTTTTGGCGGCAATGGCAGTCGTCTCATTTCACTATTTTTTTAATGGAATAGAGAATGGCAAAGTGAGCTCGATCAATCACGTTTCTTCGGTCATTGCTTGGGCGAAATACGGTTATCTGGGTGTTGATTTATTTTTTCTAATTAGTGGCTACGTTATATTCATCTCGGCAAGTCGTCGGGATGCAAAGCAGTTTTTAGTCGGAAGGACAGTACGACTTTATCCAGCTTATTTGGCTGCAATGATAACAACTGCATTTTTTGCATATTTCATCGCTAATGAGAAGATGCGCGTTGAGCCTTTGCAGGTGCTTGGAAATTTGCTTATGTATCGACCGATACACAGGCAAACATTCGTTGACGGGGTTTATTGGACACTCATCATTGAAATCAACTTTTATTTAATGATTTTCTTTTTTTTGGCAATGGGATTTTCTAAGAAGTTAGAAAAGTTCATGCTTTGGTGGCCAATCATAATGACTTTTGCGACAATCATGGGCAAAGGAGATTTGCCACTTTTAGGGGGTTACTATTCCTTCTTCGCTGGAGGCGTTTTGCTCTCAATGTTAAGAACAAAGTTTGAGTTGCGAACCTTTCTTTCAGTGATTCTTAGCTTTGGCCTTTCAGTTGAGTATGTCTTGCGTAATATCAGCGATCATCAAGAAATTTCTAAATTCCTGGTCATGTGTATTTTGGCAGCTTTCTATCTTGTTTTTTTTATGGTGAACCAGTCTGATAAATGGAACTTCAAATTTCCATTTTCTAAGCAACTAGGCGCATTGACGTATCCGATTTATTTATTGCACGCTCATATTGGCTACATGCTCTTATCCAGATACGCAAGTAATGAAAATAGATGGGCAGCTTATTTCGGTGTATTTTGTATTGTGCTAATAATGGCGGCTTCGATTAATTTTTTCGTTGAACGAAAAATGAAGGCATTTTGGGAGGAAATTTTCGAGTCTATTTTTTCTTCCTTGGAAAAAATAACTTCGTTTTTTTATAATTTCATAGGTAAAGTTATATATCGTGGGTAGATGTGGCGACAAGTTAGGAATTTGTTTTTTTGAGAAGTGGGTTTCCTGCTATATCTTCATAATAAAATGATAATGAGGTTGTAGATTATTAAAGCTCTTCATGCATTCGACAACTAAAGATAAACAGAAGATCCTTATCGTTTTGTGATTCGAATTTTATGAGAATAAATATAACATATCTAAAGACATTGAATTTAAACGTTCTTAATATAGGTATGAAAATATATGAACTTCTTAGAGAAATCGAAATTCGTTCTGCTTCCAGGGGATTTCGTTAACTTGGGTGACGCTATGCTGGCCCTAGCAGCAGCACGTCACATTGCCAAGAACAACGGTCAGTGCGTGTTGCTGCCATATCGTCAACCAAACAATGCAATATGCCAAGAGTTTCTAAAAAACGGTTTTGAGGTTATAGGAATTAGAGATCGTCCACTCAGCGCGTTAAGAGCATGCGTCGGAAGCTCCGTACGAATTGGAGGTGGTCATGCCATACGCAACGATGTATCTTTTGGATGGCTTCTATTTGCTTTGCTAATTGCAGTTCTAACTCGCGTATCAGGACATAGTTTTGGCGTTATTGGTTCTGGGGCAAGTCCAATTAAAAATCAACAAAAGAAGAAAATTTTCGCGATGATTTTTAGGCTATGTCAAAATATTTACACAAGAGATAAATTTTCAGCAGATGTTTTAAGATCAGATTTTCCTGTTGCAATTCAAAAAATCAAAGTAGCAGGCGATCTTGCTTTTTTGAAAAACTGCATTGATTTAAAAAGTCACCACAGAGAAAACGGGACGTGCTTGATTTCTCCTGGTATCGATATAATCGAGGGGCGAAACGAGAACATTATGGAAATAATAAATGTTCTTGAAAAGCTTTTCAATCAAAAAGAATTAAAGCACGTCATTGTAGTTTCGCACGATTCCAGAAGTGAGTTTGGACTTCCGTTTTGCACGAACTTGAAAAGTTTGATTGAAAAAAGGATGGCCGTCCCAGTCGATTTGGTTAATAGCGAAGAAATTGAGATTGGGCTTCTGATTCCGTACGGACGTGCTCGTTGGATAATCACGGGGAGATTGCACGGCTTAATAATTGGCGCACTTCAAGCCTCTCAAGTTTTTTACACAACAGGTTCTGCCCAAAAGCTCCGACCTTTTGCTGAGATGTTCAACTTCAAATTAGCAGAGCATGAAGGGCTCTCAAAAGAAATATCTTGTCCTAGTAGCATAGATGGACATTCACTTGTTTTGCAGCAAAAAGCAGCTGAGCTTAACTTTGAAAATTGAATTACTGTACAGATTCCATATTTATTCACAACGTAGATGTAAGATTGTTTTTTGAATTAAAGCGAAAAGAATTTTCTGCGCCTTGTGATGTATTGAAAGAAAGCATTTTTTGCATAATTGCCGACTTTCTAGAGTTGAAAATTTAGTAAGTTTGGTCTGAGAACATTCCGAGGTGCGGTTTGCACTCTGTGTGCAACAGTCGAACCCATCGCATCCAGGATTGGCTACGAGCGGCAGATTTTCGACGAGTAGGGCAGGCGCTTGACGATCAGCACTGATGTAATCGAAAGCGTCAGTACCACGAGACATAACGTGGAAAAAAATCTGACGTGCGAAATTTTGCAGCTAAAAATGGCCAAATGGATGTCAAGCTCGCGAATTTGTTTTTTCTACGGCATAACTTCATGGCTGACTTAAATCGTGAATGATTTTAGCGACGAGCATTGCTGTGCTTTTGATCTCGACCCAACTTCAAAGACAATGCAGATCGCGCGATTGGTAGTTAGCAATCACACTTTGAGACAGCGAAACTGCTCAATTGCCGCGCGCTTAAGTCCATAGCGACGACACAGCTTGCCTCTATGACAAAACGCGTCTGGCCATCTACCATACAGGTCTATCGCGCCGACTAGTTTCGGCGCACTTACCGCCTTAGGAAATTCACATAGAGTGCGATCTATCATTGGGCAGTTTATGTGCGCACTGAGATTGAGCAGTTTAATTCTCGGCACACGTAGTGAAAACGAAGTTCATTTGCTGCAAGGTGATATGCAATACGAACATAGCGAACCTGCGGGTCCGTGCTTAGCGGCCAATCCAATATCAGGCTCGAACACGACGTACGTTTTAACTTGGTGGCCAGCGCCAATTATCTTGAGCGGTTGACACATGCAGTCCGCGGTGCGTTTGCGGTCGGGCATCGCACCGACAGCCTGTCTGCAGCCTTCAACAACTTTGCCGAGCGGGAAGAGCTCACGGCCCGCTACTGCGAGCTGTACGCCCGCTATGGCCTGCGGGCGAGCCGAAATAATCCGGGCGCGAGCCATGAGAACGGTCTGATCGAAGCGCGTCAGGGAAGCTTGACGACCGCGCTGGACCAGTCGCTGCTGCTGCGTGGCATGCGGGAGTTCGCGAACTTGGAGAGCTATGGTCAGTTCGTCGCCGTCACCATGCGCAGACTCAACGCGCGTTTTGCTCGAAGCTGGGAAGTTGAGCGTGCGAGCCTTTGGCCGTTGCCGGCCCGGCGCACCGCCGACTTCGACGAGGTCGATGAGAGGGTCAGCAAGTTCGGCCTGATTAGCGTCAAGGCCTCGCACTACAGCGTGCCGTCCAGGCTGATTGGTTATCGCCTGAAGATTTGGGTATAAGCGCGCACCTTGAAGCCTGGCTCGGTGGCGTGAAGGTGTTCGAGTACGAGAGGCTGCGCAGCAGCGTCCAGAACAAGCACCCAAAGCGCGTCGTCTAGCGTCACATGACGCCTTCACTTCGCCGCAAGCCCGGAGCGTTCGCGCGATGTGTGCTTCGCGATGCGATGTTCCCGCGCTGCGAATACGCCCAAGCATGGCGACGCATCAGCGAACGACTGAGCGAACGCGATGCATGCCGGCTGATGGTAAGCGTGCTTGATCTGGCTGATCGGGCGAACGTCGTCGCAGAGCTCGCCGTCGTGCTGGACGCACTGCGCGAGCGCAATGAAGTCCCGGACATCGAAGTACTGCGTGCGCAGTTCGCACCGCGTCCGATGGTCATGTCCTTCGTGCAAGTGCAGCTGCCGACGACGGCGGCATACGACGTCCTGTTGGGAGACCGCATGAGCACGATTGCGGCCACGCGCAGTGCGGCCGATTCACCCACCGTCCGCTCATGCTGGCAGAGCTGAAGCTTCCCACGACGAAGCGGATGTGGGCCGACTTGGCCGATCAGTCCAACCGCAAAGGTTGGCCGGCAGAACGCTTCCTGGGCGCACTACTCGAATAGGAGGTCAATGAGCGCGAGACGCGCCGGCTCGCGCGTGCTCGCGTTGACAGCCAATTGCCACCGGACAAGAGCTTGGCCAGCTTCGACTTTGATGCGATGCCTGCAGTCTCGAAGGCGCACGTCGCGGCCCTGCCAAAGCCGATGGATGGATTGCTCAAGGGCACAACTTGCTTGCCTTCGGCCCGCTGTGTGTGGGCAAGACCCACCTCATTGCTGGCATAGGCCACGCATTGATCGCTCACGGCAATCACCGTGAGCAGGCGGGAGGCTGAAGATCCTTACTCGCAGAAATGTTGTTTTTGACGCTTTAAAGGCCAATGGCGAATAGCACGACGATCACTCGATCCATTAAAGAGTTTGAGCGATACTTGGCAAAACGTCTAACTGACAAAAGTCAATCTCATTTTTACGATTACGAACGCTGAGAGATATACAAACGCTCGCAAAATTAAGAAAGCGAATTGATTCTTTCGTGATTAATGTGATCATCTAACTACGAAAATCTAATTTTAGTTGAGCTAGATAGCTTGGTAGATACTTTAGCCGAAGCGCAGGCTTCTCAATAAAATGCCAACTAAGCGCTGCAAATATAGTGGTAATTGGCAAGGCGATAATAATGTTCGCCCACCAAATGCGTGCGATAGGAAAATAGCTAACTAAAGCTTGTTGTATGACAAAACCATAAAGAAAAATTCCGTACGAATAATCAGCCCCGGCTATTATTTTTATTCTCCGAGGGTTCATTAGTCCTAAATAAACAACTAGATACGCGGTGAAAGCCGGAAGTAATAAAATGCCATAGTGAAACCATTTTGCTGCACATATGGCGCCAATCAGTGCAAATGAAAAAGTCAACGCGTTCCAAGGAAGCCAACTGCGAAGAAAGTATAGAGCAACACCAAATAGGAAGGCATCAACCAAAAGTACTCCAGTAACGCCCCCTCCAATCGCGGGGAAGGTCCCATTGTTTGCGATAAATCTTGCAAGAAAATAGACTACGACTAATCCGACAGGTGTTATCGCAGCGATGTAAAAAGATTTTTTTAAACCAAAAGCGGATAAAGCTGCTAGTGAAATGTAGCAATATAGTTCATATGGAACGGTCCAGAGTTGCGCGTTAACAATCAATGGAAATGGGTTGGTCTCAAAAAGACCTGGAAGAAGGTAGTGAATGTGACCTACCATGTTCCAAAAGTACAATAAAAATTGCGCATCTGTAAAATAATCGGAAGCTGATTTTGACGTCAGCAGAGGTCCCAATACCAGCGCTGACAGCAATACTTCAACGACTAAAGCCGGATAAATTCTAACAACTCGGAGCCAAAGAAAGCCGCTTATTGTTTTATTTCGTGCCAAACTGCCCGCGACTAAAAAACCACTTAATGCAAAAAACATTGGCAGAATGAAACGTACAGGAACTCCTAGCCAACTATTCCACATCTCAACATCTTCTAATTTTCCATAGGAAGTTATTACGCTATGAAAACACACTACAGATATAGATAAAAATAGACGCAGGTAGTCGAATCCAGATGGTCTGTACTCGACTAAAATTAGACGACTTTCAATAGTTTGCATTATGTTTTATGTAATTGAATTTATTACTCGTATTGGCTGCGCGCAAAAACGTACCAAAAAAACTGAGGTTACGTAATGATTAGCTGTGCGGCAGATGCTCAAGGAGTGTTGTCGTCGTGTTTGTAGCTATAGTTGAATACTATTGCGCGCATTTTGTTTCAATAAGCAAGCTTAAGCGTTCATAAGTCTAAGATGCGGTTCGGCTTGATACAGCCACGTACTAGATCTATTAATGCTATTAGATTACCTGCTAAGCGACCCCTGCGATCTACCCACTTTTCTGGAGCAAAGCTATATCCAACGTTTGCAAGAAAATTTTTTAGCATGTGTTTTCTGGCTAGTGGCCAGTTCATTGTTCCTTTACGCGCCAAATAGATAGGATTTGCAATTTGAGAATAGCCAAGTCGGCGTCCCGAGGTTCTCCCAGATCCTTTTGTTCCAAGATGCACACCACGTAAACGATTTACTTGTACAACGTCACCATAAATAGAAAGTTGACGTGAAAAATCGACATCCTCAAGCCATGCATAAAGCGGCAAATTCTCGTCAAATCGAATCGTATGCTCGCGCACCGGCTTCATCCTAACAGCCATATTGCACCCGTATCCGTTATACGTGACCCGTTGGGAACGTTCCGCAATATTAGGCCCTGCATCTTCTACAATAGAGATTCCATCCGTATAAGCTATTCCAGGACCAATAATGCCATCTGCAAGCACCTTACCTGTCGCGATAACTACTTCTGATGCGGAATCGAAAAATTTTTCGATTTCTACCACGTAATCCTGTGCCGGTAAAAAATCATCGTCAAAGAAAATTATGATGTCGGATTCGGTTGCATTGAGGAGGACGTTTCTTTGTGCAGGCAAACCAATGGAGCCGTGAAGCACTAAGCTTTTCCCAGGATACGTATCAAGGCAACGATCATCAAAATCTTCTTTCTTTGCTGGACAGACGAGTAGTTCGTCAGCCACTCTGGACTGTTTCGCCAGCCACTCTATTGTTTTAGCAACACCTTCCCGACGGCCAGCTGTAGCGATTGCTATTGCAATTTTAAGTTTTGTAGTTGTAGTGTTCATAGACAACTGTTTACATGCGGCTTGTATAAGCTAAAAAGCTTGGGTTTTCACTGCTGTTTATTAATTTATCTGACTCTAGTCAAGCTGTCAGAAGTCAGTTGCCGTCCAATAACCGTTTCAAGCAATTGATAAGCTGACCTTTCCCATGTGAATTTCGCAGCACGTTGTCTCCCTCGGCGGCGTAATTCATCGGCAAGCTCTTCATCTCGCAAAAGGCGTATTATTTGATGTCGCCACTGAAGTGGATCATATGCGTCGGCTTGTAAAGCCGCATCGCCGCAGACTTCTGGAAGTGATCCAAGCGGAGCGACTATGGCAGGACATCCAAGTGCCATCGCTTCGAGGGGAGGTAGCCCAAATCCCTCAGTCGTAGACGGAAAGGCAAGAGCCACGGCTTCTTGCAGCAGCCCTGCCAGCTGCTCGTCGCTAACAAACCCCAGGAATTTGACATTCTTAGGAACATTGTGCCCTTGACGCTCAAAGTCGTCACGGGAAGCTGGTCCGAAAAGTACCAAAGTAACTTCGCTCATTTCAGGCGAACCAAATGCCTCTAACAGCACAGAAATGTTTTTGTGTTTCTGACAATTGGCCAACGCAACAACGTAGGGGGTACGTCTTAGTCCTTTGGCTGCTATTAACTCAGTATCCGGAATGAGACGAAGAACGTGATCGCATCCATTGTGGATTACATTTATTCGTTCAGCAGGTGCAATTTTGAAGTGACCAAGCTGCTCTTTTGAATATTGCGATACAGTAAGAATCGCCTTATTTCTTTTTCCTAGCAATGGTAATACAAAACGATACCAAGTTCTAAAGAGGCGCGAATAGGAGCCCGGAGATAAAAATACTTGCGCATCATGGACCATCGTAAATGCATCACGATGCACTATCGGCCCGATGTTGCAAAGACTGATAATCGTTTTTCCTTTGGAGCGTTTTGGCAATATTAGCTGCTCCCATAAGACACCAGTTATGCGGCGCATCCACGGTGACATGCTATTTGTTTTATCAGTGTTCTCTATTGTAATAATAGAAAGCTTAAGGTCACCGAAATTTGCGTTAGGTACAACTACACTGCACCTCACAGTCTGCGCGATTTCCCGATTTTCTAACAAAACTTTATCTAGAGCCACTAATAATTCTTTGGCAACGCGATAGACGCCAGATCGACTCGTGGTAGTCTGCAAAAACTTGCCGTTAATAACTATGTGATTTAATATGCCATTTTCATTTTGGTCCTTGTGGCTGAGAGCTTTTGACATTAATTCCTCCGAGTTAATTGGATTTTTTTACGTTCGGAATCTTCGATTTTTGAATTGTTTTGCGTTTTTTATGAAATCGATCACGAACAACTTCAATTAAATGCTGCTCAATGCCTGCGGGCTTACCCGCTAAATTCCAGGCCAACAAGATAAACAGTGAATAACATATCACGTAAGCGGTGGAGAAAATAGCTGCGCAGAGTAAGACCTCAGTTATTCCGTCTTTTGCCAGAATAGTTAATTCTGAGTAGTACAGAAGAAGCCCGGACGGCACAATTGCGAATACGGGTCGCCAGAGTATCATGGTTTGCCGCGCGAAACTTATTTCGAGAAGATGACTAACTATGAACATTGCAGCAATTGTGCCAATAGCTGTGGCAATTGCACTGCCACCAATTGCCCCGGGGACTCCAAAAGCTAGTGCTCCAAACCATACAAATGGGATTCTGAAAATCAATTCAACGGTTGTCTTGATTGCGACCCAACGCGTGCGATCTAATGTCATGGCCAATGGACTCATCATAAGTGCAGGGAGACTAAGAACTGCAACGGCGCTAATCCAACGCAGCCATTCTGCAGATTGTGCCCAGCTCGGTCCAAGTGCAATTCGCACTAGAACCTCCGGCCATAATAATGGTATTCCCATAACTGGAAGCATAAAGATGACAATCGCTTCTGAAATCTGCAAATATCGCGACTTTCGATTTTCTCCTGCCGAAGTAAGTGCGGTCATTGAGGGTCGATATAGAGGTTGAACTAACGCCTGCACTGGAATTTCCGACAGTTGCTTTCCCATTGCATACTGCCCAAAGACCGAGTTACTTGTTAATCTCGGAAGAATCAGTCTGTCAATTTGCCAATTGAGCGCGGCTGCGGTTTGTGAAAGGAAGTTCCAGCCGATAACATTTGAAAAGTAGGACCAATCAACAAGTGTTATTCTTGGACGTAACGGCGCAACAAAATACGACAAAAGCGTAGTTGTGAGCGGCCCGCCAACGGTCGCGGCTGCGATTGCCCAGTAACTACCAGTTGTTGTGGCTATAACAACTGATAGTAAAAAAGCTACGAATTTTCCCGAAATTTCTATTGCTGCATCAGGCCGGAAATTAAATGCGCGAGCATATTCTACCATTCGAGGACTTACTAAGCCGCGCATAGCAGGAGCCAATGCTAAAACTGAAAGCAGGGCCCGCAATCTTGGCTCTTCGTTAAACACGGATAAAGGCCAAGACACGGCGAGCAATATTAACGCGATCACGGCGCCTCGAAGTAGACTAAGTGTAAACGCCGTGTTCAGCAAACCTGATGTCAATGTCTGTGCACGAATCAGCGCCGCAGCCATCGGCAGTTCTAATAAGGCTTCTATAATAAAAACGGCAGCCATTGCCATGGCTACCAAGCCAAATTCCTCAGGCCCTAAAAACCGCGCTAAGCAAAGCAGCATTGCTAGGTCAATTAATTTGGCACTCAGGCGAGTGCCAATTGTCCATGCACTTGCGTTAACGGCCCGGCTCGCAGTGCTAGTCTTCGCAGTCAAAATAACCGCCGCATAGTGGTGAGGCGAAATAGCAAGCCATGTGTTTTCTGTATATAGCCCATTTTCTCAACAACGATTATTCTTTTGCTTTATTTGCTAATAATTACGCTTTGCCGTGGCGCGAGTCTAATACTTATCTTTGACTTATATAAAGCATTTGGTTGCAAGATAGTCGGCAAATCAAAGAGTAAATAATTTTAGTGCAAGTGATTGTTTATAAGATCAGCTTGTTGAGCTGCGAGCAGCCTGTTGCGTATATGACGCTTTTGAGGGGCGAGGCTTCGCTTGGAGTGATCCATTGAAGATGAATCCATCAACTGCTCCGCTTGCTTGAGCTATACGTCTAATACTCTCGGTAACTTCTGACGTTTCGGTTGCATCCTTCCGAACTACTAATAGAACGGATCCACAAAGAGGCGCAATTGCTATCGCATCTGCAGCAACCAAAATCGGCGCCGAATCGATGATAATGTGATCGTACATCCTCGAAACCGCATCCAAGACCTCATGAAAAGGTTTCGCTTCAAACATGTCTGCAGAAAAACCATCAAATTTTCCTGCCGTAAGTACATCAAGGTTTGGGCGAACGTTTGATTGAATGGCTATGGCTATTGGAACTGAACCTGAGACCAATTCCGACAGGCCGGGTGAGCGCATTAATCCAAATGCATCTGTCTCATCATCTTTCCGCATGTCTGCATTGATTAATAAAACACGATTTCCAGTCTGAGCCATTAGCGCAGCCAAATTGCTAGCTATGAAGCTTTTACCGATTCTTGCAGTGGCTCCTGTGATTAGCACTCGATTGTTAGACGCAGCGTTGACAGTTCTTCTAAGCGCGACACGTATGCTCCGCAGAGACTCAGATGATGGTGCATATGGGTAGGTATCTGTTAAAAGTTTACCTGAGACTGTTTGCCCATTTTTGTCGATGAGCTTCAATTGTTCAGGGCTTTGCGGAACGCTACCAAATAGTTCTAAACCCGTTGCCATGGAAACTTCATTCGCGTTTCGCACGCCATTGCGCATACGTGCGCAGATTACCGCCGCCGCGAGGCCCAGAAGAAGACCTGTGACAAGCGTAAACGCTAGAATCAATTTTCTCTGCGGCTTAACTGGCGCCTTAGAAACAACTGCTCTATCAAGAATCCTAACGTTCCCAATCTTTCCTTCGCTCACTAATCGCATTTGCAAAGCGTTATTTTGCATGGATTGATATTGAGCGCTGTTTGCGCGTACGTCCCGTTCAAGCCTAAGTGCGTCGCGCTGCACGTTTGGCATAGCCGTGATTTTCTTGTTTATCAACATAAGCTCTGACTGGACAGCTGCAATCTGTTGATTCAAGGTTTGAATTTTTGGGTGTGTCTCATTAGTAGTTCGTCGCAAATCTAGTCTGCTTTGCTGCAGATTTAAAAGATTGCTTTGCAGATCGGCGGCACTGCGTAGCCAAACTTTAGCTTCTTCGTCAAATGCGATCGTCCCATTTTGGTTACGAAACCGCGCAAAAGCATCTTCAGAAGCCTTTAATTGACGCTCAAATATAGGAAGTTGAGCACTAAGGAACGCAAGTGTCTTCTCTGCTTCTTCTGATTTTCGCTGTACATTTTGTCCCAAATACCGTTCGGCGATAGCGTCGAGCACAAGTCCGAGTCTCACGGGGTCGCTATCCTCGAGCGTGACATTGACAACATTTGATTGGCGCCCTTGTTCAGACATTAACAGGCGACTTTGCAAGTTCTCGATCGAATTTAGTCGAGAAGAAACGGAGATGAGAAAATCGGCGCCTACCTTCCCATACAGTTCGCTAATATCAATTAGAATTTCTCCATCGGGGCTCATGTGACGCATAGGTACACCAACTGAGCCTTGGAGCGGTGCATCGAGTAACTCATGAGAGATCGAGTATTTTCCTTCCGGCAGCACCGTAATCTTGAACGGTTGAACATCTTCATACTTGGAAGGAACATTAAATCTTGTGACTGCTATTCGCTCGAGCCCAGACACATATCCATCAACACCTAAGAATCCAGGATTCGATAGTCCTGTAGCACCTCGAGTAAGCCAGTCTCCTATTACTGGAATTAAGCGTGGTCGTGCGTCGATTTGCAGGCCGACCTGATCTACGGCAGCTCCTAAAATCATACGTGATCCGAGAACCTGAATTTCGCCACTGGCTGTTGTCTTAAGCTCGCCTAGACCAGTCGTTTCAGTGAGAAAGCTCTTGCTTTCAGGTGCAGAATCTTCAATCTGGATAAGCAGATTGGCGCGGTAAATTGGAGTTGCGATAACTATGTAAGCCAAGCCAATTAGTAATACGAGGCCCGTCACGCCGGCAATTAACCACTTGTGCGCGAGAACTATGTCCCTATATTCGGAGAATCCCGGCTCGTCATCGTTTGAGAACGCAATCACATCGCCGGGACGCGACGAAGGTAAAGGGCGACGCTGGTCGTCAACTGAAGAGGCTATCGGCAATCGGCTCATGGGTTGAAGATTCCTAGATACTACGAAAAATGTAAGCGTTCGATACTAGAACATAAAGTACTAGCTTTAGATTGCGTGCTTGTGAGAGCGTGACAAAGTTTTCTTGATTGTCTTTAATGCGACAACTGACTTGACGTTACGCGGCTGGAGACTCCCAAAAACACCCTCACTCCGGCAGCTCCCCAACCGGACGCCCCAACCACTTCACCGCCAACCGATCCAGATCCCCACTCTTCTTCGCCCCCGCCAAGATCTCATTCACCTTCCCCCTCAGCTTCTCCTCTCCCTTCCCAACCCCCACGAAGTTCGGCGAATCCTTCAGCACGAACTTGAACTCGGTCCCTAGCTGCGGGTTCTTCCCCATCATGGCCGCCGCCACCTGTGCACTTGTAGCCACGAGCTGTGTCTGCCCGGCGACGAACGCCGAGATCGTTGTGTTGTTGTCCTCGAACCGCCGCAATTCGGCGGTCGGCGGCGCGACCTTGGTCAGTTCCGCGTCGTCCACCGATCCCCGAGTGACAGCTATCGACTTGCCCGCCATTTCCCCTGGCGTCTTCAGCGCGATCGTCTTCGGCCCGAACACTCCAATGAAGAAGGGCGAGTAGGCGATGGTGAAATCGATCACTTTCTCCCGCTCGGGGTTTTTTCCGAGCGTCGAAACGACCAGGTCGGCCTTCTTGGTCTGCAGGTAGGCGATGCGGTTGGCCGTCGTCACGGGCAGCAGTTCGACCTTGACGCCGAGTTTTGTGCCTATGTAGTTGGCCATGTCGATGTCCAGCCCCTGCGGCTTGAGGTCGACGCCGACCGATCCGTAGGGCGGAAAGTCGGTTGGGATGGCGATGCGGATGACTTTGGCTTTCAGGATGTCATCGAGCGCCGTCTGTGCGTGGGCGACGCTGACTGCGAGTGACGCGGCTGCGACCAGCAGCACTGGCTTCAAAAATAGCTGTAGGTGAGAGCAGGGCGTTATGGGCTTATCTGGCGTGGCAGGCATGGCGTGTCGTCGGTAGGAGCTGGTAGTCGAAGGAGTAATTCGTAAGCAGCAGATTCCATGCCCGCTGCAGAATCCGACCCGTGAACCTCCAGCGCCTAGACCTCTTCTCCCTCTCTCTCTTCACCCAGATCGCCCGCAGCGGCAGCATCAGCGGCGGCGCCTCCCTGGCGAACCTCGCAGTCGGCGCAGCCAGCAAACGCATCACCGATCTCGAAGCCGCCGTCGGCGCGCCGCTGTTCGAGCGCCATTCCCGCGGCATCACGCTTACGGTCGCCGGCCACGCACTCCGGCTGCATGCCCAGCGCATCCTGAGCAACGTCGACCAGCTTGCAGCCGATCTCTCCGACTACGCGACCGGCTTGGTCGGCGTGGTGCGGCTCTGGGCCAACACTTCGGCGGTCACGCAGTTCCTCCCGGCGGACATTTCGTCGTTCATCCGCGCCAATGCCGGCATCCGCATCGAGCTGGAAGAGGAGAACAGCGTCGAGGTGGTGATGGCTGTGCTGGACGGCCGGGCCGACCTCGGCATCTATGCGGACCGCACGCCGGCTTTCGGGCTGCACCAGATGAACTACCGCGAGGACCGGCTGGTGCTGGTGGTGCCGCAGGACCATCCGCTGGCGAAGCGGCGGTCGGTGCGGTTCGAGGAAGCGATCGACTACGACTTCGTGAGCCTGCCGAAGGGCACGTCGCTGGCGAAGCGGCTGCAGGCGGAGACGAACGCGCTCGGGCGCAGCCTGAAGATGCGGCTGCAGGTGCGCAGTTTCGACGCGATGTGCCAGATGGTGGCGGCCGGGCTCGGGGTGGCGGTGCTTCCGGGGGAGGCGATCCGGCCGCATCTGCGCTCGATGAACCTGCGCCAGATCGCGCTGCAGGACGATTGGGCCAAACGCCGGCTGCTGATCGGCGTGCGCGATGCGGCGGCGGTGCCGCGCCATGTGCGTCTGCTGATCGACCATCTCTGCGCAGCCAGAACCGAGGGCTGAACTAAGGGTTGACCCAACTCTGCTTTCGCGATCCACGAAAGCTCGTGCGGCGGCTTTGCGCTTCCCTTCGTTGCGTGGCGCTCCCAGAATCGGCGCTCCGCACAGTGAAGGAGACATCCGTTGAACAAAGAACAAGCACTGACACGCCGCGCTGCGCTGCTGATCGCATCCATCGCATCCATCGGCCTGGTCGGCACGGCGGCGGCACAGGACGCGCCTTACCCGAACCGCCCGATCACCCTCGTGGTCCCAACCGCGCCGGGCGGCACGACCGACATCTCCGCGCGCATGCTCGCGGAGCCGTTGGGCAAGGCGCTGGGCCAGTCGATCGTCGTCGACAACAAGGGTGGCGGCAACGGCGTCATCGCCGCGATGGCCGTGAAGCGCGCCGACCCGAACGGCTACACGCTGCTGATGCAGTACTCGGGCTACCACGTCATCACGCCGCATGTGAGCCAGCAGAAACCCCAGTGGTCGGCGGAAGATTTCCGGCCGGTCGCCAACGTGGTGAGCGCGCCGCAGCTGGTCGTCGTGCGCGAAGGCATCCCGGCAAAGACGCTGCCCGAGCTGATCGCCTATGCCAAGGCCAATCCCGGCAAGCTGACCTACGCGTCGTCCGGTAACGGATCGCTGCAGCACGTGACCGGCGCCATGCTCGAACAGCAGGCCGGCATCCAGCTGACGCACGTACCGTACAAGGGCACCGGTCCGGCGCTGCAGGACCTGCTCGGCGGCCAGGTCGACATGACTTTCGGCACGCCGCCGCCGTTCATGCAGCACATCGCGGCCGGCAAGCTCCGTGCACTGGCCGTGACCGGCAAGACGCGCCTGCCGTCGCTGCCGAACGTGCCGACTTCCGCCGAAGCCGGCATGCCGAAGCTGGACGCGACATCGTGGTTCGCGGTTTTCGCGCCGGCCAGGACGCCGCAGCCGATCGTCGACCGCATCAGCAGCGAGATCGCCAAGCTCACTGCCACACCGGCGTTCCAGCAGAAGGCGGCGGAGCAGGGCGCTTCGGCGGACTACATGGACCCGGCGCGGCTTGGTGAATTCAGCAAGGCAGAGCTGGTGCGTTGGGGCAGCGTGGTGAAGGCGTCGCAGATTCAGGGGGATTGAGGCGACCTAACCCAGCTGCCCCGTCGCCAGCGCTGCCGCCGCAGACCGCGTTTCCACACCCAGCTTTTCGAAGATGTGCTCCAGGTGCTTGTTCACCGTGCGCGGACTCATGCCGAGGATCTCGGCGATGTCGCGGTTGGTCTTGCCCTTGGCCAGCCATGAAAGCACTTCGGTCTCGCGCGGCGTCAATGCCGCGTCGGCCAGCCGCGATGACGCTTCCGGCCCCGGCCGCACCTGCGCCAGCAGCAGCATGGTTTCGCCCAGCGCTGCCGCGCCCAGGTTGCGCACCGACAGCAGCGTGCCGCCGGCCGTCGTCACGCGCAACGGGGTGACGCCGGTCAGCGCGCCCTCGACCGCGACCGGCAGCTGGCCCGGCGACTGCGGCTCGCCCAGCGCATGCAGCCACAGCGCAGCCTGCGGCGAACGCCACGCGATGCGCCCGCGCGTGTCGACGAAGACCACGCCCATGCCGGCCACGTCGACCGCATCCCGCGCCATCCGCACGATGCGTGCATTGCGTGCATGCGTGTGCAGCCGCGCCAGCACCTCCTGCGCGCGAATCGGCTTCACGACATAGTCGACGCCGCCGCTCGCGAAGCCCTCGACAACGTCCTGCGTCTCCGACATGCCGGTCATGAACAGCACAGGGATGTGCGCCAGCGCCGGGTTGGCCTTGATGCGGCGGCAGGTCTCGAAGCCGGAAAGGCCGGGCATCATGCCGTCGAGCAGGATCGCGTCGGGCACCACCAGTTCGAGCCGCTGCAGCGCGGATTCGCCGTCGCCCGCGACCAGCACGGTGTAGCCGCTGGCTTCCAGCGTGTCGCACAGCATGCCGAGGCTGCTGGGCGCATCGTCGACGACCAGCACGACCGGGCGTTCGTTCTCAGGCAGCAGCGACATCGTCGTCCTCCATCAGCGCGGAGCGCACGCCTTCGAGTTCGAAGCGCGCGACCATGCCACGCAACAAGGTGCAGCTCGCGGCGAGCGACGGATCTTCGGCGGTGATGCGGTCGAGCGCCTGCTGCAGTCCACGCACGTGGCCGACCTGTACCAGCCGCATCAGTTCGCCGCGCACGTCGTCGGGCAGGTTCAACGGTGCCGGCTTGGCATAGAAGCCGGGTGGCACGCCGGGCGGCGCCGTGTGCTGCATCCAGGCCAGCCCGAGGTTGCGTTCGAGCGTGACGATCAGCTCCGACTCGATGACCGGCTTGCCGATGAACGCCTGGCAGTTCGATTCCTTGAGCCGCTCGGTCTGGTTCTCGAACACGTTGGCCGACACGATGATGATCGGGACTGCTTCGAAGCCGGTCGCGCGCACACGGCGGGCCGTCTCCCAGCCGTCCATGTCGTCCATGCTGATGTCCAGCAGGATGGCCGAGGGCACGTGCTCGCGCAGGCTGTCGAGGCATTCGGTGCCGCTCGCGGCTTCTCGGATCTCGAAGCCGAGCGGCATCAGCATGCCGGCCAGCATCTGGCGCTGCACCGGCTGGTCGTCGACCACCAGCAGCGTGCGGCGCGGGCCGAAGTAGCCGGTGATGGCGCGTTGCGGTTCGGCCTGCGGGCCCGGATCGGCGACTTCGCGCAGGTACACCCGCACGCTGAAGACGCTGCCCGCGCTGGATGTGTGCGTCATCTTCAGCTCGCCGCCCATCAGCGAGGTCAGCAGGCCGGTGATGGTCAGGCCGAGCCCGGTGCCCGGCTCGCCATGGCGGCGTCCCGCCGCGCCGCGCTCGAAGGGCAGGAAGATGCGCTGGTGGTCCTGCGGCGCGACGCCGATGCCGGTGTCGATCACGTCGAAGCGCAGCACGTGGCGCCGCGCGTCGACATGCAGCGTGACGGTGCCGGCATCGGTAAAACGCACGGCGTTGGTCAGCAGGTTGATGAGGATCTGGCGCAGCCGCTTGGCATCCGCATTGACCCATTCCGGCAGCCGGCCGCTCTCGGTGTAGACGAAGGCCAGGCCCTTGCTCTCGGCCTGCGGACGCACCATGCGGACGACTTCCTCGAGAAAGTCGCGCAGCGCGAGCGGCATCGGTTCGAGCTGCAGGCGGCCGGCCTCGATGCGGGCGAGGTCGAGCAGGCCGTCGATCAGGCCTAGCATGTGTTCGCCGCTGCGGTGGATGGTCTGCACCGTCTCGCGCGGCGGTCGCACGGCGCCGTCGGCCTTCAGCAGGATCTGCGAGTAGCCGAGGATGCTGTTGAGCGGCGTGCGCAACTCGTGCGTCATGCCGGCGACGTAGCGCGTCTTGGCCTGGTTCGCGGATTCGGCGGCTTCCTTGGCTGCCTGCAGCGCGGTGCCGGTGCGGCCGTGGGCTTCGATCTCGACCGTCAGCAGATGGTTGTGGCGGTTCGATTCCTCCTGCGCCATCTTGCGGCTTTCGCTGCCCAGCACGATCCACCAGGCCGCCACCGCGGCCACCATCGCCAGCAGCGCGAATACCTTGAGGAATGGTCCGCGCAGGAACACGTTAGCCGCGTGCGCGTTGACCAGTCCCTCCTGCGCGTAGACGATGCCCATCACGGTCGCGAGCAGGGCGATCAGCGATGTCGCCACCAGCACGTAATGCGCGACCCGAAAGTTCAGCCGCAATGCCAGCGCCGGCGGCAGCAGCGCCTTGAGCCAGACGCCGATCTGCTCCGACGCGCGCGAATCCTTCTTGCAGGCGTCGTGGCAGCGCGATTCGAGCGTGCAGCACAGCGAGCAGATCGGTGCCGCATAGGCCGGGCAATGCGCCATGTCCTCGGACTCGAAGCTGTTGTCGCAGACCGCGCAGCGCACGATTTCTCCCGGCGCCCAGTGCTGTAGATCGGTGCGCGCCAGGTAGTACCTGCCGCGCGTGCGCCAGGCCAGCAGCGGCGATACGACCAATGCCGTCAGCAGCGCGATGAAAGGCGAGAACGAGGCCGGCCACGGGCCGAGCAGGCCGGCGTAAGCGACCATCGCCACCGTCGCCGCCACCACCATCGACACCAGCCCGACCGGGTTGATGTCGTAGAGATGGGCGCGCTTGAATTCGATCGACTTCGGGCTCCAGCCCAACGGCTTGTTGATGACCAGATCGGCCACCAGCGCGCCGACCCAGGCGATGGCGATGTTGCTGTAGAGGCCGAGCACCTTCTCCAGCGCGCCAAAGACGCCGAGCGTCATCAGCAGCAGCGCGATCAGCACGTTGAACACCAGCCACACCACGCGGCCCGGATGGCTGTGCGTGAGCCGAGCGAAGAAATTGGACCAGGCCAGCGAGCCGGCATAGGCGTTGGTCAGGTTGATCTTCATCTGCGAGACTACGACGAAGAGCACCGTCACGCCGAGCACCCAGTCCGGGTTGTCGAAGACGTAGCCGAAGCCGGCCAGATACATGCGCGTCGGTTCGACGGCGTGCGCTGCCGGAATCTCGTGCTGAAGCGCAAGGAAGGCGAGGAAGGCCCCGCCCATCATCTTGATCATTCCCGGCACGATCCAGCCCGGCCCGGCGATGAGCACGGCCGCCCACCACTTGCGGCGGTTGGCCGCGGTCTTCTCGGGCAGGAAACGCAGGTAGTCGACCTGTTCGCCGATCTGCACCACCAGCGAGAACGCGACCGTGGCGCCCGCGCCGAACATCAGCGGGTCGAAGTCGTTGCCGCCGGAGATGCGGCCCACCAGCCCGGTGAAGTCCGAATATGCCTGCGGGTTCTTCCACAGCACCGCGATGAACGGGCAGACGAAGAGCACCAGCCAGACCGGCTGCGTCCACAGCTGCAGGGCCGAAATCATCGTGATGCCGCGCATCACCAGCGGAATGATGACGACCGAAGACACCAGGTAGCAGACCGCCATCGGCCAGTCGAAATACATCTGCAGCGCCAGCGCCAGGATGGCGGCTTCCAGCGCGAAGAAGATGAAGGTGAAGCTGGCGTAGATCAGCGATGTGAGCGTCGAGCCGAGATAGCCGAAGCCCGCGCCGCGCGTGAGCAGGTCCATGTCGACGCCGTACTTGGCAGCGTAGTAGCAGATCGGCAGGCCGGTGAAGAAGGTGACGATGCCGACTACCAATATCGCCCACAGCGCGTTCGCGAAGCCGTAGCTCAGCGCGATCGCGCCGCCGATGGCTTCGAGCGCGAGGAACGAAGTGGCGCCGAAGGCAGCGTTCGCGACCCGGAACTCCGACCATTTACGAAAGCTGCGCGGCGTGTAGCGCAGTGCGTAGTCCTCCAGCGTTTCGTTCGCGACCCAGGTGTTGTAGTCGCGGCGGATGCGGAAGATCTTCTGGCCCGTCACCGGATGGGTCGTCGGGCGGGGCGCTGGTTCGCTGGCGGAAGGCATGGCGCCGTGCTTTCGGGAAGGGTGTCCCCCGACGCTCGCAAGAAGCGGTCCTCGATCGCTTCGGTGTCGATTCATGTCGCGAAGTCTCGTCGCAAGCGCGTGCCTGGCGGCTACGTTGATTGACGTATTCGCCTGCGCATCCGTCGTTCCTAGAGTTGCGGCCATGGCGACCCGAAGCGCACAACGATGGTGCCAAGTCTTCGAGTCTCCGAACCACAGCTTTTCGTTCATCAACCCCGACTGGAGATTTCCGCATGGCCCGTGACCGCGACCAGGATCCGCAGGATCCGCAAAACCAATCTCTCGACCTGTCCGCAGCGTTGCACCATGCGGCACAGCGCCGCCGACTGCTGCAGGGCGCCGCCGCGCTGCCCGTGCTGGGCCTGAGCGGCCTCGCATTCGGGCAGGCATTTCCCACGGCCAAGGTGAACACGACCAAGCTCGCCGTGACCGACACGGAAGTCACCGTCGGCCAGCTGCATTCGTCGAGCGGCACGATGGCCATCTCGGAGACCGGCTCGATCCAGGCCGAGCAGCTCGCCATCGACGAGATCAACGCGATGGGCGGCATCCTCGGTCGCAAGATCAAGGTGATCAAGGAAGACGGCGCCTCCGACTGGCCGACGTTTGCCGAGAAGTCGAAGAAGCTGCTGGTGAACGACCACTGCGCGGCGGTCTTCGGCTGCTGGACCAGCGCGTCGCGCAAGGCGGTGCTGCCGGTGTTCGAGAAGGAAAACGGCCTGCTGTACTACCCGACCTTCTACGAAGGCCTCGAGCAGAGCAAGAACGTTTTCTATACCGGCCAGGAAGCCACGCAGCAGATCATCTGGGGCCTGGACTGGGCGCAGAAGGAGAAGAAGGCCAAGACCTTCTTCCTGGTCGGCTCCGACTACATCTGGCCGCGCACCTCGATGAAGATCGCGCGCAAGCATGTCGAGAATTTCCAGAAGGGCTCGATCAAGGGCGAGGAGTACTACCCGCTCGGCCACACCAACTTCAATTCGCTGATCAACAAGATCAAGGTCGCCAAGCCCGACTGCATTTTCGCAGCGGTGGTCGGCGGCTCGAACGTGGCGTTCTACAAGCAGCTGAAGGCTGCGGGCATCACCGGCGACAAGCAGTTCCTGCTGACGCTGGCCGTGACGGAAGACGAGATGACGGGTGTGGGCGGCGAGAACTTCGCCGGCTTCTATTCGTCGATGAAGTACTTCCAGAGCCTGCCGAACGAGAACAACAAGAAGTTCGTCGCGGCCTTCAAGGCCAAGTACGGCAAGGACGCTGTCATCGGCGACGTGACGCAGGCCGGCTATCTCGGCCCGTGGCTGTGGAAGGCGGCGGTCGAGAAGGCCGGCAGCTTCGACGTCGACAAGGTGGTCGCCGCATCGCCGGGCATCGAGCTGAAGAACGCACCGGAAGGCTACGTGAAGCTGGATGCGAACCACCACCTGTGGAGCAAGGCGCGCATCGGGCAGGGGCAACTGGACGGCAGCTTCAAGGTGGTGGCGGAGTCGCCTGAGCTGATCAAGCCCGATCCGTTCCCCAAGGGCTATCAGTAATCCCAACCCCCAGGAGCCTTGCGCCATGAGCATTTCGGACATGTGGAACATCGGCCTCATGCAGGGCTTCGCGGGTCTGAGCCTGTTCGCGGTGCTGCTGCTCATGGGGCTCGGGCTGGCGATCATCTTCGGCCAGATGGGCGTCATCAACATGGCGCATGGCGAGTTCATGACGATCGGTGCCTACACCATCTACATGGCCTCGACCTTCGTCGGCACGCACGCGCCGGGCTTCATGGCGTACTACTTTCCGCTCGCGATCGCACTCGCTTTCGTGATCGCATTCATCGTCGGCTGGTTCGTCGAGTGGGGGCTCATCCGCCATCTCTACAAGCGGCCGCTCGATACGCTGCTCGCCACCTGGGGCATCAGCCTGGGCATGCAGCAGATCTTCCGTACCTTCATCGGTCCGAAGGAAGTCAGCCCGGCACTGCCCGAATGGCTGATGGGGTCGTGGGCGCCGGCCGAGGGCCTCGACATTCCGATCAACGGCATGTTTGTGCTCGGCCTCACCACGCTGGTCACCTGTACCGTCCTGCTCGCGCTGCACCGGAGCCGCTGGGGCCTGCGCGTGCGCGCCACGGTCGCCAACCGCGTGATGGCCAATGCCATCGGCATCGACACAAAAAAGACCGACCGGCTGACGTTTGCCATCGGCTGCGGCATCGCCGGCATTGCGGGTGCGGCTTTCACGACCATCGGCTCGACCGGGCCGACCTCGGGCCAGCTCTACATCGTCGACGCCTTCCTGGTCGTCACCTTCGGCGGCGCGGCGAGTCTGCTGGGCACGGTGGTATCGGCCTTCGGCATCGCGCAGACGCAATCGATCAGTGAGTTCTTCATCACCGGATCGATGGCGAAGGTGCTGACGCTGTCGCTCATCGTTCTGATCCTCATGATCCGCCCGCAAGGCCTCTTCGCATCGAAAGTGAGGCGTTGAACATGAACATGCTCAAGTCGTTGAATACGCGCTACAAGCTCTGGAGCGTGCTGCTGCTGGCACTGCTTCTGGCGGTGGTGTTGCCGGCCACGCTCGACATCTTCCGGCTCAACCTTGTCGGCAAATACCTGACCTACGCTTTCGTCGCCGTCGGGCTGGTGATGGTGTGGGGCTACGGTGGCGTGCTGAGCCTGGGGCAGGGCGTTTTCTTTGGGCTCGGCGGCTACGCGATGGCGATGTTTTTGAAGCTCGAAGCGTCGGACCCGATCACCACCAAGATCCAGTCGACGCCCGGTATCCCCGACTTCATGGACTGGAACCAGATCACCGAGCTCCCGCTGATGTGGGTGCCGTTCAAGAGCCTGACGCTGACGCTCATCCTCGTCATCGCGGTGCCGACGGTGCTGGCCTGGCTGATCAGCTTCGCGATGTTCAAGCGGCGCGTCGGTGGCGTGTATTTCGCGATCATCACGCAGGCGGTGGCGCTGATCGTCACCGTGCTCATCATCGGCCAGCAGGGCTACACGGGTGGCGTCAACGGCATGACCGACCTGAAGACGATGCTCGGCTGGGACACGCGCACCGACAGCGCCAAATACATCCTCTACTACGTCTGCGTCGGCCTGTTGATAGCGAGCATTTTGCTGTGCCGCTGGATTCAGACCAGCAAGCTCGGCACGCTGCTGCTCGCCATGCGCGACAAGGAAGACCGGGTCCGCTTCTCGGGCTACGACGTCGCCAACTTCAAGGTCTTCACCTTCTGTCTGGCGGCTGCACTTTCGGGCATCGGCGGCGCGCTGTTCTCGCTGCAGGTCGGCTTCATGTCGCCGAGCTTCGTCGGCATCGTGCCGTCGATCGAGATGGTGATCTACGCGGCGGTCGGTGGGCGGCTGAGCCTGGTCGGTGCGGTGTACGGCGCGCTGCTGGTGAACGCCGGCAAGACGCTGTTCTCGGAGAGCTTCCCGGACCTCTGGCTGTTCCTGATGGCCGGCCTCTTCATCGGCGTGACGATGGCTTTCCCGATGGGGCTTGCAGGATTGTGGGAGAGCCACATCGTGCCGTGGTGGAAGGCGCGTCGCGAGGCGCTGCGGCAGGCATCGGCCGCAGTGCCGAAGAAAGCAGTTCCATGAGCAACACCGATTTCGCCCTCGCGGTCGAAGACCTGACCGTTTCCTTCGACGGTTTCAAGGCCATCGACAACCTGACGCTCTACATCGACAGGAACGAGCTGCGCGTGATCATCGGCCCCAACGGCGCCGGCAAGACCACGCTGCTCGACCTGATCTGCGGCAAAACCAAGGCCAGCAGCGGCAGCATCAAGTTCAAGAACACCGAGCTGACGAAGATGGCCGAGCACAAGCGGGTGCGGCTGGGCATCGGCCGCAAGTTCCAGACGCCGTCGATCTACGAGAACCTGAGCGTCTTCCAGAACCTGGAAGTGTCGTATCCGAGCGGTCGCACGGTTTTCGGCGCGCTGGCTTTCAAATGCACCGACACCGTGAAGGCGGCCGTGCAGTCGGTCGCCGAAGACATCGGCCTGGGCGACAGGCTGCGCACCGAAGCCGGCCTGTTGTCGCACGGCCAGAAGCAGTGGCTGGAGATCGGCATGCTGCTGATGCAGGAGCCCGAACTTCTGATGCTCGACGAGCCCATCGCCGGCATGAGCTCGCGCGAACGCGAGCTGACGGCCGAACTGCTCAAGCGCATCTGCAAGAACCGCGCGGTGATCGTGATCGAGCACGACATGGAATTCGTCAAGCAGATCGCGCACAAGGTCACCGTCATGCACCAGGGAAAGATCCTCGCCGAAGGGCCGATGGAGAAGGTGCAGGCCGACGAACGCGTGATCGACGTTTATTTAGGCCACTGACATGAGCGACATCATCCTCAAGGTCGACGACCTGCACACCGCTTACGGCCAGAGCGAGGCGCTGCACGGCATCTCGTTCGATGCGATGGCCAACGAAACGGTCGCCATCATGGGCCGCAACGGCATGGGCAAGACGACGCTGTTCAAGAGCCTGATGGGCGTGCTGCCGATCAGGAGCGGGCGCATCGAAGTCGCGGGCAACGATGTGTCGCACGACGAGAGCTTCAAGCGCGTCGCCAAGGGCATCGCCTACGTGCCGCAGGGCCGGATGATCTTCCCGACGCTCACGGTCGAGGAGAACATCCAGACCGGCCTGGAGAACTCGAAGACGCGCCGCATTCCCGAAGACATCTACGCGCTGTTCCCGGTGCTGTGGGACATGAAGCGGCGCAAGGGCGGCAACCTGTCGGGCGGCCAGCAGCAGCAACTCGCCATCGCGCGCGCACTGGTCACCGACCCGAAGGTGCTGCTGCTCGACGAGCCGACCGAAGGCATCCAGCCCTCGATCATCAAGGACATAGCCAAGGCGCTCAACGAGATCCGTCGTCGGCGCGGCATCACGATCATCGTTTCGGAGCAGGTGCTGAGCTTCGCGATGGATGTCGCCGATCGCCTGTTCGTGATCGAAGGCGGTCGCCTCGTCCACGAAACCGCGCGCGACAAGACCGATGTCAACCACATCAAGGCCTACCTGTCGGTCTGACCCTTTTCGTTCAACCACAACCCCTGGAGCCAATTCAAATGACGGACACGCTGATCAAGGTCGACCTGACGAAGTCGCCCACCGAGAACGAGAACATCCACAACCGCTGGCATCCGGACATCCCGATGGCTTGCTGGGTGAATCCCGGCGACGACTTCATCCTCGAGACCTTCGACTGGACTGGCGGATTCATCAAGAACGACGACAGCGCCGACGACGTGCGCGACATCGACCTGACCACCGTGCACTACCTTTCGGGTCCGGTGGGCGTGAAGGGCGCGGAGCCGGGCGATCTGCTGGTGGTCGACCTGCTCGACATCGGCGCAAAGCAGGACAGCCTGTGGGGTTTCAACGGCTTCTTCTCGAAGAAGAACGGCGGCGGCTTCCTGACCGAGCATTTCCCCGAGGCGCAGAAGTCGATCTGGGACTTCAAGGGCATGTTCACCAGCTCGCGCCACATCCCCGGCGTGAACTTCGCCGGCCTGATTCATCCCGGCCTGATCGGCTGCCTGCCCGACAAGCCGATGCTCGACCTGTGGAACATGCGCGAGCAGCACCTGATCGACACCAACCCAAGCGGTGGGCTCGCGAATCCGCCTTCGCCCGGCACCGCGCACATGGGACGGCTGACAGGCGATGCCAAGGCGAAGGCCGCAGCCGAAGGCGCGCGCACCGTGCCGCCGCGCGAGCACGGCGGCAATTGCGACATCAAGGATCTGTCGCGCGGTTCGAAGGTGTTCTTTCCGGTGTATGTCGATGGCGCGGGCCTGTCGGTCGGCGACCTGCACTTCAGCCAGGGCGACGGCGAGATCACCTTCTGCGGCGCCATTGAGATGGCCGGCTGGGTGCACATGAAGGTCACGCTGATCAAGGGCGGCATGGCCAAGTACGGCATCAAGAACCCGATCTTCAAGCCGAGCGTGATGACGCCGAACTACAACGACTACCTGATCTTCGAAGGCATCTCGGTCGACGAAGCCGGCAAGCAGTACTACCTGGACGTCAACGTCGCCTACCGGCAGGCCTGCCTGAACGCGATCGAGTACCTGAAGAAGTTCGGCTACTCCGGCGCACAGGCTTATTCGATCCTCGGCACCGCGCCGGTGCAGGGCCATATCAGCGGTGTCGTCGACGTGCCGAATGCCTGCGCGACGCTGTGGCTGCCGACGCAGATCTTCGACTTCGACATCAATCCGAATGCCAACGGGCCGACGAAGATGATCGACGGCAGCATCGACATGCCGCTGTCGCACGACATCGTCTGAGCGAGGAGCCGACAGCATGCCGACCTACGACTACGCCTGCGCCGGCTGCGGCGGCTTCGATGCGCTGCGCAGCGTGAGCCGGCGCGACGAGCCTGCCGCATGCCCGGGATGCGGTGCCGCATCGCCGCGCGTGTTCGCCTTCGCGCCGAGCCTGGCGCTGATGGCGGGCAGCACACGCAGCGCCATCGAGACCAACGAGCGCGCGCGGCATGAGCCCAAGCGCTCGGGTGATTACGCGCGGCTGAAGCATCCCTCGGGATGCGGATGTTGTTCCGGCGGGAGTACCAAGCGCGGCGCGACGGTGACTGCGCCGAATGGGGCTAAGAGTGCGCCGGGCCGGCGACCCTGGATGATCAGTCATTGAGGTTCGCCAATGCGGCCTGACGTAGTACGCAACGTTCATCCGGTGCGTATTGCGAACTATTCGGCAGCGCCGATTCGTCGTCCCTGCAGCTCTACGAACGCCGTGAAGATCCGCGACAGCGCCATGTCCTCGCAGCGGGCCTCGACGGCATTCCCGACCTGGCTTGTGACGGTTGAAACGATCTTCCCGATCACCACCTCCGCCTCGCCCGCAACCAGGCCGAAGTGCGGTGCCGCCATCCGCGCCAGTCCCAGGCTCGACGCATGCTGCCCCGGCAGGATCGCCAGTTCCTGATATCCCGCATGTCCTTCGATCTGCGCGACGAGATCGAAAGCCGGCGCCAGCTCCCAGCCTTTGCCTTCGACATGCAGCACGCCGTGGTTCTTCACATGGTCGTCGCTGTTGCCGATGACGAGGTTGAAGACCATCCGACGGAACAGCTCCGGCAGGTCTTGCGCGGGCCGGTGCGAGATGCGGCGCAGCGTTTGCGCGAATTCGACATAGCTGCCGCGACTGGATTCGTAGGGCACGTCCAGCAGTGCAGAGGCCGACAGGTAGTGATGGCGGCGTTCGTCGTCGACGTCGCCAGTACGGTCGAAGCGCCGCAGAAGCAGCGCGTGTCCGGTGGCCAGCGGTTGCAACACGAACGACGGAACTTCGATGCCGCAGAGCCCGGCCAGGTCGAGCGTGACGGCTTCGACGATTTCCATATCGTGCGTATCGCCTCGCGACGCGAATTTGGCGATGTGGCGTTTGCCGTCGTGGATGAATGTCGCCTTCGCGCCCGATCGGCAGCTCTGCAGCGAACACCATCGAACCGACACGGTCCTCGTTGGTGAGCAGCAGCGCTTCGACATCCGTCAGCGGCCGGCCTTGCTGGATCTCCAGCACCTTGCGCCCCCAACTGTCGGGCAACGCGTCGCGAAGCGTCAGCGGCAATGCGCCGCCGTCCCGCAGCCGCCGGGCGGGCAGAAGGAATGGCGCGTCGCGCAGCGGCAGGCGATCGGGGTTGAGCGGGAAGCTGGACGGTGCCGCCAGATAGCGCCGCCCGTATGCGAATTCGCCGGACTCCACGACGCCGCTGCGGGCGAGCTTGAGCAGGCCGACGGACGAAGCTTCGTTGCCACCGTCCTGCGCGAGGCCGACATACAGCGTCGACGGGCCCCCCGGCGTGGTTGGGTCAGAAGTCACGTTCGTCGTCACCAATGACGCCGGCAACCGGCTCGCTGCGCGTGCGACGGACGCGTCGGTTGGCCGCCAGCGCAGCAGGGGCGGGAGCGACGGTGTCGAGCGCGTCGAGCTCGCCGAAAAGCCAGAGCGCATGTGCCCAGAGTCCGACGCTCGAGCCGGATCTGCCGGATTCGACCGCGCGCCAGGTGGTCGGCGAGCACAACATGCGTTCGGCCATTTCCGCGACCGTCCAGCCGCGCTGCACCCGGTGCGCGCGCAGGCGCGAGCCCATCCGGACCAGCGCCGCTTGCGCCTGCTCAGGAATGACGGACAGTGAAAGGCTGCTTCTGGACACCAATAAACAATCTTTTAACCGGGTTAAGAGACAGTTTATTGACTAATCCGCTCATCTGCAAGATGGCTGGAAAGCTTCAGCGTGCCGGGCTCATTCCCTTGGCCGCCAGCGTCGATGCCGCCTCCGGCCCTGTCATGGCTGCAAGCAGGCTTCGTGCCGCTTCGGCGTGGATGGTGTCGTTCGCCACCGCGCCGGCATAGGTCGTCTCGTTCTGCACTTCCGCAGGCAGCGGACCGACCAAATCGACTCCCTTTACCGGAAGGATCTCGCTGACCTGGTGAATTGCCAGATCGGCCTCGCCGGTGACCAGACGTTCGGCGACCAGACCACCCGGCACCAGCACGGCTTTCGCGCGAATCGCCTCGGCGATGCCCATGCGCTGGAACAGGCCGTCGAGGTAGATGCCGCTCGAGCCGCCCGCTGCGGGATCGATGTACGCGACCTTTCGCGCATCGAGCAACGTCTGCCTGAAATCCGCCACAGTGGCGATGCGCGGTTTCGGCGCACCGGCCTTCACCGCGACGCCAATGCCGACCCTGGCCAGCGGCACGATGCTGTCCGGGATCACGCGGCCGGTCGATGCCAGCGTCTGCAGCGCGGCGGGTGTCAGCATCAGCACGTCGAACGGCTCCCCGGCGCCGACACGCCGTATCAACGCACCGGCGGTGTCGTTCTGGATTTCGAGTTTGTGGCCGGTGCGCGCCTCGAAAGCCGGGGCCATCGCGACCACGACCTGCTTGAAGGCGCCGGCGGTCAGCACCTTGATCGTGTCTGCCTGCGCGACGGTTCCGCAGAAGGCAATGGCTGCCGAAGCAGCGAGCGAGAGGGTGCGGATCATCGTTTTCATCTAGGTCTCGGGTCTGAGCAAGCGGGCGAGCAGCGACAGCGCGTCTTCTGCCGATTCGGAAATCGCGGTGGAGCGCGTCAGCATCAGGTTGAGCCGCTGCCCGAGGCCTTCGACCATCGTCCCGCTTGCCCGCTCGCGAAGCACGCCGGCCCGATCGGTCACGCAGTCGACCGTAGCGCTCACGCGCTCCGCATAGGTGCCTTGCGCAACGCCATAAGCCACCACCGGCTTGCCGAGCGCCGTCGCGAAACCGACTTCGAACACCGTTCCCGAATCCGGCTCGTGACCGCGGAACGGAGCGAGGTTGGCGATGATGCCGTCGGCCTCGCGGATCAGCCGGATGTTACCTTCGTAGATGCGTTGGGCGCGTTCTTCGTCGGTGAAGCGGATATCGGCGGCGATGTCGCCGTCGGATGGCGGGAGCGCCTGCAGGCCGAGGCTGTCGCAGAGCGCCGTGAGGCGCCGGAAGATGGACTCGCTGTCGTTGAAGAAGACATCGGGGCCAGCGAGATAGATGCGAGGCTTCATGT
Source organism: Variovorax glucosi (assembly GCF_051216695.1). Classification (NCBI taxonomy): domain Bacteria; kingdom Pseudomonadati; phylum Pseudomonadota; class Betaproteobacteria; order Burkholderiales; family Comamonadaceae; genus Variovorax; species Variovorax glucosi. The sequence goes on from NZ_JBPJZE010000002.1 coordinate 1,359,804, forward strand.
ATCAGTAGGTTGCGCGTCCGCCGGAGAGATCGAACACGGCGCCGGTCGTGAACGAGTTCTCGGCCGACACCAGCCAAGCCACCATCGCGGCGATCTCGTCGACCTCGACGAAGCGCCCGCGCGGGATCTTCGACAGCATGTAGTCGATGTGTTCCTGCTTCATCTGGTCGAAGATCTTGGTCTTCGCGGCTGCCGGCGTGATGGCGTTCACCGCCACGTTGCGGCCTGCCGTTTCCTTGCCGAGGCTCTTCGTCAGCGCGATGACGCCTGCCTTCGATGCGCTGTAGGCCGATGCGTTCGGATTGCCTTCCTTGCCGGCAATCGACGCGACATTGACGATGCGGCCGTAGTCGCGTTCGACCATCCCGGCGACGACCGCGCGGTTGACGTTGAACGTGCCGGTGAGGTTCACGTCGAGCACGCGCTGCCATTCGTCCGCCGGATAGCTGGCCAGCGGCGCATTGGCGCCCGCGATGCCTGCGCTGTTCACCAGCACGGAGATGGGGCCGAGGGCTTTTTCGGTCTCGGCGACGGCGGCTTCGACCTTGTCGAGTCGGGTGATGTCGACCTGGAAGGTGCCGACCTCGCCCTTGCCTTCGAGCGATCCGGCGGCCGCCTTCAGCGCGTCGGCATCATGGTCCCAGAGCGCGACCTTCGCGCCGCCGGCCAGCAGGCGCAGCGCGACCGCATAGCCGATGCCTTGCGCGCCACCGGTGACCACGGCCGTCCGGCCATTGAAATCGTATGTGTTCATGTCTCGTTTCCTTGGTTGTGGTCTGTTTTTACCGGGGCAGCGACAGCGCGAACGGCAGGCTCGCCACGCCGAGCACCGTCGACATCGTGACCAGCCCGGCGACGAACGGCCCGTTGTACCCCATGCGCGCAGCCAGCACATAGGCGCTGGAAGCGGTAGGCACTGCGGAGAAGGCCATCAGCACGCTGCCCTGCATGGCGTCCAGGTGCAATACCCGCGCCAGGAGCCAGCCGATCAGCGGCAGGACGAGGTGGCGTATCGACAGCACCGACACCGCAAGCAGCTTGCCGCGCGCGAGCGTCGCGAACTGCATGCCCGCACCCGCCGCCAGCAGGCCCAGCGCTAGCGATGCCGCACCGATCCGGGAGAGCGTTGGCGTGAGCCAGTCGGGCACTGCGATGCCGAGCAGGTTGACCAGCAGTCCGAAGGCGGTGGCGACGATCAGCGGATTGCGCACCAGCTGGCGCAGGAAGCCGCTTTGCGCGTGATGGGCCATCGGCCAGACCGCCGCCACGTTCATCAGCGGCACGCAGACGCCGATCAGCACGGCGATCAGCAGCAGGCCTTGCGCGCCGCCCAGCCGTTCGGCCAGGGCGAGACAGATGAAGGAGTTGAAGCGGAAGGCGATCTGCGCGCTCGCCGCGTGGTCGCGACGGTCGATGCGGCTGCCGATGCCGGGGATGTGGGGAATCGCATAAGCCAGCGCGACGCCGCTCAGCCCGACGCCGAGACCGCCGACCAGCAGATTCGATGTCGCACCGAAATCGATCGGGCTGCGGACGATCGAATGGAACAGCAGCACCGGGAACAGAAAGTAGTAGACGAGGCTCTCGACCTGATCCCATACCCGGCGGTCCAGCGCGGTGTAGCGGCACAGGAGCCAGCCGCAAACGATGAGGGAGAAGTCGGGGAAGAGCAGTTGCGCGTAGTTCACCGGGCGAGGATAAACCGCAGCACGGCGGGGTAATCCTCGTGTCTGACCTGCAGCTGAACCGATAGCATCCGTTCTTTCGTCTTTTTCGTCTTTCGTGAGGAGTCTCGTCATGCAACGTCGTCAATTCAACAGGCGCGCCGGTACCTCGGCGCTGGTCGCGCTGGGGGCGTTCACCGGCGCAGCCTTCTTCGTGGGCCCGGCCGCGGCCCAGGGCTATCCCAACAAGCCGATCGAACTGTCCGTGCCGTTCGCGGCCGGCGGCACGACCGACATCGTGGCCCGCGTGATTGCAGACCCGCTCGGACGCGTGCTCGGCCAGAGCGTGATCGTGGTGAACCGCCCGGGCGGCGGCGGCATCGTGGGTGCGGCGGAAACGGCACGTGCGGCGCCCGACGGCTACAAGCTCGGCATTGCGACGGTGTCGAGCACCGCGGCGAATCCGGCCATCAATCCGAAAGTGCCGTACGACCCGCTCACGGACTTCACGCCGATCATCAACATCGCCGCGACACCGAACATCATCGCGGTGAACCCGAGCTTCCCGGCGCGCAACTATGCGGAATTCGTTGCCGAGCTCAAGAAGAATCCCGGCAAGTACTCGTACTCGACTTCCGGCACCGGCGGCATCGGCCACCTGCTGATGGAGCTGTACAAGAGCCTGACGAACACCTTCGTGACGCACATCCCGTACCGCGGCGCCGGCCCGGCGCTCAACGACACGGTGGCCGGCCAGGTACCCATCATCTTCGACAACCTGCCATCGGCGCTGCCCTTCATCAAGGCCGGCAAGCTGATCCCGATCGTCGTCAGCGCACCGCAGCGCGTCGCGGCGCTGCCCAATGTGCCGACGTTCAAGGAAGTCGGGCTGGAGCCGGTCAATCGCATGGCTTACTACGGCATCCTCGGACCCAAGGGCCTGCCGAAGGAAATCGTCGACAGGATCAGCGAAGCGACGCGGAAGTCGCTTGCCGACCCGGCCGTGCGCAAGCGCATCGAGGACACCGATTCGGTGATCGTCGCCAACACGCCCGAGCAGTTCGCCGCGCAGATCAAGGCCGAATTCGAGGTGTACAAGCAGGTCGTGGCCAAGCAGAAGCTGAAGCTCGACTGACGTCCAGTCTCCGAAGCCGACGCCGCCTCTCGAGGCGGCGTTCTTGTTTGCTATCTTGCTTGCCTATGCTTACCGCGAACAACACGCCGAACACCCCGATCACCCCGCAATGGCCCGAGATCGACGATTTCATCGACGCGCTCTGGCTCGAGGACGGCCTTTCCCGCAACACGCTGGCTGCATATCGCCGCGATCTGGCGGTGTTCGCGCAGTGGCTTGCCGAGCATCGCAAGCTCGCGCTCGGCGCCGCGACGGAGCACGATGTGCAGGCCTACATGGGCGCGCGTTTGCTCGAGAAGAACAAGGAGGGCAAGAGCGGCAAGGCGACTTCGGCGAACCGCCGGCTGACGGTCTTCAAGCGCTATTTCCGCTGGGCGGTGCGCGAGAACCGTCTTGTCGCCGATCCGACGCTGCGGCTTGCGCCCGCCCGCCAGGCGCCGCGAGCGATCAAGACGATGAGCGAGAAGCAGGTCGACGATCTGCTGAACGCGCCGGACGTCGGCGAGACACTCGGCCTGCGCGATCGCGCCATGCTGGAACTGATGTATGCCAGCGGTCTGCGGGTGAGCGAACTGGTGGCGCTAAAGGTGTTCGAGCTGAGCATGAACGACGGCGTGCTGCGCGTGCTCGGCAAGGGAAACAAGGAGCGCCTCGTGCCGTTCGGCGGCGAGGCGCGGCGCTGGATCGAGCGCTACATGGAGGAGTCGCGGCCGGCGATCCTCGGCGGGCAGCAGACACCGGATCTTTTCGTGACCGCGCGCGGATCGGGCATGACGCGGGTGATGTTCTGGATCATCGTGAAGAAGCATGCCGCGACCGCGGGCATTCTTTCGCCGCTGTCGCCGCACACGCTACGCCATGCGTTCGCGACCCATCTGCTGAACCACGGCGCCGACCTGCGCGCCGTGCAGTTGCTGCTGGGCCATGCCGACATCTCGACCACGACGATCTACACGCACGTGGCCCGAGAGCGCCTGAAGCAGATGCATGCGCATCACCATCCGCGCGGGTGATCGAAGGTGGGTATCAGAACCGGTTGACCTTGATATCGGCCTTCAGCACCGAAGAGGCGAGATGGGTCGCATCGTGCAGTTCCTCGCTGGACAGTCGAACCAGCGGCTTTCCCATGTAGCTGATGTCGGCCATGGAGGAAATGGTGAGAACGCCGGGCTGGGCGCCTAGCTGCACGCTGAGAACGGGCTCCGACTTCTCGTTGTGGTGCGCGATGCCATGCTGTCCCTGATGCGCAAAGCCGAGCACGTCGAGAGCCCCTTCGTTCATGCGGGTGTGAAGCTGCTGGCACGTCGTCTCCAGAGCCTGTCTTGCTACGAAATCCCGGCCTGTGGGCTTCACCTGATGGTGCCGATGAACACCTCCATACATCTGGTCTTTGCCCGACTCGATGTTCGAGCGTTTGAACGTAGGCTTGTTGAACGCCGCGTCGGCAGCCGGCGTCTCGCTTTTGGACGGATTTTTGATCGACAGGGCAGGGGAGATGGATGCGGTGTTGGACATGGAAAAGTAGCTTGGCGCGGTTGAAGAACAGGCAGTCGACACGTCCGGAAAATCCATGCGTGTCCGCCAGCGCCAATGATCTTTGCGGCGTTGTCTCGCCCCGCTAGGACCTGTCCTAATCAGTCCGTCCGAACCAGATCCTGCAGCTCTTCATCCGTGAATCCCGCACGTGCCCGCGCCTCGAGGTTGAAAGGCGGCCGCAGACGCGGCGCCTCGTGCCGGCGGTACAGCACGCGGTAGTGCGCGATCGGGTCGAGGTCCTGTCGCTCGCAAAGCCATCGATACCAGTGGTTGCCGATGGCGACATGACCGACTTCGTCGCGCAGGATGATGTCCAGGATCGCGCTCGCCGCCAGCGCATCGGGCGTGCCGACGCGCGCCAGCTTCGACTGGATCTGCGGCGTGGCGTCGAGCCCGCGCGCTTCCAGGGTGCGCGGCACCAGCGCCATCCGCGCCAGCACGTCATGGGCGGTTTTCTCGCACATCGTCCAGAGGCCGTCGTGGGCGACGAAATCGCCGTAGTCGAATCCCATCGTTTTCAGGTGCGCGTGCAGCAGGGCGAAATGCTGGGCCTCTTCATCGGCGACGCGCAACCAGTCGCGGTAGTAGGCCTCGGGCATGCCGTCGAAACGCCAGACGGCGTCCAGCGCGAGGTTGATGGCGTTGAATTCGATGTGGCAGATCGCATGGATCAGCCCCGCCCGACCTTCCGGCATGAAGGGCGAACGCCGGCCGATCGCCATGGCGTCGATGCGCAGCGGTCGCTCGGGTCGTCCGGGAACGCCGGGCGGATCTTCGGGCGCAGCCAGCGCGACGTCCGGCATCGGCTCGGAAAGGCTGCGGGCGGCGAGTTCGCGCGTGGCCGCCACCTTGTCTTCGGGTCGGGTCACGCGGAGCGCTTCGAGTGCGCGGAGTCTGGGATGCATCCCTACAATTCTAGTTTTGACCTTCGGAGACAAACGATGGCACTGTATGAACTCGACGGCCAGGCGCCGCAAATGGGTGATGGCGCATGGGTCGCGGACAGCGCCCAGGTGATCGGCAAGGTGGTGCTCGGCGAGAACGCCAGCGTCTGGTTCGGCGCCGTGCTGCGCGGCGACAACGAGACGCTCGCCATCGGCCGCAACAGCAACGTGCAGGACATGTCGGTGCTGCATTCGGACCTCGGCAGCCCGCTGACGATCGGCGAGAACGTGACCATCGGCCACCAGGTCATGCTGCATGGCTGCACTGTCGGCGACAACTCGCTGATCGGAATCCAGTCGGTGATCTTGAATAACGCGAAGATCGGCCGCAACTCGATAGTCGGCGCAGGCAGCGTCGTGACCGAGGGCAAGGAGTTCCCCGACAACTCGCTCATCATCGGCGCACCGGCCAAGGTCGTGCGCACGCTCGACGACGCTGCCGCCGCCAAGCTGCTGCAGAGCGCCGAAAACTACGTCGCCAACAGTCGCCGGTTCGCCAAGGGCCTGCGCAAGATCGCCGATTGACACGTCCCCAGAAAGAAGGAAACCCCGTGAGCGAGCTGCATAAATTCCTGTTCGACGGCATGCCGGTCCGCGGCATGATCGTCCGCCTCACCGACGGCTGGCAGGAGATCCTGGCGCGCCGCGCGTCGAACACGGCCACCGGCGCGTATGCGCAGCCCGTGGCCGAACTGCTCGGCGAGATGACGGCGGCCGCCACGCTCATGCAGGCCAACATCAAGTTCAACGGCTCGCTGATCCTCCAGGTTTTCGGCGACGGACCGGTCAAGGTGATGGTGGCCGAAGTCAAGCACGACCTGGCCCTGCGCGCGACCGCCACGGTGGTGGGCGAGTTGCCGGCCGGTGCGCGCCTGCCGGACATGGTCAACGTCAACAACAAGGGCCGCTGCGCCATCACGTTGGAACCCAAGGGCCGCCTGCCGGGCCAGCAGCCGTACCAGGGCGTGGTGCCGCTCTTCGGCGATCAGGGCGAGAAGCTCGACAAGCTCAGCGACGTGCTGCAGCACTACATGCTCCAGAGCGAACAGCTCGACACCACGCTGGTGCTCGCGGCCGACGACAAGGTGGCCGCCGGCTTGCTGATACAGCGGCTGCCGGTGAAGGGCGAGGGCAATCTCGAAGGAACGTCGGAGCGCGATCGCAATCCGGAGAACGAAGACGAGATCGGACTGAACGAGGACTACAACCGGATATCGATCCTCGCGTCGAGCCTCACCCGCGACGAATTGCTGACGCTCGACGTCGACACGATCCTCCGTCGACTGTTCTGGGAGGAGAAGCTGCTGCGCTTCGAACCGCAGACGGGGCTCGAAGGACCGCATTTCGCATGCAACTGCAGCCGCGAGCGTGTCGCGGGGATGATCCGCGGACTCGGGATCGAGGAGGCCGAAGACATCCTGGCCGAGCGCGGCGACATCGAGGTCGGCTGCGATTTCTGTGGACGGCAGTACCGTTTCGATGCGGTCGATGCGGCACAGATATTCAAGCCGCCGGGCGACCAGATTCCGCCGACGACCACCGTTCAATAAGCCGGACCGATAAGCCGAACCGGAGCGCCGGGCGGCGCCTCAGGTCTTCCTGGCGAGCAGATCGGTGAACATGCTGTGTTCGCACACCGGGTCGGAGCATTTGTCGCATGACCAGCGCCATCCGCTCGAGGCCCGGCCCTCGGACTGTGCCGCAAGATTCAGTGCATTCCACGCACTTGCAAGCCTTTCTGCGCCACGCCCATGCACGACAGCGTACGACGCCGATGCGCGCCCCAGGGCAGCTCGCACCATCGCGTCGACCGGCTCACGCACGTGCGGCCCGTCGCGCTGCATGCCGTCCGCCACCCAGGGCAGGTCGAGCGCGGTCAGCAGCGTGACTGCGTAGCGACGCTGGGCGGCGAGCGCCCCGTCATAGAGCGAGCCGTCGTCGAACAGCATGTCGCTGTAGACGGCGGTCATCACGGCGGTGGTGTCGGCGACGACCACGCCATGTTCCGACGCTTCGGCGATGCGGCGCGTCTGCTCGTCGGCGATGCCGGCTTGTTCGGAAGGCCGAGGCGTGCGGCCTTCGCGTTCGCACCATTCGCGGAGATATTCGGGCACCAGCGTTGTCGCTATGCCGCGCTGATTCAATCGGGCGGCGAGGGCGACGGCAAGTTCGGTCTTGCCGGTGCTTTCCGCGCCGAGCACTGCGATCACGCAGCCGCGGACGAGAGTTGGCGTCATGGCATCAGGTCGTCAAGGGTACAAGCCGACGCCGCCAGGCCAGATAGCCGACGACGCTCAGCACGGTGAACACCGCGTACAGCGCAACGGTCAGCCAAAGTCCCTTGTGCACGAACAGGCCGACGCTGACGACGTTGACGGCGATCCAGACCAGCCAGTTCTCGATGAACTTGCGGCCCAGCAGAAACTGGCCGACCAGGCTGAGCCCGGTTGCGAAACCGTCCCACCACGGAACATCGGTGTCGGTGAAACGGCGGAGAAAGAGGGCGATGAGCGGCCAGGCGACGGAGCAGCCGAACAATGTCGCCGCGATACCCCGAGGGGAAAGCCGCGCGATTCGCAACGTGCTCGTTCCATCGACGGCGTCGCCGTCATGGCGGCGACCGCGCAACCACTGGAACCAGCCCCAGAGCGCGACCACCGCGAAGAAGATCTGCAGCGACGCGTCGCCGTAGATCTTCGCCTGCGCGAAAACGAAGAAATAGAGCAGCGAACTTGCGATGCCGAGCGGCCAACCCCAGTGGATTTCGCGCATGTTGCAGCCGACCATGACCAGTGCCATGACGGCAGCGATGAGTTCCAGCCACGTCGCCGGGGCGCCCCACAGAAAGAATGCGGGGGCGGAAAGAAAATCCGGCATCGGCGAACGATCAGCGGGTGATCTGTACGAACACTTCGTCCGGCTTGACCATGCCGAGTTCCTGCCGCGCGCGTTCTTCGACCATCTCCAGGCCTTCCTTGAGGTCGTTGACCTCGGAGGCCAGCCGGTCGTTGGCGAGCGAAGCGCGAGCGTTGGATTCCTTCTGCCGAACTAGCTTCTGCTCGAGCTGCGACACATCGCGCACGCTGCCGCGCCCTGTCCAGAGCTGCAGCTGAAGAATCAGCAGCAGCACCACCAGGACGACAGGAACGATGCGCAGGCGCACGGGGCTCGACTCCGCCGGATCAGCGCAGGTTGTAGAACGCGGCGCGGCCAGGGTAGCTGGCGATGTCGCCGAGGTCTTCTTCGATGCGCAGAAGCTGGTTGTACTTAGCGACGCGGTCCGAACGCGACAGCGAGCCGGTCTTGATCTGTCCGGCGTTCGTGCCCACGGCGATGTCGGCGATGGTCGAGTCTTCGGTTTCGCCCGAACGGTGCGAGATCACGGCTGTGTAGCCGGCCCGCTTGGCCATCTCGATGGCTGCGAAGGTTTCGGTCAGCGTGCCGATCTGGTTGATCTTGATCAGGATCGAATTGGCGATGCCCTTGTCGATGCCCTCCTGCAGGATCTTCGTGTTGGTGACGAACAGGTCGTCGCCCACCAGCTGAACGCGCTTGCCGAGGCGCTCGGTCAGATGCTTCCAGCCGTCCCAGTCGCCTTCGTGCATGCCGTCTTCGATGCTGATGATCGGGTACTTGTCGACCCAGGTCGCCAGCATGTCGGTCCAGCTTTCGGCGGACAGCGACAGGTTCTCGCCGGACAGCACGTACTTGCCGTCCTTGTGGAACTCGCTGGCCGCACAGTCCAGGCCGAGCGCGATCTGCTCGCCGGCCACGTAGCCGGCCTTGTCGATCGCTTCCAGGATCAGCTGGATCGCTTCTTCATGGCTGGCCACGCTGGGCGCGAAACCGCCTTCGTCGCCGACTGCCGTGCTGATGCCGCGGTCGCCGAGGATCTTCTTCAGCGCATGGAAGGTTTCCGCACCGTAGCGCACTGCTTCGCGGAAGCTCTTGGCGCCCACGGGAATGATCATGAATTCTTGCAGGTCGAGGCTGTTGTTGGCATGCGCGCCGCCGTTGATGACGTTCATCATCGGTACCGGCAGCTGCATGCCGCCCATGCCGCCGAAGTAGCGGTACAGCGGCAGACCGGACTCTTCGGCCGCGGCGCGGGCCACGGCCATCGACACGGCCAGTGTGGCGTTGGCGCCCAGGCGTGCCTTGTTGTCGGTGCCGTCCAGGTCGTTCAGCGTGCGGTCCAGGAAAGCCTGCTCGCTGGCATCGAGGCCGAGCACCGATTCCGAGATTTCGGTGTTGATGTTGTCGACGGCCTTCAGTACGCCCTTGCCGAGGTAGCGCGCCATGTCGCCGTCGCGCAGTTCGATCGCTTCGCGCGATCCGGTTGAAGCGCCCGAAGGCACGGCCGCACGGCCCATGGTGCCCGATTCGAGCAGCACGTCGCATTCGACGGTGGGGTTGCCGCGGCTGTCGAGGATCTCTCGGCCGACGATGTCAACGATTGCACTCATTGTTCAAGTTCTCCAGCTTTTTAAAAATTCAGAATTCGATGGGTGGCGAATTTACAGGCCTTCGACCACGATCATGCGCATGACCGCAGCGCCCTGGCGCGATTCGCGCGCCTTGCCGTATTCAGGCGAGTCGTTGAAAGCCTTGGCCGCTTCGAAAGAAGCGAACTTGAGCACGACGATCCGCTGCGGCTCCCAGTCGCCTTCGAGCACTTCGATCTTGCCGCCGCGCACGCACACTTCGGCGCCATGCGCCTGCATGGCCGCGCTCGACCACTTCTTGTAGTCCTCGTATTGCGTCGGGTTCGTGACTTCGACGTTGGCGATGATGTAGGCGCTCATGATTGAAAACTGTCCTCGAGAAATGCGTTCTTCTTGGTGACCGTGTCCAGCGCAAGCAACGTCTCCAGCAGCGCCTTCATGTGCTTCAGCGGCACCGCATTCGGACCGTCGCTCATCGCATTGGCCGGATCGGGATGCGTTTCCATGAACAGACCCGCCACACCCACTGCAACTGCCGCACGCGACAGCACCGGCACCATTTCGCGCTGACCGCCCGAACTCGTTCCCTGGCCGCCCGGCAGCTGCACCGAATGGGTTGCGTCGAACACGACCGGCGCGCCGGTTTCCCGCATGATCGCCAGCGCGCGCATGTCCGAAACCAAGTTGTTGTAGCCGAAGCTTGCGCCGCGTTCGCAGGCCATGAAGTTGTCCTCCGGCAGGCCGATTTCACGGGCGGCCGCGCGTGCCTTGTCGATCACGTTCTTCATGTCGTGCGGCGCGAGAAACTGGCCCTTCTTGATGTTCACCGGCTTGCCCGATTGGGCGACGGCGCGGATGAAGTCGGTCTGGCGGCACAGGAAAGCCGGCGTCTGCAGCACGTCGACCACTTTTGCGGCTTCGATGATGTCGTCTTCGCTGTGAACATCGGTCAGCACCGGCACGCCCAGTTCGCGCTTGACCTTCGCCAGGATCTCCAGACCCTTCTCGCGGCCCGGACCGCGAAAGGTCGTGCCCGACGAGCGATTCGCCTTGTCGAAGCTGCTCTTGAAGATGAACGGGATGCCCAGCGCCGAAGTGATTTCCTTCAGCTGCCCGGCCACGTCCATCTGCAATTGCTCCGACTCGATCACGCACGGACCTGCAATCAGGAAGAAGGGCTTGTCGAGCCCGATATCGAATCCACAAAGCTTCATGCGACGACTTTCAAACTTTTCTTCTCGACGCCCTGATGTTCCAGCGCGGCCTTGATGAACGCGTTGAACAACGGATGACCGCCCCATGGCGTCGACTTGAATTCAGGATGGAACTGCACGCCGATGAACCATGGATGCACATCGCGCGGCAATTCGACGATCTCCGTCAGGTGCTCGCGCTGGGTCAGCGCCGAGATCACCAGGCCGGCATCGCGCAACTTGTCGAGGTAATGCACGTTGGCTTCGTAGCGATGGCGATGGCGCTCGGTCACCACGTCGCCGTAGATTTCGTGCGCCAGCGTGCCGCCGGCGACGTCGGAGCTCTGCGCGCCCAGGCGCATCGTGCCGCCGAGATCGGATTTCGCATCGCGCGTTTTGACCGTGCCGTCGGTGTCTTTCCATTCGGTGATCAGCGCGATCACGGGGCAGGGCGTCTCGGGGTCGAATTCGGTGCTGTTGGCGTTCTTCAGGCCTGCGACATTGCGTGCGTATTCGATGGTCGCGACCTGCATGCCCAGGCAGATGCCGAGGTACGGAACCTTGTTCTCGCGAGCGAAGCGTGCGGTCGAGATCTTGCCTTCGACGCCGCGCTGGCCGAAACCGCCCGGCACCAGGATGCCGTCGTACTTGTTCAGGCGCGACAGTTCCTGCGGCGTGATCGTTTCCGAGTCGATGTACTCGATCTTCACCCGCGCATGATTTTTCATGCCGGCATGGCGCAACGCCTCGTTCACCGACTTGTAGCTGTCCGACAGGTCGACGTACTTGCCGACCATCGCGATCAGCACTTCGCGCTGCGGATGCTCGACTTCGTACACCAGGTCGTCCCAGCGCTTGAGCTTGGCCGGCGGCGTGTTGATGCGCAGCTTGTCGCAGATCAGGCCGTCGAGGCCCTGCTCGTGCAGCATGCGTGGCACCTTGTAGATGGTGTCGACGTCCCACATCGAGATCACGCCCCATTCGGGCACGTTCGAGAACAGCGAGATCTTTGCGCGCTCGTCGTCGGGAATCGGCCGGTCGGCGCGGCACAGAAGCACGTCGGCCTGGATACCGATTGCGCGCAGTTCCTTGGCGGTGTGCTGCGTCGGCTTGGTCTTGAGTTCGCCCGCCGCGGCGATCCACGGCACGTACGACAGATGCACGAAGGCCGAATTGTTCGGACCGCTGCGCAGGCTCATCTGGCGCACCGCTTCGAGGAAGGGCAGCGACTCGATGTCGCCGACCGTGCCGCCGATCTCGACGATCGCCACGTCGACCTCGTGCGTAGTGCCGATTCCGGCGCCGCGCTTGATGTATTCCTGGATCTCGTTGGTGATGTGCGGAATCACCTGAACCGTCTTGCCGAGATAGTCGCCGCGACGTTCCTTCTCCAGCACCGTCTTGTAGATCTGTCCGGTCGTGAAGTTGTTGGCCTTGCGCATCCGGGTGTTGATGAAGCGCTCGTAGTGGCCGAGGTCGAGGTCGGTTTCGGCCCCGTCGTCGGTGACGAAGACTTCGCCGTGCTGGAAAGGAGACATCGTGCCGGGATCGACATTGATGTACGGATCCAGCTTGATCAGGGTAACTTTGAGGCCGCGCGATTCGAGAAGCGCGGCGAGCGATGCGGAGGCGATTCCCTTGCCCAGGGAAGACACCACACCGCCGGTGACGAAGACAAATTTGGTCATGCCATTTCCAGACGTGCAAGTCCGGTCAGTGGGAAATCGGGATTATAGGTGGCGCGTGAAGCACATCACGGATAGCGACCGGGCAGACCCTTAAACTGCCGCGATGCAGCAACTCGACCTCACCGGCAAACACATCGTTCTCGGCCTCACCGGCGGCGTGGCCTGCTACAAATCGGCCGAACTCTGCCGGCTGCTGATCAAGTCCGGTGCCACCGTTCAGGTCGTCATGACCGACGCAGCGACGCAGTTCATTACCGCCGTGACGATGCAGGCGCTCTCCGGCCGGCCGGTCTACACCTCGCAGTGGGACGTGCGTCAGGACAACAACATGCCGCACATCAATCTCGGCCGCGAAGCCGATGCGATTCTGATCGCGCCGTGCAGTGCCGACTTCATCGCACGGCTGGTCGAGGGCCGCAGCGACGAGTTGCTGAGCCTGATGTGCCTGGCTCGCCCGACGGCGCAGGTGCCGCTGCTTCTCGCGCCGGCGATGAACCGCGAGATGTGGGCGCATCCCGCTACCCAGCGCAATCTGCAGCAGGTCGCCGTCGACGGCGCGACGATGCTGGGTGTGGGTTCGGGCTGGCAGGCCTGCGGCGAGACCGGCGACGGCCGCATGCTGGAGCCCGCGCAGATCCTCGAAGACCTGATCGCTTTCTTCCAGCCCAAGGTGCTGGCCGGTCAGCATGTTCTGGTCACCGCCGGACCGACTTTCGAAGCACTCGACCCGATCCGTGGAATCACTAACCATTCTTCCGGAAAGATGGGTTTTGCAGTGGCGCGCGCGGCGCGCGAGGCGGGCGCCGAAGTCACGCTGATCGCCGGACCGGTGCATCAGCCGACGCCGCGCGGCGTGCGGCGCATCGACGTGCAATCGGCGCAACAGATGCTGGATGCGTCGCTGAGCGCATCGCAGGCGGCGACCGTGTTCGTCGCGACGGCCGCCGTGGCCGACTGGCGGCCCGCGACGCCAAGCGATCACAAGATAAAGAAAGACGGCAGCGGCCAGCCGCCCGTACTGCATTTCGTCGAGAACACCGACATCCTGCTGACGATGGCGCAAAGCGAGCGTTCGCGCAGTCGAAAGCTGTTTTGCGTCGGTTTTGCGGCCGAAAGCGAAAACCTGCTCATGCACGCGCGGGCGAAGCGCGAGCGAAAGGGAATTCCGCTTCTGGTCGGCAACATCGGACCGCTGACTTTCGGGCAGGACGACAACAGTTTGCTGCTGGTCGACGCCGACGGCGAGCGCGAACTGCCGCGCGCGTCCAAGCTGACGCTGGCGCGCGCACTGGTCAACGAGATCGCGGTGCGTCTGCCCGCCTGGAGCCCAATGTGAATACGCAATGGAACACGCCGCCCGACGGTGATTTCGCCAGCTATGTCGAGCGGCTGTCGGCGAAATCCGCGAGAGCCCGGCGCATGTCGCAAGCGGACGGGGAACACAGCCTGGATGGCGGGCCGACGCAATCGCCCGTGACCGCGCGATCGAGCTATTCGACAGATGCGGACGATGCCGGCGCCACCACTGTTCCTCCCTGGCGCCGCGCCGGACAGCGGCTTCCGGTCAAGCCGCTGGTGTCGATCACGCCCGGCAGCAGCCCGGTTCCGTTCAAGATCGCGAAAATCGCCGCCGTGGCATGGGTTCTGGTGCTGGTTGCACTGATCGGCAGCGGCGCGGCTTTCGGCTTGGTAGTCGCAGTGGTATTCGCCGGGATCTGGGCTGCCAAGGGGCTGCGCAACTGGGCGATGCCGCAGGGCCACACGAGCTGGAGCGCCTGGTTGCGCAGCCAGACCACAAACAGATAAAGGCAGGTTTTCTTGAAAGTCGACGTTCGAATCCTCGATCCGCGCATGGCGGATCAGCTTCCCGCCTATGCAACGCCCGGCAGCGCCGGCCTCGACCTGCGCGCCTGTCTGGACGCGCCGGTCACGCTGGAGCCCAATGGCTGGCAGCTGATCGGTACCGGCATCGCGATCCATCTGGCCGACCCAGGCCATGCGGCGCTGATCCTTCCGCGGTCCGGTCTTGGTCACAAGCACGGGATCGTGCTCGGCAACCTGGTCGTTATGCGCAGGAATCAAACAGTCTCAGGTTTGTCTCACTGAGCCACTGAGCAGATCGAAGCTCAAATGGTCACGGAGTAGGCCCTGATGCAGAGCTGACTACTGAACCTCTGAGCCAGGCAGCGCCGCTCACTTTGAACACCGGCCCGCTGGCTTCTCTTTGTGCAGTCTTGCTTTTGCTTTTGCGGGCGCGCAGCGCCCCCCCTCCCGGCCAATTCGCCTCTGCGGGAGTTAGGAAATCATCCCAAAGTTCACTTGTGCCCTCTTGAGGCGCTGGCGCGGCATTCGCAGACATGGGTTCGACCACTTCCTGCTCCGCTGCATTCGTACTCTCAGAGCTGCATGCTGGCTCTGTACGGCTAACTTGGTTTGCGAAGCAACCGATGCAGGTTCTGCCGTAGCTGTTCCCCAACGTCCTCGACCGGCATGCCCCAGATTCCCGCAATAGGCTCGCGCACAGACCATGCGTCCCAAGGCTGGAGAGGCCTTCCTCCGACGCTTGTGAAGGGCCCATCCGTTTCAGGCAGCACCCGGTTCAGAGGCATTCGAGCGATCAGGGCTCGACCTTTCTCGCCCTCCAGCATCGCAGGCCCAACGCTGAACCAGCATCCAATGCGAACGGCGTTCTCCAGCTCCGTGAGTGCTCCGGAAAACCAGTGCAGCAATGGGATGCCCGCGTGCCTCGTCGTAGCCAGCAGTTCGACTACACGCCGCTCAGCTCCACGCGAGTGGATGCTCATCACCTTTCCCGGATGCCGGCCGCACTCCGACAGGGCCGCGCGGAAAATCGGCTCCTGAACGGACAGCGAGCCGCGAAATCGTGGTGACCCGTCCATCCCAATTTCGCCAATGAAGGGTGCCTTGGCGATGCCGGCAACGAGGTCGTCGAGCTCGCCCTGTTTGGTCACAGCAACCTCGGGATGAAGGCCAAGCCCCACCTTGATGTTGAGCAGCCCTGCGAACACTCTGGATGTGGCCCTATACGCACGTGGGCTCGTCGTCACCACGAGCGTGAACTCATTCCTTCGGTTTACTTCCTGCGCGAGAGCGAGCCCATCCGGATACAGGTCAAGGTGCGAATGGAGGTCAATCACAGGACATGTTGCTGTCGCATCAGCACACCCAGTTCTGCCAGCCCTCGCCGGACCACTTCTTCGAACTCTCGCCGCCGACTTGGCTCAGCAAAAGCCAACTGGCCAGCGGTGACGATGCGCACCCCATTCTGCTCGACCTTCAGCACTGCCGCAGCGACTGCACCGATGT
Organism: Variovorax glucosi; assembly: GCF_051216695.1. Classification (NCBI taxonomy): domain Bacteria; kingdom Pseudomonadati; phylum Pseudomonadota; class Betaproteobacteria; order Burkholderiales; family Comamonadaceae; genus Variovorax; species Variovorax glucosi. The sequence continues at coordinate 1,375,736 of NZ_JBPJZE010000002.1, forward strand.
CGTTAGGGTCGTTGTCGAGCTGCGCGCCTCTGAGCATGGGATATACATAGATCGTGCCGTCCGCGATGCCGGCGCGGATGAACGACGCGCGGCGGACCAGGCATGGAACACATCGGCCGCAGTGCTTGTAGCCGTTCCGGACAAAACGACCGCAGCTGGTCGCTTGGGTCGCAACTTGGTTCAGCACCTCGGGAACCCTGCATTCAGCCATCATCTCCCCCTTCGTCTTGGCGGCATATGGCAGCTGCAGCACCGCGGGTATGCCTAGCGCGTCCCATAGCTTTTGCAGACGGTCCATGAACACGGGATGCGTCGTCTTCGTACTCAGACTACCCACACGGCCGGAATTGAGCGGCACGTTCAAGCTGATGAGGCCGTTCTCGGGAACAACAACTTCAATTCGGCCTGGGAGGTCGGGTCTCACTGAGGCGAGATGGTCAGCGGCGACTGCGGCGAAGGCAAAGAAGCCTATGGACCGTCCGCGTGTCGAACCTTCGATGTCGTCAACCTTGGGGCGGATGTTCTGGTTCCACTGTAGATGCCGCTCCTTCCCTCCAAGCCCCTTCGCGAAGAGGCTCTGCGTTTCCTTATCGCCCTTTGCCGTCTGCGACACCAGCAGCGGCTGACGACCTTGCTCGGTGAGGTTCAGCGCCCCCACCAGGCTGTCTAGTCCTCCTGAGAGCAAGCAAACGCAGTCGGCGTCAAACCGCACAATCGACTTAGGCCGCGGCGGCGGATAGCCACCATCAACAAAAGTCAGCCTCCAGAAGTCGCCGGTAAGGAAGCGCAACGCCTGCGCGATTTCCTGGGCTAGCACTTGGTACGGCTCGGGCTCGTAGAGCACCACCTCCAGCTCAATCTGCCGGGTCCAACCATCGGGGCTCGGGGCCCGTTCAAGCACGTTGTCCGCCGCGTTGACCGCCAGCGCCAACGACAGGAAATCCCAGCTGCGGGCACTCGGCGCAACGCCGGAAGCAAGGATGTCCTTGATGAGCGCCGTTCCCACCGTGCTGACGTCTGCCAGCCCTTCGTGCTCGTACATCGAGACGTACTCGACACCAACTTCACGCTGCGAAGGGATGTGGTCCTTCGGACCGCAAAAGACACGAGTCATAGGCCGGCTTCAAATAGTTCGAAGGTCATCTTCAGGGTCTCCTGGAAGATGGCATCAAGGTCTGAACGAGAGGGATTAGGCCTTGACTCCCGAAGCAGGTCGAGATGCGCTCCAACCTCCTCCTTGATGAAAATCCGCATGTCCTGCTCGCGCTGCACTGCGGTGACTGGGTCGACCTTTGCGCTTTCCAGGAGAGGCCCAAGGTCAAAGCAGAGCCGGTGCGTCACCTCCGATGCGAGGTAGCTCTTCATCAGTTCCCAGATGTCGGACGTCTGCAGGTGCATGAGGTCGATGTCTGGGTTCTCGATGACCAGCTCCGTCAATGCCGACGCCATGGAATCGCGAAGTGCTTCCTCATCGGCACTCCCGCCTGGCGGGGACAGCTCACGAACGATAGCGTCCACCACGTCGTCGGCCGTCGGATTCTTGCTCTGAAGGTCCTGCACCCACTGGCGCGCCTCCGCCGACGCCCCTTGGCTGACCGCGTTGAGAAACGAGAAGAGCTCTGCGCCTCCTCGCGTCGACGCGCGCATGCGAGTCGACGCAGCGCTGGCCCCACCGCTGCCCTTGCGCGAGTAGTGCCCTATGGCGTCACGGAGGTTGTCGGTATTGCCGCTCTTGATGAACTTCTTGAGCTCTCTACGCGCCTCCGCATAGCGCGCTGGCTGCGCAGTTCCTGAAGCACCCGTCGGCGGCACTGGCTCACCATCGGCGGGAGGAACTGCATCGCCGCCAAGCCCGTCAAGAACGTCGTCGAGCCATGGAGGGTCCAGGCTGACGTTGGGGCCTGGGCCGCGGCTTGAAGTCGAAGTCCCCATCACTTCCCTCCCTTGGACGCCTTCAGGTACGTCTTGACCTGCTCCGCAGACTCTGGGTCGTCACGCCAATCTGCGAGCAACAAAGCTGCCCATGGCTTGCTCTTCAGCTTTGGCAAGATTGCGTATGGCCTGCTTCCCGGAGGAATTTCCTCCAGCGCTTGAACGAACTGCTCGCCCAGATCAGGATGGGCTTCGGTGCAGTTGAGGCACCGAAGAAGGTCGACTGCGTTCCATTGGCCATCCCGTGCCTTCCGGATGACGCGGGTGAGAATGCGGGACACGTCAGCTTGGCCGAGTGCCGTGAGCTGCGGCACGAGTACCTTGGAGACTTCTTTTGCTTCCATCGTTGCCTCAAGCAGGCGCTTGCCCTCCTCAGACAATTCGTCGTACGCTGCCAAGCCGAGCGAGCGGTCCCTGCTGAGGTGCAGCAGCGCACGCAAGTCAGAACCGCTCAGGCGCGGGCTCAGGCGCACCCACTGTTGGTAGAAGGGTGTGGACCAAGACGGGTGTGGGGTGACGTACTCCTCGTCAGCCTGAGCAGCCCGCTCAAGCGCTTCCAAAAATTCCGCCTTGCCATCCGGGTTTGCAGCGACAGCCTTCACGAAGAATTCGAAGGCAGCCGGCGATGCAACGCGCTCGAGCAGCTGGACCTTCACAAGCTGCTCAATCGCAATCGGCATGTCCATCGCCTTGGCGATGGTCAGCCTAATCATCAAGTTGTTCATGAACCGCTTAATGAGTCGCGGATTGCCAGCGATGTCTGTTGCACTGACCAGCAACGGTGCAAGCTGGTCAGCAATGCCGAGTTCGCTGGCGATGCTCTTCGCGCCATCGCCATAGGCCTTGGTCAAGTCGTCGCGCGAGATGCCTTTGCCCCACGCGGTTTTCAACAGGGAGAGGAGCGCCTTCTGGCCTTGCGGTTGAAACTTCGGCGTTAGCTTCTCCTGCCTGACGGCGAGGTCGGCCATCATCAGCGCAAGGTATACCTTCACTTCGTTGACGCCGAGGCGGGGGACTTTCAGCGGCACTTGGATGAGCTTGTCAAAGTAGCTCGTCACCAGACCGCTTTCAATGTCCATGCCAGCGAAGTGCGCACGGACAGCGCCGCGAATCATGGCTTCATCTGCAGCGATGACGAACGCAGTGTTCTTCACGTGCAGCAAAAGCCGCATCGCCTCAAGCGTTGCGATGGCCGTTTGCGGCAAGCAACGGTCCAGGTCGTCGACGAACACCACCAGCGTCACACCCATATCTGCGAGCAACTCCTCGAACGCCTTCCGGAGAGCATGAATTTCCTTCGGCAATGAGTCGTCTTCCCGCTCCCCGACCAGCTCTTTCAACTCAGGCTTCAGGTCTGCGTATGCATTCTTGAGCGCGGATAAGTTCTCTTCACGCTTGGTCTCATCGGAGAGTCCCTTAGCTAGGCCCGTCGCTGCGCCAATAAATGTGCCAAGCGGCCCGCCGGCGATGGAGCCAATGCCGGCATGCGCAAGCACGGGCGCAGCCAAGCGTGCCAGCTTGAGCAACTTGACGCGCTTGACGACAGCAACCGCCTTGTCAACGAAGCCCTCGCGCTTCTTCGCCTCTTCGAGGAGTCGGTCCGAGACAGCTTGCAAGAGCGCCTGCCGAGCGTCCTCGTACCCCTGATAGAGCCAAGCATTGAACTCCATCACGATGTACGGGCTGGCAGCCGCGCCGGAGGGCTCAGCCGTCTCGAGGTCGGCCTTGGTCAGTTTGACCAGCGTCGACTTCCCCGCGCCCCAACCGCCCGAGACGCCAATGGTCAGTGGAGTACCGGCAGCTTGGCGAATCAGGTCCGCAGCCGCGCGCGCGACCACGCCGAAGTTGAGCAGGTCGACTTCAGCTTCGATGTCATGCCACATATCCATCCTCCCCATCTGATTTGTAACATTTCGCTCATGTTGCCACACGACGGCGGGGGTATTGCGTCGATAGCAGTCAACTGACCCGGAAGCATCGGATGGCCCCAGTCAGTGTCAGGTGCTGTCTTTTGCGGTGCCGGGGCGGGCGACTGCTCGTGGCCGGAACTGGATGTGGCACCCTTTGATATGACACGTCTGCGCACGCTGCCGGACTTCGTGATCATCTGGCGCCGGAGCTGGTGTCCAGCTCGGTCCGAACTGGGTTTCAAGTTCGCCCGGAACACGCAGGTGAGGGGAGGGTCAGGGCTTAGACGACTTTGAGTTCGATGGACGGCCATTCGCTCAGATGGCCCAGCAAGACCTGTGGCTGCCCACCGCCCGGTCACAATGCCGAAGGAAGCTCATCGCGATAAGCGCCACTACCTCCCGGCGGGCGCTCTCGCGTGAGACCGCCCTACGCGCGCCCGGTACTTCCGAAGCCGCCTTCGCCTCGCGAGGTCTCTATCGAGAACATGTCCACGAACTGAAACGCCACCTGAACCACAGGCTGGAACATCAGCTGAGCGATACGTTCGCCAGGCTCAATCCTGAAGGTCGTGTCGCTGTCGTTGGCGAGAATGACGCCAATTTCGCCGTGGTAGTCCGAATCCACAACGCCGATCCCTTGCGCGACACGGACTCCGTGCTCCAAGGACAAACCTGACCGTGACGCAACGATTGCGACCAGGCCGGGGTCCATCATGTTGATCGCAAGACCGGTCTTCACCAGCGTGCGGGCGCCTGGAGCGAGCTCGATGGCTTCTACGATGCAGGCGCGCAAGTCGATTGCCGCTGACCCGTCTGTAGCGTAAGTAGGCGCAGGCACGGCAGTGCCGAGCAGTGGATTCACAACTTTCGCTTCAATTCTTCGAAACATGGGAGCACTCCAGAACAAGATACATTAGGGCGGATTTATGCCGCGCTTTCTTAATGTGGAAATATTACCACCAAAGTCAGCGCTGGAATCAGAAGATAGTTGGCGCAGTCGCTTGCATTCGTTCCACAAGAGAATAATCTGCGCATTTTTCGTCTGGGAAATTTCGTCTCGCTCCTCTTTTAAAGCTGCCACTTCTTTTTTAAGATTTTCAATTGCTTCGAGTTCGCCGTCGAAGTTCGCAGATTTAAATCCATTTTTACGCGACACTCTGTGCGTGGGGCGCTTGAGAAGGTTATAAGGTATTTGCAAATCGGGATATTTTGCGAGATACCTATAAAGGGTGGCGCGTGATATTTTTGCCTTCTTTGCGACCGTCTCCGCCATATCGCCAGCCGGTGATTTTGAATTCTGTGCAGCAGTTGCAAATACAGAAATTGCGCGTGAAATGTTCTTGTAATTTTCTGGCATCAACGATCCTTGGCCATCGTCATGGTGTCTCGAATGCGATCAGCCTCTCGATTCAATAGCTCTCTTTGAAGTTTGTTCCACTTGGTCAGCGCGGCAAACTCAAGGGTCTGTTCGAGCTGCCCTTGCCAAATGGGGAGGTGCTCCTTACGCACACAGGAGTTTGAGCAACTCCCTGGATCACAAGCGTTAAGCACTGGCCCTTCGGCATCTGGCCGCTTCTCTGTGCACAGAGCTTGTTCTGGACGAAATAAGCATAGATTGAGCTTGCCGACATGGATGTTTTGTGAGCCGCTCTCGAGCCACTTTGCAATTTTCGAGGCATTGGCATCTACGGCCTGCCCCTCAAATTCTACTTTGCATTTCGTCGCCAACTCTTTTCCAAGGCCGCCCGCGATTTCTCCAGCGGCGATGTCGAGCGCAATCTCCCCGAGAATATCCACATCGAAAAGTTCTTGCTCTTCGCTCACGAGCTTATTCCATCCAGGGTCATTTGCTGCGTAGCCTTCAAACGTGGCCACGCTGATATGCTTGTACTGCAGCATGCCGGCGATTACGCCAAAAGGCCGCCGAGCGATGTACCGAGCGAGTGTTTGCCTAAATTGGCGTGCATTAAATCGCCACTCTACAAATTGCCCAGTGTTTGTCTCATGTAATGGAATTTCACGCCCAAGAAATGTGGAGCAATGCGACACGAAAGCCTTGATGTGATAAATGATTGACGCTGACGTGTAAGGCTTCCACTCAAAGCTTGCCAGATCAGAATTGACAGAAAAAGCGGTGTGGCCGTTAGTAAGAAATAGGCCATCCTTCTTTGTGGCTGTGCGAATGAATTGAGTCAATTGTTCAAGGATTTTGACTGCTTCGACCACTTCTTCAACAATCACCCACGTATCGCGCTTCCCGCCTGCACGGTGCTTGTGCAAAATAGTGTTTAAGTACCAGACCTTCTCGCCCGACGGAAGTTGATCTTCTACGCAGCAATTCGCCACGATTGAAAGCAGTTCGGAAACTCTCACTCCGGAAAATGCGAGGATCACCAACATCGCACCGTTTCGCAGGCTAACAACTTCCGCAAGCAACTCTTCCAGGGTGGTCCATTGCATGAGCCTCCAATAGGATGGCCGGTCGCGGAGGATTTTTCCAACGGCCACGGCGAGCGCTTTGTCCTTTGTGGAAGCTGAGACATTCCTTTTGGAAATCTGCTTCCAGCTGGCCATAACGGAAAGCCAAGCCTCAATAATGTGTGGAGCCCACTCTTGCGTATAGAAGAACGCGCTGGTCATGAGTGGTGAGAAAATATGGTCAGGAATACATGGAGTTTTGTTCCCTCCTCCTTTACGCGCATCTCTTGGAAGCAACTTCTCGATAGACATGCCGAACGGGATTTCCGGTAGCGGTAATGTGAGCCGCTCCCCATAACGCCAGAGTCTATAGGCGGTAGCTACCAATGTGGAAATTCGCTCGGGGCTTCGTTTTTTTTCCTTCCCAAGCCGTATGCTCTCCAGAAATCTCAACCAATCGCCTTTACGGATTTGGGAGAAATCCTCTTTCCCAAGGGAATCGAAGAACCTGACAAATGTCTTGATCGAATTTATTTCATTCTGAACGGTCAGCCAATCGACCTCATGATCCTCGTCGATTAGTGGTTCGTGCATCCTCGCGTGTGCGTACTCTGCAATTGCGAGCGCAAAACCGCCTGGAAACCCGGGAATGCTGTGTAGATGTAGCTCCTGACTCCCAGCCACTCCTGGGGTAGTTACCAGCTTCTTCATCTTCCAGACGCCATGAGAGAAAATCGAGTCTGGCGACACGGCCGCCTCCGATCCGACCTTTGAACTCGTGTCTAGTCGGTCGGTTGACGGAGCTCTGGCTTTCGCATGTCGAGTCACGCGTTACCTTTCAATTCGATGGGGATGTAGAACTGCTCAGCGGCGGCTCGGCGCATGGCAGTTTCGAGAACGTTCTCGGAAAAGCGTGGTAGGACATCTGCGCGGATCAAATCAACGGCTCGTGAAAACATGCTTGTCCATTCGACCGCGCCAAGCTCAACTTTCATGCTTTCTGCGTGATTCAAGAATGCATACACGCGGGGGAGCACATGCCGAGTAATTACTGCGTTGCTGCATCCAAAGCACTCCCATGGCTTGCCACAGAATGTGTTAGGAGCGCCTCCCGGTCGATTCAAAACATCCTTACAGGCATTGAATAGAACGTCCATTTCTCCTTTTAGGATTGAGCGTACTTTCTCAACCGGGACGCTCAACTCGTTTGAACCAGCAACCAAGTCATTTGTTGGAAGGACGGCTGGCTTTTTCACAATCCCAATCGCGTCATTAATCCCATCTCGGACAGTTTGGTCGTGAATGTGCTTCGTGGATGAATTGGCCAAATAGCCGACAGTTGTGTCGGCCAATGAGTGGACGGCGTCGTTTGATACTTTCGAAAGTTGGCCGTGCTGGATGTATTTTCGACTGAGATAGGTGACTCGCAGCCTCACCGAGGAAACTTGAAATGTCTTCCCGGAGGCATCTTCCAACTTGTTTCTCTCACACCACCCGCCTTCTCGATTCATCTGGAACTTGAAGTAGCTAGGGTCTATCGCCTTCACCATTGGCGCCCGGCTTCTCGTAAAAATGGTCATTCCGAGAAACAAGAAATCACGCTCCGCTTCGGGCGCATATTTTGCAAATGGTGCGGTCAACTCAAGCAGCTGTCGGATAAGGCTAACTGCAGAGTAAAAGCCATCGTCCTTTATTAACTTTTTGAATTCTTTGTCAGCTGACCGCAGTTTTCTGTAAATCAAATAAAACTTGCCGTCTATTTCGCGAAGACAATCGCGCCTTAGAGTTAGAATTGATGATTCGTTTCGGCCGGTTCGCTTTGTCAGCAGGATGAAATAGGGAATCAAGTCTTCAGTTAATGCGTAGCGGTGCGCATGTACGTCCCAGAGTCGGTAAACTCCCTTATAGACCCCAATTATCGCGTTGATATACGAATAATCTTTTAACGCTTTCAATGCGGGCCGCTGGAGCGGAAGCTCGCCATGAATATGGGTTGCATACCAAATGAGGTTTTCCAGTTTATTCCAGGCCAGTTCTTCCGGCTTGCGGGCACTGCCATTCCGAACGCCCCGCGGATTGGAGCCGATGGCAAGCAGCTCTTTGCCGCGTTGCAAGCGGGCATGCAACTCATCAATACAACGTCGGCACGTTTCTTCTAAATCCAGTTGCTCGGAGAATGTGTAAGGCTGACTAACCGTTGAGTCATCAATGTGCCTGAAATTACGCGGGACTCTTGTTGTTCGTTCAAAGCGGCCAATAGCGCTTGCCGCTTGAAGTAGTCGATCAAAATTACCGTACAGTCGTCGGTAGGTTACATTTTTCTGTGATTCTAAGCGTTGCTTTGTGTGTTTTCTGAACCTCAGAATTAGTTCCGTGTCGAAGTCGGCGAGCTTAATGTTTTTTGCCAAGCCCTCTTGCTCTGAGAATTCAAAGGTCCTTGTGATTGTAGAAAGGTAGCTTCTGAACGTGAAGCCACTTTTTATATTGAAGAGTGCGTGGCGGCCAAGTGAAGCAACTAAGTCGCGGGCCAAATCGCGAAATGGCGTCTGACCGTTTAAGTCCAAGAACGCCCATTTGCCTAAGCGTTCTCTCATGTCGAGAACGAGACTGCCGATCAGGTATGGCTGTCCAATCTCTTCGGGGATTGTAGTAAATTCAATCTTCAGATCAGCCATTTCAAGATTTCCATGTCACCCAACTCTCCAGCGATTCTTCTACCAATTCCTCTGCCTCATCGAGGCAATCCAGGTATATATAGGTGCTAAGGATGCTTGAGTGGCCCATCTGTTTTTGAAGCTGACGCAGCGGGTCTGTGAGAAGCAATTTGTACGCGCTCGCGCCGTGCTCTTTAATTTCTTTCAGTCGAACGGCCAGTTTACGAATGAGGCCTGCAAGCTGGTATACGGCGAACGTGTGTCGGCACCCGTGCGGCACAAGCTTTATGCCAGTCGCATCGGAAATCCGCTCGAATAAAAGCTGAACCGAGCGTGGACTTAGCCGAGTGCCATGCGTAGAGAGAAACGCCGGGGAATCATCATTGAGTTCCTCTTTGGACTGATATTCGTCTGACTCGATGTAAAACCATATCGCACGCACGCTATGCTTCGGAATTCGCACAGTTCTGCTTTTCTTTCCCTTGCCAGTGACCGTGAGTGGAACCGTCATGCGATTTTTCCACTGGGGATGGCGAACATCAGGCAGATCGCTTCGGTTAAGGTTCAGCGCCTCAGTGATGCGCAGGCCTGCCGCAACAAGCAGATCAATGAGCGAGATATTCCTAAGAGAATTCCTGCCAGCCAATATAGTGGGCCGCCAAATGTTCTTGTAGTTATCAATTGGAATAAAGCGGACGGAGTTCTCGGGGTTCTTCGCGAAGATGTCGGCTACTTCTTTCGGCGGCGCACCAAATCCGCCCCAACCGGCGCGGTAGCTGAACGGCACAGTATGGATGAGCCCGTCATCCCTCGCCCACTCGTAGAGGTGAACCAGAGCCGTCGCGTTGACGTTCCAAGAGCTGGATGTAATGGCGGGCACGTTCTGGTGTTTTCCAGACGTGCGGACCCAGAAGAAGCGGTTGAGGTGCGCCTGTGTAGCGTGCTTCCAGTCGATGCCTTGCGGCTCCAGGTGTCGGAGCATGATTGAGAGGCCGTGGGCGTACGAGCTCCATGTCCGCGGGCTGGCGCGGCGCGGCGTGATGAGACGCTCTGAAACGAACCTGTTGAGCTCCTCGTCAGGCGTTGACGTTGCAGCGTCGAGAAAGCAGGGCCTGTCCTCTTCGGGCATTTCGCCTTCGGCTGAGCGCAGGAAGCTGCACCACTCCTCGGCGTCAATGCCTTCGGGTACTGGCGCTCGGTCAAGAGCTTCGCGCTTGAAGAAGAAGAGTTCTCGCATCGTTTTGGGCCACATGTACGTGAGCGGGGGACTGAGCTGTGCGCTTGGCCTCCCAGGTCTTGAGATGCCGCTTCACAGTTGTGTTTGAGTCCCCAGCGCGCTCCTGGACGAGCGTCCAGGGTGGCTCGACGCCACTGGCCGCGAGGACGTCTGCAGCAGATACTGCTTTCGGGATCGCAACAGGCTTGACCATCGCACAGCCCTTCGGATCACGCGGCTACCGTAGCTAAAGCAATCTGCTGGTGCTGCTTTGCTCGCCCGACCTAAGGCGGCCGCCATACCCGACGAGTGACCTGACTTCATCATTGCCATTTGCCTCAACACTGGGACGCTTAACAACTTCCCGAGGCGGCGTCCGCACCGTCGAGAAGGCGGTGCTGACCCCCTGTCAGACCCTGCCGGCGACCACCCTAAGGGCCTCGCGAAGCGGGCGTCAACGGCTTTCTCAACTGCTGCGCACGATGCAAAATTTGGCGCTATACGGATCGTGGCGGTTATGCAACGTTAAGCATTTACGCAAGCTACTGCGGGCCGTCGAGCCAAATTCGTCGGCGGTGCAGAACTCTGTGAAGGTAGTTGCACTTCGGAGGCTTGCAGCTATATCGCGCGCGCACCATGAACTCGCCGAGCGGCAAGAAACAGCGCGAATCGAGTAGATTGCCAGCCCAAAGGTGGCGACCGCCATCGCGTATCGCTGGGTCGCCGGCTACCCAGCAAGCGCCCGCAGTCTTCCAGCATCATGGAGGCCATGAAATACCTCTGCATGACCTGCCTCCGCGACGAGTTCTTACGGCGGACGGAGCTCAAGACTGTCAAGACCTGCAGCTACTGTGGGGAGCGCGGGCCGGCCATAGAACTGCAAATCGCTGCCAATGGCTGCTCACCGAGACCGGAGATTGGTTGTGCAGTTCGCAGAGGTTGATGGGAAGAAGGTTCAACCAGTGCCGGGCGGGCGTGGGACTTGCCCGATGTGCGGAAGTCCGGTCGTTGCAAAGTGTGGCGTGCGGGTCGTGCATCACTGGGCCCACTTCGGTCGCAGGAACTGCGACCCTTGGTGGGAGAACGAGACGCCCTGGCACCGATCTTGGAAGAGCCTATTCCCGGAGGCGTGGCTCGAAGTCTCACATCTCGCCCAGGATGGAGAGGTGCATCGCGCCGACATCAAGACACCCAACGGCATCGTCGTCGAGGTGCAGCACTCAGCGATGTCCGATGCTGAGCGCCTATCTCGTGAGGCCTTCTACAAGAACTTGGTCTGGGTGGTCAATGGCAGCGTCTTCGTGCAGAACTTCGACATCTACCACCTGCTTCCTGAGCCGAATTCCGAGATAGCCGCCGACATCGTCTGGGCGAAGGCCGAGCGACACATGCTTGGCGCTAATAGGGGGATGTTCTTCCGCCTGTCCGAGGCCCTCCAGGATGACCCGACGGCAACCAAAGCAACAGTCAGGGGAGGGTGGATATATTCGATTCGTGACATCGAAGCGGAGGTGAGTACGGCTTACAGAGGGCACCACCAGTACGACTGGGTGCGACCTCGGCGCACCTGGCTCGATGCGACGTGCCCCGTCTATATCGACTTCGGTCGGGACTACCTCGTCAAGCTCGATACCTACGATGAGTCGGGCCTGCGCTGTATCCGTTTGGTCGCCAAGGAGAAGTTTGTCCATGACGTCATGACGGAAGACCGAGCCATCGACATCGCGACGCAGTTCTATCCGCTGCCGCGCTGAGCCTCTCCGACCGAAGGCTGGGCGATTGACGCTATATTGGCGCTCAAAAGATGCAGTTCGTATCGCGCTTAAAACGCAACACCTATAACAAGAGGGAGTGTTGTGCCGCCATCGAGTCTAACGACCCTGTTGAGGGAAATCTGCGCTTTGAGGCATTGCTGCATGAGCAATCCAACGGAACCCCGCTGTCTGCGAATTGAAACGCGTGCGCCTGAGTGGCACCATCAGCTTGCATAACAGCCGCCAGGTCCGCTTGCTCTTCAATGTTTATCTGCGCTGTGGCCGTTGCAGCATGGCCAGCTGCGCGGGCGCAAGCATGAGTGCGCCGCATCTGACCTCACCATTCTTTAGGAACGACGATGAGCGCACAGCCTCAGCAACTCCCTACAGCGCCTAACGTCCTGCTGGCTTGCATCGAGCTAAGTAGATTCAGGCGCCTTGCGCAAACCCAGGTCAAGATCGACAAGAAGACAACAGTTTTGGTCGGCGCCAACAACAGTGGCAAAACATCGCTGCTGATTGCTATCAGAAACTTCCTCGCCTCCGGCCAGGTTTTCGGTGCGTTCGACATCAGCTTGAATCAATGGCCGGCCTTGAAAGCGCTGGGCGCCGAATGGGAGAAGTTGACCGAGGACCCTGCGTCGGCCGCGGGCGACATTGAACAGTGGAAGGCGCAACTAGCCAAGCTTCTTGCTTGTATGCCCACGATGGACCTTTGGTTCGACGCGCAGACAGGGTCTTACAACATCGTCGCGCCGTTCATTACCTCTCTCAATTGGGATGGGGGCGCAGTGGGCGTTCGTCTGCGGCTCGAACCAGCGTCCTCGGTTGAAGACATCCAGCGCCTCGCCTGGCGCTACCGGGAGGCTCGACATCCGGTCAAGGACCTCAACAAGAAAGCACACGCGTGGCCCGTTGACCTCATCGACTACTGGCTGCGGCATCCGGCAGACCTTGGAGGCGTTGTCCTCTACAAGCTTGACCCAACCCTCAGTCCGCTAGGGATGCAGGCGGCGGCCGCGCCGCAGGACTTACCGCCAAAGGCTGCGACTGTAGACCGCACCAAGCTTTCGAAGCTCCTCCGCGTCGATTTCGTTGCGGCACAGCGTGGCCTTGGAACAGAGGAAGCTGAGTCCCGATCCAGTTCGGGAACCCACAAGGTAGGTCTGTTCTCGACCCAGTTGCTGAAGTATGCGCGGCTGCACCTGAATGTCGCGACGAGCGGTCAAAGCCACCAGCCAGCACTCATCGAGGCAATCGCGAATGCGCAGGTGGACCTGGATGCACAAGTCCAGGCCGCGCTGGCACCCTCCATAGAGGATGTGAAGAAGCTTGGTTATCCGACTCTGCATGACCCGCAAGAGATTCACTTCAGGACCCGTATCCAGACTGGTGACCTGCTAGACCACAGCACTGCCGTGCAGTACCGTTTGGGTGATGGCGAAGCGGAAATATTCCTCCCTGAATACTCCATTGGCCTGGGCTACCAAAACCTTCAGTCGCTGAGCTACCAACTGGTCTCCTATCGAGAGTCCAGGCTGAGGCCGGCTGCGGGTAGCCCTGCAGCCGTGCATCTCGTCCTCGTCGAAGAGCCTGAGGCGCACCTGCACGTTCAGGTGCAGCGCGTCTTCCCGCAGCGCGCGACAGAACTCATCACGCCGACTGCCCCGGAGCATGCTCATCTGGGCAGTCAGCTCATCATCAGCACTCACGCGAGTCATCTGGCCCACGCTGAGAACTTTGACCGTCTGCGATATGTACGACGGATTCCAGCGGCAGTTGCCGGCGCGATGCCGTGTTCGGACGTCATCGACTTGGCCACGGCATTTGGCGCTGACCATGAAACTCGGACCTTTGCGGAGCGGTACTTCCGTGTGCAACACACGGACTTGCTCTTCGCAGATGCTGCAGTTTTTGTTGAAGGCGCCGCGGAGCGGATGCTAGTCCCGCTGTTCATCGAACAGAAATTCCCCGAGCTCGACAGGCGCTACATCTCATTTCTCGACCTCGGCGGGCGTCATGCACACCGGCTTCGCCCATTGGTTGAGCGGCTGGGCATTCCTACCGTCGTCATCACCGACGTCGACCCAGTACGCTTGACGAAAGAGGAAAACAAGACCGTGCGCAAGGCTGCTGCAATCGAAGATGCAACGCAGTTGGAGTGCGGGAACGACACCCTAAACGCATGGCACCCCAAGAAGAAGGAACTCCACCTGATGGCCGAGCCGGTCGATGTCGACCACACCTGGAGCAATGGAGCCGGTGGGCGAGTTCGGTTTGCATGGCAGGTTCCCATCCCCAAAGGCGGGCCGTGGCCTAGTTCATTTGAAGATGCCCTTGTGCTGACCAACCTTGAGTGGTTCAAGAAGATCGGCGAAGAGAAGGGTAAGAAGCCTCAGGTCGGCGAAGTCGCGCAGCCGAAAGTAATTGGAGCTTTGGCTGCTGTGGCAAAAGCCGTCGTGGCCACGCCAGATCCAAAGGCTCTATGCATCAAGCTACACGCCCTGCTGCGCGAGGGGTTCAACAAAGGCGACTTCTCCGCGACCATGTTTGAACGCATCAGCATGGGCGACAAAGTGGACTGCCCGGGGTACATCGCCGACGCCTTAGCATGGCTTGACGCGGAGTTGATTACGCCCAAAAAGGAGGTCATCTGATGGCTAGCCAAGGGAGCGACGAAAACGAACGCGACGCTGGCGTCGTGGACGAAATAGTCGGCTACGTCTCTAGCACGCCCCCGAGAAGTTTCTTCCTCTTCGCCGGGGCAGGCTCTGGAAAGACTCGCACGTTGGTGGGCGTGTTGCGCAAGGTCACCGGCATCGGGCCGAAAGGCGTGATCTTAGACCCCAAGCCTCCAGCGGGTGATCCTGACCTGAGGTTCGCGCGCCAGCTGAGAGCGCGCGCTCAGACAGTTCGTGTCATCACGTACACCAAGAATGCCGCTTTGGTGGTGACTGGCCGACTTGGTATCAATGACCTCACGCAGGTTGCTACCATCCATTCCTTCTGCTGGGATTTGATCGCTGGGTTCAACGACGACATACGGGAAGCATCCCTAGCGCTAAACGCGCAAGCTCTCGAAGACGCCAAAGCGGAGGCGGGCGGCCGAAAGAGCGGCCCTACGGAGAAGGACAAGGAAAAGATTGCGGATTTGCAGGCCAAGGCGGTCAGTGGGCTTCCCCCGATTTCCCGGACACATCGAATGACATGATGTGTTTAGGAGGCAGACATGCCAAGGACGAGAAGAGCGTTTACGGACGAGTTCAAGCGGGAAGCGGTGAAGCTGGTCAAGCAGCCTGGAGCGAAGGTCACACACATTGCGCGAGACCTTGGCATCGAGCAGAGCGTGCTGCGTCGGTGGGTCAGCCAGGAGCATGGAAGTGTGCTCGACATGCGGCCCAACAAGCCGTTGCGCAGCGAGTCAGCATCTGAGGTCGAGCGGCTTCAACGAGAGCTGCGTCGGATCACCACGGAGCGCGACATCCTAAAAAACGGCC
>NZ_JBPJZE010000300.1:0-1118 GCF_051216695.1 Variovorax glucosi
CAATCTTCTTGCCAACCTCGCCCCGATCTTCGTGGTGCTCGGGTCCAACCTGTTTTTGGGTAAGAAATTCAAGCCCGGCTTCCTGTTCGGGATGCTGTTTGCGCTGGCCGGCGCATTCATCCTGATCGGACATCGGCTGGATTTCGGGTCGACCTACATGGCGGGGAACCTGTTAGGTCTTTTGACTGCATTTTTTTATGGCTCGTATCTTCTGGCGGTCAGCCTCGTGCGCTCGAACTATCGAACGATGACCGTCATGGCATGGAGCAGCGTCGGCACGCTGATCATTCTCTTGCCCATCACGCTCTTGCGCGGCGAGTCGCTTGTTCCGCACACGATCAACGGGATGCTGATGCTGCTGGCCCTGGCTGTCGTGTCTCATGTCGGAGGTCAAGGCCTCATTGCTTATGCGCTGGCCAAGCTCCCGGCCGCGCTTTCTTCAATCACCCTGCTGATACAGCCTGTCATTGCAACCGTGCTCGGCGCCTATCTGTTCCATGAATATCTGAGCGCCACCGAATTTGCGGGGGCCGTGATCATTCTGATCGGCATCGTTACCGCACGACGATTTTCTTAAGCGCTCCGTCAACCGAGGAATTCATGTCTCCTTATCTCTGCCATATCGAATCCGATTGCTTTCAATTCGAAGCCAATGTCATAGCACGCCGCCCGAATGCGGTTCTTCTCGACCGGTCCTTCTTCTATCCGGGCGGTGGCGGGCAATTGGCGGATCGCGGCACGCTGCAATGGAATGGTGGCGAGATCAAGATCAGCCGGGTCGAAACGGAGGGCCGCAATGCGTGGCACTGCTTCGACGAAAGCGAAACCGCCACGATCCCCGGCGATAAGGTCGTCGCCAAAGTGGACCAGGATTTCCGCTTCATGATGAGCCAATTGCACACGGGCCTGCACATCCTCAATGCGCTCGTCTATCAGCGCTTCGAGGGCTCGCTGGTAACGGGTGTGCAAATGGCGGCCGACGGCACGGCCCGTATCGACTTCGACCTGCCTGCAGCCGACAACAACGAGTTGCGTAAGCTCGAGCCCGAGCTCAATACCCTCATCTCCGATGGGCTGCAGGTGAATGCGGTGTACCTCGATGCGGCCGGACTCTCGCG
>NZ_JBPJZE010000301.1:0-1117 GCF_051216695.1 Variovorax glucosi
TGCGACGCATCACGGCGTCGCACTACTTCCAGTGCCTGCAGGTGCGCGAACGACTGGAGTCGCAGGCCGTGTCGCTCTCCATAGGGCATGTGCCCGCAGACTTGGTGCAGCGCCTGCGCAATGACATCCTGTCCCTGGATTCAAGCCAGCAGGGCTCGAGCCACTGGCACGCCGATGACGAGATTCACGGCATGTTCGCGCGTGCATCCGGCAACGCGATGCTGGCCGAGACCATCGCCCATTTGCGCGTGCTGTGCCGCCTCTTCGAGGTGGTCGACCCCTTCAATCGCATCGAGGACGACAGGGCCGAGCACCTGGCGATCCTGGACGCCTACATCGCAGGCAACGAGAAGGCAGCCGAACAGGCGGTCGTCACCCATCTGCGCAACCTTGCGCGCTATACGCTCTCGAGGCTCAGCAACGGACTGGTGACCGAGCTGCCGCAGTAGGCCTAGGCCGGCAGCGGCGCACGAGCCGATCAATGCCGCAGTATCTTGCCGACGAACTCGCGGGTACGTGCCTCGCGGGGTTCGTCGAAGATCTGCCGCGGCGCGCCGATCTCGACCACGTGCCCGTCGGCCATGAAAACGACCTTGCTCGATACCTCGCGCACGAAGCCCATCTCGTGCGAGACGATGAACATCGTCATGCCCTCGGCCGCCAGGAGCCGCACCGTGTCCAGCACTTCGTTGACGAGTTCGGGGTCGAGGGCGGCAGTGACCTCGTCGAGCAGCAGGATGCCCGGCTGCAGCGCCAGTGCGCGCGCAATTGCCACACGCTGCTGCTGGCCGCCCGACAACTGGTCGGGGTACGCCTTCAGCTTGGCACCCATGCCGACCTTCTCGAGCAGTTCGCGCTCTTCGGGCTTGACCAGCTTGCCTTCGATGAACTTCTGCAGCTCGTTGGTGTCCTTGATCGACTTGGCCGTGGCCGGCGCGAAGTAGTCGATCAGGCTGGCGTCGCTGCTCTTGGCGATGGCCGCCGCCCGCTGCACGCCCGAGGTGGTGTGGCGCAGCCAGTCGGAGCCGGCACGCTCGGTCTTGACGTTGTCCTCGATCATGGTGTCGATCTCCTGGCTGAGCTGCTGCAGCTTCCACACCGCGGCGACGCTGGTGGC
>NZ_JBPJZE010000302.1:0-1115 GCF_051216695.1 Variovorax glucosi
TCGCGGCCGACCGCACGCAGCGCTTCCAGTTCCAGATCGGAACCTCCTTCTGAGCGGAGTGCCCTGGCCATGGCTCGCATCCTGCTGGTGGAAGACGGACGCTACAGCAGCGCCCCGCTGCTGCTCGGCCACCTGCAAGGCGCTGGCCACGAGGTCGAGCAGGTCGAAGACGGCTCGGCGGCGCTGGAGCGCATCCTGAGCATGCCGCCGGCGCTCACCCTGCTCGACATAGTGCTGCCGCGCATCGACGGCATCCAGGTGCTGGAGACGGTGCGCTCGCACAGCAACCACCCGATCATCATGCTGACGGCGCGCGCGCAGGAGGCCGACCGGCTGCTGGCGCTCGACTTGGGCGCCGACGACTATGTCTGCAAGCCTTTTTCGCCGCGCGAGGTGGTGGCGCGCATCCACACGGTGCTGCGCCGGCATGCGCAGTGGCGCGATACGGCCGCCCGGCCCTCGGCCGCGGTGCGCTTCGACGATCCGCGCGGCAACGCCTGCCTGGAGGGGCGCGCGCTGAGGCTGACGCGCCGCGAGCTGCTGCTGTTGCGGGCGCTGTCGCGCGACCCCGGCCGGGTGTTCACGCGCTCCAAGCTGCTCGAAGCCGCGTTTCCGGAGGCGTTCGACGTCAACGAGCGCGCGGTCGACGGGCACATCAAGAACCTGCGCAAGAAGCTCGCGGCCGCCGTGCCCTCGCACGACTGGATCCGCTCGGTCTACGGCGTGGGCTTCAGCTTTGCGGAGCGGCCGGCCTGAGCTCGCGAGACTCAGCCTTCGGCGCGCGGCGGCACCAACGCGCGGGCGCGCGCAGTGCCTTCCAGCGCGCGAGGCCGCATCGGACGCATGCCACCGCCACCGGGCGGCGGGCAACCAGGGCCGCCAGGACCACCAAAGCCAACACCGGGCCGCGGCGGCCGGTCAGTCACCGGGTTCGCCGCCGGGTCCACCACCAGCGCGAGCGTGGCAACGTAGCGCTGCCGCTCCTCGCGCACCGCGCCGAGCACTGTTGCGCCGGCCTTCAGCGCGATGCCGTCTACGCTGTTCAGCGTGTCGCGCAGCCGCGCGCGCTGGTAGAGCGGCATCTGCGTGTAGAGAAACTCGCTCAGCGCATCGGG
>NZ_JBPJZE010000303.1:0-1114 GCF_051216695.1 Variovorax glucosi
GTGCGGTTGGCTCGGTGGCCCGCAGCATTACACCGACCGCTTCGGCCATCCGATGCTGCGTGCGCGCCACCTGCCGCAGAGCATCGGTGGCCACACCATCGGCATCAAGGAGCGCGACCAGTGGCTGGCTTGCATGGACCAGGCCATGGGCGAGACAGGCGTGCCGGAAGACCTGCGCGAACGTCTGCGCGACTCCTTCTTCAAAACCGCCGACTGGATGCGCAACCGCGGTGAGTGACCGCCAGTCCGAATACACAACGACTCCGAAAGACGCTTCTTCCATGAATTCCATCGTCATCATCGGCGGCGGCCACGCCGCGGCCCAGCTCTGCGCCGGCCTTGCTGAAGCAGGGCAGGGCGCGCGCGTGCACCTGGTCTGCGAGGAGGCCTGCGAGCCGTATCACCGCCCGCCGCTGTCCAAGGCCTTCCTCAAGAGCGTGGAGGAGACCACGCAGCCGCACAAGGCCGCTGACTGGTACCGCGAAGCGGGCATCACGCTGCACCTGGGCGATTCCGCAGTGGCTATCGATCGCGAGGCTCACACCGTCACGCTGCGGTCGGGCGCGATCCTGCCGTGGCAGCAACTGGTGCTGGCTACCGGCACGCGTGCGCGCCAGATGCCCGACCTGAAGCCGGGTCTGGAAAACGTCGCGAGCCTGCGCGCGGCCGATGAAGCGCATCGCCTGCGCACGCGTCTCGCGGCGGCCGAACATGTGACGGTGCTCGGCGGCGGCTTCATCGGGCTCGAAGTGGCGGCCACCGCCAAGGCGCTCGGCAAGTCGGTGCAGGTCATCGAAAGCGCGCCGCGCCTGCTGGGGCGCGCCGTCTCGCCCGAGCTGTCGGCGCACGTGCTCGCCACCCACCGCGCGGCCGGCATCGACATCGTGCTCGGCGCACAGACCGGCGCGTTCGAAGTCGAAGGCGACAGGCTGGTGTCGGTGCAGGTCAACGGCGTGAAGCAGCCTGTCGATCTGCTGCTGCTCGGCATCGGTGCGGTGCCCGAGACCGCGCTCGCGCAAGCGGCCGGCATCGAATGCGCGGACGGCATCGTGGTCGACGGCCACATGCAGACCAGCGCGGCCGACGTGCTCGCGGTGGGCGACTGCACGCGCTT
>NZ_JBPJZE010000304.1:0-412 GCF_051216695.1 Variovorax glucosi
CACTTGGGACACCCAAAAGCCCAATGAAGAAGGAATTGAAATGAAGACCTCGAACATCCTCGCCGCCGCCGCTCTGTCCCTGCTCGCCGCTGCTGGCGCCCATGCAGAAACCTACGAAGGCGTTCAGCCCCTGACCTCCGGCTACAGCCGCGCCGAAGTGGCGCCCCAAGCCGTGGCAGCTGCCCGTGCCGGCAACGCTTATGGCGACAACGAAGGCGCTGCATCGACCGCAACGCCCGCCCTGGCCGCTTCGGTCGACCGCGCCACCGTTCGCAGCGAGGCTGTTGCCGCTGCACACGCACCGGGTCAGAACCTGCGTCCCGAAACCTTCGCTGGCAGCGTGATCCCCTCGCAAGCGAAGGGCCTGACCTTCACGCGTCAAGCCGGCCTGTAATTGAAGGCGGCGCAAGCC
>NZ_JBPJZE010000304.1:422-1113 GCF_051216695.1 Variovorax glucosi
CCGGACCTGCGAAAGCAGCGTCCGGTTTTTTCATTGCGGCTTGGGTTTGTGTTTGGCACCGTGCCGGTGGCAGTCGTGCGCGTGGTCGTCCACGATGCCTGTCGCCTGCATCCACGCATAGACGATGACGGGGCCCACGAACTTGAAGCCGCGCTTCTTGAGAGCCGCCGAGATCTCTTCCGACAGCGGCGTCTTCACCGGAACGCTGCCGGTGCGGTTGACGATGGGCTTGCCGCCCGCCATGCCCCAGATGAATTCGGAGAAATCTTCGCCCGCCGCCTGCATCGCGAGGTAGGCGCGCGCATTGCCGATGGTGGCCTCGATCTTCGAGCGCGAGCGCACGATGCCGGCGTCTTGCATCAGCCGCTCGACATCGGCCTCGGTGAAGTTGACGATCTTCTCCGGCACGAAGCCCTTGAAGGCCTTGCGGAACGCATCGCGCTTGCGCAGGATGGTGAGCCACGAGAGGCCGGCCTGGAAGCCGTCGAGCATGAGCTTTTCCCACAGCGCGCGGCTGTCGTGCTCGGGCACGCCCCATTCGGCGTCGTGATAGGCGGCCAGCAGCGGGTCGGTCTGGGCCCAGGCGCAGCGGATCTTGTCGGTGCGCAAGGCTAGCAGCATTCCGGAGAGGCGGCCGAACGTGAGCGCGCTCGGCCAGCCGCATTCGATGCTGCAGTTGCTCTACTGTCTC
>NZ_JBPJZE010000305.1:0-1112 GCF_051216695.1 Variovorax glucosi
GTGCAACTGTACTTTGCCGGTGCCAAGGTGGTGAGTTATTACCCGGTGTCCATTCCCGTGCACAGCCTGGCGTTGAATGTGACGGTGCAGAGCTACAACGGCCGTCTGGATTACGGCCTGATCGCCTGCCGCCGCGCCGTGCCCGACATCACCGAGATCGGCGACTACCTGCTGGCCGAGCACAAGCTGCTGATGGAGCTGACGCAGAAGCACCCGGCCGCCGCCGGTGCGGCGCCCGCGCCGGTGCCGGCAAAGACCATCGAGGAGCCGTCGGACGAGGCAGAGCACGCACCCGCACCCGTTGCCGCAAAGAAGAAGCCTGCCGCGCGCAAGAAGGCGCCGGTCAAGGTCGCTGCGAAGAAGGCGCCTGTGAAAGCAGCTGCAAAGGCACCGGTCAGGACCGCGGCGAAGAAAGCCGCGCCCAAGCCGCCTGCCCGCAAGGCCGCACCGGCCAAGCGCTCCAGCAGCCCCCGGGCCGCTGCGGCATGATCGGCGCGCGGGCCCTGGCCTGCAGAAAGAAAATTGGGGCAGTTGGACTAGTTTTCCGACCGTTCTAGTTTTTCAGGCCTAGGCCCCGCAGAAGAAGATAGGCCCATCGCGAAAGACATACCGTTTCCTTCGCGAGCCTTTCAACTTCAAGGAAATCACCATGTCCACGCAAACCTCCATCGCTTCCGCAGCTGTTCACGTCGTCGGTCAATACAACGACGCTGGCAAGACCCTGGTCGGCGCTTACCGCACCGGCGTGCATCGCCTCCTGGGCGGCGCCGCTTCGCGCTACAGCAACTTCCTCGGCAGCCGCCAGATTCCGCTGGTGAGCGAGCAGGTCAAGGCCAACCTGATCGGTGCGCAAGAAAAGATCAACGGCTTCCTGGCCAACCGCCTGGACATCGACACCAGCCGCATCGTGAACGTGATGGACCGCGTTGCCGCCGGCACCACCAGCGGCATCGAATCGGTCGCCAGCCGCGTGGCTCGCGTCGAGTCGCCGGTCGCCACCTCGGTGATCAACGCCCTCGGCGCGCTGAACCAGCCGATCGCCACCGTCTCGGTGCAGATCGCCGACAAGATCGTCGCCGGCACCAAGCAGATCGAAGCCCGTGTGAGCGGCG
>NZ_JBPJZE010000306.1:0-1109 GCF_051216695.1 Variovorax glucosi
CCACCGACTGCCAGTCGCGTCGCAGGTTCACGGCACCGCCCGCGATGCCGCTTTCGAGCCGCGCCATGTCGAGCAGGTTGTTGACCAGCGCATGCAGCTCGTGCGCCTGCGCGACGATGGCGCGCGCGGTGTTGCCGTGCTCCTCGGGCGGCAGGGTCTGCAGCGATTCGGCCAACGCGATCAGCGCGGTGAGCGGCGTGCGCACGTCGTGCGAGATAGCGCCGAGCAAAGCGTTGCGCAGTCGCTCCGATTCCATCTCGACCACGGCCTGCTGCGCCACCTCGACGTAGTGCACGCGCTCCAGCGCGATCGCGATCTGCCGCGCCAGCGTGTCGAGCTGCTGCGCCTGTTCGGGAATGAGCAGCCAGCGCGGCTGCGCGGGTGACAAGGCGAGCACGCCGCGCACACGCATCGGCGCCTGCAGCGGCACGTAGTGCCAGGCCTGCGCTGCCAGCGTGGCGGTCGCAAGGCCGGCGGGCTGGGCGTGGCGGAAGGCCCAGTCGGCCACCTGCGGGTCGAAGCCCTTGGGAGGGTCGGCGGGCAGCATCAGTTGATCGGACGCGTCGGTCACCAGCACTAGCGCATCGCCGCCGAAGTGGCCCCGCACGGCAGCGGTGCCGAGCGTGACCACCTGCGAGCTCTCCAGCGCAGCCGACAGTTCGCGCGTGAGCTCGAACAGCGAACGCGCGCGCCGCTCGCGGCTGGCCGACACGCCAGCCGCGAAGCGCAGCCCCGCCGTAAGCTGCCCCACCAGCAGGCCGACGCCGAGCATGATCGCGAAGGTCAGCACGTACTGCACGTCGCTCACTGCGAACGACAGGCGCGGCGGCACGAAGAAATAGTCGAAGGCCGCGACGTTGAGCAGAGCCGCCAGCGCCGCGGGCCCGCGCCCGAAGCGCATCGCCACGCCCACCACGCCGAGCAGGAACAACATGACGATGTTCGACAGCTCCAGCACGTGGGCCAGCGGCGTGCAGATCAGCGTGAGCGCGATGCTGGTGGCAGCGGCCCATGCGTAGGCGGGCCAGTAGGTGGGCGCCTTCTCGTGATCGTCGCTGTCGATGCGCATGCCCTCCAGCTGGGTGTGCGACAGGCGGCGCGAGCTTTCC
>NZ_JBPJZE010000307.1:0-1108 GCF_051216695.1 Variovorax glucosi
GCACCAGCTCAAGGCAGCTGGCCTCGACTACTACAACCACAACCTCGACACCGCGCCCGAGTACTACACCGACGTCGTCGACACGCGCACCTACCAGGACCGGCTCGACACGCTGGCCCATGTGCGCAGCGCGGGCATCAGCGTGTGCTGCGGCGGCATCGTCGGCATGGGTGAGGCACCGGTGCATCGCGCGGGGCTGATCGCGCAACTGGCCAACCTGAACCCGTACCCGGAATCGGTGCCGATCAACAGCCTGGTGCGCGTGCCCGGCACGCCGTTGGCTGATTCGGACCCGGTCGATCCCTTCGACTTCGTGCGCATGATCGCGGTCGCGCGCATCACGATGCCGACCGCGCGCGTGCGGCTGTCGGCCGGCCGTCAGCAGATGGGCGACGCGGTGCAGGCGCTGTGCTTCATGGCAGGCGCGAATTCGATCTTCTACGGCGACAAACTGCTCGTCACCGGCAATCCCGATGTCGAAGCCGACACAGTGCTGCTGCGCAAGCTCGGACTCAATGCGCGGCAGGTTCAGGAGCAGGCTTCGGAAGGCTGTGCCGCATGACCGCCACCACCGCGCGGCCCTTCAAGGTGCTGGGCATCCAGCAGATCGCCATCGGCGGCCCCGACAAGCTGCGGCTGCAGAAGCTGTGGGTCGACATGCTGGGGCTCGAAGTCACGGGCACGTTCAAGAGCGAGCGTGAGAACGTCGACGAGGACATCTGCGCGATGGGCGTGGGGCCGTTCAAGGTCGAAGTCGACCTGATGCAGCCGCTCGATCCGGAGAAGAAGCCTGCCGTTCACACGACGCCGCTGAACCACGTGGGGCTGTGGATCGACGACCTGCCAAAGGCCGTCGAATGGCTCACCGCGCAGGGCGTGCGCTTTGCGCCGGGTGGCATCCGCAAGGGCGCGGCTGGTTTCGACATCTGCTTCCTGCATCCGAAGGCGAACGACGAGTTTCCGATTGCGGGTGAGGGCGTGCTGATCGAGATGGTGCAGGCGCCGCCCGAGGTGGTCGCAGCATTCAGCGCACTCGCAGCTACGCGTTCAGAACCTTCCTGATCGGCGGCTTCACGTCCGAGCGCTGAGGCGGCAGCATCGCCTGGTG
>NZ_JBPJZE010000308.1:0-1106 GCF_051216695.1 Variovorax glucosi
GGCGAATCGCAGATCGGGTTGTCATACAGGATTGGAAATTGATCACACCGCTTCCACGGCAGTTGCCACAGAACGTCCCTGGGTCAGTCGTCGGACGTCGAGATTCTGAAGACCCGATGTTCCTGGCCCGCCGAGAACTGGGAATCTCAGCGAGCTAGTTCTTCTGATTGAATGACTCGCAACGGGGACAACCGCGGAAGCGGTCGGCTCCTACAGTCTTGGCGCGTCGTGCGTGATCTGCCCTGCCCCCAAGGTATTGAGGCTTTCCACCGCGACGTCCATCAAGATCCGGCTGCGCTCCGGCGAGACATGAATGGTGATGTGCATCACTGGGACACGATCTATTGCATAGAGCACCCGGGTCAGGCGCAGCATTGGTGAACCGAGGTTCACGCCCAGCAACGTTGCGTGCTGCGGATCGGCAGGCACGGCAGTGATCTCCTGCACGACGCGCCCGAACTCGACGCCCTGGGCCAGCAGGATCTCGTAGAGCGCCTGCTTCTTGAGCTTGGCGCGGGTGACACCAGACGCGAAACGGTGCGGCACCCATGCATCTGTGACCATGAGTGGCTGCCCGCTCGACGAGCGCAATCTCACTGCATGAACGGCCGTATGTCCTGCGGGCAGGTCCAGTTGCACGGCAATGACGGCGGGAGGATCCTGCGTCTGCACGTCCAGCACCGTCACCTGCGTATTCAGCGCCGTGCGACGCAGCGCATCGACAAAGCCCAGCGTCGCCGCGGGCCGCTGGGCCGGAAGCTCGATGCGGACAAAAGTCCCCTTGCCCTGTTGCTTCTCCACGAGGCCTTCGGCGTGCAGGTCTGCCACGGCTCGGCGCACCGTGATGCGCGAGACGCCGAAGAGTTCGCCCAGACGGGCTTCATTGGGAATCAGCGCACCCGGGGCGTAAAGCCCTCTCATGATCTGTTCGCGCAGAACCACGTAGAGCTGGTGGTGAAGCGGCAGTCCGTTCTTTCTGGAAGCCAATCCGCTCTCGGAAGACTTTGTCATGAGCTTGCGTAGAAAAGAAACAAATTCTATCCACCCATATCATCATAAATATATAACGTTATAGAATTAGAACGTATTAACGACGCCGGTGATCG
>NZ_JBPJZE010000309.1:0-1105 GCF_051216695.1 Variovorax glucosi
CTGGTTCAGCGATTTCATCAGAACCTCAAGCTGGGCCTTCACTATGCAAGCCTGAACAACGCAACGCAGAGCAAGGTGTTGGCCGATGTCCTCGTGGAGCGAGGTCAATTGCCACTGCCGTTCGGTCATGGAACCTGTATGGCGGGAAGTTCTCGCTCAAGTCTGAAAGGCAAATGCTATTCCGACCAAGAAATGGGACTTGATCGAAGCCGTGCCTCCCCTCAGACTTGCGCAACCTGTAGCTATCACGTCGTCACGCAATCACATGTGATCCAACTGGAGCACGCCCTGTCGAACCTTCAAGGGGAGAAAAACCAGAACGCGAGCGCCAATGTCCTGACCAAGCGGCGAGAGGCAGAGATCAGAGTCATCGCCAAGCTGATCGAACTGCACAAAATCATACTCGGTGGCTGAGCACCGTTTCTACGAGTACACGCCATGAGTCAACCCATTGCGACGCGTCCTCTGAAACCACGTATCGCCGCGGAAAATGCGGATAAGGCGAAGCGCAACATTGAAGCAAAAATATCGCTTCTCAAGAAGGCCATCGCCGCTGTGCAAGCGCCGAAGCAATCTTGTAGCGGCACGGACCTCGAGCTCATCCATCATGCGATGACTGCAAACCAGATTCCGACGACCGTCCGTCAGTTCAACGCTTGGTGCTCCGAGCACATGAGCGCGGGCATGGGTGCCGTTTATCCAGGGATTCTTCGCAATGCGCAGGCAACCCTTAAGCGCCATCCAGTGCTCTTGGCCTCCACGCAGGAGGCGATAGCTGCAATCCGTAGCCATGCCAAGCGCAAGCCGACCGCAAGCAAGCTCGGAGCACTGGAGGATCTTCGTCGAAAAATGAGGCTGCTTGTGGTGATACGGCGTATCGCGGAACGAGAACTGGCAAGCAACCTGTTTGCTTCTGAAGATCTCAAGTCTCAACTTATTGCGTCAGAGGCACGATACGCCGCCTTGGAAAGAGAGATCGTCGAATCACGCGTGCGACACCGCGACGAGGTCGCGCAACTGAGAAAATCAAACGCCGATTTGACCAAGATGCTCACCGCGGTAACGACGCTCAGGCCTTCGTCAGATGACGGCCAGTAACCCAATC
>NZ_JBPJZE010000030.1:0-1813 GCF_051216695.1 Variovorax glucosi
GACGCATCACCTGCGAAGGCCGCGGCATGAAGTTGCTGCTGCTGGGCAAGGGCGGACAGGTCGGCTGGGAGCTGCAGCGCGGCCTGGCGCCCCTGGGCGAGCTGGTCGCACTCGACTTCGACAGCACCGATTTCAACGCCGACTTCAGCCGGCCGGAGCAACTGGCCGAGACGGTACTGAAGGTTCGTCCCGACGTGATCGTCAATGCGGCGGCGCACACGGCGGTCGACAAGGCCGAGAGCGAGCCGGACTTCGCGCGCAAGCTCAACGCCACCTCCCCGGGGATCGTGGCCGAGGCGGCCCAGCAGATCGGTGCGCTGATGGTTCATTACTCGACCGACTACGTCTTCGACGGCAGCGGCACCCGCCCCTGGAAGGAAGACGACGCGACCGGCCCGCTCAGCGTGTACGGGCGCACCAAGCTCGAAGGCGAGCAACTGGTGGCGCAGAACTGCGCGAAGCACCTGATCTTCCGTACCAGCTGGGTGTATGCGGCCCGCGGAGGCAACTTCGCCAAGACGATGCTGCGGCTGGCGAAGGAACGCGAGAAGCTGACCGTCATCGACGATCAATTTGGCGCGCCCACGGGTGCGGAGCTGCTGGCCGATATCACGGCGCATGCCATCCGGGCGACGCTGCAGGACCCGGCCAAGGCCGGTCTCTATCACGCCATCGCCGGCGGCGAGACCAGCTGGCATGGCTATGCGCGCTTCGTGATCGAGCAAGCCAAGGCGGCGGGTGTCGAGCTCAAGGCTGGCCCGGATGCCGTCGAGGCCGTGCCGACCAGCGCCTTCCCGACCCCGGCCAAGCGCCCGCACAACTCGCGCCTGGACACCACCAAGCTGCAGGCCACTTTCGGCCTGCGCCTGCCGCCCTGGCAGGAAGGCGTCGCGCGCATGCTGCGCGAGATTCTTTGAACTTCCACGAGAAAAAGAACATGACCACGACAACGCAACGCAAAGGCATCATCCTGGCCGGTGGCTCGGGCACCCGGCTGCACCCCGCGACCCTGGCGCTCAGCAAGCAGCTGCTGCCGGTGTACGACAAGCCGATGATCTACTACCCGCTCAGCACGCTGATGCTGGGTGGCATGCGCGACATCCTGATCATCAGCACGCCGCAGGACACGCCGCGATTCCAGCAGTTGCTAGGCGATGGGAGCCAGTGGGGGATCAACCTGCAGTACGCGGTGCAGCCCAGCCCGGATGGCTTGGCGCAGGCGTTCATCATCGGGGACAAGTTCGTGGGCAATGATCCCAGCGCGCTGGTGCTGGGGGACAACATCTTCTATGGGCATGATTTCGTGCACCTGCTGTCCGATGCGGACACACAGACCTCCGGGGCCACGGTGTTCGCATACCACGTGCAGGACCCCGAGCGCTACGGCGTCGTGGCCTTCGATGCCAAGGGCAAGGCCAGCAGCATCGAGGAGAAGCCACTCAAGCCCAAGAGCAACTACGCAGTGACGGGGTTGTACTTCTACGACAACCAGGTGGTCGACATCGCGAAGGCCGTCAAACCCAGTGCACGCGGAGAGTTGGAGATCACCGCGGTGAACCAAGCCTATCTCGACCGCGACCAGTTGAATGTGCAGATCATGCAGCGCGGCTACGCATGGCTGGATACAGGCACGCACGACAGCCTGTTGGAGGCGGGGCAGTTCATCGCGACGCTGGAGCATCGGCAGGGGCTGAAGATCGCTTGTCCTGAAGAGATTGCGTGGAGCAATGGATTCATTGATAGTGCCCAGCTCGAGAAGCTCGCCGCGCCGCTTGAGAAGAGCGGGTATGGCAAATACCTGAGGCACCTGTTG
>NZ_JBPJZE010000310.1:0-1104 GCF_051216695.1 Variovorax glucosi
GAATTGAGCAGGCTCGAGGCGTTCCGCGTCGCGGGCCCCTCCCGACGCTTCGACGACGCGACGAGGTCGGAGATTCCCCAGCTGTGGTCGGCACTTGTCGGTGCCTTGCCGCTGAAGGGCCAAAGCCCGAGCTGGGCAACGTACGGCGTGGTCTGGAGCACGGACCGGGAGGCCGGGAGCTTCATGTACATGGCAGGCGTTGGTGTAGAGGCCGAAGGCGGTCTCCCCAAGGGATTCACCGTGAAGGAAATTCCGGCGGCAACCTATGCCGTTTTTCGCATCGCCCTGAACGGATCAGCGCTGCACCCGCAAGTCAAGAGCGCCATGGCGACCATCTGGGGCGAGCTGATTCCCGCCTCGGGCCTGCGGGTCGTCGACAGCCCCGACTTCGAGATGTACGACGGCCATTTCGCACCCGACCAGCCAGGGGCCGTGATCGACCTCTACGTGCCCGTGGAAGCTTGAGCTCCCGAGTGGCGCCCATTCACGACGAACTTGTTACTCCCTGCCGTGCGGGTTGGCGACTAGATTGGCCGCCATACCAACTTCGCAACGACTTCGAAAGGACAAGACAAATGACCCACGCCTACACCGGCGGCTGCGCGTGCGGCGCAATCCGCTACGAGATTTCAGGCGAGCCGATCTTCCAGAACGACTGCCAGTGCCGCGACTGCCAGCGCAAGAGCGGCACCGGCCACGGCTCGTACCTCACCTTTCCGCGCGGCGGCGTGAAGCACAGCGGCAATGCCACGCTGTGGGACATGGTCGGCGACAGCGGCATCGCCCTGCTGCTCACGCAGAGCCATCTGCAGGTGCCCGACACCGAAGCGCTGCAGCTGCTGGCGCTCGACACGCTCGACCTGTCCGAAGAGCCATCCCACGATCCGCAGGTCGAACTGCACGGCGAGAACCTCGCCTACGTCATCTATACCTCTGGCTCCACCGGCCGCCCCAAGGGTGCGCAGCTGTGCCACCGCAACGTGAGTCGCCTGCTGAGCGCCACCGATGCATGGTTCGGCTTCGGCGCGGACGACGTCTGGACGATGTTCCACTCCTACGCCTTCGACTTCTCCGTGTGGGAAATCTTCGGCGCGCTGTGCACCG
>NZ_JBPJZE010000311.1:0-1104 GCF_051216695.1 Variovorax glucosi
CAGGCCCAGTCCGACGAATGGCATCGTTTTCCCTCTGTGTTGTTGTGGATTCGGGCGCTTTTATAGCAGCCCCGAATGGCACAGCCAGGGCCGGGATCAGGCGGACTTGAACGGGCTGCGCTCGCCCAGGTGGTCCATGTAGTTCTCTATGCCCGCGCCCTCGCGCTCCAGGAAGCGCTCGACCGCGTCGGCAAACGCCGGGTGCGCCAGCCAGTGGGCGCTGGTGGTTTTCACCGGCATCAGCGCGCGCGCCATCTTGTGCTCGCCCTGGGCGCCACCCTCGAAGCGCTGGGCGCCGTGTTCGATGCACCAAGCCAGTGGCTGGTAGTAGCAGGCCTCGAAGTGCAGGCAGTCGACGCGCTCCAGCGCGCCCCAGTAGCGGCCGTAGGCGACCAGCGGTGCATCGGGCTGCGTCGAAAGGGCGATCAGGCTGGTGGCCATGGGTTTGCCGTTGCGCTCGGCGACGAACAGCAGCCAGGCCTCGGGCATCGTGTCGGCCATGCGCCGGAAGAAGTCGCGTGTGAGGTAGGGCGGGTTGCCGTGCTCGCGGTAGGTGCGCTCGTAGCAACGGTAGAAGAAGTCCCAGTCGGCCTTCGAGATGTCGGCGCCGCGCGACCAGCGGAAGCTCACGCCCGCGTCGGCCACCTTGCGGCGCTCCTGGCGGATCTTCTTGCGCTTGTCGTGCGAGAGGCTGGCGAGGAAGGCGTCGAAGTCGGGGTACTGCGCGTTGGTCCAGTGGAACTGCACCGTGTTGCGCAGCATCAGGCCCGCTTCGGTGCAGGCGGCGATGTCGGCATCGGTGCCGAACAGCAGATGCAGCGACGACAGCTCCTCCTGCTTGCACAGCGCGACGAGCCCTTGCACCAGCAATGTGCGGCTTTCGGCATCGCGCGCCAGCAGGCGGGTGCCGGGCACGGGCGTGAAGGGCACAGCGACCACGGCCTTCGGGTAGTACGCGAGCCCGTGCTGTTCGTAGGCGTTGGCCCATGCCCAGTCGAAGACGTACTCGCCGTAGGAGTGGTCCTTGATGTAGAACGGGCACGCGGCCTGCAACTGCTCGCCTTGCCACAGCGTGACGAACTGCGGCATCCATCCGCTCTCCGG
>NZ_JBPJZE010000312.1:0-1103 GCF_051216695.1 Variovorax glucosi
CTGATGCAACAGGAACTCGCCCTTGTTGCCGTCCACGATGACGAGATGGGTTTCCAGTTCGGCGCGGTCGGCTTCGCTCAGGTCCTTGAGAAGGATGTTCTGCCGGAGCTGGGCACGAATGATGTTTTTCTCCGGGTGGTTTTCCAACAACGTCATGGTCACCGTCTTGCTCGATTTTTTCGCTGCCGGCGCCATTCATCGGGGCGCGCCGTTTTCGGGAAAGTTGACCGAGGTCAACGGCCGAAAGCTTGAGCCCGAATCATAGTCTTGGCTCGGGCCTTGGCCATTCACCCATGCAGAAGGAGAGACATGTCTTCAGTCAGAACAGAGAAAGAGGCAACAACCACGCTGGACGATGCCCTCAAGCCCGTGAAAACCCGCGATGCCGATGGCGAACCTGTGGTTCGCTCCCTCAAGAGCTTGACGGAAGAAACGCCGGCCGCAGAGACCATCGACGGCTTTCATCTTGTCATCGATGCGCTCAAGCTCAACGACATCGACACCATCTTCGGCCTGCCCGGCATCCCGATCACCGACCTCACGCGCATGGCCCAGGCAGAAGGCCTGCGCGTCATCTCGTTCCGCCACGAGCAGCACGCCGGCAACGCCGCAGCCGCTGCAGGCTTCCTCACGCAAAAGCCCGGCATCTGCCTGACCGTGTCGGCCCCCGGCTTCCTCAACGGCCTGACTGCGCTGGCCAACGCCACCACCAACTGCTTTCCGATGATCCTCATCAGCGGCTCCAGCGAGCGCGAGATCGTCGACCTGCAGCAAGGCGACTACGAGGAAATGGACCAGCTCGCTATCGCCAAGCCGCTGTGCAAGGCTGCCTTCCGCGTGCTGCACGCAGAAGACATCGGCGTGGGCATTGCGCGCGCCATCCGTGCCGCGCTGTCGGGCCGTCCGGGCGGTGTGTACCTCGACCTGCCCGCCAAGCTGTTCGCGCAGACCATGGACGCAGCAGCCGGCAAGAAGTCGCTCATCAAGGTCGTCGACCCGGCTCCGCGCCAGATTCCCGCGCCCGACGCCGTCAAGCGCGCGCTCGACCTGCTCAAGGGCGCAAAGCGCCCGCTGATCCTGCTCGGCAAGGGTGCCGCCTATGC
>NZ_JBPJZE010000313.1:0-1103 GCF_051216695.1 Variovorax glucosi
CTGCCCGATGTTCTGCCGCGTTACCGCAGCTGCCTTCGACGACGCAGTGGCCGACAGGTCGTTCAGCATGCCCTGAAACGGCACCGGCAGGCGCCCGGCCTCGGCCTGCACCTTGGTGACCGAATCGCTGGTCGGCGGGATGTTGCCGCTGCGCAGCGCGGTGTCGGTGGCGGTGAGGTAGTTGTAGAGCTCGTTGATGAGCGCTGCCGTCGCGTCGATGGGCGCCTGTCCGCCCTGCTTGGGCGCGGTCACCATGCGGCGCAGCGGCTCGAAGTGGTTGTCCACCAGCGACTCGGGGCGGTCTACCCGCGTGTTGCGACGCTGGCTGCCATCGGGCTGGCCGATGAGCTGCTCGATGCGCTCGCGCGTGCTCTGCACGCGGTTCTGCGCCTGGTCGAGCAGGCTTCGCGCAGACTCGTCGTGGTTGCGCAGCAGGTCGGTCTCTCGCGCCGCGCCGCGGATGAGCCGCGACATCGGCGACTCCGCGGTCGAGAGCACGCGCGTCATCTGGATGCTCTGCAGCAGCGAACGGCTGTCGGCCAGGCGGATGTCGACGAGGTAGTCGTCCCACACCTTGATGTAGTCGGTGAGGTAGAGCCGGCGCACTTCGCGCAGCAGCAGCTCGCGCGAGGTGATGTCGGCGATGCCGGGCGCGCGGATCTGCAGCACCCAGCGGTCTTCCTGCTCGAGCGACAGCGTGGTCTCGGCAATGCGCTTGTCGAAGATGTCCCAGTAGCCGCGGTAGGTGAACAGCGTGGGAATGCCGTCGGTCAGCGGCTTGCCGCTCGCACGGCGGATGACCAGCGCCGACTCGGCCCCGCCCGCCTCGGCGATGGTGAAGGCATTGGGCTGGCTGGTCTGCAGGAGGATGCGGCGCAGCCGCGCATACGAGCGCTGTGCCAGCGGCACGCCGGCCAGACGCTCGCGCGTCTGCATGATGAGGCGGTCGTCCTGCGCGAAGGGCGAGGTCAGTACGCGCCCCACGAACAGCGCCTTCAGGGGCGATTCGAGGTTTGCGCGCTGCTCGCGCGTAAGCGAGGCGCCGATCTTGCGGTCTACGTCGGCGAGCAGCCAGGCCTGCTGCTGCGTGTCGCTGTTCGACG
>NZ_JBPJZE010000314.1:0-1102 GCF_051216695.1 Variovorax glucosi
CCTCCTCGCTCTGGCCGCGGCCGAGCTCTATCTCGGCACCGCTTTCGAGCACCACCTTCCAGCTGCCCCGGCTCGACAGCGTGAGCTCGTCGATGCTCATGTCGTAAGGCTGGAACTGCGGCTGCAGCACGCGGTACATCCCCAGTACCTGGCCGGCCTGTTCGATCGGGCCGTCCAGGCGCGGCAGGTTGTCGTCCACCTCGGCCACGTTGGCCTCGAACACGTCGCCGAAACCGTTGATCATCTTCGAGCCCGCGTCGTCGCCCCAGTTGGCCACCGGCACCTGCTCGGTCAGCGTCACGCGCAGCTTGTTGGGGAACTCGCGCCGCACCACCGCGCTGCGCACCCATGGCACCGACTCGAAGGCAGCGCGTGCGCGCCCCAAGTCGATGGT
Organism: Variovorax glucosi; assembly: GCF_051216695.1. Classification (NCBI taxonomy): domain Bacteria; kingdom Pseudomonadati; phylum Pseudomonadota; class Betaproteobacteria; order Burkholderiales; family Comamonadaceae; genus Variovorax; species Variovorax glucosi. The sequence continues at coordinate 395 of NZ_JBPJZE010000314.1, forward strand.
GAAGAAGTTGCCCGTGAGCTGCGGCGCCACGTTGGTACGCAGCGTGACCGCGTTGTTGTGCGTGACTTCGCCGTCCACCTTGATGCCGCCGATGGGGAAGAAAGGCTGCCGCAGCACCCACCACGCGCCCGCGGCCAGCAGCATGAGCGCCACCATCGCGAAGGCAATGTTCGCGACGATGTTCATGAGCTTGACGTCGAAGGGCGCTGGGATGCTGTCGGCCATGGCTATAGCGAGCCTCCCGTTGCGTCGAGCGCGGCCGAGGCCAGCACCCGCAGGCACAGGTCTTCGTACGCGATGCCCGCAGCGCGGGCCGACATCGGCACCAGCGAATGGCTGGTCATGCCGGGCGAGGTGTTCATCTCCAGCAGGAAGGGCTTGCGGTCGCTGGCGCGGATCATCACGTCGGCGCGGCCCCAGCCGCGGCAGCCGAGCGTGCGATAGGCGGCCAGCGTGATGCGCTGGATCTCGTGCTCTTCCGCCTCGGGCAGGCCGCTCGGGCACTGGTACTTCACGTCGTCGGTGAAGTACTTGTTCTGGTAGTCGTAAGCGCCTTCGGGTGCAGAGATGCGCACCACCGGCAGCGCGCGCGCATCGAGCCCGTGGCCGAGCACGGCACAGGTCACTTCCTCGCCTTCGATGAATTCTTCGCAGAGCACGTCGGCGTAGTACTTGGCCGACAGCGTGATCGAGTCCTGCATCTGCGAG
>NZ_JBPJZE010000315.1:0-1101 GCF_051216695.1 Variovorax glucosi
AGTAGATGAGCCCGGTGTCGCTCGAATTCATGCCGATCTTGCGGATCTTCTTCGCCTTCTCGATGCCGGGGCTGTCCATCGGCACCATCACGAGCGACTTGTTGCGGTGCACCGGCCCGTCGCTGGTGTTGACCAGCATGCACATCCAGTCGGCCTGCAGGCTGTTGGTGATCCACATCTTCTGGCCGCTGATGAGGTAGTCGTCGCCGTCCTTGCGCGCATGGCTCTTCAGGCCCGCCACGTCGCTGCCCGCGCCGGGCTCGCTCACGCCGATGCAGCCGACCATGTCGCCGGCAATGGCGGGCGCAAGGAACTCGCGGCGCAACTCGTCGCTGCCGAAGCGTGCGAGCGCGGGCGTGCACATGTCGGTCTGCACGCCGATGGCCATCGGCACGCCGCCGCAGCTGATGTGGCCCAGTGCCTCGGCCATCGCCATCGCGTACGAGTAGTCGAGTCCGGCGCCGCCGAAGGCCTCGGGCTTGTTCAGGCCCAGCATGCCGAGATTGCCGAGCTTCTTGAAAACCTCGTGCGCCGGGAAGATCTCGGCGGCTTCCCATTCATCCACGTGCGGGTTGATCTCGTCGTCGATGAAGCGGCGCAGGGTCTTCTGTATTTCGAGGTGTTCATGGGTGTACTGCATGGTGTCTTGTCTCCGGTCGTTCGTTCTTTACTTGTCCTGGAACACGCGCGGTACCTGCGCGAGATGAAAGCCATCGAAAGGCCGCACCGCCGCGCGCTGCTGCGTCTGCGCATCGGGAATCTCCATCGGCCAGCCCATGCGCACCTGCGGCCGTGCGCCGTCCACGCGCAGCACGCTGCCGCTGATGAAGCTGGCCGCGGGGCTCAGCAGGAAGGCGATGGCGGCGGAGGTCTCGGCCTCGTTGCCGAAGCGGCCTGCGGGCACGGTGTTGCGCATGGCGCGCAGCATGTCGCCGGCTTCGGGCGGGTAATGGTCCATGCCGCTCGATGCAATGTAGCCCGGCGCCACCGCGTTCACGCGCACGCCGCTAACGGCCCACTCGGCGGCCGCTGTCTCGGTGAAGCTCACCATGCCCGCGCGCGCCGCGCCGCTGTGGCCCATGTTGGGCATGGAGCCCCAGA
>NZ_JBPJZE010000316.1:0-1101 GCF_051216695.1 Variovorax glucosi
CGAGCCGTACACACCAAGGACGCTGACCGACCCCGAGGCGCTGGAGAAGGAAGTGCAGCGCGTGCGCAAGGACGGCTACGCCATCGACCATGAAGAGTTCCTGCCGGGCCTGCTGTGCATTGCCACGCTGGTGCCGTCCGGCGACGACGCGCCCTCCAACCTGTGCATCGCGGTGCAGGCGCCAGTGATGCGGCTCGACGCGGCCAAGGCGAAGACGCTGCTGCCCGCGTTGCAACGCGCGGCACAGGCGCTGAGCCGCATCGATGCCGACGCGGCCCCCGACCGCGCACAGGCCTGAAGAACCCCACATTCCCCGAAAGCCCACCGTGACCGACACCGCCGACCTTCGACCCGACAGGATGCTCAGCGTGCGCGACGTGTTCGGCATCGACACCGACCTGCAGGTGCCCGCCTTCAGCCCGTCCAAAGCCATCGACGACCACGTGCCCGAGGTCGACGCGGTCTACCGCTTCAACCCCGACGTGACGCTCGCCATCCTCGCGGGCTTCACGCGCGACCGGCGCGTGATGGTGCAGGGCCTGCACGGCACCGGCAAATCGACGCACATCGAGCAGGTAGCGGCGCGGCTGAACTGGCCCTGCGTACGGCTCAACCTCGACGGCCACATCAGCCGGCTCGACCTCGTCGGCAAAGACGCGGTGGTGCTGCGCGAAGGCAAGCAGGTCACAGAGTTCCAGGAAGGCATCGTGCCCTGGTCGCTGCAACGCCCCGTGGCGCTGGTCTTCGACGAGTACGACGCCGGTCGGCCCGATGTGATGTTCGTCATCCAGCGCATCCTGGAGCGCGACGGCAAGTTCACGCTGATGGACCAGAACAAGGTGCTGCGGCCACACCCCTTCTTCCGGCTGTTCGCCACCGCCAACACGGTGGGCCTGGGCAACCTCAACGGCCTGTACCACGGCGCGCAGCGGCTCAACCATGCGCAGATCGACCGCTGGAACATCGTGGCTTCGCTCAACTACCTGCCGGCCGCCGAAGAGACCGCCATCGTGCAGGCGCGTGTGCCATCGTTAGCCGACGAGGCGGGCACGAAGCTCGTCGCATCGATGGTGGCCGTGGCCGACCTCACGCGCAAGGGCT
>NZ_JBPJZE010000317.1:0-1101 GCF_051216695.1 Variovorax glucosi
GAGACCATCACGCGTGGTGGCATGGCTTTTTCGAGTTCTCGCAGCACCTGGCGCGGGTGCAGATAGCTGCCGCCGGTGGGCGTCTTCTCGCCCTTGGCTTCCTCGATGGCGTCGAGGCTGAACTGGTCACGCTCGTGGGTCCACTCGTCGAGCTCTTTCTCCCATGCGGCCTTCTCGGCCTTGATCTTCGCGGCGCGCTCGGCCTTGCTGGCGTCGCAGGCCAGCGTCTTGCCTTGCAGGCGCTTGAGCAGTTCCTTGGCGGTGGCCTTGGCGTCGCCGTGAATGCCCACAGTGATCTTCTTCACAAGGCCGAGGTTGGTGTGATCGGCCTCTACCTGGATGATCTTCGCGTCCTTCGGCCAGTAGTCCATGCCGTGCTGCGGCAGCGTTCCGAAGGGGCCCATGCGCGAGCCGAGTGCGAGCACCACGTCGGCCTGCGCGATGAGCTTCATCGCGGCCTTGGAGCCTTGATAACCCAACGGCCCCGCTGCCAGCGGGTGGCTCGCGGGGAAGGAGTCGTTGCGCAGGTAGCCGTTGGCCACCGGCGCGCCCAGGCGCTCGGCGAGTGCCTTGCACTCTTCCACCGCATCGCCCATGACCACGCCGCCGCCCGAGAGGATCACCGGAAACTTCGCCGAGGCCAGCAGTTCGACGGCGGCGTTCAGGCTGTTCTCGCCGCCCGCGCCGCGCTCCACGCGCATCGGCTTCGGGATCTCGGTGGTGATCTCGCCGTAGAAGTAGTCGCGCGGAATGTTGAGCTGCGTCGGGCCCATCTCGGAGATGGCGCGGTCGAAGCAGCGCGCCGTGTACTCGGCCATGCGCTTGGGGTTGTTCACGTGGCCCTGGTACTTGGTGAACTCCTGGAACATCGGCAGCTGGTTGGCTTCCTGGAAGCCGCCGAGGCCCATGCCCATGGTGCCGGTCTCGGGCGTGATCATCACGACCGGGCTGTGCGCCCAGTAGGCGGCCGCGATGGCCGTCACGCAGTTGCTGATGCCGGGGCCGTTCTGGCCGATCACGAGGCCGTGGCGGCCCGACACGCGCGCATAGCCGTCGGCCATGTGGGCGCCGCCCTGCTCATGCACCACCGGAATCAGGCGG
>NZ_JBPJZE010000318.1:0-404 GCF_051216695.1 Variovorax glucosi
CGAGGCCACCATGGGCGACGTTGCTAACCCCTGTGTCTTCGTGCGCGCTGCCGATGTCGGTGCGACCGGGAGTGAGTTGCCCGACGATATCAATGCATCGGACGCCCTCATTGCAACGCTGCGCGAACTTCGGGGCAAGGCAGCGCAAGCCATCGGCTTGTGCAAGGACTGGCGCGAGGCGGAAAGTGTGTCCCCTGCCCTTCCGCTCGCAGTCATGGTGGCGCCTCCCGAGACCTACACAGGCAGCAACGGCCTCGCAGTGACGGCCGGCTCCATGGACCTGCGGGCCCGGCTGGTCTTCTACAACAAATGCCACGAGAGCATGGCCGGCACGGGCTCGATGTGCACGGCCGCCATGTCGCGCATTCCGGGCACGCTGGTTCACGAGGCCTGCCAGGGTACGA
>NZ_JBPJZE010000318.1:414-1098 GCF_051216695.1 Variovorax glucosi
ATCGGCCATCCGCTAGGGTCGATGACCGTCGTCGTTCGTGCCAACCCTGGCGCTGGCGCAGAAGGCGCGACCTACGAACGGCTCGGCCTGGGCCGCACCGCACGCCGGCTCATGCACGGTATCGCCTACGTCCCCGCCTGGCGCATGCGGCCTGAAGCCTGAGGAGCACACGATGACTTCGCACTTTTCTTCCGGACGCCGGTTTCTCCTGCGCGCCAGCGTGGGCGCGGCTGCGGCTTCGCTGCCGGTCCTGCATGCCTTCGGACAGCCGAAGTCCGACGACTCGGATTTCCCAAAGCGTCCTATCCGCATCGTCGTGGGCTATCCGCCCGGCCAGACGGTCGATGTCGGGGCGCGCGCCTACGCAGGTGCGCTCCAGCAATTGCTCGGACAGCCGGTCTTCGTCGACAACAAGGCCGGCGCCAACGGCATCATCGGCGCCCAGACGGTCAAGTCCGCCGCAGCTGACGGCTACACCCTGCTGTTCGGGACCTCCGGCCAGATGACGATCAATCCGGCCATCTACGACAAGCTGCCCTATGACACCTTGAAGGATTTCGTGCCGGTGGCGCTGGGTGCCTCGGGGCGCCTTTTCCTGGTCGCCAACGCGCAGCTTCCCGTGAACACGCTGCCCGAGCTGGTCGCCTATGCGAAGGCGCACCCGAAGAAGTTGAGCTTCGGCTC
>NZ_JBPJZE010000319.1:0-1097 GCF_051216695.1 Variovorax glucosi
ACCTGTTTCCGCCTCGTAAAATGGCGGTATGCGTGAAAGCATGCATTTCCCTGGGAGGACCACCGGCTCAGCCGCAAGTCGCACATGACTCAAAACAACAGTTCCAAGGTTTTTACTTCGTACGCACAGAACTTCGAGGACGTAATGCTCTGGCGGGCGCTGAAGCACGTACCTGCGGGCGTCTACGTCGACATCGGTGCCCAGCACCCCGTGGTGGACTCCGTCAGCAAGGCGTTCTACGAGCAGGGGTGGCGCGGCGTGCATGTCGAACCTGTTCCGTACTATGCAGAATTGCTGAGACGGGACAGGCCCGACGAAGTCGTTCTGCAGGTTGCGCTTTCTGACGCGGCGGGCATCCTTGAACTCCACGTGATCGAGGATACGGGTCTCAGTACGGGTGTGAAGGCCTATGCCGACATCCATCAAGCCGAACATGGCTTTGCATACAAGACCGTACCGACGCCCATGCTGCCGATGAAGACCGCCTTGGCATCGCTGGACGGCCGCCCTGTGCATTGGCTGAAGATCGACGTCGAGGGACTGGAGGAAGAGGTGCTTCGAGGTTGGGACATCAAGACGCTGCGGCCCTGGATCATCGTGATCGAGGCCACCGTGCCGATGTCGACCGAACTCCACTACGACGGCGCCGAACGTATTCTGGTCGACGCCAGCTACCAATTCGCATACTTCGATGGGCTCAATCGTTTCTATGTAGCGGCCGAACATGCGGATCTTCTGCCGGCCTTGCGGATTCCGCCCAACGTTTTCGACTATGCCGAACTCAGCGGGTACTCGGGAACTTGGTGCAACGGTCTTATCGCACGCCATCAGGAGGCGCTGCGAGCCTGCACAGCTCAACTCGAGGCCGAACGCGCCGAGCGGGTCCAGATCGAACTCACAACCCGAGCCGAACTGAACAGCGTACGAACCGCACTTGATGATGCAAAGAACCGAGCGCATCAGGTCGCGATGCGCACTGTTGAGGCCGAGGCACGCGCCGCCATCGCCGAGGCAAGTGCCAATCACGCCAACGACCGGGCACTTGGCGCAGAAGCACGCGCAGTTGATGCAGAAACGCGCGCACTACAGGCAACGAA
>NZ_JBPJZE010000031.1:0-1812 GCF_051216695.1 Variovorax glucosi
TGCATGCCACCTGTGGGCAGCACGTGTTCGCGCGCGCCCGGCTGTTCCTCGTGCGGCCCATCGGGCGCGGAGGCCCACAGGAGCCGCACGAAGGGGCGCAGATGGGGGGAGGGTGGTCGGGTCAGCTGCATGGACGCGGGAAGTGTCTGCCGAGCCGCCACGCGGCGCAATCACCCCGCCCGCGAAATCCCCGGATGCGGCGCTCGCGCTAGCATCGCTCCATGAGCAAGCCTTCCACGACCCTGATCCACCACCCCTACGTTCCGCCCGCCACCTTCGCCGCGCCGCAGCCCGGCGTGTTCAAGGCATCGACCGTGTTCTTCGCCGACGTGGCCGCCATGCGCGCACGCGACTGGCGCACCAAGGCCGGCTACACCTACGGGCTGCACGGTACGCCCACCACCTTCACGCTTGAGGAGCGCCTGGCCACGCTCGAAGGCGGCACTGAATGCCTGCTCGTGCCCAGCGGGCTGGCGGCCATCTCGCTGGTGTCGTTCGCCTTTCTCAAGACCGGCGATGAGGTGCTGATCCCCGACAACGCCTACGGCCCTAACAAGGCGCTGGCCACCGGCGAGCTGGCGAATTTCGGCATCACCCACCGCATGTACGACGCGATGAATCCGGCCGACCTCGCCGCCAAGCTGTCGGATCGCACGCGGCTGGTCTGGGTCGAGGCAGCGGGCTCGGTGACGATGGAGTTTCCCGATCTGCCCGCACTCGTGAACGTCTGCCGCGCGCGCGGCGTGATGACTGCGCTCGACAACACCTGGGGCGCGGGCCTGGCCTTTGCGCCCTTCGATTTCAACGACAGCGGGCAGGGCGTCGACATCTCGGTGCACGCGCTCACGAAGTACCCGAGCGGCGGCGGCGACGTGCTCATGGGGAGCGTGATCACGCGCGACGAGCGGCTGCACCGCGCGCTCAAGCTCACGCACATGCGCATGGGTTTCGGCATCGGCGTGGGCGATGTCGAGACGCTGCTGCGCTCGCTGCCCAGCATCGCGCTGCGCTATGCCGCTCACGACCGCGCGGCGCGTGAGCTGGCCGGCTGGCTCAACGGCTGCGACAAGATCGCACAGGTGCTGCACCCAGCGCTCGAAGACTCGCCCGGGCACGTCCACTGGCCCGCGCTGTGCGGCGAGACCGACCTGGCCGCAGGCCTGTTCTCGGTGGTGTTCGACGAGCGCTACAGCACCGAGCAGGTCGACCGCTTCTGCGACAGCCTGCAGCTCTTCCGCCTCGGCTATTCGTGGGGCGGCCCTATCAGCCTGGTGGTGCCGTACGACATTGGCCTGATGCGCGACGCCTCCGTGGCGCGCTGGCCTTACAAGGGCACGCTCGTTCGTTTTTCGATCGGCCTCGAAGACGTGGAGGACCTGCGTGCCGATCTGCAGCAGGCGCTGGCGCGGATGTAAAAAATCGCTTCCCGCCCTCTGAGAGCGTCATTGGGTACCGTCTTGGGACTGCACCGTTATCGCTTACAGTAGGCCACGCGCAGTCACCCTGACTGCCTCGCCCAAGGAGAAGCAGTGGCAACACCCAATTACGGCTACGAGAAGCGCCAGAAAGAGCTGGCCAAGAAGAAGAAGAAGGAAGAAAAGCTCCGGGAAAAGGCGAACCGCAAACTCAATCCGAGCAGCGACGGCTTGGCCCCCGGAGACCCGGAAACCGATGTGGCCTCGCTCGAACGCGATCCACCCACGGTGCCCGAGTTGCCCACCAAGAACGGTTGATCCGCTCCTGGCGTACCCATCAAGAAGCCGCCGCAGGCCTGCGCCTGCGGCGGTTTTTTTATTTCGGCAGCAGCTTGCG
>NZ_JBPJZE010000320.1:0-1096 GCF_051216695.1 Variovorax glucosi
GCCCTCGCCGGTGATCGTCGGCATGGCGGCATAGATCTCTCGGATGACGATGGGCGCGAGGCCGAGAGACAGCTCGTCACACAGCAGCAGCTCGGGGTTGCTCATGAGCGCGCGGCCGAGCGCGACCATCTGCTGCTGACCGCCCGACAGCGAGGTGCCCGGCTGGTGCCGCTTCTCGGCGAGGATTGGAAACAGCGCGTACAGGCGCTGAAGGTTCCACGGCCCCTTGCGCGCAGCGGTGGCGCCCATGAGCAGGTTCTCCTCGACGCTGAGGCTGGGAAACAGGCGACGGCCTTCGGGAACCATGGCGAGGCCGCGGCGCACGATGTCACCGGGAGGCAGCCCACCGATGGGCTCACCCTTGAAGCTGATCGCTTCACGCGGCGCACGCACGAGGCCCGTGAGGCTCTTGAGGAAGGTCGACTTGCCCGCGCCGTTGGCCCCGATGATGGCAACGAGTTCGCCCCGGCTCAGCGAGAAGTCGATGCCGAACAAGGCCTGGGCGTCGCCGTAGAAGGCCTTGAGGGCGTGGGTGGAGAGCAGCGCGCTCATGCCTCCATCCCCATGTACACCCGCCGCACCTCCGGGTCGTTCATCACCACGCGCGGCGCCCCCTCCGCCAGCTTCTGCCCGAAGTTGATGACGAACAACCGGTCCGCCAGCGACAGCAGCGCATGCACCACGTGCTCGATCCAGATCATCGTCACGCCACGCGCCTTGATGCGCTTGAGCTCGCCGACCAGCACCGCCGCTTCGGGCTCCGTCAGCCCGCCCGCGATCTCGTCGAGCAGCAGCAACTGCGGCCGCGTCGCCAGTGCGCGCGCCGGCTCCAGCCGCTTCCGGTCGAGCAGGGTCAGCCCGCCCGCGGGCTTGTTCGCATGCGCCATCAGCCCCGTCTGCTCCAGCACCTCGTGCGCCGTCTGCCAGGCCTCGCGCTCGGTCTGCTGCCCGCCGAAGCAGGCGGCGGTCACGAGGTTCTCGAACACACTCATGTTTCCGAAAGGCTGCGGCACCTGGTAGCTGCGCCCGATGACCGCGTGGCAGCGCTGGTGCGGCTTGAGCCGCGTCACGTCGCGAGCCGCGTATTCGACGCGCC
>NZ_JBPJZE010000321.1:0-1095 GCF_051216695.1 Variovorax glucosi
CCGGTTGTCGCTCATGTGCCATGCGCTCGCCATCTTCTGGCTGGGCGTGATGGCCGGCTTCTTCTGGACCTACAGCGCCAACGTCAACTTCGCCACCCTGCAGATGGACGGCGCCACCTACGCACTCGTGCAGTCGAGCCTGAACCGCAACGTGCGGCACGCGATGTTCTTCGGCTTCTTCTTCGGGCCGCCGCTGCTATGCACGCTGGCCGTGGGCGCGGCATGGGCCGCGCGCCGCGAGGGCTGGTGGTGGTGCCTGCTGCTGGCCGGCGTGCTCTACGGCCTGGGCATCGTGGTGTTCACGGCGCAGGTCAACCTGCCGCTCAACGCCTACACCGAGTCGTGGAACCCGCAGGCGCTGCCGTCCGACTGGGCTCAGACGCGCCTGCGCTGGAACGCCGCGAATCTCTGGCGCACCGTGGCTAGTGCGCTGGCGTTCGGGCTGGCGCTCGCTGCCCTGTGCGCGCGTGCCGCAGTGGCGACAACGGCAGCGGCTCAGTCCAGCGCGAACAGCGCCCTGGCGGCCTCGTCGAGCGCGGCGACGCGGTGCGAATCGGAGCGTGGGCCGGCGGCCGCCAGCGCGCGCTGATACATCGCCAGGCGCGTGGCCGACACCGGCCGGCACAGCGGCCGCCCCGCCGTTTGCGCCACGCCGCGCCCGGGCACCACGTAGCGACCGGGGTTGAGCCGCGCGAAGCGGATGTACGCCTGCAGCGTCGGGAGCATGTCGGCATGCAGCGCGTCCATGCGCTTTTCCGCGTCCTTGCCGATCTGCGCGTAGCCCTTCGCGTCCTTCGTCACCGGCAGGCCGAGGATGTCGGCCATGTCGATCTCGAAATGCGTGAAGTCGCCGTAGGGGCGCTTGCAGTCGATGAGGAAGCTGAGCCAGTTCGCGCGCCGCAGCAGGCGGATGTGCTCGTCCGTCACGTCGAAGGCCGCGCGCTGCGCGAAGGGTGGCTCGAAGGTGTAGTGCCCGGCGACGAAGCTCGCATGCAGGAAGAAGGCGGTGGTTACGTTCACGAACCGGTCGAAGGCCGGCGAGCTGCCGCCGTCGAGCAGGTCTTCGTATTGTTCGAGCGACATGTCGGGCGGCAC
>NZ_JBPJZE010000322.1:0-1095 GCF_051216695.1 Variovorax glucosi
GGCCAAGAAAGCCGCGAAAAAGCCTGCTGCCAAAAAGCCTGCTGCGAAGAAGGCTCCCAAGGCTGCTGCGCCCGCCAAGGCTGCAGCCGTAGCGCCTGCCCCTGCGGCGCAAACGACGCTGAATCCCCAGGCAGCCTGGCCGTTCCCCACGGCCAGCAAGCCCTGAGTTTCTCAGCGGCCTTGAAGGCGCAAAGCCCGGCACCTTGCGGTGTCGGGCTTTTTTATTGGCGCTTCTTCAGGAAGACGATCGAGGACCGAATCAGAGGCCTAGGGCCTTGCGATCGATCTCATAGTTTTGCGGGCCACGCTGCGCGATCTTGATCGCACCGACCTTGTTGCCCAGCGCCGCGCACTGCGCCAGCGGCCAGCCCTTTTCCAGACCGAACAACAGCGCACCACGCCATGCGTCACCACAGCCCGTGGGCTCGACCACTTCGGTGGCCACCACGCCCGGCACGTGTTCGCGCTCGCCGTCAGTCCAGATCTCGCAGCCCTCGGCCGCCAGCGTGACCACCAGGCCGCGCACGCGCTTCGAGATCTCGGCCAGGCTCCAGCCGGTACGCTGCGACAGCATCTTGCCTTCGTAGTCGTTCACCACCACCCAGCTCGCGAGATCGACGAAATGGCGCAGCGCCTCGCCGTCGAACATCGGCAACCCTTGGCCCGGATCGAACACGAACGGAATGCCCGCAGCAGCAAACTGCTGCGCGTGCTGCAGCATGGCATCGCGACCATCGGGCGCGATGATGCCGAGCTTGATGTCGTCGCGCGCGGCCACCTTCGTGATGTGCGCCTGCTGCATCGCGCCGGGGTGGAAGGCGGTGATCTGGTTGTTGTCGACGTCGCTCATGATCATCGCCTGCGCGGTGAAGGTGTCGTCGAGCTGGCGCACGAACTCGGTGTCGATGCCCAGCGAGCGCATGCGCTCGAGGTACGAGGCGCCGTCGCTGCCGAGCGTGGCCATCGGTAGCGCAGTACCGCCCAGTGCATTGAGGCTGTAGGCGATGTTGCCCGCGCAGCCGCCGAAGTCACGCCGTAGCGTCGGCACCAGGAACGACACATTGAGGATGTGCAGCTGGTCCGGAAGAATCTGGT
>NZ_JBPJZE010000323.1:0-1093 GCF_051216695.1 Variovorax glucosi
CACGTCGTCGTGGGTGAGCAGCGGTGGCTTGCCGTCGACGCCGCTGGCAAAGTTGCACACCAGTTGCGCGATGGGGGTTTGCAGCGCGCCGTTGTCGGGGCGCAGCCAGCGGGCGCGCACGTCGTCCATCCAGGCGCCACCGCGCTTGGCGGCGCGGGCAGAAGGGTCGAGATAGAACTGGCCGACCTTCTGGACGCCTTGAGGGGTTTGGCGTTCGATGCGATAGAACTCGACGCTCGGGTGCCACGTGGGTGCCGAGTCGCGGCGAATCGACACTTCGAACAGCGTCTCGACGATCTTGAACAGCCCGGCCATGACCTTCGGCGCGGGGAAGTACTGCTTCACCTCCTGCTCGCTGAAGGCATAGCGCGCTTCCTTGAGCTTCTCGCCGATGTAGCTCCAGTCCCAGGGCTGCGGGTCGGTGATGCTCAACTGCTCCGCGGCGAAGACCCGCAGGTCGGCCAGGTCGCGCTCGCCATAGGGCTTGGCCTTGGTCGCGAGATCGCGCAGGAACTTGACGACCTGCTCGGGCGACTCGGCCATCTTCGGCACGACCGAGAGTTCGCCGTAGTTCTTGTAGCCCAGCAGCTTCGCTTCTTCCTCGCGCAGCGCGAGGATCTCGGTGATGAGTGCGGTGTTGTCGAAGGCGGCGTCGCCGAACTCGCTGGCGCGCGTGACGTAAGCGCGATAGAGCTTCTCGCGCAGCGCGCTGCTTTTGGCGAACTGCATCACCGGCAGGTAGCACGGCATCTTGAGCGTGAGCTTGTAGCCTTCCTTGCCATCGGCTTCGGCGGCTGCGCGCGCTGCGCTCACCACGTCTTCAGGCACGCCTTCGAGTTCGCCGAGCGCGGCGTAGTAGGCGAAGGCGTCGGTTGCGTCGAGTGCGTTCTCGCTGAACTTCTGGCTCAGCTCGGCCTGACGCTCCTGGATCTCGGCGAAGCGCTTCTTGGCTTCGCCCTGCAGCTCGGCGCCGCCCAGCACGAAGTTGCGCACGGCATTGCGATGCGCCTGGCGCTGCTCGGAATTGAGCGTGGCGATGTCGATGGACTTGTACTTGGCGTACAGCTGCTCGTCGGAGCCCAGCCGGGTCCAG
>NZ_JBPJZE010000324.1:0-1091 GCF_051216695.1 Variovorax glucosi
GCCGCGATCCTGGGCGCGGGCGTGCTGGTGGTGCTCGATGGCGCCATCGCCAACATCGCGCTGCCCGGCATTGCCCAGCAACTGCAGGCTACACCCGCCGATGCCGTCTGGATCATCACCGCCTACCAGCTGGCCGTGGTCATGTTCCTGTTGCCGGCTTCCGCTGTCGGGGAGCGGTTCGGGTATCGGCGCGTGTTCGCTGGCGGCGTCGCGCTGTTCACCGCGGCGTCGGTGTTGTGCGCGTTGGCCCCATCGCTGCCATGGCTCGTGGCCGCGAGGTGCCTTCAGGGCCTGGGCAGTGCGGCGGTGATGCCCCTTGGGCTGGCGTTGTTGCGCTTCACCTATCCGCGTCGATTGCTGGCGCGCTCGATCGCCTGGAATGCGCTCGCCGTCGCGGCCGCTTCCGCGTCGGGGCCCACCCTTGGCGCTTTCATACTCTCCGCGGCAAGCTGGCCGTGGCTCTTTGCGGTGAATTTGCCGATCGGCCTCGTCGTGCTCGCCGCCTGTGCGGTGTTGCCGAGCCCGCCGCGCTCGGTGCGCCGCATCGACGTGTGGAGCATCGCGCTCAACGCGGTCATGTTCGCCTCCTTCGTGCTCGGGAGTGACCGGCTCGTGGTGCATCCGTTGCACGGCGGCGCGTTGCTCGTGTTGTCGGCCGTTTGCATGGTCCTGCTGGTACGGCGCGAGATACCGAAGGCGGCGCCGTTGATCCCGCTCGACCTGCTGCGCGTGCATTCCTTTCGGGTCTCGGTCATTGCCTCTGTGTGCTGCTTCACCGGCCAGATGGCCAGCCTTGTCGCGCTGCCGTTCTATATCCAGCACGAGCTGGGCCAGAGCGCGGTGACCGCCGGCCTCTTGATGACCCCCTGGCCCCTGGCGGTGATGCTGGCCGCGCCGCTGTCGGCACGCCTGGCCCAGCGCGTGCCGAGCGCATGGCTCTGCGCGGCCGGAAGCGCGTGTTTCGCGAGTGGTCTGGCCCTGTGTGCCTTGTGGCCGCTCCACGGCAACCCGGCCTTGCCGATCGCGCTGTTCACGAGCCTCGCCGGCCTGGGCTTCGGCTTCTTCCAGACGCCCAACAACCAGAACATGCT
>NZ_JBPJZE010000325.1:0-1090 GCF_051216695.1 Variovorax glucosi
GAAGATGGGATACGGCAGCGACCTGCTGGGCGAGTCACACCGGCACCAGAGCGAAGAACTGCGGGTGCGCTCCGAGATCATCGGCAATCTGGAGGCATTGCGCAGTGCCACGACGGTGGCAGCGGAGATCGTCCAGCACGCCGGCAAGCTGGGCGTCATTCAGCCTGGTGCAATCGCCGATCTTCTGGTGGTGCGGGGCAACCCGCTTCACGATATTGGTGTGCTGACGGGGCAAGGCGAAAACATCGCGGCCATCATGAAAGATGGAAAGTTCGCAAAGAACGAACTGCCGGCGCGCACTGGCACTGCACTGGCGAACTGACATGGACGCACTTCTCGAAATCTCGGACGTGCGTGCCACGTTTGGCGGATTGCACGCACTTGATGGGGCGACCTTCAATGTCGCGCGCGGCAAGACGACCGGGCTGATCGGTCCTAACGGCGCGGGCAAGACAACGCTGCTCAAGGCCGTGATGGGTGCGCTGGCGGCGGAATCCGGCCGCGTGGCGCTGGACGGCGTGTCGCTGGGCCGGGTCCCGGTCGAGGAGCGCGTGCACATGGGCATGTATCTGGTGCCCGAGAAGCGCTCGCTCTTCGGATCGATGCGCGTTGAAGATAACCTGCAGATCGGCACCTACGGCAACAGGAAGAAGGTTTCGTTTCGCGAAGAGGTTCAGCGTATCTATCGCCTCTTCCCGGTACTAGAGGAGCGAAAGAACCAGCTCGCCGGAACGCTGTCGGGCGGCCAGCAGCAGATGGTTGCGATCGGCCGCGCGCTGATCGCAAGGCCGCGCATTCTCCTGCTCGACGAGCCGTCCATCGGCCTGGCGCCCCTGGTGGTGCAGCAGATCATGAACGTGATCGTCGAGCTGAAGAAACAAGAAGGCCTGACCGTGGTGCTCGTCGAGCAGAACGCCCACCTGGCGTTGCGCGCTGCTGATCGCGCGTACCTCATCGAGCTCGGAAAAATCATCAAGCAAGGCAGCGGTAACGACCTGCTGAACGATCCACATCTGAAGGAGATCTACTTGGGATCCTCGAAGAAATCAGCGGGTGTCGGCCAGACCGCTTCGAACACCGAGAAGGCGAT
>NZ_JBPJZE010000326.1:0-672 GCF_051216695.1 Variovorax glucosi
GACGAAGGCGAACTGCACGCCCTGCATAACCAGCCCGAAGCCGCCGAAGAAGCGCTTGACCTCGATCGCGCCCATCGCATGCAGCGACTCGGCCAATTCGAGCGCACGCTCTCGCGACGGTTCGGACTTTGTTGGTACGGCGGTTCCTTTCATGCGGTTCATGTGTAAAGGGTCTCCTCGCGGTAGGCCCAGACTTCTTCCAACGAACTCATCGGCTTCTCCTTCTCCTGTGCATGGTCATGCCGGCGAAAGCATAAGCGTGAGACCGGACAGACGCCACCGGCATTAAGGACTAGAGTGCCCCACGCGGATGTCTTTCTGCGCATCACCGAAAGGACTCCCATGACACACACCAGGCCTTGCGATGGCTGACGCCCCCTTCTTTCACGACGCTTCGGGCACGGTGCGCTTTTCGGTGACGGTGGAGGGCCACGACGTGAACGCGAGCATCGGAAGGGAAACCCTGCGCTATCACTACCGCACCGGCGAAGACGCCGACCCACTGAACACCTACGGCCTTCATGCCGAGGAAATCGATGCGGCCGTGCGGCGCCGTCTGGCACAGGGCTCGATGGAGCCCGTGATGCTGCGAGAAAACGACCTCAAGGCTCCCGCCTAGGGCCTCAACCCTTTCGCTTGAGCACGATCCCGCGGATCGTTTCGAGCAGCAGC
>NZ_JBPJZE010000326.1:682-1090 GCF_051216695.1 Variovorax glucosi
CGACCGGGCCTTCGGTGCTCGACGTGTCGATGGCCACGCGCTTCAACTCGCCGCGCGCGATAAAGCCTTCCACCGCTCCTTGAGGCGCGAACCACACCGCATCGCAGCGCTGCAGCAGCCCGACCACGAAGCTCGTGTCGGTTGCCTCCACCAGCCGGTTGGGCAGCGCCAGGCCCTGCGCGATCAAAAAGGCATCAGCCGTGTGCCTGATGAGCGTGCCCGACACTGGCAGCACCAGCGGGTGAGCGGCCAGTGCGTCTAGCGTTGGCTTGCGCTTTGCCGCGAGCGGATGGCCGGGGCGCACCACCAGCAGCAGGGGTTCGCTGAAGAGCTGTTCGAAGGCCAGGTCGGCCATGGCCGAGGCCTGCGCGAGTCGGCCGAGCACGAGGTCGATTTCGCCCTGGCGCA
>NZ_JBPJZE010000327.1:0-1090 GCF_051216695.1 Variovorax glucosi
TCGCCGGCCTGGGTTCGGACACGGGCGGCTCCATCCGCATTCCCGCCGCGCTGTGCGGGCTCGTGGGCTTCAAGAGCACGCAGTCGCGCGTGCCGCGCACGGGCGCCTTCGAACTGGCGCGCTCGCTCGACACGGTCTGTGCCATGGCCCGCAGCGTGGAAGACTGCCTGATCGCCGATGCGGCCATTGCCGATGCACCGCTCACGGTGCGCCGCCGCCCGCTGCAGGGCATGCGCCTTGCCGTGCCGCGCACGCTGATGTTCGACGACATCGAGCCCGCCGTGGCGCACGCCTTCGACCGCGCGCTGCAAGCCCTCTCGGCCGCTGGCGCGCAGATCGTCGACATCACGCTGGCCGAGCTCGCCGAGATCGCAATCGTCAACGCGCCCGGCGGCTTCTCGCCGGTCGAGGCCTCGGCGGTGCATCGCGAGCGCTTCGCCGCAAAGCGCAGCGGCTTCGACTCGCGCGTGGCCGCCCGCATCGCGCTGGGCACCGAAGTGCGCGCCGCCGACTACATCGCCATGCAGGACCGCCGGCGTGACTGGATCGGCCGCGTCGAACGCGCCATCGAAGGCTTCGACGCCCTCGTGTGCCCGACCGTGCCGATCGTCGCGCCGCCCATTGCGGCGCTGGCGGAAGACGCGGCCTTCTTCAGGGCCAACGGCCTGCTGCTGCGCAACACCTTCGCGATCAACCTGCTCGACGGCTGCGCCTTCAGCCTGCCGTGCCATGCGCCGGGTGAACTGCCGGTGGGGTTGATGCTGGCCTCAGTGCGCGGCGACGACGCGCGGCTCGCGGCCGTGGCGCTGGCTGTGGAGGCTGCGCTGTAGAAGCCTGGAGCGAAAGTCAGGCGCTGATGAATCTCGGGTCGAGTTGCGCCACGGCGAACTTCCGCACGTGATCGACGAAGGCGCTCACCAGCAATGACGAGCTCCGCCGCACCGGCGTGAGCACGGAAAAATCCGTCACCATCACCGGCTCGAAGGGCAGGAAGCTCAGGCCCTGGCCGGCGTGCTCCAGCGCGGTGATCGGGTCCACCAGCGACACGCCGAGGCCGGCGGCCACCATGGCGCAAACGCCGGCCGACACC
>NZ_JBPJZE010000328.1:0-1088 GCF_051216695.1 Variovorax glucosi
CAGTCCGCGCTGACGACCATGCCGGCCGACCTGTCGCCGCTGCCCATCGAACGGCCCGTGCCCTCGGCTGCCTCGCTCGACGCACTGGCTGCGCGGCTCGCGACAGCGAAGCGCCCGATGCTGTGGGTCGGCGGTGGCGCGCGCCACGCCCGTGCGGCCATCCAGCGCCTGCAGAAGCTCGGCTTCGGCGTGGTCACCACCACGCAGGGCCGTGGCACGGTGCCCGAAGACGATGCTGGCTCGCTCGGCTCGTACAACATCCACAAGCCGGTCGAGGCGCTGTATCAGCGTTGCGACGCGATGCTGGTCGTCGGCTCGCGCCTGCGCGGCAACGAAACGCTCAAGTACGAACTGAAGCTGCCGCGACCGCTGATGCGCATCGACGCCGATGCGGCCGCCGAAGGCCGGGGCTATGCCACCGACCTGTTCGTGTGCGGTGACTCCGCGCTGGCCCTCGAAGGCCTGGCCAACCGCCTCGAAGCCGCAAAGTACAAGGCCGACCCCGAACTGCTCGCCGACCTGCGCGCCGCGCACGAGCAGGCCGTGGCCTCGCTCACCGACGGCCTCGGCCCGTATGCCGAGCTTGTGAAGGCGCTGCAATCTGCCGCCGGCCGCAACTTCAACTGGGTGCGCGATGTCACGGTGTCGAACAGCACCTGGGGCAACCGCGAGCTGCGCATCTTCGAACCCAGCGCCGGCGTGCACGCCACGGGCGGCGGCATCGGGCAGGGCATGCCCATGGCCATCGGCGCGGCCATTGGCGCGGCCGAAACGGCCTCGGGCCGCAAGACCTTCTGCCTGGCCGGCGACGGCGGTTTCATCCTGAACCTCGGCGAGCTCGCAACCGCCGTGCAAGAGCAGGCCGACATGGTCATCGTGCTCATGAACGACAAGGGCTATGGCGTCATCAAGAACATCCAGGACGCGCAGTACGGCGGCCGCCGCTGCTATGCCGACCTGCACACGCCCGACTACGCGCTGCTGTGCAAGTCGCTGTCGCTGCCGCACACCCGCGTGCAGCGCATGGACGAGCTGAAGGCGAAGCTGGGCGAGGCGCTGGCTGCAAGCGTCGTCGTCGACAACCGGCC
>NZ_JBPJZE010000329.1:0-1088 GCF_051216695.1 Variovorax glucosi
GCACGTCGACTTCCTCGAGGCTGTGCAGCCGATGCTCGACCAGATCGAGGCGCGGGGCGGCAACCGCGAGGCGCAGACGCCCGTGGCCTACCCCTTCGCCGGCGATTCCGATCTGCTGATGACGTTCGCGCTCGACACGCCCACGCAGTTCATCACGCTGACCCAGGAGGGCATGGAGGAAACGGGGCTCGATCCGCAGTCGCTGTACGAACTGGCGATCGACAACATGCTCCGGCAGGTGGAGCCCAATCTCGGCACGCAGGATCTCGTCATGTACAAGGCCCTGGTGACGGGCGACGACTTCGAGGCCTGCATGCTGCTGCTGCCGGACCTCTGGGCGCAGTTGTCGCAGGGGTTCAAGGGCGAGTTGCTCGCGGTGGTGCCCAGCCGCAGCGTTATCTACTTCATGGACAGCGGAGCAAGCTTCGATGCCGGGGGAGAGCCGATCACGGCAGAGACCATGCTGCGCCTCATGTGTTCGGCCGCCGCCGAGGTCAAGGCCGAGGCGGGGCCGCACGGCCTCTCCGACAAGGTGATGGCGCTGACCTCGGACGGCTGGCACGTTCGCGGCACTTTCGAGGACCACGCGTCGGCACTGGAGGCCTGAGGCCCCCGCAGGCTTCCTTTCAGCTGCCGGCCCATACGTCCAGCACATAGCGCTGGTCCGCAATCATCTTGTCCATCCACGCCGTGCTGTCGTGCCCGTGTTCGCGCGCAAGGTCGCTCAGCGTGCGCCGCACGTCGGGCTCCATGCGCGAGCCGTCGCCGCACACGTAGACCACCGCGCCGGCCTCCAGCAGTTTCCACACTTCGGCGGCCTGCTCGCGGATCAGGTCCTGCACATAGACCTTGCGCTCGCCCGCGCGCGAGAAGGCGGTATGCAGCTTCATCACGCCGCGGTGCGCCCAGGCCTGGAGTTCGTCGGCATAGATGAAGTCCTGCTCGGGATGGCGGCAGCCGAAGAACAGCAGCGCCTCGCCTTGCGCATTGCCTGCCTCGATCTGCGCCGCGCGCTCCTGCAGGAACCCACGGAACGGCGCGAGGCCGGTGCCCGGCCCGACCATGATGAGCGGCCGGCTCGCATCGTC
>NZ_JBPJZE010000032.1:0-1799 GCF_051216695.1 Variovorax glucosi
CCGCGAAGAAAGTGTTTTTTGTCATGCGTTGGCTCCGATGGCGATGCGGCCCTGGCGCACCACGGCGCGCACGGGCTGCTGGCCGAACCAGTAGGCCAGCTCGGCCGCATCGCGCACGTTCCATAGAACGAAGTTGGCGGGCATGCCTGGTGCGATGGCGCCGTGCGTATCCTGCAGGCCCAGCGCGCGCGCGGCGTGCACGGTGACGCCGTCGATTGCCTCGGGCACGGTGAGGCGGAACAGCGTGCAGGCCATGTTCACCATCAGCAGCAGGCTCAGCGCCGGCGAGGTGCCGGGGTTGTGATCGGTGGACACCGCCATCGGCACGCCCGCGGCGCGCAGCGCGGCGATGGGCGGCAGATGCGTGTCGCGCAGCGTGTAGTAAGCGCCGGGCAGCAGCACGGCGACGGTGCCCGACTGGCGCATCGCCTCGATGCCCTCGGCCGACAGGTGCTCGATGTGGTCGCACGAGAGCGCGCCGTAGCGCGCAGCCAGTGCCGCACCGCCCATGTCCGACAGCTGCTCGGCGTGCAGCTTCACCGGCAGGCCCAGCGCCTGCGCGGCCTTGAAGACCTGCTCGGTTTCTTCGAGCGAGAAGGCGATGCGCTCGCAGAACACGTCGACCGCATCGACCAGCCCTTCGGCCGCGAGCGCGGGCAGCATCTCGTTGCAGACGAGGTCGATGTAGTCGCCACTTCCATTGACTTGGCCCGCGTATTCGGGCGGCAGCGCGTGAGCGCCGAGGAAGGTGGTGCGCACCGTCACGCCATAGGCTTCGCCCAGGCGCCGCGCCACGCGAAGCTGCTTGCGCTCGTGCTCCAGCGAGAGACCGTAGCCCGACTTGATCTCGATGGCGCACACGCCATCGGCCAGCAGCTGTTCGAGCCGAGCCGCGGCCTGCGCGAAGAGCGTGTCTTCGTCGGCCTCGCGCGTGGCGCGCACCGACGAGACGATGCCGCCACCGGCCTTCGCCACTTCTTCGTACGTCGCGCCCGCGAGCCGCATTGCGAATTCGTTGGCGCGCTGGCCGCCGTAGACGAGGTGCGTGTGGCAATCGACCAGCCCTGGCGTGACGAGCGCGCCACCGCCGTCGTGCTGCCCGAGTCCGGCGAATTCCGCCGGCAACGCACTGCGTGCGCCCACCCAGCGAATCGCGCCCTGCTCCACCACGATGGCGCCTTCCACCCCGGCATCGGAGGCAAGGCGAAGACCGGTCCAGAGGCCGTCGGCCGAAGGGAATTCGTTGGCGGGTTTCATCGTCTTTCCTGTCGTTGCTTTTGCAGGTTACGCCGGCACGATGCGTACCGCGATCAGCCGTGCATCGGGGCCTTCGGGCACTGCCTGCCAGGCCTGCGCTGCGTCGGCCCACTGCAGGCCCTCGCCTTCGCGGCAGGCTTCGTCGTTCAACCGCCATGCGCTGCGCAGCGCCAGCAGCACGCCATGCGGCGCGGCGTCGATGGCCGAAGCGCCATCCAGCACCCGCACCTCGGCGCGCCACTGTCCGCGCGGCGTCATCACGTTGAAGTCGTTCGACGCGCCGCCGAGCAGCGTGCAGTCGATGGCCTCGTCACCGCTGAAGGCAAAGGGCCGGTGCGGAACGTCGAGGCGATGGTCGATGCGCCCGTCGTGCGTGAACAGGCGAACCCCGTCGCCTTCCAGCAGCGTGATGCTGCGGTCGACGCCCGCGAACACCGAGAACGGCCCCGCCGCCGCGATGGTCGCGATGCTCACGCGCCAGCCGAAGCTGTCGAGCCCCGCGCCCTGCGGCCAGCTGGCGATTTCCTGCGTGGTGCCGCCGC
>NZ_JBPJZE010000330.1:0-1087 GCF_051216695.1 Variovorax glucosi
GCCGTTGCCCATCACCTGGGCGCGCACCTACCGCAGCAATCTTGGCGCTTTCGATCAGGGCAGCCTCGGCGCGAGATGGCTCACGCCCTACAGCACTCGCGTGGACATCGCCACGCCGGCCCAAGGTCCGCGAGCCGGCCAGCTCAGCCTGATCTATCACGGCGCGGACGGCCGCAGTCATGCCTACCCGCTGCTGGCCGTGGGCCAGGGCCATCGCGATGCCATCGAAGAAGTGACGCTCACACGTCTGAGCGAGACGCTGTTGACCGTGGATTTCGGCAAGCCCGTATCGGCCGGCGAGGCCAGCGACTGGCGCGAGGTCTACGAACTCGTGAATACCGTGGCTCGCAAGGTTTCGACCCAGAGCAGGCAGCGCTTTCGTCTCGTCGCGCTGCATGCCGGCAAAGAAGCCGTCATCGGCTTGCGCTACGACCACGTGATTGCAGCCTCAGGCGAGCAGGTTCTGAGCGACATCATCAGCAAGCAGGGCGAAGCCGTCGTGGCGCACGTGGGCACGCAGCCGGATGCGCAGACCGGCTTGATCAAGTCGCTGTGGGAACTGAAAGACGGCCAGGTCATTCGTCAGCTGGCCGCCTACACGCACGACGCAGAAGGTGACCTCGTCGCGGCGCAGGATGAGGACGGCGAAAGCTGGAGCTACACCTACGCGCACCATCTCGTGACCCGCTACACCGACCGCACCGGCCGAGGCATGAACCTCGAATATGACGGCACCGGCACAGACGCCAAGGCTGTGCGCGAGTGGTCGGACGACGGCAGCTTCGCGCTGAAGCTGGAGTGGGACAAGAACATCCGCCTGACCTACGTGACCGATGCGCTGGGCGGCGAGACCTGGCACTACTACGACATCCAGGGCTACACCTACCGCATCATCCATCCCGACAAGCTGCAGGAATGGTTTTTCCGCGACGACGCGAAGAACATCACGCGTCACGTGCATACCGACGGCGGCACCGACGACTACACCTACGACGAAGACGGCAACCTGCAGACGCACACGCGCGCCGATGGTAGTCGCGTGCATTTCGAATACGACAAGCTGCACCGCCTCACGGGCATCCTCGAT
>NZ_JBPJZE010000331.1:0-1085 GCF_051216695.1 Variovorax glucosi
GGGGTGACCATGCGTTGGCCCCTGAAGACACCAGCGGAAGCCTTTGCTACCGGCGGCGTTCTGGAAACGAAGATCAATGGCAACGCGACGCAGGAAAAAATCCCGCCGCTTCAACGCGTCCGCTGAGCGCCTGTTGCCACTGCTGCTGCTTCCCGGTCTGATGCCGTTTGCTGCTCAGGCCGAGAGCGCCGCAGCCGGCTCGAGCTCATGGCTGGTCGCGTCCGCCGCGGAAAGCGACCTCACCGGCCCGACCGGCAGCGACCTCTATCTGGAGCTGAGCCTCAACGGCAACCCCCAGGGGCTGGTGCATTTCGGCCTGCGCGGCCAGGAGCTCTGGGCCAGCGCCACCACGCTGCGGCAACTGGGCTTCATCCTGCCGGCGGACGTGTCCGATCCTGTGCGGCTCAAGAGCCTTCCCGGGGTCCAGGTGTCGTACGACACCGCAAGGCAGAGCCTTTCAATCAATGCCTCCGACGACGTGCTGCGCCTGCCCAGGACTGTGGTCAACACGTCGACGGTCGTCTCGCCGAAGGCCAGCGCCTCGCCCGGCCTGCTGCTCAACTACGACCTCTATGGCACGCAGGGCCGGGGCAACAGCTCCAGCCTCAACGCGCTCGCCGAAGTGCGCGCGTTCAGCGGAACCAGCGTGTTCAGCAGCACGATGATGTCGCGCGCGTCCCGCGTCGACAACGAAGACTGGCAGCACGAGTCGGTCCGGCTCGACACCACCTGGAGCCAGTCGTTCCCCGACGACATGCTGACGCTGCGTGTGGGTGACACCACCACCGCATCGCTGCCGTGGTCGCGTTCCACCCGGATCGGCGGCATCCAGCTCTCGCGCAACTTCTCGCTGCAGCCCTATCGCACCACCACCCCGCTGCCGGCGTTCCTGGGGGCGGCCGCGCTGCCCTCGCAGGTGGAGCTCTACATCAACGGCCTGCGCCAGTACACGGGCCAGGTCCCGGCGGGGCCCTTCCAGCTCAACACGGTTCCGTGTTTAAACGTCCCGCGCACCCCGAAGGTGGCTCTCAGAGACGCCCTTTGCCGCTCCACGACGCTCGACTTCTCGCTGTACGACACGCAGC
>NZ_JBPJZE010000332.1:0-1085 GCF_051216695.1 Variovorax glucosi
ACATCGACGAGCGCATCGAAGCCGACCTCGGCCAATGGCGCAAGCGCGGCCCCTCCGCGTGAGCGTGCAACAGGCCTGGCAGCCGCCGCGCCGCATCGACGCGATCGATTTCTGGCTGCGCTCGCGGCTTCTGGCCACGGCCCATGCGCTGCGCGAGACGCTTCGGCCTTCGGCCCGGCGCTGGCATGACGGCGACAACGCACTGGCTGGCGCGCCGGTGCTCGCGCAATACCGAACCCCTTTGTGGTCCGACGGCCGCGCCGAAGAATTTCCGCTCGTGGCCGGCAAGGTGCAGAACCTGCGCGTGGCGCGGCGCGCCTTCGATGCCATCGAGGTGCCGGCCGGCGAAGTGCTGAGTTTCTGGCGCCAGCTGGGGCGGCCGGGCGCATGGCGCGGCTTCGTGCAGGGCCGCGAACTGCGCGGCGGCTGCGTGGTGCCGACGCTGGCCGGCGGGCTCTGTCAGCTGTCGAACGCGCTGGCCACCGTGGCGGTGCGCGCGGGCTTCGAACTGGTCGAGCGCCACGGGCACACGGCGCGCATCGAACAGGCCGGCGCGGCCGACGGTGACGCGGTCGATGCGACGGTGTTCTGGAACTACGTCGATCTCAAGCTGCGCGCAAAGCATGCGTGGCGGCTTGAGGTGGAGCTGACTGACAGCGAACTGGTGCTGCGCATCCGCGCGCGCTCTCCACTGGCGGCACCGTCCGCTCCTGTCGTGTTGCGGCGCACAAGTGATGACGCGGGCGCTGCGTTGCCGCTGGCGCGCGGTTGCCTGAGCTGCGAACAGACCACGTGCTTTCGCCATCGTCCGCAGGTCGATGTCGGGCCCAAGGGACTCACCGCAGTGCTGGTCGATGGCTGGACGCCGGAGTTCGCGCGCTACCTGCGCGAGAAGCATCCGCACGCGCAGCGCCTGCAGCCGGCGCCGCTGCGGCTTGCGTTCTGGCGTCTGCCCGCGACGGGCTGGCACCGTGAGACGGTAGTGCCCGCGCAAACGCTGTGGGCCGTGAGTCTGTGCCGCACGCTGTGGCAGCGGCTCTGGGCGCGGCATGCAGGCCGGCGGCAGGCGAGCCTGATCGACGGCC
>NZ_JBPJZE010000333.1:0-1084 GCF_051216695.1 Variovorax glucosi
GCACACGTGGTACCAGCTGTATCCGTCGAAGGACAAGGCCATTGCGTTGGATGTCATCGACCGTGCGGCAGGCTCGGGTATCGAGCACCTGGTGGTCACGGTCGATATTCCCGCGAGTTCGAAACGTGAACGCGACCTTCGCAATGGCTTCGGCTTGCCGTGGAAAGGCAATGCGCGCGCGACCATGGAGGCGCTGCTGCATCCCGGATGGCTGCTGCGCTTCTTGCGAAGCGGGGGACTGCCCTCGTTCGAGGGCTGGCGCCCCTATGCCGGGGCTCACGCCAGTGCCATGCAGATCGCGACGTTCCTGCGAACGCAGTCGCCGGCCCAGGTCACATGGAATGATCTCGAGGCATTCCGGCGGCGGTGGAAGGGCAAGCTCATCCTCAAAGGCGTCATGCACCCTGAAGATGCGCAAAAGGCCATCGCGCACGGCGTTGACGGAATCGTCATATCCAACCATGGAGGACGGCAACTCGATCGTGCTGGAAGTTCGCTGGCGGCATTGCGTGTCGTGCGCGAGGTTGTCGGGCGCACGTTTCCCTTGATGCTGGATGGCGGCGTACGCCGGGGTGCGGACATAGCGACTGCTCTGTGCCTCGGCGCGGATTTCGTCTTCGTGGGCAGGCCGACGCTCTACGGGACGGTCGCGGGTGCGCAGCAGGGAGCCATGAAGGCCATCGATATCCTGGCGGATGAACTCCTGCGCGTGCTCAAGCAGATCGGCGCCCGCGATGTGCGCGAACTCGACGCATCTTTCTTGATGTCGCCCTCCATGGAGGCGTTGGACGCGGCACGCTCATGAGCACAGGCGCGAAACCGCTCGAATCAGTCGAGCCGCAGGGCCGACGAAAAGCAGAGCTGCGTCCGGTCAGCAGCAATGCGCTCAAGTACTTTGTGGCTGTCGCCAAGTCGGGCTCGATACGCCGCGCCGCGGAGGAACTGCATGTGGCCGCCTCCGCAATTTCCCGGCTGATCCAATTGCTGGAGGAGGAACTGGATGCCCAATTGCTTGAGCGACACCGGGGACGCAAAGGCCTCAAGCTTACGGCCGAAGGGCAGGTGGTGCTGAACTATGCAAGGA
>NZ_JBPJZE010000334.1:0-1081 GCF_051216695.1 Variovorax glucosi
CCATGGCCAAGTGGACCGCCGACGTGCGCATGATCGACAACCCCCAGTCGCCCGATGAGGCCTGGATTGTCGGCACGGTGCGCAAGTTCGCCGACAAGGCCGGCATCGGCATGCCCGAGGTCGGCATCTTCGAAGGCGAGCCCAATGCCTTCGCAACCGGCGCGTTCAAGAACTCGTCGCTGGTGGCGGTGTCCACCGGCCTGCTGCAGGGCATGACGCGCGAGGAAGTCGAGGCCGTCATCGGCCACGAGGTGGCTCACATCGCCAATGGCGGCATGGTCACGATGACGCTCATTCAAGGCGTGATGAACACCTTCGTCGTGTTCCTGTCGCGCGTGATCGGCTATGCGGTAGACAGCTTCCTGCGCCGCGGCGACGACCGTTCGTCGGGCCCCGGCATCGGCTACTACGTGAGCACCATCGTGCTGGACATCGTGCTCGGCTTTGCCGCCGCGATGGTGGTGGCCTGGTTCTCGCGCCACCGCGAGTTCCGCGCCGATGCCGGTGCTGCCGCGCTGATGGGCCAGAAGCAGCCGATGATCAATGCGCTCGCGCGCCTCGGTGGCCTGCCGGCCGGCGAACTGCCGAAGGCCGTGGAAGCCATGGGCATCACCGGCAGCATCGGCAAGCTGTTTGCCACGCACCCGCCGATCGAAGAGCGCATTGCTGCGCTGCAGAACGCGCAACGCTGATCAGTCGGTCGCGGCAGGTCCGCGGCGCCATGAAAAAAGCCGCCACATTGCTGTGGCGGCTTTTTCGTTTGTGTGGCGTGTTCAGTCTGCGGCGGGTGCTTCGGGCGCCTCGACGGCCTGCGTCGCTGCAGGCGTTGTGGCCGGCGCCGCAGGTGCCTCGCGATCGGCGCGCGCGCGTTGCAGCGTGCGCGTCACATCGCCAGGCTTCATGCCGTACATGTCGGCGAACTCCTGCTCGCTGCGGCCGCTGGCCTCGAAGGCGCGCAGCAGCGCCTCGCGCTTGGCGGCCTGCTGGGCGAGTTCGGCCAGGGCCTCGTCCACCACGGCGTTGTTGTTCTCGTCACGCGAGCGCACCAGCACCGCATAGGCCTCGCGATCCAGGCCCGAGG
>NZ_JBPJZE010000335.1:0-1081 GCF_051216695.1 Variovorax glucosi
AGCGCTTCGGCTTCCTCGTCAAGAGCGTGAGCAAGCTCTACAGCGAAGAGTTCGACCGCCTCGCGCTCGAGCGCATCGGCCTCACCAGCGCCCAGTGCCGCCTGCTCGGCGCGCTGGCCATGCACGGCGATGAAGAACCACTCTCGCAGGCCGAACTCGCGCAGCGGCTCGACCTGACCCCGATGGCGGTGGCCGGCCTGTGTGACCGCATGGCCGCAGCCGGCTGGATCCGTCGCGAGCCCAGCGCCACGGATCGCCGCGTCAACAAGATTCATCTGGAGCCGAGCGCCGAGAAAGCGCTCGACAGCGCGCTCAGTCTCAGCGACGGGCTCAATGCCCGCGTGATGGCGGTGCTGTCGCAACCCGAGCGGGTGCAGCTGCTTGGCCTGCTCGCCAAGGTGCGCGGTAGCCTGGTCGAAATCACCTCGAGCGAGGGCAAGAAGCCATGAGCGTCGCGCCCGGAACCAAGGTGCCGCACCGCGGCATGATCACCGTCTCGATCATGCTGGCGACCATCATGCAGGCGCTCGACACCACGATCGCCAACGTCGCCTTGCCCCACATGCAGGGCAGCCTGCAGGCCTCGCAGGACCAGATCACCTGGGTGCTCACCTCGTACATCGTGGCCTCGGCCATCGCGTTGCCGCTCACGGGCTGGCTGTGCGGCCACTGGGGGCGGCGGCGCGTGTTCATCATCTCGGTGATCGGCTTCACGGTGGCCTCGGCGCTGTGCGGGCTGGCGACCTCGCTGGTCGGCATCGTGGCCGCGCGGCTGCTGCAGGGCATCTTCGGCGCGGCGCTGGTGCCGCTGTCGCAGGCGGTGCTGCTCGACATCAACCCGCGCGAGAAGGTCGGCCAGGCAATGGCGATCTGGGGCGCGGGCATCATGGTCGGGCCCATCCTCGGGCCGCTGCTGGGCGGCTGGCTCACCGAGAACTTCGACTGGCGCTGGGTGTTCTTCATCAACCTGCCGGTGGGCATCTTCGCCTTCTGGGGCATCGCGCGCTACCTGCCGGAGAGCCGGCCGCAGGGCGAGAAGCTCGACATCTTCGGCTTTGTCACGCTGAGCCTAGCCATCGGC
>NZ_JBPJZE010000336.1:0-1081 GCF_051216695.1 Variovorax glucosi
ATGAACCACGATCAGCTTGCGGTCGGTGCTCGTATCGGCCAGTGCCTCCTGCATGCAGTCGAGAATCTCGCCGTCCAGCGAGGCGCTGGCGCGGCCGGGCGTGCGGTTGACCATGTCGACCACGTCGGCGAGGCGCGCATGCTGCTGCTCGATGGCCAGGTCGTCATGGTTGCTGATCCACCAGACCTTGTAGCCGGCAGCGCGCGCCAGGGCCAGCAGGTGCGGCGGGTTCTCGCTCTCGGGCAGGCCGAAGTGGAACATATTGCGCAGCGCGGGCAGGGTGCTTGCATCGACGGACCAAGCGTTCTGCAGCACCGCCATCTGGTCGCCGGTCTGCGCCTTGTGCGCCAGCAGGCGCGGCGTGGTCGGGCGGCCGTAGCCGTACAGCGCCATGTTGTCGCGGTTGATGCTGTCGGTGATGACCAGCACCACTGTGGAGGGGCCAGCCTGCGATATCACGGGCGCGATGCCTTTGGCCTGCGCCATCAGGCGGTCGCGCTGCTTCTGCTGGTCGGCCCAGGCGGCGCGCAGCGTGTGAACGGAATCTGCCCACTGCGTCCAGAAGATGGCGGGATGCAGCCGGCGCCAGGGCTTGCTTGCGTAGGCCGCGCACGCGACGAGAAGCAGCAGCGCGACAAGCGCCACGGCCCATCGCGCGGGCCGGGCAGACGGAGCCGCTGCATCGGCTACAGCGCCGCGCCGCGCGAACGTGCCCACGAGCACACTCGCCACGACCAGCACCGCACCCCACATGGCAGCGGAGCGCCAATGCATCCACAGGTATTCGGAGCCCTCGCGCGCATTGGTGTTGGCTGCTGCGCCCAGCACCATCGCAGCGTCGGGCGCGGCCTGGTAGGCATCGAGCAGGTAGGCGCGCAGCGCGCCGTCGAGCGCAAAGCCCATGGCCCAGAGCCAGACCAGCAACGTGCGCAAGCGCTGCATCCGCGCGCTGCGCAACGGCCACGCAAGCCACAGCACCATCGGCATTGCGAGCACCGCGAGTTGCGCGATACGACGGCCGTCGTGGCCCAGCGCGATGAGCGCCAGCAGCGTTGCGCCCACCACGCCGCAGGCGAGCAGC
>NZ_JBPJZE010000337.1:0-1080 GCF_051216695.1 Variovorax glucosi
TGTTTTCCCGTTCCGCATCGGCGGCACCCGTTGCCGCGTCCGCATCTTCATCCATGGCTCTATGACCGACATCCGCCGCGTCTCTCTTTTTTCGAAACTCAATCCGATGCTCTACAAGGCATTGGAGACCGCCACCGCCTTCGCCAAGCTGCGCGGCAATGCCTACGTCGAGCTGGTGCACTGGCTGCACCAGATCCTGCAGTTGCAGGACAGCGACATGCTGCGCATCATCAAGCGCGCGGGGCTCAACCTCGACGCGGTCGAGCAAGACCTCGTGCGTGCGCTCGACCGGCTGCCGCACGGCGCTACGTCGATCAGCGACATCTCCGAACACGTCGACAACGCCGTTGAGCGCGCGTGGGTCTATGCGAGCCTGCGCTTCGAGGCCACCTCGATCCGTGGCGCGTACCTGCTGGCGGGCATCATCAAGACGCCGGGCCTGCGCCAGGTGCTCTCGGGCATTTCGCGCGAGTTCGACAAGATCGTGCCCGACGTGCTGGTGGCGCAGCTCGCAGCATGGACTGAAGGCTCACCCGAAGACGACTTCGATGTTGCGCCGAGCGCTGGTGCAGCCGGCGGTGCAACCGCAGTGGCGCACCACCAGGGCGACGGCCCCGCGGCAGGCGGCTCCGCACTCGCCAAGTACGCGAGCGACCTCACGGCCAAGGCGCGCGCCGGCGAGCTCGATCCGGTCTACGGCCGCGACGACGAGATCCGCCAGATCATCGACATCCTCATGCGTCGCCGCCAGAACAACCCGCTGCTCACCGGCGAGGCCGGCGTCGGCAAGACGGCCGTGGTCGAAGGCCTCGCCTCGCGCCTCGCCGCGGGCGACGTGCCGCCTTCGCTGAAAGACGTGTCGCTGTGGGTGCTCGACCCCACGCTGCTGCAGGCCGGAGCGGGCGTGAAGGGCGAGTTCGAACAGCGCCTGCGCCAGGTGATCGACGAGGTCGAAAAGAGCCCTAAGCCCATCGTGCTGTTCGTCGACGAAGTGCACACGCTGGTGGGCGCGGGCGGCACGGCCGGCACCGGCGACGCGGCCAACCTGCTCAAGCCAGCGCTTGCGCGCGGGCGGCTGCG
>NZ_JBPJZE010000338.1:0-1079 GCF_051216695.1 Variovorax glucosi
GCGCGCAGCGCTGCGCCGCAGTGATCGCCATGCTGGAGGCCCGCGCCTTCATCAGCGCCCCGCTGCCGATGCGGCTGGGCGAGGGCCGGGTCTTCGTGTCGTCCCGTGACGGACTGTTCAACAAGTCCGACGCGCTGTTCCTGGCGCACCTCATGGAACAGATCTTTCCGGTCATCGAGACCATCGAGGTGCTCGACCGCATGGCCTCCGAAGCCGCCGCTACAGAGCGCCTGAAGTTCGCGCTGGACCTGCACGACACGGCCGTGCAGCCGTACATCGGCCTGCGGATGGGCCTGTGCGCGCTGCGCCAGAAGGCGGCGGCCGACAACCCCCTGAGTGAAGATCTCGACAAGCTCGCAAGCGTGGCCGATGGCGTGATCGCCGACCTGCGCCGCTACGCCGGTGCGGTCAAGCACAGCGCGAGCAGTCCCTGCGGGCTTGTACTGCCCCATCTGCATCGCCAGGCCGAGCGGATCAAGGGGCTCTACGGCATCGAGATCGCCATCACCGTCGACGGCCAGGTCCAACTGGACGACCGGATGACCGCGGAAGTCCTGCAGTTGGTGGGCGAGGGATTGAACAACATCTGCAAGCACACCCAAGCGCGTCACGGCAGCATCCGCCTCGGCTGCAAGAACGGGCGCCTGCAGTTGCGAATCGAAAACGAAGCCTGTGAAGAGAGCTTCACGAAGTTCCTCCCACGCTCCATCACCGAGCGCGCTGCGGCTCTCGGCGGGCGGGCACAGGTGCACCAGTGCGCGAGTGGCGGCACCGCGGTGCTGGTGGAAATCCCCATCTGAGAAAAACAACCCAGAAGACAAATCAGGAGCCCGTCATGCAACCAGTTGCCCATCCCATCGGTGTCCTGCTCGTAGACGACCACCAGACCATGCTGTGGGGCCTGTCCAGGCTGATCGACG
Source organism: Variovorax glucosi (assembly GCF_051216695.1). NCBI lineage: Bacteria > Pseudomonadati > Pseudomonadota > Betaproteobacteria > Burkholderiales > Comamonadaceae > Variovorax > Variovorax glucosi. The sequence continues at coordinate 921 of NZ_JBPJZE010000338.1, forward strand.
GCGAACAGCCGCGCATGCGGGTCGTCGGAACGGCCAGCTGTTGCGACGACGCAGTGGCAACCTCGGACGATCTCGCGCCCGACGTCATCGTGCTCGACCTCGATCTCGACGGCCGTTGCGCCATCGACATCCTGCCCAGGCTGTTGTCGAACGAGGTGT
>NZ_JBPJZE010000339.1:0-1078 GCF_051216695.1 Variovorax glucosi
ATCTTCAAGGCCAAGGGGCGGCCCGCCGACCATCCGCTGATCGTTCACGTGGCGGCCGGCATCAAGGGCACCGAGTCGCTGTCGCGCTTCGCGCAGCCGCTGCCGCTTTTCGCGCAGAAGCTCGTGCAGGTGTTCTGGCCCGGGCCGCTCACGCTGATCGTCACGCGCCAGCCTGGCGTGGGCGCGGCGGCCGCCGGCGGGCAGGACACCATCGGCCTGCGCTGCCCCTCGCATCCCGTGGCGCAGGCGCTGCTCGAAGCCTGTGCCGAGCAGGGTGTGCCCGGCCTCGCGGGGCCCAGCGCCAACCGCTTCGGCCGCGTCAGCCCAACCACGGCGCAGCACGTGCACGACGAGTTCGGCGACGCTCTGCTGGTGGTCGATGGCGGAGCGTGCGAGGTAGGCATCGAGTCGACCATCGTCGACTGCAGCCGCGGCGCCCCGGTGCTGCTGCGGCCCGGCCTGATCACGCGCGCGCAGATCGAGGCCGCCTGCGGCGAGAAGCTCAGCGACCGCGAAGTGCTCGAAACACCCGACCCGCGCGCCTCGGGCACGCTGGAGGCGCACTACGCCCCGGACGCCAAGGTGCGGCTGATGGACGCCAAGGCGATCCAGACCGGCCTCGACGTGCTGGGCGCCAACGCCGCGCACATCGCCGTGTGGTCGCGCACCGTGGTGCGCAGCCGCTCGCAGCGCGTGCTGCAGCGGCGCATGCCCGACGACGCGGCGGCGAGCGCGCAGCAGCTGTTCGCGGTGCTGCGCGAGTTCGACGCGCAGGGCGTCAAGCTGATCTGGGTCGAGATGCCGCCCGACACGCCCGAGTGGGAAGGCGTGCGGGATCGCTTGCAGCGCGCGTCCGCAGCCTGATCAGCCCCCAGCGGCGAGCACGCCCTGGAAGAAGCCACGGGCGGAAGCCAGGCAGAACGGCGGTGCCAGCGTGCCGTGGTACGCCAGCGTGACCGCCTGCGCCTTGTCCGATGCGCTGCCCGACGTGTTCTGTGCCAGCAGGGCCTTGGCCTGCGCGAAGCCGGCACGGGCGGTCGAGTAGGCGTCGATCGCGGCCGAATCTTCCAGATCGACC
>NZ_JBPJZE010000033.1:0-1790 GCF_051216695.1 Variovorax glucosi
ACCCGAACCAGAATCTCCGACAGATTCAGAGTGGCCCCCGAGCCTTCCTCCAATAGACGCTCCGCATAGACTCCTGACGGACTCTCGGCATTCAGGTTTCTGCAGCTCAACAGACTGCCTCGTGCTTCAGGCTCCCGCCGCTGTATGAGCAACGACACGGCCAATCCTCCGTGGCTTTCCGGGTGCTGATCATCCAGACGCAATGCAGACTGAAAGCTCTGTTCCGCGACAGCAGGCCTTCCAAGGAATATCTGCGCCCAACCTAGTCCGCGCCAAGCCAGCCCGTAGCGAGGTGTAGCGGCGCGTCGCGCGCTCAAGGTCGGTGTTGGCACCCTCCATATTTCCGGTCAGAAGCTTGATGAGCCCTCTCGCTGCCCAGGTCCGTCCATCGTCTGCCCATCGGGAACAGGCTTCATCAACAAGCCTTCCCGCTTCAGCCAAAGATGCTCGGCTAGCCATTGCCATATGAGCAGCAGCCACCAGGCATTCCGCGGATGCGCTGCCATTGCCGCGGCGTCCCATCGCGATCCAACGCTTTGCCGATGCAAGATCGCCCCGCTCCCACATGGCCAGGCTCGCAACGCCAGCAACCTGGGGATCGAGTTGCCCGAGCGCATCCAACTGCGCCGCCCAGCGATGAAGCCGATCAGTCGCATGCGAACGATGCAGTGCCCTCACCCACAGGATCTCCGCAGTCCGAAATCCTTGAGGAAGAGCATTTGCGACTCCATCGACCTCAAGCAGCGGAGACAGCCATGCCACGCAGCCCGCATCGTCATTGCGCATGAAGGCGATCGAGCCCAACTTGTGGCGCACGATGGTCTGGAACAACCCGGCCGGCACGCCCTCGGCAAACAAGCCCTTGAGATGGGTTTCTGCCTCGTACCAGCGTTGCTGCGCAAGGTACCAGTCGCTTTTGCGCAGGGCCCAGGCATCGGCGTTCTCGCCCGCGCGGCCCGATCCCGCGCGAAGCTGGCGCTCAACCTCGTTCCAGTCAGCGCGACGAAGCGCGGCTGCGAACGCTTCGGCCGGATCGTCGGCTCGTAACGAAGAATCCTGGCTTTGCAAGGTGGCCAGAGAGTACGCGGTACCGGTGTTCATCAGACAAGTCATCCAGCGTTCCCGCAATTTGTTTAGTCGGCGCGCCGATGTCCCCTCGCGCGACTCCGCATCCTCCCGGCAAACGCCTTGCGGCGCGACAATGCGCGGATGAGCGGCAATGCCGCCTTTCTTGGCGCATTGCGCGTCACCGCACGGAGGTTGTTTGAGATGAAAAGCCCGGACCCGACTTCATTTGATGCCCTCATGTCCAACGGCATGAGGGCGAGCCAGGCCAACGACGGGGCGCAGGCCATCGAATGGTTTCAGAAAGCCAGCGCAGCCGAGCCGAGTGCCGGCTTGCCGCAGTTCCTGCTGGGCGCAGAGTTCGCCGCGCTCGGCGACATGAACCAGGCCGAGACCGCTTTCGCCAACGCAACACTGCTGGCCCCGGGTTTTCCGATGGCGCGCTATCAACTGGGGCTTCTGCAATTCAGTTCAGGCCGCGCAGGTGTGGCGCTGCTGACATGGCAGCCGCTGCTCGAGCTGCCCGAGGCCGATCCGCTACCGCACTTCGTCCAAGGCTTTGCTGCCTTGGCACAAGACCACTTTGATGAAGCCTTGCAGCACTACCGGCGAGGCCTGGAACTCAACACGACCAATGCCGCGCTATCGAGCGACATCGAGAAGGTCATCGCGGGCATCAACGCCTTGGGAGCCCATGCAGCGCCTCATGGCGAACAGCCTGCCGA
>NZ_JBPJZE010000340.1:0-1076 GCF_051216695.1 Variovorax glucosi
AGAGATCGGCGCCGATCTCTCGTGCCGCGGCTTCGATCTTTGCGCGTGGGCCAATCAGCGTTGGAGCGATGAGGCCCAGTGCTGCGGAGGAGAGAGCAGCTTCGAGCGACACAGCGTTGGCGGGGTGGACCACCGCAACGCGCAATGGAGGCAGGTTGCGTGCGGTTGCAATCAGACGGTCGTAGTGCGGATGGGCTGCGAGGGTCGAAGACGCCATGCGGGCTCCTGGAGGTGAAGGGGGAGGGGATGTGTTGCCGCAACGGTACTTGAAAAAAAGTTGATCGAGGCGGTTGACGATCTTGTAAAGACTATTTACAGTCCAAACCCAGTCATCGCCAACAGGACACACATCGTGAAAGCCGCACAGATCCGCATCTACAGCACTTGCCCCGCATCGGGCAATGTGTTCGTGCGTGTCGCATCGCATGCCGGCCTCAGCTTTGGTCTGCTGCCGTCGTCGCAACAGCTCGATCAGTCCCCGTATTCCATGCAGAAGCCGCAGACCAATCTGTGGTCGTGCGATTACGAGGATCAGGTGCAACCGGGTGGAGGAAGCGCATAGGCGCAGACCTTCCAAGCTCTCTCGAAAAGAGGCCCGGACACCGCAAGGTTCCGGGCCTCTTTGTTTTTCGCTTCACTCAGTTTCTCAAGCAGCGATCGTGCTGCATGACACCGGGCTCCGGCCTCGTGAACGTTCCTTAAAAATTCGCAAGCACCGAGGCGAGACCGGCCACTGGAACGGATCGTCGCCTCGCACCATTTTTCATTCAGCCCTGGTGACGCAATTGGTAGACGTGTCCGCCTTAGAAGCGGAATTCTGGGAGTTCGAGTCTCCCCTGGGGCACCAAATTTTCTCTGGGTGTAGTGTCAATCTGGTAGACGGCCTGCCTTGGAAGCAGGAGGCTGCAGGTTCAAATCCTGCCACTCAGACCATCTCTTTTTTCTTCGTCTTTTCTTTTCTTCCACGCGTGTGTAGCTCAACTGGCAGAGCACTGGACTCCAAACCCAACGGTTGAAGGTTCGACTCCTTCCGCGCGCGCCATTTCTCTTTTCACGTCTCGTTCGTCTAGCGGTCA
>NZ_JBPJZE010000341.1:0-1075 GCF_051216695.1 Variovorax glucosi
GCGGAAGACTACCTGGCCAAGCCCTGCAATCCGCGCGAACTGCTGGCGCGCATCCGCACCGTGCTGCGCCGCACCGCGCATGCGGCCGCTGTCGGGTTGCCGGCGCAACAATCCGTGCCGCCGCCTTCCGGCACGGCCACGGCGCAAGAGGCGCAGCAGCCCGAGATGCTGTACTTCGCCGGCTGGCGCATGGACCTCGAAACCCGCCTGCTGCATGACCCGCAAGACCGCCCGGTGGACCTCTCCGACGGCGAGTTCCGCCTGCTGCGCGCGCTGGTGCAGCACCCGCGGCGGGTGCTCACGCGCGACCAGCTGGTGCAGTACGCGCTCGGCGCCGAAAGCGATTCGTACGACCGCGCCATCGACGTGCAGATCAGCCGCCTGCGCCGCAAGCTGGCCTTTGGCGAGACGCGCGCCGACCTGATCAAGACCAAGCCCGAGACGGTGCGCAAGTTCGTCGAGGCATCGATCATCGGCTGGAACAACTACCTCTACGGCGACAACAAGGCCGCCAACGAGATGATCGCCAAGATCAACCCCGACTCGCCCGTGGCTGCCTCGCAAGGCTCCATCGAGCTGATGAAGAAGATGGGCATCGTCGACAGCGGCGAGACGCTCACCAAGGGCATCGGCGCAATGGACGAGGCCCGCGTGAAGGACTTCTACGACAAGATGGTCAAGGCCGGGCTGTACAAGGCCGGCGAGGTCGATCTCTCGAAAGTCGTGACCACGCAGTTCGTCAACAAGGGCGTCGGTGTCGACGTTCGCAAGAAGCTGACCGGCAAGTAAGCCGCTTCGAAAGTTTTTCCCGTGGGTCGCGCGGGGCTTGCGCCGGGGTCAGATGCCGGCGCCTGGGTTGCCATAAGGCACTGCGCGGCCTTTTGTTCCTTGGGCTCTGACCCCGTCTCGCCAGTCACGCAAGTCCTGAGCGAACCGGCCCTCCACATGAAAACGCTAGTCGTCCACTGCCATCCGAACCCTGACAGCTTCAACCACGCGCTCTATCGCACCGCCCTCGAGGCGCTCGAACCGCGACACCCCGTCAAGGCCATCGACCTGTACGCCGAGGGCTTCG
>NZ_JBPJZE010000342.1:0-1074 GCF_051216695.1 Variovorax glucosi
CCGCGATGGTTCACGCCACGCGCGTACACCGGGTAGTCGCGCTCCCGGATCTCGGCCACGTCGCGGATGGCGCCGTCGAGCACCAGGCCCGCGGTGCCGATGGTCGCGGTATAGAACGACAGGATGCCGCCGATGACCGCGTTGGTGACGTCGCCGCCCGCATCGACCACCAGCACGTCGCCGGGCCGGCAGAACTCGAAGGCGCGCATCGGCGTGAGGTTGTCGCCGCCGCGCGTCTTCACGGTGACGGCCGTGCCCGCCATGGTCTTGTGTCCGGGGCGGTGGTACGGCTGCAGGCCGACGCTGCCGATGTTGCGGTGCAGGTTGTCGCTGAGCGCGGCCACCGGAATGTCGCGCAGCGCGGCGATGATGGCCGGCGCAACCTGCGGGGCCGACGGGTTCTTGCGGATGGCTTTGTAGGGCATGACTGGTCCTTGTGAGTTTTCAGCGCGCGTCAGCGCAGTGCGGCCACGGCACGCGCGATGCGCGTGCAGCCTTCTTCCAGCGTCTCGATCGACGTGGCAATGGAAAGACGGAAGTAGGGCGACAGGCCGTATGCGGTGCCCGCGACCACGGCCACGCCTTCGCTTTCGAGCAGGTACATCACCACGTCGCCGTCCTCGTTCAGGCGCTTGCCCTCGAGCGTGGTCTTGCCGATGAGGCCGCCGCAGTTGATGTACAGATAGAAGGCGCCGGGCGGCGTGGCGCAGCTCAGGCCGGGAATGTCGTTGACGAGCTCCAGCGTGCGGTCGCGCCGCTGCTTGTACACGGCCACGCTCTCGGCCACGAAGCTCTGGTCGCCGTTCAGTGCTGCTGCGGCCGCCGCCTGGCTCACCGAGCAGCAGTTGCCGGTGGACTGCGACAGCAGCGTGTCCAGCGCCTTGATCAGGTCCACCGGCCCGGCCGCATAGCCGATGCGCCAGCCGGTCATCGCATAGGTCTTGGAGACGCCGTTCACTATCAGCGTGCGATCGCGCAGCGCGGGCGCTTCCACGAGGAGATGCGGCGTTGCTTCGCCGTCGAAGCGGATGTGCTCGTAGATCTCGTCGGTCATCACCATCACGTGCGGATGGC
>NZ_JBPJZE010000343.1:0-1074 GCF_051216695.1 Variovorax glucosi
TCGCAGATGGCCTGGCTGATCGCCAGCACGTGCCATTCGTTGAATGCATCGTCGAAGGAAGAGCCGCGGTGCCCCGAGGTGCCGAAGGCCACGCGCTGGCTCGGCACCGACGGATCGGGCCGCCCTGTGTAGTAGGCCGAGATCAGGCGCGGCACGTTGACCAGCAGTTCGAGAGGGGCGGGCTTTCCCGCGAGAGGGTTGGTTGCTTGGCTCATGTCGATGGAAAGTCAAAGTTGATCAGGTCGCCGATGCGTTCGATGGTGATGTCGGCGGGGGCGTAGGCGGCAATGGCCAGCTTGTCGAGTGCATAGTGCCCTTGCCGCACGAAGACCGTCGTCAGACGAGGCCCCCAGATGGCCTTCATGGCCGAAAGAATGCGCAGCTTGTCGTCGACCATCACGTAGTGCCGCGCGGGGTGGCACTGCTCGATGGTGTCGAGCATCTGTTCCTTATGCACGTAGATGAGCACGCGTCCTTCGGTGGCGTCCCACAGGCCCGAGCGCTGCACCTTGCGCGGCTGGAACACCACGTCGCCGTCAGACAGGATCACCGTGGGTCCGTGGCGGCGCAGGTGCTTCAGGGCTTCCAGCGCGCCGGGGTAGAGCCGGTCGGCAAAGGGGTAGTCGATGAGAAAGCTCGACATCAGCAGCAGCCGCGAATCGCTCATGCCCCGGCGGCTTTCCTCGGCGCGGTAGCGCTGCAGGGCGCCAAGATAGTCGACGTAGCCGAGCTCGCTGCGCAATTGCTCGAAAGCCACCCAGTAGCGGCTGGCGCTCTCGGCGCCGAAGGCCTGTTCGAGATGGGCGCGAAGGTCGGCAATGACCCGGTCGTTGTCGAGCAGGGTGTTGTCGACGTCGATCAGGAAAACGGTGGCAGGAGGAGGTGTCATGGGTGTGCGGCCAAAGTGCCTGAACTGGGGCCCGAACTGCGCGTGTCGCGGCCAGCATACGCCCTGAATGCGACGCCAGACAGCCGTCGCGTGAATTGGTTGCCGCTTTGCGGACCATCGACTTAATCGGTGCCACGGGACTGCCCCCGGAGTCGAATAAGCTTCCGTCCAGTTTGAAGAAGGAG
>NZ_JBPJZE010000344.1:0-1073 GCF_051216695.1 Variovorax glucosi
GCACATCACACCGCCGTGGATCGGCCAGGGTCTGAATGCGGGCGTGCGTGACGCCTTCAACCTGGCTTGGAAACTCGCCTGGATCCTGCAGGGGCGACTGAAGCCCGAGTTGCTGGCGAGCTACCACGATGAGCGCCATGCGCACGCCAAGGCGATGATCGACCTAGCGGATCTGTTCGGTTCCGTGCTGTCCCAGCGCAATCGCTTCGTGGCCTGGATGCGTGACCGCTTCTTCCTGTCCATCAAGAACATTCCACGCGTACGCGACTACGTGTTGCAGATGAAGTTCAAGCCCATGCCCCGCTTCTTAAAGGGCATCGTCCTAGACAGCGGCGATGAGCGGCGCGACGAACTGGTGGGGCGCATGTTCATCCAGCCCAACATCGAGCGCGAGCCTGGGCGTACCCAGCGGCTCGATGATGTCGTCGGTGCCCGTTTCGCACTGGTGAGTTGGCGCAGGGACGCGCTGGCGAGCGCGCCCGCCGGCCTGAGGGTGCAACTCGACCGCCTGGGCTGCGACCACTACGTCGCTGTGCGGTCGCGCAGTGTCAGGAATGAAGCCTGCTCTAACGTGCCGGTCCAGCCGTCGGGCACGGTGATCGAGGACGTGGAGAACGCGCTGCACTTCTGGTTTCAGGGCAAGAACGTCGATTGGGTGTTGATCCGACCGGACCGGTTCATTGCGGTTGCAGGCAAGGTGGGCGACGCCGTGCAGCAACTGTCGTCATTCTGCGAGACCGTGTTGCCTGTTGCCACGTCTTTCCCGGCTGGCTGTGCAAGCGCAGAGGAACCGCCACAACTCTTGGCGCATGCTTGAGAGGATGATGATGTATCCCGAGCTTTCCCTCTACATTGGGGGCCGCTTTGTGGGGAATGACGGCCGCCCCGGACAAGAGGTGCGCGATCCTGCGACCTTCGACTTGCTCGGGCACCTGCCCTGGGCCACGCCCGAGGACATCGACGCGGCATTGAGCGCCGCACATCGCGCGTTCCAGTCCTGGCGACACAGCTCGCCGGTGGAGCGGTCCGAGGTACTGCGCAAGGTGGCGGCATTGGCACGCGAGCGCGCCAAT
>NZ_JBPJZE010000345.1:0-1073 GCF_051216695.1 Variovorax glucosi
CGTGATGACTTCGACGGGGTTCTTGTCCAGTACGATCAGATCGGCATCGAAGCCCGCCTTGATCCGTCCCACCTGCTCGTCGATGCCCAGCAGTTCGGCATTCACCGATGTCGCGGAGCGCAACACATTCAGCGATGAACTCAGTTCTCCGCGCAGGACGAGTTCATGGGTTTCCTTCCCCTGAAGCGAGCCCAGCAAGTCGGTGCCGAGACCGACCTTGACGCCTGCTCTTTCGCCGTGCCCGATTGCTGCGTACATGGCGTCCACCAGGTACTTGAGTTTGTCGAGCGCGCCGGCAGGCAACCGGACCTCGCCGTCGAGCATGTGCTTGACGATGCCCAGGGTGGGAACCACGAATGCGCCCTTGCGGGCGACGATCTCAGCGGCCTCGCGGTCCATCATGCTGGCGTGCTCGATGGAGCGAACGCCGTGCTCGGCACACCGCACGATGGCTTCCTTCGTGTGCGCATGCGCCATGACATAGCTTCGCCACCGCGCCGCCTCTTCCACGGCAACCGCAATTTCAGCGTTGCTGAACTGCTGCGACCAGATGGGATCGGTGGGCGACAGTACGCCGCCGGAAACGAATATCTTGATGTGATGCGCGCCCTGGCGAAACTGGTCGCGCACCGCCTCCCGAACATGGTTTTCTCCGTCCACCACACGCGTGAAGGCGCCAACGAGGTCGCACTTGCAAGGCGAGGCGGCCCGGTGTCCCCGCATGTCGCCATGCCCGCCGGTCTGGGACAGCGCCTTGCCTGCAATCAGGTAGCGGGGCCCCTCGAGCAGCCCTTCTTCCAGCGCCTGCACCAGGCCCTGCTCGCCTCCTCCGGCATCGCGGATGCTGGTGAAGCCCTGCTGCAGCATGTTGCGCAGATAGCGCCCGGCATAGTGGGCGAGGTAGGACGGTTGCAGCTTGTCGAGGCTGCGCCGCGTGACGCAGGTGGCGAAACCTTCGCGCGCGAAGCGACGGGCAATGGCACCGCCGGTGGCATCGCCAGCGCCGACGATGAGTGCGACTTTCTGCAGGGTGGTCATGTCTCTTTATTCCTTGTAATACACGCTCTGGTTCG
>NZ_JBPJZE010000346.1:0-1072 GCF_051216695.1 Variovorax glucosi
GAAGAGCGTGAGCCCCGCGTCCACCACCGGCTCCAGCGTGACCTGGGGATGCAGCTTCTGCAGCAGCTGGATCAGGCGCGTGAGCCAGGTCATCGCGATCAGCTCCGTCACACCCACCCGGAAGGTTCCGCGCAGCGTCTTGTCGAGGCTGATGTCGTGCTCGATGCGCTGCCAGAGCCGTTGCGCTTCTTCCGCGAGCGGCAGCAGTTCCCGGCCGGCCTGAGCCAGCTCCAGGCCGTGAGAGGTGCGATGCAGCAAGGGGCCGCCAAGCGATTCCTCTAGTTCCGCCAGGCGCTTGGAGATGGCCGACTGCGTGGTGTGCAGCTTCACCGCCGCGGCGCTGAAGCTCTGGAGCTTGGCGCTGAAGAGGAAGGCCTCCAGCTGCTTGAAAGTGAAGTTCATGCCAGCGGAATGTACGCCCATGGCCTCGCAGGAAAAAAAGGAATACCGCGCTCCTCCGATTTCTCGTTTGTCCTGCGGCACTCTGACTTTGATACTGCGTGCATGCTTCACATCGCACCACGTCTGAATCGAATCAAACCATCCCCCAGTTCCATGGCCGGCCAGAGGGCGCGCGAGCTGCGCGCGATGGGCCGGGACATCCTCGGCCTGACCGCGGGCGAGCCCGACTTCGAGACACCCGGGCACATCAAGGAAGCGGCAATCCGTGCAATGGCCGACGGCCAGACCCGGTACACGGACGTGGGTGGCACGCCGGTGCTGAAGGAGGCCATTGCCGGCAAGTTCCTGAATGAGAACGGGCTGGCCTACGCACCGGGCGAGATCATCGTCGGCACCGGCGCCAAGCAGGTGATCTTCAATGCGCTCATGTGCACGGTCGCGGCAGGTGACGAGGTGATCGTGCCGGCGCCCTACTGGGTGTCTTACCCGGACATCGCCCTGCTGGCCGGTGGCGTTCCGGTCTTCGTCGACTGCCCGGCGGCATCGGGCTTCAAGCTGCAGCCTGCCGACCTCGAGCGCGCCATCACCGGCAAGACGCGGTGGCTGATGCTGAACTCGCCGAACAACCCGAGCGGAGCGACCTACACGCGTGCCGAGCTCCAGGCACTGG
>NZ_JBPJZE010000347.1:0-1072 GCF_051216695.1 Variovorax glucosi
CCCGCGGCTTCGAGCGCATGCCCCAGATTGACGAAGATCTGCCGCGTCTGCACCGCGAGGTCGCCCACGCCAACGATGTTCCCCGACGGGTCGTACGACACCTGCCCGGAGATGAAGACCATCCGGTCGGTCGCTCCCTCGGTCAGGTGCGAAAAGCCATTGGGGCGTGCCAACGACGGCGGGTTTGCGTAGAGGATCGAATCGGGCATGTTGCTCGCTCCCGCTCAGTCAAGACGCGGTGGGCCCGCTGTCGTTGTCGATGTCCACGGCCGCTTTCCAGCGCTGGCCCACGAGCTTCCACACCACCACATACTTGCCTTCGAAGGCCACCGGCTGGCCGTCCTTCTTCATGCTAATCCGGTAGTGGCCGATGTCGTAGGCCATGTCGCCGAGTTCGGACAGGTGGATGTCGGGGGTGTAGGTTGCGGTGAAGTCCTCGCGCTGGAGATAGTCGCCCCAGATCTTGCGCAACGCCTCTTTTCCGGCAAACGGCGGCTTTCCGGGCGGCATGTAGGTAGCGTCGTCGGCGTAGATGTCGAGGATCGTGTCGAGATCGCGCGCGTGAATCGCCTGCATCCACACCTGGTAGCGCGCCAGGATCGCGTCGATGGCAGATTGCCGTTCTTGCACAGGAGCCTCCTTTGAGGGCGGGACGATGCCCGCCGGGTTTGATCGCGTCAGTGTGTTCAGCTCACTGCTCGTTGACTGTTCACTTCTTTACATCGGCCGTGCCGGCCGCAAGGCACCATCGTTCGGCGATGAACGCGTTCTGTTGTTTCCCCCTGAAAGCACGTACATGACCAAGCTGACTGCGCTGGCGGCCGCCAGCCTTCTCACGTGGACCTTCGCCTCAAGCAGCGCCCATGCAGGCCCCATCGCCTACCTGGGGCCGGCCGGCTCGTGGACACATCAGGCGTGCCTTGACCTCTTCGGCGAGAAAGACCTCGTGCCGCTGACGCGCGACGAACTCTTCAGCAGCTACAAAAGCGGCAAGGTCGAGCGCGCCTGCGTACCGGTGACCACCTCGGTCGTCGGCGTCACGCCCTACATGGACGCCGTGCTCGACCTGCCC
>NZ_JBPJZE010000348.1:0-1072 GCF_051216695.1 Variovorax glucosi
AGCTCAATGCCGATACCAGGATGGCGCGCTACAGAGAAACGATTGGCTTCCTTGAGAAACGCACTCAGGCGCTTGAAGACGGTTGGAAGGCGATCAAGGTAGCGGCCGCTTCAGATGCGGATTACGAAGAGTTGGCAAAGAAGATGTTTGCAATGCTCGACACCGCTGCTCTCTTGGTCAGGGATGGAGGCTTCGACAAAGCCTTGATCTACAACTACTGGTGGCACTACTTCGTCCATCCGATGCGGAACGATAAGGTCGCGCAATGGATCACGGATCGCAACAGAAAAGATCGTGCCGTTCTGGAGCATTTTCTTGATCTCAACCGTGAGTTCAGTGAGCGTAGTGACAGGGAGGAAAGGGGCGAGATCTGCTATTGGACCTATCGGGAGGAAATCGTCGCCAAGATCCGAGCATGGATGGCGAAGGCCAAATCTGGGCTGCGAATCAAGCGCGACCAGTGACACGCTCCAGCTGATTCCAAAGGATCGGCTGCCAACCACAAGCCAAGATTGGCTGACAGCAGCCTCAAAGCGGATCGCATCGGCGAGAACGAATGGCGCGGTCCCAGGCACGCCGATGACTTCGGCGTAGCAGCGTCGCGCTGCTTCAATTCAGTGGCAGCGCCTCAGCTCGCCGTCTGCGGCACTTCGCGCGCCAGCACCCGCCCCGGCCGCGCCCCAGTCGAACCGCCGTCGCGCCACACGACCGCGCCGTTGACGATCACCGCCTCGATGCCGTGGGCCGGTGCAATCGGCGTTTCATACGTGGCGGCCTCGCCCACAGTGTCCGCGTCGAACAATGCCAGGTCGGCATATGCGCCTTCCTTCAGGACACCGCGGTCCTTCAGGCCGAAGTTCTTCGCGGTCAGCCCGGTCATCTTGTAGATCGCGGTTTCCAGCGGGAACAGCCCGAGCAGCCGCCCGTAGTGGCCCAGCACGCGCGGAAAGCTGCCCCACAGCCGCGGATGCGGCGCGGCATCGTGCGGCAGGCCGTCGGAGCCGATCATGGTCTGGTCGAACTTCAGGATGCGCTGCACGTCGGCCTCGTCCAACCGGAAGTAGATTCCGCC
>NZ_JBPJZE010000349.1:0-1072 GCF_051216695.1 Variovorax glucosi
CGCTGTGGAGAGCCGACGGCGCCCGAGGTGTTCACGTCTGCATTGACCCCCACGCCTACCCCGACGCTCTGCACCTGGGCTGCGCCGCCGGTGGCCAGGATGCCTGCGAGCACGGCGCCGAGGAGGATGCGATTGTGTTGTTGTTGCTTCATGGGTGACTGTTCCTTTCGTAGCATGGTCACGATTTCAAGAACCGACCGAGGTTCGGCTGGTTCGGGTGCAACCATGGCCGGGCCGCCGTCTGTCGCCATGTGCGCGACAGTCGCCCACGCGTGTGGGAATCGGCTGTCGGCGGGATCGGGGGCTCATGCGTTGGCCCCAGCCAGCATCATGGCAGCAGATGCAGGCTGAAGAAAGCCGCTGTCTTGCGGTTCACTTCCGGCAGCACGCCGGCGCGGTCGAAACCCGGTGGGTCGTTCAGCATGTCGCCGATCAGCCCCGTGAGGCCCGGCGGCAGTGGCGACAGCAGCGAACCGTGTCCGGCGGTGGGCAAGTCGGCGATCAGTTCGCAGCGCGGCAGGCAGGCCACCAGCACCCGGTCGCTGTGAAAGCGCGGAATCAGCCAGCGGTCTTGCCGGGCGGTGATCAGCCCCAGCGGCACGCGCGGGTTGGCCAGCGAGGCCATGTCGAAATCGGCCGATGAAGGCACAGCCGCCGCAATGGCAGCGATGCGCGGGTCGGTGTGCTCGCGCGGGGTATCGTCGTCGAAGCGATGGCGAATGACCCATATCGCGGCCCATTTCTTCAGGCCGTCGAAAGGCCCGCCCGTCAGCCGCGTGATCAGGCCGACACAGGACTGGAAGTCGTCCACCAGGTTCGCCTCGCAATGCTGTTTGAACCCGGCCGGCGACCAGCGCCCGCCCGCGAGGCTCAGTGACGTGTGCCCGCCGGCCGACATGCCGTACATGCCGACCTTGTCGAGCTGCAGCAGCGGCGCGAAGCGCGGGTCGCGCGCCACTGCGTCGATGGCGCGCGACACCTCGGCCGGGCGTATCGCCCAGCTGTCGGGGCCGGGGTTACTGTCGTCCTTGTAGTTGTCGGCCTTGTGCTCGGGCATGGCGACGATGAAGCC
>NZ_JBPJZE010000034.1:0-1780 GCF_051216695.1 Variovorax glucosi
CGGCATCCAGAACGACCCGTCGAACGGCAACCGCGCATTGCTGCTGCTGCAGCAGGCCGGCCTGATCACGCTGAAGCCCGAGGCGGTGAAGAACAACACGGCCACGCCGCTGGACGTGGTGACGAACCCCAAGAAGCTGAAGCTGGTCGCTCTCGATGCAGCCCAGCTGCCGCGCTCGCTCGACGACCTGACCATTGCCTCCATCAACAACGACTACGCCGAGAAGGCCGGCCTGTCACTGAACAAGGACGCCGTGATCAAGGAATCGCCGAAGAGCCCGTATGCCAACCTGATCGCCGTGCGCCGCGCCGACAAGGACAAGCCCTGGGCCAAGCGCCTGGTGGCGGCCTACCAGTCGCCCGAAGTGAAGAGCTTCATCGAGACGCAGTTCAAGGGCTCGCTCGTGCCGGCGTTCTGAGGCGCTGATCCGACAGACGACGCTCCCCCTTACTTCTTGCCCCCTTGCCCTCTGTGCGCCCACGCCACGCCCAGAGGGCTTTTTACTGCTGACACGTATCTGAAGGTATCTTCCGGGCTTCATCCATTCCGGAGGGTACGCACCATGTTTTCCCGACACATCCTCGCCGCTGGCTTCGGCCTGCTGGCGCTGCTGGGCGCCGGCGCTGCTTCTGCGCAATTGCCGGGCCAGATCAGCGTGAGCGGTTCGGCCGCTGTGCGTGTAGCGCCCGACGAAGTGTTCCTGACGATAGGCGTCGAGAGCCGCGACGCCAACCTGCAAACGGCCACCCGCGACAACAGCGACCGCGTGGCCAAGGCGCTCGCGCTGATCAAGCAGCGCTACGGCATCCCCGAAAAGAACGTGCAGCTCAATTTCATCCAGGTCGAGCCGGAGTTCGACAGCCGGGTCAGCCGCACCGTCCCCGTGGCCTATCGGGCCCACAAGAGCATCGGCATCAAGATCACCAGGCTCGACACCTTCGAGCCGCTGCTGACCGACCTGTACGGGGTGGGCGTCAACCAGGTCGAGAACATCGAGTTTCGCAACTCCGACATGCGCAAGCACCGCGACAAGGCCCGCGAGCTGGCCGCGGTGGCCGCGCGCGAGAAAGCCGATGCGCTGACCTCCCAGCTGGGCGTGAAGCGCGGCAAGGCCATACGGATCAGCGAAAACTCCGGCTGGAACTGGGGTGGCTGGAGCGCCCGCTACCGGGGCGACCAAAGCATGATGCAGCAGAACGTGATCCAGTCCGCCCCGCGCTCCGAGGGCCAGGGCGAAGGCGCGGACGGCGACCTTTCGGTGGGCCAGATCAGCGTCACGGCCACGATCAACGTCGACTTCCAGCTCGAATAGCACCGCCGCGGGGGCACTTTCCGGCCCGTGAGAAAATGCCCGGTTTCCCCGAACACAGTCAGGACACCCCATGGACGCAGAACAGATCAACCAAATCGGCGCAATGCTCGCGGACCTGAGCGTCCGTACGGTCGATTTACGGAGGTATCTTTGACTACGATGCCAAAGCCGAACGTCTGAGGACGGTCAACGCATCGCTCGAAGATCCCAACGTCTGGAACGACCCGAAGAAGGCCCAGGAACTGGGCAAGGAAAAGAAGTCGCTCGACGACGTGGTCGTCACGCTCGACCGGCTCACCAACGGGCTCTCGGACAACACCGAACTCTTCGAGATGTCGAAGGAAGACGGCGACATGGACGGCCTGCAGGCCATTGCCGATGACGCCGCCACGCTCGAAGCCGACATCAAGCAACTCGAATTCCGCCGGATGTTCAACAACCCGGCCGATCCGCTGAACGCCTTTGTCG
>NZ_JBPJZE010000350.1:0-1071 GCF_051216695.1 Variovorax glucosi
CATACGATACAAAACTCACCTCAACCACGTCACTCAAGGAGCACACCATGTCCGCAAACAGCAAGAATCCAACCGCCACCCCGACCCGCCGCAGCCTCCTGGTCGGTGGCGCTTCCGTCGCAGCCGGAGCCCTCGTGGGGACCGGCTTTTCCCAGGCGGCGTCCGCCGCCTCCACTTCTGCGCCGAACCAAGGCGCCATCCATCGTTCTTTGAAAGGAACACGCACCATGAGCAACACCATCGTCACCAAGGACGGCACGCAGCTGTATTTCAAGGACTGGGGTTCCGGCCAGCCCGTCGTGTTCAGCCACGGCTGGCCGCTTAACTCCGACAGCTGGGAATCGCAGATGCTGTTCCTCGCATCTCAGGGCTATCGCACCGTGGCGCATGACCGCCGCGGCCACGGCCGCTCCAGCCAGCCCTGGAACGGCAACGACATGGACACCTACGCCGACGACCTCGCCACCGTCATCGAGACGCTGGACCTGAAGAACGTGATCCTGGTCGGCTTCTCGACCGGCGGCGGCGAAGTGGCGCGCTACATCGGCCGCCACGGCACCAAGCGCGTGGCCAAGGCCGCTCTGATCTCGGCCGTGCCGCCGCTGATGCTGAAGACCGCCGCCAACCCCGGCGGCCTGCCGATCGAAGTGTTCGACGGCCTGCGCGCAGCGCAACTCGCGAACCGCTCGCAGTTCTACAAGGACGTGCCCTCGGGCCCCTTCTTCGGCTTCAACCGCCCCGGCGCCAAGGTGTCGCAAGGCCTCATCGACTCGTGGTGGGTGCAGGGCATGGCGGGCGGCCACAAGAACACCTACGACTCGATCAAGGCGTTCTCCGAAACCGACTTCACCGAAGACCTGAAGAAGTTCGACGTGCCCACGCTCATCGTGCACGGCGATGACGACCAGATCGTGCCGATCGGCGCCGCCGGCCTGGCCTCGGCCAAGCTGGTGAAGAACAACAAGCTGATCGTCTACCCCGGCGCGCCGCACGGCCTGACCGACACGCACAAGGACAAGTTCAACGCCGACCTGCTGGCGTTCGTGAAGTCCTGATGATCCTGAAGAAAAG
>NZ_JBPJZE010000351.1:0-1071 GCF_051216695.1 Variovorax glucosi
AGATCGCCGCGCGCCGGCAGGCTCGCCAGGCCGCACTGGCTCTATGGGCCAAGCTGACGCCGCGCGAGATGCAGGTGGCCCGGCTGGTGGCCGAGGGCAAGCCCAACAAGCAGATCGCACTGGAGCTCGCGCCGCTGGAACAGCGCACGGTGGAAACCCACCGCGCGCACGTGTTCGCGAAGCTGGGGCTGGCGAACAGCCATCAGTTGGATCGGTTCCTGCGGGAACACGCGCTGTAGCGCCTTGAAGGCGGCCGGCGGGCCGACATGTCCAGCGATGTTTGTCATCCCGTCCTCGTCCTGATTCGACCGTCGGAGCATATCTGTCGCGACCCGACCGGAAGTGGCTCGGCGAGCTTCTTGCTTGGCCTCATCGCAGCAGCCAGTCGCGTTGCGCAGGAGGACTCCTATGCCGAACTTTTACTTGGCGCTCTCCGGCAATGTGCGCCAGGAAATCAACCCCTGGACTTGGTTTACCAAGATTGCCAATGGGCAGCTTGGGTTCATCAACATCAATATGGGCAAGTCGTCAGACCCTGCTCTGGAGCAGCAGATCCTGGATGACGTGGGAAGCTACGGACGGCAGATTGGACAACTCGGTGATGCGCTGGAGGCAGTTCTCGCGCACATGAAGACCGACACCTGGGAGCCCAAGGCCAAGGAAGCGGTAGATGCCTTCAGGTTCCAGCTCGCCGAGATTCGCCGGCTGAAGCTGAGCCGGGCTGACGGCAAGACCTGACATTTCTTGGCGAACTCACGGCCGCGAAGATGTCTGTCCTGCGGCCCGGACAGGCCCTGACCGATAAGGGGGCCATTGTGGACATCTTCGAAAGCGCGCTAGAGACCGACAGTTCACGCTCCGGTGGCCATCCCGTCTCTCCGGCACGGAGGCTAGACTTCTGCCAGGAGCCGACTTCGAAGCATCGATCTACTAGCCACTCCAACTCACTAATCCAGAAATATGACTCCAGGAAAGCCGCCGCTATGGGTCAAGCATCCTGACATCCCATGGGGCAGCATCGGGTGGCGCATGGGCTTGGGGGAAGCGTATTGGGGTGAATGGGGAAATTTT
>NZ_JBPJZE010000352.1:0-1070 GCF_051216695.1 Variovorax glucosi
CCACTGCATGCGCGGATTGGCCAGACGGGCGGCGGAGGTAAGAGACGACATGTGGGGCCGTGCGCTCGAAGGCCGTTGTAGGGGGTCGGACCACTATAGGCTTCGCCGGCTGCAAATGCTGCAGCGCAACAAATCTGACTCTGCATTTTTGTTGATCAAGTCCCACTTTCCGATGTGGAAATTACGTGCTGATCGAATATCGAACGCGGCAGAAATTAATGATGTCGACTTATTTCCACTTCATGCATCTAGAAGTCGCATCATGAGATTCCACGCTTCCGCGCCCCTGCGGGCTGCCGTGTTCGCGGGCCTTTTCAGCCTGCTGGGCACAGTGGCCCATGCGTTCGAAGACAGCGCACGCGGTATTTATGTCGAAGGGGGCCGCGCCCCGCACGGCGAAATGGGCAGCACCAACTCGGCCACGGTGGGCATGACCTTCCCGTGGTCACTGCGCCAGCCGGTGCAGGAAGGCGCGCTCACAACCTACTGGGACGTGTTCCTGAGCAACTGGCACGCGCCCGCGCTGGGCGACGGCCCGCACGACTACGCGCAGATCGGCGCGATCTACACCTGGCGCTACCGCTTCGACCACGGCAGCTCGCCCTGGTTTGCCGAAGGCGGCGTCGGCGGCAGCGTGATGGACCACGTCTACAAGACGCCCGACCGCAGCTTCAGCACCGCCTTCCAGTTCACCGAAGTGCTCGGCGTGGGACGCAGCTTTGGCGAGCAGGGCGAGCACGAACTGTCACTGCGCTTGCAGCACTTCTCGAATGGCGGCATCAAGAAGCCGAACCCGGGCGAGAACTTCGTCAAGCTGCGCTACACCTACCACTTCTAGCGCCTTGGCCTCGCCGGCACGCGCAGCCGCCTGGCCCTCGCTTCGGTGACCAGGTAGCCCAGCGTGGCCACCACCAGCGGCAGCAGGTAATACAGGCCGCGATAGGCCAGCAGCGCGCCGAGCAGCTTCGCTTGTGGCACCTCGTGCGCAAGCAGCGCCACGAACACCGCCTCGAGCACGCCGAGCCCCGCCGGCACGTGCGTGATAACGCCGGCCACCGCTGCCACCAGCA
>NZ_JBPJZE010000353.1:0-1068 GCF_051216695.1 Variovorax glucosi
CGCTGCCGCCGTATTGCAGCGCCGACGGGCCGCGCAGCACCTCGATGCGATCGGTCACCAGCGCGTCGACCGGCACGGCGTGGTCGTAGCTCAGCGCCGATGCGTCGGGCGCGCCGCCGCCGTTCTGCAGGATGCGGATGCGGTCGCCGTCCTGCCCGCGGATGATCGGGCGGCTGGCGTTGGGGCCGAAGTAGCTGCTGCTCACGCCGGGCACGTTGTTGAGCGTTTCGCCGAGCGTCGATTCGGAGCGCAGCAGCAGCTTGTCGCCCGACAGCGTGGTGGTCGGCGCGATCAGTTCGCTTGCGCCGAGCGGGTTACCGGTGACGGTGACCTCGCGCAGGCTGGCGGCGTCGGCGGGTTGAGACTGCGCCTGGGCCAGGCTTGCGAAAGAGGCAAGCGAGAGAACGGCAACGCCGATGGCGTTGCGGGGGAAATTGGGAGTCATGAATGGACACTCGTTGAAATCAAGGGACGACCGGCCGCCACCCGAGCGAAGCGGGCACAGCAGTCGGAACACATCGGAAATTCAGCGAGTGGAAGGCGGACCGCGTGCCTCGAACAGCACGATCCAGCGGGCGACGGCTTCGCCCTGCAGATACGCGAAGGTGGCCGACGGCAGCACCATCGGCAGCACCAGCAGCGGCACGCCGGGCGCGCTGAAGCCATGCGACAGCCGGTCGTACAGCCGGCACTCGGCGTCGGTCTTGTCGCCGAACAGCGCATGCAGCCAGGTGTGCCGCTGCGCCGGGGCGCGCGCCCCCGAGGCGGCTGCAACCGTGGCGGTCGCGCGCTCGGCGGACAGGGCCCATGCGCGGTCGCCCGGCACGTGCAGCGTGGCATGCACGAGGCCGAGCGTCGACGTCACCCACACTGCGAAGAGCAGCATGAGTGCGACGGTGCGCGAGAGCCTCGTGTGCGTCATCTGGCGTCGGGCCTGTGTCAGAAGTGCGTGGTCATGCTCACGTACAGGCTGCGCCGCGTGCCGTACTGCGGCGCGCCCACGCCCACGCCCGTGCCGTCGCGCAGCAAGTAGCTCTTGTCGAACAGGTTCAGGATGGCGACGCGCCC
>NZ_JBPJZE010000354.1:0-1068 GCF_051216695.1 Variovorax glucosi
CAGACAACGCCGCGGACCTTCTCGTACTGGACCAATGCCGAGGGGCAAGTGCTGCAGCGCCAGGAGCTCATTGGCGGAAAGATTGCCGCCGACGGGAGCGTTAGCGGCGCCACCAAGAGCCGCGATCATCGGTACTTCTACTTCGACGGCAAGCGCGTGGGCAACGTGGGTAACGACGGCACTGAGCGCGAGGACTACGCGCAGCAGCTCGCGCGCACAAGTTCCGCCGAAAGTCCTGATAGCAAGTACCGCAAGTTCATTCCCACGAACTCGGCGGACTTCGACGAGAACTACCAGCCGATCAATGCAGGCTTCCCCGGACCGGCGCCGGGCAGCTACACGGTGCGCTCGGGAGACACGCTGGAGGGCATCGCCCGAGCACTGTGGGGTGACGCAAAGCTGTGGTACCTGCTGGCCGAGGCCAACGGACTCGATGGTCAGCCATCTGCGCCGCTGGTGGAAAACACGGTTCTGGCGGTGCCCAACCGGGTGACGAACGTGCACAACACGAGTGACACCTTCCGGCCGTACGACCCGGGCAAGGCGATGGGGGATACGAGCCCGACGCTGCCGGATCCTTTGCCAGCACCCAAGGGCAAGGATGGCGGGTGCGGGGGCGTTGGGCAACTCATCATGGCGGTGGTGGCAGTAGTGGTGACCATCTATACGGCGGGTGCAGCTGGGGCTGATTTCGGTGCTGCAGGCGCTGCAGGCGGTGGCGGTTTTGCGGGCGGGTTGGCCGTGCTCGGTGGGTCTGGTGGATTCACGGCCGCGAGCCTCGGCGCTGCGGCCGTGGGTGGAGCAATGGGCTCCATCGCCAGCCAGGGAGTCGGTATCGCTATCGGGGCGCAGGACTCTTTCAGCTGGAAGGGCGTAGCGATGGGTGCGCTTGGCGCGGGAGTGGGCGCCGGTGTGGGCTCCTTGCTCAATGTGCCTGGCGGCTTGCTGGGTGGGCCAGACAAATGGGCCACGGCCGGGCGCATGGCCATGGGCAACATCGCCAGCCAAGGGCTGGGCATTGCCACCGGATTGCAGAAAAGTTTTGATTGGCGTGGAGTCGCGGCCAGC
>NZ_JBPJZE010000355.1:0-1066 GCF_051216695.1 Variovorax glucosi
ATATAGTTACTCTTGAACCGCATTTGTCGTGAATGCACTACGGCCGACCTGGATCAGTGGGGCCGCAATAAGAAGCCCTGGGCAAGCAACATCGCGCGCATGGTTACAGAATGAGAAAATAGGTTACATAAGCATTGCCGCGTCAGCTTTGGGCGCGGCTCATCCGAACACCCTTGAACTACCGTCCCGCACCCTTCTTCGCCAACGTGGTGCTCGTCCTGTCGATGGCACTGCTGGGCGCCATCGGGGCCTTCCTGGGTGGGACGGCCGGCTTGCAGCAGTCCGACTCGCTGCTGCACCTGACGCGCGCCGACTGGCAGGTCGATGAAGCCTCGGGCTTCAGCACTCCGCCGTTGAAGCAGGACAGCGGCGCCCTGCCAGACACCTGGAAGCGGGTCGAACTGCCCCTGGCCCTTCCCATCGCGCTGCTGCGCCAGGCGGAGGCCGCCTCCACCAAGACGACGCGCACGACCTGGATCAGGCTGTCCACCCGCGGCCTGCCGCCCGACGCCGGGCCGCTAGCGCTGTACGGCATCCGGATCAAGACCGACGGCACCATCGCGGTCTATGCCGACGGCCAACTGGTCCACCGCGCACAGCAGTCGGGCCCGCTTTGGAACAGCACCCGCACCCCGCTGTGGGTCCAGCTGGACAACAGTGCCGACAGCAAGCCGCCCAGCGAGATCCTCCTGCGCCTGGAGCACACCCGCAACGCCCAGGTGGCGCTGTCGTCGCTGTGGATCGGCCCCATCGACGCGCTCAGGGGCCGCTACGGCATGCGCCAGTGGCTGCAGCAGGAGCTGCCCGCGATGCTCGGCGCTGCGTTCATGGCCGTGGGTGTGTTCGCGCTGTTCGTGTGGTTCCGGCGCCGCGACGAAACGGGCTACCTGCTGTTCTTCAACCTCGCGGCCACCTCCTTCATGCGAGGACTGCATTTCTACGTGAGCCTGCCCGTTGCCAACGACTGGTTCGCGTGGCTGACCGTCAACTCGCTCTTCTGGCTGGTGATGGTGGTGCACTTCTTCCTGCGCCAGCTGCACGGCCTGCAGCTCAAGTGGCTGACCGT
>NZ_JBPJZE010000356.1:0-1065 GCF_051216695.1 Variovorax glucosi
GAGGAATGGGGCGAAATCGTGGTCGCCTATATCGTGGCGAAGCCCGATGTGACGCCGCAGGTGCTGGATGCGCATTGCGTCGCGCACATCGCGAGGTTCAAGCGGCCCAAGCACTACGTCTTCGTGCCGGAGCTTCCGAAAAACAGCTACGGAAAAGTCTTGAAGCGCGAGCTGCGCCAGCCCTAGCGGTCATTGCGGACCTCCAGAATGCCCCTGGCGGTGCACCTTGGCCAGGTGCGTGTCCGCAGGCATCGGAACAACCCGCAAGACGAGTTCGGGAAGTGCTCAGTCAGATCATCCTTGGCTCGCTCGGACCGAGAAGGAAAGCCTGCTCACCTGCGGGATGGAAGCAGCGCCGACAGCGCATCGGCTTCCTTCTTCATGGCCAAGGCGAGGTCGGTACCCGCCGTGCCAGCTAGTTTGTCGGAAAGACCAGTGGCGACAAGTGTGTGCGCAACCCGTCCGGAGGCATCGAGCAACGGGACCGCAATCACCGTCACGCCGCTCATGTAATGGCCGCGATCGATGCTGAAGCCGCGCTTGCGGACCTGCTCGACCTCGCGTTTCCACATGGCAAGATCGATCGGCTTGTCCCAGCGAAGGGTCTTGAAACGCTTTTCGATCTGCGGCCACGTCTCGCTGCTGAAGGCCGCCACCAGGCGCCCCGTGGCGCTGACCAGCGCAGGGAAACGGCTGCCGACATCCACGTGCAGACGGAACGGAGCGTTGGAGCGCGACAAGGCCAGCACGACCATCGGCTCCATGTCATGGGTCTCGACGCCGATCATCGTCACGTTCCAGTCTTTGGCCAGGGCGTCCAGTACCGGCTGTGCGAGGCTGGCGAAGCTGCTGCTCTCGATCGCACTGCGCGCCAGGCTCAGCATGCCGGTGCCCAGCGAATATCGCTTGGTGCCGCTGTCAATCTTGACCAGGTCTTCGACGATCAGCGCGCGCAGGATGTGCAAGCAGGTGCTGGGAACGAGCTGGAGCTCGTCGGCAATGGCCTTGACGCCCATCGCCTGCTCGGAGCGCCCGAGAAGCCGTAGGATTGCGATCGCGCGGGTG
>NZ_JBPJZE010000357.1:0-1064 GCF_051216695.1 Variovorax glucosi
CGATCAGGTCGGGCACGTCGTCGGTTTCGAAATCGGGCGTCCAGTGCGGCAGCTGCGAGCGTGCAAGGCTGCGCGCGCAGCATTCGCGGAAGTCTTCTGTGGGAAACAACTGCGGGTCGTAGTTACCGTAGACAAAAGGGTACGGATAGTCACGCCACCGGTCGGGCTTCGACAGCGTGGGCTTGTCGACCAACGAGCGCAGCACGCGACCCGACCAGTCGGGCGGCTGGCTCGCCTGCCCGCTGCGCCCGACCAGCGGCTCCGCATGCACGGCTGACAGCGGGCGGGCATCGTGCGCCACGAACACCCCGCTGCGCGGACGCGCTTCCAGAAAGCCTTCGTCGATCAGTTGCAGGTAGGCCGAGGTAACGGTGTTGCGGCTCAGCCCCAACAACGCAGCAAGCTCACGCGACGAAGGCAGCGGCGCGCCGGGCGCCAAGTGCTCTTCAAGAATGGCCTGCACCACGGCGGCGCGCAAACGAGCCTGCAGCGGCAGCGCCGGTTGATCGGGCAGCGCGAAGAGCTGCGCCCACTGGGTGGCTCGCGGGTTCGGGGGCATGGTGCGCCGCAGTTTAGGGCAGGCATTGCGGTCTGTGGTGCTCTGGCTCGGTCGAATCCTCCCAACTGGCCCTATCGCGCCGGCAAGCGGCTGCCTACTCTTGCCGCATCAATTTCCGGAGTTCCCGCGTGACCGCAATGCCTTCCACTTCAGTGACCACCGACACCCTTGCCGCCTTCAGCGACGCCTGGAACCGCCACGACATCGACGCCCTCATGAGCTTCATGACGGCCGACTGCATCTTCCAGACCGCCGCCGGCCCCGACGCCTGCGGCACCCGCCACGTTGGCACCGAGGCGGTGCGCAAGGCCTTTGCCGCAGCATGGCAGGCCGTGCCCGACGCGCAATGGATCAACGGCCAGCACTTCGTGCATGGCGACTTCGGCACCTCGCAGTGGACCTTCACCGGCACCGCCGCCGACGGCAGCCGCATCGAGACCGACGGCATCGACGTCTTCACCTTCAAGGGCGGAAAGATCCACCTGAAGAACGTGTTCCGCAAGGC
>NZ_JBPJZE010000358.1:0-1063 GCF_051216695.1 Variovorax glucosi
CCGTGACCAAGATCGTGCGTGAGCTGGAGAGCGAAGTCGGCGCGCCGCTGGTGGAGCGCAGCGTCAAGGGCGTGCGGCTCACCGAGTTCGGCAGGGCCTTCGCGCCGCGCGCGCGGCTGCTGCTGGCCGACATGCAGCGCGCACGCGACGAGATCGCGCAGATCCGCGACGGGCTCACCGGCCAGGTCTCGCTGGCCGTCAGCACTTCGTTCGCGCTCACGGTGCTGCCGGCCGCGTTCAAGGATTTCCACTCGCGGCTGCCTGCTGTCGACGTGCAGTTCAGCGAAACGGTGCTGCCCTGGATGCTGGGGCGCCTGCGCGAGGGCTCGCTCGACTTCGCGGTGGCGCACGTGGTGCCGGGCCGGCTCGATCCGCAGTTCGAGGCGATGGAGCTCTTTCCGGTGAAACTGGTGGTGGGTCTGCGCGAGCGCCATCCGCTGCGCGCGAGCCGCTCGATCCGCGAGCTCTACAAGGCCGAGTGGATTCTTCCGGGCGACGACCATTTCAGCGGCCGTGAGGCCGTATCGCCGTTGCTGCCGCTGGGACTGCCCCCGCCGGCGCGGGTGATACAGGGGCAGTCGGTCACGGTGGCGCTGGCGCTGGTCGGGCAGATGGACCTGGTCGGCCTGTTCGTCGAGCCACTGGCGACGCTGACCTTCAAACGACACGGCATCCGGCGCGTGGAGATCGAGGAAGAGCTGCCCATGCTGAGCGTCAGCGTCATCAAGCGCCGTGGGCAACTGCTGACGCCGGCCGCGCAGCACTTCGTCGAATGCATCCAGCGAGCCTCGGCAGCGGCGATGGGTGGCTAGCTAAGCTGGCGGAAAGCTGACGCCGGCATCGCCGGTCTTCCAGGGCGCGTACTTGTGCATGGCGCGCTCGAACAGGTCCGAGGTGGCCCAGCCAGACAGCCACGTTTGCAGGTGGGGCCAGGGCTGGGCGGCGAACCATGTGGGCTCGACCATCGCGAACTGGCGCACGAAGGGCATGAGGGCGGCATCGGCCAGTGTGGCGTGCGCTCCGGTCAGGTAGGGCGAAGCCGACAGCCTGGTTTCGAGGTCAC
>NZ_JBPJZE010000359.1:0-1062 GCF_051216695.1 Variovorax glucosi
AATGAGCCCAGCCATCACGAAGGCCAGCGCCGGGTTCCAACGTCCGGCGAGGTCCAGAAAGCCGAGCACCTTGGCCGGATTGGCCATGCCGGACACGATGAGGCCGAGCCCGAAGACAAGGCCTGCGAGCAAGGAGGCGATGACTGTCAGCATGGCGAATCGCTCCTTGCTCACAGGTTCAACAGATGGCGCGCCACGAACACCGTGGCAAACCCTGCGCCCATGAAAGCCCCGGTGGCCGCCAGCGAACGCGGTGACAGCCGCGCCAGGCCGCACACGCCGTGGCCGCTGGTGCAACCCGCGCCATAGCGCGTGCCCACGCCAACCAGCAGGCCGGCCAGCGCAAGCGCGCCGTAGCCTGCGTCGATCCGCGCCGCGGGCAGCACGGCGAACAGGCCGTAGGCAAGTGGCGCGCCGACCAGGCCGAGCACGAAGGCCGCGCGCCAGGCCACGTCGCCTTTCGCCGGGCGCAGCAATCCGCCCAAAACGCCGCTGATGCCGGCGATGCGCCCGTTGAGCAGCACGAACATCGCCGCGGCAATGCCGATGAGAACGCCACCGGCCAGCGCGGCCCAAGGCGTGAAATGAGGCCAGTCGACGGTGGGCATCTTCAACTCTCCTTCGGGCAGTAGAGGCGGTAGAGCACCGCGAGAATCTCCAGCAGGGCGGCGTCGGCCACGCTGTAGTAGATGTTCTTGCCCTCGCGGCGGGTATTGACCACGCCTTCCGTGCGCAGCACCGACAACTGCTGCGACAAGGTGGGCTGGCGGATGCCCAGCACGCTTTCCAGGTCGCTCACGCACATCTCGCCCTGCGAAAGCTGGCACAGCAGCAGCAGCCGGTCTTCGTTGGCCAGCAGCTTGAGCATGGCGACCGCCTGGCCGGCGGCACCGCGCAGCGCTTCGGGGTCGATGACGAGGGTGGAAACCTTCATGGGAGCAGTGTCAGTTCGGGTTTTTACATTATATCAATTAATATAATGTTGATGACTTGAATGAGGGCCTGACCCCAGGCATTACAGAAGGAGTTCCCATGACACCGACCACCGCGTCCCGCCGCACC
>NZ_JBPJZE010000035.1:0-1779 GCF_051216695.1 Variovorax glucosi
GCACGGGCGCCGGCATCGGCGCTGTTCGCGGGGGCGATCAGATCGGCTGGCGCTGCCGTGGCCGCGCGGCCCGGCGTGCCGGTGGCGGTGCACATCGCGGTGGCCGTGCTGCTGGTGGTGCCTATCGCGCCGCTGCTGGCGCGGGTGGTGTTCCAGCCGATCGCGGATGCATCGGTGCTGGTGCTGCTGATCGTGTCGCTGGCGCTGCACTTTTTGCGGTCGGGGCTGGGCCTGCTGTTCTTCGGCGCCGAGGGTTCGCGCACCACGGCGTTCTCGGATGCGCGCTTCGACATCGGCGGTGTTCAGGTCAGCGGGCAATCGCTGGTGGTCGTGGGCGTCACGCTGCTGCTGGTGATCGCCATGTTCCTGTTCTTCGGCCGCTCGATGGTCGGCAAGGCGCTGCGCGCCACCGCCATCAACCGCGTGGGCGCAAGGCTCTCAGGCATTCCGACCGAACTGTCGGGCGACCTGAGCTTTGCGCTCGCGGCGCTCATCGGCGCCATCTCGGGCCTGCTGATTGCGCCGATCACCACGGTGTACTACGACACCGGCTTCCTGATCGGCCTCAAAGGCTTCGTCGCCGCCATCGTCGGCGGGCTCGCGAGCTACCCGCTGGCGCTGGCCGGCGCGCTGCTGGTCGGCCAGCTCGAATCGTTCGCCTCTTTCTGGGCCAGCCCGTTCAAGGAAGTGCTGGTCTTCACCCTGATCATTCCCGTGCTGTGGTGGCGCTCGCTCAACAGCCATCATGTGGAGGACGAAGAATGAGCACGTCTTCTTCGAACAACCTCGCCGCGACCGCACAGCCCGAAGGCAAGCCGCTGGTCACGCCGCGCCAGCTCACGCTGGTGTGCGTGGTGCTGCTGGCGCTGGCCTGGGGCTTTGTGCCCGAGTTCACCGTCTCGGTGCTCAGCAACATCGGCCTGTATGCGCTGGTCGCGGCCGGGCTGGTCATGCTGACCGGCGTGGGCGGCATGACCTCTTTCGGCCAAGCCGCCTTCGTGGGCATGGGCGCGTATGCCACCGCGTGGATCTGCACCTCGCCCACCGCCGCCGCGTGGCTGGGCGGCGCGGTCAGCCCGGCCTTGCTGCCATGGGTCGGCCTGCTGCTGGGGCTGGTGTTCACCTTCGCGCTGGCCTGGGCGCTGGGTTCGGTCACGCTCAAGCTGCAAGGCCACTACCTGCCGCTGTGCACCATCGCCTGGGGCCTGAGCCTGTACTACCTGCTGGGCAACATGGACTTCCTGGGCGGGCAGACCGGCATCACCGGCGTGCCGCCGCTGGTGGTGGCCGGCGTGTCGCTGGCCACGCCGCGCATGCTGGGCGTGGTGATCTGGGCGGTGCTGCTGCTCGCGCTGTGGGCGCTGCACAACCTGCTCGATTCGCGCGAAGGCCGCGCCATCCGCGCGCTCAAGGGCGGGCGGCTCATGGCCGAGTCGATGGGTGTGGACACGGCGCGCCATCGCATCAAGCTCTTCGTGCTGGCCGCGCTGCTCGCGGCGGTGTCGGGCTGGCTCTACGCGCACCTGCAGCGCTTCGTGAACCCGACGCCTTTCAACCTGAACATCGGCATCGAGCTGCTGTTCATGGCGGTGGTCGGTGGCGCGGGCCATCTGTGGGGCGCTGTACTGGGCGCAACGCTGATCACGCTGCTGAAGGAAAAGCTGCAGGACATCCTGCCCGCGCTGCTTGGCAGCAGCGGCAACTTCGAAGTGATCGTGTTCGGGCTGCTGATGCTGTTCGTGCTGCAACGCTTCTCCGATGGCCTGTGGCCCACGCTGG
>NZ_JBPJZE010000360.1:0-1062 GCF_051216695.1 Variovorax glucosi
TGCGAACACCGCATAGAGCGTGGCATTGGTCGCTGCCAGCACGACGAAAGTGACGGCCAGCACCCAGAGCTGGCGTGTCACGTCGGCCGCCGGGCTGATGAACTGCGGCAGGAAGGCCACGAAGAACACGATGCCCTTCGGGTTCAGCGCGGTCACCAGGTAGGTGTTGGCGAACAGCCGCAGCCGCGAGGCGGGCGCGGCCGGCGCGGCGACTTCGGTGGACGAGATGCCCGCGCGCAGCAGCTTGATGCCGAGGTACAGCAGGTACAGCCCGCCCACGCACTTGACCACCGTGAACCAGAAGGCCGATGTGGCCAGCAGAGCGCCCAGCCCCAGCAGCGACACCACTAGCGCCGTCGAGTCGCCGAGCGCCACGGCCGCCACCAGCGGCACGTTGGCGCGGCGGCCGTGGGACATGGAATAGCTGATCACCGTGAGGATGGTCGGCCCCGGAATGATCAGCATGACGGCGGAGGCCGCGACGAAGGCGAGCCAGAGTTCGATGGGCATGTGTATATCTTCAGATGGTGGTTTTTGCGGGAAACGATTCTCTTCGTCAGATTCCGATGGCCGTGCGCGCGACGTGCCAGGTGCCGCGGTGTCCGTCCACGTAGCTGATCGGCGAGTTGGCGAGGTCGTCGAGGTCCACGTAGTCCAGGCAGGTCACGTTCACGCCATAGGCGCTCGCGCCGGTCTCGGGGGAATGGCCCACGCCGAAGGAGCGCACGCTGCAATGCCTGCAGACGATGTAGTGGCTGTTGCGGGTGTCGAGCATCTGCTCGCTGAGTTCGGATTCGCCTTCGATCAGCCGGAAGGCATCGGTCGCGACGATGGCGGGCCAGAAGCGGGTCTTGGTGCAGATCGAGCAGTTGCAACGCAGGGTGCCCAGGCTCAGGTCGATGTTGGCCTCGAATCGCACGGCGCCGCAGTGGCAGCCGCCGGTATAAGTCTTTTTCATACGCTCGGAATTCGCATGGTGGTGCTGGAGAGCACCATATCAAAGGCGATGCTGCGGTGCTGGCGGCAGGTTATCCGGCAGGGCTGCTGCCGAAGCGCACGGCG
>NZ_JBPJZE010000361.1:0-1061 GCF_051216695.1 Variovorax glucosi
CGGTCTTGTGGGATTCAAGCCTTCGCGCGGCCTCGTGCGCAGGGAACGCGGCTTGCCCGAGATATTCCTCGACTACGAAGTGGCCGGCGGAATCGGTCGCTGCGTGAAAGACGTACAGCATCTGACGTCGGCGATCGCGGGATCGCGCCTGGAGGCCGGCCAGCCCTCGCCGTCTCGCATTCTTTTCGTGCCCCGGTTCGGCACCCATGCCGTCGACCCCCGCATCGCCGCGTCGGTGCGTCGCGCGGCCGAGGGTTTCGCCGCGTTGGGGCATGCGGTGGACGAAGCGCAGCAGGTGAACTGGTCGGAGGCAATCAACGCGCTGTGGCTGACGCTTTCCAATGCAGGGCTCGCCTGGATGCTCCAGCGCGCATGGCAATGGCCCGAGTTCGGATTGCCCGAGGGCGTTCACCCGGATCTCTCACGCTGCGGCGCGGTCGCGCAGGCGAATTTCGACGCCGGCCTGAAGCTCGATGCATCCGGCCTGTTCGATGTACTGGCGGAAGTGCGTGAACTCGAGCGACAGATGGAAGTCGTCTTCGCCCGCTACGACTTCATCCTCACACCGGCGACGGCCGCCCTGCCCTGGCCCTGCGAGCAGAGCCACCCCGAGCGGATTGCGGACACGGAAGTCGGCCCGCGCGGGCATGCCGTCTTCACCGCCTTCGCCAATGCCGCGGGCTTGCCGGCCATTGCATTGCCAAGCGCGCATGCAAAGGGCCTGCCGACTGGCATTCAGTTGGTCGCACCGGTCGGCCACGATGCCGAATTGCTGGCATTGGCCATGCAGTATGAGGAGGCCTTTCCGTGGCTTGCGCTGTGGGATCAGGAAACTGAAAGACCGCATGCAGACAACGACAAGTTGGTGGCACGAAGGGCTCACTCAACGGGCTGAAAAAAGAGGAGGCCCCATCCGGCATTTGGGTTGGAACTGCGGGCAATAGGGGCATCCCGCTCCCCTCGATCGCAGATGTCTGCATGGCTATACTGCGCCCGTCATGTCAAAAACAGGCGTGATCGGGATTGGCGTCCCGCTGAAATCACTGCGACGAAAGCCGCAG
>NZ_JBPJZE010000362.1:0-1061 GCF_051216695.1 Variovorax glucosi
CTATGCCAATGGCAACACCCGCGATCGCCAGGGGCGGCTGATCACCTGCGAGCACTCGGTGACGCGGCGCGTGGTTCGCACCGAGAAGAACGGGCGCATGACGGTGCTGGCCGACAACTACCAGGGCACGCGCCTCAACGCGCCGAACGACGTCGTCGTCAAATCGGACGACACCGTCTGGTTCACCGATCCAACCGTCGGTATCAACGGCGAGTGGGAAGGCTCCAAGGCCGTGCCCGAGCAGGTGACGACCAACGTGTACCGCATCGCGAAGGACGGCAAGCTGAGCGCGATGATCACCGATCTCGTCAACCCGAACGGCCTGGCGTTCTCGCCCGACGAGAAGAAGCTCTACGTCGTCGAGTGGAAGGGAACACCAAACCGCAGCATCTGGAGCTACGACGTATCACCCGACGGCACGGGCGTCGAGAACAAGACCAAGCTGATCGACGCAGACGGGCCGGGGTCGCTCGACGGCTTTCGCGTCGACCGCGACGGCAATCTCTGGTGCG
Source organism: Variovorax glucosi (assembly GCF_051216695.1). Classification (NCBI taxonomy): domain Bacteria; kingdom Pseudomonadati; phylum Pseudomonadota; class Betaproteobacteria; order Burkholderiales; family Comamonadaceae; genus Variovorax; species Variovorax glucosi. The sequence continues at coordinate 513 of NZ_JBPJZE010000362.1, forward strand.
GCTGGGGTTACTCGGGCGCGGTTGCGGCCGAGCCTACCGACATCGGTGGTGGCATGAAGGCCTACCTGCCGACCGGCAAGTCGGAGGAGATGGACGGCGTGAAGATCTTCAATTCGCAAGGCAAGCCCATCGGCTTCATCCGCCTGCCCGAGCGCTGCCCGAATCTCGAGTTCGGAGGCCCGAAGCGCAATCGCCTCTACATGGCGAGCAGCCATTCACTCTATGCGCTCTATGTCGAGGCCCACGGCGATTGGGCATGCAGCTTGAAAGCGCCACCCTGCGTCGCCGGGGGCCCGGTTTGATGCCGCTGTTGCGAAGGTCTTGCCCGATGTCTCCGGCGAACCACCGAAAGATGTTGGCCCGGTTTCTCCATCCGTCGCTGAATCGCACGAAAAGAAAGCCTCGCTCTGCGTTGCCGAGCGCGTCGACCGGTATGCCGGCAGCGCGCAAGGCCGTGATCTCGGCGTCGGTGTCCATGTCGAATGGCAGCTTCAAGGTGATCGTTGCGCTGTGAATGGGGTGCCTTGGCATTGCTTTGCTTCCTTCAAA
>NZ_JBPJZE010000363.1:0-1059 GCF_051216695.1 Variovorax glucosi
CACGCGGGCGGCGCCTGTGTCATTGGCCGCCGGGGCTGGTGTCCACCGACGATGTGCCATAGAACGCGCGCACCGCATCCACGAGGCGCGTGCGTTCGAATTCGGGATGCAGCCGGTAGCGCACAAAGTGCTCGCCCACGAAGAGCAGCGTCACCATCACGGGCGACAGCACATTGGCGAACAGCGACCAGTCGGAGAACGGCCGTGTCAGGTAGATGAGGATCGACGCCAGCACCGTCAGCGCGAAGAAGCCGGTCCAGATGCGCGTGAGCTGCGTGGTGTAGGACAGCATGTGTCCCTTGAGCGGGTGCACCCGCTGCGCGAACTGCGTGATCAGCGGCAGGCCCTTGCCGCGCAGCGTGGAGCCGAACCAGCCGCACAGCGCGGCGTTGATGGCCACGTGCTGCAGCACATACAAGCGATTGGGATCGCCCGCCTCACCGAGGAAGACGAGCGAGAAGCCGCCAACGCCCAGAACGGCCACAGTGGCAAGGCCCCAGCGACCGAACCAGCTGGCGGCAAGGCCCATGGCAGCGAGCCAGAGCGGCCCGAGCAACACCACGACCGCCCACGGTTCCGTGGCATGGAACAGCGTCATCCAGTGGGACAGGCCGGCATACGCCACGCCTGCCACCAGAAGGAGTGCTATTCGCCATCGCGACATGGGATCAGGAAGCCACGCGATGCTGGGCGACGTGGGTCGCGAGCGTACGCAGCGACTGGAAAATCTGCTGGTTGCGTTCATCGTCCGAACGCAGTTGGAAGCCATAGCGGCGCGAGACTTCGAGCGCCACTTCGAGGATGTCGATCGAGTCGAGTCCCAGGCCTTCGCCATAGAGCGGGTCGGTCGGCACGATGTCCTCGGGGGCCACTTCGAGGTTCAGCGCGTTCACGAGCAGCACGGCCAGCTCTTTTTCGATCGGCGACTGTTCGGAGGCATCGCCAGTGGCGGGAATGGGGGGCTGAGCAGTCGATGACAAAAAAACCTCCTAAAACTTTTTCCTGAACTACCGTGCGGGCCGTGGATTATAGGAGTGCGGCTTGGGGCCTGTTCACCCT
>NZ_JBPJZE010000364.1:0-1059 GCF_051216695.1 Variovorax glucosi
ATCCGGCTCGCGGGCGACTTCCACCTGCTGCTGGCAGAGATGGCGGGCAGCGACGAGCTGCTGTCGTACATCCGGCGGCTGATTTCGAACACCGAGCTCTACAAGGCGCTGTACGACTCCGCCGAGGCCGCGAGCTGCGCGCCGCGCGAGCATGAGCAGATCATCGAGGCGCTGACGACGGGCAAGTCGCTCGACAAGGCGCTGGCCGTGGCGCTGGAGCACCTCGACGAGCTGGAGCAGCGCGTGATCGCGGGCGCGGCGGCCGAGCAGGAAGTGGACCTGGCGACGCTGCTGAACGGTGGCGGCTCCACCGCGCACGGCCACAGCCACTGAGGCATCCACGCTTCGCTCGCGGGCGAAGTGTCGGTTGGCAGGTCTCGCGATGATCGGCGCACCATGCACACGCTCTCCACCACCAGCAAGCCCCACACCAACGCCGCCTTCGAATGGGCGCTGCTCGCGCTGCTAGCCACCTGCTGGGGCGCTTCGTACACCTTCATCAAGATCGGCGTGGCGACGATCCCGCCCGTCACGCTGATCGCGGCGCGCACGCTGATCGCCGGCCTGCTGCTGCTCGCGGTGCTGCGCATGCGCGGCGTGAAGCTGCCGAAGGAGCCGGCGATGTGGTGGCGCTTTGTGCTGCAGGCGTGCCTGAACAGCGTGCTGCCCTTCACGCTCATTGCGTGGGCCGAACGCAGCGTCGATGCGGGCCTGGCGACCATCCTCAATTCGACCTCGCCGATCTTCATCTTCCTGCTGGGGCTGGGCCTCGGCGGCGCCGACAGGCCCACGCTGCTCCGCCTGTTCGGCGTGGGCGCGGGGCTGGCGGGCATCTGCCTGATCGTCGGCTTCGAGGCGTTGAACGGGCTCGGGCATTCGCTGCTCGCGCAGCTCGGACTGGTGGCCGCCGCCGTCTGCTATGGCTGCGCCGCGATGTTCGGCCGCGTGTTCAAGGGGCTGGACCCGATGGTGCCGGCCGCCTGCTCGCTGCTGAGCGGCACGGCGATGCTGCTGCCCGCGAGCCTCGTGATCGATCGGCCGTGGACGCTCGCGCCGTCA
>NZ_JBPJZE010000365.1:0-695 GCF_051216695.1 Variovorax glucosi
TGCTCGACCTGTCAGCATCGGCGAACGATGCGGGCCCGCACGGCGTCTCGCTGCTCGAGATCGAAAAGCAGGCCGCCCTGCTGCTCGCCGCATCGAATGCGCAAAGCGGCATCGACCGCCTCGCGATCCACGGCTTCTCGTCGAACACGCGCGCCGAGGTTTACTACTACCGCCTGCTCGACTTCGGCCAGCCGCTCGACGCCGAATCGCGCGCCACCATCGGCGCGGTGCAAGGGCGCTACTCCACGCGCATGGGCGCCGCGCTGCGCCATGCCACCTCGCACCTGCGCGGCGAGCCCGAGGGCCAACGCGCGATCCTGCTCGTGACTGACGGCGCCCCCTCTGACATCGACGTGCACGACCCGAAGTACCTGATCGAAGACGCCCGCCAGGCCGTGGCCGAGGCGCGCGAAGCCGGCGTGCACACCGCCTGCCTCGCGGTGGACGGCGCGGCCGATGCCTACGTGCGCCGCATCTTCGGCCGGCGCAACCACGGCATCGCCGACGATGTGCGCACGCTCCCCCAGCGCCTGGCGCGCATGAGCGCGCGGCTCGCGATGCTCAGACCTGGCTGAACGCCGTCAGCACCTTCAACACGCTCAGCGTCGCGCTGTCGAGCACCGCGTGCTGGCGATGCGCGATGCCCACGCGGCGCGTGAGCTTCGGGCTCACCGGCACGATCTGCATGCGGTCGT
>NZ_JBPJZE010000365.1:705-1058 GCF_051216695.1 Variovorax glucosi
ACTGCTGCAGCGGCAGCAGCGCGGCGCCATAGCCGGCCGCCACCAGGCTGCGGATGGCTGCGTCGTAGTTGAGCTCGATGCGCGCGCGCGGCGCAAAGCCTGCATCGGCGAACCACTCCATCGTGAGCTGGTACATGTGCGTGGTCGCCTCGTTGAAGATCAGCGGCTGTGCCGCCAGCCAGGCCGGCGTGACGCGCTTGGGCGCCTTCCAGCGCTGCGGCACGAAAGCCATCATGGGCTGCTCGCACCACGGCGTGACGACGATGCCGCGCAGCGGTGGCTGCGGAATGGCGACCAGGCCGATGTCGAGCGTGCCCGCCGCCAGCCGCTCCATGGCCTCGTAGGAGCCGCGG
>NZ_JBPJZE010000366.1:0-1058 GCF_051216695.1 Variovorax glucosi
GAGCAACGGTTCATCAAGCCATGCCTTCTGGTGTCCGGAAGCCATCCTTTTGCCAAGCGAGCCTTCGTGGACATCAGCGAGTGCGGCGATGAAGAGATGGCATTGCCGGATGAAACGCTGACCATCCGCGGCAGCTATGTAAGGATGTTTGCAAAGGCGAAGATCAAGCCGCGCGGTGTCATGGTGACGAACTCTTTCGAGTTGATGCGTGCGTCGGCCGCCACAGGTCTTTGCGTCGCAATCGTCAACAAATACTTCGGTGGTTCAACACCGCCACGTGGCCTGAAGTACGTGCCGCTGCGGGGTAAGGGCGTCGAGAAGTGGCCGCTTAACATCTGCGTTCACACGGACCGCAATCTCCCGGTCGCAGTTCGCATCTTTCTTGAGCATCTGCAAGAGGCCGTGCGGCGCGCCACTGCGGACGACTGATTCGACGCTTCTCCGAGCGCAGAACGGTGAGAGAGGCCATGGATTGCTTCGATCTTTTTTTCGCCTCTGATCGCGTCACTCGCATGTAGATTTCAGCGTGCCAGATATTCGAACGCACTGAGCTGAATTTCATGCTTTAGGTCTAAGTGCGAACGTGCTCCACTGCGCATCAAGTTGAACAAGGAGACTTCATGCCGCGCCATTCATCCGTTCGTCTCTGCCGGTGCTTGCTCCGTAAATGGGCATTCGCTGTGTTGGCCCTTTATCTCGTCACGGTGGGGCATACGGTTCAGGCACAGGACCGCCCGCTGAAGAAGGTCACCATTGCTGTAGGAAGCCAGGTTCTCAACATCAGCTATCCGTGGCTGATGATGCCGTTGGCGTTGGGCTATTGGAAACAGGAGGGCTATGACGTCAACGTCATCGGTGTCTCCGGATCCGCCCAGGCGCTGCAGCAACTTGCATCTGGTGGCATCGAGTTTGCGGAGCTGAATGCCACGAACCTGATCCAGGCGAACACGGATGGAAATGCGAAAGTTCGCGGCGTGATGGGGAACGGTGTCATCGACTGGGGTTTGGCGGTCATCGACGGTGGCGCGATCACCGACGTCAAGGACCTCAAGTCCAAG
>NZ_JBPJZE010000367.1:0-1057 GCF_051216695.1 Variovorax glucosi
TTCGGAAACGCGCGCCATGCCCGGCGTCTCGTAGGTCTGGACTGGCCTCGCGCAATGCGTGGCCGACGGCGCCTCGAAGTTCGGCACCGTCTGCGCCACCTGCAAGCGGCTGTCGGGCGCGGGCGTGGGCCAGCGCGTGGCGCCGGCAACGGCAGGGGGCTCGGTGGCGCCACAGGCGGTCAGGAGCAGTTGGGCGCAAAGCAGCACGACGAGCGGGCGGCGAAACCGGGGAACGAAAGCTTGGGTCATGAAAGCACTCCGGGTTGTTGGGTGCAGGCTGATACGGCCGGCCACCGCCAGCGGGGTTGAGCCTCGTCGACTTTTTTTGCCGCCCCGAACCCCGGCGCGGTCCGCCGCCCGTACAAGCTGGGGTGAAAATCCTTAGATGTCCGCGCTTCCTCGCGCCCCTTCCGCCAAGAACGCCCCCGAGCGCCAGGCCATGCCCGACGACCAGTTGATGCTGGCCTACGCGCAGGGTGACGCCGCCGCGTTCGACGTGCTCTACGCGCGCCACGAAGGCGGACTGTTCCGCTTCGTCAAACGGCTGCTGGGCGCGCGGCTCGTGGCGCAGGCCGACGAGGTGTTCCAGGACACTTGGGTGCGGATCATCTCGGCGCGCGACAGCTTCTCGCCGCAGGGCGCGACGTGGCGCACCTGGGCCTTCACCATCGCGCACAACCTGGCGATGGACCGGTTGCGCGTGAGCGGGCGCGAAGTGACGCTAGATGCGCACTCAGACGATGACAGCGAACCCATGCCCACGCTCGACCGCGGCGTGCGTGGCGCAGTCGATGCGGCGGCGCATCCGTCGGCCGAAGAGCTGGCGTTCTGGCGTGCCGCGGGCCGTCGACTGCTGGCCTTCCTTGACGAACTGCCGGCCGATCAGCGTGCCGCGTTCCTGCTGCACCATGAAGACGGCCTGACCGTCGAGGCGTTGGCCGCGAGCCTGGAGATCGGTTTCGAGACTGTGCGCAGCCGGCTGCGCTACGGCTTGCAAAAACTGCGCGGCTGCATGGAGCGCTATCTGTCGGTGCTGGAGCAACGGGCATGAGCGGCA
>NZ_JBPJZE010000368.1:0-735 GCF_051216695.1 Variovorax glucosi
CACATGTGCTGCATGATGTTTTCGCTGGCCGTGCCGTCGAACTTCGCGCCCGCGAACTGGGCTGCGCTGGCATGTACGAGAGCCGATTGGCCACCGGCGCGTTCGCCGTAGCTCAGGCCGTGCATGTCGTTCAGGTGCAGCACGCGGCCTTCGTCGTCGAGCGTGGCGGAGATCATGCACAGGCCGCCCAGCACGCGCTCGCTGCCGAAGCGCTCGGCCAGCCGGTCGATGTGCTTCATGCCGTTGAGCAGCGGGAGGATCACGGTGTCGGGGCCGACCGCAGGCGCGAACGAGTCCATCGTCGAATCGAGGTCGTAGGCCTTGCTGCCGACCACGATCACGTCGTAGGGACCGTCGATGCTGTCGGCCAGAACGTGCTTGGGGGCGGGCAGTTGCAGGTTGCCGAAGGGGCTCTGTACCACCAGCCCGGTCTTCGCGAGTTGTGCCGCGCGGCGCGGGCGCAGCATGACGGTGACGTCGCGTCCCGCCTCCAGCAGACGGCCGCCGAAATAACCACCGAGTGCGCCGGCACCCACCACCAGAAATCTCATCGCGCTTCGCTCCTGAGTCAGACAGACAGACAAAAAAGATCGAAGGCGATGATGCCCGGGATCGCCAGGGCCTGCTTCAGGCCGGCGCTTTCTCCAGCAGGCGCTGGCGGGCAAAGGGCCGCAGGTCGAGTTCGCTCGGGCGGCCCAGCACGTGGTCGGCAATGGCCTCGCCCAGCCCGGCCGA
>NZ_JBPJZE010000368.1:745-1057 GCF_051216695.1 Variovorax glucosi
GTGGCCCGAGCAGGCCGAGGCGATGAGCATGCGGGGCAGGCCGTCGAGCGCGTCGATCACGAAGCGGCGGTCGGGCGTCACGGTGTACATGCAGGCGCGCGCCTTGAGGGCACGGCTGCCGATCTGCGGAAAACGGCCGGCCACGCGGTCGCGGTACATGGCGGCGGTTTCTTCCGCGCTCACGGTGCGGTCGATGGTGTCCGGCGTGGTGGCGGCCACGTACTGCTCGGTCGCGACCTTGAGCGCGGGCTGTGACGGGTCGGAAGACGGAAAGCCGTACATGTAGTCCTCCGGCCCGTCGCCGAACATCCA
>NZ_JBPJZE010000369.1:0-1055 GCF_051216695.1 Variovorax glucosi
CCCGAGATGATGTTCAGCATGGTCGTCTTGCCGCAGCCCGAAGGGCCGAGCAAGGCATACGCCCCGCCGTCGCGAAAGCTCATCTTCAGCGGCAGCAGCGCATAGTCGCTGTCCTGCGTCGGGTTGGGGCGATAGGCGTGGGCCAGGTCGAGGTCGATGCGTGCCATGACTAGCTTCCTTTGCGCCATGCCGGCGCGAGCGCCAGCTTTTCGCTGGCATCGAACACATAGGCCTGCGAGGCGCTGAAGTACAGCGTGATCGAGGCGCCCAGCTCGAAGCGGTGCACACCGGTGAGCTGCGCCACCAGTTCGCCCACCGCGGTCTCGACGTGTACGAAGGTGTCGGAGCCCGAGATTTCGGCCAGCTCCACCTTGCCGGGCAAGGCGATGTCGCCCTCCCCCGCGTCCACGTTCAATGCGCTTGCGCGCAGGCCGACCGTGACGGTGCCTGCAACGCTTTCAGGCACAGCCAGAGCCAGCGCGGGGCCGCCGGCCAGTTGCACCTTGCCGGCGGTGGCCGTGCCGGCCAGCAGGTTCATCGGCGGATCGCTGAAGGCGCGCGCCACGCGCAGCGATTGCGGCGCATGGAAGACCTCGGCCGTCGGGCCGTACTGCAGCAGCTCGCCGGCATCCATCACAGCCGTGTAGCCGCCGAGCAGCAAGGCTTCACCAGGTTCGGTGGTCGCGTAGATCACGGTCGAATCGCCGGTGGCAAAGAGTTGCGTGAGCTCTTCGCGCAGGCCTTCGCGCAGCTTGTAGTCGAGGTTGACCAGCGGCTCGTCGAGCAGCATCAGCGGTGCGTTCTTGGCGAGCGCACGCGCCAGCGCCACGCGCTGCTGCTGGCCGCCCGAGAGTTCGGCCGGATAGCGGTCGAGGAACATGCCGATGTGCAGTTTGTCGGCCAGTGCCTTCACACGCGCATCGATGTTCGACTCACCACGCAGCTTGAGCGGCGAGGCGATGTTGTCCGCCACCTTGAGCGACGGGTAGTTGATGAACTGCTGGTAGACCATCGCGACATTGCGTTCGCGCACGGGCATGCCGTGCACGTCCTTG
>NZ_JBPJZE010000036.1:0-1772 GCF_051216695.1 Variovorax glucosi
GGTGCCGGGCGACGAAAGCCGGATGTCGAGGCGCCCGTCGTCGCTGCGCGATGTGCCGTCGCGCCCGCCGGTGGTGTGGGTCTTGCCGGTGTAGAGGATCTTTGCGGTGGTGGAGCTCATGGGGATTCCTTTCAGGCTCGCCGGAATGGCGATGCATGGATTGAATCGGCGGGCTGTATCTGCGATGTGTCGAGCGGGGCGCACTTTTGCATGCCCGTGTGTGTGGCGGGCGGCCAGACACACTGGCGTACAAAACGGCCGGTTGAGCCGCCGGTCAGCGAGGAGCGCCCTTGAGCTCGACGGTGTTGCCGTCCGGGTCGGCGATGTAGATCGAGGGGCCATTGCCCTCGGCGCCGAAGTTGTTCTGCACCTCGCCCTGCACCGTGACGCCGTGGGCGGCCATCAGCGTGCGGATGGCCACTTCGTCGAAGGGCTCTATGCGTAGGCAGATGTGGTCGACATTGCGGCCTTCCACGCCAGCGAGCGCCCCGCCCTGCTTGCCCAGCGGGCCGTCGGGCGTGACGAGATCGATCAGGCTCGCGCCGGCGCGCAGGTGCACGAGCCCCAGGTCGTCGCGGCGCTTCTCGATGGCGCAGCCCAGCACGTCGCGATAGAACGTGATGGCGCGTTCCATGTCCTTCACGCGCAGCACGATGTGGTCGATGCGCAGCACCGAGAACGGTGGCGTGCGCATCGAGCCTGTCATGGTTGTTCCGTCAGACCACACCGGCCGACCGCAGGGCGTCGAAGCGGGCGGCGTCGATGCCCATTTCCGCCAGCACTTCCTGCGTGTGCTGGCCCAGCGCCGGCGGTGCATGGCGCAGCACGGGCGGCGTGGCTGTCAGGCGCAGCGGGCTCGCCACGCCGGTGATGCTGGCAATGCCGTCGCCCGCATCGCGCGGCAACGTTACCGCGAGGCCGCGCGCCTTGACCTGCGCGTCGTCGAAGGCCTGGGCGATGTCGTTGATCGGGCCACAGGGCACGGCCTTGTCTTCGAGCAGCGTGACCCACGCGGCCGTGGTGCGGGTGCGCGTGAGTTCTTCCATCATCGGGATCAGCACCAGGCGGTGCTTCACGCGCAGCGTGTTGGTGGCAAAGCGCGCGTCGGTCGCCCATTCCTGATGGCCGGCCGCTTCGCAGAAGCGCGCGAACTGCCCGTTGTTGCCGATGGCCAGCAGCATCGAACCGTCTTGAGTCGGAAAGTCCTGATACGGCGCGAGGCTCGGGTGCGTGTTGCCTTGGCGCTCGGGCGCCTTGCCGGTGTTGAGGAACGCGCTCGCCTGGTTGGCGAGGATGGCCATGCCCACGTCGAGCAGCGCCATGTCGATGTGCTGGCCTTCGCCCGTGCGGTCGCGCACCTGCAGCGCCGCGAGGATGGCGGTGCTGGCGTAGACGCCGGTGAACAGGTCCGTGAGCGCCACGCCCACTCGCAGCGGGCCGCCGCCGGGCACGTCATCAGGGCGGCCGGTGATGCTCATCATGCCGGTCATGGCCTGGATCATCAGGTCGTAGCCAGCGCGCTCGGCATAAGGGCCGTCGTGGCCGAAGCCGGTCACGCTGCAGTAGATGAGGCGCGGGTTGGCCGCGCGCAGGCTCTCGTGGTCGAGGCCGTATTGCTTCAGGCCCCCGGTCTTGAAGTTCTCGACCACGATGTCGGCCTGCGCCGCCATCTGCCTGAGCAGCGCCTGCCCGTCGGGCGTGGCCATGTCGACCGTGACCGAGCGCTTGTTGCGGTTGCAGGACGTGAAATAGCTGGCCTGGTCGGTGTCGTT
>NZ_JBPJZE010000370.1:0-1055 GCF_051216695.1 Variovorax glucosi
GCGCTCTTCGCGCACCACATACAGCGGACGGCCCTTGACCTCCTCGTAGATGCGCGCGATGTATTCGCCCACGATGCCGGTAGAGATCATCTGAATGCCGATGAAGAACATCAGGCTCACGACGATGGTGGTCCAGCCCGAGACGGCATTGCCGAACAGGAGGAAATCGATCCCCACGAAGGCGCCATAGCCGAAGGCCGGCAACGCCAGCAGCAGGCCCACCACGCTGACCATGCGCAGCGGCCAGGTGGTGAAGGCGGTGAGCCCGTCGATGGCCAGGCGCACCAGCCTGCGCATATTGAAGGTGCTGCGACCCTCCGCGCGCGGTGCGGGCGTGTAAGGCAGCGCCACCGCGCGAAAACCCACCCAGGCGTAAAGGCCCTTCATGAAGCGGCTGCGCTCGGGCAGGCTCATGAGCGCATCGACCACCTTGCGGTCCATCAGGCGGAAGTCGCCCGCATCCTTGGGCACGGCGAAGCGGTCCGACGAATTGACGAGGCTGTAGAAAAGCCGGCTGCCGATCTGCTTGAAGCGGCTCTCGTCGCTGCGCTTCTCGCGCACCGCGTACACCACCTCTGCGCCGGCCACCCACTGCGCGATCATCGTGTGGATGAGTTGGGGCGAGTGCTGCAGGTCGCCGTCGAGCAGCACCACCGCATCGCCCGTGGCCGCGGCGAGGCCAGCAGTGAGCGCGGCCTCCTTGCCGAAGTTGCGCGACAGCGAGATGCACCGAAAGCCCGACAGCTCGCACCACGCCTCGGCCACCGCGGCGGTGTCGTCGGTGCTGCCGTCGTCCACCACGATGATTTCCCAGCGCATGTGCGTGGCCCAGAGGATGTCTTCGAGCAGCGGCAGAAGGTGCCGCAGGTTGCCCGCCTCGTTCAAGCAGGGAATCACGCAGGGGATGCTGCGTGCTCCGGCCGGCGGTGCGAGCGGCGTGGCCGTGCGCGGTGCGGGCGCCTCGGCTTGCGGCAGCCTGGCCGGTGCGCGCGAATGCCTGCTGGCGTTGGTCGGGGAGATCATGGATGCCTCCAGAAAGAAGCGGCCGCTGTCTT
>NZ_JBPJZE010000371.1:0-1054 GCF_051216695.1 Variovorax glucosi
GTTGCGCCGCCGCCTACGTCGAGAAAGTTTGCTGGCGAGCCGCCGTAGAGCTTGATTGCGTCCATCGTTGCCATCGCAAGGCCCGCACCGTTGACGAGGCAGCCGATGTCGCCGTCGAGCGCGATGTACGAAAGGTCGAACTTCGAGGCCTCGACCTCCACCGGATCTTCCTCATCGAAGTCGCGCATCGCGGCAATCTCGGGCTGGCGAAACAGCGCGTTGGCGTCGAAGTCGAACTTCGCGTCGAGCGCGATCACGCGGCCGTCGCGGGTCAGCACCAGCGGATTGATCTCGGCCAGCGAAGCGTCGCTGCCATCGAAGGCCTGGTAGAGGTTCTGCATGAACACGCGCGCCTGCACCACCGAGCGCTCGGAGATGCCGATGCGGCGCGCGATGCCGTCTGCATCGACAATCCGCAGGCCGGTGTCCGGGTCGATGAAGAGCTTGTGGATCTTCTCAGGCGTGCGCGCGGCCACCTCCTCGATGTCCATGCCGCCTTCGCTCGACGCCATCAGAGCCACGCGCTGCGAATTGCGGTCGACCACGAAACCGAGGTACAGCTCCTTGTCGATCTCGACGCTCTCTTCGACCAGCAGCTGCTTCACCACGCGGCCTTCGGGGCCGGTCTGCGGCGTCTTCAGCGTCATGCCGAGCATCTGGTCTGCGTGGCGCCGCACTTCGGCGACGGACCACGCGGGCTTCACGCCGCCGCCCTTGCCGCGGCCGCCCGCATGGATCTGCGCCTTGACCACCCAGGCCCGGCCACCGAGCCGGGTGGCGGCGTCTGCCGCCTCGTCGGGCGAGCGGCAGACGAATCCACGGGGTGTCGCCACGCCGTACTGGCGCAACACGTCCTTGCCCTGGTATTCGTGGATGTTCATGGTCGAAGCAGGCTGTTTATTTGCAAAGAATTTCAGGCGCCAAGCTCGACGCCGTGGCTTTCCGCCCAATTGAAATAGCTCGACGAAGCCATTTCCCGCTTTCTGTGCAATTCCTTTTTCTGCTCGATCGCTTCGGCCAGAAATTCGGCGTCGTAGGCCTTCAGCAGGTGCGG
>NZ_JBPJZE010000372.1:0-1053 GCF_051216695.1 Variovorax glucosi
GGCGGCAACTGGGCGGCGGGCGGGGTGATCGGCTCCGCCATCCTGCTCGGGGGCATCGTGCTGATGCTGATGGACCGCGTGCTGCCGCACGAACACTTCATCAAGGGCCGCGAAGGCCAGGCCGCCAGGCAACTGCGCCGCACCTGGCTCTTCGTGTTCGCGATCGCACTGCACAACGTGCCCGAGGGCCTGGCAATCGGCGTGGGCTATGCGGCCAACAACGGGCTGCGAGCCGACGCACTGGCCACCGGCATCGCGATCCAGGACGTGCCCGAGGGCCTGGTGGTCGCGGTGGCGCTGCTGGCCGCCGGCTACAGCCGCATGTTCGCGGTGCTGATCGGCATGGCCTCGGGGCTGGTGGAGCCGCTGGGTGCGGTGCTGGGCGCGGCCGTGGTCGGCCATTCGGCGATGCTGCTGCCCTGGGGGCTTGGCTTTGCGGCGGGCGCAATGCTGTTCGTGATCAGCCACGAGATCATTCCCGAATCGCACCGCAAGGGGCATGAAGCCTTTGCCACGAGCGGGCTGATGATCGGGTTCGTGTTGATGATGCTGCTGGACACGGCGCTGGCATAAAAAGGGCTGATGCATGGTCATGCCGTTGCATCGGCTGTGGCATCGGAACGGTGGCTTGAATTCCAGCCTGTACTGGCGCTGTCAGTGGGGGCGGCGCTTGTTGGCCCGCCAAACCAGTGCTGGGAGTCGTGCTGGCCACCGAGAGCCGAAGTGCTCATTGAGTAAGCCATCCAACGCGGTGAACCCAAGCAACTCAACGCGATGGCCTCGCATATCTGTCTCGCGCAGTGCTGCCTGGGTGAATTCAGCGTTGGTCATGAGCACGCATCGGCTGGCGCGATGAGTTTCTACAACGCCAAACAGCTCGCGCAATGGCGCAACCCCTATACGGCCCTTCACTAGCTTGCACTGTATGAGGACCTCTTCACGCTGGCCTGCTTGACGTTTGGAAGCACGGACGTCGATGCCTCCGTCTCCGGACCTGCCGGTGTGAATGACTTCATAACCCATCTCCTTGAAGAGTTCGTATGCGAGAAATTC
>NZ_JBPJZE010000373.1:0-1053 GCF_051216695.1 Variovorax glucosi
GATCGAGAGTTCGTCGGGCACCCGCACGCCGCTTTCATGCGCGGCACGCAGCGCGCCGATGGCCATCAGGTCGTTGCAGACGAACACGGCCGAGGGCTTGCGCTCGGTGCGCAGAATGGCATGCATCGCCTCGTAGCCGCCCTGGCTCGTGAAGCCGCCGCGCCACAGCAGAGCTTCGGCATTCGCGATGTCGGGCGTTGCGCCGGTCTCGGCCAGCGCCATGCGCCAGCCCTCGATGCGCTGCTCGCTCGGCATCACGCCCACCGGCCCGCCGATGCATGCGATGCGCTTGTGGCCCAGCGACAGCAGGTGCCGCACCGCGAGCAGGCCGCCCTGCATGTGCGCGGTTTCCACCAGGTCGCAGGCCGGGTCGGCGATCTCGCGGTCGACCAGCACGGTCGGCATGCGCAGGCCGCGCAGCTGCTTCATGAGGGAGTCGTCGTCGCCCGCGCCGGTCGACACCACGATCAGCCCGTCGATGCGGCGTTCGGCCAGCACCTGCAGGTAGACGCTCTGTCGGTGGGGCTCGTCGTCGGTGTTGCACAGCACCAGCGTGTAGCCTGCGCCGAAGCAGCGGTCTTCCACGATGCGCACGATCTCGGCGAAATAGGGGTTCGAGCTGTTGGGAATCAGCATGCCCAGCGTCGATGTGGTGTTGCTCTTCAGGCTGCGCGCCATCGCGTTGGGCACGTAGCCCAGCTCGCGAATGGCGAGCTCCACGCGCTCGCGCACCTTGGCGCTCACGTGGCGGGTGTCGTTGACCACGTGCGACACGGTGGTGACGGACACATCCGCCTTGAGTGCGACGTCCTTGATGGTGGCCATTGCTTTTCCTGTTCCTGGTGGGGCGGGATGCTGTCGTCGTCAGGCCAGGCGGCGGTCGGCGCGGCGCTGGCGCAGCGTGTCGATGATCACCGCGACCACGATCACGGCGCCGGTGATGATGCGTTTGCTCGGCTCGCTCGCGCCAACCTGCGCAAGGCCGGCTTCGAGCACCGAGATGATCAGCACACCGAAGAAGGTGTTGATCACCGAGCCGCGCCCGCCCATGAG
>NZ_JBPJZE010000374.1:0-1053 GCF_051216695.1 Variovorax glucosi
GACGTGCTGGGTGGCCTTGCGCTGGGGGTGGCGCTCGGTGTCGCCACGCGGCAGCGCGGCCCGGTGCTCGCGCCGGCGCAGCAAGCGCGTCCGGCTTAGGCCGATTGCGCTATTCCGCCGCTGCGGTGCGCACGGTACAACCCAAGGATCGTCGTCCACCGATACGGGAGCCCGTCATGAAGATCCGTTTGTCCGCCGTCGCTGCCTGCATGGCGGGCAGCGCTGTTGCGTGCCCCGCGTTCGCGGTCGACTTCCCCTCGCGCAAGCCCGGGCTGTGGGAGATCCAGTCCGGGGACCCCACGGGCAAGGGCGCCGGCCACACCATGCAGCAGTGCATCGACGCGGCCAGCGACAAGGCGCTGCGCGACATGGGCCAGGGCATGGGCAAGGACATGTGCTCCAAGCAGGAACTGCGCGCCGATGGCGGCAAGCTGGTGATGGACTCAGTCTGCAAGATCGGCAACACGGTGGCCACCTCGCATGCGGTGATGAGCGGCGACTTCAGCACGGCCTATCGCATGGAAAGCAAGTCGACTTACAACCCGCCGCTGATGGGCCGCGCCGAAGGCGCGAGCGTCATGGAAGCCAAGTGAATCGGCCCCTGCAAGGCCGACCAGAAGCCGGGCGATATGGTCATGCCCAACGGCATGAAGATGAACGTGCTCGACATGATGAACAACCGGCCCAAGAAGCCGTAGCCTGTCGCGCAAGCCCGGCTGCGCCTACCATGGCGTGCCATGCCCGCAAAGCAGGAAGAAGATCTCCTCGTTGTCGCCCGGCCCGAGGGCCTGTACTGCCCGCCCGGCGATTTCTACATCGACCCGTGGCGGCCGGTGGCGCGCGCCGTCATCACGCATGCGCATTCGGATCACGCGCGCCCCGGGCATGCGCACTACCTGGCCCACACCGACAGCGCCGGCACGCTGCGCACGCGGCTTGGCCCTGACATCGACCTGCAGACGCTGGCCTACGGCGAGGCCATCGAGCACCACGGCGTGCGCGTCTCGCTGCATCCTGCCGGCCATGTGCTGGGCTCGGCGCAGGTGCGGCTCG
>NZ_JBPJZE010000375.1:0-1052 GCF_051216695.1 Variovorax glucosi
ATCGGCGTTTCTGTATTTTGGGATCGGGCAGGGACTCATCGTGTTCCTGCTCGCATGGATGCTGACCCGCGCACCGAGCCACTCCAAGGCATCGAACAGCCGCAACGTGCAGCAGGCGGGCCGCGACTACGCGCCGTCCGAGGTGCTGCGCTCGCCCGTGTTCTGGGTGATGTACGCGATGTTCGTGATGGTGGCCGCCGGCGGCCTGATGGCTACGGCACAGCTCGCGCCTATCGCCAAAGACTTCAAGATCATGGACGTGCCGGTCAACATCATGGGCCTGGTGCTGCCCGCGCTGACCTTCGCGCTCGCCATCGACCGCGTGCTCAACGGCTTGACGCGGCCCTTCTTCGGGTGGGTGTCCGACAAGATCGGCCGCGAGCAGACCATGTTCATCGCCTTCGCGATGGAGTCGGTCGGCATCCTGATGCTCTATCACTACGGCCAGAACCCGATCCTCTTCGTGATCTTGACCGGCATCGTGTTCTTCGCCTGGGGCGAGATCTACAGCCTGTTCCCGTCGACCTGTGCCGACACCTTCGGCTCAAAGTACGCGGCGTCGAACGCCGGCATGCTCTACACCGCGAAGGGCACGGCCTCGCTGCTGGTGCCGCTGTCGAGCGTGCTCGCGGCCGCAACAGGCAGCTGGCAGGCGGTCTTCATTGTGGCCAGCGCGGTCAATGCGCTCGCGGCACTGATGGCGTGGTTCGTGTTGCGGCCGATGCGCCGCAAGCACATCGAGGCGAGCCGCGTCGCCGAATAAACAGACCATCGGCTTTCCGTCAGCCGGTACCATCCGGCTTTCTTCCGCCCACGCAGCCCTGCCATGAAGATGGCAGGGCTTTTCGCCGATGCACAGGAGCCCGCAGTGACCATCTACCGACTTGACGCGCATGAACCGGTCATCGACGCCAGCGCCCGCGTGGCCGAGAGCGCCAGCGTGATCGGACAGGTCGTGCTCGCAGCCGGCAGCCGCGTCGGCGCGAATGCGGTGCTGCGCGGTGACAACGAGCCCATCACCATCGGCCGCGGCAGCCATGTGCAGGCGGGCG
>NZ_JBPJZE010000376.1:0-1052 GCF_051216695.1 Variovorax glucosi
CTGATCCGCGAAACGCTGCGCTCCTCGGCGCAGCCAGAGGGGCTGGAGACAACTCGGGCCTTTGCTTCGCTCGGCCACCAGGCCACCGCAGGCGCGTAGCGCCTGCGGTGGTTGGTACTGGCTGTTGGCTGTTACCGGGCCGAGCGCAGCGAAGGCCCGCCCGGCTCCCCAATCCCTTCTGGCTGCGCCGAGGAGCGCAGACGTAGGAGGGATCAGGGCCGCAGCTGTTTGAGCGAAGCGAGTTCTGCGGACCCCCTCCGGAGTCGAGCACCGCAGGTTGCCCGTAGCGAAGCGCAGGGACGCAGACAGTAGGGTCGCCTTTTCTTTGCTTACTTTCTTTTGGCGAAGCAAAAGAAAGTGAGTCGGCCGCCGGGCCGAGACCCGGCCCCGAAACGCACTACAGAAGACAGCACTTCACCGAGGCAATGCCAAAGCAAACGGCAAACTAACAACCCCCAACAAGGTAGACAACGTCACCAACCCCGCCACATAAGGCCCGTTGTACCCCATCCGAGCAGCCAGCACATAAGCACTGGAAGCCGTAGGCACAGCAGAAAAAGCCATCAACACGGCAGCATGCGTCGCATCCAGCCGCAACCAAAGCGCCAGCCCCCAGGCAACAAGCGGCAAGAACAGATGCCGTATAGCCAAAACCGAAACAGCCAGCACCTTCCCAGCCCCCAGCGTGGAAAACTTCATCCCCGCCCCAGCAGCCAGCAGCCCCAACGCCAGCGAAGCATCCCCGATACGCGGCAACGTAGGCGTCGCCCAGGCAGGCACAGTCAAGCCCAGCACATTCGCCAGCAGCCCGGCCACCGTCGCGACGATCAGCGGGTTGCGCACCAGCTGCCGCACGAATCCGGTCTGCGCATGCCGCGTCATCGGCCACACGGCCGCGATGTTGAAGATGGGCACGCACACTCCGATCAGCACCGCGATCAGCAGCAGGCCCTCGGGCCCGGCCAGCCGCTCCGCCAACGCCAGGCAGATGAACGAGTTGAAGCGGAACGCGACCTGCGCGCTGGCCGCGTGGTCGCGCCGGTCGATGTGCG
>NZ_JBPJZE010000377.1:0-1051 GCF_051216695.1 Variovorax glucosi
TGATCCGCGCCCCGACAAATCTGCGCCGTCTCGGCGACCTGATCGCTCGCGACGCCGACAGACTGGCTGCCACCGAGGTGCGCGACAACGGCAAGCTGCTCGCGGAGATGCAGGGGCAGCTCAACTACATACCGCAGTGGTTTCACTACTACGCCGGGCTGGCCGACAAGGTGCAGGGCAGCACGCTGCCGCTCGACAAGAAGGGCTACTTCGCCTTCACCCGCCATGAGCCGATGGGAGTCGTGGCCGCCATCACTCCCTGGAATTCGCCGCTGATGCTGCTGAGCTGGAAGGTTGCGCCCGCGCTGGCGGCCGGCTGCACCGTGGTCGTCAAGCCCTCGGAATTCACCTCTGCCTCAACGCTCGAGTTTGCGGAGCTGTTCGACGAAGCGGGTTTTCCGCCGGGCGTGTTTAACGTCGTGACAGGCTTCGGCCCGGAGGTCGGCACCCCGTTGGTCGAGCATCCGCTGGTCAGCAAGATCAGCTTCACCGGATCGGACACCACAGGCCGCCTCATCAACGAGAAGGCCGGCCGGCACCTCAAGCACACGGCGATGGAGCTGGGCGGAAAATCGCCCAACATCGTCTTCGACGACGCCGACATCGAGCAGGCTGTGTTCGGCGCGATCTCGGGCATCTTTGCGGCCACGGGGCAGACCTGCATCGCAGGTTCCCGGTTGCTGGTGCAGGACAACATTCATGACGCATTCGTCGAGCGCCTGCTGGCGGTGGCGCGCACCGCGCGCATGGGCGACCCGATGGACCCCGACACCCAGGTCGGCCCGGTGACCACGCCGCCCCAGTACCAGAAGGTGCTGGAATACATCGACATCGCGCGCAGCGAGGGTGCCACGGCGGTCCTCGGTGGCGAGAAAGGCACGGCACCCGAATGCGGCAAGGGCTGGTTCGTGCAGCCCACCATCTTCACCGGCGTGCGCAACGACATGCGCATCGCGCAAGAAGAGGTGTTCGGCCCGGTGCTGTCGGTGATCCGGTTCAAGGACGAGGGCGATGCACTGCGCATCGCCAACGGGGTGCGCTTCGGCCTGGC
>NZ_JBPJZE010000378.1:0-1050 GCF_051216695.1 Variovorax glucosi
CTGCGGCGTCATCGGCCGCATGCTCACGACCATCGTGCCGCCGAAGCGGCCGCTGGGGACGTTGGCGATGTGGGTGTCGTACATCGGCACCGTGGAGCCCTGTTCGATATGGCGTATCGGCAGTCCGGCCTCCAGCAAGGCTTCTTCGAAGGACATCGAGCATCCGATGACGAAGCCGACCATGTCGGCGGTCCACAGTTCGCGCAGGTCGAGCACTTCGCCGGCCGGCTCGCCGTCGCGAAAGACGCAGTACGCCGGTGCATCGGTGCGCAGGTCTACCTCGCCGAGCTCGGGCACGCGCCAGTCGCCGAGCTCGCTGACGCCGATCACCGGGCAGGCCTTCGGATTCAGGCGGCAAAAGCGCAGGAACTCTTCGGCGAATTCGCGCGGCAGGATCGCCAGGTTGCCCTGTGTGTAGCCGGGGCTGTGGCCTGCGGTCGGGCCCCTGAAGCGGCCTTCCCGGATCTCGCGGCGCAGATCGGCGGGATGCATCCAGATCGTGGAGTTCATCGGGTTCTCGAGGGAAGTGAGCAAGGAATTTGCTTACTGTAGGAATCGCAGTGCACCGCGTCCATCGAGGAATTAGCGCGGGCACTGTTCAGAGAAATTGAACAGCGCACGCCCCACGCCGGGGAATGAAGCTGCAACGTAGTGCGCTCGCGCACTGGATCAGGAGCAAGTGAACACCAAATTCATCGAGACCTTCGTGATGCTGGCCCGCATCTGCAGCGTGCGCCGCGTGGCGGAGCACCTCAATGCCACGCCCGGGACCATCTCTATGCGTGTGCGCAGTCTCGAGGAGGAACTGGGCGTCACGCTGTTCGACTACGACCACAAGACCATGCGCATCACGCCGGATGGCTCGCGCCTGCTGCGCCATGCCGAAGGTGTGCTGGAAGCAACGCGCGCCATCCAGGCTGCTGCGGCAAGCGGCAGCGTGATCGGCGGCCGCATCCGCGTCGGCGTGCTCGAGACGGCCGTGCACACCTGGTTGCCCGACTTCATGAAAGCGATGCGGACCCAACTGCCGCAGGTCGAAGTCGATCTCAC
>NZ_JBPJZE010000379.1:0-1050 GCF_051216695.1 Variovorax glucosi
CGTGCGACCGGTCGGTGACACGGAAAGTAAACTCCGGGTTTGTCCCCATCTCTCTCATACTTTTCAACTACTCGAAAAACGTCATGTCCTTCGACAAAGTTTCCCCCGGCAAGAACGTCCCCGAATCCTTCAACGTCGTGATCGAAATCCCGATGAACGCCGACCCGATCAAGTACGAAGTCGACAAGGAGTCGGGTGCGATTTTTGTCGACCGCTTCATGACGACGGCCATGTACTACCCGGCCAACTACGGCTATGTGCCGCAGACCCTGTCGGGCGACGGCGACCCGGTCGACGTGCTGGTGATTGCCCCGTATCCGCTGCTGCCGGGCGTGGTGGTGCCGTGCCGCCCCTTGGGCATCCTGATGATGGAAGACGAAGCAGGCGTCGACGGCAAGGTGCTCGCCGTGCCCACCGACAAGGTGCTGCCCATCTACAGCCACTGGAAGTCGGTCGACGACGTGAACCCGATGCGCCTGAAGGCCATCAGCCACTTCTTCGAGCACTACAAGGACCTGGAAGAAGGCAAGTGGGTCAAGGTGCTGGGCTGGGAAGGCATTGACGCGGCCAAGAAGGAAATCCTGGACGGCATCGCCAACTACAAGAAGTAACTTATTCGTTCTCGAAGGGCGAGCGGCGCGGGTCGCGCGCGAAGCTGCCGGCCAGCGATGGTGCGCAGCCCGGCGTGGCCGAGACGGTGACGCGGTCGGTGTCGAACTGGAGTGTGCGGGTGCAACGCCCGCCTTCCTGCACCACGAGGCGCCGTTGCCCGTCGAGTACGTTCTTGCCCTGCAGCAGCATGTTGCCGCGCGGGTCAGGGCAGATGTAGATCTGGATGTCCAGCGTGCCGCCCAGCTCGGGCGTCACGTCGAGGAAGCGTCCGTCCTTCGGGCATTGGCCTTCCACATAGCGGCCCATCCAATGCAGCAGCGGGTGACTCAGGTAGGTGATGCGCCGCTCGTAGTCCTGCTTGAGGCATTCGGTTTTGCCGCGGCACTCGCGGTTGCGCACGGTGATCCAGTCGCGCTGGTCGCGCCGCAGGAATGTGGG
>NZ_JBPJZE010000037.1:0-892 GCF_051216695.1 Variovorax glucosi
GCGCATGCCCGCTTCACGCGCGGCCGCCTTGCCAAGGTGCTGGCAGTGGGACTCGGCCTGTGGGCCCTGGCGATGGGTGTGCTCGTGGCCACGCAGGGCTGGCAGAGTGCACTGGCGCAGATGGGCTGGTTCTTCACCAAGGCCGCGCTGCTGACCTTCGGCGGTGCCTATGCGGTGCTCCCGTATGTGTACCAGGGGGCGGTCGAGCACTACCACTGGCTCAACGGCACGCAGATGATCGACGGCCTGGCGCTCGGCGAGACCACGCCCGGGCCGCTGATCATGGTGGTGGCCTTCGTCGGCTTCGTGGGCGGTTGGCTGCAGCAGGTCGCGGGGCCGGGCGCCTTGTTCATCGGCGGGGCGTTGGCGGCCACGGTGGTGACCTTCTTCACCTTTCTGCCGTCGTTCGTTTTCATCCTCGCCGGTGGGCCGCTGATCGAGGCCACGCACGGCAAGCTCGGGTTCACCGCGCCGCTGTCGGCCGTGACGGCCGCGGTGGTCGGCGTGATCTTGAACCTCGCGCTGTTCTTCGCGTACCACGTGCTGTGGCCGCAGGGTTTCGGTGGGCGCTTCGACGCGCTGTCCGCGGTCATCACGGTGGCGGCGGCCGTGGCGCTCTTTCGCTTCAAGGTCGGCGTGATGCCGCTGCTCGGCGCCTGCGCAGCCGTCGGGCTGCTGGCGACCCTGGTGCCCGGGCTGCGCTGAGGAGGCACCATGGACGCCATCGCACAACCCCTGCCGTTCGACCCCGCGACGATCCGCGGACTGTCAGCGAAGCTGCTCGGCAGCCATCACCAGAACAACTATGGCGGGGCCGTGAAGCGGCTCAATGCCATCCGCGCGCAGCTGGCAAAGGAGCCCGTTGCGGGCTTGGCCGGTTTTGAGCTCAACG
>NZ_JBPJZE010000037.1:902-1745 GCF_051216695.1 Variovorax glucosi
AGATCTGATGGCCACCAAGTCGATGCTGCTGCACCAGCCGTACTTCGGCAGTCTCGGTGGCGACGGCCAGACCATGGAGCCGGCCATGGAGCCGGCCATGGCGCTGGCCCTGGCCGCCAATTTCGGCAGCGTCGAGCGATGGCGGGAGGAATTCGTCGCCATGGGCAACGCGCTGGGCGGCGGCTCCGGCTGGGTGCTGCTGGTGTTCCAGCCGCGCGAAGGTACGCTGACCAACCAGTGGGCGGCCGATCACGCGCATGCGATTGCCGGTGGCGTGCCGATCCTTGCGCTGGACATGTACGAGCACGCCTATCACATGGACTTCGGCGCGGCGGCGGGCGCGTACGTCGATGCCTGCGTGGCCTGCATCGACTGGGCGCGCGTCTACGAGCGCTACCAGCTTGCGGTGCATGGCGCGAGCGAGCCTTTCGGCGCCGGGCAGCACGAGTTGGCCGGTGCCCTGGTGCTCGACGTGCGACGCGCGGGCGTCTTCGAGCGCACCCAGTCGCTGATTCCCGGCGCGCGCTGGCGCGACCCGGCCGCCGTTACCGACTGGTCGCGCGAGCTTCCGCGCGATCGCGAGGTCGTCGTCTACTGCGTCTACGGGCACGAAGTGGGCCGGTCCACGGCCATGCGGCTGCGTGCGGCCGGCGTGGATGCGCGCTACCTGCGCGGCGGGATCGACGGTTGGCAGGCGGCCGGCCGGCCGCTTGCCACGAAAGGAGACACGCCATGAAATGGATCACGCGCGAGCGCCCGAAGATCGACCGCATCGCCTGCCCGTGGCTGGTCTTGCGCTTCATCGACCGCGAGGCCGAGTTCCTGTACGTGCCGAAGACCGAT
>NZ_JBPJZE010000380.1:0-1050 GCF_051216695.1 Variovorax glucosi
TTCGACGTAAACGACCCGGCCACCGGCCTGAAGCTGGTCGACGTCGCCAACCTCACGCGTGCGGACGCCGCGCACGCCATCGCCGCCGCCAACAAGGCGCTCGCCGCCTGGCGCGGCAAGACCGGCAAGGAGCGCAGCATCGTGCTGCGCAAATGGTTCGACCTGCTGATCGCCAACACCGAAGACCTCGGCCGCCTGATGACCGCCGAGCAGGGCAAGCCCTTTGCCGAGGCCAAGGGCGAGGTTGCCTACGGCGCGAGCTTCATCGAGTGGTTTGCCGAGGGAGCCAAGCGTGTGAATGGCGAGGTGCTGCCGCAGTTCGACAACAACCGCCGCCTGCTGGTGATGAAGCAGCCCATCGGCGTGTGCGCGGCGATCACGCCGTGGAATTTTCCGCTCGCCATGATCACCCGCAAGGTGGCGCCGGCGCTGGCCGCGGGCTGCACTGTTGTCATCAAGCCGGCCGAACTCACGCCGCTGACCGCGCTTGCTGCAGCGGAGCTGGCGGTGCGGGCCGGCATTCCGGCGGGCGTGCTCAACGTGCTCACGGCCGACAGCCAGAACAGCATCGCGATCGGCAAGGAGCTGTGCGAGAGCGACGTCGTGCGCCACCTGAGCTTCACGGGTTCGACCGAAGTGGGCCGCATCCTGATGAGCCAGTGCGCACCGACGGTGAAGAAGCTGTCGCTGGAGCTAGGCGGCAACGCACCCTTCCTGGTGTTCGACGACGCGGATGTGGATTCGGCTGTCGAAGGCGCCATCGCGAGCAAGTACCGCAACGCCGGGCAGACCTGCGTGTGCGCCAACCGCCTCTACGTTCAGGACGGTGTGTACGACGCCTTCGTCGCGAGGTTCGCCGCCAAGGTCAAGGCACTCAAGGTCGGCAACGGTTTTGAAGACGGCGTGATGCAGGGCCCATTGATCGAGAACGCCGCCGTCGACAAGGTGCAGCGCCACGTCGACGATGCAGTGGCAAAGGGTGGCAAGGTGCTGGCCGGCGGGCACAAGATCAAGGGCCAGTTCTTCGAGCCGACCGTGATCGCCGAAGCC
>NZ_JBPJZE010000381.1:0-1048 GCF_051216695.1 Variovorax glucosi
TGATCGAGTCCATCACGCCGTAAGCAGTCAATAAACCACGCCCTTGCGCGTGGTGTCAGAGCCGATGCGCGCAGGACGGCCTACGCGCCGCCGAGTTCAAGGTTCCAGGGCAGCAGCGCCTCGTAGTCGTCGACCGTCTGCGCCAGCGGCAGCTTCTTGAACAGCGCGACGAGATACCGATAGGGCTCGATGTTGTTGGCCTTGGCGGTCTCGATCAGCGAATAGAGATTGGCGCTCGCGTTGGCACCGCGCACGGTGTCGGCGAACAACCAGCTGCGGCGTTCATGCTCTTATGTTCATGAACGCCGTAATGCGAAGTGCGCTTTTATGCGAAGTCGGGATGTCGATACTGCAATCAGGCCGAGGGACAGGGAAGAGCTTGCGCCCATGATGGCTTTGCATAATCACAGTGCCTGCAGGAACGCCAGCAGGGCCTTGGGCGGACGGTACGTCGTGGGTTTCACCCGCGGTGTCGTCAGGCGCGCCAATGCCCGCTCCTTCATCGCCAGGTCCGCCTCGACGTACATGTGTGTTGTCGCTGGACTCTCGTGTCCGAGCCACAAGGCAATCTCGCACGGGTCGGCGCCCGACTGGAGCAAGCACATTGCGGTGGCGTGCCGAATTAGGTGCGGCGACACAGACATGTTGATCAGGTCGGGGTACTTGCCGGAGGCGATTTGCACGGCGAGTTTCAGGCGCTGAGCGACGTTGGCCCGCGTCATGGGCTTGCCGTCGCGGCGCGCCAGCAGCGGCGAGTCGGCCTGAAGCTGTGGGTTCAGGTGGAGCCAATCCCGCACCGCTTTGGCAGCGGTCTTCCACAGCGGCAACGAGCGCTGCTTGCGCCCTTTGCCGTGCAGCCGGATGCTTGACGTCGGGCCGAGTACAACGTCTGCCACCCGAACGCCTAGGATCTCCGAGACTCGAGCCCCAGTGTTGAACATCAGCGCGAACATCAGGCGATCTCGCTGGCCGATCCAGGTGTCGCTCGGCGCATCGATCAAGGCGAGCATCTGCTCCCTGGGGACGAAGCCCACCATCTTGCGATCGA
>NZ_JBPJZE010000382.1:0-1047 GCF_051216695.1 Variovorax glucosi
TGGCAGGCGTGAGCAGGTCCAGCGCATCGTGCGGGCGCTCGTGGTTGTAAATGCTGCGCCAGCGCTCGAAGGCCGCTTGGGCATGCGCCAGGTCGACGAAGCTGCGGCCTGCGAGCAACTCCGTCTTCAGCGAGCGATGGAAGCGTTCGATCTTGCCGTTGGTCTGAGGGTGATACGGCGCACTGTGGCTGATTCGGATGCCCAGCCTGATAAGCCACACGCCCAATTCGGACAGCCCATGACCCGGCTGGCGCGGAGCGCCCCAGGGGGCCCCGTTGTCCGTGTTGATACGCACCGGCAGCCCGTAGCGGGTGAAGACCTGCACCAAGTGCGGCTGCACGCTGTCGATGCTCACACCCGGGCAAGCTTTCAACGCGAGATTGAAGCGCGAATGGTCGTCCAGCACGGTCAGCGGATAGCAGCGCGCTGCAGCCATGCCGAAGTCGCCTTTGAAGTCGATCTGCCACAAGGCATTGGGCTGCTCGTGCTCGAAGCGGCACCAGGGCTCGCTCGCCTGACTGGACTCGGGCGTGATCAGCCCGTGGCGATGCAGGATATTGGTGACCGTGCTGGGGGCTGGCACGTCGCTCATGCCCTGGTCGGCCAGCCGACGGGCGATCTTGCGTCCGCCCCAGCTGGGGTGGACGCGGCGCAGTTCGATCACTGCCTGCTCCAGCTCGCAGGCGCTGCGCGTGGGCGAGGTCAACGGACGTGTGCTGCGCGGCGTGCACGCTTGCGTCATGCCTTGCAGCGCATGCCGCTTGAGCAGCGAGTAGCCGGTCTTGGGGCTGATGCCGAACCGCCGACACAGCTCGCGCCGGTTCGCTCCCTCTTGCAAAGCCAGTTGCACGAACTCTCGCTTGGTGTCCATCAGGTCTCTCGGTTGCCAGGGCATGGGGCTCTTCCTCGGTCGTCTCGACCTCGAAAGTGTTTCCTATGTCCGCGCACACCTGTTTCCAAGGTCCCCGGTCCATACAGCGAAGCAAAAGAAAGTGAGTCGGCCGCCGGGCCGAGACCCGGCCCCGGAAAGAA
This sequence comes from Variovorax glucosi, assembly GCF_051216695.1. NCBI lineage: Bacteria > Pseudomonadati > Pseudomonadota > Betaproteobacteria > Burkholderiales > Comamonadaceae > Variovorax > Variovorax glucosi. Next base: position 1,033 of record NZ_JBPJZE010000382.1, read on the forward strand.
AAATCTCAGCGAGCG
>NZ_JBPJZE010000383.1:0-1047 GCF_051216695.1 Variovorax glucosi
AGTCCAGAGCGTGAAGGCCTTCTTCGGCGTGTAGGCGAGGGCGGTCGAGCCGTCGGCCAGCACCGAGGGGCCGCTCGCCACGCGGGTGTTCATGGTGGTGAAGCCCGAGCTCACGCCCCAGTTGTCGGTCAGCGCACCCGACACGCCCAGCTCGACGCCCTGCACGCGCTTCTTGCCGGTCTGGAAGTACTGCTGCGAGACCGTGTCCTGCACGACTTCGTTGCTCACGTCGGTGCGGTACAGCGCCGCCGTCAGGGCCACGCGCTTGTTCATCACGTCCCACTTGGTGCCGACCTCGTAGGTCTTGGCTTTCTGCGGCAGGAAGTCGGTCCGCCCGGTGTTGTTGCCGGTGCCGCTGGCGGCCAGCTGGAAGTTGGCGCCGCCCGGCGGCTGTGCGGCGGTGCCGTAGGCCGCGTAGATGCTGCTGTTCTCGGTCGGCTTGTAGACCAGGCCGATCTTGCCGGAGAGCAGGTTGTCCGACAGCTTCAGGTTGGTCGGCGTGATCGTCGAAGTCTGCGGGCCGTTGCCGGTGCGCGCGAGCGTCAGCGCGGTGGCGTTGTACGTGGTCGAGTAATGGTCGTAGCGCAGGCCGGCGGTCAGCTGCCATTGCTCGTTGAACTTGAGCGTGTCGAAGGCGTAGAGGCCGATGGTGTCGGTGCTGCCGTCCGAGCCAGTGCCGTTGGCGATGCGGTTGTAGCCGCTCACGTACGGGTTCGGGTTGTACAGGTTGGCGGCCGGCCACGAGCCGGCCGCTGCCAGCGTGGTGCCCACGCTGGGGTAGCCCGCGGCGTAGTAGTTATTGGCGCGCTGCGTCTCGCGGATGAATTCGAGGCCGCCGTTGAACGAGTGGCTGATGCTGCCCGTGTTGAACTTGGCCGACACGCTCGTCTGGTTGGTGAAGATCGTGTTTTCCTGGTCCTTGTTGGTGGGCAGGTTGCGCGTGACGGTCCAGCTCGCCGGGATCGTCGGGATCACCGTGTTGAGGAAGCCCGCGTTCGCTGCCGGCAACTGGCCGACACCGGTTGCCGATGCCGTGAGGCCGCCACC
>NZ_JBPJZE010000384.1:0-1047 GCF_051216695.1 Variovorax glucosi
GAACGCACGCCCGGATAACGGAACAGGTCCCACGTGCCGCCGCTGCGTTCCCGCCCTTCGAGGATGACGTAGCTTCGGCCCGGGCAGCTCGCCTGCAGGTGGTAACCGGCGCCGATGCCCGAGAGGCCGGCGCCGACGATCAGGACATCGATGTGCTGCACCTGCTGTCGCTCTTCTTCCTGCATCGACTTGTCTCCTTAGCTCTTGCCGACCGGACCTCCTGCGGCGGGAGTGCCCCGGATCATCAGCCACGCACTCACCGCACTCAGCACGGCCAGCCCGGCGCTCAGCAGCATCACCCAGCGAAAGCCAGCCACGAACGATTCGGCCACGGCCCGTTTGACCGCCGCAGCCGTGGCTGCATCCACGCCCGGTGGCAGCGCCGCGCCGGCCAGCTTGCTGCGCTCGCCTTCAAGAAAAGCCGATACCTGCGCCGAGGCGCCCATCTCGCGCAGGTTGTTCGCCAGCGCCGCGTCGAAGGCCCAGGCCATGATCGCGCCGAACACCGCAATCGCCAACACCGCCGCCGCTCGCGACACGGCGTTGTTCACGCCCGAGGCCACGCCCGCCAGGTCGGGCCCGACCGCATTCATGACCGTGGTCGTCAAGGGCGCCACCGTCACCGTCATGCCGAAGCCCAGCACCACCACGGCCGGCAGAAAGCCGCTCCAGTAGCTCGCGCCCACGCCCGGTAGCGCGAACAGCGCAAAGCCCACCGCCGCGATCGAAGGCCCGATGACCAGCGGCATGCGCGGCCCGAAGCGGTCGACCAGTTGCCCGGCCCAGCCCGAGAGCGCGAACATGATGAAGATGAACGGCAGCAGCGCCGCACCCGCCACCGTGGCCGAATAGCCCTGCACCTGAATCAGGTTGAGCGGAAAGAAGTACAGCCCGCCGCCCAGCGCCGCATAGAGCAGCAGTGTCAGCAGATTCGCGCCGCTGAAGTTGCCGATGCGCAGCAGCCCCAGCGGCAGCATCGGCGTGCGCACCTTGCGCTCGACTGCGATGAAGCCCACGCTGCCCAGCACGCCGATGACCAGCGCCGCG
>NZ_JBPJZE010000385.1:0-1045 GCF_051216695.1 Variovorax glucosi
ACAACTCCGCATCGCCCAGGTGCGCCTCGATGAAGGCCACGAGTCGCTGCCAACGGTCGCGCTCGCGGCGCTTGCCGTCGGCAGCGTCTTCGGCGACCGATTCGCCCACCGACTCGCAGTAGGTCGCGGCCAGCAGCGAGACGAGCGACTGCTCCGAAAAATACGCCAGCGCTGGCGCAGCCTGCACCGCGCCGGGAAACACATGGCCCATGTGCGTGCGGGCGGCCTCGGCCAGGCGCGAATCCGCCTGCGCGATCGAAGGCACGAAGCGGTCGTGCAGGTCGGCATAGATGCCGAAGAAGCGGTCGGAGGGCAGGCGCAGCATCACCAGCTTGCCGGGCGCGGTCAGCGTGCAGGTGGAGGGAAGCCGGGTGGTGCGGAAAGTAATGTCGCCCTTGCGGAAGGGCATGCGCCGCCCGCCCTGATCGATGGTGCCTTCGCCTTCGACGGCAATCATGGCGAGCACGTCGCCCGTGCCGCCGCCGCAGGCCAGCGCCGTGTCATGGCGAACCGCGAGCGGTGTCGAGGTGAAGCTGATGGCCAGGCCGCCGCCTACGAGACGGCAGGCTTCGAGGCTCATGCGCGGGTTGCTGTCTTGCACGCTCAGTTCGCCGGGGTAGACCAGCGAATCGAGCGCGTTCGAGTAGCCCTGCACGTCGCCCGGGTAGAACGGGCGGAAGCAGGGCGCGAAGCTCAGGTCGGATGCTGCTGTGTCGTGGTGCATGGGTGGGGCTCCTGCCGTTGGCCCGCACGCTTCGTGCCAAGCAGGTGCAGTCGGATGCAGTCTAGGCGGCCGTCTGCCTTGGGGGAGTTAAGACTTTCCACTAGTTGGCACGCTGGATCAACCCGCGTGCGCCCACGCGCAAGAGCAAACCGCACCCCGCTTCTTACATTGGCCGCACCCCGCCGATGCAAAGGAGCCACAGCGTGAACGATACGAGCCCAGCAAACCACGACACCCCCGCGCCGTCCCTCGACGGCCTCAGCTATGGCAACTGGACCGAGGCCGAGAGGCTCGCGCTCAGTTGCCGCATCCTCGCGAAGG
>NZ_JBPJZE010000386.1:0-1044 GCF_051216695.1 Variovorax glucosi
GGTCTGCGGGCCGCTGGTGCGCGGCGGCGGTGTGTTGCGCGGCGACCTGAACGCCAGCGAGGTGGGCTGCGCCACGAAGTTGAAGTCGTAGCTGCCGGGCTCCGAGCCCGTGGCGTAGCCGCCCTCGCGCAGCGCGTACGACACGGACGCCACCAGATACTCCTGGTTGTCGTCCGACCTGGGCGAGTTGCGCATCGTGAACTTGTAGCCCGGCGCCATGCCGCGCACGGTCGAATGCCCCGTGCTGCGCTGCGCGAGCGCCTGCGACTCTTCCAGCCGGACCTTCGCACAGTGCTCGCCATCGCCCGCCGCCGGGTAGTCGCCCAGCCACTCGTACATCTCGTAGTCGGCGTTGTCGTGGCCCCTGGGCTGGCTGCGCACGTTGAGCAGGTCACCCTTGGGCGTGGTGAAGTTGAAGTCGTTGACCGTGTAGCTGCCCGAGCGCACCTCGGCCGTCACCTGCCAGTCGTCGATCACCTCGATGTCGTCCGTGATGGCGCGGTCGGTCGCGAAGCAGTCGATGCAGGCGTAGCCCGGCAGTTCGTCGTGTGCCGCGATGTCGTCCACCAGCACCAGCGTGTGCCGGTCCTTCTCGTGCCTGAACCAGTAGTAGATGCCTTCGTCCTCCAGCAGGCGCGAGAGAAACTGGTAGTCGCTTTCCTGGTGTTGCACGCAGTAGCGGCGCGGGTTGTGGGTGCCGATCACGTTGTCGGCCTTGGTTTTCTTGAAGCGCTTGATGGGGCTGTCCTCGAACACAGCATCGAGCACTTCGAGAACTTTCTTTTCTTGCAGGATGCGCGAATTGGCGCGCTTGGTGAGCAGCCAGAACCACGAGCGCAGGGTGATGCGATATTCGTAGTGCCGCCCCATGTGGCCGGCGCGCACGAAGCGCACGGCATGGCCCTGGCAGTGGCGTTCGTGCGTACCGCCATCGGCATCCTGGAATTCGATGACCACGTCGAAGGCATGTCCGAGGATGTCCTTGGCGTCGAGTGCCCTGTTCTCCGAGATCACCGTGAGCTCGTAGGCCGACGCACGCGCAAG
>NZ_JBPJZE010000387.1:0-1043 GCF_051216695.1 Variovorax glucosi
CCACGCATAGCCGGCCGCGACGATGTTCGCCGCCAGCGTATCGCCCAGGAATTCTTCCGCCAGGCTTTGCGCATCGAAGGTCTCGACCTGCTCCTCGCCAGCGACGAAGCGCATCTTCTCCAGCAGCAGGTCCACATGCAGATCCGCATCCGGGTTGCGCAGCGACTCGGCCACCGGAATCTCGTGGATGTTGGCCAGCACGCGCGTGCGCCCATGCCGCACGGTCTGCAGCGCATCTGCCGACGCGCCTACGACCACGTCGCAGGCCAGGATCGCATCGGCTTGTTGCGTGTCGATGCGCACCTGATGCAGCCGCTCGCGTGAATCGGCCAGCCGCACGAAGCTCAGCACCGAGCCGCCCTTCTGCGCGAAGCCCATGAAGTCGAGCACGCTCGCGGCCTTGGCTTCCAGGTGCGCGGCCATCGCGATCACCGCGCCGACCGTCACCACGCCGGTGCCGCCCACGCCGGTCACTAGCAGATCGTAGGGGCCGGTCCACGCATGCTCCGCCGGATGCGGCAATGCGGCCACCCGATGCAGGAAGGCATCGCGCCCGGCCGCCAGCGCGCCGCTCTTGCGGCGCAGCTTGCCGCCCGTCACGCCCACGAAGCTGGGGCAGAAGCCCTTGGCGCAGGAGTAATCCTTGTTGCAGCTGGTCTGGTCGATCTTGCGCTTGCGGCCCATCGGCGTTTCGTGCGGCAGCACGGCCACGCAGTTGCTCTGCACGGTGCAGTCGCCGCAGCCTTCGCACACGGCCTCATTGATGAACAGACGCTTGGGCGGGTCGGCCAGCTCGCCCTTCTTTCGGCGGCGGCGCTTCTCAGCCGCGCAGGTCTGTTCGTAGATGAGCACCGTCACGCCCGGCATCTCGCGCAAGCGGCGTTGCACGTCGTCGAGCGCGGCTCGGTCGTGGAACTCGGTGCCTTTCGGAAAGCGGTCCTTGATGTCGTCGTACTTGCCGATTTCATCGCTGACGACGACAACCTGCCGCACTCCTTCCGATTCGACCTGCCGCGCAATGGCATCCACGCTGATGACGCCAT
>NZ_JBPJZE010000388.1:0-1043 GCF_051216695.1 Variovorax glucosi
CAGCCATCTCGACGACTGCGCAATGCTGCGGGTGCTGGGCCAGAGCCAGCGCACCATCGCCGTAGCTTATTCCTTCGAGTTTGCGGTGATCGGCATCGTGGCCAGCGGGCTGGGCGTGGCCATCGGCTTCGCGGTGCACTACGTGTTCGTGCTGCTGCTGGCGGGGCTGGTCGAAACCGCGCTGCCCGCGGCCACCTTGTGGCCTGTCGCTTTCGGGCTCGGCATGGGGCTCACGCTGCTGTTCGCCTTCGGCCTGCCGCCGGTGCTGCAACTGGCCCGCGTGCCGCCGCTGCGCGTGATCCGGCGCGACGTGGGCGGGCTCAAGCCCGCGTCGCTCGCGGTGCTGGGCGTTGGCGTTGCGGGCTTTGCGGCGCTGCTGATGGCGGCGAGCAGCGACATCAAGCTGGGGCTGATCGCGGTCGGCGGCTTCGCGGGTGCGGTGGCGGTGTTTGCGCTGCTGAGCTGGCTGGCGGTGAAGGTGCTGCGCCGCAGCGTCAACGAAACGACTGCGCCGCGATGGCTGGTGCTGGCCACGCGGCAGATTTCGGCGCGGCCGGCCTATGCGGTGGTGCAGGTCAGCGCGCTGTCGGTCGGCTGGCGCTGGTGCTGCTGGTGCTGCTGCGCACCGACCTCGTCGCGAGCTGGCGCCAGGCCACGCCGCCCGATGCGCCGAACCGCTTCGTCATCAACGTCATGCCCGACCAGAGCGATGCCTTCCAGAAGTCGCTGCGCGACGCGGGCGTGGGCAAGTTCGACTGGTACCCGATGATCCGCGGCCGTCTGATCGCCATCAACGACAAGCCCGTGACGCCCGACGACTACGCCGAAGACCGCGCCAAGCGCCTGGTGGACCGCGAGTTCAACCTCAGCAACAGCGTGGATGCGCCCGCGCACAACACCATCACCGCGGGCAAGTGGACGCCCGATGCGCAGGGCGAGGTGAGCGTGGAAGAGGGCCTGGCCGAGACGCTGGGCCTGAAACTCGGCGACATGCTGCGCTTCGACATCGGCGGCATGCAGAACGAGGCGCGCATCACCTCGCT
>NZ_JBPJZE010000389.1:0-1042 GCF_051216695.1 Variovorax glucosi
GGCCCCGTCTGCCGGCACACGATGCACCATCACACCCACCGTCGTTTCCGTGGGGCCGTAGTGGTTGTAGACCACGGTCTCCGGTGCAAGCCGGGCGATGCGCTCGACGAGCGAGCGCGGCGCGGCCTCGCCGCCCAGCACCAGCGTGCCGGGCAGCTTCGGTGCATCGTCCTCGAGCAAGGCCTCCAGATGGGAGGGCACCATCTTGAGTGCGTCGATCCGACGCTCGCGCATGAAGCCCGCGAAAGCGCGTGCGTCCTTCACGTCGCCGGGGCCCGCCACGACGAGGCAAGCGCCGTTGTGGAACGCACCGAAGAGCGCCGTGTTGCCCAGGTCCGCAACGACTGAGCTGGTGAGCGCCCAGCGACGGCAGCGACCCAAGTCCATGGCCGACGACACCGCCGCCACGTAATTGAGCAATTGCCCCTGCTCGATGACCACGCCCTTGGGCGTTCCCGTCGAACCCGAGGTGTAGAGCACATAGGCCAGGTCCCGCATCGCAGACTGGTGTGCCGGTGCGCTGTCGGCAACACCGTCTAGATCCATCTCACTCAGCGATGCCTGCCGCCACGGCGCATCGCCGGGCGAAGCCGACCCGATGGCATGGAGCACGAGCGACGGCACGGCGTCTTCCAGCACGGCCTGGCGGCGTGCAGCGGGCCACTCAGGGTCCAGCGGCAGGTAGCCCGCCCCGATGCGCCAGCTAGCGAACATCGCCACCAGCAAGTCGGCCGACCGCGGAAGGTTGAGCGCCACCAGCGTTCCGGCCGTGGCGCCCCGGGCCTGCAGCCAGTGCGCCATCTGGTTGATTCGCGCATCGAATTCGCGATAGCTCAGAAGCACATCGCCTGCCTCCAGCGCGGGCGCGTCCGGCGTCGTCTGCGCCCAGCCGGCGACCTGTTCGGCCAGCGTGAGGGTTCCGAAATCCGCCTCCTCGCCACGGGCTGCGAGCAACAGCAATTCGCGCTCGCGCGAACCGACCAGCGCGAGGCTGCCAACCGGCGCGCGAGGCTGCGCCACGGCATCTTCGAGCAACGTGCCG
>NZ_JBPJZE010000038.1:0-1739 GCF_051216695.1 Variovorax glucosi
GCTTGTCGTTAACGGATTCGGTTCTGCTGAAACCGCGCGGGGCCGGCTATCGCGGGGGTGTAGGCGACAACAGCTGCAGCAACGGTGCTGCAGTGTGGGCCGGCCCGACGGGTCGGGTCCGCATGGTTACAAAGGAGGCATCTAATGGGCGAGGTTTTCAGAAGACCGCAGATATCCAAAGGGTTATCGCGGACCGACGAGCGCCAGGAGGTCCGGGCCGACTTGGAACGCGCGGATAACGGCTACGCACGGTCTTTTGAAGGGGTGCTCGGCAACCGGCCCCCGACGCTGCAAACCGCCCAGGCACCAGCCGAAGCCCTCCTGAACGAACTCCAGCGTGCCGAAGGCTATGCAAGCACCCTGACAGCAGCTTTGAAGGCCAAGCGCAGGGCGCTAGATGAGACCCGCGCGTCAGCCGTGGCCGCTCAACAATCCCACCACTCGGCCACCGCCGAACTGGCAAGTGTTTCCGCCATGCTGGCGCAGACCCGGCAGCAACTCGAACGGGCATCGGCGCAGCTGAACGACTCCGCTGCTCAGTTGGCGACGACCTCGCAGCGCTTGCACGGTGTGCTCGCCTCGACGAGCTGGCGCGTGACCGCGCCGTTGCGCGACCTGAGCGAAAGCTTCCCGAGGGCGCGTGCCCTCGCATCGCGGTTGCTAAGAGCCAATCCCTTCCTCAGGAAGTTGGTTCGGCAAAGCGTCAAGGCGATCTGGTGGACCGCGACCGGTCAGCTTGGATACCGGCTGGCGCTGCGCCGTGCGCAAAGAAAAAACTCGGCGCCCCCCCTCCAGAGGCAGCAGGAGCGCTTTCGGAGGTCATTGTTGCGGCTGAAATCCGTGAGGTCGAGCCCGCCGCTGAGGCCGCCGTCGTGCCCGCAGCAGTGGCGCCTCCACTCACCCCCAAACAGCTGGCCGTGGCAAAGGCGCAGCACGAACTGGAGCAGTTTTTCGGCGCTGGCGAATGTCTCGCGCTACGTGACAAACGGCCGCCGGTGGTCTCGGTGCTGGTGATCACCTGGAATGCTGCCTATTTCACCCTCAAGTGCCTGCGCGCACTCGCTGCGGAGATGAAGCTTTCCGGAACGCCGCCGTTCGAGGTCATCGTGTTCGACAACGCATCGACCGACCGCACGGCCGAACTGCTGGCGCGCGTCGATGGTGTGAAAGTCATCAGCAGCACATCCAACATCGGCTTCCTGCGAGGCTGCAACAGCGGCGCGCTGCACGCGAAGGGCCAGGCCTTGCTGCTTCTGAACAGCGATGCTTTCGTGCGACCGGGCTCGTTGCGCGCGGCGTGGGAGCGCCTCCAGTCGGCGCCCGACATCGGCGCGGTCGGCGCCCGGCTCGTTGATACCGTCGGCCTACTTCAGGAAGCTGGCGCGATGATCTGGGCCGACGCCAGCACACAGGGGTACTGCCGCGGCATGGCACTCGAAACCGAGGAAGCCATGTTCGCACGCGATGTGGGCTACTGCTCGGGTGCTTTCCTGATGACTAGGTTGAGCGACTGGCACGCCCTCGGCGGCTTCGACCGGCGCTATGCGCCCGCCTACTACGAGGAGGTCGACTATTGCCTGCGGCTACGCGAAAGAGGCCTGCGCGTCGTCTACGAACCCTGGGCGTGCGTCGATCACTTTGAGTTCGGCAGCGAGGGCAAGCATGGCGACGCCATCGAGCAGAGCATCAGGAACCAGAAGAAGTTGCGCGAAAGGCATGCGCGGTTCCTTCGAACCAGT
>NZ_JBPJZE010000390.1:0-1041 GCF_051216695.1 Variovorax glucosi
ACCAGAAACCCTCGCGAAAAGGACATGAACCCATCTCGCAAGCCCAAGGCCCTGCCTCAGGTGCTCAAAGAGATCGACGACGCGCCTTCGCCCATCACCGGCCGGGCCACCGACTACCCAAGCGGCTGGTACATCGAGCCGCATGCGCACACCAAGCACCAGCTGATCTATGCCGTGCGCGGCGTAATGGTGGTGCAGGCCCGGGCGGGCCGCTGGGTGGTGCCGCCCACTCGCGGCATCTGGATGCTGGCCGGCATGACCCACAAGATCCGCTGCATCGGAGAAGTACACATGCGCAGCCTGCAGGTGGCGACCGATGCTGCTCCCAAACTGCTGGGCGAGACCCGGGCGGTGGGCATATCACCCCTGTTGCGCGAACTCATCCGCGCCGCCATGGAGGTGCAGCAGCCTTACGTGCCTGGCACCCGCGACGGCCGCGTCATGCGCTTGATTCTGGACGAACTGCGTGCCTTGCCGGTGTTGCCACTGCACCTGCACATGCGGTCCGACCCGCGGCTGCTGCAGATCTGCGAACTGCTGCAGCAGCAACTGGACGACAGCTCCACCATGGCCGATTGGGCGCGGCGCCTTGCTGTGAACGTGAAGACCATCCAGCGCTTGTTCGTGAACGAGACCGGCATGACCTTCGGTCAATGGCGGCAGCAGGCTCGGCTGCTGCGGGCGCTGGAGCTGCTGGCCGCCGGCGAGAAAGTCATCGACGTTGCCCTTGCGCTGGGTTACGAAAGCCCCAGTGCCTTTGCCACAATGTTCCGCAAGCAATTCGACCAGACGCCCAGCCAGTTCTTTGCCGAAGGCTGAGTCCTCGCGGTAATCATCGGAACGAACCATGAAGATCGACGCATTCGACGAAGGCCTTGAGCACCGGAATATCGTTCCGTATGACCCTGCATACGCCCGCGTCTTCGCCGGGGTGCAGGAGTACGTGCGCATGCACCTGGCCGGCGTGGAACTCGTGCACATCGGGAGCACGGCGGTAGTCGGGCTGCGTGGCAAGCCGATGATCGACATCACGGCGATCAC
>NZ_JBPJZE010000391.1:0-343 GCF_051216695.1 Variovorax glucosi
CAGCGCGCGCAATGCGGGCGCGGTCGATTCCTTTGGTGGATCGAGAAATGCCACGTAGCCCAGCAGCGTGAGTCCCGACTCGTCGGCCACGCCGTAGGCAGGCTTCTGCGCTTCGACCTTCAGCGAACGGCTTGCCACGGCCACCACGCGCAGGCCCTGGGCATTGAGCTCCGATGCCACGCGATGAATGCGCGCCAGCACCTCGGCATCGAGCGCCAACACCTCGGCACCGCGCTCGACCGAAGTGCACACCGACAGGATCTCTTCCAGCGCGCCCTTGCAGATCAGCAGGTGCTCGCTGCCGCCATTGGCCACCACCACCGACATGCGCCGGCGCGAGAAG
>NZ_JBPJZE010000391.1:353-1040 GCF_051216695.1 Variovorax glucosi
TGCAGACGCGTTTCGAGCTGCATCTCGGCATGGCTCAGCACGGCCTTATCGAGCAGGTTCTTCAGGCCCGTCTGGTGAAAGCTGTTGAGGTAGGCCAGCTGCAGCACGTGGTCCGAGCCTTCGCCCCAGGCGTTGGTGTGACGTTCGAGCACGATGCGGTCCTGCGTCAGCGTGCCGGTCTTGTCGGTGCACAGCACGTCCATGGCGCCGAAGTTGTGAATGGCTTCGAGCCGCTTCACGATCACCTTCTGGCGCGACATCACGACCGCGCCTTTGGCCAGCGTGGCCGTCACGATCATCGGCAGCATCTCGGGCGTGAGGCCGACCGCGATCGACAACGCAAACAGCGCCGCCTCCCACCAGTCACCCTTGGCCACGCCGTTGATCACCAGCACCAGCGGCGCCATCACCAGCATGAAGCGGATCAGCACCCAGCTCACGCGGTTGATGCCCGCCTGGAAGGCGCTGGTGCCGCGATCGGTGGCCGTTACGCGCTGCGCCAGTGCGCCGAAGAAAGTACGGTCGCCCGTGTGCACGATGAGCGCGGTAGCGGTGCCGCTGATCACGTTGGTGCCCATGAAGAGCAGGTTCTCGCGTTCGAGCACACCCGCCGCGTGGTCGCCGCGGTCGACGACGAACTTCTCCACCGGCATGGCCTCGCCCGTCAGTGCGGACTGGCTGATGAAC
>NZ_JBPJZE010000392.1:0-1039 GCF_051216695.1 Variovorax glucosi
ATTCACACCCGCCAGGGCAAGTACGCCAACTCTCGAACTTATCCAGTACGCCTGCCTTGCACGCTCGGAATGGAAGGCGCAGGCGAGGTGGTCGCCGTCGGGCAAGACGTGCAGCATCTAGCGATTGGCGACCGCGTAGCCTGGTGCATCGCTTGGGGAAGCTATGCCGAGTACGCCCGCATCCCTGCGGCGCTCGCTGCTCGTATTCCAGACGATGTGGACTACGACCTCGCCGCCGCATCGATCTTCCAGGGCTGCACCGCTCACTACTTGGTGGAAGACGTTGCCTGCATCGTGCCCGGCTCCACATGCCTCGTGCACGCCGCATCAGGAAGCATCGGCCAGCTGCTCATCCAGATGTCCAAGCGGCTAGGGGCAACGGTTTTCGCCACGGCCAGCACTGAAAAGAAATGCGCGGCCGCAATTGCTTGCGGGGCGGATCGGGCCGTGGTCTATGGAGATGGAAGCTTCGTCGACGTCGTTCGTCAGGCGACCGACGGCAGGGGTGTGGATGTCGTCTTCGATTCCGTCGGCCAAGCGACATTGCGCGACAGCATGAGAGCCGCCAGAACCCACGGTTTGATCGTGAACTACGGAAACGTCTCCGGCTCTGTGCGAGACCTCGATCCGATCGAGCTGGGCGAGGCGGGTTCGCTCTTCCTGACACGCCCGCGCCTGGCGGACCATATGGCCGACGCCGTCACCGTGCAGCGCCGCGCCGATGCGGTGTTCGCGGCCATGCGGCAAGGCGCATTGCGTATCGAGGTCGCAGCGCGCTAAACACTCGACGATCTGGACCTGGCGCTCGCCCGGATCGAAAGCCGCGAGCAGATCGGCAAGGCAGTCGTATGCATCTGAGTACCCCCTCGCACAACAGTCATCAAACACCAAACACCGACGACGACCACACTCCATGAACTCGATCAATCAGCACCCTGGCGCCTTGCTGCGCAGTCACATCGAGGCCCGAAAGGGACTGCTCGTTCCGGGCGCGGGCAACGCCCTGGCCGCACGCGTCATCGAAACGATGGGGTTCGAA
>NZ_JBPJZE010000393.1:0-1039 GCF_051216695.1 Variovorax glucosi
CGGCGCGGAAGTCGACATCGAGCTTCACGGTCGGCAGGCCGATGCGGCGCTGCGCCACCAGGCCGTGGTAGCTGAGTTCCAAGCCTTCATTAACCCAGTCCTCGATCAGCCCGTTGAGCATCACGAAGTACTGCGGATAGAAAACGATGCCCGCCGGGTCGCAATCCGAAAACCGGATCAGCCGTGGCCTGCGGAACTCGTTGCTCGCAGCCGCCAGATCGACGTGCGTGTCGTCGCTCACCCTCAGCCCTCCTCGCCCGACGGCTCGCCGCGCATCACATGCACGCGCAGCAGGCCAAGCTGCGTGTGCAGCTGCTTGACCGTCTTCATGTCGAGCCCCGAGAACATCTCGAGGATCCACTGCTCGTGCTCGCTCGCCATCGTCTCGAAGGTGCGGCGCCCCGTGGGCGTGAGGCTCACGATCCACGCACGGCGATCGTCGGGGCTGGGCGCGCGCGCCACCATGCCTTCGCGTTCGAGTTCGTCGGTCAGGCCCGTGACGTTGCCGCCGGTCACCATCAGGTAGCGCGAGAGCACGCGCATCTTCAGGCCGTCCTCGTAGCGGTAGAGCTGCGCCATGTAGTCGAAGCGCGCCAGCGAGATGCCGAAGCGCTCGCGCAGCCGGCGCCGGATCTCGGCCTCGATCTGCGTGGTGCTGGCCAGCATGCGCAGCCACAGCTTGAGCATCGCGTGGTCCTCGTGGCCCGCGCGGGCTTCGTGACCCAGTTCTTCCGCATCGCTCAGCGCGGCGTGCGAGGCATCGTTGTTGCGTGTCATGTCACTTCTCCCCCTGAAACCGAGATGGACTGCCCGGTGACCGACGCCGCACCAGGCCCGCACAGCCAGCGCACGGCATCGGCCACTTCGGACGGCTGCACGATCCGCTTCTGCGGATTGACGCTGGAAAACTCCGCCAGTGCATCGGCCTCGCTGCGCCCGTTCTTGCCGACCACGTTGGCGACGCTGTTGCGCAGGATGTCGGTGTCGGTGTAGCCCGGGCACACGGCATTCACCGTGATGCCCTTGCGCGCCACCTCGA
>NZ_JBPJZE010000394.1:0-1037 GCF_051216695.1 Variovorax glucosi
ATATGGATGTCAGGCACCGTGATCTCCGTTTTTTTGTTCCGGGCTGGAATGGGTTTGCATGATGCCGGTCGCCGCCTGCAAGGCACTGCGGCGTTCTTCCGTGGTCGGCAGCGCGGCGATGCGCCGGACCTCAGTGTAAAAGCGCGGCCAGTCGTGGCCTTCGCGTTCGAAGAGTTTCTCGAAGCTGGGCACGAGATCGTCGTAGGCGCCCTGTGCGCCGAAGGCCGCGTTGTTGGCGCGTGCCACCCAGGCGTCATAGGCGTTGCGGCGGGGGCCAGACCAGCCCGCCTTCAGCTTTGCATAGCGCTCGCGAAAATCGGCCATGGCGGCCTGCTTCATGACCTCGACCTTGGCCCAGTCCTTGTCCTTGGCTTCGGGCGATTCGTAGACCTGCGTCAGCGCGCGGCGGGTGTTCAGCGCCAGCGCGCGGAAGTCCTGGCGCTGCCCATCGAACTGGGCGTACTCGCGACGGGCCTGCTCGCCGGCCTCGCGCTGCAGCCACATCGCCCCGCCGATGCGCTCGACCGCCGTGGCGTACGACTCGTTGAACACAGTGTCGCCGGCCACGTAGAGCACCTGGTGCGCCAGTTCGTGGAACACGATGCGCGCGAGCTCGCCCTCGGGGTAGCCAATGAAGGTGGACAGCAGCGGATCGCCACCGGCCCAGTTCATCCAGCCCAGCGTGGAGTACGCGGGCACCGGGTACACGGCCACTTCCAGGTCCTGCTTCTTCTGCGCTTCGGCTTCGGTCTTGGCCGCATCCTCGCTGTAGTAGCCCCGGTAGCCCACGCAGCCGGCCACCGGGAAGCACCAGCTCTTGAGCGTGAGCGAGTACGGCGGCGCGGCCACCACGTTCCACACGGCGGCGGGGCGGTGCAGGTCGGCGTACGACTTGTAGCTGGCGTTGTCGGGCAGGCCGAGTTGGGTGGAAGCGAAGCGGCGGATGCGCTGCGTGAGTTCGAGCTTGGCCTTCAGCGGCGCGGACACGGCCGGGTCGGCCAGCCACTCGGGCACGGGCTTGGCGGCCCGCATGATGC
>NZ_JBPJZE010000395.1:0-1037 GCF_051216695.1 Variovorax glucosi
GGCACGCCCACGCAGCAAGGCCTGGACGACCTGCACCAGTACCGCAGCCGTGCCTTCCTGAAGCACCTGTTCGGCCCGGCCACGCTCGACCCGATCCGGCTGCACGTGGACGCCAAGCGTTTTCTGTGCGCGCGCGAGCCGGGGTATCTCGAGGCGCTGTCGGCCGATTCGCAGCGCAGCCTGGTGCTGCAGGGCGGTGTGTTCGACGAAGCGCAGGCAAGGCAGTTCGAGGCGCTGCCGCATGCGCTCGACGCGGTGCGCCTGCGCCGCTGGGACGACAGCGCCAAGTGCGCCGATGCGATGACGCCCGACCTGATGCACTACGCGCGGCACATGGTGCTCGCGTCGAGGCAGGCTGCCACGCAGCAGCCATAACCTGAAACCGAGAGCCTTCCGACATGCGCCCCTTCTGGATCGAACAGGCCCTCTTCAACGACGGCGACCTCGCACCTGCACTGCAGGGCGCGCAGCGCGCCGACGTCTGCATCGTCGGTGGCGGCTTTACCGGGCTGTGGACCGCCATTCAGGCGAAGCAGCGCAACCCGGCGCTCGACATCGCCATTGTCGAGAGCGATCTCTGCGGCTCCGGCGCGAGCGGGCGCAACGGCGGCTGCCTGCTGACATGGTCGACCAAGTTCTTCACACTGCGCCGGCTGTTCGGCGAAGCCGAGGCCATCCGCCTCGTCAGGGCCTCGGAAGATGCGGTGCAACACATCGCCGACTTCTGCCGCGCGCAAGGTATCGATGCCGAGCTGCGGCAGGACGGCACGCTGTACACCGCAACCTCGCAGGCCCAGGTCGGCGCGCTCGACCCTGTGATGAAGGGGCTGGAGGACTGCGGCATTCATTCCTACCGCACGCTGCCGCCCGAAGAAGTCGCACGCCGCACAGGCTCCGTGCGCAACCTGGCAGGCGTGTATTCGCCCATCGCCGCGACCGTGCATCCGGGCAAGCTGGTGCGCGGGCTGCGGCGCGTGGCGCTGCGCATGGGCATCCGCATCTACGAGCGCAGCCCGATGATCGACTTCACGCAAGGC
>NZ_JBPJZE010000396.1:0-279 GCF_051216695.1 Variovorax glucosi
GGCAAGCCTTCGATGGAAGTCGAGCTGTATCGCGAGGTGGTCGACCGCATTCGCCGAGAGAACCGCGAAATCATCATCAACATGACGACCGGCCCGGGCGGTCGCTACATCCCGAGCGAGGACGACCCGAAGATCGCCGCGCCCGGCACCACGCTGCTGCCGCCGGAAAAGCGCGTGGAGCACATCGCGCTCATCAGGCCCGACGTGTGCTCGCTCGACCTCAACACCATGAATTCCGGCCCCGACGTGGTGATGAACACGCCGAAGAACGTGCGGCGT
>NZ_JBPJZE010000396.1:289-1037 GCF_051216695.1 Variovorax glucosi
AGGTGATCCGCGAGGCCGGCGTGACGCCCGAGCTGGAGATCTTCGATTCGGGCGACATCAACCTCGCGCTCGACCTCATCGCCGACGGCATGCTCGACGGCCCCGCCATGTGGACCTTCGTGCTCGGCGTGAAGTACGGATTTGCACCCACGCCCGAGACGCTGCTGTACGCCCGCAACATGCTGCCGCGCGGCGCGTTCTGGAGCGCCTTCGGCATCGGCCGCATGGAGTTCCCGATCGTCGCTCAGGCCTGGCTACTCGGCGGCCACGTGCGCGTGGGGATGGAGGACAACATCTACCTCGAGAAGGGCGTGCTGGCCGAGAGCAATGCGCAGCTGGTGGCGAAGGCGCGCGACATCCTGCTGAGCCTGGGCGGCGAAATCGCGAACCCGCGCGAGGCGCGCGCCATGCTGGGCTTGCCGGATGCAAGGAACTGAACGATGAGCATCGCAGCCATGCACACCGCCCACAGCTCCCGCGCATTGCGCGTGAGCGAGAAGGCCGCCAACCTCGACGCGCTGCGACTCGAGGCCGCGCCGCAGCCAGAACCCACACCGCCACCTGGCCACGCCGTGGTGCGCATCGCCGCCGCCGCGGTGAACCCGAGCGACGTGAAAGCGACGCTGGGCATCATGCCGCAGGCTGTCTGGCCGCGAACCCCGGGCCGCGACTTCGCGGGCACCGTGGTGAGCGGCCCCGACGAATGGATCGGCCGCGAGTTGCCTGCCACGAAGGCCCGACCGGCTCA
>NZ_JBPJZE010000397.1:0-1036 GCF_051216695.1 Variovorax glucosi
AGTCTCGACGACGAGGCAAAGAACGCGCTGACCCAGACCATCGACCTGCAGTCCAAGCTGCTCGAGGCGGAACAGAAGCGGCGCGAACTCACCGCGCGCTTCACGAGCGAGCATCCCGCCGTCCAGACGCTGGACACCCAGGTCGCCGCATGGAAGAGCGCGCTCGCCACCGTCGATGCGCGCATCCGCAAGATGCCGGAGCTGCAGCAGAACACCGTTCGCATGCAGCGCGACATCAAGGTCAACACCGACCTGTACGTATCGCTTCTCAACAGCTCGCTGCAGATGCGGCTGGCCAAGGAAGGCAAGGTGGGCAACGTGCGCCTGCTGGACGACGCCATCGTTCCGGAAGAACCGGTGTGGCCCAAGCGGCCCCTGGTCATCGCGCTGGCTGTGATCCTGGGGCTGGCTGCCGGCATCGGCGCCGCGATTGCAAGGAACTCGTTCTTCGGCGGCATCCGCAATCCGGGAGAAATCGAAAGCCACACCGGGCTCAACGTCTACAGCAGCATTCCGCTGAGCGCCGCCCAACGCACGATCGAGAGGAACATCGAGAACAAGGTCGTCGGCAAGCACGTCCTGGCGCACCTGTTCCCCGAAGACCCCGCGGTGGAAAGCCTGCGCAGCCTTCGCACCGCGCTGCAGTTCGCCATGCTGGAAGCGACCAACAACCGCCTTCTCATCTCCGGCGCGACGCCTGGCGTGGGCAAGACCTTCATTTCGGTCAACTTCGCGGCGATCACCGCCGCAACCGCCAAGAAGGTTCTGTTGATCGATGCGGACTTGCGAAAAGGCCGCGTGAATCAATTTCTCTCGATCCAGCGGTCTTCCGGCCTGTCCGAATTGATCGCCGGCACGCTCGACCTCGAGAAAGCGATTCGCCCGTCGGCCCTGCCGAATCTGGACATCATTACCACGGGTGTGCTTCCGCCTAATCCGGCCGAGCTGCTGACGAGCGATTCCTTTGTCCAGGTACTGGAAAAGTTATCTCCGCTATACGACCTCGTCATCATCGATACGGCCCCGGTTCTCGTTG
>NZ_JBPJZE010000398.1:0-1035 GCF_051216695.1 Variovorax glucosi
CGCTGCTGCGATGGGGATGGAAACCTTGCCGCAAGGGCTCACCATCGAGCGCGCACGCATGCCGGTCATCTTGCCTTTGACATCGAGATATTGCTTTTGCGTGAAGTCGAATGTGTTCTTGTAGAAGTCGGCCCACAGGTCGAGGTTGGCCGGGCGCACGATGTTCGAGGTGTGGTCGATCGCGATGATCGACGCGTCTTGCTGCTCCATTGGCATCGCGTAGGGCGCGGAATATTCCTCGGCCAGCGATCCACTCACGAAGTAGACCAAGCTGCCACCGATCCCGATGATCGCTGGCGCTTCGATCGCAAATGCGCCCTCTGCGTCGGGAATGGCCTCGCTCGCGCCACCGCTGAGCGCTTGGCTCAGCGCCAATTGCGCATCGTCCACCTTGATACCGATGGCACGGACCGATGTCCCATGAACGTCGCGGAAAGGATTGGGCGCGGGGTTCACGATGAAGCTCGCTCCGTTCTGCTGCATCAGCACCGCCGATGTTCTGGGCGATTGGCCAACGGCCTTGAAGCCAAATTTTGCGAACAACGGAACGAGCTCGTCCAAGCTCGTGCACACGAACTCGACGAAGGAAAAACCATCGGTGGTGACTTGATTTCGGTTCATGCTTGGACTCACAATATCGTTTGCGAATGCTAAATTTTCCGGTCGATATCAATGAAGTGGTCTTTGCTAATTAAAGCGACGTGCGACTGAAGGAGCAAAATTCTTGGAAACGGCAGAGCGAAACTTTCTTGACTCGATCGACCTGAAATTGGTCCAGTTGCTGCTCGTCGACGGGCGGGCATCTTTCAAATCGTTGGCCGCCGAGGTGGGCCTGACCGGTCCTGCTTGCGCAGAGCGTGTTCGAAAGCTAAAGGAGCGCGGCGTCATCACGGGCTACCGCGCGGAGGTCGACTGGGCCAAGCTGGGCTTCCCGATCGATGCGGTCATCCGAATTGGCGCCGCTGCGGAACAGGGGCAGAGCTTGCTGAAGGCGTTTCGGGACACTCCCAACGTCATCGAAGTGCTCAGGGTCAC
>NZ_JBPJZE010000399.1:0-1035 GCF_051216695.1 Variovorax glucosi
GACCATGCCGCCAAGGGTGTCTTCAGGGCTTGAGAACACCCCGCATACGGTCTTTGCGACACCCCATCTTGCAGCCCCCTAGAATGCGCCCAACTGCATCATTGCAGCAATCACAGGAGCTCCGGCCATGAACGACCGCGTTACCACCCTAGACACTTCAACAGGCTACGGCCAGCCGCTGGCGCAGGCTGAACGCCAGCGCGTGCTGCGCAACACCTACTGGCTGCTTGCACTGAGCCTGCTGCCCACCGTGCTGGGCGCCTGGGTCGGCGTGAGCACCGGCATCACCCGCTCGCTCACCGGTGGCCTGGGCCTCATCGTCTTCCTCGGCGGCGCCTTTGGCTTCATGTTCGCCATCGAGAAGACCAAGAACTCTGCCGCTGGCGTGCCGGTGCTGCTGGCCTTCACCTTCTTCATGGGCCTGATGCTGTCGCGCCTGGTTGGCTCCGTGCTCGGCCTGGCCAACGGCGCCAGCCTGGTGATGACGGCGTTTGCCGGCACCGGCGCGATCTTCTTCGGCATGGCCACGCTGTCGTCGGTCATCAAGCGCGACCTCTCGGCCATGGGCAAGTGGCTCTTCATCGGCGCGATCCTGCTGCTGGTGGCGGGCATCGCCAACTTCTTCATCCAGTCGAGCGCGCTGATGATGACGCTGTCGGTCGCGGCCATCGGCATCTTCTCGGCCTTCATCCTGCACGACCTCAAGCGCGTGAAGGACGGCCTGGAGACCAACTACATCTCCGCCACGCTGGGTGTGTATCTCAGCATCTACAACGTCTTCCAGTCGCTGCTGGCCCTGCTGGGCATCGCGGGCGGCCGGGACGAGTAATTCCCCACGAAGGAAGGAAAGGAACATCCCATGCGCCTCACCACCAAGGGCCGCTTCGCGGTCACCGCGATGATCGACATCGCCCTGCACGGCCGTTCGGGCCCTGTCACGCTGGCCTCCATCAGCCTGCGCCAGCGCGTGTCGCTGTCGTACCTGGAGCTGCTGTTCGGCAAGCTGCGCCGCGCCAGCCTGTTCGAATCGACCCG
>NZ_JBPJZE010000039.1:0-1733 GCF_051216695.1 Variovorax glucosi
AGGAATAGAAGAGCGCGAACAGCGTCTCGCTGACGATCAGCTGGCCGCACAGGCTGGCGGACAGGCGCTGGCTCGCGACGTTCCAGAGAATGGTCGCCAGCCACGACGAGCCGAAGCCGCTCGCCAGCGCGATCCACACGAACAGCATGCCGTCGGGCTGCGCCCGGAGCGTAGACACGTCGCTGCCCGCAACAGCCCACAGCAGCAAGGCGCCCAGGCCGGTCGCCACGCCGAGCCAGTTGGCCCAGTCGGTTGCGTTGAGCTCGGTGTGGCGCTGCAGCCAGGCGGCGTTGAGCAGGCCGTACACCGTCCAGCTTGCCATCGCGGCCAGCGCCAGTGCAATGCCCCAGCCGAAGCGGGCGCCACCACTGCCTGCGCCGTGCTGCGCGGACCACGCGCCGTAGATCATCAGCGCAATGCCCGCGCCCGTGAGCAGCAGTCCCGGCAGCAGCGCGCGCATGCGCAGGCCCGCGGGCCGGCCCAGCAGCATCATCCAGACGGGGATCGTGCCGATGATGAGGCTGGGCACTTCAGTGCCGGCCGCCGCGATGCCGAAGGCCAGCAGCAGGTAATAGCCGGTGAAGCCCAGCACGCTGAGCCCCAGCGCCGCGAGCGCTTGTCGCCCGTTCGGCCAGCGCACTGCAGCCGGCCGCGCGAACACGGCCAGCGCCGAGACAGCACCGAACACCGCGAAGCGCGAGGCCGTGATGTCGACCATGCCGAAGTGGCCCACCATGCGCGGCGCCACGAAGGTCAGGCCCCAGAGCGCACCCGCGGCCAGCCCGGCCGCAATGCCAACCCAAGCCCGCGGACTCAGAGCGCGAACCCGTCGTCGGCCGCGATGACGGCGCCGTTCACGAAATGGCTCTGGCCGCTGGCCAGCAGCACGATCAGGCCGTCCAGGTCCTCGGGCTTGCCCACGCGCTTGCGCGGCAGCATGTTGACCAGCTTGGCGCCGCCTTCGGTGCTCCAGTGCTCCTCGTTGAGCTCGGTCGTGATGTAGCCCGGGCACAGCGCATTCACGTTGATGCCGAAGCGGCCCCATTCGAGCGCCATGGCTTTGGTCATCTGCACCACCGCGATCTTGCTCATGCAGTAGGTGCCGATCTGCGGCATGACCTTGAGCGCGGCAGCCGACGCAATGTTGATGATGCGCCCGCCGATGTAGGTGCCCGGCGCCGTGCCCTTGGCGCGCGCCAGCATGCGCTTGCCCACTTCTTGCGCCACGAAGAAAGATCCCTTCACGTTGGTGTCGAAGATGTAGTCGTAGTCGTCGGGCGTCACGTCCTGCAGGCGCTGCGTGGTGCTCACGCCCGAGTTGTTGACCAGGATGTCGATGGCGCCCACCTCGGTCTCGGCGCGTGCGACTGCCGCCTTGATGCTGCCGATATCGGTTACGTCGAGCTCGACCACGTGGGCGTCGCCGCCCTCGCCCTCGATGCGTGCGCGCAACTCCTTGAGCTTCTCGACGCGGCGGCTGGCCAGCACCACGGCGGCGCCCGCGCGGGCAAGGGTTTTCGCGAACTGGGCGCCGAGCCCGCTGGAAGCGCCGGTGACGAAGGCCACGCGGCCGGAAAGATCGATGCTGTAAGCCATGAACTGAATCCTGTGGAGTCGCGCAGGTGACGCCCAAGCGCCCCGCCCACGAGTGACACGGACCGCCCGTGGACGCCGCATAAAATGCCCCGCAACCCGGGAAGCCCCGCGCCTCGAAAAATCATTATCGACCCAAC
>NZ_JBPJZE010000003.1:0-766091 GCF_051216695.1 Variovorax glucosi
CTTGGCTTCGCCGCCGAACTTGGCCGACAGCACCGTTGCGATCGCAGCGGTCAGCGTGGTCTTGCCATGGTCGACGTGACCGATCGTGCCCACGTTCACGTGGGGCTTGGTGCGGGTAAATTTACCTTTTGCCATTTTCTCGACTCCGAAAAATAACTAGATCAACAACGCATTCATATGGGGATGCATGCAGGACGATGCAACCCCCGGAAATTGGTGCCCTTTGCGGGAATCGGACCCGCGACCTCTCCCTTACCAAGGGAGTGCTCTACCACTGAGCCAAAAGGGCAAATGCACTAACCGAATCAACCTTCGACAGGAAGCGCATGCAACTGCTTCCTGTCATCCGAACCTTGGAGCGGGAGACGGGAATCGGACCCGCGTCATTAGCTTGGAAGGCTAGGGTTCTACCATTGAACTACTCCCGCATCGTGACGCCTGGACACTGGGCCCGGACGCCTCAAGCACTCGCACGAGCACTCACATTCATGCGCTCTGAAATCCGATCACACTTCGCTGGTGGAGAGGGCTGGATTCGAACCAGCGTACTCGTAAGAGGGCAGATTTACAGTCTGCTGCCATTAACCACTCGGCCACCTCTCCGGCGAACCGCGGAATATAGCATGAAAAAATGGGGTGGTCGACACCCGCGCACAGCCTGGAAGGCCGCTCAATTCATGCTTTTCCACGGAGCTTGCAACGTATCCGCCGCAAGCCAAGCCCACGAATATAGCAAATCGCTCAGGCGTTTTGGCGCTCCCGCCACCTTCTCGCCTCACCAAAATGACCTGAGCCGATGAAAGGCAGCGGCGGGCGCACTGCGGACAGCGGCGAAGGGTGGTTCGAAAGCAACACCTTGTGCCGCTGCTCATCGATCAGCGCCCTCTTGCTCTGCGCATGCGCGCCCCAAAGCATGAAGACGACGGGCCTTTCGCCATTCGCCACGTGCCGGATCACCGCATCGGTCAGCACTTCCCAGCCTTTCTTCGCATGACTGGCCGCCTGTCCCTCCTCCACCGTCAGGCACGTGTTCAGGAGAAGCACGCCGTGCGTGGCCCACTTCACAAGGCTTCCGCCGGGAACAGGGAAGGCAGGCGGCGGAGTACCAAGGTCGCGCTCGAGCTCCTTGAAGATATTGCGCAGTGACGGAGGAATCGCCACGCCGGGCGCCACCGAGAAAGCCAGCCCCTCGGCCTGTCCGCGCCCGTGGTATGGGTCCTGACCGAGGATCACGACCCGGACCTCTTCCGGCGGCGTCAGTTCGAGCGCGCGAAGCGGCTGCGGCGGGAAGATCACTGCACCGGCGGACAGGCGTTCTTGCAAGAATGCCTGCAATTTCTGCCCCACCGCGCCGGCGAAAAAATCATCGACCAGCGGCTGCCAGCCGGAAGCCACCGGCCAAGTCGACGGATCGCTGTCCTGAAGTTGCGATGCGCTCGTTGCCATCACTCGAAAAGCGCTGCGAGCGCAGCGCCAGGATCCGCTGCGCGCATGAAGGCCTCGCCGACCAGGAACGCATTCACGCCCTCGGCACGCAGGCTCGCCACGTCTTCGCGCGTGCCGATGCCCGACTCTGTGACCACGATGCGCTCTGCCGGCACTTGCGCGCGCAGGTCGAGCGTCGTCTGGATCGACGTTTCGAAGTTGCGCAGATTTCTGTTGTTGATGCCGATCAGCGGTGTCTTCAGCTTCAGTGCGCGGTCGAGTTCAGCACCATCGTGCACTTCGACCAGCACTGACATGCCGAGATCGAGCGCAATCGCTTCGAAATCCTTCATCTGCGCGTCGTCGAGGCAAGCGGCAATCAAAAGTACCGCATCGGCGCCCATCGCACGCGATTCGTAGATCTGATAGGCGTCGATCATGAAATCCTTGCGCAGTACCGGCAGATCGCAAGATGCCCGAGCCTGCTTCAGAAAATCGACGCTGCCCTGGAAGAACTGCCGGTCGGTCAGCACCGAAAGACACGACGCGCTGACCGTTCCGTTGCCCTCCGCATAGCTCTGCGCAATGTCGGCAGGCTCGAAGGCCTCGCGCAGCACGCCCTTGCTTGGACTGGCTTTCTTGATTTCCGCGATGACCGCAGCTTGGCCCGAGGCGATCCGGCTGCGCATGGCGCCGACGAAATCTCGTGTGAGTACGCGGCTCTCGGCGTCGAAACGCATCGCGTCGAGCGCCATGCGCTGCTTGGCCGCGGCGACTTCTTCGCGCTTGACGGCGACGATCTGGTTGAGGATGTCTGACATGACAGGTTCTTTCTAGGCTGCCGACGTGGCAGCGACAAATTCGGCCAACTTGGCTTTTGCGGCGCCGCTGCCGATCGCCGCCCGCGCGCGCTCGACGCCATCGGCGATCGATTCGACGATATCGGCGGCGTACAGCGCTGCGGCGGCGTTGAGGGTGACGATGTCCCGCGCCGGGCCGGGGACGTTGTCCAGCACGCCACGCAGCATCGCCATGGATTGCTCCGGCGTTTCGACGCGCAGCGCGCGGCTGCTCGACATCGCAAAACCGAAATCTTCCGGATGCAGTTCGTATTCGCGGATCTCGCCGTGGCGAAGTTCGCCGACCAGCGTCGACCCACCCAACGAGATCTCGTCCATGCCATCGCGCCCGTAGACAACCAGCGCGTGCTCGGCGCCCAGGCGCTGCAGCGCGCGAACCTGGATGCCGACGAGATCGGCATGGAACACACCCATCAGGATATTCGGCGCGCCCGCCGGATTGGTGAGCGGGCCGAGGATGTTGAAGATCGTCCTGACGCCGAGTTCCTTGCGGACCGGGGCGACGTTCTTCATCGCCGGATGGTGGTTCGGCGCGAACATGAAGCCGATGCCGACATCCTCGATGCATCGGGCGATCTGTTCCGGCTTCAGGTCGATATCGACGCCGAGCGCTTCCAGCACATCGGCGCTGCCCGACTTGCTGCTCACGCTGCGCCCGCCGTGCTTGCTGACCTTGGCGCCGCCAGCCGCCGCGACGAACATCGAGCAGGTCGAGATATTGAAGGTGTTCGAGCCGTCGCCACCGGTTCCGACGATGTCGACCAGATGACGTGTGTCGGCGACGAAAACCTTGGTCGAAACCTCGCGCATCACCTGTGCCGCCGCGGTGATCTCGCCGATGGTCTCCTTCTTGACGCGCAACCCGGTGATCAGCGCGGCCATCATCACCGGCGAACATTGGCCGCTCATGATGAGACGCACGACATGCAGCATTTCGTCGTGGAAGATTTCGCGGTGTTCGATGGTGCGCTGCAGCGCTTCCTGAGGCGTGATGGGCATGGCCGGATCCGTTATTTGAAGAAGGACCGCACCGCGGCGATAGCGAGGTCCACGCCAGCCGCATCGACATCGAGATGGGTCACGAATCGCAGACGGTACAGACCGGTCGCGAGGATGCCATGTGCATCCAGGTGCGCGAGCAGTTCCTTGGAACGCAGCCGCGCTTCGCCGACGAGATCGACGAACACGATATTGGTCTGCGGCGCCTCCACCTTCAGGCCGTCGATGCCGGCAAGCCCCGCAGCGAGCCGCTGCGCAAGCGCATGGTCGTCGGCCAGGCGCGTGATGTGATGGTCCAGCGCATACGACGCCGCCGCCGCGAGCATGCCCGACTGGCGCATGCCGCCGCCGGCCATCTTCCGGATGCGGTGCGCGCGCGCGATGAAGTCCCTGGAACCGCACAGCGCCGAGCCCACCGGTGCGCCGAGCCCCTTGCTGAAGCACACCGACACACTGTCGAAACACTGCGCGATGCGGCGCGCTTCTGCCGCATCGCTGGGCTTGCCGGGCATTCCGCCCTGCGCCTGCAACTGCGCCTGGGCGACAGCCGCATTGAACAGCCTGGCGCCGTCGAGATGCCGTTGCAGGCCCTTCGACTTCGCCAGCTCGGTCGCCGCCTGCACATAGGAGAACGGCAGAAGCTTGCCGCCGAGCGTGTTCTCGAGGGCCAACAGCGTGGTGCGCGCGAAATGCGCGTCGTCGGGCTTGACGGCCGCCTCGATCTGCTCGAGCGGCAAGGCGCCGTCGGACGCATGCTCGATCGGTTGCGGATGCACGCTTCCGAACACCGCCGCGCCGCCGCCTTCCCAGCGGTAGCAATGCGCCTGCTGGCCGACGATGTACTCGTCTCCGCGACCGCAATGCGACAGGATCGCGCAGAGGTTGCTCTGCGTGCCGGTCGGCACGAACAGCGCGGCCTCGAAGCCGAGCATTCCGGCGATCTTTTCCTGCAGTGCGTTCACGCTCGGGTCGGTGCCGAACACGTCGTCGCCGAGCGGGGCCTGCATCATGAATTCGCGCATTCCGGGCGTCGGCTGCGTCACCGTGTCGCTGCGCAGGTCGACCCTGGACTTCTTCGAAATTGCGGTCGGCATGTGGTTCAGTCCAGGAAGTTCTTGAGCATCGCGTGGCCGTGCTCGGTGAGGATCGATTCGGGGTGGAATTGCACGCCTTCGATGCGGACTTCTCGCGCGAAGCCGGTGTGGCGTACGCCCATGATCTCGCCGTCGTAGGTCGATGCGGTCACCGCCAGCTCGACCGGGCAGCTGTCGCGCTCGATCGCCAGCGAGTGGTAGCGGTTGACGTTGAACTTCTCGGGCAGGCCCGCGAACACCCCTTCGCGCGTGGTCGTGATCTCGCTCACCTTGCCGTGCATCAGCTGCTGGGCGCGGACGATCTTCCCGCCGAACGCCGCGCCGATCGCCTGGTGTCCGAGGCAGACGCCGAGGATCGGCAGTTGCCCCGCGAATTCCCGGATCGCATCGACCGACACGCCCGCCTCGGCCGGCGAGCACGGGCCGGGGGAAATCACGAGCCTCGAGGTGCCTGCGGCGATGCGTTCGCCGATCTGCGCCAGCGTGATCTCGTCGTTGCGCACCACCTCGACCTCGGCACCCAGCTCGCCGAAGTACTGGACGATGTTGTAGGTGAAGCTGTCGTAGTTGTCGATCATCAGCAGCTTCATGGCTTGGCTCCGATCCGGTGCACGCCCTTGACGACGGGGAACACGTTGAAGTTGATCAGCAGCCCGAGCCGGTGGCCCGACAGCCGCACGGCCGCCTGTGCCTGCGCGCGGTGAAGGTCGTCGAGCGAATCGACCGCCCTCACCTGCACCACCACCGCCTGCTCGACGACGAAATCCGCGCGGCAGACGTCGCCGAGCGCGCGGCCCTTGTAGCTCGCGGCCACCGGCACGTTGCGCACGAAACCGATCTCGCGCTCGGCGAGTTCGATGGCCAGCGCGGCGGCATAGACCTCTTCCGGCAGACCGGTGCCGAGCACCCGCTGCACTTCGACGGCGGCGCCGATGATCTCGTGCGAGAAATCGCCGTTCTGTGTCATGTTCTGTAGGGAGTCGTCGGCCATCATTCGAGTCCTTCTTCGACCAGCTCGGCCGCACGCAACAGCGCGCGCGCCTTGGCTTCGGTCTCTTTCCATTCGAGTTCGGGCACCGAATCGGCGACCACGCCTGCCGCGGCCTGCACGTGCAGCACCTTGTCCTTGATGACGCCGGCGCGGATGGCGATCGCGACGTCCATGTCGCCCGCGTAGCTGATGTAGCCGCAGGCGCCGCCGTAGATGCCGCGCTTGACGGGTTCGAGCTGGTCGATGAGTTCCATCGCGTGCACCTTGGGCGCGCCGGTCAGCGTGCCGGCCGGAAACGTCGCCTTGAGCACGTCGATGGCCGTCATGCCGTCCTTGAGCACGCCCTCGACGTTGCTCACGATGTGCATCACGTGGCTGTAGCGTTCCACCGCGAAGGCTTCCGTCACTTTCACGGTGCCGGTCTTGGCGATGCGGCCGATGTCGTTGCGCGCCAGATCAATCAGCATCACGTGCTCGGCGCGTTCCTTCGGATCGTTGATGAGCTCCGTTTCGGCTGCCTTGTCGAGCTCCGGCGACGCGCCGCGCGGACGGGTTCCGGCCAGCGGACGGATCGTCACCTTCTGCTCGCCGTCGCCGATGTTCTCCTGGCGCACCAGGATTTCCGGCGATGCCGCGACCACGTGGAAATCGCCGAAGTCGTAATAGAACATGTACGGCGACGGATTCAGCGACCGCAGCGCCCGGTACAGCGACAGCGGCGACTCGGTGTACCGCTTGCTGATCCGCTGGCCGACCTGCACCTGCATGAAGTCGCCTGCCGCGATCAGTTCCTTGGCCCGCTCGACGGCAGCGATGTAGTCGGCCTTGGCGAACGAACGCTCGGGCGGATGCGCCTGCGTCGGCCTGACCTGCGGCGCGCTGACCGAATACTTCAGTTGCTCGCGCAACTCGCGCAGACGCCGCTTGGCTGCGGCATAGGCCTCGGGCTGCGACGGATCGGCATAGACGATGAGATACAGCTTGCCCGACAGGTTGTCGATCACCGCCAGTTCCTCGCATTGCAGCAGCAGGATGTCGGGACAGCCGAGCGTGTCGGGCGGGCAGGTGTTTTCCAGCTTCTTCTCGATGTAGCGAACCGCGTCGTAGCCGAAGTAGCCGGCCAGTCCGCCGCAGAAGCGCGGAAGGCCCGGCCGCAACGCGACCTTGAACCTCGCCTGGTATGCCTCGATGAAGTCGAGCGGATTGCCCTCGGCGGACTCGACCACCTGGCCGTCGGTGACGACTTCGGTACGTGCGGCGGCACCGAAACCGCTCGCGCGGACCAGCGTGCGGGCCGGCAGGCCGATGAAGCTGTAGCGCCCGAAACGCTCGCCGCCGACGACCGATTCCAGCAGGAAACTGTTGCGTCCGCCGTCTTTGGCGTGGGCGAGCTTGAGGTAGAGCGAAAGCGGGGTTTCGAGGTCGGCGAAGGCCTCGGCCATCAGCGGAATGCGGTTGTAGCCTTGCGCGCTGAGACTTTTGAATTCGAGTTCGGTGATCACGGATGTGTTTTCCTGGGCCGGCGAGCGCTGGATTGGCTGCCGGCGGTGTCATTCGATCGATGGCCCCCGGTCCTTCGGCAGGCGGGGGCGGCGGGCGCACGGCATGCGCCGTGCAGTCAGACAGTCGGGTGATCGATGTGGGTCGGCTTGCGCCAAAGCCAGGCTCCCCGGCAGCCTTGCCCTGTCTGAATGACGTGATGAATGAACATTGGGAGGCGAGTTTAGCCGAGCGAGTCGGCGGCGCCAAGGTCGGAAATGTCAGCCAGGGCGTCCACAAATGCGTCCGCATCGACGCCGCGCACCGGCTCGCCGTGGTTGTAGCCGTAGCTGACGAGCACCACCGGACAGCCCGCCGCGCGCGCGGCCCGGGCGTCGTTGCTGGAATCTCCGATCATCAGCGTGCGCGCGGGCGCAGTGCCGAGCGCCTCGCAGGTTTTCAGCAGCGGCAGCGGGTCGGGCTTCTTGCGATCGAAGGCGTCGCCGCCGAAGACACGAACGAAAAAAACAGTCGAGTCCTTTCGCTGCCAGCAGCGGCGACGCGAAGGCGGTCGGCTTGTTGGTGAGGCAGGCGAGTTTCAGGCCCCGCGCCTGCAACGCCCGCAGACCCTCGAAGACGCCGGGGTAGACATCCGAATGCCGGCCGTTGATTTCAAGGTAATGCAGCTGATATCGGACGAAGGCGCGCTCGTAGAGCGCATCGGCGTCGGCCGGCGAAGGCGTTGCGTGCAGGAGGACCGACCGGATCAGGTGCTCCGACCCCTTGCCGACCATGGCGCCGACGACGGTCGAATCGATGGCCGGCAGACCGAGGTCTTCCAGCATCGCGTTGAGCGAGGCGACGAAATCGCCGAGTGTGTCGACCATCGTGCCGTCCAGGTCGACGATGGCCGCATCGAAATTCGCAAGATTCAGGGACATCCCGCAAGAATAGCCTCTCAGGCGACGGCGGTGAGGACCTGCGCGGCGAGGACGGCTTCGGTGCGGTTGCGCACGTTCAAGGCACGGAAGATCGCCGCAAGATGGATCTTCACGGTGCCTTCACTGATGCCGAGACTGCGCCCGATGAGCTTGTTCGGCTTGCCCTGCGACAGCAGCCGCAGAACTTCGACCTGTCGCTCGGTCAGCACGTTCCTCAGATGCGCGAGCGTTCTCGATTCATCCGCCAGGTCGGCCTCCTCCCGGTTCGTCGACGGCGTGGCCTGCCAGGGCTGCGGCCTGGCGGCTCCCCCGACGACAACCCCTTGCGACAGTGCCGACAGCATCATCGGAGGTACGTACACGCCGCCAGCCAGCACCAGCCGCACGGCGGAAATCATGATCTCTGGCGAATACGCCTTCGGGATGAAGCCCAGCACACCGCTTTCCAGCGCACTTCGCATCACGTCGGCGTGCTCGTCGCCCGAAAGGACGATCACCGGCAGAGCCGGATAGCGGCGACGCAGTTCGTCGATGTGCGAGTGACCTTCCGCACCGGGCATGTTGAGGTCGATCACCGCGAGGTCGAGATCGGCGGACGCGTTGGCAAAAATCTCATCGACCGTGAGCGCCAGGACGAAGGTGACGCCGCCCTCGAGTTCCGCCAGCTTGGCCTTCACAGCCTCGACGATGAGTCTGTGATCGTCGGCGACGAGAATTTTCATGTCATGTGGCTCCCGCGTCCGGTCTGGAACGGACGAACGTTGAACATACCGGCGAATTCGGCCACCGACAAGGCGGCAGGCCGGCAATCGACTATGTCTCCCGAAGTAGGACAAAAGTTTACGGAGTTGGCCCTCGATCGTCGGCAGGTGCTCAACGCCCGGTTTCATCGAGCATCGCGCGTTGCGCGGCGTAGGTTTCTTCGATGCGCCGCAGCCGGGCCTCCTTGGCCGCTTCGCTGACCCACTGTGCCTCCAGTGCGCTCTGACGTGCCAGCTGATAGGACAAAGTCGCCGCGGGAAGCAGCGAGCTGTTGTCGGCGGAGACGAAACCGGCCAGATCGTGCAGCGTCTTCAGGTGACCGCGCTCCGTGTCGCCGCGAGGACCGCTGCGACGCGCGTAGCCGATGAGGAATTCCTGGACCTGGCGACGGAAGTCGGCCGCATAGTCGCGTCGCACCACGATCTGGGCGTGAGGTATCAGCTCGGATTGCCAGATCGTCTTCAGGCTGCTTGCCTCGACAGGGAATTGCAGGCTGAAGCGCGCGAAATCGGCGGTGTTGTTGGTGGCGACGTCGGCCTCGCCATTGGCGACGGCCAGCGCGGTGAACTGGTGCGTGCCGACCTGCTCGCTGCGGAAGCGCGTCTCCATCGCGATGCGATTGGGCAGGAAGAGCTGGAGTTGCGGAACGATGAAGCCCGATACCGAGCGCCTGTCGCCGCGTGCAAGCCGCCAGCGCTCCGGCGTGGCCAGCAGATTCTCGAGCGTATCGGGTGGACCGGACCTGCGCGCCAGCAGGATCGCGCGATAGCCCGGAAGGCCATCGTGCCGCACGACCTGCGCAACCACCCGCATGCGACGCTGCGTCACGGTGTCCAGCGCCATCCGGCCCGACAGGAAGGCCATGTCCACCTCGTCGCGCTGGATCGCCTGCTCCAGCGCTTCATAGGAGTTGACCGACAGCATTTGCACCGGCCTTCCGAGCGCGCGGCTCAGGTCCGCGATCACCGGTTCCCAGTCGTTGCGCGACTCGAACGCACCACCGAGCGGAAGGATGCCGAAACGCACCGGGACCTGCACCGGCACCGGTAGCGAAGAGCGCTCGGCCTGCGCCGCCGCCGGCGCCGGCACGCATATCGCCGACGCCGCCAGGCAGACAGCCATCGCTGCGTGCGCTAAAACGCAGAACATGGGCTCACGGACAAAAAACGTCGGCATGTCGTGATGTCGTGCGATCGACCCCCGAATGGGGGATAGTCAACAGAATGTGTCGGTCACACAATTAGATACCAACAAGGGGGCTGAGCCATGCAGTTTTTCCTTGGTTTACGCCGCAGATTCATCCAATCCCAGCTGTGGGCCGGGCTTTCGCTTGCGCAACAGCTGGTGCTGCTCGCCGTACTGCCGGCGACTGTCGCGACGATGGGCGCCATCGGCGTGCTCACTCGGCAGCACCTGGACAACGTCACGGAACTGATGCGCGCCAATGCCCAGACGGTGGCGCTGCAGGTCGCGACCGTGGCGCAGGTGCCGCTCGGGCACATGGACCGGCGGGCGCTGCAGCGGGCGGCGATGTCGGGCATCTTCCAGCCGCACGTGCAGCTGGTGCAGATCTGGTCCGAAGACGGAGAGATCGTCGCCAGTTCCACCGCCAGCCGAACGCATGGCAAGGGGCTTCAGGTCGTGATGCCGGTCTCGAGCGACGAAGGCCAGAGGATCGGTCGCGTGATGGTCGAGATCGGCCTCGACACGGTCGACCGTGCCCGGCAATCGGTGTGGCTCAACGTGGCGCTGGTCCTTTCGGCCAGCCTGATCGGCGTCGGCCTGGCGGGATGGTGGGCCGCGCGTCGGATCAGCGCGCCCATCGGCGCGCTCGGCGAGGCGATGGACCGTCTCGGCGCAGGGCGCGACGTGCGCGTCGACCTCAGCGGCACGGCCGAGGTCCGGCGGCTGCAGAGCGGTTTCAACGAAGCGGCGGGCGCGCTGGCGGAAAGCCGCCGGTTGCTGCAGAGCCGCATCGTCGATGCCACGGCCGAGCTCGGACGCAAGAATCTCCAGCTACAGGTCGCGAGCCTGGCCAAGACGCGGATGCTCGCCGCTGCCAGTCACGACCTGCGCCAGCCGCTCCATGCGCTCACGCTGTTCTCCGACGGCCTGGCCAACGGCGAAACCGATCCGGTGCGACTGCAGCGCATCGAGCGCATCCGCGAATGCGTGGATTCGCTCGACCGGCTGTTCTCGGGATTGCTCAATCTCTCGCAGCTCGACGCCGGCGTCGTCCATCCGCAGTGGACCGATTTCGCGCTCGACACGCTGTTCGACGAGCTCAGCCGGAACTTCAGGTCGGTGGCGGAAGCGCAGAACCTGCGGCTGGTCGTGCGCAAGACGGACGCCATCGTGCGCTGCGACTATCTGATGCTGGCGCGCATCCTCAACAACCTGGTGTCCAACTCGCTGCGCCACACCTTGAGCGGCGGCGTGCTGGTCGGCGCGCGGAGGCGTGGGCGCGGAATCCGCATCGATGTCTGGGATACCGGCGTCGGCATCGCGCCGCAGCACCAGACGCGTGTCTTCGAGGAGTTCTACCAAGTCGATCCGCACGAGCGCCCGGTCGAACGCGGCGAGCGGGGCATGGGCCTGGGCCTGGCGACGGTGCAACGGCTCGCCGCCTTGCTCGCCACGCGTGTCGAACTGGCATCCCGGCCGCAGCGCGGCACCTGCGTCCACCTGCTGGTGAGAGCGGCGTCGCGGCAGTCGATGATCCTGCCGATCCTGCCAGCCGCCGAAGACCAGGGGCGGCTCGACGGCGTCCGGGTGCTGGTCATCGACGACGAACGCAGCATCCTCCAGGGTCTGCAGGTGGTGCTTTCGGAAAACGGCGCCGAGGTGCTCGTGGCGCAGAGCCGCGACGAGGCGCTGGCCCTGGCCGATGTCTGGACACGCCCGCCCGACATCGTGCTGAGCGACCTGCTGCTGCGCGGCGGCGACAACGGGCTGGACGTGCTCGCGGCGCTGCAGCGCCACCCGCGCGGAATCGGACCGGCGACGGCCCGGCTGCTGGTCACCGGCGAAACCAAGCCCGACCGGCTGCGAGAGGTCGCGGCGGCCGGCGTCGCCGTGCTGTACAAGCCGGTATCGCCGCGGCTGCTGCGTCAGGCGCTCATGAAACAGCTGGCACTCGCGCGCGCGCCTCCGCCGACAGACGCGTAGCCATTGGGAAACAGGGAACGAAGCTCAACCGAGCAGTGCTTCCGCGAGGTCGATCCCCGGCGTTTCCTCGACATGAAGATCGAGCGATCTCTCGATGTGGTGCAGGTGATGGACCATGAGCGCAGCGGCCTTTTCCAGTTCGCCGGCTTCGATCGCATCGATGAGCAGCGTGTGCTCGTCGTTGGGGCAGGCGGCACCGGTCGGCGCCTCGAAGGTCAGGATGGCGAGGCATGTCAGCGGCGTCAGCTCGCGCATCATCCGCGCCATGATGCTGCTGCCCGAGAGCAGCGCCAGCTGGACGTGGAATTCGCCCGACAGCCGTACCGTCGCGCGCCGGTCGCCACTCGTGCGCGCCGCTTCTTCGCGCCGGACCAGCGCACGCAATTGCCTGACCGCCGTCGGCGCGTCGCCGGCGGCGATGCGCGCCATCAGCCGCTGCACGACGGCCGGCTCCAGCGTGCGACGCACTTCGAGCACGTCGTGCGCCTCTTCCGCGCTCGGCGTCGTGACGAAGGCACCGCGATTCGGTATCAACGTGACCAGCTGCTCGACCGACAGCCGCTGAAGCACGCCGCGCACCTGCGTCCGGCTGACGGCAAACAGCTCGGCGATCCGCTCCTCGGTCAGTTTGGTGCCGGGCAACAGGCGATGCTCGACGACGGCGTCATAGATGCGGCTGTAGATGTCTTCCTTGGAAGCCGATGCGACCATCGACGACCTAGACCTTCACCTCGCGGTTGAAGCGGTCGATGTATTCCGCGCGGCGCGGGTTCAGCTTGCTCCAGTCGACGCCGTTCATGGATTCGATCTCGGCCATGTTCTTCGCGTAGGCCTGCAGGCCCGGGCTGAAAGCGGCCCTGGTGCTGACCGGGGCGACGAAGTACGGCGCGGCGGCCATCTGCGTCTGCACTTCGGGGCTGAGCGCGGCGTTGATGTAGGCGGCGGCAAGGTCGGGATTCTTCGTGTTCTTCACGATGTGCATCACGCTCTTGATGTGGATCCAGCCGGTGTCCGGCTTCGCCAGCGCGACCGGCACGCCCTTGGCCTGCAGGTCGCCGATGTTGTTGTTGTAGTGGACCGAGATGTCGATCTGCCCCTGCTGGAACAGCGTGGCCAGCGAGCCCGGATTACTCGCCACGGCGCTCACGTTCGGCAGCAGCTTCTTCACGAACTGGAACGCCGGCTCGAGGTTTTCCTCGCTGCCACCGTTCAGCCGTGCAATTTCCACCATCCAGGCCGACATCAGCGTCGAGCCCATGCCGGCAAGGCCGACGCGGCCCTTGTATTCGGGCTTGAGCAGGTCGTTCCAGTTGCGCGGCGGGTTCTTGATCTTCTCGGTGTTGTATGCAATGCCGATGATCTGGCCCGACACGAAGACACCGAGGCCGCGCGGGTCGACCAGCTTGGCCGGCACGTCCTTCAGATTGGGCATCCTGTCGGCCGGAATCTTCTCGAAGATGTCCTGCGACAGCGCTGCGAGATACGGGCCCTCGTCCAGGATGATCACGTCGAACGGCGGGTTGGCCTTGGAAGCGACGATCTTCGACACCGTGTCGACCGCGAGCGACGGAACCAGGCTGGTCGTCGCGCCGGTGGCCTTGGCAAACGCCGGCAGCAGGATGCCGCGATGCGCGGATTCCCAGGCGCCGGGATAGGTCGTGGCCGAGATCGACTTGCCCTGCGCATGGGCGAAGCCGGCCTGCATGGCGAGTTGGCCGGCGCCGAGACCGGCGATGCCCTGCAGCAGCTGGCGGCGAGAAAAAGACGTGCTCATGGAAATCCTTCTGTGCGGTTCGATGCAGTTCGATGCGGTGGGTGCGATGGATGCGCCAGTACGAAGCGCAATCTTTGTGCCACCCGTCGACACCCTCCAAACCGCCAAAAAAGCCCACGCCGGTGCGACGGCGCGCGCCAAGATGGGCGATCACGCACCACTTTGTGCACAAACATAGAAAACATTGTGTCCAATCTGGCGCTGATTTGTGCTCAGCTCATGGCACGGTTCTTGAGTCAGGCAGATTCATCGCGGCGCTCCCGGCGCCGGGCTTTCCAGGACATTCACGCATGCAAGCTCCCCTTCGCGCACCCGGTGTCGACGTCGTGCTAGACCAGATCCATCACCGGTATGCCGGCGCCACGGCGGTCGAATCCGTGTCGCTGGACATTCCGGCCGGCGAACTGGTGGCGCTGCTGGGCCCGAGCGGCTGCGGCAAGACGACGCTGCTGCGGATCGTGTCGGGCCTGCTGCGGCAGACGCGCGGCACCGTGCGCATCGGCGCCGACGTGGTCGACGCGCTGCCGACCAACGAGCGCGGTGCCGGCATCGTGTTCCAGAGCTATGCGCTGTTCCCGCACATGACGGTCGAGGCCAACGTCGCCTACGGCCTGCGCGCGCGCGGTGTCGCCACGGGCGAGGCACGCAAGACCGCCGACGAGATGCTGGCGATGGTTCGCATGACGGCGTATGCGAAGCGCTATCCACGCGAGCTCTCCGGCGGCCAGCAGCAGCGCGTCGCGCTGGCCCGCACGCTGGCAGTGCGGCCGCGCGTGCTGCTGCTCGACGAGCCGTTCGCCGCGCTAGACAAGAACCTGCGGCTGGACATGCAGATCGAAATCAAGCGCATCCAGCGCGAACTCGGCATCACGACGCTGCTGGTCACCCACGACCAGGACGAGGCGATGTCGATGGCCGACCGGATCGCCGTCATGAACGCGGGCGCGGTCGAGCAGTTCGACACGCCCGAAGCCATCTACGACCGACCGGCGACGCTGTTCGTCGCCACGTTCATCGGCACAGCCAATCTTCTGGAAGGCCGGCTCGACAGCCGCAACGACGGGTCGAGCGCAGGCGGATTCGCCGTGGCCTGCAACGGCGGCGGTTACTTCGCACTCGAGAGTGCGGCGCCATGCTCGCGCGCCGGCAAGGTGGTGGTTGCCGCGCGGCCGGAGCATCTGTCGCTCGGCGCGCTGTCGAGCACCTCGCTTCCGGCCACGGTGGAGATGGTGCTGCCGCTCGGCCCGTCGCTGGTCTACGAACTGGCGCTGGCCGGCGGCAAGACACTGAAGGTGACGCAACCGCGCAATTCCGAACATCCGCGCCACGAAGTCGGCGACCGCGTCGGCGT
Organism: Variovorax glucosi; assembly: GCF_051216695.1. Taxonomy (NCBI): domain Bacteria; kingdom Pseudomonadati; phylum Pseudomonadota; class Betaproteobacteria; order Burkholderiales; family Comamonadaceae; genus Variovorax; species Variovorax glucosi. The sequence goes on from NZ_JBPJZE010000003.1 coordinate 14,845, forward strand.
GAGCCTGCGCGCCGGATCGCCGGCCGGCGTGTTTGCCGGTTGAACGCGAACTGAACGCCATGGCATCGAAAACCAACGCATCGGTCACCTCGCCGCTGCCGCTGAGCCTGCCGCTCGGCGTCTTCTTCGTCTTCTTCGTGTTGCTGCCGATGCTGCTGCTGGCCTGGGTCAGCCTGCACGACGACACCGGGATGACGCGCTTCGGCTTCGGCCAGTACGTCAAGTTCCTGGGCGACGGCTTCAACATGGGCGTGCTGGGCAACACGCTGTGGCTGGGGCTGGAGGTCACGGTGCTGACCATCGTCATCGGCCTGCCGCTGGCCTTTCTCTACACGCAGGTGCCCGCACGCTGGCAGGGGCCGCTGATGCTGGTCATCGTGCTGCCGCTGCTCACGAGTTCGGTCGTGCGCACCTTCGCCTGGGTCGTGATCCTCGGGCGCCAGGGGATCATCAACACTGCGCTGCTCGACATCGGCCTCATCGCCGACCCGCTCAAGCTGCTCTACACGCCGGGCGCGGTTGCCGTTGCGCTGGCGCAGATCGAGCTGCCGCTGATGGTGCTGCCGCTCATCACCGCACTCACGAACATCGACCCCAACCTGCGCCAGGCATCGCTGGCCCTCGGTGCCGGTCACTGGCGGACGTTCTGGCAGGTGACGCTGCCGCTGTCGGTGCCGGGGCTGCTCGCGGGTTCGCTGCTGGTGTTCGCATCCAGCGTGAGCGCCTTCGTCACGCAGACGCTGGTCGGCGGCGGTCAGCAGATGTTCATGCCTTACTACATGTACCAGCAGGCCATCCAGGCCAACAACTATCCGTTCGCTGCCGCCATCGCCATGCTGCTGCTGGTGTGCGTGCTGCTCGTCGTCGTCGCCATCAATGCGCTCGGACGGCGCAGCAAGGGGTTCGTGCATGGCTGAAGGACTCATTCCCGGCGCCGTGCTGACGCGGCCGGCGCACCATGCGCGCGCCGCCGAATCGCTGCGCGGCGCGCTGGAGCGCTGCTCGTTCTGGGGCGTGATCGGCTTGCTGGGCGCGATCGCCGCCGTGCTGCTGATGGCGCCGACCGTGGTCGTGCTGATCACCTCCTTAACCAGCGGCTACTCGCTGAAGTTTCCGCCGCCGGGCTATTCGGCGCGCTGGTATTCGGCGTTGTGGAACGACTCGCCCGAGCTGATCGAGGCCTTCGTGCTGTCGCTCAAGCTCGCGACCATCGCCACCGGCGTATCGATCGTGCTCGCCGTGGCGGCCGCGCTGGCGCTGGCGCGGCGGCGCGAAGCGTGGGCACGCGTCTTCGAATCGGTGCTGCTGTCGCCGCTGATGCTGCCGGCGCTCGCCATCGGCCTGTCGCTGCTGATGCTTTTCAACCTGGCGGGCACCGGCCTTTCGTTCTGGACGCTGGTGATCGGCCACACCGCGATCACCACGCCCTACATCCTGCGCACCACCTCGGCCAGCCTGATGCAGATGGACGCCAGCCTGCTGGAAAGCGCGCATTCGCTCGGCGCGTCGCCGCTGTACGTGTTCCGCACCGTGACGCTACCGCTGATTTCGCGCGGAATCGCAGCCGGCGCCTTCATCGGCTTCATGTATTCATTCGACAACGTCGCCGTGTCGCTGTTCCTGTCGGATGCACGCAGCGAAGTTTTGCCGATCCGCATGTGGCACATCATCGAATCGAGCCTCGACGTGCGCGCCGCGGCCGTGTCGGGCGTGCTGATCGCGGCGACGCTGGTGATGATGGTCGTGATGGAGCGCGTGGCCGGCATATCGAGGCATTTCAAATGACCCTGAAGACACGAAAACGCACCTTGCTTCGCAACGTCCGCGCCCTGCTCGGCGACGAGCTGAGCTACGACGATCAGCCGCGCGACGTGCTGATCGAGGCCGACCGCATCGCCGCCATCGCGCCGGGCGGTTCGCTGGCCGATGCCGACGTCACGGTCGACCTGTCGCGGCATCTGCTGGTGCCGGGCCTGGTCAACGGCCACCAGCATTCGCACGAGCACTTCCAGCGCGGCCGCACCGAGAACCTGCCGCTGGAACTCTGGATGCATCTGGTGCGCACCCGCACGCCGGTCGCGCTGACGCCGCGACAGGTGTATCTGCGCACGATGATCGGCGCGATCGAATCGCTGCGCACCGGCTGTACCACGATGGTCGACGACACCGCACTCGGCGGCGCCATCGACCGCGAGCGCATCGACGCCGCGCTGCAGGCCTACGACGATGCCGGCATCCGCGCGCTGGTCGGCTTCGCGATGCTCGACAAACCGATCGTCGACAACTTCCCCTTCGTCGAAAAACACTTCCCGCCAGCGCTCGCCGCCGAGTTGCGCGCCGCCGCACGACCCGCGGCGCAGGACTGCCTCGACCTCGTGCGCGATCTGGCGCGCGACCGCCATCCGCAATCGAATCGCGTCGGCGTGCTGGTCTCGGCATCGGCGCCTCAGCGCTGCACCGAGCCCTTCCTGCTTGCCGTGCGCGCGCTGGCCGACGAACTGGCGCTGCCGGTCATCACGCATGTGCAGGAGACGCGGTTGCAGGTCATTACCGGGCAGCTGTTCTACGGCTGCCCGATCGTCGAATACCTCGACCGCATCGGCTTCCTGAAGCCGGCGACCAGCCTGATTCACGCCGCATGGCTCAACCCGCGCGAGATCGACGCACTGGCCCGCACCGGCGCCACCGCGCAGCACAACCCGTGGAGCAACCTGCTGCTCGGCTCCGGCGTGCAGCCGGTGCGAGAGCTGCTCGATGCCGGCGTCAACGTGAGCCTTGGGTCCGACGGATCGTGCTCGACGGTCACGGTGAACATGCTCAACGTGCTGGGCAGCGCAGCCGCCGTGTCGAAGATTCGCGGCGACGACCACCGGCGCTGGCTTTCGGCGCACGAGGCGCTGCAGGCGGGAACGCTGGCCGGCGGACGGGCGCTGGGCTTCGGCGAATCGCTCGGCTCCTTGCGCGTGGGCGCCATCGCCGACCTGGTCGCCTACCGCACCGACACAGTGACCTTCACGCCGATGAACGATCCGGTGCGCCAGCTGGTCTATGCCGAGCGCGGCGCGGGCCTCGATTTCTCGATGGTCGCCGGCGAGATCGCCATCGAGGGCGGCGTGCTGACGCGCGTCGACGAAGCGGCACTGCTGCGCGAGATAGAGAACGAATTCGAATCGCTGCGCCCGCAGTACGCGAAGGCCGAGGCCGAGATGACGCCGGTGCTCGAGGCGGTCGAGGAGATTCACAGGGAAGCGCTGGCCATGCCGGTGGCGCCCGATACCTACAACGCGCGGTTGAATCCGTCGATGAGCGCATGACCCGCGATTTCGCCGGCTACCTCGCCCACGGCGGCGCCTATCCATCGCTGCGCTGGCCCGGCGGCGCGGGCCTTGCGGTGTCCTTCGTGCTCAACATCGAGGAAGGCGCCGAGTTCGCCATCAGCGCCGGAGACGCGCGCAATGAGGGCCGCCACGAGGTCAATCACGAGATCGTCGGCGTGCCCGATCTCTGCATGGAAAGCCAGTTCGAGTACGGCGCCCGCGTCGGTTATTGGCGCATCACGCGGATGCTGATGGCCGCCAGCATGCCGCTCACGCTCAACGCCTGCGCCCGCGCGCTGGAAACCACGCCGTGGGTCGCGACCGATGCGGCAGCGCAGGGCTTCGAGATCTGTTGCCACGGCTGGCGCTGGGAATCGCATGCGGGCATGGACGAGGCCGAGGAGCGCGCGACCATCGCGCGCTGCGTCGAGACCGTCCGCCGCCTTTACGGCCGTGCGCCGGTCGGCTGGCACACCAAGTCGTCGGCGTCGGTCCACACGCGGCGCCTGCTGGCCGAGCACGGTGGCTTTCTCTACGACAGCGATGCCTACAACGACGACCTGCCGTACTACACCGAGGTCGCAGGACGACCGCATCTGGTGCTGCCCTACGCCTTCGACACCAACGACATGCGCTTCTTCGACAGCTTCACCTACGTGCGCGGCAGCGACTTCGCCGACTATGCGATCGACGCCTTCGATTGCCTGCTGGCCGAATCGCAAGGCGCCGACGACGCGCCGCGGATGATGTCGATCGGCCTGCACACCCGCATCATCGGCCGGCCGGGACGCATCGGCGGTCTCGCGAAACTGCTGGCGTACATCCGCCAGAAGGACGGCGTCTGGTGCGCGACGCGCGAGCAGATCGCGCGGCACTGGCTGGCGAACGTGCCGCCGAAAAAGACGTCGAGAGGGACGCCATGAACGACGCCGCACTGCACACCCTGAGCGCCCGCGAACTCGCAGCGCGCGTCTCGGCGGGCGCGCCGAGTGCAGTCGAGGTCGCGCGCCATTTCATCGAACGCGTCGAGCGCTTGAACCCTGCACTGAACGCCATCGTGCAGTTCGATCCCCGACTCGTGCTCGAAGAAGCCGCATCGGTAGACCGCCGTATCGCAGCCGGCGAATCGCTGCCGATGGCCGGCGTGCCGATCACCGTCAAGGACAACCTGTGGGTCGAAGGGCGGCGCATCACGCAGGGCTCGCTGCTGTTCGAGGATTTCATCGCCCCGCGCGACGCCTGGGCCGTGGCGCGATTGCGCGAGCGCGGCGCTTTCGTGCTCGGCATCACCAACTGCTCGGAATTCGCCTGCAAGGGCGTCACCACCAATCTGATCTACGGCGCGACGCGGCATCCGCTGGACCACGCGCTGACGCCCGGCGGATCTTCCGGCGGCGCGGTGTCGGCGCTGGCTTCGGGCCTCGGCCTGCTGGCGCTCGGCACCGACGCCGGCGGCTCGACCCGGCGGCCGGCCGCGCATTGCGGCCTGGTCGGCCTCAAGCCGAGTCCCGGGCTGATTCCGCATCCGTGGGGCTTCGCCGAGCCGAACTTCGGCTTGTCGGTGATCGGCCTGATGGCGCGCGACGTCGGCGACTGCGCATGGCTCTACGACCAGCTGATCGCCTATGACGCGAACGATCCGGCCGGCGTGCCGATCGCGGTCGGTCTGGAAGTCGGTTCTGCGATCGATGCCGCACCGGAACGCGATCTGCGCATCGCCTGGAGCCCGCAGCTCGGTTGCGACCTGGCCATCGACGACGACGTGCGGGCGGCGCTACAGAAGCAGGTCGATGAGCTGCGCGCCGACGGCTGGAACATCGTCGACGCCGACCCCGACTGGCCCGAAGGCACGCGCGAATATCCGCTGATCGTGCTGCAGCAGGCCGGCCTGCATGCGCTCTACGGCGACCGCCTCGACACGGAGCGCGACCGTATCGACCCGGTGCTGGTGGCGCAGGTCGAAGGCGGCGCGGCCGTGACGCCGGCCGATGTCGCGCGTGCGTTGCGGCTCAAGCAGCGCATCGTCGGCAGCCTCGCGCGCTTCTTCGATTCATACGATCTGCTGCTGTGCCCGACGACGCCCGTCACCGCCTGGCCCATCGACCAGCTCGGCCCTGCCGTCATCGGCGGCAAGCCGGCCGGCCCGCGCGGGCACGCGGCGTTCACGCCGCTGTTCAACTACTGCGGCGTGCCGGCCTGCTCGGTACCGGCGGGCACGGTGCGCGGGCTGCCGGTCGGGTTGCAGATCGTCGGCCCATGTTTCGAGGATGCGCGGGTGATGGCCTTTGCCGCACAGGTGGAACGCCTGTCGTCGGACGAAGCGCGCTGAAGGCTGGCACAAAATCGGTCGATGGCCACTCTCGACAAACTCCAGATTCCGATCCCCAACGCCGACGGCAGCTTCAGCGCGCTGAAGCCCAAACCGGCGATCCCGCCCGGACCGACGGCCGCAGAGCTGTCCCTGAAGGAAGCGGAAGCCCGTCATGAGGCGATGACCGAGCAACTCGATGCCCTCAATGAAATCCTGGCCAAGCCGCTGAGCGAAATCCTGGCCGAGCGCGACCGCTTCAAGGAAGCGTCTGCGGCATGGGACGCTTTCGGTGCGCAATGGATGCTGTCGCAGCGGGCGATGAAGCGTGTCGCGCTGGATCTCGGTGCTGCGCAGGGAATCGGCGAGGAAGAAATCGTCAAGCGCGCATTGGTGCTGGCGAACGAGGTGCTCAACGGCGAGAACGCTGGCGGCCCGAACGGCGAAGACCTCGGCGGCACCATCGCCGAAGCGCAGCTGGCGCACATCGCGCGCCACCGGCCGTTTCTGCGTCGGCAGTTCAGGTAAGGCGGTCGGATCATGGTCATGTCGCAGGACACCGTGGCGCTCGAAGCAGTTGCCTCACTCTCCGATTTCGTTGCACGACATCCCCGCCTTTTCGTGCTCGGCGGCGCCGGCTGCAGTACCGATTCGGGCATTCCCGATTACCGCGACGTGGACGGCGAGTGGAAACGCCCTTCCCCGGTCACCTTCCAGGCCTTCACCGGCGACGAATTCACGCGCAAGCGCTATTGGGCGCGCAGCCTGGTCGGATGGCCGACGATGGCGCATGCCCGGCCCGGTGCCGCGCATCGCGCGCTGGCAGAACTGGAAAGTCTCGGCCATGTCGAACTGCTGCTGACGCAGAACGTCGACGGACTGCATGAAGCGGCCGGAAGCCGCAATACCGTCGACCTGCACGGCCGCATCGACACGGTGCGCTGCCTCGGCTGCGAAGCGCGCACACCGCGCGCCGACCTGCAGGTCGAGCTGCGGCGCCGCAATCCGCTGTTCGCCGAACTCGAAGCCGGCGTTGCGCCCGATGGCGATGCCGATCTCGAAGGCCGCGACTTCGACAGCTTCGACGTACCCGACTGCCCGATCTGCGGCGGCATGCTGAAGCCGGACGTGGTTTTTTTCGGAGAAAGCGTGCCGCGCGAGCGTGTTGCCGCGGCGAATGCGGCGCTGGCGGCTGCAGACGCCATGCTGGTCGTCGGCTCGTCGCTGATGGTGTATTCAGGATTCCGCTTCGTTCAGGCGGCAGCCAAAGTCGCCAAGCCGGTCGCAGCGATCAACCTGGGCCGCACCCGTGCGGACGACCTCTTCACGCTGAAAGTGGCGCAACCTGTCGGCGAAACGCTCGCCGGACTGGTTGCGCAACTCGCCCGCTGATCGGACCGGGCGAGTCGATCCGGCAGATCAGGCAGATCAGGCTGGGATGGCGTCGATGCCGGCGCGGTCCCAATGGCGGTGCTTCGCGATGGCGGCGACGAAGTCGGCGGCGATCTGCAATGCTGCCGTGTTGTCGCCGAGATTGGTGACCGGCGTCTTTGCAACCACCAGTCCCGCCGCTGCAGGCTCGTCGCCAAGTTGCAGCGCGCGCAACAGACCGATGCCTTCGCCGACGGTGCAGATCGCCTTGCAATGCTTGAAGGCTTCCATCACGTAATGCACCGCATCGCCGTTTTGCGACATCGCGGCGACACCGTCTTTGCCCGCCGGAACCAGTACAGCGTCGAACATGACCGAAGGCATCGCAGCAAAAGTCGCATCGACTTCGATCTGGCGCTTCGACGCGCTGGCGACCGTACCCAGGCGTGAACCGATGACCTTGCAGGTTGCGCCAGCCGCCTCGAGCGCTTCGCGTATCGGTTTGAGCGATGCGGAATCGACACCGTCGGCCACCAGGATCGCGATCTTGCGGGTCTTGATCGAACCATCGCCGGTGTCGGCCATGCTCAAGGCGCGAGACTCCTCGATCGACGACGTGATGCGGTGATCGCGAAAACCGGGCCGGCCGGCGGCCGCGCGCGCGTCCGGCGCGCCGATGCCGAGCGGCTCGGCCACACGGCGGGCTAGCTTCTCGTCGACATGCGCGAGGTTGTCGACCATGCGCTGACGGATCGCCGGGACTTCCAGCTTCGACAGCTCGAAGCGGAAGGCCGCGACGATATGGTCCTTCTCGGCCGAACTCTGGCTGTTGAAGAACAGACGCGCCTGCGTGAAGTGGTCGTCGAAGGACGCACTGCGGCGCCGCACCTTGGGCGATTCGATTTCTTCCGGATAGGACTGGAAGCCGGCGCTGGCACCGTCGATCCGGTATTCCGCGCCATTGCCCAGCGTGTTCGGTTCGTACGCCACCTGTCCGCGCGCAATCGACTGGCGATGCATGCCGTCGCGCTGGAAGTTGTGGAACGGGCAGACCGCCCTGTTGATCGGCAACTCATGAAAGTTGGCGCCGCCGAGCCGGGAGATCTGCGTATCGGTGTATGAGAACAACCGCCCCTGCAGCAGCGGATCGTTCGAGAAATCGATGCCCGGCACGACGTGGCCGGGGTGGAAGGCAACCTGCTCGGTCTCGGCGAAGAAGTTGTCGGGGTTGCGGTCCAGCACCATGCGGCCGATCTTCTGCACCGGCACCAGTTCTTCGGGGATCAGCTTGGTCGGATCGAGCAGGTCGAAACCGAGCGAATGTTCCTTGTCGGCGGGAATCATCTGCACGCCGAGTTCCCATTCGGGAAAGTCGCCGTTCTCGATGGCTTCCCAGAGATCGCGGCGGTGGAAGTCGGCGTCCTTGCCGGCAATCTTCTGCGCTTCGTCCCAGACCAGCCCGTGGACGCCGAGCTTCGGCTTCCAGTGGAACTTGACGAAGTGCGCTTCGCCACGTGCATTGACGAAACGGAAGGTGTGGACGCCGAAGCCTTCCATCATCCGGTAGCTGCGCGGGATGGCACGATCGCTCATGGCCCACATCAGCATGTGCGTCGATTCGGGCATCAGGGAGACGAAGTCCCAGAACGTGTCGTGTGCGCTGGCAGCCTGCGGAATCGCATGATGCGGCTCAGGCTTGACGGCATGGATCAGGTCCGGAAACTTCATCGCGTCCTGGATGAAGAACACCGGTACGTTGTTGCCGACGAGATCGTAATTGCCTTGCTGCGTGTAGAACTTGACGGCGAATCCGCGCACATCGCGCACGGTGTCTGCGGAACCCCGCTCGCCGGCAACCGTCGAGAAACGCACGAAAACGGGCGTCTTCTGGGCCGGATCCTGCAAGAAGTCGGCAGAGGTGAACTGCGACATCGACTTGTAGACCTGGAAGTAGCCGTGCGCCGCAGAGCCGCGCGCGTGCACGGCACGTTCCGGAATGCGTTCGTGGTCGAAATGCGTGATCTTCTCGCGCAGGATGAAATCTTCGAGCAGCGTCGGACCGCGAACACCGGCCTTGAGCGAGTTGTGGTTGTCGGGGATCTGCAACCCCTGATTGGTCGTCAGCAGCGAGACGGTATCGCCGGTGAAGCCAGCCAGTTGAAGTTGCTTGGCATTAGGTCCGTCCCCGGCCTTCGGGCGGCGGCCTGCAGCCGCCCTGTTACGTGGCGTCATTCAAAATCCTTATTGTTCTATCGTCGTCGGGGCATCGGCATATTGCGACGCCACGGGGAATCAACCAGCTTCGGCATCCAGAAACATGTCCAGCGCATTCACCAGTGCCACCAGTCCGACCGTCCCGGCGACGGCCGCGACGATCCAGACCAGCGCATCATCTACCCAGGCTCCGGCGAAGAAAGTGAGCAGCGCAGGAAATTCCATGGTCGTCTCCGGGAACGGAAGAGGTTGGGAAAGCAATAGAAGAGCGTAAGTGTCCAATCGATGGGATGCCGTAGTGACCGCGCACCATGCAACGTAGGTCGGACGACGCGAAAACGGTAGGAAGCGGACGCGCATCGACTCAGACCTACGCAATCTCGAGACAAGACCGCGGCAACAGATGACAACCAGCGAATAGGATTGGAACGTGATCTCGGCACGCCTTGTGCTAGCTGCACAACTGCCCATTCACCGTTTACTGCCCACTTTTCCACCTCCAACGAGGCGCCGCACATGCTTATCAAAATCGGCTACGACATCGAACTTGGCGTCAGCGCCCCCACCGCACTGATCTACATGCTGCAGGTTCATCCTTCCCGTGCCGGTGACGTCACGGTCGGCGAGAACATCACCATCAGCCCGCCCCTGCGTACCGATCACTATCAGGACAGCTTTGGCAACATGTGCGCCCGTGTCGACGTGCCGTACGGCGTGAACAGCGTCCGCCTGCGCAACGAAGCGGTTGTGTACGACAGTGGCTGGCCCGATCCGGTCGACTACGGCGCCGTGGCCCATGCACCCGCCGATCTGCCGGTAGAAACACTGCCTTTCGTGCTGCCGAGCCGTTATTGCGAAGTCGACAGCGAATTGCTCGCCTTCGCCTGGAACCAGTTCGGCGGCATTGCGCCGGGCTGGCACCGCGTCCAGGCGATCGTCGACTTCGTCCACAACCACCTGCGTTTCGATTACCAGCAGGCGCGTGCCACCCGCACGGCGCTCGAGGGTTATCGGGAACGCGTCGGCGTCTGCCGCGACTTCACACACCTGGCGATCACGCTGTGCCGCTGCATGAACATCCCGGCGCGCTACGTGACCGGTTATCTGGGCGACATCGGCATTCCGGCCGTGCCGTACCCGATGGACTTCAGCGCCTGGTTCGAGGTCTACCTCGGCGACCGCTGGCACACTTTCGATGCGCGCCACAACACGCCGCGCATCGGCCGAATTGTGATCGCACGCGGCCGCGACGCCGCAGACGTGCCGATAACCATGGTCTTCGGCAACCATTCGCTGCTGCGCTTCGAAGTGACGACCGACGAAGTCATCGGCTGACGTTCGCGCCGGCTTGCTCAGGAATTGGTGAAACCGATCTTCTTCATCGGTCTCGCCAGCCCCTGACGCCCCATCTCCCAGTCGGCCCAGGGTGCGTTGCCCACCGACAGGCGATCCAGGGCAGTGCCCATGCGCCAGTGGGCACCGCTCCCGAGTTCGGGAAGTTCGTCCCACGTCACGGGAACCGACACGCCCAGTCCCGGACGCGAGCGAACCGACCAAGCGCTGGCCGTCGTCGCGCCGAATCCGTTGCGCAAATAGTCGACGAACACCTTGCCGACCCGATTCCTGGGGCCGCTTTTCGCGACGAAGCGTTCGGGAATCGTCGTTGCGAGATGCATGACCAGCGCCTGCGAAAACGACTTGACCGCCTCCCAGTCGTAGTGCCGGCGGATCGGTACGACCACGTGCAGCCCCTTGCCCCCGCTGGTCTTCAGAAAACCTGTCAGGCCGACTTCCTGAAGCAGCGTGCGAACCAGTAGTGCCGCCTCCTGGACATGCGCCCAATCGACGCCTTCGCCGGGGTCGAGGTCGAAAGTCATGCGGTCCGGCCGGTCGATGGCGCTTGCCGTCGCGTTCCAGGTATGCAGTTCGATCACATTCATCTGCGCCGCGGACGCCAGCCCCTGGGCGGAGTCGATTTCCAGCAGCGGTTCGTGATCTGGATCGAGCGACGGGTCAAGCAGCCGCACACCCGGCATGTCGTTGCCCTTGGCATGCTTCTGGAAGAACAGTTCGCCACTCACGCCGTCCGGCGCGCGCACAAGCGAAACCGGACGTCCCTTCAGATGCGGCAGGATGGTTTCGGCCACCTGCTGGTAGTAGGCGAACAGGTCGCCCTTCGTGGCGCCGCTTTCGGGATCGATGACACGGTCGGGGTTGCTGACTTTGACGGCGTTGCTGCGATGCATGGCTGGCTTCGAGGATCTGGATGGACGCACGGTCGGCTCGCTCGCGGGTCGTTCCCGCACGATCTGTTTTGCAGGCTTGTCGCTGCGCAGCCCTCGAAACACGCCATGCCGGATGCGCCCTTCGCGGGTCCATCCTGCGAATGCGACTTCCGCGATCAGTTGCGGCCTGACCCACTGCGCCTTCACGCCCGTCGGCACACCCGACGCGCCGAACGGCGAACGATCGGTTGAAAGCTTGTCGAGTCGCGTCTTGACGTCAGCCAGCATCGCGCCGTCGAAACCGGTGCCGACATTGCCGCAATAGACGAGTTCGCCGCTCTTTCTGCCGTCGGGGTAGACGCCAAGCAACAGCGCGCCGAAGCCGGCCCGCGACCCTTTCGGCGCGGTGAATCCGCCGATGACGAATTCCTGTCGCTGCTGCGTCTTGAGCTTGATCCAGTCGGGCGACCGGCGCGCGCTGTAAGCCGAGCCCTTCCGCTTGCCGATCAGTCCCTCGAAGCCCAGCGACGCCACCGACGTCAGCAAATCGCGTGGTGGTGCGTCGAACGCCTCGCTGAAGCGCAACCTCGGTGCCTCGTCGTCGCCCAGAAATGGTGCGAGCCTAGCGCGACGCTCCTCGACCGGAAACTCGCGCAGATCCTCGCCGTTCAGAAACAGCAGATCGAAGACCCAGTACACGATGGCGCCCGTCGAACGATGGTCGAAAGCGTTCTGCAACGCCTGGAAATCGGGCGCGCTGCGCTCGTCGTGCACAACGATCTCGCCGTCGAGCCAGGCAGATCGCACCCCAAGTCGCGACAGTGCGATTTCGAGTTCCGGCAGTTTCGCCGTCCAATCGTGGCCGTTGCGTGTGTAGCAGCGCACCTTGCCGTCGTCGATGCGGGTGAGCAGGCGGTAGCCATCGAACTTGAGTTCCCAGAGCCAATCGGTGGCTTCGTCCGGCGGTTCGGCGGCGAGCGTGGCGAGTTGGGGTGAAAGCGTCTCCGGAAGCGAGCTTAGGGTTTTCTTCCCGGCTTTGGATTCGGGTTTGGCTTCAGGTTTTGCTTTGGGCTTTGGCTTGCGGGCACCGTTCGGCCTGCCGAGCACGCTGTCCGGCAGCGCTTCGAGCACGTCGTAGTCATCGATGCCCCGCGCCTCGCCGTCGTGCTCCTTGATCAACAGCCACGGCGCCTGCTTTTCGCCTTTTCCACGCATCCGCACCAGCGTCCAGTGGCCTTGCAGCTTTTCGCCGCGAAGTTCGAATTTCAGCTTGCCTTCGACCAGCGCCTTGCGGGTTGCGGCAATGTCGCCGTCAGGGCGCCACTCGCCCCGGTCCCAGACGATCACGGTCCCGGCACCGTACTGTTTCGGCGGAATCGTCCCTTCGAAACTGCCGTACGAAACGGGATGGTCTTCCACTTCGACCGCCATGCGCTTGACCGCCGGATCGAGACACGGCCCCTTCGGCACCGCCCAGCTTTTCAGCGTGCCGTCCAGTTCGAGCCGGAAGTCGTAGTGCAGGTGGCTGGCGTGGTGCTTCTGGACGACGAACGAAAGCCCTTCGCTCGACTTCGCATCCTTATTCCCTGCCGGATGCGGATCGTGCGGATCGTGCGGCTCGGGCGTCTTCGTGAAATCCCGCTTGCGGCGATAGGCGGCAAGCGCTTCATGAGCGGTCATGACGATGAGCCCGGCACCGCGCTCAGGCCGCGCGACGCTTCGGTGCGGACTTCGGTACGGATTTCGCGGCGGTTGATGCCGTCTTCGCGCGCTTCGCGGGTGCAGCGGCCTTTTTCTTCCGGGCGGGCGCAGTGGCGTCGCCGGACTTGTCGCCCTTCCTGAGACTCCGCTGCAGCAATTCGGTCAGATCGATGATCTTCGCCCCGCCGGTCGAATCCTCGTCGGCCTTCTCCAGCGGTGCCACCGCCTCGGTGTCGCCCGCCTCCACCTTGCGGTCGACCAATCGCATGATCTCGTCCTTGAAGGAATCCTTGAACTCGTCCGGATTCCATTCGGAACTCATGTCCGCCACCAGATCGGCGGCCATCTTGAGTTCCTTCTCCGACAGCCCCGCCGCCTTGGCGCCTTCGGCCGGCAGCGGCAGGTCTTTCCACGAACGGATGTCGGCGCCCCAGCGCAGCAGGTTGAGAACCAGCCCCGGACCGCTGGGCACCAGTACAGCGAGATGCTGCTTGGTCTGGATCACCACCCGCGCCACGCCGACGCGACCGGTGCGCTGCAACGTCTCTCGCAGCAATGCATAGACCTTGGCGCCCTTGTTGATTGGCGCGACGTAATACGGACGCTCCAGATACACGAAAGGAATGCCGTCGGCCGGAACGAAAGTCTCGATCTCGATCGTCTGCGTCGTCTTCGGGTACGCAGAGGAAATCTCCGCATCGCTGAGCACCACGTACTGGCCGTCTTCGTACTCGATGCCCTTGACGATCTGCTCTTTCGCGATGTCCTTGCCGGTCTTCTTGTTGATGCGCTTGTAGCCGACCGGGTCCATGGTCCGCTTGTCGAGCCAGTCGAAATCGATGCCGTGGTCGGATGTGGCCGAATAGAGCGCGATCGGGATGTGCACCAGGCCGAAGCTGATGGCGCCTTTCCAGAGGACGCGCGGCGTGGGGGACGGGTTGTTGGGCATGGGTTTTCTCCGATGTCGTCAAGCTAATCCCGTCCCGTCGCGACGACTGTAGGAACGCGGCTAGACCTTCCGAACCTCGGCCGGTGCAGCGAGATCGCGCTCGCTCGCCACCGCGAAGTAGAACCACTCGGTGCCGAGAATGGCGGTCGCGTTCGGGAACACCAGAAATCCGTCGTGTTCGGCATGCAGCATCGTGCCGTCCGCTCGCGTGCCGATCGGCTCTCCCTTCGACACCGGATCGAACGTCGCCCATTCGCGGACGAATCGGTCGCCCTCGTCCAGCCGGTCGACCACGCTCACCAGACGGAGCAACGACGGATGCACGGGTGGCGGCGTGCCGTCGGGCGTCTCGACCATCCCGAGCAGTCGCAGCGCGGCATGGATCGCACGGTACGCCACGTCGGGCGCGGCCGGATCGCGGTGCTGGCCGCATTCAAGTGTGACGCCGTAGCCGCCGCGGCTGCGCATGTACTCGTTCGTGCCCCAGCCGAAAGCCAGCGCGGCGCTGTCGGCCGCGACCGCGACACCGCCGGCGCGCTGCGCAAGGCTGGCGGCGTAGATGTCGAGCCAGCCTTCGACCACGCGCGACGTGCCGATGTGCAGCGCGAGCAGACCTTCTTCGGCGGCGCGCGAGAACGGTTCGAGCGGGCCCGGGTTGTCGCGCGGGCCGATCATCGCGAAGGCATCGCCCTGGCTGGTGAACGAATGCAGGTCGAGCAACACGTCGTGCCGGTCGAGCAACGGACACAGCAGGTTGGTGACGCGGTCTTCGTAGTCGACCGGGGATTCAGTGGGGCGGAAGGTGCGGTTGAGGTTGCGCTCGCCTTCGCGCTGCTTCAGGTGGCGCGCCAGCGGATTGGCCACCGGCACCATCGTCAGCTGACCGCACAGCAGCCGCAGCGCGCCGCTGTCGATTTCAGCCAGCACGCGCTCGATGGCGACGGTGCCGCAGGTTTCGTCGCCATGGACGCCGCCGAGCACGATCAGCCGCGGGCCGGGCTCGACGGCCGCGAAGCCGTGGACGCGCAAGGTGTTCGCGAGGGCCGGATCGCGCGGGTTTCGAAGGCCGGTGGAGGTAGGTATCGAGGACATCGCCGACGATCCTACATTCAGCGGCTGGGCGGTCCTACCGGGCTCGAACGTGTCAGCGTCGAGAACCAGAAAACAACTGAAAAGGAGACACCATGGCTACAGAAAAAACCAGGCGCGATGCCGTCGAACCGGCCAACGATGGCGACGACGGCAGGACCAAAGTCGAACAGCAAGGCCAAACCGCGCCCAACCTGCCGCACGAGCGCGATCAGTCGTCGGAAAGTCAGAAGAATCCCGGCGACGAGGCGACCGAAGTCGGGAAGCAGGCATTCAAGGATGTTGAGAGCGGCGCCGTCGACACCGATCGCGCGCCGGTGACCGACAAGGTTTACAACGAGAAGCTCAAAGCATGAATTCCAGACCGTGGACAAGCTCTGCGGCAATTTGCAGGTCCCAGATCGGATTGTTTCTGTCGACCGGCCTGCCGTCGAGCCAGAAGTAGGGAGGCTGGCCAGGCGAAGAGTTGGCCATCATCCTGAATACCGGCAGTTGCAGTTGCTCGGAATTGACGGCAGCGATCGTCATCGACCCATCGAGTCCCTTGGTTGCCACCCACCTGAGGCCAAGAGGGGCGTTCAGACTTGCCAAAGTCTCCAAAGAAGGGAATGAGAGCAGTTGCCGGCCAGTTGGGGCGCCCTGCGTCTTGACCAGCGCCGACCAACCGCATGCTTCCAGCTTCTGCCAGGCGGCTTGATTTGGATTGATCTGCCCGCTGATTTGAGTTGCAGAACGGACAAAGGCTGGCGTTCTCCAGGAAGGTCGCAGTGCATATCTGCTTTCGGAGCCCGGTGGTGGAGCAAGCTGTTGCGCCTGCTGAGCCTGGCGAGCTTCTTCAAGCTGATTCGCCCAAGCAGCCATCGAATACGCCCGGGAAATATTTTCCACGGACATGGGAGGTATGAACATGACAGGTGCCTTTTCAAGAAGATGAACCGAGCCGCAGGTCTGCGGCGTCGGCATCGTCTTGGCAGGCAAGCGGGCATCGGCTAGGAATATTCCTAAAGCAGTTTCACTGCTGTCGCTTGCTAAAAGCTCAAGCGTCCATGGCAAGTTGTGCGCGCATGTCCGAAATCACGGCGGCGTAATCGGGCTTGCCGAAAATCGCACTCCCCGCCACGAAGGTGTCCGCACCCGCCGCCGCAACGCGCGCGATGTTGTCGCCCTTGATGCCGCCGTCGACTTCCAGACGGATGTCGCGGCCCGACTGGTCGATGCGCTTGCGGGCAAGCTCGATCTTCCGCAGTGCCGAATCGATGAAGCTCTGGCCGCCGAAGCCCGGGTTGACGCTCATGATCAGGATCAGATCGATGTCGTCGATGGCCCAGTCCAGCGCCTCCAGCCCGGCGCCCGGGTTGAACACCAGGCCAGGCTTGCAGCCGGCCGCGCGGATCGCCTGGATGCTGCGGTGCACGTGCGGCGATGCGTCGGGATGGAAGCTGATGTAGTCGGCGCCGGCCTTGGCGAAGGCGGCGGCGAGCGCGTCGACCGGCTGGATCATCAGGTGCACGTCGATCGGCACCGGCGTGCCGTCGGGCTTCTTCGCATGCGGCTTGAGCGCCTGGCAGACCATCGGGCCGAAGCTGAGGTTGGGTACGTAATGGTTGTCCATCACGTCGAAATGGATCCAGTCGGCCCCGGCTGCAATCACGTCCGTCACTTCGGCGCCCAGGCGCGCGAAGTCGGCGGAGAGGATCGAGGGGGCGATGCGGTAGTTGGTGCTGCTCATGTCCGAGATTGTCGCAGTGCGGAGTTATTGCCAACTATGTCCGGGTTACCATGCCGTGATGTCCCAGAGCCCCTTGCGCATACAGGTAGAGCCCCGCTACCTCCCCGACCAGTCTTCCCACGCGCAGCAGGTCTACACGTTCGCGTACACCATCACGGTGACCAACATCGGCCAGGTTGCTGCGCAGCTGATCGCGCGGCACTGGCTGATCGAAGACGCCTCGGGCCACACGCAGGAAGTCAAGGGCCTGGGCGTGATCGGAAAACAGCCACTGCTCGCGCCGGGCGATTCGTTCCGCTATACCAGCGGCTGCCGGCTGCACGCCGCCAGCGGCAGCATGCACGGCAGTTTCTTCGTCGTCGACGAACACGGCGGACGCTTCGACGTGCCGGTGCCGTTGTTCGTGCTCGAAGCCGATGCCGGCGGCGCACAGTCGTCGTCCGCGCGCGTCCTGCACTAGATCTGCGCGGTTTTCCGCCTCCCATTCCCACAATGAGCGCCGCGAGCGATCTGTCGACCCTGCTCGCCCGTCTCGATCCGGCTGCGGGCGTGGCCGAGCGCCACATCTGGCTGATCGAACTGTTCGACTGGCTGCGCGGCGAACGCGGCACCAGAGCGTCACCGCGCTCGCCGGCCGCAGTGGCGGCCCGGATGACGCTGCTGCTCGACGCGATCGAATCCCGCCCCGAACTGCGGACCCGTGCCCATGAATGGTGGGCGGTTTTCATCCGCACGGTCGACATCACCGCGCTGCTGGCCGACTACGGTTTCGCGTCGCGCACCGCCTTCCTGAGCGAGCTGAGCGAACGCCTGCGCCGCAAGATCCTGCCCGGCACGCCCGAAACCACCGAGGCGTCCGACCTGTTCCGCATGGTGCTGCCGAGCGATTTCGATGCGCGCTGGATCGTCCTGCTCGACGAAGCGACGCTGGCCCGCATCGGTGCGCTGATCGTCGACACACCGCCCGACGAAGCCCCGCTCTGGCGCCACACCGTGATGGACGCCGTCACCTACTGCACCAGCCAGGTCGTCGCGGCCGGTTTTTCACCGGAGTTGCGGCTGCGGATGTCACCCACCGTCGAAGGCCGCGCCTTCCACGCGCTGATGGCGGATCTCGACCGCCTGCGCGAGGCCATGTTCCGGCTGCCGTGCGACGACGACGCCGTGCAGGCCGCTTTCCTGGTGTTCCGCAGCCGGCTCGACACCTGCCGGCTGGCGACAGCTTCCGTCTATGCGCATCTCGAAGACAACGGCATCTCGGTCGGTCTGGTGTTCCGTCTGCGCCAGCTGCGCGAACGCGTGCTGCGCATCCGCGAACTGCTCGACTGCCTGATGTCGCCGGTGCCCGGTCCGAGCGTGGCCCGGCTGATCGGCAAGCTGGTGACGGCCGGCGGCGAGCGCAGCAGCATCCGCGCGCTGATCGCCACCAATTCGTCGATGCTAGCGGCCAAGGTCACCGAGCGCAGCGCCGAAGCCGGCGAGCACTACATCACCCGCGACCGCGCGGCCTATTTCCGGATGCTCAAGCAGGCGGCAGGCGGTGGCGCGCTGACCACGATCACCGTGCTGATGAAGTTCGCGATCCTCGGCATCGGCCTGACCGCGTTCTGGGGCGGCTTCTGGGCCGGCGCGATGTATGCGGCCAGCTTCGTCGCGATCCAGCTGCTGCACCTGACGCTTGCGACCAAGCAGCCGGCAATGACCGCGCCCGCGATGGCCGCGCGCCTGCACAACATCAAGGCCGCCGGCGCGGTCGAGGTCTTCGTCGACGAGGTGGCGAACCTGGTGCGCTCGCAGGTGGCGGCGGTGATCGGCAATGTCGGCGTGGTGGTGCCGGTGATGGTCGGCATCTGCGTGCTGGCCGGTCTGGCGCTCGGGCATCCGCTGCTCGATGCGGCGCATGCCGACAAGACGCTGCAATCGCTCTCGCTCGCCGGCCCGACGCTGATCCACGCCGCCTTCACCGGCCTGCTGCTGTTCGCGGCCAGCATCGTCGCCGGCTGGACCGAGAACGCCTTCGTGCTGCACCGGCTGGATTCGGCCATGCGCTACAACCCGCGCATCGGCAAGGTGCTCGGCACCGCACGTGCCCGCCGCTGGGCGGACTTCATGCGCACGCACATCTCCGGCTTCGCATCGAACATTTCGCTCGGCTTCATGCTCGGTCTGGCGCCGGCTTTCCTGTCGTTCTTCGGCATCGGACTCGACGTTCGGCACGTCACGCTGTCGGCCGGACAGGTCGCAGCTGCCGCCGCGTCGATCGGCTTGCCGGTGCTGCACCAGCCTGCGTTATGGTGGGCGGTGGCTGCGATCCCGCTGATCGGCGCCATGAACGTGAGCGTCAGCTTCTATTTCGCCTTCCGGCTCGCCCTTCGCGCGCACAGCGTGAGCCGCTTCGACCGCGCCCGCATCCGTGCGGCGCTTCGTGCGCGCTGGCGCAAGAAAGCAATCAGTTTTTTCCTTCCGGTCCGATGACATCCTTCCTTCCCGCCGATCTGCTGGGTTTCTGGTCCGAATGGGTTCGCCCGTCGGCCGGCCTGCCGACGGTACTGTGGTCGCTGCTGCTGGCGGTGGCTGCGGCTTCGGGACACCTGGTGCAGCGCTACATGGGCATGCCGAAGGTGGTCGGCTATTCGATGGTCGGCACGGTGGTGGGACTTGCCGGTTTCGAGGGCGCGCTGTGGCCGCTTCAGGGCATTCCGCTGTTCCTGCTGGAACTCGGCGTCGCGATCGTGCTGTTCGAGGCCGGCGGACGGCTGCCGCTGCGCTGGTTCCGCCACAACCCGCGGGTGCTGCTGCAGAGCCTGCTCGAATCCGCGCTGACGTATTTCGGCGTCTTCTGGACGCTGCACTGGCTCGGCGTACCCGACCCGGTCGCCAACCCGATCGCGCTGATGGCCATCGTCGCCTCGCCCGCCGTGCTCAGCCGCGTGATCATGGACACCCGTGCCTCCGGCCCGGTGACAGAGCGCGCCATGACGCTCGCCACCCTCAACACCTTCTATGCACTGGCGCTCGGCTACGCGCAGGCCGGTCTGCTCGAACGCGGACCTGCGGGCCTGATGACCAAGCTGTATCCGGTGCTGGTGGTGCTGGGACTGTCTTTCGTGGTCGGCGCGGTGATGGCACTGGCGCTGCGCTCGGCACTGCGGGTGATGAGCCCGACCAGCGAGAACACGTCGATCCTGCTGCTCGCCATCATCGGCGCCGGTGCCGCGCTGGCAGCGCATTTCGGCGGCTCGGCCGCGCTGGCGGCGCTGATCGGCGGCATTCTGCTCAAGCAGCTCAACCCGCGTCCATGGGCCTGGTCGCGGCAGCTCGGCACCGCCGCCTCGCTGCTGACGATGCTGATGTTCGTGCTGGTCTCGATCGTCGCGGCGCAGGGCGACTGGAGCCTGCCGGTCGCGGGCACGGTGCTGGCGCTGATCGGCGTGCGCGCGGTCGCGAAGATCGCCGGCGTCGCCATCGCCAATCCCGGCAGCGGCGCGAGCTGGAAACAGGCGTTCTGGGTCGGCTGCACGATGGCGCCGCTGTCGTCGATCGCGCTGCTGATCGCATCCAACTTCGCCACCGCTTCTCCGCTGCTCGGCGCCATGATCACGCAGATCGCGCTGCCGACGATCCTGCTGATGGAAATCCTCGGCGCGGTGCTTGCGACTGTGGCGATCCACCTGTCAGGCGAAAGCTCCCGGCCTTGGACGCCCGAAGCGTTCCTGGACACGACGTCGTCATGAGCACCGAGCCCCTCGATTCCCCGCACGCGCGACCGCTGCCGGCACGGGACGACCGTGTGGTGTCGCTGGAACCGTTCCGCAATTCCGAGGCGCTGTCGCTCGGCGTCGAACTCGAGCTGCAGCTCGTCAACACCCACGACTACGACCTCGCGCCTTACGCCGAAGACATGCTGCGCCTCATGGCGGACATCAAGCTGCCCGGCAGCGTGGTGCCGGAGATGACGTCCAGCATGATCGAGATCTCGACCGACATCTGCCATTCGGCGCAGGACGTGATCGAGCAGCTGACGCCGATCCGCGACGCGCTGGTCAGGAGCGCCGACAAGCTCAACATCGCCGTGCTCGGCGGCGGCACGCATGCGTTCCAGCAATGGCACGAGCAACGCATCTACGACAAGCCGCGCTTCCGGCAGCTGTCGGAGCTGTACGGCTATCTGTCGAAGCAGTTCACGATCTTCGGCCAGCACGTTCACATCGGCTGCCCCGACGCCGACGCTGCCTTGCTGATGCTGCACCGCATGTCGCGCTACATACCGCATTTCATCGCGCTGTCGGCCTCGTCGCCGTACGTGCAGGGGCAGGACACGCAGTTCGATTCGGCGCGGCTCAATTCGGTATTCGCGTTTCCGCTGTCGGGCCGCGCGCCGTTCACGCTCAGCTGGGACGAATTCGGCAACTACTTCGAGCGCATGACCCGCACCGGCGTGGTCCGCAGCATGAAGGACTTCTATTGGGACATCCGCCCCAAGCCCGAGTTCGGCACCATCGAGATCCGCGTCTTCGACACGCCGCTGACCGTCGAGCGCGCCGCCGCGCTGGCCGGCTACGTGCAGTCGCTCGGCGCCTGGTTCCTGCAGGAGCAACCCTTCACGCCGACGGAAGACGACTATCTCGTCTACACCTACAACCGCTTCCAGGCCTGCCGTTTCGGGCTGGACGCGGTGTATGTCGACCCTGCGACCGGCGACCACATGCCGCTGCGCGAGCACATCCTCATGACGATGACGCAGCTCGAGTGGCACAGCGAGGCACTCAACGCCACGCGCTCCATCGCGCAGTTGCGCACCGATGTGGAGGCCGGCCAAAACGACGCTCGCTGGCTGCGAGAGAAGCAATCGAAGGAAAAGCTGCTGGCCGAAGTGGTGCGGCAGGCGGCGCTGCGGTTTCGGGCCGGCGCACCGAACTGAAGGAGAGAAATCCAATGTCGATAGGCGAATTCGACCTGATCGCGCGCTATTTCACGCGGCCCGCCATCGCGCGCCAGACGCCGGGCCGCGTCGCGCTCGGTGTCGGCGACGACTGTGCGCTGTTGCAGCCTTCACCAGGCATGCAGCTGGCGATCTCGACCGACATGCTGGTCGAGGGACGGCATTTCCTGTCGACGGTCGATCCGGCCCGGCTCGGCCACAAGGCGCTGGCCGTGAACCTGAGCGACCTCGCGGCCTGCGGCGCGAGGCCGATGGCTTTCACGCTGTCGCTGTCGCTTCCGTCCGTCGACGAAGCGTGGCTGGAAGGCTTTTCGCGCGGCATGTTCGCGCTGGCCGACGAACACGGCTGCGAACTGGTCGGCGGTGACACCACACGCGGACCGCTCAACATCAGCATCACCGTTTTCGGCGAAGTGCCGCCCGGTTCTGCGCTGCTGCGGTCGGGCGCCAAAGTCGGCGACGATCTTTGGGTCAGCGGGACGCTGGGCGACGCGCGGCTGGCGCTGGAGGTTTTTCGCGGCACGTTGTCGCTGCCGGCTGAAGCTTTTGCGATCGCGCGGGCTCGGATGGAAACGCCGTCCCCGCGTGTCGCGCTCGGGCAGGCACTGCGCGGCGTTGCCAGCGCTGCCGCCGACGTGAGCGACGGGTTGCTGGGCGACCTGTCGCACATCCTGCGGGCCAGCGGCGTCGGCGCGCGGGTGGATGCGGATGCGGCGGTCGGGCGGATCGCGCTGCGCGCCGAGCCGTCGCTCGACATCGACATGCTGCGGCTCTGCGCGCTTTCGGGCGGCGACGACTACGAACTCGTCTTCACCGCGCCTGCCTCGGCATGCGAAGCTGTCGAGCGCGCCGGCCGTGACAGCAATACCGTGGTCGCGCGCATCGGCCGGATCGAAGCCGAATCCGGCCTGCGCATCGTCGATGCTGGAGGCTCCGCGCTTGAACAGCGCTTCACATCCTTCGACCATTTCGGCTGACATCCGTCGGAGAATGCGCGACTTGAACTCCCCCTCCGCTCCCAAATTTCGTCCGACGATGCGCTTCATGCTGTCGCATCCTGCGCACCCGATCGCGCTCGGCTTCGGCTCCGGCCTCTCGCCTTTCGCGCCCGGCACAGTCGGCACGCTCTGGGGCTGGGCGGCATTCCTGGTGCTGCAGATCTGGCTGTCGCCGGCCGCCATCGGCTGGGTGATCCTGGCGTCGCTGCCGGTCGGATGGTGGGCCTGCACGGTGACGGCACGAAACATGGGCATCGCCGATCCGGGCAGCATCGTCTGGGACGAGATCGTCGCTTTCTGGATCATTCTTTGGCTGATCGCGCCGGCCGGCCTGCTGGGCCAGACCGTCGCCTTCGCGCTGTTCCGCTACTTCGACGCCGCAAAACCCGGACCGGTGGCCTGGGCCGATTCGCTTTTCAAGCAACGCGACGCCGCGCCGGCCTCGATGCGCTGGACAGCGGCGGGTTTCGGCATCATCTTCGACGACCTGGTGGCCGCGTTCTGCGCGCTGCTGGTGATCGCGCTCTGGCGCGCCTACTAATATGAACAGCTCACTTTTCCCCATCGCGACCGCACCCGCCGAGCCCGACGAAACGCCCGCGCTGGTCGTGCAACTGGCCGAAGTGCTTCTAAAACGCGGCGCCATGCTCGCCACCGCCGAAAGCTGCACCGGCGGCCTGATCGCTGGCGCCTGCACCGATCTGGCCGGTTCCAGCGCCTGGTTCGATCGCGGCTTCGTCACTTATTCGAATGAGGCAAAGGTCGATCTGCTTGGCGTCGATGCAGCGCTGATCGCCACGCACGGCGCCGTCAGCGAACCGGTCGCGCGCGCGATGGCCGAAGGCGCGATCGTGCGGTCGAACGGACGGGCACAGGTGTCGGTGGCGGTGACCGGCGTCGCCGGCCCGACAGGCGGATCGGCGGAGAAGCCGGTCGGCACCGTGTGGTTCGGCTGGTCGGTCGACGGCGTGGTGCGCACCGAACGCCGTCGCTTCGAGGGCGACCGCGCCGCTTTGCGCGAAGCCACAGTGCGTTATGCGTTGCAGACGTTGCTGATGCATCTCGGCGCTTGAATCGAAATCCGACAGGAGCTACCGCCATGACCGAACCGCTCGACATCCAGATCACCGACAACCCAACGCAGCACCGATACGAAGCTATGCTCGGCGGCGAACTTGCCGGCTACTGCGAATACAACCTGCTGACCGACGCCATCATGTTCACGCACACCGAGGTGCTGCCGGCTTTCGAGGGTAAGGGCGTCGGGTCGGCGCTGGCGAAGCACGTGCTCGACAAGGCACGCAGCGACGGCAAGCATGT
The DNA here is from genome assembly GCF_051216695.1 of Variovorax glucosi. NCBI lineage: Bacteria > Pseudomonadati > Pseudomonadota > Betaproteobacteria > Burkholderiales > Comamonadaceae > Variovorax > Variovorax glucosi. The sequence goes on from NZ_JBPJZE010000003.1 coordinate 39,008, forward strand.
GATTCCGGTCTGCCAGTTCATTGCGGCGTACATCCGCAAGCACCGGGACTATGCGGATCTGGTGCGGGTGGATGTGCAGCGGGCTTTCAAAATTTGAGTGGTCAGTGCACTCGGTGTACTGCGTACAGTCAGCGATGAATAGGCTGCGCTACCAGACGCACCCCTAGTGCGGTGCAGACGCGGCTGACCGTATCGAAACGCGGGGCACTGTCGGGTCGCAAAGCCTTGTACAAAGCCTCACGGGTGATGCCAGCGGATTTGGCGATCTCCGTCATGCCGCGTGCGCGAGCGATGTCGCCTAGGGCTGACGCCAAAAGGGCAGCGTCGTTCGCTTCCAGAATGTCAGTCAGGTAGGCAGCGATGCTCACTTCGCTGTCGAGATACGGTGCCGCGTCGAAACCGGGTAGATCGTCTGTCTTGATTCGTTGCTTGCTCATGTCGTTCGTCCTTTCAGTCCAGCAATGCTGCGAGCGTCTTTGCACGCTCGATATCACGTTTTTGCGAGCGCTTTGAACCGCCTCCCAGCAACACAATGACCTGCAAGCCGCGCTGTGAGAAGTACACGCGCCAGCCCGCTCCGATGTGTATACGAAGTTCCGAGACACCGTCGCCAACCGACTCCACGTCGCCCAAAAGCCCGCGTTCCAGTCGCTTGATCCTTGCAACCACAACACCACGCAAGGTCGCATTTGCAAGCTCGTCGAGCCATGCCGTGAACTCCGGGAGCGCCTTGATCGTGAACATGCGTTCATTGTAATCGATCGATTACAAATTATCGACTTCCGAAAATTCTCGACGCTCCCCTTCAAGCCCCGCAGCACTTCTTGTATTTCTTCCCACTCCCGCAAGAACACGGATCGTTCCTTCCCGGCGTCGCCTCTTTCCTGATCGTCTCCTGCCTAGGCCCCATGCTCTTCCACAGCTGTCGCAGGTCGTACACCCCCCAGATCGCCTCGCCGAACTGATCCAGCCGCTTCTGGCTCACGCTTGGCGGGCCGTCTTCGCTGAACATCGACAGCTCGGGCTTGCCGGTGTCGTCTTCGGTCAGTGCGACGATGGTGCTGAGCGCGTCGTCGAGCATCTGCGCGGCGTCCTTGTCGCGCGGCGCGGCCCAGTCTTCGGGCCAGTTCTCGACCGCGAACATGAAGCCCAGCGCCCAGACCTGCGCAAAAGAAGGGATCTCGTCGCCCTCGACTTCGGCACGCTCTTCTTCCGGCAGCGACGCGATGGCGCCGCGCGTGTCGAGCACTTCGGGCTGGTAGGCGCGGTCGTCGTCGAGCGCTTCGACGGCAGCGTCGAGCGAGGTCTCGATCTCCTTCCAGCGGCGCTTCCAGTGCCAGACCAGTTCCATGTTCTGCGCCGGCACGAAGGTGTCGCCGAAGACGACCTGCCAGTATTCGGCGGGCGGCACCGGGCGGCGGAAGCAGACCAGCGCAGCCATGAAACCTTCGCAGAATTCCCATTGCGGGATTTCGTCGTCCTTGTCGCGCAAAGTATCGAGGAGCGAGTCGAGCAGGTCGAAGTCCTCGGGGCCGAGCGGGGTGTCGGCCGGGTTTGCGGCGGAGTCGGATTCGGTGGCGGCGTTGTCGGGGGTCGTGGTCATGGGAACTCGTGGAAAGGCTTGTAAAAACAGCCCTCTATGATGCAGCAGCCTTTCGGAGAGATCACATTTCGACCCCCACGTTTTCCTTGTTTCCGGCCCGTCGCATGGCCTGGGCGCTCTGCATCGCCGGTCTTGCGGTCAGTCTGGTCGCCGTCGTCCTGCTGCCGGACGCCTGGCCGGCGTGGGTCGCGCTCGGCGTTTTCGCGCTGCTCGCCGGGCTCGGCCTGCGCGATGTCCGGCAGGAACCGCATGCGATCCTGCGCAACTACCCGGTCATAGGTCACCTGCGCTTTCTGCTGGAATACATCCGGCCGGAGATCCGGCAGTACTTCATCGAGAGCGATCGGGAGGCCGTGCCGTTCTCGCGGGCGCAGCGCTCGCTGGTGTACCAGCGCGCCAAGGGCGAGCCGGACAACCGGCCGTTCGGCACGCAGCTCGACGTGACGCTGTCGGGTTACGAATGGATTAACCATTCGATGCAGCCGACGACGCTCGCCGACCACGATTTCCGGATCGTCATCGGCGCGAGCTGTGCGCAGCCTTACCCGGCCAGCGTGTTCAACATCTCGGCGATGAGCTTCGGCGCGCTGTCGGCCAATGCGATCCTGGCGCTCAACAAGGGCGCGAAGCTGGGCGGCTTCGCGCACGACACCGGCGAGGGCTCGATCTCGGCGCATCACCGCGTGCATGGCGGCGACCTGATCTGGGAAATCGGTTCGGGCTACTTCGGTTGTCGCAACGACGACGGCAGTTTTAGCGAGGAGCGTTTCATCGCCAACGCGCGCGATCCGCAGGTGAAGATGATCGAGCTGAAGATGAGCCAGGGCGCCAAGCCGGGCCACGGCGGCGTGCTGCCGGCGCCCAAGGTGACGGCAGAAATCGCCGAGGCGCGCGGCGTGCCGATCGGCGTCGACTGCGTCTCGCCTTCGTCGCACGGCGCGTTTTCGACGCCGCTCGAGATGCTGCGTTTCATCGCCCGGCTGCGCGAGTTGTCGGGCGGCAAGCCGACCGGCTTCAAGTTCTGCCTCGGCCATCCGTGGGAGTGGTTCGCGATCGTCAAGGCGATGCTGGAAACGGACATCACGCCCGATTTCATCGTGGTCGACGGCGCGGAAGGCGGAACGGGCGCGGCACCGGTCGAATTCAGCGATCACGTCGGCGCGCCGCTGCAGGAAGGCCTGCTGCTGGTGCACAACACGCTGGTCGGCGTCGGCCTGCGGAACCGCATCAGCATCGGCTGCGCCGGCAAGGTGATCACCGCTTTCGACCTGGCGCGGATGATGGCGCTCGGCGCCGACTGGTGCAACGCCGGACGCGGTTTCATGATGGCGCTGGGCTGCATCCAGGCGCAGATTTGCCACACCGGCAACTGCCCGACGGGCGTGACGACGCAGGATCCGGTGCGCCAGCAGGCGCTGGTGGTGACCGACAAGGCCGACCGCGTGCGCAATTTCCACCGCAGCACGCTGCATGCGCTACAGGAACTGGTGCAGGCCGCCGGCCTCGACCATCCACAGCAGATCACCGCGCACCACATCGTGCGGCGCATCTCGGACACGGAAGTGCGCCTGCTGAGCAATCTGGTGCTGCAGGTGCAGCCGGGCGCGCTGCTCGGATCGCTGGACGAACAGGCGAGCGTGTTCCGGCTCTACTGGCCGCTGGCCAGCGCGCAGAGTTTCCAGTCGTTGTGAAGCCGATCCGCTGATGAAAACGCTGCAACCCGGCGATTACGCCGAATTTCTCCGCACGATGCTGCCGAAGCAGGAACGTGGCGTCGCCAGTCACCGGCTCGGCAACCAGCGAGTCTGGCTGAAGAAAGCCGGGCCACGGCATGGCGCATGGCGCTATCGGGTGCTCGCGGCCATCGCGGCATTGTTGCGGCTCGAAGTGCTAAAGCCGGTGCCGAATCCGGGCGGCGAGGCGGCCATTGCCATCGAGGCGCGGCGGCTGGGCGAACTCGGCGCGCTCGGGCTGCGGGTGCCGGCCGTGCTGGCTCAGCAGGCCGACGGTCTGCTTTTGGCCGATCTGGGCGAAAGCCGCGCGACTGTCGTGTTGCAGGAGCGCCTGGCGCAGGCCGCCGCCACCTGCCCGGCCACGTTGCTGAGCGCCTGGCGCGAAGGTCTGGACGCCATCGCGACGGTGCATTCGCGCGGCGCCTATCTGAGCCAGGCTTTCGACCGCAATCTCGTGCAGTGTCCCGACGGCGTGATCGGCTACATCGATTTCGAAGACGATCCCGGCGCTGCGCTGGGTATCGCCGAATGCCAGGTGCGCGACTGGCTGAGCTACCTTCACTCCACCGCGATGCTGATGCGCGCTGCCGCACCGCATGCGGCCGGCGAACACTGGCATGCGGTGCAGGCCAATGCCAGCGAGGCCGTGCGCGAGCGCATCGCGCTGGCTGCCCGGCGGATGAGCTGGCTACGGCATCTGCCGGAAGGACGGCGCTGGGGACGCGATACGCAGCGGGTGCGGGCGAGTGCGCGGCTGCTGGGACGGTGGTACGCCGCCGGCTAGTCGGTGAAAACCGGCGAAACGACAACGCCCAGCGTCGCGAGCCGCTTGCGCATCGCCAGCACCAGCTTGTCCTTGCTCAACAGCCGAGCCTTGTGCGCAACGGCAAGATCGATGAAAACCTGGTCGTCCGGGTCCTTGCAGACGAAAACGGCACGCACGGGTATTGCATCGACCATCTGCACCTGCGCATCAAAGCGTTCCAGCACGGCGTCCGGCAGGCGCGCATCCCTCATCAACCGCCGGGCGATCAACGGATAGCCGAGCACGCGTTCGAGTTCAACGCGCATCGACGGCGTGGCGATCCAACGTAGCTGGCCGGTGTCGAGCGCTGCCTGCAGCGCAGCCCAAACCGGGTCGTCGAAGACCAGCAGGTCGAGGACGATGTTGGTGTCGATGACGATGGAAGCGCACTCGGGCGCCACGGCCTGCACCGCGTTCAGGTCCGTCCGCGCGCCGACCCAGCAATCATGTCGAAGCGGAACAGCCGGCATTCGATCGGGCCGTTCCACATCGGCACGCGCCGCGATTCCTTCAGGCGCATGCGCTTGGGCAACTGCAGGTCGGGCGTGAGCATCCAGGCGGTCCAGCCGGCGTAGTTCTTCTTCCAGTGGCTGGCGAGCTGGCTGAAGAACTCGCCGCCGTCTTCCGTTTCAGCCTGTTCGCGAGCACCGGGCCGGGCTATGCCGCCGACCTCGATGCGCTCGCCGTATGGCGGATTGAGCATCATCGTGCCGCCGCCTTCGACGGGCGGCATGCGCTGAAGCGCGTCGCCGCCGCGGAATTCGATCGACGCGGCCACGCCCGCGCGCTCGGCGTTGCGCTCTGCGAAGTCGACCATCCGGAACGCAACGTCGCTGCCGAAGATGACCGGCGCGCCCACGGTGCGACTGGCTTCGGTTTCTCGCTGCTTCGTCTCCGACTCGTCCTGCAGCGCGTCCCAGACGTGCGGCTGGAACGGCAGCAGTTTCTCGAATCCGAAACGCCGCAGCGCGCCGGCCGGAATGCCGAGCGCGATCTGTGCCGCCTCGATGGCGATCGTGCCGCTGCCGCAGCACGGGTCGTACAACGGCGCGGTCGAAACTTCGCCGCTTTCCGGGTTCCACCAGCCGCTGGCAGCCAGCATGGCCGCAGCCAGCGTTTCCTTGAGCGGCGCGTCGCCCTTGTCCTGCCGCCAGCCGCGCTTGAAGAGCGGCTCGCCGGAGGTGTCGATGTAGAGGGTGCAGGTGTCTGTGGTCAGGTGCGCGAAGACGCGGCAGTCGGGCCACTGCGTCTCGATGCTCGGCCGCACGCCGCCGGCCTTGGCGCGGAAACGGTCGGCGATCGCGTCCTTGATGCGCAGCGTCGCGAAGTTCAGGCTCTGCAGCGGGCTGTGCTGGGCAGTGGTTTCGATCTTGAAGGTCTGCTTCGGCGTGAACCAGATTTCCCAGGCGACGCCGCCGGCGATGTCGTAGAGATCGGTCTCGCTGCGATACGGCGCATGGGCCAGCTCGACCAGCACGCGCTGCGCCAGGCGGCTGTGCAGGTTGAGCTTCATGGCGTCGCGCCATGAGCCGCGCACGAAGACTCCGCCGCGCGACGCCATCAGGTCGTCGCCGGCGAGGCCCGTGAGGCCATGCACTTCCTGGGCGAGAAAGTCTTCGACGCCGGCGGCGCAGGGAAGGAAAAGATTGAGCTGGTTCATGATTTCAAAGCGACTTGCGCAGATTGGCCGGCGCGATGCGCAGCGCCTCGCGGTATTTGGCGACGGTGCGGCGCGCGCATTCGATGCCCTGCTCTTTCAGCATCTCGGAGATCTGACTGTCGGACAGCGGTTTCTTGATGTTCTCGGAGGTCACGAACTGCTTGATGAGCGCGCGTACCGCGGTGCTGGATGCGTTGCCGCCGGTCTCTGTGCCGAGCGCCGATCCGAAAAAATACTTGAGTTCGACCGTGCCGTACGGCGTCGCCATGTATTTGGCGGTGGTCACGCGGCTGATGGTCGATTCGTGCAGCCCGAGTTCATCGGCGATCTCGCGCAGCACCAGCGGCCGCATCGCGAGTTCGCCGTGGATGAAGAAGCTCTTCTGCCGTTCGACGATGGCGTTCGACACGCGGAGGATGGTATCGAAACGCTGCTGGATGTTCTTGATGAACCAGCGCGCTTCCTGCAGCCGCTGCGACAGCGCCTGGCTGCCTTCGCCCTTGTGCTGCTTGAGCGCGCCGGCATAGATGTCGTGCACGCGCAGGCGCGGCATGACGTCGGGGTTGAGCATCACGCGGAACTTGATGTTGGTGCCGTTGCCGCTGCGCGTGACGATCACGTCCGGCACGATCACGTTGCGCTCGACGTCGACGAAGCGCCGGCCCGGTTTCGGCTCCAGCGTCGCGATCTGTTGCAGCGCCTTGCGCACTTCTTCCTCATTGCTGCGCGTGAGCGTGGCCAGGCGCTTGAAGTCGCGGCGCGCGAGCAATTCCATCGGATGCTTGCAGATGGCGATGGCGGTCTTGCGCACCTGCACCTGCTCGTCCGACTCCTGCGGATCGGCCAGCGCGCGCAGCTGGATCGCCAGGCATTCGCCGAGGTCGCGGGCGCCGACGCCGACCGGCTCCAGGCTCTGCAGCAGGCCGAGCGCGACCTGGAAGTGATGCACCAGATCGTCGAACTGGTCGTTGTCGTCGCCGGCCAGACCGGATGCCAGCGCCGGCAGCGAATCTTCGAGATAACCGTCGTCGTTGAGCGATTCGATCAGGAAGCGCAGCGCGGCGCGGTCGTTGTCGCCCAGCCGCAGGCTCAGCGCCTGCCGGTGCAGGAAGGACTGCAGCGATTCCTGGCTGCGCGCGAGCTCGGTCGCGTCGGCCCGGTCGCCGCCGTCGTTGGAGCTGATGTTGTTGGAGCTGGCCGGCGCATCGCCGCCCCATTCGCTATCGTCCGGCGCCATCTCGACGGTGCCGTCGCCCTCCCAGTCGGGCTGGGCGTCGGAGATTTCAGCGGTATCGGCGGCCGGCGCTTCGGATTCGGCGGTCGAGGTGCTGCTGCTGGCGCTGTCGCTCGACGATGCCGCCGCCGACGGAGCGAACTCCTCGTCGCGCGGTCCGGGCGCGTCGACCGAGTCGATGCCGAACTCTTCCCGCTGCGCTTCTTCGGCGGTGCGTTCGAGGAACGGGTTCTCGTCGAGCATCTGCTCGACTTCCTGGCTGAGTTCGAGCGTCGACAGCTGCAGCAGCCGGATCGACTGCTGCAGCTGGGGAGTAAGTGCGAGATGCTGCGATACCCGCAGCGACAGGCCTTGTTTCATGCCGTCCAATGCTTCAAGGTCACATCCGGAAGTGTTCGCCGAGATACACGCGGCGTACTTCGGCGTTGTCGACGATCTCCGCCGGTGTGCCTTCGGCGAGCACCTGCCCGTCGCTGATGATGAAGGCGTGATCGCAGATGCCGAGCGTTTCGCGCACGTTGTGGTCGGTGATGAGCACGCCGATGCCGCGGCTCTTCAGGAAACTGACGATGCGCTGGATTTCGATGACGGCGATCGGATCGATGCCGGCAAACGGCTCGTCCAGCAGGATGAAGCGCGGCTGCGTGGCCAGCGCGCGCGCGATTTCGACGCGTCGGCGTTCGCCGCCCGACAGCGCCAGCGCCGGCGAATCGCGCAGATGCTCGACGCGCAGATCGGCCAGCAGCTCTTCGAGTCGCTGGTCGATGCGCTGCTTGCTGAGCGCGGCCATGTTGCCCTTGGCATCGGGTTCCTGCTGCAATTCGAGCACGGCGCGCACGTTTTCGCGCACCGTGAGCTTGCGGAAGATCGACGCTTCCTGCGGCAGGTAGCTCAGACCCATGCGCGCGCGCTTGTGGATCGGCATGTGTGCGATCGGCTCGCCGTCGATGCTGATCTCGCCGGCATCGGCGCGCACCAGGCCGACGATCATGTAGAACGAAGTCGTCTTGCCGGCGCCGTTCGGGCCGAGCAAGCCGACGACTTCGCCCTTCTGCACCTGCAGCGACACGTTCTTCACGACCTGGCGGCTGCCGTAGCGCTTCTGCAGGCCGCGCACTTCGAGACGGCTGCCAGCGGATTCGGTCGACGAAACCGGCTTGGCCTCGTTCCTGACCAGATTGGTGTCGATGCTCACTTGGCCGCGTCTCCGCCGCCGAGCGTCGTGCTCGGACGCAAGCCGCGACCCGTCGGCGCGACCGGCGTCGCAGGAGCCGAGCTGCCCGCGGCTGGCTCGCCAGCCGCACGCGGCGTCAGGATCGCCCGAACGCGACCGCCCTGCGCACCGGCCGCCACGCTGGCGCCGGGCGGCAAGGCTGCGCCATTGACGGTGAAGGTGTCGTTGCCCTGGTCGTAGACGATCAGTTCGCCGGTGGTTTCGTCGTTCGGCTTCGCGCCGATCAGCCGGCGCATCACGGCGCGGCGGATGAACTTGACGTTGTCGGCGCGGCTGTCGTACTCGATGACTTCGGATTCGCCCTCGGTCCACTCGTCGATGCCGGCATCGCGCTTCTGCTTGTAATAGGCGAGCTTGCCCGGCGCCGCGGTGACGACGCCGTACTGATAGCCCTCGGGATCCTGACGCACGTCGATGCGCGCGCCCCGGATGATGATCGTGCCCTTGGTCACCACCACGCCGCCGGTGAACACGCTGGTCTGCTTGAGGTCGTCGTAGCGCATGGCATCGGCCTCGATGTTCATCGGCTTCGTCCGGTCGGCTTTTTCGGCCTGAGCGGGCATCACCAGCACCGCCATCAACGCGACAGCGGTCGTGGTGGCAACGACGATTCGGCGGGAGAGAGATCGGATGAGTGTGTATCGCTGGTTCATAAAGGCACGAAACTTGCTCGAAGATTGTAAGCGTCAGGTGCAATGGCTTGACGCGCAGACAAAAAAGCCCGCCGAAGCGGGCTGCCTCCCCGACGCCGGACGCTGCCCGGTGCGTGCGAAATCAACCCTTGCGGGCCTCGCCGATCAGGAATTCCGTGACCTGCAACGCGCGGCCCAACGAGCCGGCCGTGTCGCCGTCGATGTAGTACCGGCCGGCCACGCCGAGCGCCGGCACGCCTGCGACCTGGTAGTCGGTGGTCAGTTGCGTCGCGCGCTTTGCCTTGCCGACGACGGTGAACGACTTGAACAGTTCGCCGAACTTCTTCGCGTCGAGACTCGGCTGCTTCGCAACCCATGCCAGGATGCCGGCATCGCCGCTCAGCGGCTGGCGCTGTTGATGGATGGCCTGGAACAACGCCATCTGGAACTCGTCGACCTTGCCCATCGCTTCGAGCGTGTAGTAGAGGCGCTGCTTGGGTTCGGTGTCGTTGCCGACGAAAGGCACGGGAATGCGCTTGAACGCCACATCGGCCGGAAGCGTCTTCACCCAGGTCTCGAGCTGCGGCTCGAAGGCGGCGCAATGCGGGCAGTTGTACGAGAAGAACTCCACCACTTCGACCTTGCCGGCAGGCGTGTCGATCGGGGCGCGCTTGCCCAGGGCGATGAAGTCCTTGCCGGCCTTCGGCGCGACGGGGGACTGCGCATGCGCAGCAGTGCCGATGGTTACTGCGACGAGAGGAAGCAGGCCGAGCGACGCAGCGGTCAGCGAAAAGTCACGACGTTTCATTTGAAAAATTCTCCTGTGGGCTGAAAGAGCCTTGGGACGGCGCGGAGTTCCCGCGCCAGGGAGGCAGGCCGGTCGAGCTGCAGCGGCATCAACCGCTCAGCGCTGGACCCGGACCAGATTGGATTCGAGGCCGCCGCCGTCGAGCCGCTCCTTGAGGCGGTCGGCGTCGTCCTTCTTGTTGAACGGGCCGGCGCGCACGCGGTAGACGGTGCGTCCGGCCTGTTCGCGCTCGGTGATGCGGGCTTCGACGCCCATCAACGAGAGCTTCGCGCGCTGCGATTCGGCGTCGTCGGTGGTGCGGAAGGCACCGGCCTGGACGAAATACATGAACGGATCGGCGCCGGTGGAAGCGGCAGCCGCTGTGGTGCTACTGTCGCCCGAATTGCCAGACCGGGCACGCGCCAGATCGCCGAGAGGATCACTCGAAGCCGGCGGTGTGCGGGCAGCCTCGACCGGCACCGGCGCGCGAGTGGCGCGAGGCGGCACAGCCGCCGTTGCGCCTGGCGCGACGACAGCAGGACTCGAAGCCGACGCGTCCGAACTGGGCGGATTCAGCGGACCGACCGATGCAGGCTGCGTCGGCGCAGCCGGGCGAGCCCCGGCCTTGCCCGACAGAGGACCGTTCGGGTTCCAGTCGCGGTTCTTGCGCGCCTCGGCTTCGTCCTGTTCGGCGCCGCCGCGCTGCGTCTTGGTCATGAACGGGATCGGCACCTTGGTCACGTAGACCGCGATGCCTAGCGCCACGCCCAGGCCGAGCACGATGCCGACGATCAGCCCGATGACGGTGTTTCCGCGTTGTCTTGATTTCATGGTGGAGAAAAGGAGATTCACATCTTGCTCGGCGCACTCACGCCCAGCATCGCGAGGCCATTGTGCAGTACCTGCGCGGTGGCGGCGACCAGCGCCAGACGGGCTTTCTTGACCGCTTCGTCTTCGACCAGGATGCGTTCGGCGTCATAGTAGCTGTGGTAGCTGGCGGCGAGTTCGCGCAGATAGAAGGCGACGTCGTGCGGCGCGAAATCCTTTGCGGCGGCGGTCAGCATGTCCGGGTACTTGGCCAGCAGCAGCATCAGCGACTGCGCAGCGGGAGTCGACAGCGCGCCCAGATCGACGTCCTTGAGCGTGGCCGCATCGCCGCCGTCCTTCTCCTTCCAGGCCGCGAGCACCGAGCAGATGCGCGCGTGCGCGTACTGCACGTAGTAGACCGGGTTGTCGTTGTTCTTGGCGACGGCCAGGTCGATGTCGAAGGTGTATTCCGTATCGGGCTTGCGGCTGAGCAGGAAGAAGCGAACCGCGTCGGTGCTGGTCCATTCGATCAGGTCGCGCAATGTGACGTAGCTGCCGGCGCGCTTGCTGATCTTGACTTCTTCGCCGCCCTTGACCACGCGCACCATCGTGTGGAGCACGTAATCGGGGTAGCTCTTCGGAATGCCGGCATCGACCGCCTGCAGTCCGGCGCGCACGCGGGCGATGGTGCCGTGGTGGTCGGTGCCCTGGATATTGACGACGCGATGAAAACCGCGCTCCCACTTCGCGATGTGATACGCCACATCGGGCACGAAATAGGTGAACGTGCCGTCCTGCTTGCGCATCACGCGGTCCTTGTCGTCGCCATAGTCGGTCGACTTCAGCCACAACGCGCCGTCCTGCTCGTAGGTCTTGCCGGCGTCGATCAGTTTCTGCACCGTCGCAGCGACGCGGCCGCTGGTGTAGAGGCTGGATTCGAGGTAGTAATTGTCGAACTTCACCTGGAACGCCTTCAGGTCCAGATCCTGCTCGTGGCGCAGGTAGGCGACGGCGAACTGGCGGATGGCGTCCATATCGGTGATGTCGCCGGTGGCGGTGACTTCGCGGTCGTCGGCCTTGACGGTCTTCCGTGCCTGGAAGTCGGCGGCGATCTCGGCGATGTATTCGCCGTTGTAGGCCGGTGCTTTTTCGCCGCTCGGCCATTCGGCGTCGCCGGGCTTGAAGCCGAGGGCGCGCAAATGCGTGCTGTTGGCCAGCGTCTGGATCTGCACGCCGGCGTCGTTGTAATAGAACTCGCGCCAGACATCGGCACCTTGCGACGCCAGCAGATTGCAGATCGCGTCGCCCAACGCAGCCTGCCGGCCGTGGCCGACATGCAGCGGGCCGGTCGGGTTTGCCGAGACGAACTCGACCAGCACGCGCTCTCCGGTCGTCGGCTGCCTGCCGAAATCGGAGCCCGCAGCCAGCACTTCTCGCACCACCTGCTGCTTGGCGACGGTCTTCAGGCGGATATTGAGGAAGCCGGGGCCGGCGATCTCGATCGCGTCGACCCAACGTGCAAAAGCGGGCGTGGCGCCCAGCGCGGCGCTGAGTTCCTCGGCCAGTTCGCGAGGTTTGCGACCAAGGGGCTTGGCCAGCTGCATCGCGGCGGTGCTGGCGAAATCGCCGTGAGCAGGAACCTTGGGAGATTCGAACGCCGCCTTGGAGGCGGCGCCGGGAGAAAGGGATTCGAGCATGCTCGCGAGTGCCGCGAGGAGCTCCTGTTTGACCAATTGCATAGGAAGATTTTACCGGGGCTAACCCTAAAAGTTTTGTTCACAGTCATCGGCTGCCACGGCTGGCCCGTTAGCAGGAGCGGCACAACTCAAAGCCGCAGCAGTCTTCTTTCAACCCTCAAGGACACACCAACATGAACAAGCTCCTGACTCTTCTCGCCCTGGGCGCATGCCTCTCCTTCGGTGCCGCGCAGGCGCAGGACAAGGCTGCTGCGCCGATGGCGGCGCCGGTCGCCGGCACCAGCTGCGCCACCCAGGCGATCGACAAGAACGGCAAGGCGCTGGCCGGTGCCGCCAAGAGCAGCTTCATGAAGAAGTGCGAAAAAGACACCAAGGCAGCCGCGACGCCGGCCTGCGCCACCAAGGCGATCGACAAGAACGGCAAGGCACTGGCAGGCGCTGCAAAGAACAGCTTCATGAAGAAGTGCGAAGCGGGCGCCAAGGCCTGACGCGAGACTTCCGCCGGTCACTCGGCTGCCGGCGGCTGACTGCCTACATGCTCCGTTGCAGTTCTTCGAGTGCAACGGCCATCTGCGTCGGAGTCAGCCTCGGTCCGCGCAACTGTTCGATTCCGTTGGTTTCCCGTTCGACACTGAACTGATACTGGCCCGCTCCGCCGGCAAACATCCGGCTGAGTCGCGACTGGCCTTCACCCGAGAAGCCCACGAGATGATGCACCGCCCCACCCTGCTGCTGAATATAAGCAGGCTGGCCGTTGTGCTGAAATTCTTGGGTGTGGTTGACGCGGTAGCGGAAATAGTTCTCAGGACGGTCAGGCTGCAGGTTCATCTTCTGCATCACACCGAACACGGCGGCATTCAGGCGCTGGCGCTCCATGGCGTATGTCTGCGGGACCTGGATCGCGGCGGTCTGGCGGCGAAAGATCCCATCGATTTTGGAATTGGCGGACCCGTGCGGTTTTTCATGCGGATAGGCCGGAACGGTCGAATGCCGCACCCGCGGACTTTGAAGCGAGAGAGGTTGGGTCATGTGATTCCGATGAGTGGACATGTGGTGGAAGGCAGCATCTTTTGCGTCCAATGACCACCGAAACCCTCAGACTCGTCCTAAAGCGTCACCTGCCTCTCGAGCAGCTGCAAGTACGCCGGATGGCTTCGAAGGTCATCGCTTTCTTTCAGTGGGTTTGCTCGGCGGCATCGTGCCGGCCCAGAACGTCGGTTGCCCGTAGGCCGCCTTGAGGAAATCGAGCCACAACCGCACCCGCAGCGGCAGGTGCTTGCGCTGCGGAAACACCGCATGGATGCCGTTCGGCTGTGCTGCAAAGTCGTCGAGCAGCGGCACCAGCCGGCCGGCTTCGATCTCGGCATCGATCTCCCAGCTGCTGCGCCAGGCGATGCCGTGGCCGGCCAGGCACCAGTCGTGCAGCACCTGACCGTCCGAGCAGTCGAGCGGACCCTGCGGCTTTAAGTGCAACGTCTCGGGCTCGCCGCCTTCCGTCGGCAGCCTGAAAGCCCAGCCGCGCGTCTGCGAAGCGTCGCTCGACAGGGTCAGACAGGCGAAGCGCGCCAGATCGCTCGGATGCTGTGGCGTGCCGTGGCGGCGCAGGAAATCGGGCGTGGCAACGCAGCGGCGCCGGTTGTCGGCCAGGCGCAGGCTGACCAGCGACGAATCGGGCAGATCGCCGACCCGCACCGCGCAGTCGAATCCCTCGCCGGTCATGTCGATCACGCGGTCGCTCAGGTTCAGCGAGATCGTCACGTCGGGATGCAGGGCGTGGAATTTCGGCACCAGCGGCGCGACATGACGGCGCCCGAAGCCGGCCGGCGCCGTCACGCGCAGATGGCCGGCGGCCTTCACGCCGCCCGCGCTCACGCTGGCTTCGGCATTGGCGAACTCGACCAGCAGACGCTGGCAATCCTCCAGAAAAGCGCTGCCTTCGTGCGTCAGCGTGATCTTCCGGGTGGTGCGGACCAGCAGCTTGACGCCGAGTCGCTCCTCCAGCGCGTCGATGCGGCGCCCCATGATGGCCGGCGCCACGCCTTCCGCACGCGCGGCCGCCGTGAGGCTGCCGCGGGCGGCGACCGCGACGAAGGATTCGAGTTGGGTGAGACGGTCCATCGCGGGATTATCGAGAGCGATCTTCCGGTTGCGCCCATGCCGGCGACAGGGACTCGCCAGTTTCGATACATTGACGTTTCGGAACTAGTTTGTTCCGTTATTCGTTCACTGCTCAACTTTGTTCCACCTATGTCCGATTCCGCCAGCCTGCCCGCCACCGGACGCCCGCGCGATGCGTTGCTCGACGCCAACATCCTGCATGCCGCGATGGCGCTGCTTGGTGAAGGCGGTATCCACGCGGTCACGATGGAAGCGGTCGCGCAGCGCGCCGGTGCCGGCAAGGCCTCTCTTTACCGGCGCTGGAAATCGAAGGACGAACTGCTCGCCGACGCGCTCGCAAAGCATTCGCCGCTCGACATCGAGGTCGATACCGGCACGCTGCGCGACGACCTGGTCGATGCCTATTCGCACTACTACGGAATCGGCGATCCGCTGATGCAGGCGGCGATGCAGGAAATGCTCGGCAATGTCCGCCAGCACCTGGCCTGGACGGCCAAGGTCACGCCCGAACGCCTGACTGCGCGACGCGCCAAGGTGCGCTCGCTGATCGAACGGGCAACAGCGCGGGGCGAAATTCCACCGCCCGACGACATCGAGATGCTGCTCGACCTGGTGCCCGCGCTGATCCTTTACCGCTACAACGCGCACGGCCAGCCGGTGACGCGCGCGCTGATCGCGCATTTCGTCGATACGCTGGTGATGCCGATGGCGCAAGGCGCCGACAAGGCGACCACCGCATGAGCGCCGAGCGCGAGATTGCGCCGGTTCAGGTGCAGGCACCGGCACCGGCACCGGCAGCCGTTCCGCCTCCGCCGCCCTACGTCCTGCGCGACGGGCTGGCGATGGCGGCGGTCGCGGTACTGCTCGGCATCACGCAGGGCCTGGGCATCAATCTCGTCAACTCCAACCTGACCGGCGTGCAAGGCGCGCTCGGCGCCACGGCGACCGAGGCCAGCTGGCTCACGACGGCGTACTTCGCGACCAACATCTCCGCATCGGTGCTGCTGACCAAGGTGCGCTACCAGTACGGCCTGCGCTGGTTCGCCGACATCGTGATCGGCATGTACCTGCTGCTGGCGGTGGCGCATCTGTTTACGCAGCATCTCGGCTCTGCCGTCGTGGTGCGCGCCGCGCTCGGACTGGCTGCGGCACCGATCAGCAGCCTCACGGTGCTCTACATGATCCAGGCCTTTCCGCCGGCGAAGATCTTCACCGGGGTAGTGCTCGGTTTCGCTGCGCTGCAGATCGGCGCGCCGCTGTCGCGCGTGATCTCCGAAGACCTGCTGCAGATCGGTCAGTGGCAGGGGCTGAACATGCTCGATGCGGCGCTGGCCATTCTGTGCATGGCGGCGATCAACGTGGTACGGCTGCGGCCGATGCCGACGCAGCAGATGTTCGCGCGCGGCGACGGCATCGTCTTCGCGCTGTACGCGAGCGCGCTGGCGCTGATCTGCGTGGTGCTCACGCAGGGCCGGCTGCATTGGTGGAGCGATACGCCGTGGCTCGGCGTCTGTCTGGCCGCGGCGCTGCTGCTGTTCGGCCTGTACGTGGCGGCCGAGCTGCAGCGCGAGAAGCCGCTGCTCGACCTGCGCTGGCTCATGAGCCCGTTCATGCTGCGCTTCATGGGCGCGGTGCTGCTGTTCCGCATCGTGCTGTCGGAGCAGACGGTCGGCGCGGTCGGCCTGATGAACACGCTCGGCTTCACCAACGACCAGATGCATCTGCTGTTCCTGTGCGTGACGCTCGGCACCATCGCCGGCTTCCTGGCCGCGCTGGTGGCGCTGCCGTCGCAGAAGTTCGGCGTGCTGGGCGACATCGCGCTGGTGCTGATCATCGTGTCGGCACTGATGGACGGCGATGCGACCGTGCTGACCCGGCCGCACGATCTGTATCTCTCGCAGACCCTGCTGGCGGCGGCCAGCGCGATGTTCCTGGCCTCGGCGCTGCTGCAGGGTTTCAGCAACGTGATCGCAGGCGGCATGAAGAACTTCATCACCTTCATCGCGGCCTTCGGCGGCGGGCAGGCGCTGGCCGGACTGATCGGCCAGGCGTGGCTCTCGACGTTGCTGGTCGACCGCCAGCGACTGCACTACTCGCAGCTGGTCGAGCATCTCCAGCTGTCCGATCCGCAGGTCGCTCAGCGGCTGGCGCAGCTCGGCGGCGCCTATGCGTCGAGCATCAACGATTCGGCCGCGCGCGCCACGCAGGGACTGACCCTGCTCAGCCAGCAGGTCACGCAGCAGAGCTACGTGATGGCCTACAACGATCTGTTCCACGCGGTGGCGCTGGTGTCGACGCTCGGCTTCTTCGTCTTCGCGGGCGTGAAGACGCACCGCTGGCACCGGTCGCGACGCGCGACGCTTTCCTGATTTCCTTCGATCGATTCACCATGTCCTACTTCTCCAAGACCCTTCGCTCCCGCGGCACCTGGATCGTGCTGGCCGCGACGTTGCTGTGCGTCGGCCTCGTGCTCTACGCATGGCGTCTGCCGCCGTTCCGCACGGGCACCGAAACGACCGAGAACGCCTACGTGCGCGGCATGGTCACGATCGTCGCGCCGAAGGTCGACGGCTACGTGGCGGAGGTCGACGTGCAGGACTACATGGCGGTCAAGGCCGGCGACGTCATCGTGAAGCTGGACGACCGCATCTACCGCCAGAAGCTGGAACAGGCGCGTAGCGCACTCGCCGCGCAGGAGGCCAATCTGGCCAACACGGCACAGGCGCGGCTGTCGCGCGAAGCGGCCATCGGCAGCACGCAGGCGCAGATCGCCGGTGCGCAGGCACAGGTGCTGAACGCGCGCGCCCAGCTCACGCGCGCGCAGGCCGACATGCGCCGCGCGACGCCGCTGGCGCAGGACGGCTCGCTGTCGCAACGCGAGCGCGACCAGACCGAAGCCGCGCTGCATCAGGCCGAGGCCGCCATGAAGCAGGCCGAAGCCAGCGCGCTGCAGACGCAGGCCGGCCGCGCCGTCGCCACGCAGGACCTGCGCACGGTGGTCGTGAATCGCAACGCGGTCGAGGCGGCCGTCGATTCGGCACGCGCGGCGGTGAAGCTGGCGGAGATCGATCTCGACAACACGCAGATCCGCGCGCCACGCGACGGGCATGTGGGCGAAGTCGGCGTGAAGCTCGGCCAGTACGTGACGCCCGGCACGCAACTGATGGCCGTGGTGCCGGCGCAGGTCTGGGTGGTGGCGAACTTCAAGGAAGCGCAGACGGCGCGCATGGCTTCGGGGCAGATCGCGCACTTCCATGTCGACGCACTCGCCGACGCACGGCTGACAGGCCATGTCGAGCGCATCTCGCCGGCCACCGGCTCTGAATTCAGCGTCATCAAGCAGGACAACGCAACCGGCAATTTCACGAAGATCCCGCAGCGACTGTCGGTGCGCATCGCGGTCGATCCGGACCAGGCGGCGGCGCAGCATCTGCGGCCGGGAATGTCGGTGGTGGTGAGCGTGGACACGCGCGGCGGCACAGTGACGCCGGTTGCGAATGCGCCGACCGGGAGCGGCTCATGAGACGCACGCTCGCATTCAGTGCCGTCGCGCTCTCCGCGGTCCTTCTGCTGCAGGCCTGCAGCACCGCGCCGACGACAGCGCCGTCGCTCGCAGCCGAAGTCCCGACCACTTGGCAGGGCCAGCCTGCGACCCCAGGAAAAGACGCCCTGCCCCGCCGGCCGCTCGGCACACGCTGGTGGCGCGATTTCGACGATCCGGCACTCGACCGGCTCATCGCGCAGGCACTGTCGCGCAACACCGACCTGCGCAGCGCCGCGGCGCGCGTTGCCGAAGCGCGTGCGCTGGGTGACGTGCAACGCGCAGCCGGCTTGCCGACGCTGGATTTCGGCGTCGGCGAAAGCCGCAGCCGCAGCGTGAGTGCCGCGACCGGCAAGCCCTACCTCTCGACCGTGACGCAGCCGCAGTTCCAGGCCGCGTACGAGGTCGATCTGTGGGGCCGGCTCGATGCGCTGAACCAGTCCGCCGCCGCGCAATTGCAGGCCAGCGAAGCGGCACGCGACAGCGCCGCGCTGAGCGTCGCCGCCACCGTCGCTTCCGGCTACATCAACCTGCGCGCGCTCGACGCGCGGCTCGATGTCGCGCGGCAGACGCTGGCGGCGCGCGCGTCGGCGCTCGACCTCGCGCGCTCGCGCCAGTCGCGCGGCTACACATCGGCGCTGGAGACGCAGCAGAGCGAAGCCGAATACCGGGCGACGGCGGCGGTGATTCCGCAACTGCAACTCGCGATCCGCCGCCAGGAGCACGCGCTCGGCGTGCTGACCGGCACATCGCCCGGGCCGGTCGAACGCGGGCTTTCGCTGACCGAACTGCGCCTCGTGCCGCTGCCCGACATCGGCCTGCCGTCGGACTTGCTCCGGCGGCGTCCGGACATCGTCGGCGCAGAGGCACAACTCGCCGCGACCGATGCGCAACTCGCCGCGGCGCGGGCGCAGCTGCTGCCGTCGCTGCGGCTCTCGGCGACGCTCGGTAGCATCAGCTCGAGCGCGCTGACCGGCGATCCGTTCAGGCTCTGGAGCATCGGCGGCAGCATCCTCGCGCCGCTGTTCGAAGGCGGACGGTTGCGCGCGCAGGTCGGCGCATCGGACGCGCGACGCGAGCAGGCGCTGGCCGGTTACGAGAAGACGGTGCTGACGGCGTTCGGCGAAGTGGAAGACCAGCTGTCTGCGGTCGACGAGCTGGCGCGGCAGAGCGTGGAAGTCGAAGCGCAACGCGTCGCGCTGCAGGAGACGCTGCGGGTGGCGAGCAACCGTTATCGCGAGGGCTATGCCTCGCACCTCGACGAACTCGATGCGCAGCGCAACCTCTTCAGCGCGCAGCAGACGGCGCTGCAGTTGCGCGCCGACGAGTTGACGGCTCGGGTCAGTCTGGACCGGGCGCTGGGTGGAGGCTGGCAGCCGACCCAGCCGTGATGTGCGCAGCCTTGAAACGCGCGATCTCGTCGTCTCCATAGCCGACCTCACGGAGAAGTTCGTCCGTATGCTCGCCGAGCAGCGGCGGCTGCAGGCGGATGCCGGGCCGCTCGCCGTCGAGCGTCAGCGGTAGCAGCGGCACCTTCGACATGCTGCCGTCGTTCATGCGCACAGGCGCGAGTCCGCCGGTCGCGTTCAGGTGCGGATCGTCGAACAGCGCCTGGGGCTTGGTGATGGGCGCGAAGGGCAGCTCGTTCGCCTCGAACACGGCACTGAGTTCGGCGGCGCTTCGGTCGGCGAGGTGCGAGCGCAGGATCGGCATCATCCATTCGCGCGCGAGCACGCGGTCGTTGTTGGACTTGAGGCGCGGGTCGGCCATCATTTCCTCCAGCCCGAAAGCCTTGCAGAAGACGGCCCACTGCTTGTCGCTGACGGCGGCCAGGAAGATCTGCTCGCCGTCCTTGACCGTGAACACGTCGTACACGGCCCAGGCAGAAATGCGGCTCGGCATCGGGTCGGCCGCCTTGCCGGTGGCGGCGAACTGCATCATGTGCTGCGCCACGAGCAACACATTGTTCTCGAACAGCGCCGCTTGCACTTCGCCGCCTTTGCCGGTGATGTCGCGCTGGCGGAGCGCGGCCATCGCGCCGATGGCGCCGAACATGCCGCCCATGATGTCGTTGACGCTGGTGCCGGCGCGCAGCGGGTCGCCGGTGCGCCCGGTCATGTAAGCCAAGCCACCCATCATCTGCACGACTTCGTCGAGGGCGGTGCGGTGGTCGTAGGGGCCGGGCAGGAAGCCCTTGTGGCTGACGTAGACGAGGCGCGGGTTCAGCTTCTTCAGCGTTTCGTAGTCGAGCCCCAGCTTCTTCATGGTGCCGGGCTTGAAGTTCTCGCTGACGATGTCGGCGGTCGCGATCAGCCGCAGCGCGGCCTCGACGCCTTCGGGCTGCTTCAGGTCGAGCGCGATGCTCTTCTTGTTGCGGTTGAAGGCCGGAAAGAAGCCGGAGCCCGAACCGAGCAGCCGGCGCGTGTTGTCGCCCTCGATCGGCTCGACCTTGATGACCTCGGCGCCCAGGTCGCCGAGCAGCATCCCGCAGGTCGGCCCCATGACCATGTGGGTGAATTCGACGACGCGGATGCCGGCGTACGGGAGCGGCTGGGTTTCTTCAGACATGCGCGTAGTTTCCCTGGACGAAGCCTTTGGGCAGGCCGGCCTCGGGCGTCATGCCGTAGACCGCTTCGCCGGGCAGCCCTGCGATCAGCGGTGCGCGCGCAGCCATCAGCCGCGGCAGGTCGATCCCGGTGCGCACACCCATCGCCTCGAACATGAAGACCAGGTCTTCGGTGACGACGTTGCCCGACGCACCCGGCGCATACGGACAGCCGCCGAGGCCGCCGAGCGACGCATCGAAGGTGCGCACGCCTTCTTCATACGCGGCCAGGCAGTTGGCCAGCCCGAGGCCGCGCGTGTTGTGCATGTGCGCCGCGCCAGCCTTGTCGCCGAGTTCGGCCCGCAGGCGGCGGAAAAGGCGTCGCACCTGTGCCGGATTCGCATAGCCGACGGTGTCCGAAAGCCCGGCCTCGTCGGCACCTGCTTCCACGCACTGCACAGCCAGCCGGATCACTTCGTCTTCCGGCACATCGCCCTGCAGCGTGCAGCCGAAGGCCGTCGAGATGCCGGCTTCGAGCCGGACGTGCGGCGCCAAGTCGCGGCGCAGATCGGAAATGGCACGAACCTCGTCGACCATCTCCTCGCGCGTCTTGCGCACGTTCGCCAGCGAATGCGCCGCACTTGCCGACACGGGCATCGTGAGCTTGTGCACGCCGGCCTCCAGCGCCGCCTGCGCGCCGCGCCGGTTCGGCACCAGTGCCATCACGACGAGGCCGGGCAACGTGATCGCATGCCGCACGACTTCGGCGGCGTCGGCCATCTGCGGCAGCAGGCGCGCGGGGACGAAGGAGGCGACTTCGATCTCGCGCACGCCGGCTGCGTGGAGCGCGTCGATCCAGCGGAGCTTGTCGGCGGTCGGCATCGTCGCGGCGACCGATTGCAGGCCATCGCGCGGGCCGACCTCGCTGATGAGAACGGCTGTAGGCGTATCGGATGGATTCATGGCCGGAGAGATTAAACCGGTCGCCGCCGGTACTTCCGTTCGGGGACTTCAGCCGCGCTCTCGCGTCGCGATCCAGGCGGCTGCGCAAAGCACGATCAGGAACCCGCCGTAAGCGAGCGTGGTGGCATGCAGCCCGACCGTGCCCACCGCCAGCCCTGCCAGCAGGGACGGCACGCTGAATGCCAGATAGCTGCATACGAAGAAGGTCGATAGCAGCCCCGCGCGTTCGTCCGGCCGCGCCGCCGGCACGATCGTGCGAACCGCGGCATTGAAGCCGGCGCCGAAGCCCAGCCCCGCGACCAACGTGCCGCCGAAGAACGGCAGCGCGCTGCCGAAATGCACACCCGCGAGCGTGATCGTCAGCCCGGCCCCGAGCAGCAGGGCGCTGTTGCGAAGCACGGGTCGCGGCGCCTGCAGGCGAACGGCATAGATGGCGACGGCGCCGGTCAGAACCAGCGTGGCGATCAGCGCCCCGCCGATGAGCGGCGTGTCGCGGCCGGTGACCAGGCGCGCGAGCGTCGGCCCGAGCGACAGGTAGAAGCCGCCGAGCGCCCAGCCCGCCGTGTTCAGTGGCAGCACGCGCACCAGCAACGCCCGCGCAGCGAGCGGGACGTGCGCTCGCGGAATCAGAGAACGCCATGCGCCGGCGCGGCGGGCCGCCGTTTCGGGCAGGCGCAGCGCAAAGACCGCCTGCAGCAGGAAGACGACCAGCAGCAGTTCGTAGACGAGATGCAGCGGTCGCGGCGCGAACTGCACCAGCGCACCGGCACCGAGCGCGCCCAGGGCCATACCGACCATCGGCGCAAGTCCGTTGAACAGCGCACCGCGCGTCGGATGCAGATCGAGCAGCGTCGCGCTCAGCACGCTGGTGGCCATGCCGGTCGCCACCCCCTGCAACACGCGCGCGGCGATCAGCGAGCCGACCGATTCGGCACTCCAGAACAGCGCCAGCGCACCGATCTCCAGGACCAGCGCAGCGAGCACGACGGTGCGGCGCCCGAGATGATCGGACAGCGCGCCGAACACCAGCAGTGCCGCGAGGAGCGCGAACGCGTAGCTGCCGAAGACCAGCGTGAGCGTGAACGCCGAGAAATGCCAGGTTTCGCGGTACAGCGCATACAGCGGCGACGGCGCGCTCGAAGCGGCGAGAAAAGCGACGACCAGTGTGACGACCAAGGCAAAAGCCGCAACTGGCGAAAGCCGGCCCGACGCGGCAAGTGGAACTGTGGCCTTGATCGGCGCGGGAGCGGTCAGCTTCATTTTCGAACCTTTAACGCAAACAAATTGCGTTAGCGGATTGTGCGCCAGCCCTTCAACTAACGCAAATCCTTTGCTTTAATATGAACGCCATGAACAATCCCATCCGCTTGCGGCCAGGTGGCCGCAGTGCCCGCGTGCAGGAAGCCGTGCATGCGGCCGCGAGCGAACTGATCGAACTGCATGGACGCGAAGCGCTGACGGTGCCGCTGATCGCCGCGCGCGCCGGCGTGACGCCGTCGACCGTCTACCGGCGCTGGGGCGATCTGGCCGAGTTGCTGGCCGACGTTTCGGTCCAGCGTTTCCGGCCCGATACCGAACCGGCGGACACCGGCACGCTGAGCGGCGACCTGCGCGCCTGGGCGGAGCAGTTCCATGAGGAAATGTCGTCCGACATCGGACGCGGCATGCTGCGCGACGTGCTGTCGACCGGCCAGTTCGGTAGCGGCACAGGCGCATGCCAGTGCGCCGTGTTCACCGCCAGCCAGGTCGAGTCGATGCTGCAACGCGCCCGCGCGCGGGGCGAGCCTTCGATGTCGACGGACACGGTGATGGACGGATTCGTCGCGCCGCTTTTCTATCGCCTGCTGTTCGGCGCCGAGCCTGCGGACGCTGCGAGTGCCGCTCGATGGATCGAGGGCTGCATCGCGCAGATCGGCGAAAACCGGGCTGTCTCCGTCGATTAGCTCTATTCAGGTTGCGAATCAAAGCATTTCCGCAGGTTAAATCATCCGGTTGATATCGAATACAGTTTCCAGATCAACCCGACACCCACCCTTGAAAGACTCCGAATGACCGAACGCACCACCGTCCACGGCCTCCAGGTCGCCAGCGAACTCCATCGATTCCTCGTAGACAAGGTGCTGCCTGCCACCGGTATTGACAGTGCATCGTTCTGGAAAGGTTTCGACGCCATCGTGTCCGATCTGGCGCCGAAGAACATCGCGCTGCTGGCCGAACGCGACCGCCTGCAGACCGAGCTCGACGGCTGGCACAAGGCCAATCCAGGCCCGATCGCGCACATGCCGACATACCGCGACTTCCTGACGAAGATCGGCTATCTGCTGCCGCAGCCCAAGGGCACGCAGGCCACGACGACCAATGTCGATGCCGAACTCGCGCTGCAGGCCGGCCCGCAGCTGGTGGTGCCGATCCTGAACGCGCGTTATGCGCTCAACGCAGCCAACGCGCGCTGGGGCTCGCTGTACGACGCGCTCTACGGAACCGATGCAATCCCGGAAACCGACGGCGCCGAGAAAGCAGGCCCGGGAGGCAAGGGCTACAACCCGGTGCGCGGCGTCAAGGTGATCGAATTCGCTCGCGAAGTGCTCGATCAGGCCGTGCCGCTGGTCGGCGCCTCGCACAAGCTGGCGACCGGGTACAGCGTGCGGGACGGCCAGCTGCAGATCGCGCTCGAAGGCGGCAGCACGACGCTGGTCGACCCGGCCGCGTTCGTCGGCTATCAGGGCGATGCGGCAGCGCCGTCTTCGATCCTGCTGAAGCACAACGGCATCCACATCGACATCCAGATCGACCGCAGCACGACCATCGGCAAGACC
Source organism: Variovorax glucosi (assembly GCF_051216695.1). Taxonomy (NCBI): domain Bacteria; kingdom Pseudomonadati; phylum Pseudomonadota; class Betaproteobacteria; order Burkholderiales; family Comamonadaceae; genus Variovorax; species Variovorax glucosi. The sequence goes on from NZ_JBPJZE010000003.1 coordinate 63,183, forward strand.
GACGCGGCCGGCATCAGCGACGTGGTGATGGAAGCCGCGCTCTCGACCATCCTCGACCTGGAAGACTCGGTCGCCGTGGTCGATGCGGCCGACAAGGTGGTTGCGTACTCGAACTGGCTCGGCATCATGGAAGGCTCGCTGACCGAGGAAGTCGCCAAGGGCGGCAAGACCTTCACGCGTGGCCTGAATCCCGACCGCGAATACACCGGCGCCGACGGCCAGCCGCTCAAGCTGCATGGCCGCTCGCTGATGTTCCTGCGCAACGTCGGCCACCTGATGACCAATCCAGCCATCCTGTATGCGGACGGCAAGGAGATTCCGGAAGGCATCCTCGACGCGATCGTGACGACCACCATCGCCACCATCGACCTGAAGCGCAAGGGCAATTCGCGCACCGGCAGCGTCTACATCGTGAAGCCGAAGATGCACGGCCCGGCCGAAGTCGCTTTCGCGAGCGAGCTGTTCGGCCGCGTCGAGCAGTTGCTCGGCCTGCCTGCCGACACCGTCAAGCTCGGCATCATGGACGAGGAGCGCCGCACCAGCGTCAATCTCAAGGCCTGCATCGCCGAAGCGGCATCGCGCGTCGCCTTCATCAACACCGGCTTCCTGGACCGCACCGGCGACGAGATGCACACCGCCATGCAGGCCGGCGCGATGCTGCGCAAGGGCGACATGAAGACGACGCCGTGGATCGCGGCCTACGAGAAGAACAACGTGCTGGTCGGCCTGAGCTGCGGCCTGCGCGGCAAGGCGCAGATCGGCAAGGGCATGTGGGCCATGCCCGACCTCATGGCCGACATGCTGAAGCAGAAGATCGGCCACCCGAAGGCCGGCGCCAACACCGCCTGGGTGCCTTCGCCCACCGCTGCCACGCTGCACGCGCTGCACTATCACCAGGTCAGCGTGGCCGACGTGCAGAAGGAACTGGAGAAGACCGACATCGACGCCGTGCGCGACGACATCCTGAACGGCCTGCTGCAAGTGCCGGTCGCGCCGAATCCCGACTGGAGCGACGCCGACAAGCAGCAGGAACTCGACAACAACGTGCAGGGCATCCTCGGCTACGTCGTGCGCTGGATCGACCAGGGCGTCGGCTGCTCGAAGGTGCCGGACATCCACAACGTCGGGCTGATGGAAGACCGTGCGACGCTGCGAATTTCAAGCCAGCACATCGCGAACTGGCTGCTGCACGGGGTGGTGAGCGCGGCGCAGGTCGAGGAGACTTTCGAGCGCATGGCTGCCGTGGTGGACGGGCAGAACGCCGGGGATGCGCTGTATCAGCCGATGGCGGGGAACTTCAAGACGTCGGATGCGTACATGGCCGCGCGGGATCTGGTATTCAAGGGCGTCGAACAGCCGAGCGGGTATACGGAGCCGCTGCTGCATGCGTGGCGGTTGAAGGTGAAGGGCGAGGCTTGACCGGTTCAGTCGGGCGCAGGTTGTTGGCTCGGCGACATGCGCACCAGCAAGCCGGAACGCACCACGATCAGGTCTGTTCCGGTTTGCTCCGCAAGTTTTTTTGCATTCAGCGCGGCTCGCTTCAGTGCGGCAAGCGACCCCTGTAACTCTTCAGGTATCGAGACGCTCGCAACACAGTCAGGCGCTGGCTCGTCGATATGCAGTGGCATGGTCATGGCTTGTAACTCCAACTGATCAACCTCGGCTCATTGCCGGTATTGTCGTAAACAGACCATTGGTCTACCAATGGCTGATAAAGCTCAACAAGCAGTCTTCTACCCGCTTCGAAACGGCGGCGAATCGTCGCTTCTGGAATGTCATGTCCTCCTTGGCGGACTCGTTCTGCCACGCGTTGAATGGCGACCTCAGCCGAGGGAAGGCTAAAAAAGAAAAGTTCGACTCGATATCCCCGGGCCCTCCAAACAGGAATTTGTCGCGAATACGCCTTGCCAGAGAGCGTAGTTTCGAATGCAAAACTCTCGTTTTTTTCAACATGCAGAACGATTGCTTTCAATGAAAGGCGTCCTGCTTGGATTGCTGCGCGTTCAGGTGCAAACGGAGACAACCCTGCGGCAATCAAGTCAGCATTAACGAAGACGGGCACACCTGCCTCCTTGGGCAAGAACTCTCGCGCAAAGGTCGTCTTGCCTGCGCCGTTTGGGCCCGCAATGATGACAATTCTGGCCTTGTTCATCGAAGAGCTTTATTGATTACGGCAACGATCCCGCCAACAACGAGGCTTCGGTAGGGAGTAGACAAGGCCAACAAATTGAGTCTTTCTGCAATGCCAGGATTTTTAGCATAGCGGTCTGAGAATGCTGCAATGTTCACCCGTTTGCCAACCACTGCCCTGGATCCCACCCGCTGCCCGATCTGCAGCAGCGCAAACATGTGCGCTGTGGAAGTGGCGCGCGCAACAGGCGCCCCGCTCGAATCCTGCTGGTGCATGTCGAAAAGTTTTGAACAAACGCTGCTGGACAGAGTCCCGCCGGAAGCACGTGACCTTGCCTGCATCTGCGCGCAATGCGCAGATGCGGCGAACGCGGCAGCAGCCTCAACCGCGCCACGCTGAGAAAAAAAATCAGCTCTGGCTCTGCTGCGCCTGCAGAACGAGCGTGTCCTGCATCTGGTTCTGCGTTTGGCTATGACCGTTTGCATGCAGCGCGATCTGATCGCTTCCCTGGTTCTGCGACTGCACCGGCGCGAACTCGGGTGGCGTTGAAGCTTCCAGCGAATCTGTCGTGCCTTCTTCAAGCACTTCTTCCAGCGGCACATCCAGCTCCGCCGCGACCTCCGCCTTCACATACATCCGCTGCTCGGTGATCAGCTGATGAATGAACTGCAGCTTGCCAACCGCCGCGCGCGGCAAGACGAACGGGTAGTAATCGGGCTGCCCCATGCTGCGCGACAATTCGTTCAGCACATTCGTCAGTCGCACCCAGCCGTTCAGGAACTCCAGGAATTTCGTCGCGCCCGGATGGTCGGGCTGCCAGAGGTCGGACGGTTCGAAGAGGTCGTTGGAGACTTCGACATTCGCCGCGTCGACGCCAAAGCTCATCGCGGTATCTGCCGTATCGGCCATGTGCAGATAGTGAGCCCATGTTTCAGCCCAGTCTTCCCAGGGATGGGCGCTGGCGTAGCTGGTGACGTAACGGCTGGCCCAGTCGGGCGGCGGACCGTTCTCGTAGTGCGAGCGCAGAGCCAGAGCGTAACTCTCGCGTTCGTCGCCGAACAGGTCGCGGTAGGCATCGATCCAGGGTTTGCCGATAACCAGCTGGTCCCAGTAGAAGTGGCCGACTTCGTGGCGGAAATGCCCTACCAGCGTGCGGTACGGCTCCCGCATTTCGGCACGAATGCGCTCGCGTACGGCGTCTTCCGCTTCTTCGACATTCAACGTGATCACACCGTCCTGATGCCCTGTCAGTACCTTCGCTCCACCTGGCACATTACTGAGAAAATCGAAGGCCAGACCGCCACCCGAATCGACGTGACGCGTAACGATCGGCAAGCCCAGTACGAGCAGTTGCGACAGCAGACGACGCTTGGCGAGTTCGAGCTTCCGCCACAGATCGTCGTTGCCTTCGATGGACATGTCGGGAATCGTGCGGGTGGTGCTGCACGAAAGGCAGAAACCGGGTGCAAGTCCGTCGGTGTTGAACGATGCGCGGTTGCCGGGACGGGGCGCGGGGACCATCCAGTTGCAGCGAGCAGAGGTGTCGAAATTCGCGCACCGGTGAAAAGCATGGCCGTCGCCGTCGCCGTAGACGGTGTACGTGTTCGGCTCGGCGCCGTCGAAAACGGCCGGCGCGATCGGCACCACACCCAGCTTTTCGGTCACGTAGCCCAGCGGTGTCTTGCAGGCCAGGCACATCGTGTTGCCCAGGAAGACCGGTCGGCCGCACTGGCACTGATAGGCGCGGCTGATGGTCGGCGCGCGCAGCTCGGCTGCGAGGGAAGGTGTCTCGTGGTGCTGTTCCGCGGTGGCGGAATCGCTGTAGTTGTATTGGGCGTCCATGGCGTCATCCGTCTTTCTTATGCAACGATCATTTTGACGGCCCCCTCCTGCGGCCCGGAAGCGCAATCACCGATATCCTTGTAGGACAGGCAAACGAGACTCGTCCACTGCTGCAGCCGGATCGCCTGCAGCGTCCCTCGCCACATGAACGTCCACACACCGCCGCCCTCCCTCCGAGAAAAATACGGCGAACGCTACCGCTGGCTCCTACTGCTCTCCGTGATGGTGGGCGTAATGGCGTCGATCATGTCGTCGACGATCGTCAACGTGGCGATACCGGACATGAGTCACTATTTCGGGCTCGGCCAGGAGCGCGCGCAATGGGTGAGTTCGGGTTTCATGGTGGCAATGACAGTGTCGATGCTGACGACCCCGTGGCTGCTGTCGCGCTACGGCTATCGACGCACCTATGTCGGCACGATGGTGCTGCTTCTCGCCGGCGGCGTGGCGGGCGGGCTGTCGAACGACTTCTCGCTGGTGCTGGTCGCGCGCATTGCGGAAGGACTTGCGGCAGGCGTGGTGCAGCCGATTCCGGCCATCATCATCCTGCGCGCCTTCGAGCCGCATGAACAGGGTCGTGCCAGCGGCATCTTCGGCATGGGCGTGGTGCTTGCGCCGGCCATCGGCCCGAGCATCGGCGGCGTGCTGGTCGACCTGTTCGGATGGCGCTCGATCTTCTTCATGGTGGTGCCGTTCTGCCTGCTGTCGATCTGGCTGGCCTACAAGTTCGTGCCGGTCACCGCGCCCGGCGGCGTGGCAGCGGCGCGCGACACCGGGCTGGACTGGCGCGGCCTGCTGATCGGGACCGTGGGCACGCTGTGCCTGCTCAACGGGCTGGTGGCTCTGCGCGGCGATTCGGTCGTCGAATCGGCCGTGCTGTTGGCTGGCGCGGTGGCGTCACTGATCGCATTCATCAGGTTCCAGCGCCATCTCACCGCCATCGGCGGCGCGCCGCTGATGAACATGGCGCTGTTCGGCTACCGGCAGTTCGCGATGGGCAACATCGTCGCCTTCATCTACGGTGCGGCGCTGTTCGGCTCGACCTACCTGCTGCCGGTCTACATGCAGGTCGCGCTGAAGCTGTCGGCTTCGCATGTCGGCACGATCATGCTGCCGGCGGGCATCGTGCTGGCCTTCACCATCGCGATGGTCGGGCGTCTCGCGGACCGCAAGCCGACCTGGGTGCTGGTGAGCATCGGCCTGGCACTGCTGGCGCTCTCGTTCTCGCTGATGTTCACGCTGTCGCTCGGCGGCACGCTGTGGTTGCTGGTGGCTTTCGCGACCATCGGCCGCATCGGGCTGGGCTTCATCCTGCCGTCGCTCAACCTGGGTTCGATGCGCCCGCTTGCGAAGCCGCTGATTCCGCAGGGCGCGAGTGCCATCAGCTTCATTCGCATGCTCGGCGGCGCGGCCGGCGTGAGCCTGTGCGCGATCGCGCTCGAATGGCGGCTGGCGGCGCACGGCGATTCGCTCGACCGGGCGACGAGCGCGGCACGGCTTGCTGCTTTCAACGAAGTCTTCCTGATGCTGGCCGCGCTGTGTGCCGTCGCGCTGCTCGCGGCCTGGCAATTGCGCGACAAGCCTTCTCCCAATCACACATCCACCAAGGCGTCCTGACCATGTGCCAACTGCTCGGCATGAATGCCAACACGCCGACCGACGTGACCTTCAGCTTCGCCGGATTCGCGCAGCGCGGCGGCCGCACCGACCACCATGCCGACGGCTGGGGCATCGCGTTCTTCGAAGACCGCGGACTGCGGCATTTCGTCGACCATCTGCCGGCGGCCGATTCGCCGGTGGCCGAGCTCATCGGCCGCTACCCGATCAAGAGTCGCAACGTCGTCGCGCACATCCGGAAGGCGACGCAGGGCCAGGTCAACCTTCAGAACTGCCACCCTTTCGTGCGCGAACTCTGGGGCCGCTACTGGGTCTTCGCGCACAACGGCGACCTGAAGGACTTCCGGCCGCGCCTGCACGGAAGTTTCCACCCGGTCGGCGACACCGACAGCGAGCATGCGTTCTGCTGGCTGATGCAGGAGCTGGCGAAGTCGCATGCCGACGTGCCCAGCATCGCCGAGCTCACGCTGACGCTGCGCGAGCTCGCGCCGCGTGCGGCACGTCACGGCACGTTCAACTTCATGCTGTCGAACGGCCAGGCACTGTGGGCGCATGCGTCGACGAACCTCTGGTACATCGAGCGCCAGCATCCGTTCATGCTGGCGCAGCTGGCCGACGAAGACGTCGCGATCGATTTCGCGCAGCACACGACGCCGGAAGACCGGGTCGCCGTGATCGTCACCGCGCCGCTGACGACCGATGAGACTTGGACGCAGTTCGCGCCGGGCGAGCTGGCGGTGTTCGTGGACGGCAGCCGCTCGAGCTGATCGCATGTGGTCTGGCGCTCAGGTAGCGCCAAAAAACAACAGCTTGCGACTTTCCGAACGAATCGGGAACCGCTTCACGAATGGGTGAAGATAATAACGGTTCTCATTTGTACTACCGCTCTCATTGACGCGAAAAAACATGTCCTTCTACGCATTTCCACTTCGTCCGGTGGCGATCGCTGCCGTGCTGGCACTGCATGTCGTCGGCTCGCTGGCCCAGACGTCCAACACCGCTGCGTCGACGCTTTCGACCGTCACCGTAGAAGCCAGCGCCGATGCGTCGGCTGAAGGTCTGGCCAAACCTTTCGCGGGCAGACAGGTTGCGCGCGGCGCGAGGGCCGGCATCCTGGGCACCCAGGACATGATGAATTCGCCGTTCTCCTCGACCAGCTACACGAATGAGCTGGTCCAGAACCAGCAGGCGAAAAGCGTCGCCGATGTGCTGCAGAACGATCCTTCGGTTCGCATCGCGCGCGGTTTCGGCAACTTCCAGGAGTCGTATTTCATCCGCGGCTTCATAGTGAATTCCGACGACATCGCCTACAACGGGCTGTACGGCCTTCTGCCGCGGCAGTACATCTCTTCGGAATTGTTCGAGCGTGTCGAAGTGCTGCGCGGCGCGAGTGCCTTCCTCAACGGCGCAGCGCCCACCGGCGGCGGCATCGGCGGCAACATCAATCTGCTGCCGAAGCGGGCGTCGAACGAGCCACTGACACAAGTGACCGCAGGCCTTTCCAGCGGTTCGCAGGCGTACATCGCCGCCGACATCGCCCGTCGCTTCGGCCCCGACCAGAGCACCGGCATACGAATCAACGCAGCGCACCGCGACGGCGGCACCGGCGTGGACGACGAGAAGGTCAAGCTCGACGTGCTGTCTATCGGCGTCGACTGGCGCAGCCGCGATGCACGCATTTCCGCCGACATTGGCCATCAGGAGCACCGCCTGACCAACACGCGCCCGAACGTCACGCCGGCTTCGACGCTCTCCGTGATTCCGTCGGCACCCGACAGCAAGAGCAATTTCGCTCAGCCCTGGACCTTCTCCAACGAGCGCGACACGTTCGGTTCGGTGCGCGGCGAATACGATATCAACGACAGCGTGACGGCATGGGCTGCAGCAGGCGCGCGCCGCGGCAACGAAGCCAACTCGCTGGCCGGATTTAACCTGAGCGACGCCGCGACCGGTGCGGGTACGCAATCCCGCTTCGACAACACCCGCCAGGACGACACCCGCACCGCCGAACTCGGCCTGCGCGGCAAGTTCAGGACCGGCTCGGTCGGCCATGAATGGGTAGCGGCCTACTCGTACTTCGATCTCGAGACCAAGAACGCCTATGCGCTGGGAACGGGCCTTGGCTCCACGCTCGCAACCAACCTCTACGCTCCGCGCTACTACGCAGCGCCCGCGCTCAACTTCCTCGGCAACGACCTCTCCAGCCCTGCACTGAGCGCCAAGACGCGACTGCACAGCGTCGCGATCGGCGACACGATGTCGTTCCTGAACGACCAGGTACAGCTCACCGTCGGCATGCGCGACCAGAGCATCGCCACGCAGAACACAGCGTACCGCGTGGTGTTCAACGGCGTGGTCACCAATCCGGGCGGCGCCCAGACGTCGTATGACCAGAGCCGCATCAGCCCGGTCGCCGGTCTGGTGTTCAAGGTGCGTCCCGACGTGTCGGTATACGCGAACTACATCGAAGGCCTGACGCAGGGCGAAAGCGCCCCCGCGCAGGTGAACAATGTTCCGGTCCGCAATGTCGGCGAACAGCTCAAGCCGTACGTGTCGAAGCAGAAGGAAGTCGGCATCAAGTACGACGGCGGCCGCATCGGCGGCGGCATCGCGCTGTTCTCGACCGACAAGCCGCGTTCGCTGGTCGACAGCAACGGCTTCTTCGTCTCTGCAGGCGAGGATCGCCACCAGGGCGCGGAGATCACGGTTTTCGGCGAAGCCATGAAAGGTCTGCGCCTCCTGGGCGGCGTGACCTTCCTGGATGCCGAACAGAAGTCGACCGGCGTCGCGACCACCGACGGCAAGAAGGTCATCGGCACGCCGACCGTTCAGGGCAGCATCGGCGCCGACTGGGACGTGCCTGGCGTGCGAGGCCTGTCGCTCAACGGTCGCGTGGTCGCCACCGGTCACACCTACGCGAACGCGACCAACACGCAGCGCGTTGGCGGCTGGGGCCGGCTGGACCTCGGCGCGCGCTACATCACGCAGATGGCCGGCAAGCTGGTCACGCTTCGGGCGCGGGTCGACAACGTCGCAGACCGCAATTACTGGGCGTCGGTCGGTGGGTATCCGGGCAGCGGGTATCTGGTGGTCGGCAATCCGCGGACTTTCAGCTTGAGTGCTTCGGTGGAGTTCTGACGCTTGGCTGCAAATGCGAGCAGCACCGCCAACATAAATAGCGTATTCATGAAACCTGAAAATATGTATTTTCAGTATGATCGAATTACGAATTCGATATTCATGAAACTTGAAAATGGCAGTTGCAAGCTCACAGTTGGCGCTCAAGCCACAAGACCTGATCGTGGCCCTCAAGCTGGCTCTCAACCGGGACAGAGACTTCGTTCTTGCCGACTTGGCTGATGAATTGGGCATGGCGCTTTCGTCGGTCCACGGCGCGGTCAAGCGAGCAGAATTTGCAAGACTGCTAAGTCGCGCCACAGGCAGCGTGCGACCGCTTCGCCCGGCGATTCTCGAATTTGCGCTGCATGGCGCAAGGTATGCCTACCCCGGTCAACTCGGCCCGATGACCAGAGGGATTCCGACAGCCATAGGCGGACCCGTGCTTCGCCCTCACTTCGAAGACTCGTCCGAAAGCCCGGTGTGGCCGGATCCCGGGGGCACGGTGAGAGGACCTGGGCTGCAACCGCTCAATCCGTGCGCGCTACAGGCGTCAAAGAACGATGCGGCGCTCTATGAAGTTCTGACGCTGATCGACGCTTTGCGCGTAGGCGCTGCGCGAGAGCGGAAGATTGCATCGGAAGAGCTTGAAAGACGGCTGTCGTGAACAGCGCCGACCCGAACGTTTCGATCGTTGAACTGGTCGCAGAGGCACTCGGTGAACTTCGATCCGAACTGGTTCTGGTTGGCGGATGCTCTGTAGGCCTTCTGATCACGGACCGCGCTCGTCCTGCAGTTCGGCAGACGATCGACGTGGATCTGGTCGCTGAGGTGCTTTCGCTCGGGGACTACTACGAGGGACTCTCGCCTCGACTGCGGGCCTGTGGGTTTGTCGAAAACGGAGACCACATGTGCCGCTGGACCCGGGGACGCCTGATCATCGACGTGATGCCCTCCACAAACGTCCTCGGGCACTCCGTGAACCGCTGGTATGAAATCACTGTCGCAAGTGCCAAGAAGCATGCGCTGCCCAGCGGTCGGGAAATCCTCGTCGTCTCTGCGCCTCTTTTTCTCGCGACCAAACTGGAGGCATTTCATGGTCGAGGGAATGGCGACTATCTGGGCAGCACCGACATGGAAGACATCGTCAACGTGATCGACGGCCGGCCGGAGCTGATCGACGAGATCCAAAGCTGTCCTTCCGAGGTCAAGGAGTTCCTTGAAAACGAATTCGATCGCCTGCTCGCCGATGCGTCTTTCACCGACCAGTTGTCGGGTCATTTGCCCGGAGACACGGCAAGCCAGCGACGAGTGCCATTGATCATCAAGCGGCTCCGGCAATTGGCCGGCATTTGACGCACCAGCGCCATTTTTCCGGATCAGGCTACAGCCAGATGCGCCTCCAGCGCATCCACAAACATCTTCGGCACATCGAACCCGGTCTGGTCCGTGATCTCCTGAAAACACGTCGGACTCGTCACATTGATCTCGGTGACGCTGTCCCCGATCACATCCAGCCCGATCAGCAGCAACCCGCGCGGCGCCAGCGCCTTTCCGACAGTCTCCGCGATCTCGCGATTGCGCGCCGTCAGCGGCTGCGCGACGCCCTTGCCGCCCGCTGCCAGATTCCCGCGCACCTCGGTTCCCTGCGGAATGCGCGCCAGCACGAACGGCGCCGGCTCGCCCGCGATGATCAGGATGCGCTTGTCGCCGTCGACGATCTGCGGCACGAAGCGCTGGACCATGATGGTTTCGGCGCCGTCCTTGTTCAGCGTCTCGATGATCGAGCCCAGGTTGAGCGCGTCCTGACGCACGCGGAAGATGCCCATGCCGCCCATGCCGTCCAGCGGCTTCAGGATGATGTCGCCGTGCTCTGCATGGAAGGCCTTCACAGACTCGGCACTGCGCGTGACCAGCGTCGGCGTCGTGAACTGCGGGAACTGCATGATCGCGAGCTTTTCCGGATGGTCGCGCAGCGCGCCGGGCTTGTTGACTACGCGCGCGCCTTCGCGCTCGGCCTGTTCGAGCAGGTGCGTCGCGTAGATGTATTCGGCGTCGAAGGGCGGGTCCTTGCGCATCAGCACGGCATCGAAATCCTTCAGCGCCTTCACTTCGCGGATGTCTTCCTCGTACCAGCGGTGCACGTCGCCGGTCAGCGTGATCTGCTGCACCAGCGCGGTCACGAAGCCGCCGGAAACCCACTGCAGATCCTGCACCAGGCAGGCCGCGACGCGATGGCCGCGGCGCTGGGCCTCGCGCATCATGGCGAAGGTGGTGTCCTTGTAGATCTTGAACTGATCGAGGGGGTCGGCGACGAAGAGGATGTTCATGGTGCGATTGTGCCGTCCGATCCCCAACCCCTGCCCGTGACCGGCACGGGACTTGCGGCGCCGATTCGATGACGACACGCTGGCCCGACCTACTCCCCACACACGACCGCTTCGACTACAGCCCGATCACCCGCCGACCCGACTACGTCTGGCCGAACGGCGCGCGGCTGGCCGTGTATCTCGGTTTCAACATCGAACACTTCGCTTTCGGCGACGGCCTGGGCGCTTGCATCGGACCAGCCTCGCCGCAACCCGACGTGCTCAACCACGGCTGGCGCGAATACGGCAACCGCGTCGGCGCCTGGCGCTGCCTGGAACTTTTCGATGCGCTTGGCCTGCCGACCGGCGCGCTGATCAACACCGCCCTCTACGACCACTGCCCGGAACTGGTGCAGGCCTGCGTTGCGCGCGGAGACGAACTCATCGGTCACGGCCACAGCAATGCCGAGCGGCAAGGCGTGCTCGACGAAACGGAAGAGCGCAACCTGCTGCTGCGCTGCCGCGAAAGAATGCAGCGCGAGAGCGGGCAGACGCCGGCGGGCTGGCTGTCGCCGTGGATCTCCGAAACCGTGCTGACGCCCGACCTGCTGGCCGAAACCGGCTACGGCTACACGCTCAACTGGTGCCACGACGACCAGCCGGTGCGCATGCGCACGCGCGAGGGCGGCTCGCTCTGGTCGGTGCCGTATCCGCAGGAGCTGAACGACATTCCGATGATCGTGGGTCGCCTGATGGATGCGAAGGATTTCACGGCGATGGTGATCGACAACTTCGACGAGATGCTCGAACAGTCGCGCGCGCAGCCGCTGGTCATGGGACTGGCGCTGCATCCGTACATCGTCGGCCAGCCGTATCGGCTGCGGCATCTGCGGACCGCGCTGCAGCATCTGGCGCGCGCGCGGGATCGCGGCGAAATCTGGTTCACGACACCGGGCGCCATCGCTTCGCACATGCAGCAACTGGCGCTCTAGCGCGCGACTACATCGTCACATAGCGTCCCGGCTTGTGATTCACCGCCAGGAACACGCTCATCACCACCGCCGCCAGCACCGAATAAAGCACCCGCGTCGGCTCGATGATCAGGAAAGCCAGCGCGACGATGCTGCAATCGATGCACATCTGCACCTTGCCGGCGCGCCAGCCGTGCTTCTCCTGCATATAAAGAGACACGATCGTCGCGCCGCCCAGGCTGCCGCGGTGCCGTGCCAGGAACAGGCAGCCGGCGCCAAGCAGCAGCCCGCCGAGCACGGCGGCGTAGGCCGGATGCAGCCTGTCGATAGCGAACAGCGCCGGCGACCATTCAGTCATCGCCGACAGCATCGTGATTGCGATGAAGGTCTTGAGCGTGAACTCGCGCCCCATCCGCACCCAGGCGAAGCCGTAGAACGGGATGTTGATCAGGAAGAACAGCTTGCCGAAGCTGACGCCCGTCACGTAATGCAGCAGAAATGCCAGGCCCGCCGCGCCGCCGGTCAGCAGCCCGACCTGATTGAACAGGATCAGCGCCAGCGACACGAACAGCGTCCCGGCGAAGATAGCCTGGGCGTCTTCGAAATAGCTGTGGCGCAGGGCGGTCATGCCTTCCTGAAGCACGAAGCTTGCCGCAGCAGCACGAACATCAAATCTCGATCTTGGAGCCGAGCTCCACGACGGCGTTGTTCGGCAGATTGAGGAAGTTCGCCGCACCGCTCGCGTTATGGTGCATCTGCGCGAACAGCTTTTCGCGCCACGGCGCCATGCCGCTGCCGAGCGTCGGGACCACCACGTCGCGCGACAGGAAATAGCTGGTCGACATCGCCTCGAGCCGGCAACCCTGCATGCGTGCACTCTCGAGTGCGCGCGGCAGGTCGATGTCGTTCTTGAAACCGTAATGCACGATCACCTGCCAGCAACGGTTGTCGAGCGCTTCCATCTCGATGCGCTGCTCGATCGGAATCCATGGCACCTCGTGGCTGCGCACGGTCACGAACAGGTTCTGCTCGTGCAGGACCTTGTTGTGCTTCAGGTTGTGCAACAGCGCGTTGGGCACGTTGCCGGTTTCCGCCGTGAGGAACACCGCCGTACCGTCGACGCGCGCCGGCGGGCTGATGAAGACCGCCTCCAGGAAACCGCGCAGGTCGAGCGCATCGGCGCGCTGCACGTCGCCCATCAGCCGGCGGCCTTCCTTCCAGGTGATCATCAGCATGAAGATGGCGCCGCCGATCATCAGCGGGAACCAGCCGCCTTCGGGCAACTTCAGCAGGTTCGATGCGAAGAAGGCGAAGTCGATGACGAAGAAGATCGACGTGGCGCCGATGCACAGCGCCAGCGGCAGCTTCCAGGCATAGCGGATCACGAAGAAGGTCAGCACGGTCGTGATCAGCATGTCGGTCGTCACGGCGATGCCGTAGGCCGCAGCCAGGTTGCTCGACGAACGGAACAGCACCACCGCCAGCACGATGGCGACGAACAGCCCCCAGTTGACGAACGGAATGTAGATCTGGCCGGCCGACCGCACGCTGGTGTGCTGGATGTTCAGGCGCGGCAGGTAGCCGAGCTGGATCACCTGGCGCGTGACGCTGAACGCGCCGGTGATGAGCGCCTGCGAAGCGATCACTGTGGCCAGCGTGGCGAGCAGCACCAGCGGCACGATGGCCCATTCGGGCGCCATCATGAAGAACGGGTTCTTCACGGCTTCGGGGTTCTCGAGCAACAAGGCGCCTTGCCCGAAATAGTTGAGCACCAGCGCCGGCATGACGACCGAGAACCATGCGATCCGGATCGGTCCCTTCCCGAAGTGGCCCAGGTCGGCGTACAGCGCTTCGGCGCCGGTCACGCACAGCACGGTCGCGCCCAGCACGATGAAGCTGGTCATCGGGTTGTCCCAGATGAACTTGAGCGCGTAGTACGGATTGACCGCCTTCAGGATTTCAGGGTGCGTCAGGATCTGCGTCACGCCGAGCACGGCCAGTACGAGAAACCACACCAGCGTGATCGGCCCGAAGAACTTGCCGATGCCGGCGGTACCGCGCTTCTGCACCGCGAACAGCCCGAACAGCACCACCAGCGTGATCGGAATCACGTAGTGCGCGAAGTGCGGCGACACCACTTCCAGGCCCTCGACCGCCGAAAGCACCGAAATGGCCGGCGTGATGACGCCGTCGCCATAGAACAGAGAGGTGCCGAAGATGCCGACCGCCAGCAGCACGCTGCGCAGCTTCGGCTTGTCGGCAACGGCGCGCGAAGCCAGCGCCAGCATCGCCACCAGACCACCTTCACCTTCGTTGTCGGCACGCAACACGAGAACGACGTACTTGAGCGAAACGATGATCGTCAGCGTCCAGAAGAACATCGAAAGGATGCCGTAGACGTTCTCGATCGTGAAAGGAACGTGTCCGTGGCCAAACACCTCCTTGGTCGCGTAAAGCACGCTGGTGCCGATATCGCCGTAGACGACGCCAATGGCGCCAACGATCAAGGCGGCGGAGGAGCTTTTGGGTGTGGACACAAAATCGGGGAACGGGCGGGCAGACCCAGGTTCCGAGGGCTTGAAGGGTCGCCATTTTGCCCGGTTCGCGCCACTTTGCACGGTTTGCGTTCAGCTCAGCGATCCGGCAGCGCGTGGGCGTTTTCCCACCCGTTTGCCCGATGTACCCGCAGAAGTTCATTGCGAAGTTCCATTGGCGTCCGAAAACCGCGAATGGCATGTGCGCCGCCAGAACCGAAACTACCTTCCAGAACAACGCCTCGCTGGGTCCGGATCCGGAAATTCCGATTCTGCTCATCGCCCCTGACAATGGCGGTGTCACCGTTGTCGAGAGTCAAGGCAATCTCGTTGCGACGAGAACCCGTGCCTGCAGTTGCTTCGTTGTAGCGGGTATTCAGAAGTGTGTTGGTGAAGCCGATAACTGTAGTGGTGGGCTGCGTCTCGGATATAAGTTCGCGAGCCTCCATCGGGCCCCTGAAAGGCCGACCGACACCATCTGCCACCTTGCGGGTGAAAGCGCCGGGATCCCGTGCCTGCTCAGACCGGAGTGCCTGAGTGACAGAACCGGCTCGGCTCCGGACCGAAGAATCGACGCTGATATTGCTCATGAGAAAAATCCTGCTTTGAATGAATCGAAGCAGGATTGTTTTCGCCGAGACATCGGCGGATCTTAGGAATCGGCCTAAACGGCGACCTTGCCGATGGCGCTATTCGTAGACCTCGGCATCCGGATCCGTCGCCTCCATCTCGTAGCTGGCTGCCACCATCGCCAACCGTCCGATCACGCCATACATATAGAAGCGGTTCGGTGCACTGGCGCCGGGCTTTGCGCTGTGCTGCGGCAGATGGCCGCCGTCGGAGAACGCCAGCGGCACGTAGCTCGCACCCGGCGAAGCCAGGCTCTCGTCGGTGCTGCGACCGGCGTGCACGCGATAGAAACCGCCGACGACGTAGCGGTCCATCATGTAGACGACCGGCTCGGCGACGCCGTTCTGCACGCGCTCGTTGGTCAGCACGCCTTCCTGGAAGATCATCTCGTGCGTCGTCGGGCCGTCCTTGCCTGCGGCGGCGAGTTGCGCGCGCGCCTTGCGGCCCATGGCTTCGATCTCCTTGCTGTCGCGCACCGTCATCGCGCTCAGTTCGTGCGAACCGTTGTCGGTCTTCACGATCACGAACGGCTTTTCGTTGATGCCGTACTCCTTGTACTTGCGGCGCACCTTCGACAGCATCGCGTCGACATGGCTGGCAACCACGTCCATGCCCGCACCTTCGGTGAAGTCGATGCCTTCGGCCCGCGTCGACATCGGGTTGATCAGCCACGGGTCGATGCCCAGCAGCTTGCCGAAGCGCTTGGAGACCTCCTCGTAGCTGCGGAAGTGGTTGCTCTTGCGCCGCACGGACCAGCCCGCATGCACCGGCGGCAGCAGGTATTGCTCATGCAGGTCTTCGAGGATGCCCGGCGTTCCGGCTGACAGGTCGTTGTTCAGCAGGATGGTGCAGGGATCGAAGTTCTTGATCCCGAGACGGCGCTTGGTGCGCACCACCGGCTCCAGCGTCACCGTATCGCCGTTCGGCAGCTCGATCGTCTTGGGCGACTTGATCGCCGGATCGATGGAGCCGACCCGCACGTTGAGCCCGGCCATGTGGAAAATCCGCACCAGCTGCGCGATGTTCGCCATGTAGAAGGTGTTGCTCGAATGGTTTTCCGGAATGACGAGAAGGTTGCGCGCCTCCGGACAGATCTTCTCGATCGCCGCCTGAGCGGCCTGCACGGCGAGCGGCAGCATCTGCTGCGTCAGATTGTTCCAGCCGCCGGGAAACAGGTTGGTGTCGACCGGCGCCAGCTTGAAGCCCGCATTGCGGATGTCCACGGAACTGTAGAACGGCGGCGTGTGTTCCATCCATTCGAGCCGGAACCAGCGCTCGATGGCCGGCGTCGAGTCGAGCACGCGCTGTTCGAGTTCGTTGATCGGGCCGGTCAGGGCAGTGACGAGATGGGGGACCATGCGGCGGCCTTCTGTACGGGTTCGGCGGAGAAGTTGAGCGGAATAGCAGGATTTGGGGTCAGACGCCGAAATGACAACCTGAATTCGGTCAGGCTGATGGGAGGAGCGTGCGCTCAACCCCTGATTTCGCCCTGACCCAACACAACATATTTGAGCGAAGTCAGGCCTTCGATGCCAACAGGACCGCGCGCATGAAACTTGTCGGTGCTGATGCCGATCTCCGCGCCCAGCCCGAACTCGAAGCCGTCCGCGAACCGGGTGCTCGCATTCACCATCACGCTGGCCGAATCGACTTCGCGCAGGAAGCGCTGGGCGTTGATGTGGTCGCGCGTGACTATGGCGTCGGTGTGATGGCTCGAATAGCGGTTGATGTGCGCGATGGCATCGTCCAGTCCCTGGACGACCTTGATGCTGATCACCGCAGCCAGATATTCCTCCGACCAGTCGGATTCGGCGGCGTCGACGATCTTCGCGTCTTCGATGCTTTCGGCCCGCAGGATGCGCGCGGCCTCCGGATCGCAACGCATTTCCACGCCCTTCGCCGCGAAAACGGCCGCGATGTCGGGCAGGAAGATGTCCGCGATCGACGCCGCCACCAGCAATCCCTCGGCTGCGTTGCACGGGCTGTATTTCTGCGTCTTGGCGTTGTCGACGATGCTGAGCGCCATCTCCAGCGGCGCGCTGTCGTCGACGTAGACGTGGCAGTTGCCGTCCAGATGCTTGATGACCGGCACCCTGGCATCGCGGCTGATGCGCTCGATCAGCCCCTTGCCGCCGCGCGGAATGATGACGTCGACGTACTGCGGCATGGCGATCAGGTGGCCGACGGCTTCCCGGTCGGTCGTCTGTACCAGTTGCACCGCATCGACCGGCAATCCGGCCTCGGCCAGCGCTTCGGAGACCAGCAACGCCAGCGCCTTGTTCGACTCGATCGCTTCCGAGCCGCCGCGCAGGATCGCCGCGTTGCCGCTCTTGATCGCCAGGCTTGCCGCCTCGATCGTCACGTTGGGCCGGCTCTCGTAGATCATTCCGAAGACGCCGATCGGCACGCGCATCTGGCCGACGCGGATGCCGCTGGGCTGCTGCTTCATGCCGGTGATCTCGCCGATCGCGTCGGGCATCGCTGCGAGCTGTTCGCAGCCGAGCGCAACGGTCTCGAGCACCTTGGGCGTCAGCTTGAGGCGGTCGACCATCGGCGCGGAGAGGCCGGCCGCGATGGCGCGATCGACGTCGCGGGCGTTCGCTGCGGCCAGTTCGGGGCCGACGGCGCGCAGGCGTGCGGCGAGCGCCCTCAGGGCGGTGTTCTTGGTGGCGGCGCTGGCCTTGGCCATCAGCGCGGAAGCTGTCTTCGCCTGCAGGCCGAGCGCCTGCATGCTTTCGTCGAGGGTGAACGCGTTCATGGGTCGATTTTCCCACGTGCGTTCGACACGGCTGTTACCGCCAGCAAAACAGCGCGTTTCGGAACGCCGTCATGCGTTCGCCATCATGCAGCTACCGTCATGCAACTGCGACAAAGCATCAGCGCCAGCCGCTGCAGCGCCTGCCAGCCATTGGCCGGCCAGTCGGGCTGCTTCAATCCCTTCACGATGCCGTCGACCACATGCGCCGCGCGCAGCAGGCGGACCAGCGCGCGGTCGTCCAGCCGCGGCAGCACGCGTTCGAAGGCCCGCTCGCGCGGACCCCAGATGCGGTTCTCGCGCAGCGCCATCGGCAGCGGACGACCGGCGGCCATCGCGTCCTTCACGCGCTTGAGCGCGCGGATGTCTTCGGCCAGCGTGTAGTGCACCAGCACCTCGGCCTCGCCCTCGGCGCGCAGACCGTCGAGCATGCGCGCCACGCGAACCGGATTGCCGGCCAGCACCGCCTCCGAAAGCTTGAATACGTCGTAGCGCGCGACGTTGTTGACCGCACCCTCGACCTGCTCCCAGCCCAGTTCGCCAGCAGGATGCAGCAGCGCGAGCTTCTGGATTTCCTGGTGCGCAGCCAGCAGATTGCCCTCGACACGATCGGCAAAGAACTGCAGCGTGCGCTGGCCCTCTTCGCCGCTCTTCACGCGCTGGCCCTGCAGCGCCAGTCGCTGCGCGATCCATTGCGGCAGCGCGCCGCGCTCCACCGGATCGACCTGCAGCGACATGCCGTTGTTCTCCAGCGCGGTGAACCAGGCACCGGTGCGCGTCGCCTTGTCGAGCTTCGGAAGCAGCACCAGCGTGAGCGTGCTGTCGTTGCCCTTCGCCATCTCGGCGATGTGCTGCAGCGCCGTGCTGCCGTCCTTTCCTGGCTTGCCCGACGGAATGCGGATCTCGACGATCTGCCTGTCGGCAAACAGGCTCAGCGAACCGCCGGCGGCCAGCACTGCACTCCAGTCGAAATGCGCACCGGCCACGGTGTACGAGCTGCGCTCGGTGTAGCCCTGCGCCCGGGCTGCGGCACGAATGGCATCGGCGGCTTCCTGCGCAAGCAGCGGCTCGTCGCCGTGGATCGTGTAGAGCGGGCGCAGCCCCTTGTCCAGGTGCGCCGGGAGCTGCGCCGAACTCAACTGCATGCGCGGCCTACAGTTCCTTGACCGCGGCCAGCCGACGCAACATCTGCTGGGCGATGTCGTTCTGCATGTCGCGGTACAGCAGCTCGGACTCGCCTTCCTTGGCGAGCGCGTTGGTTTCGTTGTACGTCAGGTCGCGTTTCTGTGCGATTTCGCTCAGCAGCAGTTCCTTGCCGCCCGGCGTGCGCAAGCGGAATCGCAGGCGATAGCGCAATTCCAGCTCGCGGACTTCGCCGGCGGCGTTGGTCGACAGCACGTAGCGGGTGCGTTCCTCGCCGAGGATGTCGAGGATCACGTCGGCTTCCCGCTGCCGATCGGCCGGAATCACCTGCACCGCCCCGGTAGAGCCGAGGTTGCGACGCAGATAGTTGATGAAGGCCGAGTTGCCGGGGATGGAAATCGACTTGAAAGCGAAGACCGGCGCCTTCCGCAGCGCGAAGCCGCAGCCGGCCAGCCCGGTCACGGTCAGTGTACCGCCTGCAACCGACAGGGAAGCGGCAAGCAGCCGGCGACGGGAAATCGCAGCGTCTTGCGAGCGACCCGATGTGGAGTTGTGCGTCATGGATGCCATAGCGAGATGAGAGCTCAAAAACCGGTCAGAGGACCACGTTGACCAGGCGCCCCGGCACCACGATCACGCGCTTGACCGCAGCGCCGGCAGCGAAAGTCACGAAGTCGTCGCAGGCCAGCGCCATCGCCTCGATCTCTTCCTTGCTCGCCGATGCCGGTACCAGCAGCTTGCCGCGCAACTTGCCGTTGACCTGCAGCATCAGCTCGACTTCGTCCTGCACCAGCGCGGCCGGGTCGACCTGCGGCCAGGGTGCGTCGAGCAGATCGCCGTGGGCCTTGTCGTGGCCGAGTTCCTGCCAGAGCTGGTGCGCGATGTGCGGCGTGGCCGGATAAAGCACGCGCAGCAGGATGCCGAAGCCCTCGTGCAAAGCGAATGCGTCGCCCGGCGAGCCGTCCGGCTTGAAGGATTCGAGCGCATTCAGCAGCTTCATCGCGCCGGAAACGACGGTGTTGTACTGCATGCGCTGATAGTCGTAATCGACCTGGCGCAGCACCGTGTGCACTTCGCGGCGAAGCGCCTGGGCGGCCTTGCCGAAGCTGGCGGACTTGCCGGGAATGCCACCGGCCTCGATCGCGGCCTGCTGCGCGGCACCGAAATTCCAGACCCGGCGCAGGAAACGGTAGCTGCCCTCGACCGCCGCATCGTTCCACTCCAGCGTGGCTTCCGGTGGCGCGGTGAACATCGTGTAGAGCCGCGCGGTGTCGGCGCCGTACTTCTCGATCAGGTCCTGCGGGTCGACGCCGTTGCGCTCGCTCTTGCCCATCTTGCCGACGCCGCCGTATTCGACGGCCGATCCGTCGGCCAGCGTGCCGCTCGTGATGCGGCCCTGCGCGTCGAGCACGGCGGTGACTTCGAGCGGCGGAAAGTAATCCTTGCCGCCCTTTTCGTTGCGCCGCCAGTAGATCTGGTTGAGCACCATCCCTTGCGTCAGCAGCTTGCTGAACGGCTCGTCGACCTTCACCAGGCCGAGATCGCGCATCACCTTGGTCCAGAAGCGCGCGTAGAGCAGATGCAGGATCGCGTGTTCGATGCCGCCGATGTACTGGTCCATCGGCATCCAGTACGCAGCGCCCTCGCCGACCATCGCCTGGTCGTTCTTCGGGTCGCAGTAGCGCATGAAGTACCAGGACGAATCGACGAAAGTGTCCATCGTGTCGGTCTCTCGGCGCGCGGGCTTGCCGCAGACAGGGCAGACGACGCCCGCATGGAAACCTTCATGCCTGATCAGCGGATTGCCCGAACCGTCGGGCACGCAATCGGTCGGCAGCACGACCGGCAGATCCTTCTCCGGCACCGGCACCGCGCCGTGCTCGTCGCAATGGATGATCGGGATCGGCGTACCCCAGTAGCGCTGGCGGCTCACGCCCCAGTCGCGCAGGCGCCAGGTGGTCTGCTTCTCGCCCAGGCCCTTGTGTTCGAGCGTGTGCGCGACGGCGGCCAAGGCTTCCTTGAAGGACATGCCGCTGAAATTGTCGGAATTGATGGTGACGCCGCGCTGCTTGTCGGCGTACCAGTCCTGCCACTTGTGATAGTCGAAATGCGTTTCCGGCGGCTTCAGGTCGTCGACGATCACCACCTGGATGATCTCGATGCCGTACTTGTTGGCGAACGCGAAATCGCGCTCGTCGTGCGCCGGCACGCCCATCACCGCGCCGTCGCCGTAGCCGATCAGCACGTAGTTGCCGACCCACACAGGCACCTGTTCCTCGGTGATCGGATGCGTCACGGTCAGGCCGGTCGGCACGCCCTTCTTTTCCTGCGTGGCGAGTTCGGCCTCGGTGGTGCCGCCGCCCTTGCATTCCTCGATGAACGCGGCGACCTTCGGGTCCGACTTGGCAGCATGCAGCGCGAGCGGATGCTCCGGCGCCACGGCGCAGAAGGTCACGCCCATGATGGTGTCGGCGCGCGTCGTGAAGACGTACATGCGGCCGTCCTGGATCGCCTCGCCGTCGTCGCCGCGGATGTCGTGCGTGAACGCGAAGCGCACGCCTTCGCTCTTGCCGATCCAGTTCTCCTGCATCAGCTTGACGCGCTCGGGCCAGCCCGGCAGCTTGCTCTGCGTGTGTTCGAGCAGTTCGGGCGCGTAGTCGCTGATCTTCAGGTAATAGCCGGGAATCTCCCGGCGCTCGACCGTGGCGCCGGTGCGCCAGCCCTTGCCGTCGATGACCTGCTCATTGGCCAGCACGGTCATGTCGACCGGGTCCCAGTTCACGACCTGGGTCTTGCGGTAGGCGATGCCTTTTTCGAGCATCTTCAGGAACAGCCACTGGTTCCACTTGTAGTAGCTCGGGTCGCAGGTGGCTATTTCGCGGCTCCAGTCGATCGCCAGGCCCATTGCCTGCAGCTGGCCGCGCATGTAGTCGATGTTCTCGTAGGTCCACTTGGCCGGAGGAACGCCGTTCTTCAGCGCCGCGTTCTCGGCCGGCAGGCCGAAGGCATCCCAGCCCATCGGCATCAGCACGTTGTAGCCCGACATGCGCAGGTAGCGCGAGAGCATGTCGTTGATCGTGTAGTTGCGCACATGGCCCATGTGCAGCTTGCCGCTCGGGTACGGCAGCATCGAGCAGGCGTAGTACTTCTTCTTAAGGTCGCCGTGCGCGTTACGCGCATGCTCGGTGACGCGATAGGCATCGGCGGCGGTCCACTGGGCCTGGGCGGCGGTTTCGACGTCGGCGGGTTTGTAACTGGGATTCATGAGGCTGTAGGCAACGGCCCGGCGCTGATCGGCCGGGGAAAGCCGATTATCGCGGCTCGGCCCGGCTCAATCCACCTCGTTGCGCCTCGGCATGTCGGCACCGCGCCGCGAACAGGTGATCGCGGCTGCCCTCGCTGCAAAGTCGAGCATCTCCGCCATGCGGGCCGTATCCATCACGCCTAGCGATGCCGCGTCGAGCGAGCCATGCTCCTCCAGCCAGCACAACAGCGCCGCCTGGAAGGTGTCGCCGGCGCCGACGGTATCGACCACCTGCACCTTCGGCGAGCCCGAGTCGGCCTGCCCGGACGCCGTCCACGCGGTCGCGCCCTCGCCGCCGCGGGTGACGACCACCATCGCCGCGCCCTGCGCCAGCCAGCGCGACGCGACCTGCGCCGGCGTTTCTTCCGGATACAGAAGCGTCAGGTCTTCGTCGCTGGTCTTCATGAGATGGACGACTTCGGCCATGCCGGCGACCACCGTCCGCCAGCGCTGCACGTCGGGCTCGACGTTGAGACGCACGTTCAGGTCGTAGGCGATCAGTCGACGGCTGCGCTCGCTGGCCGCCAGCATCCGCAACGCGCTGCCGACGGGTTCGACCACCATCGCATAGGAGCCGAACTGCAGCGCACGTGCCTGCGGCGGCAGCACAGGCAGGTTGTCCGCCGTGATCTGCCGGTCGGCCGCGCCGGTGCCGTGGAAGGCATAGCGCGGCACGCCAAGCGCATCGACGCTGACCACGCTCAGCGTCGTCGGCGCGTCGCTTCGCACGATCAGCGACAGGTCGACGCCCTCGGTCCGCAGCGATGCCAGCAGCCGCTCGCCGAAAGCATCCGTCGACAGGCCGGCCAGGAAGGCGACCGGCTGGCCCAGGCGCGCCAGGCCCTGCGCCACGTTCAGCGGCGATCCGCCGATGCGCGCGTCCAGCTGCAGCCCCACTGGCGTGGCTTCGCCCACATAAACATCCATCAGCGCTTCGCCGCAGACCACGAACATGGAAGGCTCCCCGATTTTTGACTTTGACTCGCTCATCGCAACGACCGGTTTCAGCGCGCAGCCGCCCAGCCCTTGTAGTCCTTGACGTTGGCGCGCGTGATCAGCGTCGACGGCAGCAGCACCATCGGTTGCGCCGGCGGCTTGCCGTTGAGCACGTCCTGGGCGATCTCGACCGCCTTCTGCGCGATCGCGAACGGATCCTGGCTCGCGGACGCCTGCACCTGCGTGTCGGACTTGAGCGCGCCTTCGATGTCGGGTGCGCCGTCGACCGAGGCGATGACGATGTTCTTGCGGTTCAGCTGACGGGCGGCGAGATCGGTGCCGATGGCCTGCGGGTCGTTGATGGTGAACACCGCGTCGATCTTCGGGAAGCGCGTGAGATGGTTCTGCATCACGTTCAGGCCGCCTTCGCGCGAGCCCTTGGCATCCTGGTCGTCCGACAGCACCTTGATGTCCGGGTTCTTCTTGAACACCGACTTGCAGCCGTTCACGCGGTCGATCACGGCCGACACCTGTGGGCCGTTCTGGATGATCACGTTGCCCTTGCCGCCGAGCTTCTCGACGATGAACTGGCAGGCGATCTCGCCGGCCTGCACGTTGTTGGTCTGCACCGCCGCATCGGCGCCGCTGGCCGCCACGTCGACACCGACCACCGCGATGCCGGCCTTCTTGGCCTTGGCTATCGCCGGCGCGATGGCTTTCGCGTCGACCGCGTTCACCAGGATCATGTCGACGCCCGAGGCGATGAAGCTGTCGATCTGCGAGAACTGCTTGCCCAGGTCGTAGTCGGCCGAAAGCGCCGTGACCTTGGCTGCGGGATTGATCTGCTTGACCTTGGCCTCGGCGCCTTTTGCGAGCGACACGAAGAACGGATTACCGAGCGAGCCGAGCGTAATGCCGACGCTCTTGATCTGGCGGGCCTGCTGGGCCTGCGCCATCGGCGTTGCAAGGGGAGTTGCGAGGGCGGCCGCGACGACGGCGAGTGCGATGAGGGATTTGCGCATTTTGGATGTCTCCTGACGATGAAATGAAGCGAATTACTTGACTGAATCTGCCTGGGGGTGTGCCTATGTTCTTGCGGAATCCTTGCGGCGATAGCGGTCCAGAGCGACGGCGCCGATGATCACCAGGCCCTTGATGATGTATTGCCAGATGTCGGAAACACCCGTCAGGATCAGCCCGTTGGTCAGCACCGCAATGATCAGCGCGCCGATCAGCGTGCCCAGGATCGAGCCGGTACCGCCGACGAAGCTCGTGCCGCCCAGGATCACTGCCGCGATGGCGTCGAGCTCATACGAAGCACCCAGCTGCAGCCCGTTCGCCGCATAGAGCCGCGCCGACGCCATCACGCCGCCCAGCCCGGCCAGCAGGCCCGAAGTCGCATAGACGAACAGCAGCACCGCCCAGACCTTGATGCCGGCCAGACGCGCCGCTTCCGGGTTGCCGCCGACCGAGTAGATGTTGAGCCCCAGCACCGTCCGGCGCAGGATGAACCACGAGAACGCCACCACCGCGAAGGCGATGATCACCAGCCACGGCACGCCTAGCACCTCGGCGTTGCCGATGAAGGCGAAAGGCAGCTCGGGGTTGAACACCGTGGCGTCGTTCGCCAGCAACCGCGCGATGCCGCGCACCGCCGTCAGCGAGCCGAGCGTCACGATGAACGCCGGCAGCTTCACGAAGGCGATCAGCACGCCGTTGATCAGCCCGAAGAGCAGGCCGCAGGCCATGCCGCCGACGATGCCGAGCATGCCGAATTCGGGAATCTTCGACACCAGCATCGCGACCACGGCCGATGCGGCCAGGATCGAGCCGACCGACAGGTCGATGCCGGCCGTAAGAATTACGAAGGTCATGCCGGTGGCCAGCACGATGTTGATCGATGCCTGCTGCGTCATGATCGACAGGTTCTGCAGGCTGAAGAAGTTCTCGCTCGCCAGGCTGAAGCCGATGCACAGCAGCACCAGCACCGGCAGCATGCCGAGCGTGCGGATCAGTTCCTTGGCCGTGGGGCGCGGCGCAGCCGACAGCGGAGCCGTCTGGAGGGTGGGGTTCGGATTGCTCATGGTGGGTCTCTCTTTATGGGACTCGGGGTTTTCAGTGCAACGCCGGCACCGCGCCGATGGCGCCGGTCGCTCCGGTCGCCAGCGCGACGATGTTTTCCTGCGTCATGGCGCGACCGCTGTCGCCGCCCACTTCGCCGACCAGCCGGCCTTCGCGCATCACCATCACGCGGTCGCAGATGCCGACCACTTCGGCCAGCTCGCTGGAAATCACCAGCACCGCGACGCCGCGGCGCGCGAGTTCGTCGATCAGCCGGTAGATCTCGCTCTTGGCGCCGATGTCCACGCCGCGCGTCGGCTCGTCGAGGATCAGCACGCGGGGGCCGAGTTCGAGCAGCCGCGCAATCAGCACCTTCTGCTGGTTGCCGCCGGAAAGCGATCCGACGTTCACGCGCGGCGAAGCGACGCGGATCGACAGCTGCCTGATCGCATCCTTCGCGCGCTGCAATGCCCGGCCGCCGTCCATCACGCCGCCGGCGCGGGCGTCGCGTGGGCAGACCATCACGTTGATGTTGTCGCGCACCGACAGGTCGAGGAACAGGCCCTGGCCCTTGCGGTCTTCGGTCAGGTAGAGGATGCCGCTGCGCATCGCGTCCGCCGGCTTGCGGATGTCGAGCTCGGTGCCCTTGCCGTTGAGCAGCACGTTGCCGGTCAGGCGCTCATCGGCGCCGAAGATCAGGCGCGCGAGCTCGGTACGGCCCGCGCCGACCAGCCCGGCCAGCCCCAGCACTTCGCCCGCATGCAGCTCGAAGCTGCAGTCGTGCACCCGCCGGCCATCGCCCATGTTGCTGACGCTCAGCGCCTTCTCGCCGGTGCGATGGCCCAGGCCTTCCTTGCGATAGAAGCCCGACAGGTCGCGCCCCACCATCATCTTCACCAGCTTGTCGCGCGTGAGTTCGGCGCGGTCCAGCGTGCCGACGTAGCTGCCGTCGCGCAGAACCGTCACCTCGTCGGCCAGCTCGTCGATCTCGTCCATGCGATGGCTGATGTACAGAATCGCCAGGCCTTCGTCGCGCAGCCGCTTGATCAGCACGAACAGCCGGTCGGTCTCGTGCGTGGAGAGCGGCGTGGTCGGCTCGTCCATGACCAGGATGCGGCAGTCGAACTGCACCGCGCGCGCGATCTCCACCAGCTGGCGCTGCGCGATCGACAGCGTCGAAACCACGGTCGTCGGACCGAAATCCGCACCCAGCCGCTGCAGCGTGCCCGCGCAGGCAGCCGTCATCCCGGCCCGATCGACCATGCCGCTGCGGCGCAGCGCCCGGCCCATGAAGATGTTCTCGGCCACGCTGAGGTTCGGCGCCAGGCTCAGCTCCTGGTAGATCACCGACACGCCCAGGTTCTTCGCGGCGATCGGCCCGTCGATGTTCACGCGCTCGCCGTCGATCAGGATCTGAGCACCGGCGTCCGGCATGTACGCGCCGGAGAGGATCTTCATCAGCGTCGACTTGCCGGCGCCGTTCTCGCCCATCAGCGCGTGCACCCGGCCGGCGTTGGCCTTCAGGCGCACATCCTGCAGCGCGCGTACGCCGGGAAAGGTCTTTGAAATGCCGCGCAACTCGAGCAGCGGCGGCGTCAGGTCCGGAATTTCCGGGTGTTCAGACATGGAGGTCCTCCAGCGTCGGGCGATGCGAACGGCCGCGCAGCACATCGGCGCGCGGCGAAAAGTTGAAGAACATCGGCAGGCTGGCCGCTCCGACGGCCCCGGCGTCGGCGCGGAAACTGCCGCGCAGCAGCCGCGGCGTCTGGCGCGATTCGGGCGCGATCAGCCGCAGGCCGACGTCGATGCGCTGGATCAGCCGGTCGATCAGCCCGGCGTCGATGTCGCTGTCGATCACGACGGCCGGCAGGTCGAGCACCGCCAGCGTCGCGCGCACCGACACCACCAGCGCGTCGACGCAGTCGTCCATCCACTCGTCGACTTCGGGGCGTCCGGCCCTGACGCTGGCTTCGAGGTCGGCGTGATTGCGTGCCGGAATGCCGTGATGCCGCAGATGGCGCGCGAGCGAATTGAGAGAGGCGCGCGCCAGCAGGATGTCCCAGCGGCGTTCGATCGTCGGTGCCGACGCCAGCGTGCTGCGCGGCACCGGCATCAGCCCGAGATCGGCCGCATTGCCGCTCGCGCCGCGCAGGCTTTCACCGCCCATCACCGCACCGGCGCCGAGCGCCGAGCCGAGGAAGATGTAGAGAAAATCGCTCTCTTCGCGGCCGACGCCGAAGAACAGTTCGGCGATCGCGGCCGCATTGCCGTCGTTTTCCTTGAATACGGGCTGCTCGATCGCCTGTTCGAGCATCGCGCCGAAATCGACGTCGTCCCAGATGCGGAAATCCGCTTTCAGGTCGAGCTCGCGCAGCCAGCTGCCCAGGTTGTAAGGCTGCGCCAGGCCGACGCCCATGAAACGCCGGCGCTGCGCGCTGTCGAGCGTCGCCATCATGCGGATCACGTCCTTGCGCACCAGCGCCAGCGCCTGGTCGGGATGCGGGAGAAGCTGGTCGTGCGATTCGCGGGCCAGGATGCGGCCGCCCAGGTCGATCAGGACGGTTTCGATGCGGGTCCGGTCGAGCCGCACGCCGATGCCGTAAGCACCGTCCGGATTGATGCGATAGAGCCCCGCCGGCTGGCCGCGCTGACCTTCCTGGCGTTTGCCGGCGAGTTCGATCAGCCGCGACTCCTCCAGCGATTGCACGATGCTGCCCACCGCCGTATTCGTGAGCTGCGCCCAGCGCGCCAGATCGGCCTTCGACGCTTCACCTGCGCGGCGCAGCCGCTGCAGCAACATGCGCTCGTTGTAGAGGCGCAGATTGACGGAGTTGGTACCCCTTCCGGGGCCGGCGGATGTCACTGATGTCTTCCGTTCTATTAATTAATTCAAGTTGAATAAATAATAAAAGGAAGTCTTTATCGTTCATGTCGGGGTTTTCCCCGAAAGGTTCTGCAACAATTCGTATCCGCAAAACGAGCGCTGGGATTGGGCCCGGATTTCGCATGCCACAATGAATTTGCAGCGAAAACAAGACACCATGCTGATCGACGGCCTCCCTTTCCCACTCGGTGCCACCGCTTCTACGGCAGGGATCAATTTCGCCCTTGCCGCGCCTCGCGCCACAGGTGTCGATCTGTGCATATTCGACGGCAGCGGCAGCCATGAACAGCAACGTCTTGCGTTGCCGCGCTGCACGGACGGCGTCTGGCACGGCCAGTTCCCGGGCGCCAAACCCGGTCTGGTGTATGGATACCGCGTGCACGGGGCCTGGGCGCCGCATGACGGCCAGCGCTTCAACCCGGCCAAGATCGTGCTCGATCCGTATGCGCGCGAGATCGTCGGCACCTACGACGGCAGCGATCTTTTCCTCGGCCACGTTCCCGGCCAACCTGAACGGCGCGACGCGCGAGACAACGCAGCGGTTGCGCTGAAGGCACGGGTCGCGGGACCCTCCACGCAGCCGTTTTCCGCTGCACGCCCGCGCATCGCCGCCAGCGACCGCGTGATCTACGAGACGCATGTCCGCGGCCAGACGAAACGGCATCCCGGTGTTCCCGAAGCGCTGCGCGGCACCTATGCCGGACTGGCCGAGCCAGTCGTTCTCGATGGATTGCAGCGCCTGGGCATCACCACGCTGAGCCTGCTGCCGGTTCAGCACCGCGCCGACGAGGAACGCCTGCTGAAGATGGGCCTTTCGAATTACTGGGGCTACACCACCATCGGCTGGTTCGCGCCCGAACGCCGCTACTGGAGCGACCGCGCCGGCACCACGCCGGCGAGCGAGTTCCGCTCGCTGGCCGACGCCGTGCACGCGCGCGGCATGGAACTGGTGATCGACGTGGTCTACAACCACAGCGCCGAAACCGACGAACTCGGTCCGACGCTTTCGATGCGCGGCATCGACAACGCGCTCTACTACCACCTGTGCGCCGACGACCGCGCCCGCTACGAGAACTGGAGCGGCTGCGGCAACTGCCTGAATTTCGCCGAGCCGCGCGTCGTCCAGCTTGCCACCGACAGTTTGCGCCACTGGATCACCGAACTCGGCGTCGACGGTTTCCGGTTCGACCTGGCGCCCGAACTGGCGCGCCGCGAAGGCGGCGAATTCGATCCGCGCGCGCCCTTCCTCGCCGCCGTCGCGCAGGATCCGGTGCTGTCGCGCGCCCTGCTGATCGCCGAACCGTGGGACATCGGTCCCGGCGGCTATCGGCTGGGCGGCTTTCCGGCCGGCTGGCTCGAATGGAACGACCGCTACCGCGACGCGCAGCGCGGCTTCTGGCTCGACCACGGCACCGGGCCGGGCGAATTCGCGCACCGCTTCGCCGGTTCCAGTGGCGAATTCCAGCACGGCGGCCGTGCGCCGACAGCCAGCGTCAACTTCATCAGCGCGCACGACGGCTTCACGCTGCGCGACCTGGTCAGTCACGAGCACCGGCACAACGAAGCGAACGGCGAAAACAACCGCGACGGCAGCAGCAACAACCTGAGCCGCAACTGCGGCGTCGAGGGCGCGACCGACGACGCAGCCGTTCTGGCCCGCCGCGCGCGTCTGCAGCGCGTGCTGCTCGGTACGCTGCTGCTGTCGCAAGGTACGCCCATGCTGCTGGCCGGCGACGAGATCGGCCACAGCCAGCAAGGCAACAACAACGCCTACTGCCAGGACAATGAAACGACCTGGCTGGACTGGGACAGCGCCGATTCGGGATTGCAGCGCTACGTCGAGCGGCTGCTCGCGCTGCGCCGGGAAGCCGCGCCGCTGCGCAGCACACGCTGGTGGCCGGCAACGCCGGACCGCCCGACCGACTCCACGCTGCGCTGGCTGGTGCCGGACGGCATCGACATGCAGCCGGAAGACTGGACGCGTCGCGGTCGGCCCGCACTCGCGATTCTTTTCGACGCCCCGCAGGGCGAGGTGGCATGGCTCGTGCTGATCAATGCCGATGCGCATGCCGGCGACGGCGCTGTCGAATTCACGTTGCCGCCGGGTCGGTGGCAACTGGAGATCGCCAGCGGCGAGGAAGCTCCGAGACAGCTCGGTGCCGTGGAGACGCTGCAACCTGCGAGCCTCTGGCTGGCCCGACGAACAGCATGAACAGCATGAGAACCAACGAAGACAACCAGGAGACAAAAATGAGCACGCCCAACCAGCAACAACAACAACAACCCCTGCAGGCCCACCAGCTGGTCCGACGCACCATCGCGCTGGTTCTCGCCGGCGGCCGGGGTTCGCGACTGAAGCAGCTGACCGACCGGCGCGCCAAGCCCGCCGTGTATTTCGGCGGCAAGTTCCGCATCATCGATTTCGCGCTGTCGAACTGCCTCAATTCGGGCATCCGGCGCATGGCCGTCGTCACGCAATACAAGTCGCATTCGCTGATGCGCCATCTGCAGCGCGGCTGGAGCTTCCTGCGCGCAGAGCTCAACGAGATGGTCGACGTTCTGCCGGCGCAGCAGCGCGTGGGCGACGAGCACTGGTATCGCGGCACGGCCGACGCCGTATTCCAGAACCTCGACATCCTGCAGACCCGCTCGACCAAGCACGACTACGTCGTGGTGCTGGCCGGCGATCACATCTACAAGATGGACTACTCGATCATGGTGAAAGACCATGCCGAGCGCGGCATGGGTTGCACCGTCGGCTGCATCGAGGTGCCGCGCATGGAAGCGACCGCCTTCGGCGTGATGGCCATCGACGACGACCGCCGCATCACCGCCTTTCTGGAGAAGCCGGCCGACCCGCCGGCGATGCCCGGCCATCCGGACGTCGCACTGGCCAGCATGGGCATCTACGTCTTCGATTCGAAATACCTCTACAAGCTGCTCGAAGACGATGCACTCGACCCGAACTCGGACCACGATTTCGGCAAGGACATCATTCCGCGAGCCGTCGCCGAGGGCCGTGCACTGGCGCATCCGTTCAGCATGTCCTGCGTGACGCGCGGCCAGCGCGGCCCCGACACCGCCGCCTACTGGCGCGACGTGGGCACGATTGATGCATTCTGGGCGGCCAACCTCGACCTCGCGTCGGTCACCCCGGAACTCGACATCTATGACACCGACTGGCCCATCTGGACGTACCAGCGGCAGCTGCCGCCGGCCAAGTTCGTGGTCGACCGCAACGGCAACAACGGCATGACGGTCAACACCATCGTCTCGGGCGGCTGCATCGTCTCGGGTTCCAAGGTGAAAGACTCGGTGCTGTTCTCAGGCGTCCGGATCCATTCGTTCTGCGAAGTGCTCGAAGCGGTGCTGCTGCCGGATGTCGAGGTCGGTCGCGGCGCGCGGCTGTCGAAAGTGGTGGTCGATCGCGGCTGCGTGATTCCGGACGGCCTGGTCGTCGGCGAGGACGCAGCAGCCGACGCCGCGCGCTTCGAGCGCACCGAGACCGGCGTGGTGCTGATCACCCGCGAAATGCTGCAACGGCTCGCGCCCGAAGCGTCGCAAGTCGCCACGCACTGACAGCTGCGATGCGCGTACTCCAGGTCAGTGCAGAGCTTTTCCCCCTTCTGAAAACCGGCGGGCTGGCGGATGTCGCGGGTGCGCTGCCCCCGGCTCTGGAAGATGTCGGGCAGGACGTACGCGTGCTGCTGCCGGGATTTCCGGCGATCCTTGCCGGCCTGAAAGATTCTGTCGAAATAGCAGCGATCGAAGCGCCCTGGGGTGGACGCGCCTCGCTGATGCGTGGGCGCATCGAGACCGATACCGAAACGCCGTTTCACGCCTATGTGATCGATGCGCCAGCGCTCTACGACCGTCCCGGCAATCCCTACGAGGATGCCACGCGCCAGCCGTACGGCGACAACCACCGACGCTTTGCGATGCTCGGCTGGGTCGCCACTCGAATCGCACAGGGCCTGGACCCGGCATGGCGACCCGAAGTGGTGCACGCGCACGACTGGCATGCGGGTCTGGCACCGGCGTACATGGCTTTCGCCGACTGGCAGGGCGCGCCACGCGCCGCGAGCGTCTTCACGGTGCACAACCTGGCTTACCAGGGCGTCTTCCAGCAGCAGGACTTTGACGGCCTCGGCCTGCCGGATGCCGCCTTCCAGATGCAGGGACTGGAGTACTACGGCCAGCTCTCCTTCATGAAAGCCGGCCTGTACTACGCCGATCGCCTCACGACCGTCAGCCCGACCTACGCTCGCGAGATCCAGACGCCGGAACAGGGCTACGGACTCGACGGCCTGCTGCGCAGCCGCGCCGATGTACTCGACGGCATCCTGAACGGCGTCGACGGCGGCGTCTGGAATCCGGGCACCGATTCGCTGCTGCCGCATCCGTACGACGTGCGCCGCCCCGGCGGCAAGGCGCTGTGCAAGGCGTCGCTGCAGCAGGAACTCGGCCTCGCCAGCGAGCCCGACGCGCCGCTGTTCGTCATGGTCAGCCGGCTGGCCGAGCAGAAGGGCCCGCATCTGGTGCTCGACGGCCTCGATACGCTCGTCGCCCAGGGCGGTCAGATCGCGCTGCTCGGCAGCGGCGACCGCTGGCTCGAGGACGCATTTCGCGATCGCGCCGCCGCAGCACCGCAATCGGTCAGCGCGACCATCGGCTACAACGAGCGGTTCGCGCACCGGCTCTTCGGCGCCGGCGACGTCACGCTGGTGCCGTCGATGTACGAACCCTGCGGGCTGACACAAATGTACGGACTCAAGTACGGTAGCCTGCCGCTGGTGCACCACGTCGGCGGCCTGGCCGATACCGTCGTCGACTGCAGCCTCGAGAACATCGCCGACGGCAGCGCCAACGGCTTCGTGTTCGACGGTTTCGATTCACCGGGCTTTGCGCGCGCCGTTCGGCGCGCCATCGCCCTCTACCGACGACCGGCCGACTGGCGTCGCGTGCGGGCCGGCGCGATGCGTCAGTCCGCCGACTGGCGGGCTGCTGCGTTGCAGTACGTCGCCACCTACGAAAAGGCGCTGGCCGCGGCCAGCGCCTGAGACGAGATTTCTTTTCAATCAGATTTTCTTCCCCTAACGAGCCATCACGCCCATGACGATCGAAGACTTTGCCTACGACCATCCCGACCGTGACGTTGCCGCCTTCAAGCGCGCCGTGGCGAACAAGCTCATCTACGCCGTCGGCAAGGACCCGGTCGCGGCCAGTCCCGACGACTGGCTGAACGCCACCTCGATGGCGGTGCGCGATCAGCTGGTCGAGCGCTGGATGGCGACCACGCGGGCCAGCTACAAGCAGGACCTGAAGCGTGTCTATTACATGTCGATGGAATTCCTCATCGGCCGGACCTTCACCAACGCTCTGCTCGCGCTGGACATGCACGACACCGTCAAGCAGGCGCTGGCCGACTTCGGCGTCGACATCGCGCAGCTAGGCGAACGCGAGCCCGACGCGGCGCTGGGCAACGGCGGCCTCGGTCGACTCGCGGCCTGTTTTCTCGACTCGATGGCGACGCTCGGCGTGCCGGGTTTCGGCTACGGCATCCGCTATGAGTACGGCATGTTCCGCCAGAAGATCGTCGACGGCCAGCAGGTCGAGACGCCCGATTACTGGCTCACGCGCGGCAATCCGTGGGAGTTCCAGCGGCCCGAAGTGACCTACCGCGTGCGCTTCGGCGGCCACGTGCAGCGCCGCGAGACCTCGCGCGACGGCAAGCAGCCGCCGTACGGCGCCGCCGACTGGGTCGACACCCACGACGTGCTCGCGATGGCCTACGACACCATCATCCCCGGCTACGGAACGCAGGCGACCAACACGCTGCGCCTGTGGTCCGCCCGCGCGACCGAGGAAATCGACCTGTCGGCCTTCAACCGCGGCAACTACATGCAGGCGGTCGAGAGCAAGAACCATTCGGAGAATGTTTCGCGCGTGCTCTACCCGGACGACTCCACGCCGTCCGGCCGCGAACTGCGCCTGCACCAGGAATACTTCTTCGTCAGCGCCAGCGTGCAGGATCTGCTGCGCCGCTACCTGCGCACGCACGACACCTTCGACAACCTGCCCGACCGCGTCAGCATCCACCTGAACGACACGCACCCGGTCCTGGCCGTGCCGGAAATGATGCGACTGCTGCTCGACGAGCACGGCCTGGACTGGGACACCGCCTGGGCGCACACGCAGAAGGTGTTCAGCTACACCAACCACACGCTGATGCACGAGGCGCTGGAAACCTGGCCGGTCGAGATGATGAGCCGCATCCTGCCGCGCCATCTGCAGATCGTCTATGACATGAACTCGCGCTTCCTGAGTTCTGTGACCGAGAAACTCGGCAACGACGTCGAACTGCTGCGTCGCCTGTCGCTGGTCGACGAAACCGGCGAGCGTCGCGTGCGCATGGCTTATGTCGCAGTCCTGGCGAGCCATTCGATCAACGGCGTCTCGGGCCTGCATTCGGAGCTGATGACGCAGTCGATCTTTGCGGATTTCTTCAAGATCTTCCCGGAGCGCTTCAACAACAAGACCAACGGCGTCACGCCACGCCGCTGGCTGGCGCAGGCCAATCCACCGCTCGCCGCGCTGCTCGACCACCGCATCGGGCGCGGCTGGCGGCGCGACCTGACGCAGCTCGAAGCGCTGCGGCCGATGGCGACGCAGGCGCCGTTCGTGCGCGCTTTCCGCCATGCCAAGCGCGAGAACAAGCTGCGGCTGGCCAACTGGATCGAGCAGAACATGAACATCGTCGTCGACACCGACGCCATGTTCGACGTGCAGGTCAAGCGCATCCACGAATACAAGCGCCAGCTGATGAACGTGCTGCACGTGGTGTCGCGCTACCAGAAGATCATCGCCGCGCACGATGCCGGCAAGCCGATCGACCTGGTGCCGCGGGTGGTGGTGTTCGCAGGCAAGGCGGCGTCGGCGTATCACGCGGCAAAACTGGTGATCCGGCTCATCAACGACGTGGCGACCGTGATCAATGCCGATCCGCGCGTCGGCAAGCTGCTGAAGGTCGTGTTTTTGCCGAACTACAGCGTTAGCCTGGCGGAAATCATCATGCCGGCAGCCGACCTGTCAGAGCAGATCTCCACTGCCGGCACCGAGGCGTCGGGCACCGGCAACATGAAGTTCGCGCTCAACGGCGCACTCACCATCGGCACGCTTGACGGCGCCAATGTCGAGATGAAGGACAACGTCGGCGACGACAACATCTTCATCTTCGGCAACACGACGCCCGAAGTCGCGGAGATCCGAGCCAAGGGCTACCAGCCGCGCCACTACTACGACTCGAATCCGGAATTGCAAGGCGTGCTCGACGCCATCCGCGACGGCATGTTCTCGCCAGGCGAGCCGGCGCGCTACCAGGGAATCTTCGACACGCTGGTGAACTGGGGCGACCAGTACCTGCTGCTGGCCGATTTCGCGAGCTATGTCGAGACGCAGGCCAGGGTCGACACGCTGTACCGCGATGCCGATGCCTGGACGCACAAGGCGATCCTGAACGTGGCGGGCATGGGCGCTTTCTCGTCGGACCGGACGATCGCGGAGTACGCGCACCAGATCTGGAAAACGAAACCCGTCATGTTGAGCTGACCCCCAGGCTTGCCCAATTCGTGTGGCAGCGCCAACCCCCGTCCCGGGGGCAACACCAGCGGCCGGGCAAAGCCCGTTCCGCGGTGTCTCGCGAAGGGGCCGTCGGTTACTTGGCGGGTGCTGCGGGCGGGGCTTCGGTCACGAAGCCGATGCGGCTGAGGCCTGCCTTGTTGGCGATGCCCATGAGTTCGACGACTTTGCCGTAGGGTACGGTTCGGTCGGCGCGGAGCTGGATTTCGGTTTCGCGGCTGGCTGAGGCAACTGCGACGAGGCGCGATGGCAGGTCGGCTTCGGACAGCGGCTGGCCGTCGACGAAGAGCTTTCCGTCGGCATCGATCGCCAGACTCACGAACTTCGGTATTTCAGCCGACTTGCCGGCATCTGTACGCGGCAGGTCGAGGCGGATCGCGCTCGCCATCAGCGGCGCGGTGACGATGAAGATCACCACCAGCACCAGCATCACGTCGACCAGCGGCGTCACGTTGATGTCCGACATCGGACGCTGGCCACCGGAACCGGTCGAACGTCCGCCAGTGGCGCCGGCGCCTGAACCGAGGGACGTACGGCCGAATGCCATGGCCTAGACCGGCATCGCGCGTGCGGGCGGCAGCCGCGACTCTTGCGATGCGTCGCCGGTGCCGGTGCCGCCGAAAACGCCCAGCAGGTCGTGCGCGAAGCCTTCGAGTTCCGCCTCGATGCGCCCGATCACGCGACCGAACACGTTGTAGGCGAGCACCGCCGGAATCGCCACCGCCAGACCCAGCGCCGTCATCACCAGCGCCTCGCCAACCGGGCCGGCTACTTTGTCTATCGTGAAACCGCCAATCTGTCCTGCACCGGCGATGCCGGCAAGCGCGCCGTGGATGCCCCAGACCGTGCCGAGCAGGCCGACGAAGGGAGCGGTAGCGCCGACTGTGGCGAGAAGAATCTGACCGGCCTGCAAGCGTCGAAGCGCCGAGTGCAACGCATCGCGCAGCACGCGCGTCAGCTGCTGGCTGCGATCTCCGGCGCTGTCGAGCGTGGCCGGCGCAGTCGATGCGCCAGACCCCACACCATGCGATTTCGCCACAAGCCGCTGAAGCGCTGCCACCGCAGGACCAACCAGCTGCGTACGATCGAAGGCCCGAACGCTGAGCTCCGCATCAGCCAGCGTCGGCGACTGCCAGAACGCCGCAATGCTGCGCAGGACGCTGCGCGTGCCGCCGCGCAAAAGCCATGCTTTCCAGAGAATGACGACCCAGCTCGCCACCGACATCGCCAGCAGCAATGCCGCCACCGCGCGACTCACGCCGTCGCCCTGGGCCAGCAACTGCAGGAAGCTCATGCGAGGTCTTGCAAACCCAGCACGTCGAACATGTCGAATAGCCCCGATTCCTGTGTCGCCAGGAAACGCGCGGCACGCAGGCTTCCCTGCGCGTAGGTGGCACGGCTGGACGATTTGTGCGTGATCTCGATGCGCTCGCCGGTGCCCGCGAAAAGCACGGTGTGGTCGCCGACGATGTCGCCGCCACGGATCGTCGCGAAGCCGATCGACGACGGATCGCGCTCGCCGGTGACGCCCTCGCGCGCGTAGACGGCGCAATCCTTGAGGTCGCGGCCCAGCGCGTCAGCGATGACTTCGCCCATCTTCAGCGCGGTGCCGGAAGGCGCATCGACCTTGTGGCGGTGATGCGCCTCGATGATTTCGATGTCGTAGCCGGTCGACAGCGCCTTGGCCGCCATTTCAAGCAGCTTGAACGTCACGTTGACGCCGACGCTCATGTTCGGCGCCATGACGATGGCGATGTCCTTGGCGAATCCGGCGATTTCGGCCTTCTGCGCATCGCTGAAGCCCGTGGTGCCAATGACGACCTTCACGCCCAGCTCTCGGCATACCGCCAGATGCGCCATCGTGCCTTCAGGACGGGTGAAGTCGATCAGTACCTGCGCGTCTTTCAGGCCCGCGCGCAGGTCCAAAACGATCTGTACGCCGCTCGCCGCACCGAGAAAGGCTGCGGCATCGGTCCCCAGCGCGTCGTTTTCGGCTCGGTCCAGGGCACCGGCCAGCGTGCAGTCTTCGGCGTTGTGGATCGCCTCGATCAGCATGCGGCCCATGCGACCGGAGGCGCCCGCGACGGCGACGCGGTGGAGCGGTTGCGTCGTCATCACTTGGATTCGAGCGGCGGATAGCTCGGCGGCAGCGGCGCGAGCGGTGCGGGCGCAACGCCGGCCTTGGCGTCTTTTGCCGGCGCGACCTTGTCGAGCTGCTCCGGCGATGCCTGCAGCAGCGGCACCTTGCCGGTGTGCTTGCGCGCATCGAGGCGGGCGACGAATTCCTGTTCGCTGGGCATTTCGTCGCCCTGGAAACGCTCGAGCAGTTCGCCCTTGAAGAACAACGTCAGGCGGCGCTGCTGCGGCTCGACACCCTGGCGGCGGATGGTGAAGACATAGTCCCAGCGATCGGCGTGGAAGACATCGGTCAGCAGCGAAGTGCCGAGCAGCTCGCGTACCTGCTGCTTCGACTGGCCGGCCTTGAGCATGTCGACCTGCTCCCTGGACACGAAATTGCCCTGGACGATTTCGACTTTGTAGGGCGTGACGGCGTCAAGGGCGCCGCGCGTGCGCTCGGTGACGCTGCTGCAGCCACCCACGAAAAGCGTGGCGCCGACAGCGGCGACAAGCAACCACAGGCGGCTTCGGTGTATGGCAAACATAGGGAAAGAGGGTAGCGATATGATCAAACCATTGTAGCGGCTGGCCCCCCGAGGCCCTGCCTGCACGGCAGGCGCAGGAAAAGACCCATGGGCAATATCGACGAACTCAAAAACACCGGCCTCAAGGCCACATTGCCGCGTCTGAAGATCCTCGAGATCTTCCAGACCGGAACCCAGCGCCACATGACCGCCGAAGACGTCTTCCGCGTTCTCCTGAACGAGCGCTCAGACATCGGCCTGGCCACCGTCTACCGTGTTCTCACGCAGTTCGAACAGGCAGGCATCCTCGAGCGCAGCCATTTCGAAAGCGGAAAGGCGGTCTACGAGCTCAACGAAGGTACGCACCACGACCACCTGATCTGCACCTCGTGCGGCAAGGTCGAGGAGTTCTACGATGCGGAAATCGAACGCCGCCAGCAGATGATCGCCAAGGACAAGGGCTGGATCATGCAGGATCACGCGATGTCGTTGTACGGCCTGTGCGGCGAATGCGCGAGCCGGCGCTGAGCGCCTGATCGGGCGCGCCGGCAACCTCTCCTGGCCGGCATCAGTCTGGACACTAGTCCGGCGAGCCGCTGTCCATTGCCTTGTGGTGACGCGCCACGAAGTCGGCATAGGTGTCGATTCCGCGCAGCTGGAGGATCGAGTTGCGCACCGCCGCCTCGACCAGCACTGCGATATTTCGTCCTGCGACCACCTGGATGATCACCTTGCGCACCGGAATACCCAGTACGTCCTGCGTCAGAGGCGCTGCGGGCATGCGCTCGTAGTCGCGCTCGAAGCTGTCGCGACGCACCAGGTGCACGATCAGCTTGAGCCGCATCTTCCGGCGCACCGCCGTCTCGCCGAAGATCGCCCGGATGTCCAGCAGGCCGATACCGCGCACTTCCAGCAGGTTCTGCAGGAGCTCGGGACAGCGGCCCTCGATGGTGTTCTGGTTGATGCGGAACAGGTCGACCGCGTCGTCCGCGACCAGGCCGTTGCCGCGCGAGATCAGTTCCAGTCCGAGTTCGCTTTTTCCGAGTCCCGATTCGCCGGTGATCATCACGCCCAGCCCCAGGATGTCCATGAAGACGCCGTGCATCGACGTGCGCTCGGCGAAATGCTTGGACAGGTAGGCGCGCAGCAGATCGATCACGAAGGCAGAGCCTTCGCGCGTCGCGAACAGCGGCAGTTGCGCGCGCTCGCAGATCGCCAGCAATTCGTCGGGCGCGGCCTGACCATCGGCCAGCACCAGCATCGGCGGTTCCAGCGTCACGATGCGCGCGATGCGGCGGGCGCAGTCTTCCGGCGTGCCGCGCGAAAGGTAGGCGACTTCACGCGCGCCGAGGATTTGCACCCGATACGGGTGGATGTAGTTGAGATAGCCGACCAGATCGGCCGCGGACTGCGCCCGGCTGATGACCTCGACATCGAACTGCCGCTCGGACGCGCCCAAGCCCGCAAGCCACTCCCAGCGGAGCGAACTGCGGAATTCCTCGAACATCGCGTCGGCGCTGATCACCGTCGGCTTCATTCGCGCTGGGAAAAGTGGATGTTCAGGCCACCTGCGCCGATTGCCAGCCGGCAATCAGGGCATGCAGCGCCGCGGCGTCGGTGCTCGACTTGATCTGCTCGCGCAAGGCGGCGTCGCTGAGCAGTTCGGCGATTTCGGAGAGGATTTCGAGATGCTTCTGCGTCGCCGCTTCAGGCACCAGAAGAAAGATCAGCAACACGACCGGCTGCTCGTCCGGCGCATCGAAACCGATCGGATCGGCCAGCTGAAAAACGGCAGCCATTGGTGCCTTCATGCCCTTGATGCGGCCATGAGGAATCGCGACACCGTGACCGAGCCCTGTCGAGCCGAGGCGCTCTCGAGCGAAAAGACTGTCTGTGATCAATGCCCGACCCAGGCCGTGCAGATTCTCGAACAACAGACCTGCTTCTTCGAAAGCACGTTTTTTGCTCGTGGCATCGACGCTCACGAGAACTTGAGCGGGAGGCAGGATGGACGCGAGGCGATTCATGGTGAGGGCGGGACGGGGGCGATTATGCACCCGCGCGGCAAAAAGCAAAGGGCCACACGAAGGTGGCCCGCAAGGGTGTTTGCCCGAATGGGGTTTACGAGTTGCTCACATCAGGCGCTTGGGCGCCGCGTGGTGGTGATCCTGCAGTCGATCCTTGTGGCGGACGACCTGACGGTCCAGCTTGTCGACGAGATCATCGACAGCAGCATATAGATCAGCGTGGCTCGATTCCGCGAACAGATCGCTTCCCTTGACGTGAATGTTGCATTCGGCCTTTTGTCGGCCTTCCTTTTCCTTTTGCTTTTCCACCGTGAGGATCACCTTCACATCGACGACCTGGTCGAAGTGGCGTGTGATCCGGTCCAACTTGGTGGTGACGTAACTGCGCAGGGCGGGGGAAACATCGAGGTGATGGCCGCTGATCGTCAAATTCATAAATGACCTCCTGGAATTGACGGTTGGGAAAAGACCGCTTCCCCGGGCGGGGTCGCAGTCGGCTTGGGGAAAGTGATAGAAGGGCGGATAGAAAAAGATAGAAAGGCTTTTGCCGGTGCGATGGAATAACTATGCACAAGCTGTCACCGTATTGCAACCGGACAAGGGCAGGGAATGAAAACGAAATGAATGTTCAGTTTTTTGCAGATGCAAACAGCTATCCATTCCATAGCAGCAACCCCACGAGAGGCAACGATCGCGACGGCCTTTAATACGAAAGACCACTGTCAACAACATCACGTTTCGACCCTCTCGATCGGAGGGACGAACGACCGTCGAAGCCGGTCGAGCACGGTACTTTCAACGCCAGTTGGCGCGCATCCGGCTCAGAAGATCGATGGTCGCCGCTGGCGCGGGCACGCTGGGCGCACGCACGGGAGGCGGCGGCCAGGTGACATGCTCGAAACGGGCTGCGTCCGCCTCCGTGATGAAGCGGCTTCGGCCTGCGTAAACGTGCCGGTCGCCACGTGCTGCCTGTTGCGTGACGTAGAAGCGCTGCGGCACCAGCACATGCAGATGGTCGCGCGCACGGGTCATCGCGACATACAACAGCCGCCGCTCTTCCTCCAGCTCCTGCGCGCCCTGAGCCACATCGGCAGGCAGGCAGCCGTCGACCACGTTGAGCACGTGCACCGAAGTCCATTCCTGGCCTTTCGAGGAATGGATGGTCGACAGGATCAGATAGTCCTCGTCGAGCAGCGGAGGGCCGGCGCGATCGCTGGTCGCCTCGGGAGGGTCGAGCGTGAGTTCGGTCAGAAAGCGCTCCCGCGAACCGTAGCCCGTCGCCAGACGCGCGAGTTGCTCGACATCGCCGCGTCGCACACCGGCGTCGTCGTGCAGCCGCTCCAGATGCGGCAGATACCAGCGCAAAGCCAGCTCCATGTCTGCCGGCCAGGCCAGCCCCGGCGTGCGCAGGGAAGCGTAGATGTCGGCGAAGCGAGCCCATTCGACGTGGGCCGATGTCGGCGGTACGAAAGATGCCACGGCGGCTGCCGGATCGGCGGCCACGTCCATCGCGTCCAGCAGCCGCGTGGCCGTCGCCGGTCCGATACCGGGGATCAGCTGCGTGACGCGAAATCCGGCCATTCGACCGCGGGGGTTCTCGGCAAAACGCAGCACGGCCAGCAGATCCTTGACGTGAGCCGCTTCCAGGAATTTGAGACCGCCGTATTTCACGAAAGGAATGTTGCGTCGCGCCAGTTCGAGCTCCAGTGCGGCGCTGTGATACGACGTGCGAAACAACACCGCCTGCGACTTCAGCGCCAGGCCGCCTTCACGATGTTCGAGCACCTTGTCCGCAACCCATTGCGCCTGTTGCGCCTCGTCGGGAACAAGCACCAGCTGGGGCCGACCGGCGGACGGCTTGTCGGTCCAGAGCGTTTTGGCATGGCGCTCGGTCGCGGCGGCGATGACCGCGTTCGACACATCGAGGATCGGTTGCGTCGATCGGTAATTGCGCTCCAGCGTGACGATGCGCGTCC
The DNA here is from genome assembly GCF_051216695.1 of Variovorax glucosi. Taxonomy (NCBI): domain Bacteria; kingdom Pseudomonadati; phylum Pseudomonadota; class Betaproteobacteria; order Burkholderiales; family Comamonadaceae; genus Variovorax; species Variovorax glucosi. Next base: position 105,700 of record NZ_JBPJZE010000003.1, read on the forward strand.
CGACAGACGCCGGGCCTCCGGGCGTCGGCCGCACGAACTGCTCGGGAAAGTCGAGGATGTTGCGAACCGTGGCGCCGCGAAACGAGTAGATCGACTGTGCGTCGTCGCCGACCACGGTCAGCCCGCGGCCATCCGGCTTCATCGCCGTCAGGATCGAAGCCTGAAGCCGGTTGGTGTCCTGGTATTCGTCGACCAGCACATGGTCGAAGCGATCGCCGACCTGCGCGGCAAGCGCCGGCTCGGCCACCATGCCGGCCCAGTACAGCAGCAGGTCGTCGTAGTCGAGCACGTTCTGCTGCTGCTTGGCCTCGACGTACGCGCCGAACAGCCGCTTCAGCTCCTTCGCCCATTCGGCACACCACGGAAACGAATGCTTGAGCACATCGGCCAGCGGCGCGCAGGTATTGACCACGCGCGAATAGATCGACAGACACGTGCCTTTCTGCGGAAAGCGGCGCGTGGTGCCCGACAGACCGATGTCGTGCCGCACCATGCCCATCAGGTCTTCCGCGTCGCCACGGTCGTGGATGGTGAAGTTTTCTTTCAGGCCAATCTGCGCCGCGTACTCGCGCAGCAAGCGTGCGCCGATGCCATGGAAAGTGCCGGCCCAAGGGAGCGACGGCGCGGCGTCGGAGCGCAAATCGAGCACGCGCGCTGCGACCTGGCCGGCGCGGCGTTCCATCTCCTGCGCGGCGCGGCGCGAAAACGTCAGCAGCAGGATGCGCTGCGGATCGGCGCCGCGCGCGATCAGGTACGCGACGCGGTGCGCAAGGGTGCTGGTCTTGCCGGAGCCGGCGCCGGCGATGACCAGCAGCGGCCGCGTGTCGACCGGCTCGCCCGCCGCCGCCACACCGACGCCGTGTTCGACCGCCGCACGCTGCTCGTCGTTAAGACCGGCGAGCGCAGCTACCAGCCGCGTGGTCTGATCGTTTGAAACGAGGGGTTCGACGGTCTGCATGGAGACCCGACTCTACTGTATATCCGTCCAGTCCGACGCAGAGCTGTCACAGGGTGGAGTGCCATAATCGCGGGTCGCTGCAACCGGAGATTCCTGCGTGGAAACCTGTCCGTCTTGGCAGCTTTCAATGCCCGTCTGACCGTCGTCGGCGGAGGTGTTGAAAGCGCCACCATCCTTCGCCCTCTTGCCATTTTCATGGCCATCGCGTCAGTTTTTCACGGGAGTGAGCCCACATGCTCAACATCTTCACGCTCGCCAACGGACGTCTGGTCCAGGAAGAGATCGAGGCGCTCGAAGAGCTTTCGCAGTTCCAGCCGATCTGGGTCGACCTCGAATCGCCGACGGTCGAGGAAAAGCGCTGGATCAAGCAGTACTACGGCCTGTCGATTCCCGAAGACGCGATGGACGAGGACATTGAGGAGTCCGCGCGTTTTTACGAGGAAGACAACGGCGAACTGCACATCCGCAGCGACTTTCTGATCGACGACGAAGACGACCCGCGCTCGGTGCGCGTCGCTTTCATACTGAACCAGCACAACGAGGAGTTGCGCAGCCGCGGCGTCCTGTTCTCGATCCACGACGAGGACGTGCCGGTGTTCCGTCTGCTGCGCATGCGCGCGCGCCGGGCACCGGGTCTGATCGAGGATGCGAAGGAAGTCCTGCTCAAGCTTTTCGACGCCGACGCCGAATATTCCGCCGACACACTCGAGAACATCTACGAAGAACTCGAGCGGGCCGGCAAGAAGGTGCTCGAAGGCAATGTGAGCGACGAGCTGGCCGGCGAAGTGCTCGGCGCCATCGCCCGCGAGGAAGACCTGAACAGCCGCATCCGCCGCAACGTGATGGACACGCGCCGCGCGGTGAGCTTCATGATGCGCAGCCGCATGCTGAATGCCGATCAGTTCGAGGAAGCGCGACAGATCCTGCGCGACATCGAATCGCTCGACAACCACACGGCTTTCCTGTTCGACAAGATCAACTTCCTGATGGATGCGACCGTCGGTTTCATCAACATCAACCAGAACAAGACCATCAAGATCTTCTCGGTGGCCAGCGTCGCGCTGCTGCCGCCGACGCTGATCGCGAGCGTCTACGGGATGAATTTCAAGTTCATGCCGGAGCTGGAATGGGAGTACGGCTACATGTGTGCGATTGCGCTAATGGTGGCGAGCGCGCTGGGACCGATGCTTTATTTCCGCCGCCGTGGATGGCTCAAATAGGCTCGCTCAGTCCAGTGGCAGGCGGCGCAGTAACGCGTTGACTATCGCGGCTGAGCTGGGGCTGGCTACCGTTCGGATGAAATCCAGGAAATCGCCGTGGGCGGCGTCGTCGGCACGGTCGGAAATGGTGCGTACGGCGGCGAACGGAATGCCGAAGTCGTGGCAGACCTGGGCGAAGGCGGCGCCTTCCATTTCCACGGCTAGTGCGTCGGGCAGTTCGGCCTGCAACGCGCGGGCCTCGGCGGTGGTGGAGACGAAGCGGTCGCCGCTGATCAGCAATCCGCGATGCACGCCCGCCTGCGGCATGGCCTCGCGCGCCGCGTCGACCAGCGCTGCGGCCAAGCCGGCATCGGCTGCAAAACGGCTGCGCCCGTACAAGGGCACTTCGTGGCGAGGAAAAAGCGGCATTGCATCCATGTCGTGCTGCAGGTATTCGCTGCCCACCACCACGTCGCCAACCCGTACGTCCCGACCGAGCCCGCCAGCCACGCCGGTGAAGACGACGCGGTCGACGCCGAAGCGCGTCGCCAGCACGGTCGCCGTCGTGGCGGCAGCCACCTTGCCGATGCGCGCCAGCACCGCTACGACGTCATGCCCGTGCAGATGCCCCTGCCAGAACTCGCGACCGGCAACCACGACCCTGCGCTCGTCGGGCATGAGCTCAAGCACGGCGGCTATTTCTTCATGCATCGCCGAAACGATGGCGATCGGAGCAGCGCCGGCAGGAGTCACTTCTTCGCGTCGCGCAATTCGCGCCGCAGGATCTTGCCGACCGGGGTCTTGGGCATGTCGTTGCGGAATTCAATCACCTTCGGCCGCTTGTAGCCGGTCAGGTTCTCGCGGCAGAAGTCGCGCACCTGCTGCTCGGTGAGAGACGGGTCTTTCCGAACGATCACGACCTTGACCGCTTCGCCCGTCTTGTCGTCGGGCATGCCGACCGCCGCGCATTCGAGCACGCCCGGAACCAGCGCGACGACTTCCTCGATCTCGTTCGGATACACGTTGAAGCCGGACACCAGGATCATGTCCTTCTTGCGGTCGACGATCTTGAAGTAGCCCCGCTCGTCGACCACACCGATGTCGCCGGACTTGAACCAGCCGTCGGCCGTCATGACTTTCGCAGTCTCGTCGGGGCGCTGCCAGTAGCCGGCCATCACTTGCGGCCCCTTGATGGCGATTTCTCCGGACTGGCCGGGCGGCACCGGTTGGCCATCGTCGTCGAGCAGCGTCATCCGGGTACCGGGCAGCGGCAGGCCGATGGTGCCGGTGTAGGCCTTGCTGTCGGTCGGGTTGCAGCTGACCGACGGCGAGGTCTCCGAGAGGCCATAGCCTTCGCAGATCGGACAACCGGTTTTCGCAAGCCAGAGTTTGGCGACCGCCGCCTGTACCGCCATGCCACCGCCGACCGAAACCTTCAGATTCTTCCAGTCGACGGTGTCGAAATCAGGATGGTTCGCCAGGCCGTTGAAAAGCGTATTGACCGCCGGAAAGCTGTGGAAAGTGTGCTTCGACAGCTCTTTCAGCGTTCCGGAGAGGTCGCGCGGGTTCGGGATCAGGATCGATTTGCCACCGGTCTTGAGCGACAGCATCATGTTCACCGTGAAAGCGAAGATGTGATACAGCGGCAGCGCGCAGACGCTGGCAGGTTGCTCGCCGGCAGGAATCTGCCGCATGGCGGGTTCGTTCCAGGCCTCGGACTGCAAGACGTTCGCCACGACGTTGCGGTGCAGCAGCACGGCCCCCTTGGCGACGCCTGTCGTGCCGCCGGTGTACTGCAGCACGGCGACGTCGTCGGGGCCGATCTGCACCGGTTTCGCAGAATTCGACGCGAGCAAAGCCTCGCCTTGCTTCAACGCCGCGTTGAAGCGCACCGCGCCGGGCAGCTCGTACGCTGGCACCAGTTTCTTGACGTTCCGCACCACGTAGTTGACGACTGCGCCCTTCAGCGCGCCCAGCCGATCGCCCATCGCGCCGAGCACGATGTGCTTCACCGGCGTCGACGACAGGCAGTGTTGCAGCGTGGCGGCGAAGTTCTCCATGATGACGATGGTCTTCGCGCCGCTGTCCTGCAACTGGTGCTCCAGTTCGCGCGGGGTGTAGAGCGGATTGACGTTGACCACGATCAGCCCGGCCCGCAGGATGGCCGCGACCGCCATCGGGTACTGCGGACAGTTCGGCATCATCACTGCGACGCGGTCGCCCTTGACCAGGCCCAGCCCCTGCAGATAGGCGCCGAATTCGCGGCTCCGGCGGCCGACTTCGGCATAGCCGACGTCTTTTCCAAGAAAGCTGTAGGCAGGGCGATCCGCGAATCTCTCGAAGCTCTCGTCCATCAGCGCGGCGAGCGATGTGTACCTGGAACCGTCGACATCGGCCGGAACGCCTTCCGGATAGCTGGCTAGCCAAGGTCGGTCTGCGATGCTCATTCGATCGCCTTGGTCATGTCCTCGACCACCTTCTTGGCATCGCCGAAGACCATCATGGTCTTGTCCATGTAGAAGAGCTCGTTGTCCAGGCCGGCGTAGCCCGCGGCCATGCTGCGCTTGTTCACGATCACCGTCTTTGCCTTGTAGGCCTCCAGGATCGGCATGCCGTAGATCGCACTGCCCTTGGTGTGCGCGGCAGGATTCACCACGTCGTTGGCGCCCAGGATGATCGCGACATCGACCTGTCCGAATTCGCCGTTGATGTCTTCCATCTCGAACACCTGGTCGTAAGGCACTTCTGCCTCTGCCAGCAGCACGTTCATGTGACCCGGCATGCGCCCAGCGACAGGATGGATCGCGTACTTGACGGTGATGCCCTTCTCGGTGAGCTTGGCCGCGAGCTCCTTCACCGCATGTTGCGCGCGGGCCACGGCCAGGCCGTAGCCCGGCACGATCACCACGGTTTCGGCATTGCTCAGCACGAAAGCCGCATCGTCGGCGCTGCCGGACTTGACCGGGCGCTGCACCGCGGCACCGGCGGCGGCTGCCGTCACGGCCTCGCCTCCGAAGCCGCCCAGGATCACGTTGAAGAACGACCGATTCATCGCCTTGCACATGATGTAGCTCAGGATCGCGCCCGAACTGCCCACCAGGGAACCCGCCACGATCAGCATCGCGTTGTTCAGGCTGAAGCCGATGCCCGCCGCCGCCCAGCCCGAATAGCTGTTGAGCATCGACACCACCACCGGCATGTCCGCGCCGCCAATCGGAATGATGATCAGCACGCCCATCGCAAAGGCCAGCGCCAGCATCGCGAAGAAAGCGGTCCAGCTTTCCGTCGCGACGAAGACGAGGCCCAGCGCGACCGTCAACAGCCCCAGTGCAAGGTTCAGCATGTGCTGGCCCCTGAAGGACACCGGCGTTCCCTGGAACAGCCGGAACCTGTACTTGCCCGACAGCTTGCCGAAAGCGATCACCGAGCCGCTGAACGTCAGCGCGCCGATGGCCGCACCCAGGAACAGTTCGAGCCGGTTGCCGTAAGGAATCGCATAGCGCAGGAAGCCGTCGATCAGCACCGTGCCTTCTGCGGTCACGGCAGCGCCGATCGTGGCCAGGACCGGCGGCGGCGTGATGCCGAAGGCCCAGGGCTCTGCCACCGCCGCGACGCCGATGAACACCGCCGCCAGGCCGATCATGCTGTGCATGAAAGCCACCAGCTCGGGCATCTTGGTCATCTCGACCTTGTTGGCCATGAAGGCACCGATGCCGCCGCCGACCACCAGTGCCGCCAGCACCCAGGCAATGCCGCTGCCGAAGCTCACGCCCAGCGTCCGAGCCTGGCCATGGATCAGCGCGATCGTCGTGAGCACGGCGATCGCCATGCCGCTCATGCCGAAGATGTTGCCCCGGATGGAGGTGGTCGGGTGGCTCAGTCCTTTCAACGCCTGGATGAAGCAGACGCTGGCCAGAAGGTATAGCAGCGTGACGACATTCATGCTCACGAGGCGTCTCCCTTGGCTGCGGATGCAGATGCAGATGCGCCCGGCGTCTTGCGCTCTTTCTTCCTGAACATCTCCAGCATTCGCCGCGTGACCAGGAAGCCGCCGAAGACGTTCACCGCCGCCAGCGCGACAGCCAGCACACCCATGGTCTTGCCGAGCGGCGTGGTGGTGAGCGCCGCAGCGAGCATCGCGCCGACGATGACGATGGCCGAGACGGCGTTGGTCAATGCCATCAGCGGCGTGTGGAGTGCAGGCGTGACGGTCCAGACTACGTGATAACCGACGTAGATCGCCAGCACGAAGATGATGAGGTTGATGACTGTGTGGCTGACGATTTCCATGGCTTGTCTCCTTGTTTTTTCTTTTTCGGTCTTACTTCTTGGTCACTTGTCCGTCGCGCGCAACCAGACAGGCGGCAACGATGTCGTCTTCGAGGTCGACCTTTAGGCCGCCGTCCTTCGGCAGGATCAGCTTCAGGAAATCCAGCACGTTTCGCGCATAGAGCGACGACGCATCCGCTGCAACGCGCGACGCCAGATTGGTCTCGCCGACGATCGTCACGCCGTGCTTGACCACCGTGCGGTCGGCCTCGGACAGCGGGCAGTTGCCGCCGACGCCGTTCGCGCCTCGGCCGGCCGCGATGTCGACGATCACCGAACCCGGCTTCATCGAACGCACCATCTCCTCGGTGATGAGCGTCGGCGCGGCGCGCCCGGGAATCAGCGCGGTGCTGATGACGATGTCTGCCAGCGCCACGCGCTTGGCGACCTCGATCTGCTGGCGCGCAAGCCAGCTCGCAGGCATCGGCCTGGCATAGCCACCGACACCGACCGCGGCTTCCCTCTCCTCATCCGTGTCATAGGACACGTCGATGAACTTGCCGCCGAGCGACTCGACCTGCTCCTTGACGCTCGGGCGCACATCGGACGCCTCGATGACCGCGCCCAGCCGCTTGGCCGTGGCGATCGCCTGCAGCCCGGCGACGCCGACGCCGAGCACGACGACGCGCGCCGCCTTCACGGTGCCGGCTGCCGTCATCAGCATCGGGAAGAAGCGCTGATAGAGATCGGCCGCGATCATCACGGCCTTGTAGCCAGCGATGTTGGCCTGCGAACTGAGCACGTCCATGCTCTGGGCGCGCGTGGTGCGGGGCGCGGCCTCCAGCGCGAAGGCTGTGGCACCGGCGTTCGCCAAGCGCGCCAGGCCGTCGGCATCGAACGGATTGAGCATGCCGACAACGACCGCGCCGGGGCGCAACAGGGCCGCTTCGGCGTCCGACGGCGTGCGCACCTTCAGGACGATCTCGGCGCCATAGGCGCTTGCCGCATCGGTGATCGATGCGCCGGCCGCTTCGTATGCGGCATCCGTCACGCTGGCCGACAACCCCGCGCCGGACTGCACACGGACTTCATGGCCCTGGGCGACCAGTTTCTTCGCGGTCTCATGGGTCGCGGCAACCCGCGTTTCTCCTGACGAGGTTTCGGTCGGAACGCCGATCAGCATGGGAAGTCTCCTCTGGCCGCGATTTGCGGCTTGTCTCGGTCAAGCTTACATGAAGCGTTTTTTTGTTACGTCGTGCGACAAGCTTGCGCGGAACCTACAAATATAAACAAATGTCAACACAAACCAGGCTCGCACGTTGAGTGAGTTGCAATGCCGCGTCTCCAAGGCCGGGCCGGTTTCGTGTCGCACGTTGAGCGAAGTTGTTGACATTTGTTAAAACTTCAGCTGGCGTTCAGCACACTACTTGAACATTCTGATGTCGAAGACTCGCGATTTTTAGCAGTGCTTCCACCTAGACTGCCGGGGTCACACAAAAAGGAAAAGAAATGCGTATCGCAGCGCTTGACGACGAGTCAGGCCAGAGGGACCTGATAAGGCTCACGATGGAAGGCCTGGGCCATGAATGCCACGGTTTTTCCGAAGGGAAAGCGCTTTTGCGCGAGTTGCGCCTGCAGACCTTTGACCTGCTGATCCTCGACTGGACGCTGCCGGACATGTCGGGCCCGGCTATCGTCAAATGGATCAGGGAAGACCTCAACAGCCGACTTCCGATCCTTTTTGTCACCAACCGCCGGGAAGAGGCGGACATGGTCGAGGGACTGACGGCCGGCGCCGACGACTTCATGGCCAAGCCGATCCGCATTGCCGAACTCGAGGCCCGCGTGCATGCGCTGCTTCGTCGCGCCTATCCGGCAAAGCACGAAACCGAGCTTGCATTCGGACCCTACTGTTTCTACCCACAATCTCGGACGCTGAAGGTCAAGGGAGAGGTTGCCGAACTGAAGCATCGCGAGTACGAGCTTGCGCTGTTCCTTTTCCAGAACCTCGGACGGCTGCTCTCCAGAGAGCACCTGCGCGAGGCGGTCTGGGGCCTGGGAACCGACACGCCTTCGCGATCGCTCGATACGCACATCTCTCGGTTGCGCACGAAGCTCGACCTGCGTCCGGCAAACGGTTTTCTGCTGTCGGCGATCTACGGACTCGGCTATCGGCTCGAAGCGATCGACGCGACGGCTTTCTCGGACATGCTGCGGGATCCGTCCGCGTCACAGACGACCACTTGATCCAGTCGCAAAGGCCATGAGTCGGAGCCGGCCACGCGGGTACCGGCTTCGCGCCGTGGCATGGCTTCATCGCCTGCGTCGCGAGGCCGCGTATCGCCTGCCGTGGTTTCTTCTGGCGCTCGGTCTCATCGTGCTCGTTTCGGCCGTCTCGCTGCTGCAGCCGATGCCGCATATCGACCGGGTGCTCCAGGACGCCGCCAGGGAAGAGACCCGCCAGCCGCCTTCGACCGACACCGTGATCGTGGCGATCGACGAAAAAAGCATCGCCGCACTCGGGAATTGGCCGTGGCCGCGCGCGATGCACGCCGAAGTGTTGCGTCAGATCGCGGCCGATGGCGCCCGTTGCACCGGTCTCGACCTGCTTCTGAACGAACCCGACAAGGACAATCCCGGCGACGATGCACGGCTGGCCGCAGCCATCGAAGAAGCCGGCTGCGTCGTGCTGCCGATGATGCTGAAGCCGGCATCTGCCGGGGCGCCCGGATCGCCCGGCTCGCAACCGGCAGTCGAACTGTTGCCGATTCCGATCCTGGCACGCGCCGCCGCAGGTGTCGGCCATGCGCATCTGGCCGTCGACGAAGACGGTGTCGCACGCAGCCTCTACCTGCGCGAAGGCTTCGCCGGCCGGTCCTGGCCGCACTTTGCGCTGGCAATGCAGCAGGCAACGGCTCGAGCGGCGGGCCAGGTATCGCCACCCGGGCCCGACGCATCGGTCGCCGCGCCACAGAAGCCCGGCCCCTGGTTGCGCAGCCAGCATCAGGTCATCGTCCTCACGACGGGGTCGCCTCCGTTTCGGACGCTGTCCTATATCGATGTGCTGCAGGGACGTGCGCCGCCCGGCACTTTCCGGGATCGCTTCGTACTGGTCGGCGCCACCGCCGCAGGCCTGGGCGACACCTACCCGATCTCCGCGCCGCAGGCTGTCAGTAGCCGACCGGGCGTCGAAATTTTCGCCAGCACGCTCCAGGCCATCCGGTTCCAGCGCAACATCGTCATCGCGACGCCCTGGCAGAACCTCGCCTACAACCTGATTCCGGTGGTCATCGCGCTGCTCGGCCTGCTCTGGCTGCGTCCGCTGGGCGTGGTCACCCTGATCTGTGCACTGGTGGCACTGCGGATGGGCGCCAACAATGCGCAACCGTGGCTGCGGATCCAGTTCGCGCCGGCGGCAGGTCTGCTCGGTCTGCTGCTGGTCTATCCGTTATGGAGCCTGATGCGGCTGAATGCCGCCGAGCGCTATCTGCGCTGGGGTACGAACCGGCTGAATGCGGCCATGGATGGCCTGCCCGCAGCGCCGCAGCGGCGGCCGGTCGGCGACTTTCTCGACCGTCAGATGTCGGCTTCGTCCGAAGCCGGACTTCGCATGCACGACCTGCAGCGTTTCGTGCGCGACGGCATCGACCACATGGCCGACGCCACGCTCGTGCTCAACCGCCACGGCCTCGTGCTGATCGCCAACAAGGCGGCCGCCCGCCATTGGCGCATGGCGCCGCAGCGGCTGATCGGACGCGACGTTCACGAACTCCTGGCCGATCTGCGCTGGAGCACCACCGGGGCGCCGATGGTGCCTCCGGGTGCGCTTAAGGCGCACGAACGGACGCCGATCCTGGGTGAAGGCGAGGACGAAGAGGGCCGGATCGTGTTGCTGCGTTGCGTGCCTTTCTTCGACACCGGCAACCAGCACGTCGGGTGGATGACGACGCTGATCGACATCACGACGACGCGGCATGCGCAGAGCCAGCGTGACGAAGCGCTCCGCTTCATCTCCCACGACATCCGCGAGCCCAGTGCGTCGATCCTGACGGCCATCGAACTTTCGCGCGGCCGACCGGACGCGCTGTCGGGCGCGGCGCTGCTCGACCGCATCGAACGCCATGCGCAGACCGGACTGGACCTCGCCGACGACTTCGTGAACCTCGCACGTGCCGAAGCACAGCCGTTCCGCGCCGAGGTGCTCGATCTGGTCGCGCTGATGCAGCAATCCATCGACGACGCCTGGGCGCTTGCACGAAAGAAGCAGTTGCGCGTACACCTGACCACCGACGTCGACGAGGCCCTTTGCGTGGCGGACCGCAGTCTGCTGACGCGCGCCCTAACCAACGTGCTGAGCAACGCGCTCAAATACGCACCGGTCGGCTCGGAAGTACCGTGCCGCGTCGTCCCCCACGACGGCCAGTGGGCCGTGAGCGTGCAGGACAACGGTCCGGGCATACCGGCCGCCTTGCAATCGCAGCTTTTCCAGCCTTTCAACCGGTTGCATCGCGACAGTCATCCCGAGGTGCAGGGCGTCGGGCTTGGGCTGCTGCTGGTGCGAACAGCCGTGCACCGGCACGGCGGAACGATCGAGATCGACAGTGCATGCGGCGCGGGCTGCACCGTCACGCTGCTGATTCCGGAACCGACTGCCGCCCAGTTGCACGCGCTGATGGCGGAAGACAAGGGATGAAAACGATGGCGTCTGCGCGCTGGAGACCGAACGTCACCGTTGCCGCCGTCATCGAGCGCGACGGGCGCTTCCTGCTGGTCGAGGAACGCACCTCGGACGGCCTGCGACTGAACACGCCGGCAGGGCACCTCGATCCGGGCGAATCGCCGGCCGACGGCTGCGCGAGAGAAGCGCTCGAAGAAACAGCGCACCGCTTCACGCCGACCGCGCTGGTCGGCGTCTACCTGGCGCGCTCCCGGCGAAACGATGAGGACATCACCTATCTGCGATTCGCTTTCAGCGGCACGCTGGGCACCTTCGAAGTCCAACGTGCGCTGGACGAAGGCATAGTGCGCACGCTGTGGATGACACCGGAAGAGATTCGGTCCAGCGTCGAGCGCCATCGCAGCCCGCTGCTGCTGCAGTGCATCGAGGATCACGTGGCCGGCCGGCGCTATCCGTTGTCGCTCATCCACACCGACTCATCGGTGACGTCGATCCTCTAGATCACGCGGCGCCGATCGCGCCCGAGATCACGCCGCCGCCGAGGCAAATCTCCCCGTCGTAGACCACCGCCGACTGACCCGGCGTCGCCGCCCACTGCGCAGCGTCGAAGTCAAGCCTGAACGCACCGTCGTCCGATGCGACGTAGCGGCAAGCCGAATCGGCCTGCCGGTAGCGGGATTTCGCCGCATACGCACCCGGCGCCGGCGGGGTGCCGGCGACCCAGCTCGCATCGTCCGCATCGAGAGCCTGCGACAGCAGCCACGGGTGATCGTGGCCCTGCACGACCCACAGGGTGTTGGCCGCCATGTCCTTGCGGGCGACGAACCACGGCGCGTGCTCGCCGGCACCGCGCATTCCGCGTGCCTCGATCGCCTTCAGTTCCGCGCCCTTGGCCTTCAATCCGCCGATGCCGAGCCCCTGGCGCTGGCCGAGCGTGTAGAAGCTCAGGCCCTGATGCTCGCCCAGCGTGCGGCCGCGCTCGTCCTTGATCGGCCCCGGCGCCTTGGAGATGTAGCGATTGAGGAAGTCGCGGAACGGCCGCTCGCCGATGAAGCAGATGCCGGTCGAATCCTTCTTCTTCGCGTTCGGCAGGCCGATCTCGTCGGCGATGCGGCGCACCTCCGTCTTGTGCAGTTCGCCGACCGGGAACAGCGTCTTGGACAGCTGCGCCTGGTTCAGGCGATGCAGGAAATAACTCTGGTCCTTGGCCGGGTCGAGGCCCTTGAGCAACTGGTGCGCCTGCGTCGCGTCGTCGAAGCGTACGCGGGCGTAATGGCCGGTCGCGATCTTCTCCGCACCGAGGCGCATCGCGTGGTCGAGGAAGGCCTTGAACTTGATCTCGGCGTTGCACAGCACGTCCGGGTTCGGCGTGCGTCCGGCCTGGTATTCGCGCAGGAATTCGGCGAAGACGCGGTCCTTGTAGTCGGCCGCGAAGTTGACGTGCTCGATCTCGATGCCGAGCACGTCGGCCACGCTGGCCGCGTCGATGAAGTCGATGTTCGACAAGCAGAATTCGCTGTCGTCGTCGTCTTCCCAGTTCTTCATGAAGATGCCGACCACCTCGTGGCCCTGCCGTTTGAGCAGGTGCGCCGTGACCGCGGAGTCCACCCCGCCGCTCAGGCCCACCACGATGCGCTGCTTTTTCATAGGGCGTCGATTGTCCCAGCCCGCGCGTCCCGCAGGCGCTGGCACTGTTTTTTGACCTTTGCTATGGTCGAAAGATGAACTCAGCCACCGAAGCCAGCCTCGTCGACGATCTCGTGGGGCTGCTGCAGCTGTCGCCGCTGGGTGACGATCGCTTCCGTGCAGAGAGCCAGGACATCGGCACGCCGGTCGTGTTCGGCGGTCAGGTGCTCGGGCAGGCGCTGATGGCCGCGAACCTCACGGTCGACGCCGACCGGCCGGTGCATTCGATGCACGCCTACTTCCTGCTGCCGGGCGAACACGCACCGATCGATTATTCGGTCGAGCGCGTGCGGGACGGCCGCAGCTTCACGACGCGGCACGTGGTGGCACGCCAGCAGGACCGCATCATCTTCGAGATGTCGGCATCGTTCCAGACGCACGACGACGGCATCGAGCACCAGCAGCCCATGCCCGAAACCGCGCCGCCCGAAGGTTTGCGCAGCGACTACGAACGCAGGCTTGCGATCGGCGACCGACTCTCCGACCGGCTGCGCACTCGGATCCTGCATCCGCACGGCATGGAATTCCGCGCCGTCGACGACGACGATCTGCTCGCACCGAAACCGCAGCCTGGCGAGCGTTCGATCTGGATGCGCACCGTCGCGCCGCTGCCGGACGATCCGATGCTGCATCGCGCGCTGCTCGCCTATGCATCGGACCACGGACTGCTGGTCACCGCCCTGCGCCCGCACGGCATGAGCTATCTGCAGCCCGGCATGCGGCTCGCCAGCATCGACCACGCGATGTGGTTCCACCGCGATTTCCGCATGGACGACTGGCTGCTCTACCGCATCGATTCACCCAACGCCAACGGCGCCCGCGCACTTTGCCGCGGCAGCGTCTTCACCCGCGACGGCCGGCTTGTCGCCTCGACAGCGCAAGAAGGCATGGTTCGCGTCCGCAACTCACCATCCACTTCATGACCCAACTCTTCACACCCCGCAAGCTCGGCCAGCTCACGCTCGCCAACCGCATCGTCATCGCGCCGATGTGCCAGTACTCGGCCGAGGACGGCAACATGACCGACTGGCACCTGATGCATCTCGGCCAGCTGGCTTTCTCGGGCGCGGCCCTGCTGATCATCGAAGCCTCGGCGGTGGAGGCCATCGGGCGCATCACGCCTGCGGACGTCGGGCTCTATTCGGACGACAACCAGGCCGCGATGGCTCGCGTGCTGAAGGCCGTCCGCACCCATTCGCGCATGCCGATCGCCATTCAGCTTGCCCATGCCGGCCGCAAGGCATCGAGCCATGTGCCGTGGGCCGGCGGTCAGGCGTTGAAGGACAACGAAGGCGCCTGGGAAACGGTCGGCCCGTCGGCCCTGCCGCAAGCGCCCGGCGATCCGGTTCCGCTGGCGCTGGACGCTGCAGGCCTGACGCGCGTGAAGGACGCCTTCGCAGAATCCGCCAGGCGTGCCCATGCGCTCGGCTTCGACGCCATAGAACTGCACGGCGCGCACGGCTATCTGCTGCATGAATTCATGTCGCCGCTCGCCAACCAGCGCGCCGACGAATACGGCGGCTCGGTCGAGAACCGCATCCGCTTTCCGCTGGAGGTCTACGACGCGGTGCGTGCGGCGGTGCCGGAGTCGATCCCGGTCGGCATGCGGATTTCGGCGACCGACTGGGTCGATGGCGGCTGGGATGTCGAACAGAGCTGCGTACTGGCAGAAGCGCTGGCGGCGCGCGGCGGCGCCTTCATCCACGTTTCGTCGGGCGGCGTGTCTCCGCAGCAGAAGATTCCGCTCGAACCCGGCTACCAGGTGCCGATGGCCGAGCGCATCAAGGCGGTCGCAGGCGAGATGCCGGTCATCGCGGTCGGGCTGATCACCGATCCGCAGCAGGCCGAGGACATCGTCGCCGCAGGCCAGGCCGACTTCGTCGCGCTGGCCCGCGCGATGCTGTTCGAGCCGCACTGGCCGTGGCGCGCGGCGATGGAACTCGGCGCGCAGGTCGAGGTGCCGCCGCAGTACTGGCGCTCGCAACCGCGCACGGCCAAGGCGCTGTTCGGCGAAGCGCGCATCGGCAGCCGCTGAAAGGAACGATGCGATGACCAGCTTCAAGAAGTACCGCATCGGCGGCAAGGTTTCTCTCGGCGACATCGACCCGGACGCGAAGCCTTTCATGACCGGCGACAAGGCGACGGAGCAATCCGTGCTCGATGCGCTGTCGCTCGAACTCGACGACCTGCAGAACCTGCTGCATGCCGAAGGTCGCCGCAAGGTGCTGCTGGTGCTGCAGGGCACCGACACCAGCGGCAAGGACGGGACGGTGCGCTGGGTGTTTTCGCGCACCTCGCCGCTCGGCGTGCGCGTGGCCGCCTTCAAGGCTCCGTCGCTCGACGAGCAGGCGCACGACTTTCTTTGGCGCTGTCACGCGGTCGTGCCGCGCACCGGCGAGATCGGCGTCTGGAACCGCAGCCATTACGAAGACGTTCTGGTGCCAGTGGTCGAAGGCTGGATCGACAAGAAGGCGACGCAGCGTCGCTATGCGCAGATCAACGACTTCGAGCGCCTGCTGACCGAGACCGGCACCGTCGTGCTCAAGTGCATGCTGCACATCGGCAAGGACGAGCAGCGCGAGCGGTTGCAGGAACGCATCGACGATCCGGCCAAGCACTGGAAATTCAGCATGGGCGATCTCGATGCGCGCAAGAAGTGGGACAGCTACCAGCGTGCCTATGCGCGGGCGCTGGACGCAACCTCGACCGATCACGCACCCTGGTATGTGATTCCGGGCAACAGCAAGACGCATCGCAACCTGATGATCGCAAAGCTGCTGGTACAGACGCTCAAGGACATGAAGCTGTCCGTGCCGCCGCCGGACCCGGCGCTGAAGGGGCTGGTGGTCAGCTGAACCGGCAGGCAGCCGTGGCCGCTACCGGGCTCAGGCCCTGGGCATGTCGCGGGGTCGCGTGCTTGCGAAAGACGCCCGAGTCCCTGCGCTCGCGGCCAGCGCATCCAGCGCCGGAATGGCCGGAACCCAGATCGCCTCGGCAAAGCGGAAGCGGATGTAATCGACCAGCACCACAGCTGCGATGACCGCGAGATCGGCGGTCTCTTCAGCAAGCAGCGGCGGATCGCTCTCCAGGCGTTCGAGCGCCTCGACGATCGAACGCCTGCGACGCAATCCGAGCGGCGACTCGTCCACTGCAGGATCGAGACGACGGCCGATGATGATAGACGCGGCCGCGTCGATCGCGCCCATCGCAATGCCTGCCTTCGAGATTGCGACACCGGGCGCCGGCCCCAGCAACGACGGGGCCGGATGCTGCGTTTCGAGCCACAGCACGATCAGCAGGCTCTCGGTGAGCGGCAGCCCGCCATCGAGCACCATTGCCGGCACGCGCGCACTCGGATTGGCCGCCAGCAAGCCCGGGGCGTCGGTCCACGGATCGGTCAGCGCACCGTCGATATCGGCGAAGCCCTTTTCCGCGAGCGCCACACGGGCGATGCGCGCATAGGGCGACGTCGTGCTGTAGTAAAGGCAAAGGCGCGGCGGGCGCATCGTCGATCCTTCAGGCATGCGGGGCGCTGGTGAGAAACGACGGCCGCGCGCGCAGTTGCGAAACCAGCGCGCTGAGCGCAGGCGACTCCGGAAGCCAGTCGGCCTCGGCGAACCGGAAGTCGAGATAGTCGAAGGCGACGACGGTCGCTATGGCGTCGATCGTCGGCGTGCCGTCCGTGTAGGTCGGCGGATCGCTTTCCAGTCGTGCAAGGCCTTCGGCCATGGACCGCCGCCGCCGCAGGCCGACCGGCGCGGTATCGAAGGACGCGTCGGTGATCTTCCGGCCGATCAGCGTGTGCACGGCCGCGTCGATCACGCCCATCGCGATGCCGGCGCGCGAAATCACGGCGGTCGCGTCTTCGCCCAGCAGCGAAGGCGACGGCGTCCGGTGTTCCAGCCAGAGAACGATCAGCAGCGACTCGGTCAGCGACCTGCCGCCGTCGACGATCAGCGCCGGCACGCGCGCGGCCGAATTGACGTCCAGCAATCTCGCGGCGTCGCTCCACGGGTCGACGATCTCGACCGAAGTGTCCGCATGACCTTTCTCGGCCAGCGCGATGCGTGCGATCCGCGCATACGGCGAGGTGGTGTTCAGGAACAGATGCATCGCGATGTCACGCCGGCAGCGCGCCAAGTTGTTTGAGCATGCCCAGGTTGTCGAGCAGGGCCCAGTGCTCGACCAGGACGCCGTCGCGGATCTGGAACAGGTCCAGCACGGCGATGTCGATCTCGCGGCCGGTCGGCGCCATGTCGCCGAACGCGCCGGTATGCGTGCCGCGCACACGCAGCCGCACCAGCACCTTGTCGCCCTCGGCGACGAAATCCTCCAGCGGCAACGCCATGTCGGGGAAGGCCGGCAGCAGGGCGTCGTGAAGCTGCGCCACACCCTCGGGGCCGCGCACCTCGAAGGGCAGGCCGGGATCGTGGCGCACGAAACCCGGCGCGATGTGTTCGGTCATCCACGCCGTGTCGCGCGCCAGGAACGCGGTGAAGTAGTCGCGGCACAGTTGCTTGTTCGATTCGGTGTCCATCGTGTGTCTCCGGAATGACGAGAGTGGAGTTCAGGCCGGCAGCACGTCGAAGCCGAGCCGTGGGAAATGCAGATGGAGATCGCCTGCGTCGGGATCGCGCCGGTGGATCACGATCTCGTCGGCACTCGCGGCGACCAGCGTGCCGGCGACCGGAACGCGCGCGTTGTCGTCGGGCCTCACGACGACCGCGTCGCCGGCCCGCAAGCCGCCGATATCGCCATCGGGTTGCAGATGCGTCGGCGTCGCCGGGCTTGCATCCCGTGCGCTCGCGAACGCGTCTTCGGCAGACATCGATTCGGGCGTACCGTGCCCGAGCGCCGCGATGCGGTCGTACCAGCCGGGAAGCGGCCCGTCGATGCCGAGCATTGCGTCGACATCGGCGGGACAGTTCTTGCGCAACAGGAAAATCGTCTGGTAGCAGGCCAGGTCGAGCGCACCGGGCCGCTCGCCGAGGATGAACCTGCGTCCATCGGCGAGCGCCGCCTTCAGCCACGCGTAGTGGGCGACCACCCGCTGGCGGTACAGCGGCAGCTCCGGCGCCATCGCTTCCTTGCTGATGTCGACCATGAGATAGCTCTCCTTGCGGTCCTTCAGGAACTCCGCCGGAATGTGCTCGCCGATGAAGTGCGTCAGCACGGCGATCGACGGAATCCACAGCGCGCGCTCCCAGGCAAATCCGAGCCCGCGCGCGACGCCTTCGGTGCCGTCCGGATACAGGCTGGCATGCGCCGGCGAGGGGAACAACCGCTCCAGTGTCGGAAGGATGATGTTCGTATCGCAATAGATGTCGGCGCCGATCTGCAGCACCGGCACGCGCCGGTAGCCGCCGGTCAGCGGCTCCAGCAACGGGCGCGGCGGCATGCCGGCGATGTCGACGGAGCGGTAGGCCAGACCCTTCAGGCCGAGCGCCAGGCGCGCCTTTTCCGAAAACGTCGAAAAGGCGTAGTGATGGAGGATGAGGTCGCTCATGGTGGGCGGTCAGTACATGATGTGGCCGCCGTCGACGACGATGGTCTGGCCCGAGACGAATCCGGCGAGATCGGACAGCAAGTACAGCGCGGTGCCGACCAGGTCGTCCGGGCGCTGCTCCCGCGATATCGCGCGCGCCTTCAGGAAACTCTGCTGCCATTCGACCGGCCGGTCCTTCGTGGCATCGGTGATGACGAAACCGGGCGCGATCACGTTGACGCGCACGCCGTTCGCGCCGCATTCCTTGGCCAGTCCCTTGGTCATCGACAGCACCGCGCCCTTGGTCGCGACGTAGTGCAGATAGCCCGGCTGGCCGGCGACCGCCACGACCGATGCGATGTTGACGATCGAGCCGCTGCCGCGTTCGCGCATCGCCGGCATCACCGCCTTGCAGCATTGCCACACGCCCTTCACGTTGACGGCAAAGATGCGGTCCCAGATCGCGGGATCGAGCTCCTCGAACGGCGTCAGCTTCACCTCGCGGAAGTAGGCCGCGTTGTTGACGAGGCCGTCGATGCGGCCGAAGCGGTCGAGCGCCGCCTGCGCCATGGCGCGCGTCGATGCGTCGTCCGCCACGTCGACGCGCACGGCCAGCGCCTTGCCGCCCGCTTGCTCGACGAGGGCGACGGTTTCGTCGGCGGCGTTCATGTCGGCGACGACGACGTTGGCGCCCTGTGCGGCACATCCGACGGCGAATGCCTGGCCGATGCCGGTGGCGGCGCCGGTGACGACGATGGTGCGGCCCGAAAGCAGATCGTGTGTGGTCATGGTGGGTTCTCCTTAATTCAGACCGTGCGGCCGCCGTCGACCGGCATTTCGAGGCCGGTGATGAACTCGGCGGCGTCGGTCGCCAGGAACAGCGCCACGGCGGCGACGTCCGATGCGCGGCAGAGCCGGCCCAGCGGAATGGTGGCGATGAAGCGGGCGCGGTTCTCCGGTGTATCGGGCATGCCCATGAACTTTTCCAGCAGGCCGGTTTCGCCCATCACCGGACAGATCGCATTGACGCGGATGTTGTCCGGCCCGAGTTCCACCGCCAGCGACTTCGACAGCAGATTGACCGCACCCTTGCTGCCGTTGTACCAAGTCAATCCCGGGCGCGGGCGGATGCCGGCGGTCGAGCCGACGTTGAGCATCACGCCCTTGCGCTGCTTGCGCATGAGTGGCACGACCGCTCGGGTCATGTGGAAGATGGACTTCACGTTGACGGCGAACATCCGGTCGAACGTCGCTTCGTCGATCTCCATCAGCGGGCTGTTCTTGTGCGTCGTGCCCGCGTTGTTGACCACGATCTCCGGCGTGCCGAAGGCGTCGACGCAAGCCGCGACCAGCGCATCCACATCCGGCCCGCTCGACACGTCGCAACGAACGAACAAGGTGTCGTTCCCGAGCTCCCGGGCGAGCGCCTCTCCCCTGGCTGCATCGAGATCGGCGATGACGACCTTCGCGCCCTCGGCGACGTAAGACCGGACGATGCCCTCGCCGAATCCGGCTGCGCCGCCGGTGACGATGGCGATCTTTCCTTCAAGCTGTCTTGTCATATGAATCCTGTGTACGAATGGAGACGATCGGAATGTGCATGGAAGGCGGCACCTCGAGCGACAGTTCGCCGCGTTCGAGGACCAGGGTTTCGCAATCCACGCGGTCGAGCAGGGAGCGGTTCGACTCGGTGATGACCACGCAGAGCTCGGGACGCAGGGTGAACAGCCGGCTCAACGATTCGGCGTATTGCCGTGCCAGCGCGGGCGCGAGTCCCTGGAACGGTTCGTCGACCATCAGTAGCCGGGTGCCGACCATCAGCGCACGGGCCAGCGCAGCCATCTTTCCCTGCCCGCCAGACAGCGCAGCCGCCGAGCGAGGCAGCATTTCCTCGATCTGCGGTACGACCTGGACGACCTCCTGGACACGCCGGTCGATGTCCGCGTTCTTCATGCCGATGGCCTCGCACGGCAGCCGGAGATTGGCCAGCACGGTCATGGTCGGGAACATGACGCGCTCCTCGGGCGCGTATCCGATGCCGAGACCGGCCCGCGCATGGGGCGGCTGCGCCAGAAGGTCGGTTCCCGCGAGCTGGATGCGTCCGGTGCGGGGCGCGGCGAATCCCATGATGGTCCGCAGCAGCGTGGTCTTTCCCGCGCCGTTTCGCCCGACCACCGCATAGGTGGCGGCCGATTTCAATTCGACCGACAGGCCGCGAAGGACCGGAATGCCGGCGATATCGACGGAAAGGTTCTCGAGTCGGAGCATGGCGCCTGGGTCGCTCTCTCAATGCCCGAGCACGACGGATCGCACTTCGGGGTTGTTCATGACGACGCCGGGCGGTCCGTCCGCGGCGATGCGTCCGGAGATCCAGGCGGCGACCCGGGTCGCGTACCGCTCGACGATGTCAACGTCGTGCTCGACGAAGATCGACGTGACCTTGCGTTCGGCCAGCGCATTCATGATGGTCGCCATCAGCGGATGCTTCTCGTCGGCCGCGACGCCGCTGGTGGGCTCGTCCATGATCAGGAGCTTCGGGCGCAGCACCAGCGCCATCGCGATGTCCAGCAGCTTGCGATGCCCTTCGGGCAGGCTGCCGCACAGGTCGCCGGCACGCGCGCTCAGGCCGACGACTTCCAGCGTGTGGTCGATTTCCGCTCGCGACACGCTGTCCGACATCCTGCGGAAGATGCCGAGCCGGCGCCCGCGCGCCGCCACCGCGAGCTCGATGCTTTCGCGGACCGAATGCTCCAGGAAGAGTTGCGGCAGCTGGAACGAACGCCCGATGCCGAGCCGGACGATGTCCCTCGGGTCGAGGCCCGTGATGTCCCTGCCGTCGAAGGCGATGGTTCCGGCGGCGGGCTTGATGTAGCCGGTGACCATGTTGATGAAGGTCGTCTTCCCTGCGCCGTTGGCACCGATGACGGCCAGTCGTTCGTCCGCCTGCAGATCGAAGTCGTAGCCCGACGCGACGACCACGGCACCGAAGGAAAGCGTCAGTCCGCGGACCTGGAGCAATGCAGTCATGGGCGCTTCAGGCCTTCTGGACGCGCTTGTCGATGCGCGTCAGGAATGCGGACAGACCCGAAGGCGCCGCGAAGATGAGGATCAGCAGCACCGTGCCGATGACGAGCTGCCAGGTGCCCGTCAGTACGGCCGATGCGAACAGCTTGAGGAATTCGAAGGCGATCGCGCCGATGAACGCGCCGACGGGTTGCGCCGAACCGCCGAGGATCGCGATGAACACGTATTCGCCGGACCGCACCCAGTAGCCCATCTCCGGCGTCACCAGCCCCTGGATCAGGGCAAACATCGCGCCGGAGAAACCGCAGAGCGTTGCCGACATGACATAGCCGGTCAGGAAGATCCTGCGGGCCGACAGCCCCAGGTATTCGAGCCGCACCTCGTTTGTCTTGATCGCGACCAGCGCCTGACCCATCGGCGCCGCATAGAACCGGCGGTTGGCCCAGCAGCAGACCACCACCAGCACTGCGGCGATCGCGAGCAGCGATGTCTCGAACGGTGCGCGCTCCATGAGCTGCCCGGCCAGCGGCGGCCGCTCCAGCCGCACCCCGTCGGTACCGCCGGTCAGGTGATAGAACTTGCCGAGCGCGGAGAACAGCACCATCGAAAGCGCCAGGTTCAGCATCCCAAAAAAGATTGCGCGATAGCGGGCGACGAAGAGCCCGACGACGAATCCGCTGACGAGCCCGGCCAGGGCGCCCGCAGCCAGCAGGACCAGCGCATCGGTGGCGGGCCAGTAGCGGGTCAGGGCGACGGCCGCGTAGCCGGACAGACAGGTAAACCCCGCATGGCCGAAAGAGACCTGGCCGGCGCGGATGAGGATCGACACCCCGAGGGCGGCGAAGCCATAGGACAGCGCGATGATCAGCGGCGTCTTGAGCCACGGAAACGCCAGTCCGAGCACGAGCGAAAGTACGGCGATGGCCCATGGTGCAAGGCGTGTCGTCATCAGACCCTCCTCGCCTGCGCGACGGCGAACAGGCCTTCCGGACGCCAGAGCAGCACCAGCACCATGATCAGGTAAGGCACCAGCACCTCGATCTCGGGCCAGAGATAGACCGCGAACGCGCGCGTCAGGCCGATCAGCAATGCAGCGACCGCCGTGCCGGTGATCTGGCCCAGACCGGCGACAGCCACCACCGCGAAAGACAACACCATCATGTCGCCGCCGATGCCGGGCACCAGCGACGTCGTCGGCGAAGCCAGCGCGCCGCCCAGGGTGCCGAGCACGGCGCCCAGGCAGAAGGTCAGGAAGCCGATCCGCCGGGCGTTGATTCCCATCGCCATTGACACCTCGCGGCTGTGCGTCACGGCCAGGATCTGCCGGCCGAAACGCGTCCGTCCGAGCGACCATGTCAGCGCGAAATACACGACCACCGCGATCGCGGGCAGCAGCAGCAATTGATAGGCGTTGTACGTCACGGCACCGACCTTCACCGTTCCCATCAGGTCCACGGCCGTGGTGACGGAAACCGGGCTCGAGCCCCATATCAGACGCTGCAGGTCTTCGAGGATCAGGAATACGGCGAAGGTCGCCAGCAGCTGCATGGCCGGGTCCATGTCGAGGATCCGGCGCACCAGTCCGAATTCGATGATCGCGCCGAGGATCAATCCCATCACGACAGCGCCGATCACCAGCGCCAGCAAGGCCAGCGCGAGCGAATCGGTACCGGAGGCGATCAACGCCCCCACCGTGGCCGCCGCATAACCACCGAACGCGTACAGGCTGCCATGCGCGACGTTGAGGATGCGCATCACGCCGAAGATCAGCGTCATGCCCAGCGCGACCAGGAACAGGACCGCAGCCTGCGTGATGCCGTCGAGCAGGCCGAGCAGCAGGAGGGTGGAATTCATGGGGTGAAGGACGGCCGCCAGCTGCGCTTCCTCAGAAGGCCTTGATCTGCGCGTCTTTCAGCATCGCCGGCTTCAGCGTCTTGACCCAGTCGAGCGATTTGGTTCCGACCGGACTGGTCACCATCGCGCCCGGATAGATGGTCAGCGCGTCGATGACGGGGAACGGATAGCCGGGCGTCATCTTCGTCACGCCGAGCATCTGATCTTCGAGGCCCTGCCCGTCTTCGCGCATCGTGACCGGCCGGGTCAGCCCCTTGAAGGTCAGCTTGTGCATGGCGTCGGCGACCTGCTCGGTAGATGGCCACTTGCCATCGTTCGCCTTGATGGCGGCGTTGTAGCCGTCGACCACCGACTGGATCGCAGCCACGGCGTGATAGGCCGGGTAGATCGGGTACTGGTTGGTCTTGGCCCGGTACTTGTCGAGGAAGGCCTTGTGCTTCGGATCGGTCTTGGCCTCGGGATGAAGGAAGTAGTGGTCGCCGCGCATGCCGACGATCACGCCGTCGGGCACCACCTTGCCGACGCGCTCCAGCGAACTCTCGCCGAGCGGAATGATCCAGGTCGAGCTCTTGAGCAGGCCGCGTTGCGCCGCCTGCCGGATCAGCGTGTCGAGTTCGCCGCCCCACGAGGTGGACAGGATCACGTCGGGATTGAGCGCCTGCAGCCGGCTGATCTCCGAACTGAAATCGGTAGCACCGAACTTCGGGAACAGTTCCGCGACGACCTGGACGTCGGGCTTCATCGCCTTCAGCGTGCCGGAGAAGATGTCCCACGAATCGCGGCCCCAGGCATAGTCCTGGTTGATGACGGCGATGGTCTTGAAGTTCGGCTTGACTTTGAGGAGCTGCAGGACCGATGCGACCATCTCCGAGGTCGCGTTGCCCTGGCTGCGCACCACGTACTTGAAGCGCCGGTTCTCCAGCAGTTTCTCGGTGCCGCAGTCCCACATGACGTTCAGCACCTTCAGGTCTTCGGCCACGGGAGCGAGCGCATTGCAGTTGCCGCTGGATATCGACGCTAGCGACACCTTGACGCCCTCCTCCTGGACCACGCGCCGGTATTCCGACAGCAGCTTGTCGCCGCCGACGCCTTCGTCGAGGATGATCGGCTTCAGCTTGACGCCGTCGATACCGCCAGCTGCATTGATCTCCTCGATGGCGATCTCCGCTGCCGCCCTTCCCGGCACGCCGAAGACCGCCGCCGGTCCCGACAGGAAGGTCGTCATGGCGATCTTGAGCTCGGCCGGCTTCTGTTGCGCGGAGACCGACAGTGCGGCAAGAACGCTCATGCCGACCAGACCGGCTTTGAGGAAGGGATACATGTAGGAGTCTCCAGTGCATGCTTTGCGCATGCGGCCGGATTCTGCTCAGCACCCGTTCTCCCGACCATCGGGATTTCGGCAAGCGGGGGTTGCCGGGATTCGAGGTCGGGGTAATCCCGGGATGCGACCGCTCGTTGCTCGTTGTTACCGGGAGGCGGAAAGTACGTCGAGCAGCCGCACGAGCGACACGGGCCTCGGTCGCTCCTTGTTGACGCACGTGAGCATCTGCCTGGTCGCCCACTCGTCCCCGATCACGCGCACGGCGAGGCCCATGCTCGGGCCCATCGCGCAAGCGGCCTGAAACGGAAGCAGCCCCACGCCGAGCCCGGACTGCACGACCCGGCACACGACTTCGAAACCCCTGACCTGCACCCGCAACCGCAAGCCCTTCTCGAAACGCACCGCCTGCTCGGCAACCAGCCGCATCATCGACGAGCCGCATTCGAGCGCGATCAGGTCGTAGTCCAGCACATCGTTGAAGGCCACCGATTCGGTCGCGGCGAGCGGATGATCCTGCGGCACGATCACGGCCAGCCGATCGGTGCGGTAGGGGAACACTTCGAGGCCCTCGGTGGAAGCGCCTTCCATCACGATTCCGACGTCGGCCTCGCCGGCCAGCAGCGCCGCGACGATCTGTGCGCTCCAGCGCTCCTCCAGGACCAGACGCACGTCCGGGTTGGCCTGCGCGAAACGGGCCAGGTCGTCGGGGACGAACTGGGTCATGGCCGATGTATTCGCAAAGATGCGCAACTGCCCGCGCCGACCCGTGCCATGGTCGTCCATGTCGGCCTGCATCTGGTTGAGCTGCAGCAGGATCGCCTTGGCATGGACCAGCAAGGTCGCGCCTGCCGGCGTGAGCTCGACGCCCTTCGGCGAGCGTTCGAGCAAGGGGGACTTGAGACGGTGCTCAAGCAGCGAAATCCGCCGGCTGGCCGCAGCAAGCCCCATGTGCGACGACTCGGCCGCGCGGGTCAGGCTGCGCAGCTCGGCGGCCTTCACGAAAAGCGCCAGGGAGTCGATGTCGGGAAGCATGGGCGATCCAGGAAGAGGCGCGAGTATGGCACGGGGAATCGAGTGCTTTCGCAGTCGGAAAACTCACCCTTCGGGTTTCCCCTGAGTTCGAAGTTGTGGAACTGGCGGTTGCCGAAAATCAGATGTTCGGCGGCGCCGCCTCTGCCTACGATCCTGGGTTAGCTTCATCTCCAGGAAACCCGGGAACCTCATGAGCAAGCCAATGGCATCCACCGACGCCGCACTGTCGACGAACCCCTCGAACGGGGAAGTCTTTGCCCGGTATCCGTACGAATCGGCCGAGGAACTGGACCGCTCGCTGGAGATCGCATCGGCCGGCTTCAAGGCATGGTCGGCGACACCGGTCCAGGCGAGGCTCGACGTGCTCGGCCGGATGGCGGCCATCCTTCGCCGCGATATCGAGAAGCTCGGCCAGATGGCTTGTCAGGAAATGGGAAAACCCATCGTCCAGGCCCGTGCCGAAGTCGAGAAATGCGCGGTGCTGTGCGACTGGTATGCGCAGAACGGTGGCGGACTCGTGACGGACGATGCCACCACGGTCGGTGCCGATGCGTATGTGTCCTATCTTCCGCTCGGCCCCATCCTGGCGGTGATGCCGTGGAATTTTCCGTACTGGCAGAGCCTTCGCGGCGCGGTGCCGATCCTGCTCGGCGGCAATGCCTATGTGCTGAAGCACGCGCCGAACGTCATGGGATGCGCCTACCTCACCGAAGCCGCATGGCTGGAGGCCGGCTTGCCCAAGGGCGCGTTCAGCGTCGTCAACGTCAACAACGAACTGGTTTCCAAGGCCATCGTCGACCGGCGGATCGCCGCCGTTGCAGTGACGGGAAGCGTTCGTGCGGGTTCGGCGATCGCGGCACAGGCCGGCGCGGCGCTCAAGAAAACGGTGCTCGAGCTCGGCGGGTCGGACCCCTTCATCGTGCTTGCCGATGCCGACCTGGAGAACGCCGTGAAGGCTGCGGTCGTCGGTCGTTTCCAGAACACCGGACAGATCTGCATTGCGGCGAAGCGGATCATCCTGGAAGCGCCAATCGCGGGCGAGTTCACCGAACGGTTCGTCGAGGCCGTCAAGGCGCTTCGCGTCGGCGATCCGAAGAACGAAGACACCTACATCGGCCCGATGGCACGACACGATCTGCGGGACGAACTCGACGTGCAGGTGCAGCGCAGCATCGATGCGGGAGCCACGGTGCTGCTGGAAGGCGGGAAGTCGTCGGAAGCCGGGAATTTCTACCAGCCGACCATCCTCGGCGATGTGAAGCCCGGCATGGCGACGTTCGACCAGGAGACCTTCGGACCCGCAGCCTCGCTGATCACCGCCGACAGTGTCGAACACGCCATCGAACTCGCCAACGACAGCGAGTTCGGGCTCAGCGGCGCCTTGTGGACGAAGAACAGGGAACTCGCCAGGGACGTTGCCCGGCGAATGGAAACCGGCGGCATGTTCATTAACGGCTTCTCGGCTTCCGACCCGCGCGTGCCGATCGGCGGCATCAAGAAAAGCGGCTACGGACGCGAGCTTTCGCACTTCGGTGTCCGCGAATTCATGAACGCCCAAACGGTCTGGTTCGACCGGAAGTAGGAAGTAGCCGGACTCCGGCTCAGACGCCGAGGTAGCGCGACCACAGCCCGCGGTCGGCGTCGAGCGCGGCCGAATCGCCCTGCCACACCACGCGACCCCGCTCGAGGATCAGGTGGCGGTCGGCCAGCGGCAGCAGGCGCTGCACGTACTTGTCGATCACCAGGATCGCTTCGCCCTCTTTCTTGAGCATCGCGAGACAGCGCCAGATCTCCTCGCGGATCACTGGCGCCAACCCTTCGGTCGCTTCGTCGAGGATCAGCAGGCGCGGATGCGTCGACAGCGCACGGGCGATGGCGAGCATCTGCTGCTCGCCGCCGGAAAGCTGGTTGCCGGCGTGATGCTTGCGCTCGGCAAGGCGGGGGAACAGCGCGTAGAGCGCATCGGCTGTCCAGCGCGGCGCCCTGCCGGTCGCACCGATTCCCGGACGCGAGAACGCGCGCAGATGCTCGTCGACGCTCAGGTTCGGGAACACGTGGCGCCCTTCGGGAACGATCGCCATGCCGCGTCGCGCGATCGCATCGGGCCTCGCTCCGCCGATGTCTTCGTCGCCGAAACGCAAGCTGCCGCGAGACGGCTTCAGCGCGCCGGTCAGCACCTTGAGCAATGTGCTCTTGCCCATGCCGTTGCGGCCCAGCAGCGCCATGACTTCACCGGCGCGGATGTCGATGTCGATGCCGAACAGCACCTGGCTCGCGCCGTAACCGGCTTCGATGCCGCGGGCTTCGAGCAGAGTGGTCGATGCCGCCGTCATGCGTGACCCTCAGCCTCGGTGCCGAGATACACCGCCTGCACATCGGCGTTGCCGCGCACCTCGTCCGCCGTTCCGGTCATCAGCACCTTGCCCTGCACCAGCACGGTGATGCGGTCGGCGAGGCGAAAGACGGCGTCCATGTCGTGCTCGATCAGCAGGATCGCCGTCTCGGTCCGCAGCGAATCTATCAGCGCGACCATGCGCGCCGATTCGTCCGGCCCCATGCCGGCCATCGGCTCGTCCAGCAGCAACAGGCGCGGCCTTGCCGCGAGCGCCAGCGCGACATCGAGCGCGCGTTGTGCGCCATGCGGCAGCGTGCCGGCGATGCGGTCGCGCTCGCTGCCCAGCCCGACACGATCGGCCAGCGCCGCCGCCTGATCGACCAGCCCCGCCTCGCGCGAACGCGGCGCCATGAAGCGTAGGCTGCTACCCGCATGCGCCTGCACGGCCAGCAGCAGGTTGTCGTGCACGGAGTCGTTCGCGAACACGCGCGTGACCTGGAAGCAGCGCGAGAGCCCCGCGCCGACACGCCGATGGTCCTTGAGCGACGTGATGTCGCGGTCGGCCAGCCAGATGCGACCGGCATCGGCATTCAACAGACCGGTGACGAGGTTGACCAGCGTGGTCTTGCCCGCGCCGTTCGGGCCGATCAGCGCATGCACTTCGCCGGCCTCCACCGACAGATCGACATGGTCGGTCGCCAGCAGGCCGCCGAAGCGCTTGACCAGCCCTTCAATTCTGAAAAGGCTCATGGCTTGCTCCCTCGCCCCTCTGGGGAGAGGGCTGGGGTGAGGGTAGCGCGGCGCCTGAACAAGGCCGAAAGTCCGCGCGGCGCCCACAGCGCCACCGCGATCAGCAGCAACCCGAGCGGCAGATGCCAGTACCCGGTGTGCTGCTTCAGCACTTCTTCGAGCAACAGCCACACCGCCGCACCCAGCGGCCCGCCCCAGCTGCGCCCGAGCCCGCCGATGACGACCATCACCACCAGCGTGGCCGACTGCGTCCAGTGCATCGTCGCAGGACTCACGAAGCCGTTTCCGTTCGCGAGCAGCGCACCCGCCAGCCCGGCGATGCCGCCCGCGATGCCAAAGCCGACCAGCCGGATACGGAACACCGGATAGCCCAGCGCGCGCATCCGCGTCTCGTTGTCGCGGATGCCGCGCAGTGCATGGCCGAAGCGCGATTGCGTGGCACGGTGCATCCAGCCGAGCAGCAAGGCGACCAGCGCCAGCACGACCCAGTAGAAGTTCGATTCGTTGCCGAGGTCAAGGCGCAGTCCGGCGATGCCCGGTGCGGCAAGTTCGGGCCGAGCCGGCAGCGTGTAGCCATCGTCGCCGCCGTACATCCGCAGCGACACCGCGATGAAGTACAGCATCTGCGCAAAAGCCAGCGTGGCCATGATGAAGTAGACGCCGCGCGTGCGCAGCGCCACCGTGCCGACCATTGCGGCGACGAGCGCCGCCACCAGCGCCGCAGCCGGCCACATCAGCCATGCGGACGTGTAGCCGGCATCGGCCAGCGCCACCACCGTGTACGCGCCGACGCCGATGAAGCCCGCATGCCCGAGCGCCACCATGCCGCCGAAACCGAGGATGAAGTTGAGGCTCGCGGCAGCCAGCGCGACGATCAGCACGCGCCGCACGAAGCCGACGTAGAACGCCATGTCGAACATCGGTGCGACGAGCGGGAAGACCGCGAGCGCGATCAGCACGATGGCGACCGCCGCACGGCCTGTCGAAGCGACGGTGCGGTCGGTCATGCGCGCGCCGCAAACAGGCCGGACGGCTTGAAGATCAGCACGACGACCATCAGCGCATACATCGCGACTTCGGCGAACAGCGGACCGAGATCGGCAGCCGTCGCGGGCGGCAGCGTGGCCCGCAACGCCATCGGCAGGAAAGCGCGACCGGCCGTATCGACCAGCCCGACCAGCAACGCCGCCACGAAGGCGCCGCGCACCGAGCCGATGCCGCCGATCACCAGCACCACCAGCGCCGGGATCAGTATCTGCTCGCCCATGCCGACCTGCACCGCGACGATCGGCCCCATCAGCGCACCGGCCAGCGCAGCCAGCGCCGCGCCGAGCAGGAACACGCCGTTGAAGATGCGCCCGACGCGCACGCCCATCAGCTCGGCCATCGGCCGGTCCGACGCGCCCGCGCGCACCCGCATGCCGATGCGCGTGTGGTTGACGAACAGATACAGCGCCAGCGCAACGACAACGCCAGCGCCGAGGATCAGCAGCCGGTAGGCCGGATACGGCAGGCCGTCCATCAGCTCGACCGGCCCCGAAAGCGCAGCCGGCGTCGGCGCCATCACCGGCGACGGGCCCCAGATCATCTTCACCAGATCGTCGGCCACCAGGATCACGCCGAAGGTCGCGAGCACCTGCGCGAGATGGTCGCGCGCATAGAGCCGGCGCATCAGCAGCACCTCGAGCAACGCGGCGACAGCCACCGTCACGACCACCGCCAGCACGATGGCCAGCACGAACGATCCGCTCTGCCGATGCGCCTCCGCAGCGACATAGGCGCCGGCCATGAAGAGCGAGCCGTGCGCCAGGTTCAGCACATCCATGATGCCGAACACCAGCGTCAGCCCTGCCGCCAGCAGGAACAGCATCAGCCCGAAGCCGAGCCCGTTGAGCAGCTGCTCGAAGAAGAGGATGCCGGTCACGCTACTTCAGCGGGCACTTGTCGGCGTAGGTGTCGCCGTAATCCTTGACGACGGTGCTGATCAGCTTGTTCGTGACCTTGCCCTGCGCGTCCTTGCCGACCACGCGCAGGTAGAAGTTTTCGACCGGGTAGTGGTTGTTGGCGTACCTGAAGCGGCCGCGCGTGGAGGCGAAGTCGGCCTTCCTGAGCGCGGCGATCACGGCTTCGCGGTTCTGCGCATTGCCACCGGCCTGTTTCACAGCGGCGTCCATCGCGAGGATGACGTCGTAGGCCTGCGCCGCGTAAAGCGACGGGTAGCGGCCGTTGTATTCCTCGCGAAACGCATCGACAAACGCCTTGTTTGCGGCGTTGTCGAGGTCGTGCGCCCAGTGCGAGGTATTGAACAGCCCGAGCATCGGCTCGCCGACCGCGCCGATCACGTCCTCGTCGGCCGAGAAACCGCTGGTCACCAGCGTGATGTCCTTCGACAGACCGGCGCCGACGAACTGCTTGATGAAGTTGATGCCCATCGCGCCCGGCAGGAAGAAATAGATCGAATCGGGCTTGGTCGCGCGAAGCTGAGCGAGCTCGGCTGCGTAGTCGATCTGCCCAAGCTTCGTGTAGAGCTCATCGACCACCTGGCCCTTGAACTGCCGCTTGAAACCGCCCAGCGCGTCCTTGCCCGCCGGATAGTTGGGCGCGATCAGCGCGATCTTCCTGAAGCCGCGCTCCTGCGCGAACTTGCCGGCCGCCTCGTGGAACTGGTCGTTCTGGTACGCGGTGCCGAAGAAGTAGGCATTGCACTGCGCACCGGCGAACTGGCTCGGACCGGCGTTCGACGACAGGTATGGCACCTTGGCCGCGAACAGCGTCGGACCGACAGCGATCGCCACGTTGGAGCCGATCGGGCCGCTGAACAGATCGATCCTGTCGCGCTGCACCATGCGGTCGACCAGTTGCCGCGCCTGGTCAGGACTGCCGGCCATGTCCGCCTGCACGAACTCCACCGGCTGCCCGCCGAGCTTGCCGCCAAGCTGCTTGATGCCGAGCGAAAAACCGTCGCGCGCTTCGGCGCCGAGGGCGGCGAAGGGGCCGGAGATGTCGAGGGCGAGGCCGACCTTGACGGGGGCAGCGAAGGCGGAAGCAGGGCAAGCGGCAAGGCCGAGCGTAATTGATGCAGCAACAGCCACGCAGGCATTTTTGAAAGAGAAGGTCTGGGCAGTCATGGCGCTCCGGCAGTTGCATCGGCTGGTTGAGGGACGACCGGCATTGTGCCAAGCCCGCGCTGCTGCCGTGACCGCTCTCTGCCGATGCCTCATGTCTCACGTATGCAAATACTTCCAATCAGCGCATGGCCCGATCGCAAATCGTACGAAAGCCTTATCGCATTCGCGACGCGCAAACTTATTAGTCCGTTGTTCGAATTCCCTGTAAGCAGAGGAACTATCGATGGAATGGACATTACCGCGCAATGCAATTTATATTTGCACTCCTTCTGCCGGCCCTCTCGGCAGGCAATTGACGAATATCTTGATTCCCAAATGGATTTCAATGCACGCAAAAGAATCATCAATCTTCAGAATCTCCAGCATGCGCAATCGGATGCGCCTCGCGATTTCGTCGGCCTTCCTGGCATGCATGCCGCTGCCCAGCTTCGCAGCTACGCCTTTTTCAACGCCCGACAACCTGGAGGTTTTGGTAAGCGCCGCCGGACTGATCACGTCCAATTGGTCCTTCGAGATGAAGGCAATGACCACATCAGGAATGCAATCGCTTGGCCAGCCTCCGGCTGATCGGACCATTGCGCTTGCCAATCTCAACAGTCAACTCGACGGAGTCGCACAGGGATTCGGCAATGTTCCGGGCGGGGGACATTACCGCCTGATTCTGGCGGACACCTCGAACGAGACGAAGATCAATTACAACTTCATTTTGTCGACAACTGAAGAGTCATGTGCGAATCCGACCTTATCGTCAGATGCAAACAGCATCGTCAATGAAAACGGCAGATGGATGGAAATCGCAATTCTAAAAATCGAGGAGGGCAGAAACACTGCCGTCATTGCACCCTCCACGACAAAGGTTTGCACCAATTCACGAGGCAAATTGGGCTTCGTAATTCTCGGCATAGAAGGAGGCAAATTCAAGGTTGAGATCAACACCTTTGGTGAAGGCAACAATCCGAATGGCTCGTATTCAAAAGACATTCTCATCGAACGTCCATCAGGCAATTCATGAATCCCAAGACACTGCACCCGACAAAAATGTCACTCTCCATGACAGGGCCGCGCCGCATGCAGGCGAAGATATTCGGCAGCCTGGCATGCACGGCGTGGATATTTTCAGCTCTGAACGCAATTTCGATGCAAGCCCATGCCGCTTCCATACTCAGCGATCCGGACGACACGCTCGCATTGACCGTCAACCTGGGCCCACTGGTCGTAAGTGCCCCGGAGCGATTCGAACTGACCGGCCTTTCACTCTCGACTTCGCGTTCGGACAAAGACTCGCCTGCCCGGCTGAATCCAATAGTCGTCGATCAGCCGGGCGATTATCTTCTCACCTTGCCTGCAGAGAAAACAGCGGAGTCTCGACGGTATTACTCGCTGCGTTTGTCAGATCGTTCGAAGCCGACGCCGATTCAATACACCTTGCGTTTCGAACTCATGCCTGGCTCGTGTCCTGCCATGGCCGCGACTTCCAACAACATGCAATTGGCGGCAGTCGCCGGACGTCCTCTTTCCTTTTCCGTACTCCGACGACCTGCAGGAAAACCGAACGGCCCACAACTGATTTCGATGCCGGCCATCGTCTGCATCAATCCCGACGCGGTCGCACGTCTCACATTCAATCCAATTGCAGACGACTTCGTGCCCTTGGAGCTTCAAACAGAAGAAAGTGCCTCCTCCTCAGTCGCCGAACTAGACATTCCACTTTGAAAAATATGAATCCACGTTCCTGGAAATTCACCCGCCCTACGATAGGTTTTTTTGGCGCTGTATTTCTAGCGCTGGCGACCCAGTCCATTTGCGCAGCGGCATCGTTGGTGAACGACCGCTCTCCGCTTCCGATCAGATTCCACACCGCTGCATTGCAGGAATCTCCTTTTCAGAAATTCAGCGCGACTTACTTCGAGGGCAATCTACCGGTCGGCATCGCGAATAACCTCTTCACGACCTTGCGGCCGGCCGCTTCCACTCCCGGAAAAAGTCATTACGTGATGCGGCTGATTCGGACCGACGGGTCCGATGGCGCACGAAGCGCGTTTGTCGTCTGGACTGCAACAGACAGGCGTTGCGAAGTGACGTACAACTCTGCCGCTGCCCAATCTTCTGCAGGCGACGTCCCTGGCCGCGAATACGAGATCTTCTCGATTGCGAAATCCAGTTTCTCCAGTGTTCCGGGCAAAGGTTATTCACGCACGTTCTGCGCGCCTGAAAACGCACGGTTCGACGTTACTTTCAATGCAGCAGGCCCCAAGGCGCTGCCGATTGTCATCTCAACGCTTTCAGCCACTGACGACACGAATATATTGAATCGGTTTGTCTGGTTCATCACTCTATGATCAAAACAATGTCAACCGCCATCAAGATGGGCGCCGCAAGAGTTTTCTTTCTATTTGCACTCATCGGTTCGGCTGCAACCCCTGCGTTCTCTTACGATTACTTGCATCGTGCAGACGCACGCGGCCCGAACTTCATATTCGAACGTGGCTTTGTTGCACCAGGGGACAATCGAAATCTGTTGCACCATATGGAAGGCTTGAGCTGCGGCAATGACAACGTCAGGACTGGTGTCGGATTTACGAACTACGTCGAACTCAATGATCGGGTCGGCGTAAATGTCGTAATAAGAGCACGCTTGCAGGTGATGAGGCAGACGGATGCAAATCCCATTGTCTGGCGCTACGATATTCTGCCTTCGCCCAACGACTATGACGTCGCTCACACATTTGCTCAACGCATCAACGCCGCTGCGAATCTCAATCTAAATACAGGGCGTGTTGCAGCTGCTCACATGCGAGCGGCTGCACAACAGACATGGGTAGCGACCGCAGCGATCGCCCCCAATCGCATCATGGCGGCGCATGCGTTCGTTCTCAACGGCAACACCGTGGTGGAACTTCCCAATATGCTCCGCCTCAACCCTGCATACGTCGATCGTCCAGTTGTCAGAAACGAGAGTCCCCTTCCCCTCGCCACCATCGTCGATGGAGCGGCCGAGCCCATCTTGAGGAGATTGGTCGTCAACAACACGCGCGCGTTGCTCTCTGCATGTGCCTGCGCATCCTTGCGCTCGGCAAACCGGTCAACTGAACTGGCGGACGACAATCTGTGCCGTGACAATATTTCTCCAGTGCAGGCGTCGGACGACAATTCCTATATTCAAATCAAGACGCCCGGCGGACTTGATCCAAAGGAATACGACGACGGAAGCGACTTGAGATAGTCCGGGCTTCTGAGAATGGTCGATTCAGTTGTCGGCCACTTTCAACAACCGCTTCAGGTATTTCCCCGTAAAGCTTGAAGAATTCCCCGCAATGTCCTCCGGCGTCCCCTCCCCCACCACCGTCCCGCCACCGGCACCGCCCTCCGGCCCCATGTCGATCACCCAGTCGGCGGTCTTGATGACGTCGAGGTTGTGCTCGATCACGACAATGGTATTGCCCGCATCGCGCAGCTGGTGCAGCACCCTCAGCAGCAGTTCGATGTCCGCGAAGTGCAGACCGGTGGTCGGCTCGTCGAGGATGTACAGCGTGCGTCCGGTGTCGCGCTTGCTCAGTTCCAGCGCCAGCTTCACGCGCTGCGCCTCGCCGCCCGATAGCGTGGTCGCGGCCTGGCCGAGCTTGATGTAACTCAGGCCGACGTCGAGCAGCGTGTGCAGCTTGCGTTCGATGGTCGGCACCACCTTCAGGAATTCGTAGGCCGCCTCGACCGTCATTTCCAGGATCTGGGCGATGTTCTTGCCCTTGTACTGGACTTCCAGCGTTTCGCGGTTGTAGCGCTGGCCGTGGCAGACCTCGCACGGCACATACACGTCCGGCAGAAAGTGCATCTCGACCTTGACCATGCCGTCACCCTGGCAGGCCTCGCAGCGGCCGCCGGCCACGTTGAAGCTGAAGCGGCCCGGTCCGTAGCCGCGTTCGCGCGCGGTGTTGGTCTCGGCCATCAGCTCGCGGATCGGCGTGAAGAGGCCGGTGTATGTCGCAGGATTGCTGCGCGGCGTGCGGCCGATGGGGCTCTGATCGACGTTGATGACCTTGTCGAAGTACTCGATGCCTTCGACCGATTCGTGCGCGGCCGGCTCCTCGTGCGCGCGATAGAGCGTGCGCGCGACGGCCGCATACAGCGTGTCGTTCACCAGCGTCGATTTGCCCGAGCCCGACACGCCCGTCACACAGGTCAGCAGGCCAACCGGAAACGCGACGCTCACGTCCTTCAGGTTGTTGCCGGTCGCGTGAACCACGCGGATTTCCTGCAGGTTTGTCTGCGACGCGAGATGTGCTGCCTCGCGTGCGGCACGGCGTTCGGCCGCCGGGCTCTGCGGAAAGCGCGATGCCTTCTTGCCTTCGTTGAAAGCCGGCTTGCTGACCACCGGCAGCCACGCGGTGCGGTGTTTCGGCACCTCGATCTTCTTCACGCCCGACAGGTACTGGCCTGTCAGCGATTGCGGATTCGCCAGCACCTCGGCATACGTGCCTTCGGCCATCACGCGGCCACCGTGCACGCCGGCGCCAGGCCCCATGTCGATGACGTGGTCGGCCGAGGCGATCATGTCCTCGTCGTGCTCGACCACGATCACGCTGTTGCCGATGTCGCGCAGATGCTTGAGCGTGCCGATGAGGCGGTCGTTGTCGCGCTGGTGCAGGCCGATGCTCGGCTCGTCGAGCACGTACATCACACCGGTCAGGCCGGAGCCGATTTGCGAAGCCAGCCGGATGCGCTGCGCCTCGCCGCCCGACAGCGTTTCGGCGCTGCGGTCGAGGCTCAGGTAGTTGAGGCCGACGTCGTTCAGGAACTTGAGCCGCAAGCCGATCTCGCGCACGATCTTGTCGGCGATGTCGGCCTTGGAACCACGCAGCTTCAGCTTCTGGAAATAGGCCAGGCTGTCGCGCAACGTGAGATGGCTGATCTCGAAGATCGCCATGCGGGCGGGTTCGAACGGCGCGGTCTCGGCGATCTGATTTTCATCCACGAGAAAGACGTTGCGCGCCTCGCGCCGCAAGCGCGAACCGCCGCAGTCGGGACACGGCTGCATGTTGCGGTAACGCGCCAGGTCTTCGCGCACCATCGTCGAATCGGTTTCGCGATAACGGCGTTCGAGGTTCGGGATGATGCCTTCGAACGCATGCTTCTTCACCAGCTTCTTGCCCGCCGACGCACCCGACTCCATCGTGTAGTTGAACTTGATTTCCTCCTCGCCCGACCCGTGCAAAAGCACCGCCTGCACCTCGGCGGCAAGCGATTCGAAAGGCGCATCGACCTCGAAACCGTAGTGCTTGCCGATGCTTTCCAGCATGCTGAAGTAATAGGCATTGCGACGATCCCAGCCCTTAACTGCACCGCTCGCGAGCGACAGCGACGGAAAAGCGACGACACGCGCCGGGTCGAAGAATTCACGATGTCCCAGTCCGTCGCAGCTCGGGCAGGCGCCGACCGGCGAGTTGAACGAGAACAGTCGCGGCTCCAGTTCGGACAGCGAGTAGTGGCAGATCGGGCAGGAGAACTTGGCGCTGAAGAGATGCTCTTTTGCCTCGGCAGGCGCATCCATCTCGATAGCCAGCGCCCGCCCGTCCGCCAGCCGCAACGCGGCTTCGAAGCTTTCGGCCAGACGCTGCTGCATGTCGGCACGCGCGCGAAGCCGGTCGATGACGACATCGATGTCGTGCTTCTCGGTCTTCTTCAGCTTGGGCAGGTCGTTGTATTCGTAGATCGTGCCGTCGACGCGGAAGCGCACGTAGCCGGCGGCCTGCATCTCGGTGAAGAGCTCGAGAAACTCGCCCTTCTTCTCGCGCGCCACCGGCGCCAGGATCATCAGGCGCGGCTCGTCGGGCAGCGCCAGCACCGTGTCGACCATCTGCGAGACCGTCTGCGCGGCCAGCGGCAAATGGTGATCGGGGCAATACGGCGTGCCGGCGCGCGCATACAGCAGGCGCAGGTAATCGTGGATCTCGGTGACGGTGCCGACGGTGGAGCGCGGGTTGTGGCTGGTCGCCTTCTGCTCAATGCTGATCGCGGGCGACAGGCCCTCGATCACGTCGACGTCGGGCTTGTCCATCAACTGCAGGAACTGCCGCGCATAGGCCGAGAGACTCTCGACATAGCGGCGCTGGCCTTCGGCATACAGCGTGTCGAACGCCAGGCTCGACTTGCCCGAGCCCGACAGCCCGGTGATCACCACCAGCTTGTTGCGCGGAATGTCGAGATCGATGTTCTTGAGGTTGTGCGTGCGCGCGCCTCGGATGCTGATGCGCTGCTGCGCAAGCGCGAGCGCGGCGCCGAGGTAGACATCATCGTTGGGCGTATTCACTGGGCGGCAGTCCGTTTTGGGCAACCGAACATGATAAACGGCGGGGCTCTCCGGCGCAGCCCCCTGGGCCTGTACCCCTGCGCCAGTGCCCTTCAACGTCAACGCGAATTGCCCGGGGTGCGAAATACCAGGGGATGCTCGACCGGCTGTCCGGCCCGCGCCACCGCATCGGCCACCCGATAGTGCAAGGGACTCTTGTCGCAGACCGGATCGGTGGCGGCCGGGTCCTGGGCCAGCATGAACGCCTGGCAGCGACATCCGCCCAGGTCCTGCTCGCGCTGGTCGCAGCTGGCGCAGGGCTCCTTCATCCATCCCGTGCCGCGATAGCGGTTGAAGCCCTCGGAGTCGAACCAGACCTCGCGCAGGCTGTGCTCCCTGACGTTTGGGAACGAAAGGCCCGGCAGCATTCGCGCCGTATGGCAAGGCAGCGCGGTGCCGTCGGGCGCCACGGTCAGGAACATGCTGCCCCAGCCGTTGACGCATCGCTTGGCCTTGCCCTCGTGATAGTCCGGAGCCACGAAGAAGATGCGCATGGCGTCGCCCAGGCGTTGCCGCCAGGCATCGGTAGCTGCTTCCGCCTTGCGAAGTTGCTCGTTCGTTGGCAGCAGCTGGTCTCGATTGAGCAGCGCCCAGGAGTAGTACTGGGTGTTGGCCAGCTCCAGGTACTCGGCGCCCATCTCGTGCGCCATGCCGATGATGTTGTCGATGTGATCGATGTTCAGGCGATGGATGACCACGTTGAGCACCATCGGCCAGTCCTGGTCCTTGATGATCTTCGCTACGCGGCTCTTGTGCGAGAAGGTTTTCGTGTGCGAGAGGAAGTCGTTCATCTCGCGCGTGGAGTCCTGGAACGACAGTTGCACGTGGTCCAGGCCGGCGGCCTTCAGCGCCGCCGCCCGCTCGGCAGTCAGGCCGATGCCAGAGGTCAGGAGATTGGTGTAGTAGCCCAGCCGGGCCGCCTCGGCGACGATGATTTCCAGGTCGTCGCGCAGCAGCGGCTCGCCGCCGGAAAGGCCGCATTGCACGGCACCGAGTTCGCGGCCCTCGCGCAGCACGCGCAACCAGTCCTCGGTGTCCAGTTCGTCCTTCTGGTGCGCGAAGTCGAGCGGGTTGTAGCAGAAGACGCAGTGCAGCGGGCAACGATAGGTCAGTTCGGCCAGCAGCCACAGCGGCGGGCCGGGACGCGGCAGTGGCGTGGCGACGACGCTGCTCATGCGGCGTCCCAGCGCAGCCAGTTCTGCCCGCCGGCGATCTCGACGAATCCAATCACCTGCGGCGTGAGCCCGTCCGTGGCGAAGACCTGCTCGAGTTCGGCCGCGATGGTGGCCAGGTTGCGCTGACCGTCGCAGCGTTTCATGATTTCTCCGGCACTGATGTTCAGCCGCACCATCCCTTCGGGATAGAGCAGGACGTGGCAGTCCTGCGCCGGCTCCCACTGCAGCCGCATGCCGGGAGCGATTCGAGGTCGGGTATCCGGTTGGGGGGGAGTCATTCGGCTACCGCTCCGTAGCGCGTGGCCATGGCGTCGTTCATGGCCCACAGGATGTCCAGCTTGAACTGGAGCACATCCAGCGCGCGTTGCTGCAAGGCGCGTGTATCGAAGTGGTCCAGCGTGATGGCGAGGCCCTGTTCGACGTCGCGCCGCGCCTGGCCGACGCGGTTGCGGAAGTAGTCCATGCCGGAGGGGTCGATCCAGCCGTAGTGCGCGGGCCAGGTGGCCAGGCGCTGCTTGTGGATCTCGGGCGCGAAGAGTTCGGTCAGCGACGAGCACACGGCTTCCTGCCAGGGCGCGCGGCGCGCAAAGTTCACGTACGCGTCGACGGCGAAGCGCACGGCCGGCACCACATGGCGCAGGTCGAGTACCTCTGCGCGCGTCAGGCCCACCGCCTCGGCAAGGCGCAGCCATGCTTCCAGACCGCCGGCGTCGTTCAGGCCGCCGAGCTCGAAGCCGTCGTGGTCGAGGATGCGCTGCACCCAACCGCGCCGCACGACCGGATCGGGGCAGTTGGAGAGCACGGCTGCGTCCTTGATGGGTATCGCGATCTGGTAATAGAAGCGGTTGGCCACCCAGCCGCGGACCTGCTCCGGCGTCGCCTTGCCGGTATTGAGCATCACGTTGAACGGATGGTTGATGTGATAGCTGCGGCCGCGTGCGCGCAACTGTGCCTCGAAGGCCATGCGGTCCCAGGCGGGTGCGTCTTCAGCGGCGGGTGGCGGAGCGTCCTGGATGCGGTCGGCGAGCATGGTGTGTCAGAGATCGATCGTCATGCCGTCCTCGCAGACTTCGACACCGGCGCGTCGCAGCGCGGCGCGTTCGGCAGAGTCTTCGTCGAGGATGGGATTGGTGTTGTTGATGTGGATCAGCATGCGTCGCCGGGTCGTGGCCGGGAGGCGGCCGAGCCACTCCAGCATCCCGCCTTCGCCGGACTGGGGCAGGTGGCCGATCTCGCGCCCGTGTTTGCTGCTCACGCCCAGGCGCGGCATCTCGTCGTCGCTCCAGAAGGTGCCGTCCACCATCACGACGTCCGCGGCCGACATGGCGTCGAACACGCTCGGCGTGATGGCACCCAGTCCCGGCGCGTAGAACAGGCTGCGCCCGGTGCGGCTGTCGACAACGGTCACGCCGATGTTGTCGCCCGGCACCGGATGCTCGCGATGCGGCGAATAAGGCGCGGCTTTCCCGTCCAGCGCGAGCGCGCGCAGGCTCAGGCCGGGCACGCCGGGCACCTCGAAGCTGCGGCCTTCGAGAGAGATGGCGTGGCGCTCCACGCCGCAGTAGTGCGACAGAACGCGCAGCACCGGATTTCCCTGGCCCAGATCCTGCGCCACCGGATCGGTGCACCAAAGCGGCAGCGGCTTGCCACGTTCGCGCAGCATGAACAGGCCGGTGACGTGGTCGACCTGGCCGTCGATCAGCACCACGCCGGCGATCGCGCTGTCGCGCAGCGAGCGCGCGGGTTGAAGCGTAGGGTGGCTGCGAATCTGTTCGAGGATGTCGGGCGAGGCGTTGAACAGCACGCCGTCGGCACCCTCGTCCGCCTGCACGAAGATCGACGACTGCGTGCGCGGCTTGGCGCGCAACGTGCCCGCGCGCACGCCGGCACAGTTGCGGCAGTTGCAGTTCCATTGCGGGAAGCCGCCGCCTGCCGCCGAGCCGAGGACCGTGATGCGCATGGATGATCTGGCGAAAAAAGAATCGGGGAATCGGAGCCCGCCCTGGTTGCCCGGGGCGGGCCGGTCGTCGGCGCAGGGCTCAGCGCGCGGTGACGTACATCGTGATTTCGAAGCCGAAGCGAAGATCAGTTGCCGTCGGTGTTTGCCATTGCATGTCGTATCTCCTGTTGCATTGCGCAGTGCCGGATGGTGTCTGCGGGAACTGCTTTTGCGTGTGTTCCGACCAGCATCGTGCCGCCCGGACCGGATCGTGCACAGGCTGGAAATCTTGAATCGAGGTTCATGATTTTCATGAGGTGGTCAACGGCCATCCGGCACTTACCATTTCGCCGTGCTTCCCAGTCCGCTCTATCCCGCCTCCGCACCGCGCTGCAGCTTCGCTCTGGAAGCGACGCACGGGCACGTGCTGCAGGTGGACGACTGCGGTTCGCCGGACGGCCTCTGCGCCGTGGTGCTGCACGGCGGACCCGGCTCCGGCAGTTCGCCGTTCCTGCGGCGCTTCTTCGATCCCGCGCGCTATCGCGTCATCGCCATCGACCAGCGTGGCGCCGGCCGCAGCCGGCCGCGTGGCGCCACGACGCACAACCGCACGGCCGACCTGCTGGACGACCTGCGACGCGTGCGCGAACACCTGGGCATCGCCCGCTGGCTCGTGGTTGGCGGCTCCTGGGGTGCCACGCTCGCGCTGGCCCATGCCCTGCACGAACCGCAGGCGGTATCGGCGCTGCTGCTGCGCGCGGTGTTCCTGCCGCGCGCTGAGGACATCGCCGCGTTCTTCCAGGACGGCGCCGGCCACGCACCCGAAGCCTGGGCGCGCTTCGCCGAGCTGGCGCCGGAATGCGAGCGCGCGGACATGCTGGGCTTTCTGGCGCGCGCGCTGAACGCCGCCCCGGCGGACGATGGTGCAGTACAACGCCGGCTCGCGCTGGCCTGGTGGCACTGGGAGCAGGCGCTCGGCGGCGGCACTGGCACCGCGGAAGCGCCACCCGGCGACATGCTGGTCGACCGCTACCGGGTGCAGAGCCACTATCTGCGGCATGGCTGCTGGCTGGACCGACCGCCGTTGCTGGAAAGGCTCGGCGCCCTGCCTCGCGTACCGACGCTGCTGCTGCACGCCCGCGACGACCGGGTCTGTCCGCCGCAGGCAGCTCAGGCGGTGCACGAGCGCATCGCGCACAGCCGTCTGCGATGGGCCGACACCGGAGGTCACGATCCGGCGGCGCCGTCGATGGCGTTGGCGATGAAGACCGCGCTGGACGCCTACGCGCGCACCGGGCGTTTCGAGGACGGCGAGACGCCATGACGCTGCGGCTCAGAATCAACATCATCGTGAGCCTGCTCACGCTGGCTTTCGTCGGCGCCACGCTGGCGCTGACGCTGCGGTCCATGCGCGAATCCGTTCACGAGGAAGTCGTGGCCGCCAACCGTGTCGTGTCGCAACTGCTCTATCGCACGACGCTGCTCCACGAAACGCAAGGTGCACAAGCCATGCAGGATTTCCTTCAGAGCATGGGGCGCCTGCGCTCCAACGACATCACGCTGCTCGATGCCGACGGAAAGGCGCTGTACCGCTCGCCCGCCCCTGTCTACAAGGCCGGACGCGACGCGCCGGCGTGGTTCGCCCGCATCGTTTCGCCGGAGCCCGCGCAGAGGTCCA
The DNA here is from genome assembly GCF_051216695.1 of Variovorax glucosi. NCBI lineage: Bacteria > Pseudomonadati > Pseudomonadota > Betaproteobacteria > Burkholderiales > Comamonadaceae > Variovorax > Variovorax glucosi. The sequence continues at coordinate 148,554 of NZ_JBPJZE010000003.1, forward strand.
TCGACTTCCCGGACGGCCGGCTCATCGTGCGAGCCAATGCCTCGCGCGCGGTGCTGGACGCCTGGGACGACGCCATTCCACTGCTGCTGAGCGTGCTCGGCCTGCTGCTGCTCATCAACGCCGGCGCGTACTGGGTCGTGGGCCGCGTGACGCGTCCGTTCGCCGACATCGTCGATGCGCTCAATCAGCTGGAAGCCGGCCGCTTCGACGTGTCGCTGCCGGCACTGCCCGGCACCGAGGCCGGCGCCATCGGCACCGCGTTCAATCGCATGGTCGGCATGCTGCGCCAGCATATCGAGACCGAAAAGCGCGCAGTGCGGGCCGAGCATCGGCTGTCCGAGAGCCGTGCGTTGGGCCGCTGGGTCGACCGGAAGATCGAACAGGAACGCCGGCTCATCGCGCGCGAACTGCACGACGAACTCGGCCAGTCGGTCACCGCCATGCGCAGCATGGCCCTGTCGATCACGCAGCGCGTGCAGGCATCGGACCCGCAGTCCGGGCAAGCCGCCATGCTGATCGCCGAGGAGTCGGCTCGGCTCTACACGGCCATGCACGGGCTGATCCCGCGGCTGACGCCGCTGGTGCTGGACGAGTTCGGCCTGGTGGCCGCGCTGCAGGACCTTGTCGAACGCACGCGCACCAACCATGCCGGCCTGCAGCTCGACTGGCACCTGGAAACGCCGCCCGACGGCCTGCAGCTCGACAACGACACCGCCCTTGTGCTCTATCGCGCCGCCCAGGAGGGCATGACCAATGCGCTGCGCCACGGCGAAGCAGGTCACCTTGTGCTGAGCCTGCACTGCGACACGAGTTTCCTGACGATGACCCTGTGCGACGACGGTCGCGGACCGGCGGGTGCCGAGGCCGGCGCCGCCGGCACCGGTCACTATGGCCTGCGCTGGCTGACCGAGCGCATCGACAGCCTGGGCGGCACACTGCGCCTGGAACCCGCCGCACCGCGTGGCGCGCGCTTGACCGTCAGGCTACCCCTGCCGAGTTCGATGGAGAACGCATGACTTCCGACAGCCGACCGATCCGCGTGATGCTGGTCGACGACCACGCGCTGGTGCGCATGGGTTTTCGCATGCTGCTGACCAACGCCCTCATCGAGGTCGCGGCAGAGGCGGACACAGGCGAGCAGGCCTGCCAGAGCTATCCGCAGGTGCGTCCGGACGTGGTGGTCATGGACCTCGCCATGCCCGGCATGGGTGGACTGGAGGCGATCCGGCGCATCCTCGCGCACGATATCGGGGCACGAATACTGGCGCTGTCAGCGCATGAAGACACGGTGCACCCGCACCGCGTGCTGCAGGCCGGAGCCCTCGGCTACCTGACCAAGCGCAGCGCGCCCGAAGCACTGATCGCTGCGCTGCGCGCGGTGGCGCGCGGCGAGCGCTATATCGACGCCGCCACGGCCCAGGCGCTGGCTGTCGCCCGGTTCGACGGCGCGGCCCCTCCGGCCGAGACACTCAGCACGCGCGAGTTCTCCGTGTTCCTTCAGCTCGCCCAGGGCATGTCGGTGGCACAGATCGCCGCGACGCTGAACCTGTCCTTGAGCACGGTCGGCTCGCACCTGTACCGGATCAAGCAGAAGCTCAACGCGAACAACCAGGCCGAACTGACGCTGGTTGCCCTTCGATGGGGCCTGATCCAGGTCTGAGCTTCTGTCGACAAGGGCAAGTTTGCACGGCGCGACGACCTTGGAAGTCGCGATAACATCGGTCATCAGGTTTGCCGCCCTCCAGACTGGTTCCGCGCTTCGCTACAGCCCCGCGGAAGACCATTCTTTTTTGCCTCCATCGGGCGAAAACCGGGCTGCTCGGCAGAATATTCGACGTACACACATCAGGGGCACCGCTCATGGCATCGGTCAATAAAGTCATCCTCGTCGGCAATCTCGGCCGCGACCCGGAAACACGCACATTTCCCAGCGGGGACCAGATTTGCAACGCGACGCTCGCTACCACCGACAAGTGGAAAGACAAGCAGAGCGGCGAAATGAAGGAAGCCACCGAATGGCACCGTCTGGTGTTCAACGGCCGGCTCGCCGAGATCGCCGCGCAATACCTGCGCAAGGGTTCGCAGATCTATGTCGAGGGACAGATCCGCACACGGAAATTCCAGGACAAGGACGGCGTCGAGAAGTACGCGACCGACATCCGCGTCGACCAGATGCAGATGCTGGGCAGCCGGCAAGGCATGGGCGGACCGCAGAGCGGTGGTCAGGATGACGACGGGTATGGGCAGGGCGGTGGCGGCGGGCAGGGCGGGGGATATTCGCGTCCCGCCGCGGCTGCGCCTCGCGCACCGGCAGCGCGTCCGGCACCTGCGCCGGCGAAGTCTTCGTCGGGTTTCGACGATATGGACGACGATATTCCGTTCTGATCCGGTCGTTGCCGCACGAACGAGAAAGGCCGGCAACACGGTGTTGCCGGCCTTTTTTCGTTATTGCCGCGAATTGCCGGCTACATCAGCTTGTCCAGCGTGATCGGCAAATCGCGCACCCGCTTCCCGCACGCGTTGAACACCGCATTCGCGACCGCCGCGCCCACACCCGTGATCCCGATCTCGCCCACGCCATGTGCGCCCATCGGCGAGTGCGGATCAGGGATATCGGTCCACATCACGTCGATTTCCGGTACGTCCATGTGCACCGGCACGTGATATTCGGCAAGGCTCGGATTCATGATGCGACCGTTGCGCTCGTCGAATTGCGTTTCTTCCATCAGCGCAAGGCCCAGGCCCATGACGATGCCGCCGCGGAACTGGCTGCTCGCCGTCTTCGCGTTCAGGATGCGGCCGCAATCGAACGAGCCGAGGAAGCGGCTGACGCGCGTCTCGCCGGTGACTTCGTTCACGCGCACCTCGCAGAACATGGCGCCGTGCGAATGCATCGACCAGTGCTGCGTTTCCAGCGGCGGAGGCGCCTTGGCTTCGACGACCAGTTCGTCGCACTCGGCGTCTGCGAGGATACCGATATAGCTTTCGAACCGGTCAGGCTCGTCGAGCTTGCAGAGCCCGCCGTCGCGCCCCTCGACCTCGTCCGACTTCAGGCCATGCAGCGGCGATTCCTTTCCGACAAGCTTCAGGAGTTCGGCGATGAGTTCGTGCTGTGCGGCCATGACGGCACTGCCGATGGAGGCCGACTGCTGCGAGCCTCCGGCAAGCACGACGCCCGGAAATCGCGAGTCTCCGTGACAGAACTGCACGTTTTCCATCGACAGTCCGAGGCGCTCGGCCGTCACTTGCGTCTGCGCCGTTGCAGTCCCCATGCCCATTTCGTGCGCCGCCACCTCGACCTTCACATGCCCGTCCTGCGAGAGCGTGATTCGCGCCGCGCCGCCCGGCATCCGGTAGTAGGGATAGGTCGCCGTCGCGCAGCCGATACCGATCAGCCATTCGCCTTCGCGCCGCGATCCGGGTGTCGCGTTTCGCTCGCTCCAGCCGAAACGATCGGCACCGGCCCGGTAAGCCTCGACGATATGTCGCGAAGAAAACGGCGCGCCGGTGGTCGGGTCCTTGTCGGGTTCGTTGCGGAGGCGAAGCTCGATCGGGTCCATCTGCATCTCGTGGGCCAATTCGTCGATGGCGCTTTCCAGGGCAAAAGTGCCCACGGCCTCTCCGGGTGCGCGCATGAAGGTGTTCGCCAGCATGTCGACCGTCGCGGTTTCGACATCCAGCTTGATGTTGTCGACTGCGTAGGCCGAACGCGCCGGCAGCACGAACGGTTCGGGCAGATTGTTGTGCTCGGTCATCGCGACCACGCCGGTATGGATCAACGCATCGAAACGCCCGTCGGCCTGCGCGCCGATGGCGACGCGCTGCTCGGTCAGCGTGCGCCCGCCGACCACGCGGTACACACCCTCGCGCGTCAGCATGATGCGCACCGGCCGGCCGGCAAGTTTCGAAGCCGCTGCGGCGAGCACCTGGTGGCGCCACAGCGTCTTTCCACCGAATCCGCCGCCGACGAATGGCGAAGTGACATGCACCTGCTTCTCGTCGAGGCAGAACACCTGGGCCATCGACCAGGCCATGTGTGCAACGCCCTGCGATGCGTCGTGGATGGTCAGCTCCTCGTCTTTCCAGGCCAGCGTCGCGGCGTGAAGTTCGATCGCGTTGTGGTTGTGGCGCGGCGTCGTGTAGCTGATGTCGACCCGATGCGGCGCGGCAGCCAGCGCCGCTTCTGCATCGCCGATCTCCATCTTGAGCGGCTCGCCCTGGAAGGTGCCCGGCCTGGTGCCCTTCGCCTTGGCCTCGGCAAAGGACGTCGTCGCCGGTTCGGCCTCGTAGGTGACGTGGACGAGCGCCACCGCATGATCGGCCTGATCCTGCGTCTCCGCCAGGACGATCGCGATGGGCTGGCCGTTCCAGTGAATCTCGTTGTCCTGCATCACCGGCAGATCGTCCCCTCCGGAGGCCTTTGCCTTCGATAGAAACAGCGGCATCGGCTTCATCTTCGGCGCGTTCTCATGAGTCATCACCAGGACCACGCCGGGTGCCGACTGCGCCGTACCCGTATCGATCGCCGCGATGCGCCCTTTCGGAATCGTGCTGTAGACGAGCGCGGCGTAGACCATGCCCTCCATCGGGAACTCGGCCGCGAAACGCGCCTGACCCCGCACCTTCTGCGGACCGTCGATCCGCGAGATGGGCGCGCCGATCAGTCCGCGGGTGCGCGCGATCATCGGGTCTGGTTGTCCACCGGGCATCCATGCGTCAGGCGCGATCGCTATGGCTTTCTTGACGACCGCCTGAACGGTCTCGTGGATGATGTTCATGACTTCATCTCCGTCAGTTCGGTCAGCGTGGCAACCATGGTCCGCTTGGCCAGCTCTATCTTGAATCCGTTGTCGCGCAGGGCGCGAGCATCGGCCAGCTCGGTTTCGGCCGCGGCGCGAAAGTTCTCTGCGGTTGCTGGACGCCCCTTGAGTGCCGCCTCCGCTTTCCAGGCACGCCACGGCTTGTGCGCGACGCCACCCAACGCGATGCGCACGTCTTTCACCATGTCGCCATCCAGCTCGATGGCGCCCGCTATGGAAATAAGCGCGAAAGCGTAGCTGGAACGGTCCCGGACCTTGCGATAGGTCGAGCGCGCTGAAAAAGCCAGCGCGGGCAGTTCGATCGCCGTGATCAGCTCACCCGGCGCAAGCAGCGTCTCTACCTCGGGATGACTTTCAGGCAGGCGATGCAGTTCCGTGAGGTCGACCTTGCGTTCGCCCTGTTCACTGCGCAAATGCACCACCGCACCCAGCGAAGCGAGTGCCACGCACATGTCGGAAGGATGGGTCGCGACGCAGCTTTGCGACGCGCCTAGGATCGCGTGGATGCGATTGAAGCCGTCGACCGCGTCGCAGCCCTGGCCGGGGTTGCGCTTGTTGCAGCGCGAACCCTCGTCGTCGTAGAAATAGGTGCAGCGCGTTCGCTGCAGGATGTTGCCGCCGACCGTCGCCATGTTCCGGATCTGCGCCGATGCGCCGGCAATGATGGCCCGCGAAAGCACCGGATAGCGCGTGCGCACGGCGCGGTGCGCGGCCAGCGCGGTGTTGCGGGTCGCGCCGCCGATCAGCAGGCTGCCGTCGTCGCGCTCCTGGATCTCGGACGAGAGACCCGTCACATCCACCAGCGTGCCGGGACGCTCGATGATTTCGCGCATCAGGTCGACCAGATTGGTGCCGCCGCCGAGGTACCTGGCACCCGCGGCACCACCGAGTCGAAGTGCGTCACCCGCATCGCGGGCTCGCGCATAGGTGAACGGCGTCACGTCGATGTCTCGGCGATGGCCGCGACGATGCCGTTGTAGGCGCCGCAGCGGCAGAGGTTGCCGCTCATGCGCTCGCGCAGTTCGTCGTGGCTCAGCACGAAGGTGTCGATCGACAGATCGGCGCTCACGTGGCTCGGAACGCCGCGTCGCAGCTCTTCGGCCATACCCAGCGCCGAGCAGATCTGGCCCGGCGTGCAATAGCCACACTGGAAGCCGTCGTGCGCCATGAAAGCCTGTTGCAGCGGATGCAGTTCGCCTTTTGGCGCCAGCCCTTCGACGGTGGTGACCGAGCGACCCTCGCATTGCACCGCCAGCGACAGGCAGGCCAGCACGCGCTCGCCATCGACAAGCACGGTGCAAGCGCCACAAGCGCCCTGATTGCAACCTTTCTTGGCGCCGAACAGATGGAGGTCTTCTCGCAGGAAATCGAGCAATGAGGTACGCGGGTCGCCGGGCAATTCCGCCTGGGATCCGTTGATGGTGATCGTCATGAACTTCCTCGTGGGGAGAGAGAGTTCATTTCTTAGCACGGTGCCTTGCGAGGCGCCATCGTCATTTCTCTTCAAAACGATGCCGTCCGGCGACGCGGTCGTCATGCCGGGAGAACCATGGGCAGTAGTAACGAAAGGAAAAAATCTTACGTAAAACAATTCAAGTTCATGGCAAACCCGCCGATGGATCATCTACAGCAGAAGTTTCCATTTCGCCATGACTGACATCCCTACCATTCCGTTTGAACACGAAGACCTTCTTGCAGAGCTTGAACGTGCTCCCGATTCGGAAGTCGATACTTTCCAGTTCGGCGTGATCGGCTTCGACGCCGAAACCGTCGTTCGTCGTTACAGCGCCTTCGAATCGAAAATGTCGGGCCTGTCGGTCTCGAAGGTAGTCGGTTACCCGCTCTTCACCATCGTGGCGCCCTGCATGAACAATTTCCTTGTTGCACAGCGCTTCGAGGATGCCGCGGCATCCGGTACGGGGCTCGACGAGGTCCTGGATTACGTGCTGACGTTGCGCATGCGTCCGATCAAGGTCAAGTTGCGCCTGCTCGCCGGAACCGCTTCCGGCCTGCGTTACGTCCTCATCAAGCGTCCGGCGTGAGCACCGCACCGGTTCCGGCGGGCCTCGGTGGGCCGACAGGCCCGGAAGAAGAATACGAGGCGCTGCTGCAGTTTCTCTACATGGCGCCGATCGGCCTTGCGCAGATGCGCATCGACGGCGAGATCGCCATGATCAACCCGCTATGCGGTGCGCTGCTGATGCCGCTGTCGCAAGACGGCGGCCTTTCCAACCTGTTCGATGTACTGGCCGATATCGCGCCGGACCTGCCGCACCGCGTCCGCGCCTTCGAGCCGCTGCACGGCAAGATCTGCGACGCGATGCATCTGCAGATCGACTCAGGTCTGCCGGGACGTCGCGATCCGCAGGTGCTGTCGCTCACGCTGCTGAAGCTCGATGCCGAACGGCTGATGGCCGTGATGGACGATGTGTCCGTCTCGGTCAAGCGCGAGCGCGAACTGCGCATGAGCCAGGCCTGGATCCATACCATCGTCACCGGCATCACCGACTACGCGCTGCTTTCGCTCGACCGCGACGGCGCCATACAGCAGTGGAATCCCGGCATCCGGCAAGTCACCGGCTTCGAGGCGGAAGACACGGTCGGAAAGCCCTATTCGATCATCTTCCCCGACGACGACCGCCTGCGCCACCGGACTGCCGACCGGCTGCGCGAAGCCGACCTGAGCGGCTGGAATCTGGAGGAAGGCTGGTTGCGGCGGGCCAACGGCGAGAAATACTGGGGCAGCTGCCTGATCGCGCCGCTGCATCCGCCCGAGAACGTCGCAGGGGATGCTCGACGAGCGGCAGTTGCAGACCACGACGACGACCGGGCCTACAGCCTGATCGTGCGCGACATCAGCGACCACCGCGAAGCCAACGAGGCCCTGCGCCGATCGGTGTTCTCAGACCACCTCACCGGACTCGTGAACCGCCGTGCGTTCTACGAGGCTGCGGCGGTTGCGATGGAACGCTGCATGCAGGGCAACATGCCGCTGTCGGTGATCGTGTTCGATGCGGACCACTTCAAGATCGTGAACGACACCTACGGCCATGCAGCCGGCGACGCGGTGCTGCGCCATCTGGCCGCTGGGCTCTCAGCCAACTTCCGCAGCACCGACATCGTGTCGCGCTTCGGTGGAGAAGAGTTCATCGTGCTGATGCCGGGTGCGTCCGAGGACGATGCGCTGACGATGGCGCAGCGCATGTGCCAGCACGTCTCAGCCAACGCGCCGACCGTCGACGGCGTGGCCATCAGCTACACCGTGAGCGCTGGCGTGGCCGGCCTGGTGCCGGAGATCGGCAGCATCGACGAGCTGCTCAAACGCGCCGATGCAGCCATGTACATGGCCAAGACAGACGGGCGCAATCGGGTGGTCCGCTGGCTGGCGGAGACCACGACTTGAGCACCGATGCATCGGCCTACGAATCGCTGATGCAGTTTCTCCATCAGGCGCCCATCGGCCTGGTGCAAACGGACATGGGCGGTGACATCCGGATGATCAATCCGATGGCGATCACGCTGCTGATGCCGCTCGCACCCGGTGGCGATCTGCTCAATCTGCTCGACGTGCTGGAGCCGAAGACGCCGGGGTTGCGCGCACGCGCAGCGGCCGATGCGCTGCCGGGCGAGATCGTCTGCGAAGCGTTGCGCATTCCGCTCGGCTCGGCCTCGACCGTGCAGACGCTGGACATCAGCCTGGTCAAGCTGGACCTCGAGACGCTGATGTTCACCATCACCGACGCGACCTTCGCCGGCCAGCAGGAGCAGCACCGCATCGACACCCGGCTGCGCGACATCTCGCGCACCGACAGCCTGACGGCCATACCGAATCGCACCGTGGTGCTGGAGCGCATCGCGCGCGCCACCGCGACCGCCGGCGAAGCTCCGCTGGCCGTCATCTTCATCAACGGCGACCGCTTCAACCAGTTCAACGTTTCCCTGGGCCATGCCGCCGGCGACCTGTTGCTGCAGCGCATGGCCGAGCGTCTGGTCCGCTTTGCGCTGGACGACAGCGCCGACCGGACCGCTCGCGCCATGGTTGCGCGGCTGGGCGGCGACGAGTTTGCGGTACTGGTCGAAGACTGCGGGAACGTCGAACAGGTCTCGGTCGTCGCGCAGCAACTGCTCGGCGCGCTGGACGCGCCGTATCGGCTGGCCGGCGGACCGGTCCACCTGAGCTCCAGCCTCGGCATCGCTTTTGCGGACCGGTCGGGCGGCGATGCGGATTCGGTGCTGCAGGACGCCAGTATCGCGATGCGCTTTGCCAAGCAGGCCGGCGGTGCGCGTTTCTGCGTGTTCGAACCCGCGATGAAAGAGAAGGTGGCGCGGCGCAGCGCCATCGAGAGCGATCTGCGCCGCGCGCTGGAACAGGACGAACTTTTCGTCGTCTACCAGCCGATCGTCCGCATGGGCGATGGCGCCTGCGCCGGCATGGAAGCGCTGGTGCGCTGGAAACATCCGGTGCGCGGCATCGTGCCGCCGTTCGAGTTCATCGAGATCGCCGAGGAAACCGGGCTCGTAGGCGCGCTCGGCAGCTTCGTGCTGCGAAGCGCCTGCGCGCAGAGCGTGTCCTGGAAGCGTCAACTGGGCGCAAACGCGCCGCAGCACATGTCGGTGAACGTGTCGCGCGTGCAGCTCACGGATCCGACCCTGGCCGCTCATGTCGTCGAGATACTGCGCGACACCGGCATGGCCGCTGGCGATCTGCAGCTGGAAGTCACCGAAAGCTTCGCAGCGCAGGACCAGGAGATCACGCAGCGGCTGCAGGAGCTCAATGCGCTCGGGATCCGGCTCGCGCTGGACGATTTCGGCACGGGCTATTCGTCTCTGGCCTGCCTGCACCAGCTTCCTGTCCACGTGGTGAAGATCGACCGGTCTTTCGTGAGCCAGGTGGATTCGAGCAATCATCACCGCGTGCTGATCGAGGCCACCATCCTGGTGGCGCGCAGCCTGGGCATGGGCACCGTCGCAGAAGGGATCGAGACCGAAGCGCAGTCGGTCGAACTCGCCCGGCTGCAGTGCGACAAGGGGCAGGGCTATCTGTTCTCGCGGCCGATGCCGGCGGCGCAGGCGACGGAATGGCTCGTGGCGCGTGAACGGAAGATGCAGACGCAAACCGCGACGATCTGATCGCCGCGACCCCCTGGACGCGCCGTCCTGAAGAATCGGAAGGCCGGAAAAGATCTGAAAGTGCGCGTACGGGAAGTCACTTGGCAGGAGTGAAGTTCTGGCCATCCTTCGGCTTGGCCGACCGCGCTTCCTTGCGAACTTCGGCACGGGTTGTCGTGCTCGCGATCTTCGGCACTGCATTGATCTGTCCCTTGGAGCGAGTCGACGCCTCACCCATCGGAATATCCGAATTCGTCATGCTGTTGGCGTTCTGTTTTGCGCTCGCCTTCACGTTTGCACGCGACTCCGGCATCGTGCCGCTGGGACGCTGGCTCTGCATGCTGTCCGACACACCGGTCTGGGCATTCACGTCGTCGACCTTTTTACCGGTTTGCGCAGATGCGATGCCCGAGGCGAAAACGCCGACAAAAACAATAATTGCAATGTGCTTGTATTTCACTATGTTCTTTCAGGTTGTTGCCAAGGAATAAGGCAACTCATCGTATTCACGGAATGGTTTTCCCCGGAATTATTTCGGGCGACCTCTTTCTATCTCCAAGGAGCTATGCGTGAGGCGGCCTGGGTGATATCGGCAATTGCATGGAAATCGCCTGAAGGAGTAGATAAAACGCTTTTCCAAAATTGTTAACAACACGTTAACATTGCGATTTATATCGACCTTGCCGATGCCAGTGAAACAAGAGTTGATGCCCGTCGTCTTCGTGGTCGATGACGACGAATCGATGCGAACGGCTCTCCTGAACCTGTTTCGATCGGTCTCGCTCGGGTGCAAGACTTTCGACTCGGCACAGGATTTCCTGCTCGAGTCCGATCCGGAAGGACCGGCCTGCCTGGTGCTCGACATCAGACTCCCGAGTGCGAGTGGCTTCGACGTCCAGAAGGCAATGATCGAACGCGGCAGGGACCTGCCGATCATCTTCATCACCGGGCACGGAACCATTCCCATGTCCGTCAGGGCGATGAAGGCGGGTGCGGTGGAGTTTCTGACCAAGCCTTTCGCCGAAGACGAGCTGCTGGACGCCATTCACCGTGCGCTGGAAAGGGATCGTGCTGCGGGCGACCACCGCGAAGCGCTCAACGACCTTAGGACGCGCTATGAACAGCTCACGCCTCGCGAGCGTCAGGTCATGGCGCTGGTCGTGTCGGGAATGCTGAATAAACTGGTCGCCGCCAAATTGGGCACGAGCGAGATCACGGTCAAAGTCCAGAGACGGCAGGTCATGACCAAAATGCAGGCCGATTCGCTGCCGGATCTCGTTCGCATGGCAGTGCGGATTTCAAATGCACATCCATCTTGAATTCCGCAGTTGCACTATACAAAGGTGTAATGGCGGAATTCACCGCGCTTCCTATGATCGCCAGACGACCAAGTCGGCGGTAATAGAAGGTATCTGCGTGCGCGACAAGCCGAATATTTGCATAGTCGACGATGACGATTCAGTCCGCATGGCGGTCGGCGCCCTGCTGAGATCCGTCGGATTCGACAACCAGTCGTATGCCTCCGGGCAGGCGTTCCTGGATTCGGGCATGGCCGCAAGCATCGACTGCCTGATCGTGGATTTGCGCATGAAGGGCATGTCGGGACTGGAACTGCAGCGGCTCCTCAACGAAGCGGGCAGCACCGTTCCCGTCATCTTCATTTCTGCCCACGGCGACGAAGAAGCGCGTCGGCGCGCCATGGACGCCGGTTGCCTCGATTTCCTGTCAAAGCCTTTCGACGAAGGCGCGCTTCTTCGATGCGTGCAGCGAGCGCTGGATTCGCCTACGGCATGACGCCGTCGGACATCGCCCGGTCGAACGGTCGAATGTCGCCCGTCGCGGATCGGCTGATGTCTTCGGCCTTGCTCACCGTACTGCGGCAGGCCGATGGAACAACCCTTTACCGGGTCACGCATCAGGACGGTCCGCCCATGCTCCTGGCCGTCTGTGCGGGAGGGCGATTCCAGTCGATTTCGCAACGGCGCCTCAACCACGCCTATTCGTTTCGCAACCGCCTCGATCCCGAAGTCGCGACGGTTCCGCTGGAACTGATCCGGCACGGCGGGCAGCCGGCGATGCTGCTGACGGACCCCGGCGGTACACCGCTGCACGAGTCGATCGGCCAGCCGTTCCCCCTCGTTTCCCTGCTGGGCATCGCGATAGGAATCGCCAGGGCGCTCGGGGACATGCACCTTCGCGGCATCGTGCACAAGGATCTGAGGCCCTGCAATCTGCTGGTCGACGAGAGCGAACGCGTTTTCCTGACGGGTTTCGGCGGCGCATCGCTGATCTCGCGCGAGCAGCTGCATGCGGAGACCGTCTTTGAAATGACGGATTCGCTGGCCTACATGTCGCCGGAGCAGACGGGAAGGATGAACCGGTCACTCGATACGCGCAGCGATCTTTACTCGCTGGGCGTGACCCTCTATGAAATGGCAACCGGCAAGCTGCCTTTTCAGGCATCCGACCCGATGGGATGGGTGCACTGCCATATTGCACAGGAGGCGGTCGCGCCGGCGGCGATGGTTCCGGGCCTGCCGCCGGTCGTCTCCGACATCGTCATGCGCCTGCTGCGCAAGCCTGCCGACGATCGCTACCAGACGGCTGCCGGACTCGAAGCCGACTTGCGTCGTTGCCTGGACGGCCTGGCGAGCGACGGCACCACCATCGGGAACTTCGCGCTCGGATCGACGGATGTGCCGGACCGGTTGCTGGTCGTCGAGCAGCTCTACGGACGCGAAGCCGAGATTTCCGAACTGCTTGCGGCCTATCGCAATGTGGCTACCACCGGCAGGACGGAGATGGTGCTGGTTTCCGGCTACTCGGGAATTGGCAAGAGCGCCGTGGTCAACGAGCTTCGAAAGGTGCTGGTTGCGCAGCATGCCCCTTTCGCCGCCGGCAAGCTCGAGCAGCACAAGCGCGACATCCCGTATGCAACCATCGCGCAGGCCTTGCGAAGCCTGATCGCCAATCTGCTGGGCCTGGACCGGGAAGCGATCGCCTCATGGCGAATCCGCCTGCTCGAAGCCGTGCGCCAGCACGGGCAGATCGTCGTCGGCCTCGTGCCCGAGATCGAGCACGTGATCGGCAGACAACCGGCACTGGCGGACGCATCCGCGACGGAAAGCAGTCTGCGTTTCCTGCAGACGATCCAGCGCACTTTCGCGGTCTTCGGCAGCGCCGACCGTCCGCTGGTCCTTTTCATCGACGACCTCCAGTGGCTGGACACGGCCACGCTCGAACTCCTGGCGGCATTGGCAACCGGACCCGATTCACGTCATCTGCTGCTGGTAGGTGCCTACCGCTCCAACGAAGTAGACGCACAACATCCGTTGACCGCAACGCTCGCCATGCTCCGGAAGACGGGCATGCCCATGCACGAACTCGTATTGCAGCCCCTGAGCGGCAGCGACCTCGAAGCGCTGGTAGCGAAAACATTGCGCGGCGAGACGGCGGAAAGTGCGGCACTCGCAGCACTGGTCTGGGACAAGACGCGGGGCAACCCTTTCTTCGCCAACCAGTTCCTCACAGCGCTGGGAGATGAGCGGCTGGTCTGGTTCGACCGGGCTTCGCTGCGGTGGCAGTGGGACCTCGTCCGCATCGGCCGCCTGAACTACAGCGACAACGTCGCGGACCTGATGGCGCAGAAGCTGTCGCGCCTGTCGGTCGCGGACCGGAACATATTGATGCTGCTCGCCGGCATCGGCGCAAGCGCCACCGTGCAGATGCTGTCGCGCGTGTCGGGGGCTGCGGCGCCCGAGATCCATGCGCAGTTTTCCTCTGCACGACAGGCCGGACTGGTCACCCACGGCGCCGGCAGCTACCGCTTCATGCACGACAGGATTCAGGAGGCCGCCTACGACCTGCTTCCGGCTCCGGAGAGAGCGTCGATGCATCTGCGCATCGGTCGGTCGATGTACCCCGGCACGGCGGGATGCGCAGACGAGGCGCAGATCTTCGAGGCGGTCAACCAGTTCGCACGCTGCATCGACCTGTTGCTGCCCGAAGAGCGATTGCGCGTAGCGGCCCTGTATCTCGCTGCGGCTCGGCGGGCGATGACGGAGGTGGCGTATGCAGCTGCCCTTTCGTACGCGATCGGCGCGGCACGGCTGCTTCCGTCCGATGCGTGGCGGACCGAATACCGGCTGTCCTTCGACATCGATCGCGTGCGTGCGGAGTGCGAGTTCCTGACCGGCTCGCCACAGGACGCCGCCACGAGGCTGTGCCTGCTGGGAGCGCGTGCCGCGAACCTGGTCGACAAGGCCAGCGTGACATGGCTGCTGGTGACGGTCTGCCTCGCGCTCGACCGGAGTGCGCAGGCGATCGACGTCTGCCTGTCGTTTCTCCAGGAGGTCGACACGCCATGGCCGGTGCATCCCAGCCGCGAGGAAGTGGCTCGGGAACATGCGCTGCTGGTCGAGCGTCTCGCGGGGCGCCCGGTCGAATCGCTGCTCGACCTGCCGACGATGGTGGACCCGCTGCGACGCGCGATCGTCGATGTCCTTGCCGCAGTGCTGCCGCCGGCATTCTTCAGCGACGAGAACCTCGTATGTCTGGTGCTGTGCCGGATGGCGAACCTCAGCCTCGAATACGGCAACACGGACGCCTCGCCGCTTGCGTACGCCTATCTCGGGATGATGGTCGGTCCGTACTTCGGCGACTACGCGACCGCTTTCCGCCTGGGAAAGCTCGGCCTCGACCTTGTGGAGAAGACGCCGTTCACGCGCTACAGGGCTCGCGTCTACATGTGCTTCAGTCACCACGTGATTCCCTGGGCGAAAGACATCCGCTCCGGCCACCCCCTGCTTCGCCGGGCGTTCCAGGTGTCTTGCGAAACGGGCGACGTGACCTACGCGGGTTTCAGCTCATGCTGCCTAGTCACGAGCCTGCTCGGCGCCGGCGAGCCGCTCGACAGGGTTCGGCTCGAAGCGCGGGAACGGCTCGACTTCGTGGTCGACGCGAAGTTCGGGCTGATCGTCGACATCATCACGGCGCAGCAGCAACTGGTCGCCTCGCTGCAGGGGACGACATGCCGCCTGGGCTCCTTCGACGACGCGACCTTCGACGAGTTCGGCTTCGAGCAGCACTTCGCGAGCAATCGAAGTCTCGACATCGCCGCCTGCTGGTACTGGATCAGGAAGGCGCAGGCCCGGTTCCTTGCCGGTGAGATCGCCGAGGCGCATCACGCCATTTCCAATGCGGCGCCGCTGACATGGACATCGAAGGGACACTTCGAACTTGCCGAATACCATTTCTACAGCGGCCTGATCGGCGCCGCCCGCGGGCAATCGGCATCGCTGCGCTTCCATCGGAAACAGATCGATATCTGGGCACGCCACTGCCCCGAGAATTTTCTCTGCCGATCCTCGCTGCTCAGAGCCGAGGATGCGCGCCTGCAGGGCGACTCGGCCCAGGCCATGCGCCAGTACGAGATCGCGGTCGCGTCCGCACGCGCGTCGGCTTTTCCGCACGTCGAAGCCATGGCGCTGGAGCTGTCTGCAAAGTTCCATTTTTCGCAGGGAATGCATTCGATCTCGAACGCGCTGCTCAGGTCGGCGCGGCAGGCCTACGAACGATGGGGCGCGACCGGCAAGGTGGCGGCGCTCGACCGCGATCACGACTGTCTCCGGGACGAGTTCGGCCCCGATCGCCCAAACGGCAAGGCCGGCATCGACCGCGTGGCGAGCACGGTCGATGTCGAGACGCTGCTGCGCACATCGCAGGCGGTCGCATCCGAGAAGGGCCTGGACAATCTCATGCGCACCCTGATGACCATCGCGCTCGAGCACGCAGGCGCCGATCGCGGATTGCTGGTGCTTCCGCAAGGCGATCGGCTGCGCATAGAGGCGAGCGCGTGTACCGGCCAACGCGGCGTCGGGGTCATCGTGAGAAGCGAGCCGGCGACCGCGGACGAGCTGCCGCTTTCGCTTCTGCACTACGCGATTCGCAGCAAGGCGCATGTCCTGATCGACGATGCGCGAAAGCCGGGGCCGTTCTCCGGCGATCCCTATTTCTCGAAGTCCCGGGCCCGGTCCGTTCTCTGCCTGCCGCTGGTGAAACAGGGCGAACTGATCGGGCTGCTCTACCTCGAGAACACGCTCGCGGAACGCATCTTCACGCCGGAACGGGTGGCCATCCTCACGCTGCTCGCATCGACGGCGGCCACGTCCATGGAGAACGCTTCCCTGGGAGAAAAGGAGTCGTTGCTGCAAGAGGTGCACCACCGGGTCAAGAACAACCTGCAGCTGATCAGCAGCCTGCTGAACCTGCAGGCGTCGCGCATCGCCGATCCCGCCGTCGCCGAGCTTTTTGCCGACAGCCGCAACCGCGTCCGCTCGATGGCCCTCGTTCATGAAAATCTCTACCGGGCGGGCAACTTCGCCCGTGTGCCGATGGCTGCGCACATCGGGAACCTCTGCACACAGCTTGCCCGGGCCTACGGCACCGACGAGCGCAAGGTGCAGCTGACATCCACGGTCCAGGACATCCAGCTCGGCCTTAGCCGGGCCGTGTCCTGCGGACTGATCGTCAACGAGCTGGTCTCCAATGCGCTGAAGCACGCATTTCCGGGAGAGCGGTCCGGCGAGATACGCATCGCACTGCACACGACAGCGGCCGGGCGCCACGTCCTGTCCGTCGCGGACGACGGTGTCGGTCTTCCGTCGGACATCGACGTGTCCCAGGCCGACTCGCTGGGCCTGCAGCTCGTGGACGACCTGACACAGCAGATCCACGGCGAGCTCGTCGTCGATCGCCATCGCGGAACCCGCTTCACGGTGACGTTCGATGCGGAAGCGCAGACACGGACCGCGCCATGAGAAGCGCCCGGATCCTCGTGGTGGAAGACGACCGGGTGGTGGCCCGCGACCTGAAGCAGCAGCTGACGCGACTCGGCTACGAGGTGGTCGGCATCACCTCGCACGGCGAGGAAGCCAGCGCACTCGCCATGGCGACATCCGCCGACCTGGCGCTGACCGACATCCGCCTCGAAGGCGCGATGGACGGCATCGATGCAGCGCAGGAGATGCGCCTGACCTGCGACATTCCGGTGGTGTTCCTGACCGCCTACGCCGACGACGAGACCATCCGGCGCGCCAGGGTGACGGAGCCGTTCGGCTACCTGCTGAAGCCGTTCGAAGACTCGCAGCTGCGCACGGCGGTCGAGATGGCGCTTTACAAGCATGCCGCCGACCGCAAGCTCAGAGACAGCGAGCGGCGTTATGCGGCGACGCTTTCGAGCATCGGGGATGCCGTCATTTCCGCGGACGACGCCGGTCTGATCACCTACCTCAATCCGGTCGCGGAACGCCTGACCATGTTCCGCTCGGCCGAAGCGCTGGGCCTGCAGCTCGGGGAGGTCTATCGCACCGTGGACGAGGAAACCGGATTGCGGATCGAGGTACAGATCGAGGCACAGATCGAGGCTCATGCACGGCAGGCGAACAGCCAGGTGCTCCTGCTGGCCCGTGACGGCACCTCGCCGATCCCGATCGAGCAATCGGCCTCGCCCATCATCGACGACCGCGGAAACATTACCGGCACGGTCCTGGTCTTCCGCGATCTCGCGTTGCGGCGGGAGGTCGACAAGAAGCTGCGCGACGCACAGGCCGAGCTGGTCCGGGTGTCCGGGCTGACCACCATGGGCGAGCTTGCAGCTTCGATCGCTCACGAGATCAACCAGCCGCTCGCGGCCATCGTGACCAACGCCAGCGCCGGACTGAACTGGCTGCGTCGCCCGGCGCCCGACTTCGGGGAGCTCGAGCAGGTACTCACGCGGATGCTGGCGGACGGTACGCGTGCGGCCGGCGTCATCAAGGGCTTGCAGGCGCTGGCGCGCAAATCGGGCATCGAACTGACGAGGCTCGACATCCAGGGAACCATCCACGAGGTGGTGACGCTGATGCGGGCGGAGGCACAGCGCTACGGTGTCCGCGTACAGGCCGGCCCTTTCAACGCCCCGGCGTTCGTGCTCGGCGACAAGATCCAGATCCAGCAGGTCCTCGCCAACCTCCTGAAGAACGGCATCGAGGCGATCAGGGAAAGCGCGGACCCGACCCGGCTGGTCGTGGTCCGGACCGCATCCACGCCGGAAGGCGAAGTTGCGATCAGCGTGACCGACTCTGGCGATGGCGTGGCAGCCCAGCATCTCGACCGGTTGTTCGATGCATTCTTCACGACCAAGCCCCACGGCATGGGCATGGGACTTGCCATCTGCCGGTCGATCGTGGAGGCGCATCACGGTCGCCTGTGGGCCCGGCCGCAACTGCCGCGCGGAACTGAAATGACCTTTCTTCTGCCGGTCGCGGCGGCCTGAGCGTCGCGGTCGCGCGCATCGGCGCTCGTCGTTCACCCTCCTATGGGCGATAGCCGCCTTCGCTCATGGGGAGAGGGCAGGAAAAGGATGGATTCCAACAATGGATGCATGCCGATCCACCCATCCAGGAACCATTCCATGACAACTTCGAAATCCCCCGACCCATCCGATCCATCCGACGCGACCCGTGCGAGTCGACGAAAACTGCTGGCTGGCGGCGCCGGCATCGCCGCAGCTGCCGGCCTGCCCTTCGCTGCGATGGCTGCCGGGCCGAACCTCCCGAAAGAAACGCGCTCCATGAACACCATCACCACCAGGGACGGCACGCAGATCTTCTACAAGGACTGGGGAAAGGGCCAGCCGATCGTGTTCTCGCACGGCTGGCCGCTGAGTGCGGACGACTGGGACGGGCAGATGCTGTTCTTCGTGCAGCAGGGCTTCCGCGTGATCGCCCACGACCGCCGCGGCCACGGACGCTCGAGCCAGGGC
Source organism: Variovorax glucosi (assembly GCF_051216695.1). Lineage (NCBI taxonomy): Bacteria > Pseudomonadati > Pseudomonadota > Betaproteobacteria > Burkholderiales > Comamonadaceae > Variovorax > Variovorax glucosi. Next base: position 167,286 of record NZ_JBPJZE010000003.1, read on the forward strand.
TCGACCGGCCACGACATGGACCACTATGCCGACGACCTGGCCGCGCTGACGGCGCATTTGAACCTGCAGAAGGCGATTCACGTGGGTCATTCCACGGGCGGCGGCGAGATCGCCCGCTACATCGGCCGGCACGGCAGCAAGCGGGTAGCCAAGGTGGTCCTCATCAGTTCCGTGCCGCCGCTCATGGCGAAGACGGCTGCGAACCCGAGCGGTGTGCCGATGGAAGTGCTGGACGGCATCCGTGCAGCAGTGGCGGCGAACCGGCCGCAGTTCTTCAAGGACTTCTCGATGCCGTTCTACGGCTTCAACCGCCCCGGCGCGAAGGTGTCGGAAGGCATTCGCGACCACTGGTGGCAACAGGGAATGATGGGTTCCATCCAGGCCCATTACGAAGGCATCAAGGCCTTCTCCGAGACCGACTTCACGGCGGACCTCCGGAAGATCGATGTACCGACACTGGTGCTGCATGGCGACGACGACCAGGTCGTACCGCTGGCCATCTCGAGCGAACTGACGGCGAAGCTGGTCAGGAATGCGAGGCTGAAGGTCTATCCCGGCTACCCGCACGGCATGTGCGCGACAAATGCCGACGTGATCAACCCTGACCTCCTCGCGTTCTTCAGGAGCTGACGGCGAGCCGTGCGCCGTTGAGCAGCCCCCGCCGCTGCGCAACTGCAGCGGCCTCGGTCCGCGTCTTGGCACCCAGCTTCGCCAGGATGGCCTTGACGTGCGCCTTCACCGTGCCGAGCGAGATGTTCAGCTTGCCGGCGATGGTCTTGTTCAGGAGACCTTCGGCAATCAGGCGCAGGACGTCGCCTTCGCGTGCCGTGAGGCTTTCATGATGCAGGCTTTCGAGGACGCGCTGCGCCGCGGTGCGGTCGAGGTGACGTTGCCCGCGATGCAATGCGCGCACGCCGCTGATCATGTCGTCCAGGCCACAGTCCAACAGCAGGTAGCCATTCACGCCCAGGCTGAGCGCATGGCGGATCTCGAACTCTCCGTCGCGGTGGCTGACGACCATCACGCGAGGTCGGTGCGTCGTCCGCTCTCCGGCGGCCCCTGCCCGGTCGCCGTCGAAGAAAGCCAGGGCCGTGTCGTAATCGGCGACCACCACGTCCGCAGTCGAGGCGCAGCGATCCACCACGCTCACATCGAAATCCTTTTCGGTAGCCAGGATGAATGTCAGGCCGGCCCGCACCAGAGGGTCCTTGTGCAGGACCGCCACTGCGATCTGGGCCGGCGGCGCGGATGAACTGATGAACATGATTCGAACTCCTGTGGCTGGTCGCGTTGCCCAGTCTAGGAAGCGGATCGCGCGGGCGCTATTGAGCCTTGGTATAGATCGGACACATCTTCGTATGGATGGCGAATGTTGCTCGAAAGAGAGATGCCGGCAACGGATGCGCATTCAAGAATGACTTCGTCCCGTTGCCTCGTTGTCTCTTTCCATCGCTCACTTTCCTCATCGACAAAGGTCCCGAATCATGAACATCACAGCCACCCCGACCCCCGGCGCCAAGCTGCTGAAGCCGACCGACCACACGCTGGTCATGATCGACTTCCAGTCGCAGATGGCCTTCGCGACGAACTCGATCGATCCGGTGCTGCTGCGCTCCAACGCGGGGCTGGTCGCAGCGTCGGCCGCTGGCTTCGGCGCCTCGACCATCCTCACGACCGTGGCCGAAAAGAGCTTCTCGGGCCCGATGTTCGAGGAAGTGACCGCGCCGTTTCCCGGCCAGGCACTGCTCGACCGCACGTCGATGAACACCTGGGAAGACGCGGCCGTGATCCGCCGCATCAACGAGATCGGCAAGTCGCGCATCGTGCTGGCGGGTTTGTGGACCAGCGTCTGCATCGTCGGCCCCGCACTGTCGGCCATCGACCAGGGATTCGAGGTGTTCGTGATCGCCGACGCCTGCGGCGATATCTCGCTCGAAGCGCACAACCGCGCCATCGAACGCATCGTGCAGGCGGGCGGCCAGCCGATGACCGCCCTGCAGTACCTGCTGGAAATGCAGCGCGACTGGGCGCGAACCGACACCTACGACATGACCACCGGCATCGCGAAGAAGTTCGGCGGCGGCTACGGCATCGGCATCAACTACGCGCGCGCCATGTTCGGCGCGCACGAAGGCTGAGCGGCAGCGCGCGATGAAGCCGTATCTGATTTCCCTGGCGCTGGGCGTGCTGGTCGGCGTCATCTACGCGCTGTCCGGCGTGCGCTCGCCGGCGCCGCCGATCATCGCGCTGGTCGGGCTGCTGGGCATCCTGGCTGGCGAGCAATTGCCGTCGCTGGCGAAGCGGCTGTTCCAGCAGGGGCCGGTCGTCACGTCGTGGCTGCAGCACCAGGTCGCGCCGCACATGTTCGGCGAGCTGCCGCAGCGCGCCAAGCCAGCCGCGACCGCCACGACATCCGACAAGGAACATCGCGCATGACCGCTCCCGAACTCATCCTGCACAACGGCCGCTTCACCACGCTCGATCGTGCAAATCCGGTCGCGAGCGCGGTCGCCATCGGCGAAGGCCGCTTCACGCATGTCGGCCGCGGCGAAGACGTCCTGCCTCTGGCCGGTGTCGCCACGCGCGTCATCGATCTGCAGGGCCGCACGGTGCTGCCGGGCCTGATCGACAACCACCTGCACATCATTCGCGGCGGTCTCAACTTCAATCTCGAACTGCGCTGGGACGGCGTGAAGAGCCTGGCCGACGCGATGGACATGCTCAAGCGGCAGGTCGCGGTCACGCCGGCGCCGCAGTGGGTGCGCGTGGTCGGAGGCTTCACCGAACACCAGTTCGCCGAGAAGCGGCTGCCGACCATCGCCGAACTCAACGCCGCAGCGCCGGACACGCCCGTCTTCCTATTGCACCTGTACGACCGGGCGCTGCTCAACGGCGCCGCACTGCGAGCCGTCGGCTACACGAAGGACACGCCCGCCCCGCCCGGCGGCGAGATCGTGCGCGATGCGGCCGGCAACCCGACCGGCCTGCTGCTGGCCAAGCCGAACGCGACCGTGCTCTACGCAACGCTGGCCAAGGGACCGAAGCTGCCGTTCGACTACCAGCTCAATTCCACGCGCCACTTCATGCGCGAGCTCAACCGCCTGGGCGTGACCGGCGCCATCGACGCCGGCGGTGGCTTCCAGAACTATCCGGAGGACTACCAGGTGATCCAGAAGCTGGCCGAAGCCGGCCAGCTCACTATCCGCCTCGCCTACAACCTCTTCACGCAGAAGCCGAAGCAGGAGAAGCAGGATTTCCTGAACTGGACCGCCAGCTCGAAGTACAAGCAGGGTGACGACTACTTCCGCCACAACGGCGCCGGCGAGATGCTGGTGTATTCGGCCGCCGACTTCGAGGACTTCCGCCAGCCGCGTCCCGACATGGCACCCGAGATGGAAGGCGACCTCGAAGGCGTGGTGCGCGTGCTGGCCGAGAACCGCTGGCCGTGGCGCCTGCACGCGACCTACGACGAGACCATCGAACGCGCGCTGGACGTGTTCGAGAAGGTGAACCGCGACACGCCGCTGGCCGGCCTGAACTGGTTCTTCGACCATTGCGAGACCATCTCCGAAAAATCCATCGACCGCATCGCCGCGCTCGGCGGCGGCATCGCGGTGCAGCACCGCATGGCCTACCAGGGCGAGTATTTCGTCGAACGCTACGGCGCCGGCGCGGCAGAGGCGACGCCGCCGGTCAAGCGCATGCTGGAAAAGGGCGTGAAGGTCTCGGCCGGCACGGATGCGACGCGGGTCGCCTCGTACAACCCGTGGGTGTCGCTGTCGTGGCTGGTCACCGGCAAGACGGTCGGCGGCATGCAGCTCTATCCGCAGCGCAACTGCCTCGACCGCGAAGCCGCGCTGCGCATGTGGACCGAGAACGTGACCTGGTTCTCCAACGAGGTCGGCAAGAAGGGCCGCATCGAAGCCGGCCTGCTGGCCGACCTGGTGGTGCCCGACCGCGACTTCTTCGCCTGCGCCGAGTCCGACATCGCCGATATCACCGCGCTGCTGACGATGGTCGGCGGCAAGGTGGTCTACGGCGCCGGCCCGTTCCAGGGCCTTGACGAAAGCACGCCACCGCTCGCCATGCCCGACTGGTCTCCCGCGCGCACCTTCGGCGGTTATGCGGGATGGGCCGACAAACACGCCGGCTCGGAAGGCAGGCCGCTGCAGTCGACGCTGCGCCGCATCGCCGCCGATTGCGCCTGCGCGAACGACTGCAACGTGCACGGTCACCGGCACGCGACGGCATGGAGCAGCAAGCTGCCGATCGCCGATCTGAAGAGCTTCTGGGGCGCGCTCGGCTGCGCCTGCTGGAGCATTTGATGGCACCCCCACTCCAACGTGTCTTTACCCATCGCGCCGTGCACTGGCTCGCACTGCTCCTGCTGTGCGGTGCCTATCTGCAGGGCGGCTTCAACAAGGCGACCGACTTCTCGTCGGCCATTGCGGAGATGAACCACTTCGGCCTGTCGCCGGCCGGGCCGATGGCGGTGGCCGTCATCGTGTTCGAGGTCGGTGCGGCGCTGATGATCCTCACCGGCTTCCTTCGCTGGCTCGGCGCGCTGGGATTGGCCGGCTTCACGCTGATGGCGACCTTCGTCGCCAACCGGTTCTGGGAGATGGCAGGCGTCGAGCGCTTCATGGTCGCCAATGCGTTCTTCGAGCACTGGGGACTGGTCGGCGGATTTCTGCTGGTGGCATGGCATGACCTCAGGACACGCGATGAGCACTGAAACAAAAGCCGCGCCACCCGCTCCGTCGGGCAGCTTCGCCCCGCTGCGCCAGCCGATCTTCGCCGTGCTGTGGGCAGCCACCGTGCTCGGCAACATCGGCAGCTTCATGCGTGACGTCGCCAGCTCCTGGATGGTCACAGAGCTGTCGGCCAGCCCGGCAGCAGTCGCGCTGATCCAGACCGCCGCCACGCTGCCGATCTTCCTGCTGGCGATTCCTGCGGGCGTGCTGTCGGACATCCTCGACCGGCGCCGTTTCCTGATTGCGGTGCAGATCCTGCTGGCATGCGTCAGCGGCACGTTGCTGCTGCTCGCGCGCACCGATTCGCTGACCGTCGAATCGCTGGTCGCGCTGACCTTCGTCGGCGGCATCGGCGCGGCGCTGATGGGGCCGACCTGGCAGTCGATCGTGCCGGAGCTGGTGCCGCGCAGCGACCTCAAGAACGCGGTCGCGCTGAATTCGCTGGGCATCAACATCGCCCGCGCACTCGGGCCTGCGGCGGGCGGGTTGCTGCTGGCGAGCTTCGGTGCGGGCGCGGCCTATGGCGCAGACGTGGCGAGCTATGTCTTCGTGATCGCGGCGCTGGTCTGGTGGAAGCGGCCTGCGGCTGTCGACACCGGCCTCTCGGAGCAGTTCTTCGGCGCTTTCCGCGCCGGGCTGCGCTATGCGCGCGCCAGCTCCGAACTGCATGTCGTGCTACTGCGCGCGGCGGTATTCTTCCTGTTCGCGAGCTCGGTCTGGGCGCTGCTGCCGCTGGTCGCGCGCGGGATGCTCGGCGGCACCGCCGGCTTCTACGGCGTGATGCTCGGCGCGGTCGGTGCGGGCGCGATCCTCGGTGCGCTGCTGCTGCCGAAACTGCGCCAGCGTCTGGATGCGGACGGCCTGGTGCTGACCGCGTCGGTGCTGAGCGCGCTGGTCATGGCGGCGCTGTCTTTCGCGCCGCCGCAGTGGGTGGCGGTGCTGCTGATGCTGGTGCTCGGCGTCGGCTGGATCATCGCGCTCACCACGCTCAACGGCGTCGCGCAGGCGGTGCTGCCGAACTGGGTGCGCGGACGCGGCCTTGCGATCTACCTGATGGTGTTCAACGGCGCGATGGCCGGCGGCAGCCTGAGCTGGGGCCTGGTCGCGCAGGAGGCCGGCATACCGGCGACGCTGCTGATCGGCGCAGCCGGGCTGGTCGTCATCGCGCTGCTGTTCCACCGCGTGAAGCTGCCGACCGGCGAGGCCGACCTGCAGGCCGCCAACCACTGGCCGGAACCGATGCTGACCGAGCCCGTCGCGCACGACCGCGGCCCGGTCATGGTGCAGATCGAATACCGCATCCGCAAGCCGGACCTTCCCGCTTTCCTGCTGGCGATGAAGCACGTTGCGCAGGAACGGCGGCGCGACGGCGCCTATGCCTGGGGCGTGGCCGAGCACACGAGCGAGCCCGAGCGCGTCGTCGAATGGTTCCTGGTCGAATCGTGGGCCGAGCACCTGCGCCAGCACGCGCGGGTGTCGAACGCCGATGCCGACATGCAGGGCGAAGCGCTGCGCTTCCACATCGGACCCGGGCAGCCGGCGGTGAACCACTTCCTGGCGCTCGACTGATCCAGTCATCCGTCATCCGTCACCCTTTTTCCAACCCACCCGAGGACATCCCATGCCAACGATCACCACCGCAGACGGCACCGAGATCTACTACAAGGACTGGGGCACAGGCCAGCCCATCCTCTTCAGCCACGGCTGGCCGCTCAGCGCCGACATGTGGGACGCGCAGATGCTGTTCTTCGCCTCGCGCGGCTACCGTGCCATCGCCTTCGACCGGCGCGGTTTCGGCCGGTCGAGCCAGCCGTGGACCGGCTACGACTACGACACCTTCGCCGACGACATCAAGGCGCTGGCCGACCACCTCGACCTGAGGAACGCGGTGCTGGCCGGCTTCTCGATGGGCGGCGGCGACGTGACGCGCTACATCGCGCGTCATGGCTCGGCGCGCGTCGCCAAGCTCGCGCTCATCAGCGCAGTGACGCCGATCTTCGGCAAGACCGCCGACTATCCGCAAGGCGTCGACATGTCGGTGTTCGCCGGCATCAGGGCCGGCCTGGCCGCCGACCGCCCGCAGTTCCTCGACGACTTCAGCACCATGTTCTACGGCACCAACCGGCCCGGCGCGAAGGTGTCGCAGGGCGTTTTCAAGCAGACGCTGTTCATCGCGCTTCAGGCTTCGATCAAGGCGACCATCGACTGCGTGACCGCTTTCTCCGAAACCGACTTCCGCCCCGACATGGCGAAGATCGACGTGCCGACGCTGATCGTCCACGGCGACGACGACCAGGTGGTGCCGTTCGAGACCACCGGCAAGCTGTCGGCGCAGCTGATCGCCGGCGCGACGCTCAAGGTCTATGCCGGCGCGCCGCATGCGACGGCACTGACGCATGCGGACCAGCTGAACGAAGACCTGCTGGCTTTCATCAGGTCCTGAACCCGGGCTCAGGGCTGTCGCGGCGGCAGGATCGCCCAGCCCACCTGCACCCTGAAGTCGCGCCCGAAGCGCCGCACCGCGATCTCCAGCGGCGGCTGCACCTGCATTGCCGGAAACCGCGCGAGCCAACCGGCCGGCGGCGTTGCGGCCGGCGCTTCCATCACCTGACCCGATTCCGCCTCCCAGACGAACACCGCGCCCTGCGCACGCACTGCGGCATCGTCGAGCCAGGCTGCGCGGTCCGGGTCGGCATCGATGTAGACGGAAGGCCGGCCACCCGATTGCGGCGGCAGGTACTGCGCGACATTGCCGGCCGGCCAGGCATGGCCGGCGACGATCGGCAGGCGCGCATCGGCACCTTCGACCCGATGCCAGCCGCGCGCCACTTCCACGGCCAGTTCGCGACCGGGGTAATGGATGCGCGACAGCCGGCCCTTGGCCAGCGGCCCGCCGATGGCGATCAGGCCGTAGAGCATCACCAACACCAGCGTCCACACCGCGAACGCGATGGCAAAGCGGCGCGGATTGCGCAGCCGCATCGCCCAGCCAACCGCGATCGCAGGGCCGATCACCAGAAAGAGCGGCGAGCCCCACATGTCATGGAGACGGACGCCGAAGACGCCAGCCGATAGAAAGATCAGCAGCGGACCGACGCCCATCGCGAACAGCATCCAGCCGTCGCGCCGGCGCTGGGCGGGAGTGCGCGGGGGTTCGTCAGGCGCGACTTCGGTCGATGGCGCATCGGCATTCGTACCGGCACTGCGCTTGCGCCAGCCGTTCGCAGCCCACAGCAGCAGGACCAGCGGCAGGATCGCAGCCAGCTGCGCGCCGATGAAGCTCGCGACGCCGCCGATGCGTGCCAGCGGGCCGTTGCCGGTCGCGCTGACCGCGCGGCCCGCCGCATAACGCAGCGTGGGCCAGTCGTGCGCCTGCGCCCACAGCACGTGCGGCGCGAACATCGCGAAGGCGATGCCCATCGCCAGCCACGGACCGATGCCGCGCCACTGCGCGCGCAGCGAAGGCACCAGCACCATCGCCACCACCATCGAGCTGGGCAGCGTCAGGAACGAATACTTGCCGAGCACACCGAAGCCGCAAGCGACACCCAGCAGCACCCACCAGCCGAGCCCGCGCGAACCGCTGCGCACCGCGCGCCAGAACGCCAGCGAAGCGACCGCCCAGCACGGGTACTGCACGACGTTCGCGTTGAACTCCAGGCTGGTGAGGTTGTAGTAATTGACGCCTTCGAGCGCCATCACCGCAACCAGCGCCATCCACGGCGACAGCACATCGCGCGCCAGTTCCCAGGCGGCCCAGAGCGCGGCTGCGATGGCGAGCTGCGACAGCAGGAACAGCGGCCAGTCGAGCGATCCCCAGCGGAGCAGCTCCGCAAGCCAGGCCGATGTCGGCGGGTGCTTGTAATAGCCGGCCTGCCATTCGCGGCCCCAGCTCAGCGCCTCGATGGTGTCGAGCGGCAGGTTGAAGGCCAGCATCGTCGGCAGCAAGGTCCACAGCAGGACGTGCGCGACCAGGAAGAGCCTGAACGCCGCAGCGGGTGTGAGCGATTGCAGACGGGTTTTCCAGGCGATGTCCATGGTCGGAGGCGGCGATCTTGAGCGGGATGAGGGAGCGCCGGATTATGTGCGGCGCTCCGCATGCGCAACAATCGTGCATGCCTTTCTCTTCGCTTTCGCTGGACGACTCCCCCGACCCGATCGCCGGCACACATCACGTGCCCGCGCCGCTCGCCAGCACGGAGGCCTGCGACGCGCTGCGCAGCCCGTTGCGCCTGAGCTGCGTGGTGCCTGCGTACAACGAAGCCGACCATCTGGCCGAGTTCCTCGAAGCCCTGCATTCCACGCTGATCGCGCTGACGCCGGACGTCGAGATCATCGTGGTCAACGACGGCAGCCGGGACACCACGCGCGAGATCGCACGCTTGCTGAGCCCGAAACTCGGCATCCGCTACCTGGAGCTGTCGCGCAATTTCGGCAAGGAAGCCGCGCTCACCGCCGGCATCGCGCACGCGCGCGGCAACGCGGTGCTGCTGATCGACTCGGATTTCCAGCATCCGCTGTCGCTGGTGCCCGAGATGGAAGCGCTCTGGCGCAGCGGCTACGACATGATCTACGGCGTGATCGCCGAGCGGGCCGGCGAATCGCTAGGCAAGCGCGCCGGCTCCCGGCTCTTCTACGGATTGCTGCGCGTCGGCAGCTCGGTCGACATACCCGAACACGCCGGCGATTTCCGCTGGATGGACGGCAAGGTCGTCGAAGCGCTGCGCCGCCTGCCCGAACGCAACCGCTTCATGAAAGGCCTCTACGCCTGGGTCGGCTTCCGCTCGGTGGCGCTTCCTTTCACGCCCGATGCGCGGCGCGGCGGGCAGTCGAGCTTCAGCCTGCGCGGGCTTGTCATGCTGGCGCTGGAAGGCGTCACTTCGTTCAGCTCGCTGCCGCTGCGTTTCTGGAGTGGCGCCGGGCTCGTCATCTCTACCGCAGCGATCTGCTATGGCCTCTGGATCGTCATCGGTGCGCTGCTCTACGGCAACAAGCTGGAGGGCTGGCCGACGCTGGCCGCCGGGCTGATGCTGTTCTCAGGCGTGCAGTTGCTGTCGATCGGCATCCTGGGCGAATACATCGGGCGCATCTATACGGAGGTCAAGCGGAGACCTCTGTACCTGCTGGCCGAGGATCTGGACCACAGTCCGCTGGCCAAGCCGGCGACGACGACGCAGGCAGCCAATCAGCACGACGGGCAACTGCATGGTCGCTGACGCCGGATCGACCGGTCCAATCCGCATCGAGCTCTGCGCCGACGACTTCGCGATGCATCCGGCCATCGACGATGCCGTCGTGCAACTGGCGCGCCGGGGGCGACTCAGCGCGACGAGCTGCATGACGACATCGCCGCGCTGGGCAGAGGCGGCACGCACGCTCGCCGATGCACCGCCGACGCTGTCGACCGGCCTGCACATTAACCTCACCGAAGGCCATGGCGGCACGGCGCCGACGCTCGGCGCGGTGCTGATCGACGCCTATGCGCGCAGGCTGGACGGCGCCAGGATCACGCAGACGATCATTCGGCAGCTCGACGACTTCGAGCAGGCGATGCAGCGCGCGCCGGACTTCATCGACGGGCATCAGCATGTGCATCAGCTGCCGGTCGTGCGCGATGCGCTGCTGGCTGTGCTGGCGAAGCGCTACCCGGGCGGTGCTGCGCCGTCCGTTCGCGCAACGGTGCCGGCGCGTCTGTCATGGAGCTTCGGCAAGGCCGGCGTGCTCGCGATGCTGGGCGGCCTTCGCTTTCGTGGCCAGCTCTCCGACCGAGGCCTGCGCCACAACCGCGGCTTCGCCGGCGTCTACGGCTTCGATGCCACTACCCCCGCCGACTACGGCCGCCACATGGACCGCTGGCTCGCGGGATGCGCGGACGGCACGCTGATGATGTGCCATCCGGCGACCGCGCTGGTCACCGGCGATGCGATTGCAGCGGCGCGGGTGGTGGAGTTCGGCTACTTGTCGTCGGAGGCATTCGGCGACGCCCTCCGACGGTACGGCGTCGCTCTCAGTGGTTGTCCCGAGGCACACCGAAGGTCGCGTGGATCTTCTGGTACTTCACCGCCGGCTTGAGCACCATCCCCTCCGACAGCTCCCCGATAACGGCGCGCTGGATTTCCTGCCACGGCGTCTGGCTCGCCGGATACTTGTAGCCGCCGGCCGCATCCAGCTCGGCACGGCGCTTCTCGATCTCCTCTGCCGACACCAGCATGTTCGCGGTACGCTTCTTCAGGTCGATCCTCACCCGGTCGCCCGTCTTCAGCAGCGCCAGGTTGCCGCCGGTCGCAGCCTCCGGCGATGCGTTCAGGATCGACGGCGATCCCGACGTTCCCGACTGCCGCCCGTCGCCGATGCAGGCCAGCGCCGTGACGCCCTTCTTCAGCAGATAGTCGGGCGCGCGCATGTTCACCACCTCGGCCGCGCCGGGATAGCCGACCGGGCCGACGCCGCGCATGAACAGCACGCTGTGTTCGGTCAGGCCAAGCTTCGGATCGTCGATGCGGTGGTGGTAATCCTCCGGTCCGTCGAAGACTGCGGCGGTGCCTTCGAAGGCCATCGGATCGGCCGGGTCCGCGAGGTAACGCTCGCGGAATTCGGGCGTGATCACGCTGGTTTTCATGATGGCCGAATCGAACAGGTTGCCCTTGAAGTGCAGGAAGCCCGCGTCCTTCTTCATCGGCTTGGCATACGCGAAGATGACCTTGCGGTCGTCGGTGAAGCGGCCTTCGCAGTTCTCGGTCAAGGTCTTGCCGTTGGCCGTGATGGCCGGCTGGATCTTGCCCTTGGCGATCAGTTCGGCCACCACAGCCGGCACGCCGCCGGCACGGTAGAAATCCTCGCCCAGATACTCGCCCGCCGGCTGCAGATTGACCAGCAACGGTACCTTGTAGCCCTGCTTTTCCCAATCGTCGTTGTTCAGCTCGACGCCGATGTGCTTCGCGATCGCGTTCAGGTGGATCGGCGCATTGGTCGAACCGCCGATGGCCGAGTTCACGACGATGGCGTTCTCGAATGCGGCGCGGGTCATGATGTCGGACGGCTTGAGGTCGGCGCGCACCATCTCCACGATGCGCTTGCCGGTCATGTAGGCCATCTCCTGCCGGTCGCGGTAAGGCGCCGGGATCGCGGCGCTGCCGGGCAGCGTCATGCCGAGCGCCTCGGTCAGCGAGTTCATCGTGGAGGCCGTGCCCATCGTGTTGCAGTGGCCGGTCGACGGTGCCGACGAGGCGACCAGCTTCAGGAATTCCTGATAGCCGATCTCGCCTGCAGCCATCATCTCGCGCGCCTTCCAGACGATGGTGCCGGAGCCGGTGCGCTCGCCCTTGAACCAGCCGTTGAGCATCGGCCCGGAGTTGAGCGCGATGGCCGGAATGTCGACCGTGGCCGCAGCCATCAGCTGTGCGGGCGTGGTCTTGTCGCAGCCGGTGGTCAGCACCACGCCGTCGATCGGATAGCCGTAGAGCACCTCGACCAGCGAAAGGTATTGCAGGTTGCGATCGAGCGAGGCGGTCGGGCGCTTGCAGGTTTCCTGGATCGGGTGGATCGGGAATTCGAAGGCGATGCCGCCCGCATCGCGGATACCTTCGCGCACCCGTTCGGCCAGCACGATGTGATGCCGGTTGCAAGGCGCGATGTCGGAGCCCGTCTGCGCGATGCCGATGATCGGACGACCCGACTGCAGCTCGTCGAAGCTCAGTCCGAAATTCATGGTGCGCTCGATGTAGAGCGCGGTCATGTCGGCGTTGTCGGGGTTGTCGAACCACGACTGCGAACGCAGGCGCTGCGGCGTGGTGCGGCGTGCCTTGGGCTGGCTGCGCGGCGCAGGTTGCTTCTTCTGGGCAACGTCCGCCTGGACGGCCTTTTCGATCTTGCTGGTCTTGGTCATTGCTTCATTCCCTTCAATGTCTGGTCTGCATTCGGCAGCGCGGCGCAATCCTCGATGTACTGGCGAACGATGTCTGCGAAATTCTCATGCGGCAGGAGTCCGAGCCGCGCCGCGCGCTCCGCCGTCGCACCCGCCGGCCAGTTGGCGACGATGCCGGCGACGCGCTCGTCGCGCTCGAAGCGCACCAGCGCGCGCACCTTGGGGCCGGCGACTTCCTCGAGCGCGTCGAGCATGTCGCTCACGCGCACGTTCAGGCCCGGCAGGTTCAGCGCGGTCCGGCCGCAGAATGCCTCGCGCGTGGCTTCGTAGACGGCGATCAGCCCGTCGACGGTGCGTGTCGGCGACGACATCGGATGCGACACGTCGGGCGACACCGGACAGACCGATTCGACGCCCGCCAGCGGCTCGCGGATGATCCCGCTGAAGAACGACGACGCTGCGCCGTTCGGCTTGCCCGGACGCACGGTGACCGTCATCAGCCGCGCGGCACGGCCGTCGATGTATCCCTTGCGCGTGTAGTCGGCGATCAGGTGTTCGCAGATCAGCTTCTGCGTGCCGTACGACGTCTGCGGTGCGGGCAGGGTGTCGTCGGCAACCAGCGCGGGCAACGGCACGGCCGGGTCCGGGCCGAACACCGCGACCGAACTGGAGAACACCAGCCGCGTGACCTTGCCGCCGGCCTCGACATTGGCGCGCAATGCATCCAGCAGTGCGCGCGTGCTGTCGAGATTCGACCGCAGCCCGAGTTCGAAATCAGCCTCGCATTCGCCGGACACCGCCGACGCCAGATGGAACACACCGTCGAAATGCTCGGTGCGCAGCGCATCGGTCTGCGCAAGCAGCGGGCCGGTCCGTGCCTCGACGCGCGCGTCCGCCAGCAGGTCGGCCGGCGGCGGAGCGATGTCGGTGAGCACCAGGCGTTCGATGGTTCCGCCTGCGAGCGTGCCGCGCTTGAGCAGGGTGCGTGCGAGGCGGGCGCCGAGAAAGCCTCCGCCGCCGGTGATGAGCAGTTTCATGGGGTCTCCTTCATGGTTTTCGATGTTCGGGACGGGGGGCCGGATCGGCCTCTCGGCTTTGGCGCGATCACGCCGGATGCGATCAGCCGGTCTTCGCCGAGGATCAGGTGCTGCGTCGCGTGATGCCGGGCGGCGACAGGGTCGCGTGCCGCGATGGCATCGACGATGGCGCGATGCTCCAGTTGCACGGCCTGCATGAAGTCGCTGCGCCTCGCCTCGTTGCCGCGCGTGATGCGCATGCCTTCGCGCAGGTACTGCTCCAGGAAGCCGATCAGCAGGCGGAACTGCGGATTGCCGGTCGCCTCGCCGATGACGCGATGGAACGCCAGGTCTTCGGCCACGCCGTTGCCGCCTGCGGAGACAGCCGCGTCGATGGCCTTCAACGCACGCCGCAGGTCGGCGACCTGGCGGCGCGTGGCCCGTTCGGCCGCCAGCGCGGCGATCTCTCCTTCGAGCACCCGGCGCACCTCGACGACGTGAACGACCGCCTCGACCGACGCCAGCACGGCCGGATCGAACGCCAGTGGCGCGTGGGTCGGTGGCTGCGCGACGAATACGCCGGAACCCTGCCGGGAGGTGACGAGCGCCTTCGACTTGAGCTGGTGCACGGCCTCGCGCACGACGGTGCGCGAAACGCCATGGGCGACGGCAAGCTGCTGTTCGGTGGGAAGACGGTCGCCGGGTCGCAGCGCGCCGGACTCGATCTGCGCGACGAGACGCAGCGCCAGTCGGTCCGACAGCCGGTCCGACTCGACGCGAAGCGGCTGCGGAGATGGAAATGTAGAGGGACCGGGAAGCAGCACGGAAACGAGTCTTTGAAGCACGGTTGTCGGCTCATCATACAAATTCCGTGTGTTTTGCAAAGCGGGTTTCTGCCTAACGGTTTGTCCTTATGGCGACGCCGTATCGCGATACCCATACTCCGCTGGCCCGAGAACCTTTGAGGATTCAACTGCATGGCGAGCGTCACGATCCAGGGTGTCAAGAAGAACTTCGGAGAGGTGCCCATCCTCCATGGCGTCGACATCGACATCCAGGACGGCTCATTCACCGTGCTGGTCGGTCCGTCGGGTTGCGGCAAGTCGACGCTGCTGCGCATGATCGCCGGGCTAGAGCAGATCAACGGCGGCGAGATCCGCATCGGCGAGAAGCGCGTCAACGACCTGCCGCCGAAAGAACGGGACATCGCGATGGTGTTCCAGAACTACGCGCTCTATCCGCACATGACGGTGCGCGCCAACATGGCGTTCGCGCTCTCGCTGGCGAAGATCGAGAAGTCGGTCGCCGACGCCAAGGTGCAGCGCGCGGCCGAGATCCTCGCGCTGATTCCGCTGCTCGACCGTTATCCGCGCCAGCTCTCCGGCGGACAGCGGCAGCGCGTGGCAATGGGCCGCGCCATCGTGCGCGATCCGCAGGTGTTCCTGTTCGACGAGCCGCTGTCGAACCTCGACGCCAAGCTTCGGGTCGCGATGCGCAGCGAAATCAAGGAACTGCATCAGCGCCTGAAGACGACATCGATCTACGTCACGCACGACCAGATCGAGGCGATGACCATGGGCGACAAGATCGTGGTGATGCGCGATGGCCGCATCGAGCAGACCGGCAGTCCGCTCGACCTGTACGACCGTCCGGCCAACCAGTTCGTCGCGGGCTTCATCGGCTCGCCGTCGATGAACTTCCTGCCGGGCAAGCTGCGCAGAACGGCCGGCGGTGCACAGGTCGAACTGGGCGATGGCACGCTGCTGGACGCGCCGCTGCAGGCCGGCGGTCTCGACGGCCAGGCGGTCGTCTACGGCACGCGGCCCGAACACCTCGTGCTTTCTGACCGTCAGGGCATTCCGGCGCAGGTGGTCGTGATGGAACCCACCGGCATGGACACCTTCGTCTCTTGCCGGCACGACGGCACCGAGCTCTGCGCGGTGTTTCGCGAACGCCACGACTTCGCGCCCGGCAGCACGATCCATCTGCAGCCCGACCTGCAGCGCGCGCATCTTTTCGATGCCGCCACCGGCCAGCGGTTGCTGGCATGAAAGCAAACCAGGAGACAAGAATGAACGACTTCAACCGCCGCAGGTTTCTCGAAGGTTCCGCAGGGGTGGCCGCTGCAGCCACGCTGGGCACAGGCACCGCACTGTTCTCGACCGGCGCGCAGGCGCAGTCGATGACGTTCAAGCCTGAAGCAGGCGCCAAGCTGCGCGTGCTGCGCTGGAGCCGCTTCGTGCAGGGCGACATCGACGCCTACATGGCCAACGTCAGGCGTTTCACCGAGACGACGGGCGTCGAGGTCCGCGTCGACAACGAAGGCTGGGAAGACGTTCGGCCCAAGGCGGCGGTCGCAGCGAACACAGGTGCCGGACCGGACATCATCCTGTCGACCAACGACGATGCCAATCTCTATCCGGACAAGCTGCTCGACGTCACCGACCTGGCCGAATACCTCGGCAAGAAGTACGGTGGCTGGTATCCCGCCGGCGAGGCCTTCATGCGCCCGGACGGCAAGAAGTGGATCGGCCTGCCGCTGGGTGCTTCGGGCTCGCTGATCGTCTATCGCGAAAGCCTGGTGAAGGCCGCCGGCTTCGACACCTTCCCCAAGACCACCGACGGCTTCCTCAAGCTCTATCAGGCACTCAAGGCCAAGGGTACGCCCGGCGGCATGGCGCTGGGCAACGCCACCGGCGACAGCACCTGGTGCAACTGGCTGGTGTGGTCGCACGGCGGCAAGCTGGTCGACAAGACCAACAAGGTCGTGATCGACAGTCCCGAGACCATCAGGGCGCTGGAATACGGCAAGGAGCTGTATGCGAACTTCATACCGGGCACGCTGTCGTGGCTCGACCCGAACAACAACAAGGCTTTTCTCGACAGCCAGATCAGCGTCACCAATAACGGCATCTCGATCTACTACACGGCGAAGAATTCGACCGATCCGAAGCTCAAGGAGATCGCCGCCGACATGAACCATTCGGTGTTCCCGATCGGTCCGGTGGGCACGCCGACGGAGTCGCACCTGTTCTTCAACCAGATGATCATGAAGTACACCAAGTACCCGATGGCGGCCAAGGAGTTCCTGCGCTTCATGATGGAGAAAGAGCAGTTCGATCCCTGGTTGCAGGGCGGCGGCGGCTATACGGCGCAGCCGTTGCGTTACTACGAGAACAGCGCGGTCTGGACCGTCGACCCCAAACATCTGCCCTACCGCGACGCATTGAAGAACCTGCGCCCGGGCGGCTACGACGGCAAGCTCGGCTACGCATCGGCCGGCGCGGCTGCGGACTTCATCATCCCGAACATGGTGGCCGAGGCGGCCAGCGGATCGAAGACGCCGAAAGAAGCCGCCGAACGCGCCCAGAAGCGCGCCGAGCGTTACTACAAGCTCTGAGGGAACGCACGGTGTTCGCAAGGCTCCAGAACAGCCGCAATGCGCTGGGCTTCATGTTCATGCTGCCGGCAGCCGTGTTGCTGCTGCTGTTCCTCACCTACCCGCTCGGCCTGGGCACCTGGCTCGGATTCACCGATGCCAAGGTGGGCCGGCCGGGCCAGTGGATAGGACTGGAGAACTACGAGTACCTCTGGGGCGACTCCGTCACGCGCCTGGCGCTCTTCAACACGCTTTTCTACACGGCGGTGGCGAGCGTCTTCAAGTTCTTCCTCGGACTCTGGCTGGCCATCCTGCTGAACAAGAACATCCGGTTCAAGACCTTCTTCCGCGCCGTCATCCTGCTGCCGTACATCGTGCCGACGGCGCTGTCGGCCATCGCCTTCTGGTGGATCTACGACTCGCAGTTCTCGATCATCAGCTGGGCACTGGTGAAGATGGGCTGGATCGACACCTACATCGACTTCCTCGGCAGCCCCTGGAACGCGCGCATCGCGGTGATCATCGCCAACGTGTGGCGCGGCGTGCCCTTCGTGGCGATCACGCTGCTGGCCGGACTGCAGACCATCTCGCCGTCGTACTACGAGGCGTCGGCCATCGACGGCGCGACGCCGTGGCAGCAGTTCCGCCACGTCACGATGCCGCTGCTGACGCCGATCATCGCGGTGGTGATGACGTTCTCGGTGCTGTTCACGTTTACCGATTTCCAGCTGATCTACGTCATCACGCGCGGCGGTCCGCTCAACGCGACGCACCTCATGGCGACGCTGTCGTTCCAGCGGGCGATCTCCGGGGGTGCGCTCGGCGAAGGCGCGGCCATTGCCATCGCGATGGTGCCGTTCCTGCTGGCCTGCGTGATGTTCAGTTTCTTCGGCCTGCAACGCCGTGCGTGGCAACAAGGCGGGAACGACAAATGAGCAAGAACTCCAACGCCCAGGTCGACACCGTCGGCATGAGCTTCCTGGACACGCTTCCGCGCAAGATGGTGACCGTTTATCTGCCGCTGCTGGTCTTCCTGATCGTGCTGCTGTTCCCGTTCTACTGGATGGCGATCACGTCGGTGAAGCCGGAAGCCGAGCTGCTTTCGCGTGACGGCAATCCTTTCTGGGTCATCACGCCGACGCTGTCGCACTTCCACAAACTGCTGTTCCAGACCGCGTACCCGCAATGGCTGTGGAACACGGTGCTGGTGTCGGTGGTGTCGACGGTCGTGTCGCTGGTGGTGTCGGTGCTTGCGGCCTACGCGATCGAGCGGCTGCGCTTCACGGGCTCGAAGCACGTCGGACTGTCGATCTTCCTGGCGTATCTGGTGCCTCCGTCGATCCTGTTCATTCCGCTGGCCAACGTGGTTTTCAACCTCGGCCTGTTTGACACGCGCTGGGCGCTGATCCTCACCTATCCGACCTTCCTGATCCCGTTCTGCACCTGGCTGCTGATGGGCTACTTCCGCTCGATTCCGGCGGAGCTGGAGGAATGTGCGCTGATCGACGGCGCCAACCGGCTGCAGATCCTGATCAAGATCGTGCTGCCGCTGGCGGTCCCCGGCCTGATCTCGGCCGGCATTTTCGCCTTCACGCTGTCGTGGAACGAGTTCATCTACGCGCTGACGTTCATCTCGTCTTCGGAGGTGAAGACGCTGCCGGTGGGTGTGGTCACCGAACTGGTGCAGGGCGACGTCTACCAGTGGGGCCCGCTCATGGCCGGCGCTCTGCTGGGTTCGCTGCCGGTGGCTTTCATCTACTCGTTCTTCGTCGAGTACTACGTGTCTGGAATGACGGGGTCCGTGAAGGAATGAAGACACAAAGGTGAAAACCCCGCTGCAACGCGCGTTTCCGATCAGGCGGATGATGACCGCATGACCAAGCTTTCGATCCTCGACCTGTCCCCCGTCTGCGAAGGCGGCACGCCGGCAGACTCGTTCCGCAACTCGCTTTCGCTCGCCCAGCATGGCGAGGCGCTCGGCTACAAACGTTACTGGCTGTCCGAGCATCACGGCATGCCCGGCATCGCCAGCGCTGCAACCGCCGTCCTGCTGGCCAATATCGGCGCTGGCACGTCGACCATCCGGATCGGTGCCGGCGGCGTGATGCTGCCGAACCATTCGCCGCTGGTGATCGCCGAGCAGTTCGGCACGCTCGAATCGCTCTATCCGGGTCGCATCGATCTGGGCCTCGGTCGCGCACCGGGTTCCGATCAGCGCACCGCGCAGGCGCTGCGCCGCGATCTGCAGTCCGATTCCGACCGGTTTCCACAGGACGTGATCGAGCTGATCGACTTCATGAGCAAGTCGCCACGCCAGCCCGTGATGGCTGTGCCGGGTCGCGGCCTCGAAGTGCCGATCTGGATCCTCGGCTCCAGTACTTTCGGCGCGCAACTCGCAGCGCATCTGGGACTGCCATATGCCTTCGCGTCGCATTTCGCACCGCAGCAGATGATGCAGGCAATCCAGATCTACCGCGAGACCTTCAAGCCCTCTGCGCAACTGGCCAAGCCGTATGTGATGCTGGGTTTCAACGTGTTCGCCGCCGACACCGATGCCGAAGCGCAGTTCCGCGCAAGTTCGTGGCAACAGGCTTTCGTCAACCTGCGCAGCGGGCGGCCCGGTCGCCTGCCGCCGCCGGTCGAAGGCTATCGAGAGAAGGTCGGTCCACAGGAGCGGGCACTGCTGGATTCGGTGCTGTCATGCTCGGCTGTCGGTACGCCGGACAAGGTGCGCGAGGACGTGGCTGCGTTCGTGGCGCGGACGGGTGCGAACGAGCTGATGGTCACGTCGCAGGTCTTCGACCATGCGGCGCGGCTGCGGTCTTACGAGATTCTGGCCAGCGTGATGGAAGAGGCTGTGCCGGCCTAAGTCAGACGGTCAGACAGTCAGACCGGATACGTTCCCGGCAGCAAGATGCTCTTGTCCACCGTCCGGATGTCCGTGTGCCCGCAGAAGGCCATCGTCACATCCAGCTCCTTGTGGATCAGCTGCAGCGCCTTCGTCACGCCCGCCTCGCCCATCGCACCCAGCCCGTAGGCCATCGCGCGGCCGATCATCGTGCCGCGCGCACCCATCGCCCAGGCCTTGAGCACGTCCTGGCCGCTGCGGATACCGCCGTCCATCCAGACTTCGGTCTTGCTACCGACCGCGTCGACGATGGGCGGCAGCGCCTCGATGCTCGAAGGTGCGCCGTCCAGCTGACGACCGCCGTGGTTGCTGACCACGATCGCATCGGCGCCCGAATCGACCGCCAGCTGCGCGTCTTCGGCAACCATGATTCCCTTGAGGATCAGCTTGCCGCCCCATTGCTTCTTGACCCATTCGACGTCCGCCCATGACAGCGTCGGGTCGAACTGTTCGTTGGTCCAGGCCGACAGCGAATTCATGTCGCTCACGCCCTTCACATGGCCGACCAGGTTGCCGAAAGTGCGGCGCTTGGTGCCAAGCATGCCGAGGCACCAGCGCGGTTTGGTCGCGAGGTTGATCATGTTGGCGAGCGTCGGGCGCGGCGGCGCGGTGAGGCCGTTCTTCAGGTCCTTGTGGCGCTGGCCGATGACTTGGAGGTCGAGCGTCAGCACCAGAGCGCTGCAGCGGGCGACGCGGGCGCGTTCGATCATCCGCGCCATCGCGTCGCGGTCGCGCATCATGTAGAGCTGGAACCAGAACGGCGCGGCGGTGCTGGCGGCGATGTCCTCGATGGAGCAGATGCTCATCGTCGAGAGCGTGAACGGAATGCCGAACTTCTCGGCGGCGCGCGCGGCGTGGATTTCGCCGTCGGCATGCTGCATGCCGGTGAGCCCGACCGGCGCGATGGCGACCGGCATCTTCGCCATCTGCCCGACCATGGCGGCGGCGGTGCTGCGGCCCTCCATGTTGACGGCCACGCGCTGACGCAACTTGATCTTCTTGAAGTCGTCGGTATTGGCGCGATAGGTGCCTTCGGTCCACGAACCGGAATCGGCATAGTCGTAGAACATGCGCGGCACGCGCTTTTCGGCCAGCACGCGCAGGTCTTCGATCGTCGTAATCACACTCATCTGAGCATCCTTGGTTTTTTTTGATCGCCGCGACTTGTCTCCCGGCCAAGGGAATTATCCGGATAATTCCTGAAACTACCCGCGAGCCCACCATGTCGTCCATCACCCTTCGCTTCCTTGCCGAACCCAGCACAGTCAATTTCGGCGGCAAGGTACACGGCGGCACCGTCATGAAGTGGATCGACGAAGCGGGCTATGCCTGCGCGACGAGCTGGTCGCGACGCTATTGCGTGACGGTTTTCATCGGCAGCATCCGTTTCCACAGTCCGATCGGCATCGGCGACATGGTGGAAGTCGAAGCCCGGCTGGCCTACACCGGCAAGACGAGCATGAATATCTCGGTCGAAGTGCGCAGCGGCGACCTGAAGGGCGGCGGAATGCGCAAGACGACCGAATGCCTGATCGTCTTCGTGGCGCTGGATTCGCACGGACAGCCGCTGCCGGTGGATTCGTTCACGCCGGAGACGCCGGGCGAGATGGCGCTGGCGGAACGGGCCCGGGCGCATCTGACGGCGAGCCGGGCTGCAGGGACGGCTATCGGCGGCTGACCGGTGTCGGGCACTGCTGCGCTCGACTGTCCTTCGCGGTGCATTTCGTCTCTACCGAGCAACTCCCTCTTGCGTTGCAGGTGACGCGGGTCTTCATGCAACTATTGGCGGTGCGGAGATCTTGCGTGCACGTTTCTTTTGAAATGGCAAATTGAGAGAAGAGAACGCAAAAAAGAATGGCTGATCGCCTGGATAACATTTGCGGCACCTGACGATCAACCGTCGGCTTCGACGAAGCAAGTCCATCCGTAGATGCCGTTTGAACAATTGCAGCCTCCGGAACTCTTGAGGCCCAGCAGATTTGCCAGTTTCGTCGCTTCCGAACAGGCTTCCACGTTTCCGGTCTCACTTTCACCGTCGCCGGAGAATGGCATGCTCGCGGCGAGAGCGACTGCACCCAGTGCCAGCGCAGCGACACCGGCTTTTGCTGTCTGGAATGAAAGACGCATGAAAGCTCCTCGAATGGAGAAAGACAAAGAGCTTATTCAGGCGCAAAGCTTTCATGAATACTCGTTCTGCTGTTGACAGAACTCTTTCGAAAGTGCATGCCATTGGATTCGTGCACTGCATTCAGCAGTGCGCCATGACGAGCGCTTCGTTGCCGAGCGGTTCGACGACCTGTTGCTCAAGTCAGCCATGCTGCGTAGGATCGATTGCGACTCAGGGATCACACAAGGAGAGCTGATGGCATTTTCTTCCCGTGATTCGCACGCATGTTCCTGGCGCTGGCAGGAACGGCCATGAGCGCCAGTCCGGAAGTATTCAGGCGCGCTTTGGATGCGGCATTCGCGCTGTCCGAAATCGACCCTCCCTGGACTGAAATCCTGCGAGGCACGCGCGATCTTTTCGGAGGAGATTCCGCGACGTTCCTGCATGCGGAAGGAGATCGCCTCCTCGAATTGCGCCAGATGGACATCGAACAAGCTGCCGAACGCGAATATGTCGAGCACTTCGCATCACAGGACATCCTGCTGTCTCCTGCATCGTCGAGGCGTTCGGGTACATGGCTCGACACCGAAACACTCATGTCTCGCAAAGCGCGCGATTCCAACGCCTATTACTGCGATTTCATGTGCAAGCACGGAATGCGGCAAATGCGATCGCTGGTGATCGACAAAAGTCCGTCGATCAAGATCGGATTGAGCATTCAAAATGAATTTGCAGTCGACGACGCCCGCTTCGTCTCGAGTGCGCAGAAAGAAGCCTTTACCCAGGTCTTCCTTGCAGGCCTGCAACGCCGAAAGGAGACGGTTCGCAATTGGTTCGCGTCGGCCGAAAAGGCTTTTTCTGCTTTTGGGGAAGCCATGTGTCTCGTCGATGCGCAGGGCTGCATTGTCCAGTCCTCTCCTGAAGCACAAGCGTTGCTGGACATGCCCTACAGCCTGCATATAAGACATGGCCGCTTATGGCACCCCTTGTCCGATATCCGCACGCAATTGCTCGATGCATTTGCGAAATCCGATAACGGCGGGCGTCATTCCCGGGTCCTGATCCCAGCAACGACGGGCAGTCCGAACAGGGCAGTGGTGGCGGATATCGTCAGGGCCGATGAAAGAAGGAGCATGCGGAACCGGCCGCTTCTGATGGTGCGTATCGGCTTTCGGGAAAAGCCCGATTTGGCAATGCCCGCCATATCGGCCCGATATGGGATCACGCCGGCGGAGGGTCGTGTTCTTCTGGCATTGAGCCAAGGCCAGACCGCAGCGACCATTTCAAGACAGGCAAATGTGTCGCTTCACACCGTCCGCAAGCAGATCGCGATATTGATGGAGAAGACTGGCTGCTCGCGCCAACTCGATCTGGTGCTGCTCGTTCTGGGTTGATGGCCAAACGCAAAACGCCAAATGTCAAACGCCGAAGCGCATTTGGGCTAGGCGTTCTTTTCGCCGACCTCTTCGACACGCTCGCTGTTGGTCGTGCTGCGAGAGCCCTTCAGATGCATTTCGACATCGGTCGCGAGATCTCCGACCTCCTTGACGGCATCCGCGACCTGCATTTCGGTCACCTGAAGTTTCTTGGCCCATTCGCTCACGGACGCGCTGGAACCAGTATCGATTCGATCAGGAACGATACCGTCGGAGGGTGAGGTAGACGATTTGGAGTCGGTCATGGAAGTCCTTTGAAAATACCAACGTAGCCAAAGTCGGAGCGCGTGTTTGTAGGTGCAGTGCGCCGCGGACCTACGCGGAATCTGACACCGCGATGACAAGTCGAGTGCCAGGCAATGTCGACATTGAAGCCCTGACACAGATGTGCAGAGACCGACAGATGGCATCGCAACCAGACATCCACGGCAACAGACAACGGCTAGCGCGGTCGGCGCAGGCGGATCGGGCCACCTTCGGACTCCGCATCGACGATGTCGGCGCCACGCGTCACCTTCAGCTTTCCCTCCGAAGCCATCTTCGCCGCCACCCTTCTGACTATCGGCATCAAAGCGCGCCAGGCGTTTTCACCGGAAGCCAGCGCCCGCGCAACCTCCGACGGGCAGATCGAGGACGAAGCTACCCGGGCGGACAGCAACTCGCCGATCGTGTCCGCAATCACCCGGTCGTTTTCCGTTTCACCTAAAGGTTCAGTCATGTCCCGTACCCCTTCCATCACCCCATCGACCCACGCAACCGACACATCCAGGGAATCCGCCGCTGGCGAGGAAGATCCGGGCGCCGCGATTGCGCCATCGGCCGCGCCCGTCGATGCGGATCGGCTGCCGGAAGGGCATCCCGCCGGAGAGAAGGTACCCTGCCCCGGATGCGACGGTGTCGGTCACGACGATGGCGGCAAACCGTGTTCCGATTGCGACGGCAAAGGCACGGTCACGATAGCTGCAGTCAAGCCGCAGCAATGATCGAAAGGGGCGAAGCCAAAGCTTCGGTGCCCTTGTCGCTGGCCTTTTCGCTGGCCTTTTCGCTGTCCTCGTCGCCGTCGTTATCGAACCTGTAGTCCGCCGCCTCGGCCAGCGCCCATACACCGCCGCCGCTCAGGTGCAGCACATGCGTGTGATAGCGCAGCACCGCGGGTCGGTGTGCGATGCTGATGACGGTGACGCCCGCATCCTGCATCCGTCGATACAGCTTGGCTTCGTTTCGGCTGTCGAGCGCACTGGTGGCTTCGTCGAGGATCACCAGCCTGGGCATCCGCACCAGGACCCGAGCGAAGGCCAGTCGCTGCTGCTCGCCCATCGACAGGAGCTTTTCCCAGTCCTGCTGGGAATCCAGGCTGCCGACACGGCCGATCAGTTCCGAAAGCTGGACCTCGTCGAGGATTTCCTTCAGCCGCGCATCGTCGACTTTTTCGCCGCCGCTCGGCGTGCCCGGATAGAGCAGCTGGCTGCGCAGCGATCCGACCTGCATGTACGGCCGCTGCGGCAGGAAGAACATCTCGTCGAGCGGCGGATGACGCACCGCGCCGCTGCCGGTGCGCCAGAGTCCGGCCATCGCACGCAACAGCGAACTCTTGCCGCAGCCGCTCGGCCCGGTGATGAGCAGGCCGTCGCCCGGCGCCAGTTCCAGGCTCAGGTCCTTGACCAGCAATCGCCCGAACTGCGGCGTGTAGAGCGTGACCTTGTCGAGCACCAGACGGTCGCCGATTTCGGCATGGATCTGCGTCTGTGCGTCGGCCGGCAACGTCGATGCGGCGGCAAGCGCTGCTGCGGCGGCACTCCGTTGCTCCGCCGACATCGGACCGGCCACCGGATCGGGCGCATCCGCGAGTCCGGCCGGGCGCTGCGGTCGCGGGCGCTTCGCCCGGCGCTCGGCAGCCCTGTCCATTCGTGCGCGTCGATTGGCCGACACCTGGTGCGTACCTTTCGACGACTTCGGCACGGATCCGGCCACGACGACCGCAGCCGTGGTGACGCCTGGCGTCGCCAACGGCATCGACGCCGGCGTACTGGTCGGCTCATAGCCCGGAATGCCACCCTTGAACACCCGCATCGACAGCGTATGCAGCCGGTCGATGCCCGCGACGAAACGGCTCAGGCTCTCGAAGTTGTCGACGATCAGAGACACCGCGCCCAGCACGGCAACGAACGCACCCGCCGCCTGCACTGCCCGGCCGACTTCGAGGCGCCCCGACAGCACGTCGTTCGCCAGGATGATGCTCGGCACCACCAGCGTCAGCTGGCTGAAGGCGCGTTGAAAAAGATTGAGCGAGCGCTGCTTCTTGATCAATCGCGCGTAGTTCGCATAGACCGCGCCGAAGCGGACGTCGATCTCCGCACGCTCCTGCGTTTCGCCACGGTAGAAAGCGATCGATTCGGCGTTCTCGCGCAACCGGATCAGTCCGAAGCGGAAGTCGGCTTCGCGCCGCAGCTGCCAGAAATTGAGCCGGATCAGCGGCGCGCCGAAGATGAACAGCGCGCCGACCGTGCCGACGACGGCGTAGAGCGCCAGAAACCCGACCAGCACGTGCGAGATCGACCAGAGCACCGCGCTGAATGCGACCAGCTGCATCATCGAGCCGATGAAGATCAGCAGGAAATTGATCGACCGGCCGGTGAAACTGTTGATGTCTTCGCTGATGCGCTGATCGGGGTTGTCGATGTCGCCGGCGGTGTTCAGTTCGTAGTAGCGCCGACTGCCGAGATAGCCGTCGAGGAAGCGCGCGGTCAGCCAGCGGCGCCAGCCGTTGGAGAACGCATCCCGCATGTAGTAATAGAAGGCGTAGACCGGCACCGCGATGGCCAGCACGATGAGGCTGGCGCGCACGGCGCTCCAGAAACGGTCGGCTTCCTGCGCGGCGAGCGCCGACGTCATTTCGCCGGTCTTTTCGTTGAGCATCACCGCGAGCTGGGTTTCGCAGAGCATCAGCACGACAAGCAGCGCGATCAGCGTCCACGCCGTCTTCTTCTGGTCGCCTTTCCAGTAAGGCTTGGCAACGTCGACGAACTGGCGCCAGGCGGCGAGGGAGAGCGTGGGTGCGCGCCTCTTCAGTCTCTTGGGCGGCGTCGGGGCTGACATGGGGAGAGCGGCGCGTTGCCGCGGTAGATGGAACGCCCGGATTGTCTGCAGCTGGCACCGCGCGCCGTGTCGGACGAAGCCCCCGCGCGAATGCCGCCTTTAGGCTTTCAGGCCGGCAGCACGGTCCCCGTCACTTCGCCAAGACCGATGCGCGCCGCGCCGTCGCGCTCGCAGTAACCGCGCAACGTCAGCGTGTCGCCGTCCTCGAGGAACGTGCGTTTTTCGCCGTTCGGCAGCGCGATGGCCTGCTTGCCGCCAAGCGACAGTTCCAGCAGCGATCCGGCCTGTTCGGGTTCGACGCCCGACAGCGTGCCGGAGCCGAACATGTCGCCCGGCTGCAGGTTGCAGCCGTTGACGGTGTGGTGCGCGACCAGCTGTGCCGCCGTCCAGTACGCGGCGTGCCCATAGTTGCCGCGAGTCAAACGCACGGCGGGCTCGCCGGCTTCGCGCATCTTCGGCGTCTGCAGCCAGACTTCGAGCGTGATGTCGATAGCGCCGTGCGCGCGGTTGGCCGGCGAATCGAGATACGGCAACGGCTGCGGGTCGCCGGCCGGGCGCTCGAACGGGCTGCGGAACGGCGCCAGCGCTTCCATCGTCACGATCCAGGGCGACAGCGTGCTGGCGAAACTCTTCGCCAGGAACGGGCCGAGCGGCTGGTATTCCCAGGCCTGCAGATCGCGCGCCGACCAGTCGTTGAGCAGCGTGATGCCGAAGAGATGCGACTCGGCATCGGCGATGTCGATCGGTTCGCCCTGCGCGTTGCCGCGACCGATCATCAGGCCGAGTTCCAGTTCGTAGTCGAGGCGCTTCGACGGGCCGAAATTCGGCGCGGCATCGACGGGCGCGCCCGGCGTCCAGGTCTGGCCCTTCGGCCGCTTGAAGTTCGTGCCGCTCACGTTGATCGACGAGGCGCGACCGTGATAACCGATCGGCACCCACTTGTAGTTCGGCATCAGCGGCTGGTCGGGACGGAACAGCTTGCCGACCGTGGTCGCGTGATGGATGCCGGTGTAGAAATCGCTGTAGTCGCCGATGCGGCACGGCAGCGCATGCTCGACTGCAGATTGCGCTACCAGCGCCTTCGACCATGCCGCCTGTTGCGCGCTGCCTTCGGCGAGACCGGCCGACAGCGTTGCGCGAAGAGCCTGGCGCTGATCGGCGCTGGCGGCCATCAGCGTGTTCATGTCATCCGTATCGACGAGGCCGGCGGCCTTCAGATCGAGCACCTGGTCCCCGATGGCGACACCGATGCGGAAAGCCTCGTTGCCGCCAGCGAGCCGGAAGCGGCCGAACGGCAGGTTCTGGATCGGGAAGTCGGCACCTGCCACGTTCGCGGATTCGATCCAGCTGCGCAGCTTCGGATCGTGGGTGGCGTTGATTGCGATTGCGTTCGTCATGATTTGAATTGGTCCTTGAGGCCGGCCCAGCAGTCGGCGTAATCGTCGTCCAGCGCCGGGCTCTGCATCGCGAACGGCGTGGGAATGAAACGGAACCGGCTTTCGAACATGAAGGCCAGCGTGTTGTCGAGCTTGTGAGGCTGCAGATTGGCGTGGCTGGCCTTGTCGAAGGCTTCCTCGTCCGGTCCGTGCGGCACCATCGGGTTGTGCAGGCTGGCGCCCCCGGGCTTGAAACCGCCCGGCTTTGCGTCGTACTGGCCGTAGACCAGACCCATGAATTCGCTCATCAGGTTGCGGTGGTACCACGGCGGACGGAAGGTGTCTTCCATCACCAGCCAGCGCGGCGGAAAGATCACGAAGTCGCAATTGGCCGTGCCGGGCGTGTCGCTCGGCGAAGTCAGCACGGTGAAGATCGACGGATCGGGATGGTCGAAGCTGATCGAGCCGATGGTCATGAAGTTGACCGTGTCGTACTTCACCGGCGCCAGGTTGCCGTGCCACGCGACGACGTTGAACGGCGATTGCTTCATCGGCGCGCGCCAGAAGCGTCCGCCGAATTTCTTGACGATTTCATAGCCGCTGCCCGACTCGCCGTCGTCCTCGAAGGCCGCGACCGGCGCGAGGAAGTCGCGCGCGTTCGCGAGGCCGTTCGAGCCTATCGGCCCGAGTTCGGGCAGCCGGAACTGCGCGCCGTAGTTCTCGCAGACGTACCCGCGCGACGGGCCGGCGCCGGCCTCCGAATCCGGCAGCGCGACCTTGAAGGCCACGCCGCGCGGCAGCACAGCGATCTCGCCGGGCTTCACATCGAGCACGCCCATCTCGGTGGTGATGACCAGCCGGCCCTGCTGCGGCACCAGCAGCATCTCGCCGTCGGCGTTGACGAAGGCGCGGCGCTGCATCGAGCGACCGGCGAGATAGACGTGCGCGGCGACGCCGGTGTGCATCTCGGCATCGCCGTTGGCGGCCAGCGTGTGCATGCCGTCGACGAAATCGGCAGCCACGGCGGAAGCCTCGAACGGAATCGGATGCCAGCGCAGCGGCTCGGGCGGCAAGGCCATGTCGCGGTTGGCGCCTGTCGCCCACAGCGCTTGTACATACGGCTGATAGCGGCCGGACACGACGGACGGCTGGCGGCGGTAGAGCCAGCTGCGGCGACCGGTGTGGCGCGGCGCGGTAAAGGCGGTGCCGGAGATGAGCTCGGGATACAGATCGAACGGCGCGCGCTGCGGGCTGTTGCGGCCCTGGGGCAGCGCGCCGGGGACGGCTTCGGAGGTGTATTCGTTGCCGAAGCCGTGCTGGTAGCGCAGGTCGAGCGGATCGGGCGGGGTGGAAGTCATGAGGTTCGTGTCTCCGTCTGGACCGGATTTTATTTGTCTAATCCGAATTCGTTTGTACTGAGCGAATGACCAGGAGTTTAGACGCGTGATCCGTTAATGTCTAATCGAACCCATGACACCCGACGACACCCCGCCCGGCGACCGCACGCAGCGCGGCATCCAGAGCATCGAAGTCGGCGGTCAATTGCTGCGGGCGCTCGTGCATCACGGCCGGCCGATGGCGCTGAAGGACCTGGCGCGCGAGGCCGACATGACCCCGGCCAAGGCGCATCCGTACATGGTCAGCTTCGGCCGGCTCGGGCTGATCGAGCAGGACCCGACCAGCGGTCACTATCTGCTCGGCCCGCTCGCGCTGCAATTGGGGTTGATCGGCTTGCAGCAGGCCGATCCGGTGCGCATCGCCGCGCCGCTGCTCGCGCCGCTGGCGCAGGAAATCGGCCACACCGTTGCCATCGCGGTCTGGGGTGCGCGCGGCGCGACCATCGTGCAGATCGCCGAAGCGCCGTCGCCGGTGCATGTGAGCCTGCGGCACGGGACGGTGTTTTCGCTGACGCACACGGCGTCGGGGCGGCTGTTCGGGGCTTATCTGGATGCAGCGGTCGTGAAGGCGCTGCTTGACGACGAGCGGCGCCGGGCTGCGCAGCGCAAGCCGGTGGCTACGGCGGCGTTCGGACTGCCGCCGGCGCCGACTTTGCCGACCTGGGCCGAGTTCGGGTCACAGATCGATGAGGTGCGCAGCCACAAGATCAGCCGTTCGGAGAACGAGGTTCTCCCGGGCGTGAGCGCGATGTCGGCGCCTGTGTTCGACCATCGTGGCGCGATCGTGCTGGCGCTGACGGCCATCGGGCCAAGCGGGATCTTCGACACACGGTGGGATGGCGCGCTGGCTCTGGCGCTGCAGCGCTGCGCCAGGGCGGTGTCGGGACGGCTCGGCGCGCCGGGCTGACGACGAACTCAACCGCGCGAGATCACATCACCGCGCCGAGTTGCCAGGGCAGAAACTCGTTGTCACCCAGCCCGTTGTCTTCGCTCTTCGTCGCCTGCCCCGAAGCGGTCGCGATCATCAGTTCGAACAACGCCTGCCCCGCTGCAGCAATGCTCTGCCGCCCTTCCACGATCCCGCCGGCGTCGAAATCCATGTCCAGGCTCATGCGCTCGAACATCGGCGTGTTCGTCGCGAGCTTGAGCGAAGGCGTGGGCTTGCAGCCGTAGGTCGATCCGCGCCCCGTGGTGAAGCAGATCAGGTTCGCGCCGCCCGCGACCTGGCCGGTGGCAGACACAGGGTCGTAGCCGGGCGTGTCCATGAAGACCAGCCCGTGCGTGCGCACCGGCTCCGCGTATTCGAGGACGTCCATCAGCCCGGTCGAGCCGGCCTTGGCTACCGCGCCGAGCGACTTCTCCAGGATGGTCGTGATGCCGCCGGCCTTGTTGCCCGGCGACGGGTTGTTGTTCAGGTCGCCACCGTGCATTTCGGCATAGCCTTCCCACCATTTCAGCCGCGCCATCAGCTTGTCGGCGATGGCTTGCGATGCGGCACGGTGCGTGAGCAGATGTTCGGCGCCGTAGATTTCCGGCGTCTCCGAGAGGATGGCGGTGCCACCGTGGCGCACCAGCAGATCGACGGCCGCGCCCAGCGCCGGATTCGCGCTGATGCCCGAATAGCCATCCGATCCGCCGCACTGCAATCCGACAGCAAGATGCGTCAGCGGCACCGGCTCGCGCTTCACCCGATTCGCCTGCATCAGCATGTCTTCGAGCAGCGCCTTGCCGGCCGCGATGGTCTCGCGGGTGCCGCCTTCGTCCTGAATGGTGAGCGTGGCGAACATGCCGGGCTCGCGGGCGGTCAGCACTTCGACCAATGGCGCGATCTGGTTGACCTCGCAGCCGAGGCCGATGACGAGCACGCCGGCGAAATTCGGGTGGTTCGCATAGCCGCGCAGTGTGCGTTGCAACAACTCCAGCCCTTCGCCATTGCCGCCCATGCCGCAGCCGCTGCCGTGCGTGATCGCGACCACGCCGTCGACGTTCGGGTACGCATCGAGCGCACCGCCCTTGAAGGCGTCGGCGATGTGGCGGCAGACCGTGGCCGAGCAGTTGACGCTCGCGATCACGCCCAGGTAGTTGCGGGTCGCGACGCGGCCGTCTGCGCGCACGATGCCGTCGAATGTGAGCACTTCGGCGTCTTCGACCGTCGCCCGATAAGCCGCGCCGACCGCATGCGTGTGGATCGATTCCGACATGCCGACGTTGTGCACGTGCACGTGGTCGCCGACGGCGATGTCGGCTGTCGCGACGCCGATGTTCTGCCCGTACTTCACGACCGACTGCCCCGCCGCGATAGCCGCCAGCGCGACCTTGTGGCCGGACGGGATCGGCTGCCGCACGACCAGATCGTGCCGGCCGACCGACAGCGCCGCGCCGGCTTCGAGCGCATGGCGCGCGACGGCGACGTTGTCGGTTTCGCCGAGCCGGATGGCGGACGGAGGCAGCAGGGTTTGGGTGTTCATGGCAATGCAGCGTTCAAGCGGGGCTGGGCCAGGCCGACCAGCTGTTCGCCGGCCATCTCCACGATCGGACCGAAGCGGCGTTGCGTCTTCTGCGCGTGGTTCTGCGCGATGTCGGCGATGCGGTGGTTCAGGAACGGGTTCTCGAAACGCTCGCGCACGTCGACCAGATAAGCCAATGCATCGGGCAGCACGCCGAGCGCCTCGAACACCGGCAGGATTTCTTCCGCCCACAGCGCTTCGAGTTCGGCACGCAGCGCCGGATCGGCCATCGCCTCGCGCACCGTCTCGTCGGCCGGGCGGGCGTCTTTCAGCCAGCGCTCGGCGAGGAAGGTGTGGCCGGCGTTCAGCAGGAACAGCTTGAGCCGCTCGTGCGCCGCGAGATCGTCGGTGAGCACGATGGCCGGATGCTCGCAAGGCAGCACCAGGCGCTCATGGCGCTCGATGGCCCACAGCGCATACGGCTCGGCGACGGCGCCTACCGGCTCGATCGCCTCCGAGACGATACGGTCGACAAGCGAATTCGCCCACACGCAGTGGTCGCGCAGCCAGACGGCAAACGTGTCTTCGAGATTCCATTCGTGCGCCAGCGCGACCACCACGTCGCGCAGCACTTCGCCGTTGCGCTCGATCAGTTCGCATGGGAACAGCGTCAGCGTCGATGCGTGGTCGGCAACCCAGCGGCCGTGCAGCAGCACCAGCAGCTTGGCCGGGAAGCTGGCCGGCGGCGTGTCGCTCGTCAGTGCCGCAACCGAATCGCTCGCGTCGAGCTGATAACCCTTGTCGGCCGTGTTCGAGACGATGACCTGCACATGCTTCGCCACCGCATCGCGCAACGCCGGCCAGGCGGCCGAAGCCTGCACGGCGGCTTTCACCGCGCTGCATTCCAGCGTCTGGTCGACGCGTTCGCCATGCGCGATGCCGCGCACGCGCACCGGATACGCCGCGCCGTTCGCCAGCGCCGCAATGCGCGCCGCGCCGTCGGGCCGATCGGTGGTCTGCACGACGGTGATGCCGCCGAGCGCCTTGCCGGCACCATCGGTGCCGGCCAGCGCCTGCGAGACGAAAAGATCGACGTGCGCCTGCAGGAAGCGGCTGGTGCCGAACTGCAGGATCGGATGGGTCAGTTCTTGGTGCGCGGTCGTCATTCGGTTCAGACCTCGACGATCGCCTTGACCACGCCGCGCGCCGGGTCGAGCAGTTGCGCGAAATCGGTCGGTACGTCGGCGAGCTTCATGCGGTGCGTGTTGAGCGCTGCGGTCGGCACGTCGCCGCGGCTCATGGCAGCCAGCACGGTTTCGAAGTCTTCGGTGGTCGCGTTGCGGCTGCCGATCAGCGTGGTCTCGCGCTTGTGGAATTCGGGGTCGGAGAACGTGATGGTCTGGCGCACGACCGAGATCAGCACGTAGTTGCCGCCGTGGGCCACGAAGCCGAAACCGCGCTCGATGGCCTTCGAGTTGCCGGTGGCGTCGAACACCTGGTCGAAGAATTCGCCATCGGTGATTTCGGAGAGCTTGGCTTCGTCGCCATCGCCCAGCGCCACGGTATGCGCGACGCCGAGTTCGCGCTGGCAGAAGTCCAGGCGATCCTGCCGGCCGTCGAGCGCGGTGACGGTCGCGCCGCGCAGGCGGGCGAAGATCATCGCGGCCATGCCGATCGGGCCGGCGCCGACCACCAGCACGCGCTGGCCCGGCTTCACGTCGCCGCGGCGCACGCCGTGCGCGCCGATGGCAAGGAATTCCACCATCGCCGCCTGATCGAGCGACACGCCTTCGGCCTTGTGTACGAAAGCTTCGGGCAGCGAGAGGTATTCGGTGAAGGCGCCGTCGCGATGCACGCCCAGCACCTGGATGTTCACGCAGCAGTTGGTCTTGCCCTGGCGGCAGGCGATGCATTTGCCGCAAGACAGATACGGCATTACATAGCAGACGTCGCCCGCCTGCAGACGGCCGCCCGGCACGCCCTCCTCGATCACGCCGGAGAGCTCGTGGCCCATCACGCGCGGGTACTGCAGGAAGGGCTGGTTGCCGGTGAAGATGTGCAGGTCGGTGCCGCAGACGCCGACGCGCTTCACGCGCAGCAGCACTTCGCCGTCGCCGCGCGCGGGGCGGTCGCGTTGCTCGGCGCGCAGGGTGCCAGGGGTTTCACAGATGACGGTCAGCATGGTGGGTCCGGGGGAAAAGTGGGTGGTGTGGGTCGGTGCGCGCCGGTGGCTCAGTTGCCGCCGTGGTACTTGGTGTAGATCGCCTTGAGCTTGCCGTTCTCGGTGTTCTTGGCGACCCAGTCGTTGAGCCAGGCCTTGAGCTGCGGCTCTTCCTTGCGCAGGCCGATGCCGAGCGGAACGGTCGACATCGTGAATTTGGTGACGAGGTCCTTCTTCGGCGACTTCTGCAGCACCGTGCTCACGATGGCCGGCGAGGTCGCGACGATGTCGGCCTGGCCGCTGACGGCTGCGGTCACGAGCGTGGCGTCGTCGTCGTAGCGGACGATCTGCGCATCCTTGGCGCCGGTCGTCACGACCTTGTCGTTGTTCGAGCCGCGCGTCGTGGCGACGCGCTTGCCCTTCAGGTCGTCGAAGCCCTTGATCTCGACGCCCTTCGGCCCGGCGATCACGGCCAGGATCTGCGCGTACGGTTGCGAGAAGTCGATGACCTTTTCGCGGTCCGGCGTGACCGACAGCGATGCGACCACGATGTCGGCCTTGCCGGTCTGCAGGAACGGAATGCGGTTCGGGCTGGTGGTCTGCACCATCTCCAGCGCGACGCCCAGGTCCTGCGCCAGCAGCGTGGCGGTTTCCACGTCGGAGCCGACCGGCTTCATCACGTCGTTCACGAAGCCGTAGGGCGGCGATCCGGTGTCGAGCGCGATGCGGATCTTCTTGGCGTCGCGGATGTCCTTGAGCAGGTCGGCATGCGCCGAGCCGAGGCCGATGGCCAGAACGGCGGCCGAAGCCAGGATGCCGCGCACGAAGTTGGATGTCTTTGTCATGTCGTTTGTCTCTTTTCGCAG
This sequence comes from Variovorax glucosi, assembly GCF_051216695.1. Taxonomy (NCBI): domain Bacteria; kingdom Pseudomonadati; phylum Pseudomonadota; class Betaproteobacteria; order Burkholderiales; family Comamonadaceae; genus Variovorax; species Variovorax glucosi. The sequence goes on from NZ_JBPJZE010000003.1 coordinate 202,093, forward strand.
GGATTGAAGAAAAGGTGGCCGGGTCGGATCGGGATCAGAGCCCGTTGCCGACGAAGTCGCGCAGCTCTACCGTCGCCGGCGCGTCGAGGATCGAAGCCGGCCCGGTTTCCCAGACGCGGCCCTTGTGCATGAAGACAATCTCGTCCGCCACTTTGCGGGCGAACGCCATCTCGTGAGTCACCAGGATCATGGTCATGCCGTCGGCAGCCAGGCCCTCCATCACGCGCAGCACCTCGCCGGTGAGCTGCGGATCGAGCGCGGACGTGACTTCGTCGAACAGCATCAGCTGCGGCGACATCGCCAGCGAACGGGCGATGGCCACGCGCTGCTGCTGTCCGCCGGAAAGCTGCGACGGATAGTTATCGGCCTTTTCGGCCAGGCCGACCTGCGCCAGCACTTCCATCGCGCGCTGGCGGGCGTCGGCGCGCTTGGATTTCAGCACCAGGCGCGGCGCCAGCATGATGTTCTCGGCCACCGTGAGATGCGGGAACAGGTTGTAGCTCTGGAACACGATGCCGACATCGCGGCGCAACTTCTGCAGATCGAGGCCGGGGCCGGTCACGTCGTGGCCGCAGACGCGGATGCGGCCTTTTTCGACCTGCTCCAGCCGGTCGATGCAGCGCAGCGCGGTGCTCTTGCCCGATCCGCTGGCGCCGATGATCGCGACGACCGAACCCTTCTTCACGGTGAACGACACGTCCTCCAGCACGCGCACCGTGCCGAAGCACTTGGAGATGTTCTCGATTTCAACGATTGCCGACATTGAAGCTCCTTTCGAGCCGTCGGCTCAGCACCGACAGCGGATAACACAGGGCGAAATACATGGCCGCGACGATCATGAAAATGACGAAGGGCTCGAAGGTGGAGTTGTTGATGATCTGGCCCGCGCGGGCCAGCTCCACGAATCCGATGGCCGAAGCCAGCGAGGTGTTCTTGACGATCTGCACCATGAAGCCGACCGTCGGCGGCGTCGCGATCTTCAGCGCCTGCGGCAGGATCACGTGGATCACGCGCTGGTGCCATGGCAGCGCCAGGCATTCGGCCGCTTCGGCCTGCGTCTTCGGTACCGACTCGATGCAGCCGCGCCAGATCTCGCCCAGATAGGCCGACACGTAGATCGACAGCGCGATCGCCGCAGCCGTGAGCGGCGCGATGTTCAGCCCCAGCGACGGCAGCCCGAAATACGCCAGTGGCAGCAGCACCAGCAGCGGCGTGCCCTGTATCAGCTTGATGTAGAGCGACACCAGCAGCTTCGACCACTTCGGCCCCCAGGTGCTGCCGATGGCGACCGCGCCGCCGAGGATGCCGCCGCCGACGAAGCCCAGCAGCGACAGCACGACCGTCCAGAGCAGCCCGTTGAACAGGTACTGCAGGTGCGCGGTGTTCAGGAATCCGATGCTCATAGCGGCGTCCCCAAGCGACGGCGGCGCGGAAACGCCACCATGCCGACCGCCCAGAACACCGTGCGCATCACCAGCGACATCGCCAGGTACGCCGCAGCGACGATCAGATAGGTCTCGACCGAGCGGAAGGTGTCCGACTGGATGCGGTTGGCGACCGCCGTGAGTTCTTCCGCCGAGATCTGCGAGCAGACCGACGAGGCCAGCATCAGCAGCACGTACTGGCTGGTCAGCGCCGGGAACACGCGCTCGATGGCCGGCGGCAGCACCACGTGGCGCAGCGTCTGCCAGTGCGTGAGGCCCATGCATTCGGCCGCTTCAAGCTGGCTCGGCGGGATCGACTGGATGCCGGCGCGAACGATTTCGGCCGTGTAGGCGCCGACGTTGACCACCAGCGCGATCGTCGCGGCGGTGAACGCGCCGACCTGGAAGCCCATCGACGACATGCCGAAGTACACGATGAACACCTGCACCAGCAGCGGCGTGTTGCGGATCACCTCGATGTAGACGTTGGCAACGCGGGCCAGCCATGCCGCGCGCCCGGTGGTGGCCAGCGCGCACAGCACGCCGACCATGAAGCCGAACACAGTCGACGCGAGCGACAGCGTCAAGGTGGTCCAGGCGCCGGCCAGCAGGTCTGGCCAGTAGGCCAGCGGTGCGGAGAAGTCGAAGGAGTATTTCAAGGCGGGTTGCGTGGTTTCGCTGAGCGGCTTCACGTCGTTTTTGTCTGGTCAGGCCAATTTACCTACGAATCTGAATTGGCCTTACCGGGTTTACCCCGGCAATTGCAATCGAAAGGCCACAGAAAATGGTTTTGGTCTGACCATCTGGTCTGACCAGTCGGACATGCAATTCGCCGCTTTTCTGCCTTTCTGCATTCCTGCATTCCTCTCTCTCAAGCTCCATGACCGAACTCGTCCGCCCGCTCGAAACCCGCCGCCTCTACCAGCAGATCGCGGACAGGGTGCGCGCACTCATCCAGGAGCGCGGCTATCGCGAAGGCAGCCGCCTTCCGCCCGAGCGCGATCTGGCACAGCAGCTCGGCGTGTCGCGGCCATCGCTGCGCGAGGCGCTGATCGCCTTGGAGATGGAAGGCAACGTCGAGATCCGCATGGGTTCCGGCGTCTACGTCTGCCAGCGGACCCTGCGCCGGCCTGCGCTGCCGGTGTCGATGGGCGAGAGCCCGGCCGAACTCATGCAGGCGCGCGGTGCGCTCGAAGGCGCGGTCATCGTGCTGGCCTGCGTGCACGCGACGGCCGAAAGCCTGGCCCGCGTGCACGACAGCGTCGAAGCAATGCGCGCGGACGTCGCCGCCGGCCGCGACGTGATGGCGCACGACCGCGAATTCCACGTCCGCATCGCCGAGATGTCGGGCAACTCGATCCTCGCCAGCCTGGTCGGCACGCTGTTCGACGAGCGCCGCAGCCCGCTGGCCGAACACATGCGCAACCGCCTGGAGAGCAAGCCGACGACGCACGAGGCGCTGGCCGAGCACGAGCAGATCTACCGCTGCCTGGTGCAACGCGATCCGCTGCTGGCGGAGTCGGCGATGCGCTCGCACATTGGCGCGGCGGCGGACCGCTGGGTCACGCCTTGAACGGGATCGTCGCGTTCTTCGACGCCCTGCGCGCCAGTTCCTGGGCCTATCCTGCGCTGGAATCTGTACACATCGTCGGAATCGCGCTGCTGCTGGGGAATCTGGTGGCGCTGGAGATCCGGGTGTTCGGCGGCGAGGCGGCGTTGCCGGTGCAGGCGCTGGCGCGGCTGTCGTTGCGGATCGCTGCCGTCGGTTTCGGGCTGGCCGCCTTCAGCGGGCTGCTGATGTTCGCCACGCAGCCGTCGGAACTGCTGGCGAACCGCAGCTTTCTCGTCAAGATGGGCCTGCTCGCGATGGCCGGCTGCAATGCGGCGTGGTTCCACGGACGCGGATCGCTGCAAAAACTCGACCCGGTCGCGCGGATTCAGATGTTGGTGTCCACTGCGATCTGGCTCGGCGTCGTCGTCTGCGGACGCTGGATCGCCTACTGACGCTTTACCGACAAGGAGCTTTCATCATGTCGTCGCCGATTTCCCGCCGCCACTTGCTCTTCATCGCCGCCCTGCCGTCCGCCGCCTGGGCGCACCACGGCTGGAGCAGCTTCGACCAGGACCGCCCGATCTATCTCGAAGGCAAGGTCGCCAGCAGCAAGTGGCAGAACCCGCATGCCGAGCTGATGCTGGACGTCTCTCCGGGCCTCGCTTTGCCGGCCGGTCTGGCGCAGCGCGCCGTTCCTGCACAAAGCGCCGGCGTCGATGGTCCGGGGTTGCTGGCGAAGGCTGTGATTCCACGCCGCAAGGACAACCGCTGGGAACTGGAACTCGCGCCGCTCACGCGCATGTCGGCATGGCAGGTGCCACAGATCAAGGCCGGCGACAATGTGTCGGCGGTCGGGTTCACGATGAAGGACGAGGCGGGGGAAGCGGTAATGCGCGTGGAGTACCTGTTCGTGGGTGGGAAGGCCTATGGGCTGCGGTCGAGCCCGGTCTGAATCGCGGAAGCTAAGTCATTGATACGTAAAGTTTTTCAATGCAAAATCGCTTTTCTCCAAAATGGATTGAAAAGTGATCGGCTACATCGAAAACTCCGAGAGCCAAAACCGGCAGTACATCGACGCTGAAACTGTTTTCAACGAACGACGTCGCGTCATGAAGGCAGCGGATCAGTTTCGCGGCGGCATGATCTGGCGCGAAGTGTCGGGCGGCCGCTACCTGATCCGCACGTCCTCCAGAAGTGCGCAGACATCGCTCGGTCCGGAGAACGAGAAAACGATGGAAATCCATCGCAGCTTCATGGCGCGGAAGGCCGAAATTGCCGGGCGTCTCGCAACCATCGAAACGGTGTACGACGAACAGCGCCGTCTGAATCGGGCGCTCCGCGTCGGACGGGTTCCGAAGATCGTGGTCGACGTGCTGAACATGCTGGAAAAGTCGGGATTTCAGGAGAACTTCACGGTGGTCGGCACCCACGCGCTCTACGCTTATGAAAGCGCCTGCGGCGTCCGTTTCATGCCTCAGGCCATGGCGACACGCGACATCGATCTACTGTTCGACACACGCAAACACCTCGCCTTTTTCTCGAAGATGAAAGAGTCCGAAGCTTCTTTCATCGGATTGCTCCAGAAGGTCGACAAATCGTTCGTGAGACTCGAAGACCAGAAGGAGACCGCAAGAAATGCGCAGGGTTTCGAGGTGGACGTCATTCGACGGATCGCAAAGGACGGCGATCCGCATCCTTTGCGCATGAACGATGACGAGGGGGATATCTGGGCTGTTCAGGCCTCGACCGGCAACCGCATCCTGGGTTCGCCCCGCTTCGAGCAGATGGTTGTTGCCACCAACGGCGAAATGGCCTCGATGATCACCATGCATCCCATGGATTTCGTGAGCGTCAAACGCACGCTGGCGACCTACGCGAACCGCGATCCGCTCAAGCGTTCCAAGGATGTTCTGCAAGCCGGTCTGGTCGAAGAGCTGGTCCGGGAACGGATGCCGCAGTACCTGTCCTGAGCCTCTCTAAACCTCTTCCCGAACCTCCCGCGCCCGCACCACCCAAACCGTCAGCGCATCCGCCGCCATCGGCCGCGCGAAGTAGAAGCCCTGCAGCTCGTCGCATTTCGCTTTTCGCAGCGTCTCGACTTCCTGCTCCCGCTCCACACCTTCCGCCACCACGCGCATGCCAAGCGTGTGCCCCAGTCCGATGATGGCGCGCGCGATGGCCAGTTCGGTCGGGTCGTCGAGCATCTGGTGGATGAAGGACCGGTCGATCTTCAGTTTGTCGATCGGGAAGCGATTGAGATAGGCCAGACTCGAATAACCGGTGCCGAAATCGTCGATCGACAGCAGCACGCCGAGCGCCTTCAGCGCGTGCAGCTGCGTCAGCGTCTGCGCTGCCGAATCCATCAGCGTCGACTCGGTGAGTTCGATCTCGATGTGCGCCGGATCGACGTTGTTGTCCTGCATGGCGTTGCGCAGCGTGTCGACCAGTCCGCCGTCGCGCAACTGCAGCGCCGACATGTTGATCGACACCGGAATCGCGTCCAGCCCCTGGCGCTTCCAGGCCGCGTGCTGCCCGCAGGCCTGCGCGATGACCCAGGCGCCGATGCGCACGATCTGGCCTGATTCCTCGGCGATCGGAATGAATTCCGCTGGCGACACCGCGCCGAGCTCCTCGTTCGTCCAGCGCAGCAGCGCCTCGACGCCGAGCATCTCTCCGCTGCGCGCATCGATGCGCGGCTGGTAGGCCAGGCTCAATTCGTGCCGGTCGATGGCGTGCCGCAGGCTCGACTCGATCAGCAGCCGCTTCTGCGCCCGCTCGTTCATGTCGGGCGTGAAGAAGCGCGCCATGTCGCGTCCGCCGGCCTTGCTGTGGTACATCGCGACGTCGGCATGCCGCATCAGTTCGTCGATGTCTTCGCCATCTTCCGGGTACATCGCCATGCCCACGCTGCAAGATACATGCAGCTCAGTGCCTTCGATCATGTGGGCACGCCGGATCACCGGCGCCAACCGCTTCTCGACGATGAGCCGGACTTCCGCGCTGTCGGCCACCGCATCGAGCACCACCACGAACTCGTCGCCGCCCAGCCGGCTGACCGTGTCGCCCGGCCGCACCGATTCCAGCAGCCGCCGAGCCACCGACTGCAGCAGCGCATCGCCGACGTGATGGCCGAGCGAGTCGTTGATGTTCTTGAAGCGGTCGAGGTCGATGAAGAGCACGCCGACCCGCTTGCCGCTGCTCCGCGCATCGCCGATGGCCGTGCGCAGTCGTTCGATGCACAACGCCCGGTTGGGCAGTTCGGTGAGCGTGTCGTGCAGCGCCAGGAAACGGATGCGCTCCTCGCTGCGCTTGCGCTCGCTGATGTCGATCGACGTGAAGATGTAGTGCGAAATGCTGTCCGGCCCGTTGCGCACCACGCTCGCCACCAGCCAGGCCGGGTACGTGCTGCCGTTGCGCCGGCGCACGCCGACCTCGCTTTGCCATGCGCCGCGCCGGTTCAGCATCTCCCAGAAGTCGGGCTGGAGCAGCGCGGCGTCGGTCAGGAACGACTCGGGACGCTCGCCGGTGAGTTCGCGCAGGTCGCGGCCGGTGTGGCGGGTCAGGGCGCGGTTCACCGTCACGATGCGGTGCCGGTCGTCGATGATCATGATGCCCTCGGACGATGCCTCGAACACCTTGGCCCAGAGCTCCAGGCGCTGCTCCATCTGCTTCAGATGGTTGATCGGCGTGAAGGCGGTCAGCATCGCGTCCTGTCCCTGGTAGGTCAGGCGCCGGGCCGACAGCACGGCCCACGACGGCTCGCGGCCGCCCTGCCAGCGAACCTCGAACTCGTCCACCGAGCCGAGATCGGCCAGTTCCTGGAAGAAACGCGCGCGCACCGCCGGATCGAGCCCGATCGCCCATGGATCGACCGGCCGCCCCCCAAGCCAGGCCTGCGCCGGCGGATTCGCGTTGAGCACTTCGTGACCGGGAATGGCCGTGACCATCAGCGGGATCGGTATCGCCGCGACCAGATCGCGCTGTGCCTCCGACGCCCGGGCGTTGGCCGCGAGTTCCTGCTGGATGCGGCGCTCGCGGTCGAGCTGCGCCAGCATGTCGTTGAAACCGAGCACCAGGCGACCGATCTCGTCGCCGCTGTTCCAGTGCGCGCGCAGGGTGTGGTCGCCGGTGCGCCGCACGGTATCGACCACGCGCGACAGCCGGCCAAGCGGCACTGCGATCTGGCGGGCGACGAAAAACACGGCCGTGAGGATCAGCAGCAGCAGCGACAGCGCGGTGCCCAGGTGCAGCCACATGCGGGTGAAGAAGCCTTTCTCCCGCACCTTCAGCAGATTGTCGAGCTCGACGCTGGCGCGCGACCAGGCGTGGTCGAGATCGGCGAAGAGCGCCTGCTGCGCGATTCCGAAGGCCGCGAATTCCGGTGTAGCGATGGCGCTGCCGATATGGCCGGTACCGTTGCTGGCTTCGAGCACGGCGCGCGCGGCCTGCCGGAAGCGCGTGATGCCGGCATCGAGACGCAGGCGCGAAGCGTCGAGGCGAGCCTGCAGCGGTCCGCTGGCGGCGGCGAAGGCTTCGCCGTAGTCGCTCTGGATGCCGGCCGCGACGGCGTCGATCCGGCCTTCGAGAATGAAATACTGTGTGCGCGCCTCGGTTGCGGCCAGTCCGGAACCGGCCGGGGTCCGCAACCGCGCATTCATCGCCGAGCCCAGGTCCAGCAGTTCCGGAAACCGCAGCAGCACCAGCGACATCGTGTAGTAGCTGTCGAGGTCCGGATCGAGGATCAGGTTCGACTGGTTGCCCACCCGCGTCACCAGCGCTCGGCCGCTTTCGAGCGCCGCACGGCCGGCTGCAACGCTTTCGGCCGGTGGCGCGCCCTGCGCGCGTGCGAGTGCCTGGCGAAACTGCATGTTTCGCTCGGCGCTCTGCAAGCCGTCGCCGCGCTCCTGCTCCAGCACCTCGATCTGCGCCGCGGAGGCCAGCGAAGCGTCGCGCCAGCCGGCCAGTGCCATCAGCGAAGGCCGCAGCTCGCCGATGTAGGCGGCACCGGCCATTTCCTTGCGGCCGAAGTCGATGGCGATGAACTTTTCGTTGATCAGGATGCTGCTGATGAAGATCACTGCCGTGAGATCGAGCAGATAGATGACCAGCAATTTGCGCCCAACGCTGAGCCTGCCGAGCCGACGGGTAATGAATTGCAGCATGTGGAATAGGTTGTGTCTAAAAGTTAAGCAAGATCGGGTCCAATGGCGGCATGACCCCCATCGAATCCCGCCTCACCGAACTCGAGATCAAGGCCAGCTTCACCGAAGACCTGCTCGACCAGCTGAATCTGGTGATCTACCGGCAGCAGGAGCAGATCGACCGCATGGCACGTCAACTGCACCAGTTACGCCAGCAGATGCCCGAAGCCGGTGGTCCGGCTGCTCATGAGTTGCCACCGCACTACTGAAATCGCATTGCGGGCCGTCTGTTGCATTCCCGCGTTGCGTTTCGTGTCCGAATGTGTCCGGAGTCGATCAGAATAGGGGGCTCTTTCCTGGAAACCGGCTGCCGTCACTTCAAATGATGAGAAAACCCCTGACGCGGACCGTCCTTTGCATGCTCGGCGGTGCCGTCGCTGCGACGCTTGTCGCGCTGTGGATCGGCGAGCTGACCGTCCGGCGCCAGCAGCACATCGACACCGGCGAACTGGCCGAGAACTACATCTCGCGTTCCGACAAGATCAACGCGGAAGCCATCACCGCGCTGGCCGAAGTCGGCAGCGGCACCGATGCCTCCTGCTCGACCACCGAAGTCTCCCGTCTGCGGCGCATCGTCCTTTCTTCGCAATACCTGAAGACCGCTTCCCGCGTGCGCGACCGCCACTTCTATTGCAGCTCGACCGCCGGCAGCATCGATCCGCCGGTGCCTGTGCCGGAACCGGACTTCTCGACCGAGAACGGCAGCAATTTCACCTTCGACACGCCCGAACTCGGCATCCCCGGCGCGCGCGCCATGGTGATCGAAAAAGGCAGCGCATCGGTTTCGCTCAATGCGCACGTCTATTCGGAGATGGTCGACAGCCGGCTCGATTACGCCGTGGTCGCCGTGCAGGGCACCCAGCGCCGGCTCTTCATGGCTTCGGGCACCGACATTCCGCTCGAAGATGTGCCGCTCCAGAACGGCGAGTCGATGGAAATCGGCGGACGCCTCTTTGCAGTGCGCTGCTCGACGATCTACGCCAGCTGCATGGCGGCGGCGTTGCGCGAACCGCCGTCGATCCTGGCTTCGCCGGTGATGCTTGAGTTCGGCATCTTCGGTCTGCTGATCGGACTCAGCGGCGGCCTGGCCGTGAGTTCGATGCTGGGACGCTCCAATTCGCTGGGCCGGCAACTGCGCACCGCCCTGCGCTCGGGCAAGCTGCGCATCGTCTACCAGCCGATCGTGCGTCTGTCCGACCGCCGTCGCACCGGCGCCGAAGCGCTGCTGCGCTGGACCGATGCCACCGGGAAGTCGGTGAGCCCCGATGCATTCATTAGCGTGGCCGAGCAGGACGGATTCATCGGCGAGATCACGCGTTTCGTGATCAACCGCGTGCTGGCCGAACTGGGCGACGATCTGCGTCGCAGGCCGGATTTCCAGGTAACGGTGAACGTCGCCGCGAGCGACATCCTGGACAACAGCTTCCTGCCCTTCCTGCAGGCGCGACTGGTCGAAGCCGGCCTGGCGGCGGCGAGCATCGGCCTCGAAGTGACCGAGCGCACCACGGCCAACAGCCGCGAAATGGGCCGCGGCATCGCCCGCCTGCGCGAAGCCGGGCACAAGGTCTATATTGACGATTTCGGCACCGACTATTCGAGCCTGTCGTACCTGTCGCGGCTGCGGGTCGACGCGATCAAGATCAACCGCACCTTCATGCAAGCGCTGCACGACCAGAGCGACAAGGACACCATCGCGCCGCAGATCGTCGCGATGGCCGAAGTGCTGGGTTTGAGCATGGTGATCGAGGGCATCGAGGAAGAGCAGCAGGCGGCCTACTTCCTGACGCTGGCACCCAAGGCGCTGGGGCAGGGCTGGCTGTTCAGCAAGCCGGTGGAAGCGGCGCGGCTGTTCGGGGTCTGAAAACCCGGAGCGGGATCGCGCTCAATTCAGGCTGCATTCACGAGCGACTCCTACGATTCGCGGATGCATCCGCCGCGTTCCCACCTCAGTTCGATCGCCCGCCGCATGGCGTGGTGGTGGTGCATGGGCGGTGTCCTGCTGACGATGTGCCAGCCCTTTCTCGCCGCGCACTTCCGCGTCGACGGATGGGAAGACGAACCTGGGTTCCGCATCCGCGCCGGTGATCTGGTTCGCTTCGAGGCCGACGACCGGCAGGACCATCCCGACGATCGCGAGACGACGCTTTTCGTGTCGCCGTCCGCCAGCGTCGACCTGCCGGATGCTTTCCAGAACGGCATCGACGGCCTGATGGCGCTGGTCCTGCTGATCCTGCCGTTGTCGATCTTGCTGCCGGGCCTGGTACCGCCGGCCGTACGCGAGCGGCCCGACTTCGTTCCCACGCGCGGCGGTGCGCCGCCCCCTGTCGCACCCTGGCAGCGACTGCCGCCCCAGACCGCACCACCCCTGACGACCTGAACCAACGGCGCCCTCGCGGCGCCTCGTGTTCCGCTGCCTGCCGCAGCGGGATGTTTGTTCCTGGTCGAAAGGTTTTCTCCGATGCACGCACTGAATCTGCGTCTCTTTCAATGGATGGCTGCGGGGTTCCAGCCGCATCCCGCCCTCCTCGGGCCGGCCTCGCTCATTGCCTCCGGCGGTCCGTGGATCTGCATCGCCATCATGGGCTGGATCGCCTGGCGCCAGCCACGCCATCGTGGCTTCGTGATGGCAGCCCTGGTCGTCGCCGGCATTACGTCGCTGCTTTCGCACGGCCTGTCCACGGCGCTGCATGTATCGCGCCCGTTCGTCGTGGGCCTCGGTCCGGCGTATGTCGCGCACAGCAACAGCGGATCGATGCCGAGCACGCACGCTTCGGTGATGTTCGCGGTCGCGCTGCTGTTCCTGCTGCGCCCCGGCCTGCGGCGATACGGCATCGCGATGTTCGCGCTGGCCGCCTTCACCGGCTGGGCACGCATCTACGTCGGCGTGCATTTTCCGGCCGACATCGGCGCCGGACTACTGCTGGCCTGCGCTGTGGCCGGCGTGTTCATTTTGCTGCGACGGCTTCTGGCGCGTCTCGGCACATCCGGAGGCGTCTCGTGAAGGCGTGGCAGCGCGCCTTTGCCCATCCGCCGACCGTCGTCGCCCTGCTTTTCGTCTGGCTGGCGATAAGCGCGTGGATCCGACCGTTCAACGCGCCCGACGAAGGCCGCTACGCCGGCGTCGCCTACGCCATGTTGCAGTCGGGCGACTGGATCGTGCCGCGCCTCGACGGCCTGCCGTTCTTCCACAAGCCGCCGCTGTTCTATTGGCTCGGCGCGTCGGCGATGGCGGTCTGGGGTCCGCTGGAATGGGTCGCGCGCCTGCCGTCGGTGATCGGCGGCACGCTGGCCGCGGCGGCGCTTTTGCTTTTCCTGCGGCGCTGGTCGACACCGCAGCGCGCGATGCTGTCGGCGGTCGTGCTGGTGACGATGCCGTTTTTCCACCTGGGCGCGCAGTTCGCTAACCTGGACATGCTGGTGGCCGGCTGCATCGCGGCGACAGTGCTTTCGGCGACTTGGGCCACGCTGGCCGCCGAAGAAGGCACCAGGTGGAAGAAGCCGCTCGCGGCAGCCTATCTTTTCGCGGCTTTGGGCGTGCTTTCGAAGGGGCTGATCGGTGTCGTGCTGCCCGGCCTGGTGCATGTCGTCTGGTGCACGATCACCCGGCGGCCGCGCGCGCTCAAACTGCTCGCGTGGCCGCCCGGCTGGGGAATTTTCCTGGTCGTCGGCGCGCCCTGGTTCGTGGCGATGCAGATGCACTTCCCGGAGTTCTTCGACTACTTCGTCGTCACCCAGCACTTCAGGCGATTCGCCACCGCCGAATTCAACAATCCCTACCCGTTCTGGTTCTACCTGCCGGTGATCGCCGGGCTGACGCTGCCCTGGTTCGGCTGGGCGCTCGTCGCGACCTGGCGACGCCGGGCCGGCAGCCGGTCGTTGTCCGACGTCGATCTGCTGATGGCGATCTGGCTGACGGTGATCGTGATCTTCTTTTCGATACCGCGCTCCAAGCTCGTCGGCTACGTGCTGCCTTGCCTGCCGCCGCTGGCCTATCTCATCGCTGCCGTGCTCTCGCATTTCACGCAGTCCTGGAAGATTCCGGCGGCGCTTCGCTGGACTGCCGTCGGCGCGGCCGTGCTGTGCGTCGGGTCGGTGCTGGCGGCCGCACGCTTCGCGACGCCGCCGGGCGCGCGCTTGCGGCTACCGGCGGGCGAAGTGCTTGCGGACGGCGACCGGATCGTCATGCTCGACACGTACTACTACGAGATACCGCTCTATTGGAGATTGAAGTCACCGGTGACCGTCGTCGGACCATGGCAGGCCTCAAGGCACAGCTTGAAGGACGACTGGCGCAAGGAATTCGGCGATGCGGCCCGCTTCGACCCGGTGCGCGCCGCAGATCTGCTGCCGGAAGAATCCGCGCTGCCCTCGCTGCTGTGCCAACCGCGCACGACCTGGCTGATCGCCCGGACCGATGCGCTGAAGACCCGCAGCTGGCTGGCGAAGAAGGTGCCGGTCGTATCGAACGAGCAGGTTGCGGCATGGCGCTTTTCCGGGATGGCGGATTGTCCTTTCCCATCGGCAGAACAACGTCGGACGCCGGATCCGGAGACGAAAGTCCCGCTGCTTTAGCGGAGCGTCAGGCGGAAGTGCGGCAGCGCGGCGGGCGGATGCTGCCGGCGCCGCTACTGCTTGGCCGCTTCGAGCGCGTCGCGCGTCTGCAGCGCGACCCGGCGCGCGGCATCTGCGAAATCGTCGCCGCTGGACGCGTAGCAGATCGCGCGCGAGGAGTTGACGATGATCGGCGCGTCGCTGCGCCAGCCGGCGCGCACCGTGGCAACCGCATCGCCGCCCTGCGCTCCGACGCCGGGAATCAGCAGCGGCACGGTCGGCGCCAGTTCGCGCACGCGCTCGATTTCCGCCGGATAGGTCGCGCCGACCACGAGCCCAAGCTGGCCGTTGAGATTCCATGGACCCTGGGCCAGGCGTGCGACGTGTTCGTACAACAATGGCTCGCCTTCGACACTGGCCAACCGCTGACCCTGCAGGTCGGCACCGCCGGGGTTGCTGGTGCGGCACAGCAGGAAAGCGCCCTTGCCTTCATGCTGAAGATACGGCGCCACCGAGTCGAAGCCCATGAACGGCGACAGCGTGACCGCATCGGCGCCATAGCGTTCGAAGGCTTCGATGGCGTACTGCTCGGCGGTGGAGCCGATGTCGCCGCGCTTGGCGTCCAGGATGATCGGCACATCGGGCGCCACGCGGCGGATGTGCTCCATGAGTCGCTCCAGCTGGCCTTCGGCACGGTGCGCAGCGAAATAGGCGATCTGCGGCTTGAAGGCGATTGCCAGGTCGGCGGTCGCATCGACGATGCGCGCGCAGAAATCGTAGATCTTGTTGGCATCGCCCTTGAGGCGGGACGGAAACTTGGTCGGCTCGGGATCGAGGCCCACGCACAGCAGGGAGCGGTTCTGTCGCTCGGCGGCGCGCAGTTGTTCGATGAAAGTCATGCCGGGATTTTAGGTGGCGCCTAGCAGGGCTAAGGCGCGACCTGGTCGGCGGCAAGACACAGGTCGGCCCAGGCGCGCGCCTTGTCGGCCATGTTTCGCAGAAGATAGGCCGGATGGTAGGTCGCCACGACCGGTACGCCATTCAGCGCAGCCATCGGAGCAGCGCGACCGCGCAGACGTCCCAGCGGCTCCGTGCTCCGCAGCAGGCTCTGCGCCGCCAGCGGACCCATCGCCATGATCACGCGGGGCGCCAAAGCTTCAGCCTGCGCAAGAAAACCATCTGCGAACGGATGCGGACTGCCGTCCCGGCCCGAGGCGATTCCGCGGTGCGTGCGCATCAGATGGACCGGCAGCGCACCGACATGGAGCTGCAACGCGCGCAGCATGTTGTCGAGCAGCTTGCCCGCATCGCCGGAGAACGGTTCGCCATGGCGGCCGTCGGTATCGGGCGGCATGTCGGCAACGATCAGCCAGCCGCCCAGACGCGCGGACGCCTCGCCGTCGGCATAAAGACGGCGCGGCGAATCGATGAGGACGGTGGCTGCGCCGTTGGAGATGGTGATGGCGCGCGACGCGATCGCGGGAACCTGCGCCGGCTCGGCTGCGGTCGCCACTGCGGCTGCTGCCGCAAGCGGCGGCGACGCAACCGCAGCCACAGCCGCAGCGGTGGTCTTGGCAGTTGTTTCGGCCGTGGCTGTGGCTGTGGCGGCTGCAGGCCACCACACCTTCACCCCCATCTCGTCGAGCATCGCGCGCTGCCGCGCATCGAGGTTCATCCGATCAGCCCGCCCCAGGCGCTGTTCGGCTCGTTCAGGCGCAAGCTCATGACGACGGCGTCCTCGCGCCCGCCGTGCGCAGGGTAGTACGCCTTGCGCATGCCGACGCGGCGGTAACCGTGGCGCTCGTAGATCTGCAGTGCGCGCTGGTTGCTTACGCGCACCTCCAGCCAAAGCCACTGCGCACCCTGACCGCGCGACCATCCGGCAAGCGCCTCCAGCATCAGCGGCGCCCAACCCTGGCGCTGGAAGGCCGGCGCCACGGTGATGTTCAGCAGGTGCACTTCGTCGACGCCTTTCATGGCGACGAAATAGCCGATGACCGTGTCGACACCCGCGGCGGCACCCGATCCCGGGCCCAGAAGCACCTGGCAGTGGTAGCCGGCAGCCATCGAGTCGATGAAGTTGGCGCGGGTCCACGGATGGCTGTAGGCGGTCTGTTCGACCGCGCAGACGGCGTCGAGCAGATCGACGCGCAGGTTGTCCAGACGGGCTTCCAGAGGTTGCAGGACGGCGCTCATGACTGTGGGGTTTCGATCTTGGCCAGCTTGAGGGCCATGCGTTCTTCGGTGGTCTGCGCGACTTTATCGCGGACGTAAAGCGGGCGGGCGTCGGACGGCGCGACATCCAGGCCTGCGGCGAGCAGCGCCGGCGCAAGGCGGAGCATCGCCTCGGCGGTGGGCAACACCTCGTGGCGCGCCGCTTCCGTTTCGGGCGGGAGCCGGTCGCCGTAGGCAGCGAAGGCGTTTCCGGCGAGCGCCCAGCCTGCGGGTACCGCGACCTCCTCGGGCGCGAGAACCTGCACGTCGCGATCGACGCCGGACGGCTCCGACACGCGATCCAGGTCGTACATCGCCGAATAGACCTGGTCCATCCGCGCATCGAGCACCGCCACCACCCGTATCGCGCCGAAGCGATACCGCGCTTCTTCGGCCACCGCCTGCAGCGTGTCGACCGGCAGCAGGCGTACGCCGGCTCCGAAGCCGAGCCCCTGCGCCACCGCACAGGCCGTGCGCAAGCCGGTGAAGGAGCCGGGACCGCGACCGAAGGCGATGGCATCGAGCTCGCCCAGCGACAGGCCGGCCTCGGCCAGCATCGAGCGGATCAGCGGAAGCAGCGTCGTCGACGACTGCGCGCCGCCAGCGCCCGTGTGCACGACCAGTCGCTCACCATGCTGGACCGCGACGGACAGAGTGTCGGTGCTGGTGTCGAAGGCGAGCAGGCGGGGCGAGGAAGCGGGAACTGAAGCTGGAACGGACGCGGACATCCGCCGATTATCGAGGCCGGGATAATCCACCGATGTTCGCGTCCGCTCCAGTCTCCGCTTTACTCTGTCGCCCGCTCGTCGGATCCGTGGTCCTGGCACTTGCCGTGTTCGCGGCTTCCGGCACCGGCGTGCAAGCGCAGAACATGCCGGTCGAAGTCGAAAACGCGCTGGTTCGTGCCAAGGTGCCGCGCGACGCGGTCACGCTGCTGGTCGCCGATGCCGATGCCGCCCGTCCGCCGCGCCTGGCCTGGCGCCAGCAGGTGCCGATGAATCCGGCGTCGATCATGAAACTGGTCACCACCTACGCCGCGCTCGACCTGCTCGGCGCGGCCTACACCTGGACCACACCGGTGTTCGTGGACGGTCCGATACGCAACGGCGTGCTCGAAGGCAACCTTTACATCCAGGGCCAGGGCGACCCGAAACTGGTGCTCGAACGTCTGTGGCTGCTGCTGCGTCGCGTGCAGGGCCTGGGCATCCGCACGGTGCAGGGCGACATCGTGCTCGACCGCAGCGCCTTCGAAGCGCTCGATGCCGACCCGTCCGCGTTCGACGGCGAAGGTCTGCGGCCCTACAACGCGTCGCCGGACGCCCTGCTGGTCAACTTCAAGTCGGTCGTCATGACTTTCGTGCCCGACGCCGCGACGCAGACCGCGCGCATCACCTACGAACCGCCGCTGGCCGGCGTAGCCTTGCAGGCATCGGTGCCGCTCGTGCCGGGCGCCTGCGGCGACTGGCAGACGGCGCTGAATGCAGCGCTGGCCGATCCGGCGCAGCTGCGTTTCGCAGGCAGCTATCCGGCATCGTGCGGCGAAAAGACCTGGGCAACCGCGTACGCCGATCCGCGCAGCTATGCGACACGGGCGGTCGGCGGCATGTGGGCGGAAATGGGTGGCCAGACCGGCGGCCAGCTGCGCGACGGTCGCGTGCCGCCGGGCCTGAAGCCGGCGTTCGAGATCAGCTCGCCGCCGCTGGCCGAGGTGGTGCGCGACATCAACAAGTTCAGCAACAACGTGATGGCGCAGCAGCTGTTCCTCACGCTTGGCCTGCAACAAAAGAGGCGCGGCACGCTTGAAGCCTCGCGCGCAACGGTGCGGCAGTGGTGGAACGAGCGCATCGGCACCGGCGAGGGACAGCCGGTGTTCGACAACGGTTCGGGCCTGTCGCGCGACGAGCGGATCACTGCGGCGGAGCTGGCGAAGATGCTGCAGGTCGCGTGGCGCTCGCCGGTGATGTCGGAACTGATGTCGTCGCTGCCGGCTTCGGGCGTGGACGGCACGCTGCGTCGACGTGCGCTGCGGTCGGGTGGTTCGGCGCATCTCAAGACCGGCACGTTGCGCGATGCGGCGGGTGTGGCCGGCTTCGTCGACGGTGCCAGCGGTCGGCGCTACGTGGTGGTCGCGATCGCGAACCATCCGAATGCCGCAGCGGCGCGGCCGGCATTCGACGCGCTGGTCGACTGGGTCACGCAGGACCGCTGAGCCGGCGCCCGAGACGAGGATCAGTTGTAGCGCGACTCCGGGTCGGTCAGGGAAAGCGAAGCGCGGTAGGCGGCGCGGCCGGCGATCTTGGTCTGCTCGACCAGCGTCTTCCAGTGCTCTGCCTGGTCGTACGGCGACTGGCGCACCGGACGCATGATCAGGGTCTGGCTCACATCTAGCAGCGCGCTGGCAGACGCCAGGCAACACTGGATGGCGATGTGCTCGGGCCCGTCGGAAGCAATGGCCGGCTCGCCGTCCATGCGCGCCAGAACTTTCCCGATGGCTGCACGTGCGTTGTCGATCAACGCCGTTTCGCTAAGCGGGTGAGTCATCTCTTCTCTCGGTGAACTTTATTCTTCATCGGGCGTGATGTTGCCAGCACCGGCCACTCTAAAAACACTGAAATCCGACTCAAAAATAAACAAAAGTATTCCGGTCGCCGGAGTCTTTTGTAAATGAGGAATTAAGTCGCAGCCGCCCTGCGCAACCGGTCACCGACACCCTCCCATTCAGGCGTCTCCGGAGGGGTTTCGATCCAGATCAGGCGCACGGCGCGGGAATCGAACTCGCGCAGCACTGCAAAAAGCTGCTGCGCCGTGGCGACCGCATCGTCGGGCATGCGGCGCTGCAGCACGCGCTGCGAGCGGACCTTCAGCGGACTGCGCGCCCAGACCGCGATGTGCGCCGCCTGCGCGCCGAGCACGTCGAGCGCTGCCTGCAGCGCCTTCGCATCCATCAGCCTGACCTTGGCTTCGGGCGCGTAGTGCGATGCCAGCGTCCCGGAAGCGCGCGGATCGGGCGCGGCCAGGTCGTGCGGATTGCGCAGCGCCTCGCCGCAGGCCACTTCGATCTGCGCGCGCGAAATCGCACCCGGCCGCAGCAGCACCGGCACGCCCCGGCTGCAGTCGACGATGGTCGATTCGATGCCGACCTCGCATGGTCCGCCGTCGACGATCGTCAGCGCATCCCCGAACTCGTCGTAGACGTGCCGTGCGGTCGTCGGGCTCACGCGGCCGAAGCGGTTGGCGCTCGGTCCGGACAACCCGGCGACGCCGAGTTCGGCGCAGGCTTCGAGCAGCGCCTGCGCGACCGGGTGCGCCGGGCAGCGCAGGCCGATGCTGTCCTGCCCGCCGGCCGATGCGCTTGCTACGCCAGTCTGGCGCGTGACGATCAGCGTCAGCGGACCGGGCCAGAAGGCTTTCACCAGTTTCTGCGCGAAATCCGGCAGCGGCTGCGCGAACCGCGACAGCGATTGGGTGCCGTGCGCGCCGGCCGCGATGTGGACGATCAGCGGATGGTCGCTCGGCCGGCCCTTGGCGCGGAAGATGCCCGCGACCGCTTCATCGCTCGCCGTATCGGCGCCCAGGCCGTAGACCGTTTCGGTCGGGAAGGCGACCAGTTCGCCGGCCCGCAGCCGGCGCGCGGCCTCGGCGATGGATGCCGGCGATTGCCCGTCGAGGATCACGATCGCGCTCCGCTCATTCCGACAAGGGAATCGGCAGGCCGAGCAGCGCCGCCGCGAAGTCCGCCGTGCTGCGCACCGTGTCGATGTCGGCGCCGGTGATGTTCAGGTGCCCCATCTTCCTGCCGCGCCGCGCCTCGGACTTGCCGTAGAGATGCAGATGCGCGCCCGGCAGCGCCAGGATGTCGGCCCAGGGAGGCTCGCTGCCGTCGGTGTCTTCGTCGCCGGCGAACCAGAGATCGCCGAGCAGGTTCAGCATCACAGCCGGGCTGTGCTGGCGCGGCTGGCTCAGCGGCAGGCCGGCCAATGTACGCACCTGCAGTTCGAATTGCGACACGTCGCACGCGTTCATGGTCCAGTGGCCGCTGTTGTGCGGGCGCGGCGCCATTTCGTTGACCACCATCGCGCCGTCGGCCAGCACGAAGAATTCCACGCACAGCACGCCGACGTACTCGATGCCCTCGGCGATCGAGCGCGTGGCCTCGACCGCGCGGCGCCCCTGCACGCCGGGAATGCTGCCCGCGTGCACCTCGGTCACGGCGAGGATGCCGTCGCGATGCAGGTTGCGCTGCGGCGGGAAGTTGACGATCTGGCCGTCGTGGCCGCGCGCGACGATCACCGAGCATTCGTAATCGAGCGCCATCAGTTTTTCGAGCACGCACGGCACGCCGCCGGTGGCGTCCCAGGCGGCGGCAAGTTCTGCACGCGTAGCAACGCGCTGCTGACCCTTGCCGTCGTAGCCGAGCCGCGCGGTCTTCAGGATGCCGGGCAGCAGGTCGTCGGCGACGGCGTCGAGTTGTGAAACGTTTTCGATCACGGCGTACGGTGCGCAATCGACGCCGCAGCGCACGAAATGCGCCTTCTCGCGGATGCGGTCCTGCGCGATCGCCACGGCGGCGGCGGCAGGCGCGACAGGGCGTGCGACGGCGAGGTTTTCAAGCGACGGCGCGGGCACGTTCTCGAATTCGGTCGTGATCGCGTCGGCCAGTCCGGCCAGGCGCGCCAGCCCGTCGACATCGGTGTAGCCGGCCTGCACATGATGATGGCTGACGCGGCCGGCGGGGCTGTCGGCATCGGGGTCGAGCACCGCCGTGAAATAACCCATCTGCTGCGCGGCATGCACGAACATGCGTCCCAGCTGCCCGCCGCCGAGCACGCCGAGCGTGGCGCCGGGCGCGAGATACGGCATCTCGCTCACAGCGCGCCTCCGCCCTGCGGCGAGAACGGAGAAACCGCCGACGCCGAAGCCAGCGATACGGTCGACGGTGCCGAAGCTGCCGAGCCGGCAATGTTGTCCGGCGGCGGCAATTCCATCGCCTCGGCGACGGCGGTCTGGCGGGTGCGGAAGTTGTCGAGCTGCATGCGCAGGGCCGTATCGCCCCGCGCCGCATCGGCCGCCGCGATCATCGCTACCGCGAACAGCGCTGCGTTCGCCGCGCCGGCTGTGCCGATGGCAAACGTCGCGACCGGCACGCCCTTGGGCATCTGCACGATGCTGTAGAGCGAATCGACGCCCTGAAGATGCTTGCTGGCGACAGGGACGCCAAGCACCGGCACCGTCGTCTTGGCAGCCAGCATGCCGGGCAAGTGCGCCGCGCCGCCCGCGCCGGCAATGATCGCGGACAGGCCGCGTGCCGCCGCGCGCTCGGCGTAGGCGAACATTTCGTCGGGCATGCGGTGGGCCGAGACGACGCGTGCTTCGTGGCCGATGCCGAATTGCGTAAGAATCTCGACCGCGTGGCGCATCGTTTCCCAGTCGGAATTCGAGCCCATCACCACGCCGACCTGGATAGTTTGGTTCATGGTCGCAATTTTACGTTTCGCACCCATCTGGATCCGATGATCGATATCACTCTCGCCAACTTCCAGTCCGAACTCGTCGAGGCTTCGGCCACCACGCCGGTTCTGCTCGACATCTGGGCCGAATGGTGCGGCCCCTGCAAACAGCTCGGCCCGGTGCTCGAAAAGCTCGAAACCGAATACGCCGGCCGCTTCACGCTGGCCAAGCTCGACGCCGACAAGGTGCCGCAGATCTCTACCCAGCTGTCGGAAATGTTCGGCGTGCGCAGCATTCCGTTCTGCGTGATGTTCGTCGGCGGCCAGCCGGTCGACGGCTTCGTCGGCGCGATTCCGGCGGACAAGATCCGCGAATTCCTCGACAAGCACGTGCCGGCCGCCGAAGAGCTGGAAGCCGCCGCCGAGGAGGAAGCCGCGCAGGACGCGCTGGCCGAGGGCGATACGGAAGGCGCGCTCGAAAAGCTGCAGCACGCCGTCGCCACCGATCCGGCGAACGACGATGCGCGCTTCGACTATGTGAAGTTGCTGTTGCTGATGGACAGCGTCGATGATGCCAAAGTGGCTTTTGCGCCGGTCATTTCCAAGGCCGCGACGGTGCGCCGCTTCGATGCATTGCAGCGCTGGATGGACGCCATCGACTTTGCGCAGCCGGTGTCGGGCACGGCGCCGACGCTCGATGCGTTCGACGCGAAGATCGCAGCCGGAAAGCGCGACTTCGACGCCCGCTTCGGCCGCGCGCGTCTGCTGATGCAGGCCCAGCGCTGGACCGACGCGATGGACGAACTGCTCGAAATCCTCATGCGCGACAAGACGTGGAGCGAAGACTTGGCGCGCAAGACCTACATCGCGATCCTCGAAATCATCGAGCCGCCGAAAGCCAAGGTGGCGGACGGACAGATTCCGGCCGACGATCCGACCGTGGCGACTTACCGCCGTCGGCTGAGCAGCGTCGTGCTGAGCTGAACCGGAACAACCCAAGGAGACTTCATGCGCCTGCACGCCCGCCTCGCCGCTTTCACGCTCACCCTGGCTGCCGGTTCGGCGCTGCTTGCAGGTTGCGCCGCCAGCGTCAGCCTCGACGAACCGATCGAATCGCGCACATGGCGCCTGACCAGCCTGGGGCTGCAGCCGGTTCGACCGGGCCCGGCCGGTGTCGATCTGCAGCGCGATCCACAGTTGCAGTTCGAGGGGGCGCGCGTGACGGGCTCCGGCGGTTGTAACCGCATCACAGGCAGCTACCAGCGCACCGGCCACGACCTGAAGATCGGTCCGCTGGCAGCGACGCGGATGGCTTGTGTGGAAGCGGACCGTGCCACGCTCGAGACCGGCTTCCTCGGCGCGCTGCAGGCAACGACCAGCTATGCGCTGGTCGGCAGCCAGCTCACGCTGCTGGATGCGGGCGGCAGGACGCTGGCTGTGCTGGAAAGCCGCTGATAGCTCAACCGGTCAGCCGCTCCAGTGCCTCGCGGTACTTCGCCGCCGTCTTCTCGATCACCTCGGCCGGCAGGCGCGGAGCCGGCGGCGTCTTGTCCCACGGCTTGCCGTTGATCTTCGTGTGCTCCAGCCAGTCGCGCACGAACTGCTTGTCGTAGCTCGGAGGATTCGCGCCGGTCGCCAGCGCCTCCTCATAACCTTCGATCGGCCAGTAGCGCGAACTGTCGGGCGTCAGCACTTCGTCCATCAGCACCAGTGTGCCGTTGGTGTCAAGACCGAACTCGAACTTGGTGTCCGCAATGATCATTCCCTGCGTCAGCGCGATCTGGGCCGCGGTTTCGTAGAGCGCGATGCTGATCTCGCGGATCTGCTGGGCCAGCAGCGGCCCGACAACCTCGACCACGCGGTCGTAGCTGATGTTCTCGTCATGCTCGCCGGCTGCCGCCTTGGCTGCAGGCGTGAAGATCGGGCGCGGCAGCTTGCTGGCGTTGGACAGGCCTCGCGGCAACGGAACGCCGCAGACGGCCTGGTTCTCCGCATATTCCTTCCAGCCGCTGCCCGCC
The DNA here is from genome assembly GCF_051216695.1 of Variovorax glucosi. Lineage (NCBI taxonomy): Bacteria > Pseudomonadati > Pseudomonadota > Betaproteobacteria > Burkholderiales > Comamonadaceae > Variovorax > Variovorax glucosi. The sequence continues at coordinate 224,500 of NZ_JBPJZE010000003.1, forward strand.
AGATAACCGCGCACAACCGCCTCGACAGGGATCGGCTTCAGCCGCTTGACCAGCATCGAGCGGTCGCGCACCTGCGGCACCTCGTCGGCGGTGACGACGCTTTCCGGCGATTCGCCGGTCAGGTGATTCGGGCAGATGTGGCCGAGCCGCTCGAACCACCACAGCGCCATCTGGGTGAGGATCACGCCCTTGCCGGGAATCGGCTCGCCCATGATGACGTCGAAGGCACTGAGCCGGTCGCTCGCCACCATCAGGATGCGGTCTTCGCCGACGGCATAGTTGTCGCGCACTTTTCCGCGCGCGAGCAAGGGCAGGCTTTGGATCGAGGAGGTGTGGACGGTCGTCATGGTGTGAAGAAAAGTGAGAAATACGCGACGAACAGGATTGTGCGCGCAGAAAAAAGCCACCGCGAGCGGTGGCTGTGCGGCGGGGCACGAAGCCCCGCGCGTCTCCGGGTCGTCAGCTCAGGTGATGGAAGCCTGATAGATCGATTCGATGGCCTTGTCGAGCGAGGCGTCGAACTCGGCATCCGACTGCTGGGCGCTCAGGCCTTCGGTCAGCGCGCGGCTGAAGCTGGCGATGATGCCGGGATTCTTCGACAGGTGGACGTTGGCCTGGTCGCGCGGATAGCCGCCCGACAGCGCAACGACGCGGATCACGTTCTTGTGCGCGACCAGCTCGCTGAAGAAACCTTCGACGGTCGGCAGCGTCAGCTTGAGCATCACCTTAGAGCCTTCGGGAAGCGCGTCGAGGCGTTTCAGAAAGCCGTCCTTCAGCAGCGCTTCGGCTTCCTTCTTGTCGGCGGCACCGATCGACACTTCGGGCTCCAGGATCGGCATCAGGCCGGCAGCGAGGATCTGCTGGCCGACCGCGAACTGCTGGTCGAGCACCGCGGCGATGCCCTTCTCATTGGCCGAGTTCACCACCGAGCGCATCTTGGTGCCGAAGATGCCCTTGTCGGCTGCGCGCTTGAGCAGGGCGTCGAGTTCGGGCATGGCCTTCATGGTCTGAACACCGTCGACTTCGTCCGACAGGCCCTTGTCGACCTTGAGGAACGGCACGACCTGCTTCTTTTCCCAAAGGTAGGTGGCTGCGTCGACGCCGTCGATCTGACGGTCCATGGTGGCTTCAAACAGGATCGCGCCGATGACGCGTTTGCCGTCGAATGCCGGGCTGGTCACGATCCGGCTGCGCATGGCGTGGACCATGTCGAACATCTCGGCATCGCCCTTGTAGGCACTTTCCTCGACGCCGTACAACTTGAGCGCCTTGGGAGTGCTGCCGCCGCTCTGGTCCAGCGCGGCGATGAAGCCCTTGCCCGTGGTGACTTGTTTCAGTTGTTCCTGGTTCACTGTGTCGCTCTCTCGTTCGTGGCCGTCGGAACGGCGATGGTGGGGTTGGAAGGTGAACTATTGTATCGATGCCGTCCGGGCCTTCCCAGGCGCCAACCCCACGAAATCCAGGATCGGAGGCACCACCGGCCCACCGATCCAGCGGATCGGCTTCGCCACCGCGCCGATCAGCGTGACGTGGCTCAGGTCGTCGAATTCCCTGGTTTCGACGCGCACGCCGGCTGCGCGCAGCTTCTGCGCCATCTGCTCGGTATTGCGCACCGGATCGACGAGCTTGTCCTTGCTGGCGGCCATCAGCAGCGCGGGCGGCGATGCGGCCGTGACGTGATGGATGGGTTGCGAGTCGCGCGGCGTGTCGGGCCAGTTGAAGGCACGCTGCGCATCCGGGTCGCCCATCGGCAGGAAGTCGTAGGGGCCGGCCAGGCCGATCCAGCCGGCCAGCTGCTTCGGACTGGCACCGACCTCGCCCAGCCAGCGCGGGTCGAGCGCGAGCATGGCCGCGTTGTAGCCACCGGAACTGTGGCCCATCGCATAGACGCGCCTGGGGTCGGCGCCGAGCCGCGCCGCGTTGTCGATTCCCCATTTTAAGGCTTTGGCACTGTCCTGCACGAACACCGGGTAAGTCACCTGCGGCGACAGCCGGTAGTCGGGAATCACGACGATCGCGCCCTGCGACGCCAGCGCTTCGCCGACGAAACGGTACATGCCGCGGTCGCCACTGCTCCAGGTGCCGCCGTAGAAGAAGACGATCAGCGGCCGTTGCCCGACAGCGGCCGAGCGTGCGGGAAGCGGCTGGTAGATGTCCAGCTTCTGGCGCGGCTCGACGCCATAGGCGATGCCGCTTTCGGCGATGTAGGTGTTGTCGGGTGTCAGCCGATCGACCAGCTTGACCGGCGAACACGCGGAAAGAACGACGGCGGAGACGGTGGAGACGGCAGCGACGACCGCCAATGCGGCGACGCGGCTGAACCGGGCAGGAGTTTTCATGCTGCTTGTACGCAGCACGAAAGAAAACGGATTCCCGTCAGGTCGCCCGGCAGATCTTCAGCATGTTGGTGCCGCCCGGTGCGCCCATCGGTTCGCCGCAGGTGATCGCGTAGACGTCGCCGCTCTGCACGATGCCGCGCTTCTTCAGATGAGCTTCGGCCTGTTCGAGCGCCGTGTCGCGGTCGGTCTGCGAATCCATCAGCAGGGGACGCACGTTGCGATAGAGCGCCATCTTGCGCTGCGTCGCGAGGCGCGAGGTGAGCGCGTAGACCGGGATGTGTGCCGAATGGCGACTCATCCAGAGCGGCGTCGAGCCCGATTCGGTCAGCGCGACGATCGCCTTCGCGCCGAGGTGATGCGCCGTGAACAGCGCGCCCATCGCAATCGCCTGGTCGATCCGGCCATAGGTGTGGCCGCTGAAGTCGGTGTCGCGGGCAGTGTCCTCGGCCTGCTCGGCGGCTTCGCAGATGCGACTCATCTCCTGCACGGTCTGGAGCGGATAACGACCCGATGCGGTTTCGGCACTGAGCATCACGGCGTCTGTGCCGTCGAGCACGGCGTTGGCGACGTCGCTGACTTCGGCGCGTGTCGGCACCGGGTTGGTGATCATCGATTCCATCATCTGGGTCGCGGTGATGACCACGCGGTCCATCTCGCGGGCCATGCGGATCATCTTCTTCTGCAGCGCCGGCACTGCCGCATTGCCGACCTCGACCGCCAGATCGCCCCGCGCGACCATGATGCCGTCGCTGGCGCGCAGGATCTCCTCCAGGTTGGGGATCGCCTCGACGCGCTCGATCTTCGCGATCATCCCCGGACGATGGCCGAATTCGGCAGCCGCCACGTTGCACAACTGGCGCGCCATTTCCATGTCGGTCGCGTTCTTGGGAAAGCTCACGGCCACATAGTCGGCCTGGAAGCTCATCGCGGTCTTGATGTCTTCCATGTCCTTGGCTGTCAGCGCCGGCGCGGTCAGGCCGCCGCCCTGCTTGTTGATGCCCTTGTTGTTGGACAGCTCGCCGCCGAGAACCACGGTGGTGATCACCTGTTCGCCGCGGACCGCGTCCACCTTGAGCACGATCAGGCCGTCGTTGAGCAGCAGGCGATCGCCGGCTTTCACGTCGCGCGGCAGGTCCTTGTAGTCGAGCCCGACCTCGTCGATGTCGCCGAGCTCGGTGCGACGGGCGTCAAGCACGAACTTAGCGCCGGGTTCGAGCCAGATCTTGCCCTGCGCGAATTTGCCGACGCGGATCTTCGGTCCCTGCAGGTCGGCCATGATGGCCACTTCGCGCCCGGTGCGGCGCGCCGCCTCGCGAACCATGACGGCGCGGTCGATGTGGTCCTGGGCGGTTCCGTGGCTGAAATTCAAACGCACGACGCTGACCTTGCTGTGGATCATCTGCTCCAGCAATTCGATCGTGTTCGATGCCGGTCCGAGCGTTGCGACGATCTTCGTCGCGTGCCTGGGAATGCGTATTGTTTCCATGCAGCGTCTCCTGGTTTGCACTTTTGGCACAATTCTCACATAAGGGTATGACTTCGCACGATATGCAAGCGGGTGCCGATCTGGTATCGAATCGCCGCTTCCTTGATATCCGTCATGGCCGCCCACGATGAATACGGTACGGTGCGATCCAGCACCGCGATCCTTCCGACCTTTCGTTTTTCCGCCACTGGCGGCGTCTTATGCAGACCCAACCCGAACTCGACCTGACACCCCTGTCACCGGACGTTCCCCTGCCGCACCGCAAGGTGATCCGTTCCTGGCTGCTCCCGCTGGCACAGCGCACGACCGTGCGCGCGCTGTTGCTGCTGGCTTTCGACTACGTGCTTCTTTCCGCGCTGGCCGCGGGCGCGGTGCTGCTGGAATCGACCTGGCTCAAGCTGGCCTGCGGCATCGGCATGGGCTTCGTGACCGGACGGCTTTTCATCATCGGCCACGACGCCTGCCATCAGAGCCTCACACCGCACCGTCGCCTGAACAAATGGCTGGGCCGCATCGCCTTCCTGCCATCGCTCACGCCCTACAGCCTCTGGGACATGGGTCACAACGTCGTGCACCACGGCTTCACCAACCTGAAGGGCGTCGATTTCGTCTGGGCGCCGCTCACGCAGGCCGAATACGAGGCGCTGTCACCGGCCCGCCGGCTGATGGAGCGCGCCTACCGCAGCGGCTGGGCGCCAGGCGTGTATTACATGGTGGAGATCTGGTGGCGCCGGATGCTGGCGCGCGACAAGTCGACCAACGCCGAGCGCCCGGTCTTCTCGCGCGACTGCTGGCTCGTCGGCAGCTTCGCGGTCGTCTGGTTCGCGGCGCTGGTCGGTGCCGCACTGGCGACCGGTCAATCGGTGCTGCTGCTGCTGGGCGTCGCTTTTGTGCTGCCGCTGATGTTCTGGTTCGCGATGATCGGCTTCGTCGTCTATGTGCATCACACCCACGTCAAGGTGTCGTGGCACGACGACCGCGCCGCCTGGCAGCGCGCGCAGCCTTTCGTATCGACCACCGTGCACCTGACGTTTCCGATGCAGATCGGCTCGCTGCTGCATCACATCATGGAACACACGGCGCACCACGTCGACATGAGCATCCCGCTCTACACGCTGAAGGCCGCGCAGGCGCGCATCGAGGAGATGCTGCCGACCCGCATCGTGGTGCAGCGCTTCTCTTGGCGCTGGTACTTCAGCACCGCGCGCAATTGCAAGCTCTACGACTTCACGCGCAAGTGCTGGACCGACTTCAAGGGCCACGCGACGAGCGAACCGCGTGCGGTTCCCGTCTGACTGCGCTCGACATCGCCCGCTGGCTGCTGGTACTGCTGCTGGTCACCAGCTATCCAGTGGCCGGCCTGTTGCCGGCGAACTGGGGCTGGGAAAACGGCGCGGTCGAGAACGCGCAGATCGTCGTGCTTCTGCTCGGATTCGTGCTCGCGGTCTGGCCCTGGGTGTCTTTGCCGCGTCGGGACGGGTCGGCTGCTGCCGCGCGTTTCGGCGTCGCCCGACGGCTGGCCGCTGTCGCCATTCCGTTCTGGCTGCTTTGCGCCATCCGCGAAACGAGTTGGGGCGCCACGCTGATGACAGTGGCCCTGCCGACACCGGAAGGCCCGTATTTCACGTCACGGTTGCTCTGGTACCACCCGCTCATCCTGCCGGTCGTGCTGGTCGTGGTGGCCGGCATGGGCATCGCATTCTTCAGATGGCGGCTGGCGACGCCGATGCGTGCGCTGATGCGGCACCGGCAGTTTCCGTGGCTGGAGCTCGGTCTGGCCGTGGTCGCGGCGCTGCTGTCGGTGGGCGCCGAAGGCAAGCTGGGCATCGAGCTGCCGGGTATCGAGGCGATGCTGGCCGTGCTGGAGGAATGGGCGGAACTGATCTGCTATGCCGGCCTGGTCCTGATGCAGGCACGGATTTTCGAAGCCCTTCGCGCAAGGGCAAGCTAGCCGCCCGCATCCTGCCGGCGGCTTGGCCACGACGGCATCACGCGGATTGGCTTGCCGCCCGCCTGAACGCCGAAGCCGCGTGCCGCTCGGGCAGGTGATCCGAGCCGCCGAAAAGCTTTTTGCGCAACGTACCTTGCGCGTACCCGGTCTTGTAGACGCCCCGCGTCTGAAGCTCCGGGACGATGAAGTCGACGAAATCCTCGTAGCTTTCCGGAACGACGGTGCGGCTCAGGTTGAAACCGTCCACACCGGCTTCGTCGACCCACGACTGCAATTCGTCCGCCACCTGCGAGGCATTGCCGACGATCGCCGGGTAGCGGCCACCCAGATCGAACAGTTCGAGCAGCTGGCGCCGCGTCCATCCGTGCTGTTCGGCCGTGCGCGCGGCGGACTGGATCGCGTTGGTCTGGCCATAGGCGATGGGTTCGTCCAGGTCGTAGCGCGAATAGTCGACGCCGGTACTGGCGGCGAAATGCGCAAGGCCCGCTTCGCGGCTGGCGTAGCGCTTGTAGTCGTCGAACTTCTCGCGCGCCTCCTTTTCCGTGGCGCCCGTCACCACCGAAGTGCCGACGAACACTTTCACGTCGTCCGCCCGGCGGCCCGACCGCACCAGCTGCTCGCGCAGCGAGTCCACGCTCTTGCGGGCGGCGGCCTTGTTCGGCGGCGAGATGAACACGCATTCGGCATGCCGTCCGGCGAACTGCTGGCCGCGGCCGGAACTGCCGGCCTGGAACAGCACCGGCGTGCGCTGCGGCGAGGGTTCGGCCAGGTGATAGCCGTCGACCTGGTAGTAACGGCCCTTGTGCTGCACCCTGTGCACCTTCGCGGGATCGGCGTAGACGCGCGCCGCCTTGTCGCGCCGCACCGCGCCTTCTTCCCAGCTGCCTTCCCAGAGCTTGTAAAGAACATCGAGGAATTCGTCCGCGCGGTCGTAGCGCTCGTCGTGCGGCAACTGCGCCGACAAGCCCATCGCGCGGGCGGCGCTGTCGAGATAGCCGGTGACGATGTTCCAGCCGATGCGGCCGCGCGTGAGATGGTCCAGCGTCGAGAAGCGGCGCGCCAGAAGATAGGGCAGCTCGTAGCCGAGGTTCACCGTCACGCCGAAGCCGAGGTTCTGCGTGACTGCCGCCATCGCCGAGATCAGCATCATCGGATCGTTGACCGGCAGCTGGATCGATTCGCGCAGCGTCACATCGACGTTGCCCTGGTAGACGTCGTACACGCCCACGATGTCCGCGATGAACAGCCCGTCGAACAGCCCGCGCTCCAGCGTGCGCGCGATGCCGGTCCAGTGCTCGATGGAGTTGTAGGCCGTGGATTGGTCGCGCGGATGCGTCCACAGCCCGTGGTTGATGTGGCCCACGCAGTTCATGTTGAACGCGTTGAGCAGGATCTGTTTCTTGGCAGACATGATTTGCACTTCGAAGTCAGAACGCCGGAATCACGCCGCCGCCGAAAGTGGTGACGATGAACTCGCGCACCTCGTCGGTCTGATACGACCGAACCAGCTGCTGCACCCACGGCTGCGCCTGGTCCTGTTCGCGTACGGCGATCAGGCAGGCGTAGGGACCGTCCTTGTCTTCCAGGAGGATGCTGTCGCGGGCAGGATTGAGGCTGGCCTTGAGCGCGTAGTCGGCGTTCACGGCGGAGGCGTCGGTGTCGTCGAGCGTGCGCGGCAGCTGCGCGGCCTCGATCTCGACGAAGCGGAATTTCCTCGGGTTGTCGACCACGTCGCGCGGCGTCGCGTTGACGCCTTCGACAGGATCGATGCCGGTGCGCAGCTTGATGACGCCGGCCTTCTGCAGCAGGAGCAGGCTGCGACTCTCGTTGGCCGGATCGTTCGGTATGGCGATGCGCGCGCCTTCGGGCAGAGCGGCGATCGACTTGTATTTCTTCGAATAGAACGCGATCGGCCCGATCCAGGTGCGGCCGAAGCCGACGATCCTGTAGCCGCGCGAACGGACCTGCGCCGCCAGGAACGGCCGGTGCTGGAAGCTGTTGGCATCGAGGTCGCCGGCCTCCAGCGCGGCGTTGGGCCGGCTGTAGTCGGTGAACGGAACGATCTGGATCTTCAGACCGTGGTCGCGTTCGGCGATGCGCTTGACGACCTCGAAGACCTGCTCGTGCGGGCCGGAGGTGACACCGACCTTGAGCAGCTTCGTGGTACCGGGCTGCTCCTTGAGCGCCGCATGCAGAGGCATGCCGGCAGCCACGAATGCGCCGGCGGCGACCGCTTGCAGGACGAGGCGACGCGAGGTCGGTGCGGTCGATGGGAAATGTGTATGGATCATGTCGGGTTCAGTGGCTCACAGCGCGCCGTGACGTGGCGGAAAGCGGTCGTTGAGGTAGTAGTTGCCGACCGCGTGGTACTTCCAGCGCACCGGGTCGTGCAGCGTGTGGGTGCGGGCGTTGCGCCAGAAGCGGTCGAGCCCCAGGCCGTCCAGCGTCGCGCCGGTGCCGGCCAGTTCGAACAGGCGCGTGCCGGCATCGAGCGATGCGGTGGTGGTCAGAACGCGCGCCTCGGCCACCGCGATGGAAGCCTCGGCCACGCTGCGGTCGGTCGTGTCGGCCTGCGCGGCCGCGACGATGCGCGCCGCACGGCGCACCAGGGCCTCGGCTGCGCGCAGGCGCACGGCGATGTCGCCGATCTGCGCGATGGTCAGCGGGTCGTCGCTCGCGCGCTCGATGCCGGCGTCGATCCAGGGGCGCGAGCGCTCGCGCACGAATGGCAAGGTCGCAGCCAGCGCGCCCTGCCCGATGCCCAGGTCGATGGCCGCATGCAGCAGTTGCGCGAAAGGACCGATGGTCGTCGGGCGTTCGAACGATGCCAGGAACGGCACCACCCATTCCTTCTCGACCCGCACATCGTCGAAAGCCACCGAGCCGCTGCCGGTCGTGCGCTGGCCGAAACCGTCCCAGTCGTCGGTGATGCCGATGCCTTCGGAGCGCCGCGGAATGAACGCCAGACGAGTGACTTCGCGCTCACCTTCCATCGACACCACCAGCGTCGGAATCCAGTGCGCGAACAGCGCGCCGGTGCAGTAGAACTTGCGGCCGTCGACGCGGAAGCCGTCGCCATCGCCTTCGCTGTCGGGCGTGAGCCGGGTGCGGCGCTTGAAATCCTTGTGTCCGATCTCGGCCAGCGCATTGCCCAGACGCTCGCCAGCGAGCACGCGTTCGTAGAAGAAGCGCTGCTGCGCTTCGGTGCCGCCCACGCGCAGCACTTCGAGCGCATAGAAATGGTTCTGCGGAATCTGTCCGAGCGAGCCGTCTGCCGCCGAGACGATCGCGATCACCTGCGCCAGCGTGGCGACCGAAACGCCGGCGCCGCCGTGTGCGCGCGGCACGGTGATCGCCCACAGCCCGCTGGCGGTGAAGCGCTCGAGTTCGGCCCACGGCAGGATGCGGTCGCGGTCGCGCGCCGCCGCGCCCTGGGCGAAGTCGGCGGCCAGCGCATGCGCCACTTCGATCGCATGCGCGTCGTCGCGGATGAGGGCGGGTCGCACCGTCGCTTCGGGTGCGGGTTCGGCCAGCGGCAGTACCGCCGGGCTCGATGTCGGGTTGGTGCTCATTGCGGATCAGTTCCAGGAATGCCGGGGCGGGAGCACGCCGTTCAGCAGGTAGTTGCCGATGAGGTGCGTCTTCCAGCGCACCGGGTCGTGAAGGGTGTGAGTGCGTGCGTTGCGCCAGTGGCGGCCGAGATTCGGTTGCGCGCGGCTGGCCGACGAGCCGGCCAGCTCGAACAGCTTTTCGCTCGCGTCGAGCGCGATCCGCGTCGTCAGCACCTTGGCTTCGGCAACCGCGATCGATGCGCGTGCGCTCGATCCGGCGGTGACGGGCTCGGCGGCGATGGCGTCGAGCGTGCGTGCGGCCTCCTGCAGAACCTCGTGCGCGGCGTGCAGATCGATCTGCAGACGTCCGACGTCCTGGATCAGGTACGGATCGTCGGCCGCGCGTTCGACGCCCGAATCCACCCACGGCCGCGCCTTCTCGCGCACGAAGGCGATGGCATCGGCGACCGCAGCGATGGCGATGCCCTGGTCGATGGCGGCTTGTACGAGCTGCGAATTGGGACCGAACAAACCCGGCCGGTCGGCGAGTTGCCACAGCGGCAGCACATCGGCTGCATCGACCGGCACCGCATCGAACTTCACCGAGCCGCTGGCCGTGGTGCGCTGGCCGAAAGAAGACCAGTCGTCGATGACCGTCAGGCCCGGCGCATCGCGCGGCACCCAGACCTGCACCGAACGGCCTTCCTCGTCGAGCGCGCGGGTCGGAACGCGATGCGCGAACAGCGCGCCGGTCGAATAGAAGCGATGCCCGGTCAGACGCAGGCCGTCGGCGGTGCGGTGCAGCCGCGTCTCGCCATGCAGGATGGTCTTCGAATTGCGCTCGGGTCCGGCATTGCCCAGCCGCCTGCCGGCCAGCACCTCGGCGAAGAAGCGCCGCTGCTGCTCCTCGCTGCCGATCTCGCGCAGCACGCCCAGCAGGCCGAAATGGTTCTGCGGAATCTGCCCCAGCGCCGGATCGGCCGCGCACAGGATGACGAACACTTCGGCCAGCGTTTCGTACGATACGTCGGCGCCACCGAAGGCACGCGGCACGGTGATGCCGCCGAGCCCGCTCTCGGACCAGAGGTGGAGTTCGTCCCACGGAAGGATGCGGTCGCGGTCGCGCTGCGAGGCGCCCGGTGCGAACAGCGCGGCCAGGCGTTGCGCCGCCTCTAACGCCTCGGCGTCGTCGGCGATGAGCCGCACGCGCGACGGATCGGGTTGGCGCGGCAATCGCGCAACGGGGATGGATGTTTCAAGTGTTTCGGACATGGTGTCTGGATGGAAAAAAGCGTCACAGCACGAGCGGCGCGGCGCGATGCGCCCGGCGCAGTCGTGGGTTGAGCGCCGCATGCAGCGCATCGCTGAGCAGGTTGAGGGCGAGCACGGTGAGCACGATCGCGAGGCCCGGCAACGCGGTCATGTACCAGGCGGTACGCAGTGCGTCGCGGCCCAGGCCGATCATCGAACCCCAGCTCACGACGTTGGGGTCGCCCAGGCCCAGAAAAGAAAGGCCGGCCTCGGACAGGATCGCGTTGGCGACCAGCAGCGCGGTCGAAACGATCACCGGCGTCCATGCGTTCGGCAGGATCTCGCGAAAGATCAGGTGGCTGTCGCTGGCCCCCAGTGCGATGCTGGCCTTGACGAATTCGCGCTCGCGCAACGACAGGAATTCGGCGCGTACGAGACGCGCGATGCTGGTCCACGACGTGACGCCCAGCGCGAACACGATGGTCGGCAGCGAAGGCTGCAGCACCGCCACCAGGACGATCGCGAGCAGGAAGGCCGGGATGGTCTGGAAGAACTCGGTGATGCGCGTGAGCACCGCATCGACCCGACCGCGATAGAAGCCCGCCGCCGCACCGACCGCGATGCCGATCGCGAGCGCGATCAGCGCGGACGAGACTCCGACGATCAGCGAGACGCGGGCGCCATGCATCAGGCCGGCGGCCAGGTCGCGGCCCATCAGGTCGGTGCCGAGCGGCGTCTGCGCATCGGCGCCTGGCCATTGGAACGGCGCGCTCACCATGTCCAGCGGATCTCCGGGGTAGAGCGTGCCAGCCAGCAATGCCGCCGCGAATACCGCCAGAAGGATCGATCCGCCGATCAGGATCGACGGCTGCAGATACCAGCGCTTCATGCGGCCTGCACGCGCGGATCGAGCCGCGTCTGCACCAGGTCGACAAGCAGGTTCGCCAGCACCACCAGCACGCCGCTGAACAGCAGCACCGCCAGCAGCACCGGAATGTCGCGGCTCTTGATGGCTTCGAAAGAAAGCTGGCCGAGGCCGGGCCAGCCGAAAACCGTCTCCACCACGATCGATCCGCCCAGCAGCGCGCTGCTCTGCAGTCCCAGCATGGTCAGCACCGGCAACACCGCGTTGCGCAGCGCGTGGCCAAAGATCACCCGCCGTTCTGGCGCGCCCTTGGCGCGCGCGGTGCGGATGTAGTCCTCGGCCAGCGTCTCGATCATCGAGGCGCGCGACAGCCGCGCATACACCGCGACGTAGTAGATCGACAGCGTGAGCGCCGGCAGGACCAGGTGATGCGCATAGTCCAGCCACAGGCGAAGACCGCCGAAGCCCGCGCTGACATCGCGCAGACCGCCGATCGGCAACCAGTCCAGATGCACACCGAACAGCACGATCAGCATCAGCGCCGTCCAGAACATCGGCGCCGAATAGCCGAGCGTTGCGAGCGCGGACAGCACCGTATCGACGATGCCGTGCGGACGCCGTGCCGAAGCGATGCCCAGCAGCACGCCCGCGACCACCGACACCAGGAGCGCCGCGCCGACCAGCGCCAGCGTCGGCCCGAGCCGGTGCAGCACCAGGCCCAGCACCGGCTCGCCGAAGCGGAACGAAAAGCCCAGGTCTCCCTGCGCGATGCGGCCCAGATAACTCAGCAACTGCTCGAGCACATGCCGATCCAGCCCGTACATCGAACGCAGTTGCGCGACGTACTCGGCCGAGACGCTGCCGCTCTCGCTGGCGATCACATCCACCAGGTCGCCCGGCAACGCCTTGAGCAACACGAAGTTGAGCACCGCCGTGCTGACGATCACGCCCAGCAACTGCAACAGCCGACGAAAGATTCGCCCCGTCATGCCTTCGACTCGAACCACACCCGCGCGAAATTGCTCTGGCTATGGTCGAAGGAATCGGTCACGTTGCGCAGGCGCTTGTCCCAGACGCCGAACCAGCGGAACTCGAACAGCGGAAGCAGCGGCAGGTCTTTCTGCGTTAGCTTCTGCAACTCCTGATAGAGCTGCACCCGCTTGCCCGCATCGCGCTCGATCTGCGCGGCTTCTATCAGCCGGTCCGCATCCGCGCTCGCATAGCCCGATGCGTTCTGCCACGGCGTGCCCTTGGATTCGGCCTTGGACCAGTAGTGCTGCTCGACGCCGATCTGCGGGTCCTGCCAATTGATGCCCCAGGAACTCACGAGCTGGAACTTGTAGTCGCCGAAGACGTTCTTCGTCCAGCTCGGCAGGTCCTGCGAACGCAGGTTGACGTCGATGCCCACCGCACGCAGTGCCTGCCGCACGAACTCGCCGGTGCGGCGGTAGTCGTCGCCGAAAGGGATGAAGTCGTGATCGAGCTTGAAGCGGAAGCCGTCGGCTTTCTTCGGATAGCCGGCCGCATCGAGCAGCGCCTCGGCCTTCTTGCGGTCGAACGGATACTGCTGCGTGTCCTTCGTATAGAAGGTCTTGAGCAGCGACGACACTGGCCCCGTTGCCGGTGCCGCGTAGCCACCCCACACGGTCTTGACCAGCGCGGTGCGGTCGATCGCATGCAGGATCGCCTGCCGCACTTCGAGCTTGCCGAGGACCGGATCGCGCAGATTCGGTATCAGCCACAGCCATCCGGCAAAGCCGTTGTAGCCGTCGGTGCTCACCACCAGATTCGGCAGCTTGGCCAGCCGGTCGGCATCGGCGAAGGTGACCGGATTGCGCTCGCCGTACTGGATGGCGCCGGTCTCCAGCGCGGTCGCCCTGCCGGCCACGTCGGGAATGATCTTGAAGGTCAGCTTGTCGAGGTACGGCAGGCCCGGCACCCAGTATTTGTCGAAACGTTCCAACGCGATGTGGCTGCCGCGCGACCATTCCTTGAACACGAACGGTCCGGTGCCCACTGGCTTGTTGTTGTACGGGTTGTTCGGAATGTCCGTGCCCTCATACAGATGCTTCGGCAGCACCGGCGCCGCCACCACGTCGAGCGCGTTCAGGATCACCGGCGTGGGCTTTGAGAGCGTGAGCACCACCGTGTGGGCATCGGGCGCCTCGACCTTGGTCAGGTACTGGAAGACGCGTCGCGCCGTGGGTGCGTACTTGCGCCACACCTCCTCGGCCGAGAACTTGACGTCGGCCGAAGTGAACGGCCTGCCGTCGTGCCAGAAGACGTTCTTGCGCAGCGCGAATCGCACCGTCAGTCCGTCGTGCGAAATGTCGACGCGCTCGGCCAGTTGCGGACGCGGCTTCAGGTCCGGCCCGTAGTCGAGCAGGCCGTCGAAGATCTTGCTGACCACGGTACGTCCGGGTGTCGAACTGTTGATGAAGAAGGCCAGCGTCGGTGGCTCCGGATGAACCGTGGCTTCGAGCGTGCCGCCGCGCTGCGCGCCGTCGACCGTATCGGGCAGCGCCTGCGTGACGGCGGAAGCATCGCCGGCGTACAGGCCGCCGAGCAACCCGCTCGCGAGCAGCGCGCCGGTCAAACCGAACAGCTGGCGGCGGCGAAGTTCCGCAGGGACGTCGGAATCGTTGTCCGCCGGGTCGAGGGGAATGTAAGGAGACATGGCTTGCAGCTCTCTAAGGAAAAAAGAGGGAGTGGTCAGGCGGCCAGTTGCAGTTCGCGGACATCGCCCGAAAGTCGAGGCGAAGCCGCGAGCAACGAACGCGTGTACGGGTGCTGCGGGTCAGCCCAGATGGTCCTGGGGTCGCCGGACTCGACGATCCGCCCGCCGGTCATCACCAGCACGCGGTCGGCGATGTAGCGCACCACGGCCAGGTCGTGCGAGATGAAGAGATAGGCAAGCCCGTAGGCCGCCTTCAGGTCGACCAGCAGATTCAGGATCTGCGCCTGGATCGACACATCGAGCGCCGATACCGGCTCGTCGCAGATCACGAGTTCGGGGCGCAGCACCAGCGCACGCGCGATGCCGATACGCTGCCGCTGACCGCCGGAGAACTCATGCGGGTAGCGGCTGCGCGACCGTGCGCCAAGACCAACGTCGTCGAGCACCGTCACGATGCGCCGCTCGCGCTCGGCACGGTCGCGCACGCCGTGGATCGCCAGCGCGTGATGCAGGATGTCCTCGACGCGGTGACGCGGATTGAGCGAGCTGTAGGGGTCCTGGAAGATCATCTGCACCCGTCGGCGCCAGGGCAGCAGCGCACTCGGCGACAGCGCCAGAAGGTCTTGGCCGTCCATCGCGATGCGACCCGACTGCGCAGCGACCAGCCGCACGATCGCGCGCGACAGGCTGGACTTTCCGCAGCCCGACTCACCGACCAGGCCGACGGTTTCGCCGGCTGCGATCGAAAGCGAAACACCGCGCACCGCAGGCAGCGGGCCGTTGCGTCCGGGATAGGCGATATGCAGATTTTCGACCGAGAGCAGCGGTGCAGCCGGTGCGACCGGTGCGTTGGCATGTACTTCGGCATGCACCCGGACCAGTGCACGCACAAGTTCGAAACCACCCTGCCCGTCCGCATGGATCTCAGCCAGCCGCGCTTCGCGGTAGTGGAGCTCCGGCGAAAGATGCAGCGACGCGCCCAGCAATCCGCGCGTGTAGGCGTGGCGCGGATTCGCGAATACGCGCGAGGTCGTGCCTTCTTCCAGCTTGCGGCCGCCGTGCATCACCGCGACGCGATCGGCCCACTGCGCCACGACGCCGAGGTCGTGGGTGATCAGCAGTACCGCCATGCCGAGTTCGCGACGCAGGTCGTCGATGAGTTGCAGGATCTGCGCCTGGATCGTCACATCCAGGGCAGTCGTCGGCTCGTCGGCGATCAGCAGCCGCGGCTTGCAGGCCACGGCCATCGCGATCATCACGCGCTGGCGCTGGCCGCCGGAGAGGTTGTGCGGATGGTCGTCGAAGCGCCGCGTGGGCTCGGGCAGCCTGACCAGATCGAGCAGTTCGATTGCACGCGCACGCGCCGCCGTTTTTGACAACGGCTGGTGCAGCGTCAACGCCTCCGCGACCTGCCTGCCGATGGTCTGCAACGGGTTCAGCGAGGTCATCGGCTCCTGGAAGATCATGGAGATCTCCCGGCCACGCAGATCGACCAGTTCGCGTTCCTTCATGGCCAGCAGGTCGCGACCTGCAAAGCGGACGAAGCCCGATATCCGCGCACTCGACGGCAGCAGGCGCAACACCGCAAGCGCTGTTGTCGACTTGCCGCAGCCCGACTCGCCCACCAGCGCCACCGTCTCGCCGGCAGCCACCTCGAGGTCGAGCGATCGCACCGCAGTGTGGTCCGAAAAATCGACTGTCAGGCCGCTCAGTTGCAGCAATGCTCTCGACGGCGCGTCGTCCGCAGGGGCAGCGTGCGTCGTCACCACAGGATCAGACGAGCGCGAGTGACGACAGCGCCGCCAGCCGTTCGCCGCGCTGCTGCAGTACCGGCACCGCGCGCTCGATCGCCAGCGCGATGCGGGCGTGCAGCGCTTCGCTGGTGACGCGGTAGTTGTCGAATTCCTTGTCGGTCGCGTACACGCCGATCGGCAGCGTGTGCGCCTGGAAGAAGCTGAAGAGCGGGCGCAACTGGTGATCGATCGCCAGCGCATGACGGTCGCTGCCGCCGGTCGCGGCCAGCAGCACCGGCACGTCGATCAGCGACTCGTGATGCACGAAGTCGAACAGGTGCTTGAAGAGGCCTGTGTAGGAGCCTCGATAGATCGGGCTGGCCACTAGCAACAGGTCGGCGGTTTCGATGTCGCGCAGCACCGATTCGACTTCGGCGGGCAGGTGATTGCGTTGCAGGACGCCGCCGAATTTCGGTACGAGACCGCCCAGTTCGACGAGGCGCGTTTGCGCATCGGGCAGTGCGTCGCTCAGGCCTTCGAGCAGTTGCTCGACCAGCGCGAGGGTGCGGGAGGGACGTTGCAGGCCGCCGGAGACGGCGACGATCTTGAGTTTTTTAGCCATGGCGAAGAAGAAGATGAAGAAGGAACGAGGACTGGAAGGAACGAAAGGGCGCTCAGGCCGGCACACGGCGCGGCGGCACGATGTCGTTGGCGATCACCTCTCCGAATGGGCCGGTGAGGTTGGCCTGGCCCTGCGGCTGCTGAAGCTCGAGCGGCAGCAGCGGGAACACGAGTTCCGCCAGCCGGTACGCTTCTTCGAGATGCGGATAGCCCGAGAAGATGAAGGTCTCGATACCGAGCGCGGCGTACTCCTTGATGCGCGCGGCGACCTCTTCGGGATTGCCCACCAGCGCCGTTCCGGCTCCGCCACGCACCAAGCCTACGCCGGCCCAGAGATTGGGCGAGACCTCGAGCTTGTCGCGACGCCCGCCGTGCAATGCAGCCATGCGTTGCTGGCCCACCGAATCGAAACGCGAGAAGGCTTTCTGAGCCGCAGCGACGGTGTCGTCGGTCACATACGAGATCAGTTCGTCCGCCGCTTGCCACGCTGCCTCCGACGTCTCGCGCACGATGACGTGCAGCCGGATTCCGAATCGCAGCGTGCGACCGTGCACGGCCGCAGCCGCGCGCGCCTTGGCTATCTTCTCGGCCACCGCTTCCGGCGGCTCCCCCCAGGTCAGATAGACGTCGACCTGCTCACCGGCCAGCTCGATCGCCGCGTCGGACGAACCGCCGAACCACAGCGGTGGATACGGCTTCTGTACCGGCGGGTAGAGCGTCTTCGCGTTCTCCACGCGCAGGTGCTTGCCCTTGAAATTGACCGTCTCTCCGGCTGATACGCCGCGCCAGATGCGCAGGAATTCGTCGGTGACCTCATAGCGCTCGGCATGCGTGAGAAAGCTGCCGTCGCCGTGCTGCTCGTCGGGGTCGCCGCCGGTCACGACGTTGATCAGGATGCGTCCGTTGGAGAAGCGATCGAGCGTGGCAGCCTGACGCGCCGACACGGTCGGCGAGATGATGCCGGGACGGATCGCGACAAGGAACTTCAGTCGCTCGGTGAACGGCACCAGCGACGATGCGACGACCCAGGAGTCTTCGCAGGAGCGACCGGTTGGAATCAGCACGCCCTCGTAGCCGAGCGAATCGGCGGCCTGAGCGATCTGCTTCAGATAAGCGTGGCCGACGCTGCGAGCGCCGTGCGAAGTGCCCAGGTACCGGCTGTCGCCGTGGGTCGGAAGGAACCAGAAAATCTTCACGAAATCGTCTCATGCCGAGCGGAGTTGCAAGAGCTGCAACTTTGCCTCCGGCAGAGGCTTTGCGGCACATCGCCGCTAGACGCATTTCGGCTATCGATATGCGGTTTAAGCGGTTTGTGCAGTCAGGTCGCCCAGCGCCAGCGCTGGATCGACGCTTCGCTCGGCACGACTTCTTCGGCGGCATCCTTGCCGCGAAGCACCCGGTCGAGGATGCGTTTCTCGATGGCCGCGAATGCGGCGTCGCCCTGCGAGCGCGGTCGCGCCAGCGTGATGCGTTCGTCGAGCGCGATGCGCCCGTCTTCGATGAGGATCACGCGGTCGGCCAGCGCCACCGCCTCCTGCACGTCGTGCGTCACCAGCAGCGCGGTGAAGCGGTGGCGCTGCCAGAGGCTCTCGACCAACCGATGCATCTCGATGCGCGTCAGTGCGTCGAGCGCGCCGAGCGGCTCGTCGAGCAACAGCAGGCGCGGGAAATGGACCAGTGCGCGGGCCAGCGCGACGCGCTGTCGCTGCCCGCCCGACAGGCGCGTCGGCCACTCCTGCGCACGCTCCTTGAGTCCGACTTGCGCCAGCACCTGTTCCCCGCGTTCGCGCGCTTCCGGCGGCAAGCCGAGCACCACGTTGTCGAGCACATTGCGCCAGGGAAGAAGTCGCGCCTCCTGAAACATGATCCGCGTGTCGTCGTGCAGGCCGTCGATCCGTTTGCCGTCGGTGTAGAGCGCGCCGTCCGTGGCGCCCTCCAGTCCTGCGACCAGACGCAGCAAGGTGCTCTTGCCGCATCCGCTTCGTCCGACGATGACGATGAACTCGCCCGCCTCGATGACGATCTGCGTGTCGTCGAGAACCTGTCGGTCGCCGTAGCGCTTCGAGAGATGCCGCGCTTCGAGGCGCACGCCGCTGATTGGCCGTTCGGCCAGGGTGATCGCCATGTCAGCCTGCCTTCTTCTGATAACCGGGATGCCAGCGCAACAACCATTGCTCGAGCCCTCGCGCAAACAGGTCCGCGAACTTGCCGAGCAATGCGTAGAGCAGGATGCCGACGAGCACGACGTCGGTCTGCAGGAACTCGCGGGCGTTCATCGTCAGGTAGCCGATGCCCGACTGCGCCGAGATCGTTTCGGCCACGATCAGGATCACCCACATGAGCCCGAGCGAGAAGCGCAGGCCCACCAGGATCGACGACAGCGCACCCGGCAGGATGATCTCGCGGTAGAGCTGCCAGCGCGTGAGCCCGTAGGTCCGCCCCATCTCGATGAGCTGCGGATCGACGTTGCGGATGCCGTGGAAGGTGTTGAGGTAGATCGGAAAGAAAACCGAGACCGCGATCAGGAAGAGCTTGGCCGTCTCGTCGATGCCGAACCACAGGATCACCAGCGGAATCAGCGCCAGCGCCGGTATGTTGCGCACCATCTGGATGGTCGAGTCGAGCAGCGTCTCGAAGAACTTCACGGAGCCGGTCAGCAGGCCGAGCACCAGCCCGAGGCCGCCGCCGATCGCCAGTCCGGCCAGCGCCCTGCCCGCGCTGACTTTCACATGGGTCCAGAGCTCGCCGGAAACGGCCAGCGTCCAGGCGGCCCTGATGACGTCGACCGGCGCCGGCAGCACGCGCGTCGAAAGCCAGCCGAACGACGAAGCCGACTGCCAGACGACGATCAGCGCGACGGGCACCAGCCACGGCAGGAGCCCGTCGACTACGCCGCGAAGAGCGCGCAGCGCGCCGCCTCGTGCCGCCGTCACCACGAGTAAGCGAGCGCCTGCATCCGGCGGCGCAACGTCCTGACCGGGACATAACCGACAGGCGCCCGCCGCGCGATCTCGCGCGGCGAAGCCAGTGCGATGCGCCAGACGTTGCGGGTCCTGGCGATCACGGCGACCGCGCGATCGCCGGGCG
Organism: Variovorax glucosi; assembly: GCF_051216695.1. NCBI lineage: Bacteria > Pseudomonadati > Pseudomonadota > Betaproteobacteria > Burkholderiales > Comamonadaceae > Variovorax > Variovorax glucosi. The sequence goes on from NZ_JBPJZE010000003.1 coordinate 244,061, forward strand.
TCGGTGCGGAGTGGGAAAACGATGTCATGCGAATCTCGAACGGGTGCGCGCGATCAGGGCGATGCGGGAGCCACCGCATCGCCGACCTTGATGGCCTTCGGGATGAGCTTCAGGTCAAAGAAGGTGTCGGCGATCTTCTGCTGGTCCGCAGCCACGGCAGCGGAAATCGGCTTGACGTTGAATTCGTTGCGCTGCAGTGCGAGTTCGACCACCTCGACCGGCAGACCCTGCAGAGGAGCGATCAGCGCGGCGGCCTGGCGAAGATTCTTCTTCAGCCAGATGCCCTGCGTGACCGAATCCTCGAACAGCGCCTCGATCACCTTGGGGTTCTTGCCGACGAAGCCGCGCTCGCCGAGGCAATACTGGTAGTTGTTGACCACGTCGGGCGTTCCGTCGGCCAGGATGCGGGCGCCGGTGGCTTTCTCGGCCGCCGCGAGGAACGGATCCCAGATCACCCAGGCATCGACGTTCCTGCTCTCGAACGCTGCGCGCCCGTCGGCAGGCGCCAGATAGACGGGCTGTATGTCGCCCAGCTTCAACCCGTTCTTCTCCAGCTGCTTCACCAGCAGGTAGTGAACGTTGCTTCCCTTGTTGAGTGCGACCTTCTTGCCCTTGAGATCGGCGACCGACCGGATCGGCGAATTCTTCGCCACGAGAATGGCTTCGGCACGCGGCGAAGCCGGGTCGTAGCCTATGTAGACGAACTTCGCGCCGGCCGCCTGCGCGAAGATCGGCGGCGCCTCGCCGACGTAGCCGACATCGACCGCGCCGACATTGAGCCCTTCGAGCAATTGCGGGCCGGCCGGGAACTCCACCCACTTCACGCCGAAGCCCAGCGGCGCGAGCCTTTTCTCAAGCGTGCCTTGCGCCTTCTGCAGCACGAACAGGCTGGCCGACTTCTGGAAGCCGACACGCAGCTCGCCTTTCGCGGCAGGTGTCGCCTGGGCGTGAGCAGCAGGTACCTTGAGCAGGCTGACGACCAGCGCAATGGCAAACACGACCAGCACGCTCAACGCAAGATCGCGCAGTGACTGTGTGCCGGAACGGATCGGCGCGGAGGAGCCGAAGTCTTCGGCTGGAATGGGCAGCATGGTGTTCTCGAATCCTCGAAATGAAGGAAGCCCCGGTTGGACCGGAACATCGGGCAGACGACTCTGACCCGATGGATTCTGCGTACCCTGCCCGTATCGTCCAAAGAACGAATACGAGTTTGCTGATGCGTTTTTTGCTGGATCGGGGCGCTCAGCCCGCAGCGCGCCGGGTCAGGATCTCGAACGCCGGCAACGTCTTGCCTTCCAGGATCTCCAAGAACGCACCGCCGCCGGTCGAGATGTAGCCGACCTTGTCCTCGATGCCGTACTTGGCGATCGCGGCCAGCGTGTCGCCGCCGCCGGCGATCGAGAACGCCGGGCTTTCGGCGATGGCCTTTGCGATGGCTTCGGTTCCGTGCGAAAACGCCTCGAACTCGAACACGCCGACCGGGCCGTTCCAGACGATGGTGCCGGCTTCGCGCAATTGCGCGGCGAGCATTTCGGCGGTCTTCGGGCCGATGTCGAGGATCAGGTCGTCCGGGCCGACTTCATCCGCGGCCTTGACCGTGGCCGGCGCGTCGGCCGCGAACTTGGTCGCCGTGACCACGTCGACCGGAATCGGCACCGCCGCGCCGCGTGCGCGCATGGCCTCGATCACCGCCTTGGCCTGGCCGACCAGATCGGGCTCGGCCAGCGACTTGCCGATCGACAGGCCGGAAGCCAGCATGAAGGTGTTCGCGATACCGCCGCCGACGATCAGCTGATCGACCTTCGACGCCAGGCTTTCGAGAATCGTGAGCTTGGTGCTGACCTTCGAACCAGCGACGATCGCGACCAGCGGCCGCTTCGGATGCGCCAGCGCCTTGGTGATGGCGTCGATTTCGGCCGCCAGCAGCGGGCCGGCCGAGGCGATCTTCGCGTACTGCGCGATGCCGTAGGTGGTTGCTTCGGCACGATGCGCGGTGCCGAAGGCGTCGTTCACGTAGATGTCGGTCAGCGCGGCCAGCTTGCGGGCGAGCGCCTCGTCGTTCTTCTTCTCACCCTTGTTGAGGCGGCAGTTTTCAAGCAGCACGACCTGGCCCGGCTTCACTTCGACGCCTTCGACCCAGTCGCTGACCAGCGGCACTTCGCAACCCAGAAGTTCGCCCAGGCGCGCGGCCACCGGCGCCAGCGAGTCTTCAGGCTTGAACGCGCCTTCGGTCGGACGACCGAGGTGCGACGTGACCATCACGGCCGCACCGGCTTCCAGCGCGAGCTTGATGCACGGCACCGAGGCACGGATGCGCGTGTCCTCGGTGATGCGGCCGGTGTCGTCCTGCGGCACGTTGAGGTCGGCGCGGATGAAGACGCGTTGCCCGGCGACTTTGCCCTGGGCACACAGATCGGAGAAGCGGATGACGTTCATGGCGGTGGCGGCACTCTCTAAAGACGTGAAGATGAAAACTTAAGAATTCGCCAGATTCTAGAAGCGTGGCTACCAGCCGAGCCCCAGATGCAGCGGCAGATACACGGCCATGCCGGTCAGCATCGTGCCGAGCACGCCGCCGCGCCAGAAATACCACGCAGCGCCTGCCGCTGCCGCATAGAGACGCGCGTCCTGCCACGTCGCGACGAGCTGACCGTGCGTCATGACGATTTCAGGGATCACCACCGCCGACAGTGCGGCGACCGGCGCGTAGTGAAGCGCGCGGTGTGCCCAGTCGGGCAGGCCCCAGGGCTTGTCGAGGATGAAGAAGAAGCAGCGCGTCAGCGCCGTGACCAGCGCCATGCCGACGATGACCACCAGCGTCCAGGGATCCGTTCCGTTATTCATTCGTCGCTGTCGCTGTCATTCGTCTGCGTCCGACGGGTTGCGCACGAACTGTTTTTCGAGCCAGAAGCAGAACATCACCGCCACGCCGATGCCGGTCACGATGTTCAGGTTGAGCGGTAGCGCATAGGCGGCCACCGCCGTCGCGCCGGCGATCAGCGCCGAAAGCACGCGCAACCGGGTGGTCGCCATCGAACACAGGATGCCGACCAGGCTCAGCACACCGGCAAAACCCAGTCCCCAGGCTTGCGGAATGAAATTGGCCAGCGCGATGCCCAGCGTGCTCATGCCCATCCAGGCAGTCCAGGTCGTGAAATAGCCGCCGGTCAGGAAGGCCTCCTGCGCGACCTGCTCGGCACGATCGACCGGCGGCTTCGGAAAGCGCGCGGTGAAGGTGACGTAGCTCAGGTCGGCGGTGAGATAACCGTGCGTCATGCGGCGCCAGCGCGGCATGTGCATCAGATAGGGTCGCAGATGCAGGCTGAACACCAGGAAGCGCAGGTTGACGCAGAACGCCGTCGCCAGAATGACCCAGGCCGGTGCGCCGGCGATCAGCAGCGGGATCGCGGCGAGTTGCGAACTGCCCGCGTAGACCAGGAACGTCATCGCCAGCCCTTCGATGACGCTCATACCCGACTTCACCATCGCCACGCCGGTCATCAGCCCCCAGGCGCTGATGCCGAGTGCCATCGGCGCCATGTTGCGAATGCCTTCGCGAAACGCCGGCTGGCGACGGATCGCCGCGCTCAGGAACATGGGTCGAAAACCTGGCCGGCCTGGATGCCGGCGCCGCGCAGGAAATCCGCGGCAGGCAGTCTTTTGCCGCCGGCGCGCTGAAGCTCGGTCAGCACGACGACGCCGCTACCGGTTGCAACCGCGATGCCGTCAGGTGCGACCGCAATGACGGTGCCCGGCGCTTCTTCTTTCGAGGAGTCGGCATGCAGACGCGCCGTAGCAGCCCAGAACTTGACGGTTTCGCCACCCAGCTTGCCCGTTGCGCCCGGAAACGGATCGAACGCGCGGATGCGGCGCACGATGGTTTCGGCGCCCAGCGTCCAGTCGACCGGCGCCTCGTTCTTCTCGATCTTGTGCGCGTAGGTCACGCCTTCCGCAGGCTGCACCGTGCGGACGAGCGAACCGGACTCGGCTTGCCGCAACGCATCGACGACCATGCGGCCGCCCATGTCGGCCAGCCGGTCGTGCAGGCGCGCCGTGCTGTCGTCGTCGATCTCGAGCGACTCGCGCAGCAGCATGTCGCCGGTGTCGAGGCCGGCGTCCATCTGCATGATCGTCACGCCCGTCTGCGCATCGCCGGCTTCGATCGCGCGATGGATCGGCGCGGCGCCGCGCCAGCGCGGCAACAGGCTGGCATGGATGTTCAGACAGCCCAGCCGCGGCACGTCGAGCACCCATTGCGGCAGGATCAGTCCGTAAGCCGCGACGACCATCGCGTCGAGCTTCGCGCTCAGGATGACCTCTTGCGCCACGGCTGCGTCCTCGGGATATTTGCCGTCGAGACGTAGGCTGCGCGGCTGCGAGACGGGCCAGCCGTGCTGAGTCGCAAACTGCTTGACCGGCGAGGCTTGAAGCTTCATGCCGCGACCGGCGGGCCGATCGGGTTGAGTCAGAACCAGCGCGATCTCGAAACCGGCCTTGTGAAGCGCTTCCAGCGCGACGCGAGCGAATTCGGGCGTTCCCGCGAACGCGATCCTCACAGATCGCGCCGCTGCTCGCGCATCAGATCGGGTCCGGTGTGATAACGCGTGACTTTGCCTGCGGGATCCATATAGATATGCAGCAGGCGCGGATTGTTGAGCACTTGGTAGCGCCAGCTCCAGACCACGCCGTCATAGGACGAGACGCGCGAGACCTCATACGGCCGGCCGTAGGTGCGCAGCACGTCGTCCAGGCGCCATGTGTCGGTCCTGATGGTGCTGTCGAACAGGTACTCCTGCATTTCCTGCCGGTTCGACACCACGCGACCGGCCGCATCGACATCGACGTTGCTCACTTCCGAGCCCATCGGCGCGCGCGAGTACTGCAGACGTTCACCACCGCCGGGCATCGGATAGACCGAAGTCGGCTGGCCGAGCTGCTGCAGCGCTTCGGCGCGCGTGGCGCCGGGCCGCAGCCGGGTCGGATCGCTCGCGCAACCCGAAAGCAGAACCGTCGCGGCAACGGCGAAAGCCGCCATCGCGCCCAGGGTGGAACGTCGCCTGTTCATGTTCACCTCCGGCCGTCGCCCGAACCGACGCGCTGGTCTTCGCGTTGCTGCTTCAGCAGCTTGCCCTTGATGCGGTTGCGCTTGAGCGGCGACAGATACTCGACGAAGACCTTGCCCAGCAGATGATCGAGCTCGTGCTGGATGCAAACCGCCAGCAGGCCTTCGGCTTCGATGGTGCGCATGTCGCCGTCGGCGTCGAGGGCCGTCACGCGCACCGAGGTCGAGCGCTCGACGCCGTCGTAGATGCCGGGCACGGAGAGGCAACCCTCTTCGTTCAGCACCTTTTCGTCGCTGGCCCAGACGATCTCGGGGTTGATCAGGACCATCGGCTGGTTGCGTTCCTCCGAAATGTCGAGGACGACGAGGCGCTCGTGCACGTCAATCTGCGTGGCTGCGAGGCCGATGCCGCTGGCGTCGTACATGGTTTCCAGCATGTCCGAAACCAGCGTCCGGATGCGCGTGTCGATGCCCTGCACCGGCTTTGCCACCGTGTGCAGCCGCGGATCGGGGAAGCTGAGGATGTTTCTTTTGGTCATGGAACGAGATGTATGTGTCTCTATTTTCGCCAATTCCGGGCTCGCATGAAGGAGCGCAGGCTTAAAGCGTTGCCCAATCAATGGCTTCCGCGCAAAATCCGCAGCAAATTGTGAGCATTCGTAAGCTGCAGCGGCGTCCCGGCGCACATCGATCGAAACATGAAAAAACCCAACTTTTCTCGCCGTCCCATCTCGCGTCAAGGTCGAGGGAGCGCCCTGGCTTCAGCGCTGACCATTCTGGCCACCTGTTCGGCGCTCGGATTCGGCACCACCGCACTGTCGCAGAGCTACCCCGTCACCCCGACGCAGCGGGCCACTGCGCAGCAGACTGCGCAAACCGGCATTCCGGTGAGCGAACTTGCGCCCAACGCACCCGACGAATACACGGTCAAGCCGGGCGACACGCTCTGGGCGATTTCCCGGCTCTACCTGCGCAGCCCCTGGCGCTGGCCGGAACTCTGGGGCATGAACATCCAGGAGATTTCCAATCCGCACCTGATCTACCCCGGCCAGGCGCTCTATCTCGACAAGACCGGCGGCCGCGCACGGCTCAGCACGCGGCGCGGTGGCGGCAGCGGCGCCTACGACGAAACCATCAAGCTCTCGCCGCGCACGCGCTCGCAGTCGCTTTCGGGCATGGCGCTGCCGACTCTGAACCCCAGCCTGATCGAGCCTTTCCTGAGCGAGCCTATCGTGGTCGACGAAACCGCGCTGCTGGCCGCACCACGCATCGTCGCGGGCAACGACGAGCGGGTGTTGCTCGCACGCGGCGACCGCGCCTATGCACGCGGCGCAGCGGAAACGCCGCTTCTCGAGACACCCGGCCCGGCCAAGACTTTCCGCGTGTTCCGCAACGCGACGCCGCTGACCGATCCGGGTACCGGCGAAATCCTCGGCTACGAAGCGCAGTATCTCGGCAAGGCGCTCCTGCAGCGCGGCGAAACGACCACGCGCTCGCTCGAAAGCGGTAAGGAAGTCGTCGACGTCGTGCCGGCGACGATCGACATCGTGGCCGCGCGCGAGGAAATCCGCTCCGGCGACCGGCTGCTGCCGGAACCGGCGCGTCTGCTCACCAGCTACACCCCACGAGCGCCCGACCGGGAATTCAACGGCCGCATCGTCTCCGTCTACGGCAACGCGGTGCGGTTCGCGGCGCAGAACCAGGTGGTCGCCATCAACAAGGGACTGCGCGACGGCATCCAGAGCGGCTATGTGCTCGCCATTCTCAAGAACGGCCAGACCGTGATCGACAAGACCGGCGGCGTCGCGGAAACCCTCAAGCTGCCGAACGAACGCATCGGCCTGCTGATGGTGTTTCGCACCTTCGAGAAGGTGTCGTACGCGCTGGTGCTTGAAATCAACGACGCGCCCCGCGTCGGCGATCTGCTGGTCAACCCTTGAGCGGCCTTTGAACGTTTTCGGCGACGAGCTTGCCGACTGGCTCCGCCTGACGCTCACGCCGGGCATCGGCGACATCACGGCGCGCAAACTTCTTTCGGCCTTCGGATTGCCCTGCGATGTGCTGACGCAATCGCAAACGGCGCTGCGGCAGGTCGTGAGCCCGGCGCAGGCTGCCGCGCTTCATGCCGAACCGGCCCGTCTCGCCGAAACCATCGCGCAGACCCGGAAGTGGCTGGCAGCCGAGGACCACGGCGGCGCGGCGACTCACCGCATCGTGACGCTCGGCGATATCGGCTATCCGCCTGCGCTGCTCGAAATGGTCGATCCGCCGCTGATGCTCTACCTGATCGGCCCGGCGGCTTTCGACCTCACGCAGCTCGGCAACAGCATCGCAATGGTCGGCAGCCGCAATCCGACGCCGCAGGGCGAGCTCAATGCGCGCGATTTCGGTCGTGCATTCGGCGAACTCGGCATTCCGGTCGTGTCCGGGCTGGCACTGGGCATCGACGGCGCCGCGCACCAGGGCGCGCTCGACGCTGCCGGCACGCACCCCGACCGTCCGGCTACGGTCGCCGTGGTCGGAACCGGACTCGACCGCATCTATCCGGCACGACACCATGCACTGGCGCATCGAATCACCGCGCACGGCCTGATCGTGAGCGAATTCCCGCTCGGTACGCCGCCGCTCAACCAGAATTTCCCGAAGCGCAACCGCATCATCGCGGGGTTGTCGCGCGGCACGCTGGTGGTCGAGGCTGCGCTGCTGTCGGGGTCGCTGATCACCGCGCGGCTGGCGTCCGAGCAGGGGCGCGAGGTGTTCGCGATACCCGGGTCGATCCATTCTCCGCAGTCGCGAGGTTGCCATGCGCTGATCCGGCAGGGCGCGAAGCTGGTCGAATCGGTGAACGAAGTACTCGAGGAATTGCAGCCGGACGCATGCGCGCCGCCATCGCACGACGCCCCGCAAGCGGATGCGGGCGACGAAGCCGGCGACGACGGGCTGCTTCAGCGGCTCGGCTTCGACCCGGTCGGCCTCGACGCGCTCTGCGCACGCACCGGCCAGCCGGCAGCGGCGTTGCAGGCCGAGCTGCTCGGACTCGAGCTCGACGGTCACGTCGCTCGCCTGCCCGGCGGACTTTTCCAGCGCGTCGCGCATCGCTGAACGATTCGGGCATCGCGTGGGCTATATTGACCCCATGTTCGAAGTCCTCGTGTTTGTGTACGAAAACTACTGGCGTGGCGATGCATGCCCCGAACCCGAACAGCTGGGCCGCAAGCTCACTGCCCACGGCTTCGAGGCGGACGAGATAAACACCGCGCTCCAGTGGCTCGACGACCTCAGCCGCGCCACGCAGGGCTTGCCGCTGACGCTGAACGACGGCGCCTTGTCGGCGACCATCGGAATGCGCGGCAGTGCCGACGTGGTTTCGGCTTCTTCCGATGCAATGCGTGTCTACTCGGTGGCCGAGCAGGACCATCTGGGTGCGGAATGCCTGGGCTTCATCCATTTCCTCGAATCGGCCAGCGTGCTGCGCAGCGGACTGCGAGAAATCGTGATCGAGCGCGCGATGGCGACGCCAGCCGGTCCGGTTTCACTGGACGAGCTGAAGATCATCCTTCTGATGGTCCACTGGAGCAGCGGAATCGAGCCAGACGCCCTGGTGCTCGACGAACTGCGCGACGACGGCACCGGCCGCGTCGCACACTGAGCGGCGTTCAGTTCAGCAGACGTTCGGGATTCGCGTCCAGCTTGGCCAGCGCTTCGCGCGTGGCACGCACGGTCAGCGTTTCTTCTTCGGCCGGCACCAGCAGACCCGCCTGCAGATAGGAACCGAGACGCCCTGCCTGGATCAGGAAACTGCGACCGTCCGCCGCAGCGAACAGATGCAGCTGCTTGCGGTCCGAGCGCCAGACGAACTGCACCTGGCTTGCGCGGCCGTTGTGATCGAGCATGAACCAGTTGCCGACCTGAAGCTCGTTGGCCCACTGCATCATTTCCTCGCTGACCTTCGCGCCGGTGTCCGGCGCGACTTCGATCGACGCCGCGTCGACGCCCAGCAGCAGCTCGATGCTCGCAGCGTCCAGCGGCAGATCCGACGTGTCTTCATCGCTGACGAAGTCTTCCAGATTCGCCAGACGCTTGGCCATGGCCTCGATCTTGGCTTGCGGAATGCTCTCGGTCTTCGACATGAACGCATCGGACAGCGTCGCGCCGATGGTCTTGATGTGCGCTTCCTGCGGCTCGCCGACGATGCCCAGCAAGGCCATGCCGGAACGCAGACGCTGCAGCAGCTTCGGCAGATCCTGGATCACGCGGGTGCGGTCGGTGCGGTTCGGCTTTGCGCTCGCGGCCCAGACCAGCTCGGACGCCGCGCGCTTGAGCGTGACCGTCTGCGCGTCCTGCGCGCCGTACTTGAGTGCCGCGATGGCCAGCACCTCGGCCCAGACCTTGAACAGGAACTCGCGGATCTCCTCGCGCACCGGAATGTCGTTGAGCATCTTGCGCAACTCGATGGTGTACTGGATCGCCATCGTCTCCTTCTGCTCGACCTGCTGCGCCACGCTCATCACGCGCTGCGTCGCGTCGCTCTGCGTCAGGTACTTGCCGAGGAAGCCGACGAATTCGTCGAAAACCAGCTTGAAGACGCGCTGGCCAGTCTCGGGATACTGTTCGATCACCTGAACCACGCGGCGGATCTCGCCTTCGAGTGCGCTGCCGGAAATGGCAGCCGCGTCGAAACCCATCACGACCGAACCCATGCGGTCGATCAGCATGCGCGCCGGATGCTGCAGCGTGCCGAAGAATTCCGGCTCGGCGATCGCCACGCGCAGCACCGGCATCTGCAACCGGGCGAACCAGACGCGGGCGGAAAACGGAATCCGCTCCTCGGCCAGTATCGCCTGGAACATCAGCGCGACGATTTCAACCGTCGCCTTGTCGGCTGTGGTGGGCGCGCGACGCTTGAGCTCGCTGGTGCGGCGGCGCAGGTCGGCAGCCGTCTGCTGCAGCGCAGAGAGTTCGTTGCCGACCATGAACTGCGATGCCGCGATCTGGTATGCCGCTCCCGCGTCGGCGATGGCCGAGGCGAAGGCGTTCATGTCGGCCTCCGCGGCAGCGCCGCCCGCTCCGGCACCGCCGCCGGAACGCCCGACGGACTGTCGTCCGCCCGCAGCAGATCCGCCGCCGTCGGACCAGGCACTCCGCTGGATGCCGTCGCCACCCTGACCGCCGAGGCCGCCGCCGATCCGTGCGGTCACGAAGCGCTTCAGGTTCATCATCACGCCCTGCGCCCGCTGACGCGCGATGCCGAGCGGCGATCCGAAGAACTGCTCGTGGCCGTCCTGCGCCGACTGGCCGGAATGCGAATTTAGGCCGATGGCAGCAGGCGCGAAAGCACCGGGTCGATTGGCCAGCGCGCTGGCACCGGAAGCGCCGAGGCCGCCGCCGCCATTGCCGCCGCCGATACCACCACCGTTACCGCCGCCGCCGAGCGGTGCGGCGTTCGATCCGTTCGCCCCCGCGCGACGCACGAAACTCTTGAGGTCGATCTCCGGCATCACGCCCTTGGAGATCAGGAACGCATTCGCTTCCCGATAGGCGTTGACGATGCCGTCGAGAACGTGCTGCTGGATGGTGTCCTGCATCTTCGTCCAGAGCACGCGGCTCAGCCCGACGGCCAGCCACTGGGCGACCATCACGCCGGCCAGCGCTTCCGGCTTGAGGATGTCCTTGGCGTCGAGTTCGCTGGTATTTTCCAGCGACTGGATGCGCAAACGCAGATCGCTGTATTCGAAGCTTGCCTTGCCCTGCACGGCCTGCGCGAGGCGCGACGACAGAATGCCGGTTTCCACCACGTCGTCGCCGATCAGTTCGAGCCGCGAAAGCGTATTGGTCGATGCGCCGGAACCCGAACTCGCGCCGAGCGCCTTGCGCCAGGCGGTACGCGTTTCGTTCACCCAGTTGTCGCCCTGCGACTTGAAGGCGAGGAAATCATCGCGCCGGTCCTGCATCTCCCGCGCGTTCGTCATCTCATCCGACATGGCGATCAGACGCTCGCGGATCGGCTGTGCGATCAGTGCGACCACCTCGTCGGTAGCGACCAGAAAACGTTCACGCGTCTCGCGAGCGATCTGCAGGGAAAGGGCTTGGGGCCGCGCGGTGCTCATGAAATAAGGGTTTGCGATGAATCGTTATCGTAAAGCCTGAGCTTGCCGCGAGAAACGTTTACGCACAAGAGCGTCAGACGGTAGCGCCGGCGTTCGGGTCGTCCGGGTCGCCGTCGCGCTTGACCGGCACCTTGATCAGGTCCTCGCGCTTGATGCCGAGCCACATCGCGATCGCCGCAGCCACGAAACACGACGAATAGATGCCGAAGCAGATGCCGATGGTGAGCGCCAGCGCGAAGTAATGCAGCGTCGGGCCGCCGAAGAAGAACATCGACAGCACCACCAGTTGCGTCGAGCCGTGGGTGATGATGGTCCGGCTGATGGTCGAGGTGATGGCGCTGTCGATGACTTCGCGCGTGTCCATCTTCCGGAAACGACGGAAGTTCTCCCGCACGCGGTCGAAGATCACCACCGATTCATTGACCGAATACCCCAGCACCGCCAGCACGGCCGCCAGCACCGCCAGCGAGAACTCCCACTGGAAGAAGGCGAAGAAGCCCAGGATGATGATCACGTCGTGCAGGTTGGCGAAAACCGTGGCCAGCGCGAACTTCCACTCGAAACGGAATGCCAGGTAGATCATGATGCCGACGACCACCATGCCGAGCGCCTTGAGGCCGTTGGTCGTCAGCTCCTCGCCGACCTGCGGACCGACGAACTCATTGCCGCGCAGGGTGGCCGTCGGATCGACCGCCTTGAGCGCGTCCATCACCTGGACGCTCTGCTGGGCCGAGGTCTGGCCCTTCTGCACCGGCAGGCGGATCTGCACGTCGCGCGATGTGCCGAAATTCTGCACCTGCACTTCGGCATAGCCCAATTTGCCGATGGTTTCGCGTACCTGGCCGACGTCGACCGACTGCTGGTAGGCGACTTCCATCACCGTGCCGCCGGTGAATTCCACCGAAAGATGCAATCCGCGGTGGAACAGGAAAAACACCGCCAGCGCAAAAGTGGCGAAGGAAACGATGTTCAGCACCACGGCGTGGCGCATGAACGGAATGGTCTTGTGGATGCGGAAGAATTCCATGGTGGCGCTCGCCCCTTATTTCGCTTTGGCCACGGCCGTGCTGTCTGCGGCGACAACATCGACGGCATCGACGGCATTCACAGGATCGGTCTTTGGCCGCCAGACGGTGCCGATCGACACGCTCTTGAGCTTCTTCTTGCCGCCGTACCAGAAGTTCACCAGGCCGCGCGAGAAGAACACCGCCGAGAACATCGAGGTCACGATGCCGATGCAGTGCACCACCGCGAAGCCGCGCACCGGACCCGAACCGAAGGCCAGCAGCGCGATACCGGCGATCAGCGTGGTCACGTTGGAGTCGAGGATGGTGCCCCAGGCTCGTTCGTAGCCGGCGTGGATGGCCGCCTGCGGCGAAGCGCCGTTGCGCAGTTCTTCGCGCACGCGCTCGTTGATCAGCACGTTCGAGTCGATGGCGACGCCGATAGCCAGCGCCATGGCGGCGATGCCGGGCAGCGTCAGCGTGGCCTGGAGCATCGACAGGATCGCGACCAGCAGCATCAGGTTGACAGCCAGCGCGATCGACGAGAACAAGCCGAACAGCGCGTAATACAGGCACATGAACACCATGATGGCGAGGAAGCCGTACATGACGCTCTTGAAACCCTTTTCGATGTTGTCTGCGCCCAGGCTTGGGCCGATGGTCCGTTCCTGGATGATTTCCATCGGAGCGGCCAGCGAACCGGCGCGCAGCAGCAGCGCCAGATCGTTGGCTTCGACCACGTTCATCGAACCGGAAATCTGGAACCGGTTGCCGAGTTCGCCGTTGATCGACGGCGCCGTGAGCACTTCGCCCTTGCCCTTCTCGAAGATCAGCATCGCCATGCGCTTGCGGAAATTGTCGCGGCTCACGTCGCGCATGATTCGGCCGCCCTTGGCATCCATCGTCAGGTCGACCTTGGGCTGCTGGGTCTGCGAGTCGAAACCGGGCTGCGCATCGGTCAGGTTCTCGCCGGTGACCAGCACCTGCTTCTTGACGATGACCGGGCGACCTTCGCGATCGAGGAATTTTTCCGAACCGAAGGGCACCGGGCCGGTGCCGAGTTCGGCGGCGCGACCTTCGGTCGTCTCGTCGACCATGCGCATCTCGAGCGTCGCGGTACGTCCGAGGATGTCCTTTGCCTTGGCCGTGTCCTGCACGCCCGGAAGCTGCACGACGATGCGATCGAGGCCTTGCTGCTGGATCACCGGCTCGGCGACGCCGAGTTCGTTGATCCGGTTGTGCAGCGTGGTGATGTTCTGCTTGAGCGCCGCGTCCTGAAGGCGGCGCGCCGCTTCAGGCTTGATCGACGCGACCATCCGGAAGTCGCTGCCCTGCTGGCTGTCGGTGGTGCTCAGGTCGGGAAACTGGTCCTGGACCAGGCGTTTGGCTGCTTCTAGAGCCGCGGCATCGCGAAAGCTGACCTCGATGGTCTGGCCGTTCCGGTTGACCGCGCTGCCGCGGATGTTCTTGTCGCGCAAGGCGGTACGCAGGTCGCTGGCGAAGGATTCGGCGCGCTTGTCGATGGCGCCCTTCATGTCGACCTGCAGCAGGAAATCGACGCCGCCGCGCAGGTCCAGGCCCAGGTACATCGGCGACGCGTGCAGCGCAGTCAGCCAGGCCGGCGAGCGCGAAACCAGATTCAGCGCCACGACATAGCTCGGGTCGTTGGCGTCGGGCACCAGCGCGCGCTGAAGCACGTCGCGCGCCTTGAGCTGATCGTCGGTGGACGTGAAGCGGGCACGGACCGAGCCTGCGTCGAGCGTCAGCACGTCCGGCGTCAAACCGCCGGCCTTGAGCGCCTCCGCCACGCGGGTCTGCATCGCAGCGTCGATCTTGCCGGCCGCCTTGGCCGACGAAACCTGTACCGCCGGCGCCTCGCCGAAGAAATTCGGCAGGGCATAGACGAGCCCCACCAGCAGCACGATCACGAGGATCGCGTACTTCCAGACCGGGTAACGATTCATTGATTCACCTGTTCGAGAAACACCGCGGAACTGGCTTTGCCAGGCCGCTGGTGTTGCCCCCGGTAGGGGGTAGGCGGAGCGGACACGAAGTGCCGCGCAGCCTGGGGGCGAGCATTATTTGATAGCGCCTTTGGGCAGCACCTGGATGACCGACGTGCGCTGGACCTTGATTTCCACGCCATTGGCGATTTCGAGGCCCAGATACTGGTCGCCCAAAGAAGTGATGCGACCAAGCATGCCGCCGGACGTCGCGACTTCATCGCCCTTTGCCAGCGCCTCGATCATGGCGCGCGCTTCTTTCTGGCGCTTCATTTGCGGGCGGATCATGACGAAATAGAGCACCACGAACATGAGCACCAGCGGCAGCATGCCGCCCAGCGATGACATGAGATCGCCACCCGTCGAAGTGGCGGCAGCCGGTGCGGCCTGGGCGAAAGCAGAGGAAATGAACAAGAGATGTCTCCAGCAGAAGAGAGAAGTAGGCGTGGGGAATCGGAAGTGGATCCGCACGTTTCAGCCGCAGGATGCAGCCACTCTGCACGACCGTGGGCCGCGCGAGCACCGGGCATTGTATTCGGCGAGGTGCGCGCCTTCGGCGGCTAACCCGGCAAGGCTGTTGGGGATTTGCGGGCTCGGGAATATAAAAATGTTGCGAGGTGCCCCGTCACGAAGGAGGAGGGAGGAGGAGGAGAGTCGCTCCGGGATTTCGACCGGGCGGCATGCGCCCGAAAGACCTCGCAACATGTAAACCGTTCTGGATTCGTGGATCCGAGCCGTTGAGAGCGTGGTTTCGGAAAAGCGGTTCCCCGGCCGCGCAGGCGAATTTGTGACCAGATGAATCTGGCAACAGGGTCCGCAAACCCTTATCGGACGAAGGAAAACGCTTCCGATTTTCATAAAGCGAAGTACGCTGACGCCTACTTGGCACGCGTTGCCATCGGGAACCATGCATCCATCGGGTCATATTCACCGTACACAATCCGTATCAATGCGGCGGAAATGTCGCCAGCCTAGAAAGACGCCCATGCTCTACCCGGAACTCTTCAGACAACTCGAATCCGTCCGTTGGGACATGGACAAGGACATCCCCTGGCAATCGTTCGATGGCACCAAGCTGTCGGAAGAACAGGCACAGACCATCAAGATGAACGCCATCACCGAGTGGGCGGCGCTGCCGGCCACGGAGATGTTCCTTCGAGACAACCGGCACGACAGCGATTTCTCCGCTTTCATGTCGATCTGGTTCTTCGAGGAACAGAAGCACTCGCTGGTGCTGATGGAATACCTCAAGCGCTACAGCCCGCAACACGTGCCTACCGAACAGGAACTGCACGACATCCGCTTCGATTTCGACCCGGCACCGCCGCTCGAAACCCTGATGCTGCATTTCTGCGGCGAGATTCGCCTGAACCACTGGTATCGCCGTGCCGCCGAATGGCATACCGAGCCGGTCATCAAGCACATCTACACCACCCTGAGCCAGGACGAAGCCCGACACGGCGGCGCCTACCTGCGCTACATGAAGCGGGCCATGGAAAAGTTCGGCGACGAAGCCCGTGCCGCATTCACCAAGGTCGGCGTTCTCATGGCGAGCGCACGTCGTACGGCGCAGGCGCTGCACCCGACCAACCTGCACGTCAGCAAGGCGCTGTTCCCGAACGACACCATCCAGAGCCGCATGCCGGACCCGGACTGGCTCGAGCACTGGCTCGACAACCAGATCAAGTTCGACGCAGCCTGGGAGACCAAGGTCGGCGAGCGCATCCTGCACAACCTGAGTCTCCTGATGGACCGCAGTTTCAAGACGGTTCAGGAACTCAACAAGTACCGCAAGGAACTGGCTGCGTCGATCGGCCCCAAGCCGGAATACCAGGGCGCCTGAGCGCCAAGGATCGGTCGAACTGCGTTCAGCGCCGCTCGACGACCATCGGCGCAATTCCCAGCGTGTCGCGCACCTGCGACACCGCACCGAGCGCCGCATCGCGCGACATGAATGGACCGACCTGCAACCGGTTGGTACCACCCTCGCTGAATACCCGCAGTTGCGAAGAGAGCGCCGGCATGCCCGACGCCGCTTTGACGCGCAACCCTTCCGCACCGTCGCGCTCCCGGAAAGCGCCCAGCTGGACCCAATAGCCGGCAACCGGTTCCGGTGCCTGAAATGCGGATGGAGTCGGTTGCGCAGCCGACGCCGGATTCACCAACGCGGCATCCGCCCACGGATCGTCTTGCTTGCTCGACACAGGAGGGGGCGGAGCGGGCGGCGCAGGCTCGTTCATCATCGGCGGAAGTTCGGCGACCATGATCCTCGGCTGCGGCGATGCCGGCGTTGTGAAAGCCGATGCGGTTTGGCCGGCTGTACGCGTCGTCAGCGCGGAAGGCACTTCGACTGACGGCATCGGCACGGCAACCGGCGCGGGCAACGGCGCCGCAGCCAGCATCGTGTCGCCGCCGCCGCGTCGCCACGTTCCCGCCCGGATGTCGTCGTTCGTGATCCGCTCGATCTCCACCGGCGCCACGCCGCGCAACAGATCGAGCCGCAGCGCAGCGGTGTAGCTCAGATCGATCACGCGATCGTCGTGGAACGGGCCGCGGTCGTTCACCCGCACGATGACTTCGCGCCCGTTCGCCGGATTGCGCACGCGGACGTAGCTCGGGAGCGGCAGCGTCTTGTGCGCGGCCGTCATGGCGTACATGTCGTAGGGCTCGCCGCTGGCCGTCGACTGGCTGTGAAACTTGCGCCCGTACCAGGAGGCGAGCCCGCTTTCGCGCACCGCCCTGTCGTCCGTGATCGGCACATAACTGCGGCCCAGCACCGTGTACGGCTTGCTGGTGCCACCGCTGCTGCGGACGGGCTCGATGCGCGGCTCGGCATCGGGCGTCTGATTCAGGCCCGATGGCGGATTCGCGCCGGGTCCGTCGCGACCACCCGAGCTTCCGCCCTTCGGACCGCTCGCGCAGCCGGCCAGCGCGATAGCCGCAGCACAAAGCGCCCAGCCGGCTGCGCAACGCAACGGCGCCTCAGGCAAAGGCCGCCTTCCAGAGCGCCAGCATCGCCTCGCGCTCATGGGCCAGTACCGGCAGCAGCACGTACGTCGGGTCTTCGTTCAGGCGCGCGCGGTGCTGCACGCGGCGCAGCTCGCGATAGGCCGCCGCCGCGTCGCGACCGACGCCTGGCGGCAACAGGCCGGCGGCTTCGGCGCGCAGCAGCAGCGCGATATTGCCGACGTTCGGCACCAGTTCCGGATGCGCATGCGACTGGGACAGCACCAGGAACTGCACCGCGAATTCGGCGTCGACCATGCCGCCCGGGCTGTGCTTGACGTCGAAACGCCCCGCCTTCACCGGATGCGCCGCGCGCACCTTGTCGCGCATCGCGACGATCTCGCCCTTGAGCGCTTCACGGTCTCGCGGTGCGGTGACGACCGCTTCGCGCACGGCGTCGAAGCGGTGTTCGAGCGATTCGCTACCGAGCACGAAGCGCGCGCGTGTCATGGCCTGGTGCTCCCAGGTCCAGGCCGTATTGCCGCCGCGACCGAGCTGGTACTTCTCATAGGCGGCAAAACTGGTCGCCAGCAGGCCGGAACTGCCGTTGGGACGCAACGCGGTGTCGATCTCGAACAGGTCGCCCTCGCGCGTCTTCACCGACAGCCAGGAAATCAGCCTCCGCACATAGGCCGCATAGACCTCACCTGCACGCTCGTCGTCGTCTTCGTAGACGAACACGATGTCGAGGTCGCTGCCGTAGCCCAGCTCTTTGCCGCCGAGCTTCCCGTAGCCGACGATGGCGAACTGCGGCAGCACGCGATGCGGATTGCGCACGTGCTGCCAGCACCAGCGCGCCGTCACGCGCAGCACCGTGTCAGCCAGCGCGCTCAGATCGTCGGCCACCTGCTCGACGGTGATGCGGTGATCGACGTCGCGGGCCAGCGTGCGGAACAGCTCGGCATGGTGGGCATGGCGCAGCAGATTCAGCAGGCGTTCTTCGTCGTCCTCGCCGGTGCGGCGCAGCGAGCCGATGCGGCTTTCGAGTTCCTGTTCGAATTCCTCGGCATCGAAACGGCCCTCCAGCATCTCGTCGCTGGCGAGCTCGTCGATCACGCCCGGATGCTGCACCAGATAGCGCGCCGGCCAGCGTGCCGCGCCGAGCAATTGAAGCAGCCGGTCCTGCACCGCCGGCCGCTCGACCAGCAGCGCCAGATAGCTTTCGCGCCGAAGCAATGGCTCGATCCAGTCGGCCCAGCGAAGGGCCGCTTCGGTGCGGTGCGCGATCGCTTCCTCCGCGTCGCCTTCCGTCTCTTCGGCGGCGCTGCGAACCCAGGCGCCGGTACGCTGAACGAGCTGCCGGAGCCGCGCGCGCGTGTCGTCGCGCAGGGCGAGGATGCGCGGATTGCCGCGCCACTGCACGACGCGTTTGGCGAATGCCGGCGGCAGGCGGGCGATCAGGTCTTCCAGATCGGTCGGCGGTACGGCGGGGCGCGCGGATGCACCGGCATTGCAGCCGACGCACTTCGGCTTGCCGCCGAGCAGCTTGTCGAACTCCTGGGCGACGAATTCACGGTGCGTGTCGAGTTGCGCCAGGAAAGCGCAGCAATCCGGATAGCCCATCGTCAGCGCGATCCAGCGCACATCGGCGTCGTCGACCGGCAGCACATGCGTCTGCTGATCGTCGAGATACTGGATGCGGTGCTCGACGCGGCGCAGGAATTCGTATGCCGAGGCCAGCGCGTCGGCGGCTTCCTGCGGCATCAGGCCGTCGCCAGCCAGCCGCTGCAGCGCGTCGAGCGTGCGCCGCGTGCGCAGTTCGGGAAACTGCCCGCCGCGCACCACCTGCAGCAGCTGCACGGTGAACTCGATCTCGCGGATGCCGCCGCGCGACAGCTTGACGTCGTTGGCCCGCTCCGGCCGTCCGGCGCTGCGGCGCGCGGCCTGTTCGCGGATCTGCCGGTGCAGGTTGCGCAGCGCATCGAACACGCTGTAGTCGAGGTAGCGACGGAAAACGAACGGCAGCACCACGCCGCGCAGCGCCTGTGCCGAGCCGCTGTCGATCACCGACTGCGGCGCCACCACGCGGCTCTTCATCCAGGCAAAGCGCTCCCATTCGCGGCCCTGCACCTGCAGATACTCTTCCAGCGCGTCGATCGACACCACGCTCGGGCCGGAATTGCCGTTCGGGCGCAGCGCCAGGTCGACCCGGAAGACGAAGCCGTGCTCGGTCGTCTCGCCGACCAGCGCATAGATACGCTTGACGGCCAGCGCGAAGTATTCCTGATTGGAGATGCGGTTGCGGCCGGCCGCGTTGCCGGCGGTTTCGCCATCCTGGTCGTAGAGATAGATCAGGTCGATGTCGCTCGACACGTTGAGTTCGCGACCGCCGAGCTTGCCCATGCCGACGATCCAGATCTGGGCGCGCTCGCCGTCGACGCCGACAGGTGCGCCGTGGCGCTCGTCGAGTTCGGCGCAGCTCTCGCGACAGGCGACATCGAGCGCGAACTCCGCCAGTTCGGTGCAGGCGATGGTCACGACTTCCAGCGGCGCCCGAAGGTCGCAGTCGAGCGTGGCCAATCGCTCCATCACCAGCTGGCGGACGATGCGCAACGCGTCGCCCACGCCATCCCCGCGCGCGCGCAGCAGGTCGTAGGTAGCGACCATGGCGGCGCGGCGCGGCGCACCTTCGGCGAGAAGGTTCAGATCGCTTGCATAACGGCGGCGAAGGCGCTGCACGAAGCGCGAATGGCCCGAGGGCGCTGAAAGGTCGACGGGGGAACCCGTCGGAAGGCTGGGGGTCATAATTCCTGACACAGCACGATCCTCAATGAACGAACCGGCGACCCAACCTTCACGGCTGCTCAAGATAACCGCCGTGACCGCGCGCTGGCTGCTGGGTTTGCTGATCGCCGCATGGATTTTGTTCGGTCTGTCGGTCGCTGTCCTACACGGCTGGATTGTGCCGCGAATCGGCGAATACCGTTCCCTGCTGGAAACCCAGGCTTCCCGCGTCATCGGCGTGCCGGTGCGCATTGCATCGATCGACGCCCGCTCCGATGGCATCTTCCCGACTTTCGAACTGCGCGGCGTCGTGCTGCAGGACGACCGGCAGCGTGAGGCTTTGCGACTCGAACGCATCGTCGCCAGCGTTTCTCCGCGCTCGATCTGGCGGCTGAGTTTCGAGCAGCTCTATGTAGAGCGTCCGCAGCTGGACGTGCGCATGGATGCGCTCGGCAAGCTGCACGTCGCGGGCCTGGCGATGTCCACGGAAACCAGCGGGGAATCCAGCGCCGCCGACTGGTTCTTCGCACAGCGCGAACTCGTGATCGAGCACGGCACCGTCCGCTGGACCGACGAGCGCCGCAAGGCCGAACCGCTGCTGCTTTCCGACGTGCGCTTCGTCGCGCGCAACGGCACGCGGCGCCACACCATGCGCCTCGACGCCACGCCGCCCGCCGGCTGGGGCGAGCGCTTCACGGTGCGCGGCCGCTTTCGCCAGCCGCTGCTTTCGGTGCGCAGCGGCAACTGGGCGACCTGGAACGGCGAGATCTACACCGAACTTCCCCGCATCGACGTGCGGCGTCTCGGCGACTACGTGAGCGTCGACGCCCGTATCCGTGCAGCCGGCGGCGGGCTGCGCGCCTGGGCCGACGTGCGCAAGGGCCGAGTCGTAGGCGGCGCGGTCGATCTGGCGCTGGACCGGGTCGACGCGTCGCTCGGCGCCGAACTCGATCCGCTGGTGTTGAGCGCAGTGACCGGACGCCTGGCCGGCAAGCGCGACGACGCAGCCAACGGACCGGAAACGCTGGAGTTCTCGACCACCGATCTCCAGTTCACGGCCGCCGACGGATTGCGCTGGCCCGGCGGCAACCTGTGGTTCAGGCACACGCCGGCCGATGTACGCCGCACCGGCAATGCGGCGAGACCTGTGGCGCCGGAGCGTGGCGAACTGAAGGCCGACCGGCTCGATCTCGCCGCGCTGGCGCTGATCGCCGGCCGGCTGCCGCTGGGCGACAAGGCACACGCCGCGCTGTCGGCCTACGCACCGCGCGGCGTGGTCGAGAACATCGACGCCGGCTGGCAGGGGCCGGCCGACACGCCGCAGAGTTACCGGGCGCGCGGCAAGGTCACCGGGCTGAGCGTGGCTTCGCAGCCTGCCAGCGCGGCAGCGGTGGCTGCTGCGGCGGCTGTCGTCGCCGGCACGCCGGTGCCGGCTTCGCTGCTCGCCGTGCTTCCAGCCGATTCGGTGCGCCACCGGATGGCGATCGGCATGCCGGGCCTGCGCGGCGCTTTCGTCGATTTCGAGGCCACCCAGGCCGGCGGTTCTGCGAAGCTGGCCATTGCACAAGGCGCGCTGGATTTTCCCGGCATCTTCGAAGAGCCGACGGTCCCGATCGACCGGCTGTCGGCCCAGCTGACCTGGAAGCTCGACGGCGACAAGGTGCAGGTGCAGGTGTCGAAACTCGGCTTCGCCAATGCGGATGCCAGCGGCGAACTGCAGGCAACCTGGCGCACCAGCGACCCGGCCACGTCGCGCGGCAAGTCGCGCTTTCCCGGCGTGCTCGACCTCAGCGGCCAACTGAGTCGAGCCAACGGAATGCGCGTCCACCGCTACCTTCCGCTCGACATTCCGCTGCACACCCGCGATTACGTCCGCGAAAGCGTCACGCGCGGCACGGCCAGCGTGGTCGACTTCAAGGTGCGCGGCGACCTGCACGACATGCCCTTCATGGACCCGCGCGACGGCGATTTCCGGATCGCTGCCAAGGTCGTCGACGCAGGCTATTCGCCGGCCACGCCGTCGATGATCGCGAGCGGCAAGACGCTGCCGTGGCCCGGCCTCACCGGCGTCAGCGGCGAACTGGTCTTCGAACGCGCCGGCATGCAGGTGCGTAATGCGCGAGGCCGCATCGCCGGCGCGCCGGGGATCGAGGTGGCACGGGCCGACGTGAAGATCGCCGATCTGTCGCACCACGCGCCGGTGCTGGAAGTCGATGCGCAGGCCCGTGGACCGGTCTCCGAGCTGCTCGCGGCCGGTGCACCGCTGCTCGGCGAAGCGGCCGACGCCGTCCGCAAGGTGCGCGCGACGGGCGATGCCGACTACGCGCTGCGCCTGAGCGTGCCGCTCGAGACACCGGAAAAGGCGCTGGTGAAGGCCGGCGTGACGCTGGCCGGCAATCAGGTCCAGCTCGCACCCGAGGCGCCGACCCTTTCCCAGGTCCGCGGCATGTTGAATTTCACGGAAACCGGCTTTTCGCTGGCCGGCGTCCAGGGCCGCATGATCGGCGGCGAGATGCGTGTCGAGGGCCACGGGAAGTACGGCACGGCCGGCCACGACCTCAATTTCAGCGCGCAGGGAAACATCACCGCCGATGGCATGCGTGCGGCGCAGGAGATCGTCTGGCTGCAACCGCTCGCGTTGCGGGCCACCGGCGACACGACCTACGCGGCGGCGCTGTCGATGCGCGACGGCGAGCCGGAATTCGCTGTCACCAGCAGCCTGCAGGGGCTCGGATTGACTTTGCCGGCGCCGCTGGCCAAGCCGGCCGACACGGCATTGCCGCTGCGCATCGAACGCAAATTGGTGCTGCGTGAATCCCGCGCGGCCGGCACCGTGCCGGGCATGCAGGACGAGCTGATCCTCTCGCTCGGCGACGTGGCATCGGCGAACTACGTGCGCGACGTTTCGACAGCGAGCACGCGCGTGCTTCGCGGTGCGATCGGCGTCGGCGTACCGGCAGGCGAATCGCCGTCGCTGCCCGACAGCGGCGTGCAAGCGAACCTGCAGTTGGGCCAGTTCGACATCGCAGCCTGGCAGGCCCTGTTCGGCGAGGCGACCGGAACGGCGAAAACAGGCACAGGCAGCGCTTCCGACTACCTGCCGACGCAGATCGCCGTGCGCGCGAAGGCGCTCGGCATCGGTGGCGGGCGCACGCTGCACGATGTCGTGATGGGCGGCTCGCGCGAAGGCGCGCTGTGGCGGGCGAACATCGATGCCAGCGAACTCAGCGGCTATGCCGAATACAGCACGTCGCAGGCCGGCCGCATCTATGCGCGACTTGCGCGTCTTCGCATCGCTCCGAGCGAGGCCGGCAGCGTCGAGTCGCTGCTCGACGAGCAGCCGGGCGCCCTGCCGGCACTGGACATCGTGATCGACGAGTTCGAACTGCTGGGCAAGCACCTCGGCCGCGCCGAGATCGTCGCCATCAACCGCGGCGGCGCGCGGCGCGAATGGCGACTCGACAAGCTCGCGTTCACCATGCCGGAGGCCAGTTTCACGGCGCAGGGCAGCTGGGCGGTCGGGCTGAACGGCAATGGCAACGGCGCAAGAGATCCGCGCAGCACCGCGATGAGCTTCAAGCTCGACATGGCCGACGCCGGTGCGCTGCTGGCGCGCTTCGGCATGAAGGACGTGATCCGCCACGGCCGCGGACGTCTGGAGGGCGACGTCGACTGGCGCGGTTCGCCGCTGTCGCTCGACTATCCGACGCTCGGTGGCCAACTGCACGTCGACGTCGGCAGCGGCCAGTTCCTGAAGGCCGATCCGGGTCTCGCCAAGCTGCTGGGCGTGCTCAGCCTGCAGGCGCTGCCGCGTCGGCTGACGCTGGATTTCCGCGACCTGTTCAGCGAGGGCTTCGCTTTCGACTTCGTGCGCGGCGACGTGAAGATCGTCGACGGGCGCGCCAGCACCAACAACCTGCAGATGAAGGGCGTCAACGCCGCGGTCCTGATGGACGGCGTGGCCGATGTCGCCAAGGAAACGCAGAATCTTCGCGTCGTGGTGGTGCCGCAGATCAATGCCGGCACCGCCGCGCTGGTGGCGACCGCGATCAATCCCGCGATCGGGCTGGGCACTTTCCTGGCCCAATGGCTGCTGAGCAAGCCGCTGTCGGCGGCCGGAACGCAGGAATTCCAGATCGACGGCACCTGGACCGACCCCAACATCACCAAGGTGCCGCGAACAACCGGCAAGGACGCATCGTCATGAAAGTCGCCGCCATCCAGATGGTTTCCGCCATCGCCCGCGATGCCAACCTGGCACGCGCCCGAATGCTTCTGGCCGAAGCCGCAGCCGGCGGTACCGAA
Organism: Variovorax glucosi; assembly: GCF_051216695.1. Lineage (NCBI taxonomy): Bacteria > Pseudomonadati > Pseudomonadota > Betaproteobacteria > Burkholderiales > Comamonadaceae > Variovorax > Variovorax glucosi. Next base: position 268,272 of record NZ_JBPJZE010000003.1, read on the forward strand.
CTCGCCGTGCTGCCCGAATACTTCTGTGCGCTGGGCACCCGCGACACCGACAAGCTCGCGCTGCGCGAGACGCCGGGCGACGGTGTGGTGCAACGTTTCCTCGCCGACGCGGCGCGCGAATTCGGGCTGTGGATCGTCGGCGGCACGCTGCCCGTGGATGCGGGTGATGCCGCACATGTCTTCAACACCTCGTTCGCCTATTCGCCCCAGGGCGAGTGCGTGGCGCGCTACAACAAGATCCATCTGTTCTTCTTCGACAACGGCCGCGAGCGCTACGACGAGGGCCGCACCATCGCGCGCGGCGACACGCCGGTGGTGTTCGACCTGCCGTCGCGCGACGGGCACGTCTGGCGCATCGGCATGTCGGTCTGCTACGACCTGCGTTTCCCGGAGCTCTACCGTGCGCTGGCCCGGCAAGGCGCGGAGTTGCTGCTGGTGCCCAGCGCGTTCACGCACACCACCGGCGCCGCGCATTGGGAAGTGCTGCTGCGGGCACGGGCGATCGAGAACCTGGCGTGGGTGGTGGCTCCCGCGCAGGGCGGCACGCACGAGAACGGCCGCCGGACCTGGGGCCAGTCGCTGGTCGTCGACCCGTGGGGCACGGTGGTCGCGCAGCAGGCCGAAGGCGAGGGCGTGGTGCTGTTCGACCTCGATGCCGGCAAGACGGCGGCGTCGCGCGCGCAACTGCCTGCGCTTTCGCACATCGTCCTCTGACGTGCCGGAACGCGAACCCCTGCCGGCACGGATCGCCATAGGCATCGGAGGACAGGCGTTCCTCAGCCTGCGCTCGGTCTGGCAGCGGTGGTTTCTATGGGTCGTGCTGGCGGTGCTGGTCCTGGTGTTGCTCGGCACGGTCATCTGGCTTGCCGGCCGGCACGAGGCCGAGCAGGTGCAGGAAGCGCTGGAGCGCGACACAGCGGATGCGGCAGCCGACCTTCGCGCCGCACTTCAACGCAATGCACAGAGCCTGGGTTCGCTGCAGGGCAACGGCCTGGACCGCGACCGCTGGCCGGCGGAAGCCGCAGCATTGCTGCGCGGGCATCGCGAGTGGCAGCGGCTCGAATGGCGCGACGGCAACATGCGCACCGTCGTCGCCGCCGACACGCCCTACCGCATCCAGCGCGTGCCGCGTCCGGCAGCGCTGCCCGCACCCGCGGCGTCGGCACTGGGGCCGTCGCTATCGCCCCTTCCCGTCCCGCCGGCTCCGACTCCAGCCGTGGTGCAACCGGCGGAATCCGCGCCACCCTTCGCGTCCTTCCCGGGCAGCGGATACGTCGCGCAGTCCGATGCGGTCATGGCCTGCACGTCTGCACGCTCGCTCGGCGGTCCGGCGTATTCGCAGAGTCATTACGTATTGTTGCCGGAAGGCAGCGGCATCGAGGTGATGGAACTTTGCGTGCCGATGACCGGCGGCGGCCACCTGGTGGCGACTTACGCCTTGCGGGACATCCTGAGCGAACTCGTGACGCCGACGCTGCGGCGCGGCCAGGAAGTGTCGCTGACCGAAACCGACGGCACGCGGCTGGCATCGGTCGGCATCGCGCGGCGCAGCGGAAGCCGCGTCTTCACAGCACGCCAGACGCTGGAGCTGCCGGGCAACACGCTGCTGTTGCGCGTCGACGGCTGGCGCGGCGCGCCCGACGTGTTTCCCAACCTGCTGACCGCCCTGGTCACGGCGGTGTCGATCGCGCTGGTGTCGGTTCTGGTGCTGCTGGCGCGCGACACACGCCGCCGCCTGCGCGCCGAGAACGAACTTGCCGACACGCTCGCATTCCGCAAGGCGATGGAAGATTCGGTCATCACCGGCCTGCGCGCACGCGATCTGCAGGGCCGCATCACCTACGTCAATCCTGCTTTCTGCGAGATGGTGGGTTTCGGCCCCAGCGAGCTGCTGACCTCCGGCGCCGGCGACGCGCCCTATTGGCCGACCGAGCTTGCGCACGAGTACGAAAAACGCCAGACGCTGCGCCTGGCCGGCGGCATGCCGCCGCGCGAAGGCTTCGAATCGGTCTTCATGCGCAAGGACGGCACGCGGTTTCCGGTGCTGATCTTCGAGGCGCCGCTGATCAACGCGCACGGCGTGCAGACCGGCTGGATGAGCGCCTTCATCGACATTGCCGAGCAGCGCCGCATCGAGGAAATCTCGCGCGCCAGCCAGGAACGCCTGCAGGCCAGCGCGCGTCTGGCGACGGTCGGCGAAATGGCCTCGCTGCTCAGCCATGAGCTCACGCAGCCGCTCGCCGCCATCGCCAGCTATGCCAACGGATCGCTGAACCTCCTGCAGGGCGGACAAGGCACATCCAGCGAAGACGCCGACGACGATCGCGCGCAGGTCGCGATGGCCGTGCGCCGGATCGCCGAACAGGCCGACCGCGCCGGGCAGGTGATCCGCAGCGTGCACGACTTCGTCCGCCGCCGCGACCGCACGCGCGAGGCGGTGGCGCCGCAGGTGCTGTTCGACGCCGTGCTGCCGCTGGTGCGACTGCAGGCGCGAAAGCTGGGCGTGCGTATCGATATCTCTCTCGACGCCAGCCTGCCGGCGGTGTTGTGCGACCGCACGCTGGTCGAGCAGGTCCTGCTGAACCTGGCGCGCAACGCAATGCAGGCCATGGACATGCCCGAACTGCGCGAGCGCGTGCTGATCTTGCGCGCCGTGCGGGCCGGTGGCGGAATCGGTGCGGCGCCTGCCACCGGGAGCGACGCGCGGCGCTGGCTCGAGTTTTCGGTCGCCGACGTCGGCAGCGGAATCGGAGCAGACGTCGCCGAACGCCTCTTCACGCCGTTCTTCACCACCCGTGCCGACGGCATGGGCCTCGGCCTGAGCCTGTGCCGCACCGTGGTCGAGCAGCACGGCGGTGCGCTGATGTTCGAACCGAACCGCCCACGCGGAACGGTGTTCCGCTTCACCCTGCCGATCGCCTGAGAATATTGCCGATATGCAACCCCTGATCGATGGCCTTGTCTTCATCGTCGACGACGACGCCCATGTCCGCGAAGCGCTCGCTTGGCTGCTGCGCTCGCGTCGGCTGGCGAGCGAGCATTTCGGCAGCGCCGATTCGTTCGAGGCCTATCTGGCCGAAACGCCGCTTCCGGCGCAGCCTCATGTCCTGCTGCTGGATGTGCGCATGCCCGGAACCAGCGGGTTGGTGCTGTTCGACCGACTGGCCGAACGCGGACTGCTGGACGCGATGCCGGTCATCTTCCTCACGGGCCATGCCGATGTGCCGACGGCTGTCGAAACGGTCAAGCGCGGTGCTTTCGACTTCTGTGAAAAACCGTTCTCCGACAACGCATTGGTCGACCGTATCGAGAGAGCGCTCGGCGCATCATTGCGCGCCGTGCGGGCACGGTCCGAGCGAGACGTATTGCGAAAACGAATCTCCGAACTGACCGATCGCGAGCGCGACGTGATGCGGCTGGTGGTCGAAGGCCTGCCCAACAAACTGATCGCCGATCAGCTTGCGATCAGCGTGCGTACGGTGGAGGTCCACCGCGCGCGCGTGTTCGAAAAGATGGAAGTGAAGTCGGCCGTGGAACTGGCCAACCTGCTCAGAGGACTCTGAGAATTTTTCAAAGACACCGCAGGACCGGCTTTGCCGGACCGCAGGCGTCTCCCCCCTGCAAGGGGGTTGGCGGCCTCGCGAAGCGCGCAAGCCTGGGGGTTTAGCTTCTCTCGCCGACGTAGATTTCGACGCGACGGTTTTGCGCACGGCCGCTGTCGCTGCCGTTGTCGGCGATCGACTCGCGCGAACCGCGGCCTTCGATGCGGAATGCTGTGGACGGAACGCCGCGTGCGATCAGGTAGTCGCGGGTCGAAGCCGCACGATCGACCGACAACGGGTTGTTGATCGCATCGCTGCCAGTGCTGTCGGTGTGGCCGATGATCCGTACGTCCGCGCGCGGATTGTTGCGCAAGCCGTTTGCGAACTGGTCGAGCACCGGCGCGAAGTTCGACTTGATGGCCGAGCGGCCGGTGTCGAAGGAAACGTCGCTCGGGATCGCCAGCTTCAGTTCGTTGTTGGCCGTCTGCGTCACGGCAATGCCGGTACCGCGAGTTGCGGCTTCCATTTCGCGCTTCTGGTTTTCCATGCGCTGCGACCACAGGTAGCCGCCCAGCGCGCCGACGCCGGCACCGATCGCGGCACCGGTTCCGGCACGACCGCCGGTCACCGCGCCGATGGCCGCGCCGCCCAATGCGCCGGCGCCTGCGCCGATGCCGGTGTTGCGCTGCGTATCGGTCATGCCGGCGCAACCGGTGAGGAAGACGGCCAGAGCGGCGGTGGAGAGTACGAGTTTTTTCATGGAAAGATCCCTTCTGTCGAAATTGACGAACGCCGCGGCAGGGCCGTGGCACGTCTTTCATTATCCCGTCGACAAGCGTTTGCGCATACGTTCGAAAGTCGCTCCGAGCCCTGAATGAAAAAGTTCACTCCCTCTGGAAAGCTTTGTTCAGTAATGGTCGGGCGCTCCGTTTTATATAGCAAGCTACTTTCCAGCCCACGCGACCTCGCGGTCTTGCCCGACAGGGAAAACGCGAAGATCAGCGGCGCGACGACCGATCGTTCGGCTTGCTGGATTTGCCGTCGGCCTGCTCATCGGCTTCCGTGGCGTCCATCTCGCCGCCTTTGCGTCCCGAGAACATCGTCCACCAGACGATCAGCGCCAGCACCAGAAGAGCGCCGAGCGCTTCAAGCAAAATCAGACCCATGAACAAAGGACTCCGTTGGTGGCTGGCCGGGCTGGCGATCGTAGCAACGCTGGCCGGCTGCTCGACAGGTACGCGCACGCCGGACCTGTCGACCGGTGCGAGCACCACCCCGCTCTCCCCCAACGCCGCGCCACCGGTGCTCGGCCCGCTGACCGGATCGCTCACCCATCCCAAGAGTCGCTGGGTTCCCGTCGACTGGTCCGAGCTGCCTGGCTTCGCGGACGACGCCACGCACGAAGGCTGGTCGGCGATGGTGTCGAACTGCGGTCGTCCCAACGCTGCCTTCGCCCCGCTTTGCCAGGATGTCCGCCGTCTCGCCATCGCCGATGAATCGGTGCAGCGCCAGTGGATGATGCAGCGCCTGCAGCCGTACCGCGTCGAGTCGCTCACCGGCCAGAACGACGGTCAGCTCACCAGCTACTACGAGCCGATCTACGACGCCACGCGACGCCCGACCGCGCAATTCAATGTGCCGCTCTACGCCGTGCCGGAAGGCCTGGCACCGCGTCGTGTCTGGTTCACGCGCCAGCAGATCGAGACCCTGCCCGAGGCGCAAGCCGCCATGCGCGGACGCGAGATTGCCTGGATGTCCGATCCGGTCGACGCCATGATGTTGCACATCCAGGGTTCCGGGCGGCTGCGCATCACCGAACATGACGGCTCGCAGCGCGTGATCCGCGTGGCCTACGCAGCCACCAACGAACAGCCTTACCGCAGCATCCAGGCATGGCTCGTCAGCCAGGGTGCCGGTCGTGTCAGTCGCTGGCCGGACGACACCAAGGCCTGGGTCGCGCAGAATCCGCAGCGGGTGCAACAGCTGATGTGGAGCAACCCGCGCTTCGTCTTCTTCCGCGAGGAAACGATCAGCGAGATCGATGCATCTTCGGGGCCGCGCGGCGCGCAGGGCGTTCCGCTGACGGCCGGCCGCTCGATCGCCGTCGACCGGGACAGCATTCCGTACGGCACGCCGGTCTGGCTCGCTTCGCCAGGGCCAACGGTGCAGTTGCAGAAACTGGTGGTCGCACAGGACACCGGCAGCGCCATCCTCGGCGCAGTGCGCGCCGACTATTTCGCCGGCACCGGACTGGAGGCCGGCCGGCTCGCCGCCACGGTGAACCAGCCATTGCGGCTCTGGGCGTTGTGGCCCAGATAGAGATGTGAACGCAGAGGTGCGAGCGGCCTGGCCGCTTCAGCTCCTCGCCCGCGCCGCCCCTGGCGTATCGGTTGTCGTCGCTCTGCCTGCCGTCTTCGGCCAGACGCCATCCAGGCCGTTGTGATGCTGCAGGGCATTGTCGAGTTCGAGCAGCGTGCGATAGCACTGCAGACTGCCGGGAATTCCCTTCACGCTGGAGAGTTCGCCGTGGTCGATCTTTATCTCGAAACCTTCGCTGGTGATGGTCAGCTCGTCCTTGGTCCCGCTGATCGTGGCCGGCTTTCCATTGAGCATGAATTGAGCGGCGTGGACGCTGTGAGACTTGCCCGGATTCATCTGCATGAAAAGCGCCTGAATCTTCTTCGCTTCCGCATCCTGCGAGGCATGTACCGAGGTGCTGTGAGGCACCGGCGCGCTCTTGATGCCGTTACCGCCTGCGCGAACGAAACTGCGTGTCGATGGCGTTGAAAGCGGCGGGGCAGGTTTCGAAGCCCCGTTCTTGTCGATGGGGAGACTTCTGAAGCCGAGGGGTGTCGAGATGTTCTGGACCATGCGTTTCTTTCAAAATCTGTACGTGGGGCGCTGAGCGTGTCGACAGAATCGCATGGCTCCTGCCGCATTTCGTTAAGAATGTTCGGAAACTGCGGTCGCCGGCAAACGAGCAGTTGCAAAGACGCTTAGCGCTTAACCACGTAGCGCCTCACTAGCGGCGGCCCGTCGCCGAGGTGGAAGGCCAGGCGACGTTCTCGCAATGCAAGATCGGCCGCCGTCGCGCGATGGAAGCGTCGAAGGTGCCCGGTCCATGATTCGTCGATGATCTGCTCGACGTACCGGCCAGGCTCCGAGATGTCGTGAAGCAGTTCCCAGCCGATGGCGCCCTCGCCCAGGCGCGTGCGCCGCGTCTGCTGCATCACGAGGTGGAAAGCCGCGGCGCGTGACGGATCGATGAAGTATTCGACCGTTATCACCAGACGCCCTTCGCCCGGAGGCGCGTGCAGCGGCGCATTCGCCCAGCCGGGACCCGCCGGGCTCACGTCGTCGTCGACGCCGCCGTCCACCACGTAGCGCAAGGCCGCGCCCATCATCAGCACGCCGGTGACCGAGGCGATGAGCAGGCTGGCCTGGAGCGAGCCGACCGTGGCGATGTGACCCCACAGCGCGGCCCCGAAGGCGCTGGCGCCCATGATGGCCATCTGGAACATCGACATGCCGCGCGCGCGCACCCAGTCGGGCAAGGCGAGCTGCGCCGACACCGACAGCGAATTCGCCACCGTGATCCAGGCCGCGCCGCTCACGAACATCGCCGGCACGGCGATCCAGGTAGTGGGCGCAACCGCCATCACCGCTGTCGCTGCCGATTGCAGCAAGGCGCCGCGCAGCACCAATTGGTCGCGCACATAGACCTGGCGCAGCCGCGGCATTACCAGCACCGCACCGATCGCGCCCGAACCCATGGCCGCAAGCAGCATCGTGAAAGTGCCAGCGCCGCCGCCTTCGAGTCCGCGCGCGAGCAGCGGCAGCAACGCGAGCAGCGCCGTGGAATGCAGGAAGAAGATCGAGATCCGCACCATCACCGCCCGCATGCGCAGCGACTGGCGTACGAACTGCACGCCGACACGCATCGCACTCACCAGCTTTTCGCGGCCCAGCGGATTGGGCGTCGGCTCGCGCCGCCAGCGCAGCACGATGAAGCCCGATGCCACCGACATCACGGCGTTCAGCACGAAAACCCAGAGACTTCCAGCACTGGCGATCAGCGCGCCCGCCACCAGCGGGCCGATGATGCGCGACGCGTTCATCGCAATGCCGTTCAGGCCCAGCGCCGCCGGCAACTGCGCGCGCGGCACCAGTTCCGGCACGATGGCCGCGAACACCGGCCAGCGCAACGCCAGTCCGATGCCATTGGCGAATGTCAGCGCCAGCAGCAGCGGCGCGCTCATCATGTCGAGCGCCACCGCCGCGCACAGCACGATCGCGACGCCGGCCAGCCAGAACTGCGTCGCCATCAGCCAGCGCCGACGATCGAGGATGTCGGCCAGCGCACCGCTGGGCAAGCCGAGCAGGAAGACCGGCAATGTCGACGCAGATTGCACCAGCGCGACCCAGATCGGCGTGGTGGTCAGCGTCGTCATCATCCACGCGGCGGCCACGTCGTTCATCCACATGCAGACGTTGGCGAGCAGCCAGGTGCTCCACAGCATGCGGAAGACGGGGAGCTTCAGCGGATCGAGCGGTCCGATGCGCGCGGGTTTGGCGACGGTCGGGGCGGCGATGGATTCGGCGGGGGAGATGGGTGGCATCGGGTGGACTATTGTGGCGTCGTGCGTCAGCGAAATGCCGTCCGGATCACTTTGCGCGCAGATGCCCCAGCGGCAACGCCCGGCTCGCCTTCACCTCGCCCAGCGAAAAGCTGGTGTGCAGGTCTTTCACATTCGGCAGGTGCATCAGGCTGTTGAGCGCGAAGCGCGAGAAGCCGTCCAGGTCTTCCGCCACCACCTGAAGCTCGAACATGCCGGTGCCGCTGATGTAGTGGCACGAAATGACTTCGGGCATCTGGCGGATCGTTTCCTCGAGCTTGCGCGTGACATCGCCGGTCGCGCGGTCGGTGTCGAGTCGCACGAAAGCGAGCACGCCGAGCCCGATCTTTCGACGATCGATTTCGGCGTGGTAGCCCTTGATGAAACCGCTCTCCTCCAACGCACGCACGCGACGCCAGCAAGGTGCCGCAGACAGGCCGACGCGCTGCGCAAGATCCGCATTGGTGATGCGCCCATCGATCTGCAGTTCATTCAGGATCGCGAGATCGAACTTGTCAATGCTTTCCATAACTGGTCACTTGGAGAAAGATTCATTCTAAAAGCAGGGTTTCCCGGGCATTTTTAGCAAACACCTGTCACCGACCCAGGCATACACTTTGCGAGCAACATGAGGGTTCGAAGCCCCATCCGGACTAAGAACCAAGCCAGGCCCACAAGGCCATGCCAACTGGAGACAAAGACGATGAATGCCCCCCTCCCCGAGCACATCCGCAAGGCCCTCGAAACGGTCACGCTCGACGACAAGTATTCGCTCGACTACGGTCGCGCATTCATGAGCGGGGTGCAAGCCCTCGTCAAGTTGCCGATGCTCCAGCGCCTGCGCGACCAGCAGCAGGGCAGGAACACCGCAGGCTTCATCAGCGGTTACCGCGGCTCGCCGCTCGGCGGCTACGATCAGGCGCTCTGGAAAGCCAGCAAGTATCTGAAGGCGCAGAACATCGTCTTCCAGCCGGGCGTGAACGAAGAACTTGCCGCCACCGCGCTATGGGGCACGCAGCAACTGGGTTTCTCGCCAGCGGGCACCAACAAGTTCGACGGCGTCTTCGGCATCTGGTACGGCAAAGGTCCGGGCGTGGACCGCTGTTCCGACGTCTTCAAGCACGCGAACATGGCCGGCACGACCGAATTCGGCGGCGTGATCGCAGTCGCCGGCGACGATCACATCTCCAAGAGCTCCACTGCTGCGCACCAGAGCGACCACATCTTCAAGGCCTGCGGGACGCCGGTTTTCTTCCCGACCGACGTGCAGGAAATCCTCGACCTCGGCATCCACGCGTTCGCGATGAGCCGTTTCTCGGGCGTGTGGTCGGGCATGAAGACGATCCAGGAGATCGTCGAGTCCAGCGCCACCGCGATGATCGATCCGGAACGGGTCGACATCGTCATTCCGACCGATTTCGAGATGCCGCGCGGCGGCCTGCACATCCGCTGGCCCGACCATGCGCTGGAGCAGGAAGCGCGGCTGATGCACTACAAGTGGTACGCCGCGCTCGCGTATATCCGCGCCAACCGGTTGAACCACAACGTCATAGAAGGCCCGCACGATCGCTTCGGCATCATGGCCAGCGGCAAGGCCTTCAACGATACGCGCCAGGCGCTGATCGATCTCGGTCTCGACGATGCGGCCTGTCGCCAGCTCGGCATCCGGCTGCACAAGGTTGCCGTGGTGTGGCCGCTGGAAGCACAGCTCACGCGCGAATTCGCGACCGGTCTGCAGGAGATCCTCGTTGTCGAGGAAAAGCGCCAGGTCATCGAATACCAGCTCAAGGAAGAGCTCTACAACTGGCGTTCCGACGTGCGGCCCAACGTGGTCGGCAAGTTCGACGATGCCCACGGCGCCAGCGAAGATGGCTATGCCGGCGGCGAATGGTCGATGCCCAACCCGACCGAACACACGCTGCTTCGCGCCAATGCCGACCTCAACCCGGCGCTGATCGCCAAGGCCATCGCGCAGCGTCTGAAGAAGACCGGCCTTCTCGAACAGGCCGGCGCCGACATGCGTGCCCGCATCGACGCACAACTCGCCATCCTCGAAGCCAAGGCGCGCTCGATGGAAGTGCTGACGCTCGGCGCCGGTGCAGTGCAGGGCGCCGACCGCCAGCCGTGGTTCTGTTCGGGTTGTCCGCACAACACCAGCACCGTGGTGCCCGAGGGCTCGCGCGCGCTGGGCGGCATCGGCTGTCATTTCATGGCGACATGGATGGACCGCAGCACCATCGGCTTCACGCAGATGGGCGGCGAAGGCGTGCCGTGGGTCGGACAACAGCCGTTCACGACCGATCAGCACATCTTCGCGAACCTCGGCGACGGAACCTACTTCCACAGCGGACTGCTGGCCATCCGGCAAAGCATCGCTGCCGGCGTCAACATCACCTACAAGATCCTCTACAACGACGCGGTCGCCATGACCGGCGGTCAGCAGGTCGGCGAACGTCCCGAGGGGCATTCGGTGCTGCAGATCGCGCAGAGCCTGCTGGCCGAAGGCACGACCAAGGTCGTCATCGTCACCGACGAGCCCGAGAAGTACGAAGGCGTGAAGGTGGCCGGCGATCCGGAGGTGAAGCATCGCGACCTGCTGGACGACATCCAGCGCGAATTCCGCGAGATCAAGGGCACCACCGCCATCATCTACGACCAGACCTGCGCGACCGAGAAGCGCCGCCGTCGCAAGCGCGGCACCGCGGTCGACCCGGCGAAGCGCGTCGTGATCAACGAGCTGGTCTGCGAAGGCTGCGGCGACTGCGGCGTGAAGAGCAACTGCCTGTCGGTCGAACCGCTGGAAACCGAATTCGGCCGCAAGCGCACCATCAACCAGAGCACCTGTAACAAGGACATGAGCTGCTTGAAGGGCTTCTGCCCGAGCTTCGTGACGGTTGAAGGCGGAGCGCTGAAGAAGAAGACGAAGCCGTCCACATCCGTTCGGGCCGAGTCTGTCGAAACCTTGCCCGAGCCCGTCATTCCGCAACTCGCATCCGGCCAGGTCTGGGGCGTGGTGGTCGCAGGCGTCGGCGGCACCGGCGTCATCACGATCGGCCAATTGCTCGGCATGGCTGCGCACATCGAAGGCAAAGGCATCGTCACGCAAGACGCGGCCGGTCTGGCACAAAAAGGCGGCGCGACCTGGAGCCATGCGCTGATCGGCGACACGCAGGCATCGATCCGCACGACGCGGGTCGGCACCGCTGCGGCCGACCTGATCCTGGCCGCCGACCCGCTGGTCGCGGTGAACGCCGAAACGCTGGCCCGCATGCGCGAAGGCCGCACGCACGTCGCGCTCAACACGCACAGTACGCCGACAGCGGCCTTCGTGCGCAATGCCAACTGGCAGAACCCGCAGGACGATTGTGCCAGCCAGATCGCCAACCTGATCGGCCCCGACGCACTGGGCAGTTTCGATGCCGATGCCGCTGCGACGTCACTGATGGGCGACAGCCTGTATGCCAACCCGATGCTGCTCGGTTTTGCCTGGCAGCGCGGCTGGCTGCCGCTGCAGTACGCGTCGCTGATGCGCGCGATCGAGCTGAACAACGTCGCGATCGAGAACAACAAGACGGCGTTTCAGTGGGGCCGCCGCGCAGCGCACGATCTGGCGTCGGTGCAGAAGCTGGTGTCGCCCGGTCAGGTGATCGAATTCAAGAAGCGCGACACGGTCCAAAACCTGGTGGCAAGCCGTGTCGAGTTCCTGACGGCTTACCAGAACGCCGCCTACGCAGAGACCTACCGCGCCTTCGTGGCCAAGGTCCAGCAGAGCGAAACGGCGCTTGTCGGCAAGACCGGGCTGAGCGAAGCAGTGGCGCGCTATCTGTTCAAGCTCATGGCTTACAAGGACGAGTACGAAGTCGCTCGGCTGCATACCGATCGCACGTTCCTCGACCGTGTCAACGGCATGTTCGAGGGCGACTTCAAGCTCAACTACCACCTCGCACCGCCGCTCATCGCGAAGAAGAACAGCAGAGGCGAACTGCAAAAGCAGAAGTTCGGTCCGTCGATGCTGACCGCTTTCCGTCTGCTGGCAAAACTCAAAGGTTTGCGCGGCACCGCACTGGACATCTTCGGCCGCTCGGAAGAACGCAAGTCCGAGCGCGCGCTGATCGGCGAATACTGCGCGGCCATCGATGAAGTGATCGGCGGTCTGAACGCCACCAATTACGCGGCGGCGCTGGAAATCGCGACTTTGCCGGAACAGATTCGCGGCTACGGCCATGTGAAGGAACGCAATCTGGCAGCCGCGCGTATCCGCTGGACTGAACTGATGACCAAATGGCGCAATCCGGCGATGGATCGCGCAGCCGCTTGAGCAATAAGATGCAACGCCGCGCAGCGCGGCGTTGCGCCGCGTCTTAAGGCTTCGTCTCGGCGAAGCTCGGTCGAAGCAGCAATTTCTCGTGCAGGCGATCGAGGTTCGGATGCGCGGTTCGCCAATCGATCTCCGGGAAGCGGAAGCCGATCCAGCCGAGCGCACAGCCCACGGCGATGTCCGAGAGGCTCAGATGGATGCCGCTGCAGAACGGCTTTTCGCCCAGTCCCTTGGCCATGGCGGCAATACCGGCGACGATCTTTCCGCGTTGCCGGTCCATCCAGGCTTGGCTGCGCTCACCGTCGGCGCGACCGCCCCACGTCGCTTCCAGACGGCACAGCACGCCGGCATCCATGACGCCGTCGGCCAATGCTTCCCAGGTCTTGACCTCGGCGCGTTCGCGACTCTGTTGCGGAATCAGCTTGCCCACCGGCGAAAGCGTGTCGAGGTATTCGACGATGACGCGCGAATCGAACATGGCTTCGCTGCCTTCCATCACCAGGCACGGCACCTTGCCCAGCGGATTCGCACTGGAGATTGTCGTGGTGGCAGACCAGACGTCCTCGATGACGAACTGATAGTCGAGCCGCTTTTCGGCCATGACCACACGTACCTTTCGTACGAAGGGGCTGGCGGCAGATCCGATCAGTTTCATGCGATTTCTCTCTTCCCAAGTTCTCTTTGTTGTAGCGTTTTGATTCTAGTGTGGCGACCTTTATCTCCACGACCAAACGAAATAGGCCCGCAAAATGCGAGATATCTTGCAACTTAAGGTGTCGCGGGCATGCAACACATGCGACGGTCGAAGCGTGGCGGGTCGAACGCCTAAAATTCGGGCATGAGCTTCTCCTCCGTATCCGCACTTTCTCCCCTCGACGGCCGTTATGCCGCCAAGCTTTCCGCGCTGCGCCCTCTCATGAGCGAGCAGGGCTACATGCACCGTCGCGTGCAGGTCGAAGTGGCCTGGTTCATCGCGCTGTCGGACTGCGGTTTCGCCGAGTTCAAGCCCCTGACACCGGGCGCCCGCAAATACCTGCTCGCCCTTGTCTCCAACTTCTCCGAAGCAGACGCCGTCGCCATCAAGGAGATCGAGAAGACCACGAACCACGACGTCAAGGCAGTCGAGTACTGGATCAAGTCCCGCTTCGACGCGCGTCCGGAATTGCTGGCCGCGGCCGAGTTCGTGCATTTCGCCTGCACCAGCGAGGACATCAACAACACCAGCCACGCGCTGCAGATCCAGTCGTCGCGCGACAAGGTGCTGCTGCCTGCGCTCGACACCATCATCGTCAAGCTGCGCGAAATGGCGCATCTGTTCGCTGGCGTGTCGATGCTCGCGCGTACCCACGGCCAGACCGCGAGCCCGACCACGGTCGGCAAGGAAATCGCCAATGTGGCGGTCCGGCTGGCCAAGGCGCGCGACCAGATCGCCGGCGTGCAGTTGCTTGGCAAGATGAACGGCGCTGTCGGCAACTACAACGCCCATCTGGCTGCCTGGCCCGATTTCGACTGGGAAGCCTTCAGCCGCAAGGTCATCGAGACACCGGCGCCGCTCGGTCTGGGCCTCACCTTCCAGCCGTACAGCATCCAGATCGAGCCGCACGATTACATGGCCGAACTGTTCGATGCCGTGGCGCGTGCCGACACGATCCTGATCGACTTCTCGCGCGACATCTGGGGCTACGTGAGCCTCGGCTATTTCAAACAGCGGCTGAAGAAGGGCGAGATCGGCTCCAGCACGATGCCGCACAAGGTCAACCCGATCGATTTCGAGAATGCCGAAGGCAACCTGGGCCTCGCCAACGCGCTGTTGCGGCACCTCAGCGAAAAGTTGCCGATCAGCCGCTGGCAGCGTGACCTGACCGACAGCACGGTGCTGCGCAACATCGGCGTGGCTTTCGGTTATGCAGTGCTTGCCTACACCAGCCTTTCCACCGGCCTCGGCAAGCTGGAGCTCAACGAAGAAGCGCTGGCCGAAGACCTGGACGCGTCGTGGGAAGTGCTGGCCGAGCCGATCCAGACCGTCATGCGCCGCTTCGGCGTCCAGGGCGCCTACGAGCAACTGAAGGAAGTGACGCGTGGCAAGACCGTGACCGCCGAAGCGCTGCACGGCCTGATCCGCTCGCTGGAGATTCCGGAAGCCGAGAAGGAACGCCTGCTGGCAATGACGCCGTCGAGCTATGTCGGCAAGGCTGCCGAACTGGCGAAGCGGGTGTAATGGCCCTCAAATCCACCATCTTCAAGGCGAACCTCGCGGTCGCCGACATCGACCACAGCTACTACGCCGATCACGCGCTGACGCTGGCGCGCCATCCGAGCGAGAACGACGAACGGATGATGGTGCGGCTGATCGCGCTTGCGCTCAACGCGTACAAGTTGCAGAGCGTCTGCGACGGCGACGGCGTGCTGGGCTTCGGCGCGGGGCTGTCGAATCAGGACGATCCGGACGTGTCGCTGCGCGACTTCACCGGCCGCACGCGGGTCTGGATTGAGGTCGGCCAGCCGGAGGATAAGCCGCTGCAGAAGGCCTGCGGCAAGGCCGATGAAGTGCTGCTTTATTGCTTCAGCCACGCAGCCGGTATCTGGTGGAAGGGTATCGAGAATAAGCTGGCGCGGCTGCAGAACCTGCAGGTGTGGCGCATTCCCAGCGAGACATCGCAGGCTGTCGCGGCACTGGCACAGCGCAGCATGCAGTTGCAGGCGACGGTTCAGGAAAACGTGCTGATGCTGGGCGACGGCAAGAACAGCATCGACATCGAGCTGATGCGTCTGAAGTAGGGCTCTGGCCCAACGTTGCGCATCCAGCGCAATGCCTTGAATTTTTCCGTCGGTCCAATAGCGGCCGACTTACCTGAGCCGACTCAGTCTTTCGTGGATTGTGCGCATCGCGCGACCAATTCTTCAGTCGGCAATCATGAAGATCGTCCAGCAGCGCACGCCCAATGTGAATCTGCTGCGCGTTCGCATGCCTGGGATTCACGGCGGCAAACACCCGGATTGAATACTTCTATTCAGTCTTACATCCGTCGAGACAGTCGAATATACCCTTTCGTCTTAATGTCTGGCTCATCCTTTTCGCGAAGTAATTCCAAATGTTTATTCCTTCGAAAAATGGATCGTGGCTGAACCATCAAATTTAAAAAGTAATGTTCAGAATCGTTTTGGAAATTTTGTGGAGAATTTCGTTCTTCAGGAAATCTCGAGAATATGCCATTGTGTCATTTTCAATCATCAAGGCGTCACAGATCAAGCAAAAAGCATGGATTGATATGGCCACCACAATTGCGAAGATTACTGCCGGCATGGCGAAGCTTGCTGCAAATAACCCTCATTGGGCTGGAGACATTAGATTCTATTTCGACTTTATTGGCCGCAGGTGTTTCCGCCAAAAAACTAGAGAAGATATCGAAGCAATCCACAGTGTCAACGCCCTAAACGCCGGCGACATCCTCAGCGTCGTCGGTGGCATCAGCGAGCTAACAGGCAACTTCCTCGTCAAGCTCGGCCCGCTATTGGTCGCAGGCTTGACGATCAAAGGCGCGGGCTTGGTGGTCGCTCCAACAGCCAACGAGCCAAATTGGCTTGCCGCAGCATGAACGAGCCAACATTCGCAAGTGAAATCAAGTGGCACGATCGAAGAATGCTTATTCGAAGCTTCGTAGTAGGTATGGTCTTTTTTATATTTTTCTGCGGCTTAATGAAACGCGCGGAACCTCCAGAAGGCTACGTGTTTGAGCGACTCCCATCGATTACAGGGATCTACAAGTGTTGCGAAGCAGGAGGGCGGTACAGCAGAAGCTGGATCGGACACAAAACTGTCGCATGTACGGGATTTACTTATTATCCATTATTTGGAACCAACAGGAACGACTGCGGCTTCAAATCTCAGCTTGATGGTCAATCAGTAGAAGTCGTAGAAACATATTTGCCAAGCTTTACTGTATCCGACCCGGTCGTCATAAAAATGAAAACACAGACCACGACATACATCGATCTTAGCGACAAAAAAATCCGCGACCTTTGGATTAGCGGTTCGTACGGTGATGCCACGTTTGGTTTTACGCTCGGAATGATTTTCCATATTTTTCAACTTCTTTACTTCAACCGCAAATCTAGAAATCTAAGGAATAAATCATGAGCATTTCCACTCTTTACACGGTAAGCAATCTACAAAATGACGCAGTTGCTCTATCAAAATCTCTGAACGATGCCATGAATGCAGAACGAGAAACCGACAGAAGCCAAGCGTGGTACGACTCCGCCTTGACGACTGCAAAAATGACTGCCGGCATGGCTGAACTTGCTGCAAGTGATCCTCGCTGGGCTGGGCTGCTTGGTTCGGCATCGACGCTAGAAGGTGTTCGACAGTCAGTAAAAAAAGTCACTGACACCCTTGTTCGCACCAACGACATCAACGCAATAAAAGCCGGCGACATCCTCAGCGTCGTCGGCGGCATCAGCGAGCTAACAGGCAACTTCCTCGTCAAGCCCGGCCCGCTATTGGTCGCAGGCTTGACGCTCAAAGGCGCAGGCTTGGTGGCTGGTGTGGCGCAAAACATCGTCGGAGACCAGACCATCGGCCAGTTGATGGGCGTCAGCGCAGCAAATAACAACGCGCCGGTTGTACCGCGCAGCCTGTTCGACCACGCGCCGGATGGCATGACGCTGTTGAACACCATGATTTCCACGGAGGTAGGAAACCACCAAGTGCAGGTGTACTGGACCCGGAATGCAAACGGCCAGTTCACCAAAAATGAAAGCATTTCTTCCATCCGCGGTGACGGCACGCTGAAGTACACAAACTTCACCCAATATCAGTACAGCAGCAGCGGTGCGCCCATCAGTGCCATGACCTGGATGTACGACAGTGCGGGGGCGCTGACCAATGTAAGCATGCTGCTGCCTGCTGCGGACGGCAAGTCCTGGGCTGGGCCGATCGATGGGCTCATCACCGCAATACAGAAACTCTTCCGCGAGGCGAGCCAAGTCGCCAGCCCTTTGATCCTGGACCTGGACGGAGACGGCGTCGAGACGCTGGGCACGGCGCAAGGTGTGCACTTCGACCACGACGCCAATCGTTTCGGCGAACTCACGGGTTGGGTGGGCAAGGACGATGTATTGCTTGTGTGGGACCGCAATGGCAACGGCCAGATCGACAGCGGACGCGAACTGTTCGGCAACAACGCGCTGCTGGCCGATGGGCAGGAGGCAGCCAACGGCTTCGCGGCGCTGGGAGATCTGGACGCCAACCACGACGGAAAGGTCGATGCACAGGATGCCGCCTTCGCAAATCTGCGCGTCTGGAAAGACGCCAACAGCAACGGCTCGGTCGATGCAGACGAGTTGTCGAGCCTCTCGGCTGCCGGCGTCGAGAGCCTCCAGACGAGTTTCACCAGCCAAACCATCACGGATGGCAACGGCAACCAGCATCTGCAGGCGGGCAGTTTCACAACCTCGACCGGCCAACTGCGAGCGATGACCGATGTCTGGTTCGCCGCCGACACGGCCCGCACCGTGGCGAAAGATCTGGTGAGCGTCGATGCGACCATTGCGAAACTGCCCGATCTGCAGGGCTTCGGCAATGTGAACAGCCTGCAGCAAGCCATGGCGCGCGATACCAGCGGTGCCCTTCAAGATCTGGTCGTCCAGTTCGCTAGCGCAAGCGACGCTGTCGTACGCCAGAGTCTGACCATGCAGATCGTTTATGCCTGGACCGGCGCCAGCGCGATTGCTCCAGACAGCCGGGGCGCAAATATCGATGCTCGGGCGCTGCATGCGCTGGAAAGCTTCCTTGGTGAAGACTTCATGCAGAACCGATTCGGTCAGTTGGCTGCTAGCGGCGACCCGAGGTCAATGGCCGGCACCATGTTGAACTCGGCCATGCAGAATCTCTCGCAGGACGTCTACGGCAAGCTGATGACGCAGACGCACTTCGCGGAGATTTTCAAGACTCTTACCGTCTCTTGGGACGAAGCGGCGCAAGGCATGTCGCTCGACGTGACGGCCACGCGCGCAGCATTGCTTGCGGCTTACCAGATCGATCCTGCGCATGGCGGGCGCCTGATGGACGAGTTCGGCAATAGCCTGCGTGCCATGGGCGCTGCTGGCGAAGGTATCGCCACCAGCTTGCGCAAGACGGGCACGCTGACGGCTTCAGGCTTCGACTTGCAGGTGGCGGTGCTCGGCTATCGGCCGTTCCATGTCGATACGGCGATCAATGACGTCAATACGATCGGCAACGGCAGCAACACCAGTGACGAAAACGTGGTCCGGGTCGGCAATGGCAATGACCGTGTTCTGGGCGGTGTGGGCAACGACATCCTCTTGGGCGGCGTGGGCAATAACGAACTTATCACCGGCGCAGGCAACGACGTGGTGATTGGCGGCCTGGGCAACGACACCATCTTCCTCGGCGATAGCGCCAATGTCGTCATCTTCGAACGGGGCGATGGACAAGACACCGTCTTTGAAACAAATGAATGGAGCAAGGTCGGCCAAGTCAATAACGACGTGTTGCGACTGGGTCAAGGCATTACGGTCGCAAATACACAACTGGTCCGCGGCGTCGGTAGCGGTTTCAACGATCTGACGTTAGTGTTCGGCGGTGGAGATCAGGTACTGTTGAAGGGCTATTTCACGGCAGCGGTAGCGCTCCAGGGAACGCAACGACTGTCATCGATCGAGTTCACCGATGGGACCAAGTGGGACCATGAACAAGTCATTTCCCGGTTGATCTACAAAGGCACAGCAGGCAATGACCATCTGATCGGATTGGCAAACGAGAACAATCGAATCGATGGCAGTGCAGGTGACGACGATCTTTATGCGGGCAATCTCGACGACACACTCATCGGCGGGCTCGGCAATGATTACCTCAAACTGGGAGCAGGCGCAAATGTCGTCGTCTTCCGAAAAGGGGATGGCCAAGACACAGTGGACGAAATCGGTCAGCAGCGCAAGACCGATGGCGTCAACCGGGACGTGCTGCGCCTAGACTCGAGCCTCACTCCCGCAGGAATCCGTCTGGTACGAGGATTGGGCGCCGATAGCAACAATCTGACCCTGGCGTTCGGCGACGGCGATCAGGTCAAGTTGCTAGGGTACTTTGCAAGCGCGCAAAGCTCGTTGCAAGGCACGACGCAGCTTTCGGCGATCGAGTTCGCCGACGGAACCCATTGGGACTACGCGGAGGTGATCCGTCGATTGATCTACACGGGCACTGCAGGCAACGACACCCTGCGCGGTCTGATCGATCAGGCCAACCACATCCAGGGAGGTGCGGGCAACGACAACATTTTTCTCGGCAATGGCCTTGATGTGCTCGACTTCAAGGAAGGCGACGGCCAGGATACGGTGTTCTCCACCAGTTCCACCCAGGCACTTGGCGGCATCAATCAGGATGTATTGCGCCTTGGCGCTGGCATTGCGGCGGCGACGACACAACTCGTGCGCGGCATCGGCAACGCAAGCAACGACCTTGCGTTGGTGTTCGGCGAGGGCGACCAGGTGCTGCTTAAGGATTACTTCGACGCCGCGATGCGCCTGTCTTCGGTCGAATTTGCCGACGGCACGCGATGGGGATATTCGGAACTGGTCAGCCAACTGACTTACGTCGGAACGACAGGCGACGACAGACTCGATGGACTGGCCGACCAGTCCAACCGCATCAACGGTGGCGCAGGCAATGACGTGATCGCAGGTGGCCGCTTGAACGACATCTTCGAAGGCGGTCAGGGTAACGACGTCATCAAGCTGGGCGAAGGCGCCGACACCGTGATTTTCAATCGGGGTGATGGCCAGGACAAGATCAGCCGCTCGGCGAGCTCGAGCGCTACAGCTCAAAGTGTGGTGCACCTCGGTGCAGGCTTGACGGCCGCAGACACGCAGGTATTGAGAGGTGCAGCCGGTTCTTCGGAGGCCAACGATATCGTCCTGTCATTTGGTCAGGGCGACCGGATCACGTTGCAGTCTCTGGCTTCGAACCCCACCAGCAACATCGCCTGCATTGAATTCGCCGACGGAACGCAGTGGACCGCAGCTGCCATCGTGAGCATGGCCAGCACGCTGAATGGCACGGCAAATGCCGACACGCTGCAAGGTCGTTATGACTCGATCAACCGACTGAATGGCTTGGCCGGTGACGACATGCTCTATGGCGGGAGCAAGAACGACGTGTTGGATGGTGGCGCGGGCAACGACACTCTGGATGGCGGCGCGGGCAACGATACGTACCTCTTCGGCACGGGATCGGGCCACGACACGCTTTCGTCCTATGAAAGCACGAGCGGCAAACTGGACGTCATTCAGCTCGGCGCGGGGATATCGCAAACCGACGTCGAGGTGAGGCGTTCGGGGTACGACCTTGTACTGGCTCTCGCAAGCGGCACGGACGAGCTGACGGTTTCCAATCACTTTCTCGGTGAGGCGACCATGGGATTTCAGATCGATCAGGTCCGTTTTGCTGACGGAACCGCATGGAACGTTACTGCCCTCCAAGCCAGGACGGCAACGCCGGTGCCTGCCGGACTGACCCTGAAGGGCAGTGCCGGAATGGACTTCCTGATGGGCCAAAGCGGCAACGATGACCTCGACGGCGGCGCAGGCAACGACTTTCTCCTGGGAAGTTCGGGCAACGACACGTACAGGTTCGGGCGCGGCTACGGTGCCGACATCATCATGGATTTCGACGCCGCGACGGGCAATATGGACAAGGCGATCTTTGGTGCGGATGTGGCGACCGATCAGCTGTGGTTCCGGCAAGTCGGCAACGACCTGCAGGTGAACCTCATCGGCACAACCGACACGCTAAATATCAGCAACTGGTATATGGGGCCCATGGCCCAGGTCGAAAGTTTTCAAACCTCCGATGGCATGACACTGATGAATTTGCAGGTGCAGAACCTGGTGCAGGCCATGGCTGCATTCGCGCCCCCGGCGGCCGGCGAGACGATCCTGGCGCCGAGCTATCAAGCTGCCTTGGCGCCTGTGCTCGCGGCCAGCTGGGTCTGAGTCATACGGCGCGATTCAGAGCGCCGGCATCATCGCGCCGCACTGCCAACACTGTTCGAAGCCGCCTTCGACCAGCTCGCCGCAGCGGCAGTGCCACCGGCGTTGCGGGCGGTTCTGGATCGAATACAGCGCGCGCTCGGCCTGAGCCAGTTGCCCGTCGTCTTCGATCCATATTTCCGGCAGGCACTGATCGGGCGGCAGTTGCCCGACAGCTCCGCCCAGGAATTCGCGCTGCACCGATGCGGCGATGCCGTCCTCGCCCAGCGCATGAACCCACAACGTCGCGATCGCGAGATTGGGAGCCTTCGCGAGACGACGCATCAGGCGCCACTGCCCGAAGTTCCGGGCACGACCCGGTCGGTCTCGCGCGCGCGTTCCGCATACGTATTGAAGCGCCAAGCGGTGTCTTCCATGGTGATTCGGCGCCACGTCCCGCGCTTCTCGACCGGTGTCATCGCGGGCCAATGCTGAACTTCGGCAAAGCTGCGGCCGCAGCCCTTGCATTCCTCATCACCCTGGCTGGTGGAACAGATCGCGATGCAGGGCGTGTCGGGTGTGCTCTCGTACCACGCGAGCCATGCAGCCCAGGCTTTTGCGGGAAAGCCGGTCTCGTCGACCTCGTCTTCACGGTGATAGACCATCAGCGCGTAGACGGTTCCCAGCGCACGCAGCTCGGGCGCCAGCGTGACGCCGTCGGGCGAAGGATTGCGGCTGCGCCAGAAGTTGATGGCGGCCTCGATGTCTGTGATGTGGATGGCGGCCATGAGGCGACGAAACGACTGAGAAACGACTGAAAGAACGACTGCGGACAAGCGAAGACCATCATAGTCCGGCAAAGTCCCGCATTTTTTCAGGGCCTTCGATGTGCTATTTATTTCATAGCGACCGGGCTTTACGCAGAGCGGCTTTTAGGACGATTCTTATAGAACCGCAAAGCATTATGGATTGCGATGCCTAGACCCAGATGCTTTAATCCGCCCACGAAGGGGAGTAGCTCCCGTTCGACAGGTCGTCAACACGAAGCACAACAATCTTCCGGCCTGTCGGGCCGCTTCATGCGAAATCATGGGGCGGCCGAGCAAGACCTTCGATTGGAACCTGCGCAGGTTTGATCGAAGCGATTGCATGTCCGGACTTCAATGGAGTCTTCTTACAGCCGCTTCGATCAGGTCCGCCTGGATAAAAACATCGAAACGCTAAGAGGACGCTATGGAAGCATTCATGACCCCGGAATTCTGGGTCGCAGTCGGTCAGATCATCATGATCGACATTCTTTTGGGCGGCGACAACGCCGTCGTGATCGCACTGGCCTGCCGCAAGCTGCCGCCCGCGCAACGCACCAAGGGCATCCTCTGGGGCACGGCCGGCGCCATCATCCTGCGCGTCATCCTGATCTTCTTCGCGCTCACGCTTCTGGCGATTCCGTTCCTGAAAGTCGTCGGCGCGCTTCTGCTGGTGTGGATCGGCGTCAAGCTGCTGGCACCCGACCATGACGATGCGCACGGCAACATCGCCGGCAGCGACAAGCTGTGGGCTGCCGTCAAGACCGTGATCATTGCCGACCTGGTGATGAGCGTCGACAACGTGATCGCCATCGCCGGCGCCGCACAGGGCGCGGGCGAGGGCCACCAGATGGCGCTGGTCATCTTCGGTCTCGTCGTGAGCATCCCGATCATCGTCTGGGGCAGCCAGCTGGTCATCAAGCTGATGGATCGCTATCCGATGATCATCACGGCCGGCGGCATGCTGCTGGGCTGGATCGCCGGCACGATGCTGATTTCGGACCCTGCCGTGGTGCGCCTCGACGCCTGGACCTGGGTGCCGAAGATTCCGCAAACCGACACCATCAAGTATGCCGCCGGCATCATCGGTGCGCTGCTGGTGCTGGCGATCGGCAAGTGGGTGGCTTCGCGCCGTCCCAAGGCCGACCATGCGGCAGCGCCACTGGTCTGAGGGTTTTTGTCCACTAGAAGGAGAACGACATGGAAAAGATCATCCTGTACGTCGACGACGCGGCCTATGCGCGCGACTTCCTTGCAAAGGCGCCGGCCGAAACGGTCGGCACCGGAGCCAAGCACTGGGTGCTGGTCGCCTGCGCGCCACGCATGACGCACCGCATCAGCAAGTGGGTGAGCCACAGCGCGCGTGAGAACTGGCGCGGCAAGTGGTTCAGCAAGACGCAGGACCAGATCGTGCCGTTGCTGCGCCGTCCGGGCGATGCGATCACGCCGGTACTGGCGCAGGGCCCGCTGACGGACCTGACGCAGCGCCTGAAGCTCGAACACGGCACAGCACGCGTCGTCGATGCGCGCCGCCCGAAGATCGGCGTCGACATGGAGCCGGTGTCGCTGGACCAGAAGCCGTCGGGCAATTCGGCCTGGTCGCTGCCCGGCGCAGCGATGGGCCTGGGCGCCCTGCTCGTGCTCGCCAACGAACTCGGCGAGTAGAGACGAGGCTCGCGCAGTCGGCGAATCGAGGTTTCACCGCATCGGCGCGGTATCCTGCGCGCCATGCGACTCCTCATACATTGGCTCCTGAGCGCCCTGGCCCTGCTGGCGGTGACTTATCTCTACGGCGGCGTTCAGGTTGCGAGCTTCGGCTCGGCGCTGATCGCCGCTGCCGTCATCGGCCTGCTGAACATGGTCGTGCGGCCGGTGCTGGTGATTCTCACGCTGCCGGTCACGATCGTCACGCTCGGCCTGTTCCTGTTCGTCATCAACGCGCTGATGTTCTGGTCCGCATCCGGATTGCTCAGCGGGTTCGTGGTGAATGGATTCGGCGCCGCTCTGCTCGGCTCGTTGCTCTACTCCGTGATCAACCTGGTCATCGACACCGCGCTCGGCAGCTTTTTCACGAAGAAGCGCTGACGGTTTCGAGGTTCTGTCGCCTGGCGATCTGGCCCAGCGTCTCGTAGACCAGCCGCGGCGGCGCGATGTCCCATCCGAGCTTTTCGCGGATCGCGACGACCGCACGCATCGCCAGCAGCGAATGGCCTCCGAGATCGAAGAAGTTGTCGCGCAGGTCGACCACCTCGACATCCAGAAGCTCTCGCCAGACCGCGGCAATCGCATGTTCTGCCGCCGTTGTCGGCCCCGAACGTTGCGCAGCGCTTCCTGCGCGCACCTTGATTTCCGCTTGTGGGGCCGGCAGCGCATTGCGGTTGATCTTGCCGTTGGGCAGGAGCGGCAGCGCCTCTAGCCAGACGACATACTGCGGCAGCATGTAGTCGGGAAGACGCTTTCGCAGATGTTCGCGGACGGCGGCGATGTCGACGTCTTCCGAAGCACTTTTCACATCGCCGTCTCGCGGAACGAGATAGGCGACCAGCCGGACGTCGTTCTCTCTGCCGCTGCGGTCGGCGCGGGTGTCGACGACGCATTGAGCGACCAGCGGATGGTCCAGCAGCGCCGATTCGATCTCGCCGAGCTCGATGCGCAATCCGCGCAGTTTCACCTGCCGATCGAGCCGGCCAAGATGTTCGAGCCAGCCATCGTGGCGCCAGCGTCCCAGATCGCCGGTGCGGTAGAGACGGGCACCTGCTTCGACGGATCCGGCATCGGGAGGGAAGCGCTCGGCGGTGAGTTCGTCGCGCCGGTGATAGCCCAGCGTGACGCCGGTACCGCCGATGCACAGCTCGCCAGGCACGCCGACAGGACACGGATGGCCGGTTTCGTCGAGCACCTGAACGGTGGTGTTGTCGATCGGACGACCGATCGAAATGCCAGCACGCGGCGAAACCACGCGCCAGACGGTCGACCAGACGGTGGTTTCTGTCGGCCCGTACATGTTCCAGACCTCGACATCGCTGGCGAGCAAATGTTCCGCCAGCATCGGCGGCAGCGGCTCGCCGCCGACCAGTGCCTTGAAGCCCGTGCAGTTGGCCTCACCGCTGTCCCTGCCTGACCAGCCGGCGTCTAGCAGCGTCCGCCACAAAGTGGGCGTGGCCTGCATGACGGTCGCATCGTGCTGCGCCAGCAGATCGCGCAGCGCATGCGGATCGTGTACCTGGCTCGCGTCCGCGATGACGACCTGCGCCCCCACAGCCAGCGGCAGCATCAGTTCGAGCACGGCGATATCGAAAGACAGCGTCGTCACGGCGACCAGCCTGTCGTCGGAACTCAACCCCGGCATGCGCGCCATGCTGGCGAGGAAGTTGACCACCGCCCGGTGCGGCACAGCGACGCCCTTCGGGCGTCCGGTCGAGCCGGAGGTATAGATCATGTAGGCCGCATCGAGCGGCCGGGCGTCGTGGTGCGCATCAGGCTTCAACGCCGACGTGTCGCGATCGGCGCCACTGTCGCTTTCGATCCAGCCGTCTTCGCCGAGCGGCAGGAGCGGTACGCCGGCGTCGCCCAGCCAGCCGGCCGGCACGCCTCGCGTGAGCAATGCAGCCAGACCGGCGTCTTCGGCCATGAAGTGCAGGCGGTCCGAGGGAAAACCAGGGTCGAGCGGCACATAGGCGGCGCCCGACTTGAGTACGCCCAGCATCGCCACGACCATCAGCGCATCGCGCTTGACGCCGAGACCGACACGGTCGCCACGACCGATGCCGCGAGCGCGCAAGGCATGCGCCAGCGTGTTCGACCGCGCCTCCAGCTCGCCATAGCGAAGCGTCCGGCCGTCCGCATCGCAGAGCGCGACATCGTCATGACGCGCGTTGTCGGCGATCGGGAGATAGCGGTGCAGCGTGAGTTCGGCCGGCAGCGGCACCTGCGTGGCATTCCAGCTCTGGCGCAGCAAAGCCAGCTGGGCCGGCGCGACGACCGGGAACGCCGAAATATGTTGCGCCGGCTGCGTGAGCACGGCCTCGAGCAGCGCCAGATAGTTGTCGCGCATGCGCTCGATGGTTGCGGCATCGTAGAGATCGGTCGCGTATTCGAAGTGCACGCGGTGCGTGAATTCGGTATCGATATGCACCGACAGGTCGAATTGCGCGGTAGAGCGGTCGAAGACGAACTCTTCCAGGTCGAGCCCCGCATGGTCCAGCCGGCCGAGCGGCGCATTCAGCACGTTGAAGAGCACGCGCACCAGACCCTCGGGATGCACCGCGCGGTCGTGGCCGAGCGTTTCGACCAGTTCGTCGAACGGTGCTTCCTGGTGCGCGTAGGCGTCGACGGCCGTGCCGCGCACACGCCGCACCAGGTCGACGAAGGTCGGATCGCCGGACAGATCGGTGCGCATGACCAGCGTATTGACCAGCGTGCCGACCAGATGCTCGGCGCTGAAGCGATGGCGGTTGGCGACCGGCGTGCCGACCGCGATATCGGTGCCGCGCGACTGGCGCGCCAGTATCAGCTTGAAGACGGCGAGCAGCACCACGAACGGCGTGACCGATTCACGTGAGCAGAAGGCGCGCACGGCGCTGCGCAGCGAAGCCGACAGCGTCGCCGATGCACGGCCGCCACGGAAGCTCGGTCGTGCGGGACGCGGAAAATCGGTCGGCAGATCGAGCGGAGAGAGATCGGCCAGGCGCTCGCGCCAGTACGCCATCTGCGGCTTGCGTTGAGCAATGGCCGCCGGGCTGCGCTGCCAGGCGGCGTAGTCGGCGTACTCGATCGGCACCGGCGCCAGATCGGGCGTGCCACCGGAGCGCCATGCGGTGTAGGCGTCGAGCGCTTCGCGCATCAGCACGGTGAAAGACCAGTTGTCGGCGATGGCGTGATGCATCACCCACATCAGCGCATGGTCGCGTTCGCCGAAACGCAACAGCGTCGCGCGATGCAGCGGCTCGACAGCCAGATCGAAGGGCGTCGCGATGCGCTCGGAGAACAGCGCGCGCGCATCGGCCTGCGGATCGGCATGCCCGGAGAGATCGATGTGCTCGATCGGCATCGGACGCGCGTCCTCGATCACCTGCATCGGCTCGTCGATGCCCTGGACCAGGCGCGTGCGAAGGCTTTCATGCCGCTCGATCATCAGGTCGACGGCGCGCTGCAGCACGCCGATGTCGAGTGCACCACGGACCCGCAATGAAATCGCCACGTTGTAGGCCGACGAGGCCGGATCGAACTGCTGGATCAGCCACATGCGCCGCTGCGACAGCGACACCGGCAGCGGTCGCCCGCGCGGCACCCGAGGAATCTCTGCGGCTTGCGACTGTTCGCTTCCGTCGAGCATCGCGCGCGTCACGTGGTCGGCCAGCGCAGCGACGCTGGACTGATCGAACAGCACCGAGAGCGGCAGCTCGACACCCATCCGCTGCCCGATGCGCGAAGCCACCTGCGTCATCAGAAGAGAAGTGCCGCCGAGCTCGAAGAAGCTTTCGTGGACGCCGAAAGCGGCGGTGTTCAATACTTCGCGCCAGATGTCCCAGATCGCCTGCTCGGTTTCGTCGCGCGGCATGACGCGCGACGCCTGTGCAGCGGACGCGACGACGGCCTGGACCGTCAGCTCTCCGTCCAGGAACTGCTGGCGGCAACGATTTCGCTGGATCTTTCCGCTGGAACTGCGCGGCAGCGAGCCGGATCGCACCAGCACGATCTGCTCGACCGGCAAACCATGGATTTCCCCGATCGCGCGACGAACCGCCGCGGCGATCGCGCCTGCGTCGAGTTCGACCACGCGACGTTCGGTCTCCAGCGTCAGCACCAGTGCCTCGCCGTTCGGACCGTCGACCGAAAAGGCCGCGCCGTAGCCCGGCCGGAGCGCCGTGTGCGCATGTTCGGCAGTCCATTCGAGGTCCTGCGGATAGTGATTGCCGCCGTGGACGATCACCAGATCCTTCAGCCGCCCGGTGACGAAAAGCTCGCCGTCGTGCAGAAAGCCGAGGTCGCCGGTTCGCAGGAACGGCCCGCTGCCATCGGCCAGATGCGCTTCGAATATTTCACGCGAGACGTTGGGCTGGTGCCAATAGCCGTCGCCGACGCTGGCCGAGCGCACCCAGATCTCGCCGACGGCATCGGGCGCGGAGCGCTGCGACGTCGCGACTTCGACGATGGCGATTTCGGTTCCCGCGAGCGGCCGGCCGCAGCCGACCAGATGCTTCGCCGGTACGTCTTCCCCGGCGGTCGTACCCACGACGATGCGGTCGCGCGCCAATGCCGCAGCATCGACCGAAATCATGATCGGCGCATGCCCTTCGCCGCCGTTACGACCGCTTACGCCCAAAACCGTTTCCGCCAGGCCATAGCCCGGCATGAACGCGTGTGCGCGCATGCCGGCCGAACCGAACACGGAGAGCACCTGGGACACGGTTTCCGCCCGGATCGGCTCGGCGCCGCAGTTCAGCGATACCAGCGCGGAGAGATCGTTACTTGCGTTGCCTGAGTTACCTGCGTTGTCCGGCAGATCCGCCAGCGAACGACCGTCGAGCGCGCGCAGGCAAGCGATGTACGCCGAAGCCGGCGCGCCCGAGTGCGTGATGCGCAGCGACGACAACGCCTCGATCCAGCGCAGCGGGCGGCGCAGGAACACCAGCGGCGACATCAACCAACTGGTCGCACCGGCACACAGGGGCGCGATCACGCCGTGCACCAGGCCGTAATCGTGGAAATGCGGCAGCCAGGTCAGCACCCGGCTTTCGGCTGTCACGTGGCCGGCCGCGTTGAGCGCCACCACGTTCGCGAGCACCTGGGCATGCGTGAGCCGAACGCCGCGCGGCGCCATGGTCGAGCCGGATGTGTATTGCAGGTAGGCAAGCGTGCCGCCGGTCGTATCGAAGGAGGGCGCGGGCTCGGATGCGGTCGTCGCCTGCAGTTCCGACAGCGACATCCAGGGCGCGAGCGCGAACATCGCCGGTTCGAGCGTGACCCGCGCAGCTTCGATGACGGCATCGGAACTCAGGACCAGTGCAGCCGACGTGTCTTCGAGAATCCCGCGAAGGCGCGGTGCCGCCCGAAGCAGACGGACCGGATCGGGCGCCGGCACCGGAACGGCCACATGGCCGGCCAGCGAGCAGGCCCAGAACGCACGGACGAAATCGAGGCCTGGCGGGAACGCAAGAAGAACGCGGCTTCCGGCGGGTGCGACAGCTGCAAGCCGGCCGGCCAGCGCACGGCATTCGACGCCGAGCTGTGCGAAGGTCAACGATTCGGTTGTGGAAAGGTCGTCACGCAAGAACACATAAGCGGTTTGGTCGCTGCCGGCACGGCATTGATCGTCGAAAACACGAGAAAGGGAATTGATGGACACGGTGCGCGCACTTTGTTTGGCTCACACGGTGGCTGGTGCGGTGCAACATCCCATTGCGCCTGCGTCGTTCAAGCGTGTAAGGCTTTTTCTTACCAGGTCGACTCGGCTGCAACCATGGATTACAAAATGTAACTCAATGCATCATTGCCCGGAAGGCTCTCAGCGCAGCGGCTTGTCTTCCTGCTGCTCCCGCCAGAGCGCTTCGACCGCGCGTGCCCTCGTATCGACGATCGACGCTTCGTAGTGATCGACGACGCCACTGTTGCCTCCTTGCGACGCCAATGTCTGCGCCGCCTTCAGACGATCCCGGGCTGCTGCGTAGTCGAGGATCGCGACGTTGGCTTCCGCATCGGCGCGGACGGCGCGCGAGGTGTCGTTCTGCGCACCGTACAGATTGCCGAGCGTGCGCCAGGCCAGCGCGTCCCGCGGATGCACGGCGACCCAGTCGCGCAGCGGCGCGATCATCGGCTCGGGCTGACGAAGCGCAATAGCCACCTGTGCGGACAGGAGCAGCTCGGGACGCTCGCGCTTGCCGGCATCGCGCGGCCCCGATCCGCCGAGCAGCACGGCAGCCCGCGATGCGGCACCTGCGGCGAGTTCGATCTCTGCCAGCAGAAGCCGCGTGAGTCGCGCCGCCGCGGGATCGTCCTTCGTCAGCGGCGCCAGACGCTCTGCCAGCGTGCGAGCCGCCATGTTCTCGCGCAACTCGACCGAAGCCAGCGCCGCCGCATACAGAATGCCCGCCTGGCGCGCGGTCGTCTGGCGGGCGAGATCGCCGCTGGCAGGCGAAGCAGCGACGATCCACTGACGCAGCACGTCGACACCGGGTTGCGACAGCACGCGCGCCCGCGCCGCGATCATTGCGTGATCCATCTTCGGCGGTGGCGCCGACGCCCGGCCCGGCGCGGCGGGAGCGTCGGTCGAATTCCGGAACTGGAACCGCGCCTGCATGTCGGAGATGCGCTCCGTGTTCAGCGGATGGCTGCGCAGGTAGGGATAGGAGCCGTTGTCGTTCAGGCGCGAGGCGTACTGCAGCTTCTCGAACATCGACGCAGCACCTTCGGGCGCGAAACCGGCCTGCGTCATCACGCCGAAGCCGATGCGGTCGGCCTCGCGCTCCATGTCGCGCGAGAAATCGAGCTGGTTCTGCATGGCCATTGCCTGCGTGCCCATCACCACCGCCTGCCCGGCGTCGCCGCTGCGGCTCTTGGCGGCAGCGACCATGCCGAGCACCATCGCCGCCAGCAGCAGAGGCATCTGCCGGCTCTGCTTGGACATCATCCGCGCGATGTGGCGCTGCGTGACATGCGACAGCTCGTGGCCCAGCACCGTGGCGATCTCGTCACTGCTGTCTGTCGCGGCGATCAGACCCAGGTGCATGCCGAGGTAGCCGCCCGGCAGCGCGAACGCGTTGATGCTGCGGTCGCGGCCGAGCAGCAGCGTCCAGGCGAAGCGCTCGTCCAGCTCCGGCGTGAGTTCGCCGCGCACGCGGGCGGCGGCGAGAAGGCGGGTCCAGATGCCCTGCACGTAATCGACCAGCACCGGATCGTCGATGAAGTCCGGCTCGCGGTAGAGCTCCCGCGCGATCTGGTCGCCCAGCCGGCGCTCGGCGCTGGCCGTCATCTCGCCGCCGTCGCCCATGCCGGGCAGCAATTGCGCGCGGGCGGGGGCCGACAGCGCAAGCAGCAGCTGCGACGCGATCACGGCAGCAGCGCAGCCCTTGCGGAACATGGTGCGGTGGAAGCGGAACGAGCGAAGGACAGTCAGGCGCATCGGACTCGTATGATGCACAACCCCAGTTTTTGTTCATATTCGCGCCCGCGAATCCTGGAATTCCATGAGCTCATCTCTCACCCATTTCGACGCCCAGGGCCAGGCCCATATGGTCGACGTCGGCGGCAAGGCCTCGACGCATCGCGTGGCTGTCGCGACCGGCCGCATCGAGATGCTCGCCACCACGCTGGCGGTGATCGAATCCGGCACCGCCAAGAAAGGCGACGTGCTCGGCATCGCCCGCATCGCCGGCATCCAGGCCGCGAAGAAGACCAGCGACCTGATTCCACTCTGTCACCCGCTGGCGCTGACGCGCGTGGCGGTGGCGTTTGCAATGGTCGATCGGGATACGGAGGCAGACACCGACACCGTGCCGCAGGTGACTTGCACCGCGACGGTGGAAACGGTCGGGCCGACGGGCGTGGAGATGGAAGCGCTGACCGCCGTTCAGGTCGCGCTGCTGACCATCTACGACATGTGCAAGGCGGTGGACCGCGGCATGCGGATCACGGACGTGCACGTGGTGGAGAAGCACGGGGGGAAGTCGGGGAGCTGGTCGGTGGGGTGAGATAAAATTATTGTGTAAACCATTTATACAATAAAAACTTCTCCATGACCAACGAAAACACCACCGCGCCCATCGACAACGCCGCGCCTGTGCCTGCGCCTGCGCCAGTGCCTGCCCAGGCACCTGCCAAGACGTCCGTCGCTCCGGCCGCACCTGCGACCCCGAATGCCGTCGCCGCACCCTCGAGGCCCAAGCCGCAGGCTGCAGCCAGGAAGCAGCAGGCCAAGCCGGCTCCAAAGCCAGTCGCGGCCCCCGCCAAGAAAGCTGCACCAGTGAAGGCCGCTCCGGCCAAGAAGGCAGTCGTCAAGACAGTCGCGACCAAGAAAGCTGTGCCTCCGCAGCCCAAGGCAAAAAGCGCGAAGCCGGCTGTCGCACCTTCTCCGGCAAAGCCGACCGTTTCGACCGTGTCTGTCGACGCGTCCAAAGCAAAGCTCGTACGCGACAGCTTCACCATGCCGCAGCACGACTTCGCGCTGATCGCCGCCCTCAAGGACCGTGCACTCGGGTTCAAGCGTGCGACCAAGAAGAGCGAACTCCTGCGCGCCGGCCTGCACGCGCTTCAACAATTGAGCGACGCCCAACTGCGCTCCGCGCTGAACGCACTCACGCCATTGAAGGCCGGTCGCCCGAAGAAGAAAGCCTAAGGCTTCGGCTCCTCCATCGGCTTCCCGGCCAGCCACTGCGCATATTCCACCGGGAACGCAATCTTGAAGCGCGCCGCCCATCCGGCCGCTTCGTCCTCGCGACCGATCAGCATCGCGCTTTCGACCAGCTTCGCGATGACCTTCGGCTCAGGCGAGAAATGCACCACGCGCAGCGCCAGCGCATGCACCTCGGCCGCGTTGGCCGCCGTCACCGGCATCAGCGTGAGCGCAGCGAAACGGACCTGGCCGGCGTAGAGCCACGAAGCCTCGAGCCGATTCAGCGTGTCGTCGCGCCACGGCGCCAGGCGGTCGGCGCGCGCGACGTAGATCTGGCTGATGCGGGTGTAGTCCCAGGCGGCATAGCCGATGGCTGACGAAAGCAGCGCCACGGCTGCGATGGCCGGCGCCCGGAGCGGCGATGTCGTCGGTTCAGTTGCCGCGCGTGACGCCGGCCACAGCAGCCCTATGCACACGCCGAACACCAGCTGGAAGGGCCCGTACCAGAGCGGATATTCGAGCAGGCTGTGAAGCACGATCGCGCCCAGCACGCCCCAGGCCATGAGCCGCGTCGGCTCGCGCTCGCGCCAGGGCCGCGCCGCCAGCGCCATCACCCCGAAAACGCCGCAGATCGCGAGCGACGCCGGAATGCCCGCTTCGACAGCCAGTTGCAACGGCAGGTTGTGTGCGTTGTCCAGGATCTCCACGAAGCGTGGACCGCCGTAAAGCGTGCTGAAGTGCGCGTAGCTGAGCTCGCCCCAGCCCCAGCCGACCCACGGACGCATCGCGATCAGGTCGATCACGTTGCGCCAGAGCAACATCCGGCTGTTGCCCTCGGGCGCACCGACGCGCAGGCGGCGAAGCATGTCTTCGACATCCGGACCCGCCAGCATCGGCAAAACCCAGGCGGCGGCAAAGTAGGCCGGAACGAGCCCCAGCAGCAACAGCGGATGCGGAAGACGCAGGTCTTTTTCCAAACCCGACCGGCGCTCGCCCCAAGCCAGCGCTGCCGCCACGCCGCAGATCGACAGCCACTGGAGCAACCCCGTGCGCGACGTCGATGCCGCAGCCGCGAGCACCAGCAGCAGACCGACCGCCGGCATCAGCCAAATCCGCCAGACCCGCCAATTACGACCGCGCCTGGACATCACCGACGCATGCAGCCACAACGCCGCCACCAGCGCCATGCTGATGAGTGTTGCGAACTGGTTGCGCTGGCGAAGGTTGCCGTAGGCCTGGCCCAGCTCCGGCGTGGTCGTGAACGGTTTGAGCGACGCCGCGGCGCCGTAGTACTGCAAGAGCCCCAGCACCGCGCTCAGTACGCCCGCCAGGAGCAGGCCCCAAGCCAGCGCCGACTGATCGGAGGTCCCCGCGCGCGACAGCCCGGCGCCGACGAAAGCCGCCAGCGCCGTCGCGCCGACCGCGACAAGGGCGCCGGACACCATCGAAGCGTCGCCTCCGGCGCCGCGCCACGCGATCGCTGCGGCGAGCAGTGCGAGTGCGGTGAGTGGCCAGCCCGACGGTCGGGCGCGAGGTCCGGCGAGGAAGAGCAGCGCGATGCAGAGCCAGGACGTCAGGAGTTGCCAGACGTTGGCGGACGGGCCGGCTACGAAGGGGAAGAGAAAGGGAAGCGCGATCAGTGCTGCAGAGACGAGGTTCAAAACTTCACATTTGGTGCTTATGTTGATGAAAGGTAACCACTGGCAGATAAACGGTCTTCACCTCATCAGAAAGATTCAGTGACAATTTGTCACTTCAGCTCCAGCCATGCAAAGGTCATCCGGTGAAAAAAGCCAGCCCGCTCTTCGTAAACTGCCACAGAAGTCGCGGTTTTACGCTGATCGAAGTAATGATTACCGTGGCCATCATTGCAATCCTGGCCAGCATCGCCCTTCCTTCGTACCGAGATTACGTACTCCGGGGCCAGATCGTGGACGCACACAATGGCCTGTCGGCAATGCGCGCGGACATGGAGCGTTTTTTCCAGGACAACCGTAGCTACAAAACGACAGGCACCTTCACGTCGCCCTGCCTGGTAGCGGCCGCTCAGCGGGTGGTAGGAAGTTTTCAGCTCTCGTGCGCAACGGCGCCTACTGACACGACATTCATTCTTCAAGCGGTCGGAAGCAATTCGACAAATGGCTTCACTTTCACGGTCGACCAGCAAAACAACCGTGCAACCACTGCCGCCGGTTCGGGCTGGAACACATGCGCCAACGACTGGGTGACCAAAAAGGGGCAGACGTGTTGAGACCCGCGCATCAGGATGGATTCACGCTGATCGAGCTGATGGTGACGGTGACGATCATGAGCATCCTCATGGCGCTGGCTTTTCCTTCGATGGCAGCCTGGATGCGCAACAGCAAGGTTCGCACTGTCGCGGATGCACTCCAGAACGGGCTGCGTACCGCGCAGACCGACGCAATGCGACGCAGTCGTCAGGTCGTGTTTTCGCTCACCGACAGCGCCAATCCCAAGACCAGCCTGTCCGCTGCGGCCAATGGAAGCAACTGGTCGATCAATACAGTCAAGCTGCTGTCGACCGACAGCGCGGCGGAGTTCGTCGAAAGCGGTGTTCTGACCGCCGTCGGCTCGGGGGTCCAGATCGCCGGCCCCGCCGCCATCTGCTTCAACTCGCTCGGCCGGCTCACCGCCAATACCGCCACGGGCGTCACCGGTGGCAACTGCGCCTCCGCATCCGCGGCGACCTATGCAGTCACGCTCGACGGGGCAGATCGTCCGTTGCGGGTCACCGTCACGGTCGGCGGGCAGGTCCGCATGTGCGACCCCAACAAATCCATCGCAACTCGTCCGGACGGTTGTGTATGAAGCGTCCTGGTCACGCCAACCAGAGCGGGCATCGTCAGGGCGGTGTCGCTCTCATCGAAGTGCTGGTTTCGCTGCTCATCTTTTCTCTCGGCATCCTCGGGCTGATCGGGCTGCAGACACGCGCCATCACCCTTTCCGGAGACGCGGAAGACCGGAATCGTGCAGCGCTGTTGGCCAATGACGTGACGAGCACCATGTGGCTCAACCGCTCGGTGACTTTGCCAGCGGCGACGCTGACTGCTTGGCAAGCCCGTGTCGCAGACGCGAAAAAAGAAGGACTTCCAAACGGCACCGGGACAGTTACCGTGACGGCAAACAGTGCCGATATCGCGATCACATGGATGCCGCCGTCGCGCACCACGCAGAGCCGCTTCTCGACACGGGTCACGCTCCCATGACGCGCCGGCAAAATCAGCGAGGCATGACGATCATCGAGCTTCTGGTCGCAATGGTCATCGCACTTGTGCTCACACTGGCCGTGACCAGCATCGTGATCGTCGGCGAAAGTCAGCGGCGTACCACCACGTCGACCAACGACATGAACCAGACCGGTTCCTACGCCGCTGCGACCATCGACCGCACGATCAGGAGCGCAGGTTCCGGATTTGTTCAGTCGTCTGCCCAGGGGGTGTTCGGCTGCCGGCTCAACGCCGGCGCGATGTTGCCGCGTGCGAATCCGTTTCCCGCGCCGTTCACGAATTTCCTTACCGGCGCCACGACGACATTGACGGTAGCTCCTTTGCTAATCGCCAAGAACCAGTCCGATGCTGGGTCGGACGTCCTGGTCGTCATGTCCGGCAACGGCGCCGCGGGCGACGTGCCAAGGCGTCTGACCGATCCTGGAACCGCTAGCACCCTGAAACTTGAAACGGCACTCGGCTTCGCTTCGAACGACATCGTATTGGTCAGTCAGTCAGGCGTTTCGGACTGTCTGATCGAACAGGTGGACAGCATCACGGCAACAGCACTCCAACTGAGAACCAGCGGCAGCTACTACACCCTTGGAACCACGGCCAAACTGGCAGACCTCGCGGCCAGCGCCTCGGCAAACCCGTCCTACGTGACGCTGCTGGGCAACAGCACGGCGGCAAACGTGCAGATGCAGCTGATCGGTGTCGGTAGCAACCGCACGCTCTTCAACTACGACCTTCTCCGCGCAGCAGCCGGCGCCGATGCGTCGGAGGCGATCGCGGACGGCGTCTTGGAACTGCATGCGGCCTACGGCGTGGACAGCAACGACGACGGACTGCTGGACGCCTGGGCCGATCCCGGCGCTGCCGGTTACACCATCAACACCATCATGAGCACGCCCGCCACGCTCCGGCGGATCGTGGCGGTTCGTGTTGCGCTGGTGTTGCGAAGCAGCTCTTATGAAAAGCAGATGGTGACGCCGTACCAGCTTACCTATTTCAACGACTTGACGAATGCTGCGGGTGCATCTCTCGCGGGCACCGTCACGCTCGGTGCGAATGCAGCGTCGGAGGACGAACGCCGTCACTACCGGTATCGAATCATCGAGACAACCATTCCGTTGCGCAACCTGCTGTTGATGACCGCCTCATGAAGAAGAAACCTGTTCTCGGCCGTCGCCAGAGCGGCGTTGTCCTGCTGTTGTGCCTGATCGTTCTCGTGGTCCTGCTAGCTGGCGGTGTCGCGGTCGTTCGTTCGATGAATACGTCGCTACAAAGCGCTGGGAACCTCGCCTTTCGGCGCGATCTGGTAAATCAGGGAGAGCAGGCGCTCTCCCAGGTGTTGGTGCAATTCAAGGCTGGCGGTGTGCTTGCAGTCACGACGGCAGATCTTCCCGGAGCGAATTACAAGGCAAGCATGCTGGCCAGCAATCCGCAAGGCATCCCCACGGTTCTTGTCAATGACGCGACGTTCTCCAGCGTCGGTACGGCAGCCGATCTGGCCGGCGCAACTGCGGACGTAAAGATCCGCTATGTAGTGGATCGCCTATGCAACAGCAGCGGCATTCCTGCAAGCAACACCTGCGTTCAATCCGCAGCGGCGCCTACCGGAGGATCGGCCTTTGACAACGGACGTCGGCCCAAGCCAAAAACCGCAACGGTATACCGAGTCAGCATTCGCGTGACGGGTGCGCGTTCGACGCAGGTTTTCCTGCAATCGTCGATTACCAAACCCGATTGATAAAAGGCCTGCATATCCATGATCCGCACCACTAAATTCGGAGCGTCGCAGATGCAGAAATACCTGTCGAATACGCTTGCTGCATTTGTGTTCGTCGTATCGGCTTCTGGCGCATCCGCCGTGACACTGTCCGATCAGCCGGTATTCGCTTCTTCGGATGTTCCGGGCAATCTGGCACTGGCACTGTCCGTCGAATTTCCTACCGCGATCAGCGTTGCGAATCTCGGCAATTATGCGGACACCAGAGATTACCTGGGCTATTTCGACCCGCGAAAGTGCTACACGTACCAGGCAAATACCGCCGTACCAGCGCAAAGCTATTTCCAGCCTGCCGGTGCTTCCAACGGAGTGAACTCGCACAGCTGTGGAGGCAGCAACGGCAAATGGAGCGGCAATTTCCTGAACTGGGCGACGATGCAGACCATCGATCCTTTTCGCTGGGCACTCACGGGCGGCTACCGGTCGGTTGACGTCGTCGGGAACACCATTCTTGAAAAGGCCTGGGGATCGAGCCAGGGCGGTCAGAACAACTTCCCGCTGCGCGGAACCAACGCTGGCGGCGGTCACAATCTGGCCCCCGCTCTGATCCGCTCATTGACGCCTTTCAAATGGTCCGATTTGAACATCAGTATCTGGACGCGCGGAAATCGGATGATGTTCACCGGAACCGATTCGGATTACAAGAATACCGGCAAACGAGGTGCGAATTGGATTTCGGACGCACAGGACGACAGCACCGAGACCTATGAACTGTATGTGCGCGTCAAAGTCTGCGATCCGTCCAACGCTGCCGGCGGGGTCGAGGCGAATTGCGTTAAGTATGGAAATGACTACAAGCCCGAGGGTTTGATGCAGCAGTATGCCAACAAGATTCGGTATAGCGCTTTTTCATACCTGTATGCCAACGGCGACACCCGGCAGGGTGGCGTCATGCGCGCGCCAATGAGTTTCATCGGCCCCACTTTTCCGCAACCTTTGTCGACAGCCATCACGACCAACCCCAAAGCCGAGTGGAATTCGGCCACCGGCATCATGGTGACCAATCCGGATTCCACTCTGGCAAGCAACAGCGGCGTCCCGGGCAGCGGCGCCATGAACTACTTGAATAAATTCGGCCAGAATTCGCAGGCTTACATGACGTATGACACGGTCAGCGAATTGTATTATTCGGTACTCCGCTATTTCCAGAATCTTGAGAATGTTCCTGAGTGGACGGCCGACCTGAATGCCACTAGGCTAGATGGCTTTCCCGCGCCGGCGAGTTGGAAAGGATATGACCCTATTTCCTATTCTTGCCAGAAAAATTTCATTCTTGGCATCGGCGACAACAATACCCATTTCGATGTCAATGTCGGCGGAGGGACGCTGACCAACTATCGTCCAAAGCCGCCCGCGGTCAGCAGCGACACACTTAACGAGGCGCAGACCTGGACGCGCGCAGTCGAGACACTTGAAAGTCTCACTGGTCGCAATTCGGCTTGGGGAAATCAGGGTTCGGAATACATTGCCGGTTTGGCCTACGGCGCGCATGTGACAGACATGCGAGCCGACCTGCCGGGCATGCAAACCGTTTCCACCTACTGGATGGATGTCATGGAGAACCAGGTAGCACTGGATCGAAATCCCTATTGGCTTGCAACGAAGTACGGCGGATTTACTGTTCCTGCAGGTTACGCAATTGGTACTCCGCTGACGCAAAGCGCGTGGAATCAGAGCGGGGAAACCATCAATATGAATGGTGCTACCCGCCAGCTTCCCGATAACTATTTTATGGCGAGCGATGCAGCGCAAATGGTAAGCGGCCTTCAATCCGCTTTCACAAGTATTGCGAATGCAATCAAGGCGTTCACTACGGCTTTCTCGTTCACCGCAACGGATGTCAGCTCGGGTGATGCGGCTTATGCATCTCAATACGATTCGAAAGGCTGGACTGGCGTGGTCACTGCGCGCACTGTGACCTATGCTGCTGATGGATCTCCCTCGCCGACCGATGTCTGGTCCACAACGACGACCCTCGAAAACCAGCTTTCGAACAGTGGGTGGGATCTATCCCGGAACGTCGTTACTTGGAACGGTCTAACCGGCACTCCGTTTCGCATGGCGAACCTGACATCGAGTCAGCAGGCAGCGCTTACTACAAGCTACAGCTCAACCGATACGCCGACTCAATACCTCAACTTCCTTCGCGGCGATCGATCGCAGGAAAGCAATTCTGCCGTTGCGGGCAGCATTCGAAGCTACAGAACGCGACAACTTCTCCTCGGCGACATCGTCAATGCCAAAGTCACGCCGGTTGCGGCCCCTGGTGCAAGTTACGGTGATACAGCTAATCCTGGCTACGGGGCATTCAAGACAGCAAAGGCAACTCGGCCTACGATGGTCTACGTTGGCGCAAACGACGGCATGCTACATGCGTTTAACGGTGCGCTGACCGGGTCGACGGCAGGCACCGAAAGGTTTGCTTACGTGCCGTCTGCCGTCTTTGGCAAAACACTCGCCTCGGACAGCGACAGCATCCTGGCTCATCTAGGCAACCCCAATTACGCGCATCGCTATTCCGTTGATGCAACACCGTTGGTCTTCGATATCGATTTCAATTTGGCTGGAGGAAAGTTCGTCACTACAAGCGCAGGAACCTCCGATTGGCACAGTCTACTGATCGGTGGCCTTGGCAAAGGTGGCAAAAGCTATTACGCAATCGATGTAACCGACCCTGCAAGCATGACCAGCGAAGCGACGGTCGCAAGCAAAGTGAAGTGGGAGTTCTCGGATCCGACCATGGGGTACAGCTACGGTTCGCCAATGGTTGTCAAAACCGCGAAGTACGGCTGGGTCGTTGTCTTGACCTCGGGCTACAACAACAGCGATGGATATGGG
The DNA here is from genome assembly GCF_051216695.1 of Variovorax glucosi. Lineage (NCBI taxonomy): Bacteria > Pseudomonadati > Pseudomonadota > Betaproteobacteria > Burkholderiales > Comamonadaceae > Variovorax > Variovorax glucosi. The sequence goes on from NZ_JBPJZE010000003.1 coordinate 308,726, forward strand.
TACCTTTATTTTGTTAATCCGAATACCGGCGCATTGCTTGAAAAAGTCAGTACCGGCGTAGCCGCTGCGGGATTGACTCACGCAACCCCGTATGTCCAGGATTTTGCGGATTACACATCAGATGCAATCTATGCTGGCGATCTCGACGGCAATGTCTGGCGTTTCGACCTGACCGGCGCAAAAAGCTCGGGCTTCTACCCTGCACCCAAAAAGCTCGCAAAGCTGACGAGTGCAGCAGGCGTAGCTCAACCGGTAACGACAAGACCTCTTGTCGAAGTTCATCCAGTGACTCGCCTACGCTACGTTCTGGTCGGTACCGGTGTTCTGCTGGACAGCACCGACGTTGTCTCTACGGCTGGGCAGAGTTTTTATGCACTCATCGACGGCACCGCCTCCACTTTCTCGACCATCACGACGGCTGCGACACGTAGCGATCTGATGCAGGTCGCCGATCCTGCGGCGGGCGTCGCCTTGAATACATCGTCGCGCGGCTGGTACACGGAACTTGGTTCAAGCGGTGGCGTCGCACTCCGAATTTCTTCAGAGATCGATGCTTTCAATGGCATCGTCGCTTTCAGTTCTTTATTGACTACTGGCGATGCCTGCAGCCCAGCAGGAACAAGCCGCGTATACGTGCTGAATTTCGCAACCGGAAAAACTGTTTTGGTTTCGCGACTGGCCTACGTGCCATTTACAAATGCCGTCACCGACCTGAAGTTCATCACGGCAGACGGCAAGCCGCAATTGGTTGTCGGCGACACGACAGGTGTCATCACAAAAGTCGACGCCGATTTGAACAGCGGTACCACGTTGAGGCTTTTGAACTGGCGAGAGATACCGACCGCGTATTGATCGTCCGCTCTCGGAAATTCAGGATGCCTCAGGCGTCCTGTCTTTTGCCAGCAGCCGCTCGTAAATCTTCTCGATCCGATCAAGCGCATGCGTCGAGTCGAAATGCCTTACCTGCGCCAGGCCCCGAGCGGCTACGGCTCGGCGCTCGTCATCTGAAAGCCCGACTACTTCCGCCAGCTTTGTCGCTGCCTGCGCGGCCCATGCCGAACCGACCGTCGCTTGCGCGTCGGCATCCGGAGGAATGAAGAACCCCGCATCTCCGGCGACCTCGGTCATGGGCGGAATGCCGGTCGTGATGACCGGACAACCCGATGCCATCGCTTCTGCAATCGGCCAGCCGAAACCCTCGGCGATCGATGGAAACAGGAAGACCGTAGCGGCGCCGTAGAGCGACACCAGCACCTCATCGGACACAGACGTCAAAAAGTGGATGTCGCCTGCCGAAGACAGCGACTTGCACAACTCGGCAAGCGCTTCAGGCGGCTGCGGGCCGACCATCAGAAGAGGCAACGCGGCAGCGTTCGCCCCGATGCTTCGGCGCCATGCGTCATATGCCACCAGCACGCCACGCCGATTCTTGTACCAGGTGTTGACGCCGACGTGCAGAACGTAGCCGCGCGACAGATCGATGCCCAGCGTCTTGCCGAGCGTCGCGCGGTCTGCGGCGACATCGGTCGACTGACGGAAGCGTGGATTCACGCCGTTGTAGACCACCTCGCAATTGCCGTTCGAACCGATAACGACCAGCAGATCGTCGCGCGTCTTTTGCGAGATTGCGATGAAGGCGTCGGCCTGACGAAAACCCTGTCGGATGTAGCGCTGGTAGATGCGCCCGGTGGCACTGACCGGATTTTGCGGAATCAGGCCCAACGCCGAATCCTGTGCGAGAAAGTCGTGGCAATGCACGACGTTGGGTTTGGACACGAACGACGGCACCCAGGGGCCGAGTGCGTGATCGGCGAACACGTACAGCGTGTCGTTCGGCTGTCGCGCCATCCGCTTGCGCAATTGCCCGGGAAAGACCAGATACTGGTCGATGTAGCCCATCCATTTCCGGAACCGTGCGGGTACCGGCAGTTTGTAGAAATACGGCTCCGGCGCCCAGGTATGCACTTCGTGGCCGCGTTGTCGCATGCCGTCGGCGAGCCAGGCGGCGTACCGCATCATGCTGGCTATTTTCAGGAAGGGCGGATGCGTAAGAAAAACGAGTTTCATGCCGTAGCGGATTGCTGCTTTTCCTGCGGTGGATTGCGGTTGGTTGGCACGGAACGCTGAAGCCCGATTGCCGCGTTGAGGCGTCGGGCCGCTTCGTCGACGGCAAAATTGCGTTGGTAGGCGGCGAGCGCCTCGATACCGAGTGCAGCGCGCTGCTCCGGTGACAACGACCGCCATTCTGTCAGCAGATTCAGCGTTCCGGCCAGTGTGTCGTCGGCAATCACACCGCCGGGCTGGCACTCACGCCAGATATTGACCTGGTTGCTGATCAGCACCGGCCGCCCGCAAGCCATGGCTTCCACCACGGCGATGCCGAAGTTCTCCTGGTGACTCGGCAAAACGAAGGCATCGCAACCGTAAAGCGCTCCCCATTTGGCGTCGCCGCTGAGCATGCCCGGGAAGTGGATGTCGGCTGGGCAAGCGGCAGCCAAAGCCTGGAGTTCCGCGCCATAAGCCGTATCGAGTCCAGGTCCGGCGACGACCAAGGCCGGCATGGCATCGTCGGAAGCGCGTTGCCGTTGTTCGGTGCGCAATTGCACATAGGCGCGGATCAGCAGATCGACGCCCTTTTTCTCGTGCAGACGGCTCATGAACAACAGATAGGGCCGACCCGCGACTTGCGGGCACCGCTCAAGAAAGGCAGGTGCCATTCCCGCTTGCCGAATCGGCGGCGCTTCAACGCCCATGCCGACATCGAGTTCCTGCTTGGGCTGGTAAGGATGAAACGGTTCGCGGGCCAGCGAGAGCTCCTGCGCGCAGGTGAACAGAACGCCGTCAGCGCTGTTCACGACCGGACCTTCGAAAAGCTTCCAGAACACGGTGTTGCGGATCGCTTTCAAACGGCGGCCAGGTGCTTTCTGGAAATACGGATCGAGCATTCCGTGCGGCATGACGTAATGCCGTGGCGCGGGCTTGCGGGGGTTTGTTTTCCGGTATTGCGCCAGTGCGCGCGAAGTGCCGGCGCTGTTGTGTTGCCAAAGTCCGTGGGTGATGACGGCGTCGAAGCGGTGAAAATTGTTGATCAACCAAGGCTTGAGTGCGGCACCGTAAGCGTAGGGGCCTTTGGCCGGGCCGATGGCGTGAACGGGGAAAGTGTCGCGCCCGAGGAAGTCGGAGTTTGGCGCATCTAGGCAGAGGATTTCGCTGTCGGAGCCTTGTGCCGCCAATGCGGGAACCATGTTGCGGACAGCTTGGCAGAGACCGCCTTGGGCGGGGTCCATGCTGGTGATGACGTGGAGGATTTTCATGCGGACAGAGAAACCTTACACAAGTTCGTATTAAATCTTGCGCAGCAGAAAGAGTTAAAAGGCGTCAAATCCATCTGATTTCTAACGACTGTTGCATCAACTTATAAACTTCCTTGACACGCCAAAAGAAAAAGGTCCCGAAGGACCTCAAATCTACCTGAAAGAGCAGCGGTTATGCTTTGCACGCGGCCGGAGTGTACTTTGCCTTCAAAGATCCCGCTCTGCATACATAGGTAAAGGCTGTACCACCACTCGCTGGCGCACTCAAGTCAAGGGCGACTGGTGTTGCCAAGGCCGCTGAGGCTTGCGTTGCAGGCGTAAAAATTATTGTTCCGCCATTATCTACCGTTGTTGCATACGTGATTGTGATCACTCCAGCTGCAGTTGATTGAACAGAAGCAACGTTCTTTGTAGCGCCTGGGGGAGTCGAATTGATAGCATCGCAGTTAGTCGTTGTGGTAGTTCCACAAATCATTGAGCGCGGACCTTGCGTATTAAATGCCTCAGAAATTGAGGTCTTAAGACCGCTCGCCAAAGACAAACCTTCAGTAACACGCGCCCGCACCGTGTAATCCTGATAAGCCGGCAACGCCACAGCAGCCAAAATACCAATGATCGCCACGACGATCATCAATTCGATAAGGGTGAAGCCCTTTTGCACATTGCGTGCGATGGAACGACGGTTCATTTCATTTACTCCAGGTTGGTTGTTCAGCCCGGTCTGCCCGGTGCGCCAGAGTATTTGCAGCATGCGTGCCAACCTCGGAATCGGCCTAAAACGTTCGATATGCGTTAAAAATGAGAACGTTCAGGTTAAGAAAAATGACAAAGCCTGCTCTTTGTTACTTTTTCTGTCATGACATTTTTGTCACCTGACGAAGAATGTGTCATTTTGTGTCGATGCCTGATGTTGTCGACCTCAATCAATGACAAGCACACTCCCCGTCTCCAGCCACCGAATGTCCCGTCCCATCACGCCGTGCACGCGCCAGTCCGACACCAGCGCGTCGATCTGGCTCATGATCTCCGCTGTTTCTGCTGGTTTGGTATGGGTGATGTAGATGGGATATTGCCGTCCGTCGACGATGTTTCCCAACTCGTCGGCCAACGTCGCCGGAGACAGATGCCTGCTGCGCTCGGCCAGTGCCTGTTCGCGGTCGCTGAAGGCGGTTTCCATCACCAGCATGCCGATATCCAGTTTGTTGATGCGCGCCCAGAATGCAGGATTCCGGTCCGTATCGCCGCTGAAAGCCCAATAAGGACCGCCCGTTGCGCTCCGCACGGCAAAGCCGCAGGCCGGCACGGTGTGGATCGCCGGCAACACCTCGACATGCTTTGGTTGCATCGTTCCCAATTTCAGCGTCTCGCCGATCGCAAAGCAATGGAAGCTGACGAACGGCTTCTCGCGGCTGGGAATACTCGCGAAATCTGGCCAGATGACGTTGTTGAAGACGTGGGCACGAAGCGCATCAATGGTGGCGCTCAGCGCATGGACGCGCAATGGGCGATCTCGGCGACTGGCGACGGCGTCGATCATCAGGGGCAGCGCGGCGACATGGTCGAGATGAGAGTGCGTGAGCACCACGTCGTCGACGCGCGCCATTTCGACGAGTGTGAGATCGCCGACGCCGGTTCCGGCGTCGATCAGCAGATCGTCGTCCACGAGGAACGAAGTCGTCCTGCAGTCCTTCGCGATGGCACCCGAGCAGCCCAGCACACGCACCTGCATCGTTGCCACCCCCTTCGCTGTTTTACTTCGGGGAGGCTAAACGCTTCAGTCGCTGCCGGTAAAGGACTTTTTTGGCATACGTCGTTTCAGGCGTGGATGAACTGCATCTTGGTTCCACCGAGTTCCAGGACGTCCCCGTCCTGCAGGGTCACAGCTTCGCTGCCCAGCTTTTCGCCGTTCAGCGTAGTGCCACCGTCGATCGGCGCGATCACGTAGCCGTGCAGGCGTCGGGTCACTGCGGCGACGGCGATGCCGGGCTTGCCGATCGTGGTGACGACCTTCTCGAGCGACAGCTCGCGACCGGCGCCGACGCCGGAGAGCACCCGGATCGCCGCCGGCAGCACGCCGCCGTTGAGCGTGCCGACGACGGTAGGCGCGGTCGAAAGCGGTATCGGCGCAGAGATGACCGGCGAACCTGGGCGCTGGGCACCGGGCATCTGCGTATCCGAAACCGGCTCGGGCGATTCGATTCCCGCGAGGAAGCGAATCTTGTACTTGCCCACCTCGATGATGTCGTTGTGCTCGAGCGCCTGCTTCTTCACTGCGCGCGCGTTGACGTAGGTGCCGTTGGTGCTGTTAAGGTCCTCGATCTGGACATCGCTGCCTGCCATGTGCAGCACAGCGTGCTCGCCGCTGATCGCGAGGTTGTCGATGACGATGTCGTTGTAGGGCCGCCGTCCGAGCGTGGTGCGGTCCTTCGCAAGCGTCACCTCCTTGATTACGACACCATCGATCGAGACGATCATTTTCGGCATTGCCGGCTCCTGAATCTACAAAGTTGATCGGTCAGCAGGCTCCGCGTTCCGTCTCGTCACCGAGGGCTCGCGCGAGGACAACGGAAATGTTGTCACGACCGCCATTGTCGTTGGCAGCAGCGACCAGAAGCGCCGCCTTGTCCGACAACGTATCGTTTTGTAACAGAATTCTCTGCATTACGGCATCCTGCACCATTTCGCTCAGACCGTCGGAGCAAAGCAGATACAGATCGCCGGGCAGCACCGGATATTCGTTGACTTCGAGTTCGACCGCACGCTCGATGCCGAGTGCGCGCGTCACCAGGTTCCGGTGGGGCGACTGGGCGGCCTGCTCGGGCGTGATGAGCCCTGCGTCGAGCTGGTCCTGCATCAGCGAATGGTCGCGCGTGAGCTGGTCGAACTGGCCGTTCCGGAGTCGGTAACAGCGCGAATCGCCGATATGACCGACCACGGCACGGTCGGGGCCCAGCACGGCCAGCACCAGCGTCGTGCCCATCCCGTGAAGATGCGGATTGGCGCTCCCGGCTTCCAGGATGGCGCTGTTGGCCTCGTCCGTTCCGACCTGGAGTGCAAGACAGACCGAACGTGCGGGCGCCCGCACTCCGGCGTGGGCCAGCCAGCGACCGAAGCTGGCGCGGAGCAGCGCGATGGCCATGCCGCTGGCCACCTCGCCGCCGTTGTAGCCGCCCATGCCGTCGGCCAGGATCGCAAACCCCAAAGCCGGATCGACTGCAATCGCATCCTCATTGTTGGCGCGCACCCGACCGGTATCGGTGAGCGCCTCGAAGTCCCAAGAGGATGAGGATTTGATTGTCATGGTCGAGTGGGTCGTCTGTTCAGTGGACGGCCGATTTGTCGTGTCCGCGTTTCTGCAGGAAACGGCCGACGATGAGGACGAAGGCGGCACCGGCGACGGCGCCGGCGTAATGCAGCCACGGATAGGTCGCCCGCACACCCTCGAGCGACACGTCGCCGACGATGGTTTCGCCACCGACCCAGCCGATCAGCACGGCGCCGAGCAAAACGATGATCGGGAAGCGCTCCATGAGCTTGATCATGAGCGTGCTGCCGAAGATCACCAGCGGAATGCTGATGGCGAGGCCGAGGATCAGCAGCGTCGTGTTGCCCTGCGCAGCCGCGGCCACGGCGATCACGTTGTCCAGGCTCATCACCAGGTCGGCGATCAGGATGGTGCGCACGGCCGCGAACATGCTGCCGTACTCCTTGCTTTCGCCTTCGCCGTCGTCCTCGTCACCAAGCAACTGCAGGCCGATCCACAGCAGCAGCAGTCCTCCGATGATCTGGAGATAGGGCAGCGCCAGCAGCTTGGCGGCAACCACCGTGAGTGCGATTCGCAACACGACCGCTGCGCCGGAGCCGATGAAGACGGCCTTGCGCTGTTGGGCAGGCGGCAGCGAGCGTGCCGCCAGCGCGATCACGACGGCGTTGTCGCCCGAAAGGATGATGTTGATCCAGACGATCTTCAGCAGATTCAGCCAGAAGTCGGAGGTTTGCAGGAATTCCATGTTGTCGATCTCGATGTCTCTATGCCACTGTTATGAATAAAAAAAGCGCCGGCAATTTGAATTGCGAGCGCCTTTTCGTTTGTTGTGGTCGTCGCCAGGGACGCTTTTCGCGTCGCCTGCGATGTACTTACAGGCGCGCCTTCAGCAGCTTGGCCAGTTCGGAGAAGTTGCGCGTGATCGTGAAGCCCGACTCTTCCATGATGGCGAGCTTGGCATCGGCCGTATCGGCACCGCCGGAGATCAGCGCGCCGGCATGGCCCATGCGTTTGCCCGGAGGCGCGGTCACGCCTGCGATGAAGCCGACGACCGGCTTCTTCATGTTGAGCTTGCACCAGCGGGCCGCATCGGCCTCGTCCGGGCCGCCGATTTCGCCGATCATGATGACAGCGTCGGTGTCCGGATCGTCGTTGAAGGCCTGCATCACGTCGATGTGCTTCAGGCCGTTGATCGGATCGCCGCCGATGCCGACTGCCGACGACTGGCCGAGGCCGATCTCGGTCAGCTGGGCCACGGCTTCATAGGTCAGCGTACCCGAGCGCGAGACCACGCCGATACGACCCTTGCGATGGATGTGACCGGGCATGATGCCGATCTTGATTTCGTCGGGCGTGATCAGGCCGGGGCAGTTCGGGCCGAGCAGCAGCGTCTTCTTGCCGCCAGCGGCTTCCTTGGCGCGCATCTTGTTGCGCACTTCGAGCATGTCCTTGACCGGAATGCCTTCGGTGATGCAGATCGCCATGTCCAGGTCGGCTTCGACGGCTTCCCAGATCGCGGCTGCCGCACCGGGTGGCGGCACGTAGATGACCGACACGGTGGCACCGGTCTGCGATGCGGCTTCTTTCACCGAACCGAAGATCGGGATACCGAAGATCGACTCGCCGGCCTTCTTCGGGTTCACGCCGGCCACGAAGGCGTTCTTGCCGTTCGCATATTCCTGGCACTTTTCCGTGTGGAACTGACCGGTCTTGCCGGTAATACCCTGGGTGATGACCTTGGTGTCTTTGTTGATGTAGATCGACATGACTAATCCTTACTTGACGGCTGCAACCACTTTTTGGGCCGCATCGGCCATCGTGTCGGCGCTGATGATCGGCAGGCCGGATTCGGCCAGCAATTTCTTGCCCTCGACTTCGTTCGTGCCCTTCATGCGCACCACCAGCGGCACGCTGAGGTTCACTGCCTTGCAGGCTGCGATCACGCCGGTGGCGATGGTGTCGCACTTCATGATGCCGCCGAAGATGTTGACAAGGATGCCCTTGACGTTCTTGTTCTTCAGCATGATCTTGAAGGCTTCGGTCACCTTCTCGGGGGTGGCACCGCCGCCCACGTCCAGGAAGTTGGCCGGCTCGCCGCCGAACAGCTTGATGGTGTCCATGGTGGCCATCGCCAGGCCGGCGCCGTTCACCAGGCAGCCGATGTTGCCGTCGAGCGAGATGTAGGCGAGGTCGAACTTCGAGGCTTCGACTTCGGCTGCGTCTTCTTCGTCCAGGTCGCGCAGGGCGACGAGTTCGGGGTGGCGAAACAGCGAGTTCGGATCGAAGTTGAACTTCGCGTCGAGCGCCATGACTTGGCCCTTGCTGTCACGGTTGAGCGGGTTGATCTCGACCAGCGAGGCGTCCGTCTCCATGTAGCAGGTGTAGAGCTTCTTCAGGATGTCGACCGTCTGCGCGGTCGAATCGGCCGGCATGCCGATGCCGTCCGAGATTTCCTTGGCTTGCGCGTCGGTCAGGCCGAGTTGCGGGTCGGCGAAGACCGTGATGATCTTCTCGGGCGACGAATGTGCAACTTCCTCGATGTCCATGCCGCCTTCGCTGGACGCGATGAAGGCGACCTTCTGCGTCGCGCGATCGGTCACGGCGGAAATGTAGTATTCCTTGTTGATATCGGCGCCGTCTTCGATGTAGAGGCGACGAACCTTCTGGCCTTCGGGGCCGGTCTGGTGCGTGATCAATTGCATGCCGAGGATTTCGCCGGCGATGCGCTTGACGTCTTCGATGGTCTTGGCGACCTTGACGCCGCCGCCCTTGCCGCGCCCACCGGCGTGGATCTGGGCCTTGACCACCCACACGGGGCCGCCAAGTTTCTGGGCGGCTTCGACCGCCTCCTGGACCGTGTAGGCCGCAATGCCGCGTGGCACGGGCACGCCGAACTTGGCAAGAATTTCCTTGCCTTGGTACTCGTGAATCTTCATGAGGGTTCTCTCGGAACGGAGGTTGAAAACGAGATGGTGACTGTTGTCCGAAGGCCACTGCGCACCGCTTCGGGCAGGGGGTGGCGGACAACTGCGGAATGTATCATGGTGCGCCGCACAAACTCCAGCGAATCACGCCAGGATTAGCGCTTTAGTTCTCATTTTTCGTAATGAACGGACACAATCATGGTCAAGGTTTTCATTGATGGCGAAGCCGGCACGACCGGTCTGCAAATCCGGGAGCGGCTCCAGTCGATGCCGCAGGTCGAGCTCGTCAGCATCGCGCCCGAACTCCGCAAGAACGCCGATGCCAAGCGCGACCTGATGGCGGGCGTCGACCTCGTCGTGCTGTGCCTGCATGACGACGCGGCGATCGAATCCGTCGCACTGATCGACCAGTTGCCTGGCAAGAAACCCAAGATCATCGATGCCTCGACTGCGCACCGCACCAACCCGGCCTGGGCATTCGGCTTTCCGGAACTGACAGCCGGCCACTGGGAAGCTGTGGCTGCAGCCGACCGCGTCGCGAATCCGGGCTGCTATGCGACCGGTGCCATCGCCATCGTCCGGCCGCTGGTCGATGCGGGCATCCTGCCGGTCGACTTCCCGATCGCGCTGCCGTCCGTGAGTGGTTTCTCGGGTGGCGGGCGCACCATGATCGAGGCCTATGAAGCGGGCGGCGCTGCGCCTTACGAAACCTACGCGCTGGGCCTGAAGCACAAGCACATCCCGGAAATCATGAAATACACCGGACTCACGCGCCGTCCGGTGTTTATCCCGTCTGTGGGCAATTTCAAGCAGGGAATGCTCGTCCAGTTGCCTCTGCACCTGGACGACCTGCCGGGCAAACCGAAGGCGGGCGACTTGCACGAGGCGCTGGCTGCGCACTACGCCCGCAGCAACACGCCGGACAACTTCATCAAGGTTCTGCCGCCGACCGACGACGGCAAGCTGGAACCGACTGCGCTCAACGACACGAACATGCTCGAGCTGCGCGTCTACCCGAACGAGGACCACCGCCACGCGGTGGTGATCGCGCGTCTGGACAACCTGGGCAAGGGCGCGAGCGGCGCGGCGGTGCAGAACCTGAAGCTGATGTTGAAGATCTGACTCGAACTCAGCGCAGCATCGCCGACATCGCCGAACAGCAATTCAGCATCCGCACGGCCGCCTCGACCGACGGCGCCGCGAAGCGCAGCGCCATCGGGTCGACGCGCTGGAACGTCGGCCACTGGCAGAACAGGTCGGCCTGCGCTGGCGTCTGGGTGCGCAAGGTGACAGAGAGCGGCATGTGCAGTTGTAGCGGTCGCGCGTTGCCGATGCGGCCCAGCGCCTCGACCACGCCCGCACGGATCGCCGCGCACGACTGCGCCGGCGACAGCGAGATGCCGCTGTTCTGCCCGGTCGCGCGCTTGGTCTGCACGAAGGTCGCCTGCGGGAACAGCGGCCGGTTCTCGGCGATGAACAGATCGTCTCCGCTGGCCATCAGCACGGGTGCGCCGTACTCGCCGGCGAGCGCGCCGTAGATGCCGGCTTCGCTCATCGGCTGACCGTCGAATTCGATCGCCGCGAAGGCGAAGCTGTTGATGGTGTGCGCGAGGATGCCCGACCCCTGCGCGCGTGAGTGGTAGCCAACCATGCAGACGCCGTCGATGCCGAGCTCCACGCCCGACACCATGCTCAGGTAGCGCGGCTTGCCCTGGATCGCCTGCGCGCGCGGGTCGAGCAGGTCGGCCGGCATGTTGCGGAAGTCGCCGTGCGAATCGTTGACGTAGACCTCGGTCGCGCCGCCATCGAAGGCTCCGGCGATGGCGGCGTTGGCCTCGTCGGTCATCCAGCGGCGGGCGCGTTCGTATTCGGGGTTGCCCGCGCGCACCTGCTGCGGATGGAAGACGCCGGCCACGCCTTCGATGTCGACGGAGATCAGGATTTTCATGAGACTCTCGAAAGTAGGTGGGGCAACGTCGGCCGCACATGGCCGTCGCGCCCGATGAACGATTCGGCATGCCACAGCGCATGCAGGATGGCCTGCTCGACGCTGTCGGCGGTCGCATGGAACAGTCCGTCGAGCAATGCGTCGTGCAGCAGCGCGACGGCGGGCATCAACGCATCGGTTCGTTGCGGCACTGTGTAGGCGGTCGAGAACGCCAGCACGATGTCGCCGCTGCCGTGGCCGAAGACCGAGCCAGTTCGGGCGAGCCCCGCGCCGGCGCGCAGTGCGAGGCGGCGCAATTGGCGTGCATCGAGCGGCGCGTCGGTCGCGATGAGGATGATGATCGAACCCTTTTCGGGGACCATCGAGCGGCTGGTTTCGGACATTGCCGCGATCCGTTCGCCGACCGCATCGCCTGTGACGATGAGATTGGCCAGCACGCCGAAGTTCGCCAGCACCAGCGTACCGACGATGTAGTCACCGGTTGTCGTCGTCACACAGCGCGACGCGGTGCCGATGCCGCCCTTGAGCTCGAAGCACGACATGCCGCGCCCCGCACCCACCGAACCCTGCGCGACATCGGCGCCGGCCGCGTTCCATGCGTGCAGGTAATCGGCCTCGGTCACCACCATGCGCTGAATGTCGTTGAGGAAGCCGTCGTTGCACTCGAACACCAGCGGGTTCACGGTCGGCAATGCGCGTCCGCATTCGGGATTCGCTTCGATGCACTGGCGGATCTGCGCCGCTGTCACGGCAGGCACGGCGAAGGTGTTGGTCAGCGCGATCGGCGTTTCGAGCAGGCCCAGTTCATCGATCTGCATCAGCCCGACGCTCTTGCCGAAGCCGTTGAGCACCGCGAAGCCAGCCGGCACGCGCTGCATGAAGGGATCGCCGCCGTGCGGCCGCACGACCGTCACGCCGGTGTGGATGCCGCTGCCCTCGCCCTCATCGCGCGTGCAGTGGCCGACGACAACGCCGGCCACGTCGGTGATCGCATCGCGCGGACCCGAGGGCAGGCGGCCGATCCGCGGGACCTGGACAGCCACGGCTACAGCCTGTCTATTTTCGGATCGAGCGCGTCGCGCAGGCCGTCGCCCAGCAGGTTGAAGGCCAGCACCGTGAAGAAGATCGCGAGCGACGGAAACAGTGCGACGTGCGGTGCGTTGACCATGTCGGCACGCGCTTCGTTGAGCATTGCGCCCCACTCGGGCGTCGGCGGCTGCGCGCCGAGGCCGAGGAACGACAGGCTCGCCGCCGTGATGATCGAGGTGCCCAGCCGCATCGTGAAGTAGACGACGATGGCGGAGATGGTGCCCGGCAGGATATGGCGCAGCAGGATCATGCGATCGCTTGCGCCGATGCTTTGCGTGGCCTCGATATAGGTGAGGTTCTTCAGCACCAGCGTATTGCCGCGCACCAGCCGAGCGAAGGCCGGCACGCTGAACACCGACACCGCGATGATCACGTTGATCATCCCGTTGCCGAGGATCGCGACCACGCCGAGCGCCAGCAGCACGCCAGGAAACGCGAACAGCACGTCCGAAATCCGCATCACGATGCGGTCCCACCAGCCGCCGTAGTAACCGGCCAGCAAGCCGAACACGGTGCCGACGATGGCGCCCACCACGACCGACAGGAAGCCGGCGGCCAGCGAGATGCGCGTGCCCATCAGGATGCGGCTGAAGATGTCGCGCCCAAGCGGGTCGACGCCGAACCAGTGCACCAGCGACGGGCCCTGGTTGATGCGGTCGTAGTCGAAGAAATTCTCGGCGTCGTACGGCACGATCCACGGCGCCAGCACCGCGACCAGCACCAGCAGCACGACGAAGATCAACGCCGCGAAACCCACGTGCTGCATCCGGAACTTGCGCCAGAACTCGCGCCACGGCGTGCGCACCGCGTTACTTGTATCGGATGGTTGGATTGATGAAGCCATAGAGCACGTCGACCGCGAGATTGATCAGGATGAACTCGAGCGAAAAGAGCAGCACGAGCGTCTGGATGATGGGGTAGTCGCGCATCTCGATCGCGTCGACCAGAAGCCGGCCGAGCCCCGGCCAGTTGAAGACGGCTTCGACCACGATCGATCCGCCCAGAAGAAAGCCGAACTGCAGGCCCATCATGGTGACGACCGGTATCAGCGCGTTGCGCAGGCAGTGCTTGAGCACCACGAGTTTTTCCGGGACGCCCTTGGCCCGCGCGGTGCGAACGAAGTCTTCCTGGATCACCTCGATGAACGAAGCCCGCGTGAAGCGCGCCATCACGGCGGCGACGGCCGCGCCCAATGTGAGCGACGGCAATATGTAGTGGCGCCATGTGTCGGCGCCGACGGTCGGCAGCCAGCCCAGCTGCACCGAAAACACCTGCATCAGCAACATGCCCAGCGCGAACGCCGGGAACGAGATGCCCGAGACTGCCAGCGTCATGCCGACACGGTCGGGCCACTGGTTGCGATACACGGCGGAAACGATGCCGATCAACATGCCGAAGAAGGTCGCCCAGACCATGCTGGTGAGCGTGAGCAGCAGCGTCGGCATGAAGCGCTCCGCGATCTCGGTCGAAACCGCGCGCTTGGAGCGCAGCGACGTGCCGAAATCGCCTTGCAGCAGGTTGCCGAAGAAGTTCAGGAACTGCTGCGGCAACGGCTTGTCGAGGCCGAGCTCCTGACGCACCAGCGCCACCGTCTCCGGGCCGGCGTCCACGCCCGCGGCCAGCCGCGCGGGGTCGCCGGGCAGCAGGTGCACGAACAGGAACACCAGCACCGCGACGATCAGCAGCGTCGGCAGCAGGCCGAGCAGGCGCTTGAGGATGTAGTGCGTCATCTGAACTGAAAGCTCGCCGGATTACTTCAATTCGACTTCGTCGTAGTTGAAGCTGCCGTCCGGAATTACATAAAAGCCCGACAGGTTGCGTGCGCGCACCGACAGCAGCTGCTCGGTTACGAGAAACGCCCATGGTGCGTCCTTCCAGATGCGCTGCTGCACGTCGGAATAGATCTTGTTCTTTGCAGCGGCATCGGTGGTGACCAGCGCCTTCTTGATGCCGGCATCGACCTCGTCGTTCTTGTAGTAGGCCGTGTTGAACAGCTTCGGCGGGAACGATTCGGAAGCCAGCAGCGGACGCAACGCCCAGTCGGCTTCACCGGTCGACGACGACCAGCCGACGTAGTACATGCGCACCGGCGCGGTCGCCGGGTCCTGCGCGCTTTCGACGCGTTCGACGCGCTGGCCGGCTTCGAGCGCCTGGACCTGCACCTTGATGCCGACCTGGCCGAGCTGCTGCTGCACGAACTGGATCACCTTCTGCGCGGTCGTATGGTTGTAGGCAGACCAGAGCGTGCTTTCGAAGCCGTTCGGGTAGCCGGCCTCGGCCAGCAGCGCCTTCGCCTTGGCCGGGTCATACGGCCACGGGCCCGTCTTGATCGCTCCGTCGACGCCCTTGGGCAGCACGCCCTCGGCCGGAATCGCGAAGCCGGAGAACGCGACCTTGACCAGCGCGTCCTTGTTGATCGCGTAATTGATGGCCTCGCGCACCTTCGGGTTGTCGAACGGCTTCTGCTGCGTGTTGAACGAGATGTAGCGCTGGATGATCGACGGCGCGGCCGTCACTTCGAGGCTCGGCTTGGCGCGCAGCGTGGCGGCGGCTTCGGGCGGCATCGGGAACGCGAAATGCGCCTCGTTGGTCTGCATCATGGCCGAGCGGGTGTTGTTGTCGACCACCGGGCGGAAGGTGATGGTGTCGACCTTCGGATAGCCCTTACGCCAGTAGCCGTCGAACTTCGCGACCTTCAGGTAGTCGGTGGCCTTCCATTCGACGAACTTGAACGGGCCGGTGCCGACCGGGTTCTGCGCGATGCCCTTGCTGCCGAACTTGGCCAGCGCCGCCGGCGAGATGATCACGCCCGACGGATGCGCCAGCGTGTTGATGAACGGCGAGAACGGCTCGGTCAGCGTGAACTTCACCGTGGTCGCGTCGACCGCTTCCGTCTTGGCTATGTTCTTGTAGAGGTTGTAGCGCTTGAGCTTGTTGTCCGGGTTTGTCACGCGGTCGAAGGTGACCTTGACGGCTTCGGCATTGAAGGGCGTGCCGTCATGGAACTGGATGCCGCTGCGCAGCTTGACGGTGTAGACCAGGCCGTCCTTGCTGACCGTGTGTCCGGTGGCGAGCACCGGGACCATCTTCATGTCCTTGTCGAAGCCGTAGAGGCCTTGATAGAAGGACTTGGCTACCGCCTGCGACAGCGTGTCGTTGGCGTCGTACGGGTCAGTGGTGGTGAAGTTGGACTGCACCGCGACGACCACGTCCTTGGCGGCGTGGGCGGAAAGCGCCACGCCGGCCAGCGCCAGGGCGGCGGCGATGTGGGAAAGACGTTTATTGAACATGCGAAGACTCCTTTGAAGCCGGTTGGGAGAAATGACTGGAAATTTGAAACGGGTCAGGCGACCGAATGCAGCGCCACGAAATGCCCCGGCGCGACCTCGACCAACGGCGGCGGATCGGGCTCGTAGCCGACCGGATGCACCGGGCTCGGAATCTCGCCCTTCTGCAGCGTGCGGCCGATGTTGCGCCGCGTCGGGTCGGCCACCGGCACTGCCGCCATCAGGCGTTTGGTGTAGGCGTGCTGCGGGTTCTCGAAGATGGCGCGACGCGGCCCGATCTCGACGATCTGGCCAAGGTACATCACGGCCACGCGATGGCTCACGCGCTCGACCACCGCCATGTCGTGCGAGATGAAGAGAAAAGCGACGCCGAGCTCGCGCTGCAGGTCGAGCAGCAGGTTCACGATCTGCGCCTGGATCGACACGTCCAGCGCCGACACCGACTCGTCCGCCACCACCACCTTCGGGTTCAACGCAAGCGCCCGCGCGATGGCGATGCGCTGGCGCTGCCCGCCGGAAAACTCATGCGGATAGCGCTGCGCGTGCTCGGCCGGCAGCCCGACCTTCTCCAGCAGCCAGCGCACGCGCGTCTGTGCCTCTTCGCCGCTCGCGATGCCGTGCACCAGCAGCGGCTCCATGATCGAATAACCGACCGTCACGCGCGGGTCGAGCGAGGCGAACGGGTCCTGGAAGATGAACTGGATGTCACGGCGCAGCGCCTGCACTTCCTTCTTCGGCAGTTCCAGCACGTTGCGGCCGTCGAACTCGATGCTGCCGCGCTGGCTCTCGACCAGCCGCAGCAGCGAACGTCCGGTGGTCGATTTCCCGCAGCCCGATTCGCCGACCAGCGCCAGCGTCTCGCCCGCATGCAGGTCAAAGCTCACCTTCTCGACCGCATGCACCACGCGCGTCACGCGGCTCAGCAGACCGCTGCGCAGCTCGAAGCGCGTCACCAGATCCTTGACACGGAGGATCGGCGGCTGGTCGTGGCGCACCGTGTCGTGCGGCTCGATTGCGGGGGCTGGCGCGGCGCCGGGTTCATCGACGCGCAGCAGTTCGAACTTCGCCGGCAGGTCGGTGCCGCGCATCGCGCCGAGTTGCGGCACGGCCGACAGCAGCGCCCGCGTGTACGGATGCTTCGGATCGGCGAACACCTGCGTGGCAGTGTCGGCCTCCACCTTGTTGCCGCGGTACATCACCAACACGCGGTCGGCCACTTCGGCCACCACGCCCATGTCGTGCGTGATGAACAGCACGCCCATCCGCATCTCGGTCTGCAGCTCGCGGATCAGCTGGAGGATCTGCGCCTGGATGGTGACGTCGAGCGCCGTCGTCGGCTCGTCGGCGATCAGCAGCGACGGCTTGCACGACAGTGCCATCGCAATCATCACGCGCTGGCGCATGCCGCCCGAGAGCTGGTGCGGGAAGCGGTCGAGCACACCGCGCGCCTCGGGTATGCGGACCAGCTCGAGCATGCGCAGTGCCTCGGCGCGCGCTGCGCTGCGGTCCTTGCGCTGATGGATCGCAATGGCCTCGGCGATCTGGTCGCCGGCGGTGAACACCGGGTTCAGCGAGGTCATCGGCTCCTGGAAAATCATCGCTATGTCGGCACCGCGGATTCCGCGCATGGCGGCATCGGGCGCGCTCGCCAGATCAAGTACCTGGTCGTTGCGGCGCCGGAACAGCATGCGGCCGCCGACGATGCGGCCGCCGCCGTATTCGACCAGCCGCATCAGCGCCAGCGAGGTCACCGACTTGCCCGAACCGGACTCGCCGACGATGGCCAGCGTCTCGCCACGCTCGACGTGGAACGACAGGTTCTTCACCGCATCGACGACGCGCTCGGAGGTCGAGAAGCGGACGTTCAGGTCCTCGACGGACAGCACGCGACCCTCGGGCAGCGCGATCGGCGATGCGACGGATCGCGCGGCGGAAGAAGGGCCGGAAGAAGGATCGTTGAGAACGGCGGACATGAACGGCGTTGCGCTTTCTTCAGCGATGGATGGCGGTCTGCGGCGCGTCGGCGCCCCGGGCATGGGCGCGGTACATGCCCTCGGTGTTGAACGGCAGGCAGACGTTGCCCAGCCGATCGACCGCGATCAGGCCACCGCGCCCGCCGATGGCCGGCAGCGTGCGCATCACGACCGCCTCGCAGGCTTCTTCGAGCGACTGCTCGGCATAGCGCATGCGCGCGCAGACGTCGTAGGCCGCGACGGCCCGGATGAACATCTCGCCGCTGCCGGTGCACGACACCGCCGCACTGCGGTCGTCGGCATAGGTGCCGGCGCCGATCAGTGGCGAATCGCCGATGCGACCGACGCGCTTGTTGGTCATGCCGCCAGTCGATGTCGCGGCGGCGAGGTGGCCGTGCATGTCGAGCGCGACCGCGCCGACGGTGCCGAACTTGCTGCCCTCGATCAGCGGCGCGCCGTCATGGTCGAGCGATACGCGATCGGCGACGCGGGCCAGCTTGAGCTGCTGGCGTCGCGCCTCGGTGGAGAAGTATGACGGATCGACCATCTCCAGGCCGTGCTCGCGCGCGAAATTCTCCGCGCCCAAGCCGCCGAGCAGCACGTGCGCGCCGTCGGCCATCACCGCACGCGCCGCACGCACCGGTCGTCTGATGCGGCTCACGCCGGCCACCGCGCCTGCGCGAAGGTCCGCGCCGTTCATCACGGCGGCGTCCAGTTCATGCGTCTCGTCGTGCGTGAAGACCGCGCCGTGGCCGGCGTTGAACAGCGGACAGTCTTCGAGCATTTCGACCGCGATGCAGACCGCGTCGAGCGCGCTCGTGCCGCGCAGCAATGCGGCCTGCGCGGCGGAGACGACGGCCTGCAGCGCATCGCGGTAAGGCTGTGCGGCGGACGAATCCGAAGCCACCGAAGCGATGGTTCCGGCGCCTCCGTGGATGGCGATGACGGGCGTGGTCTTCATGGGGAAGCGAGTGTCTTGCGGGCCGCGACGCGTGCGCCGCGATGGGGATTGCCATGCAGCCACGGCATGACGGATTCGACGACCTTGCCGGCCAGCTGGAAAGCGCCCGGCGTGCGCAGGGCAACGGCGCTGGTCAGCGCCTCGATCACGGCCAGCGCGGCAGTTTCGCAGTTGGGACGGTAGCGGGTTTCGGTCTGTGCGTAGAGCGCCACATCGGCCAATGGTGCGAGCGGCGAGCTCGGCCGGTCGGTCAACACCAACACGCGCACGCCGTGAGCGCGCGCTGCGGCGGCAAGCGTCACGGTGTCGGTCAGATAGCGCGGAAAGCCGATCGCCACCAACACGTCGCCCGGCTTGCCGCGCGACAGCGTGCGCGCCGCATGCGTGACGCCGCTCACGGCGGACAGCAGCCTGACGTCGGCGCAGTACGGGTCGAGCCCATGCTGCAGCATCCCGGCCAGCCATGCGCTGGCACCGTAGCCGACCAACAGCACCGAGCGCGCGTCGAGCAGCAACTGCACCGCACGCTCGCAGGCGCCGTAGTCGATGGTGCGGCGCGTCGCCTCGATGTTGCGATGGCTTTCTTCCAGCGCGGCAGCGAACACTTCAGCCACCGTAGAAGGCTGCGCCAGGTTGCCGCGCAACTGCTCGACCGGCGCCAGCAACGGCTCGAAGCCGAGCACCAGTTCGGCGCGAAAGCTCGCGTAGCCCTCATAGCCCAGCGCGCGCGCGAAGCGGTTGGCCGTGGCGACGGAGACGCCGGCCGTGGCTGCCAGCTCGTCGATCGGCAACGTGGCGACCTGCAGCGGATGCGCGAGGACGTGGTCTGCGACCTGACGGTGCAGGCGGCTCAGGCGCGGCAATGCCTGCGCGATGCGCTGGGTGACCGTGTCGGGGCCTGCCGGCTTTGCGAACGAAGTGATGGCGACGGGAGCGTCGGGGCGCATAGGCGGGTTGAAAACGGGGCGTTGCCTGCCCCATGACAGGGCAGGAAAGTAAATTTGATAACAAATATACAGACCGAAAGAAAACTTTTGGTCATTTTCATAAGTTAAGCAAAGTCCGGGCCCGCTGCTGCGTAGAGCTACCCTTTACGGTCGAAGCTGATATCAGCTCGATTCAATCGGTATCAGCTCAAATATCGAGCTGATTTATTAGAATCGGCTCGAAACATCGAGCTGATTCATGCCATACAACAACCGACTGACATCCGACGAATTGCTGCACCACATGGCAGCCCTGAAATCCGCCGGGCATGCGCAGGCTTCCTCGGCCCAGCTCGCCAAGGCAACAGGCTCGAGCCTGCCTGCCGTCAAACGCATGCTGTTGAAACTGGTTGCAGACACGAAAATCGAGGTCACTGGCAAGGCACGCGCGACGCGCTATCGCCTGTTGCCGACGAGAACACCTGCTCTCGCAGTGCCCCCGGAAGCCGGACGCGGCATTGCGTTGACCTGGCGCCCAGCGAGTATCGAACTCCGGGCGCGGCTGGGATTGCCACTCGCAGCCCGCATGCCGGTGACGTATCGCCGCGAATTCGTTGACGACTACAAGCCCAACGAAACCTTCCTGCTGCCGCGCGAGCTTGCCGAAGAACTGTCAGCCCTCGGCAGTCACCCTGGGCAACTGCCGGCAGGCACGTACGTCCGAAAGGTTCTGGAGCAACTGCTGATCGACCTTTCATGGTCGTCGTCCCATCTGGAAGGCAATCGCTACACGCTGCTGGACACCGAAGAGCTTTTCAAAAGCGGCGCTGCTGCCACCGATGGCGATGCGGTCATGCTGCTCAATCACAAGGCAGCCATCGAATTCCTTGTGGATGCGGTCCCGGTGCAGGGACTCAGCGCCGGACTCATCCGCAATCTGCACGCCGTGCTCATGCAGGATCTGCTGGCGGACGTAGCGTCGCTCGGCGCCATTCGCGAGAAGGTGGTCAACATCAGCGGCACGACCTACGTTCCCAGCCAGGTTCCTGCGGTGTTGAGCGAGATGTTCGAGCGCATCGTCTCGGTCGGGCAACGCATCAAGAACCCCTTGGAGGCGGCATTTTTCCTCTGGACCAATCTCGCGTACCTTCAACCTTTCGAGGACGGAAACAAACGAGTGAGTCGGCTTGCCGCCAACATCCCGTTGATGCTCTACAACCATGCGCCTTTGTCGTTTCTGGACGTCGAAAGGGATGATTACGCAATGGCCATGATGGGCGTCTACGAATACTGCGACGTGTCGATGGCCGTAGACCTCTTCGACTGGACCTACAGACGCTCGCAAGCCAAGTACAGGGTGGTTCAGGAATCCATGGGCTCGCCGGACCCATTTCGCGTGAAGTACCGTGAGGCGCTTACCGAAGCGGTCGGACTGGTGGTGAGGGGACGAGCCTCCGAGCAGGAAGCGATGACGGGGCTGGGACTGCCTGAAGAGGACGCGTCGAAGTTCCGGGACTTGCTTGTGCAGGAACTTGCGGCACTGGCGGCTTTCAACTGTGCGCGATATCGTCTCGGCATCAAGGAAACACAGACCTGGATCGATGCAGGTCGCCTTCGGAAACAGCATCCCGCAATCCCCGATGCGCCACCCCCTCCCACGCCACCGGCTGTTGATTCTTCGCACACAAATAGTGATGCGTGAAAACCGCCAGATACGCTTCCAGCACCGCCACTGCCGCATGCTCGCCCGCCAGCTCCATGCACATCGCTGCCACCTCGCTCGTGCAGAAATGATCTCCGCGCCCTGACCGCCGCAGCTTGTATTGCGATACGTGCGCCGGCTCCAGGCTCAGCACCGGCAACGCATCCAGATACGGACTCCGACCAAACATCTTCCGCGCCTCGGCCCAGGTTCCGTCGAGCAGGATGAACAAAGGGCGCTTGCCGGCTTCGGCGTTTCCTCCGACCGACGCATCACCCGTCGCGACGGCGTGCACCACCCGTTCCGGCGCCGCGTACTGCCCCGGAAACACCACATACGGCGCCCACTGCGGATCGCGGAGCAGGGCGAGCAATGCAGGATCGGTTTCGGTCCGCGCCCAACCGAACGCGAAGGTATCGGGCACGACCTCGGCGACCAGCCAGCCGGTGTTGCTGGGTTTGAGCGGCTCGATGTCGGCCATGAGCAGGCAAACACCGGCGTTGGTGGACACGGTCGGGCGCACGGCGCACATGCAATGGCTAGTTGCGAGACGGCAACCATCGCAGCGCTCTCGCTTGAAACCGCCGCGGGCGAGAAAGGGTTTGCTGCTGCGCGCCAGGCGGGCAGCGCGAAGCAGGGCGACGGCGTGCGGCATCGAAAGATGCGCGCTACCTGCCGCGCAGCGGTCGTCCCAGGCTGCTGCGCCAGCGCTCGATGAAGGCGCGATATGCAGCCGGCTGCAGGTCTTGCGTGAGCTCGATGCCGGGCACGATCGGCTTCAGCGTCGCGCCCAGTTTCTGCATGAGCTGCGCCGCGGTCGCTTCGCCGCTCACGTCCGCGCGCATCGCGTAGACGCCCTGGCGCGCGAGCAGCGCCTGGCCGCGCCGGGACAGCGTGTAGTCGACCCACAGCCGCGCCGCGTTAGGCCGCCGGGCGCGCCGGGCGATCAGCTGCAGTCGCGACAGCACCAGCGTGTAGTCGGCGGGAAATACCACGCCGATGTCCGGATTGCGGCGCGCCTGCGCGAGCGCATAGGCGCCGAGCACGTTGTAGGCGATGGCGGACCGCCCGCTGACGACCTGGCCCAGCATGGCCGAGGTGGTCGCGGAGAAGCGCACGTCGGCGCGGCCCAGGGCCTGTGCGATGTCCCAGAAGGCCGGCGCGGCGCGCGCGTCCTGCGCAGCCAGCAGGAAACCGAGGCCGGACTTCTCGACGTCGTACGTGACGACCTTGCCCCTGAGCGCCGGCGAGCGCTGCAGCAGCGTCGCGAGATCCGCATGCGTGCGGGGCGGCTGGGGCACCAGCTTCCTGTTGTAGGCCACGACGATCGGCTCGAAGGTCGTGGCCCAGGCCTGGTCGCGCATCCGCGCCCACGCGGGCAGGGCCGCGCTCTCGGGCGAAGCGTAGGTCAGCGCGTAGTCCTGCTCGACCAGGCTGGCCTGAAGGTCCATCGCCGAGCTCCACAGCACGTCGGCGGTGTCGCGTCCGAGCTGGGTTTCCGCCACGAAGCGGTGGTGCAGCTCGGTGCTGGTCAGGTCTTCGTACTCGACGGCGATTCGTGGATAGAGCGACTGGAAATCGTCGACCAGCGGCTGCGCGACGGCGATATCGGTGGTGGAGTAGATGACGAGCCGGCCTTCGTCCTCGGCGGCGCGCACGGTGGCTGCATAGTCCGGCGCATAACCCGCAGGCGGTTTCGAGCGGGGCGAGAAGTCGAGCAGTTCGTCCGTGCTGTTGTTCTGCGCGGCGGCGAGCGGGCTCACGCCCAGGGCGATCAGGCCCCGGACCGCGGCCCGGCGCGTGGTCTCAGTGGGCTTGCGGGGTGCATCTTTCGTCATGTCTGCCGGTCCTCGCGGTTCAGCCGAAGCGCGCCAGTGGAATCACGCCGAGCAGCAGCGTGACGGCCAGCATGACGCCTGCCGCGGACATTGCCCACAGCAGCGTGAAGCGCTGGTGATCGCCGAACTCGACCTTAGCCAGCCCGACCAGCAGATAGGTCGACGCCACCAGCGGGCTCAGCAGATGCACCTGCTGGCCGATGAGCGAGGCGCGGCCGATCTCGGCGGCCGTGAAGCCGTGCACCGCGCCGGCCTTGGCCAGGATCGGCAGGATGCCGAAATAGAACGCGTCGTTGGAGATGAAGAAGGTGAACGGCACGCTCAGCACCGCCGTGACCACCGCCAGGTAGGGCTCGAGCCAGTTGGGCAGGCCGGCGATGACGCTGGCAGCGATCGCGTCGACCATCTTCGTGCCCGACAGGATGCCGACGAAGATGCCGGCCGCGAAGATCAGCGCCACCACCGGCACGATGTTGGCGGCATGCGATTCGAGCCGTTCCTTCTGCTGCTCGAGGCGCGGGTAATTGATCATCAGCGCGATGGCTGCGGCCACCATGAACAGCACCTGCAGCGGGAAGGTGCCCATGACCAGCAGCACCATCAGCGCGACCGTCAGCGCGAAGTTGACCCAGATAAGTTGCGGCCGCGCGATCGACAGAGCGGTGGCCATGTCGGCTTCGGTGGCGTCGTACGTCACGGGCAGATCGACACTGCCGCCGAGCCGGCGCGTCTCGCGACGGCCGAGCCAGAAGGCCACCAGCAATCCCCACGCGCCGGTGACGATCATCGGCACGATCATCGGCACGAACAGCTCGCCGACGTCCACGCCCAGTGCGCTGGCCGCGCGCGCGGTCGGTCCGCCCCAGGGCAGGATGTTCATGTTGCCGCCTGCCATCATCACCACGCAGGTCAGCACCAGCCGGCTCATGCCAAGGCGCTTGTACAGCGGCAGCATCGCCGCGCAGGTGATCATGTAGGTGGTGGAACCGTCGCCGTCGAGCGAGACGCAGGTGGCGAGCACGAAGGTTCCCATGACGATCTTGGTCGGGTTGTTGCCCACCAGCTTCAGGATCCAGCGCACCGGCGGATCGAACAGGCCCGCGTCGATCATGATCCCGAAGTACAGGATCGCGAACATCAGCATCACGCCCGTGGGCGCGAGCTTCTTGATGCCGTCGAGCATCATCGGACCGAGCCCCATGCCGAATCCGGCGAGCAGGCCGAAGGCGATGGGTACGAGGATCAGGGCGACCATCGCCGAGAGGCGCTTGGTCATGATCAGCGCCATGAACACGAGGATCATGGTGTAGGCGAGGGCAGTCAGCATAGGGGCTCGTTTCTTGGCCGTGGTCGTCGAAGTCGTCGATGTCGTGGTTTTCGTTCGACCGGCGATTCTGCATTCTTTCGGGTGACATTCCGGCGCACCCGCGTGCTCAATCCAGCCCCGGCCCCTGATGGAACACCAGGTCCTCCACGACCTTTCCGCCCAGCAGATGCTGCTCGACGATGCGGTCCAGGTTCTCCGGCGTCACGTTGTAGTACCAGGTGCCGTCGGGCTGCACGCACATCACCGGGCCGCCCTTGCAGGCCGCGAAACAGCCGACGCGGCTGCGCTTGACGCGCAACTCGCCTTCGTTGAGCCCCGCAGCCTTGAACTTCTCGCCCAGGCTGTCGAACAGGTCCTGCGACGCGCCGTCGGGCGTGCAGCGCGGGCCGGTGCAGACCAGCAGGTGGCGCTTGTACGCACCGATCTTCGGCTTGACGACTTCGGTCATTCCTGCGCTTCCTCGACCGCAACGGGCGCCGCCACTTCGTCTTCGACCGGCGCCGCGAGCACCGCCTCGATGTAGTCGACGGGCAATCGGTGGCGCTGCGCCAGATCGTCCGTGCTCGCGCCCTCGGCATGGTCGGCGCGCAGGTTCTGCAGCCATCCGATCAGGCCGGTGGAGAGCGAACGGCCGGGGCGCTCGCCTTCGCGCGTCGAGCCGCCGTCGTCCAGGTCGTACTTGTTCGCATAGCCGCGCGGCGTGACCATCAGTCCATGCTGGATGAAGGTGTGGCTGTTGCCGATCAGCACCGTGGTCAGCATGCCGATGTCGCAGTCGCTCATCCTGTCGAGCGTGGTGAACTCGAGGCGCTCGCGCCGGCGATAGGCCGACTTGACCACCGCCACCGGCGTGTCGGGCCGGCGGTGCCGGAGGAACAGCTGCTGCGCCTGCACGATCTGCTGGGTGCGCCGACCGCTCTTCGGGTTGTAGAGCGCGACCACGAAGTCGGCAGCGGCTACGGCGTCGAGCCGGCGCGCGATCACCGGCCAGGGCGTGAGCAGATCGCTGAGCGAGATCGAGCAGAAGTCATGCGTCAGCGGCGCGCCGACCAGCGCCGCGCAGGCGTTGATGGCCGATGCGCCCGGCACCACCTCGACCGTGATCTCCGACTCCGGCGTCCACCCCGCCTGGAACAGCACCTCGTAGGTCGGCCCGGCCATGCCGTAGACGCCCGCGTCGCCGCTGGAGATCAGCGCGACCTTCTTGCCCTCGCGCGCGCATTCGAGCGCGTTGACGGCGCGGTCGAGTTCCTCGGTCATGCCCTTTCGGATGACTTCCTTGCCTTCGAGCAGGTCGGCGACCAGCTTGATGTAGGTGCTGTAGCCGACCACTACGTCGGCCTCGGCGATCGCGTCGCGCGCGCGCTGGGTCATGTGGTCGTGGCTGCCGGGGCCGATGCCCACCAGCATGATTTTTCCGCTCATGACTTCAGCTCCAGCGAGGTTGTGGGGCGTGCGCCGCCGAAGCCGTCGGCCAGCACGGGGCGAAGCCAGCGTTCGAACGCCAGTCCGCACACCACGGCCATCGACACCCAGAAGGAGATCGATATCCAGGTCGTCGCGATGACGAACTGCGCATCGAGCGCGCGCAGTGCGGTTTGCGCTTCGGCGCTAAAGCCGGCGAACGGGTCGGCCGCGATGTGCGGCGCGCCCACGAAGAACGGCAATGCCAGCAGCGCAGCGGCGGCAGGCCAGCGCCAGGCGCTGCGCAGTCCTGCGGCGACGCCGCAGGCCAATGCGGCACTGACTGCCGCCAGCACCCACCAGCCCTGGCGCGAACCCAGGCGGGCGGCGTCCATGCCGGGAATCTCGGCTGGCAAGCCGAGCGAGGGCCAGAGGTGAAAACTCAGCCAGCCGGCGCCGGCGATCAGCGCAGCCAGCGGCATCGAACGCATGTTCGCGCCGCGCCAGAGACAGACGCCCATCGCGGCAAGCACCAGCAGCGCCATGCTGAACGCATGCAGCAGGTTGGCGACCCAGGTCCAGAACGTGCGCTCGGCGCCGTCTTCGGGCTGCCATGCGGGTGTGGCTGCAGCAGCATGCGCGTGAGCGTGCGTGTGGTCTTGCGCCTCGGCCTGCGCGGGTGCGGTCGAAAGCGCAACCGGCGCGGGCACCTCGA
Organism: Variovorax glucosi; assembly: GCF_051216695.1. Lineage (NCBI taxonomy): Bacteria > Pseudomonadati > Pseudomonadota > Betaproteobacteria > Burkholderiales > Comamonadaceae > Variovorax > Variovorax glucosi. The sequence goes on from NZ_JBPJZE010000003.1 coordinate 335,399, forward strand.
CCTTTTGCGACTCGTAGCTCTCGGCGGCGTGGATGATCGGCGTCGCCTGCCAGAGCTGGACGCCGGTCTGCACGCTGCCGACCAGCACGGCCGCCGCCAAGCCCGACCAGATCAGTCGTTGAAACAACATCATGGAACGGTCCGAGCTCAGTGGCAGGGCTTGACCGTGACGTGGCGCACGTCATGCGCGGCGTTGTGCGCTAGCGGGCTTTCGGCGAAGGCGACGCCGTAGAGCACGAACATGCCGAGTACGGCAGCGCCGGCGAGTTGCAGCAGCAGGCTGCGTGCGATGCCCGTGTCGGACGAGCCTGCGGCGGTGGTGGAGGCAGGGGCGGGGGCGTGGATCGATGTGTTCATGGAATGCTTTCGTTAAAAAGATGGAAAAAAGTGGCGTGGGATTTCAGGGAATGCGCGCGATCGAAATCGTCGCGTTGCGCCCGTCGGCGCCGCGGTGTTTGTGCTTCTCGACCACCAGAGCCGTCATCGGCAGCCCGCCGCCGACCAGCAGCGCCGAAGCCTCGCTGACCGAAGGCGTGCCGGTGTGCCTGCGCACGGTTTCCGAGGGATGCGGCACAGGCACTTGTGCCAACTCCGCTGCCGGATAGAAGTGCATCGTCCAGCCTTGGGCCCGTGCCAGCGCCAGCAACCCGGCCTCGTCGGCCTTCAGGTCGATGCTCGCTGCTGCCACCACCTGCGCAGGCTGCGCACCAAGGCCGGCCAGCGCCTGATCGAGCAGTTGCTGCAGCGTGTCTTCCGGCGTGCCGCGGTCGCAGCCCATGCCGATAGCGTAGCGCGCAGTGGTCGTTTCAGGCGTCATTGCGGCGGCCGGTACACGACCAGCCGTTCGGCCAGCGCATCCCACTGCGCCGCGCTCACATCCGCATGCGTGATCCACAGCACGGCCTTGAAGCGCGCGAGGTCGACCTCGTCGAAGCAGGCGAACTTGTGGATGGTGGCCGGCAGCGGCGTGGGGCGCGTCCACCAGTCGGGGCTGCCGGCCTCCTGCACCACGGCGATGGGTTCGCCATTGACGACGTGCGCAGAGACGCGCGTGATGTTGATCTTCGGCGCCTCGACCTTCCAGCCGAGCTCGCGCCCGAGGATGTCGACCGGAATGGTCTTGCCCACGTCCGACGCAGTGGTAAGCACCGGCGTCGCGCCCAGCAGCGCCGCCACCTGCTCGGCCATCGCGTTGGCGCCACCGACATGGCCCGACAGCACCGGGATCACGAACTGCGCGGCATCGTCGACCACCAGCACGCCGGGGTCTTCGTCCTTGCTCTTCAAGTGCGGCGCGATCAGCCGCACCACGGCGCCGAGCGAGACAAAAAACACGATCTGGTCGTAATCCGCGAACAGCGCGGCGATCTCGTCGCGGAACGCGCCCGCATAGGCGCGCACGGCGTTCGGCAAACCCGCCATGAGCGGCGCGAACTTCTCGGCAACGCACACATGCGCATCGGGCAGCTGGCGCGCGAGGTCAGCGGTCTGCTGCGCGCCGTGCTTGGTGATGGCAACCAGCACGACGCGGGGCGCGGCCTGTTCGGGAATGGATTGGTTCATTCGGTTTCTTCCTCTTGTTCTTCGAGTTCGGTGGAGGTCTTCTTGCGGCAGCCGCGCACCAGCTCGCCGCGCACGCGATGCGGGTTCTTCACCAGCAGCAGCGACAGGTAATTGACCTTGGTTCCCTTGAGGCTCGCGACGTCGAGCACCACGCGCTCGACCGGCGCACCGGCCTTTTCGATGAAGCGGCTGTGCAGGAGCAGGCCGCGTCGATCGAGCAGATCGATCAGGTCGTCGAGCAGTGGCTTGACCTTCATGAGCACCAGCGTGTCGAAGTCGTCGAGCATCTTCTCGACGGCCGCGATGCCGTAGGCGGCGGGCACGATGGCGATGGTGTCGTCCTGCTCCGAAAGCGGCACCTGCAGCTGCGCGCAGGCAGCGTTGAAGGAAGTGACGCCGGGCACGATCTCGATGCGCGCGGCGGGGTCGAGCTCGCGCAGCACGCGTGCCAGGTAGCAGAAGCTGGCGTAGGTGCTGGCGTCGCCTTCGACCAGGAACAGTACGTCCTGCCCGGTGGCGAGCATCTCGCGCACCGTCTCCGCTGCCTTGAGCCAGTGGCGCGCGAGCTTCTCGGCGTCGTGCGTCATCGGGAACAGCAGCGACTGGTGCTGCGCGGGCGGCTGCAGGCCGGCGCGCAAGGCGATGTCGAGCGCGTAACTTTCCTTGCGAAGGCTGCGCACCGGATAGGTCCAGATCGCGTCGGGCCGCACGAGCAGCGACCACGCGCGGCGCGTGATGAGCCCCGGATCGCCGGGACCGAGCGAGACGCCGTGGAGCGTGCCGGGCGCGGTCATGCGGTCACCTCCGTAGCTGGCGCGGCCTGAGCGCACACGATCCACACCGGGTTCTCCGCCGCCATCCGGTGCATGTGCAGAATCGGCTTGCTGCGCGAAGCCTGCAGCTGCAGCACGTCCCAGGTCGCACCTTGCGCCTTCAGCGCCTCGACAGCTGCGGCGAGGTTCTCGATGGTCACGAAGTTCATCACCAGCCAGCCCTGCGGACGCAGCCGCTGCAGCACCTGCGCGATGAGTTCGGCCAGTTCGCCGCCCGATCCACCGATGAACACCGCATCCGGATCGGCCCACTGCTGCAGCCCTTCAGGTGCCTTGCCGTGCACGAGCGTGTGATTGCCGATGCCCATGTTCAACCGGTTGCGGCCGACGATGGCGGCGTCGTCGACGTTCTTCTCGATCGCATACACATGACCCATCCGGCACAGCCGCGCGGCCTCCAGCCCGACCGAGCCGGACCCCGCGCCGATGTCCCACACCACGCTGTCGATGCGCAACTGCATGCGCGCCAGCGACACGGCGCGCACCTCGTTCTTGGTGATCAGCCCTTTCTCGGGATGGCGCTGCTCGAAGCTCGCGTCCGGCAGGCCGAACAGCACCTGCGGCGTACGCATTCGCGTGCGCCAGAGCAGCACCACGTTCGGGTCGGCAAAGCGCATTTCGGTCGCGGCGGAGATCCGCATGCCGCTGATCACGCGCTCGTCGGGCCGGCACAGGCGCTCGGCGACGGCCATCTCGAAATCGTCGGCCAGACCCTCGGCGACCAGCATCCGCGCGATGCGGTCGGGCGTGTTGTCGGGGCTGGTGAGCACGGCCAGGCGGTCGTGCTGGCGGATGTCGCGCAGCAGCGCATACAGGCCGTGGGAGGGCGCCGATCCCGGCACCCAGTCGCCGGCATCCTTCGCATGCACGGAGGCGAACTTCATCTCCTGCCACGGCAGGCCCAGACGCGCGCAGGCCAGCTGCAGCGTCGAGACGTTCGGCAGCACCTCGATCGCCTCGATGCAAAGGCGCGACGCGAGGTATGCGGCGATGCCGTGGCACAGCGGATCGCCGGTCGCCAGCACCACCACGCGCATGCCGTCGGCCTGCGCGGCGCGGATCCATTCGGGCACCTGCGACAGCGCGCCGGTGAGGTCGCGCTGCAAGGCATCGGACGCGATGTGCGTGGCGAACAGCGCCAGCGTGCGTGCACCGCCGATCACCAGTTGCGCGGATTGCAGATGCGCCAGCGCAGAACGCGAGAGGCTGGCCTCGCCGTCGTCGAGCACGCCCAGGATGCGGCATCGGTTGATCTTCAGTTCTTCGTCGGTGTTCACGAGGCCTCCGCGATCTTGCGTCCATCGAAGTCGCAGACCAGCACTTTCAGTTCGAATCGGTCGGGGTAGCGCTCGCGCAGCGTCCGGATGACGCGTTGCGCGAGCGCGGTGTGGAATTGCGTGCCCAGGCCGAGCGCGTCCATACGCTCGCCGGCATAGCGCGCGGTCTCGTTGCCGCGAATCGCTTCGCATACGTCGGGCGGTGCGCCGAGTTCGGCCGCGATGTCGGCGAGCAGGCCGGTGTCCACCTCGGCGCGGCCCGCATGGGTGATGGTTTCGCCCTGCGCGATCTTGGTGAGCTTGCCGACCATGCCGCCGATGACGACGCGCTTCAGCCCGGCCTTGACCGCGGCGCTCATCGCGTAGCGCAGGAAGTCGCCCATCTGCACGAAGGCGGCTTCGGGCAGCTCGGGCATCTCGCCCATGACGAACTTCTCGGTGCGCCCGCCGGTGGTCAGCACGACCACGCCATGGCCCAGCGTGCCGGCCACGTGCACGCCCTGCACCACGCTCGCGCGGTAGGCGGCGGTCGAATACGGCTTCACGATGCCGGTGGTGCCGAGGATCGAAATCCCGCCGAGGATGCCGAGCCGCGCGTTCAGCGTCTTCTTCGCCATCTCCTCGCCCTGCGGCACCGAGATCGCGACTTCGAGCCCGACCTCGTCGAGCAGCGACTCGCCGACCGCACGCACGTTGGCTTCGATGCTGCGGCGCGGCACCGGGTTGATGGCGGGACCGCCGACTTCCAGGCCGAGCCCCGGCATCGTCACGGTGCCGACGCCCAGGCCGCCAGCGAGCAATACCTGCCCCGCGCGTTCGGGCAGCAGCCGTACATCGGCGGTGAGATGCGCCTTGTCGGTGCAGTCCGGGTCGTCGCCCGCGTCCTTGACGACCATCGCATGCGCCAGCGTGCCGGTCGCGTCGACGCGACCGTCCTGCACCGCGAAGGTCACGAGGTCGCCGTTGGGCAGCAGGCATTCGACGCTGTCGGGCACCTGGCCCGTGACGAGTCCGATGACGGCGGCACGCGCGGCCGCGGCGGAACACGCGCCGGTCGTGAAACCGGTGCGGGTGCCGCGGGGCGCGTCCTTCTTCATCATCATGCGAGTTCGCGTGCCTCCGCTAGCCCGAGCAGCGCATGGATAGCGGCCACCACAAGCGTCGAGCCGCCCTTGCGCCCACGGATCACGATCCACGGCACCTCGTGCTCCAGCGCGACCAGATCCTTCGACTCGGCTGCCGACACGAAACCGACCGGCATCCCGACCACCAGCGCCGGGCGCGCGCCCTCTTCATGGATCAGCCGCACGATCTCGATCAGCGCGGTCGGCGCATTGCCGATGCCGACGATCGCGCCGTCGACCAGCCCCAGCCGGTGCGCCTTGCGCATCGCCTGCACCGCGCGCGTCGTGCCTTCGGCCTTGGCCTGCGCGATCACGTCCTCGTCGCTGATGAACTGGTGCGTGTCCATGCCGAAATGGCCCAGGCGCGGTTCCGAGAGTCCGACACAGATCATCTCGACGTCGGCCACCACGCGGCTTTCGCGCGAGCGGATCGCGGCAACGGCGGCATCGATGGCGCCGGGATGGAAGTCGGTCAGGCCGTTGAAGTCGAAGTCGGCGTTCGCGTGGATCATGCGGCGCACCACCGGCCATTGCTCGGCCGTGTAGGCGTGCGACGTGACCTCGCGGTCGATCACGGCGAAGGAGTCGTGCTCGATCGCGCGGCCGGCAGCGGTGAGCTGCTCGGTGACGACGTTCGCGCGAGACTCAACGGGCGGGCGCGTGGTCATGTGCGTGTCCATGGTCATGGCCGTGATCGTGCGCGTGGTCATGCGGATGGGCATGCGGATGCGGATGCGCGTGATCGTGCGCATGGTCGTGATCGTGGTTGTGCGGCACCGCGTCGTCGTGGTGATGCCCGCCCATGCCGTTCTCGACCGCGAAGTCGCGGAACTTGCAGCCGTCGCAGGGCATGAGCGCGATCGGCATGCCGCGGCGCAGGTCGAGCACGCGCTGCTCCAGCACCTCGAAGATCTCGCGCTCGAAGCCGAAGTACTTCGTCGAGATGAAACGGATCGTCGGGTACTGCGTCTTCAGGTTCTCGACCTGGCGCGCGATGCGTTCGACCAGCGTGCCGTTGAACAGGTAGTACGGCAGCACCACGACCTGCGTCATGCCCAGCAGGCTCTGGCGCTGCACGGCCTTCTCCAGGCGCGGATAGGTGATGCCGGTAAAGGCGAGGTCGACCAGCTCGTGGTCGGTTTCCTCCATCAGCCAGCGCGCCATCTTGGCCATGTCGCCGTTGGCCTGCCGGTCCGACGATCCGCGCCCCAGGATCACCACGCCGGTGGTGGTCGGGTCGGGCATGTCGAGCGCCTGCATCGCGCCCTTGAGGCGACGCCGCAGGATCGCGAGGATCGGATCGCAGGCCGTGAGGTGCGGCGCGTATGCGAACTGCACGAACGGGAACTTGAGCCGCGCGCCGTCGATGGCCTGCGGAATGTCCATCTTCACGTGGCCGGCGGCGTTCAGGATCAGCGGCACCACGACCACGCGCCGCGCGCCCTCGGCGGCGCGGCGCAGGCCTTCGCTCATCGTGATCTCGGAGAACTCGATGAAGCAGACCTCGATGCGCCAGCCGGGCCGGCGTTCGCGCCATTGCGCGGCGAAGGCCTCGATCTCGTCGTTGCCTGACTTTTCGCGCGAGCCGTGGCCCACCAGAAGGATGGTTTCGCTGGGTGTCGTGGTCGTGTTCATGGGGTGTCCTGGACGAGGTCGGCGGCGGGCACGCTGGCACGCCGGAATCGATGGGTGAAGCTCGCGTCGTAGAGCTTGGATTTGGCGAGCGTTGTCCACTGCCGCGCGCCCAGGTTGGGGCTGGCGATGATCATCGACTGGGTCGCGATGCGGGCTTCGCGGCAGAGCGCCTGGATGGTGGCGACCGTGCCGCGAACGATCTTTTCCTCGCCCGGCCAGCTGGCCTTGTGCACCACCACCACCGGCGCATCGGGCGACCAGCCGGCGGCCAGCAGCGCGGCCGTGACCTTGCCCATCAGCGTGATGCTCAGGAAGATGCACAGCGTGCTGTGGTGCGCCGCCAGCGCTTCGAGCGATTCGCCTTCGGGCATCGGCGTGCGGCCCTCGACGCGCGTGAAGATCACGGTCTGGGTGACTTCGGGCAGCGTCAGGCTCTCGACCGCCGCAGCCGCCGACGCCATCGCCGAAGAAACGCCCGGCACCACCGCGATCGGCACGCCCGCTGCGTCCAGCGGCTGCACCAGCTCGATCAGCGCGCCGTAGAGGCCCGGGTCGCCGGTCTGGAGACGCACCACGGTTTCACAACGCGCGGCCTGCGCGATCAGCCAGGCCGACATCTGCTCGAGCGTCATGTCCTTGCTGTCGGCGATAACGCAATCGGCCGGCGCCCAGCGCGTGGCCGCCTCGCTCACCAGCGAGCCCGCGAACAGAACGGCGCCGGCGCGTTCGATCAGGCCGCGGCCCTTGACGGTGATGAGTTCCGGATCGCCCGGACCGGCGCCTACGAACCAGACGGTTCCCGGCGTGGACGAGCCGGGTGGCCCGGATGGCGCGTCGCTTGGAGCGATGCTTCGCTCGTTCATGAAATGGATCCCTCCGCGCCCGCCGCGCGTTCGATGGTCGGTACGACCTGGCGGAGAGAGGGAAATCGGGAGGCGTCGGTGGGAGCGATTCCGGCGGATGCGGCGTTGCATCGAGCCGGACGCCATTCGTCCGCCCGCCGATCCTCGCCCACCGCAAGGTCATGCGCTTGTCGTCAGGCCGGTCTCCGGGCTCGCGAGCGGAAGGCACGAGATGTGCGTTCCTGCAAGCACCACCTTCCCATGCCGTTCGTGACACAGTGGTTCGGGACCGGATCCCGGGGTCTTGCTTTCGACTCGCTTACCGTTGCGGGGGCAGCGTCGGCATGGCGTGGCATCGTTCAACCACTGCGCACCGACTTCCCGTTTCACCCTGGCCGCTTCCCCGTTTCCAGGAAGCGCCAGGACACCTGACAACTCGGGCGCAGTGTATCAGCGCCACTCGGCCGGCATCAACGAGAAAACGTGCTCGTCGGTGATCACCTCGTGCCGTACGACGGGATCGCGGTCGAGCAGCTTCTTGCGGTCGTCCGGATGGATCGAGGGCTGGTGTTCGGTCCTGACGAAACGGCGGATCATTTCCATCGATTCCCAGATCGAGATCACGGCCACTTCAGTGGAGCCGTCGCAGAGGTCACGGAAGATGGCGGTCGCTCGTTCGTTGCCCGGCGCCGCGTTCATTTCCTTGAGCTTGTAGTTCTCCATGTACTCCTGGCATTCCTCTCGCAGATGCGTGTGGATCCAGAAAGTCCATGAACGAAGAATTTTCTCGGTCGCATGACCTTTGGAGAAATTGTCCATGCCAACACCTCCGGCTGAGTCGTCAAAATCGACTCCTACCGAGCCGTCGCAATGAGCACGAACTTTATCAGTCGATCTTTACATTTGTTCAGTTCGAGCTGGAAATTACAAGTTTCGATCAACTGATTCAGATGTCTGCATCCGCCTCAGCGTCAAAACGGAAAAGTTTTGAAACCGTGCTTCCTGCGAATCCGCGGGCCATCAGAAAACGCATCTGGCGGCCTCGCTCCCTTGCATCCGCGGGCGGCGCATCGAAACGACGTCCCCACACGTCGCGGGCACGCGCCAGTTCGGAGTCGCGCAGATCGGCCACCGCTTCGGCGATCGCTTCGGGCGCAATGCCTTTCTGCTGAAGTTCCTGACGCACTCGCGCGGCGCCCATGCGCGGCGCGCGCAGGTTGACCACCGACTGGACGACCCGCGCCTCGTTGATGAAATCCTTGGCCGCCAGTTCATCGAGGGCCGCAGCCAGCGTACCGGGCACTTCCTCGTACTTCTTGAGCTTGCGCTCGAGTTCGGGCCGGGAATGCTCGCGCTGGCTCAACAGCCGCAGCGCGCGGCCCTTGAGCGACGGTGCGGAAAAGCCCACTTATTCCTTGGCGGCCGCCTTGGCTGCCTTGGCTTCGGCCTTCGCATCTGCCTTGGCCTTGGCTTCGGACTCCTCGGAGCCGGCATCGGCAGCCAGCAGCGGGATGCCCAGCGAATCGCGCACCTTGTTCTCGATCTCGCGCGACAGCGCCGGGTTCTCGCGCAGGAATTCGCGGGCGTTGTCGCGGCCCTGGCCGATCTTCTCGCCGTTGTAGGCATACCAGGCGCCGGCCTTGTCGACGATCTTGGCGGTCACGCCCATGTCGATGATCTCGCCTTCGCGGCTGATGCCTTCGCCGAACAGGATGTCGAACTCGGCCGTCTTGAAGGGCGGGCTGACCTTGTTCTTCACGACCTTGACCTTGGTTTCGTTGCCGATCGCTTCCTCGCCCTTCTTGATCGTGCCGATGCGGCGGATGTCGAGGCGGACCGAGGCGTAGAACTTCAGCGCGTTACCGCCGGTCGTGGTTTCGGGCGAGCCGAACATCACGCCGATCTTCATGCGGATCTGGTTGATGAAGATGACCATGCAGTTGGTCTTCTTGATGCTGGCGGTCAGCTTGCGCAGCGCCTGGCTCATCAGACGGGCCTGCAGGCCGGGCAGCGAATCGCCCATGTCGCCTTCGATTTCGGCGCGCGGCGTGAGCGCGGCGACCGAGTCGACCACGATCAGGTCGACGGCGCCCGAGCGCACCAGCGAATCGACGATCTCGAGCGCCTGCTCGCCGGTGTCCGGCTGGCTGATCAGCAGGTCGGACAGGTTCACGCCGAGCTTCTGCGCGTATTGAACGTCGAGCGCGTGCTCGGCGTCGACGAAGGCACAGGTGCCGGCCTGCTTCTGCATCTGGGCGATAACCTGCAGAGTGAGCGTGGTCTTGCCCGACGATTCGGGGCCATAGATCTCGATGACCCGGCCGCGCGGCAGGCCGCCGACGCCGAGCGCGATGTCCAGGCCGAGCGAGCCGGTCGAGACGACCTGCACGTCTTCCAGTGCCTCGCCTTCGCCCAGACGCATGATCGTGCCCTTGCCGAACTGCTTTTCGATCTGGGCCAGTGCGGCCTGGAGTGCCTTGGCTTTTTCGCTGCCGGCGACGGAAATGCTGGTGCCCTTGACAAGTGCGTCCATTTGAAAAACTCCTGAAATATCAACGGTTTGGATTCGATTCCACCCAGCTGCCTTTAACCACAGGCTGGATGCTTGAACAGTAGTTTAGGGGCTGGTCGAACGAAGTAAACCCATTTTTTAGTCAGTTTGATTTACTATTTCAGTCATGCCTGAACATGTCTTCCACCACGATGCCGACGCCTGGCGCCAGACCCATCTGGGCCGTCTGCTCGGCCATGCCATGCGTCGGTTCGACGAACGCGTGCTGGCGCTGATGGCGCACGACATCGAGGTGCCGCTGGCGCTGTCGAACCTCGCGGCGCGAGCCCAGATCAGCGCGGCCCACATCCACATCACGCGCCATCTCTCGCAGAACGGCTCGCGCCTTACCGAACTTGCAGAGCGCGCCGGCATGACCAAGCAGGCCATGGGCACGCTGGTCGACCAGTGCGAAGCCTGGGGGCTGGTGGTGCGCGCGCCCGATCCGCTCGATGCCCGCGCGCGCCGGGTGATGTTCACCGCCGATGGGCTGGCCTGGCTGCAGGCTTTCCGGAATGCGGTGGCGCAGGCGGAGGCCGAGTTCCGTCAAAGTGTCGGCGACGATGTCGCCACCGTAGTAACCATCGGACTGGAAGCGTACGCAGGCGCCTAAAATTTGAGCGGGGACGACACAACGAGCCGGAGGTGGCGATGCGGATACTGATTGCTGAAGATGACCAGGTGCTGGCGGATGCGCTCTTGCGCAGTCTGCGCACCTCGGGAGCGGCGGTCGACCGCGTGGCGACCGGTTCCCAGGCCGATGCGGCGCTCATGACCAACAGCGAATTCGATCTGCTGATCCTCGACCTCGGCCTGCCCAACATGCACGGCCTCGAAATCCTGAAGCGGCTGCGCGCGCGCGGCTCGCAGATGCCGGTGCTGGTGCTGACCGCGGCCGACAGCGTCGAGGAGCGCGTCAAGGGCCTGGACTACGGCGCCGACGACTACATGGCGAAACCGTTCTCGCTGCAAGAACTCGAAGCCCGCGTGCGCGCACTCACGCGCCGCGGCATGGGCGGCACCAGCAACGCGATCAAGCACGGCCCGCTGGTTTACGACCAGGCCGGGCGCGTCGCGACGCTCGACGGAAAGATGGTGGAACTCTCGGCCCGCGAACTCGGCCTGCTCGAAGTGCTGCTGCAGCGCGCCGGCCGGCTGGTGAGCAAGGACCAGCTGGTCGAACGGTTGTGCGAATGGGGCGAGGAAGTCAGCATCAACGCGATCGAGGTCTACATCCACCGGTTGCGCAAGAAGATCGAGAAAGGCCCGGTGCGCATCGCCACGGTACGCGGACTCGGCTACTGCCTCGAGAAGATCGCAGCTTGAAGCTTTTCCAGCGCGCACAGCGGTCGCTGTTCGGGGAGATCCTCGACTGGATGCTGACGCCGCTGCTGCTGCTGGTGCCGGTCAGCATCGGCCTGACCTGGCTGGTGGCGCAGGGCATCGCGAACGCGCCCTTCGACCGCTCGCTCGAATACAACGTCCAGACGCTGGCCAGGCTGGTGCTTGTTCAGGACGGCAAACTGCAGTTCCTGCTGCCGCAGCCGGCTCGCGAGATCCTTCGCGGCGACGATGCCGACCGCGTCTACTACCAGGTGCTCGATGCGGCCGGCAAGCTGCTGAGCGGCGAGCGCGACGTGCCAGCGCCGACGGCCGACGAGCCGCCGGTGCCCGGCGTCGTCTACCTGCACGACGCGACGATGCGGGGCCTGCCGGTGCGCGTCGCTTCGCTCTGGGTGGTGGCCGGCGCCGATGTCCAGCCGGCACTGGTGCAGGTGGCCGAGACGCGGGAAAAGCAGTCGGTGCTGGCCACCGAGATCATCAAGGGCGTGCTGCTGCCGCAGTTCGCGATCCTGCCGCTGGCGGTGCTGCTGATCTGGCTGGCGCTGGTGCGCGGCATCAAGCCGCTGTCGGTGATCGAGGCGCGCATACGCGAACGCCGGCCCGACGACCTGAGCCCGCTGGATGAATCGTCGGTGCCGCAGGAAGTGATTCCGCTGGTGTCGTCGGTGAACGAACTGCTCGGCAAGCTGCAGGACTCGATCGCGACGCAGAAGCGCTTCCTGGCCGACGCCGCGCACCAGCTCAAGACGCCTCTGGCCGGACTGCGCATGCAGGCCGATCTGGCGCAGCGCGAGGGCGCGAATGCCGAGGACCTCAAGCAGTCGCTCAAGCAGATCGGCCGCGCCAGCGTGCGCGCCACGCACACCGTCAACCAGCTGCTGTCGCTGGCGAGGGCGGAAAGCAGCGGCGCCGTCGTCGGACTGCTGCCTTGCGACCTGGCACGCCTGACGATCGAGGTGGTGCGCGAAGCCGTGCCGCGCGCGATCGAAAAGCGCATCGACCTCGGCTACGACGGCGCGGAAGCCGGCACGCCCGGCGCGACGTTGCGGGGCAACCCGACGCTGTTGAAAGAAATGGTGCGCAATCTGGTCGACAACGCGTTGAACTACACGCCGTCAACATCGGTGCATCCCGGCGTCATCACCGCGCGCGTGCTGGCAGATCCGTTCGGGCGCGTGGTGCTGCTGCAGGTCGAGGACAACGGGCCGGGCATTGCGGAGGCCGATCGGGAACTGGTGTTCGAACCGTTCTACCGCGTGCTGGGGAACGAGGCAGACGGCTCCGGCCTGGGCCTGCCCATCGTGCGGGAGATCGCACGCCAGCATGGCGCGACCGTCACGCTCGAGGACGCGCATCCCGACCAGCGGCCGCCGGGCACGCGCTTCAGCGTGCGGTTCGATCTGTCGCGGTGATCATGTACCGCCGCAGGACATCGGCCGTCGTGCTTTCTTCGAGGGCATAGACGCCTCGCTTTTCTTTCCAGACGAGCGTTTTGTCCTGAAGCGATGCCAGCGAAGCCTGGACGTTAGACACATCCGGAACGATCGATTCGTCGGGAGCAATCGCTGACAGGACCTTCCGGTAACTCTCCATCGTGCGGGCTTCGAAAGGGGCGTAACTGTCGCCGTCGGACGCCAGAACGCGCAGCACGGCGGATTGGAGCGGCGTGAGCGCGTTGATCACACGCAGTGTCTGTAGATCTGCTTCTTCGATCTCTTTTTCGACGGCGGCAGCGAAGGCCTTTCCAGCTTCTTCGCCGCTCAGTTCGAAGTCGAACCGAAGGCTGTCGGCTGCCGTGCCCAGGATCTCGGGTCGAAAGGACGCGCGCTTGAAGAGCTTCATCACGTCCTCTGGATCCAGTGGACCGGCCAGACCGACCCCCTTGCAGAACCAGTCGATGAAGTCGGCGCCCAGCGCCGGGAACGCCACCAGCGGCGCGCCGAAGAAGGCCTGGTCCTTGCTGTTGCGCAGCATCGCCAGCTTGTCGCGGTTGGAGCCGGTGGCCACGATGCGAAGGCCGTGGTGCTGGCTGCTGTTCAGTTCGTCGCGTGCAGCCTTCAGCGCGAAAAGGGCGTCGTAACCGGCATCGGTGGTGATGGCGTGCTGCGCTTCGTCGATCAGAAGCACGATCGGTTTCTTCGTTTCGTCCGACAGCGCAGCCAGAGCGCCGCTGAGCGAGATCTCCTTGCCCAGCCCCACACGGTCAAGGGAGAAAGCGACACCGCCGACGCTGACCTTCTCCATGCCGGCCGATTTGGCCAGGCGCGCCACGATGCCTTCGTGCTTGGCAAGTTCGGTACGTACTGCACCGACGATCACGGCACCCGGATCGGCCTGCTTGTTGGCCCACAGGTCCACATACAGAACTGTCGCGCCGACTTTCTGAAGCGCCGGACGCAGGTCTTCGCGCACGAACGTGGATTTGCCGGTGCGCCTGGGCGCGGCAAGGAACAGCCCGGACGCGGAGGCCGAGCCGACAGTCGAGGCCATGATGGCTCGCACCATCTGCTCTGCCAGCTCGGTTCTGTGGAAAACGACATTCGCCATGGATTGCTCCTGCTGACCTACCGGCATATCCAGACGCCGAGACAACGAGCATGGAAACCCGATTACAGCCAATTATAGTTTTGACTGTCTAATTACAGTCCGCAGTCGCCAAATATAGTGATCGCCTCTAAAGCGACATAGCACACGCGCGATCGCGCTGTCATATCAGCGTGCGGTTCGATCTGTCGGATCGACCGTCGACGGCGCTACGGTCGGCGGTTCGGATATTGCAGCCGCATCGGATATCGGTGCTTCGGCTGGCGCTGCGTCCGGGGATGGCACCGGCGGCGCCTCCTTCAGCACCCGCAAGAGCGTCGGGTTCACCTGCCGCGCCATCCGCTGCGGCTCGGTCTGGGTGAAGCGCTCCGGTTGCGCGCCGAAAACGGCAAACGCACCCTGGCTCCAGGCGAAATAGACGACGTTCGCGAGCACCAGAACGACAGCTGCGACATTCCACGCCGCATGCCTGGTCGAATGCGCCTTCACGACCGGCTTCATGACGATTCCGCGCGGCGCGGCCGCACGCTGACTTCGGAACTGGTGATCGGCTGCAACCCGGTCGCCGTCTTCACAAGCAGTTCGCCGGCCGCGCCGACGCCTTCGCAGCGGCCAGCGGTGCCGTCGCTCAATTCGACTTCACGTCCGAACAGCACGTCGCGCGCCGCAAAACGCGCGGAGAACGGCGCGAAGCCGTGCGCGCCAAAAGCCAACACGTCGCGCACCAGCGGCGCGGCAATCAGCCGGAGCGCTTCGGGCGCGGTCATCGCAGGCATGTGTTCATGCAGGCACGCGGGCGGTGCGCGCAGGCCGTCGCCATCGCGCGGCCCGATGTTCACGCCGATGCCGATGACGACATGGCGCGCTGCCGGGGCGGTTCCAGCAGATGTCGCAGCGGTCGCGGTCTCGATCAGGATGCCAGCGAGCTTGCGGTCGTCGGCGGTCCACAGATCGTTCGGCCACTTGATGCGGATACTGGCGCGCCCGTCGGCGTCGAGGCTGTCGGCCACGCTGGCGCCGACGGCCAACGACAGGCCCGACCAGTCGCGCGGTGCCAGCGGCAGGCCGAGCGAGAAGGTGAGCGTCAGCGGCTCCGTGTCGTCCTGTGCGCTCTGCCAGGGCCTGTCCATGCGTCCGCGCCCCGCTGTCTGCCGTTCCGCGACCAGCAGCACCGGAGCGCCATCGCCTGCGCGCGCGCGTCGCATGAGTTCGCTGTTGGTCGAATCGATCGTGTCGACGACCTCGACACGGAATCCCGGCAGCATCGGCTCGACGGTCGATGCGATGTCCTGCGCGAACCAGATGCCGGCCATGGTCAGCGCTTGGCCTTCTTGTCGGACTTTTCGGCCTTCGACTTCTTGGACTTTTTTTCCGACTTGGCGTCGTCCGCCTTGGCGTCGTCCTTCTTCTTGCTCTTCTTTTTCTTCTTCTCGGGCTTCGCCGCCAGCAGCGTCCCGCGACAGTTCTCGCTGCCGCACCAGCACGGGAACTCGGCAAGCAACTCGGGCGTGTACGGCAGGTCGATCACCAGACCGTAGTCGTAGTTGAGTTCTTCGCCCGCCGCGATGTCGCGCAGCGCCTTGATGAAGATGCGACCGTCGACCTCGTCTGCTTCGCAGTTCGGGTCGCAGGCATGGTTGATCCACTTGGCTGCGTTGCCGTGGACCTTCCCGTCGATCACATTCTTGTCATCGATGTGGAAGTAGAAGGTGTGATTGGGCTGCGCCGGATCGTGCGGATGGCGGCGCAGCGCCTCTTTCCAGCTGATGATTTCGCCGAGGTATTCGATCAGCGTGTCGCCGGCCGCGATGTCCTTCACGGCGAAGACGCCCTTGCCATGAACGCCGGATTGGCGGGTCTGAATGCGGCGGCCGGTAGGCTGTGGGGGTTTTGAAGGCATCGCCGAAGTCTGATAGTTTGAATATGCACACATGCGCGTGCACATGTGCGTGTGTGTGCGCACGCGAGAGCGGCCCGATTGTAGGCATCAAGCTCCGCCCCAATTTTTGGATGACTCTTATATGAAGACACTGGTAATTGCAGAGAAGCCGTCGGTCGCGCAGGACATCGTCCGTGCGCTCACGCCGACGGCCGGCAAGTTCGAGAAGCACGACGAGTACTTCGAAAGCGAAAGCTACGTCGTGACCAGCGCGGTCGGCCATCTGGTCGAGATCCAGGCGCCGGAGGAATTCGACGTGAAGCGCGGCAAGTGGAGCTTCGCCAACCTGCCGGTGATTCCGCCTCGCTTCGACCTGAAGCCGGTCGACAAGACCAAGACGCGCCTGAACGCCGTCGTCAAGCAGGCCAAGCGCAAGGACGTGACGCAGCTCATCAACGCCTGCGACGCGGGCCGCGAGGGCGAGCTGATCTTTCGGCTGATCGAGCAGTACGCGGGCGGCCAGAAGGGCGGCGTGTTCCTGCCGCTGGGCAAGCCGGTGCGCCGGCTCTGGCTGCAGTCGATGACGCCGCAGGCGATCCGAGACGGCTTCGACCAGTTGCGCACCGACGCACAGATGCAGGGCCTGGCCGATGCGGCGCGTTCGCGCTCGGAGGCCGACTGGCTGGTCGGCATCAACGGCACGCGGGCCATGACGGCTTTCAACTCGCGCGACGGCGGTTTCTTCCTGACGACGGTGGGCCGCGTGCAGACGCCGACGCTGTCGGTGGTGGTCGAGCGCGAGGAGAAGATCCGCAAGTTCGTGAGCCGCGACTACTGGGAAATCCACGGCGCGTTCCAGGCCGAGGCCGGCCAGTACCCCGGCAAGTGGTTCGACGCCGGCTTCAAGAAGCCGCCGCCGGGCCCGGACGGCATCGCCGACCCCGAAATGCGCGCCGACCGCGTCTGGAACGAGCGCGAAGCCAGGGAGATCGCCGATGCATCGCGCGGCAAGCCCGCCACCGTCACCGAGGAAAGCAAGCCGACCACGCAGGCCTCGCCGATGCTGTTCGACCTGACTTCGCTGCAGCGCGAAGCCAACGGCCGCTTCGGGTTCTCCGCCAAGACCACGCTGGCGCTGGCGCAGAGCCTGTACGAACGCCACAAGGCGCTGACCTATCCGCGGACCGATTCGCGCGCTTTGCCCGAGGACTATCTGCCGGTGGTCAAGGACACGATGAAGATGCTGGCCAACAGCGGCATGAAACACCTGGCGCCTTTCGCGAAGCAGGCGGTCGACGGCAGCTACGTCAAGCCGAGCAAGCGCATCTTCGACAACGCCAAGGTGTCGGATCACTTCGCGATCATCCCGACGCTGCAGGCGCCGAGCGGGCTGTCGGACGCCGAACAGAAACTTTACGACTTCGTCGTGCGCCGCTTCCTGTCGGTATTCTTCCCGAGCGCCGAATTCCAGGTCACCACCCGCATCAGCACGGTCGAAACCAACGGCAAGAAATACCCGTTCCGCAGCGACGGCAAGGTGCTGGTCAAGCCGGGCTGGCTCGCCATCTACGGCAAGGAAGCCGTCAACGACGATGATGAAAAAGACGGCAAGAACCTGGTGCCGGTGAAGGCCGGCGAAACCGTCAAGGCCGAAACGGTCGATACCAAGGCGCTCAAGACGCGCCCTCCCGCCCGCTATTCGGAAGCCACGTTGCTCGGCGCAATGGAAGGCGCCGGCAAGACCATCGACGACGACGAACTGCGCGAGGCAATGCAGGAAAAGGGTCTGGGCACGCCAGCCACGCGCGCAGCGACCATCGAAGGGCTGATCGCCGAGAAATACATGCTGCGCGAAGGCCGCGAGCTGATCCCGACCGCCAAGGCGTTCCAGCTCATGACGTTGCTGCGCGGGCTGGGCGTGGAGGAACTGTCCAAGGCCGAACTCACCGGCGAGTGGGAATACAAGCTCGCGCAGATGGAGAAGGGCGCGCTCAGCCGCGACGCCTTCATGCGCGAAATCGCCGAGATGACGCAGCACATCGTCAAGAAGGCCAAGGAATACGACCGCGACACCGTCCCCGGCGACTACGCGACGCTCACCGCGCCGTGTCCGAACTGCGGCGGCGTGGTGAAGGAAAACTACCGCCGCTACACCTGCACCGGCCAGCCCGGCGCGCTGGAAGGCTGCGGCTTCTCGTTCGGGAAATCGCCGGCCGGGCGCACCTTCGAAGTCGTCGAAGCCGAATCGCTGCTTGCGAACAAACACATCGGTCCGCTCGAAGGCTTCCGCTCCAAGGCCGGCTGGCCGTTCACGGCGGAAATCATCCTCAAGTACGACGAGGAAGAGACCAAGAACTGGAAGCTGGAGTTCGACTTCGGCGACGACAAGAACGCCGAATCCGGCGAGATCGTCGACTTCGGCGCACAGGACACGCTCGGCCCCTGCCCGGTCTGCGGCGCGCCGGTGTTCGAGCACGGCGCCAATTACGTCTGCGAGAAGTCGGTGCCGACCGAAGGTCAGCCGACGCCGAGCTGCACCTTCAAGACCGGCAAGATCATCCTCACGCAGCCGGTCGAGCGCGACCAGATGGAAAAGCTGCTGGCTACCGGCAAGACCGACCTGCTCGACAAGTTCGTCTCGATGCGCACACGCCGCTCATTCAAGGCGTTCCTGATGTGGAACAAGGACGAGGGCAAGGTGACCTTCGATTTCGAGCCCCGCGCCAGCAAGTTCCCGCCGCGCAAGACATTCACCAAAGCCGGCGCCGCGCCGGCCAAGAAGACGGCTGCGGGCAAGAAGGTGGCGACGAAGAAGGTCGCATCCGCCAAGAAGACCGCCGCACCGAAGGCGCCGCGCAAGACCGGCGCCGGGCTGAAGCCGAGCGAGGCGCTGGCCGCGGTGATCGGCACCGAACCGGTGGCGCGCACCGAGGTCATCAAGAAGCTGTGGGACTACATCAAGGCCAACAGCCTGCAGGACGCGACCAACAAGCGCGCGATCAATGCCGATGCGAAGCTGAAGCTCGTCTTCGGCAAGGACCAGGTGACGATGTTCGAGCTGGCGGGCATCGTCGGCAAGCACCTGACGGCGTAAGCCGTCAGCTACCGCCGGCCGTCGCGTTTATCTATCCGTCGAGAAGCGCGATGGCCGCCCGGTGAAGCGCAGGGGTCGCCGCAGCCACCACCCGCCCGTCGAAGCCCTGGCGCAGCGGCTGGCCGTTCCAGTCGGTGATGACGCCGCCGGCGCCCTCGACCACCGGCACGAGTGCCATGACGTCGTAAAGCTGCAATCCGGCCTCGATCACGAGATCGCAGCAGCCCGATGCGAGCAGCCCGTACAGATAGCAGTCGCCGCCGTAGCGGCGCATGGCAACGGCGTCGGCCACGCGTTCGTAGGCCAGCCGGTCGGCGCCCGCGAACAGATCGGGCGAGGTGGCGAAAAGGCGCGCGCTGTCGAGCGTGTCGCAGCCGCTCGTCGCGACCGGCTTGCCGTTCCACGTCGTCGATGCCGAATCGCCGACCCAGCATTCATCCAGGATCGGCATGTCGATCACGCCCAGCTTCGGCACGCCGGCATGCAGCAACGCGATCAGCGTACCGAAGAGCGGAACGCCGCAGATGAAGCTCTTGGTTCCGTCGATCGGGTCGACGACCCAGCTCCAGTCCTCGCCGACATCGCCACCCATTTCCTCGCCCAGCTGCGCGTGCGCCGGATATTTCTCCCGGATCGCTGCACGCAACGCGGCTTCCACCTCACGGTCCGCGATCGTCACGGGACTCGAATCGGCCTTGAGGGTCACATCCAGCCGCGCCCTGAAATGACGCTTCACCAGCGGCCGGACCGACAGCGCGAGCTCGACGGCAAACGCGCGTGCGATGTTCGGATCTTCGATGGCTTCGTCGTTCATAGCAGTTTCAGCCAGGTCGGCCAGTCGGGGTGATGCAGCACGATGCGTGCGCGGTTGTACTTCCATTGGCCGTACTTCCGAAAGTCGAAGTCGAGCGTCGACAGCGACTCCTGGACCATCGCCCAGGTCGCCCACTTCACGTCCGCCAGGGCCCGCAGCACGCGCACGCGCGCATCCAGTGCAGCCGTCCACTGCCCGTAATAGGCCTCGATCATTTCGCGCTCGATGTCGTCGGCGAAGAACATCTCGCCGAACCACAACGCCAGCTCGTAGGCGCGGTCGTTGTTGGAGGCGTATTCGAGGTCGAGGATCACGATCTCGTTGCGCGGACCGATCATGAAATTGCCGGCGAGCGTGTCGTTCATGCACGGCACCAGGTCCATGCCCGACGCACGCATCGCGGCGTGCGCCTCGTCCCGCTGCGCAAGCATCCACGGCAGATCGCGAGGCTTCCAGGAGCCGAGTTCCGCGACCTGGGACACATGCTCGTCGATCATGTCGAACACCGTCTTGGTCAGCGTCAGCGGCCCGCTGTCGTTGAAAGCACGAAGTGCGCGCACGGCGTTGTGCCGGATGTCGCTGTCCAGGAAATCCAGGTTGGTGGAGGTACGCCAGCCGTCGATGAACTCGAAGATCTCGACGCCTTCCTCGACCATGAAGCCGACCACCGGCACGCCGTAGCCGCAGGCATGCGCCTTCATGCTGGCTTCGTGCGCGGCGTCGCGCTGGATGAATCGCTCGGTGCCGCGGCCGGGAATCTTCACGAAGAAATCCCGAGTCAAGCCGTCGGCATGGACCCGCCAGTTCGTGTTGCTGATGCCGCCGCTGACGGGCGCGTAACGCAGCGCCCGCCCGGCCCAGTCCGGCCATCTGCCGATGATTTCCTCGACGCGGTGCTCGTCTCCGGTCGCTCCTTCGCCCATCGCCTTCCACATGCTCAGCCTCCCGCGTTGCGCAGCCATTGTTCGAAGTACCAGGACACGGCGGCCTGGCGGCATCGCAACAGGCGCCACTGACCGTATTTGAAGAACTCGATGCCGCCGCGGCGCGACCGGGTCGAGTAATGGCATCCCCACAGTCCCCACATCAGGTCGTCGAGGAAGCCGTAGAGGCGCAACCTGGCGAGCGTCGTGCGGTCCACGGTGCCGGTGAGGCGCTCCAGCGCGTCCGCCCAGTCCTCGTCGAACTCGCAGGCCTCGACCAGCGTGGTCGCGAGGTCGAAATGCGGGTCGTCGTTCCGGGCCATGTCGAAGTCGACCAGCATGACTTCATCGTCGGGGCCGACGAGCACGTTGCCGCTCGATCCATCGCAATGACACAGCGTCCTGACGTGAGCGGCGGCATCCAGTGCGATCCGTGCAGCAGCGGCGCGTCGAAGCAGCCAGTCCAGGTCGGAAGGGGCGCCCAGCGCAGCCGCTCGCAGTCCCGTCGCCAGCGCGGCGATGCGTTCGAACACGTCGGGCTGGCCGTCGGCGTCAGGCAAAGGGCCACCGACATGAAGCTTCCTCTTTGCAGCCAGCACGGCATCCAGAACCGCCGGCCGCGACAGGTCAGCCAGTGTCGCAGTGCGCCACGGCGTACCCTTCCACGCTTCGACGTGCACGAGTTCGCCGGGCAGGGCGCACCAGATCTCGGGCGCGATGCCCAGCCGGGCGGCCTGGCGCTGCGCGCTGTCGGAGGCCTGCCAGCCGATCCAGTCGACCATGTCGGGCTGGAGGCGTTTCGCGATGCCGATGGTCGCGCCGTCGGCATCGACCAGACGCAGCTGCTCGCGCGCGGTAGCGCGATGCATCGGCGAGGCGATCGGCGAAAGGCCGGGCGCACCGACGAGTCCGTCCGGTATTTCCGTGCAGATCTCCGTGCGCATTCGCGTGACCAGTTCGGCTATCTCCACGTCGGCTTCTCCATTGCAAGGGGTTCGGTGCAGGCCGACCAGAGCACGTCTGTCAGCGCCCTCAGACCCAGCGCCAGGTCTGCGTTCGACGTGCGCTCGTCCGGGTGATGGGTAATGCCGCCGATGCTGGGGACGAAGATCAGTCCGACATCGCAGACATCGAGCAGATTGAGCGCGTCGTGACCCGAGACCGTGTCCAGCGAAAGCAGTCCGGTGCCGAGCCGGTTCGCGCTCGCTTCGATCCAGCGCCCGACCTTCGCAGACGTTTCGCCCGCTGGCCGGATCTCTTCGGAAGCACATTCGCACCGCACGCCGCCCTGGTCCGCCGCATCGGATGCAATGCCTAGCAAGGCGAGCCGGGCACGCGTCAGGATGTCGGCGTCCGCGCTGCGCAGTTCGACCCAGATCTCGACCCTGGCCGCGACCGTGTTCGGCGAGTTCGGATCGACCTGGATGCGGCCCACCGAAGTGTGCAGTGGCGACGCCACCGTGCCGAGGTCGTCGGCCAGCTGGCGCAATGCTGCGATCACCCGGGACGCGGCGAGCAATGCGTCGCGTCGTTCGCCCATCGGCGTCGGACCCGTGTGCGACTGGACGCCCAAGAAAACGAGCCGCTGCTTGATCGCGCCCCAGTTCCGGCGCACGACGCCGAGTTTCATGCCCGCATCCTCCAGCAGCAGTCCCTGTTCAATGTGAAGCTCGACATACGCGCGCGGCTCGGGCGGAAGGGTCGTGTTGCCGCTGAAGCCGATCCGCCCGAGAGCGTCACCGAGCGAAATCCCGTCGGGATCCTGGCGGGAGAGCGCAAACTCTGCGGTCACCTTGCCGGCGTACACCGCGCTGCCCAGCATGCTCGGCTGGAAGCGGGCGCCTTCCTCGTTGCACCAGTCGACCAGGCAGAGGTTGGAGGTAAAAACGGCACCCGCCTCGCGCGCTCGCATGAAGGCCTCGGCGACGCAGAGTCCTGCAAGTACGCCGTAGGTGCCGTCGAGTTCGCCCGCGCCACGCTGGCTGTCGAGATGCGAACCGCAGATCACCCATGGCGCATCGGGGCCGGCAAGCTCGAATCGGCCATGGAGGTTGCCGACGGCATCGACACCGACCTGCGCACCGGCGGCTTCGAGTTGCGCGACGAATTCGCGGCGCGCCTCGCCGTCGGCTTCGCTCGCGGCCAGACGGGAGATTCCGCCGCCTTCCTGCGCGCCGAACGTGCCGAACCGCGTCAGCAGTTCGAAAAGCCGGGGCAGGGCCAGGTGCTGCTGGCTTGGAAGATCCAGAAACGCCGGAGCGCGTGCGTCACTCGAAGACCACTCGTATGTTCCCGGCATCAAAGACCTCCTGCAACGCGCGGGGTGGCCGCTTGTCGCAAACGATGCAATCGACCTCCGCCAGCGAAAAGGTCCGCACATAGGCTTGCCGACCGAACTTGCTGTGGTCGACCAGCAGCACCGGCTGCCTGGCCTGTCCGAGCAGGATGCGCCGCAACGCGGATTCTTCCTGCGCATAGTCCGTCCAGCCGTGTGCGATCGTGCACGCACCGATACCCATGAAGGCGATGTCGTAATAGCGGCGCTTCGCGTAATCGAGCGTCTCGATGCCGACCAGCGCGTTGTCGTTCGACCGGAGTGTTCCGGGCGTCATCTCGACCAGCGCGCCCTGGTCCCGCAAAGCCAGCGCAATGTCGAGCGAATTGGTGGTCACGCGCAGGTTCTTGGCGGTCAGCCTCCTGGCGAATGCCAGCGTCGTCGTGCCCGTGTCGAGAAAGAGCGACATGCCGTCCGACACCATGCGGCTCGCAAGCTGACCGATCCGCGCCTTCTCCCTGATGTTGAAACGCTCCCGCGCGAGCAAAGGCTCTTCCTGGTCGGATTTCGGCGTGATCGCACCGCCATGAATCCGGCGCACCAGGCCGAGCGATTCCAGCTCCCTCAGGTCGCGGCGCACCGTCTCGTCCGAGACCTGGAGTCCTTGCATCAGTTCGGTCACCGTCACGCGGCCTTCCTGATTCAATCTGGAGATGATCTCGGCTTGGCGATGGGGCAAGGGCATATCGAAGGCGATGCTTTCCGGGAGGCACGACCGCCGGGCGCATGGAGGAATGCCGGGCGCGGATCGCTGGTGACGAAGGCGATTTCATTGTGCCACCGCGAAAGTCGCGCCTTCGGTCAGGAAGCACCGCGAAAACGCCTGTTCGCCTCGCGGAAAAGCGGCTGGCGCCGATCCGGTGCATCGCTCCAGCGCCACGGGGCAGCGGTTCGCGAAACTGCAACCGACCGGAAGATCGATCGGGCTCGGAGGCTCGCCGTCCAGCAGGCATCGCTCGGCATCGAAAGGGTGCGCTTCGAGCGTCGGGATGGCGGACAGCAATGCCTTCGAATACGGATGGCCGGGATTTCTGAAGAGCATTTCGTTGGGCGACAGTTCGACGATTTCACCGAGATACATCACCGCGACGCGCGTGCACACGCGGCGCACCATGGCCAGGTCGTGCGAGATGTAGATATAGGTCAGGCCGTGCTGCCGGTGCAGCCGCTCGAACAGCGCGATCAGCCTGGACTGCTCGACCTGGTCGAGCGAAGACAGCGTTTCGTCGAGCACCATGAGTTTCGGCTCCAGGGCCAGTGCCCGCGCGATGTTGATGCGCTGCCGCTGGCCGGCGGACATCGAGACCGGTAGCGCGTCGATCTGCGACGCGGGAAGGCCGACCTCGTTCATCACCGAGAGCACCCGCTGGCGGGCTTCCGCGCCCTTCGCGATCCTGTGAATCGAGAGAGGCTCGGAAATGATCTCGCCGATGGTGCGTCCCGAGGGCAGGGCGTTGTAAGGGTCCTGGAGCAATAACTGGAACTGCGGACGCAGGGCGCGCAGCGCGGACGACGACAGTGCGCCCAGGTCCTGCCCGTCGAATTCGATGGTGCCGGTGTCGGGCCGTTCCAGGAGGGTCAGCAGCCGGGTGAGCGTCGATTTGCCGCAACCGGACTCGCCGACGATGCCGATGCTCTCGCCGCGCGCCACCGAGAAGGTGATGTTCCGTACCGCCTGGACGTCGTGCACGCGGTTGAACGCCGTGCGGTCGCGCACGCGATACAGCTTGCTGACGTTCTCGACCTTGAGGATGGTGTCGCCGATCCTGGCGGCCGGCGCGGCACGTGCGGTTTCGCTCGCACGATCTGTCCAGATCTCCGGAATCTTCAGCAGCAGTTCCCGCGTGTACGGCTCGACCGGATGCGTGGCGATGCGTTGCGGTTCGCCCCGTTCGATCACGCGCCCCGCCTGCAGCACGACGAGGTTGTCGGAAACCTGGGATGCCACCGGCAACGAGGACGAAACGAAGACCACGCTGGTGCCGAAACTGTCGCCCAGCTCGCGCAGAAGCCGCAGGATCTGCGCCGCGACCGTGACGTCCAGTGGCTGCGTGATGTTGTCCGCGATCAGCAACGCGGGGTCGGAAATCAGGGCGTCGGCAATCATCACGCGCTGCATCATTCCGCCCGAGAACTGGAACGGAAATTCGCCGTATCGCTTGGCGGGCGCGGGAATCCGCACGGCAGCGAGCAATGCGACGACCTTCTCCCGCGCCTCGGCCGCAGTCGTTCCCGGACGGACCGCGCGCAGCTTTTCCGCGATCTGCGCGCCGATCGTCACCGTGGGGTCGAGCGCGCGAACCGGATCGGACCCGATGTAGCCGATCTCGCTGCCGCGCAATGCCGCCAGCGGGTCGGTCGCACCGACGGCCATGTCGACGCCCTTGTACAGAACCTGTCCGGCACGGATTCTCAGCGCTGGCGGCAGCCAGCCGGCCAGAGCGCGGGCGAGAACCGTCTTTCCGGCGCCGCTTTCGCCGATGATGCCGAGTACCTGCCGGGCCTCGACGCGCAGATTCACGTCCTGCAGGATCTGGACGGCAGCCGGCGCCGTCCGGCGCGCGGCGTCGGAGCGCGCTTCGACGCACAACCCCCTGACTTCGAGCAATGGGGAGGTCGTCATGCTAGTTTCCCTTCAGCACGGCATTGCGTGCGCGCTCGAGCGATGCGCCGATCAGGTTGATGCTCGTCAGGGAGATCAGCAGAAACGCGCCGGGCATGGTCGCGATCCACCAGGCGTTGATGAGGTACTTGCGACCGTCCGCGATGATGCTGCCGAAGCTGGGTGTCGGCGGCTGCACGCCGAGTCCGAGGAAGCCCAGGGTCGCCTCGAAGATCATCATCCGGGCGATGTCCAGCACCGACACGAATGCGATCGGCGGCAGGACGGCCGGTGCGACCATCAGCAGCATGATCCGCCAGTCCGACGCGCCCAGGATCCGGGCGCCTCTCACGGCTTCGCGTTTGGACTCGGCCAGCGCGGCACTCCGCGCGACCCGCGCATAGAGCGGCCACCCGGACAACGCCAGCACCAGGACGATGGCCGGAATGGTGGGGCGCGACACGCCGAGCACGGTGATGGCCAGAATGATCATGGGAATGGACAGCTGCGCATCCGCCAGCCGCATGATCACCGCGCCGATGCGCCCGCCCCTGAAGCCGGCGATCAGCCCCAGTGTGCAGCCGACGATGAACATCAGGATCACGGTCCCGACGCCGATCATGAGCGAGTAGCGCAGTCCGATCAGGCTGCGCACCAGCGTGTCGCGGCCGAGCTGATCGGTGCCCAGCGGATGCGCCCAGCTCGACCCGTCGAACGGAATCGGCGGCTTGAAGCGGATCGACACGGCCGCCTTGCCGGGGTCGATGCTGGAAAACATCGGGTAGAGCACGGTCAGCGCCAGGACGCCGAGAAGAATGGCGATTCCGATACGGAATTCCCATGAAACCCATGCGCGATCGAGGATGCGACGGCCTACCGAGCTGTAGCGCGCAGCATCGGGTTCAGGCGCGGGCACCGGCACGGCGGCAACCAGGCCCGGCGGCGTTGCTGAGTCAGTTGTCATCGTGTGGCTCATGCGGTTTCCAGTCGCGGATCGATTGCCGCAGCGGCAAGGTCCACGACGATATTGATCAGGACGAAGATGGAGGACGTGATCACGGCTATGCCCTGGATCAGCGGGAAGTCGCGCTGCAGAACGGCGTTCACGGTGAGAAGACCGAGTCCGGGGTAGTCGAAGATGTATTCCACGATCAGGACCCCGCCCAGCAGCCCCGACAGCTGGATGCCGAAGACGTTGAGGAGCGGCACGCTCGCATTGCGCAGCGCATGCCGCCTGATCATTTGCGCACGACCGATTCCCCGCACGGTTCCAGCCTCGATGAACGGTTCGGTCATCACCTGCGCGACCGAAACCGTCAGCGTCCGGATGATGAAAGGCGCCATCTCGACCGCGAGCACGATCGCCGGCAGGATCGTGTAGACGAAGCCCTGATAGCCGATCGAAGGAATCCATCCGAGCTTGACCGACAGCAGGATCGTCAACACGATCCCGAGCCAGAAATTCGGCATCGAGACGAACAGCGAGCCGGTGTAGAAGGCGAGCTTGTCCGGCCATCGTCCAGGCCGGAGCCCGCCCGCGATGCCGAGCGGCACCCCGACCAGCAGCGCGAAGAAGAACGCGACCGCCGCCAGCTGCAAGGTCATCGGCAGGGTCTGCGCGACCAGATCGAGCACGGCGGCCCGCTCGGCGCGAGACGGATCGTCGTAGGTCGAC
This sequence comes from Variovorax glucosi, assembly GCF_051216695.1. Taxonomy (NCBI): domain Bacteria; kingdom Pseudomonadati; phylum Pseudomonadota; class Betaproteobacteria; order Burkholderiales; family Comamonadaceae; genus Variovorax; species Variovorax glucosi. Next base: position 362,434 of record NZ_JBPJZE010000003.1, read on the forward strand.
CCGCCGACCGATGCGCCGTTCACCGGCCGGATGAACGATGCGCCCATGTCGCCATGCGCCAGCCGGAGCAGGTAGCGCCCGAACTGGACCGGTATCGGCGCGTTCAGCCCGAGGCGTTCGCTGGCTTCCTTCACGACGCTGTCCGGCGCCATGCCGCCGACCATGAGCCGGACCGGATCGCCGGGAACGACCCGCATCAGCGTGAAGATCAGCATCGCGACGAGCAGCACGATCAACGCGCCCTGCAGCAGACGCCGCGCAAGGAAGCCGAGGTAATACATCTACGACTTGCCGCCGCGCGACGCCTTGCCGAGGTCGATCATGCCGTTCGGGTAGATATACAGGCCGTCCAGGTCCTTGACCATCGCGTGGATGAAGACGGAGGTGAAGAGCGAGTAAGCGGGAACCTTGCGCGCCAGCATCGGAAGCGTCTCCTGCTGGAGGATCTTCTTGCGCTCCTCGGTGGTCGCCGCGTTGCGCTCCTTGTCGAGCACGGCGTCCAGTTCCTTGTCGTCGATGCCGCAGATGCGCTTGGACGAGGAGTGGAAATGGGTCCGCAGCACCAGGTCGGGTTCGGGCGAGCCGGTGCTCCAGCCGCAGTCGATCATGTGGCCGGGGCCGCCGCCGGGGCGGTCGTAGAGACGCTCGTTCCAGGCGGCGATTTCCATGACGTTCAACGTCACCTGGATGCCCTGCTCCTGCAGCATCGCCGTGATCAGTTCGCCGTATTCCTTGGTCTTCGGATAGAAGCCGACCGAGGTGATGTACTCCAGCGGCGGCAGGCCCTTGCCCTTCGGAAAGCCGGCCGCCGCGAGCAGCTGCTGGCACTTGGCCGGATCGAATTCGGGATAGTCGGGCACATCGGTGTAGCCGAACTTGACCGGCGAGATGTGCGCCTTCGATTGCGCTCCCGAGATGCCGAGCACTTCGAGAATCTGCTTGCGATCGATGGCGTGGCAGACCGCCTGGCGCAGGCGCACATCGTTGAACGGCGCCTTGGAGCAGCGGAACCAGAGGTACTTGTTCTCGACCGAAACCGCCTTGCTGATCTTGAAACGCGGGTCCTTTTCGATCGTGGAAACCTGTTCCGCTTCGAGTCTCTCGATCAGGTGCGCCTGTCCGCCCATCAGCGCGAGCGTGCGGGTCGTGGCATCGCCGACGAAGCTGTAGTTCAGCGTCTGGATCTTCGGCTTGCCCGCGAAGAAGGTCGGGTTCGCTTCCAGCACGGTGCTGTTGCCCTTCTGGGCGACGAAGCGGAAGGGGCCGGTTCCGTTCGGACGCTTGACCATGTCGCCGCTCTTGATGTCCTTGGCGGACATCACCGGCAGGAATGAAGACAGGAAATAGAACAGCGCGGCGGGATAGCCGAAGTCGCTTGTCTTGATCTCGAAGGCATCCTTGGCCAGGACGTTGACCTTGCAGGGCCCCGGATACCACTGCGCCGGCCGCGAAGGCTGCGATGCGTATTCGAACGTCGCCTTGAAGTCGTCCGCGGTGAGCGGCGTTCCGTCGTGGAACTTGACGTCGTCGCGGATCTTGAAGGCGATGGTTCCCTTGTCGACGATCTTCATCTCCTTCGCCAGCTCCATCTGCAGGCGGTACGGGTCTTCGAGCCGCATGGGCGCCCGGTTCAGGTAGCCGAACACGTAACCCTCCAGATTCATCTGCGCCAGCGTCGTGTGCGACGACGGATCCCAGTTGCCGGTGAGGTTCTCGGCCGACAGGATGGTCAGCGCCGAGTTGTTCTGCGCGAAGGCCGAATTGATCAGGAAATTGAAGTCGGGCCGGGCCGACGCGGCGGCGAGCGCCATGAGGGTCGAATCGCGAAAGAGTTTCCGACGGGTGTACTTCATGCTGCTTTCCTTGGATTGATGTGGAGGGAGGTGGAGGGAGGTGGAGGGATCGAAAACTATTCGCCGCGCAGGGCGCGCTCCGCGGCGACCGAGAACTGGAGCGCGAGGTCGTCGCGGTGTCGCGCCGTCACGATCTGCAGACCGACCGGCGTGCCGTCGTCGGTCGTGCCGCACGGCAGGGAGGCCGCAGGCTGGCCGGTCAGGTTGAAGGGATAGGTGAAAGGCGTCCATCGCGCCCAGGCCACCGGGCTGCTGTCGGGATCCCAGTCGGCCGGCCCGTCGGCTTCCGCCGCGAACGGGAGCACCGGCACGGTCGGCATGAGCCATACGTCGACGGCCTCGAAGCTGCGGGCGACTTCCTGGTTGAAGGCGGCCCTCGACTCGAGCGCTTTCAGGTAGCGCTCGGCGGTGCCGCTCTGCGCGGCTTGCACCAGCCGTGCGAAGCCCGGATCGATCTCGTCCGTCCGTCCATGCACCGCGCCGCCGTAGACGACGCCGCGCCCGATGGTCCACAGGTCCTCGAAGGTCTGGAACGGATCGCCCCAGGACGGCTCGATTTCTTCGATCTGGATATCCAGCGCCCTGCCGATCTGCCCGACCGCGGCCGATACGACCGAACGCACGCGCGGATCGACCGCGACGCCGAAGAGCGTCGGTGCGTAGGCGACGCGCAGTCCCCGGGCGATCGGCCGCGCAGCCAGCGTGCTGTAGCTCTCGTCGTCCTGCGGCAGCGACTGTGGGTCGCGCCAGTGCTTCCCGCCGAGCACGTCGAATGCGAGCGCGCTGTCCATCGCATTCGCCGTCAACGGGCCCACGTGCGACAGCATTTCCGTCGCGCTCCAGGGCCAGGCCGGCACGCGGCCGAGCGAACCCTTCAATGCGTAGATGCCGCAGAACGACGCCGGAATCCGAACCGAACCGCCGCCGTCGCTGCCGATGGCCAGCGTCACCGATCCGCTGGCGACTGCGGCTGCGGAACCACAGCTGGACCCGCCCGTCGTCAGCGCAGGGTTCCTCGGATTTCGTGTGACGCCGTGCAGCGGCCCGTTGCTCGATGCCTTCCAGCCGAATTCGGTGGTGGTGGTGCGGCCGATCAGCACGGCGCCGGCTGCGAGCGCGCGTTCGACGACGGGCGCTGTCACTGTCGCACGGGCGTCGGCGTAAAGCCTGGAACCGCGGGTGTTGATCTGTCCACTGACGTGGATCAGGTCCTTGACCGCGATCGGCACGCCGTGCAGCGGCCCCAGCGACTCGCCCCGCGCGCGCTGGGCATCCCGCGCAGCCGCAGTTTGCAGCGCTTCCTCGTCGTAGAGCGCGGTGTAGGCATTGATCGCCGGCTGCGCCGCGTGCGCAGTCCTCAGGCTGAGATCGACCGCTTCGCGAGACGAAAGCTCGCCGGATCGCAAGGCGCCGGCAAGCCCTGAGAGAGATTCGAAAGGAGCAAAAGAAGCGTTCGGGTTCGACAAGATGGTCCTCGGACGTGGTTGCCGATGTCTATGCAAAGGGCGTGCCAAATATCCACAAAAACCACAAACTTATCGGCTCCACACTCTGGGACATGGGCGAGCTCAACTTGCAAAGAGCTAAATCTGTTGATTTTTCAAGATCAACAAATCCCACATATCGTGCATCGCCCGTCGCGATGCGCTGCGGTCGCACCGCGGAAGTGCATTTGCTTGCGTCGCCGCATTCGCACGCGCCTTGGACAAAGATGGCGATTGAACTTCGACCGGGATCGCTTCTCGGACACACCATGAAGACAAATACCGCCCTCGTCCTCCTCGCCACGGCCGCTCTTGCCGCACTCGCCGGTTGCGCCGGTACATCCGGCGGAAATGCCGGAAGTGCCGGAAGTGCCGGAAGCGGCTATCGCAACGGCAGCGGCGTAGAGATGTTCGGCACCATCGACACCAGCGTCAGGCGGGTCGAGACGAAGTAAGCACGGAGACGGCCGCCGACACCGGCGCGACGAAGGCGGCGTCCTCGCTGCGTTCGACACGCGCCATCAACCAGGTGCGAAAGCGGTCGAGCGTCGCAAGCTGGCTGCGGCCTTCGGGATAGCAGAACCAGTAACCGCGATCGCCCCGGTAGCCGCCGCCGGGCAGCGGCTCGTGCACCAGCCCCGACGCGATCTCGTCATGAACCAGACAGCGCGGCACCAGCGCCACGCCCATGCCGACCATCACCGCGCGGATCATGGTCTGGAACTGGTCGAACTGCGGTCCGGCCAGCGGATCGAGCCCGCGCACGTCGTGCGCCTCGCGCCACTGCATCCACGCCTGCGGGACGGTGACATGGCGGAGCAGCGTGCAGCGCGCCACGTCCTGCGGCGAATGGATCGGCACCTCGGCCAGGTCGGGGCGCGGAGCGATCAGCGCGACGTCCTGCCCGGCCAGATAGTGCGACCGGGCACCGGGCCAGTGGCCGTCGCCGAACAGGATCGAGCAGTCGAGTTCCGGCCGCTGAAAGTCGTAGCCATGCACGAAGGGCACGAAATGCAGCGTGATCTGCGGATTGGCGCGCTGGAAGTCCGGCAATTGCGGAATCAGCCACTTGGCGCCGAAGGTCGGCAATGTCGACAGGTGCAGCGCGCCGCCGCCGTCGCCGCTGGTGATGAGTTCCAGAGTGGCGTCTTCCAATGCCGACAGCACCGCGCGCACGGCTTTCTCGTAGCGCTCGCCGGCGGGCGTGAGCGTCAGGCGCTTGCGGCTGCGTTCGAACAGCGGCATGCCGATCCAGCGTTCGAGTTCCTGGATCTGCTTGCTGACCGCGCCCTGGGTGAGATGCAGCGCCTCCGCGGCACGCGAAACGCCGCCGAAACTGGCCACGGTCGAGAACGCGCGCAGCAGGTTCAGCGGCGGATTGAGGCGACGCAACGACATCGGACAGCTCCCGGCAAAGCGATTAGTTCATTCCAGATCGGAATGCTAGCAGGTACGTCCTTTGCTTAAGAATAGGCAGCAATCCGCTTTACGTCTTTCGGACTCATTGGAGAAACCCCATGCAACGCCGCCATCTTCTTGCCGCCATCGCTGCCGCCTCGTCCATCGCTTCTCTCGCGCCTGGAATGTCCTTTGCGCAAGGAAAGCCGGTCCGTCTGGTCGTGCCGTTTCCGCCCGGCGGTGCCACCGACATCACAGGCCGTGTGCTGGCCGATGCGCTCGCGCCGATCCTTCAGCAGCCGGTGGTGGTCGACAACCGCGGCGGTGCGGGCGGTTCCATCGGCATGGCCGAAGTCGCGCGTGCTGCGCCGGACGGCCTGACCTTCGGCGTCGCGACGCTGTCGACGCACGGCGTGAATCCGGCCGTTTTCGCCAAGCTGCCGTACGACCCGATCAAGGGCTTCGTCGCGGTGACCGAACTGGTCAAGGCGCCGGGCGTGATCGTCATCAACCCTAAGGAGTTGCCGGTCGCGAACTTTGCCGAGCTGGTGAAGTACCTGAAGGCGAATCCGGGCAAGGTTTCCTACGCATCGCCGGGCAACGGCACCATCGGCCACATGTGGGGCGAGCTTTTCAAGAGCAGCACCGGAACCTCGATGGTGCACATCCCCTATCGCGGTGCGGGTCCGGCCATCAACGACGTGCTCGCCGGACAGGTCGCGGTGTATTTCGACCAGGTCGCTTCGTCGCTGCCGCACGTCAAGTCGGGCAAGCTGAAGGCGCTGGCCGTGTCCTGGAACACGCGCCTCGACGTGCTGCCGGACGTACCGACCTACGCACAGCTCGGCTACCCGGCCAACAACGACCCGTCGTGGTTCGGCCTGGTCGCGCCCGCGGGCACGCCGGCGCCGGTCGCGCTGCGCATGCAGCAGGCGGTCGCCACTGCGCTGAAGGACCCGGCGGTGCGCGAACGGCTTGCTCTGCAGGGTCTGTATGCGTCCGGCACCACGCCGGCCGAGTTCGATGCGCAGATCAGGAGTGAGATCGAGAAGATGAAGAAGGTCGCCGCCTTCGCGAAGATCAGCCTGGATTGAATTGCCTATGAAGAGCACGACAAACCCTATCGACACCCAGAACACCGACATTGCGCCCGGCAGCGAGGTCGAATCGCCACTGGTGACGCATCTGCCCGGCAGCACGCCGCTGGTGCTGGATTCCCCGCACAGCGGCACCTACTACCCGCCGGATTTCCAGCCGGCCTGCGACATGGCGTCGCTGCGCCGCGCCGAAGACACGCACGTCGAGAAGCTCTACGACTTCGCGCCCGCGCTGGGCGCGGCCTGGGTCGAGGCGCATTTCCCGCGCAGCTACCTCGACGCCAATCGCGACGTCACCGAACTGGACACGAGCCTGCTCGACGGCCCGTGGACCGGTCCGCTATCGACCGACCCGCGCATGCTGGCAAAGGTGCGACTCGGCAAGGGGCTGATCTGGAAGCTGACCGACGACGGCCTGTCGATTTACGACCGGCTGCTCGGCGTCGACGAGGTGCAAAGGCGTATCGACCGATGCTGGACGCCGTACCACGCGGCCGTGGCCGGCGCCATCGACGCCGCGCATGCGCGTCATGGCTACAGCATTCATATCAATTGCCACTCGATGCCGGCGATCGCGGGCAGCCACGCCACCGACTTTCCGGGCATGGCGCATGCCGATTTCGTGGTCGGCGACCGCGACGGCAGCACCGCCGATCCGGCGCTGTCGCAGAAGATCTGCACCCACCTGCGCTCGCTCGGCTACAGCGTCGACTACAACCATCCGTACAAGGGCGTGGAACTGGTGCGCCGCCACGGCAATCCGGCCGCGAACCGGCACAGCATCCAGGTCGAGATCAACCGCAAGCTCTATATGGACGAAGTCACGCTGGCTCTCGACGAAGAAGGCACGGCGCGGCTGAAGGCGAGCCTGCGGTCGCTGCTGGAAATGCTGCTCGCGACCGATCCGCGCTGAAGTTCGGACCGATCAGCGCCGCAGAAGCGCCTGTCGCAGCATGCGCGCCGCGCGGTCGCGGATGCGCCCCGGCATGTGGCGCGCCGGACGGGCCGGCTGCACCTTGGCTGCGGCACACGCAGCCATGAAGTCGTTCAGGATGGCCGTGTCGTCGACCGTGCTTACGGTGCTGCCGGCGCGGTGGAATTCAGGATGCCACTGCGTCGCGGCGATGTAGCCGCGGTGGTTGCCCTTCGGATCGCTCTTTCCGACACGGCGAATGGCTTCAGGCACGCGGTCCGGGTAGCTCCATGCCTCGACCTCGAAGCCCGGCGCCAGGTCCTTGATGCCCTGGTGATGGATGCTGTTGACCCGCGCATGCGCCACGCCCGGATACATCTGCGCGAGCCGCGTGCCGTCGACGAGCTCGATGTCATGGAAGTTCTGGTCGTAGCTGACCGGGTCGCGATGCCGCAGCGCGTGCGGATGCTGGGTCTCGATGTCCTGGAACAGCGTGCCGCCGAAAGCCACGTTGATGAGCTGCAGCCCGCGGCAGACGCCGAAGATCGGCTTGCCGGCCTGCTCGAAAGCCTCGACCAGCGCCAGATCGTAGAGGTCGCGGATGCGGTCGCCGACCCAGGCTTCGCGCAGCGGCACCTCGCCGTAGCTGCCCGGCCAGACATCGGCGCCGCCATGCATCACGACGCCGTCGAGCCATTCGGCGTAATGCGAGAGCTTGGTGTCTCCCCGAGCTGTTTCGCCGGTCGGGCAGGGCACCATGACGACCATCGCACCAGCAGACATCAGCCAGTGCGCGATCGATTGCTCGACGTATTGCAGGGTCTTGTTGGTGAACAGCGAGCGCGAGGGATCGGCGTGCTGGAAGCAGGCGGAGAGCCCGATCTTGAGGCGACCGGCAGCGGACTGGGACGTGGCTGGCATGGCGGGCAATGGCGAATGAAGCGATTTGATGAAAACGGCGCCGACGTTCGGACATGGCGGACGGGCCGTGACAGGCAACCATTGTTTCATTCCCCAAATCCTAGTGCCTCGGAGCTTTTTAGCTTCACTTCGGAGATCGATTGCAAAATTTTCGCTGGGCACCTCCTTCAAGGCTTTTCTGCCTCCGCAGCCCAGCTTCCTTTTGCAACGAATCCAAACCAAATGGCTCCACAAGTTCCTCTCAAGCAACCTGACACCCGCATCACCGGCACGAATGCCTTCAACGCGACAGACCTGGTCAACCAATCGCCAGCGACGGCAGATGTTCCTGCCGGACATTCGACCCAGGCAAACAGCAAGCTTGCGGGCAAAGGGAGGACATGGCGCAAGGGCGACGACCTTGCAGGGTTGGCGGACGGCGCAGCCTGGGAAAATGCCGAACGCATGTCAGCAAGCGTGGAAGCCGGCGATTCGCAGGCCGCGCTCTACGGCGATGAGGCCGTCACGGTAGCTCAGGCCGACATCTACACAGGCACCACGCTGGCGCCTCAAGGCGGCGCTCTTGCCGCACCCGCGGCAGCAGGCTCGTTTTCCCCCTGGATGCTGGGTGCGATCGGACTCGGTGCAGCGACGGTTGTCGCGGCCAGCACCCGCGACCACGGCTCCGACTCCAACTCCGCCTCCAACTCAGGAAACCCCTCCGTCGCCTCGAACTCCACGATCGTCACTTCAGATACAACTACAACTGCATCCACCGGCACCGCCACCGCCACCGCCACCGTCAAAGCGTTCAACGGCACCCTCTCCACCGCACCGGTCGGCGCCAGCGGCAACACACAGCCCGCAGTCGACATGCCAGCCCGGCCCGCCAGCGAATCGACAGCCACCATCCCCGACGCCAGCGGCACCACCAGCTCGTTGGCCAATGTCATCACAGCTACCGGCCCCATCGCGCCACCTGTCGCGCCACCTGTTGCGCAGATCAGCGGTCTGTACGACGCCGTCGGTATCACAGGCCAGATCGTCAACGGCACGGTCACCGATGACGCCAGGCCCACGCTCTCCGGCCATGCAACTGCCGGGATGACCGTTACCGTACGCGATAACGATGCCGTCATCGGCACGGTGCTCGCGTCGCCTACCGGGTCCTGGAGCTTCGCCCCGACGACCCCGCTCGCCGTCGGCAGCCACGCCTTCACGGTCACCGTCGCCGACGGCACAGGCCTGTCCAGCGCAGCCAGCGCTCCCATCAGGTTCACTGTCGATACTGCGCCGGCGTTCGTCACGCTCGACGAAGTGCTCGACAACGTCGGCAGCAGCACCGGCCGCGTGGGATACGGCGAGTCGACGGATGACACCTCGCCGCAGCTGAAGGGCACGGCCAAACCGGGAGCCACCGTCGATCTTTACGACGGCCACGGCATCGCCGACAAGATTGGTACGGTAGTCGCCGACGGCACAGGCCACTGGACCTACACGCCCACGCTCGACCAGGGGCTGCACGACATCCATGCCCATGTCGGAGGCACAGCCGGCATCGCCAGTTCCAGCGCCCACCAGTTCACCGTCGCCACGTCACCGGTGGTCGTCACGCCGATGTGGGTCACGCTCGACGGGATTTTCGAATACACGAGCAACGGCCTCCAGGTGGGCATCATCAGTTCGGTGGGTGACGCCTCGCCGCAACTCAAGGGCACCGCAACACCGGGGGCCACCGTTGAGCTCTACGACACTCACGGCCTTGCCGACGCGGCGGCCAGCAAGATAGGAACGGTGGTTGCCGATAGCACGGGCCACTGGACCTACGCGCCCGTGCTCCAGCAGGGGCTGCACGGCGTCTATGCCTATGTAGGCGGGACGGCTGGCGCCGCCAGTTCCGAGGTCCGCGATTTCATCGTCACCACGCCGCCGTTGGTCGTCACGCCGGCGTTCGTCACGCTCGACGAAGTGCTCGACAACGTCGGCAGCAGCACCGGCCCCGTGGGATATGGCGAGTCGACGGATGACACCTCGCCGCAGCTCAATGGCACCGCCACGCCGGGATCCACCGTCAATCTCTACGACAGCCACGGCATCGCCGACAAGTTGGCCGACAAGATAGGTACTGCGATTGCCGATGGCACAGGCCACTGGACGTACACGCCCACGCTCGACCAGGGACTGCACGACATCTATGCCCATGTCGAAGGCGCGGCCGGCCTCGCCAATTTCAGCACCCATCAGTTCACCGTCGCCACGCCACCGGTGGTCGTCACGCCGGTGTTCGTCACGCTCGACTCGGTGACCGACGACGTAGGCAGCAGTACCGGCTCGGTGGCATACGGCGAATCGACGGACGACGCCTCGCCGCAAATCAAGGGCACCGCCTCGGCCGGGGCAACCGTCGATCTTTACGATAACCACGGCATCGCCGATTCGTCGGCCGACAAGATCGGCACGGTGATTGCCGACGGCACAGGTCACTGGAGCTACACGCCAACGCTGGAACAGGGACTGCACGACATCTATGCCTATGTAGACAGTACGGCTGGCGTCGCCCATACCAACGCCTTCGAGTTCTACGTCGATACGTCCACACTCGCCGCAAGGAACACGGCCAGTTCAGCAGTTGCGTCGTTAGGAAAGCTCGACCTCGGCGGAAATGGCGACAACACGCTCAAGCTCTCGCTCGATGACTTGCTCAACCTGGGCAGAACCGACCTTTACGCCATCGACGGCAGAACCCAGCTGATGGTGAATGGCGATGAGGGCGATGCGGTCGAACTTTCGGGGCTGAACGGCAGCAATGGCAGCAATGGCAGCTGGACCTCCGGCGGTACGGCGACATTGGCGGGTGAGAGCTACGCCGTCTACCAGCATTCGATGGCGGCGGCGGAGGTCTTCATTCAGCATGGCGTGACAGCTGTGCTGATGTAACGCGTAACGTGGACAGGCGCTTCGGCGCCTGCGCGGCTGTATATTCGGCCAATCTGATGCGCGCAGCAACACGCGTGCCAATCAGATACAATATGCGGTTCGTTTCGATACCACGACGAAGAATTTCGTCTTCTCCGCCGGCTGGCATGCCGATTCCACGTCGATCCCCAGGATCCTCCAGATTGCGTGCCCCTCACTCTCAAGCCGGCTGCACAGTGTGTTGGAGCGCCAGATCGGGCGCCCATGATTGCCACCACTGCCTTCGTTCCTGTTGAAGCGAATTTGCGCGGCCTTCCATATTGACGCCAACCATGGCCGGCCCGCGTCCGTTTTCAATAATTTCAGCGTAATGCGGCGTCGTATTACGCAAGGCTTTCATGGACATCATTCAACATTCGGTGGGCAAATACCTTGTCTCCCCGCTCATCAAGAACCTGGACAACGGCCGCTTCGCAGCGTCCGTGTCGATCCGCTCCGGCCGCGGCAGCGGCATGCACGACCGCGTAATGCGCTTCACGCCGCATTTTGCGAGCCATGCCGCCGCGCTGCGCTATGCGGTCGACCAAGGACTCGGCTGGGCGCGCGAGCGTACCGCCCCCATGCAGTGCGCCGCCTGATGCAGGCCACCGCCTTACAGAATAAATTTCCGATCACCGCAAACAACACCAGTCAGAAGAGGTAATTCATGGCCAAGGAAGAACTTATCGAAATGAACGGCGCAGTGACCGAAGTCCTGCCCGACTCGCGCTACCGCGTCACGCTCGACAACGGTCACCAGCTGATCGCGTACAGCGGCGGCAAGATGCGCAAGCACCACATCCGCATTCTGGCCGGCGACAAGGTGTCGCTGGAACTGTCGCCCTACGACCTGACCAAGGGCCGCATCACGTTCCGTCACCTGGAACGCCGCGGACCGCCGCCGGTCAACACCGGCGCGCAGCGTCGTTAAGCCAGGATTTCCCCAGTGACAGTTGCCTCAGGTTCGGCCACCGGTTTCGATACGCTGCCGCTCGCGCCGCAGACGCTCGCCAACCTCACGCAGCTCGGCTACACGCAGATGACGCCGATCCAGGCGGCAAGCCTGCCGGTCGCGCTGCTCGGCAAGGACCTGATCGCGCAGGCCAAGACCGGCAGCGGCAAGACCGCAGCCTTCGCACTCGCGCTGCTCGCCAATCTCAACCCGCGCCGCTTCGCCGTCCAGGCGATGGTGCTGTGCCCGACGCGCGAGCTGGCCGACCAGGTCACGACCGAGATCCGCCGCCTTGCGCGTGCGGAAGAAAACGTCAAGGTCGTCACGCTCTGCGGAGGCGTCGCGTTGCGCGGCCAGACCGCCAGCCTCGAACACGGTGCGCACATCGTGGTCGGGACGCCCGGCCGAATCATGGATCACCTCGAACGCGGCAATCTGCAGCTAGATGCGCTCAACACGCTGGTGCTCGACGAAGCCGACCGCATGCTCGACATGGGCTTTTTCGAGGACATCGTCACCGTGGCGCGTCAGTGCCCGCCGACGCGCCAGACGCTGCTGTTCTCGGCGACGTACCCCGAAGGCATAGCCAAGCTGGCCGACCGGTTCATGAAGTCGCCGCAGCAGATCACCGTGCAGGCGCAGCATGAGGAAGGCAAGATCGTTCAGCGCTGGTACGAAGTCGAGGAGAGCGACCGGCTGCATGCCGTTTCGCGCCTGCTCGACCACTTCCGGCCCGGCAGTACGCTGGCTTTCTGCAACACCAAGCAGCAATGCCGCGACCTCGTTTCCGTGCTTCAGGCGCAGGGTTTCAGCGCAATGGCGCTGTTCGGCGAGCTCGAACAGCGCGAGCGCGACCAGGTGCTCGTGCAGTTCTCGAACCGCAGCTGTTCGGTGCTGGTCGCGACCGACGTGGCCGCGCGCGGCCTCGACATCTCGCAGCTCGAAGCCGTGATCAACGTCGACGTGACGCCCGATTCCGAAATCCACATCCACCGCATCGGCCGCACCGGCCGCGCGGACGCCGAAGGCATCGTGCTGAACCTGGCTTCGATGGACGAGATGGGCAGCGTCGGCAAGATCGAGCAGCTCCAGGGCCGCGAATCCGACTGGCAGCCGCTGGCCGGACTCACACCCGGCAGTGGTGAACCGCTGCGCGCACCGATGGCGACATTGCAGATCGTCGGCGGCCGCAAGGAAAAGATCCGTGCCGGCGACGTGCTGGGTGCGCTGACCGGCGATGCCGGCTTCGCCAAGGAGCAGGTCGGCAAGATCAACGTCAACGAGTTCTCCACTTACGTGGCGGTCGACCGGCGCATTGCGCGCGAGGCCGCACACAAGCTTTCCACCGGCCGCGTCAAGGGCAAGTCCGTCAAGGTACGGCTGCTCGACGATGTGGCTTAATTACGCCCTTCGAACACTTACTCCGAGCTACTTCATGGCCACCAAAATCCGCACCGAGGCAGACCGTATTGCCACCCCGAAACCCGTCGCTGTCGCCGGCTACAACGTCCCCACGAGCGGAGGCGGCCAGAAGGTGAGCCTCGAACGCGGCAAGGCCACGCGCAGCAAGAAGAACCCCGGCAAGCGGGCGAAGAAGGGCGGCTGAGCCACCTTCGCAGATCGGCCGCAGGGCCGATCCGCAGAACGACGCGCCTTCGGGCGCGTTTTTTTATGTCTGGTAGCCAAGCCAGTCGCCGAGGCGACGCCGACCGCGGGCAAACCTCAGTCGACCGGCTTCGCACCGCTCTCCACAATCGTCCGCTTGCCCCAGGCGCCCTCCACGGCGCCGCTCCCGGGGTCTTTCGCGAGGATCGATGTGGAACTGTTCTTCCAGCAACTTCTGAACGGCCTGACGGTCGGCGGCGTCTACAGCCTAGTGGCGCTGGGGCTCACGCTGGTCTATGGCATCCTGCATGTGCCGAATTTCGCGCACGGCGCCTTCTATATGTCGGGTGCTTTCGCCGGCTATTACCTGATGGCGAAGCTGGGGCTCAACTACTGGCTGGCCATGGCCGGCGCCGCGGCCATCGTCGCCGTAATCGCGATGCTGGCCGACCGGCTGGTGTTCCATCCGCTGCGCAACGCGCCGGAGCTGCACGACATGATCGCGGCCATCGGAATATTGCTGTTCCTCGAAGCCGGCGCACAGGCGATGTTCGGCGCCGACTTCCACCGGATGCCGACACCCTACGGCCAAGTGGTCGAGATCTTCGGTCTCACCGCGCCGCTGCAGCGCCTGCTGATCATCGCCGGCGCCTTCACGCTGATGGTGGTGCTGCACCTGTTCCTGAACCACACCACCATCGGCTCGACCATCATCGCGATGGCGCAGAACCCGGCCGGCGCGGCGCTGGTCGGCATCGACGCGACGCGGGTCAAGCTGCTGGTGTTCGCGATCTCGGGCGCGCTGGCGGCGATCGCGGCGGTGCTGTATGCGCCGATCAACCTGGTCTATCCGTCGATGGGCAATCTGGTCATCACCAAGGCGTTCGTGATCATCATCCTGGGCGGCATGGGCAGCTTTCCGGGGGCCATCGTCGGCGGGCTGATCATCGGCATGGCGGAGAGCTTCGGCGGCTTCTATTTCTCGACCGACTACAAGGACATCATCGCCTTCGTGCTGCTGGTGGTGATCCTGTCGTTCCGTCCGCAAGGCCTGTTCACGCCGAAGGGAGCGCGCGCATGAGGCCGATGCAATTGCTCGAAGGCAAGGCGGGCTGGGCGCTGCTCGCCGTCATCGCGCTGGTGTTTCCGCTCTTCGCGCAGAACAACTACCTGATCTCGGTCGCGACGCAGGCCTTCATCATGGCCATTGCCGCGCTCGGGCTGAACCTGATCACCGGCTACACCGGGCAGTTCAACCTGGCGCACGGCGCATTCATGGCGGTGGGTGCATACACGGTCGGCATCTTGACGGTCGACCACGGCGTGCCGTTCTGGATCGCGTTCCTGGCGGCCGGCTGCGTGACGGCGACGATGGGCTTCTTCGTCGGCCTGCTGTCGCTGCGTCTGAAGGGCCACTACTTCTCGATCTTCACGCTGTGCGTGAGCTACATCATGTTTCTGCTGATCGAGAAGTGGGAAAGCCTGACCCACGGACCGGTCGGCATCATGGGCATACCGGCGCCGACCGGCATCGGCCCGCTGCAGTTCGGCACGCCGCTGTCGCAGTACTACCTGGTGCTGGCGTTTCTGGTGCTCGGCATCTTCGTGATGGCGCGCATCGTGCGGTCGCTGCTGGGGCGCAGTTTCATGGCGGTGCGCAACAGCGACGAGCTGGCCGAGGCGCTGGGCATTGACCTGATGCGCACCAAGACGCTGTCGTTCGTGCTGTCGGTCGTCTACGCAGGCTTCGCCGGTGCGCTCTACGCGGGGCAGGTGCGCTTCCTGGGGCCGGACCTGGCGAGCGAGGCGGTGACTTTCGACCTGGTGATGTTCGTGCTGGTCGGCGGCGTGGGCACGCTGCTCGGCCCGCTGGTCGGCACCGTGCTGGTGACGTACCTCACGCAGAGCCTGCAGTTCCTGCAGGACTACCGGATGGTGGTGTTCGGGCCGCTGCTGATCGCGCTGATCATCTTCCTGCCGGACGGCATCGTCGGCACCTGGCTCAAACGGCGCGCGCGGCGGGCCGCGGCGGTCAGTGCGGCGCCTGCAGCGCCTGCAGCGCCTGCTTTGAAAACGCCTGCACAGGAAGCCGCTTCCCATGCTTGAGATCACCGACCTCACCAAGAAATTCTTCGGGTTGACCGCCGTCGACAGCATCACGACGCGCTTCGAGCGCGGCCAGGTCAGCGCCATCATCGGACCCAACGGCGCCGGCAAGACGACCTTCTTCAACCTGGTCGCCGGCACGCATCCGGCGACCTCCGGACGCATCGTCTTCGAAGGCTGCGACGTGACCGGCATGCGACCCGACCACATCGCGCGCATCGGCATCGCGCGCACGTTCCAGACCACGCACCTGTTCGACAACGCGACCGTGCTCGACAACCTGATCGTCGGCCACCGATTGCGCACCAGGTCCGGCCTGTGGGACGTGCTGGCGAACACGCGACGCCTGCGCGACGAGGAGCGCCTGTGCAGGGACAAGGCGCAGGACGCACTGGACTTCGTCGGCCTTTCGCATGTCGCGAACCGCATCGCCGCCGACATCACGCAGGAAGAGCGCAAGCGCGTCGCCTTCGCGCTGGCACTCGCCACCGACCCGCAGCTGCTGCTGCTCGACGAACCGGCCGGCGGCGTGAATCCGGAAGAGACTGTCGGGCTGGCTGCGCTGATCCGCAAGCTGGTGGACCACGGCAAGACCGTGTGCCTGATCGAACACAAGATGGACATGATCATGCGGCTGGCCGACAAGATCGTCGTGCTGAACAACGGCGCAAAGATCGCCGAAGGCACGCCGGCGGAGATCCGCCGCGACCCGCAGGTCATCGAGGCCTACCTGGGCGCCGACATCGATACGAACGCGGAGGCTGCCCATGCTGCGGTTTGACAACGTCGACCTGCACTACGGGAGCTTCCTCGCGCTCGACAAGGTCACGCTGCACGCCGACGCTGGCGAGCTGGTGGTGCTGCTGGGCGCCAACGGCGCGGGCAAGACGTCGATCTTCATGGCCGCGAGCGGCATCCAGAAACCGAGCGGCGGCAGCATCCGCTTCGGCAGCACGAACCCGGTCGAACTGGTCGGCCAGCGCACCGCGCAGATCGTGCAGTCGGGCCTGGTGCACTGCCCCGAGGGCCGAAAACTCTTTCCGATGATGTCGGTAAAGAAGAACCTGCAGCTCGGCGCCTACGTGCACCGCGCCGACAAGGCCGGCATCCAGCGTTCCATCGACGAGGTGTTCGGGCTTTTTCCGATCCTCGAGAAGAAGCAGGACGACCCGGCCGGCTCGCTCTCCGGAGGCCAGCAGCAGATGGTCGCCATCGGTCGCGCGATGCTCGGCCGGCCGAAGGTGCTGCTGCTGGACGAGCCGTCGCTGGGCCTCGCGCCGCTGGTGGTCAAGCAGGTGTTCGAGGTCATCCAGCGCATCAACAAGGCCGGCACCACCGTGCTGCTGGCCGAGCAGAACGCGTACTCGGCGCTGGCCATCGCGCACCGGGCCTACGTGATCGAGCGCGGACGCATCACGCTCGAAGGCGACCGCGAATCGCTGCTCAACAACGAGGCCGTGCGCGCCGCCTACATCGGCGCGTGAAGTCACGAATTTCCACATCACGGATCAATCAGGAGACAAACCCATGAAGATCGCTTCCCGTCGCACTTTCACCCGCCTGCTGCCCGTCGCCGCCGCGCTGGTCGCCGCATTCGGCGCCACGACCGTCGCGGCGCAGGACGCCGTCAAGATCGGCTTCACCGGACCGCTCTCGGGCGGCGCGGCGCTCTACGGCAAGAACGTCGTCAACGGCATCGAGATGGCAATGAAGGAGATCAACGCCGCCGGGCTCGAAGTGGCCGGCAAGAAGGTGAAGCTGGAACTGGTCGCGCTCGACGACAAGTACGCGCCGGCCGAGGCCGCGATCAACGCGCGCCGGCTGGTGCAGCAGTACCAGACGTCGGCCGTCTTCGTGCCGCATTCGGGCGGCATCTATGCGATGCAGGCCTTCAATCAGCAGGAGAAGTTCATCGTGATGGCCTACTCCAGCACGCCGAAGATCACCGAGACCGGCAACAAGCTGACGATCCGCATTCCGCCGACGTTCGACTCGTACATCGAACCGTTCACCGCCTACGAAATGAAGAAGTACGGCAAGAAGGTCGGCATGCTGCCGGGCGACCACGAGTACGCGAAGAACTGGTCGGCGCTGTTCGAGCCTGCCTGGACCAAGGCCGGCGGCACCGTCGTATCGAACAACCCGATGTCGTACAACCGCTCGGCCGATTTCTACAGCGGCGTGAGCCGGGTGCTGGCCGAGAAGCCCGACGTGCTGTTCGTCGGCGGTCCGTCGGAACCGACCGCGCTGGTCATCAAGCAGGCGCGCGAGCTCGGCTTCAAGGGCGGCTTCCTGATCATGGACCAGGCCAAGTTCGACGAGATGGCGAAGGTCACTGGCGGTCTCGCGCCGCTGGAGGGCTCGATCGGCGTGCTGCCGGTGTCCTACGACGAACGTCTCGGCCCGAAGACCTTCGCCGCCGCCTACCGCAAGGCCTACGGCGCCGACAAGGACCCGACCACGGAATCCTCCTACAACTACACGCTGACGCACGCCCTGGCCATCGCGATGAAGCTGGCCGGCACCACGACCGACGCGGCCGCCATCCGCGCGAAGATCGGCGATGCGCTGGCGCAACTGCCGAAGGAAACGAACGCGGGCGAATTCAAGGGCATCGACACGGTCGGCGGCACTCTCCTGAACCCGGTCGTGGCGACGGTGGAGGGAGGGAAGATCAAGCCGGCCGTGCTGAGCGAACTCGGCAAGTGATGCGCAGGCGAGGTCTGGTCAGTCGATCGCGACCTTGCCGTCCTTCACCAGCTTCGCAAACTTGACGGTCTCATCGTCGATGCGCTTCGCCATCTGGTCGGGCGTACCGCCGATCGGCTCCGCACCGATGGCTTCCATGCGCTGGGCGAAGTCGGGCGATGCGACGATCTTCGCCATCTCGGCGCTCAGCCGGGCGACCACGTCCTTGGGCGTGGCGGCCGGGGCCAGTACGCCGAACCAGGTGCCGATGTCGAAATCCTTCAGTCCCGCTTCCTGGAGCGTCGGCACATCCGGCAGCACCGAGGAGCGCTTTGCCGTCGTCACGGCCAGCGGACGCAGCTTGCCGCCCTTGATGTGCTGCAGCACCGGCGTGATGGTGTCGAAGGACATGGCGATCTGGCCGCCGAGCAGGTCGGTCGTGAGCGGGCCACTGCCCTTGTAGGGCACATGCAGCAACGTGGTCCCGGTGCTGGCCTGGAACTGCGTGCCGATCAGGTGCTGCGCCGTACCGTTTCCGTTCGATCCGTAGGCCAGCTTCTCGGGCGCGGCCTTGGCCAGCGCGACCAGTTCGGCCACGTTCTTCGCAGGCGTCAGCGCTGCATTCACGACCAGCACGTTGGGCACCATCGCGACCAGCGTGATCGGCGCGAGATCCTTCTGGAAGTCGTAGGGCAGCTTCTTGTAGACGCTGGTCGCGATGGTGTGATGCACCGCGCCCATCAGCAGCGTGTAGCCGTCCGGCTTTGCCTTGGCGACGTAGTCGGCATCGAGCGTGGCACCGGCGCCGGGCTTGCTCTCGACCACGACCGGCTGGCCGAGGCTCTGCGACAGCTTCTCGGCCAGCGCTCGTGCGAGCACGTCGGTCGTGCCGCCGGCCGGGAATGGCACCACCAGGCTGATCGGGCGCGTCGGCCATGCCGTCTGGGCGCCGACCAACGCGGCGGCGCCGAGCCCGAAGGCCAACAAGCAGACCTTGAACGCAGATGAATTTGTCATTGTCTTGTCTCCGTCTTCTTTTTTGGTCGGCTCAGCCGCTGATGTGCGCGCAGACGGCGCGCGTGACCTGTTCGGTCGTCGCCTTGCCGCCGAGGTCACCGGTATGCAGCGCCGGGTTCGAGGTGACATGCTCGACGGCGCGCATCACGCGGGCGGCGGCCTCGGGCTCGCCCAGATGCTCCAGCAGCATCACGACCGACCAGAAGGTACCGACCGGATTCGCGAGCCCCTTGCCCATGATGTCGAAGGCCGAGCCGTGGATCGGCTCGAACATCGACGGATAGCGCCGCTCGGGATCGATGTTGCCGGTGGGCGCGATGCCCAGGCTGCCGGCCAGCGCGGCGGCGAGATCGCTGAGGATGTCGGCATGCAGGTTGGTGGCGACCAGCGTGTCGAGCGTGGCCGGACGGTTGACCATGCGCGCGGTGGCCGCATCGACCAGTTCCTTGTCCCAGGTCACGTCCGGGAACTCTTTGGAGATCTGCACCGCGATCTCGTCCCACATCACCATCGCATGACGTTGCGCGTTGCTCTTGGTGACCACCGTGAGCAGCTTGCGCGGCCGCGATTGCGCGAGGCGGAAGGCGAACCGCATGATGCGTTCGACGCCCGCGCGCGTCATCATGCTGACGTCGGTCGCGGCCTCGATCGGATGGCCCTGGTGCACGCGGCCGCCGACGCCGGCATATTCGCCCTCGGAGTTCTCGCGCACGATCACCCAGTCGAGCTGTTCCGGCGTGCAGCGCTTGAGCGGGCCGTCGATGCCGGGCAGGATGCGCGTCGGTCGCACGTTGGCGTACTGGTCGAAGCCCTGGCAGATCTTCAGGCGCAGGCCCCAGAGCGTGATGTGGTCGGGGATGTGCGGATCGCCGGCCGAGCCGAACAGGATCGCGTCCTTGTCGCGCAGCGCATCGAGGCCGTTGGCCGGCATCATCTCGCCGTGGGCGCGATACCAGTCGCCGCCCCAGCCGAAGTCCTCGAACTCGAACTTCAGGCTGCCGCCGGAAGCAGCCGAGAGTGCCTCCATGACCTGCCGGCCGGCGGGAATCACTTCCTTGCCGATGCCGTCTCCGGGAATGGTTGCGATGCGGTAGCTGGTCATGGAGTCTCCTTGTTGAATGACCCCAATGTAGGATTCGGCGCGCCCTTCGATTCGCAGTCGAAGTGAATCCATCGTTAACCTGAGTTCAACAATCCGATGGCCTCGATGTCACCGATCCAGCCGGCGGAGCTCGGCTTCTTCTCGACGCTCGCCGCCTGCGGCAGCCTGAGCGCGGCGGGTCGCGAACTCGGCATCAGCACGCCGGCTGTAAGCAAGCGGCTGACGCAGATGGAAGCGCGTCTCGGCGTGGCGCTGCTCAACCGCACCACGCGCCGCATGAGCCTCACGCCGGAAGGCGAGCTTTACGTCGAGCATGCGCGCCGCATCCTCGCGGAGATCGACGACCTGACGCAGTTGCTGGGCGAATCGAAAGCCGAGCCGCGCGGGCTGCTGCGCGTGAACGCGACGCTGGGTTTCGGGCGCAGCCATGTGGCGCCACTGATTTCGCGGTTCGCTCGGGAATTCCCGCAAGTCGAGGTGCAGCTGCAGCTGTCGGTCAATCCGCCGGCGCTGGCCGACGAGGCTTTCGACGTCTGCATCCGCTTCGGCGCGCCGCCCGACACCCGCGTGATCGCGCGCCGCATCGCGTCGAACCGGCGGCTGCTCTGCGCCTCGCCCGTCTACCTTGCACGCGCCGGCACGCCGAAACTGCCGCAGGATCTCGCGCGGCATTCGTGCATCGGCATCCGGCAGGGTGACGAGGCCTACGGCATGTGGCGGCTGACCTCCGGCCGCGGTGCAACGCAACGTACCGAGAGCATCAAGACGCGCGGCACGCTGAGCACCAACGATGGCGAGATCGCGGTCAACTGGGCGCTCGACGGCCACGGCATCCTGATGCGGGCCGAATGGGACATCGCGCGTTACCTGCGCAGCGGCCGGCTGGTGCCGGTGCTGCCTGGCTATCGCACGCCGGATGCCGACATCTACGCGGTATGGCCGCAGCGGCACCAGTTGTCGGCGCGGGTGCGGGCATTCGTGGATTTCGCGGCTGCGGGGATGGTTGCGGGAATGGCGGCTTGAGACTCAGGCGGCAGGCATCGCCCGCAACGCCTTCGCCGACCTGACAAGACCTTCCAGGATCCGACCTGAGACAGCGGCCGGGAAGTCCGTCGACAACCGCGCCGCAATCCGGTCGACGACACCCGGCGTGGCATCCAGAACACGCTCGATCAGCATCTCCGCATCGGGCCCGAAGTGGCACTTCTGCGCCATGGCATTGAAGTGGCGCCGCTGGATGTCCTTGAACCGGTAGTGCCTGTTCTTGCCCGACAGACCCATCGCAAGCTTGGCGTCGTGACGCGAGAATTGGTTCGGCCCGCTTCCCTCCACCGGCCAGATCGACATCACGTCATAGATCGGCGTGAGCCTGTAGCGACCTTCCGGCAGCAGTGCGATGCTGAAGTTCTTCGCATGGCCGTCGGGTGCGCCGAGCATCCAGAACAGCAGCTGCGCGGTGATGAGCGTGCCAAGATCTTCCTTCGCCCGCACCGACTGCCGCAAGACGTTCGCGAGGTCGATCATTCCGGGGCCGCCATCGGCCTCGTACTTGAGATGCGACGGCTTGCCGAGCGCCTGGCAGAAGTCCTCCTGCGGCAGGCGCAGCAACCACTTGCCTGACGGATGCATCCGGCGGTCAAAGCGCTCGACCGCCAGCACCTTCTGGGCGCCGAACTTCAGCATCGCGGTGGGCGGCACGGGAACCCCGTATTCCTGCAGGATGTTCAGGCACAGCCATTCGTTTTCGACGGATGTCGTGAAGTCGGCCTTTCGATGGCCCACCAGGCCGAGCGGCAGCTTCAGGATGTGGGTGGTGGGCGTTGCGCCGACGGGTCGCAGCCACCGTCCTTCGTGCCACAGAAGCGCAGTTTTTTCCTGCGCGCCAGCCAGAGAAATTCGCAGCTCGTCCTCGGGCGTCGAGCGGCCTCCCGCGCCGCCAGGATCCACCGTCTGCTGCAACAGGCTTTCGACAGCGCTCTCGTCCAGCGCCACACCGTCGATGCGCTCGACATCCGTCGGCTGGTCGTCTTCGCCAAGCAGTTGAATGGCGCCGACGCAATCGCGACCGATGGCCTGCAGGAGTTCGAATGCGTCCGTCGTCTGCGTCTGGAAGCGGCGCGCAATGCGGTCGCGGATGGGCAGGCTGTCGGGCAGCAGATTGTCGAAGTAGCTCCGGACGACCGGGCCCTTGTGCGCCACCCCGCGAACCAGCGGAAGCGATAGAGACAGCGGACGGCCGGCTGGCGAGCTTGTCCATGCGTCGTCGTAACGCAGCTCGTCTGCACCGCCTGCGGGGATTCGCCAGCTACCGACGCGCTGGCCGTTGGCCCAGATGGACAGCGATTGCGTATGCGATTTGCGGCCCATGGCTCACCAACCCGGAGGTGACGGTTCGGCAACCGTCAAGTGGTGAGCGGTCGGTCGCGATCCCACCATGATTTCCAGGTCGAGCACACCGAAGATGGCCAGAAGCTGAGCCAGGCTGACCGAACCAGGATTGAGCTCCATATGAGACATGCGGCTCTGGCTGATACCCAGGCGCCGAGCCAGATCCGTCTGCGACAGGCCGGCCTCCTTGCGGGCAGCCTTCAGCAGGATGCCGAGTTGCGTGGGAGTCGAAAGAAGTTGCCGCATGCTTTAGCTTTGGAGTGGGTAAAAAAGATTTTACCGCTCAAGTAGCTAAATCGTCATTTACCCATGAAGTAGCTATATCCAACTCAACCTCCACCGCCCAGCACTGCCCCCACCAGCCAGACATTCGCCACCACGATCACCGCAAACAGCGACCACACCACAACCTTGGTCGGCGTTCCGTTCGCGAACACGCCCATCACCCGACGGTCGCTGGTGAACTTCACCAGCGGCCAGATCGCAAACGGCAGCTGGAAGCTCAACACCACCTGGCTCAGCACCAGCATCTTCCCGATGCCACCGTCGCCGAACCACCAGACGCCGACGAAGGCCGGCACCAGTGCAAGCCCGCGCGTAATGACCCGGCGCTGCCAGCACGGGATCTTCATGTCGAGGAAACCTTCCATCACGATCTGTCCGGCGATGGTCCCGGTAAAGGTCGAACTCTGGCCCGACGCCAGCAGCGCGATCCCGAACAGCGTCGCCGCCAGCGCGCTGCCGACCAATGGCTCGATCAGGTGATAGGCGTCCTCGATGCTGGCGACTTCCCGGTGTCCGCTGGCGTTGAAGGCGCTGGCCGCCAGCACCATGATCGCGGCGTTGACCAGCAGCGCGAGCGTCAGCGAGATGATCGCGTCCCAGGTGCAGAAGCGGATCGCCTCGCGCCGCGCGGCATCGGTGGCTGCGAACAGCCGTGTCTGCACGATGGACGAATGCAGGTACAGGTTGTGCGGCATCACCGTGGCGCCGACGATGCCGATCGCCAGGTACAGCGCGCCGGGCTGCTGCAGCCGCTCCAGGCTCGGCGCGAAACCCATCGCGACGCCGAACCAGTTGGGCTGCGACATCGCCAGCTCGACCGCGAAGCAGGCGGCGATGGTCGTCACCAGCCCCAGCACGATCGCCTCGACCCGCCGGAAGCCGGCGCCCTGCAGGCCGAGTACGAGGATCGTGTCGAACGCCGTGATCGCGATGCCGGTCGTGACCGAAACGCCGAAGAGCAGATGCAGGGCCAGTGCGCTGCCGAGCACTTCCGCGAGGTCGCAGGCGACGATGGCCAGCTCTGCGCCCAGCCACAGGAAGCGGTTCACCCGCGGTGAGTAGCGTTCACGGCAGAGGCGGGCGAGGTCTTTCTGGGCCACCAGGCCGAGCCGCACGCAGAGCGTCTGCAGCAGCATCGCCGCCAGGCTGGCGAACAGCACGATGAAAAGCAGGCCATAGCCGAATCTCGAACCGGCTTCGATGTCGGTGGCCCAGTTGCCGGGGTCCATGTAGCCGACCGACACGAGCAACCCCGGACCGGCGTAACGCCACAGCTTGCGGTGGAACGGCAACGTCGATTCGACGGTGATGCTGCCCTTGACTTCGGAGGGGCAGAACGGCGCGGTGGCGGTGCGGGGCAGCGAAAACATGGCAGCGATCTTAGGGATGTGCGACGCGGACACCGAAGCCAATCCGATTTGACCTACATCCACGCCAGCAAAAGGAGACGTGCTTTCGACACCCGCCGACATGCACTGTGGAGGCAGAACAAAGGAAAAACATGGATGCGCCCAAAAGCCTCGAGCAGCACGGGGACGTGAAGCCCCTGTTCGGCAGCTTCTGGATCGGCGGATTCGAGGGCGCGGACCATATCAACGGCTTCGGCTTGCCGCTGGATCCGAACCTGCGCAACGGTCATGCCGGGCGCATCGACGAAGACTATGCGGCCGTTGCCGGTCTTGGTATCCGCACGATCCGGGAAACGATCGGCTGGCGCCTGATCGAGGGAAGCGGCGTTGCGGGTCTTCGCCGACTCGAGGCGCAGGCCCGCTCGGCACACAGTCACGGCATCCAGGTCGTCTGGACCCTGATGCATTACGGATGGCCGGCCACGCTGGACCCGTTTGCGCGACCCGACCAGTTCGTCGATGCCTTCGCATCCCATTGCGCCGGCCTGTCCGAGGTGCTCGTGGGCATCTGCGGTCCGTCCCAGGTCTATCAGCCGATCAACGAGATTTCGTTCCTAGCCTGGGCTGCGTCCAGCACCGGCCTCATTCATCCCTATGTTCCGTCGGCGCCCGAGAACGGTTTTCTTCTGAAGCGCGTACTGGTGCGCGCCACCTTGCGCGCGATCGACGCGATCCGCGCCATCGACCCGACGGCGCGTTTCGTCCACACCGATCCGCTGATCCATGTCGAGCCGCCGCTGGGCGCGGGCCCGGGCGTCACGTCCGCAGCGGTCGCGGCGCAGGAACGTCAGTTCGAAGCGTGGGACATGCTGGCCGGGCGAACCTCTCCGGAGCTCGGCGGGGCGATGCATTACCTCGACGTCCTGGGCATCAACTATTACCACGACAACCAGTGGGAGGAGGGCAGCGGCGCCCGCCTGCACTGGCATCTGGGCGATCCGCGGCGCCGGTCGTTCGCGGACCTCGCTTCCAGGCTCTGGCAGCGCTACGGCCGCCCGCTGTGCATTTCCGAAACCGGCCACGTCGGCGAAGGCCGCGGCACCTGGCTCGACCACATGGTCGGCGAGGTAGCGGAGTGCGAAAGCCGTGGAATCCCGATCGAAGGCCTGTGCCTCTATCCGCTCATCGACCGGCCCGACTGGCAGGACGCCGGCCACTGGCACCACAGCGGTTTGTGGGACGTGCCCGGCGCCGCACACGGCGACTTCACCCGACACCTCTGCAGACCCTTTGCCGACCGCCTGCGCCATTGGCAGCAAGCGCTGGCGACCACTTCCCTCACTTCCTTGTTTCCCTCCCGACGCCGCACCATGACCACCCTGATCGTCTTCTCCCACCTTCGCTGGGACTTTGTCTACCAGCGCCCGCAGCAACTGATGTCCCGCCTCGCCATGAACCGCCCGGTCGTGTTCGTGGAAGAACCGATGTCCGGCGCCGACCATGCCTGGCTCGAACAGCACAGCCCCTGCGCCGGCGTCGTGGTGCTGCGCATGCACCTGCCGAGCCACGGCGCGGGTTTCGACGATGCGCACGTCGACGGCATGAAGGAAATGCTCGGGCGCTATCTGCGCGAGCAGCGCATCGCCGACTACCTGCTCTGGTTCTACACGCCGATGGCGCTGCCGCTGGCCGAAGGACTTGCGCCGCGCGGCATGGTCTACGACTGCATGGACGAACTGGCGGCCTTCGACTTCGCGCCGCCCGCACTGATCGCACGCGAGAACGCACTGTTCGAAGCCGTCGACCTCGTCTTCACCGGCGGCCGCAGCCTGTACGAATCCAAGCGAAGCCGGCATGGCGACGTGCACTGCTTTCCGAGCAGCGTCGATCATGGCCACTTCGGGCGCCGCGATCTGGAGGACCATTTCGATCAGCGCGCCATCGCGCGCCCGCGACTCGGCTACTACGGCGTCATCGACGAACGTCTGGACCTGCCGCTCGTCGCGGCGCTGGCCGATGCGCACCCCGAATGGCAGGTGGTGATGGTCGGACCGGTCGTGAAGGTCGATCCGGCAAGCCTTCCCCGTCGGCCGAACATTCACTGGATGGGCCAGCGCCGTTATGACGAACTTCCGGCGTTCCTCGCGGGCTGGGATGTGTGCCTGATGCCGTTCGCGCTGAACGCTTCGACGCGCTTCATCAGCCCGACCAAGACCCTCGAATACCTTGCCGCCGGCAAACCCGTGGTCAGCACGCCCGTGCGCGACGTGGCGGAGCAGTACGCGACGGTGGTGCCCATCGCCGCATCTCCCGCCGGGTTCGTGGCGGCCTGCGAAGACATCCTCGCGCGCGATGCCGAAGCGCAATTGCGCTTCGCGGCAATGGCGCTGGACACGGTCGCCGCGACGTCGTGGGACCGCACTGCGGCTGCGATGACGGCGCTGCTCGACCGCTTCGAGAAAGATGCCGCAAATGCAGCAGATTCTTCGCATCCCCTTCATTCCGAACTCGACCCGGTTGTCTGAAGTACCGATTCCATGACGCATATCTCAATCGTCGGTGCCGGTTTCTCCGGCGCCGTGCTGGCCAGGGAACTGGCCGAGGCCGGCTGCCAGGTCGATGTCTTCGACACCCGGCCGCACATCGCCGGCAACTGCCACACCGCCCGCGACGAACGGACCGATGTGATGGTCCATACCTACGGCCCGCATATCTTCCATACGAGCAACGAGAGAGTCTGGGACTACGTCCGCCGGTTCGGCGAGTTCGTGCCTTTCGTCAACCGCGTCAAGGCGATCACCGGCGGACGCGTGTTCTCGTTGCCGCTCAACCTGCTGACCATCAACCAGTTCTTCGGCAAGACGTTCTCTCCAGCGGAAGCCGAAGCCTTCTTCACCGAAGTGGGCGACAAGCGCATCACGGCGCCGGCCAATTTCGAGGAACAGGCGCTGTCGCTGATGGGCCGTGCGCTCTACGAAGCCTTTTTCGAGGGCTACACCACCAAGCAGTGGGGCATGTCGCCGTCCGCACTCCCGGCCAGCATCCTGAAAAGATTGCCGGTGCGCTTCAACTACGACGACAACTACTACGCCAGTCGCTACCAGGGCATTCCGCGCGACGGCTACACCGCCGTCGTGCAGAACATGCTGGACCACCCGTCCATCCGGGTCCATCTCGGCACCCGGTTCGAGCGGTCCTATCGCTCGGACTACGACCATGTCTTCTGGAGCGGCCCGATCGACGACTGGTTCGGCTACGACGAAGGACGCCTTGGCTATCGCACGCTCGATTTCGTGCGCGAGGACCACGACGGCGACCATCAGGGCAATGCGGTCGTCAACTACGGCGACCTTTCGGTGCCCTGGACACGTATTTCGGAGCACAAGCATTTCGCGCCGTGGGAGTCGCACGAGAAAACGGTGGTGTTCAAGGAATACAGCCGGCTCTGCGGAGAGGCCGACACGCCCTACTACCCGATCAGGCTGGTGGCGGAAAAGACACTGCTGTCTCGCTACGTAGCGCGCGCTCGCGACGAGAGCGGCGTCACCTTCGTCGGGCGGCTGGGCACCTACCGGTACATCGACATGCACGTGACGATTGCGGAAGCGCTCGATACGGCGAAGCGATTCGAGGAAGGCATGGGAACGGGCGAGGCAATGCCTGCTTTTATGGTCGACCCGCTCGGATGACGTTGACGAGGGTACGCGCTTGACGTAGCGCGTTAGCGCATTGTTCCTACATGGCGGCCAAGAAACATTCTCGTAACGTAGTTTTCCAGCTTACGAGAATCCAAATGGCCAAAAAATCCAACACACCCACAGCGCCGCAGGCTTCCCCGGCGGAAATCGTCGCCGCGCAATCCGCAGCGCGCAATTCGGACAGCGGCCCGGCCCATCCGGCGCCCCCGGGCGCAGCCGCAGGCGATCAGCCAGCGCAGCGTGCCGCAGAAACGCAAGCGCTCGTCGCCGCGATGCCTGCGAACACTAACAAGCCGCTAGAGCATGGCTACGACAACTCCCAGGCGGCGCCCGTCGGCCTGCAGGCAAAGCCGCCGTCTCGCCTGCCGGGCGGCAGCACGCTGTCGGAATCGAATTCGTCCGCCAAGACCGGTACGGTCGCGCCCGAAGGCGTCAACGTCGCCATCGGCACGCTCGATCGCGTGCGCGTCGACTCGTCGGGCCAGACACTGACCACCAATCACGGCGTCAAGATCGCCGACAACCAGAATTCGCTGAAGGCCGGCACGCGCGGTCCGGTCCTGCTCGAAGACTTCATCCTGCGCGAGAAGATCACGCACTTCGACCACGAGCGCATCCCCGAACGCATCGTCCACGCACGCGGATCGGGCGCCCATGGCTATTTCGAGTGCTATGCACCGCTGGACAAGTACACCAAGGCGTCTGTCTTCGCCGAAGCCGGCAAGGTCACGCCGGTGTTCGTGCGTTTCTCCACGGTTGCCGGCGAGCGGGGATCGAAAGACACGGCGCGCGACGTGCGCGGTTTCGCAGTCAAGTTCTACACCGACGAAGGCAACTGGGATCTGGTCGGCAACAACATGCCTGTGTTCTTCATACAGGACGCGATCAAGTTTCCGGACCTGATCCACGCGGTCAAGCCGGAGCCGCACCACGGCATGCCTCAGGCGGCATCCGCCCACGATACGTTCTGGGATTTCGTCTCCCTGATGCCCGAATCGACCCACATGCTGATGTGGCAGATGAGCGACCGCGCACTGCCGCGCAGCTACCGGATGATGCAGGGCTTCGGCGTGCACACGTTCCGCCTGGTGAACGCCGACGGCGAGTCGGTATTCGTGAAGTTCCATTGGCAGCCGAAGCTGGGCACGCATTCGATGGTGTGGGACGAAGCGGTGAAGATTTCCGGTGCCGATCCGGACTTCCATCGTCGCGACCTGTGGGAAGCCATCGACGGCGGCGAGTACCCGGAATGGGAACTCGGCCTGCAGATCTTCACCGAGGAAGAGGCCGAAGGCTTCAGCTTCGACGTACTCGATTCGACCAAGCTCATTCCGGAAGAACTGGTGCCGGTGCAGATCGTCGGCCGGATGGTTCTGAACCGCAACCCGGACAACTTCTTCGCCGAAACCGAACAGGTAGCGTTCTGTACCGCACACATCGTGCCGGGCCTCGATTTCACCAACGATCCGCTGCTGGCTGGCCGCATCCACTCGTATGTGGACACGCAGATCAGCCGCCTGGGCGGCCCGAACTTCCATGAGCTGCCGATCAACGCGCCCATCGCGCCGGTGCACAACAACCAGCGCGACGGCATGCATCGCCAGGCGATCCCGCGCGGTCGCGTTTCGTACGAGCCGAATTCCCTCGCTGGCGGTGCCCCGTTCCAGGCCGGCGCCGCTCAGGGCTTCCAGAGCGTCGCGCGCCGTATCGATGCGGCCGAATCCGCCGACAAGGTACGTGGAAAGCCGGAGAAGTTCGCCGATCACTACACGCAGGCCACGCTGTTCTTCAACAGCCAGACGCCGGTCGAACAGGCGCATATCGCCGCCGCCTTCCGCTTCGAGCTTTCCAAGGTGCAGACCCCGGCCATTCGCCAGCGTGTGGTCGCCGGTCTGCTCAACGCGTCGCCAGAGCTGGCCGCCAAGGTCGCCGAAGGGCTCGGCATGGAACTGCCCGCTCCGCTCCCATTGGCCCTCGAAACGCCGGCAAAGCCGGAAGTCGAGACATCTCCGGCGCTTTCGCTTCTGGCGCGCACCGGCGACGGCGGCATCCGGACGCGAAAGGTCGCGATCCTGGTGGCGCCGGGCTGCGAAGGCAAATCCGTGGCGGCAGTGCAGGCTGCACTGCTTGCGGCCGGTGCCGTCGGACGTCTGGTCGGCTCGCGCCTCGGCACCGTCGTGACGGCGAGCGGCGAAAAGATCGAAGCCGACTGCACGATGGAGAACAGCCCCGGTTTCCTGTTCGATGCACTGGTGTTGCCGGACGGCATGCCCGCTGTCGAGTCGCTTGCTGCCGATCCGCACACGATGGACTTCATCAAGGACCAGTATCGGCATTGCAAGACGCTGATGGCGCTGGGCGCTTCTGAGGCGTTGTTGACCGAAGCCGGTATTCCGATGACCTTGCCCGATGGTTCGGAAGACCCGGGTCTGATCCTCGCCGATGCCTCGGACGCGGATGCTGCCGTCGCGGATTTCATCGCTGCCGTGGCGTTGCCGCGACATGCATCGCGCGACAGCGATCCTCCGCGCGTATGAGCGCTGCGAATGTGAGCCTGATGTCAGTTTTCTCTGGTGTGATCAGCGCATGAAACTCAAAGCCAATTGCACGATGACCGTCAAGGTCGCGGAAGACTGCCCCGTCATTGCCATGCTGCGTCCGCGCAGCGGCATGGCGCAGTGGATGATCAGCGAGCGTTACGAACTCACGCCGTGGGTTCGCACGACCGAATATGTCGACAACTACGGCAATCTCGGCCAGCGCCTGACCATTCCGCAGGGCGAGATGAAGATCGAGGTGGAAATGGTGATGGAGACCGAAGCGCACATCCGCGTCAGCCCGGGTGCGCCGCCGACGCCCGTCAACCTGTTGCCCGACGATGCGCTTCTGTACCTGCTGCAAAGCCGCTATTGCCCGTCCGACAAGATGGAATCGAAAGCGCGCGAGATCGTCGGCGACGCCTTGCCCGGCTACGACCAGGTGGAGGCGATTCGTTCGTGGATCCACGCCAACATCGAATATCGCTACGGCGTGAGCGATGGCACCACCGACGCGCTCGATACGCTCGACCACGGCGCCGGCGTATGCCGCGATTTCTCGCACATCGGTGTCGGCTTCGCGCGAGCGCTGAAGATTCCGGCGCGCATGGTCGTCGGCTATCTGCATCGGCTCGATCCGATGGACATGCATGCCTGGTTCGAGGCATTCATCAACGGTCGCTGGTATACGTTCGACGCCACGCAAAGTGCGCCACGCGGTGGACGGATC
The DNA here is from genome assembly GCF_051216695.1 of Variovorax glucosi. NCBI lineage: Bacteria > Pseudomonadati > Pseudomonadota > Betaproteobacteria > Burkholderiales > Comamonadaceae > Variovorax > Variovorax glucosi. The sequence continues at coordinate 393,491 of NZ_JBPJZE010000003.1, forward strand.
GTTGTGGCTTACGGCCGCGATGCGGCGGACGTGGCCTTCGTCTCGAACTACGGGCCGATGGAAATGGGCGAAATGAAGGTCACGGTCGAGCAACTCGACGCATGATCCCCGGGATTTCTCGAAGAGAAGCGCTTTTCTAGCGCTTCTTCATCGCCTTCACGGTCTGAAGCTTCGCTCGCTTCAGATTCCGCGCCTCGCGCCGGGCGATGCGCGCGCTTTTTTCCTGACGCTTCTGCCAATACGTCGCCACGCTCGTGGCCACGGCAGCAACACCCAACAGCAAGACCTGGCGCGTGAGCGAAGCGGTGGCTGCATGCAGGCGCCTCTGAACTTCCTGGCTGGTCTGGGAAGTGCGCGCCAGGATTTCGTCGGTATTCGCGGGAGCGGCGGAATTTCCAGTGCCGTTGCCGACGGCGACTGCGATGTCGACGGAGCCATCCGAAGACACCGCATCCGTACCCGTCTGCTTGACCTTCGCCACCGCTTCCGTGGCGGCAGCGGCCTTGACGCCCGCCACCGAACCGTGCTCGTTGGCATAGACCTTGGTGAATTCGGCACCGAGCAAAAAGATCTGCGCCGCGTAATACACCCAGGCCAGCAGCACGACCAGCGAGCCTGCGGCCGCGAACGACTCGTTTACCCCGCTCTTGCCGATGTACAGCGCAATTCCGGCCTTGCCGACCTCGAACAGCACCGACGTCACCAGCGCGCCGATCCACACGTCACGCCAGACGATCTTCACCGTCGGCATGAACTTGTAGATCATTGCGAAAAGTACCGTCGAGATGCCGATCGAAAGCAGGATGTTGAAGACCTGAAGCAATCGGCCCCAGCCCGGCACAACGCCGCTCGTCCAGGTGCCGAATGCAGCGATCGCGGAGCTCACCGACAGCGACACCATCAGCAGGAACGCCAGTCCCAGGATCAGCCCGAACGACAGCACCCGCGCCCGAAAGATCGCCCACAGCCCTGTCGGCTTCGCGCGCTCGGGCACATGCCAGATCCGGTCGAGCGCGCTCTGAAGCTCGGCGAACACCGTCGTCGCACCGACGACGAGCACCACGATGCTGATCAGCCCTGCCGTGATGCCCTTCGCTGGCTCGCTCGCGCTCTTGATCAGGCCTTGCACTGCGAGTGCGCCGTCGCGCCCGATCAGGCTCTGGAGCTGGACGACGATCTCGCCCTGCACCGCCTCGCGCCCGAAGATCGCACCCGCGATGGCGATGACGATCACCAGCAGCGGCGCCAGCGAGAAGATCGTGTAGTACGAGATGGCGGCGCCCATGCTCGGGGCGAGATCGTCGACCCAGGCCACAACGGCTTTCTTGCCCAGATCGAAAAAACGCAACGTGGTCGCGCGCGCGGACTTCGGCGGAAGAACCTGCGGAAGGACGGCCGGCGAAGCGGCTGAAAGCGAATTGGACATGCCGAGTGTTTTCCCGTACCAGGCGTGCCATGCGCGTCCGACGAAGGCAGTGCTTCTTGTAGTCGTTATATAAAGCTCTGCCTCTTACTTTCTCTTTCAATGAACGCCAGCGAGTCCAACAGCGAGTCCAATTCCACGCTCATTGCGCCGGTCGACGATCGTGTCTTGCGCCAAATGGTCCGCGTCGATCAGCTTGTCACGGTGCGCCGCAACCTGATGGTGACCGTCCCGGCCAACATCGTCCTGAGCATTGCGGGGGCGGCGGTGGCGGTGAATTCAGGCTATGTGCGCGGCGGCGTCTGCTGGCTGCTGCTTTCGGTTCTGCTGAGTCTGCTGCGCCGGTCGTTCCTGCGCCGGCCCTTCAGCACGACGGACGCCGCTGTCGTGGAGCGACATCTCAGGACAGCCGCCTGGGGAGCAGCGGCCGGTGGCCTGGTCTGGGCGCTGATACCTCTGCTGAGCGAGGGCTATACCTCGCCGCAGACACTTTTCTACATGATGCTGGTCTGCGGCACCTGTGCAGGCTCGGTGGCCCACGGAACGGCCTTCGCCCGTGTGCCGATCAGCTTCATCACGCCGCCGCTCCTGTCGGTCGCGGTCTGCCTGGCCTATGCCGGCGGCTTCGACAACATGGCCCTCGCGACGATGGCGCTGCTCTATCTCGCAGGACTCTCGCGAGCGGCCGTCCAGAGCGAAGGCGCGTTCCGCTCGGCGAGCCGGCGCAGGAACGAGGCGACCGCGCTGGCCGCACAACTGCTGCAGGCGCACGATGCCATGCAGAAATCGGCGCAGCAGATGGCTTTCCGGGCATCGCACGACGCCCTGACCGGACTTCTCAACCGCGAGGGCTTCACCCAGCGCGCGACCCAGCACATCGCCTCCGACATAGCCAATCCCCACTGCCTTCTGCTGCTGGACCTGGACGGCTTCAAAACGGTCAACGATGCGTTCGGCCACAACGCAGGCGATCGGGTACTGCAGGACGTGGGCCGATGGCTGCGTCGCGAACTGCATGCCTTGCGGCCCATTCTCGGCCGCTGGGGAGGCGACGAATTCGCCGTTCTGTACACACCGCGCGACGGGCTGCAGACGCCTGCCGCGGTCGCGGAATCTCTGATCCGGACCATTTCGCGCTCGACCGTGCACTACGGCGGCCACCTCGGCGTAAGCATCGGCATCGTGATTTCAGGCACGGACCACGTGAAGATGGGCGACATCGCCGACATGATCACCGTGGCCGACGAGGCGCTGTACGACGCCAAACGCGCAGGGCGCAACCGCTTCCAGATCGTCGACGAAGCGCTCCACCGGCGCCTCGCGATGCGTCGGGATGTCGAGCGCGACCTGCTCCATGCGATCGAGACGCGCGCGATCTGCGTCTGGTTCCAGCCGATCGTCGACTGCGCAGGCCGCCGGGTCCACAGCCTGGAAGCGCTGCTGCGGTGGCGGCATCCGCGACATGAGTGGATTTCGCCGGAGCAGGTCGTTTTCGCCGCTGCCGGAACCGGTCTGGCCGAGAAGCTGCTGCGGCACATCCTCGAAGAGATCTGTCTCGGCATGCGGATGCTCGAGGAAACCGGCTCCGATCTCGCCAACGTACCGATCGCCATGAACGTCTCGCCACGCGAGATGGCGCAACTGGCTGTCGACGAGATCGTGCTCGGCATGCTTGCCGAACGCGGCATCGCGCATCGGCGCCTGCAGATCGAGATCACCGAAGAAGTTGCGCTGGACACACCCGCCACCCGCAGCCGCCTGGGCGCACTGTCTGCCGCCGGGATCGTCGTAGCGGTCGACGATTTCGGCGTCGGCTACTCGTCGTTGTCGTCGCTGCGCGGCGAACACGTGCAGCAGATAAAAATAGACCGCAGCTTCATCTCCGACCTCGCCGATTCGAGCGAGAACAGGGTGTTGGTGAATTCCATCGTGCAGGTCGGAAATGCGCTGAACGTGGAAGTCGTGGCCGAGGGTGTCGAGACACTGGAAGAACTCGAGGCGCTGACCACGCTAGGCTGCACGCTGATGCAGGGTTATTACTTTGCCAGACCGGCGCCGCTGGAAGCGATCGTTCGCTGGGCAGAAAGCCCTTTAACGGCACACCCGGCGAACCGGGAAGCCAATCCTCAGAATCCTCAGAATCTTCTGTCCTTGCCCGAATAGCGGGACGTCTTGTAGGCGGTGCCGTTCTTCTGGCTTTTGAACCAGCGAAATGCCATCCAGAGCATGGGAGCGAGTTTGATGAGTTTGAACATGCGAAACCTTTGAAGAAATAAAGTCGAAAAAGAAAGTCGGAGAAGAAAAGCGTTTTCTAAAAAACAGAGGTCGTCGTTCCGGTTGGCAGCACCGCGCACTTGATGCCCGCCCGCACGATCTCGATCGGAATGACGGGATCGCGCAATTCCGCAGCAACCCGCGCGAGGTCGATCAACGTCAGCGGAATGCTCGACCGGTCGATCGACTGATAGGCACGCGCCGCACGCCCGAGCGATTGAAGCTGACCCACGGACAGCCGGTCGGAAAGTGAGTCGCCGACGCAATCCGCCTTGTCCGGAGGCACGCCGTAACGCACCAGAGCGCCGGATATTCGCTGGGACGCGCAGCCGGCCGAAATAGCCAGAGCAGCCGTACCGCAAATGATGGCGACGGCTCTCCACGATGGTTTATTCATTTCTTTGATTCCCTGAACGGAAATAGCCGTGGTTTCGAGCCCATAACAACGCAGCATTCCTGTTATGGACATTCAGCTTCATATAGATCTTTGCAACATGGTTGCGAACCGTGCTGAGGGCGACTGCCAGCTTTTTGGCTATTTCCTTGTCGGACTGACCTGTGCACAACGCCTCGAAGACTTCTCGTTCGCGTCTGGTCAAATCCGCGAATTCCCCCTTGTCGGGCAAGGCGCCTTCCCTTTTGACATTGGCAAGCTTTTCGACCAGCGATTTGCTGAACCAGGACGTATCCTGCATCACCTTCTCGATTGCATCGACCAGTTCGAGTTCGGAGCGCTTGCGGTCTGTGATGTCCAGCCAGGCCAGAAGGATGCAGTCCAGTCCATTGATGGAAACCTTTTCGGCCGAAACCTGGCAACTGATGATGTCGCCATCCTTGCGCACGATTTTCAAGTCGCGGTTTCGCAGCACGCCGTTGGGCGTCAGCAATTCCCTGATCGCCGCAAGAAATTCCTCGTGCCACAAGCCGACGGTTTCTCCATGGCGGCCAACGACTTTTTCTGACGAATAACCGGTCGCTTGTACGAAGGCCTGGTTCATGTCCAGAAGCACGAGATCGTCCGCACGCAAGACGGCGCCGGGAACCGGCAACATGCGAAACGCTTTCTGAAAACGTTCTTCGCTCTGCCGCAAGGAGCTTTCGGCCTTTCTTCGTGGTTCCAGATCCATGAAGGTGAAAAGCATGCAGCTTTCCTCACCGATATCTATTGGCTGGCCTGCGACCACGACGGGCTTGTGGCCGCCGTCCGGCATCCTGAGATCCGCTTCCATTTGAGGAATGGTCCCGCCTTCGCTGAGACGCTGGATGGCAAGCTCCCGCCTCTCTGCGTTTTCGAACACGTCGAATTGGTATGCCGTGCGCCCGATGAGATCCTCCCGGGCGTATCCGGTCATCTCGAGAAAGCCGAGATTCACCTTGATGTAGCGCTGGTCGCTCAGTCTGCAAATGATTGCCGGCGCCGGATTTGCATTGAATGTTCGCTCGAAGCGCAATTCGGCACCCGCCCATTCGCTTGCGTCATGCAGGATGAGCACAAGAAGATCGGGATCGCCATCGCCGTTGGTCAACACCAGGCTTCGCACCCGATGAACCCAACTCACGGAATGGTCGGTTGCGAGAAATACCTCGACGACCACATCGGTAAAGCTTTCGCCGGAAATCACGCGCTCGATCGGGTATTGCCCATCGGCCAGTGCATGATTGTTCCGGTAGCGCAATTGAAACCGCTCCCGGTATTGCGTGACGTCATGCCCCAGTTCGTTCAGCGCCTTGACGCCGTGCATCTTTAGCGCCGCCTCGTTGGCCCAGACGATCTTCTGATCGTCGGGCTCGACGAGAATGACGCCCTCCGTGAGGCCTGCAATGATCTGCTGCAGCTGGCGCCGATCGGTTTGTGCCTGAAGAACAGCCTGGGTCATGGCGTCGAAATCAGGAATGCGAGAAAGTGTCGAGAAAAGGTCGGCTTGGAATCAGGCGACGACTGCAGAGGCCTCGGCGCGCAGTGCGGTACGGCGTCCGAAGAAACCGGCTGCGGCAGAAATCAGCAAGCCCAGCAGCATGATGCCGACGCCAGCCCAGGCGGCGTGGCTTACGCCCTTGGCCGCGACGTCACCGGCTTCACGCGCTTTTTGCTCGGCCTGCGCCTTCAGTTCGTTGTACTTGGCCATCGCCTGATCGAACGTCTGCTGGAAATTGCCGGCAATCTGTTCGGCCTCTGCACGGCTCTTGCCGGTGCGCGCAACGATGATGTTGATCAATGCTTCCTTGTCGGCGGCATCGAGCCCCGGCTGCGCCTTCTGGCGAAGACGATCGAAGAATGCGCTCAGGTCGTTGCCTGTATTCTGTGGCTTCGTGGCGGCTTGCTCAGCCGTCGACTTTCCATCCTGGACCGCGCTATTGGCATTCGACTTGAGGGCTTCAGGGCTCAATTCGGCCTTGCCGGTCTGGCGCAGCAGCGTTTCGAGCTGATTGCGGGCATCGGTGAAGTCAAAGTCGATTCCGTTCTTCTGCAATTGATCCTTCACGCCAGATGCGATGCCGGGCGCTGCAGCCGCGACGCCTTGACCGGCCAGCGAAATGCCGCTGCCCGCGACACGCGTCGCCGTTCCGATCACGCCGCCAGCCAGCGACGAGAGTGCGTAGAGCGTGACCAGCGTGGTGACTGCCCAGCAAAGAATGCCGTGAAGGATGCCTTTCGAAGGCGCGGTGTGTCCGGCAACGAAAGCGCCGACGGCAAGCGCCACGAGTGTCGATACACCGACCCACACGCCAGCACCGGTTCCGAATCCGGCCAATGGATTGCGGTCGCCCATTGCATCGATCGATCCTGCGCCGATGGCCGTTCCGAGCACGCCCAGGAACAGATAGGTGATCAGTGCCAGAAACAATCCGGCAAATATGGCGCCCCAGGACACGCGGTTGAAGGGCAGGCCGAGGGGTCTGGACGAGATGACGGTGGTGGATGTCGACATGAATTCTGATTCCGGTTTATTTAGCGGTGGCTTCGTTTTCTTCTTCTTCGGTGCGTTCGTGAGCGGTCCACATGGCGCCCAGGAGGAAGAAGACACTGCCGATGACGGCTACCGTCGCGACCGGGTGCCTGACAGCGCTTTCGCGAAAACGCTGGACGACTTCGCCATAGCCGTATTGCGCGCCACCTGCGACACGCCGGGTGCGGCCCCTGACCTGCGTCATCGGATCACCGATTACTTTTCCAAATACTTCCTGAATCCTGCCTGCAACGTTCTGCATGGCGCCTTCGGTCTTGTCGAACATGTTTATTCCTTATCCAATTGAATTTGTGGGTCGGGTTTGCCGTCTTTTTTGGTGGCGTCTTTCGCCTTTTCCTGCATCTTTCCGAGCTTTTCCTGCGTCTTGCCCGCGGATTTCTCGGTGGCTCCCTCGGCTTCGAGTCCGTCGTTTCCCATGACCTTGCCGAGTGCTTCCTTGACGGAGCCCTTGACTTTTTTCAGGTTGCCGTCCATTGTGTTCTTGTTCACTGTTTCGTTCCTGAACCGTTCGGTTCGATTGATCAGGTAATTGACTGAAATTGAATGGAATCGGAAATTCGTCTGGTGTGGAGAATAGCTTCGGCAGAACGCCGCGCCCACTTGCAGATGCACTAGCCGGCGTAGTGCATTCGAACTACTTTTTGTAGTTTTAATTCCGATTTGTAAGATGCCGGCTCGGCGCAATGTAGGAAAGTCTTCAGGCGTACGAAAATGCCGCAACGATCAGCAAACAACTCACGCATGCCGTCGATACGAGCCTGCTTCCGGCGAATTGCAATGCGACTGCGACCGTCTCCCTGATCCTGTCGGTCGACCTGCAATGAACGGCACAATTTTCCATATGCGATTGCAGCGCCAGAAAGTCGCTTTCGACGAATCGTCTCGCTGCGTCGTATTTATCATTCATGTTCGTACGGATGGATTGCATATTCCAGATGCTAGATTCCATCGCGCACTCGCGACACATGCAAATGCACTGACCGGCATAGTGCATTTGCACCCGTTCTTATTCGCAAATTGCGTGATTCGTAAGAATTTCGCCCGCGCCAGCGTAGGCGCAATACATCAAAGCAATAGAAAGCCGATGGTTCAGTTCAAAAACTGATCACGTCTGATTCGGAAACGTGAAGCCTCGGCTGCAATCCAGTCGCGAACCAATGCGGTGCGCGGCGATAGCGCCATGCGGCTGACGAAGTAATAGGACGCCCGCGAGCGTACCGGCTGGCCGAACGGCATCACCAGCCGTCCACTCGTCAGTTCGTCGAACACCAGCGCCGCACGGCCCATCGCGATGCCCTGTCCGGCCAGTGCCCCGCCGACCGCCATCTGCGACAGATTGAAGTGATGGCCCTGCGCGAGATCGGCCACTTCGGCGCCATTGACCGCGAGCCAGTGCTCCCACTCCTCGAACGGCCCTGCACCGGCCCATGGGCTGGTGTCGTGCAGCAGCATCGGCGCCTGGAGATCGGCCGCACTGCGCAGTTCGGGATGCGCGGCCATGAAGGCCGGCGTCGCGACCGGCAGCAGCCATTCATCGAGGAATACCGTCGCCTGCAGGTCGTGGTAATCGCCGAGATCGAAACGCACTGCGGCAGCCACGTCGTCGCTTTCCATGCGTTCGCGGTCGAGCGCGTGGAATTCGCCGACCACGCGCAGCCCGACCTGTGGATGCGCCCGGAACAGGTCGCCCAGCCGCGGCGTGAGCCAGCCCATCGCGAAGGATGGTGCGCAGCTCAGCGTGATCGGCCGATCGTCCGGCACCGTGCGCAGCTGGCCGAGCGTCGTCTCCATCGCCTGGAAAGACTCCCGCAGCACCACCGACAGCCATTGCCCCTCGGGTGTCGCGATCAGCGCGCGCGGGGTGCGCAGGAACAGCGGCCGCTCGAGCCATTCCTCCAGCAGCTTCACCTGCTGGCTGACCGCACCCTGCGTGATGCACAGTTCCGAAGCGGCCTTGGTGAAGCTTCGGCACCGTGCGGTGGCCTCGAAGCACCGTAACCATGCAAGCAGCGACGGCGTGAGGCGAACTTGCATGGTGCGTATCAGTAAAACTAATGGTGCACTGACTATAAATGCGTTGTGCGTCGGCCTTTCGAGTACGAACATGGCATCACATGAACACGCTGAACGCCGTACCGAACTCTTCGCTTTTCGATGACCTGAAGGCCGGTCATCCCGTGCTCTGGACAGCCACACGAACCACCGATGGCGGCGCCGGTCCGTCCTTCAACGGCATTAGCTCGGCTGATGTGTCGGCCACTGCGGACCGCCTGACGCGCTTTGCGCCGCTGCTCACCGTACTCTTCCCGGAACTGGAATCCAGCGCCGGACGCATCGAATCCGCACTGATCGCCGTGCCGCGATTGCAACAGGCGCTCGACATTTCGGCGGACTGCGGCCTGCTGATGGTCAAGAGCGACCATGCGTTGCCGGTCGCCGGATCGATCAAGGCGCGTGGCGGCATCCATGAGGTGCTTGAGCATGCCGAAGCGCTGGCCCGTCGTCATGGCTTGCTCGATACGAACGACAACGCCGACTACCGTTGCCTCGCTTCGCCCGAAGCCCGCACGCTGTTCGCGGCGCACAAGGTCGCGGTCGGCTCGACCGGCAATCTGGGCCTGGCTATCGGCGTGATGGCATCGGCGCTGGGTTTCCAGGCGGTCGTCCACATGTCGGCCGATGCGAAGCAATGGAAGAAAGACCGTCTGCGCAAGCGCGGCGTCGAGGTGGTCGAGCATGCGGGCGACTACGAAAAAGCCGTCGCGGCGGGCCGCAGCGATGCCGACGCCGATCCCGCCTGTCACTTCGTCGACGACGAACAGTCGCTGTCCTTGCTGCTTGGCTATGCCGCCGGCACGCCGCATCTGGCACGGCAATTCGCCGATGCCGGCCGCACGGTCGATGCCGAACATCCGCTGTTCGTCTACCTGCCCTGCGGCGTCGGCGGCGCGCCGGGCGGCATCGCTTTCGGGCTGGCGCAGATCTACGGGCCGCACGTGCACTGCTTCTTCGCCGAGCCGACCCGCTCGCCCTGCTTCCTGGTGCAGATGCTGGCCGGCACGCCCGCGTTCGCGCACCTGCACCTCGGCCCGCACCCTTCCGTCTACGACGTGGGACTGGACAATCGCACCGAGGCCGACGGCCTGGCCGTGCCGCGCGCCTCCGCGCTGGCAGCGGAAATGATGAAGCCGCTGCTGGCCGGCGTGTACACGGTCGAGGACGAAACGCTGTTCGCCCACCTGCACCTGGCGGCACAGACAGAGGACATCCGCATCGAGCCGTCCGCCGCTGCCGGCCTTTCCGGCCCCGGCATGCTGACCGGCACCGACGCCGGCCGCGCCTACCTCGCCGCGCATGGCCTGACCGCGCACATGCACGATGCCACGCACATCGCGTGGACCACCGGCGGGCTGTTCGTGCCCGACGAGGAATACGCCCGCTTCCTCGCCCGTGGCGCACGCGCGTCTTCTTCTGCTTCAGCTTCAGCTTCAGAATCCTTCAACCTTCAGAACCCCTCATGAAACCCACCGCCATCCTCACCAGCGTCGTCATCGCCACCACCGCCATCGCCGCGCCCCTGAGCGCTGCCTGGGCCGAGACGGCTTACCCGTCGCGTCCGGTCACGCTGGTGATTCCGTTCCCTGCCGGCGGTTCGACCGACGTCGTGGGCCGGCTGATCGGCAAGACGCTGGGCGACAAGCTCGGCCAGCCGGTGACCATCGACAACCGCGCCGGCGCCGGCACCATCATCGGCGCGACCTACGCAGCCAAGGCCGCGCCGGACGGCTACACGCTGCTGATCAGCTCCGGCACGACTTTCACGGTGAACCCGGCCATCCAGCCGAAGCTCCCGTACGACCCGGTCAAGAGCTTCGAGCCGCTCGGCCTGATTGCCCGTACCGGCCTGATCCTGCTGGCCAACAAGGACGTGCCGGCCAGCACGCCGAAGGAATTCGTCGCGCTGGTCAAGGCTTCGCCCGACAAGTATTCCTACGCCTCCTTCGGCACCGGCACCACCTCGCAGTTCACCGGCGAGCTGATCCTGCGCGCCACCGGCACGAAGATGGTCCACGTTCCGTACAAGGGCAGCGCGCCGGCCATGACCGACCTGATGGGCGGCCAGGTGCCGTTTTCGGTCGACACCGTGACCGCAGCCATTCCGCAGTTGAAGACCGGCAAGATCAAGGCCATAGCCGTGAGCACGGCCAAGCGCTCGCCGATGCTGCCGGACGTGCCGACCTTCGCCGAGAGCGGTTTCGACGTCGATGCCGACACCTGGATCGCGATCGTCGCCCCGCGTGGCTTGCCGCCGGCCGTCAAGGCGAAGCTCGAAAAGGCGCTCGCCGACACCGTCGCCATGCCGGAAGTGCGCGAGAAGCTGACCACGGCCGGCCTGGAGCCGAGCTACCAGACCGGCGCTGCAGTCGCCAAGATGATCGAACGCGAGCTGCCGCTGATGCGCGCCGTCGCCGCACGGGCCAACATCCAGGCGGACTGAAAACTTGGCTTCCAATCTGACGCTGCCGCCGATCGCCGTTCCCGGCGTATCGCTCGAAGACGTCGACACGCCCGCGCTGCTGCTCGACCTGAACGCCTTCGAGCGCAATCTCGACCGCATGCAGGCGGCGGCAAACGCAGCCGGGACCGGGGTGGCGCTCCGGCCGCATGCCAAGGCGCACAAGACGCCGGCCGTCGCGCTGGCGCAGATCGCGCGCGGGGCCGTCGGCATCTGCTGCCAGAAGGTGAGCGAGGCGCTGCCTTTCATCGCGGCCGGCGTGCGCGACATCCACATCAGCAACCAGCCGGCGCTCTCGGCGAACGGCGCCAGGACTTTGCTGCTGGCACGCGCCGCGCACCATGCGCGCATGAGCGTCTGCGTGGACGACGCGCGGCAGATCGATGCGCTGGGCGCGGCCACGGCGCAGGAATGCAGCCGGATCGGCGTGTTCGTCGAGATCGACATCGGCCAGGGCCGCTGCGGCGTACCCGATGCGGACGGCGTGCTGCGGCTGCTCGAGCGGCTGGCAGCGCATCCGCAGCTCGAATTCCGCGGATTGCAGGCGTACCACGGCGGCCTGCAGCACATTCGTTCGCACGACATGCGCAGAACGCAATCGCAGCGCGCAGCCGAGCGCACCGGCGCCGTGCTTGCAGCGCTCGGTCATCACGGCGTGCGCTGTGCGACCGTGACCGGCGGCGGCACAGGCAGCGTCGAATTCGACCTGCAGAGCGGCGTCTTCACCGAAGTACAACCCGGTTCCTACGCCTTCATGGACCGCGACTACGGCGACAGCGAGTACGACGACCGCTCCGGTGCACTGCGCTTCGACCATGCGCTGTTCCTCGCCACGACCGTGATGAGCACGGCGGCCGGCGGCCATGTCGTCGTCGATGCCGGCCTCAAGTCGCTGGCGACCGATTCCGGCCTGCCCGGCATCTGGCAGGCAGCGCATCTGCGCTACGACCAGGCCAACGACGAGCACGGTATCGTGACGGGCAGGGACGACGCAAAGCCGCTGCCGGCGCTCGGCAGCCGCCTGCATCTCGTGCCCGGCCATTGCGATCCGACCTTCAACCTGCACGACGCGCTGGTCGGATTCCGTGGCGATACGGTCGAAAGCGTCTGGCCGATCGCGGCGCGCGGTCTGAGCAGATAGCCCGACACACACATATATATAGACACAGCCAGAGAAGCCGCCACGCCATGACATCCAAAGACATCGTCGCCCTGCCCGCCACCGAACTGCGCCGCCTGATCGGCGCGCGCCAGCTGTCGCCGGTCGAACTGCTCGACGCCTGCATCGCCCGCATCGAAGCGGTCAATCCGTACGTCAACGCCGTCACCGCGACCTGTTTCGACCGCGCGCGCACTGAAGCCAAGGCGGCGGAGGCGGCGGTGATGTCCGGCGCGCCGCTCGGGCTGCTGCACGGGTTGCCGCTGGGTGTGAAGGACCTGGAGAACACGGAAGGACTGCTCACCACCTTCGGCTCGCCGATCTACCGCGCCAACGTGCCGGCCGCAGACAACGAACTCGTCGCCCGCCTGCGCGCGGCCGGCGCGATCGTCGCCGGCAAGACCAACGTGCCCGAGATGGGCGCCGGCGCGAACAGCTTCAACCCGGTCTGGGGCGCGACCGGCAATCCGTTCGACACCCGCTTGAACGCGGGCGGCTCGTCGGGCGGCTCGGCCGCCGCGCTGGCGCTCGACATGCTGCCGATCTGCACCGGCTCCGACACAGGCGGTTCGCTGCGCATTCCGGCCGCCAAGTGCGGCGTCGTCGGTTTCCGGCCGTCGCCCGGCGTGGTGCCGAGCGTGCGCAAGCCGCTCGGCTGGACCTCGATCGCGGTCGTGGGCCCGATGGGTCGCACCGTCGCCGACGCCTGCCTGCAGCTGGCCGCGACCGCCGGCATGTCGGCCGGCGATCCGCTGAGCTATCCGCTCGATCCGCTGTCGTTCCAGATACCGGAGAACGTCGATCTCGGCACGCTGCGGGTCGGCTACACGGAAGATTTCGGCGCCTGCGATGTCGATGAAGGCATCCGTGCCACGTTCCGCGAAAAGATCGCCGCGATGCGACACCTGTTCCGCAGTTGCGAGCCGGTGTCGCTCGACCTGGGCGACGTGCACCGCTGCTTCGACGTGCTGCGCGCCGAAGCCTTCGTCGCCGGCATGCGCGAAGCCTACGAGCGCGATCCGATGAGCCTCGGCCCGAACCCGCGCGCCAACTACGAGATGGGCGCGGCCATGAGCCTGCTCGACAGCGCCTGGGCGCAGGCCGAGCAGACCCGCATCCTCGGTCGTTTCCAGGCCACGTTCCGCGAGTTCGACATCCTGCTGGCACCGACCACGCCGGTCTCGCCGTTCCCGTGGACGCAGCCGCACGCGACGCACATCAACGGCGTCGCGCAGCAGAACTACTACCGCTGGCTGTCGCTGACCTACGTCACGACGCTGACCACGCATCCCTCGCTCGCGCTGCCCTGCGGCACCGACGCGGCGGGCATGCCGTTCGGGCTGCAGGTCGTCGGCCGGTTCCGCGCGGACCGACACGTGCTGGGCGTCGGGCATGCGATGGAGCAGGCGTTCGCGGGCGACGCGAAGCTGCGCCGTCCGCTGCCGGACATCGGCAAGCTGCGGTTCTCCGAGCCGGCGCTGGATTCGATCGTGACGGCGCCGCCTGTGTACGGCTCGGTGACGGGCGGCGGTTCTGCGTCGGCGGTCTGAGATGCAGGACCGCGTGCAGAGTCCTCGGATCCATGATTTCGTCGTCATCGGCGCCGGCATCGCCGGTGCGTCGGTGGCCTGGGAGCTGTCGGCCACAGCATCGGTCCTGCTGCTGGAGCGCGAGAGCCAGCCCGGCTATCACGCCACCGGCCGCTCGGCCGCGCTCTACATGGCGACCTACGGCACAGAGGCGATCCGCGCGCTGACGCGAGCCAGCCGCGCCTTCTACGATACGCCGCCGCCGGAATTCGGCGACGACCCGATCCTCACGCCGCGCGGCGTGCTGCACGTGGCCGGGCCGGACCAGCTGGACCTGCTCGAAGCGGCGTGGACCGAACTCTCGGGTCGCTCGACCGACATCCGCCGTGTCGTGCAGGCCGAACTGCTCGCCACCGTGCCGTGCCTGCGTCCCGAAGCGGCCGCAGCCGGCATCGCCGAAGACGACGCAGCGGACATCGACGTGCATGCGCTGCACCAGGGTTATCTGCGCGGCTTCCGGCGCCGGGGCGGCACGCTGCGCTGCGATGCGGGCGTCGTCGCACTCACCCGCGCCGACGGCTGCTGGACCGTGACGCTGGCCGACGGCACGACGGTTTCCACGCGCAACGTCGTCAACGCAGCCGGTGCCTGGGCCGACGAACTGGCCGCGCTGGCCGGTGCGCGACCCATCGGCCTGGAGCCGCGACGCCGCAGCGCCTTCATCTTCTCGCCTCCCGAAGGTACGGATGCGGCGCGCTGGCCAGCCGTGGTCGGCATCGACGAAAGCTATTACTTCAAGCCCGATGCCGGCCAGCTGCTGGGCTCGCCGGCCAATGCCGATCCCGCGCCGCCGCACGACGTGGTGGCCGAGGAACTGGACATCGCGATGGGCATCCACGCCATCGAGCAGGCGACGACGATGACGATCCGCCGTCCGCACCGCACCTGGGCAGGCCTGCGCAGTTTCGTGGCCGACGGAGACTTTGCGATCGGCTGGGACGGCGAAGTAGAAGGCTTCTTCTGGCTGGCGGCGCAGGGCGGCTACGGCATCCAGAGCGCGGCGGGGACGGCGCTGCTGGCGCGGAGCCTGCTGCTGGGGGAAACGATACCGGCGTCGCTGGAGGCCGAGGGGCTGGATCTGGCGAGCGTCGCGGTCTCGCGTTTAAAGTTGCGGCTGAGCTGAAATCCGATCAGACGCCGTCCAGCAGCGTCGACTGATTTCCAGGGTTGAACCAGGTCTCACTGAACGTAGCACCGCAGAAAATACCGAACGGCAAAGCTCGCGTTGCATACGTTTTGCGAAGCGTCTCGATGTTCGCGACGCACTTCTCGTCATCGGTCAGAAAATGAGAAATGCCAGCCATTTCACATTGCGCAAGCAGTTTGACGTCATCCTTGACGGTGTTGCGTGGATAGCTGCTTGGTCGTGCTGCGATCGCCGCCAAGGTTAGGCTTGCAGCAGCCTTGGCATCGTCGATGTTGAACGGCAGCACGATGAAGTTGTGCAATCCAAAATCATCGATCTTCTGCTTGACCTCGAACTCCGACACCACGATGGTCGAGAGGTACATCATCACGCCGCGTTGAATGGCTTCGAAAAAGTACCGTTTGGCGACGGCATGGTTTGCGCGATTCGGATCGCTAAGAGAAATGAGGTAGCTTGTGTCAAGCAGCACGCCATTCATTCGTTGGCGCCTCGCAGCTGACGCACCCACTGTGCCGGGTCTGAAACATCCTTCCAGGCCTCGGCCCCCTTTCGGGTGAGCTGCGCGAAAGCATCGGCATCGAATTTTGGTGCGTAGTCCACGAAATCGATCAGCACCGGGTCCCTGAGTTCTCCGCTGTCGAGGTTGTACTTGGCCCTGATGCGCAGATTTACGACTCGATAGACCATGTTGTCGGTCTTCGCCCTGATCAAATCTTTGTCGGTACGCACCGTCAATGTCTTGCCGCTAGGCAACTTGATATGAGCGTTCGATTCCCGAACACCGCCCAGATCCATCAGCTCGCCCTGGATATACCTCTCTACATCGACCCATTTCTCGATGTTGAGTGCGCGAAAGTCGGTGCTCCTGTCAATCACGATCACGTGATCGAGCGCGTTCGATGCGATGCGTATCGTGCGCGATAGCGAAGCTTTGGCGCCACTCTGCCATTGCTCCACGATGAGCCGCCGCCTGGCATCGATTTTCGCAAGGTCGACAGACCCCTGAAGCAATTGAATATCGTGAAGCAGACGAGGCGCGAACATCGCAGGCACCTCGACCGCCAACGAACCATCCACTATCGAGACGTCCAATTCGGCTGGATCGATTTCCTTCTCGCTTCCGCGAACGAAGTCTTTTACATCGGAGATAAAGCTGCTGAGAAGGGCCAATGGCACGCGCTTCGGCGAGATCGCATAACCACGCGACTCGTCGTGCAACGCAATGGTCAGGCTGACATGCTCCATGCGCACATTCTCACATGGGGAAGCGGTGGGCCAACAATGCCGGCCTACCATCGGCTGGTCTTCACACGCCCGTCCTCAACACCCATGTCCGACGACTACCAGATCGATATCCCACCCTCCTTCTTCGCGCTTTTCACGAATCCGCACCAGCAGCGCCTGCGCGAACCGATCGAGACGGTGCGCGCCCGCTACGAGGCTTGCGAAGACCTGGCGACGCACCTGGTCGAGCACGCGCGCATCCTCGCGCATGTCGAGGTGCCGTCAGAGGACGAGGTGCTGCACCGCATTCACGCCGGGCTGCGCTCGCCGGACTCCGGGGTCTCTGCGGACGAGGCGCGCTGGGTGGTGCTTCGGCTGGCCGAATTGCTGGGCTGGCAGACGCCGTCGCTCGACGCGCAGGCCGACGCCGGGTGAGCGTCTGCGGGCGCTGCCGAAAGGTCGCTGCCGGTTATCGGATCGGCTGATAGCCGGAGCTGATTTCTTGCGGTTGCGAGCGGCTTGGCTTTTGCGATGTTTTTCCGCCGGTCGATGCCGGGCGCATATCGGTGAGCGGCTTCTCGAACTTCTCGAAGATCAGGCGTGAGGCCAGGATGCACAGCACCAGCGCGACGATCTTGGAGATCAGGTTGCCGGCCGTGGACTGCCTCAGATCACCTGCCAACCAATAGACCGTGAAGAGGATCGGCATGTGGCTCAGGTAGATCGAGAACGACCAGACGCTGATCTTCGAGATCATGTTCGAAAGGCCCGGACGGACGGCCGAGAAATCTTTGACCTCCTCGAGCCACGGCAGAGACATCGCAAAGCACAGCGGCAGCAGGACATAAGCCGCGGTGTAGACGTCTTCCGACACGCTCTGCGTCGCGAATCGGAAGAAGAAGAAACCCAGCACGACAACCGACGCAAGCAACGAAAGAACGCGCATCCGCGGACCCGGCTCGAACCTGCTCACAAGGAACGTGACCGCCACGCCGTAGAAGATCGCATCCAGCCGGGGCAGCGTCATGAGGCGGACGTCGACCGGGTCGGCGTTCTGCAGGGCATACATGCGCAACAGCGGCGGCACGACGAGAAACAGCGCGATCGTCCACGTCACCGAAGCGCGCCGGCTCAAACCGGATTTCGTGAAGACGAAGATGGTCAGCGGGAACAGCAGATAGAACCCTTCCTCGATGGCGAGCGACCAGGAAACGCTGTAGAAACCTTCGGGCGTCTTGAGAAGATTCTGGAAGAAGATCAGGTATTCGGGAAACTTGGACAGGCTCGGCAAGCCGCCGTAGAAAGCGTGAAAGACGGCGAACACCACCAGGAACAGGTAGTAGTTCGGGAGGGTCCGCCACCAGCGCCGGACCCAGAAGTTCCTGACTTCCGTCATCGACCAGTCGTTTTCCGGGGCAAGGTTCTTGTAGAGCACCCGTCCGATCAGGTAGCCGCTCAGTGCGAAGAACAGTTCGACGCCGAACACACCAAGAAACTGCAGTCCGCCGATGTAGTGGGAGACGATGACCAGGCTGACCGCAGCCACACGGGCGATATCCAGGCCGACCTTGTGTCCGGCCTTGCCGGAGGGATCGGCGTAATTGTTCAACTTGCTCATTGGGACCATTTCGTCGCTGAGGTGAGTGATTCGGCGTTCTGCGGACCACAATCGATTCGCATTTGTTAATGAATCGTAAGTCGCGATGTGAGATTTGTAAGCAATTGAACCTACATCCTTTCGTTTTCTTGAGAATTTGTTGGATAAAAGTAGTTATATCGACCTCATTCTCTAAAGACGTCGCACCGATGCACCGTAGAGGTGCATCAGAAAGCTTTTGCTGTAACGGAGGATGTGCAATTCGACCGGCTCGCGGCTGCGCTGTCGCACGGCGTGCTTTCGGCCTACGACAACTGAAGCTATCCACGCTTGGGCTTCGCGACGCGATGACGCAGAGTCACGAGATCCTTTCGAATTCCTGCCCACTCCACGCCTTCAGACCCACCACCATGACAGTCCCCGCAACCGACAAATCCGACACTTCTTTCGCCCTCGAAGAAGGCACGCCCCATCCGCTCGGCGCCACGTACAACGGCAAGGGCGTGAACTTCGCGCTGTTCTCGGCCCATGCGACCAAGGTCGAACTCTGCATCTACGACGACAGCGGTACCACCGAAACCGCGCGCATTACGCTGCCGGAGTACACCGACGAGGTCTGGCACGGTTTCGTGCCGGGCATCAAGCCCGGCGCCCGCTACGGCTACCGCGTCCACGGCCCGTACGAACCTAAGAAGGGCCATCGCTTCAACCCGAACAAACTGCTGCTCGACCCGTATGCCAAGGCGCACATGGGCGAGCTCAAGTGGGGTCCCGAAGTGTTCGGCTACACGGTCGGCCACCCGGATGGCGACCTGAGCTTCGACGAGCGCGACAGCGCCGCCTTCGTGCCGAAGTGCGTGGTCGTCGATTCGCGCTTCGAATGGAAGCAGACCGACGACGTACGCGTGCCGTGGAACGAGACCGTGTTCTACGAGACCCATCTCAAGGGTTTCACGATGCGTCATCCAGACGTGCCGGAAAACTTCCGCGGCACCTTCGCCGGCATGACCGACGAAGTGATCGCGCCGATCAAGGCGCTCGGCGTGACCAGCGTCGAGCTGCTGCCGATCCAGATGTTCCTGAACCAGCCATTCCTGCTGGAAAAGGGCCTGACCAACTTCTGGGGCTACGACACGATGGGCTTCTTCGCCCTCGATCCGCGCTACATGGACGGCCCGAACATCGACGAATTCAAGGCGATGGTCGATCGCTTCCACGCGCACGGCCTCGAAGTGATCCTCGACGTGGTCTACAACCACACGCCCGAAGGCAACGAGATGGGCCCGACTATCTCCTTCAAGGGCATCGACAACGCCAGCTACTACCGGCTGATGCCCGGCAACGGCTCAGGTGAAGAGGGCGACGGTCCCGGCCCACGCTATTACATCAACGACACCGGCACGGGCAACACCGTCAATCTCAGCCATCCACGCGTGCTGCAGATGGTGACCGACAGTCTGCGTTACTGGGTGACGGAAATGCGCGTCGACGGCTTCCGCTTCGACCTCGCCACCATCCTGGCGCGAGAGCCGCACGGCTTCGACGAAGGCGGCGGTTTCCTCAAGAGCTGCCGCCAGGACCCGGTGCTGTCCAGCGTCAAGCTGATCGCCGAGCCGTGGGACATCGGCCCGGGCGGCTACCAGGTCGGCGGTTTCCCGCCCGGCTGGGCCGAGTGGAATGACAAGTTCCGCGACACGGTGCGCGCGTTCTGGAAGGGCGACGAGGCGATGGCATCGGCGCTGGCGCAGTGCGTCACGGCCAGCGGAGACCGCTTCAACCACCGCGGCCGGCGTCCGTGGGCCAGCGTCAACTTCATCAGCGCGCACGACGGCTTCACGCTGGCGGACACCGTGAGCTACAACGAGAAGCACAACGAAGCCAACAACGAGAACAACCGCGACGGCCATTCGGACAACCGGTCCTGGAATTGCGGCGTCGAAGGTCCGACCGACGATGAAGCCGTGCTCACGCTGCGCGCGCGCCAGCAGCGCAACCAGCTCGCCACGCTGATGCTGTCGCAAGGCACGCCGATGCTTCTGGCCGGCGATGAGTTCGGCCGTTCGCAGAACGGCAACAACAACGCGTACTGCCAGGACGACGACATCTCGTGGGTTCAGTGGGAAGCGATAGACGAACGCGGCGAATCGCTGCGCAAGTTCACGCAGCATCTGACACACCTGCGCCGCACGTTGCCGGTTCTTCGCCGCAATCGCTTCCTGAGCGGCCAGTGGAGCGAAGCTGCGCAAGTGAAGGACTCGACCTGGTTTGCGCCGGACGGCAACGAGATGGACGCCGCGCACTGGAACGACACCCAGACGCGCTGCTTCGGACTGCTGCTCGAAGGCACGGCACCATCGTCTTCACTGCCGCGCGCCGCAGCGGACGACAGCGTCTTCATCGTCTTCAACGCCTGGGAAGGCGCGATCGATTACGCGCTGCCGGTGCGCGGCGAAGGCAAGACCTGGACGCGCGTGGTCGACACAGCGCTTGACGTACAGGAAGACGTGAGCTTCGAGCCTGGCCAGCGCTACACGGTGACCGGCCGTTCGATGCTGGTGTTCACATCGCCGGCCTGAGGACGCGATCAGCTTGCACGAGAATCCGCGAATGAAGATCCAAAAAGACACCGCCATCACCCTCAGCTACAAGGTCGCCGACGCAAAGGGCAAGTTCATCGAAGAGGCCAAGGAGCCGATGACTTATCTGCACGGCGGCTACGACAACACCCTGCCGAAGATCGAGGCTGCGCTCGAAGGCAAGGAAGTCGGGCACACCGTGACCTTGCAATTGCTGCCTGAAGACGCTTTCGGTCAGCGTGACGAGACGCTCGAGCGCACGATCCCGAAGAGCGACTTTCCGCCGGGCGTGAAGGTCGGCGGGCAGCTGGAAGGCCGTACCGACGACGGCGAGCCGCACATCTTCCATGTGAAGAAGATCAAGGGCGACAAGGTGCTGCTCGACGGCAACCATCCGCTCGCAGGGATGGAATTGCGTTTCACGATCAAGGTGCTGGAGGTACGCGCGGCTTCGGAAGAGGAGATCGCGCATCGGCACGTGCATGGGGCGCACGGGCATCATCATTGATGTTTCTGTAGAGCCGATCGTTTTCGAAGTTTAAGGAGCCGTGGTACCTGCAATGCGCAGGTACGACGGCTTTTTACGTTGGTGGGTGCCGCGCAAGGTTGGTAGAACTTTGCACCTCATAGCCAGGTAAGGCGGTCCGCGACGACTTCTCATAATCCCCGCGAGCCCTCGTTTGAAGGGCCGGTTCAGGGGGTTCGGGATGCTGATCTTTGTTGATGAAGGCGATGCGCTGCGGCGCACTTTGCGGGTGAGATTGCCCGCGTTCGAGCGGACTGAGAAGTCGGGGCGTGCTTCGGTTCTCCAGGCTTGGACGCCGGTCCGCCTGTCCGGTCGCGAGGGCGTGAATTCGCTGTTCTGCTACCAGCTGGACCTGAAGGCGGACGAGGCGGAGGGGTCGGTCGGTGGCGTCTTGGCCGATGCGATCGATGTCGACCTCGACGGCTGGGTCGGAGGCGAGATCGGATGCTGCATCGAGCTCGACGGCGCGGGGCTTCGCGAAATCAATTCGATCGTCACCGAGGCTTGTCTATGGGGCGAGGAAGGCCGTCATGTCCAGATCCGGCTGACGCTGAAGCCCTGGTTGCATCTGGCGACGTTGCGCACGGACTGCAGGATTTTCCAGAACAAGACAGTTGTTCAGATTCTGGATGAGGTGCTCGTCGATTACGGCTTTCCGGTCGAGAAGCGGCTGGTGGAGCGTTATCCGGTGCGGGATTTCCAGACGCAGTTCAACGAGACGGACTTTGAATTCGTCGCTCGGTTGTGCGCGGAATGGGGGATCAGCTATCACTTCGAGCATGGGCGGCGAGGATCGGAAGCGGCGCAAGCAGGGCGGTTTGACGATGACGATGACGCCGACGCCTCCGTCGGTCCGCACCGCCTGGTTCTCACCGATACGATCGGCGCGTTCAGCGACATGCCGAATGCAGCCTGTCGCAACGTCGAATACCACCCGCCGGGCTGGAAGACGGATTCCGAGTATCTGCACAGCTTTGCGCCAGTGAGCCGGCTGACCAGCGGGCGCTATTCGACACGCGACTACGACTACCTGAGGCCACGTGCCGATCTGTCGGTCAGCCAGACCGATCCCGGACCGACAGCACAAGCCGATGGCGAGGTCTATCGATGGCATGCCGACAGCCACTACGCGCAACCGGGTGCGGGAGCTGCTGCCGAAGCGTCGGGGCCGAACGACGTGCATGACGAAGCTCGGCAGATCGCGTTGGTGCGGATGGAGGCTTTGCGCACTGCCGGTGTCCGGGTGCAGGCCAGCGGCAATCTGCGCGGAATGGTGCCGGGCTTTGTGTTTCGGCTGGTCGGTCATCCGAGAGAGGCGGCGAACGTCGAGCATCTGGTAATCGATGCAAATCTGCTGATCGAGGATGTGGGACAGGACAGCCAGCGTCGGGTAGACGGCAATTCAATGCCCGGGCACAGCCACCGTTCGCAGCACTGGCAGGTTCGCGCCGACCTCGTGCTGCATCCTGTCAAAGAACCGCTTCGGCCTGAAGGCGTTCCCGCAAAGCCGTTCAGCCACGGCCCGCAGACAGCCCTCGTCGTCGGCCCCGAAGGCCAGGATATCTGGACGGATTCGCTGGGCCGCATCAAGGTGCATTTCTTTTGGGACCGCATCGGACAGAAGAATCAGAACAGCACCTGCTGGCTGCGCGTGAGTTCACCGTGGGCCGGGAATCAGCTTGGCGGCATTCAGCTGCCACGTGTCGGCCAGGAAGTGCTTGTTTCTTTCATCGGTGGAGATCCTGATCTACCGATCTGCACGGGACGTGTGCACAACCAGATGAACATGCCGCCTTGGGCGCTGCCGGGACAGTCTGCGCTCTCGGGATTCCGGTCGCGCGAATTGACTGCCGGCTACGGCAACAGCGCATTCGGACGCTCGAACCATCTGGTGCTGGACGACACGGCAAAGAAGATTCAGGTGCAGCTCAAGAGCGATCACTTGAGTTCGAGCCTGGGGCTGGGATATCTGACGCGGATAGAGGACAACGCGGGGCGCAAGGACGCACGGGGTGAAGGGTTTGAACTACGGACGGACGGGCATGGGGTGCTGCGGGCTGGCGATGGAATGCTTATCTCGACGGAGGCCAGAACGAAAGCGATAGGTCATGCGAAGGAACTGACCGAGAGCGTTGCCCGGCTCGCGGCTGCACAGGACCAGCATGCGCAACTGTCGGATGCAGCCAAGCAGGCTCAAGCGCAGAACGGCGGCGATCAGGATGCAGTGGCGGACGCGCTGCACGCGCAATGCGACGAGATCAAGGGCTCTCGCGGCAAGGCCAGCGGCCCAGGCAGCGCCAACGCTTCAAACAGATCGGCATCCTGCAACGGCACCGTTGAAAGCACGTTTCCCGAATTGGCGCAGCCCCACCTCGTGCTCGCCAGCGCAGCCGGCATCGAAAGCACCGCTGCCGAATCCACTCACATCGCCAGCGGCACGCACACAGCCATCACCAGCGGCGGCCACACCAGCATCTCCGCTGGCCGCAGCTTCCTCGCCAGCGCCCGAGACGCCATCCGACTCTTCGCTGCCAAAACCGGCATGCGCCTGATCGCGGCCAGCGGCGACATCGACATCACCGCGCTGCAGAACGCAGTCCATTTGCTGGCAAAGCTGGAGATCACACATACGGCCGAACGAATCACGATCACGGCGAAAGAGGAAGTGCTGATCAACGGCGCGGGGAGTTATTCGCGGTGGAACTCGGCGGGAATCACGCATGGGACCAAAGGCGCATGGACTGCGCATGCAGCGGGGCACGGGCAGATCGGGCCGGATGGCATTCCCGTCGTCACACCGCCAATGGCGACCGGCACCCCAAAAGCCCGCCGCGGTTTTTCTTCTTGAACAACAGGGTCCAACAATGTTGATAAGTCATCCATTTCTGACCGATGCAATCCAGGACGACGACGAAAACGCCGTGCGTTATTCATTCACCGGAGGCTATCCGGTCAACTCTTTTCTGGAATGGCACAACGGCGTGCACCTAATTGCACCGGTCGACGGCGCAAAAGGCTACGCGCCAGTGCGCGCGGTCGCCGATGGAACAGTCATCTACGTGCGACAGCCACAGACCGCTCAGAACCCGCAGCAAAACTACGGCGCCTTCAGCGACAGGCCCGAGTGGACCGATAACGGATTGGTGATCCTGGAACACGTGCTGGAAATCGGCGCCTCCGATGCAGGTCCGACTTCAGTCACTTTCCATAGCGTATACATGCATCTGAAGTCGCTGGCCAAACTTGAGCTGACAACGGCAAAGCCCAAAGCGCCGGCGCTAGAAATAAAAACCGGCGACCGGCTGTTCAGGAAGCACGAACTGGGCGTCGCCGGACAGATCTACGGTCAGGATGCACACCTGCATTTTGAGATCTGCATGGATGAGGTCAACCTCAAAAAACTGGTTGGCCAGGACACCCCGGCGCTTCCAGATCTCGGCGCCAAACCCACCACCGACGGCCGCACCGATGCCGTCTGGGGGAACACGTATGTCTATCTGCCAGCCTCGACGCCAGCGTTGTTAACCGAGCCGAGAACACACACCGCAACAACAGGGTCGACTGGTTTGGGAACCGCGTTGTGGATCCAGATCGCGTACGCAGGAAACTCAACACTGACCAGCTATTTTGCAGAAGGGGATAAGGCCGGCGAACCGATTCTGCAAACTGAAAGTGCTTCGTGCGTGACTGAATCCGACGGCGAATATGAACTCTACAAAAAGGCGGCCGATCGACATGCGAGCCTGCATGCGCTTCCCGCAGGACAAAGCACCCGGTGCGAGTGGTATGACCTGCTTCGGTTCGGACGCGCAATTGCACCAAACCCAAAAATAACGGCTGGCATCGAGCACTGGCGAAAGATCAAGACGCCTATTGGTGATCGCTGGGCCGACCTGAATGCATCGGGAACATACAAGTTCAGCGACGCAGACTTTCCTTCATTTCTTGGATGGCAGTGCATCGGAGATGATGCTGAGGGCGGCAACGCGCTCGACCAGCGCTGCGACAGTCCGACGCTGCGAACCTTGCTGGCCCGTCAAATTCCGGACATCGCCCTGCGTATCAATGCACTTTTGAAAACCGGGGAAGGACGAACAACGCTGTCAAAACAGGCGACACAACCGCGCACGGAATTTTTCAGACGCAAGCTGACCAAACTCATCTGCAGGTTTCCGTCCGAATTCGATCGGAGTACGTTCGAATCGCGTTATACGCATGTCAAGGAGGAGCCTCATTTCAAAGACGATGCCACCGGAAAGAACTGGGCGGAACTCAAAGCACATATCGAGTCGATCTGCTGCGCGGACCTGCCTCTGGCATATAAAAACGCGCAATGGCATTTTCATCCGATCACTTTTATTTCAGTTTTGAGCCGTTGTGCATGGCTGCAAAAATCAGACTTGAAGAGATTTTATCCAGAAATCACCGACGATCACATGCGCGATGTCTGCAGCGAGCTAAACAAATACTCGTCAAGACATTTTCTGAATACAGCGTTGAGACAATCGCATTTTTTTGGTCAGATCAGACAGGAAGCAGGACAGGGGATGAGGACTGCTTCGGAAAATCTAAGCTATCCACCCGAAAGATTGAAAGCCAAGTTTTCCTACTACAGGAAAGCCCCGCTTGAAGCGGATGTCGATGGCTACACAAAAGACGCGAGAGGCAAAATCAATCGCCCAGCTCTGCAAGAAAATATCGCTAACAAAGCCTATGGCCTGAGAAACGGGAATCTCGCGCCGGGAGATGGCTGGCTTTATCGAGGCCGTGGATTGAAGCAGGTGACTGGAAGAGAAAACTACGAAAATTTCCTACATGCTTACGATAAATACTGGTTACATGGTTATCAGAATTTCCTGCTGCTCCCAGATCTTCTTGCTCAAACTGAATATGGTATTCGCTCAGCAGTGTGGTTTTGGACCTCAAAAAATTGCGCGCCAGCAGCAGATAAAGGGGCCTCAGACCGCGCCATCGATTCCGTTACGATGATTGTTAATCGAGGCGAATTGGGAAAGTTGAATACCGATGGCAGCTTCACTTTGACCCTCGGAAGTGAGCCGGCAAATCGTCGTTTGTACACAAAATTAGCATTTGAGATTTTTTCTTGATTTAACTGGTCAGATGAAAACTGTTCTCACAATCATTGCTGCGTTTTTTCTGACGTCCAATGCGCTAGCCGAATTAACCTTGCAGCGCGGTACGTCACCCCGAAAAGCTGAAGAATTTATAAGATCAGTATCCAGGTCTGAATTCGACAGTTATGTCGAAAGCCATGGTGCTGTAGAAATTTTAAAAGATGGATATGTGAGTAAAACAGGGCTTACCGCCGTCACATCCCAAACTGAATATAAGTGGTCATTCCAGAACACGGAGTTTTTTTCCTATATCAAGGCATTCCGTACCGATCTTGTTGCGCCTCCCTCATGTCGCGAAAACGTTCAATATTCAAATGCCATGGATCGAGAAGAGTGCCAAAGCGCCATCAGCATGTTTCGCCAATGTCATCTTTTTATTGTGAGCCTTTTGCGAAAACTTGTCGCGGTGCAACCTCTCAAAATACCGCAACCCGATTTCATCGAAGCCAAACCCGGCTGCTTCGACGTCTACGCAATGGCACCCTCAAAAGTAGTCAAGGACGGCATGCTGATCGTCGTCGGCTATTACGACAGCCGCTGGACCTGCAACTCAGGTTGGTATTGCGCTTCCGACAGCCCGGCTGCTTCACCCGACCCGCTGTACAAAACGACATTTCTCGTTCGATTCAGCGAAGATGCAGAGGGCAAATTGGTACTTTCGCAAGACGACAAATGCCTGCCGCCGCTGAATCCCTACGACACCATCGCAAAAGCAAGACATGCCCTGAAAGAGAACGGGTGCCATTGAATCTGTCCCATCAGCGGAACGTGGCGTCCTTGGTTTTGGTCTTTCAGTCAGACGCTTCGTACCCACCTGTTTCTATATTGCCGTCCCACAGGAGAAGTTCATGCTTGATACGCCCGTCATCCCGGCGACCGACACCGTCGTCGCAATTCGCCCCCTCGGCTTCCCCTGGCCCACGGTCGACCCTTTCCTCTTCTGCGCCTACCACGACGACGCCTATCCACCGGCGAACCCCGACATGGGCCCTGCGGATTCGCTCTCGGGCCGCGCGATAGGCCAGGACTTCAGCCGCAAGGACGGCTGGAGCATGTACCACGGCGAGACCGTTCCGGGCTTCCCCGGTCACCCGCATCGCGGCTTCGAGACAGTGACCATCGTTCGCAAGGGCCGGATCGACCATGCCGATTCGCTCGGCGCGACCGCACGTTTCGGAGACGGCGACGTGCAATGGGTGACGGCCGGCGCCGGGCTGCAGCATTCCGAGATGTTCCCGTTGCTCGACAGCACGGCGTCGAATCCGCTGGAGCTGTTCCAGATCTGGCTCAATCTGCCGGCGCGCAACAAGATGGTGGCGCCGCACTTCACGATGTTCTGGGCCGAAAACATTCCACGCTTCACGGCGACCGATTCAGGCGGTCGTGCGACCGAAGTCGCCTGCATCGCCGGCAAACTAGCCGCATCGGACGGCGCCGCTGTCGGTGCGCGCGACCCGCTGGCGCCGCCACCCGACTCATGGGCAGCGCAGGCCGATGCCGACGTCGCGATCTGGACGCTGAAGATGGCACCAGGCGCCAAATGGACGCTGCCGGCTGCGACAGGCAAAGGCTCGCGCCGCAGCCTGTATTTCTTCAAGGGCGATGCGGTTTCAATCGCCGGCCAGCACGTGACCGGGCACGCTGCCATCGAGCTGCGCGGGGACATGGCGGTCGAGCTGGTGAACGGCGATGCGATGGAGAGCGAATTCCTGCTGTTGCAGGGCCGTCCGATCGGCGAACCGGTTGCGCAATATGGGCCGTTCGTGATGAACACGAAAGCCGAAATTTCCCAAGCGGTGAGCGACTACCAGCGCACGCAGTTCGGCGGCTGGCCCTGGGACGACGCTGCGCCGGTGCACGGACGCGATCCGGCGCGCTTCGCGAAACATCCGGACGGACGCGAGGAGCGACCGGCGGACATCGCAGAATGACGGCTCCGATTCAACTCAGGAGACAAGAACCATGATCCACGTCATCGCCATCATCACAGCCAAGCCGGGCCAGCGCGAACACATCCTCGAGGCCTACCGCGCCAACCGGCCGGCAGTGCTTGCCGAAGACGGCTGCATCTTCTACGAAGCGACGGTCGATGCCGAAGGCATGCCGCCGTCGCGCGACGCGTTCGGCGACGACACCTTCGTGGTGATCGAGCGCTGGGAAAGCGTCGCTGCGCTCAAGGCGCATGCCGCATCGGCGCACATGGCAGCCTACGGCGCGAAGACGAAGGAATTCACCTCCAGCCGCGCGATCCACGTGCTCGAAGCGGTCTGACGGCCCTGTTTACTTCGAGACGACGCGAACCATCTCGAGGCACTTGTTCGAGTAGCCCCATTCGTTGTCATACCAGCTCACGAGCTTGACGAAGGTGCTGTCGAGCGCCAGACCTGCGTCGGCGTCGAAGATCGAGGTACGCGGGTCGCCGCGGAAGTCGGTCGCGACGACCTTGTCTTCGGTGTAGCCCAGCACGCCCTTGAGTGCGCCTTCGCTCTGTGCCTTCATTTCGGCGCAGATTTCCTTGTACGTGGCTTCCTTCACCAGCTCGACGGTCAGGTCGACCACCGACACGTCGGAGGTCGGCACGCGGAAGCTCATGCCGGTGAGCTTCTTGTTCAGCTCGGGAATCACGACGCCCACCGCCTTGGCTGCACCGGTCGACGAAGGAATAATGTTTTCCAGGATGCCGCGGCCGCCGCGCCAGTCCTTGTTGCTCGGGCCGTCGACGGTCTTCTGCGTCGCGGTGGTGGCGTGCACGGTGGTCATCAGGCCGCGCTTGATGCCCCACTTGTCGTTCAACACCTTGGCCAGCGGGGCCAGGGCGTTGGTGGTGCAGCTGGCGTTGCTGATGATGGCTTCGCCGGCGTACTTCTTGTCGTTCACGCCATAGACGAACATCGGCGTGTCGTCCTTGCACGGTGCCGACATGATGACTTTCTTGGCGCCTGCGTCGATGTGCTTCTGGCAGGTTTCCTTGGTGAGGAACAGGCCGGTGGCTTCGAGCACGATGTCGGCGCCGACTTCGTCCCACTTGAGCGCCGACGGATCGCGCTCCTGCGTCAGGCGGATCTTCTTGCCGTTGACGATCAGCGTGTTGCCTTCGACCGAAACTTCACCCTGGAAACGGCCGTGCACCGAGTCGTACTGGAGCATGTAGGCGAGGTAGTCGGGCTCGAGCAGGTCGTTGATGGCGACGATCTCGATCTCGTTCCTGAAGTTCTGCACTGCTGCGCGCAACACGTTGCGACCGATGCGGCCGAAGCCGTTGATGCCGAGTTTGATAGCCATGTGACTTGCTCCTGAAGGTTGAAAAGATAGCGAAGGATGAATTTCAGCGCGAAAGGACCGCTTCGACGGTCGCCGCGACGTTTTCCGGGGTGAAGCCGAAATGCTTGAACAGCACGCCGGCCGGTGCCGACTCGCCGAAGGTGTCGATGCCGACCACCGCCGACACACCGTACTTCCACCAGCCGTCGGTCGAGCCCATCTCGACCGCGATGCGCGGCAAACCCTTCGGCAGCACGCTCTTCTTGTAGGCGACGTCCTGGCGGTCGAAGGCGGTGGTCGAGGGCACCGACACCACGCGCACGCCGATCTTCTTCGCGGCCAGCAGCTCCTGCGCCTTGAGCGCGAGCTGCACTTCCGAACCGGTGGCGATGATGACGGCCTTGGCCTTCTTGTTCTTCAGGCCGACGCGCTCCGGCTCGGCCAGCACGTAGGCGCCCTTGCTGATGTCGGAGAGGTCGCCCTTGGGCGCGTACGGCAGGTTCTGGCGCGACAGCAGCAGGGCGGTCGGGCGGGTGGCGTTCTGCAGCGCGACGGCCCAGGCCACTGCCGTTTCGGCCGTGTCGCCCGGACGCCAGACGTCGAGGTTCGGGATCAGCCGCAGCGATGCCGCGTGTTCGATCGACTGGTGCGTCGGGCCGTCTTCGCCGAGACCGATGGAGTCGTGCGTGAAGACGTGGATCGCGCGCAGCTTCATCAGCGCGGCCATGCGGATCGCGTTGCGGCTGTAGTCGCTAAAGGTGAGAAAGGTGCCGCCGTACGGGATATAGCCGCCATGCAGCGCGACGCCGTTCATGATCGCCGCCATGCCGAATTCGCGCACGCCGTAGTTGATGTGACGGCCGATCAGGCCGTGCGGTGCGGCTGCCGGCGCGTCTGCGCTGCTGGACGGCTTGGCCTCGTCCTCGGCGCCTTGTGCGGCGGCTTTCGGCGCTTCCATCGTCACGACACCGGTGGTCGCATCGAAACGCAGCGCGGGCGTGCTCTTGGTGTTGGTGAGGTTGGAGCCGGTCAGGTCGGCGCTGCCGCCGAGCATTTCGGGCAGCGCGGCCGTGAAGGCTTCCAGCGCGATCTGCGACGCCTTGCGGCTGGCGACGTTCTCGCCCTTCGTATGGGCTGCGATGACGGCGTCGAACGCGGTCTGGTGGAAATTCTTCGGCAGCTCGCCCTTCATGCGGCGCATGAATTCCGACGCCAGTTCCGGGAAAGCTGCGGCATAGGCGGCGAACCGGTCGTTCCACTCGGCTTCGTTCTTCGCGCCCGCTTCCCGGGCATCCCATTCCGCGTAGACCGCTTCGGGCAGCTCGAACGGTGCGTGCGTCCACTGGAGCGCATCGCGCGTCAGGCCGATTTCCTCGGCGCCGAGCGGTTCGCCGTGTGCCTTGGCCGTGTTCGCGCGGTTTGGGCTGCCCTTGCCGATGTGGGTCTTGCAGAGGATGAGCGTCGGGCGGTTGCCGGCGGTGCCGAGCAGTTTCGCTTCGCCGATGGCGCGCGAGACGGCGCCTGCATCGTGGCCGTCGACAGGGCCGACAACGTTCCAGTCGTAGGCCTTGAAGCGCGCCGCGGTGTCGTCGACGAACCAGGGCTTGACCTGGCCGTCGATGCTGATGCCGTTGTCGTCGTACAGCGCGATCAGCTTGCCGAGCCGCCATGCGCCGGCCAGCGCCGCGGCTTCGTGGCTGATGCCTTCCATCAGGCAGCCGTCGCCGAGGAAGGCGTAGGTGTGATGGTCGACAACGGTATGGCCGTCGCGGTTGAACTCGGCCGCGAGCAGCTTTTCGGCCAGCGCGAAGCCGACCGCGTTGGTGATGCCCTGGCCCAGCGGGCCGGTCGTGGTCTCGATGCCGGGCGTGATGCCGTATTCGGGATGGCCGGCGGTCTTGCTGTGCAGCTGGCGGAATTTCTTCAGCTCGTCGATCGACAGGTCGTAGCCGGTCAGGTGAAGCACCGAATAGATCAGCATCGACGCATGGCCATTCGACAACACGAAGCGGTCGCGATCGGGCCAGTGCGGATTCGCCGGGTTGTGGCGGAGGTGCTCGCCCCACAGCGCTGCAGCCATGTCGGCCATGCCCATCGGGGCGCCGGGGTGTCCGGAATTGGCGAGTTGAACGGCATCCATCGCCAGCGCGCGGATCGCGTTGGCCATCAAGGCTTGGTTGGCCATCTGTACAGGGCTTTCGGGGGAGGTGTTGCGAGAAACCCCGAATTTTAACGGGCGCTGATAGAGTCGCGCCCCATGCACGGTTTGCACCTGATCGAAGACCTCCACGACTGTCGTTGCGCAAGCGACTGGCTGACCGATGCACGACTGCTGTCCGAGCGCTGCGTGCGCGCCGTCGATGCGGCCGGGCTGCAATCGGTCGGCCGGCTGTTCCACGCATTTCCGGGTACGCCGCACGGGCCCGGCGGCGTCACGGCGACAGTGCTGCTGGCCGAGTCGCATGTCTGCCTGCACACCTGGCCCGAACTGCATGCGGTGACGATCGACGTCTACGTCTGCAACTTCGGCGCAGACCATTCAGCGAAGGCCGAGGCGCTGATGGAGACATTGACGGCGTTGTTCGAGCCGCAGCGGGTCGAACGGCAGCGGATCCTGCGCGGCGGCCCCGTTTCGCGGCGTGCGCTGGCATGAGCGCCGGGACTCCCGTAACTGCCGCACCTGCCGCACCTGTCACGCCAACCGCGCCCACGACGACCAGGGCCCGGGCCATGCTCCTGGCTGCCGGACGCGGCGAACGCATGCGGCCGCTGACGGACAGCCTGCCAAAGCCGCTGCTGACGGTGCGCGGCAAGCCATTGATGCAGTGGCCGATGGAGGCGCTGGCTGCGGGCGGTTTCGGTTCCTTTGTCGTCAACACCGCCTGGCTGGGCGAGCGCATCGTCGAGCACTTCGGCAACGAGGCGGATCTGGGCAGCCCCGGTTCGCCGTTGCCGGTACGCATTGCCTATTCGCACGAAGGCCGGGATTTCGGCGGCGCGCTCGAAACCGCAGGCGGCATCGTGCGTGCGCTGCCGCTGCTGGACGACATCTTCTGGGTCGTGGCCGGCGATGTGTACGCGCCGGATTTCCGCTTTACCCAGGCTGCTGTCGATCGTTTCGCAACCAGCGACAAGCTGGCGCACCTCTGGCTGGTGCCCAATCCGGCGCACAACCCGCGAGGCGACTTCGGGCTGTCGGCCGACGGCCTGGCACACAACGACGCTGTCAAAGGTCATGAGCGCCTGACTTTCTCCACCATCGCGCTCTACCGTGCGGCGTTCTTCGCTCCGCCGAACTGCGATATCGATCCCGGCAACCCCGCCGGTGTAGCGGCACCGCTGGCGCCGATGCTGCGCGCGGCAATGAAAAAAGCCCAGGTCAGCGCTGAACGCTACCTGGGCTCCTGGACGGATGTCGGAACGCCGGCGCGGCTGACCGCGCTCAACGAAACCGCCTGATCTACATCAGTTGATGTTCGCGCCCATGGCGTGGAACGGCTTGCCGGGCAGTTTGAACGTGCCGCCGTACTCGAAGGCAGCGTTGTTCAGGAGCTTGCAGCCGCCCTTTGCATCCGAGCATGCCTTCGAAGCGTCGTAGGTGTGCCAGTAGATCGGGCCGTACAGGAAGTTGTGGATGCCCTTGCCTGCATAGTCGGCCACGCTCACCAGGTAGCTTTCAGTGCCGTGGTTGTCGGCGTCTTCGGTCGAGATCGGATCGATCATGCGGCTTTCCTGCAGCGTGCGTGCCACCGAACCGCTGGTCAGACCAGAGTCGAAGCGCACCCACTGCAGCTTGCGGTCGCCACGCGAGGTGACGATGAGTTCCTTCTCGTAGCCGTTCGGGTAGATGTCCTTCATCGCCGAAGCCGCGTTGATGCCGTGCTCCTTGACATAGCTGATGGCGGTCGGGTTGCGGCCCACGTCCACCGAGAAGCGCTCCGAGATGTCCGAAGGCGTACCGCCGCCGGCCTGGTTCAGGTAGCCGGTGCCGAGGTCGAACACGCGCAGCTTGCCTTCCTGGGTGGCGATGAAAGCGCGGTAAGGCGCGGTCAGGCTGACCTTGACGGCGGTCGGGCGGTTGGCCAGATCGACCACCTTGATCACCGACGGCTTCTGGCTCGGGGCCACGTCGAAGGTGTAGGGCCACTGGGAAGCGGCGTTGCCGCGGTTCGCGATCATCGAGTTGAAGCCCGACTGCGACTGACCGAAATACTGCTGCTTGTAGTAGGCGAACAGTGGGCGCAGGTCAACGAAGGCGGCGCGCTTCTCGGACTTCGAGATCACGACGGCGACGCCGGCACGTGCATATGCGTTCGACAGGTCGCCCTGCTGGAAGCGGTTGCGGATGCCGTTGTTGTCCAGGTCGGTGTCCCAGTAGTTGCGCACCGTCTGGTAGTCCCAATGCGACAGGCCGGTCGACGTGGAGATTTCCGTCGGCGCCTTCACGGTGTCCGGCAGGTCGACAAAACCGACCAGCTTGATGAAGTTGTAGTTACCCAGGCCCGGCAGGCCCGGATAGGAACGCTTCCAGTTGCCCCAGTTGCTTTCCCAGCCGCCGTTCTCGTTTTCCATCGTGCAGCTGTGGCAACCGTCGCCGAGTGCCAGCACGGCGATCTGACCGCGCACGGCTGCGGTGTCCCAAACCGTCACCAGCGCGAATTCGCCGCTGTTGGTGAGCGTGATGGCGGTCGGCACCTTGCCCGAAGGCAGTTTGGTGCTCACCAGGTTGTTGGCGGTGTTGCTGCCGACGCTGACGATGCGGCCATCCGCATAGGCGGCCAGCGTGTTGGTGCACCAGCCGCCCCGGCCGTAGCACTTGCCCAGGGCCACTGGCTTCTCGAGCGTGAAGCTCTTCATGTACGTTTCGATGCCGGCATCGATCGAGCCGCCGTCCGAGGAGACGCCGTTGTAGCGGGTCCAGCTGGCCTCGGGTTCGACCGACATGGTGTTGTGCGCGACGGAAAGCGCCTGCACCGAGCCGACGCCTGCGGCGTATGACTTGGGATAGAAGCTGCCGTCCGGCGAGGCATCGGGGATGTAGCCGAAGTTCAGAACGCTGGAGCTGTAGTCGCCCGGTGTGTATTCGATGGGGCCGCCGATCTGCCACGTGCCGCAGTAGCCGTTCCAGCCGCAACCGCGATTGCCCTGGCCGTTGGGATTCTGGATCGAGACCATGCCCATCGACTGGCTGTTGCGCTTCGCATAGCTCGGCAGGCCGCCCTGGGTCGAGGTGCCGTAATCCACGGAGGACGGGCCGTAGCGGTAGGCGACCGCCGCATCGGTTCCCATCTTCTGCGCCATGGCCTGGTATTCGGCGTTGGAGACGGCGCCGTTGACGACCACGTCGCCGGCCACGGCCAGCACGCTGCCGTTGGTGGCGACGGGCGACGGGGTGCTCGCAACCGGCGTCGTCACGGTGGGTGTCGTCGCGGCAGGCGTCGACGCAGTCGTCGACGTCGAGAAATAGCACTGTTTGTTGACACCCGGAGCCGGGTCGCCGAAGAGCTGGTCGCCGCAGGTGTAGGTGCCGGCAGCGAGGGACTTCTCCACGATCTGCGTACCCGAGCCGTAGACGATGGAAGCCGCCGACGTCAGCGTGAAGGAGCCGCTCTGGCCGATCAGCAGCGAGAGCTGGTCGGTCGACGACGGCTTCGCCGCGACGGGCGTGGTCGTGCTGGTGGAGCCGGAGGCGGAATAGCAGGACTTCGCCTGGCCGGGCGCCGGGTCGCCGAACAGCTGGTCGCCGCAGACGTACGTGCCGCTGGCAAGCGTCTTCTGTGCAAGCTGCGTGCCGGAGCCGTAGGCGATGTTGGACGACGAGGTCAGCTTGAACGAACCGCTCTGGCCGGTCAGCAGGGTGAGCACCGTCGAGCTGGAGGTCGTCGTGGTGGCCGCCGTCGTGGTCGACGCGAAGCAGGACTTGTTGACGCCGGGTGCCGGATCGCCGAAGAGCTGGTCGCCGCACACGTAATTACCGGGGGCGAGAGTCAGGGTGTTGAAAGCGCCGTTGGCACCGTAGCTCACCGTGGTCGTCGTGCTCAGGGAGAAAGCGCCGCTTTGCCCGGTCACGCTGGTTTGCGCGACTGCGGTGATTGGCGCACCGACCGTTAGCGTCATGAGCGCGCCAAAACACGCGCTAATTAGTACTTTTGACACAGTAATAAAACCTTATTGAGGCAAAAAATTTAAAAATTGAAGCGCAGCGTTCAGCCGTCGGCCGAACGGAGCCGTTCGCGATAGCCTTGCTTCTCAGCAAAGCCGGAGTGGAGAGGGGAAGTGGATTGGCTCGACCGGATAAATTCCGGACTGGCTCTCGAAGGCGTCAGCGTTATGCCGTCACGACTTTCGAAAAGAATTTGTCGATCGCATTGGGCACATGGCCTATTGCGAAAGATGAATCCAAATGGCTTACATGTGAATAAGTCACGTTAGCTCTAATATTTACGATCACTACCGTCCTCCTCCTATTGACAAGCGAATTTTTGCTTTGATCGAGTTTTAGGGCAACCTTCATCACAAATGTTTTCTAATTTCGTTGCACTGCAACATGGCAGCGTTACATGTCCTGTGGCATCGTCATCGCCATGACTTCATCTCCTTACATGCAGCGGCGGGCGCGTTTGGCATCGTTTCTCGGCCCTAACGACATCGCCGTGATCCCCACTTCGCCCGAACGGCAGCGCAATCGCGACAGCGACTTCCTCTACCGTTTTGACAGCTACTTTCACTATTTGACGGGCTTCGGGGAACCAAACGGTTGGCTCGTGATCGCTGCGGACGGCAGCACGACGCTGTTTTGTATGCCCAAGGATCTAGAACGAGAGATATGGGATGGGTATCGGCTCGGCCCGGAATCCGCACCCGCAATGTTGTCGATTGACAACGCCTATTCGATCGATGAACTCGATACACGTTTACCGCTGCTGTTGGAAAACCGCAACGCGGTCTGGTACCCGTTCGCCACACACAAGGGACTAGAGACCCGCATGGACGGATGGCTTTCCGCCGTTCGGGGCCGCGTTCGGACTGGAGCCATGTGTCCGGAACAGTTGCGCGACCTCTGCGGACCGCTTGACGAGATGCGGCTCGTCAAGGACGACTTCGAGCAGGACGTCATGCGCCGGGCCGCACGGATCAGCGCCGGCGCCCATGTCCGCGCGATGCAGACGAGCGCCCGGATGTTGCGCGAGGGTAAGGATGTGCGCGAATACCATCTCGATGCAGAACTGCTGCATGAATTCCGGCAAGGCGGCTCCCAATATCCGGCCTACAGCTCGATCGTCGCGGCCGGCGCCAACGCCTGCGTGCTGCATTACCGTGCCGATGCAGCGCCGGTACGCGCCGGCGAGCTGGTGCTGATCGACGCGGGCTGCGAGCTCGACGGGTACGCCAGCGACATCACCCGCACCTTCCCGGCCGACGGCAAGTTCACCGGACCGCAGCGCGCGCTCTACGACCTGGTACTGGCCAGCCAGTACGCAGCCGTCGCAGCCACCCGCGTCGGCAACCGCTTCAACGACCCGCACGACGCGACGCTGCGGGTGCTGTCGCAGGGCATGCTCGACCTCGGCCTGCTCGACGCCGGCAAGGTCGGCAGCGTCGATGACGTGATCGAGAAGCGCGCTTACGCCGCTTTCTATATGCACCGCACCAGTCACTGGCTGGGCATGGATGTACACGATTGCGGCAGCTATGTCGAACCGGGCGAGCTGGCGCCTTCGGAAACGGCGAAGCCCCGCCCGAGCCGTATCCTGCGTCCGGGCATGGTCCTGACGATCGAGCCCGGCATCTACGTCAGGCCGTCCGACGACGTGCCGGAGCAGTTCCACAACATCGGCATCCGCATCGAGGACGACGCCATCGTCACCGCGGACGGCTGCGAGCTGATCACGCGCGGCGTGCCTGTCGACGGCGACGAGATCGAAGCCCTGATGCGCTAGGTTGCCGACGCGCCTGCCAGGTGACCGCGCGTGAAGGCTTCCTCGAAGACCGAATAGCCCGACCAGTCCGCATGTGCGAAGGCCAGCCGGCCGGCCGATCTTCCGACGCCGCCTGAAGACTGCAGCCGACCGAGCCCTCCCGGCGACGGAATCGCCATCGCGTGGCCGTAGCGAGCGATCTCGATGCGCTTGGTGCGCTGCGCCAGATCGGGGTGCGGTACCGACAGTTCCGCCAGGAGTTCGTCGCGCCAGCCGCTCCAGGGACGTTCGAGCAGCTCGCGGCGTCCGTTCGCGCCGTCGTGGTCGCTCGGGCCCAGCGGGCGATACCAGCTCAGCACCGTCGCCTGCGGCGTCGGATCGAGCATCTGGTGGCGCGCATCGACATAACCGAGGCCGCGCGTGCCGTAGACCACGTTGTCCCAGCTGGGTGCGGCGCCGGGCCGGTCGGCCAGCGGAGCGCCCAAATGCAGGTTCGCGACGAGCCATGGCGCGTAGCGCAGATGCGAGGCGGCGTTGCGCAGGAACTCGGGCGGGTTTTCGACGACCCGCGCGGCGATGAAGATGGGCAAAGCGACGATGCAGCGTTCGGCCTGCCAGCGCACCAGCGTGCGCGATGCGATGTCGAACACATCGACCTCGACCCCGTGCCGCGTCTCCGCGATGCGCGTGACGGCCTGGCCGGTGCGCAATCTGTCGCCCAGCGGCGCTGCCATCCGGCGGGTGAGCCAGCCGTTGCCTTCGGGCCATGTGAGGACGGCGTCGTCGGCACCGCCTTCGCTGCTTCCGTCCGCTTCCGGTACATGAAAGCCGTGCCGGCTGGCGAAATAGTGCAGGCCTGCCCAGGCCGAGACTTGCGCCGCGCCTGCACCGTAGTCGTCGCGGCAGCAATAACCGAGGTACCACCGCAGATGCGGATCGTCGAAACCTTCGCGGTCGAGCCAGCCCGCGAAATCGACCGCGTCCAGCGCAAGCAGGTCCGGCGTGACCGGCGCGCGCAGCATCGGCATCGCGAAACGCAGGTCGCGCTGCAGTTCGACCACGCGGCGCGCGAAGCTGCGGTATTGCGCCAGCGTTAATGCGCCGACGTCCTGCAGCGGCAGCAGTCCGTCCTGCCAGGCGCCCCGGAAGAACAGCCTTTCCTGCGGGCTGTGGCACAGATGGCGCTCGTCGTAGATCCATCGGCCGGCGACGCGGCGGCGCAGGCCCAGTTCCTCTAGCAGGTCCTGGACCTCGTGCGCATCGTCGCCGGGCACCGGGAGATAGTGCGCGCCGAGCGGGCAGGCGATGCCGTCGACCATGCCGCCGCGGCTGTTGCCGCCGGCCGCGTCTTCCAGTTCGAGCAGAACGAAATCGTCTTCACCCCGCAAGCGCAGCGCCCTGGCCGCAGCAAGTCCCGCGACACCGCCGCCAGCGACGACGACGCGCGCCCGCCGAACCACCGACGGCGCAAGGCCGCGTCCTGCGCCGTCGCGCCAGGCATGACCGCGGACCGCGTCGTCGCCGACGAACCCGCCGTCGATGGAGGGCCGATCCTCGCAACCGGCCAGCGCCAAGGCACCGGCAGCAGTGCCGAGAAACGCCCGGCGCTTCATGACGGCCTTCCACCATGCCGTCGCTGCAGAAACACCGCGGAACGGGCTCCGCCCGGCTGCCGGTGTCGCCCACGGCAGGGGGTTGGCGAAGCGACGCGAAGTGCGCGCAGCCTGGGGGCGAGCTTCACCTGCCCCACTCTTTCTCGTAGGTCGTGACCAAGGTCTGGTTGGACAGCCGGTTGACCGTGGCCGGCACGCGCGCCATGTCGAGCGGAAAGTCGAACAACAGCGGCAAGGTCGACTTCGACAGGAAGCGCAGTCCGTCGGGCAGCGTGTCCGGCAGGCGGTACGGGCGGCGGCTCGCAATGACGAAGCCCCATTCGCCGAAGCTCGGCACATGCGCGTGATACGGCGTCGCGGTGAGGCCGACCGATTCGACGGTCGTCACGACGGTCCAGAAGCTCTTGCGCGCGATCAGCGGCGACGTGGTCTGGATCACCGCATAGCCGCTGGCGGAGAGCCGGCGGTCGAGCAGGGCGTAGAACGCGCTGGTGTAGAGCTTGCCGATCGCGAAATTCGTCGGATCGGGGAAGTCGACGACGATGACGTCGAACATCTCTTCCCCGACCGCACCGACCGCACCGCCCTGTTGCAGCCACTGGAAGGCGTCGGTGTTGACGATCTTCACCTTCGGCGAGGAAAGCGAATGGCCGTTCAGCGCGGCCAGCGTGTCGTGGTCGGTGAACAGCTGCGTCATGTGCGGATCGAGTTCGACCAGCGTGACCTGTTCCACCGACGGGTACTTGAGGATCTCGCGTACCGCCATGCCGTCGCCGCCGCCGAGCACCGCCACCCGCCTGGGCGCTCCCTGCGCAGCCATCGCCGGGTGCACCAGCGCCTCGTGGTAACGGTATTCGTCGCGCTCGGCGAACTGCAGATTGCCGTTGAGGAACAACCGGTGCCCGACCGCCCCGCGGGTCACGACGATGCGCTGGTAGGGCGAGGTCGCGCTGAAGATTACCGGGTCCTGGTAGAACTTGTCCTCGGCCAGTGTCGTGATGCGGTCGGCGAGCACGAACGCCGTTGCCAGGAGCGCCAGCGTGATGCCGCAGGCCGCCGCATGCGCCGCGAAACGCCGCAGCTCGTGCCGGAAGAGCCACAGCGCCCACACGGCCACCGCCGCATTCATCAAACCGAACAGCAAGCCGGTGCGGATCATGCCGAGATGCGGCACGAAGACCAGCGGAAACGCCACCGACACAGCCAGCGCGCCGAGATAGTCGAAGGTCAGAACCTGCGAGACCAGGTCTTTCAACGCCGCGTTGCGCCGCAGGATGCGCATCACCAGCGGAATCTCCAGTCCGACCAGCGTGCCCACGACCATCACCAGCCCGTAGAGCAGCAGGCGGAACGCGCCCGGCACATAGGCGTTGGCCAGAAACAGCAGTGCCGGCAGCGCACCGCCGACCAGCGCCACCATCAGTTCGATGCGCAGGAAGTGCGCCGGCAGTTGCCGGTCGAAGTAGCGAGAAAGCCAGGAACCGACGCCCATTGCGAACAGATAGGTACCGATGACGGTGCTGAACTGCAGCACCGAATCGCCCAGCAGGTACGAACTGAGCGCCGCCGCGCTCAGTTCGTAGACCAGCCCGCAGGCCGCGACGACGAAGACGCTGGCGAGCAGCGCGATGTCGATGGGCTGCGGGACTCGCGCCCGCGCTGCAGGCGAGTGCAATGGCGCGAGACTCAATGAATCGCCGCAGCCACGATGATCGATATGCCAAGGCACATCGCGGCGACCACCAGCGCCAGCGCCTGGTTCTGCTTCTCCACCAGCTCCGCCCAGAGGTCGTACGGCGTCAGCCTGTCGATGATCACGAAGGCCAGCCAGAAGACGGCCACGCCGATCGCGGCATAGATGAGCGACGCCACGATGGCGCCGACTTTCAGCCATTCATAGTCCATGAAGATCTCCCGGAAGTTGTGTTTTCATTTATGACCGCCGCCGCTCGAATAGCCGCCGTACGAGCCACCCGAACTGCGCGACGAACCTGCATAGCCACCTGAACCGGTTCCCGCCCGGCTGCTGCAGGTGCTCAGGATGATCAGCAGGACGACGATGACGACGGCGATCAGGACGATGGTGCCGCATCCCAGGCCCGAAGCAGCACTCAGCGGCGCCGCGTCGCTGCGCTTGAAGAGGTCCTTGCGCA
Organism: Variovorax glucosi; assembly: GCF_051216695.1. NCBI lineage: Bacteria > Pseudomonadati > Pseudomonadota > Betaproteobacteria > Burkholderiales > Comamonadaceae > Variovorax > Variovorax glucosi. The sequence goes on from NZ_JBPJZE010000003.1 coordinate 434,572, forward strand.
CATCGAGTCCGAATGCGGCAGCGACTGCCGCACTGTCCATCCTGCTGCCCAGCGACCAGGTGATCTCGTTGGCCGAGCGCTCCATCGACAGCAGCGATGCACCGCTCGAGAAATCGCGGTTCGACGTCCGTTGTCCGCGCTCCACCCGCCAATAGAACTCGCCCGCAACGTAGCTGGTTTCGGCGTTGTAGACGGACTGTTGCGTGTAGGTCTTACCGAGGTATCTGGCGGTCTTGCCGTTGCCGGGAGTCGTCGGCGCGCCGGTGGTGGGCGCGACCATGCTCCAGCCGTCTTCCGAGTCGACCAGGAAGCTGAAACCGCGCTGCCGGTTGTAGAGCAGGTATTCGTTCCATCCGAAATGCTCGCCGTCTTCGGCGTCGACCTGACCGGATTCCGCGCCCAGCCGGTGCTGGAAGCCGACCACCTGCCATGACTGGCCCTGAAGCAGGCCGATGCTGCCCAGCGCGATCAGCGGCTGGACCGGCGCGTCCTGCTCGGCATGCCGGAGTTCGCCGCCGATACCCTGCGTCAGATCGATGATGCTGTGACAGTTTCCGCAGACGATGCTCTTGCTGTCCGCCAGATTCACCGTCACCGGCGATCCGCAGTTCGGGCAGTTGAAGGCACGGCCTTTTTCTTCGGTCGTCGAGGCGTCGCGCAGGCCGGTGAGCTTCAGATCGTCGAGCCGCACGGCGCGGCCCAGCGATGCGGTCGGCGGCTGCACGCCGTCGCTTCCGTAATCGAGGCTCAGCACTTCGCCCTTGTCGCTGCGCAGTTCGACCACCGCGAAAGGCGTGCCGAGCGCAGGCAGCCGCGGCAGCTCGCCCTGGGCCGAAACCAGCGTCACCTGTTCGTTGGAGGCGACGGTGTAGGTCTGGCCGTTGAACGCAGTGCTGGCGCCGACCCGCAGCGTGTCGGGTGGCGGCGCGTCGCGGTCGAGCACGACCGGCGTCGAGAACACGAACGCGCCGTTGTCCTCGCTCAGCACGCCAGTGCGCGTGCCCGAGTCCGCGAAAACTGCGATCCACTCGGTCCAGCGACCGCCGGCGTAGGCGTATTGCAGCCGGCCGATCAGCGTGAACGATTCGCCGCCGATCCGGCCGGCCGCGAACAGCTGCAGCGGACTGAAATCGTCGAACAGCTCCGCCATCCTGCCGACTCGCGAGAGCTTGTCGCCGTCGCGCACGACCGTGCTCCGGCAGTACGCGCAGACGGCGAAGCTCGACTGCGCCGACCTGAATTCCACCGGCGCGCCGCAGCCCGGACAGGGCGCACGGTAGGCGCGCTGGGCGCCTCTTTCCTCAGCCATGAAGCCGCATCAGACCAGCTTCTTCAGGAGTTCCGCCTTCTTTGCATCGAACTCTTCCTGCGTGAGGATGCCCTTGGCCTTGAGGTCGCCGAGTTTTTCCAGCGTCGCCATCACGTCGTTGGCGCTGATCTCCGTCACAGGCGCCGCCGCTGCAACGGCGGCCGTCGCGGCGGCATTCGGATTCAGACCCTGCGCCAGGTTCTGAGCCAGCACCTGGCCGAGCGCCACACCGGCTCCCAGGCCCATCGCGTCGCCGGCGATGCCGCCGGAGCCGTTCGCCGAGCCCTCGGCGAACTTCGGAATGGCCTGGGCGGTCTGGTACTGCATGAATTTGCCCATGTCGCCGCCGACCATGCCCATCCCGATCTTCTGGTCGAGGATCTTCTGCAGCTCCTCGGGCAGCGAGACGTTCTGGACGGTGATGTTCTCGAGCCGGATGCCAATCTTCGCGAACTCCGGCTGCAGCTGCGCGCCGAGCGCCGTAGCGAACTGGATCTGGTTGGCCGCCAGATCGAGAAACGGCACGCCGCTGGCGGCGATCGCGTTGCTGATGTTCTGCAACACGAGGCCGCGCAGCTGGCCGTCGAGATCGGCCACGGTGTACACATCGCGCGTGCCGGAGATTTCGGTATGGAACAGCTTCGCATCGTCGATGCGGAAGCTGTAGTTGCCGAAAGCGCGCAGCCGCACCGCGCCGAAGTCCTTGTCGCGGATCGTGATCGGCTGGGGCGTGCCCCATTTCTGGTCGATCTGCTGGCGCGTGCTGAAGAAGTAGACGTCCGTCTTGAACGGCGACTCGAACAGCTTGTCCCAGTTCTTCAGGTACGTGAGCACGGGCAGCGTCTGCGTCGTGAGCCTGTACATGCCGGGCCCGAACACATCGGCCATCTTGCCTTCGTTGACGAACACCGCCACCTGCGATTCGCGCACCGTCAGCGAAGCGCCGTTCTGCACTTCCATCTCGGCCATCGGAAAGCGCCAGGCCAGCGTGCCATCGCCGGTTTCGGTCCACTGGAGGATGTCGATGAACTGTTTCTTGATGAAATCCATCAGCGCCATGGCAGCTCCTCTTTTGCGGTTGTCGGTCGTGGAATGTTGCCACATCGCAATGTCGGTTCGGGACGGGCTCGGAAGGCCTGAGGTCTACAATCGCGCCCCTTTACAAATCTGTCGCCGACGCAGCATTCCGCGTACGCCAGCGACGGCAGGAGCCCGCCGCCAATGTCCGATTTAGCCTCCCTGAGTACCTCCTCGCTGGCAGTGCCGAGCGCAGAAGACAAACGCGCCGAACTGCGCCGCGCCGCCCTCGAATACCACGAGCTCCCGACGCCCGGCAAGATCGCCATCGCGGCGACCAAGCAGATGGTCAACCAGCGCGACCTGGCGCTGGCCTATTCGCCCGGCGTCGCTGCGCCTTGCGAGGAAATCGTCAAGGACCCGCTCAACGCGTTCAAGTACACCTCGCGCGGCAACCTGGTCGGCGTCATCACCAACGGCACCGCGGTGCTCGGTCTGGGCGACATCGGCGCGCTGGCTTCCAAGCCGGTAATGGAAGGAAAGGGCGTCCTTTTCAAAAAATTCGCCGGTGTCGACGTGTTCGACATCGAGATCGACGAGAAGGACCCGGTCAAGCTGGTCGAGATCATCGCTTCGCTGGAGCCGACCTTCGGCGCCATCAACCTCGAAGACATCAAGGCGCCCGACTGTTTCTACGTCGAGCGCGAGCTGCGCAAGCGCATGAAGATCCCGGTCTTCCACGACGACCAGCACGGCACCGCCATCACCGTCGCCGCCGCGCTGCTCAACGGCCTGAAGGTCGCGGGGAAAGACATCGGCAAGGTCAAGCTGGTCACGTCCGGCGCTGGCGCTGCGGCGCTGGCCTGCCTGAACCTGCTGCTCAAGGTCGGGCTCGAACGCTCCAACGTGTACGTCACCGATCTGGCCGGCGTGGTCTACGAAGGCCGCGAAGAGTTGATGGACGACGACAAGCGCCAGTACATGCAGTCGACCCAGGCCCGCACGCTGGCCGAGATCATCGAAGGCGCCGACGTGTTCCTCGGCCTGTCAGCCGGAGGCGTGCTGAAGCCGGCGATGGTTGCCAAGATGGCACCGCGCCCGGTGATCTTCGCGCTGGCGAATCCGAATCCCGAGATCGCGCCCGAAGACGCACATGCGGTGCGCGACGACGTGATCATGGCGACCGGCCGCACCGATTACCCGAACCAGGTCAACAACGTCCTGTGCTTCCCGTACATCTTCCGCGGCGCGCTCGATTGCGGCGCCACCACCATCACCGACGAGATGGAAGTCGCCGCCGTCCACGCCATCGCCGATCTGGCCCAGGCGGAACAGAGCGAGCGCGTGGCTGCGGCTTACGTGGGCGAGAAGCTCAGTTTCGGCCCCGAGTACCTGATCCCGAAGCCGTTCGACCCGCGCCTGATGATGAAGATCGCGCCGGCCGTGGCCAAGGCAGCGGCCGAATGCGGCGTCGCGATGCGCCCGATCGCCGATCTCGACGCCTACCGCGACAAGCTGCAGAGTTTCGTCTACGCGTCCGGCACGATGATGAAGCCGATCTTCGACGCGGCCAAGCGCGCGACCAAGAAACGCGTCGCCTTCAGCGAGGGCGAGGAAGAGCGCGTGCTGCGCGCGGTACAGATCGTGGTCGACGAAGGCATTGCCCGTCCGACGCTGATCGGCCGCCCGGCGATCATTGCGCAGCGCATCGAGAAATTCGGCCTGCGCCTGAAGGAAGAGCTCGATTACGACATCGTCAATGTCGAGCAGGACCACCGCTACCGCGATTTCTGGCAGACCTACCACCGCATGACCGAGCGGCTTGGCACGACCGTGCAGACGGCCAAGATCGAAATGCGCCGTCGCCTGACGCTGATCGGCTCGATGTTGCTGCACAAGGGCGAGGTCGACGGCCTGATCTGCGGCACCTGGGGCACCACGCAGACCCACCTGCACCACATCGATCAGGTCATCGGCAAGCGTCCCGGCGGCTGCGCCAGCACGCCGCAGAACGTTCCGGTCTACGCCTGCATGAACGGCCTGTTGCTGCCCGATCGCCAGGTTTTCCTGGTCGACACGCATGTCAACTACGACCCGTCGCCCGAAGAGCTGGCCGAGATCACGACCATGGCGGCCGAGGAAATGATGCGTTTCGGCCTCAAGCCGAAGGCTGCGCTGCTGTCGCATTCGAATTTCGGCACGACCAGCCAGCCGAGCGCCCTCAAGATGCGCCGCGTGCTCGAACTGCTGCGCGAACAGGCGCCGTGGCTCGAAGTCGACGGCGAGATGCACGGCGACGTCGCGCTCGACGGCAAGCAGCGTGCGCAGGTCATGCCGCACAGCGCGCTGTCGGGCAACGCCAACCTGCTGGTGTTTCCCAACCTCGATGCAGCCAACATCTCGTACAACCTGCTCAAGACCGCAGCCGGCGGCAACATTGCCATCGGCCCGGTTCTCCTCGGTGCTGCAAAACCTGTTCACATTCTCACGGCCAGTGCGACAGTGCGACGCATCGTGAACATGACCGCGCTGACGGTCGCCGACGCCAACGCCGACCGTTGATCGGCAAGTGAGAACGGTGGCCCTGTCGGACGACAGCGGCCACTTACTTTTCCAGGATCTGCAAATGCTAGCAGCCTGCCCGTTTTTTGGGCACGCGCTTGCTATTTGCGCCTGCCTGGTGCACACTGGCGGGCTTGAATTTACGGGTTAACCCCACGGTTGATTCCCGATTCGGCCTCCCGCTCTTTTTCCTTGTGGTGCACCCATGGCGGCTCACGCCTCGATCACGTCTCTCGCTTCCCGATTTGTCCTTGCAGCCTGTCTGCTTGCGAATCTGGCGATGGGAGCGACCGAGGCGCAAGCCCGCGACAGCACCGGCATGGCTGCGAGGCAGCTGTCCCAGGAATCGATTCCGCTGGCCGAGCTGCCCGCACAGGGCCAACGCACCTATCAAGCCATTCTCGACGGCGGTCCTTTCCGTCACGACAAGGACGGCACGGTGTTCGGCAACCGCGAACGGCTTCTGCCGCCCGAACGGCGCGGACACTACCGCGAATACACGGTCGACACACCCGGCGCCTCCAACAGAGGCGCCAGGCGCATCGTCTGCGGCGGCAGTAAAGACAACGGCGAAAGACGCAATTCGCCTACAGCGGCCTGCTGGTACACAGCGGACCACTACGCAAGCTTCAGGCGCATCGTGCCATGAGCTTTGAACTGGATGATCGGAACGGCGCAGTCTCGCGCCCCCAAGAAAAGATGATGACGACAACCATGGAAAGACCTGCGGAGATGACCTTATCCCTTCGTGCCGTGCGCCCCAATATCGTGCAGTCGATTCGCGCTTTCCGCGTGAGCGATCTGCAGGAAGCTGCGCAATCGGCGGGGCAGCATTTTCTGTACGCGAATCTGGCCAATGCCCAGACCAAGCAGGACGTGCTCGACCTCATTGCACAGCAATTCACCTTCCCGTCGCACTTCGGAAAGAACTTCGACGCGCTGTACGACTGCATGACCGATCCCCTGCACAAGTCGGGCCCGCAGCCCGGCTTCATCGTCGTGCTCGAGCAGATTCCGGCCAACGGCAAGTTCGACAAGGAAGCGCGCGAGCAGCTGCTCGACATCTTCCGGGATGCATCCGACTACTGGGGAGACCGGAAGATACCGTTCAGGTGCTTCTATTCTTTTCTGTAGCCCGTTCTGCAAACACCAGCCAAGCAGAACGGGCGAACGAGGCTTTGAACGGCAATGCGCCGACCCTGGGTATCGAGGTTCCGGCCGTCGATCCTACCGCCGAAAAAATGCCGACCGACAAGTTGGTCGACGTGTCGCCCCTGGCGCTGCGCATGAGCAGCCCCTTCAATTCGGGTTACTGGCTCAGCGCAGCCTGATTGCAAAAGCGCTTCGAGGCGCTCCTGCACCATGAAGAAAGCCCGTCGACGACGGGCTTTCTTCATGGGCGAAATAGCGCAGCGATTCACGCGATCGGTGCGGTCTCCGGCGGTACCGCCTGCGCCAGCGCCACATATTCGTCGACCGGTACTTCTTCGGCCCGGCGCTGTACATCGAAGCTGCCGCTGAATCCGTGCAGTTCCAGCCACTTGCCCAACGTATGCCGCATGATCTTGCGGCGCTGGCTGAAAGCGACCTGCACGATTTCGCTCAGGCGCTTCGGATCGACATCCGGCGGCTGCGCAAGTGGCACCATCCGCACGACGGCGCTGTCGACGCGGGGCGGTGGAACGAAGCTTTCAGGCGGCACGAACAGGATGTTCTCCATCGCGTAGCGCCACTGCAGCATCACGCTGAGCCGGCTGTAGTCCGACGTGGCCGGGCGCGCCACCATGCGGTCGATGACTTCCTTCTGCAGCATGAAGTGCTGGTCGGCGATCAGTGGTGCAAAGCCGAGCAGGTGGAACAGGATCGGCGTCGAGATGTTGTACGGAAGGTTGCCGACCACGCGCAGCGCCCTGGTCGCGCCACCTTCCGCCGCCGGTGCGCCGAGCCTGGCCGCCAGCGTCGCGAAATCGACCTTCAGCACATCGGACTCGATCACGTCGAGCTGACCGTGTCCGCGCAGCCTTTGCGCCAGGTCGCGGTCCAGCTCGATCACCGTGAGCCGGCCGAGCCGTTCGACCAGCGGTTGCGTCAGCGCGGCGAGCCCCGGCCCGATCTCGACCATCGCGTCGCCCGGCTGCGGTGCGATCGCATCGACGATCGCATCGATGATTCCGCCGTCGGACAGAAAGTGCTGCCCGAAGCGCTTGCGCGCGATGTGCTGTGCCATTACCGGTTACTGAGGAGTTTCGCGGAATTCGACGTAGGCACGGGCACGCACTTCCTGCGTCCAGGTCTCGAACGCCTCGTCCGTCTTCTTTTCGCGCAGTGCGTTGCGTCCGGCTTCGCGCAGTTCGGCCTGGGTCAGCTGCGACTCACGCCGACCTTCGACCTCGATCAGGTGGACACCGAATCGCGTCACCACAGGATCGCTGACCTGTCCGGGCGCGAGCCGCTCGACCACTTCCTCGAATTCCGGCACGAACTGCCCCGGACGCGTCCAGCCCAGCTCACCGCCGTCCTTGGCGCTGCCGTCCTGGGAGTTGTCGCGCGCCAGACCGGCGAAATTCGCAGTGCCGGCCTGAAGACGGCGCTTGAACTCGGCCAGTTGCTCGATCGCCTGCGCCGTGCTGCGCTGGGCATCGGTGCGCAGCAGGATGTGGCGGACCTGCGTCTGCGTCACCGTGCCTTCTCCGATGCCGCCCTGCTGCGCCTTGGCCAGCACCTTCAGGACATGGAAACCGGCAGGCGAACGGACAGGGCCGGCGATGCCGTTGACCGCAGTGGCCTGCGTCGCTTCGACGAAGAGCGGCGGATAGCGGTCGACGGCGCGCAGACCGAGCACGCCGCCGCTGGCGCGGTCGGGTGCGTCGGACACTTCGCGGGCCAGCTTGGCGAAATCCTCGCCGGAGCGTGCGCGATCGGCGATCGCGCGGGCCTTTTGCTGCAGCGTGGCGATCTGAGCCTCGGTCGCGTTCTCGGGCACGAGGACGAGCACCTGCGCGAGGTTGATCTCCTGCGGCTTGGCAGCGTTGCGCTGTTCCTGCAGGTACTGGTCGACTTCGACGTCGCTGATCTTCACGCGGCTGTTGACTTCGCGCTCGCGCAGACGGGTCAGCACCAGCTGGTTCTTGAGGTCGGTACGAAACTCCGATTGCGACATGCCTTCCGCAACCACGCGCCGGCGCAGCTCCGGCACCGTGATCTGGTTCTGGCGCGCCACGGTTTCTTCGGCCTGGTCGACGGCGATGTCGTCGATCTTGATGCCGTTTTCCTTCGCAAGCTGCAGTTGCGCGCGCTCGGCGATGACGCGCTCCAGCACCAGCCGCGTCAGTTCGGAGCGTTGCATGCGCTGCGCCGCTTCGGGGTTCTCGCGCACGATGCGCTCCACGCGACTCTGCACTTCGGTGTTGGTGATCGGCTCGGAATTCACCAGTGCGACGATGAACTCGGCCGCACGCTGCCCCGTCGGCTGCGCCGTATCCGCACGCGGAACCGTCGGCGAAACGCCCATGCGCATGATGTCCGTGATGCCGCCGCCGCCCGGCGGACGCAAGCCCAGGCCTTGCGCCTGGACACCGGTGGCAAGGAATGCGGTGGTGAGCACCACCGCGCCTATTGCCGTCAGACCAAAAACACCGTGGAACCGGCTCCGCCGGGCCACCGGTGTTGCCCCCTGCAAGGGGGTTGGCGAAGCGACACGAAGTGCGCGAAGACTGGGGGTAAGTTTCATTGCTTAGTCGTATTGGGTGAAGCGGCTCGTCATCTCGCCTCCGGGCTGGCGCAGGGGCTGGTAGCGCTGGATGTTCCGGGTCAGGCTCTGCAGCGGGCTGGTGCCGACGCTGGCGAAACCGACGAATTCGAGCTGGAACATGATCCGCGTGTTGGTTGAGACCTGTCCGGTCGTCAGACGTTCCAGCACGATGCGCCCGATATAGCAGCAGCCATCGTATTCGACGCCGATCACGCCGTCGGTGAGCCGGCTTTCCTTGAGGCTGTAGTTGAGGCGACCCACTGCGTACCAGCGTCCGCCACCGGCGCCCTTGCCGGCCGGAAGAACCTTGCCCTTGTCACCCCAGAAGTCGTTGAGCGGCCACTGGAAACCCATGTCGATCGACTTGCTGCCGTCGTTCAACAGCGGCGTGGTGTCCGCCTGATAGCGGAACGCCAGGTTGAGGTTGTGGTACGGCGCCGGGTTGTAGCGCGTGCTCACCGTGGTGCGCTCGGACCGCTGCGAATCCGGGTTGTACTGCACGGTGGTGTCCAGGCTCCACTTCGGCGTCCAGTTGATCTGGGCGCCGAGCAGCACGTCGCTCAGCCGGTCCGTGACCGGAAGCACACCGGGCAGCGTGACCTTCTGGTCGGCGAAACGGATACGCTGCGCAATGCCGAAGCGCGCCGCCTCGACGCCGCTGTCGGGGTCGATCAGCCGCGTGCTGACGCCAAGCGTGAGCAGGTTGCTGTCGGAGATGCGGTCGTTGCCGGAGAACGCGTTCTCGGTGTAGATGGTCGCGAAGTTGAAGTCGTTGGCGGCGCTGTCGTAAACCGGCAGCTTGCTCTGGTCGCGGTAGGGCGTGCGAACGTAGTAGGCGCGCGGCTCCAGCGTCTGCAGGAATGCGCGGCCGAAGAAATTGGCGTCGCGCTCGAACACCAGCCCGCTGTCGAGGCTGAAGGTCGGCAGCGTCCGGTTTGCCGACGTGGCGCCACCGGCCAGCGGGGAATCGAACTGGTAGGCAGTCGAGTTGAGGATCACCTTCGGAATCACGAAACTCGCCGGCGTGATCCACGGCCGGCTGACCGCCACCTGCCCGAACGCGCGCTCGCCGTCGGGCTGCTTGATGCCGTTGAGCAACGGCGCGTACTGCTGGCTGGCGCTGAAGCGGGTGTAGTCGAGCGTGGTCGTGACGTCGAAACCGCCCAGGTCGTACTTGGTGTTGTTGGCGGTGAGCTGCGGCAGCCGGTCGTAGGGCGGAGTGATCGGCGACAGGTCGTACTGCAGCGTCTGGTACTTGAGCGCCCGGATCTGCCCGTTCCAGTCGCCCTTGGACCAGTTGAGCGAGCCCTGACTCGGCAGCAGGCGCGAAGACAGCGTCGGCGTGCGGGAAAAATCGCGCCAGTAGTCGTTGTCGCTGACGCGGTTGATCGTCAGCGTGCCGGTGAGCGAATCGAGCCCGAACGGTTTCGGATCGAAGGACTGGTTGTGGCTGGTCCAGATGCCCCAGCGATCGCGGTCGCGCAGGGAGTCGCTGGGCATGTAGTCGAGGCGCAGGGTGCCGCGATAGGCGCTTTCCAGATACCGGAACTCGCTGCCGACATTGACGCCGCGCTTGCTCATGAACGTCGGGTACAGCGTGGCGTCGCGGTTGGGCGCGATGTTCCAGTAGTACGGCTGCAGCAACTCGATGCCGTTGACGCTGTCGACTCCGAACAGCGGAGGCAGCAGGCCGCTCTTGCGCTGGTTGTTGAGCGGGAAGCTCAGCGACGGAAGCGCCGGCGTGGTGACGCCCATGAAACTCATGCGCGCATCGGTCGCGACACCGACGTTCTCCTCGGTGTCGGTCGTCAGTGTGGCCGCGCTCAGCAACCAGGCGGGCATCCAGCCGGGGTAATCCTCGATGCGGCAGGTGGTGTAGGTGGCGCTGCGCGCAACCGACACGTTGGCGTCGACGAAATCGATGCGCTCCGCCTCGCCATGACCGCCGGTCTCGAGAAAACGGTATCGGACGTTGTTGAAGAAGCCCTCGAAGGTTTCGAGCTTCAACTCCAGTTCGGGGCCTTCGTAGATGTTGCCGGCCTGGTTGACCCGCACGTTGCCGCGGGCCTTGGCCAGGTCGTCGGGCTGGTAGTACTCCAGCCGATCGGCGGTGATGACGGTGTCGCCGCGGCGCACGGATGCATTGCCCTGGATCACCGTTTCGAGGTCGGGGCGCCCGGTGATGCTGTCGCCGCCGATGAAGTTCGGCCGCTGGGCCCGCTGGGCCTGGGGAATGATCTCGACCAGCGCCGGCGAGCGTCGCAGCGTGAGCGGCGTGCCGATCCAGGCGGTATCGGGGTTGCCGGAAGCGCCTTGCGCCTGTGCGGATGTCGGACTCAGCACCGGAATCAGCGCCAGCGTCAGCAAGGCCAGGGGAAGCGGCGGACGCGAAGGTCTCAGTACGCGCCGCAAGGGCCGGATGGACCGGCTCATTCGGAACGGGCGCGCCAGGCGCGAAGACGGTTGGATTCAGACATGGGCAGCGTCGTCAGGATCGTCGGGGAGATCGGAGAGATCTGGGAACGGGGGCGCCATGCACCGCACGAAGGTGGCGAATTGCGCAGTGCCCGCGGAAGGCGGATTTGTAGAATCGATTATCCATGACCGCACCCTCGTTCCCGCCTGCTGGCGACACCCCCGTCAACGCTGCCGAAATCGCTTCCCCCGTCGTCTGGAGCGACCCGGCTCGCGGCGATGCTTTCGCCAAATGGCTCGCGCGCATCGCGCCGGCGCAGCGACTGCTGCCGCGGACCGTGCGCCTGGCCTCGGCAGACGCCAGCTTTCGCCGCTATTTCCGGATCGACACAGACGACTCCGGCACCGAAGGCGCAGCCACCCGCATCGTGATGGACGCGCCGCCCGCCCAGGAGGACAGCGCGCCCTTCGTGAAGGTCGCACAACTCATGCGCGATGCCGGCGCCCATGCGCCGCAGGTGCTCGAATGGGACACCGCAAACGGCTTCCTGCTGCTAGACGATCTCGGCCGCCAGACCATGCTCGACGTCATCGACCCGGACAATGCCGAAGCCAGCCGTCCGCTGTATGACGAAGCCATCGAAGAGCTGGTTCGCTGGCAGCTGGCGTCGAAGCCGGGCGTACTGCCGCCGTACGACCGCGCCCTGCTGGAGCGCGAACTGGCGCTGTTCCCGGAGTGGTACGTCACCCGGCACCGCGGCGTTGCCGTCGAGGGCAAGCTGCAGGAGCGGCTCGAACGCAGTTTCAAGCTGATCGTCGAGAACAACCTTTCATCGCCGACGGTCTACGTGCACCGGGATTTCATGCCACGCAACCTGATGGTTCCGACGCCCGGCAGCGCGCAGAAACGGCTTGGCGTGCTCGACTTCCAGGACGCCGTCCACGGCCCGATCACCTACGACATCGCCAGCCTGATGCGCGATGCCTTCCTGAGCTGGAACGAGGATTTCGTGCTCGACGTCACCGTGCGCTACTGGCAGGCGGCGCGCAAGGCCGGCCTGCCCGTCGACGAGGATTTCGGCGCTTTCTATCGCGCAGTTGAATGGATGGGCCTGCAGCGCCATCTGAAGGTCGCCGGCATCTTCGCGCGCCTGACGCTGCGCGACGGCAAGCCGAAGTACCTGGCCGACACGCCGCGTTTCATCGCTTACATCCGCGCTACCGCCGGCCGCTACACGCAACTCACGCCGCTGCTGCGCGCCATCGACGAGATCGAGGGCACGCAGGCCCAGGTCGGCTTCGCCTACGGCCGGGTCTGACGCGGTGCCGCGCTTCTTCTGCGCCGTGGCGCTCCGTTCCGGCGACACGCTCTCGCTGCCGCCCGGCGCAGCGCGCCATGTGCAGGTGCTGCGGATGCAACCCGGCGAGGCGCTGACGCTGTTCGACGGTGCCGGCGGCGAGTACGCAGCCACGGTCGAGCGCATGGGCCGCAGCGATGTCGCGGTGGTCGTCGGCGCACACGACCCGGTCGAGCGCGAAGCCGGCGCCGTCGTGCATCTGGCAGCCGGCATGCCGGCGAACGAGCGCATGGACTGGCTGGTCGAGAAGGCGACCGAACTCGGCGTCGCCAGCATCCAGCCGCTGATGAGCGCGCACGGCGTGTTGAAGCTGGTCGGCGAACGGGCCGAGAAGAAGCGCGCGCACTGGGAAGCCATCGCGGTCGCGGCCTGCGAGCAGTGCGGCCGCAACCGCGTGCCGATGATCCATCCGGTGCGGGCGTTCGCCGACTGGATCGGCGCGCCGGACAGCGGCGACATCGATCCGCCGCAGCGGCTGATCCTGAGCCTCGCCGCCGGCACGCAGGCCATCGACCGACCGATCGCCGGCAACGACGCTCCGCGCGCCTGGCGCGTGCTCAGCGGTCCGGAAGGCGGGCTGAGTGCTGGCGAAGAAGCGCGCGCGCTGGCCGAAGGTTTTGCGCCCGTCACACTCGGCACGCGGGTGCTGCGGGCAGAAACCGCCGGTCTTGCCGCACTCATTTCGCTGACATCGCTCACTTCGCCCGCCCGGGCGAGCGCATGACGCTGGCACGGCCGCGCTCGACGTCGCGGCGCTGGTCATGCCGCCGCGTGTCCGCAGGCTTGTTCATGAGCGCCTGCCTTTGCGCCGGCGCATGGGCGCAACCCGGCGTCGAAAGCCCCAACGGCGCATCGGCGGCATGGTGGCCGGTGCGGCCCGAAGTCGATCGGGCCTATGTGCGATTGCTCGGCTCCCCGCCCGTCGCCGACCTGCTCGCAGCCGTCAAGGCGGACCACACGCGCGCCACCGAAGATTTGCGGCTGCTGACCGAGATCGAGGCACCGCCGTTCAAGGAACGGGCACGCGCCGAGGCCTTTCTGTCCCGCATGAAGGCGCTCGGTCTGCCCGACGCCTATATCGACGACGAAGGCAACGTGATCGGTCTGCGCAAGGGCGTCGGCAACAGCCGGGGACGTGGGCCGAAGCTGCTGGTTTCGGCGCATCTCGACACAGTGTTCCCCGCCGGCACCGATGTGAAAGTGAAGGAGCGCGACGGTCGGCTCTACGCGCCCGGCATCTCCGACGACACGCGCGGGCTCGCGGTGCTGCTGTCGTGGATCAAGGTGCTCGACGACAGCAAGATCGTCACGGTCGGCGACCTGCTTTTCGTCGGCAGCGTCGGCGAGGAAGAACTCGGCAATCTGCGCGGCATGAAGCGGTTGTTCTCCGACCATCGCGACATCGACGGCATGGTCGGGCTGGAGCCGGCCGGCGACGGCATGGTGATCGTCTCCGGCACGGCAAGCCGGCGCCACCAGGTGACGTTCGAGGGTCCGGGCGGCCACAGTTACGCGGATTTCGGCAAGGTGCCGAGTGCGATCCACGGCATGGGTCGCGCCATCGCGAAGATCGCCGACATCCGGCCCGCCGGCTATCCGCGCACCACTTTCACGGTCGGCACTGTTTCGGGCGGCAGTTCGGTCAACACCATTGCCGCGCAGGCGCGGATGGCTGTCGACATCCGCTCCGACGGCATGCCCGCGCTGGCGCGCACCGAGCGGCGCGTCCTGAGCGCGGTCGATGCCGCCGTCGCCGAGGAGAACCGGCGCTGGGGTGTTGCCACACTCGTGGCCTCGGTGCGGCTGATCGGCGACCGGCCGGGCGGCCGCACGCCGTCCGACACGCCCATCGTCGAGGCCGCGATGCGCGCCAATACAGCCTTCGGCCTGCGCACCACGCTGGTCGGCGCCAGCACCGATGCGAATGTCGCGATGTCGCTGGGTGTGCCCGCAATCGTGGTCGGTAGCGGCGGCGAGACCGGCGGCTTCCACTCGCTCGGCGAATGGATCGACCTGACGGACGCCTGGCAAGGCGCGCAACGCTCTTTGCTCACCGTGCTGGCGCTTGCGGGTGTAGAAAGCGTGAGCAGCCCGCTGCTGCCGAAGCGCCCGCCGCGCGGGCCGTGACCTGATTTCATCATCCAGACCATTCAACCAAGGAACACATCATGGGATTACTCGATTCGGTACTCGGACAGGTGCTCGGCGGCAGCGCGGGGCGCTCGCAGGGCGATAACGCGGCAACGGGCGGAGCAACGGGCGGATTCGGCGACCTTGGCTCGCTGGGCGGACTCGGAGGTCTGCTCGGCGGTTTGGGCGGTGCCGGAGGAGCGGCCGGCGCCGGCGGCCTGGCAAGCGTCCTCGGCAGCCTGCTGGCGAACAACGGTGCAGCCGGCGGCCTCGGCGGACTGGTCTCGAAATTCGAGCAGGCCGGCCTGGGCGACAAGGTCAATTCGTGGATCGGCAAGGGCGAGAACGCGCCGGTGTCAGAAGGCGAAGTCGGCAACGCGCTCGGCGGCGACATGATCTCGAACCTGGCCGGCAAGCTCGGCATGAGCGCGGCGACCCTGCTGCCGCTGCTTGCCGCGCTGCTGCCGTCGCTGATCGACAAGCTGACGCCGCATGGCACGGCGCCGGCGCAGGGTCTGGGCGACGAGCAGGATCTGATGGGCTCGCTGTCGAGCCTGCTTCAAAAGCGCTGAAAGATCAGGCTGCGGCGCTCTCGGCCAGATGCGCGATCGGCAGCGCGGCAATCACTTCGGCCACCGCCGCCGTCAGCTTCTTCGCATACGGCACATGCAGGAACTCGTTCGGGCCATGGGCGTTGCTTTTAGGGCCGAGCACGCCGCAGACCATC
The DNA here is from genome assembly GCF_051216695.1 of Variovorax glucosi. NCBI lineage: Bacteria > Pseudomonadati > Pseudomonadota > Betaproteobacteria > Burkholderiales > Comamonadaceae > Variovorax > Variovorax glucosi. The sequence goes on from NZ_JBPJZE010000003.1 coordinate 449,841, forward strand.
ATCTGCGCAGTCGGGAAGCCTTCGCTCAGCATGTTCATCAGCGGAATCGTGCCGCCCTGGCCGATATAGCCGCATGAACTGCCGAAGTGCGCTTGCGAAGCCGAATCGAGCGCGCGCTCGAACCACGGCGTGATGCTCGGTGCGTTCCAGCCGGTGGCACCGCCGCCGCCTTCGAAAGTCACCTTGGCCTGATAAGGCGCGTTGTCTTCCAGCAGCTTCTTCAGTTCCTGCACCGCCTCGCCAGCATCGACCAGCGGCGGCAGACGAAGCGACAGCTTGAAGGCGGTGTACGGACGCAGCACGTTGCCCGCATCCTTGAGCGCCGGAAACCCGTCCGCGCCGGTGACCGACAGCGTCGGCTTCCATGTGCGGTTGAGCAGCGCCTCGACCGGGTCGGTGGTCGTCGGCAACGTGAATGCCGTCGAGCCGCCGCAGTCGTAATGTGCCCACGGAAAGCGCTTGTGGATCTCGTCGCCGAGGATCGCGGCCGTCACCTTGGCCTGCGCCAGACGGTCGGCGGGCACTTCGCAATGGAAACTCGCGGGCAGCAGACGGCCGGTCTTGCTGTCTTCGAGCCGGTCGAGCACCTGCCGCATGATCCGGAAGCTCGATGGCACCAGACCCGACGCATCACCGGAATGCACGCCTTCGGTCAGCACTTCCACCTTGAGCAGGCCGCCGGCCATGCCACGCAGGGATGTCGTCAGCCAGAGCTGGTCGTAGTTGCCGGCGCCCGAGTCGAGGCAGATCACCAGCGCGACGTTGCCGAGCCGCGACCGCAAAGCGTTCACGTACGGCAGCAGATCGTAGGAACCGCTTTCCTCGCAGGTCTCGATCAAGCCGACGATGCGCGGATGCGCGACGCCCTGGCTCTTTAGCGCCTGCACTGCCGCGATGCTGGCATAGACCGCATAGCCGTCGTCGGCGCCGCCACGTCCGTAGAGCTTGCCGTCTTCGTATTTAGGCGTCCACGGACCGAGATCGTTGCGCCAGCCGGTGAACTCGGGCTGCTTGTCGAGGTGGCCGTACATCAGCACGGTGTCGGTCATGGCGGTGCCGGTGGCGGCGACTTCGAAGAACAGCACAGGCGTGCGTCCTTCGAGGCGGACGATTTCCAGCGTCAATCCATCGATCTTCTGCGCCTCGACCCAGGCGGCCGCATTTCGCATGACCGTCTCGATGTAGCCGTTGGCGATCCAGTCCTTGTCGAAACCGGGCGACTTGGCCGGAATGGCGATGTATTCGGACAGTTGCCGGACGATGTCGGTGTCCCACTTCGTGGTGACTTCGGAAAGCGTGCGTTCGGCGTCGAGCAGGCCGGTGGGCATTTCGCGGTGCAGGGGGGCGTTCATCGGGTTCTCCGCATGAGGAAAAACGCAATTTTGCGCGCGACGCTCTTTTTTCTCGTTTTCAAGGGCCAAAAAAAAGCACCTGCCACGGCAGGTGCTTGTTCGAAAGACTCAGAAGCCGAGTCAGTCAGTCAGTCTGTCAGCTCAGACCGAAGCCTTCTTGGCTTCGCTCGCTCCGAAGGTGATCTCGCCGGAAAGCTGGCCGCCTTCTTCGATCACGATCTTGCCGTAGCGGATCTTGCCGGTGACCTTGCCGGTCGAATGGATCACGAGCTTCTCGCGCACCGTGAGGTTGCCGTCGAACACACCGCGGATTTCCGCGATGTCGATGTCGGCAGAGCCCTTGAAGGCGCCCTGTTCGGCGATCTGGATGACGCGCGAATCCATCGTTGCCTCGACCGTGCCTTCGACGACGAGCGTGTCGCAATCTGTGATCTCGACGCCCTTGAGCTTGATGTTCGGGCCGACGGTCAGCTTGCTGCCGCCTTCCTTGACGGCCGGAGCCGCTGCGGCGGCCTGCGTGGCTGCTGCACCGCCAAGGGGCAGCGAAGACGAGGAATGCAACGGCGTTCCGGCCAGATTGCTTCCGGAGCCGACGAGCGGCGCAGGACGGGAAACGGGGGATTCGGGTTCGCGATCGCGTTTGCCGAAGAAGGGGGACTGTGAAGCCAAGAGCTGCTCCTCTGAAAACGCCTATCGTAAGAAGGCATTGCACCACCTTGGCACTTTCTGACAAAAAGATTGGTAACTAAATACCAGTCCAGGTGGCGATCCGGGTACTTTCGCCAGCGTCCGGCGACGGCTGACAATCCGGCATGTCCCTTATTTCAGCCACTCCCGCGGCCGCTCGCGCTCCCGCCGTGCGCGACACCTCCGTTGAGGCGCGCTTCGGCAAACCGTCGGGCGGCTGGCGCCTCAGCCTCTACGCGGTGATCTTCGAGTCCGAAACACGCGCCGGCCGTATCTTCGACCTGTCGTTGATCGCGGTGATCCTGTTCAGCGTGATGGTCGTCGTGCTCGACAGCGTGCAGTCGATCCATGCGCGCTGGGGCCCGATGTTCAGCGTCTTCGAATGGATATTCACCGCCGTCTTCACGCTCGAATACGTCGCGCGACTGGCCTGCCTGCGTCATCCGCTGCGTTACGCGCGCAGTTTCTACGGCGTGATCGACCTGCTGGCGCTGCTGCCGACCTATCTGGCGATCCTGACGCCGGGGCTTTCTGTGCTGATCGACGTCCGCATCCTGCGGCTGCTGCGGGTGTTCCGCATCTTCAAGATGTCGCGCTACGCCGCCGAATACCGGGCGCTGGCCACCGCGCTGGCAGCGAGCCGCCGGAAGATCATGGTTTTCGTCGGCTTCGTCGGCATGGTGGTGCTGGTGCTCGGCACGCTGATGTACGTGGTCGAGGGGCCGCAGCACGGCTTCACCAGCATTCCGGTCGCGATCTACTGGGCGATTTCGACCATGACCACCGTCGGCTTCGGCGATCTGGTGCCCAAGACCGGCCTCGGCCGCGCGATCGCGTCGGTGATGATGCTGTTGGGCTGGGGCGTGCTGGCTGTGCCGACCGGCATCGTGTCGGCGGAAATGGTGCGCTACGGGCGCGAGGGGCTGCCGGAAGCGCCACCCCGCCAATGCACCGGTTGCGGCGCCAGTGCGCATGCATCGGATGCGCGCTTCTGCCGCCATTGCGGCGAATCGCTCGGCTGAGCGGCTGCTCTTTCAGTCGAGCCCGACGGCGTCTTCCCATCCGGCGCGGCCTTGCGTCGCATCGTCGATGCGCATCATAAGTGCGTCCGCATCCGCATCGACGGCGCTGAAGACGAAGCGCACCAGCGAGCCGTGCGACACCTCGATCAGCGTCGCGCCGGCGGATATCAGTTCGCGTCGCAGCATTCCTTCCATCGCATACGGCACGGCGCAGACCAGCGTGCGCAACCGCTGCAGCGTCAGTTTTTCCGCGCCGAGCAGCGCCTGCGCGACGGCATCGGTGTAGGCGCGAACCAGTCCGCCGGCACCCAGCTTCACGCCGCCGAAATAGCGCACGACCGTGGCCAGCACGCCTTCGAGTTCCTGATGACGCAGCACTTCGAGCATCGGCCGGCCCGCAGTGCCGCCGGGTTCGCCGTCGTCGTTGGCAGCCGACTGGCCGCCGGCCATCAGCGCCCAGCAGACATGCGCCGCACCGGGATGCCGGCGGCGAAGTTCGTCGACGATCTTCACCGCGGCCTCGCGGCCGTCGACCGGCTGCACGCAACCGATGAAACGACTCTTCCTGATGGCGAGTTCGCTGTGGACCGGCGCCGCCAGCGTCAGCGCCACGGCGTCAGGCCCGTTCGAACTTGAAGACGGCGGTGCCGGCGCGCAGATTCGGCAGCAACCGTACCTCGCGGTCGTCCTGCACACCGAAGGCATCGAGCACGCGCAGCTTGTTCTTGAGCGCCAGCACCTCGAAATCGGCGAAGGTGCCGACGCGGATGTTGGGCGTGTCGTACCACTGATAGGGCAGGCGGCGCGTCACCGGCATGCGGCCGCGCGCGATGCTGAGGCGGTTCGGCCAGTGCGCGAAGTTGGGAAACGCGACGATGCCGAGACGGCCGACGCGCGCGGTTTCGCGCAGCATGATTTCGGCATTGCGCAGGTGCTGCAGCGTGTCGATCTGCAGCACGACATCGAAGGACGCGTCGTCGAACATCGCCAGCCCCTCGTCGAGATTCAGCTGGATCACGTCGACACCGCGACGGATGCACTTGAGCACATTGCCGTCGGCGATTTCCACGCCGTAGCCGCTGCAGCCGCGCTCGCGCTGGAGCAGGTCGAGCAGGGCGCCGTCGCCGCAGCCGAGGTCGAGCACGCGCGCGCCTTGCGGCACGAGCCGGGCGATGAGTTTCTGGGTGTCGATATCGCTCATGACTGGAGTTCCGCTGCAACGCGCTCGAAGTACGACCGCACCACGCCCATGTAGCGGACATCGTCGAGCAGGAACGCGTCGTGACCGTGCGGTGCGTCGATCTCGGCATAGCTGACGCTGCGGCGGTTGTCGAGCAGCGCCTTGACGATCTCGCGGCTGCGGGCGGGTGCGAAGCGCCAGTCGGTCGTGAAGCTCACCAGCAGGAATTTCGCGCTGACACTCGCGAAGGCGGCTGTCAGATCGCCGCCGAACTGGCGCGCCGGGTCGAAATAATCGAGTGCGCGGGTGATCAGCAGATAGGTGTTGGCGTCGAAGTACTCGCTGAACTTGTCGCCCTGGTAGCGCAGGTAGCTTTCGATCTGGAACTCGATGTCCTGCGTCGAATAGCGGTAGTCGGTGGCAGCGGCACCGGCCACCTCGCCCTCGACAGCGCTGCGCAGCTGCCGGCCGAACTTCGTGTTCATCACGTCGTCGCTCAGATAGGTGATGTGGCCGATCATCCGGGCGATGCGCAGGCCACGCTTCGGAATCACGCCGTGTTCGTAGAAGTGGCCGCCGTGGAATTCCGGGTCGGTGACGATGGCGCGGCGAGCGACTTCATTGAAGGCGATGTTCTCCGCTGTGAGGTTCGGCGCGCTGGCGACGACCACGGCGTGCCGCACGCGGTCGGGGTATTGCAGCGTCCACGACAAAGCCTGCATGCCGCCGAGGCTTCCGCCCATGACCGCAGCCAGGGTGCGAATACCCAGCGCGTCGAGCAGCGCGGCCTGCGCATCGACCCAGTCTTCGACCGTGACGACCGGGAAATCGGCGCCGTAGACGCGACCGGTCGCGGGGTCGACGTCCATCGGCCCGGTCGAGCCGAAGCAGGAGCCCAGGTTGTTCACGCCGATGACGAAAAAGCGGTCGGTGTCGAGCGGCTTGCCGGGCCCGATCATGTTGTCCCACCAGCCCTCGGATTTCGGTTGTCCGGCATAGACGCCGGCCAGATGGTGCGATGCGTTGAGCGCGTGACACACCAGCACCGCGTTGCTGCGGTCGGAATTGAGGGTGCCGTAGGTTTCGTAGGCCAGTGAGTAACCACTCAAGGACGAACCGCTGCGCAACGGCAGCGCCTGCGCGAACGGCATCGACTGGGGAACGACTTCGAAAGAGGACATGGACACGACGTTGCCAACAAAAAACCCGGCCTCGCCAAAGACGAGCCGGGTTTGCCTGTGTCTTTAGCTGAATTTATAAAGCGCCCGCAAGCTGTAGCAAATCGGCGCAGGTTCAGTTTAGCGCATCGCAACCCGAAATTTTCAATGGGTCGGATTACGGGAAACTCCTGCTCGGGTTTTATGTATTTGTCTCATAATGCACGAGCCTTCCTTCAAATTTCCTGGGAAGTCAACTCGGTGATTGGTCAGTTTCGCGCGGCTCGGCAGCTTCGTCGAGATGGCGCCTTCGGGACTCCATCGCTTTCATTGATGTGTTTTTTAGGAGTCCCTCGATGGGCAACAAACTGTACGTCGGCAACCTGCCGTATTCCGTGCGTGACGGCGATCTCGAGCAGGCTTTCGGCCAGTTCGGTTCCGTGACCAGTGCCAAGGTGATGATGGAACGCGACACCGGTCGCTCCAAGGGTTTCGGCTTCGTCGAAATGGGCAGCGATGCCGAAGCACAGTCTGCAGTCAACGGCATGAACGGCCAACCGCTCGGCGGCCGCAGCATCGTCGTCAACGAAGCCCGTCCGATGGAAGCACGCCCACCGCGCAGCGGTGGCGGCGGATACGGTGGTGGTGGTGGCGGCTACGGCGGTGGTGGAAGCGGCGGTGGCGGTTACGGCGGCGGAGGAAGTGGTGGCGGTGGCTACGGCGGCGGCGGTAACAGTGGCGGCGGAGGCTACGGAGGTGGCGGTGGCGGCGGTCGCAGTGGTGGTGGCGGCGGATACGGTGGCGGCGGTGGCCGAAGCGGGGGTGGCGGGGGCGGCGGTGGCGATGGCGGTTTCCGCAGCCCTTATGGCGCCGGCCCGCGCGGAGGCGGCGGTGGCCGTAGCGGCGGTGGTGGTGGTGGCTATGGCGGCGGCGGTAACGGCGGCGGCGGCTACTGAACCAGACAGTCAGAAGGCTCCTTTTGGAGCCTTCTTGCTTTTCGACCTGCGTCCGACGCGCTGTTTATAACTCAGCGCTCCCCTAAGCGTTTCTTTCGACCCCGGCCTGCCGCCAGCCGATCGAACAGGCCATTCGGCAACAGCCGCATCAGCCGGGCGACCACGCCCATCTGCCATGGGATGACGCGGTAACTTGTCCCGGCTTCGATGACGCGAAACGCCTTGTTGGCGAAATCTTCGACCGGCATCAGAAACGGCATGCCGTAACTGTTGCCCCTTGTCAGCGGCGTATCGATATAGCCAGGGCACAGCGTCACGACCTTCACGCCCGATCCACGCAGCTCGCCGCGCAGACTTTCGCAATAAGCGACGACTCCGGCCTTGCTGGCGCAATAGGCGCCATGACCCGGCAGTCCACGGATCGCCGCGACGCTGCCGATACCGACCAGCCGCCCACTGCCGCGCGCGCGCATCGCGGCCACGAACGGATGGAAAGTCGCCGCCAGGCCGGTGTTGTTCAGCGCGAGAACCTGCGCCATAACGTCAAGGTCGCCACGCACCGCAGTGTCGATGCCGACGCTGATGCCGGCGTTGGCGATCACCACATCCGGCACGCCCTGCTGCGCGATGCAGCGGTCGCCGGCAGCCACGATCGCATCGATATCCGCCACGTCCACGCCGTGGATCGCACAGCTCACGCCGTCGACCGAGATGCCGCACCGCGTCGCCCAGGCCAACATTTCGTCGGTGCGGCGCGCAGCCAGCGCGAGCCGATAGCCGGCGCGATGAAAGCGTTCGGCCAGCGCCTGGCCGATTCCGCTCGAAGCCCCGGTGATGAAGACCAGCGGCATCGTGCGGCCTGCCGGCGCTGAGGCAGCCGGTTTCAGCGCTTGGCCCGGGCCGGCGGTGCAGCGGGCGCTGGCGTCGCCGTCGGAATCAGCGTGCCGCGCACGCGTCCCTGCAGATTGGCGACGCCGCTGAGATTGTCGTAATCCAGGTTGTCGGCGGTGAACTGGTCCTTGCCCCGGATCAATGTCACCGGCTGGTTCGACTTCACGCGCTCGGTGTCCAGGTAAGCATGCAGGAACTCGCCGCGAAATTCGAGGCGCGGCAGCGGTTGGCCGGTCGGCGATGTCGCGGCATCGCGGATGACGATGGCGTTTCCGAAGAGTTGCACCTCCGTGGCATCACCATTCGACAGGCTGCGATTGGCCGTCGCGCGCGTCGTCAGGCCTTGAGGAGAGATCGAACGCAGGCGCACCTGGTCGACTTCCAGTGTGTCGTTGTCCGGATAGTGCCGGCCTTCTTTGCCGAACAGCTCGCTGCGCAGGTCGCCGTTGGGCAGGAAATTCTTCACGACGAAACTGCGCATGAAGTAGTCGGGCTCGTGCACCGGCGCTGCGGCGGTGGTCGGTTCGAACAGCTTGGGCGCATTGCGCACCAGCCAGTAGGTGCCGAGCGCCAGACCTGCAGCCAGGATGACGGGCAGGTACATCGTCAGGCGATCGATACCGTCGCGGACCAGTTTCAGCACGGGCTTCATGCGGCGCCGCTCCCGGTTCGCAGCGTGTCGCCGCGTGCGTCGTCGAGCATGCGGCGGTAGTGGCCGCCAGCCGTCAGCAGGAGGTCGCAGAACTCGCGCGCCGCGCCTTCGCCGCCGCGTGCGGTCGTCACGTAATTCGCCATCGCACGAACTTCCGCGTGCGCATTGGCCGGCGCGACCGCGAAGGCCGCGTGGCCGAGCATCGGCAGATCGGGCCAGTCGTCGCCGATGGCCGCCGCCTGCGTCCGGTCGAAACCCAGTTGCGCCAGCATCGCCTTGGCCGCCGGCAGCTTTTCTTCGGTGCCGTAGCGCACGTGCTCGATGCCCAGCGCTTCGAGCCGCACGCGCAGCGGTTTCGAATCGCGGCCGGTGATCACCGCCGGCACGATGCCGGCCATGCGCAGCAATTTGAGGCCGTAGCCGTCGAGCACGCTGAAGCGCTTGAGCGTTTCGCCGTGCTCGCTGAAATACACGCCGCCGTCGGTCAGGACGCCGTCGATGTCGAAGAAAGCGATGCGGATGTCCTGCGCAGCGAGCAGCGTTTCGGCAGGAAAGTTCAGCGCCGGCGCCGCCATCAGATGACTTTCGCCCGCATCAGGTCGTTGATGCTGATGGCACCGCTCAGGATGCCGCTGGCGTCGACCACCAGCAGGCTGTTGATTCTGTGCGTTTCCATCATCTCGGCGGCTTCCACGCCCAAAGCGTCGGCGCGGATGGTGCGCGGGCCGTGGTGCATCACGTCGGTGGCGGACAGCGCGCGCAGATCGGCGCCGGTCTCGACCAGCCGGCGCAGATCGCCGTCGGTGAAGACGCCGATGGCTCGGCCGGCGGCATCGACGACGGCCGCGCTGCCGAGTCCCTTGGAACTCATCTCGCGCATCAGCTCGCTGAAACTTGCCGTCGGCGCGACGCGCGGGAGATCGTCGCCGGTGCGCATCAGGTCACCGACCAGCGTCAGCAGCTTGCGTCCGAGCGAGCCGCCAGGGTGCGATCGCGCGAAATCCTCGGCACCGAAACCGCGTGCGTCGAGCAGCGCCACCGCCAGCGCATCGCCCATGGCCATCTGCGCGGTGGTGCTGGCGGTGGGTGCGAGGTTGAGCGGGCAGGCTTCCATCGCGACGCCGGTGTCGAGCACGATGTCGGCATGGCGGGCCAACGTGGATTCGAGCCCGCCGGTGAGTGCGATCAGCGGCACGCCTTGTCGCTTGACGACCGGCAGGATGGTTGTCAGCTCGGCCACTTCGCCGCTGTTGGATATCGCCAGCACCAGATCGACGCCCTTGATCATCCCGAGATCGCCGTGGCTGGCCTCGGCCGGGTGCACGAACATGGCCGGCGTGCCGGTCGATGCGAGCGTGGCTGCGATCTTTCGGCCGACGTGGCCGCTCTTGCCCATGCCCATGACGACGACCCGGCCGCGCACTTCGAGAATTCGGTGCACCGCCTCGACGAAACCCGGCCCCAGCCGCTCCTTGAGACCCAGCACGGCGGCGGCCTCGATGTCGAACGTGGCGCGGGCACGCGCGAGAAGCTGTTCGGAATCGGCTGAAACAGCCAGTTTGGGGCGGGAACTCATCGCGATCATTTTATGGGGGGCGCCGATAGCCCCTGAAAGCTGCAGACGGTCACTTAGCATCAGCGCATGTCCTCGCTCGATCTCACGCTTCTTTACCTGCTGGCCGCGGTGATCGGGGTGGTGGTCTGCCGGTCGCTGAAGCTGCCGCCGATGCTGGGCTACCTTTCGGCCGGCGTGCTGATCGGTCCTCATGCGCTGGCGCTGGCGCAGAACTCCGAAGGCATCCGCCACCTGGGCGAGTTCGGCGTGGTGTTCCTGATGTTCGCGATCGGGCTGGAATTCAACCTGCCCAAGCTGCGTGCGATGCGGCGGCATGTCTTCGGACTCGGGTTGGCGCAGGTGGTGCTGACGATGGGCATCGCAACGGCGGCTGCCTTGCTGATCGCCTCGCAACTGCCGGCCTCATGGCGGCTCGGCTGGCAGACGGCGCTGGCGCTTTCCGGCGCACTGACCATGAGCAGTACCGCCATCGTCGTCAAACTGATGGCCGAACGGCTGGAGCTGGAAAGCGAGCACGGCAAGCGCGTGATGGGCGTGCTGCTGTTCCAGGACCTGGCCGTAGTGCCGCTGCTGGTGCTGATTCCTGCGCTCGGCGCGCCGCCGGAGGCATTGTTCAAGGCGCTGTCGCTCGCGCTGATCAAGGCGACCGTGCTGGTCGGCCTGCTGCTCTATGGCGGCCCGCGCGTGATGCGCTGGTGGCTGACGCTGGTCGCGCGTCGGCGCAGCGAGGAGCTGTTCATGCTCAATCTGCTGCTGGTCACGCTCGGCCTGGCCTGGCTGACCGAGCTTGCCGGCCTCAGCCTGGCGCTGGGTGCGTTCGTCGCCGGGATGCTGGTGTCGGAAACCGAATACAAGCACCAGGTCGAAACCGACATCCGGCCGTTCCACGACGTGCTGCTCGGGCTGTTCTTCATCACCATCGGCATGTCGCTCGACTGGCACATCGTGATCGAGCGCTGGGCGCTGGTCGCGGCACTGCTGCTGCTGCCGCTGGGTTTCAAGCTGCTGCTGGTGACCTTTCTTGCGCGCGGACTGGGCGCGACGGCGGGCGTGTCGCTGCGCACCGGCCTGTATCTGGCGCAGGCCGGCGAATTCGGCTTCGTGCTGCTGAACCTGGCACAGGACCGCAATCTGCTGCCGCCGTGGCTGGCGAATCCGGTGCTGGCGTCGATGGTGCTGTCGATGCTGGCGACGCCGTTCATCATCATGTACAGCGATGCGATCGTCCGCAAACTGGTCGCCAGCGACTGGATGCAGCAGTCACTGCAGATGACGACCATCGCGCGCAAGACCATCAACACGGCCAGGCACGTGATCATCTGCGGTTACGGACGCTGCGGTCAGAACCTGGCGCGCATCCTCGAGCGCGAAGGCATTCCGTACCTGGCGCTCGACCTCGACCCCGACCGCGTGCGCCAGGCCACCGCCGCCGGCGATTCCGTCGTGTTCGGCGATGCCGCGCGTCTGCAGGCGCTGATGGCCGCCGGACTGGCGCGAGCCAGCGCGGTGGTCGTCACCTATCTCGACGTGCCCGGCGCGCTCAAGGTGCTGGCGCATACGCGCTCGCATGCGCCGCAGGTGCCGGTGATCGTGCGCACGCAGGACGATCTCGACCTGGAGCAATTGCAGGCGGCCGGCGCGACCGAGGTCGTGCCCGAAGCCATCGAAGGTTCGCTGATGCTGGCCAGCCACGCACTGGCGCTGGTCGGCGTGCCGATGCGTCGCGTGATCCGCATCGTGCAGGACCTGCGCGATGCCCGCTACAACCTGCTGCGCGGCTACTTCCACGGCGCCGACGACGACAAGGCCGACGAGATCGACCATGAGCGGCTCAATACCTTCACGCTCACCGCCGACGCGCGCGCCATAGGCCAGAGCATCGGCGCGCTGGCGCTGGAAACGGTCGGCGTCCATGTCGCCAACATCCGGCGGCAGGACGGCAAGGCTGTGAAGCTCGATGCGCAGACGGTGCTGATCGACGGCGACACGCTGGTGCTGTCGGGCAAGCCGGAAGCCTTGGCGCTGGCGGTTACGCGGCTGCAGCGCGGCTGACGGTCCGCTTAGTTCAGGTCGTCACGTCGTCAGGTCACCGCGACACGCTTCATGCGGTCGACCAGTCGCCGTGCAATAACGCCGCCAAGCGACATCGCGATTTCCAGCGCGAGCTCCGGCTGACGGATCGAAAGCTCACCGAAGCGCGGCTGCGTCATGCGCCACAACCGGGCCGAACCCATTGCCGACACGCTGGCCGAACGCGGCAGGTGCGAAAAGAAAGAACCCTCGCCGACCACCGAACCCGGGTTGAGGATCGCCAGACGCATCTGGCCTTTGTCGCCGACGAGATGCACGCTCAGCACGCCGCTCTCGATGAAGAACAGTCCGCGATCCTGCGCGCCCTGGCTGATCAGTGTCTGGCCGGCCGACAGGTCGATCGTCTGCATGTACGTTTCGAGCAGGTCCCACTGCTTTGCAGACAGGCCCGGCGCGAACGCGTCGTAACTGGTGTTGTTGACGATGGCGTCGCGAAGACTCTGGATCGAGGAAGGCATGAATCGAAATGTAGCCAAATGCAACCAAATCGACGAGTGCTATTTCGAACTTTTGAATTACTTTCCTATGCAAAAGCGGGAAAAAATCTCACCGAGCAACTCGTCAGCGCCGAAGCTGCCCGTGATTTCGTTCAACGCGTTTTGGGACAGGCGCAGTTCCTCAGCCAGCAGGTCGAGCGCCGGAATGCGCGCGGCGAGCACTTCTACCGCAATGGCGATGTGTCGATCCACACGTTCGAGCGCCTGAACATGGCGGGCGCGCGCCAGATAGATGCCTTCTGGCAGCGCCTGCCAGCCCGCGATGGCGAGCAGCCGCTGACGCAGCGCCTCGATGCCGTCGCCGGTTTTTGCCGAGATCGCGATGCTGTTCTTTGCGTTCACCGGATCGGCTGCAAAGGCCGCACCGTCCGCAGCATCCAGCATTGCATCGCGCTTGTTCCAGACGTTGAGCACCGGCACGCCGGGCGGCAGCTTGTCGCCGAGCATGCGAAGGATGTCGGCGTCGGCTTCTGCGTAGTCAGGCAGGGTAGCGCGCGTCAGGTCGTGCAGGAACAGCACCGCATCGGCGCTTTCGATCTGGCCCCAGGCGCGCGCGACGCCGATCTGCTCGACCTCGTCGCTGCTGTCGCGCAGGCCGGCTGTGTCGGCGACATGCAGCGGCACGCCCTGGATCTGGATGGTTTGCGACACCACGTCGCGCGTGGTGCCGGCGATGGCGCTGACGATCGCGAGCTCGGCGCCGGCCAGCGCATTGAGCAACGAACTCTTGCCTGCGTTGGGTTGCCCGGCGATCACCACCTTGATGCCTTCGCGCAACAACGCGCCCTGGCGCGCGCGTTGTTGCACCTGCGCGATCTGATGCTGCAGCGCCAGCAGTTGCCCCGCCGCATCGGCTTTCTGCAGGAAATCGATGTCTTCCTCCGGGAAATCCAGTGTCGCCTCAACCAGCATGCGCAGGTGGATGAGCGCATCGCGCAGCGTATGGATCTCTCTGGAGAACTCGCCCGACAGCGATCGGCTCGCGCTGCGCGCCGCGGCTTCGGTGCTGGCGTCGATCAGGTCGGCGATGGCTTCGGCCTGTGCGAGGTCGATCTTACCGTTGAGGAACGCGCGCTGGCTGAACTCGCCGGGTTCGGCCACTCGCAGGCTCTTCAAGCGAGGTTGCAAATCGGCGCCAGCGACTTCTTCCGCTGCCTCAAGACAGCGCGCAACCAGCAACTGCAGCACGACCGGCCCGCCGTGCGCCTGCAGTTCGAGCACGTCTTCGCCGGTGAAGGAATGCGGTGACGGGAAGTGGATGGCCAGTCCGTGGTCGATCGGCTGGCCTGTGGCATCGCGGAATGGCAGATAAGTCGCCTCGCGCGGCTTCAGCTGGCGTGCGCAGAGCGCTTCGATCAGCAGCGCCAGATCGCTGCCGGACACGCGCACGATGCCGACTGCGCCGCGCCCGGGGGCCGTGGCGATGGCGACGATGGGGTCGGAGGTTCGGGCGAACATGGCTTCATTCTTTCAAAAAACAAAAGGGCCGCTTGCGCGGCCCTGATGGAATTGCTCTGGCTGTGACGCGGCAGTTACTTGCCGAGCACGCCAAGACGCTTGTTGATGAACCACTGCTGCGCGATCGACAGGATGTTGTTCGTGATCCAGTACAGCACCAGGCCGGCCGGGAAGAAGATGAACATCACGCTGAAGGCGAGCGGCATGATCCACATCAGCTTGGCCTGCATCGGATCGGGTGGTGTCGGATTGAGCCAGGTCTGGAACAGCGACGTCGCGGTCATGACGACCGGCAGGATGTACCACGGGTCCGGTGCCGACAAGTCCTGAATCCACAGGATCCACGGTGCGTGGCGCATCTCGACGCTCGACAGCAGCACCCAGTAGAGCGCGATGAACACGGGGATCTGGATCACGATCGGGAAGCAGCCGCCCATCGGATTGACCTTCTCGGTCTTGTAGATCCGCATCATCTCCTGCTGCATTTCCTGCGGCTTGTCCTTTAGACGCGCGCGCATTTCGGTGATCTTCGGGTTGATGGCCTTCATCTTGGCCATGCTGGCGTAGGCCTTGGCGTTGAGCCAGTAGAAAGCCGCCTTCAGCAGCACCACCAGCGCGACGATCGACCAGCCCCAGTTGCCCAGGATGCCGTGCAGCTTGTCGAGCAGCCAATAGAGCGGCTTCGAAATGATCGTGAAGATGCCGTAGTCCTTGACCAGTTCGAGGCCCGGCGCAACGGCTTCAAGCGTCTTTTCGGCCTGCGGGCCGACGAAGAAGCGTGCGTCGACCGACTTGGTCGCGCCCGGAGCGACTTCGCCCGGCGACGTAATCATGCCGATGGCATAGAGGTTGTTGTCGACCTTGCGCGCGAAGATGTCGCGCTGCACACCATCGGCCAGCAGCCATGCGCTGGCGAAGTAGTGCTGGACCATTGCGACGTAGCCGTTCGGCGACTGTTTGACGAAGTCGTTCTTGCCCTTCTCGATGTCCTTGAAGTCGACCTTCTGGTACTTCTTCTCTTCGGTATAGACGGCCGGACCGGTGAAGGTCGAATAGAACGACGATTCGCCCGGCGGCTTGTTGCCGTCGCGCACGATCTGCATGTAGAGCTGCGGCGACACCGGCGCGGTGCCGGTGTTGACGATGTCGTGGCGCACGGTCATGTCGTAGGCGCCGCGCTTGAGCGTCCAGGTCTTGACCAGCTTCACGCCGCCCAGGTCAGCGGATTCGAATCGCAGCACCAGGTCGCTGGCGCCGTCCTTCAATGCGCGGTCGCCGGTGAACTTCATCGGCGTCTTGTGCGTCGGGAAGGTGCCGCCGATCAGGCCGGTCTGCGCGACGTAGAAGCGGTTCGGGCTCTGGTCCAGCAGCACGAAGGGCTTGCTGTCCTTGGTGGCGAGGTCGTCGTGCTGGACGAATTCGCTCTCGACAATCGAGCCGCCTTCGGTGTCGAAGGTCAGCTGCAGCACGTCGGTGCTGACGACGATGCGTTCGGCCGGCGTCGCCATCGGGGTGATGCCACCCGGTACGGCTGCCGCGCCCGCGACACCCGTTGCACCGGTGGTCGCGTTCGGAACGCCATTGGCCGTCGGCGGCACCACGCTCGGAGCCGCGGGAGCAGCCGCACTGGCCGCCGGTTTGGAAGACGGCAGGAAGGTCGGGCTCTTGCCGTTGTGGACCTGCCATTGGTCCCACAGCATCACCAGCGAGAAACCAAAGATCACCAGCAGGATGGTGCGGCGGATATCGTTCATGAAGAAGACTTCTTGTCGGAAGAAATAGCGGAGGAAATGGCAGAAGAGAAAATACCGGACTTGGGCGGCGGCACGGGATCGTGCCCGCCTTCGCACCACGGCTGGCAGCGCGCGATGCGGCAAACGGTCAGATAGGAGCCGACAGCGGCACCGCGGGTTTCCAGCGCTTCGATCGCGTAGGCCGAACAGGTCGGTTCGAAACGGCAGGACTGTCCGAGCCAGGGGCTCAACAGCAGCCGATAGCCTTTGACGAAGCCGATGAGCAGGCGCGCGATCATGTCCGCGCCACGCGGGCCCGCTGCATCAGTTGCTGGAGTTCTGCGCGCACGGCTGCCTTGAGCTTTTCCGAGGTGGCGCTCACGAATTCCTTGCGATCGAACCCGGCGCGCAGGCGTACGACATGTGCAGCGTGGGGAAGAGAAGTTTCCGCCGCGTCGCTCACGTTGTAGATCTGACGCTTGATGGCATTGCGCGTAACCGCGCGCTTCGCCCAGCGCTTGGGCACCATCGCACCGAGCCACACATCGTCAGTCGATTCGAACAGCTGTACGGCATCGGGCCGCGCTTCGAGAGCGCAGCGATGGAGAGCGAAATGGGGAGTGCGCGCCACGGTGGCACCAGCGAGGGCAGCCTGGAATTGCGCGCGGGTCTTGAGACGCCGAAGCCGGTCCGACCGTTGCGGTAGCTGCTGCTCCACAAGAGTGCTGCGGCGCCGTTCGGCGTTGTCCTGACGACCTGAAGGCTTAGACAGCCAGACGCTTGCGGCCCTTGGCGCGGCGAGCGTTGATAACGGCACGGCCGCCACGGGTCTTCATGCGGACGAGGAAACCGTGGGTGCGGGCGCGGCGGACTTTGGAAGCTTGATAGGTGCGTTTCATGATGATTTCCTGGTCCCCTGATCGGGGAGAGCCTTGCCGTCGGAGACGAGCGCCAAGGCGGGATAAGCAGAAGATCCCCGAAACACAGAAGCTTTCAGGGAAAAGCCCGCGATTATCGCAAAGATTTGGACAACCGCCAAACATGGGCTTGACCAGCGCTCTGGAATACCCGTTTTACCTGGGTCGCCGGCGCATGTGGATAAGGCTTTGACAAGTTAGAATACGAGGCGGCTTACGGCGCAAATATCCACAACACGATAACCAGAAAATGAACGAGGGACACCCCCCATTTCAGCGCGCCCATGCCCTCTGAAGGCGTAGGCCAGAGCCTCTGGCAGGCCTGCGTCGACCAGCTCGCGCAGGAGCTTTCCGAGCAGCAATTCAACACCTGGATAAAGCCGCTGACCGCACAGGTCACCGACGACTTGTCGCGCATGACCGTGTTCGTCGCGAACCGCTTCAAGCTCGACTGGATCCGGGCCCAGTACGCCGGCAAGATCGCGGCCATGGCGGAGAAGATCTACGGCCAGTCCGTCATCGTCGAGTTAGCGCTCGCTCCGCGCGAAGCGCCCGTGCGCTCGTCTCCCGTGCCCGTCATGTCCGATACCGATGTGCCGCGCGACAGCGGTGGCGGCATGGCCGGCGGTGGAAGCATCGGTGAGGATGCAGCCTCGAACGGCTTCAAGAATCGCCTCAACTCGGGCCTCACTTTCGACACGCTCGTCGAGGGTACGGCGAACCGCATGGCGCGCGCCGCCGCGATGCACGTCGCGGGCATGCCGGGGCATCTCTACAACCCGCTGTTCATCTACGGCGGCGTCGGTCTGGGCAAGACCCACCTGATGCACGCGGTGGGCAATCGGCTGATGGTCGACCGGCCCGAATCCAAAGTTCTCTACATCCACGCTGAACAGTTCGTGTCGGATGTGGTCAAGGCGTACCAGCGGAAGACTTTCGACGAGTTCAAGGAGCGCTATCACTCGCTCGATCTGCTGCTGATCGACGATGTCCAGTTCTTCGCCAACAAGGACCGCACGCAGGAAGAATTCTTCAATGCGTTCGAGGCCTTGCTTGCCAAGAAGTCGCACATCGTGATGACGTCCGACACGTACCCCAAGGGCCTGGCCGACATCCACGAGCGGCTGGTGTCGCGCTTCGATTCCGGCCTCACGGTCGCGATCGAGCCGCCCGAGCTGGAGATGCGCGTCGCGATTCTTATCAACAAGGCGCGCGCCGAATCGGCGGACATGCCGGAAGAGGTGGCTTTCTTCGTTGCAAAGAACGTGCGTTCCAACGTACGCGAGCTCGAAGGCGCGCTGCGCAAGATCCTGGCGTATTCGCGCTTCAACCAGAAAGAGATCTCGATCGCGCTGGCCCGCGAGGCGCTGCGCGATCTGCTGTCGATCCAGAACCGGCAGATCTCCGTGGAAAACATCCAGAAGACGGTGGCCGACTACTACAAGATCAAGGTCGCCGACATGTACAGCAAGAAGCGTCCGGCCAGCATCGCGCGGCCGCGGCAGATCGCGATGTACCTGGCCAAGGAGCTGACGCAGAAGAGCCTGCCGGAAATCGGCGAGCTGTTCGGCGGGCGCGACCACACGACCGTGCTGCATGCGGTGCGCAAGATTTCCGGCGAACGCCAGCAGCTCACCGAGCTGAACCAGCAACTCCACGTCCTCGAGCAGACGCTCAAAGGCTGAAGAACTCAATTGAATCCAGAGGAGAGGTAAGAAATGATCGTCCTGAAAGCACAACAAGACAAAGTCCTCGCCGCGCTGCAATCGGTGGCCGGTATCGTAGAACGTCGTCATACGCTGCCGATACTCGCCAATGTCCTGATCCGCAAGACCGGCAGCCAGTTGCAGCTCACGACCAGCGACCTGGAAATCCAGATCCGCACGAATGCCGAGCTCGGCGGCGACGAAGGCAACTTCACGACCACCGTCGGCGCGCGCAAGCTGATCGACATCCTGCGTACGATGCCGACCGACCAGACCGTGAGCCTCGAATCGAGCGCGGCCAAGCTGGTGCTCAAAGGCGGCAAGAGCCGCTTCACGCTGCAGTCGCTGCCGGCCGAAGATTTCCCGCTGGTACAGGAAGCCGCCAGTTTCGGCCCGGTGTTCAGCGTGCCGCAGAAGACGCTGAAAGACCTGCTGAACCAGGTGTCGTTCGCGATGGCCGTGCACGACATCCGCTATTACCTGAACGGCATCCTGTTCGTGGCGGAAGGCAAGCAGCTGAGCCTGGTCGCGACAGACGGCCACCGGCTGGCTTTCGCCTCGGCCACGCTCGACGTCGAAGTGCCGCGCCAGGAAGTCATCCTGCCGCGCAAGACGGTGATCGAGCTGCAGCGCCTGCTGTCGGATGCCGGCGGCGACAACCAGCCGCAGATCGAGATGCAGTTCGCCAGCAACCAAGCGAAGTTCAGCTTCGGCGGCATGGAGTTCGTCACCAAGCTGGTCGAGGGCAAGTTCCCCGATTACAACCGCGTGATCCCGAAGACACACAAGAACAGCGTCACGCTGGGCCGCGCGACGTTGCTGGCCAGCCTGCAGCGCACCGCCATCCTGACGAGCGAGAAGTTCAAGGGCGTGCGACTCAACATCGAGCCCGGCACGCTGCGCATCGCGTCGAACAACGCCGAGCAGGAAGAAGCCCAGGACGAGCTCGACATCGACTACGGCGGCGACGCGATCGAGATCGGCTTCAACGTGACCTACCTGATCGACGCGTTGTCGAACATGAACCAGGACATGGTGACGCTCGAGCTGGCGGATTCGAACAGCTCGGCGCTGTTCACGATTCCAGAAAATGCTTCGTTCAAGTACGTAGTGATGCCGATGCGAATTTAGTCCGCACCCGGACAGACAGAGCCAGCGCTTCCAGAGTTACCGAGATAGTCAGAAAGAGTCCCAATGAGCGAAGAAAACAACCCGGAAGTCCCGCACACCGAACCGGTCTACACGCCGGAGATCGAGAGCGCGATCCCGATTGAAATCACGCCTGCCGATACCTCGTACGGCGAAGGCTCGATCACCATCCTCGAAGGACTCGAAGCGGTGCGCAAGCGCCCGGGCATGTACATCGGCGACACGTCCGACGGCACCGGCCTGCACCATCTGGTGTTCGAAGTCGTCGACAACTCGATCGACGAAGCGCTCGCCGGCCATTGCGACGACATTGTCGTCACCATCCATTCCGACAATTCGATCTCCGTCACCGACAACGGCCGCGGCATCCCGACCGGCGTGAAGATGGACGACAAGCACGAGCCCAAGCGCTCGGCCGCCGAGATCGCGCTGACCGAACTGCATGCCGGCGGCAAGTTCAACCAGAACAGCTACAAGGTCTCGGGCGGCCTGCATGGCGTGGGCGTGAGCTGCGTGAACGCGCTGAGCATCAAGCTGCGGCTGATCGTGCGGCGCGAAGGCAAGATCCACGAGCTCGAATTCAGCCGCGGTTTCGTGCAGAACCGGATCCTCGAACAGTTCAAGGGCGTCGAAGTCTCGCCCATGAAGGTCATCGGCGACACCGACAAGCGCGGCACCGAAGTCCACTTCCTGCCGGACACCGAAATCTTCAAGGAAAACTCGGACTTCCATTACGAGATCCTGGCCAAGCGCCTGCGCGAGCTGAGCTTCCTGAACAACGGTGTGCGCATCCGTCTGAAGGACGAGCGCACCGGCAAGGAAGACGACTTCTCCGGCGCCGGTGGCGTGCGAGGTTTCGTCGAATTCATCAACAAGGGCAAGACGGTTCTGCACCCGACATCGTTCTATGCCGAGGGCGAGCGCCCGGCCGAAACCTATGGCGGCATTCCCGGCACGCACATCGGCGTCGAAGTGGCGATGCAGTGGAACAGCGGCTACAACGAGCAGGTGCTCTGCTTCACCAACAACATCCCGCAGCGCGACGGCGGCACCCACCTGACCGGCCTGCGCGCCGCGATGACCCGGGTCATCAATAAATACATCGAAGAACACGAGTTCGCCAAGAAGGCGAAGGTCGAAGTCACCGGCGACGACATGCGCGAAGGCCTGTGCTGCGTGCTGAGCGTGAAGGTGCCCGAGCCCAAGTTCTCGAGCCAGACCAAGGACAAGCTGGTGTCGAGCGAAGTGCGTGCGCCGGTGGAAGACATCGTCGGCAAGCTGCTGACCGACTACCTGCAGGAACGCCCGGCCGACGCCAAGATCATCTGCGGCAAGATCGTCGAAGCAGCCCGCGCCCGCGAAGCCGCCCGCAAGGCCCGCGAAATGACGCGCCGCAAGGGCGTGCTCGACGGCATGGGCCTGCCCGGCAAGCTGGCCGACTGCCAGGAAAAGGACCCGGCGCTGTGCGAGGTCTATCTGGTGGAGGGCGACTCCGCCGGCGGCTCCGCAAAGCAAGGCCGAGACCGCAAGTTCCAGGCGATTCTTCCGCTGCGCGGCAAGATCCTGAACGTCGAAAAGGCGCGCTACGAAAAGCTGCTGACCAGCAACGAAATCCTGGTGATGATCACCGCGCTCGGTACAGGCATTGGCCGCGCCGGCGCAACGACCAACGGCGGCGGCGCCGACGACTTCAACGTCGCCAAGCTGCGCTATCACCGCATCATCATCATGACCGACGCCGACGTCGACGGTGCCCACATCCGCACGCTGCTGCTCACGTTCTTCTACCGCCAGATGCCGGAGCTGGTCGAGCGCGGCCACATCTACATCGCGCAACCGCCGCTGTACAAGGTGAAGGTCGGCAAGGAAGAGCAGTACCTGAAGGACGAAGCGGCGCTGAACGCGTTCCTGCTGAAGGTCGCGCTCAAGGACGCCAGCATCGAAACCGGCGGTCCGAACTCGACGACGCTCAGCGGCGACACGCTGGCCGAACTGGCGCGCAAGCACCAGCTGGCCGAAGCCGTCATCGCCCGTCTGCGCAACTTCATGGACGCCGAAGCGCTGCGCGCCATCGCCGACGGCGTGGTGCTCGACCTCGACACCACCGAAAGCGCCGAGAAATCGGCCGTCGCGCTGCAGACCAAACTGCGCGAACTCAACACCACCGGCATTCCTGCAGAAGTGGCGAGCGAATTCGACGTGCGCACCGACAAGCCGATCCTGCGCATCAGCCGCCGCCACCACGGCAACATAAAGAGCAGCGTGATCACGCAGGACTTCGTGCATGGCGCGGACTATGCAGCGCTGGCTCTGGCGGCCAACACCTTCCGCGATCTTCTGAACGAAGACGGCGCGGTCGTGAAGCGCGGTGAAGGCGAGCGGCAGAAGGAAGAGAAGGTCGCCGATTTCCGTATCGCGATGAAGTGGCTGATCGGGCAGGCGGAGCATGCGACTTCGCGTCAGCGCTACAAGGGGCTGGGTGAGATGAACCCGGAGCAGTTGTGGGAGACGACGATGGACCCGACTGTTCGACGGTTGCTGCGGGTGCAGATCGATGACGCGATCGAGGCGGATCGGGTGTTCACGATGCTGATGGGCGATGAAGTCGAGCCGCGCAGGGAGTTCATTGAGCAGAATGCGTTGCGAGCTGCCAATATCGACGTTTGAGAAACGTGCCTGACAACTGCGACGATTTACTGTCGGCGTTCGCACCCACGATGGCGGCGGCGCAAGGTCGTATCGCAGCCGTACAACCCGACGCCTACGCACGCACCCGCAACGCACTCGACGGTGCAGTCAGCCAGCTCTCGCCATACATCACGCACGGCTTCGTCACGCTTGCGGACGTGCTGGCCGGCGTGGCCTCGCGTCACGCGCTAGATGCGCAGCACAAGTTCGTCTACGAGCTCGGTTGGCGCGCCTACTTTCGCCATGTCTGGCAGCACCGCGGAGATGGCATCCTGCAATCGCTGCACGAAGGTCTTCTGCCCGACGATGCCTACGCCTGGGAAGTGCCGGCAGACATCCGCCAGGGCGACACCCGCGTGCCCGTGGTGGATGAGGCGGTGCGTACGCTGTACGCCACAGGCATGCTGCACAACCACGCGCGAATGTGGCTCGCCAGCTACACGGTGCATGTGCGCAAGGTGCACTGGCGTGTCGCCGCGGACTGGCTCTACGGCCACCTGATCGACGGCGACATCGCAAGCAACCACCTCAGCTGGCAGTGGGTGGCGGCCACCGGCAGCAGCAAGCCGTATCTCTTCAATGCCGACAACGTGGCCCGCTTCGCACCCGATCCGTGGCACAGCCCCGGCAGCGTGATCGACACGTCGTACGAGGCGCTCGACCAAATGGCGCGGGATCCCGCGCAGCTGGGTCGGGGCAAGCCCCATGTGCTGGACACTTCCCGGGCGATCGAACCGCGTCTGACCGCCGAGCCACCCGCCGAGATGAATGCGACGGCGCCCGACGCGGTTGCGGTGGCCGGCCGCGACATCTGGCTGGTGCACCCCTGGAGTCTGGGCGACCTTCCTGCGACGTTGCCGGCCGACACCCTGGTCATCGGCGTCTTCGTGGCAGATTTCCATCGCGCCTGGCCCTGGAGCGAACGGCGCTGGGATTTCGTCGGTCGACGCATGGCCGAACTGACGTCGCAGAGCTGGCATGGCGATGCCAGCGCCATCGGTATCGCCTTGAATGCAGCCCGCAGCGTGCGCAGCATCGACGAGCCGCACCTCGCGCCGTGGTTGACCGATTGGGCTGCGTGCGAGGTCGTGCCTGCGCTCTTCCCGCCTATCGATCAGCGCTGCGATTCCTTCTCGAAATGGTGGACGCGCGCCTCGCGCGGTCCTAGCTCGGTCGCGGGCATGCAACGACCTCTCAAGGATCGACGGGCGTAGCCATCGTGTGCATGTCCAGCTTCTTGAAGCCGATGTGATCTCAAGCGACAAGCACGCACTCCCCACCACATTCGTCCAGCGCCAACAGGTCGTTGTTCCACCCGTCGACCCCAAACGCTCTCAGATACGGCGCATTTCCAGCGGTGCGAACGACGCCGATATACGCACGCCTCTTCGTCACCGCACTCACCGTGTAGTAAGCCTCGACCTTCGTCTCGATCCGCTGGATCGCGATCTCGTGGCTGAGTCGCCACCGGTTGGCGTTGTTGCCGATCTGGGTGATGTGCTCGTGGCCGGTCGCGTGCCTCGACCTCGTGATGCAGCTGACTTCAAGTTCTTTCATCTCAACAACTCTGTTAAATTTGTGCATCATTCAAATTGATGCATGCACAAGATCAGCTTAATTCGTTGTGTCGAAGCTTGAAGCGCATAATCACGCATCATTCGGGTTGATGCAAAAATGATCCATGCGCTTAGTCAATTAGTCGAGGTTCGTGCGGGTCATCCGTTTCGGGGAAGCGTGCCGCTGGTGGATAACGGCGATGCGCAGGTCATCCAGATGCGGGATATCTCGGCTGCCAGCGTCGTGGCCTGGCCGACGCTGGTGCGTACGTCGCTCTCCGGCTCCCGGTCGCCCGACTGGCTGAAAGACGGCGACTTGCTTTTCGCGGCGCGCGGCACGCGCAACTATGCGATCTGCCTGGAAAATGTGCCAGCCCGGACGGTCTGCGCGCAATATTTCTTCGTGTTGCGAATCAAGAAGGCACATGCGCCGGATGTTCTGCCTGCCTACCTGGCCTGGCACATGAACAGCGGACCTTGCCAGCGCTATCTCGCAAGCAATGCCGAGGGCACCAACCAGCTGAGCATCCGCCGCACCGTGCTCGAAGACATGCCGATCGCGATCCCGCCTCTCGAACGCCAGCAGTTTCTGGTATCCCTCGCCGCGGCTGCGTCCCGCGAGCGCCGCTGCCTCGAAGCGCTCATCCAGACCCGCGAACAGCAGCTCGATGCCCTGGCGAACCAGCTTCTGTCGACCCGAACACTTTCCATCGACAGTCCGAATCGATCCGAATGAACGACACCGCGCTCAGCCAGGACGCCATCAACGCCGCCGTCTGGGGTGCGTGCGCCACCTTTTGCGGCACCGTGGAACCGGGCATCCACAAGGATTACGTCCTGACGATGTTCTTCCTCAAGTACGTCTCCGACGTCTGGCAGGACCACCACGACTGTTACAGGAAAGACCACGGCGACCATCCCGAACTCATCGAAGAGCTGCTGAAGAACGAGCGTTTCGTGCTGCCGCCGAGCGCCAACTTCTACGCGTTGCTCGCCGCGCGCCACCAGCCGGGCAACGGCGAGCGCATCGACAAGGCGCTGCACGCGCTCGAGGACGCCAATCTTGCCAAGCTGCGCGACGTATTCCAGGACATCAGCTTCAACTCCACCAGGCTGGGTGACGAAGCGCAGAAGAACGACATCCTGCGGCACCTGCTGGAAGACTTCGCCAAACCGTCGCTGAACCTGGGCGAACGCCGCGTCGACAACCTGGATGTGATCGGCAACGCGTACGAATTCCTCATCAGGAACTTCGCCTCCACCAGCGGCAAGAAGGCCGGCGAGTTCTACACGCCGCCCGAAGTGTCGCAACTCATGGCTCGCCTGATGACGCCGCAGGCAGGCGACGAAATCTGCGATCCGACCTGCGGTTCGGGCTCGCTGCTGATGAAGTGCGGGCAGCTGATCCGCGCGCAGACCGGCAGCCGCAAATATGCGCTGTACGGGCAGGAGGCCACAGGCAGCACCTGGGCGCTGGCCAGGATGAACATGTTCCTGCAGGCCGAGGACAACCACCGCATTGAGTGGGGCGACACGCTGCGCAACCCGAAGCTGCTCGACAGCCAGGGCCTGCTCAAGCATTTCGACATCGTGGTCGCCGCTCCGCCGTTCTCGCTGGAAAAGTGGGGCCACGAAGCCGCCGGAAATGACCCGCACAAGCGCTTTCGCCGCGGACTGCCGCCGCGCACGAAGGGTGATTACGCGTTCGTGCTGCACATGGTCGAGACGATGAAGGCCGGCACCGGCCGCATGGCGGTGGTGGTGCCGCACGGCGTGCTGTTTCGTGGCGCGGCCGAAGGGAAGATCCGCCAGAAGCTGATCGAGGAAAACCTGCTGGACGTGGTGATCGGCCTGCCGGAGAAGCTGTTCTACGGCACGGGAATCCCGGCTGCGGTGCTTGTGATGCGGAAGAACAAGGCGGACGACAAGGTGCTGTTCATCGACGCCAGCCGGGCCTACCAGGATGGGAAGAACCAGAACCTGCTGCGGGCGAGCGATCTGGACGCGATCGTCGCGACGGTCGATGCGCGGCAGAGCGTGGCGAAATACGCGTGCCTCGCGAGCCCGGCGGAGATTGCGGGGAACGACTTCAATCTGAACATTTCCCGGTATGTGGACACGTTCGAGGAGGCGGTCGCGATCGATCTGGTGGCGCTGCGGGAGGAAAGGTTGAAATTGAAGGCGGAGCTGGCGGGGCTGGAGGAGGAGATGGCTGGGTATTTGAGGGAGTTGGGGTATGAGTGAGAACGCACCAGGACCAAGCGAATTTCTGCTGTATGAGACCCAGGACGGCAGGACCCGGGTCGAATGCCGCTTCATTGAAGACTCGCTGTGGCTGACTCAGGCGCTGATGGCCGAGCTGTTCCAAGTGGGCGTGCCTAACATCAACGAGCACCTCAAGACGCTGCTGACCGATGGCGAAATTCAAGCAGAGGCAACTATTCGGAAAATCCGAATAGTTCGGCAGGAAGGCGGACGGCAGGTCAACCGACAGATCGATCATTACAACCTCGATGCGATCCTTGCGGTGGGCTACCGCGTCCGTTCCGCACGCGGCACCCAGTTCCGGCGCTGGGCAACCGAGCGATTGAGCGAGTACCTCGTCAAAGGCTTCACGCTTGACGACGAGCGGCTCAAGAACCCGCCCGTGGGAACGTCGGCGGTGCCCGACCGTTTTGGCGAACTCCTCGAACGCATCCGCGACATTCGCGCCAGCGAGCGTCGCATGTACCTGCGGGTGCGCGAAATCTTCGCGATGGCTGCAGACTATGTGCCGACATTGCCTGAAACCACTCGGTTTTTTCGACTAATTCAAAACAAGCTGCACTACGCGGTGACGGGTCAGACTGCGGCGGAACTGATCCAGCAACGCGCCGACTGTCTGCAAGCAAACATGGGATTGCGCACATGGAAGTCTGGTCAAGTGCAGAAGTCTGATGCCACCGTCGCAAAGAATTACCTGCGCGAAAACGAAATTAGCGAACTTAATCGCATCGTTTCAATGTGGCTTGATTTTGCCGAGGATCAAGCACTGCGTCGAAAACAGGTTTTTTTGCGGGATTGGGTGAATAAGCTCGATGCATTTTTAAGTTTTAATGAACGAAATATCCTGTCGGGGGCCGGCACGGTGACACATAAGCAGGCGGTCTTGCACGCAGAACAACAATACGAGCAGTTCTCAGCACAACGACGTAAAGAATTTGAAGCAGAGGGAAGTGCCTACGCGATCCGACTGCTCGACGCACCAAAAGAAGAAAAGTCAAGCATGGCCGAACTTAGCCAGCTGTCAAAGCAGTTGACGAAAAAGAAGGGTGGGAAAGATGCTGCCTGAGGCGTGATCAGCTCTGGTTGTACGCCAGATAGATCGGATGCCAGCTATCGAGGCGGCGACATTTCATGGGTCACTACGAGCGAGATTAATTTCAACGCGATTACGGAGACCTTTGAAAAAACAAGTGCCGCTGGCCGTTGAAACTCTTCCGTGAAATTATTTCCTGCAGGCACCTTGCTGACGGCCATGTATGGACAAGGAAAAACGCGTAGTCACGTTGCGCGACTAAATATCGAAGCCGCTACCAACCAGGCTTGCGACGCGATATGAGTCAACGACTTATGTGACGCAGAATATCTTCATCAATTCCTTTCTTCTCACTACGACGTAATCCGTGAAATGAGCAATGCAGACACCCAACAAAATCCGAATGCGGGTTTAACAAAAGAAATCATCATTCCTTTGCCGCCCAGAGACGAACAACTTCAAATTGTTCGCATCGTTGCAATTTGGGATGCTGCGATTGCTACTGCCGAAAGATTTGCGATAAACAGCCGCAAGCAAACACAAGCGCTCATTGATTGAAGCGTGATGTCCGTTTAAGCAGAAAAGGTCTCCCCTCATGCAGGACGTCCTCACCGGCAAACGCCGCGTCCACCTACCCGCCACCTGCAACACCGACGCTCTGCCAACCGCTGAACCGAACCCCACATGACCATCGCCCCGCCCACTCGCGAGCAATACAGCGCCCACATCCCCGCGCTCCACCTGCTCATCAACCTGGGCTGGCAATTCCTCAGCAAAGCAGACGCCTTGAAATTCCGAGGCAGCACGCGCGAAGTCATCCTCAAGCCGCGCCTGATCGAGGTCCTGCAAATCCGCCGCTTCGAATACAAGGGCGAGTTTCATCCGCTGTCGTCCGGCGGCATCGATCAGATCGTGCGTCAGGTGCAGACGCTGAGCCTCGTCGAAGGCCTGTTGCCGGCCAACGAGCGCTTGTATCGACTGCTCACGCTCGGCGTGACGGTCACCGAATTCATGCCCGACGGCAAGAGGCACCAACCGACCATCGCGCTCATCGACTGGCAGCACGCCGATGCAAACCGCTGGGACGTGACCGAAGAACTGGAAGTGCTTTCCGCGAACGGCACGCACGTCCGGACGCCGGACCTCGTCGGCTACGTCAACGGCATGCCGCTGGTGGTGATCGAGGCGAAGCGGCCGGGCGTGGGGCCGGACGGCCGGTCGATGGTGGAAGAAGGCATCGGCCAGCAATTGCGCAACCAGCGCCATGACGAGATTCCGCAGCTTTTCGCCTATGCGCAGTTGCTGCTGTCCGTCGGCGGCAGCGAAGCGCGTTACGGAACGACCAGCACGGCGTCGAAGCTCTGGGCGCGGTGGCGCGAAGAAGCGCTCGACGATGCGCAACTCGCCGGGTGGAAGAACCAGCCGCTGGACGCGGACGTGCAGGCCGCGTTGCTGCACGGCAAACCTGCCGCGCTTGTCGACTATTTCACGCGCCTCTGGTCGCAGCCGTCGCTGCAGACCGAGCAGGACAGACTGCTGGTCGCGCTGCTCCAGCCCGACCGGTTGCTCGAATTCCTGCGCCTCTTCGTGCTGTTCGACCACAAGGTCGGCAAAGTAGTGGCGCGCCATCAGCAGTTCTTCGGCGTCCGAGCGCTGATGGCGCGCATTCAGCAGCGCCGGCCCGACGGCGCACGCGAGGGCGGCGTGGTGTGGCAAGCGACCGGATCGGGCAAGAGCTTCACGATGGTGTTTCTGGCCAAGGCGCTGATGCTGCACGAGGCGACGCAGGCCTGCCGCGTGCTGGTGGTGACGGACCGGATCGACCTGGAAGGCCAGCTGGCGCGCAACCTCATGAACGGCGGCGCGTTCGGTTCGGCCCTCGCGACGACGAATAAGGGCGAGAAGGCGAAGGTCGGCTCGGGCCGCGAGCTGGCGCTGCGCATCGGGCAGGGGACCGAGCAGATCGTCTTCGCGCTGATCCACAAGTTCGCGACGGCGTCGAAGCTGCCCGAATGCCACAACGACTCGGCCGACCTGATCGTGCTCGTGGACCAAGGGCATCGCAGCCACGGCGGCGAAACACACGAGCGCATGCGCAAGGCGCTGCCGCGCGCGGCCTGTGTGGCCTTCACCGGCACGCCGCTGCTGAAGTCGGAAAAGACGGCGAACAGGTTCGGCCCGATCGTGCATGCCTACACGATGCAGCGCGCGGTCGACGACGAAACCGTGGCGCCGCTGCTTTATGAGGAGCGCCTGCCGGCGCTGTCTCTCGGCGACGGCGCGGCCGATCGCATCAAGCTGATCGCCAATGACATCGCCCAGCATTTCAGCGAAAACATCGGCGCACTCGGCCTGGGCCTGAAGGGCCAGGTGGCAACGTCGAGCAAGCTGGACGCGATCCGCTACAAGCGTCATCTGGACGACACCGGGCTGGTCAGCAGCGCGGTCGTCATCTCGGCGCCGGACAGCCGGGAAGGCAATACCGATGTCGACGAGAGCACGATTCCGGAAGTGCAGGCCTGGTGGAAAGCGAACGTGGGCAAGCACGCGGAGGCCTACGAGGCGAAGGTGCTCGGCGATTTCGGCACGGACGGCAGTCCCGATCTGCTGATCGTGGCCGACCGGCTGCTCACCGGCTTCGACGAGCCGCGCAACGCCGTCTTGTACATAGACAAGTCGCTCAAGGCGCACAACCTGATCCAGGCGGTCGCGCGGGTGAACCGACCGCACGAGGCCAAGCGTTACGGCGTGCTGGTGGACTACCGAGGCATTTTGAAGGAGCTGGACACGGCCGTCCGCGCTTATCAGGACCTTGAGGCTCGGACGCAGGGTGGATACGAATTGAGCGATATCGAGGGTCTGTACCGTCAGTTCAGCAGCGAATACAGGCAGTTGCCGGGCCTGCACGACACGCTGTGGGAGATCTTTGCCGAAGTGACGAACCGCGACGACCGCGAACAGTTCCGGCAGGTGCTGATGCCCCGTTTCGCCGAAGACGCCACGGGCCGGAGCTACGACACGCGCCAGAAAGTGCGCGACGATTTCGACGCGGCGCTGACCCGCTTCGGGCTGTGCCTGCAGACAGCGCTGTCGTCACGCAGCTTCTTCGAGGACCACGGTTTTTCCGAGCAGACGCTGCAGACGTACAAGGACGACCTGCAGTTGTTCACCGAACTGCGCCGCATCGCGCGGCAGGACGCGCAGGAGACGGTGCGTTACAGCACCCATGACGACCAGATCCGCCGGATGGTGGATCGGCAGGAAATCGGCCTGGAGGTGCGGGAGCCGGAAGGCATATACCTGGTGCACAAGCCAGGGCAGCCTGAAAGGCTCTCTCCACACGACGCACCGGCATTTTGGACGGCCGAAAAGACGCGCAATGAGACGGACTTGATCCGGACGCGATTGAAAAAGACCATCGAGCAGGAATTGGCCAACGATCCTTATGCGCAGAAAGTCTTCGCGGAATTGCTGATGCAGGCGACTGCAGATGCCGAAGCGTTGGTCGAGCATCCGGTCAAGCAATACGCGTTGTTGAGGAAATTCGATGCGCAGGTCACGACCCGGGTGCTGGACGGCATGCCGGACGCACTGGTCGGTCATCCGCACGCACGCTCGTACTTCGGCATCTGCAGGTTGGTGGTCGGCGAGAAGGTGTTTGCGCAGGCCGACATCGACAGTCTGGTAACGCAAGCCTTTCTCATCGACGAGGCCGTCAAACAGGCGGTAGCCGAGCATTCGCTGAACCCGCACAACATCGAGACGTCCATCCGCAAGACGCTGCTTCCCGGACTTTTCGCGTCGATGGGGCTGGACAACGCGAAGGACGCGATCGAGCAGGTGATTCGGGTCATGCGCGTGGAGCTAAGCCGGGGGAGTTTCTGAGGTGCGGCGCGGTTGCTGCCGGATCGGGTGGAGCGGAAGCAGGAGCTGGATGGGCTGGCAGAGCTGATTTTGCAAAATTGAACAAAGTGTTCAATTGATGAGCCAGGAGCACCGGAGCTACGGTCGGCATGCCGCCTGCGCACGTTTGCCTTGAAGTCGATCCCGTTGTTTCGATACGGAATATCAACCGGATTTGCCGCGAACCGCTGCCTTGCCGCCCTTCACCGGCTTCGCGCGCGCAGGGCCTACGCTGGCGACTGCGCTATTTCCACCCGCCTGATCCAGCCAAAGCAACGCATCCACATACGTCATGAAGTGATGCAGGTAGCCAGGCGACGTCTCCCGCATCGATTGCAACGCTCGGTGCACAAGCTGGTGCGAATTCAATGGACCGGCATTTTCGGGAACCGTAGCCAGAGACTTGGTCAGCCGACGCTCGGCGCTGAGCCGCGACCAGGTGCTGCGGAAAAAGGCGAGGGATGCAAGCTCGGTCGGCGCGGATCTATTTCCTGCCGGCGCATATCCACTCGAGATGTCGCTGCCGCCGCCACGCAGAACAGCCTGCTCGGCGATGCATGCAGCAAGTTCGGAAAGCGGACCGCGCTGCATTTCCGACGGCGTTCCAGTCTGCGAAGCGATCACGCCAATCGACGGCTCGGATCCAGGCATCGCGTCATAAGCAACCCGCAGCGCCGCCACTCTTTCATCCAATAACCGCCGCGCCTCGCCGAAATGCCCGGCAGCCCGCCTTTCCATCGCCTCGATGAAGCGAAGGCGCACCGGATCGCCGCGCTCCACCTCGGTCACCTTATTCACGCACCACACCCGAAGGCCGCGGCGTCGGCGCCATTTCCACGCGCCGATTCTTCGCCCGCCCGTCCGCATCCGCATTCGAAGCCACCGCCTGCTCCGCCCCGAAAGCCGCCGCGAACACCGATGCCGACGGAATGCCGTCCTCGATCAGCGTCCGCGTCACCGTCAGCGCGCGCTGCGCGGACAACTCCCAGTTGTCCGCGAACGGCCGGTTGCCGCCGCGCACCTGCCGGTCGTCGGTGAAGCCGCTGACCATCAGGATCTCGTCGCGCGACTGCAGGTACGCGGCCAGCGGGCCGGTCAGCGTCTTGAGCAACTGCCGGCCTTCGGGCTGCAGTTCGGCGGAATTGAGCGCGAACAGCACGTTGCCGCTGATGCCGATGCGTCCGTTCGTCAGCGTCACGCGGCCGGCTGCGAGCGGTCCGGCAAGGGCTTTTTCGAGCGTTTCGCGGCGTTGCGCTTCAACTTGGCGCTGTTTGACTTCGGATTCCAGCTTGGTCGCCAGTTCCAGCTGCATGCCGATCACACAGACCAGGATCAGGACGAACGCGCCAAGAAGGCCCGACATCAGGTCGCCGAAGACAGCCCAGACCGGAACCGTCGGCTCCGAGCCACCATCGATGTCCTCCGTCATCACGCTTCAGTTCCCGCTGCAGCGCGCTGGCTGGCGAGATGCTGCAAATCCTCGACGATCTGCTTCTGCGACAGGATGCTCAGGTCGATGACTTCCCGCGC
Organism: Variovorax glucosi; assembly: GCF_051216695.1. Classification (NCBI taxonomy): domain Bacteria; kingdom Pseudomonadati; phylum Pseudomonadota; class Betaproteobacteria; order Burkholderiales; family Comamonadaceae; genus Variovorax; species Variovorax glucosi. Next base: position 481,840 of record NZ_JBPJZE010000003.1, read on the forward strand.
CTGCGCGACGTAGTAGGCGAGTTGTTCGTCGCTGCGCACCATCGATTTTCCGAGTGCGGTTTCGATGCGCTGCAGCTGCGCGCCGAGCTTGTCGTTTGACTGGCTGAACAGTTCCACCGCCAGTCCGAACGATTCGCCCAGGCTCGCGACCTCGACTGCGCTGCTTGTGAGCTGCGCGCCGACCAGCGCCAGCTTGCCGGCCTCGGTGTCGACCGTCTCGCTGAACTGCGTGCCGACGCGGTCGAGCAGACCGGCGGACGTCGCAACCAGCGCATCAATGGCCGCGCGCTGTTCGGTGGAAGCGTGGTTCACGGCGTCGAGCAGCGTTTCGAGCGTGCCGAGAATGCGGGTGCGCTCGTCGAGCATCGCGTTGTCGCGGACCATGCTGTCGGACAGTTTCTGCCGCAGTTCGACGATGACTTCGGCAGCGGCGCGCGGCGCTTCGGCGGCGGCGTCGACCAGGCGGCCGATCTCGGCGATAGTGCTTTTCGCCTGCGATTCGGTCTGGGCGGAAATCTGCTTCGCGGTTTCTGCGAGCGTCTGGCAGATGTCGCGTTGTTGCTGCGCGGTGTCGGCGCCGGCTTGCTGCCATTCCTGCTTCAGCGCGACGGATATCGCGCCGAGCGAGTCGGTCCAGGCGGCGAGGCGCTGCTGATCGCGCGCGTCGATGTCGCACTGCAGATCGGCGTGGGACTTGCCGACCGTGTCGTGCAGCGCTGCCGCCTGCTGCGCGAATCCGGCTGCGGTTTCGGCCAGCGCGCGGTGCGTGTCGCCGGAGAGCTTTTCGCTGATTTCGCCATGGCGGGCGAGGGCGGAGCGCCAGCCGTCGGAGACTTGGCCAACGGTGGTTTCCAGGCGCGCCGAGACACCATCGACCAGCATAGCCGAGCGTTGCTCGAAGGTTTCGGCAAAGCGATCAAGCGATGCGCCAAGGTCGTTCGACAGCGTTTCGCCGGTCTGGCGATGTTCGGCCAGCGCCGACTTCCAGATCTCGCCGACGTTGCCGGTCGTGGTCTCGAACCGGGTCGACAACCCGTCGAGCTGCGTCTGCAACGCCTGCGCGACGGTGCCCTGCAGCGCCGCTGTTTCGCGCGCGATGGCGGCCATCGTGGCTTCGACGACCGGCTGGATCGTCGCGCCGGCGATGCGGGCGCTTTCGGTAAGGCTGTCCTTGAGTGCGCGGTCGACCGAGGCGGCGAGGCCGATGTAGACGGTTTCGGCCTTGCCGTGGAAGCCGTCCTGGTTCGAGATCAGCCGCTGGTTCAGCGCTTCGCTCTGCCGCTCGATGGTCGCCATCATGGTCTGCAGACGGTCGGCCAGTTCGGGCATCACTTCGGCCTGGCGCTGCAGCAGCCTGAAGGATTCGTCGCGTCGGTGCGCAAGCGAAAACGGCCGCAGCGTGGTGGCGATCCGCGAATCGAGCCGCTGCGCGACCTGTACGCGGTCGCGCCGGCAGAGCGCCGAGACGAGCCCCAGCATCGCGGATGCAGCAACGCCGGCCAGAGAGGTGCCGAAAGCCAGCCCCAATCCCTTGACCGGCGCAGCCAGCGACGAGCGGATGGCCAGGAGATCCGAAGCGCTCTCGAGCGCCGTGCCGGTGCCGTTCAGCGTGACGACCATGCCGAGAAACGTGCCGAGCATGCCGAGCAGCACCAGCAGCCCCGCCAGATAAGGCGTCAGCGACGGGCCGGGCAGGCCGACACGCTCGCCTTCGACGCGCAGGCGCACGGCGTTCTGCAGGGACGGATGCACCGGATCGAGCCATTCGCCAAGGCTCGGCGGCGTCGCCTGCACGTTCGCGACGGCGCCGGCCAGCGTCGAAGTGGCTGCGTCGAAACGACGCAGTTCCGCTGCGCCCATCAGATAGAAGCCGCCGATCAGCAGCGTGATCACCAGCGCGAGCGGATTGGAGCCGACATAGCCGACGCCGACCCAGACGATGGCGGCCAGGCCGAGGAAGAAGGCGGTGTAGTGAAGGGTTCTGTTCATTGGCTGGGGTCGGGGATCAGTTCGATCGGAGGGCTTCGAGCAGCCCTTCGATCGGTTGCAGTCGGATGTCGAGTTCGGCGAACAGCACGCTTTGCATGTCGTCGGTGAAGCCGTCCAGCCACATGTCGGGTGAAACGTCGGGGTCGATCTGGTCGGCCTGCGAACGGCGCAGTCGGGTGTAGTGCTTCTCCAGCAGCACGGGAATCGTCGACAAAACCCGCACCTCGTGCGAGCCGAGCGCCTGCGCCATGACCGCGTCGACAGCGGCGAGTTGCGCGAGTGCCGGCGATCGCGCGACCAGCGCGGCCTGTAGACGGGTGCGCAGCGGAGCGATGGCGGATTCCATGGTCTGCTGGCGCGACACGTAGCGTCGGCGGTAGGGGGAGAAGTCGGAGGCGGTGCGCAATCCACCCCCTTCGTCGGCCAGTGTCTTGATCAGAGCGTCTCGAACGCGGGCGACTTCGGCTTCTTCTGCATTGAAGGCCACCCTGGAAGCCGAAGACTGCTTCTTGTTAGCAGTGCCCAGAACGGACGACAGCGAAATCGCATCCGTCCAGCCCAGCCACTGGCTCAGGCGCTCGGAAATCGACTGGCCGGATTCGGGAATTCGGGAATCGGTGAGACGCGTCAGCAGGCCAACGAGCGCCGAGCCGGAGACGCCGGACGCTGCGGCCGGAGCCGTTGAACCTGTGCGCGGTGAGCGCCGTGACACTTGCACCATAACGACAGATCGGAAAAACCGTGCAGTCTACACGGGCGATCCTCTGGCCAGCCAGGTGCCGGCCACCATGCTTTCAGTACTGCTTGTACGGCAGGAACTTGCCCGACAGCACCACGTTCACGCGATCGCCCTTGGGGTCGGCAGTGCGCTGGATGTCCATGCTGAAGTCGATCGCGCTCATGATGCCGTCGCCGAATTCCTCGTGGATCAGCTCCTTGATCGTCGTGCCGTAGACGCTGACGATTTCGTACCAGCGGTAGATCAGCGGATCGGTCGGCACCGGCGTGGGCAGCGAGCCCTTGTACGGCACGACCTGCAACCACTTCTGCTCTTCGTCGGTGAGGCCGAAGATGTCGCCGACTGTCTTGGCCTGGTCGGCGTCGAAGGTCATCTGGCCGAGGCAGCCCGCGGTGACCCATTCCTTGGAAAGGCCAACCTTTTCGGCCACGTCGGCCCACTGGATACCGTTGGCTACCTTGGCTGTGATGATCTTTTCGGTGACGTCGTTGCGGTTCATTGGAGTAGCTCCTGTGTGTTTTGAGGGGGAAAACTGAGATGGACCGTCAGGCTGCCTTGGCGCGCTTGACGAGAAAATCCATGATGTGGTTGCGCAGCGGGTAGTAGTCGTCCAGGTGATGCAGTCCGGCCCGGGTGCGCTCGCGCGGCAGCGGGTTGACGACGGTTTCGGCGATGTTTCCTGGGCGGTAGCCGGCGGCGGTCTCGCTGCCGTTGCTCATCAGCAGGATGCGGTCGGCCAGCAGGATGGCCTCGTCGACGTCGTGCGTGATCATGAAAACCGTCTGCTGCGTCTGGCGGACGATGCTCATCAGCTCGTCCTGGATGGTGCCGCGCGTGAGCGCATCGAGCGCGCCGAACGGCTCGTCGAGCAACAGCATGCGCGGCTGGATCGCGAAGGCGCGGGCGATGCCGACGCGCTGCTTCATGCCGCCCGACAGTTGCGACGGCTTCTTGTCGATGGCGGCGGCCAGCCCGACCAGTGCGACATTGCGCACCACCTGCTCGTCGACCTGATCGGCTGTCCACTCGGGCCAGCGCGACTTCACCGCGAAAGCGATGTTCTTGCGAACGGTGAGCCACGGCATCAGCGCATGGCTCTGGAAGACGACGCCGCGCGAGAGGCTGGGTCCGGAAATCTCGCGGCCTTCCATGAACGTGTGGCCGGCGGTGGCGGTGTCGAGCCCCGCGAGCACGTTCAGGATGGTCGTCTTGCCACAGCCCGAATGCCCGATCACGCAGACGAATTCGCCACGATCTATCGTGAAGGAAACGTCGGCGAACACCGGCTTGGCCGGGACGAAGGCCTTTGCCAGCCTTTCGATGCGCAACAACGGTGCCTGCACAGCCGTCGCCATTTCGCCGGCTTCGATGGCCGGAGTGATCCATTCCGCAAAATGCCGCGAAATCGGCTCATCCGGGTCGTCAGCACTGCCCTCAGAGAGGGGGTTGGCGACCATGCGCGGTGGGTTTGCCTGGGAACGTGCCTGGGGGAGTGCCTGATTACTCGACATAGGTCACCTTGCGCTGGAGGGCGGCGAAAGACAGGTCCAGCAGCATGCCGACCACGCCGATCACCAGGATCGCGAAGATCACGTTGGTCAGCGAGAGGTTGTTCCACTCGTTCCAGACGAAATAGCCGATACCGGTTCCGCCGACCAGCATTTCGGCCGCCACGATCACCAGCCAGGCGATGCCCATGCTGATGCGCATGCCGGTCAGGATGGTCGGCGCGGCGGCGGGCAGGATCACGAGGAATGCCTTGCGCAGCGGTTTGACCTCCAGCGTGCTCGCCACGTTGAGCCATTCGCGCTTGACCGAGGCCACGCCGAACGCGGTGTTGAGCAGCATCGGCCAGACCGAGCAGATGAAGATCACGAAGATGCCGCTGATCGACGAGTCCTTGATGATGTAGAGCGCCAGTGGCATCCAGGCCAGCGGCGAAATCGGCTTGAGCAACTGGATGAACGGATCGAACGCCTTGCGCAGCAACGGCGACATGCCGATGACGAAACCGAGCGGCACCGCGACCAGGCAGGCCAGCGCGAAACCCAGCCCGACGCGGGCCAGCGACCAGCCCAGCTGGATCGCGATGCCCTTGTCGTTCGGGCCGTTGTCGTAGAACGGATTCGACAGATGTTTCCAGGCGGTGGCGCCCATGTCGGCAGGCGTCGGGAAGCCGGCCGATTTCACCTGTCCCGGATCCTTGCCGAGCATTTTTTGGTACTCGATCTGCTCCGTCGTCATGCCGGCCTGCGACGCCGCACCGCCGCTGCCGGAGAACGTCGCTGCCTGCCAGATGCCGAGAAACAGCAGCAGCAGCACCACCGACAGCAACGCCGCCTTGGCATTGAGCTTGCGCACCGCCGTGTTCATGCGGCCATCTTGTTGATTGCGAAGCTCTTGACGTACTCGTCCGGCTTCGTCGGGTCGAACACCTTGCCCATGATGGTGAACTTCGGGTACGCGCCCTCGGGTGGCGTCTGGCCGATTTCCTTCATGCGCGCCTTGGCGTCGGTAATGAGAAACACTTTTTCCGCGATCTGCCTGTAGTTGATGTCGCCCTTGACGTAGCCCCAGCGCTTCATCTGCGTGAGCATCCAGACGGCCATCGACTGCCACGGGATCGGATCGAAATCGGCGCGGTTCGGCACGGTCTTGATGTTGCCGAGGCCGTCTGCGAAGCGGCCGGTGAGCACTTGCGTGAGCACGACTTCGGGCTGGTTCAGGTACTGCGCCGGCGCGATGACCTTGGCGATCAGCTCCCGGTTCTCGGCCTTGCGCGCCATCTCCGACGCGGTGAGCACTGCACGGTAGAGCGCGGCGAAGGTGTTCGGATTCTTCTGGATGAATTCGGTCGAGGTGCCGAATGCGCAGCACGGATGGCCGTCCCAGATTTCCTTGGTGAGGATATGGATGAAGCCGACTTCCTCGAACACCGCGCGCTGGTTGAACGGATCGGGGCCGAGGTAGCCGTCGATATTGCCGGCGCGCAGGTTGGCGACCATTTCGGCCGGCGGCACGACGCGGATCTGGATGTCGGTATCCGGGTTCAGGCCAGCTTCCGCCACGTAGTAGCGCAGCAGGAAGTTGTGCATGCTGTATTCGAAGGGCACCGCGAACTTGAAGCCCTTCCACATCTTCGGATCGCGCTTGTCCTTGTGCTTGTTGGCCAGCGTGATCGCCTGGCCGTTGGTGTTCTGGATCGTCGCGACGTTCATCGGCGTGGCGTTGGAGCCGGCGCCCATCGAGATCGCCAGCGGCATCGGCGACAGGAAATGCGTGGCGTCGTATTCCTTGTTGATCATCTTGTCGCGGATCAGCGCCCACCCTGCGGTCTTCACCACCTCGACGTTCAGCCCCTGCTTGTCGTAGAAGCCGAGCGGTTTGGCCATGATGAGCGGCGTGGCGCAGGTGATCGGTATGAAGCCGATCTTCAGGTCCTTCTTCTCGATCGGTCCCTTTTCCTGGGCCATCGCCTGCAGTGCGCCAAGCGGCATGAGCGATGCGATGGCGGCACGCGCGGTGTTGGCGCCGACGGCACGCAGGAAGTGGCGGCGCACGCTGTCGACCGGGAACAGCGCCTTCATCAGGCTGGCCTCCAGCTTGGCGTCCGAAGCCGCGATCGCACTCGCGTGCTGGTCGGGCGCGTGGTTCTGGCCACAGGCGCAGCGCAGTGTCAGGGGACGGTCGGCGTCGTACGGATCGTTCATGGTGCACCTCGATGAAAAGATGCAGCGGTCTTGCAAGCGCCGGGCCGAGGAGGCTGGCTTCAGGCCCGTTTTGGCCGTCTCGCACGCGGCACCCGCAAAGTCGCGGGTGGCCGGTCGACGACTTGTAGTGCCAGCCCTACAAGTTCGACGTTTTGCCGTGCCGTTCGGCGTAGAGCGCCAGGTCGACGTCGTTCTTGGTGCCGGTTTTTTCGAGGATGCGAGCCCGGTAGGTGCTGACCGTGTTGGCAGCCAAACCAAGCTGCGCACCGATTTCGCTCACGCTGTGCCCCGACGTGAGCAGACGGAACACCTGGTGCTCGCGGTGCGACAGCGCCTCGGTCGCCGAAGCCTTGCTGACGGCCGCAGCCAGCGCCTCCGCCGTCGCCGCGGAAACGTAGATTCCGCCTGCAGCCGCCTTGCGCACGGCGGCGACCATCGCATCGGCATCGGCGCTCTTGTTGAGATAGCCCGCTGCGCCGAGCTTGATGCACCGCACCGCGTACTGGCGCTCCGGGTAGGTCGACAGCATCAGCACCGGCAGCGCCGGCCATGACGCACGCAACGCCTGCAGAACCTCGAGGCCGTCGCGCTCGGGCAGGGCGATGTCGAGCAGAACGACGTCGAGTCGCTCGGATTCGGGGCCTTGCTGGATGGCGGCAACGCGTTCGATGACTTCAGGGCCGGTCTGGGCTTCGGCGCAGACCAGGATTTCCGGCGTGCCGTTCGATGCGTCGCCAAGCACCTGCTTCAGGCCTTCGCGGACGATGCGGTGGTCGTCGCCGATCAGGACGCGGAGTGGGGTGGGCATGGCGTCGGAGTTGTCGGCGATCTCATGAAGCCATGGTCGACACCGGCATCTGCAGCCATTCGGACAGATCGCGCCGACCGTGCAGCACGCGCCAAACGTCGATATGGTCCTCGCGATCGACATACAGGACCAGCTGGGGATATCGAGTCAGCGGCCAACTTCGCAGACCGGCAAGGTTGAGCGAATGCGCATATCGCAACGAGCCGGTAGCTGGATTTCGACCGATATGCACATAGGCCCGCTCCAGCGCAGCAATGAAACTCAAAGCCGCAGGCTCAGAGCCTTCCTCGAAATAGTAAGCGACGGTTTCCTCGACATCACGCTGCGCAAGCTCACGTGGAACGATCGGTTTGTCTTTCACTTGGCGGCGCGCGCGGCAACACGCTTTCGGAGCGAGTCGAAGTAGTCTGCATCTGCGACCGCGCCCGGCGCCGACTCCGCGCCGTCAAGCATCAGCCGACGGAGTTTCTGTATGTCCTGATCCTTGCGAATCAGATCGCGGACGTATTCGCTGCTGGTGCCATACCCCCGCTCGGAAATCTGCGAATCGACGAAAGCTTTCAGCGTTTCGGGCAGGGAAATGTTCATGGTGCTCATGCCACCAGACTAGCCAGCTTGGCAAAAAATGGCAATGACCATCTGTCAGCCCGGCAGCGGCAATCGCAACCTGAACGTACTCCCCAGCCCCGTCTCGCTCGCAATCTCCACCGTCCCCCCGAAATGCAGCGCGCGCTCGCGCATGCCCCGCACTCCGTAGGCCGTAAGTGCGCTGAAGGCTTGCGGCGGTGCGCCGATGCCGTCGTCGCGCACGCGCAGGTCGAGCATGCCGTCGTCGGTGCGGATGCGGATGTCGACGCGGCGGGCGCGGGCATGGCGGGCGATGTTGCTCAGCATCTCCTGGAAGATGCGGAACACGGCGGTGGCGGCCGGGCCGGGCAATTCGAGCGACTCGTCGACCTGCGCGTCCCACACCAGTTCCAGCTCGGCCGACTGCACGAATTCGGTTGCCTGCCATTCGAGCGCGGCCCACAGGCCCTGGTGGTCGAGGATGCTGGGCCGCAGGTCGGTGATGATGCGGCCGACGTTGTCGACCGCGCGCTCGATCAGCCCGCTCATGTTGACGCACTTGCAGGCCATCTTCATCCGCATCGCCTGCGCATGTTCCGGGTCGCGCGCCTGCTGCTCGCCCAGGCGCTTGCCGATCCAGTTCACATCCATCTTCAGCGCCACCAGCAGGCTGCCGAGCTCGTCGTGCACTTCGCGGGCGATGCGGGTGCGTTCTTCCTCGCGCACCGAATCCGTCCAGGCGGACAACTCGCGCACCTGCTGCAACGCGGCGCTGAGTTCGGCGGTGCGCTCGGCCACGCGCTGTTCGAGCTCGCTGCGGGACTGCTGGAGCGCGGCTGCCACGCGCCGGCGCTCGGTGATGTCGACGAAAGCGATGACCGCGCCGCGCACCACGCCGCCGTCGAGGATCGGATGGCTCGAATATTCGACCGCGAATGCGCTGCCGTCGCGCCGCCAGAAGGCTTCGGTGTCGATCCGGCAGGGCAGGCCGCGGCGGAAGGCGTTGAAGATCGGGCAGTCGACATCGGCGTAAGGCGAGCCGTCCCAGTGCGAGTGATGCGTCAGATCGTGCATGTTGCGGCCGATCACTTCGTCCGCCGACCAGCCGAGCAGTTCGGCACCGGCCCGGTTGATGAACATGCAGTGGCCGGCCAGGTCGATGCCGAAGATGCCGTCGCCGGTGGATTCGAGCAACAGGCTCAGCTGATGGCGCCAGAGAGGATCGGCGGTAACGACGGGGTCGGACATGCGTCGCATGCACGCAACGGCTGTGCCAGCGACGCCAGAACCGATTGCTGGCACGGGGCTTGAATGCGTCGGTAACGCCTCGCAATTGCCCGATCTGTCAGCTCTCCACAAAGTCCGGATGCCGCTTCGTCCTCTCTCCTTTCTCACCGCGCTGCTGCATGCTTACATCGGGCTGCGCCTGCTGCCGGCCATCTACGGCGCGAACCCGGTTGCAGCGGTCGTCCTGTTTCTGGCTCTGGTTTTTTCGGCAGCAACGATTCCGCTGCCGTTCATCGGGATGCAGTCGGGTCGGAAATCGACGCGCCGGCCAGTGTCTGCGGCATGGCAATGGGCCGGTCTGCTCGCCATGGGCTGGTTTTCTTCGATGATCGTGCTGACTCTGGGGCGCGACGCGGGTCTGCTGCTGACCTGGGCGGCGCAGGCTGCGGTCGAACTGGCGATCAACTGGCCGCGGCTGCACTTATGGAGCGCGACGGCCGTACCGCTGCTTGCGACGACGACTTCGGTCATCGGCTTCTTCAACGCCCGCCGCACCGCGCCGGTGAAGCGCGTCGACGTGCCGATCAGGGGCCTGCCCGCCGCCTTCCATGGCTTCACCATCGCGCAGCTGAGCGATCTGCACGTCGGCCCGACGATCCGGCGCGGCTACATCCAGCGCATCGTCGACCGGGTCAACAGGCTGGAGGCCGACGCGATCGCCATCACCGGCGACCTGGTCGACGGCACGGTCGCGGCACTCCAGCAGCACATCGCGCCGCTGGCCGGATTGCGGGCGCGCCACGGAACCTTCGTCGTCACCGGCAACCACGAGTACTACGCCGGCGCGCATGCCTGGATCGACGAACTCCGCCGGCTCGGGCTGCGGGTGCTGATGAACGAGCATGTGCTTCTCGGTGCCAGCGGATCGGGTGCGGCACAGACCGACGAGGAAATGGACAACGCCACACTCGTGCTGGCCGGCGTCACCGACTTCCACGCGGCGCATTTCGACGCCGCGCATGCCAGCAGTCCGGAGGCAGCACTGGCCGGCGCGCCTTCGGGCGCGGCGACGCGCGTGCTGCTGGCGCATCAGCCGCGCAGCGCACCGGCTGCGGCTGCGGCGGGTTTCCAGCTGCAGCTTTCGGGCCACACGCATGGCGGCCAGTTCTTTCCGTGGAACCTGTTCGTGCCGCTGCAACAGCCCTTCACTGCCGGACTGCATGCGCTGGGCGACATGTGGGTCTATACGAGTCGCGGCACCGGTTACTGGGGCCCGCCGAAGCGCTTCGGTGCGCCGTCGGAAATCACGCTGGTGCGGCTGGTGGTGGCCGGTCAGGCCCGATAGGCGGTCAGGCGGCGCGCATTGGCCGTCGCCTTGGCATGAATCGGCTTCAGCCCGCGCTGCACGACACGCGCACCGACGCTCGAAAGCTGCGTCACGGTTGCGGTCGCGCGGGCATTGGCCTGCAGCCATTCGTGGCTGTTGGCAGCGGCCTGGGCCGGCGTGGTGCTGGTGACCAGGCCGATCAACGCGGTCGCGCTGCCGAGCCAGTGGCGCATGGTGCGCTGGAAAAGCGCCTGGCTGGAAAGCTGAAGCTGGCTGGCGATGGCGGCGCCGGACTGGTTGGCGGCAGTCAGCTTTTCTTCACCCATCAACCTGAATTCCTCCGTGTCGACGGCACTTGGCACCAGGCCGGCCAGAACCATGCGTTCGGTGCGCATCTGGATCACGGTGCCTGACGACAGCAGCATTTCCTGCGTCTTCAGGGCGACATCCGTCCACAACAGGAACGGGTTGAAGTAGCGCGAAGAAAATCGGTCGTACGTGGTTGGCATGGTGGTCGATCGAAATCCGATCTGGAGTGATGCGTATCACTATAGGCCTGCAACGCAAAAATTGCTGCAGTGCAACATGCCTAATTTCAAAGCCCGGCCCTTCAGGCCGCGGCGTGGACCAGGCTGCTGGCCAGCGCGAGGTCGCGCAGCCAGGCGTCATAGGCTTCTTCGTGCTGCGCCGGGTCTGCACGCAGCAGCGCCGACGGATGCAGCGTGACCAGCACCTGCCGTCCGTGCGCATCGGTGTACCACTGGCCGCGCTCCTTCATGACGGCAACCGGTCGTCCCAGCAGCGCGCGAGCGGCGGTGGCACCCAGCGCGACCAGCGCCTGGGGCCGCACCTGTGCTTTTTCGCTTTCCAGCCAGTGAAGGCACGCCGCGACTTCCTGCTGAGCGGGCGTCTTGTGGATGCGCCGCTTGCCGCGAAGCTCGAACTTGAAGTGCTTGACCGCGTTCGTGACGTAAAGCGCCTCGCGCGGCCAGCCCAGATCCGCGATGGCACGGTCGAACAGCTGACCGGCCGGGCCGACGAACGGCCGGCCGCGCAAATCCTCCTGATCGCCCGGCTGCTCGCCGACAACCATCAGCGCCGCACGCAGCGGACCTTCGCCGAAGACGGACTGCGTCGCATGCGCACCGATCGGGCATTCGCGGCAGCGCTGGGTGGCTTCCCTGAGCTGGGCAAGCGCCTCCGCCGGGTCGTCGGACAGCTGCGTCTGTTCCGGAATGAGCGAAAGCGATGCCGGCGAAGCCAGGCTGTCCACGATTTCGATCCGACGCGCGGGTACCGTCGGCGGTGCCTCGATCATCCGGCCGCTGCGTGCCATCGCATCGATCGTGAGCGGCGTGATGAGTTCGGCTTCGGGCAGATTGCGCCAGTACCGACGCGGCATTTCCTTCTGCATCATCGCCAGCTTCAGACGCGCCGGATTGAAGATGTTCTGGTAATAGGTGAGCCAGAGCGCCTCGCCCGCATCGGCCGGCGGCGCATCCTGCCGTCGCGCGCCGGGTCCGAACCCGAGTGCACCTTCGGCCGCGCCGGACCCACCCGCCGTTGCCGCGGGTTCCCAGCGCAACGAACGCTCGGGCGTCAGGATCACCCAGCGCATCTGGGTGAAGCGGCGGACGAAAAACGGAGCCACTGCCTCGACGATGTGATGCACCGGCTCGAACCACGCCACATGGACCGGCTCCGGATTCCCGGCTTCTACGATGCTTCGGAAACGCACGAAGGCTTTCATCTTGTGCATGTCGCGCCGCACTGCCTGCGCCATGTGTTGCGCATGCACGCGATCGGCGTCGAGCGGGTCGTTGCGCAAGCCACGTTCGTGCACCAGTCGCCAGAGCAACCGGTAGAGAAGGCCGAACCGGGAAGGGTCTTCGTGCAGGACGACGGTTTCGCACAACCTCACGAAAGCCGGCGGGACGACCGATGCGGACGCACCCACATGCGAGCCGGATCGGGTGGAGGGTGAAAACGCCGCCGCCGACGCCGACACATCGAAGGGCGGCTCGTCGGCCGCGAACAGGTCGCCCGCCGCGCTGGCCCGCGTATGCCACACGACATCCTCCGGCGGTATCTGCTTTGCTAGCAGCGTGCGAGCCTCATGGCGGAAGCCGGACCAATCGGTATCGCCGTCGAGCGTGACAGTTTGCGTCGCCATATCGATCAATGTCTGGTCGGCGACTTGTGCGCTCTGTAGGCGCTCAGGCGGAAAACAGAGAGGCCTGAACCGGTTGCGGCTTTAGATAAGCGGCGAGGTCGGTCGAATCGAGGGCCCGGCCGGGCTTGTGATCGATGGTCAGCACGAAGGGCATCACCTTCTTCAGCGGGACGTGCAACCGGGAGAGGTCGTCGCTGCGCAGCTTGCGCACCCTCCGCGCCACCAGCAGGCGTTCGACCGCCTTCACGCCGAGCCCCGGTACGCGCAGCATCATCTCGCGCGGCGCGGCGTTGAGGTCGACAGGAAAGCGGTCGCGATGCGCGAGCGCCCAGGCCAGCTTCGGATCGACATCGAGCGACAGCATGCCGCTGCCCGGCGCGTCGGGTTGGCCGGCGATGCTGGGAGGAACGATTTCGTCGTGGGCAAAACCGTAGAAGCGCATCAGCCAGTCGGCCTGGTAGAGCCGGTGCTCGCGGATCATGGGCGGCGCCGACAGCGGCAGCGACGACGACGCATCCGGGATCGGACTGAAGGCCGAGTAGTAGACGCGTCGCAGCCGGTAGGCGCCGTAGAGATTGGCGCTGGCCGAGAGGATGGTGCGGTCGTCGGTCGCGTCGGCGCCGACGATCATCTGCGTGCTCTGGCCGGCCGGAGCAAACTTCGGCGCCTTGGCGCGCTTCGGTTTCGACTGCGGCATCGACATCACCGATACCGTCGATGCATCGCGCGCCTCGCCCTTGGCATCGTCGATGTGCACCCGCAGCCGCGCCATGGAACGGCGGATGGCGGCGCCGTCCTTCTCCGGTGCCAGCGACTCCAGGCTTTCCACCGTAGGCAGTTCGACGTTGATGCTGAGGCGGTCGGCATAGCGGCCGGCTTTCTGCAGCAACTCGGGCGATGCATCGGGAATGGTCTTCAGGTGGATATAACCGCGGAAGTCATGGTCGACGCGCAGCACCCGGGCCACTTCGACCACCTGCTCCATCGTGTAATCGGGACTCTGGATGATCCCGCTGGACAGGAACAGGCCCTCGATGCAGTTGCGACGATAGAAATCGAGCGTGAGCTGCACCACTTCTTCGACCGTGAAGCGTGCCCGCGGCACGTTGCTCGTGACGCGGTTGACGCAATACAGGCAGTCGTACTGACAGAAGTTGGTCAGCAGGATCTTGAGCAGCGAGATGCATCGGCCGTCGGGTGCATAGCTGTGGCAGATGCCGGAGCCTTCGGTCGAACCGATGCCGCGTCCACCGACCGAGCTGCGCTTGCTGGTGCCGCTCGACGCGCAGGATGCGTCGTATTTGGCGGCGTCGGCGAGGATGGCGAGTTTGCGTTGTATGAGCACTGTACGAATATACAGTCAGTCCGCAGACCCTGCTGCCGCCAGTCTCTTTGCACTGGCTTCCATGGCGAGATAGAGCACCCCGGCCACGAGCAATGGCACCCAGTAATACACCGCCCGGTAGAGCAGCACGCCGGCGATCAGCGCCGGCTGCGACATCTGCGCCGAAAGCAGGGCGATGAAAAGCGCTTCCAGGACGCCGAGACCGGCCGGCACGCGCGACAGCAGTCCGGCGACCGCGCCGATCAGCAACACCCCCAGGACCAGCGGATAGGCCACCTTGCCCTGCATCAGCACATACATCGTCGCGCCCATCAGCGCCCAGTTGAGGCTCGAGATGAACAGCTGAACCAGCGCCACACGGAATGCCGGCAGTGCAATCTCGTGACCCTTGACCGTCCACTCGCGGCGCTTCGAGAACGCGCAAAGCGCCACATAAGCCAGCGAAATCGCGACCAGAACGAATCCCACGGCATGAAGCGCCCCGATGCCGACATGCCAGTCGTCCGGCAGCTTCAGCGGCCACCAGATGAAGGCCAGCCCGGCGAGCAGGAAGTAGCCGAGCCAGTTCGTCAGCATGCTGGCGCCGACGATGCGCGCCACGTCGGCACCGTCGAGACCCAGCCGCGTGTAGAGCCTCACGCGCATCGCCACCGCACCGACGACGGTGCCGAGATTCAGGTTGAAGGCGTAGCTCACGAAGGCGATCGCCATCACCGTGGGCGCCGGCAGCCTGTGGCCGGTGTAGTGCCGGCCGATGAGGTCGAAGGTGCTGTAGACCACATGGCTCGCGGCGCCGAGCGCAGCCGCGATCAGCAGCGTGCGAATCGGATAGGCGCGCACGGCGGTGAATACTTCGGCCCACTCGATCGCGCGGGCGTTGATCACCAGCAACGTGATGACGAACACCGCAAAACCGACGATGGCGATGCGTTTGGCCCAGGGCCACCACGGCTTTTGCCGAAGCCGGGACCACACCGAGCCCGGCGCGGTCGCGTTCATGCGACGTCCGTCTGCGTGGCGCCGCCGGCGCGGGGCTCGGGCGTGTGCAGCGGCTTCAGTTTCGGCGTGTGCCGCGGCAGCCAGCCGACCATGGATGGCCACCAGCGCAGCAGATGGAAGATGAAGAAGCTGCGCACCAGCCGCCAGCCGCTCCAGCCGGTGAGCTGGTCGGTCGTGATCTGCTTGCAGGCGTTCTGCATCAGGTCGTCCATCCGCCCGTAAAGCACTTCGTTGAAGGCCCTGTCGCGCACGATCACGTTGGATTCCAGATTGAGCGACAGGCTCAGCGGATCGAGATTGCTGGAGCCGACGGTGCTCCACTGATCGTCCATCAGCGCGACCTTGCCGTGCAGCGGCCGCTCGCAGTATTCGTAGATGCGCACGCCCGCATGCAGCAGGTGGTGGTACAGCATCGTGGCTGCCGTCTTGACGATCGGCATGTCGGGCTCGCCCTGCAGGATGAGTCGCACGTCGACACCGCGCATCGCGGCTCGGCGCATTTCCTTGATGAGACGGTAGCCGGGAAAGAAGTACGCGTTGGCGATCACCACGCGATGTCGGGCCGACCGGATCGCCAGTCGGTACTCGCGCTCGATGTCGTTGGTGTGGCGCCGGTTGTCGCGGGTGACGAAGCGGATGTCGGCCTCTCCGGTATGCGGGTGCTGCTCGGTGTGATTGGCTTCCCTGAGACGCCGCCGAAACCAGCCCGGGCTCTTCCCGCCGACCGCGATCGCTCGCAGCACGAAGCGGTGTATGTCCGGCACGATCGGCCCGGTCAGTTCGACCGCGTAATCCTGTTTGCCCTGCGGACCGAAGTCCATCAGGTGGTCGGCGGAGTAGTTGATGCCGCCGACGAAAGCACGCTCGCCGTCGACGACGACGATCTTGCGGTGCATGCGGCGGAAGATGTTCAGCCGCGTGCCGAAGAAGCGCTGCCCGGGGTCGAACACCCGCACCCGCACGCCGGCCGACGTGAGCCCGCCGATGAATTCAGGCGAGAGGTCGGGAGAGCCGAAGCCGTCGATCATCAGGTCGACCTTCACGCCTCGCAGTGCCGCCTCCCGCATCGCCGCATGCAGGCCCTTGCCGACCTTGTCCTCGAAAAGAATGAAGGTCTCGATGACGACTTCGCGCTTCGCCGCCCGTATGGCCTCGAACACGCGCGGAAAGAACTCTTCGCCGTTTTCGAGCAGTTCGATCGTGTTGCCCGGGATCCAGCGGTTCACAGCTGGATCTCCGCGACCAGCGGGGCGTGATCCGAAAGATGCGACCACGGCCGGCGCGGCAGCACGACCGGCGAATGCACGCCGGCATTGCGCACATAGATGCGGTCCAGCGACAGGATGGGGAACCGCGCCGGAAAGGTCTTGGCCGCAGAGCCGTTGGCCTGCACGAACACTTCCTGCAGCGACGCGCCTTTTTCGAGGATGTCGTGCGCGCGACCTCGCCAGTCGTTGAAGTCGCCTGCGACGACCAGCGGCGCATCGGCCGGAACCTCATCGCGAACGATGTGGCAGAGAAGCTCGAGCTGCTGCTGGCGATGCGATTCGGCAAGGCCCAGATGCGCGCAGATCACGTGCACTTCGGCAACCCGGCCGGGAACACGCAGGGCGCAATGCAGCAGGCCGCGTTTTTCCGGTCCGGCGATGGACACGTCGTGGTTGGTGTAATTGACGATCGGAAACTTCGACAGCACAGCGTTGCCGTGATGACCCTTCGGATAGACCGCGTTACGACCGTAGGCGAATTGCGGCCACATGGTGTCGGCAAGGAATTCGTAATGAGGGGCTTCCGGCCAGTTGCTGTGCTTGCGCGCATGGCGGTCGTGCGTACCCTGGACTTCCTGGAGAAAGACGACGTCGGCGCCCACCGTGCGGACGGCCTCCCGCAGCTCGGGCAGGATGAACCTGCGATTCAGCGCGGTGAAACCCTTGTGCGTGTTCACCGTCATCACCTTGAGCGACGTCACGGCGGCGGGCGTGGACGGCTCGGCCGAGGAAGAAGAAGTCGAAGGAGAAGTACGAGTGGAAGACATGGTGAAGTTTGTAGAGCCCACTCCTTTTACACGCTGTAGGACGCGCCAGCTACTTCGGCTGCGGCGCCTTCACGTCCTACATATTTGCGTGCCGCCGCCTCACAGGCCTAACACCGGAACACCGTTAATGTCCATCTCAGAGTCTTCGAAAAGACTCGTTGAGAGAAACCTGTTTTTAGAAGCCAATCATTATTCGATCTCCGGATCACACCTCGAAGGAAGACACCATGAAACACAATCTGATCGCTACCGTTTTCGTTGCAGGCCTTCTGGCCGCAGGCGCAGCTTCCGCCCAGACCACCCCGGGCACCGCCAACATCAATGCACAGACCGGTGTGTCCGACCGTGCACAGACGCAGCGTCCGAGCGGCACGATGCCAGCCGACCGCGCCGATGTGAAGGCCGGCGCAAAGGCCAACGCCAACAATCTGACGAACACCGACATTCCCAAGGGCCAGGCATCGACCCGTACCAACGGTCAGATCAACGCCGCACCAAAGGTCAACAGCGGCACGACCCGCGCCGAAGTGCGCAACGAAGCCAAGATGGCAAAGCCGAAGGACGGCCAGGTGTTCGTGCCAGCCAAGTAAGTTTTCGTTTTCTCAAGGAAGCCTTCGGGCTTCCAAGACAACAAACCCGCAACGCCATCGCGCTGCGGGTTTTTTTACGTCTTCAGCCGACCAAGGCATCAGCCTTTGGGAGCCGGGCCGTGCTCACCGTGACCGCGCGGTCCATGTTCGCCTCGCGGCTCGAAGCGCATCGACTCGGCATCGAATGTCTTCTGCTGTTCGGGCTTCAGTGTGGCGTAGAACGCGCGGGTCGCATCGGCGCGCCTGGATGCCATGGCCGCGCGTTCGGCCTGACGCGCCTGCATGCGGTCCAGGCGCTGTGGCGTGGTGAGCTTCTCGAACTCGGCGCGCATCGCTGCGCGGTCGGGACGCTGTGCCATCGGCGGCGGCTGGATCGATGTCATGAACGTCGACCATGCGCCTTGCTGGGATGCATCGAGCTTCAACTTGGCCTTGAGATCGTTCAGGTGCCTGGCGCGGCGCTCCTGCATACGCTCCATGCCTTTGCCATCGTGCGGCCGGGTCATCTTGTCGGCAGGATCGTTGCCGGCACGATGCTGCGCGGCAGCAGCAATTGCGGCCGGCGAATTCGTCGGTACCGAAGCCGGCGGCGGGGTTTGCGCAGCGGCTGCGAAAGTCGCCGATGCCAGAAGGCCGGCCCAGAGAATGCGTTGACGTGAAGAAATCATGGTTGCTTCCTTTCGAGGTTGGGAAACCAAGTCTGCGATCGCCATGTATCGGCGGCCCGGCGCAGAGGTAAGCGCACCGTATGCGTGCGTAAAGACGGCGTTAACGTCCGCCTGCGCTACCCGGACGCTGCGGCCGAAAGCGCCTCGGAAACGGTTGCCGAGTCCGTCGGCCGCACCAGCCGCGACACCTCCACTCCATCGCGAAGAAACACCAGCGTCGGCCAGAGCTTCACGCGGTACGTGCGTCCGAGCGGCCGCCCGCTGCCGTCTTCCACCTTGATGTGCGCCACGTCGCCACGACCGGCCAAAGCCTGGTCGACGAGCGGCCGAGCAGCCTGGCAATGGCCGCACCAGTTGGTGCCGAAATCGAGCACGGCGAGTCCGCGCAGCGCATCGATATCGGCGCGGGTCTGGGATTCGGGGGTGTATGGATTCGTCATGCGCCCATGCTGCCACGACGTGGCCGGGATCAGTCGAGTGCGGCCAATTCCCAGGCAACGTTCTGCCATGCGATGCCGAAGCCGTGCGTGCCGTCGGCCGGCGCGCGGTCGCCGCGGCGCAGTGCGTCCACAGCCCATTGCGCACCTGCGCTCACGCTGTCGATCACCGGCACCGGCACCAGCGATGCAATATCCGCGGCCATGCCGGCCAAACCAGCGCCGCCGAGGATCACCGCCTGCACCTTGAAGCGCTCCATCGCCTGGCAGCAGGCTTCCGCCAGAAGCACGCGGGCGCCAGCCGGATCGGCGGCCAGCTGCGCGCCGGACGGAGCGACGGTGTGGATGCCCGCCAGCGTCTGCGTGTGTCCCAGCGCAGCCGCGAGCCGCGACAACATCGGCCGCCAGCGCTCGCCGCCGGTGACGATCGCAAATCGGCCATGCCATGCCGCTTCCGAAAAAGCCGCTTCCGCCAGACCGTTGACAGGCACGCCCGCACCTTCGCGCATCGCGAACACGCCCGGGTCGCCGAAGCAGGCCACCAGGACCGCATCGGGCCGGTTGGCCGGCTCCGACACCGTCGCGGCCCAGGCGTCGAGCACGGCATGACTGGCGACCGCGTAACCCGCTTCGGACGAAATGTACGGCGCCCCGAAACGCGCGGTCACGGCATGCACGTCGAGCGCCGGGCCCGCGACGGTCTGGATATGGCGCTGGAGCATCGCCGTGATCGGCGCCGAAGTGTTGGGGTTGATGACGAGCAGCCGTGGCATCCGGGTTTCCTGTCGGGGCGAAGAATCAGCGTCGCTGGACGGCACGCCGGCGCAGCAGAGCCACGGCGCCGAGCGCGACGCCCATCACGACCAGCGAGACGATCGTCGTGACCGTGCCCAGCGCATAGATCGACGGCGTGGTGACGGTCGACGTCAGCGCCTGCAGTTCGAGCGGCAGCGTGTTGGAGTCGCCGATCGCCTGCGAAGTGCGCGCGATCTCATCCCAACTGAGCGTGAAGCCGAACATGCCGATGCCGACGATCGACGGGCCGATCAGCGGCAGCACGACATGGCGGAAGGTCTGCCACGGCGTGGCGCCGAGGTCGCGCGCGGCTTCCTCGTAGGCCGGGTTGAAGCGGTTGAAGACGGCGAACATGATCAGCAGGCCGAACGGCAGCGTCCAGGTCAGGTGCGCGCCGAGCGCGGAGGTGAGCAGGCCGAGCGAGGTGCCGTAGTTTTCCAGCAGGTCGGTCGCGCCGAGTGCGGTGAGACCGTCCTTGATGCCGGTATCGAGCAGCCGGAACTGCAGCCCGATCCCGAGCGACACGATGATCGACGGCATGATCAGGCTGGCCACGGTGACGAAGAAAAGCGTGTTGCCGCCCGCGAGCTTCTTGCGGAACGCCAGCCCGGCGAGCACCGACAGGACCACCGTGAAAAGCATCACGACCGCGCCCAGCATCAGCGACCGACCGAAAGCCGCGCCGATGTCGACGGTGCCCAGTCCCGCCGCAAGCTGGCGGAACCAGTGCAGCGACACGCCGCGCAGCGGAAAGGTCAGCCCGCCTTCCGGCCCCTGGAAGCTGAGCACGAAGATCGTGACCATCGGGCCGTAGAGGAACAGCACGAAGAGCCCGAAGACGATCGCCAGAGGCCAGAAGCCCGCTGCACGTTTTTCGCCGAAACGTTGGCTCATCTCACAGCTCCTTGCGGATGTCGACGAGCCGCGTGAGGCCCCAGATGATCATCAGCACCACGGCCAGCAGGATCATCGCATTGGCCGCTGCCAGCGGGAACTGCAGATAGGACGTCTGCACCTGGATGATCTTCCCGATGGAGGCGATCTGCTGGCCGCCCATCACGCCGATGGTGACGAAGTCGCCCATGACGATGGTGATGACGAAGATCGAGCCGATCAGGATGCCGGTGCGCGAAAGCGGGACGATCACGTTCCACAGCGTCTGCCAGCCGGTGGCGCCGGCGTCGCTGGCGGCTTCGAGCAGCGAGCGGTCGATGCGCATCATCGAATTGAAGATCGGCACGATCATGAACATCGTGTAGAGGTGCACGAAGGCGAGCACCACTGAAAAATTCGAGAACAGCAGCCACTCGACCGGCTGATCGACCACGCCCATCGACATCAGCCCCTGGTTGACCAGCCCGTTGCGCCCGAGCAGCGGCACCCACGAGATCATGCGGATCACGTTCGAGGTCCAGAACGGCACGGTGCAGAGCACGAACAATACCGTCTGCATGGTGGCCGAGCGCACGTGGAACGCCAGGAAATACGCGACCGAGAAGCCGATCAGCAGCGTGATGCCCCAGACCAGCAGGCAGAACTTGAGCGTGCTGATGTAGGTGCTCAGCGTGACGCAGAAATCGCCGTTGTCGGTGAGCCGCGAGCAGCCTTCGAACAGGCTCAGGTAGTTGCGCAGCGTGACTGCGGGAATCAGCTCGTATTCGTTGAAGTTCCAGAGGCTGACCATGGCGATCAGCGCCAGCGGAATCAGGAAGAACAGGAGAAACACGAGCGCAAAAGGCAACGCCTGCCACCAGGCCTTGACGGTGTGCGTCGGGGCTGTGGCGGCGTGGGCGGATGCGACTGGAGTGCTCATTTCTCAGGTCAGGCCGCGACGAACTCGTTCCATTTCCGGACCATGTACTCGTTCTCGTCCATCACCGCGTTCCAGCAGGCGATCCCGCCCATGCGCTGTTCGTAGCTGCCGCCGTCGCGCACCGAACCCGTCTTCGCCAGCACGTCGCCGGTGGGGCTCTTGATGTCCTGCGAAGCGGGCTTGCCTTCCATCCAGTAGGCCCATTCGTAGGCCTCCATCTTGGACTTGGCCGTGTCGAGCACGGCGCTGTAGTAGCCCTGGCGATTCAGGTACGCACCAGCCCATCCGTCGAGGAACCAGTTGATGAACTCATAGGCGCCGTCGAGCTTCCGGCCCGACAGCGTCGCCGGCAGGCCAAAGCCGGCAGCCCAGGCGCGATAGCCTTCCTTGAGCGGCTGAAAGGTGCAGGCGATGCCTTTGGTGCGAACGGCGGTCACGGCCGGGCTCCACATCGACTGGATCACGACTTCGCCCGACGCCATCAGATTGACCGACTCGTTGAAGTCTTTCCACAGCGCGCGGAACTGACCGGCCTTCTTGGCTTCGATCAGGGTCTTGATCGTCAGGTCGATTTCGGCCTTGGTCATGTTGCCCTTGTCGGCGTACTTGTGGATGCCCTTGGCTTCCACCACCATCGCCGCGTCCATGATGCCGATCGACGGAATGTTCAGGATCGCGGTCTTGCCCTTGAACTCCGGGTTCAGCAACTCGGCCCACGATTCGATCGGACGCTTGATCAGGTCGGGACGGATGCCCAGCGTGTCGGCGTTGTAGACGGTCGGGATCAGCGACATGAACTGCGTCGGCATGGCCGAGAACACCTTCGACTTCTCGCCTTCGAGGTAGATCACCTTCTTCGGCGCCGTGCCCTGGTCGCCGACCTTCTTGCCGCCGACTTCGCCCTTGGTGAAGAGCGTGGTGATCTTGTCGGCGTTCTTGATCTTCTTGGTGTCGATGCCCTTCAGGTTGCCGGTCGGCACGATCTTCTTGAGCGAGAAGTACTCGGTGTCGATCAGGTCGAAGCTGTTGGGCGCGGTCACGGCGCGCTTGGTCACGTCGTCGGTAGTCACGGCCACGTACTGGATCGTGATGCCGGTGTCGGCCTTGAACTTCTCGGCGATGGCCTTGTCCTGGTTCACCGCCGTGCCGAGGTAGCGCAGCGTGATCTTTTCCTGCGCATGCACGAAAGGCGCAATGCCGGAAGCCAGAATGCCGGCGGTCCCCTGGAGCAGGGTGCGGCGCTGCAGGCCTCCGAGCGGGCCGGCGACGTTGGACTTGATCGGGTCGGATTCGGACATGTTGGAAGTCTCTTTCGGGTTCTTGGTTGCGGTGTTGGGTCTGTTCGAGAAGTTCAGGCAGCCGGTGCCAGCGTCCGCGCATCGGCATCCGCCCAGCCCAGGCGAACGCGTTCGCCCTGCGCATACGGTCGTGCGATGAAGGCCGCTTCGCCGAGCAACACCGACACGCTCTTGCCGGCGGATGCGGCATCGGCAAGGGCGAGCCCCAGGAGCACATAGGTGCCCTGGTATTCGACATCGGTGATCTCGGCGGAGAGGGCGTTGGCGCCCAGGCTGTACGCGGCGCTTTCCGGCACGATGTGCATGTGGTCGTTGCGCACGGCCACTTTCCCCGTCGGTACGTCGAGCACGTTGTGGCCGCCCATGAAGCGCGCGACGAATTCGCTGGCCGGATGGTTGTAGACCTCGCGCGGCGGGCCCACCTGCTCGATCAGGCCGTGGTTCATCACCACCATCGTGTCGGCCAGCGCCATCGCTTCTTCCTGCGAATGGGTGACGTGGATGAAAGTCAGGCCGAGTTCCTTCTGCCAGCGGCGCAGTTCGGCGCGCATCTGGATGCGCAGGAACGGGTCGAGGGCCGAAAGCGGCTCGTCGAGCAGCAGCACGCGGGGCTCGGTGATCAGCGCGCGCGCCAGCGCCACGCGCTGTTGCTGTCCGCCGGAGAGTTCACCCGGCTTGCGCTCGGCCAGGTGACCCATCGCCACGCGCGCCAGCAGATCGTTGGCACGCGAATGACGCTCGGCCTTGCCGACGCCCTTCATCTTCAGGCTGAAGGCCACGTTGTCGAGAGCGGACAGGTGCGGAAACAGCGCGAAGCTCTGGAACATCATGGCCGTGCCGCGCGCTGCGGCGGGCAGATCGGTGATGTTCCGGTTGTCCAGCAGGATGTCGCCGGAAGTCACTGACTCGTGGCCCGCGATCATGCGCAGCGTCGTGCTCTTGCCGCAGCCCGACGGGCCCAGCAGACAGCAGTAGCTGCCGCTCTCTATGCGCAGATCGATGCTGTCTACGGCGGCAGGCGTACCGGCTGCATAGCGCTTGGTCAGCGAAACGATTTCGACGGCGGCGGGGGTGGGAACGACAGCTTCCATGCCCCGACATCGCAAGACATATGCCAAGTCGACAGGCACCAGGAAGGTGCGCGTCCGAAAACAACGAGGTGCCATCTCTGTGCACAAGTTGCCATTTCAATTCCAAACAATATGCAACGTCTGATCCGTAGCCGCTAATATTCGGCGCTCCGAACAACGCAGAAAAGCGCCGATCGACTCCCGTTCGGCGCGGCATGGTCACCGAACTCGCAAGATGGATACTGAAGTCACTATCGGTCTGGGCTTGCTGACGCTGGTGTTCGCCACCCTCGCGATCAGCCTCGCGACACCGGAAAACCGCATACCCTTTGCCATTCACATCGTTTTCGTGAACGGCTGCGCCTACATCATCGCCAACCTCAAGTGAGGACGTGAGATGCGACCGGAGGCTCAAGGCGGCGGCGCAAAGCGAGCCGTGGCAATCGATCCGAGCAGCGCTTCGCGCTGGTTGCGGCTAATGCCGCGGATTCCTTCTGCTACCCATTTCGCCCGCGCCGCGTCGATGCTTCCGGTGCGCCGCCATTCGGCCAGTTCTGCGGACGGTTTGTGCAGCATGGCGGCCAACCAGACGGCCTGTGCAGGCTCCAGCGCGCGGGCGCTCCGGCCGAAATAGCGTCTCGATGCAGCCTCCGCTCCGCAGACCGTCCCTCCCCAGGGCGCGTTGTCGAGATACAGCTGAAGGATGCGCGCCTTGCCGAGCGTTTCTTCCATTTCCACCGCGTAGAGCAGCTCGCGCAGCTTGCGTTCGCTGCTGCGCTCGCTGCCGGTGAAGAGCAGCTTGGCCAGTTGCTGAGTCACTGTGCTCGCGCCGCGCTCCACCGCGCCGGTCTTGTGATTGCCGCTCGCGGCCGCACCGAGCTCTACCAGGTCGTAACCGGGATGCGTGAAGAAACGCTGATCCTCGGCTGCCACCACCGCGCGTGCGAGCCAGCTGTCGTTCGCCAGCCGCGCTGACGGCCCGCAACTGTTGCTGCGCGCACCGACGACAGCCTCGGTACCCAGTCCTTCGACCCTGAACTGCGATACGCGAGGCTGCAGGACCAGTTCGCCGGCCGGCAACACGACACGGCCATGCATGGCGAGACTGCCGCCGATCCGCGCCTGCCGAAGTTCCTGGAGGTCCGGCGCCAGCACCGCATACCAGCGGGTCAGCGGTGCGTCGTCGATATCGGCGTCGATCTGCAGCGAGGTCTGCGACAGTCGGCCGTCCCAGCGGCCTCGCAGGGATTCTTCCTTGTCGGCCTTCGCATCGAAGCGGCCGAACAGCCGGTTGCCATCACGGCGGACCGTGACCGTGAGTTGCGCAACACGCAAGGGCTGGCTTCCCAGTGCGGGCACCGGCGCGCTGCAGGGTGCGCAATCGAGCATGAGGCTGCCGCTGCTTTCTTCCCAACCCAGACGCACGGGGCCGTAGCGCGTATCGACGTCGAATCCGGCCAGCCGAGGCGCAAGCCATGGTGACGTCAGGAGACGCATCGTCGTCGGCACGCCAACATCGAGCGTGACCGGTCCCAGCCGCCAGGGGACCATCCACTCGCCGGTCGCTGGCGCGAGCAGCAATCTGGCGATCAGGATCAGTGCGACGAGTGAGGTGACGACCAGCGCCAGCAACGCGAACAACAGGAAACGCAGCGTTCTTTTCAAAATTCCCTCGACGAATCAGCTCGGTGCCGCTCTTTCCACTCGTGTCACCGCTTGCCAGGGACCTTGCGAACGGCCACCCGCAGCGGCCCAGTACCAGGCTGAAGTGTCGGTGAAAGCGATGCCCGCGGCATCGACGATGCGCTCGCAAACGCGCAGGGTTTGCCCTTGCTTGCCGGTCCGGTTTTTCACTGTGGAGAAGCAGCGCCACATCCGCGCCTGCGCGTCGCGCTCCAGCCTTGCCTGGTCGATGCGATAGCCGAGCGCGCGGTAGCAGTCCGCTGCGGGATGCAGCATGCGCGTCGGCGCGTCGACCCGGCGCAGCACGAACATGCGTTCGCCATCCGTCATGCGTGCAATGGCGCCCGGAAACTGCTGCGCGAAACGGTGTTCGACGTCGGTCAGAGCCAGCGGCCGCAACACTGAGCCGTCCCATGCTGCGGGCCACTCGTTGAACCTGCCGCCGGACGGTGCGGTCGAGGAAGCGGAATAAGACGCGCCGGCGAATCCGCCGATCAGGCTCAGCATCATCGCGACCGCGAACAGCGTCTTGTGCGCGACGCGGTCGATGAAGCGGTTCTGCAGCAGCAACCCGCCAGACGACGCGCCTCGACGTGCTTTCCCGGGCGTTGCGTCTTGCGTTTTCTCATATGTCATGGCCCAGCAGATGCTTCCGCACACGAATGCCAGCAGCGCCAGCCCCCACACGTCGTGCGCCCAGGGCGCCAGCGGCTGCCCGGTTGCCTCGAAGCCAACCAGAACGCTGTTCCGCACGATATTGCCCGCCAGCACCGACAGACCCACGACGGGAAGCCGGGCGACGAAGCTTCGATCGACGCGACGCACCCACAGCGCCACGACGCAGGCGGTGAAATAGCCGAGCCAGACCATCTGAACGCCGGAACAGGGCGCATCGACGATGACCTGGAGTCCGTCGACGACCAGTGTGCTGCCTTCGCGCGTCACGTCGAAGCCCGGCATCAGCAACCAGCGGCTCGCTTCCGCCGTGACGACGCGCAGCGGATAGCCGGCATAGAACTGCAGCGACGACAACAACGGCAAGGCCAGCACGGCCAGACCGACGACCGGAAACGCCGCCGTTCGTCGCGGCAGGAAGGCGAGAAGTCCGCACGACCAGGCCAGCACGGCAATCAGCCCGGTCACCAGAGGCGGAACCATTGCGCCCCCGTTCAGCACGCTGGCCGTCGTGGTGCCGATGGATGCGAGGAGCAACCAGCCGAGACGCGGCGTCGCGCGCAGCTCGCGACGTACGGTCCAGAGCAGCAACGCGAGCGCTGCGATCGCGAGGAGGCCGAGCGGATCGTCGGAGCCGTCGCGCAGGCGCGCGGCCATCCATCGCCAGGTCGGCCACAGCGCCGCAGCCTGCAGGCCAAGCCATGCACAGGCCGGGACGCGGTCGATCCGGATGCCGTTGTCGACGATGCGTGGATGGCGCAGCGCAAGAGTCGCCAACGACAGGCCGCCGATCGGAGAGGCTAGGGCAGGAAATCGCATCTTCTTCCCCTCGCTCAGGCGGTGAAACGGCGTGGATCGTGCCGGCGCGCGCGCCGCCGCAGCATGGCGAGCATCGACAGCACCACGGCGACCGCACCCAGCAGTTCCGGCTCCGGCGTGCTTGGCACCGCTGCGCCGAAGCTCTGCGCTTCGCTCAATGCGGATTCGCCGACGCCCTGCGGCAAAGGCAAGGGCTGATCCACGCCGACCGTGTTCTGCGGCGCGGCATTCCGGACCACTTCGTCAACGGCGATGAAGCTGGTGTACTGCGTCAGCAGGCTGTACTTCAGCCCAAGCTCGGTGATGGCCCTGGTCAGCATGTCACCGCCCTCGAGCGCTTCCTGGTCGCTCAGCGATGCAATGCGGTGACGTGCCCAGAGCGCGCGCAGCGCCGGCGCGTTGCCGTGGTTTTCCGATCTGCCATCGACTGCGATTTCATGCCGGTACGGCCCGTTCGCGCCCTGGCCTTCGATGATCATGCGGCCCTTGGCCTCGCCACGCCATTTGCCGAACACGATCACCGGCCGTTCGCCCAGCACGTCGGGCAGCGCGGCCGGTTCGACGTCGTACACGTCCAGTCCTTCGAATCTCGCTTTCACGCCGGTCAGCACCGGCGACTCGACCATGCGGCGAAAACGCGCGGCCTGCTCGGGTGCCTGCACCGGGTCGGTGATGATGAAAGGCTCGCCCATGCCGGCGCGCGCCAGTCCCTCCATGAGATGCCGGTTGACCGACGAGCCGATGCCGAAGGCGAAGAGGTTGGCTTTCGACAGGTTCTTCCGGACCAGTTCGAAGGCTTCGCGCTCCACCGTCACGTAGCCGTCGGTGACGACGACCACCGTGCGCGAGACGTCCGGTGCCTTCGGCTCCGCATAGACGCGCTTCAACGCAGGAATCAGCTCGGTACTGCCGCCGCCTTCGTGACCCTGGATCGTCGCCAGCGCCTTCGATATGTTGGCGCGCGTCGCAAGCACCGACTTCGGCGACAGCATCCTGTTGCTGCCCGAAAACAGCAGCACGTTGAAGGTGTCGCTGGGCCGCAGTCCGCCGATCAGGCGTTCGAGCGTCGCCTTCGCCGTGTCGAGCGGAAAGCCGTGCATCGAACCCGAGATGTCGACCACGAAGATGTAGTCGCGCGGCGATAACGCATCGGCTGCGATCGACTTTGGCGGCTCGATCATGGCGAGGAAGAAGTTTTCGGTGCCCTCGCCGGTTCCTTTGCCGGCTCCGTTGCCCTGGCCCCTGTAGAGGATCAGCCCCGACTCGATCTTCTCGCCGGCCAGCCGGTAGTCGAGCACGAAGTCGCGGTCGGCGGTGCTGTCCGCGACGACCACGTCGGCATGGCGGTCGTCTTCCTTCTTCTTCACGCCGATGGCATGCGTCGTGGAGCGGATCTCCTTCAGCCCCATCGGCGTGTCCATCGCAATCTTGAGCTGGAAGCCGGCATTCGACGGCTTGCCGCCGCGCAGCGTCGGCTGTGCGACCCAGGTCGATTGCGCTTCTGTGGATTGCGGGCTGTTGTAGCGCGGCCCGACCACCGTCGGAAACACGAACTGGTAGTTGCCGGCATTCGGCACCAGCAATTCGGTATAGCGAAGTTCGACCTTTACATCGTCGCCCGGCAGGATGTTGGCGACATTCATCTGGAACACATTCGGCAGGTGCTGTTCGAGCAGCGCCGCGGTCTTTCCCTCTTTCTTGGCCACGTCGTATTCGATGCGCGCCTGTTGCTTTTCACGGATCTGCGCGGTGATGAGGCGATCGCCCAGCCGAACATTGAGACCGCCGACCGCGGCCTTCGTCGAGCCCGGGAAGACATAGCGCGCTTCGATGGCGCGCCGACCTTCGTTGCGGTAGGTCTGCGTGACGGTCACGTCCGCGATCACGCCGGAGATCTTCACGTCGACAGCGGTGTTCTTCAGCGGCAGCGCGTCGACATACGGATCGTCGCTCCTGACGAAGAAGTAGGGGCTCCCGGTACGTTGCCTGTCGCTGGAGGCGTCGGCAGATCGTTCCTGCGCATTCAGCGGACGGGCCGTGAGCAGCACGACGGCGAAGGCCGCGAGAGCGAGGGTTGCGGCCCAGATGAAACGGGGTAGTCGAGGCATGGCGTCAATCCTTGTGTCGTCGTGCGGTTTGCACGGTGACGCAATGTCGGCAACGCCCGGGAAGCCAGTGTGAAGTCTGTGTGAAGTCAGCGCTTTTTCAGCGGCAGCGTGAGCACGGCCAGTGCGCCGCCGCCGCGCGCGTTGCCGAGTTCTGCCTTGCCGCGATGCAGCGTCGCGATCTCCTTCACGAACGCCAGCCCGAGTCCGGTGCTTTTCTTCGCGCTGTGCGGCCGCGCGAGCGAATAGAAGCGCTGGAAGACTTTGTCCCGCGCGTAATCCGGAATGCCAGGGCCGCTGTCGCGCACGCTGACTTGTGCATCGCGTGCGCTCGCATCGAGGCCGATGCGCACCTCGCTGCCTTCGGGTGCAAAGTCGATGGCGTTGTCGAGCAGATTGCTCGCAGCGCGGCGCAGCAGGAACGGATCGCCTTCGACCACGGGCTCGGCGCGCAGGTCGAGCACGATGCGCAGATTGCGCGCAGCAGCCGCACCGCGCGCACTGGCGACGACATCGTCCAGCAGCGAGGCCAGACCGACCGGCTCCGTGCGGTCGAGCACACGGCGTGTTTCGAGCGCCGTGAGTTCCATCATCCGGTCGACGATTTCCTGGATGCGCAGCGTTTCACGCGCGATATTGCCGAGGAAACGTTCGCGTTCCTCCTGCGGCATCGCCGGTTCCTGCAGCAGTTCGGCGGCGCCACGAATCGCCGACAAGGGGCTTTTCACTTCATGCGTGAAGGTCTGAACGTAGTCGGCGACGTAATTGCGGCCGGTCAGCGCATCGCGCATTTCCCGAAAACCGCCGCGCAACGTGTCGACGGCGCGTCGGACCATGCGCGACAGGCTCAGGCGCTGCTGTGTCCGGACCCAGGCGAGATAGTCGGCGATCAGTCCGAAAGGCCGCACCAGCCAGGCAGACACGATCACCGCCAGCACCAGCAGCGCGAAAGCCGAGCCGACGCCGACCCACAGCGTGCGCGCCCGCGCATCCTCGATGAACTGGCCAAAGCTCCGGATCGGCTTTCCGATGCCGACCATGCCGACGATCTCGTCGTTCCAGCGGATCGGTGCGCCGACATACATCACGGAGGTGCGGGCATCGCTTTCGACATCGCGCGAGGTGCGTGCGCCGTAGAGCCCCGCCAGCGAACGGCTGACGTCGTTCCAGCGCGAAAAGTCGGCGCCGGTCTGCAGGCCGCGCGAATCGAAAAGCACGCGTCCGTTCCTGTCGGTGACATAGACGCGCATGTCGACGCGGCTCTTGTGCAGGTTGTAGATCTGCGCCGAGAACTGGCGCGATGCGAGCGACTGGAAGACCGGTTCCAGCTTCGCCGTGTTGATGGCACCGGCGACGACGTCCTGCTCGACCAGGCTCGCCATCAGCTGCGAAGTGTCGACCAGCGATTCTTCCGCCGATTCGCGGTAGCGCGGATCGATATCCGCCACCACGCTGTAGAGCAGGAAAGCGATGCCAGCCGCATAGATCAGCAGGATGCCGAGAAAGATTCGCGAGCGCTTGTTCATCCTGCCGGGAGGGTGCGCGAAGCCGGAAGGTCCTCGTTCAGCGCATAGCCGGTGCCGCGCAGCGTGCGGATGGGCTCGACTTCGGGCGCGACGGCCTTCAGCTTGGCGCGCAGCGTCTTGACGTGGGCATCGACGGTGCGATCGAAAGTGTCGCCCGGATCGTCCCAGACTCGCGCCATCAGTTCGTCGCGTGTGTAGACGCGGCCAGGGCGTTGCACCAGCAGGCGCAGCAGTCCGTACTCGTAGCGAGACAGTTCCAGGATGCAGTCGTAGTAGCGGATCCGATGCCTCGCCTCATCCACCAGGAACGGCCGTGATGCGTTTTCTTCCCTTTGGACGGGGTGGACCACAGGAAACGGGGTCGAGGCGCGCACGCTGCGTCTCAGGATGGTTCTGACCCTTGCCACGAGTTCTCTTGGAGAAAAAGGTTTCGCGATGTAGTCGTCGGCTCCGAGCTCGAGACCGACCACCCGATCGATTTCGTCGCTGCGAGCCGTCAGAAACAGCATCGGCACCTCGATGCCGCCCGTCGCGCGACTGATGGCATGCAGCCGCTTGAACAGTTCGAAGCCGTTCAGGTCAGGCAGACCGATGTCCAGGATGGCCAGCGCCGGCGGTTCCCGCATGAATTCGGAGATGGCCGCCTCGGCCGTCGCACACCAGACGGGTGTGAAGCCATCGCTTCTCAGCACGTATTGCAGCGTATCGGCGATGCCCGATTCGTCTTCAGCGATCAGGATTTTCGGTTTGAACCCGGCAGGCAGTGCGCTCATGCGTCGGATGTTAGCCAGCCCGCTGCGATGTCCGCGACGCGGACGGAGCTGTTTATTTCGCGGCAGGCTTGCGCCTGCTTCCTATCTCTTATTTCTCTTATTTAAATTAGTAGTAGTAGATAAGGGACGCACTTTTCTGTGGACAGGTCACTTTTCATCAATCCTGACAACGGCTTGCATCACTTTTTTCCATGTGTGCAGCCGCGTTTTCTGCTGTCGCGGCCAAAGGGACAACTTCGGCTGAGCCCACCCCCCTGTGGATAACCCCCCGGTTGTGCCGGATCGCTCCCCAGAGTTGTCCTTTGACAGCATCGCGAAATTCTGTGAAAGGAGGAATTCATCACAGAAAATGCACTGCTTAAATTTTGAGCACCGCGTTGTTTTCCTATATAGAACAACGACTTGCGAGCCCTCTACATGGAAGTGCCCGGGTTATCCACAGAGTTGCTCAGGCTTTGTGGGGAGAAAGCCTGCGATCGAAATAAGCTGGCTTTCAAACATCAAGGATCTGGATATGAACCCCACCGAAACCGCTGCGATCGTGAAACTCAGCCTTCTGGCCGCTTTCGTCGACGGCGAAAAGCATGAACGCGAGCGATCGGAGATCAAACGCATCGCCGAGAACCTGTCGCAGGCCGACGGCATTCATCTGCCCACGCTCTATCAGGACGTGTTGATAAAACGTGTATCGCTTTCCGATGTGGCGTCAGCGCTCACCACCGATGACGCCCGGCAACTGGCTTATGAAATGGCGGTCTGCGTCTGCGACGCGGATGGCGCCCAGAGCAGGGCGGAACAGGAGTTCCTTCGCGAGGTGCGCACTTCGCTGGGTCTGGACGCCGGAACGGCCGCTGCCTTCACGCAGGATGCGGAGGCGTTGGCTGCCGTGCCGCTGGCCGCCGGCACGGCTTTGGCTGCCGCCTCTGCCGCGACGTCGGATGCCGGTCCGGTCGTCACATCGGCAGCGGTCGATGAGGTCGAACTCGACAAGGCGATCCTGAATGCTGCCATCCTGAACGGCGCGCTCGAACTGCTGCCCGAAACGCTGTCGACGATGGCGATCATTCCGCTGCAGATGAAGCTGGTCTACCGTATCGGCAAGGCGCATGGCTACACGCTAGACAGCGGTCACGTGAAGGACTTTCTGGCGACGGTCGGCGTCGGCCTGACTTCGCAGTACCTCGAACAGGCCGGACGAAAGCTTCTGGGCGGGTTGCTCGGCAAGGTCGGCGGCGGGCTGTTGCGCGGCCTGGGCAATCAGGCGGTCAGCTCGGGGATGAGCTTTGCCAGCACCTATGCGCTGGGGCATGTGGCGAAGCGCTATTACGGTGGAGGTCGCACCCTGTCGACGCAGATGCTGAAGGACACCTATGCCAGCGTCACGCAGGAAGGCAAGAGCCTGCAGACGCGCTACCTGCCGGCGATCCAGGAAAAAGCCCGCACGCTGAATCCGTCGCAGGTCCTGGCGATGGTGCGCGGCGCCTAGCTTCCTGCCAGGTCTTCCAGGATAGGACAGTCCGGTCGTGCGTCTCCGTGGCAGCAATGCACGAGCGTCGACAGCGTGCGCTGCATTGCCTGCATATCGGCGATGCGCTGCTCGAGTTCGGCCAGGTGTTTCTCCGCGATGCGCTTGACGCTGCTGCTCGCACGGCGGCGGTTCTGCCAGAGCCCCATCAGTTCGGAGATCTCATCGATGGAAAAACCGAGGTCGCGCGCGCGCTTGATGAAACGCAGGCTATGGATGTCGGCTTCGGTGTACTGGCGATAGCCCTTCTCGGTGCGCGCCACGCGACCGAGCAGGCCGAGACCTTCGTAGTGCCGCAACATGCGCGCCGACACGCCCGAGCGTTCGGCAGCCTCGCCAATACTGAGCAACATGGTTTCGTTCACCGGAGACCGGATCATCGAACCTCGTAGCCGGCGTTCTCGATCGCCGCCGCAAGGTCGGTGCGCGGCTGCTCGCTCACCACATCGACGTGGCCGGTCGCCAGGTCGACCGTGACCTGCGCTTCGGGGTCGACGGTCTGAACCGCGTTCTGGACCGCATTGACGCAATGCCCGCAACTCATGCCGGCGACTTCGAATTTCTGGCTCATGGTGTTCCTCGGAATTTGGCTGCTAAAGATTCGCAGTCTGGACTTTCACACGATGTGAAGGTCAAGCGCTGGAGACTTGACCTTTCCATGATGTGAGGCTTTAACCTGACGTCATGAATGCACTACATGGCACGCCATCGGCGAACGACACGGTCGACATCTCCATCGGAGGGATGACCTGCGCATCGTGCGTGATGCGCGTCGAGCGGGCGCTCCGGCAGGTGCCGGGTGTCGAGACCGTCGCCGTCAATCTCGCGACCGAGTCGGCGCGGGTTTCGTTGACTGCTCACGAAGGCGGGGCAGACGAAGCAATCGACGCGCGTCTGCGCCGCGCCGTTCGCACCGCCGGGTATGAGCCGCGTTCCGCAGCGGCTGCCGAATCCGCCTTGTCCGAGTCGCCTTGGCATGGCTTCGCACCTGTCGCTGCCGGCCTCCTGCTTTCCGCGCCGTTGCTCGCGCCGATGTTGCTGCAGCCTTTCGGCATCCACGCGATGCTGTCGCCGTGGTGGCAACTGTTGCTCGCCGCGCCGGTGCAGTTCTGGCTCGGCGCGCGTTTCTATCGCGCCGGCTGGCATGCGGCGCGCGCACTCACCGGCAACATGGATCTGCTGGTCGCGCTCGGCACCAGCGCGGCTTTCGGCTTGTCGCTTTGGCTATGGTGGAGCGCAGAGTCTGGCAATTCGGGCGACATGCCGCATCTGTACTTCGAAGCCTCGGCGGTCGTGATCTCGCTGGTGTTGCTGGGAAAGTGGCTAGAGGCACGCGCCAAGCGTCAGGCAACGTCGGCGATCCGCGCATTGCAGCAACTCCGGCCGGAAGTCGCGCACCTGGTGGGTCCGCGCACCGAGACCGATGTGCCCTTGTCCGAAGTGATGGCCGGCGACCGGCTCGCCGTGCGTCCGGGCGAGCGCATACCTGCCGACGGAAAAGTGCACGAAGGTCAGTCGGAAGTCGACGAGTCGATGCTGACCGGCGAGCCGCTGCCGGTCGCGAAAGCATCGGGCGACGCCGTGACCGGAGGCTCGGTCAACGGCGACGGCCGTCTGGTGATCGAGGTGCGTGCCGTCGGCGCCGAAAGCGTGCTGGCGCGGATCATCCGGCTGGTCGAAGACGCACAGGCTGCCAAGGCACCGATACAGCGTCTGGTCGACAGGGTGGCTGCTGTTTTCGTACCGGTGGTGATAGGCATCGCACTGCTGACGCTGGTGGGCTGGCTGCTCGTCGGCGCAGGCGTGGAGACGGCGCTGATCCACGCAGTCGCCGTACTGGTCATCGCGTGTCCGTGCGCACTCGGCCTGGCGACGCCGGTGGCGGTGATGGCCGGCACCGGCGTGGCTGCGAAGCACGGCATCCTGATAAAGGACGCACGCGCGCTCGAACTCGCGCACAAGGTCGACACAGTGGCGTTCGACAAGACCGGCACCCTGACGCTCGGCCGGCCGACGTTGACCGCGCTGCTGCCGGCGACCGATGCCGTTGACGAAGACAGATTGCTGGCAGTGGCAGCCAGTCTTCAGAGCGGAAGCGAACATCCGCTGGCGCGCGCGGTCGTGCAGGCGGCGGAAAAGAAGGGCATCGCGGTGGCTGCGCCGCGCGACGTGCGCGCGATGCCAGGCCGTGGCGTTCGCGGATTCGTGGGGACGAACGGCACGGCGGACGACGGTGAATACGCCATCGCCAGCTTGCGCTGGTGCGCTGAACTCGGCGTGGTCCCGGACCCCTCCGAAGTGGCGCGCCTGCAGTCGCAAGGCGCGACGGTGTCCGCGCTACTGGAGTTCGGCGAACCGATGAGCGCCGACGATGCCGTCGCGCCGCGTATGCAGGCATTGCTCGCTTTCAGCGACGAGCCGAAGCCTCACGCCGCCGAAGCGGTCGCGGCCTTGCGCGCACGCGGACTGCGCGTGGTGATGATCTCGGGCGACAACCTGCAGGCGGCGCAGGCCATGGCTGCGCGTGTCGGCATCGCGCCCGAAGACGTGCGTGCCGACGTGTTGCCAGCGGACAAGGCATCGCAGGTGACTGCGCTGCGAGAGGGCGGACACATCGTCGCGATGGTCGGCGACGGCGCCAACGACGCGCCGGCGCTTGCTGCGGCAGATGTCGGCATCGCGATGGCCAACGGCACCGACGTGGCGATGGAAGCAGCCGGTATCACGCTGATGCGCGGCGACCTGGCGCTGGTGGCGCAGGCGCTGGACCTGTCGGCGCGCACGGTGTCGAAGATCCGGCAGAACCTGTTCTGGGCCTTTGCCTACAACGTCGTCGGGATTCCGTTTGCGGCGTTCGGGTTGTTGAGCCCGGTTGTCGCTGGAGCGGCAATGGCGGCTTCGAGTGTGAGCGTGATGGCGAATGCGTTGTTGTTGCGGCGGAGGGGGAAGTGATGTGTGGGGGGAGGGGCGTCGGCGGGTGGCTGAGGCTGGGGACGGCAGTCGCCACCGGTCCTTCGGACTTCGCGGCTGCGCCGGAGGCTCAACAGCCGACCCCAGCCTCAGCCACCCACCGACGCCCCAGGGCACGATCGTTGTACATCTCTCAGCAGCGAGCGCAACAGTCGCGCCACCCAAAGCCCGGCAGGTGAAGCGCTTGGGACGACCCCTCTGCGCCGCTGAGGAGCGCAGCCTTTCGCGGATCAGGGCCAAAGCTGTTTGAGCGAAGCGAGTTCTTTGGACCCCGCGAAATGCGAGCACCGCAAGGAAGCCCGAAGGGCCGGCGCAGTGGGGTCGTCCCAAGCGCTTCACCTGCCGGGCGGACCCAAATAGCGACCAATCCTGCCTATTCAAGCAAGTATCCAGAGAGCGGTGACGAACAAGGCAGCCTGTGCCAACCAGGCCCAGACCAAAGACCACCGCCCATCCGCAACCTTGCCGATCACCCAAAGCCCGGCCGTCCCCAAGCCCAGCAGCAGCGCGCTCACACCGAACGACAGCTCATCCGCCTGCCACAAAAATCCCAGCAGCACACCTGTCCACAGCATGAACTGCAATCCGCTCGACAACCGCTGCGCCCGCGTTGCCTCAGGTTCGTACATACGCACCGCGTCGATGGAAAAGTCGCCTTCCGGAAAACGCGCCGCCACATCCGCAGGCCGCCAGCCCGGCGCCCTGAAGCACACGCGCAGCTTGTCGCTCCACCGCCGCGTATGCCATGCGTCGCGCAGCAGAGGTGTGTACGGCCCGAGCACCGCACGCACCGGGCTCCAGCTGTCCAACTGCTTGCGAGTTCCGTAGATGCAGGGTTCGGATTCTTCCTTGAACGTACCGAACATCCGGTCCCAGATCACCAGCATCCCGCCGTAGTTGCGGTCGACATACCCGTCGTTCACCGCGTGGTGCACACGATGGTTCGAAGGCGACGAAAAGATGCGGTCGAACCAGCCCAGCTTGCCGATGTGCTCCGTGTGGATCCAGAACTGATACACCAGCACCACCAGCCCCGCCACGCCGAACTGCTCCGGCGGCACGCCGATCAGCGCCATCGGCAGATAGAAAGGCCAACCCAGGAATGCGACCGTGCTTTCCTGTCGCAACGCCGTCGAAAAGTTGAAGCGCTGGCTCTGGTGATGCACCGAATGCGCAGCCCAGAGCACGGCGACTTCATGACCCGCGCGATGCAGCCAGTAGTCGCAGAAATCGAACAGCAGGATCGCGACGATCCAGCCCATGGCACTGTCCCAGAACGCAGGCTTTGGCCACAGCGCGATCAGCGGAAACACCATCGCGTAGATGCCGATCTGGAACAGCTGCGTGCACACGGCCAGGCCCTGGCTCAGCAGTCCCTGGCCGAGGCTCGAGATGCTGTCTTCCAGACGGTAGGTGTTGCGCTGCCTGAACCAGCCATAGAGCCATTCGCAGGCCATCAGGAGGACGAAGATCGGAACGGCGAGAACGACGATGCGGTGCACTTCAGTGGTCGTTGGTGGTAGTCAGTCGGCGTGGGATGCGATCAGCACGGCATTGGTGCCGCCGAAGGCGAACGAGTTCGACATCGCATGACGGATGCCCGGCGCTGCGCGCGACGAGCCACACACCAGATCGATCGCGAACGCAGGATCTGGTGTTTCCAGGTTG
This sequence comes from Variovorax glucosi, assembly GCF_051216695.1. Taxonomy (NCBI): domain Bacteria; kingdom Pseudomonadati; phylum Pseudomonadota; class Betaproteobacteria; order Burkholderiales; family Comamonadaceae; genus Variovorax; species Variovorax glucosi. The sequence goes on from NZ_JBPJZE010000003.1 coordinate 519,174, forward strand.
GCATTGGGTGGAAGGGATTCCTCTGCCAGCGCACGCAGCGCGACGATCGCCTCCAGCACGCCGCCGCCGCCCAGCAGGTGACCGTGGATCGCCTTGGTGGAGCTCACAGGTACCGCACCGCCGAACACCGCATGGATCGAGGCCGCTTCGGCTGCATCGCCGGCGCCGGTGGCGGTGCCGTGGGCGTTGATGTAGCCGATGTCCTCGGGACGCAGGCCGGCGTCCTTGAGTGCGGCGCGCATCGCGCGGGCCTGGCCGCCTGGGTCCGGATTGGTCATGTGCACGCTGTCGCAGTTCGTCGCGTAGCCCGACAGCGTCATCGACGGCGATGCGCCACGTGCGCGCGCATGCGCTTCGGATTCGATCACCAGTGCCGCGGCGCCTTCGCCGAGCGCGAAGCCGGTGCGGTCGGCCGAGAACGGTCGGCACGCGGTTTCCGGTGCGCCTTCGGGCGGCGGGGCCGTGACGCGCATCGAATGCCAGCTGGCGAGCGTCGCCGGCGTGAGCATCGACTCGTGGCCGCCGACGATCGCGACATCGATCCAGCCACCGCGGATGGCACGCATCGCCTCGCCGATCGCGACCGCCGACGAAGCGCATGCGCAGGCGTAGGTCAGTGCGGCACCGCGGGCGCCAAAGAGCAGCGCGATTTCCGCCGCAGCGGCATTGGGCATCGTCGTCAGGACGGTGGTCGGTCGCACGCGCCTGCTTTCCGAGTAGAGGCTGCGTGCGGTGTTGTCGAAGGTGGCGGAGCCGGCCATGCCGCTGCCCCAGTAGACGCCGAGGCGCTCGCCGTCGAGCGTGAAGCCGGTGTCCGTGTCGGCGTCTTCGGTTGCCGCACCGATGCCGGATTGCGTCCACGCATCCTTCGCGGCTGCGATCGCCATGGCGGTGCCGCGGTCCAGCGGCAATCGCGAAGTGCTGCGCGCATTGGAATCGTCGAAGTCGCAGGCAGCGATGGCGAGCGTCATCTCGTCGAGCGTGCCGATCTTCAGCTTCTGGGCGCGAATGGCCGAGCGGCCGTTGAACAGGGCTTCGTCGAAGTCCGCCAGCGTGTGGCCGAGCGGCGTGACGAAGCCCATGCCCGCGACCGCGATGCGCGCGGCGTGCAGGGTGTTGGCAGGCGTGGGGCGCACGGCGGCGCGCACGGTAGGCGTGGCGAACGAAGCTTTCATGATGTTCGGTTCAGTTCAGTTCAGGCCTGCATGGCGAGCGGCGTCGTCTTGGTCGCCGAGGCTGCGGGTTGCGCCTGCATGCTGTCGATCACTTCGCAAAGGCGTTGCAGCGTGATGCCGGCTTCGCGCGGGTCGAGGCGGTCTTCGGGAATGCGCAGTCGGAAAGAGTCTTCGACTGCGAAGACGAATTCCATCAGCGCCAGCGAGTCGAGCCCGAGTTCGCCGAGCGCCGCTTCGGGATGGATGTCGGTGCGCGACATGCGGAAATCCTTCTCGAGGATGCCGACGATGGTGTTGAAGGTGGGGGTGTTCATGATGTCTCCTGGATGACCTTGAAGAAAAACGAAGGCGAGAACCGCGCCTTCAAGCGGTGCCGTGCGCGATGGACGCGGCGAATTCGACCGTCTCGCGGACCACCTGCTGGCGGTCGTTGTCGATGGTGATCATGTGAAAGCTGTTGCCCAGCACGACCGAGCGGAAGGCGCTGCAGCCGAGCCCCTGCGCCAGGATGCCGAGGTTGGCGACGCTTGCCACCTCGTCCTCGCGCGCATGCAGCGCAAGCACGCTGTTGCAGACGACCTTCGCGAGGTTCTTGCGCAGGTGGCGCAGCAGCCGGTCGTGTTCGCGCAGATGGCTGACGCCGATGATCGAACTGCCGGCGCTGGAGATGCGGCGGGTGCGGAGTTCGCGCTCGATCCAGGCGCGCACGCGTTCGTTCTTGACGCCGTAGGGCGCGCGTTCCTTGTATTTCCAGAAGCGGCCGAGCGGCGTGTACAGCATCACCGGCAGCAGGAAATGCAGCCTGGGCACGGCCCAGCCGTCGAACTGCAGCGTGGTCGACATCAGCACCAGCGCATCGACGCGCGCGCCGCAGCGGATGGCCGCGCCCAGCGCCAGCGAAGCGCCGGCGGAGATTCCGATGAGCATCACGCGGTCGTGCGTTTCGCGCAGCGTATCGACGCGCCGCTCGATGGTGTCGATCCAACCCTCGAAAGGCGTGGCCGCCTGCACGTCGGACGCGGCGTTGAACGAGTAGCCGTCGATGGCCATCGGCTCCACCGCGTAGCCGAGGCTGCGCAGCGACGACTCGACAGAGCGCAGCTCGTCGGGTGTGCTGCAGAGTCCGTGCAGCAGGAGTACGGCCATGCGGCCGGCCTCGGCATGCGCCAGGGTGGAAGGGTCGAAAAAATCGCGCGCGCTCATGAGTTCGTCCTCAGGTTGTCGTCCGTCGTTTTTGGATTGGCGCCGGTCTTGCGCCGTGGCTTGAACCAGGCCACGTACAGCGCCGGCAGCACCACCAGCGTCAGCAGCGTGGCGGTGAAGAGACCGCCGATCACCACGATGGCCAGCGGCCGTTGCGTCTCCGAACCGATCTCGTGCGAGAGCGCCATCGGCAGCAGTCCGAGCGCAGCCAGCATCGCCGTCATCAGCACCGTGCGCAGCCGCTGCATCGAGCCCAGCCGCACCGCTTCGACCACGTCGTGGCCTTCGTTGCGCAGTTGCTGGAATACCGACAGCATCACCACGCCGTTCAGCACCGACTGGCCCGACAGCGCGATGAAGCCGATGGCCGCCGACACCGACAGCGGAATGCCGAAGACCCACAGCGCGACGAAGCCGCCGATCAGCGCGAGCGGCACGTTCAGCAGGATGAGCGAGGCGATCTTCAGCGACTTGAACGCATCGAACAGCAGCACGAAGATCAGCAGCAGCGAGATCGGCACGACCACCGCCAGCCGCTTCATCGCGCGTTCCTGGTTCTCGAATTCGCCCGACCAGTTGACCTGGTAGCCGGACGGCACCTTCACGTTCTGCTCGACGCGCGCCTTCATGTCGGCCACCACCGAGCCCATGTCGCGGCCGGCGATGAAGATGCCGATGGCGGTGGTGCGGCGGCCCGATTCGCGGGCGATGTTCATCGCGCCGGTGGTTTCGCGCACGTTCACCACGTCGCCCAGCGTCACGAAGCCGCCGTCGGGCGTCGCGATGGGTGTGCGGCGCAGGTTGGACATCACGCGTTCTTCCGGCGGCAGGCGCACGGCGACCGCGAACTTGCGCTCGCCTTCCCACAGGCTGGTCGCGGCCTTGCCGGCGAGCGCGGCTTCGATCACGTCCTGGATGTCGCCGACGTTCAGGCCGTAGCGCGAGGCGCGGTCGCGGTCGATGTCCAGCAGCAGTTGCGGCACCTGGCCGTCGCGGTCGATCTCGGCGCGGACCACGCCCGGCACCTGCTTGACTTCGCGGGCGATCTGGTCGGTCACCTGCTTCATCAGCGCCAGGTCGTCGCCAGCCAGCTTGATCACGATCTGGCCCTTGATCTGCGAGATCGACTCCAGCACGTTGTCGCGGATCGGCTGCGAGAACGCCGGATCGATGCTCGGGATCGCCGAAAGCACCCGGTTCATCTCCTCGGTGATCTTCTCGCGCGTCATGCCCTTGCGCCACTCTTCCTCGGGCTTGATGTCGACGAAGATCTCGGCCATCGAGATGGTCTTGGGATCGGTGCCGTCTTCCGGCTGGCCGGCCTTGGACACCGTGGTGCGCACCTCTGGAATCGTCAGCAGCGCCTTGCGCGCCATGTGCAGGATGCGCGAGGCTTCCTGCGTCGACACGTTCGGCGACAGCGTGAAGTTGACCCAGGTCGTGCCTTCGTTCAGCTCCGGCAGGAACTCCGAGCCGAGCCGCGAAGCGACGACGGTCGTCACGCCGAAAGCGGCCAGCGCGATGACCACCACCGTGCTGCGGCGGCGCAGCGCCCAGTCGAGGATCGGCGCGTAGAAATGCTTGGCGCCGCGCACCACGCGGTTGTCGCCGTGCGGCAGTTTCTTGCGCAGCATCCAGAACGCCAGCAGCGGCACCAGCGTGAGCGAGAAGATCAGCGAGCCGATCAGCGCGGACGTCACAGACAGCGCCATCGGCTGGAAGATCCGGCCTTCGTGCCGCTGCAGCGCGAAGATCGGGATGTGCGCCGCGATGATGATCAGCATCGAGAACAGCGTCGGGCGGCCGACCTCGGTGACCGCCTTGACGATCACCGCGCGTCGCTCCTGCGGGTCCATCGTCTCCTTCTTCTCGGCCAGTCGATGCATGATGTTTTCGATCACGATCACTGCGCCGTCCACGATGATGCCGAAGTCCATGGCGCCGAGCGACAGCAGGTTGGCCGGCACGCCCATGATCTTCAGGCCCATGAAGGTCGAAAGCAGCGCCAGCGGAATCACCACCACCACGGCCAGGCTGGCGCGGAAGTTCGACAGGAAGATGTACAGCACCACCGACACCAGCAGCGCGCCTTCGACCAGGTTGCGGAACACGGTCGAGAGCGTCTTCTCCATCAGCCAGGTACGGTCGTAGAACGGCGTGATCTTCACGCCCGGCGGCAGGGCCTTGGCGTTCAGCTCCTCGATCTTTTCCTTCACGCCCTTGAGCACCACGCTCGGGTTCTCGCCCTTGCGCATGATCACGATGCCGGTGACCACGTCGTCGTCGTTGTCCTGGCCGACCACGCCCAGGCGCGGCACGGCGCCGATCTTCACCTGCGCGATGTCGCGGATCAGGATCGGCGTGCCGTTGCGCGCCGCGACCACGATGCGGCCGATGTCGTCGGCCGACTGCAGCAGGCCCAGTCCGCGGATCGTGTACTGCTGCGCGCCTTGCCGCACATAGCTGCCTCCGGCGTTGGAATTGCCGCGGCCCAGTGCGTCGAGCAGGTTCTGGAACGTGACCTTGTATGCGCGCAGCTTGTCGAGGTCGGGTTGCACCTCGTACTGCTTGATCGCGCCGCCCATCGCGACCACGTCGGCCACGCCGGGTACCTGGCGCAGGCCGCGCTCGACGGTCCAGTCTTCCAGCGTGCGCAACTCGGTCGTCGACAGGCCGTCGCCGCGCAGGCGATACCGCATGATTTCGCCGACCGGTGTGGCGTTGGGTGCGATGTCGGCTTCGACGCCGTCGGGCAGGTCGATGCCGCGCAGGCGTTCGGCCACCTGCTGGCGGGCCAGGTTGACTTCGGCCTTGTCGTCATAGGTGACGACGGTGAAGGACAGGCCGAACTGCGTGTGCGAGAACACGCGGATCGAATTCGGCAGGCCGGCCAGCGCCACTTCGATCGGCAATGTGACCTGCTTCTCGACCTCTTCCGCTGCGCGGCCGGGGAAGAGCGAAATGATCGTGACCTGCGTGTCGGTGACGTCGGGGAAAGCTTCGACCGAAAGATTCTTGAACGCGAAGATGCCCGCCATGGCGAACAGCAGCGTCCCGAGGACGATGAACAGCGGCTGATGGAGCGCGTACTGGACCAGGCGCTTCATTTCTTCGCGGCTCCGCTGGCGGCGTCGGCGGAACCCGACGGCATGGCGTCCTCACGGGCCACTGCGAACTGGCGAGCCAGCAGCAGGGCGTTGTCGGCCACCACCTGTTCGCCTGCAGCCAGGCCCTTCACGACGACCACTTCCTGCGTGCCGATGTGGCCGAGCACCACCTTGCGCGGCTCGAAGATGCCGGGCTGGACCTGCACGTAGACGGTCTGGTTCGAGCCGTCGAGCGTGACGGCGCGCGCCGGCACCACGGTGCCTTCGAGCGCTTCGGTCACCACGGCCGTCACCAGCATTTCGCCCTTGAGGCGGCGGTCCGGGTTGTCGATGACGCCGCGGATCTTGATGGTGCGCGTGGTCGGGTCGATGAAATCCGAAGCGGCCGTGACGCGGCCGGTGAAGGTCTCGTCCGGATAGGCCGGCACCTGCAGCGTGAACGTCGCACCGGCGCGCAGGCTGCCGACGTCGTTTTCCTTGGCGTCGATCTGGACCCAGAGCGAAGTCGGGTCGGTCACGACGAAGAGCGCCTGCATGCCCGCGCCGGACTGGTCGGGACGCAGTTCCTGGCCGGGGTTGATGTTGCGCTCGACCACCACGCCGTTGATGCCCGAGCGCAATCCGAAGCGCTGGTTCACGCCCGAGCCGCCTGCGTACATCGTCGTGCGGGCATTGGCGCGCGAGGCTTCCGCCTGCGAACGGGCATTGTCGGCCTCGGCCTGTTCCAGGTCCTTGCGGGCGATGATGCCGGCCTCGAACAGCTCGCGCTGGCGCTGCAGGTTCTTGCGCGAGAAAGACATGTCGGCCTGCGCCTTGGCCGTGTCGGCCTGCGCGATGCCGAAGTCCGGCGAGGCGAGTTGCGCGAGCAGGTCGCCCGCCTTCACGCGCTGGCCGACGTCGGCCTTGATCTCGGTCACGCGGCCGGCGAAGGGCGCGAACATGCGCTGCGTGCGCTCTTCGTTCCAGACCAGGCGGGCGGGCAGGTCGACGCGCACGCTCCGGCCCGAAGTCGCGGGAACCACGGCCAGCAGCTTGAGCTGCGGATGGTCGGGGGAGAAGCGGATCTGGTTGCCCTGCACGCTGGGTGCGGGCGGCTCGGCCTGGGCGGTCGGCGCGGTACGTTCGCCGCAGCCGGCAAGCAGCAGGACGGCCAGCATGGTGGCGGAGGCCACCGGCCGGAAGGAAGAGATGAGGACGTTCATGGAAGCAGTCACTGGACGGATCACTGGGCTGTGAGGGGTTGGGTGCGCAGGCGCCAGGCCAGCGCGGCCTTGGCATGGTCGATACGGGCGGCGATGGCGTCGAGCTGCGTCGCGCGCAGCGTGCGGCGGGCGTCGAGCACGTCGGTCAGCGACATCGCGCCGCGGCGGTAGGCAAACTCGGCGCTTTCGGCCAGCTGGCGCGCGCCGCCGAGGATGTCGCGCTCGAAGGTCTGCAGGCGGCGGGCGTTGGCATCGGCCTCGGCGCGCAGGCGCTGCAGCTCGAGCCGCGCATCGTTGCGGGTCCTGTCGAGCACGTCCTGCGACTGGACGTACATCGCCTCGGCACGGCCGATCTCGCCCTCGGCGCGGTAGCCGATCTGCAGCGGGATGCTGGCGCGCAGCTCGACCAGGCGGTTCGATGTGCCCGGATAGCGCTCCAGCGACACGCCCCAGGTCACGTCGGAACTGCGCAGCGCGCGTGCGTTGTCGAGCGCTGCCGACATCGCGGCGACGCGGGCCTGTGCGGCGCGAACGTCGGGGCGGGCGTCGACGACGGCGTCCGTGTCGTAGCTGTCCGAAATCTGCATGGCGGCCGCACCCAGCGCAGGCAGCGGTGCGAGCGTCGGCCAGTCGTTGCCCGCGATGCGACCGCGCACCGGCATCGTCGTGCCGAGCAATTGGGCAAGCGCGATCTGCGCGCGGTCACGGTCGAGTTCGGCGGCGCGCAGTTCGACATTGCTGCGCTGCGCCTCGATCGCGCTGCGCGAGGCTTCCTGCTGCGGCAGGTCGCCGGCTTGCACGCGTCGCGTCGCAGTGCCCGAGAGCTGCGCCGCACCGCGTTCGATCGATGCCACTTCGACGATGCGTTCCTGCGCACCCAGCAGGTCGTAGAAAGCGCTGCCCGCGGCGAACTGCTGCTGGTAGGTGGCCTCGTCGACGTCGGCTTCGGCGGCGGCTGCGGAGCGCTCGGCGGACAGCGTGCGCGCCCGGCGCTTGCCGCCGCGTTCCCAGACCCAGTCGATGCCGATCGAGTTGTCGATGCGCTTGTTGGCGAGGTTGCCGGCGCCGACGCCGTTCTGCAGGTCGATCGAAGCGGCCTTGGCGCTCAGGACGGGGACGGGTGCATGGTCGGCGGCAAGGATGTCGGCGCGGGCGGCTGCCAGCGCCTGGCGAGAGAAGCGGACGTCGGCGTTGTCGCGTGCCGCGAGCAGGACTTCGGAAAGGGTGAGAGGTGGCTGTGCGGTCTGCTGCTGCGCCAACGCAGGCAGCACCAGTGTCATTGCGATGGAAAGAACCGCTCCTGCGGTGTGACGTCGTATGCTCATGCCCCGTTTATCGCGCGGGAGTACTGACCCGTCGCTGACCCGTTGCGACCGTAGAAATACGTATCTCCAACGTACCTTTTTATCGGGAAGATCCCTATGCGAATCCTGCTTGTCGAAGACGACGCCGTCCTGCGCGACGTGATGCTGCAGAGCCTGCGCGATGCCGGCCATCGCGTCGACGTGGCGACCAACGTCGAGGACGCCGACCAGCTCTGGCATGTCCAGCCCTTCGATGCCGTGCTGCTCGACCTCAGCCTTCCGTCCACCGGCAGTGCCACCAGCGGCATGGGCAGCGGCCTCACTGCACTGCGCCAGGCACGTGCGCGAGGCGACCGCACGCCGGTGCTGGTGCTGACCGCCCGCGACCGCACCGAGGAGCGCATCGCCGGCCTCGACGCCGGCGCCGACGACTACCTCGGAAAGCCCTTCGACCTGTCCGAAGTCGAGGCCCGGCTGCGGGCGCTGGTGCGGCGCGCGCAGGGCACCGACGACATGGTCGTGCTCGGCCAGCTCAAGCTCGACCGCAAGGCGCGGCGCTTCGCGGTCGCGGGCACGCCGCTCGACCTGCCGGCGCGCGAGTTCGAGGTGCTCTGGGAGCTGATGAGCCCGCCCGGGCACACCGTGAGCAAGCGGGCGCTGTCTGACAAGCTCTCCACCTTCGACGAATCGCTCGGCGACAACGCTCTCGAAGCCTTCATCTCGCGCCTGCGCAAGAAGCTGGTCGACAGCGGCGCCGGCATCCGCACGCTGCGCGGCATCGGTTATCTGCTCGAAGCGGAGCGATAGGCGGATGGCCGCGACATCGACGCTCAAGGGCCGCGTCCTGCGCGGTGTCCTGGCGCCGCTGGCGCTCACATGGCTGATCGGTTCCGGGCTGGCGCTGGTCGTGGCGCAGTACTTCACGAGTCAGGCCTTCGACCGCGCGATGCTGGACGACGCCTATTCGGTGTCCGCCAACGTTCACAGGAGCAAGCAGGGCCTGGAGCTGATGCTGTCGCCGCGCGAGATGACGACGGTGTTGTTCGACCAGTCCGAATCGGTGTATTTCGGCGTGCAGCGGCTCGACGGGTCGCTGATCGCGGGTCACGCGGGGCTGCAGGCACCGGCGCCCGACGAGGGTACGAGCTACCGCTTCTCCGACGTCGTCTACAACGGCAAGAACCTGCGGGCCGTCGTGCTCGACCGGACCGAGCCCAACGGCTTCCGCGTTCTCATCGCGCAGACCACGCGCACGCGTGCCGCGATGGTCGAGCGGCTGCTGATCTATTCGCTTGCGCCGCAGCTCGTGCTGCTGCTGATGCTGGCCGCCTGGTTGTGGCGCGGCATCGGCCGCGACCTGCAGCCGCTCGGCGATCTGCAACAGGTGCTGGACCGACGCGACGCGCAGGATCTTTCGCCAGTGTCGGTGGTGCATACCTCACGCGAGCTGGAGCGCCTGGGCGACGCGCTCAACTCGCTGTTCGAGCGCCTGAGCCACAGCGTGCGGTCGCAGCGCGAGTTCGCCGGCAACGTGGCGCACGAGCTGCGCACGCCGCTCGCCGGCATCCGCGCGCTGGCCGATTACGGACTGGCGCAGCAGAAGCCGGCGGTGTGGCGCGAGCAGCTGGAGCGCATCGCCACCAGCCAGGCGCGCGCCAGCCATCTGGTCGACCAGTTGCTCGGCCTGGCGCTGGCCGACGAGGGCAAGACCCGGCTGCAGCACGAACCCGTGCGGCTCGACGAACTCGCCTCGCAAGCGGTGCTGCGGCATCTGTCGCGCGCCGATGCCAAGGGTGTCGATCTCGGAGCGCGCGGTCTCGAGAAAGAAGTGACGGTCGAAGCCAACATCGCGCTGGTCGAAGGAATCCTCGACAACCTGATCGACAACGCACTGCGCTATGGCGGCAGCACCGTCACGGTCGAGCTGTCGGAGCGGATGCTGTCTGTCGTCGACGACGGCCCGGGCATCGCGCCCGAAGCCCAGCGCAACCTGATGCAGCGCTGGGCGCAGGGTTCGGAAGGCGTGAAGCTGGGGCAGGGTGCCGGACTGGGGCTGGCGATCATCACGCGCTACGTCGCGCTGCTCGGCGCCGAACTGGCCTTCACGCCGGCCACGGCGGAAGGCGGCCTGCGCGTGAGCGTGGCTTTCGGCCCGACGGCGATCGCCGTGCCGAAAGCCTGAATCCCCGGCGGGAGTTTCTTCAGCCCAGCGTCGGGTAGTCGGTGTAGCCGTGCTCGCCACCGCCGTACATGGTGGCCTTGTCGACTTCGTTCCACGGCGCGTTCTCGCGGATGCGGCGCACCAGGTCGGGGTTGGCGATGAACGGACGGCCGAAGGCGACCAGGTCGTCGCCTTCCTTGACCGCCGTTTCGGCCAGCGGCTTGTCGTAGCCGTTATTGACCATCCATGCACCCTTGCCGCCGGCAGTGCGGTAGGCGGCCTTGAGCGCTTCGTAGTCGAACGGGCGGTCGTCCAGTTCGCGCGGGCCGCCAGTGGCGCCTTCGATCACGTGGATGTAGGCGAGGTGCATCGGCGCGAGCTGTTGCACGACGTATTCGAACAGCGCCTGCGGGTCCTTGTCGTGCGCATCGTTGGCCGGGGTAACCGGCGACAGGCGGATGCCGGTCTTGCCGCCGCCGATGGCGTCCGCCACGGCGCGGGTCGTTTCGAGCGTGAAGCGGGCGCGGTTCTCGATGCTGCCGCCGTAGTCGTCGGTGCGCACGTTGCTGTCGCTCTTCAGGAACTGGTCGAGCAGGTAGCCGTTGGCCGCGTGCACTTCGACACCGTCGAAGCCGGCGGTTTCAACCGCGTTGCGTGCGGCGGCGGCGTAGGTGTGGACGATGCCCGGGAGTTCGGAGGCGTCGAGCGCGCGCGGCTCGGAAGTTTCGACGAAGGTGGCCTGGCCATCCTTGATCAGCACGGTCTTGGCCTTGGCGGTGATCGCCGAAGGCGCCACCGGCTTGCCGCCGTCCGGCTGCAGGTCGACATGCGAGATGCGGCCCACATGCCACAGCTGGACCACGATCTTGCCGCCCTTGGCATGCACTGCATCGGTGACTTTCTTCCAGCCGTCGAGCTGCTCCGTGCCGTAGAGGCCCGGAACGTCCGAATAGCCCTGGCCCTGGTGGCTGATGGCAGTCGCTTCGGTGATCAGCAGGCCGGCGGTGGCGCGCTGCTCGTAATACGTCGCGGTGATCGGCTTCGGAATGGCGTTCGGCGAGCGGTTGCGCGTCAGCGGTGCCATGACGATGCGGTTGGCGAGGTCGAGGTCGCCGGCTTTGACGGTGTCGAAGAGAGTTGGCATGTTGCTTCTTGTTGTGAGTGACAAAGGACGATCAGCGTAAACCCGTACGAGCTTCCGTGCTGTCGCGGGGTTGTCCGGCAGCTGTTACGCAAACCGCGGCATCAAAATCTTTCATATGTCGACATCACCCATCCGCCATCTCGTTCTCGTTCTCGGCGACCAGCTCGACGTTCGCAGCACCGCCTTCGCCAATTTCGATCCGCTACAGGATCGCGTGCTGATGGTGGAAGCCAGGGACGAGTCGATGCACGTCCCCAGCACCCGCATGCGTACGGCGATGTTCCTGTCGGCGATGCGGCATTTCGCCGACGAGGAGATCACCGGGCGCGCCTGGCCGCTCGACTATCTGCGGCTCGGGGCGCACGGCTTCGAAACCATTGCCGACGCGCTCGACGATGCGCTGGTGCGCCATCGGCCGGCTGCGCTGGTCATGACGCAGGCCGGCGAATGGCGTCTGGCGGAGGCGATCGCGCAATGCTGTGCGCGCGGCAAGGTGCGGCTCGACGAACGCGACGACCTGCACTTCATGGCGTCGAAGCAGGAGTTCGCAGAGTACGTGGGCAGCAAGCGCCAACTGATCATGGAGCCGTTCTACCGGCGCATGCGCAAGAAGCACGGCATCCTGCTCGACGCCGACAGCGGGCCGACCGGCGGCGAATGGAACTACGACCACGAGAACCGCGGTGCGTTCGGCCGCAAGGGACCGGGCCTGGTGCCGAAGCCAGTCGATTTCGAGCCCGACGCGATCACGCTGGAAGTGATCGCCGACATGGTGCTGCATCTGGGCGATCAGTACGGCAGCGCCGACGCTTTCGACTGGCCGGTGACGCGCAAGCAGGCGCTGGTCGCGCTGGAAGACTTCGTCACGCACCGGCTGCAGGACTTCGGACGTTTCCAGGACGCGATGTGGCAGGGCGAACCGTATCTGTATCACGCGCGTCTGTCGGCTGCGATGAACCTGAAACTGCTCGATCCGCGCGAGGTCATCGCCGCCGCCGTGGGCAGCAGCGCGCCGCTGGCCGCCGTCGAAGGCTTCGTGCGGCAGATCCTGGGCTGGCGCGAATTCATGCGCGGTGTCTACTGGTGGCGCATGCCCGATCTGGCGCAGGCCAACGCGCTGAAGCACGACGCGCCGCTGCCCGACTGGTACTGGACCGGCAAGGTCAGGATGAACTGCATGCGCGAAACCATCGGCCAGACGCTGACGACCGGCTATGCGCACCACATCCAGCGGCTGATGGTCACGGGCAATTTCGCGCTGACTTTCGGCATGGAACCGCAACAGGTGCACGCCTGGTATCTGTCGGTCTACGTCGATGCGGTGGAGTGGGTCGAGATGCCGAACGTGCTCGGCATGTCGCTCTATGCCGACGGCTCGCGTTTCGTGACGAAGCCTTACGCGGCAGGCGGCGCCTACATCAACCGCATGAGCAACTACTGCAGCGGCTGCGCCTACAAGCCGGGCGACCGCACCGGCGAAACCGCCTGTCCGGTAACCGTCATGTATTGGGATTTCGTCGCCCGCCATGCGGACATGCTCGAAGCCAATCCGCGCACCGTGATGATGGCCAGAAACCTCGGGCGAATGGACCCTGGCGACGTCAAGGCCCTGCGGGCCACTGCGCAAAGAATGCGCGAGCAGCCCGATCTGTTGTGAACCGCCTCTAATGCGCGCCGATCTTTCTACAAGATCGACGCCAGATCGTTCAACCGGCTTTCGGCTTTTCCGCGGCGATGGCCGCCTGTACCGCCGGCCGCTCGCCGATTCGCGCGTGCCAGGCCAGCACATTGGCGCAGCCTGAGATGTCGAGCGACAAGGGTTTCGCCCAGTTCGTCACCGTGAACAGATAGCAATCCGCGACAGTGAAGTGCTCGCCGGTTACGAACGGCTTGTCTGCCAGTTGCTCGTCGAGCCATGTGTAGCGGCTCTTCAGCTTGTCCTTGAAGATGGTCCTGGCTTCGGCCGGCATTTTCGGATTGAACATCGGGCTGAAGTTCTTGTGGATCTCGGTGCTGATGAAGCTTAGCCATTCCTGCAGGCGATAGCGCTGCAGCGTGCCATTGGCTGGCGCCAGATTTTTCAATGGCGCGAGATCGGCGATGTATTGCAGGATCGCCGGGCCTTCGCGCAGCAGCGTGCCGTCGTCCATTTCCAGCAGCGGCACATAACCTAGCGGATTGATCTTGTAGTAATCCGTGCCGTCCGGCAGCGTGTGGGTCTTGGTGCTGGCCAGGACAGGTTCGACAGCGAGGCCGGCTTCGAGGATGGCGATATGCGATGCCAGCGAGCATGCGCCGGGCGAGAAATACAGTTTCATTCAAAAACTCCGGGGGAGCAAAAGTAGAGAGGAGGCGTTCATCCTAGCTGCACGACCGCCGCGTTTCTGTCCTACGGTTTCACGCGCGGGCCGACTATCCGGAGCAAAGAGGCTTGTTTCTAAACTTGATTCACCTTGCGGCATGGAGCCGCTTCTGGAGCCTCCCATGTTGAAGTACGCCATCATTTTTGCCGTTGTATCCCTTATCGCCGGTGCGTTCGGATTCGGCGGTGTCGCTGCCGGTGCTGCCGGTATCGCCAAAGTCCTGTTCGGCCTGTTCCTGGTCCTGACGGTTGTTTTCTTGGTGCTCGCCGCACTGGGCGTCGGCGCGGTACGAAAGGCCATCGACTGATGAGCCAGGTAGAAAAGTCGTCGATCGCGCAGCGTGTGCTGCGCATATTGCAGGTCACGCAGGCGCACTGGTTTACCAAACCCGTCGCGGCGGTTCAAACAGCGGCGGCGGCAGTCGCGGCCTCAACACTGTCGCGTTCCTCGGTCATGTTTCGGAATGCGACGCGCAATGCTGCAGCCGTGTTGCGGGAAACACCGCGACTCGTGTCGTCACGTGTGTGGTCGCGGCAGCGGGCCGAAGCCTCGCTTCTGCTTCGATAGCCAGACTTCCGGGGTTGGCCTCATGGTGGGCCGGGCAGGGCGGTCGCTTTAAAATCGACGTCCCGGCTCACGCAGAGTCTCACGCAGCGCACGCTTGAGAGTGCGCAAATCCCACATGCTTTATCCCGAAGAATTCGACGTCATCGTCGTCGGTGGCGGTCACGCCGGCACCGAAGCTGCGCTCGCAGCAGCCCGAATGGGCGCCAAGACGCTTTTGCTGACCCACAACATCGAGACGCTGGGTCAGATGAGTTGTAACCCGTCGATCGGCGGCATCGGCAAGGGCCATCTCGTGAAGGAAGTCGATGCGCTCGGCGGTGCGATGGCGCTCGCCACCGATGAAGCCGGCATTCAGTTCCGCATTCTCAATTCGAGCAAGGGGCCTGCCGTACGTGCCACGCGGGCACAGGCCGATCGCGTGCTCTACAAGGCGGCGATCCGTCACCGGCTCGAGAATCAGCCCAATCTCAGCCTCTTTCAGCAAGCCGTCGACGACCTGATGGTGGAGGGCGATCGCGTGGTGGGTGCCGTGACGCAGGTCGGCATCGCGTTCCGTGCGCGCACCGTGGTGCTGACGGCGGGGACTTTCCTGGATGGCCGCATCCATGTCGGACTCGACAATTACCAGGCCGGACGCGCTGGCGACCCGCCGGCGGTCACGCTGTCGGCACGGCTGAAAGAACTTAAGCTGCCGCAGGCGCGCCTGAAGACCGGCACGCCGCCCCGGCTCGACGGTCGCACTATCGACTTTTCCAAGTGCACCGAACAGCCGGGCGACGGCATGCCTGGCGGCACGACCGATGCGCTCCCGGTATTCAGCTTCATGGGTCGCGTTGACATGCATCCGAAGCAGATGGCCTGCTGGGTGACGCACACCAATGCGCGGACGCACGAGATCATCCGCTCGGGCTTC
Organism: Variovorax glucosi; assembly: GCF_051216695.1. NCBI lineage: Bacteria > Pseudomonadati > Pseudomonadota > Betaproteobacteria > Burkholderiales > Comamonadaceae > Variovorax > Variovorax glucosi. The sequence continues at coordinate 534,313 of NZ_JBPJZE010000003.1, forward strand.
GACCGCAGTCCCATGTTCACCGGAAAGATCGAAGGCGTCGGGCCGCGCTATTGCCCGAGCGTCGAAGACAAGATCAACCGTTTCGCCGACAAGGAAAGCCATCAGATCTTCCTGGAGCCGGAAGGGCTGATGACCAACGAGTACTACCCGAACGGGATTTCCACCAGCCTGCCTTTCGACATCCAGTTGCAACTGGTGCGGACGATGGCTGGCTTGGAAAACGCGCACATCCTGCGTCCCGGCTATGCCATCGAGTACGACTACTTCGATCCGCGCGAGCTCAAGAGCAGCTTCGAGACGCGCGCGATCCAGGGCCTGTTTTTCGCCGGACAGATCAACGGCACGACCGGCTACGAAGAAGCCGCAGCGCAAGGGCTGTTCGCCGGCATCAATGCGGCGTTGCAATGTCGCGGCGAGGCGGCCTGGTTGCCGCGCCGCGACGAGGCTTACCTCGGCGTGCTGGTCGACGACCTCATCACCAAGGGCGTGACCGAGCCGTACCGCATGTTCACCAGCCGGGCAGAGTTCCGGCTGCAATTGCGTGAGGACAACGCCGACTTGCGCCTGACCGAAACCGGGCGTCGTCTGGGCTTGGTCGACGACGCGCGCTGGGATGCTTTCTCGCGAAAACGTGACGCTGTTTCACGTGAAACACAGCGTCTGAAATCGATCTGGATCAATCCGCGCAATCTGCCGGCCGAGGAATCGGCGCGCGTGCTGGGCAAGGCGATCGAGCACGAATACAACCTCGGCGATCTGCTGCGTCGTCCCGATGTCGACTACGCAGGGCTGATGTCGCTGGCCGGCGGCAAGTACGCGCCGTTGGCTGCGCTGAATCCGACCGAGATCGAACAGGTGGAAATCTCCGCCAAGTATTCCGGCTACATCGACCGTCAGCATGACGAAGTCGAGCGCGCATCGCATTTCGAGAATCTCCGGCTGCCGGACGAATTCGATTACGAACAGGTGACGGCGCTGAGTTTCGAGGTTCGCCAAAAGCTCGGTCGCCAGCGGCCGGAGACATTGGGTCACGCCTCGCGAATTTCCGGCGTCACGCCGGCCGCCATTTCGTTGCTAATGGTGCATTTGCGCAAGGGCGGTCATCGTGCGTTTGCCCGCGATGCGGCTACTGCAGAAGCGACTGTGGCGGCAGCGGAGTCGCTCATTCCATGATCGATGCGGAAGAAAAAACGCTGCGCGAAGGCGCGGCGAAGCTGGACTTGGCGCTAAGCGACCTGCAGGTTCAGCGATTGCTGGCGTACGGCGCACTCATCCTGAAGTGGAACAAGGTCTACAACCTGACGGCGTTGCGCGACCCGGCATTGGTGCTCACGCACCATCTGCTGGACAGCCTTTCCGTGATCAAACCGCTGGAGCGCCAGTGCGGCGGGCCAAGCGATGCCAAGCTTCGTTTGCTCGACGTCGGTGCCGGGGCAGGGTTGCCGGGCGTGGTCATCGCCATCCTGCGCGGCGACATCGATGTGAGCTGCGTCGATGCTGTCGCCAAGAAAGCCGCGTTCGTTCAGCAAGTGGCCGTCGAACTCAAGCTGCCCAACTTGCGTGGCATTCATGCGCGAGTCGAGAACCTGACCGGCGCATACGACGTGATCAGCTGCCGCGCCTTCGCTTCACTGGTTGATTTCTACCAGGGCTCAAAGCAGCTGCTCGCAGCCGATGGCGTGTGGCTGGCGATGAAGGGCAAAGTGCCCGATGCGGAACTTGTAGAGCTGCGCGGTCTGGTAGATCTGTCGCACGGCGTCGATGTGTTTCACGTGGAACATCTGCAGGTTCCAGGGCTCGATGCCGAACGCTGCATCGTCTGGGCCCGCAAACCGGTCTGACCCGCTTGCCGGGGATCGCGTGCGGGAAGTGTGCGGGAAGTGGGTCGCTTAGACTCCACTTCCGTCATTTCAGGCAGTCTCCATGTTCGGCATCGCTGATTACGGCGCATTCGTTGCAGCCATCGTCCTGTTTCTTGCGATTCCCGGACCGGGAAATCTGGCGTTGCTGACATCGACAGGGAAGGGCGGCATCCGCGGCGGACTGGCTGCGACGATGGGCCTGATTGCCGGCGACCAGGTGCTGATGTGGCTGGCTGTCGCCGGTGTCGCTGCGATGCTGGCGGCCTACCCGTCTGCATTCGCAGCGGTGCAATGGATCGGCGCCGGCTACCTGGCCTGGCTCGGTTTCCGGATGCTGCGCGCCAAACCCGGCGACGCGCCCATCCTCGACTTCCGCCCGCGCGACTACTTTCGGCAAACCCTTTTCATCACGCTCCTGAATCCGAAGGCGATCGTTTTCTACATGGCCTTCTTCCCGCTGTTCGTCGATCCGGCGCAGCATCAGGGTTTCCGCACTTTCGGCGTCATGGCTGCGACCATCGCGGTGCTGACCTTCATTTACGGCCTGATCGCCACGCTGCTCGCGCACTTCCTTGCCGAGCGACTGCGCGCCAATCCGCGCGTCGTCGCCGGGCTGGGGAAACTGGCCGGCGTTTTCCTGATCGGCTTCGGCATCAAGCTCGCAGCGTCGCGTTGAGTCACAAGAGAAAAGCAACAGATAGAACCCATGGCAAAGATTTTCTGCATCGCGAACCAGAAGGGTGGCGTCGGCAAGACCACCACCACCGTCAATCTGGCGGCCGGTCTGGCCAAGGTCGGACAGCGCGTCCTCATGATCGACCTCGATCCGCAGGGCAACGCGACGATGGGCTCGGGCATCGACAAGCGCGAGCTGGAGCTGACGGTATACGACGTGCTGCTCGAAGAAGCCACCGTCGCCGAAGCACGCATTTCGTCGGAGAAGGGCGGCTACGACGTGCTCGGCGCCAACCGCGAACTGGCCGGCGCCGAAGTCGAAATGGTTGCGCTGGACCGCCGCGAGAAGCGCCTGCGCACAGCGCTCGCCGCCGTCGGCGCGCAGTACGACTTCATCCTGATCGATTGCCCGCCCAGCCTCAGCCTGCTGACGCTCAACGGCCTGTGCGCCGCGCACGGCGTGATCGTGCCGATGCAGTGCGAGTACTTCGCGCTTGAAGGGCTGACCGATCTGGTCAACACCATCAAGCAGGTGCATGCCAACCTCAACAAGAATCTTCAGATCGTCGGCCTGCTGCGGGTGATGTTCGACCCGCGCATCACGCTGCAGCAGCAGGTGAGCGAGCAGCTCAAGGCGCATTTCGGCGACAAGGTGTTCGACACCGTCATCCCGCGCAACGTGCGGCTGGCCGAGGCGCCGAGCTACGGCTTGCCGGGCGTGGTGTTCGATCCTTCGGCGCGCGGAAGCCAGGCTTTCATCGCTTTCGCCAAGGAACTGGTCGAGAAGATGCCGCCCGCGATCGCCACGGCCGGTGCGGCGATGGCGGCAGCGGTGCCGGCACCGGTACCGGTACCGGCACTTGTACCAATCGCACCCGTGACACCCGAAGAAGCGACGCCCGATGACGCCTGAGCCGACGTTTCTCATCCTGCCGGGTTGGCAGAACAGCGACGCCGCCCACTGGCAAAGCCGCTGGGAAGTCGTCTACGGTGATCGCCGCGTCGAGCAGCACGACTGGATTCGTCCGCTGCGCGGCGACTGGTCCGCGCGGCTTGAGGAAGAGGTGATCGCCGCGCCGTCGCCGGTCGTGCTCGTCGCGCACAGCCTCGGCTGCATCCTGGTCGCCGCGTGGGCCGCGCATTCGCGCAACACCGCGAAAGTGCGTGCTGCGTTCCTCGTGGCACCCGGCGACCTGGAGCGCGACGATCTGCGCCAGATGATTCCCGGCTGGGCACCGATCGTGCGCCAGCGCCTCCCGTTTCCGTCGATGCTCGTCGCGGCCGGCAACGATCCTTACTGCGATGCCGCCCGCTCGCGCGCGATGGCTGCCGACTGGGGCGCTCGTTTTGTCGATGCGGATGTGCAGGCGGTCGGCGGCTCCGGCGGCCATCTCAACGGCGAATCCGGCCTCGGCGACTGGCCCGCAGGCCGCGCCTTGCTCACCGAACTCATCAGAAAAGAATGACAGCCATGGCTACCAAGAAACCCAAGGGCCTCGGCCGCGGACTCGAAGCCTTGCTCGGCCCCACATTCAGCGGTCCGGACAGCGTCGATACCGACGATGCCGCGCTGCCGAATCCGACCGAACTCAAGCTCGGCCAGATGGTCGCCGGCGCCTACCAGCCGCGCACCCGGATGGACGAGGGCGCGCTGTACGAGCTGGCCGAGAGCATCAAGGCGCAGGGGATCATGCAGCCGATCCTGGTGCGCCGGCTCGGCGCGGAAGCTGCCGCGACCAAGAACGCCGAGTTTGAAATCATCGCCGGCGAGCGCCGTTTTCGCGCCGCCAAGCTGGCCGGTCTGGAAAGCGTGCCGGTGCTGGTGCGCGACGTAGCGGATGAGGCCGCGGCCGCGATGTCGCTCATCGAGAACATCCAGCGCGAGGACCTGAACCCGCTGGAAGAAGCGCAAGGCCTGAACCGTCTGGTCGCGGAGTTCGGCCTCACGCACGAAGCCGCAGCTCAAGCTGTTGGCCGCTCGCGCAGCGCCGCCAGCAATCTGCTGCGTCTGCTGAATCTCGCGGAGCCGGTACAGGCCATGCTGATGGCCGGCGACGTCGACATGGGCCACGCACGGGCGCTGCTGGCGCTCGATCGCGGAGCGCAGGTGTCGGCGGCGACGCAGATCGTCGCGAAGAAGCTGTCGGTGCGGGAAACCGAGGCGCTTGTGAAGAAGCTGGCTGCCGACTACAGCCCGTCGACCGCGACCCAGGCCAAGGGCGCCGAAGAGAAGTCGCGTGACATGGTCCGCGTGGAAGACGAATTGGCCGATCTGCTGATGGCTGCCGTCGAGGTGCGCGTGAAGAAACGCAAGAAGCAGCGCGGCGGCGGCATGGTGGAGAGCGGCGAGCTGGCCATCCACTTCGGCTCGATCGACGCGTTGAACGGGCTGATCGAGCGGATCCGGAAGACGGCTGGTTAAGGTCCGCCCCGAGCCGCTCGGATCGATGTACCCCATCCGGTCGGATCGATGCCGCGCAACCCGTTCGTGCTGAGCTTGTCGAAGCAGCACTCAGACTTCGACAAGCTCAGTCCGAACGGTAGGTTGGCTCAGTCCGAACGGTAGGTTGGCTCAGTCCGAACGGCTATTCAATTACGGCGCAACGGTCTCGCGCTCAGGCCCGGAAAATCTTCCCCGGATTCATGATGTTCTTCGGGTCAAGCGCCTGCTTGATCGTCCGCATCATGTTCACAGCGCCGGCGCCTGCTTCAGTCACCAGGAAATCCATCTTGTGCAGCCCGATGCCGTGCTCCCCGCTGCAGGTTCCTTCCAGCGCGATGGCACGTGAAACAAGTGCGTGGTTGAGCACTTCGGCGCGCGCCCGTTCGTCGGGGTCGTTCGGGTCGATCAGGTAGCCGAAGTGGAAATTGCCGTCGCCGACGTGGCCGACCAGGAAGTACGGGATGCCGCTGGCATCGGCTTCCGCAACCGAATCGAGCAGGCAGTCGGCCAGCCGCGAGATCGGCACGCAGGTGTCCGTCGAGATGGCGCGGCAGCCGGGGCGCGACTGGATCGCCGCGAAGTAGCTGTTGTGGCGCGCCGTCCAGAGGCGGGTGCGCTCTTCGGGCGTGCTGGCCCATTCGAATGCGTTGCCGCCGTGGCCGCTGGCCAGTTCCTGCACCGTTTCCGCCTGTTCCTTCACGCCGGCCGGCGAGCCGTGGAACTCCATCAGCAGCATCGGTTCCTCGCGCAGGCCGAGCTTGGCGTAAGCGTTGACCATGCGCACCGTGTTCACGTCGATCAGCTCGACGCGCGCGATCGGAACACCCAGCTGGATGATTTCGATGGTCGTGCGCACGGCCGCCTCGATGCTCGGGAACGAGCAGATCGCCGCCGACACTGCTTCCGGCAACGGATAGATCCGCACCGTGATTTCGGTGATCACGCCGAGCGTGCCTTCGCTGCCGACCATCAGCCGCGTCAGGTCGTAGCCGGCCGACGACTTGCGGGCGCGCGTGCCAGTGCGGATCGTCTCGCCGTCGGCCGTCACCACTTCGAGCGCCAGCACGTTCTCGCGCATCGTTCCGTAGCGGACCGCATTCGTGCCGCTGGCGCGCGTCGCCGTCATGCCGCCGATGGAAGCGTCCGCGCCGGGGTCGATCGGGAAGAACAGGCCGGTGCTCTTGAGTTCGTCGTTGAGTTGCTTGCGCGTCACGCCGGGCTGCACCGTCACGGTCAGGTCGTCGGCGTCGATCGACAGCACGCGATTCATGCGCGAGACGTCGATGCTGATGCCGCCCTGCACGGCCAGCAGGTGGCCCTCGAGCGACGAGCCGACGCCGAACGGGATCACCGGCACGCTGTACTCGCTCGCCAGCCGCACGGCGTCGGCCACGTCCGCCGTGCTTTCCGCGAAGACCACGGCGGAGGGCGGCGGCGCGTCGAACGAGGATTCGTCGCGCCCGTGCTGCGTGCGTACCGACAGGGCAGTCGAGCAGCGGTCGCCGAAGCGCGCCTTGAGCGCATCGATCAGCGCGGCGGGCGTCTCGCGCACGGCGGCGATGTCCGGCAGGATGTGTGAAAGATCGGTCGGTGCATTCATCGGTCTGTCTCCTGATGTGCTTTGCGCGTGTGCGCTCGGGCGGTCTACCATTCTACGAATCGCATCAATCCGCACAACGAAAGCAACCATCATGGGCAACCGACTCACGCAGATCGCCACACGCACCGGCGACGACGGCACCACCGGCCTCGGCGACAACACCCGCGTGCCGAAGGACCACCTTCGCGTGCACGCGATGGGCGATGTCGACGAGCTCAATTCAAACCTCGGCGTGCTGCTCTGCGAGCCGCTGCCCGACGCCGTGCGCGAGTTGCTGGTCGATATTCAGCATCAGCTCTTCAATCTCGGCGGCGAGTTGTCGATGCCCGGCTACACGCTGCTGAAACCCGATGCGCTGCTGCAGCTCGACAACGCGCTGGCCGATCACAACGCCGCATTGCCGCGCCTGGCCGAATTCATCCTGCCGGCCGGCACTCGCGCTGCTTCGCTGGCCCACGTGAACCGTACCGTCGCGCGACGGGCAGAAAGGGCGGTCGTGGCGCTGGGGATGGCAAGCGCTGCAGGGGAAGTCAACGAGGCACCGCGCCAGTATCTGAACCGGCTCAGCGATCTGCTCTTCGTGCTGGCTCGCGTGCTGAACCGCGTGGATGGCGGCGACGATGTCTACTGGAAAAGCGAGCGCATGGCGCGCGCTGCATCGACACTTGACTGACGAAGCTCTGACCTGAGGAGGCGCACAATACATCTCCTTACAGTATTCACGTCCCGCGAACGACGCAACGGCGTCGGCGATACAGGGACGACGGAGACTGCAATCCTCATTCACGCAGAAGGAGTTCCACATGAACAACAAGCAATCGACGAGCCGCAAGGCGATGACCGTAGGCGCCGCCGTGCTGGCACTGTGCATGGGCGCCGGCAGCGTCTTCGCACAGGGCCGAGGCGACGACCGCGGCCCGGGCGGCCCGCGCCAGGAACAGCGTGAAGATCGCCGCGACCACCGGGAGGATCGTCGGGAAGACCGCCGGGACGATCGACGCGACCGTCGGGACGATCGGCGCGACGACCGCCGCGATCATCGTTTCGACGCGCGCCAGGACTATCGGCCCGGCAGCCATTACGACCGCAACGGCTATCAGCCGCGTCCCGCCGACTGGCGTCGCGGCGGTCGTCTTCCGCCGGAATATCGCAATCACAACTATGTCGTGAACGACTACCGGGCGTATCAGCTACAGGCGCCGCCGCGCGGTTATCAATGGGTGGGCGTCGGCGGTGAATTCGCCCTTGCCGCCATCGCGACCGGCATCATCGCGCAGATCATCGTCAACCGCTGATCCAGACCGTCAGCCGGATGGCTGCAACGCGCGCTCAGCCCAGGCTGGGCGCCGTCATCTGGGCGCAGACATTCTTCCCGGTGATGGTCAGCCGCAGGCCGCCACCTTGCCATTCGAGCCAGTTCAAGCCGACATACGCATCGATGTCGCTGTCTTCGATCTGGTCTGCCTGTCGGTGATTGAGCCTGGATACCGTGAGCGGCAAACCTTGCCGCAACCGTTCTCGCAAAGCCGCTGCCGTGGCTATCTTCAATTCGATTCGCGCCTTCTGGGTCGATGCCATGAATGATCCGTTCGAGAAGCTGACTGATAAGGGACTGTCGCCAATGTACGCGCCTCATGTCTCAGCGCGAAGTCTCATTTGGACATATTTGCGAATCCGTCGTAGCAACTTCTATTCCCCAGGCGTTGCGCAACCGTGAAATTATTTGAATTTCCTTATTTTTTCAGCCCAGTTTGAAACGCCGGCATCGATCAGACGATATGCATCGTCAAAAGCTGCACGACCCCGGCGATAGGGATCGGGCACATCGACTTTCGCGGTTTCGGCAATTCGAAACACCTTTCCGCGCGCGAACGGGTATCGCTCCTCGATGAAGCGACGCTGCTCGTTGTCCATCGTCAGGATCAGATCGGCCTGCTGGCACATCGCGGTGTTGAGCAGCCGGCCGCGGTGCGCACCGATGTCCAGCCCATGCTCGTTCATCAGGGTTTGCGCGATTTCGTCGGCCGGTTGACCGACCAGCGCACCGGTTCCGGCCGAAGACACGGCGATACCGGGCAGGGCGGCCGACAGCATCGCCTCGGCCATCGGGCTGCGGCAGATGTTGCCGATACAAACGATCAGAACGGTTTTCATAAGGGATTGTGCGTGGCCAGCCTCAGACGTTGCTGGTGGCCCGCACCTCCTCGATAGCGGTCTGTCCGGCGAACACCTTGTCGATGCCATCCTGGCGCAACGTGCGCATGCCCTCGCGAAGCGCGGTGGCCTGCAATGCCTCTGCGCGGCCGCCGGTCTGGATCAGATGCCGCAATTCGCGCGAGATCACCATCAGCTCGTGCAGGCCGGCGCGACCGTCGAAACCGGTCTGGTCGCATTGCGCGCAACCCGGGCAGTGATAGGTCTGCAGCAAGCCGTTGATGCCATAGCGCTCGACCCAGCCCGCCCGAATTGCAGCGCGGTCCGCCGCCGGAAAATCGGGCCCGAAGACATGCACGTAGTCGGACAGCAGCTCCTCGACCTCGTCCTCCGTCGCCGGCCGGCTCGTTCGGCAGGCCGGGCAGATGCGGCGCACCAGCCGCTGCGCCAGGATCGCAAGCAGCGAATCGGCGAAGTTGAACGGATCCATGCCCATGTCGAGCAGGCGCGTCACGGTTTCGGGCGCGCTGTTGGTGTGCAGGGTCGACAGCACCAGGTGACCCGTGAGCGAAGCTTCGACCGCGACCTTCGCGGTTTCCTCGTCGCGGATTTCGCCGACCATGATGACGTCCGGATCGGCTCGCAGAAAAGCCCGCAGCGCCCGCGCGAACGTCCAGTCGATGCGCGGATTCACCTGCACCTGCCGCAAGCCGGGCTGCGTGATTTCGATCGGATCCTCCGCAGTCCAGATCTTCCGCTCGGGCACGTTGATGTGGCTGAGCGCCGAATGCAGCGTCGTCGTCTTGCCAGAACCGGTCGGTCCGACGCACAGCACCATGCCGTAGGGCCGCTCCACGGAGCGCTTGAGCGCCGTGAGGTTGTATGGCGACAGGCCGAGCCGCTCCAGCGGAATCGGCTTGGCAGACGCCAGGATCCGCATCACCACGTCTTCCAGGCCGCTGTTGGTGGGGATCGTCGCGACCCGCAGTTCGATCTTGTGCTGCGGCGAGAACTTCGCGAAGTTGATCTTGCCGTCCTGCGGCTTGCGCTTTTCGCTGATGTCGAGGTCGCACATGATCTTGATGCGCGCGATCATGGCGTTGCGGTAGTTGTGCGGCAGCTCGAGGTAGGTGCGCAACTGGCCGTCTTTCCGGAAGCGGATGCGGATCTTCTCGGTGCCCGGATAGCTCTCGATGTGGATGTCCGACACACGTGCCTGGTGCGCGTCGAGCACCATGCGGTTGATCATGCGGACCAGCGAATTGTCGGACTGCTCGATCGGCGCATCTTCCTCCGGCGCGTCCTGGAAGCCCTCCTTCTCCAGCGTCTGCAACAGTTCTTCCGTCTTGCCGCCGTCGAATTCGATCGGTTGCAGCGTATTTCCGGCCGCGAAACGCCCTTCCGACGCTGCGCCGATCTTTTCGTAGGCGGCGCTCAGCGTCCGGTCGAGCTGCAGGCATTGCGCGAGGACCGGCATCGTCTTCATCTGCGCGATGAACTCGACCTCGTCGACCGCCGAACGGCGGTTGGCCGGATCGTCGAGCGCGACGATGAGGCGACCCTCGTGGATCATCAGGGGCATCACCTGCAGCCGCTGCGCCGCGGTGTAGCTGATCTTGCGCAGCGCATCGGGCTCGGCCGGAAACACGTCCACGTCGACCTGCGGATAGCCCATCTTCCGGACCAGCGCGATCTGCAGCTGCGCCCGCGTCACGGCGCCGGAACGCACCAGCAACTCGCCCAGCGGCGTGCGGCGCTCGAGCCGCTGCTGCGCCAGCGCGTCGCTCAGCTGCGCTGCGGTGATCATGCCGAGCGAGGTCAGCGCCTCGCCGATGCGGACCAGCGGCATCTGCGCCTGGTGCGCCAGCGCCGCCAACAGTTGCGCCGGCGCGGTCACGACTCGGGACAGGAAGGATTCGTCGGGCGCAGCATCGGGTGGCATAGGGTCGGCCGCCGTCGACGGTGTCGCGAGGTTCATCTCGAAGCGATGGAAACCGACGCGCGGCACGAACTTGCGCTGCACGCGCCCGTAGTCGTCCAGCGGAAGGAAGAGGAACAGGCCGAAAGGCGTTTCGACGTGGCCGATGGTCTCGCCCTGGAGTTCGGTGTCGTTCTTCAGGAATACGCAGAAATGCGTGCGGCTGGGCTGGCGTGGCGTGCCGGTGCGCGGATCGATCGCGGGTGGCAGCAAGGGCTCGATCGGTGCTGTCAGCGTCAGCGCGCGGAACTGGTCGAAACGCAGCGGCAGCGTGGTCCGTGTCTGCGGCAACTGGACATGGGCAACGCCCTCATCGGGCACGAAGAAGGTCATGCGGCCGGCGACACGCTTGTCGTTGAGGCCGAGGATCTCGCAGGCCAGCGGTTCGGACTGAGGAACTGCCGGCGGATAGCTCACGTCCGGCGGGCTTGGCCAGAGAAATACCTTCGCTTCCCGGCTGTCTTTCGGGGGGTTCCAGTCAAGCGGTCTTGATGTCGTCATCGGCAAAACTCCAGGCGCAACAGACAACTTTACTACCCCCGGACCGCCCCCCGAAAACCGTGTTTTGTGATTGAACCTTTCGGCTTACTTGACGGCAGGCTTCAGCGCCGGCTTGACCGGCGGCGTCGGCAGCTTCTCGGGCAGTTCGATCTTGATGTCGAGCACTTCGAGGTCGTCCTGGCGTTCGAGGTTCACCTTGATGTCCTCCGGGCTGATCGACACGTATTTCGAGATCACGGCGATCAGCTCGCGCTGCAGATCGGCCAGGTATTCGGGCCGCTTGCCGCCCAGGCTGCCGCGTTCGTGGGCGAGGATGATCTGCAGCCGCTCCTTGGCGACGCTCGCCGTTTTCTTCTTTTCGCCGAGAAGGAAGGAGAAGAACGACATGGCTTACTTCCCTCCGAAGATGCGCTTGAAGAAGCCCGGCTTTTCGGCGTCGATGAAACGCATCGGGCGCTCTTCGCCGAGGAAGCGGGCCACGACATCTGTATACGCCTCGGACACGTCGGTGCCCTTGTCGTGGATCGCCGGCACGCCCTGGTTCGACGCATTCAGCACGGTTTCCGATTCCGGAATCACGCCGATCAGCTCGATACGCAGGATGTCCTTGATGTCGTCGAGCGACAGCATCTGTCCGCCGGCGACACGGTTCGGGTTGTAGCGGGTGATCAGCAGGTGTTCCTTGATCGGATCACCGCCGTCCTTGGCGCGCTTGGTCTTGCTGCCGAGCATGCCGAGGATGCGGTCGGAGTCGCGCACCGAGGAGACTTCGGGGTTGGTGACGATCAGCGCCTCGTCGGCGAAATGCATCGCCATCATGGCGCCGGTCTCGATGCCGGCCGGTGAGTCGCAGACGATGTAGTCGAAACCCATCTCAGACAGGTCCTTCAGCACTTTCTCGACGCCTTCCTGCGTCAGCGCTTCCTTGTCGCGCGTCTGCGAGGCAGCGAGCACGAACAGGTTGTCGCACTGCTTGTCCTTGATCAGCGCCTGGTTCAGGTTGGCTTCGCCCTGGATCACGTTGATCAGGTCGTACACCACGCGGCGTTCGCAACCCATGATCAGGTCGAGATTGCGCAGGCCGACGTCGAAGTCGATCACTGCGGTCTTCTTGCCGGCGAGCGCCAGGCCCGACGCGAAACTCGCGCTCGTCGTCGTCTTGCCGACGCCGCCCTTGCCCGAAGTCACCACCACTATTTTGGTCATTGTTCTGTTCCTGTTCCGGTTTTCGATTTTGCGGTCGTGTTGTTTGCGTGGACGGGCCATCAGACGATGGGTTCCATGAGTAGTTTCTTGCCGTCCAGATGGATCTGCACCGGCTTGCCCTGCAGGTTCTTCGGCAGGTCGACTTCCGACGTCTTGTAGATGCCGGCAATGGCGACGAGCTGCGCTTCCATGCAGGTCGTGAAGATGCGCGCAGCCGTGTCGCCGCGCGCTCCGGCGATCGCCTTGCCGCGCAGCGGCGCGTAGACGTGCACGTTGCCGTCGGCGATCACTTCGGCGCCGAAACTCACGACCGCCAGCACGATCACGTCGCCGCCCCGGGCGTACACCTGCTGGCCCGAACGCAACGGCTTGTCGATCACGAGCGTGGCGCCCGCGGGCACGGTGACTTCCCGGACGATCTGCGGCGCTTCGGGCGCCGGAGCCGGAGCCGGTTGCGCGGGCGCAGGCGCGCGGGCGGCGGGCAGAGGCGCGGCCGGCATTTCGGCGATCGACAGTCCGGCTGCGCGAGCCGCCACGTGATGCTCGGCGCTGCCGCCGCGGACCGCGATCGGCTGCGTCTGGTGGCGGGCGAGCATGTCGCGCAGCTTGCGGAAGTCGATGGCGGCGGAGGCGTCGTCTTCGGGAAGTTGCGAAAGATCGATGACCACCGGCTCCTGCTCGAAGAAATCGGGCGAGTCGGCCAGTTGCAGGTCGAGCGCGGTGGCCAGCAGCGAAAGGTCGGCCGTCTTGAGGATGACCGCGATCAGCGGGAGCGTGGCGCTCTTGAATTCGAATACCGCCTTGGTGCGCGCGGCGGATGCATCGGCCATAGGTAGAAGTCGTCCGAAAAGCGTTGAAGTCTAACGGCGTCGCGGTTCGGAGCAACGCCTGCAGCGCAGACCTGCGCGACAAAGTGTTTCGACGACACGTGTGATTTAGGACGATGCCTGAATGGTCATTTCGTCTCGCTTCCCATATTGCCAATTCAACAATCCTGGAATCGAAGACATGCAGATAAGACATTTGGCACCGGCAGATTCGCGGATCAAAGCCTACGCAAACGATGGCGACGTTTCACCGAAGGAGTCCGGCATTTTCGTTCGGCCCATTCAAAAGGAGATCGACGCCCAACGAGCTGCTTTGCACAAGAGCTTTGAAAAAGCCTACGGTCAGGTCATCAGTTTCAAATTCGCGTTGGGCATTCTTTGAGCGTCTTTTTCAACGCGGCAACAGCATCGCCATCGTGATGCGCGAAATGCAGACCGCATTGCCAGCATCGTCGGCCATCTCGATCTGCCAGACCTGCGTCGTGCGGCCGCGATGAATCGGGCGGGCCGTGCCGGTAACCCAGCCCCCGGTCGCCGCGCGCAAATGGTTGGCGTTGATGTCGAGCCCGACCGCGCGATGGCCTTCGGGCGATGCATACATCGCACCGACCGAACCCAGCGTTTCGGCCAGCACTACCGACACGCCACCGTGCAGCAGTCCGAAAGGCTGCACGGTGCGCTTGTCGACCGGCACACGACCGCGCAGGAAATCGTCGCCGATCTCGGTGAATTCGATTCCCAGATGCGAGATCGCGGTGTCGCGTGCGTTCTCGGTGAGGAACTCGATCGAGATTGGTTTTTGCCAGATGGTCATGGAAGACTCCAGTAGAAGAGCAAGGAAAACTATAGCTAAGCTGCGCCAATGACACCGCTGCGCCGAAAGCTGACCTTTGCTGCCACCTCGCTGGTCGTGCTTTTCGGCACTTGCGCCGCCTTCGTCGCCTGGAAGCTGCCGAGTGACGACCAGCTGGCCGCGCGTCTGGCACAGGAGTTCAGGGAGCGCACAGGCGTCGAGTTGAAGATCGGTCGCCTGCACTGGACGCCGTTTCCGTCGCCGCGGATCGTGATCGAGGAAGTCGCGACGGTGCAGGACGCGCCGATCCGCGCCCACCGGCTCGCTGCCGCGATGCCGTGGCGCGCCGTTTTCGCCAGAGAAGTGCGCATCGACAGCCTGGAAGCCGATGGCCTGGCGGTGCCACGCGAATCGACGATCGCCTTCCGCGGGAAGGGTGGCAAGGGCGACACGGGCATTTCCGGATCCATCGGCAGCTGGAAGCTTGCCGACACGCCACTCGCGCACCTGCGCGTGACCGACGCGACCTGGGTCGACCGGCGCGGCATCGCGCTGAGTTACGACGGCAGCATCGATTTCGATCCGAACTGGCGCCCGCGGACGGCCGAGCTCAGTCGCCGCGACGCGTCGCCGCCCGCGCGTCTTCGCGTCGAACGCGAAAGCACCGCAAGCGCCGAAGACCGCTGGCGCGTGCTGATCGACGTGGCCGCCGGTACCGTGAACGGCACCGCGACGTTCAAGGTGGCCGACGGCGGCCAGCTGTCTTTCAACGCGCAGCTGGCGCCGCGCAATCTGGATGTCGAACTTCTGGTGAAGTCATTCGGCCGCAGCGCGCCTGTGTCCGGCAAGGTCAACGGCGAAACCGAAGTCGACACGCGCGGAGAGGGCATGTCCGAGCTCACGCGCAACCTGCATACGCGCACGCGGTTCGCAGTCAGCCCTGCCGCATTGACGAAGTTCGACCTGGCCGCGGCGGTGAAGACCGCCGGCATCAGCCGTGGCGGCCGCACGCCGCTCGACCAGTTGTCCGGCACGCTCGACACGCAGGCGACCAGCGATGGCACGCAGATGACCTACCGCGACCTGAAGGCGCGATCGGGTCTGCTCACTGCGACCGGTTCGGCGCGCATCCTGAATCGCAAGCTCGACGGCGAGGCAGCGGTGGACATCGTCGACGGCGTGGTCGGCGTGCCGTTGAAGCTCGGAGGCACGCTCGATGCGCCCGAACTTTCGCTGACGGGTGGCGCATTGGCCGGTGCGGCTGTGGGTTCGGCGGTGCTGCCGGGCGTCGGCACCGCGATCGGCGCGCGCATCGGGCAGCAACTCGAACGCATCTTCGGCAGCGAAGGCAAAAAGAAACAACCGCACAAGGGACCACGGGCGCAATGACTCCACAGATTCCGCAGATTCGGCTGTATCAGGATTGGCTGCGCGAGACGCGCGGCCTCGCTTTCGACGACTATGACGCGCTGTGGCGCTGGTCGGTCACCGATCTCGATGCGTTCTGGCAAAGCATCTGGGACTATGCCGGCATGCATTCGCCGACGCTCCACAGCACCGTTCTATTGGAGAACCGGATGCCGGGTGCGGTGTGGTTTCCGGGCGCACAGGTCAATTACGCGCGCGAAGTCCTGCGGCATGCCGACGCCGCACACGCAGCCGGCATGCCGGCCATAGTCAGCGACAACGAGCTGGGCGAGACGCGAGAGTTGTCGTGGCGGGAACTGCGCCGCCAGGTGGCCTCGGTCGCGCTGACGTTGAAATCGCTCGGCGTGAAGCGCGGCGATCGCGTTGCGGCCTATCTGCCGAACGTGCCGGAAACCATGGTCGCCGCACTGGCCTGCATGAGCATCGGCGCGGTCTGGAGCGTCTGTGCGCCCGACATGGGCACCGCAGCCGTGATCGACCGCTTCCTGCAGATCGAGCCGACGATGCTGATCGCCGCCGACGGCGTTCATTACGGCGGCAAGCCGCTCGACCGCAGCGGCGTCGTGCAGGACCTGCGCGCCGCGTTGCCAAGCGTGCGGCACCTCGTGCTGCTGCGGACGCCTTTCGCATCGCGTGCGACGTCTGCCGAGGTGGACTGGAATGCCGCCATCGCGCGCGACGATGCCGAAGTCGCCGCATTCGAGCCCGAATGGCTGCCTTTCGATCATCCGCTCTGGATCGTGTATTCCAGCGGTACGACCGGCCTGCCCAAAGCCATCGTTCATGGTCATGGCGGCGTCGTTCTCACGATGTACGCGTGCGGGCTGCACAACGACATCGGCGCCAGCTACGGCGCCAACAACTTCGGCGAACGCTTCCACTGGTACAGCTCCACCGGCTGGATCATGTGGAACTGCCAGCTCGCGGGGCTGGCTCTCGGCGCCACGGTCGCGCTCTACGACGGCAACCCGGCCGGCAGCAAGGAGCGGCCGGACTGGGGCGTGCTGTGGCGTTTCGTCGCGCGGCATCGCGTCACGTTCTTCGGCGCCGGTGCCGCGTACTTTGCAAACTGCATGAAGGCGGGGCTCGACGTTGCGCGCTGCGGCGACATGTCGCGCGTGCGAGCGCTCGGCAGTACCGGATCGCCGCTCGCCGAAGACGTGCAGCGCTGGGGCTCGGCGCAGCTGAAAGCGGCCGGATCGGAAAATCTCTGGTGGTGCAACATTTCGGGCGGAACCGACTTCTGCAGTTCCTTCGTCGGCGGCCATCGGGAACTGCCCGAGGTGCCGGGTCAGATGCAGTGCCGTCAACTCGGCGCTGCCGTCGAATCATGGAACGCGCAAGGCGAACCGGTCATTGGCGATGTCGGTGAACTGGTGTGCGTGCAGCCGCTGCCGTCGATGCCGCTCCGTCTCTGGAACGACGACGGCGATGCGCGCTACCTGTCGAGCTATTTCGACATTTACCCGGGAGTCTGGCGACACGGCGACTGGCTGAAGATCGGCAACGACGGCGGCTGCATCATCTACGGTCGCAGCGACGCGACCATTAATCGTCAGGGCCTGCGCATGGGCACCAGCGAAATCTACAGCGCTGTGGAGAGCCTGCCGGAAGTGCTCGATTCGATGGTCGTCGATCTCGAGTATCTGGGCCGCGAAAGCTATATGCCGCTGTTCGTCGTGCTGCGTACCGGCGCAACGCTCGACGAGGCGCTGCGCGAAAAGATCAACGATGCCATCAGGACCTCGCTTTCGCCGCGATTCCAGCCGAACGACATCTTCGAGGTGGCGGAAATTCCGCGCACGCTGTCCGGAAAGAAGCAGGAATTGCCGATCAAGAAACTGCTGCTCGGCCAGCCGCTCGACAAGATAGTGAACCGCGAGGCGATGGCCAATCCCGGATGCCTTGCCTGGTACGAATCGTTCACTGCAAGTCGCAACTAGCGCACGAATCCGGCGCCTGAGGGTTTGGCCAAACGTCCGAGGCGGATGCTCGATTCGGCAAGCGCCTGCAATTGCGACGGAATGCCTGCTGCATCTGCAACGCGCGCCTGTCTGAACCAGCCGAGCACCCCGTCCACATTAGGTTTCATACCTTTGGACGCCGCATTCGCCATTTCGAATATGGATGTGGCGGAGCATGTCCGGTTGCGACCCGCCGTGCAGTGGATCAAGACTTTTTTCATGTCGTTCGGACCGAGGTTCGCGCTGACATCCGACAGGATTTTCAACTCGTTCTTCGCTTCGATCGCAGTTTGATCCGGCCAGCCGTTGACGTGGATCATCTTCATCTGTTGAATCTGCCCGGTCTGGTTGTTCCGCACGGTGTTCTTGAATATGGAACCGGTGACTGGCCTTCCGCGCTCATTGACCATCGTGGTGTATTCAGGTGTTCCGTGCGAAGCTACCGTGTACTTGCCGCTTGGCGTAGTCTGGCTCCGCTTGTAATAAGTGGAATGCCTCGCATCACCTTCGTTGGTCAAACTCATCGTCGTGGTGGTCCCGGACCTGAACGCACTGTCGAGCATGTCATCGAGCTTGAAATTTCCAGTGCCGGGCGCACCGTGTTCGGTGGGGCAACAGGTGAATGTGTATTGCGTGCCCGAATAGGGCCCGACCGCATGACTGGGCGTCGACGCGTTGAATCGTGCCGAAGCGCGATGCGTGGGCGCCAACGTGCGCGCGAGCTGATTTGCTTTCTGTCGTTCGTAAGGATTCAGCGGCGCCAATACCCGCTGCATCGCATTGTTTCCAAGAGAGTTGTTGGCTCTTGCGTCGCGCACGGAATCCACTTCCTTTGCGGCCGGCAATCGATGGCCTGTCTGCGCTCTCGCAATCCCGGACTTTGAAGTTACGGAATCCATCTCAGTGGTGTCCGATGGGTTGTCGAACAGCAAATCTTCTGGAGCTCAGTTTTTCGCGTATCGCCGAAATCAACTCATCCAGGTCCTGGAGTTGTGAAGCGTTGTCAAAACCATCTTCCGATGGCCAAACCTGGAATGGATCGAGAACAGCCAGCGATCCTATTTGGTCTTTCGCACTCCTGCTGTCAGCCTCACCAGGCCCCCGAACTCCGAATTGCAGATCCAGGACAATGATTTTTTCTCTCGCGATCGAGTCTCTTATCTTGATGAGAGAAGCGAGAGTCCGGTGATTGGTCAGCCTCGAGTTGACGAAATCTTCACCAGACGCGGTAGTCGGGGGCATTGGCTTCACGATTTCGGAGAACTTCTCCATCACCATGGCCTCGGAACCCCGGTAATTACCAACAGCCAGAATTTTTGCAGTTGGCATTCCAGCTGTTTTCAGACGATTGATATTCTTGATTTCATCGGCAAGGCCCCAGGGTCCTGAGGGTATGGTTACTAGCGCCGTGCCTGTGCCGGGAAGATCGTAAGCGGTCTTTGCCGCGCCGCGCCCTATTTCGTTGCCGACATTCAGGTGGTCGAGTTTGTGATTTTTAAGTTGCGCGCGCAGATAAGACAAATGGGCAGCTTCGTTCTTTTCCAGTTTTTCTAGGTTGGTTCCTGTCAGCATTGCACCCAGGGGTTTTGGAAAAGACTGGTCGGCCGGCGTTTTGGCCGTATCGAGCGTCTTGCGTGTCCAGATGCCGGAAGGGGAAATCGACGGTCCAACGGTCGACGAGAAAAGAACAGGGTTGTCTTTAACCGACGTCGCTGCAAGATTGAATTTGGTCTGCATGAACCGTTATCCTCAAAAGAAAGAACCGAAGAAATGCGACGCGTCGACAGGTGGATTCGCCTGACGAGCTTTCAGATTTCTGAAGGTGTGCAACAGGCGTCGATCGCCTTCGCGAGCCAGCCCCAATGCCCTTTGATGCGCGGCAAGGGTCACCTGAGCTCCAAAGCGAAGCAGATGACCGATCGCCACCCGGTTGGGATTCGTGCGTCCGACGGCAACATCGAGCGGCGTCATGCCATAGATGTTCTTGGCATCTACATCGGCACCACTGGAAACCAGTTCGTAGACGACGAGTTGCTGATTGAAATGGTTGTCCACAAAGCCGAATGCCGCGTGAAGTAGCGAATTGCTTTTGTTTATGGACTTCGTATTCGGATCGATCAGCTTTCTATGAAGAAGACCACCCAGCTTGAAATAGTCACCCGCGACGACAAGGCGGCCGGCCAGTCTTTCATTGCCGACGTCTGAATTCTCCTGATCGAATTTGACGACTGCGTCGGCAATCTTTTCGGAGTCTGAAAATACGGAATCGTGTCCGGCTTTATGGCGCATCCGTGCGGGGACCGAAGCCGAGACGGTGGCCAACGACAATGGTGGACTTTGCGCAAGCGATCGGATCATTGTCATGGCGTCCTGAAATATGAATGAAAAGCTCGGTCTCTTGCGTCCGTGGCCAGCCTGCAAGAATATGGTCGGCCGTCTTCGAAAACGCTCGGATTTCTCCTAATCAATCGTTCTGATTTTTTTGACGCGTTCCGACTTCGATTCAGCTGAAGCCATCGCGAAAGAAGCGTTCGTACGGTTTGGAAACGATCAGCTTGTCATCGCGACCCGATACCCGAACCACCAATCGGCCGAAGTCGTCTCTTCGTGCGTTCTCGATGTGATTGACGTTGACGACGAAACCACGATGGATACGCAAGAATTCAGCGGGTCTCAGATGCTGCTGCACGTTCGTCAGCCCAAGCCTCAATAGCCCTTCCTGGTCCTTGAGCACGACGCGTGTGTATTTGCGTTGTGCCTGGAAATAGCGGACCTCGCGCAGTGCGCTCCAGACGACATCCTGGCCGCGCAGGAAACGGATGGACGTGAAGCCTGCGGGCGCGCTTTCGGGTGTTTTTGCAAGTTCGACAGATCTCGAAGCCAGCAGCGCTTCCGCTTTGCGCAGGGCCTGCTCGAATCTTTCGGCGCGCACGGGCTTCATGATGTAGTCGACGGCGTCGCAATCGAAGGCTTCCGCTGCAAAAAGAGGGTCGCCGGTCACGAAGATGACGGGACACATGTCGCCTAATTCGCGAACCACGACAAGACTCGTAGTGCCCGGGAACAGAACGTCGAATATGCACAGGTCGGGTTGGACGGTGTCCAGCACCGTGGCGATGTTCACGACGGAAGAAAGCTGTGCAGCCACACGCCACTCCGGTCGAAGCTGATTGACCAGCGAGGCCAGATGCGCCAATTGATACGGATCGTCGTCGACCAAGAGCACCGAAACCGCATTTTCTGCCGGTGTCGGACGGGCATTGGCGACAGTCGATTCGCTGCCGACATCTGGCTTCTTGTCGCGCGACGCTACATGGGGCTCGGGAGTTATGAGGTCTTGCATGAAGTGGGTGCAAAAACTTGGCTAATTAATTGTTCAGAATTGAAGCAATTTGTGCCGGGAACGGACGATTGTCGGCAAAGGAAGAAAGATTTTCCTACCGTTTTGAATTAATGCTTTTGTGGTGCAGGCGCTGTTTGAACAGGCCGATGATGAACTCCCGTATTCAGACGGGAGGTCTACTGGACAGTTAAGTTCAGATTCGGACGACCGGCAATTCGCTATTTCGCCTGACAGCACCAGCGAAATTCGAGGTTACCGGTTTCGTAGGAGTCCGAATTGCCGAGATGTCACTTTGTTCCCAAAAGCCGTGCATCCACTCTGTCGGAGATGCGTCTGGGAACTTGCAAAATCACGGGCGCCGACCTTTGGATGCAGCAAGGGGCTTGCCTTGACCCCTTCATCCCTTCACCCCGGCACCCCGGCACCCCTTCGCCGGTCAGCTGTTCGTCTACAACCAGTTGCCGCTTTGGGGCATCTGGATCGTGGTTGCCGGATCGCTGCCGCCGACGAGCGACCCGATGGCGATGCTCAGGAGCGAGATGAAGATGCTTGCGAAAAGCGCTGTCCAGAATCCCGAGACCCGGAAACCTCTCACCAGCGCCGAAACCAAAAGGATCATCAATGCATTGATGACCAGCAGAAAGAGGCCGAAGGTCAGCAGCGTCAACGGCAGCGTGAGGACGATGAGCAGTGGCTTGACGACCGCATTGGCAAAACCCAGGAGCAGTGCTGCAATCGCGAGCGCGCCGGTACTGTCGAATTTGATGCCGCGAAAAAGAAAGCTTGCGGCCCAGAGTGCGAGTGCCGTGATGGCCCAGTGCACAAGGAAAGGAGTCAGGTTTTGCAGCATCCGGCGATCATATCGGGGGGTATGCGGCACCTGCGGCATTTGCGGCGTCAGCTTTGGCCTGCGCGACCAGCCAGTCCCTGAACAGCGCCAATACGGGATGCGGGTCGGCGCGCTCGGGCGTGACTAAGTAATAGCTGCGTTCGCCACGCAACGGACGGTTGCAGGCGATCACAAGTTCGCCGCGTGCCAGTTCGTCGGCTATCAACAGCGTGGGGATCAGCGCAACGCCCATGCCGTACGCGGCGGCAGTGGCCAGCATCGAGAACAGTTCGTGCCGTGGCCCGGACCGGGCCAGCGGCGCTTCGACGCCTTGCGCGTCGAACCACTGCCGCCAGCCGTCGGGCCGAGTGCTTTGCTGCAATAGCGGCAGCATCGCAATGGCGGCCGGCGGCAAGGCGTTTCCGGTCGTTCCCGAAGCGCGCAGGAATGCCGGGCTGCAGACCGGGATCACGTCTTCCCGCATGAGCAGCGTGGCTTCGGTGCCGGCCCAGCCTTCGACCTGCGCCCGCGTGCCGGCATAGAGCGCAGCATTGAATTCGGTGTCGCCGAAAAGGAAAGGGCGGGTGCGGGTTTCGAGGTGAACGACGGTGTCCGGTTGCAGCGCCGCGAATCGGGGAAGTCTCGGGAGCAGCCAGCGCGTCGCGAAAGTCGGCACGGCCGCCAGGGACAGCGCGCCGCCGGTGCCGGAGCCGTCGAGATGGGCCATGGCGTCGAGCGTGTCGCGCTCCATGGCCTCGAGGCGCCTTGCGATCTGCCGTGCATATGCCGCGCCGCCTGCCGTCAGCGCGACGCCGTGCCGCGTACGCCGGAACAGGGCGACGCCGAGAAACGATTCGAGCGTGCCGATCTGCCGCGACACGGCACTTTGCGTCAGAGACAGCTCCTGCGCTGCACGCGTATAGCTTTCGTGACGCGCGGCTGCGTCGAAACAGAGCAAAGTCTGGAGCGGGGGAATCTTGCGGCCCATATATGCTGGAAGTGTATGACTAGCAGGCCCGTTAAAAGCGTTTAGGGCGATCGGCTCAAGCGCCAGACATTCTCCGTACGCATATCTGGGTTCGAAAGACTCGTTTGCACCGGTGAAGGAGCGTCGCTACGATCGGTTCATCGCGCGGCAGTCACCGTCGCCCAAATTTCCACCGACCTCCGGAGACAAACACCATGGCTACCAAAGCTGCTTTCCACTGGGACGATCCGCTGTTGCTCGACCAGCAACTCAACGACGACGAGCGGATGATTCGCGATGCGGCGAATGCGTATTGCCAGGAGCGTCTCCTTCCCCGCGTGGTCGAGGGTTTTCGCAGCGGCGAGACCGATCCGGCGATCTTTCGCGAAATGGGCGCGCTCGGCCTGCTCGGCCCGACGATTCCCGAGGAATACGGCGGTCCCGGCCTGAACTACGTCGCCTATGGCCTGATCGCGCGCGAAGTCGAACGCGTCGATTCCGGCTATCGCTCGATGGCCAGCGTGCAGAGTTCGCTGGTCATGGTGCCGATCTTCGAATTCGGGACCGAGGCGCAGAAGCAGAAATACCTGCCGAAGCTGGCGACGGGTGAATTCATCGGCTGTTTCGGCCTGACGGAGCCCGATCACGGCTCCGATCCGGGCAGCATGGTGACGCGGGCCAAGAAAGTGCCGGGCGGTTATTCGCTGTCGGGCAGCAAGATGTGGATCAGCAACAGCCCGATCGCCGACGTATTCGTGGTCTGGGCCAAGGAAGTGAGCGAAGCCGGCGCGGTCGGACCGATCCGCGGCTTCGTGCTGGAAAAAGGCATGAAGGGTCTGAGCGCGCCAGCCATCCACAGCAAGGTCGGTCTGCGCGCGAGCATCACTGGCGAGATCGTGATGGACGGCGTGTTCTGCCCCGAGGAGAACGCTTTCCCGGAAGTGCAGGGGCTCAAGGGTCCGTTCACCTGCCTCAACAGTGCGCGCTACGGCATCGCCTGGGGCGCACTCGGCGCCGCCGAAGACTGCATGCACCGCGCACGCCAGTACACGTTGGACCGCAAGCAGTTCGGTCGCCCGCTCGCAGCCAACCAGCTGATCCAGAAGAAGCTGGCCGACATGCAGACCGAGATCGCACTGGGCCTGCAAGGTTGCCTGCGCCTGGGCCGCATGAAGGACGAAGGCACGGCTGCAGTCGAGATCACGTCGATCATGAAGCGCAATTCGTGCGGCAAGGCGCTGGACATCGCACGGCTGGCGCGCGACATGATGGGCGGCAACGGCATCAGCGACGAGTTCGGCGTGGCGCGGCACTTGGTGAATCTCGAAGTGGTGAACACCTATGAGGGCACGCATGACATTCACGCGCTGATCCTGGGCCGCGCGATTACCGGTATTGCTGCTTTCGCGAACTAAGTCTCAGTTGCTCCCGTCCCGTGTCTGTTGGCGCCTTGGGTCTGACCTATAAGGCGCGCAGACAGGGCGAACAAATGAGCAACGAGACAGTGACTGAGCTGGGCCGGTACGAGTTCGGCAAGAACGGCCGGGTGGTGTTGAGCAGGTCGGCGCGGCCGATTACGTACTACACGCGGAGTTGGTGGACCTACACGTGGGTGGCCTGTGTCGTATCCGACAAAGAGGGTTGCGCGGTGGTGGCGCAGGCCGCGCTTTCACTGGATCAGGCGCCGCCGCCGTTGCGTAGTCCGCCGATTCCGGCATCTGCAGCTGCGACATTGATTTCTGCAGCAAACCCGCCCGCAAAGACGCCACTCACGCAGGCAGAAAGCGATGCGTTGCGGTTGATGAAGGCTCTACGGGTTGCCGAAAGTGTTCGTACGTGGTGGAACAAGCCGTTTCCGCCGCTCTTGCCACCGAAGCCGGCGGCGTTATCTGCGCCTTTGCCTGCGCCAGCAATTCAGAAGTCATCTGCTGCACCGATCATTCCGCCTTTTGATATACAGCAGATTCCGGATGCAATGGAGAAGCTCAAGTTGCCGGTGTCTGCGCGGATGATGCGATATTGGTTTGCAGGTTCGGAAAATTACTCTAAAACCGGAGAGGATTTAGTAGCAGGAATTGATCAGTACGGCAATCCTTATGCGTCAGACATGATTGATAAGAACATCATTACGCTTGACTGGGTGTTGACCTTCCAGCGTGCACAGAAGGCGTATGACGATTTGTTGTCGGATGCAGTTTACAAGCCGACTGCACGTGTGGAAATAAAGAAGCGGCTATCTGCCTTCATAAGACGTCAGTCGGGCACGTTTGCCTCAATCGATGGAATGACATCCAGCGGGCTGGATATTCACCGCCTGCACTCGGATTTCCAGTTTCAAAAAATCAGTATCGATGCGAAACTTTCCGAGAAGTTCTTTCTGTGGATTGATGGACGCGCCGGTGCGATCAAAGCGCCGGACGATCTGACAGGAGCCCTTGGTGCCTTCTCAATTTACGCAGCTTTAGGCGAAGTGTCTTTCAGTTCCGTCTCCCGCGTTGCGCGAGTGAAATCGATCTATCTTTACGTGCGCGATTCGTATTCGTTCTTGGATAAAGATCAAGAACAGTCCCAATACCTAGGGCACTGGAACGAGGATGGAGTCTACCTTGCACCGCTGCCTTCCATTTACAGAAAAGGGCTTGGTTCTTGGATCGGCGCACCCTTGGCCGACATCAAGCGAAGTATTTACGAAAAGAGCGCGATCATGTATCCCGTCTCAAACAGAAGCTTTCGCGACTGGCGGGCCAAACATAATCGAGGTGGAGATTTTCTGTCATATACCGATGCCCGAAAAGTCCGATTGCCTCAAGAGTTGCTTGTGAGCCTCTGATGCACATCTGGCGCTTTCTGGAGCAAATTTTCGCGTGGCACTTCCCCGATGAAGAGTACGTGCGCTGGGGCTATTGGATGTGGAGCATCCCGTTGTTATTGATACTGGCGCTAAAAGCTCCGTCCTATGTCTTGCGTGAAAGCGGGCGGCGCAAGCAGCGGACCGTCCGTGCGGGCCTGCTATTTGCCTCAGTGATTTTGGGGGCCGATGTTGCCTACTATTTACAAGCTGCGCATTTGCGTGCAAACGCTCCGCCAAGCGAGTGCACAGTCAAAGGCCCATCGCCATACGGGCCCTACGACGCCTTGGTGTGCGTGACAGCAGGCTTGCCGCAAAACGCAGATACGGAAGGTTTTGTACGTCTCCGGTCGACGGTGGATGGCCGTGTTTTAGCCGAGCGGGACTTCTACAACCCTTCTTTCAATATCGTGTACTGGGCACCCGACTATCTGAGTGTCGGTGTGGCAGATGGCAATGCTGAATTCGCATTGCCACCGACCCGCTGGGACCAACTCCGCGCAAAACTCCCATGACTGTCATCCGCGACCCCAATTCAATTGACTTATCACCGTTCCCAATGACACAACCAGCACTCGACGGCATCAAGGTCCTCGATCTCTCCCGCGTTCTCGCCGGCCCGTGGTGCACGCAGATCCTCGCGGACCTCGGCGCCGATGTCGTGAAGATCGAACGCCCCGGTGTCGGCGACGACACGCGCGGCTGGGGCCCGCCGTTCCTCAAGGATTCGAACGGCAACGACACCGACCAGGCGACCTATTTCACCGCGTGCAACCGCAACAAGCGCTCGGTCACCATCGACATGGCGACGCCCGAAGGCCAGGCGCTGCTGCAGCGCATGGCGGCGGACTGCGACATCGTGGTGGAGAATTTCAAGACCGGCGGACTCGCGCAATATGGCCTCGACCACGAAACCCTGCGCGCGGTGAACCCGGCGCTTATCTACTGCAGCATCACCGGCTTTGGGCACGACGGTCCGCATGCCGCGCGTGCAGGCTACGACCTGATGATTCAGGCGACCAGCGGAATGATGAGCATCACCGGCCGGCCCGACGACGTGCCCGGCGGCGGTCCGCTGCGGGTCGGCGTCGCGCTGACCGATCTGTTCACCGGCGTCTACGCGAGCACCGCGATTCTCGCGGCGCTGCAGGTGCGGCATCGAACCGGCGAAGGGCAGCACATCGACATGGCGCTGCTCGACGTGGGCATGGCGATCCTCGCGAACCAGGCGAGCGCTTTTCTCAATACCGGCAGCGTGCCGCAGCGCCAGGGCAACAGCCATCCGAGCCTGGCGCCGTACCAGGACTTCCAGACGCAAGATGGCGCGATGCTGCTGGCCATCGGCAACAACGGGCAGTTCGTGCGTTTCTGCGAGGCAGCGGGTCATCCCGAATGGGCCGCGGACCCGCGCTTCGCCACCAACACCTTGCGCGTCAAGCACCGCGAAGTGCTGATTCCGGCAATGCAGGACGTCACTCGCACACGCACAACCGGCGAGTGGATCGCGTTGCTCGAAGACAAGGCCGTGCCGTGCGGGCCGATCAACAACATCGCGCAGGCCTTCGACGATCCGCAAGTAAAGGCGCGCGGACTCGCGGTGGCATTGCCGCGCGACGGCGCCGCGCTGGGCGACGGCATCGAAAGCATCGTCGGCGTCGCGAGTCCGCTGCGGCTGTCGGCCACGCCGCCGGTGCTGCGCCGCGCGCCGCCTTCGCTGGGACAACACACCGAAGAAGTGCTGGCGGAATGGGGCGTCGATGCCGTTCAGATCGCCGCGCTGCGCAAGGCCGGCGCAATCTGACGGCTGCAACCAGCCGCACGGATTAGGAATGATCCTAGGAGGTGCGGTGACGAGGTCTTCTAGATTGCGACGAGTTTCTCCACCGCGCAATCTTCGAAAGCCATCGCATGAGTTCAGTCAATACCGTTTCCGGCATCGCTGCGATCACAGCCGTCAGAAACCCGGATGCAGCTGCGACGCCGCTGTCTCACCAGCGCCACGAATCGCCTGTCTTCAAGCGGGCGAGCGAAAGCCCTGTGCGCGCGACGAGCGTGGACCGATCCGACGAATCGGCTACTTTTCAGGAAAGGGTGCAGACGCTTTTCGATGCGAAGGTGCCGCCGGGCGGCCAGTTCAGCCGCAATTTCGAGTTCGACGTTTCCGGCGTTCGCGGAAAAATCACCGAGGCGGGCGACGGCATGCTTTACGTCGACTTTCCGCAGCGGGGTATCGGCATGTTGATCATGGGCGGTATGTGCTCGCCCACCGGAAATGCAAGTGCCAGGGATGTCGCCGCCATGCAGAAAGCCGTGCTGCTCGGACTCAGTACTTGATCGTCACGCCGGCTTTGACGCCCTTGTTGTCCTTGCCGTCCGATTGCACGCCGGCCGAATAGGACACGCTGCCGCCGGTGGCGCCGCCCACGGAGTAAATCGGTCGCGCGCCGGCGGTGTCGACGCCGCCGTAGGTCGAGCTGCCGTCCTTGCGCTCGACGCCGACCGTCGCGCCTTTGGTTTCGGTTGCCACGTCGTTTGAGATCACGTTCGGGCTCACGTACAGGCTGCCTTGGTCATCGCTCTTGAACGGAATCTTGGGTGTCTGCGCGAGCGCGGCGACGCTGGCGACGCAGGCAGCGCACATGCCAAGAACAGCGGTCGCTGAGCGAAAACAGGAGACGGATTTGAGCAGGGCGCGTTTCATCATTCGGACAGCCTACCGACAATCGCACCGAGTTGTCGAATGGCGGCATCGATCTCTGCGTCGTAAGGCCAGCCGCAATTGAGTCGCAGGAAGTGGTCGCAGCGTGACGAATTCGAGAAGAGCAGCCCGGGTGCGACCAGGATGCCTTCGCGCAACGCAGCTTCGAAAACAGCACCGGAACCGCATTGCCGCGGCATTTCGACCCAGAGTTGAAGCCCGCCGCCGGGCAGATTGAGCCGCGTGCCCGCCGGGAAGTAACGTGCGATCGCCTCCGCCGTGCGCTCGCGCTGGCCGCTCAGCGCCGCGCGCAACCGCTTCAGGTGGCGGTCGTAGGCGCCGGTCGCCATGAACTCGCCGGCGCCGATCTGCGAAAGCACCTCGTTGTTGCGGGTCTGCGTGTACTTGAGCATCTCGATGCGCGCCTGCCAGCGCCCGGCCGCGATCCAGCCGAGGCGCATGCCCGGCGCCAGGATCTTGTGCATCGATGCGCAGTGCATCACGTTGCCGGTACGGTCCCATGACTTGATCGCGCAAGCCGAGGCTTTCGAGCACCTGGAGCAGCCCGTAGAAAGTCGGCGATTCGACGGCGACGGCGTCTCCGGGCTGGGCGACAGCCCGCAGCGCGAGATTGAGCGCCTCGATGCAGCCGTTGGTGACCAGCACATCTTCCGGCGCCAGCGTCATGCCGGCAGCGACCGCGCGCCTGGCCAGCGTGGCACGGAAATGCGGATCGCCCTGCAGCGGCGGTACGCCGGTCAGCAGTTCGGGATGCAGGCGCAATGCGCGCGTCATGGCGGCACGCAATGCGTCGGCTGGATAGAACTGCGGCGCCGCGCGCGCGATCGACAGGTTGAGCTTGACGTCGGCTGCGCGCCGGCGCGCCACGAAGTCGGACACGCGCGCATGCACGCCGACGTACTGCGCCGGATCGGGCGCGAGGCCGGTCTGGGGCTCTTCCGTCGGCTTCATGCGCAGGCGTTGCGGCCGACGCACGAAGTAGCCCGAGCGTGCGCGTGCTTCGGCCCAGCCATCGGATTCCAGCGTGCGACAGACCTGCAGCGCGGTCGACAGGCTGACGTCGTGCAGCCGCATCAGGTTGCGCAGGGACGGCATCCGATCGCCGGGCTGCAATGTGCCGGCCTCGATCGCGCCGCGATAGTGGCCTGCGAGACGGCGGTAGAGCGGGGAGGGCGTGTCGACAGACATGGTCATGCACCGATGATCCTGCGCCGATAGCGGGCGGAACAGATGCAGATTCGGCTCGAAAGCACCATAACAGACGATTCGAATTGCGCTCTGTTGTGCCGTTCAAAGCCGTCCGCTGTGCCTGTTGCGGCATGCCTGCGCTGCCGATGATCGATGCATTGAAAGGACGCGCCATGACCCATTCCACTCCCGCCCTGCGCACCAGCCTGAAGTGCGGACAGGCACTTCGTCTGCACCTCGATTGCCGGACCACGCTGGTCGTCGAAAAGGGTGCGATCACGCTGAGTGCGCCGCCGCTGTGGCTGGGCGAGCGAATGCTGGCCGGGCAGACCCGGGTGCTTGAGGGCCAGGCGTTCAGGCCGTCGCTGGACGGCTGGACAGAGATCGTCGCCGCAGGCGAGGTGCCCGTCGAACTGGTGCGTTATCGCGAAGCCGGCGTGACGCTCGCGACGCGCTGCCGCTGGATGGCCGCCGCACTGTCTCAGCGCATGCGCGTGTTTCGCGGCGTCTCTTAGATCGCCTGTTCCTGCTCCCACGGCGGCAGCAGACCCTTCAGTTCGGACACAACGCGCGGCGCGTCCGGATGGTCTTTGGTCAGGGTTTCACCGTCGAGGGTGATCCTGCCGTCGTTCTCGACAAGGACGGTGATGTCGTAGTCCGTCCATGCGCCCCTCTCGCTGCCGAGGTGGATGGGGTTGTGGACGCCGCGCTGGTCGATGAGCCGCCGCCGGTGAACGGCGCAGGCACCGCAGAGTGCCTTGGCGAGCGCCTTGAACGGCGTGGGTGCGACGGGCTGCGCATGATGGATGCGCGGCGGGCCATCTACGGCAGATCTCAGTCGACGTATTTGTCGTTGCCCTGCGCCCCCGCAACCCAGGGCATTCTCTTCGGGTTGGCTGCCAACAAGCTGCTCCGGTCGAGGGTGTCGGTGGATATCTTGTACAGCAAGGTGTCCAGCGCCTTCAGCACCTGCGCATGTTTGGGGTGATCCTTGGTCACTGTTTCGCCGTCCAAGATGATCCGCCCGTCCTTCTTCACTTGGCAGAGGTTGCCGAAGTTCTGCATGTTGAGTATTCCGTCCCTGTTCGGCTGCTGGGCGTCCTTGGCGGCGCTTCGAAGGTCGGAGAGTCCTGGCTTGATACGCAGGTTACGCACCACCAGCTCGCTGTTTTTCGGGTTGCTGTAGACAAAGCTGCCCCAGTTGATTCCCAGATAAGCCGGATTCTTGATTCCGCGTTCGGCGAGCAAGGCTCTATGTTTGTCGCCAGCGCCGCAGAGTTTGGTGGCGAGGTCCTTGAAAGGCGTCGACTCGCCGGCGGTTGTGGCTGCGACATGCTCGGCCCTCGTCACTTGGCCGCTCGAGAGGACTTCGGCGGCAGTCAGCGGCTTGAGAAACGACGTCGCCTGCCGCGTCGGCGCCTTGGCGTCATGGATGCTCCGTGTGGTGGGCGGGTTGGATGGACCGGCTTTCGTGCTGATGATCGACATGGGGTGCTTCTCGGCTTTGGTGTTGGCGAGACCGAATGTCATGCCATCTGCCTGTCGACCACCTAGGAACCATCCGAATGTTCCTCGCGCCGCGGCCGTCGGACCGTCTCAGCGCATGCGTGCGTTGCGCGGCGTCTCGTAGCCGCTGGCGATCCACGCTTCCGCGCTGGCGGCATCGAGCTTGAAGTTTGGCGCCACGCGTACCTCGCCGAGCGGATCGCCCTGGGCGTCCTTCGCACTGAGGATGGCGTAGGGGTTCTCTTCGTCGGGCACGATGCGCAGCGCGACGCGGACGGTCTCGGAGCCGTATCCGACGAAGACCTGCTTGTTGAGCTGCGCGTGCAGTTGCTGCTCATGTCGGCGCAGCACCTCGGACGCGGTCTTCACCAGCGTATGAAAGGCCGGCGCATCGAGCGGCTTGGGATTTTTCTTGTCGCGGCCCATGGTCCAGGGGCCGATCAGTGCCGGCTCCGGATCGCCGAGGCGAGTCATGGAAACGGCCCAGCCGTCGTCGTCTTCGTTCTTCTGGACCTGGGCGGTCCAGAGTTCGTCGCGCCAGCGGGTGGGTTCCTGAATGGGTTCGTAGTCGTCGGTCATAGCCTCCGACGGTACTACGCCCGCCGAGCCCTTTGGGATCAGGCGCGTTTGAGAATCATCGTCGACATCATGTCGAGCAGCGACCGCACCATGAACGCCCGCTGCGCTGCGTCGCTCAGTCGACGTACTCGGGGAAATGGATCGAAGCCGGATGCCACGGCGGCGGCAGTGTGTTGCCGCCGATGATGCTGCCGCGCGGCAGGTCGTCCGAGGCGATTTTCTGTAGCAGGGCATCGAGCGCTGCGAGGATGTTTTGCGCTTCCGGGTGGTTCATGGTGAGGGTTTCACCGTTGAAGATGATCCGGCCGTCCTTCTTCACGATGCAGGTGGTGCCATAGTCGCCCAGACCCAGAATACCGTGGCCGAGATGCAGGTTGCAGATGCCGAGCTCTCCGTTCGCCTTGTTGAAGTAGGTCCAGCCGCCCTTGTCGCTACCGAGGTAGGTCGGGTTGCCGACGCCACGCTCCACGAGCCTGGCATGGTGGTCGGCGCCGGCGGCGCAGAGGGCTCTCGCCAGCGGCTTGAACGGCGTTGGCTCGACGGATCGCGCGCGACCGGTGCGCGCAGGGCCCTCGGTGCCGCTGATCGGCTTTTCCCGGGCGAATGGAGCAACCTGCGCATTCGCTTTGCCGTCCGTGATTTCGCGGACGACGGGTTGGCTGCTCTTGGCAGCCGGTCGGATCGATGGAATCGACATGGCAGGTTTCAGTCGACGTACTTGGAGTGGCCTTGCGAGCCCGGGAGCCATGGCAGGTCTCTCGCGCTGTGGACAAAACCGAAACGATTCAGTTTGTCGTTGGAGACCTTGTTCAGTACGGCGTCGAGCGCTTCTAGGACGCGCACATGGTCTGGGTGAGCCGTGGTCAGGGTTTCACCGTTGAAGATGATCCGCCCGTCCTTCTTGACCTGGCACATGTTGTCGAAGTTCTGGAGGTTGAGTGACTTGTCCTTCTGCACCAGCGCGTCTTTGCCGCCTGTCGAACGATCGAGAAGCCCTGTCTTGACTCGCAGATGGCGCACAACCACTTCGCTGTTCGCCGGATTGCTGTGAACGGTGCTGCCCCAATAGCTACCCAGGTAGCTTGGATTCTTGACGCCGTTCTTGTCGAGCTGGAGCCGGAGCTTGTCGCCGGCACCGCACAGCTCGGTGGCCAACGCGCTGAAAGGTGGCTTTTTGGCAGCCGTCGTGACTTCTGCACGGTTGGTATTCATCGCAGTTTCGGCCTTGATGACGTCGGCGACGGTTGCCTTCCGGGAGAACGGTTCCGCTTGTTTTTGTGGACTTGCGTCGTTCAGCCTCACATCCCTCGATGGGATGGAAGCGAGCGCCTTCGCGTTGATGATGGACATGTGGTGTTCCTCGGCATTGGGGTTGGAAAGAGCATCGAATGTCGTGCCGCGTGCCCGTCGATTGCCTAGGAGCCATCTGAATGTTCCTGGCGCCGGTTGGCGCCTGCTTCCAGCGTCGAAAAATCGACGGCCCCGCCGCGTCGGGCGCCTGGGAACGGGAAATGGAAAACGGATGCACAGCGTGCGGATTGCGCGCGCTGGCATCCAGAACGGGTCAGCGTTTGTTGAGCAGTGCCAAGGCGATCTTGTCGTACGAGGCGGACACCATGTTCATTTGCTGCCTCGCGGTCATGGGTGCACCGGAATCCAGGAAGGCGTAATCGATCTTTCCGTTCTTGAAGCGTAGGACGCCGGAAGGTTCTTGTGGATTTGCAGAAGCCTTGCCTCGCAGGACCAGGCTTTGACCTTCGCCGGTGCTGAGCGAAGCGGGCTTTCCGAAAGTCGAAAAATTGAGCGGATGGCCTGGCTGAACTCGCTGTCTGTAAAAACTCTCCAGGAACTTCAGTTCCCGGGTCGCCTTCGCGCGCTCGCCCTGGTTGGGGGCGGCGTTGAACAATCGGTTGAGGGCACCGCCATGCATGCGCGGCTGGATGCGTCGCTCGTCCTTGTGCTGCTGATCGACTGGCGCCGACTTCTCGCTTTCGAACGAACGAGTGAACCCGCCGGTGGCGATTTTGCCGGGCAGACTTGTATATGTTGCAGGCGATGCAGTGGCGGTGCCTGTTCGAAGGGAAGCGGTGGAAGTGACGGTCATGCGGATTGTCCTTGGTGAGGGTTGAGGAAGAATTTCGCAACTCTCAGGCCGCGACAGGCGTAACGGTCAGGGATGACAGGCGTTGCGGCGACGATCGGTCGCTGCCGAGGAAGGTCGGATTGTTCCTAGGCGCCGGAGAGTGGCGACGCCTAATGTCTGGGCCCGCAAGCCCGCTCTGATTAGGAGTTGTCTGAAACGCCAGGCTGGTTGGAGCCGGCTCGTTCAGGCGTTCAGAAAATCGACAGTCCGGTGTGCGCGACGAAACTTTCGAGCGCCTTCATCCCGAGCAGCGAGTTGCCCGTTGCGTCGAGCGCCGGCGACCAGACGCACAGCGTGAGCCGGTCCGGCACCACCGCGACGATGCCGCCGCCGACGCCGCTCTTGCACGGCAGGCCGATCAGGAAAGCCACGTCGCCGGCCGCGTCGTAGGTGCCGCAGGTCAGCATCAGCGCGTTGATGCGGCGGGTCTGGCGGTCGGTGACGATGCGCTGTCGGCCGTCGAACGGATGGGCGCCGTCGCGGCAGAGGAAGTTCGCGGCGCGGGCGAGCTGGATGCAGCTCATGCGGATCGCGCACTGGTGGAAGTACAGGTCCAGCACGGCGGCGACCTCGTTGTCGATCTTGCCGAAGCTCTTCATGAAATTGACCAGCGCGACGTTGCGGAAACCGGTCGCGGCCTCGGATGCCGCGATTTCTTCGTCGAACCCGATCGGCTCGCCGGCCAGATCCGACATCAGCCTCAGGATGTCGCTGCAGGCGCCGTCCGAACCGGCCCGGCTCACCAGCCGGTCGGCGACCGCGATGGCGCCGGCATTGATGAACGGATTGCGCGGCTTTCCCTGCTCGTTCTCCAGCTGCACCAGCGAATTGAACGGATTTCCCGACGGCTCGCGGCCAATGCGCTCCCACAGGTCTTCGCCCATGTGCTGCATCGCCATGGTCAGCGTGAAGAGCTTCGACACGCTCTGGATCGAGAACGGCGTCGCCGCGTCGCCGGCGCAGAACTCCTGCCCGTCGCAGGTGCGCAGCGCGATGCCGAACCGGCCGGCCGGAACGCGCGCGAGCGCCGGTATGTAGCTGGCGACCTTGCCGGCGCAGTCGTCACCGAGAAACGGCCGGATCTCCGCTGTGATCTCGTCGAGGACGGACTGGAGGTTCAGTTGCTTCATGTCAGTGCCAGATTGCGTTCTGCATATAAAGAGCACCTAGCGCCGCCACCAGCGCAGCGGGCATCACGACCGCGCCGACGCGCAGGAACTGCCATGCCGTCACGTTCTCGCCCTCGCGCCGGATCGCGACAAGCCAGAGCAGCGTGGCGAGCGAGCCGGTCAGCGACAGGTTCGGTCCCAGGTCGATGCCGATGGCCACCGCGCTGCGTATCAGCGGCGATGCGTCGGCGCTCGTCATCACCGAGCCGGCCATCAATCCGGCCGGCAGGTTGTTCATCAGGTTGCACAGCACCGCGACCAGCGCGCCGCTGCCGAGCGCGGTGCCGGTGGGCGATGTCGCAGCCGCGTCGCGCAGCGCCTCGGCGATCAGCTGGATCAATCCGGAATGCGCCAGCCCTTCGACCAGCACGAAGAGGCCGGCGACCAGCGCGAACACGCTCCATGAAATCCCGCGCAACACATGCACCGGCGATTCGCGCTTCTTCAGCATCACGACGACCGATGCCAGCGTGCTGGCGGCCAGCGTCGCCGCGCCGAGCGGGCCGTGCATGGCAGAGGTCGCGACCAGTACCAGCGCCACCAGCGCGATGCCGGCGCCGGCCAGCTTGCCGGAGGCGGACAGCGTAGGTTGCGGAATGTCGCGTTCTATCGGTGCAGAGAGCGCGTCGCGCTGCAGCCAGCGCAGCGCTGTATACGTGACGACGATCGACGCGACCGACGCCAGCGCGAACTGCGCGATCCAGCGGCCGAGCGGCGGCAGGTGCTCACCGAAGATCACCAGATTGGCCGGGTTGGAGATCGGCAGCACGAAGCTCGCCGCATTCGCGATGAAGGCGCAGGCCAGCAGGTACGGAAGCGGCTTCGCGCCGGCCTTCCTGGCGGCGGCGTAGACGGCCGGCGTCAGCACCACGGCGGTGGCGTCGTTCGACATGAACACCGTTACAACCACGCCGATGCCGTAGATGCCCATGAACAGACGCGTCGGCGAACCGCGTGCGTAATGCACGGCGCGCGCGGCCAGGAATTCGAACAGTCCTTCGCGTCGCGCGAGTTCCGACACCAGCATCATCCCGGCCAGGAAGAGATAGACCTCCAGCCCCTTGCCGACCGCGTCGACCGCGCTGCGCCACGGCAGCAACTGCGCGGCGACCAGCACCAGCGCGCCGGCCACCGCCCAGACCGCCTCCGGCCATTTGCCCGGTCGGACGATGACGCCCGCCGTCGCGAGCGCCGCCACGGCCCAGGTGGCGATGTGGGCATAGGAAGCAGGCGACATCAGGCGATCTTCTTTCGGTTGACCAGCAGCAGTCCGACGCCGACGCCGACCATGGCGAGCACCAGTTGCAAGGTCAGCGGTTCGTCGAGCAACACCACGCCGAACGCCATCGCGAAGAGTGGCGTCAGGAAGGTGAATGAAGAAATACGGGTGGCCGGGTAATGCCGCAGCAGCCACATCCAGGCCAGGTAGCTGGCGAAAGCGCCGATGGCGGTCTGAAGCGCGATCGATCCCCAGGCGAGAGCGGAATAACTGAATCCGCGTGTCTCGCCGAGCAGCACCGACATCATCGGCACCACGACCGCGGTGACGGCGAGTTGATAGAACAAGGTTTTCTCGGCGCTGGCCGTCGCCAGCCTGCCGCTGCGGATCGCCAGCGTCGTCAGGCCCCACAGCACGCCGCCGGCCAGCCCCAGCGCATCGCCATGCAATTGCCGTGCATCGACCGCGTGACTGAAGCTTTCGCCGAACGCCACCACCACGCCGAAGAAAGCCAGCCCGAGGCCCAGCCATTGCAATCCGCCGAGCCGCTCCGACGGCACGATGCGCGGCAGCAGCAGCGCGACGACGAACGGCGCGGTGTACAGGAAGACGGTGAGGCGTGAGGCGGCGGTGTATTGCAGGCCGACATAGATGCAGACGAACTCGCCGGCGAACAGCGCGCCGACCAGCAGACCGGAAGCGAGCGTGCCGTCGCGTTCGAACAGCCTCACGCCCCTGACCTGGCACCACAGCAGCAGCAGCGCGACGGCACCGGTCATCCGCAGCGTCGCCTGCCACATCGGCGGGACTTCGAGAACCGTGGATTTGATGAGGATCTGCTGCAGCCCCCAGAAAGCGCAGCAGGCGACAAGAATGCCGGTGGCGCGGGGGTCGAGATGGTTTTTTCGGTCGGTCAAAACGGATTTCCGGGGGCAGGCGAGCGGGGTCAGATGGTAGCGGCGCGGCCGTGCCTTGCACTGCGCTTAGGGAAGGCCAGAAGGCGGAAATCGCAGCGATCGGATACCGTGCCTCTCTCTTTTGGGGAACTCGATGGCATTCAGATCCGTTCATACCGCGCTGGCCTCTTTCGGCTTGGCATTCGCAGTCGCTTCCGCCATTGCGGTCGCGCCGGGCACGGCGTCGGCGCAGGCATCCTCGACATACCCGACCAAGCCGGTGCGCATCATCACGCCGTTCCCGGTGGGCGGCGGGCCGGACGGCGTCGCTCGTCTGGTCGCCGACAAGCTTTCCCGCGCCTGGGGCCAGCCGGTGGTCGTCGACAACCGGCCCGGCGGCAACGGCTTCATCGCCATCGAGGCTTTCAAGCGCGGCGCGAAGGACGGCACCGACCTGATCGTGCTCGACAACGTGCATCTGTCCGCCTACCCGTCGCTGTTCAAGAAGCTGCCCTACGACCCGGCCAAGGATTTCGACACGCTGCTGCCGTTCTTCAAGACTTACTTCTATTTCACCGTCGCGAGCGACAGCAAGTACAAGACGGTCGGCGACCTCATCGCCGATGCCAAGGCCCATCCCGGCAAGCTGAACTACGGCTCCTGGTCGGTCGGCAATCCGGTGCATCTGGGCTCCGAGCTGTTCGAATCGGTCACCGGCACGCAGATGGAGCATGTGATCTACAAGGAAACCACGCAGCTCTACACGTCTGTGGCGACCGGCGAACTGGCTTTCGCGCTCGGCAGCGCCGCCACTGCCGGCCCGCTTCAGCGCGCGGGCAAGCTGCGCTTTCTCGCATCGGCGTCGCCGACCCGCACCGCCGCGTTCCCGGATGTGCCGACGGTCGCGGAATCGGGCGGGCCGAAGGGTTTCGAGGTCATCGGATGGAATGCGCTGGCCGTGCCCAAGGGACTGCCCGCACCGGTCGCGGACAGGATCCGGCGCGACATCGAGACCGCACTGGCCGAACCGGACGTGATCGAGAAGTTCAAGAGCTTCGGCTACGAATCCTTCCCGACCACGCGCGCCCAGTTCGACACCTTCGTGCAGAGCGAGTCGAAGCGCTTCGCCGAGGTGATCAAGGCGGCCAACGTGTCGCTGGACTGAGTCGGCAGGAATGCGAACGCAAGTCGCCATCATCGGAGCGGGCCCGGCCGGATTGCTGCTCGGCCAGCTGCTGCATACCGCCGGCATCGACAACGTGATCGTCGAGCGCCAGAACGGCGACTACGTGCTCGGCCGCATCCGTGCGGGCGTGCTGGAGCAGACCACGCTCGACCTGCTCGATGCGGCGGGTGTCGGCCAGCGCGCGCATGCCGAAGGTCTGCCGCACGACGGCATCGAGCTGCTGTTCGAAGGCCGCCGGCACCGCATCGATCTGCATGAACTGTCGGGCGGCAAGCGCGTCATGGTCTACGGGCAGACCGAGGTCACACGCGACCTGATGGAGGCTCGCGAGGCTGCGGGGCTGACGACGCTTTACGACGCCGGCGAAGTCAGCCTGCACGACATCGACGGAGCCGCGCCCGAAGTGCATTTCAGCCGGAACGGGAAGCGCGAAGTGCTGCAGTGCGACTTCATCGCCGGCTGCGACGGTTATCACGGCATCAGCCGCCAGTCGGTCCCGGGATCCGCCCTGCAGACCTTCGAGCGCGTCTACCCGTTCGGATGGCTCGGCGTGCTGACGGACACGCCGCCCGTGTGCGACGAACTCATCTACGCCAACACCCCGCGCGGTTTTGCGTTATGCAGCATGCGCAGCAAGACGCGCAGCCGTTACTACCTGCAGGTGCCGAGCGAGGCCAGGATCGGCGACTGGAGCGAC
This sequence comes from Variovorax glucosi, assembly GCF_051216695.1. Classification (NCBI taxonomy): domain Bacteria; kingdom Pseudomonadati; phylum Pseudomonadota; class Betaproteobacteria; order Burkholderiales; family Comamonadaceae; genus Variovorax; species Variovorax glucosi. Next base: position 573,033 of record NZ_JBPJZE010000003.1, read on the forward strand.
GACGCGTTCTGGAGCGAGTTGCGGCTGCGCCTGGATCCGGAGGCGCGCGAGCGTCTGGTGACGGGTCCGTCGATCGAGAAAAGCATCGCGCCGCTGCGCAGTTTCGTGGCCGAGCCGATGCGCTTCGGCAGGCTTTTCCTGGCCGGCGATGCGGCGCACATCGTTCCGCCGACGGGCGCCAAGGGGCTCAATCTCGCGGCGTCGGATGTCGGCTTTCTGTTCGATGCCTTCACCGATCACTACCGGGAATCCAGCAGCGCCGGCATCGACCATTATTCGCAGCGCTGCCTGAAGCGAGTCTGGCGGGCCGAGCGGTTTTCCTGGTGGTTCACCTCGCTGATGCACCGGTTCCCGGAGACGGGCGCTTTCGGGCAGAAGATCCAGGAAGCCGAGCTGGGCTATCTGGTGGCGTCGCGGGCCGCGTCGACGTCGCTGGCCGAGAACTACGTCGGGCTGCCCCTGGACGGATGCATCCACTCTGTTCAGTAAGTCGCAGAAGCGTCAGCGCCCGAGTTCCTTCATCAACTCGAGCACCAGTCGCTCCGCCGGCATTGCGCGGGCAAGCGGAGCGCCCTGGCCGGCCCAATGCGCAGCGAACTCGTGCACGCCCTTCTTGGCTGCTGCTGCATGGAGCTGCTTGGCCGCGTCGTAGGCGAGCGGGTAGTCGGCAGGCCGCACGGCGGGCAGGGCGTCGCCGTGTGCGATCAGGCGATTGACGATGCCGCGCGCCGGGCGTCCCGACACGGCTGACGTGAGACGCGTATTGCCCGCCCGGGCGCTGCTCAGGTTTTCGCGGTAGGCGTCGTTGGCTGCCGACTCGGGGCACAGCACGAAGGCGGTGCCCAGCTGTGCGGCCGTCGCCCCCAGCGCCAGCGCGGCCCGGATGCCCTGGCCGTCCATGATGCCGCCCGCTGCGATGACGGGGACCCGCAGCTTGCCGACCAGAAACCGCACGAGCACCGACGTACTTAGGCGCTCGTCCGTCGCGTCCGGCTCGAACATGCCGGGGTGGCCGCCGGCTTCGATGCCTTGCGCGACGACGGCGTCCACGCCAGCCGCTTCGATCTGGCAGGCCTCGTCGAGGTTGGTGGCGGTGGCAATGGTGTGGATGCCAGCGCTTCGCATCGCGCCGATCTGCGACGCATCCGGCAACCCGAAGTGAAAGCTCACGACCGCCGGTCGCTCTTCCAGCAGCATTTCGAACGCCGGTCGGTCGGCGATGTAGCTGGTGTAGATCTCGTGCAGAACCGCCGGCGGCTCGGCATCGAACTGCGCAAAGAGCGGTGCCAGATGCTGCAGCCAGGCCGTTTCGCGTGCCACATCGCGGTGCGCCGGCGCGTGACAGAAGACGTTGACGTTGAACGGTCCGTCTGTAAGCAAGCGCGTTTCGCGAATCGCCTGCCGGGCCTGATCGACGGAACCGGCCCCGATGGCGATCGAACCGAGCGCTCCCGCATTCGTCACGGCGGCGGCAAGCCGAGGCGTGGACACGCCTGCCATCGGCGCCTGGATGATCGGGCAGGCGCGAAGCCGCGACGAAACCGAAAAAGTCGTCGACGCCATGAAAACTCCTTCGCGCGTTTCCGCGCGCCGACTAGAGCGGGTGTTCCGTGTAGAACCGTCCGCCGTGAAACAGTAGCGGCGATGCGCCCGCCACATGGGCGCAACGCTCCACTTCGCCGACGAAGATCACATGGTCGCCCTCGTCGTAGCGGCTGCGGTTGAAGCATTCGAAAGTCGCCGCCGCGCCAGCCAGCACCGGAGCGCCGCCGATGCCTTCGGTGAATTCGACGCCGGTCCAGCGCTCGTCGCGCGCACCGGCGAATTGTTCGGCGAGATGCTTCTGGCTCGCCGAAAGGATGTTGATGGCGTAGTGCGATCCGGCATCCAGCGCCGGCATCGAGCCCGAACGCCGCGCGAGACTCCACAGCACCAGCGGCGGCGCGAGCGACACCGAGTTGAAGGAGTTGGCCGTCAATCCGACTAGCGAACCGTCGGCGGCGCGTGCGGTGACGATCGTCACGCCGGTGGCGAACATGCCGAGGGCCTGACGGAATTCGTCGGCCGAGAAGGAGGGCGGTTGCGCCTGTGCGGGAGCGGTCACTGAGGTAAGGGTTGAAGAGAGATGTGCGGAATAGCAAGAATCGAAATGCATTCTGGCCGATTGCGCTTCGATGCCGCGTCGGCGGAGCGCTTCATCCGAAAAACCAGTAGCTCACCACGATGGCCGCCACCACACCCGCGAATTCGGCAGCCAGCGCGCAACCGACCGCATGCCGTGCACGCTGGATGCCGACAGCGCCGAAGTACACGGCCAGCACATAGAAAGTGGTCTCGGTGCTGCCCTGGATCACGGCGGCAGCCAATGCCGGAAAGCTGTCGACGCCCTGGCTCTTCATCGTCTCGATCAGCATCGCGCGCGCCGCGCTGCCCGAGAACGGCTTGACCAGCGCTGTCGGCAATGCATCGACGAAACGCGTGTCCCAACCCGTCAGCCCCACCATCCAGCGCACGCCGCGCAAGACGATGTCCAGCGCGCCGGAAGCCCGCAGCACACCGACCGCGCACAGCATGGCGACCAGATAAGGCAGCAGGTTCTTCGCGACGTCGAAACCCTCTTTCGCGCCTTCGATGAATTGCTCGTAGACCTTCACGCCGCGCAGCGCGCCGAGCAGCAGGAAGGCGATCACGATGCCGAACAGCGACAGATTGCCCATCAGCGAAGACAGCGCCGCCAGCGCCGCAGCCGACAGCGTACCGAGCAGAGCCATGAATCCGCCCAGCACCAGCGCGCCGGGCACGAGATAGGCGAGCACGACCGGATCCCAGAGCTTCAGCCGCTGCACGAGCGCCACCGAGAACAGCCCGACCAGCGTCGACACGCTGGTCGCCAGCAGGATCGGCAGGAACACCATCGTCGGATCGGGCGCGCCCTGCTGCGCGCGGTACATGAAGATCGTCACCGGCAGCAATGTGAGCGACGAGGCGTTCAGCACCAGGAACAGGATCTGTGCATTGCTGGCAGCGGTCGGATGCGGGTTGAGCGTCTGCAGCTCGCGCATCGCCTTCAGGCCGATCGGCGTGGCTGCGTTGTCGAGCCCGAGCGCATTGGCAGCGAAATTCATGGTGATGAGGCCGAGCGCCGGATGTCCGGCCGGCACTTCGGGCATCAGCCGCCGGAACAGCGGACCGAGCAGCCGCGCCAGCCAGGCCACCAGTCCGGCCGCCTCCGCGATGCGCAGCAGCCCGAGCCACAGCGTGAGCGTGCCGAACAGCAGCACCATTACCTCGACCGCGAGCCGCGCCATCGCGAACAGGCTTTCGACCATCGCGGCGAACACCGTCGGATCGCCGCCGATCAGCCAGCGCCCGAGTGCCGCCAGCGCAGCGACCATGAAAAAACCGAGCCAGAGACCGTTGAGCATGGGATGTTTCCGTCAGCGGATGTCGATCAGCCAGTCGGGCCGGAACTCGTCCTGCTCGCCCTTGGCCGCATAGCCGAGCGGATTGGCGATCACGCGACAGCCGTCCTTGACGTAATCGAAGGCGCAGTGCAGATGGCCGTGTAGCCAGAAGTCGGCCATCGGCAGCAGATCGTCGAGCGAATTGCAGAAGCCGGCGGTGCCGGGCCGCAGTCCGTAGCGCGGATCGGCGCTGGCGAGCGTCGGCGCGAAATGCGTGACGACGACGGTCGTGCCGTCGAACGCTGTCGCCAGTGCGTTGCGCAGCCAGCATTCGCAAAGCTGAGCCTGTTCTCGGATCTGCGCGGCCATGAAGGGATGGCCGTTGCGGGTGGCTGCGGCCTTCGCAAGATAGAAATCGGCGGCACGCATCGCCTTGCCGCGTTTCTTCAGCCGCTCGGCCAGATCGTCCTCGGGCGCGACCAGCGCGTCGAAATCGGCCCAGAGCGTGGTGCCGACGAAACGCACGCCGTCGACGACTGCCGTCTCGCGTTCGAGCCAGGTGATGTCGAGCTCGGCGCAGAGTTGGCGCAGGCGGTCGTGGCTGCGGTCGAAATCGTCGCTGTCGTATTCGTGATTGCCCGGAACGTAGAGAACCGGTGTCGGCCAGCCTTCGCGTGGCGAAAAGCGCGCCAGGCCGAAATCGGGCGTTTCGAGCCGGGAGCCGTGCTGGTAGGAGCCGACATCGCCGGCCAGCACCAGCAGGTCGGCGCCGGGAGCGGGTGCGATCTGCAGGCGCGGATGTGACTCCAGGTGGAGATCGGAGAGCAGCTGAACCTTCATTGCCGCAAGTCTAGGGGGCGCCAGGACAGTGTCCGGGACCGCATACGGATGCGGTTATGCGTTACATGCATGGGAAGGGGGTGGAAATTACTAGGGATAACCCTTAATCTATAGCTCTTCATCACAGCAGCGCAGCCCAGGGCTCGCACTTCCATGTCTTCCCGTTTGATGGCCCAAGTGGCCCGGTTCTTCAGTTTCTCCACTCTTCCTGCCGACGACGTGCCAGCCAGTCCGGCTGCCACGCTGATGGAAAACGCCGACTTCAGCGCCGGCCTCGATGCTCGCTATGCGCAGGAGTTGCGCGTAGCGGCGAGCGCCTGGCTGAGCGTCGTTCGCTGATTCAGGAAAAGTCTTCGGATGTTTCCTAGGCGTAGAAAGCGGCTGCGCTGCAAATACTTAACGTTTCCTTTTCAGGACAGGTTCTTATGTCGCATTCAGTTTCATTCACCGACGCCGCGTCGCCCTCACGCTTCACCAAAAATCTGGATCGGGCGTCGTCTGACCGGCCGCCGGCTGTCCGGCCCGCTTTCAGCCGCACGTTACCCGTTGCTTCGGGAGACGTTGCCGGCATCAAGGACAAGGGGATTCCGATACGTGAGCACGAGCTACGGGCCCTTTCCTTTGATCACCTGAACACCACCGGTCGCGCCAAGCTGGACGCATGGGCTACTAGAGTTCCGGGCGTCAGTTTGATGAATGCGCCCAATGTGTCCGAGTTGCCCGGCGGACCATTCCCGGACACGATGATTGCAATTCGGATGCCAGACGGTAGCGTCAGCATCCGGCCATCGTATCTTGGCGCTTTTGGCGTCGCCCCGAGCATGGTCGTCCAGCGTTCCCATGCAAACTCAGCGGACGTTGAATTTGAGCTGAACGGCAAGTTGCTGACCAAACATTCGCCGGTGGAAGACATTCGCCTGGCGATCAACCTTGTCGAACTGCTCTGAAGCTGGGCCGCCCCTTGCCGGCGGCCTATCAGCCTAACGTCGGGCCCGGCGCCGGATCGCCAAGCACCGATTGCGCAAAAGCCGCCGCTGCCGCGCGTATCAGCGCGCTCCGCAGCCACTCGTGCGCATGCCCATGCTGCGCGCGCCGGTGCCACACGGCATCGACGTGCACCAGCGGCTGATCGAAGGGCAGGTCACGCAGCACGAGCTGATCGTCGATGCCGGTCACGCGCACGAAATGGCGCGGCAGCACCGTCAACAGGTCCGAATTGGCAACGACGCGTCCGGCCGTGAAGAACTGGTTCACCGTCACCACGATGCGTCGCTCGCGGCCCATACCGCCGAGGGTCTGGTCGATGAACCCATAAGGCCGGCCCGAAAAGCTAACCAGCAGATGCCGGGCGGCGCAGTAGTCGTCGAGGGTGAGCGGCTTGTCCGCCAGCGGATGGTCGCGCCGCATCACGCATACATACTGACCGACGTAGAGGCGCTGCGTCTCGAACGGTACCGCCACGCCGGACTGTCCGCGCGCCGTCAGGCTGGCCAGCACAGCCGGGAAATAGCCGATCGCCATGTCGGCTTCCTCGTTTTCCAGCAACTGCCGCGGATCACGCGTAGTCAGCGGCACGACACGCACTGAAATGGCGGGTGCTTCGGCCTGCGCGATCTGAACCATGCCAGGAATCAGTTCGGCAGCGGTGGCGTCCGCCATGGCCAGCACGAATGTGGTGTCGGCGATTGCGGCATCGAACTCATTGGGCGCCAGCGTGTGCTGAAGCTGCTGCAGCGCATCGCGCACCGCCGGCCAGAGCGCGAGCGCGCGCGGGGTGGGCTCGACGCCCGCGCCCGAGCGCCGGACCAGATCGTCCCCCAGCACCTCGCGCAACCGCCGTAACGCATTGCTGACGGCGGGCTGCGTCAACGCCAGGTTGCGCGCGGCGCGCGTGAGATTGCGCTCGGCCATTACCTCGTCGAAGACGCGCAGCAGGTTGAGATCCAGCGTGCGAAAGTTGACGTTGATCATTGTGGTGAATGATAAACATCAGAAAGATAAATTGGATAAACACTAGGGTAACCCCTAATATCACTGCATCGGTTCACGCCACACCGCATTTATCCCTTGGAGGGGAACATCATGACCAGCTTTGTACACGTCGAACAACCCACCGACCATCCCGGCGTCGCCCGCGCAGAAGCGGTCGTCGATCATTTCCGCGCCGCCGGCAACCGCTTCGACGGTGCCAAGGGACTTGCAGCATTGATGCTGGCTGCGGTTGTCGCGGCACTGTTGATCGTCGCCGACAAGCTGGTGTCCAACCTCAACGAAGGTGGCCTGCTCGCCGCCTGGCTGGTGATGTGGGCCGTGGCCTTCGTCGCGCTGGCGTTCTTCGCTGAAACCGCCCGCACCGTGGCCAACAACACCGTCGAGATGTTCCGCGGCTACGGCGAGCGCCGTGCCCTGGCCCGCGCCGACGAACAGTTCCTGGCCTACGCCAAGTACGACGCACGCATCATGAACGAGCTGACCGCTGCTGCCACCCGCCACGAAGCGACCGACTTCGTCGCTCCTGTGACGGCTCGCCTGCAGGCCGAGGCACTTGCTGCCAAGCGCACCGCTGCCGTTCAGATGCCGACGCTGTACGAAGCCATGCGCCGCGTGAACATGGGCAAGTACTACTGATCTGCCGCTGCACCGGTCTGACCGGTCAGTCATAAAAAAGCCCCGCGATGCGGGGCTTTTTTTGTTGGCGAAGAGTTCGGAGGATCAGGCCTCGAGACGTTCCTCGATCGCCGCCTTGGTCGCCGGCAACTCCTTCGGCAGGTGATGCGCCAGCTGTTCGAACAGTTCGGCATGCAGCTTCAGCTCAGCCAGCCACGACGCCTTGTCGGTGCTGGTCACGGTTTCGAACTGCGCGGGACTGAAGTCGAGGCCGGTCCAGGTCAGGTCGTCGTAGCCCGGGCTGATGCCGGTCACGTGCTCGGTACCTTTGCCGCTGCCTTCGATGCGATCGATCATCCACTTCAGAACGCGCATGTTCTCGCCGTAGCCTGGCCAGACGAACTTGCCGTCGGCACCCTTGCGGAACCAGTTGGTCGTGTAGATCTTCGGCAGCGTGGCGCCGGAGGATTCGAGCTTCTTGCCGAGGTCGATCCAGTGCTGGAAGTAGTCGCTCATGTTGTAGCCCATGAACGGCAGCATCGCGAACGGATCGCGGCGCACCACGCCGGCCTGGCCGGTGGCGGCGGCGGTCGTTTCCGAGCCCATCGTCGCGGCCATGTAGACGCCTTCGGTCCAGTTGCGCGCTTCGGTGACCAGCGGCACGGTCGTCGAGCGGCGGCCACCGAAGATGAAGGCGTCGATCTTCACGCCCTTCGGGTCGTCCCAGGCTTCGTCGAGTGCCGGATTGTTGGTTGCGGCGACGGTGAAGCGCGCGTTCGGATGTGCGGCCGGCTTCAGCTTGCCGTCCACGCCGGTTTCCTTGGCGATCGCAGGCGTCCAGTCCTTGCCCTGCCAGTCGATCAGGTGCGCCGGCAATGCCTTGCCTTCGACGTCCTGTTCCATGCCTTCCCACCATACGTCGCCGTCGTCGGTCAGCGCGACATTGGTGAAGATCACGCCGTCGTTCAGGCTGCGCATGCAGTTCGGATTGGTCGTGTAGTTGGTGCCGGGCGCGACGCCGAAATAGCCGGCTTCCGGGTTGATGGCGCGCAGCGAACCGTCGGCCTGCGGCTTGATCCAAGCGATGTCGTCGCCGATGGTGGTGACCTTCCAGCCTTCGAATCCGGCGGGCGGCACGAGCATCGAGAAGTTGGTCTTGCCGCAGGCGCTCGGGAAAGCCGCTGCGACGTGGTATTTCTTGCCTGCGGGATTGGTCACGCCGAGGATCAGCATGTGCTCGGCAAGCCATCCCGGGCTACCGGAGGACCCCTGCGAGGCCGCACGGCCCATGGTCGAGGCGATGCGCAACGCGAAGCACTTCTTGCCGAGCAACGCGTTGCCGCCGTAACCCGATCCGTAGCTCCAGATTTCGCGAGTTTCGGGATAGTGAACGATGTACTTCGTCTTGTTGCAAGGCCAGGCGACATCTTTCTCGCCGGCAGCCAGCGGAGCGCCGACCGTGTGCACGCAGGGCACGAATTCGCCATCGGTGCCGAGCACGTCGTAAACGGCCTTGCCCATGCGCGTCATGATCTTCATGTTGACCGCGACATACGCGCTGTCCGACAGTTCGATGCCGATGTGGGCGATCGGCGAACCGAGCGGGCCCATCGAGAACGGCACGACGTACATGGTGCGTCCGGCCATGCAGCCGTCGAACAATGGGTTCAGCGTAGTGCGCATTTCGGCGGGCGCCATCCAGTTGTTGGTCGGGCCGGCGTCGTCTTTGTTGGCCGAGCAGATGTACGTGCGGTCCTCCACCCGCGCGACGTCGACCGGGTCGGAGTTGGCAAGGAACGAATTCGGCCGCTTGGCCGGATTGAGCTTCTTGAAAGTGCCGGCGTCGACGAGTTGCTGGCAAAGATGGTCGTATTCCTCTTCGCTGCCGTCACACCAATGAATAGCGGCTGGTTTGCAGAGGGCGGCCATGTCGGCGATCCAGGCAATCAGCCTGGCACTCTTGACGTAGCTGGGTGCCTGAACGGGCAAGCCGTTCATCGTGGGTGCGTTCATCGGGGATGTCTCCAGAGTTGAAAAATCTTCTTTTCTAGCGACGCTCCGCCCGTATCAGGGGAAGCGGCTGGAGAAAAAGTTTTCCAATCGGAGAGACGGCGCTCCTTGGGCGGGCGGCCGGTGCGGGGCGTTCCTGCGAGGCGCGAGGATCAGGCCAGGAAAACTGCAATGGATGCGAGCATGAGCATCAGCACGCCACCCACGAGCGGTAGCACGATCGGCATCAGGTGCACGACCGAGTCGAGCGCGTCTTTTTCGACGACGGCATCATGGCCGGGTTCGACGGGAGTAGGCGTGGACATCGAAAACTTCCTTTGATTCGCGGGAATCGTCGCATTTTACGTGCGGACGCCGAAATCGCCGGATTCCAGGAGTTCGGGTGCGGCCTTGCAGTCCGCTTGGGGACAGCAAGGCGCTGGCTTGTCAGGCCTCTGGCGCGAGCTTTGAAGTAGTCAGCGCAGGCGCGGGTTCGTTCTGCGTCACGAGATCGTCGCCCGGAACGGTGCTCGGCTCGACACCGGCTTTCGGGTCGCCGGCGTTGTGCTGGTTCACCCGGTAGGCAACGAAAAGCTCGTTCCTGGAGTTCCGACCCACTAGATGAGCGGGCATCTGGTTTTCCCCGAAAAGTTCGACGCGCGTCTCACCAAGTTTTCCCGGTGCACCCGCCACATGCGGGCTTGCAATCGAGACGTGGGAAGAAGAGCGTGTATACGGCCGTTTGCCGGGCGAATCGTCCACACTTTTCTCGTCTTTCGTCTTTGCTAGAGACGAATTCACTGGACGGGCCGATAGAGAATTGTTAACAGCAGACATGATGGTTTTCCTTCGAGCGACATGAATAACTAGCTATTCACAGTTCATTCTGAATGTGCAAAAAGCACACACAATCTCGGAAAAATCTGATTCGAATTTCCCGTGACGAACTCCGCACGGATCGCCTTCGATCAAGCCGTCATCGATGTCAGTGCTGCTCTTCGGCTTCGAAGCCAGAGGCGCGCAACGCAGCCAGTACCGTTGCCAGATGGGCCCGCCCACGGGTTTGCAGGACCAGTTCGATCTCGACGTTCTGCGCAGCCAGCATCGTGAATGCACGCTGGTGATGGACCTCGTCGATGTTGGCGCCCGCTTCCGCGACAGTGGCTGTGATTCTTGCAAGCATGCCGGGAATATCGCGTGCACTGACACGCAATCGAGCCAGCCGGCCGGCCCGAACCATGCCGCGCTCGATGATCGCCGCCAGCAGCAACGGATCGATGTTGCCGCCCGACAGCACCAGCCCGACGCGTTTGCCGCGAAAGCGCTCCGGGTGCCTGATCAACGCAGCCAGACCTGCCGCACCCGCGCCTTCGACCAGTGTTTTCTCGATCTCGAGGAGCATCAGCACGGCTTGTTCGATATCGCCTTCATCGACCAGGACGAGATCGTCGACGTGCTGCTTGACGATCTCGAGGGTGCGAACGCCAGGCGTACCGACCGCAATTCCTTCGGCGATCGTGTTGGTGCCCTGCACATGCGCCGTCCCGTGCGCCGCATTCATCATTGCCGGAAAACGCGTCGTCTGGACACCGATGATCTGGATATCGGGACGCCGCGATCGGGCCGCGATCGCCATCCCTGCGATGAGCCCGCCACCGCCGACCGAGACGACCAGCATGTCCAGGTCCGGCACGACATCGAGCATCTCCAGCGCGACCGTGCCCTGGCCCGCGATGATCGCGTCGTCGTCGTACGGATGGACGAAGGCCAGGTTTTCGCGCTCCGCCAGTTCCATCGCGTGCGCGCGCGCTGCATCGAGCGTGTCGCCGTGAAGCACGACTTCGGCACCGAAACCGCGCGTGCGCTCGATCTTCACGCCGGGCGTGAAGCGCGGCATCACGATCAGCGCGCGCAGGCCGAGTCGCTGGGCGTGATACGCCACGCCCTGAGCATGGTTTCCGGCCGACATCGCGATCACGCCGCGAGTCGGGTCGAGTTCGGTGAGTTCGAACAGCTTGTTGCAGGCGCCGCGCTCCTTGAAGGACGAAGTGAACTGCAGATTCTCGAACTTGAGGAAGACCTGCGCGCCGACGATGTCCGACAGCGTGCGCGACTCGACGAACGGCGTGTCGAGCAACTGACCCTTCAGCCGCACGGCGGCACGTTCGATGTCCTGGATTTCAATCATGGCGCGGATTGTGGCCGGAGCATCCCGGCCTGATTCGGTTGTTCAGCACGGCGAGTCCGGTACTGCGGGAATGTTGCACGTCTTTCCCTTCGCGAAGTCTTCCCCCCGCCAAAAGTCTGCGTTATGGTGCGGCTGGTAGGTCGTGGTCCGATTCCCTAGCTGGAGGTTGTTCGATGGTCAAGCGTTCCGAGGTCGATATGGTGGCTGCTCCCGTACGCGGGCAGGCACTGCCGTCGCCCGGGTTGAAGGAGGCGCCGGTACTGGAACTCATGTGTTCGCATTTCGTGCTGACGCTGGCCGCCAAGCAGGGTCCGCGGTTCAACGTGCGGCGCGACCTCAACGGCCTGCTCTCGCTCACCGGACGCCACCTGGTGTGGCCGCTGCCGGTGTTGCAGCGGCTGCGTGAATTCCTCGGACGGCGCTGCGCCGGCAACGAAGTCTGGAAGGGTGTCGAGAATTTCGACGGCCGCACGCTGCTGGAGCGCCACGGCGTGTGGCGCGGCCCCTATGAAGAAGGCACGCTGTTCTTCTATCTCGACGAATACGTCAAGGACCAGCCGAAGGATCTGCTGGCCGTACTGTCGGTCACGCGCGACTGGCTCACGCACGCTTTGCGCAAGCAGTCGACACTGGTCGAGAAGAACATCGACTCGCTCGCCGGCCTGCTGCTGCTGAACAAGGCCGAGCGTGCGCTGCTGCTGTACGGCACGCTGGCGCGCTACCAACGCGACCTGCGCAGTTTGCTGGTCGAGTTCAAGGTCAACAATGCGCCCGAGGCCTATGCGGCCATTGCCGAAGTGGCCGGCGTGAGCGCCAGCGACGTCGGCGAGGCGCTTCGGGCCGGCTCGCGGCTGGAGCGCATCGGCCTGATCGAGAACCTGATCTCCGAACACAACATCACCGACCTGGCCGACCTGATGAAGGTCAGCGAAAAGCTGCCGCCGGTGCTGATGCGTGAATACCGCGACCAGAACGAACTGATGGCCGTATTCACCCGGCCGTCGGCCAAGAGCACGCTGTCGGTCGACGACTTCTCCTTCGCGGCCGAGGACACGCAGATGCTCGTCACGCTGTTGCGCGCCGCCGTCGCGCGCAAGGAGCCCGGCGTCAACGTGCTGCTCTACGGGCCGCCCGGAACCGGCAAGACCGAGCTGGCGAAGGTCGTTGCGCAGGCGGCGGGGCTGGAACTGTTCGAGGTCGAATATGCGGACCGCGACGGAAACTCGCTGAGCGGCCGAGACCGATACCGCTCGCTCCAGATCGCGCAAGTGTTCCTGAAAGGCAGTGCGCAGGCGGCGCTGCTGTTCGACGAGGTCGAAGACGTGTTTCCGCCGATCAGCACCGAAGCCGCGCAGTTCATGTCGCGCGCCGATCAGATGCCGTCGCCGACGAGCGGCAGCGTCAGCGGCAAGGCATGGGTGAACCAGATCCTCGAATCGAATGCGGTACCGACGCTGTGGGTCACCAACCGCATCGAGCAGATCGATCCGGCCTTCCGGCGCCGCTTTGCCTACCACCTGGAATTGAAATCGCCGCCACCAGGCGCGCGCGAACAGCTGGTGAAGAAAACGCTCGAAGGCATCAGCGTGTCGGAAGCGTTCACCGCGAAGCTGGCAAGCCGCAAAGGACTGACGCCGGCACAGATCCGCACGGCCGTGCGCTTCGCGACGCTTGCGAAAGGCGATGACGGCGACAGCACATCGGTCGAGGGATTGATCGAGCGCCAGCTGAAGAATGCCGACCAGGCGCTCGGCATGGTCGATCGCCAGCCCGGCGAGCGCCGCAGCGTGACGACCTACGACCTCGACATGCTCAACGTCGAGACGCGATTCGAGATCCCGCGCATCGTCGAGGCGCTGCGCGTTCGCGGCCACGGCACGCTGTGTTTCTACGGTGCGCCGGGTACCGGCAAGACTGCACTGGCCGAACACATCGCCAAGACCATCGACCGGCCGCTGATCGTCAAGCAGGCCAGCGACCTGATGAGCAAGTACGTCGGCGAGACCGAGCAGAACATGGCGGCGATGTTCAAGGAAGCCGAAGCGGAAAAGGCCGTGCTGTTGCTCGACGAGGCAGACAGCTTCCTGCAGGACCGCCGCGGTGCGCAGCGCACGTATGAGGTGACCGAAGTCAACGAGATGCTGCAGGGCATGGAGCGCTTCGACGGTATTTTTGTCTGTACGACCAATCTGCTCGACCGGCTGGATCAGGCGGCGCTGCGTCGCTTCACCTTCAAGATCAAGTTCATGCCGCTGACGGCGGTGCAGCGCGAGCGGATGTTCGTGACGGAGGCGCTGGCCGACGATGCGTCGCTGATGACCGAGGAGATTCGTCAGCGGTTGCTGCGGATGCCGCAACTGTGTCCCGGCGACTTTGCGGCGGTGAAGCGGCAAACCGACATTCTGGCGGCCGAGTTCTCGGCCGCGGAATTCCTGGACCAGCTGGATGCGGAGCATCGAATCAAGCCGGAGGTGCGGGAGTCGCGGGGGATGGGGTTCGTGCAGTAAGGGCAACGTCCTGCCAATTGCGTCTCGGCTTGTTTAGTTTGATTGCTAAAAAAAGTAAAACAACAACAAAATCAATCACTTAGACGCGAACTTAAAGTTTGATTGTCAGGCTTTCTCATAATTTATCCAAGGAGGCAGGGAGTGGCGAAAGATTGCCAAGATGCCAGATCGCACTTGACCGGGGTCCTTCTGGATAAATCAATCCTGCTTGGCGCATGCCCTGCATCAGATTCTTGAGCTTGTTCGTTTTTTGTGTCTCTGTAAGCACATCAGACATCTTCGACAGCAGCAGTGCATCGAGGTCAGCTCGGGTTGCACACCCGTATTTTCTGAGGTAGTCCAAGACGAGCTGCTGGTAGTACCCATTGTCCAGACCTCGGTTGTGGATGTAGCGGGCCTTTTGTCCCGCAACATCCGCTACCTTGGCCGAAATGAAGTATCTAGGCGCACGGCCTTCAATGAGGTGCAGATCACGCAGTTCCTTGGCATCAGTGGCCGTCAACTGTTGACCTTTCTGTACCCGATCAAGCAGCAAAACTTGGCCGAGCGTTAAGTCGCTACGCGCCATCAGGGCCCTGGCGAATCGCGCATCCAGAATCTGGCCCTGAAGAACCAGTTCCACCCGCGGATGCCCTTGCGGCGAAATATCAAAGCTGTAGTCGGGCAACGGAAACAGGCGCTGCCGTTGGGTCGTGAACATGCGTCGAATACCACTTCCGGCCTGCTCGATCATGCGCAGCCGGATCATGCCGTCGATCAGCCATTGGTTCCGGTAGTGCTCCGGAGGCGACTGATGTTCCAGCATCCATTCCACGCTGGGAGGAATGAACTGTCCCAGATTTGCAAGCACCAAGCGGTTCGGGTGCTCCACCAGATTGATCTTGCCGCCTAGTAAATAATCTTGGTGCGCTACCGCGTTGTGTAGTGCCTCACGCAGTACCCAAGTGTCGTACTGCTGCACCGGCGTCGGAAACAACGTGCCATCGGGCATGTGATCCACCGTGATGTTGCGGATGCGTGCAAAAACTTTCTCCGTGTTCAGGAGGAATGGGATGCCAAAGGGTTGAGATGTTCGCGTGTCGTTGGCTGCATCCCGAAGAATCCAGCCGATCTTTGCGTCCACAGGCGCAAGAAAATGGGCTGCCTCGTCCTTGCCGAGCAATAGCAAAGTCGAACGCGTCACACGCCCTTGTTTCGTGATGTGCGCTTTGTTCAAAAGCATCGAAACATTCCATTCTGCGACTTCAGCCCTGATGTCGTCGTGACGGTTGGAGTCCGGTTCGCTGCGTACCAAAAAATCGGTGAAACGCAAACGCGCGGCAGCGACAGCCTCGGCATCCAGATCGTCCAACGTGGCACCGACTACCAACTCGCCCGACCAATCCTCCTTTAATCCCAACCGTGCCCAGAGACGAGCCTCTTTATCGGCATGGTCAGACAGCTTGACCTTGTGACTATCGATGCGGACATAGCGCGTATGCCGAAAAGCAATTGGGGCACTGCGTGCGGGATGGATTTCGAGCATGACCACACGTCCCCGTGGATGCTGCACCTCGTGAAACATGAAATCCGCGCGCGGCTGGGTCATTGTCTGTAACCACATGACGAGCGATTGGTTGCCTATCTTGTGACGAAAAGGATCAAAAGTCGTGCCGATGACTTCACGATTGTTGTCTTGTACACCCCACACCATCCATGCTCGATCGTGTCCATGCAGGGCCGCCGCATTGGCCAATGCCGAAATGTACTGACCGATGACCTCTGGTTCGTCAAGATTGGACTTGAACTCCGCAGTATCCGACTCCCGAGGCATGCAAAGCATTTCAAGCAAAGTATTCAAAAGCGTCTCGGAAGCCATGCCTAAAGACTCCTACTCACCCGCAACACCTCCACCCCATACTTTTCCAGCTTCGAAGTCCCGATCCCGCTGATCCCCTGCAGATCCTCCAGCGTCTCCGGCGCGCGCTCGGCAATCGCCGCCAGCGTCGCGTCGTGAAAGATCACATACGCCGGCAGGTTGTGTTCCCGCGCAACCTCGCCGCGCCAAGCCTTGAGCGCCTCGAAGCGCTTCTGCCCTTCCGCATCGAGTGATGCCGCAGCAGGCGAAGGCGCGCCACGCGCAGCCTTCTCGCGACGCGGCTTGCCGCTGCGCGTCGTCGTCGACGAGATCGATTCGCGCAGGCTCACGGCCTGTTCGCCCTTGAGCACCGCACGCGAGCCGTCGGTCAGCTGCAGCGTGTTGAAGGCTTGCGAATTCACCGCCAGCGCGCCGGTCGCGATCAGCTGGCGCAACACGCCGCGCAGCTGCACTTCGCTGAAGTCGGCGCCGATGCCGAAGGTGCTGATCTGCTCGTGGCCGAACTGCTTGACCTTCTCGGTCGCCTTGCCGCGCAGGATGTCCATGATGTGGCCGGCGCCGAAGCTGATGCCGCTCATCTGGTTGACACGGTAGATGGTGCTGAGCAGCTTGCGCGCGGCGTCGGTGCCGTCCCAGACCTGCGGGGGGTTCAAGCAGTTGTCGCAGTTCCCGCAAGGCGTGCTTTCTTCGCCGAAATATCCGAGCAGCCGCACGCGCCGGCAGTCACTTGCCTCGGCAAGCGACAGCAACGCATCGAGCTTGCCGCGCATCACCTGCTTGAACTGTTCGCCGGCGGGGCTCTCGTCGATCATGCGGGCCTGGTTCACCACGTCCTGCAGGCCGTAGACCATCCAGGCGTCGGCGGGTGCGCCGTCGCGGCCGGCGCGGCCGGTTTCCTGGTAATAGCCCTCGATGTTCTTCGGCATGTCGAGATGCGCGACGAAGCGCACGTCGGGCTTGTCGATGCCCATCCCGAAAGCGATGGTCGCGACCATCACGATGCCTTCCTCGCGCAGGAAGCGGTCCTGGTGTTTCTGGCGCAGCGCTGCATCCAGACCGGCGTGATACGGCAGCGCGTTCACGCCCGCATCCTGCAGCGCGACGGCGACGTCTTCGACCCGCTTGCGCGACTGGCAATAGACCACGCCGGCATCGCCCTCGTGCTCGCGCTCGATGAAGCGCAACAGCTGCGCGGTCGCATCTTTCTTCTCGACGATGGCGTAGCGGATGTTCGGCCGGTCGAAACTGCTGACGAACTGGCGCGCTTCTTCGAGCTGCAGGCGCTCGACGATGTCGGCGCGCGTCAGGTCGTCGGCGGTGGCGGTGAGTGCGATGCGCGGTACGCCGGCATAGCGCTCGTGCAATACCGTAAGCGAGCGGTACTCGGGACGGAAATCGTGGCCCCACTGGCTCACGCAATGCGCTTCGTCGATGGCGAACAGGCTGAGCTTGCCGCGCTGGTGAAGCGAATCGAGCTGTTGCAGGAATCGCGGCGTGTTGAGGCGTTCGGGCGCTGCGTAGAGCAGCGTGATCTCGCCGCTCAGCATGCGTTTCTCGACATCCTGCGTTTGGGCCCAGTCGAGCGTCGAATTCAGAAAAGCCGCATCGACACCGGCCTCGTGAAGCGCGCCGACCTGGTCGTGCATCAGCGCGATCAGCGGCGACACGACGATGCTGACGCCGCGCCCCGCGCGCTGGCGTGCGATGGCCGGAATCTGGTAGCACAGCGACTTGCCGCCGCCGGTCGGCATCAGGACCAGCGCATCGCCGCCGCCGACCACGTGATCGACGATATCGGCCTGGGCGCCGCGGAAATGTTCGTAGCCGAAGACTTTGTGGAGGATGGCTGACGGAGAGGCGTCGCCTTGGAGTTCGGCGGAGCGGGGGAGGGTGGTGGATGGCACCCGGACGATTCTCCCCGATCGCTGCTGTGCCGGCTGGCACGCCGATTGCACTGCCCCATCCACCGGTCGACATACGGTTGTATAGACAGCACGATGGTGCATTCCTCATTGGAATATGCACCTATTTCGAGCGTTCGGGCAAACCCTGTCTATACAAGTCCATCGACTGAACACAATGCTCATCAAACGGAAATCCAGGAGTACCTCATGGTCAAGATGGTTGTCAAAGTCTCTGCGTTGGTCGCCGCGGCTGTAGTCGCTGCAGGAACCACCGGCATCGCGTCCGCACAGGAGACGAAGATCGTTCTCGGCATGTCCGGCTGGACCGGCTTCGCACCGCTCACGCTGGCCGACAAGGCCGGCATCTTCAAGAAGAACGGGCTGGACGTGGAAATCAAGATGATTCCGCAGAAGGACCGCCATCTGGCGTTGGCTGCCGAAGCCATCCAGTGCGCCGCGACCACGGTCGAGACGCATGTCGCCTGGAACGCCAACGGCGTGCCGATCGTTCAGATTTTCCAGATGGACAAGTCCTACGGCGCCGACGGCATCGCGGTGCGCGGCGATATCGCCAAGTTCTCCGACCTCAAGGGCAAGACCATCGGTGTCGATGCGCCCGGAACGGCACCGTACTTCGGCCTGGCCTGGATGCTCAACAAGAACGGCATGACGCTGAAGGACGTGAAGACGACCACGCTGTCGCCCCAAGCCGCGGCGCAGGCCTTCGTCGCCGGCCAGAACGATGCCGCCATGACCTACGAGCCTTACCTGTCGACCGTGCGCGCCAACCCCGACGCCGGCAAGATCCTCGCAACCACGCTCGACTACCCGATGGTGATGGACACGGTCGGCTGCGCGCCGAAGTGGCTGCAGGCCAATGGCAAGGCAGCGCAGGCGCTGACGAACTCGTACTTCGAGGCGCTGGAGATGATCAAGTCCGATCCGGTCAAGGCCAACGAGATCATGGGCGCTGCAGTCAAGCAGACCGGCGAGCAGTTCGCTAAGTCGTCGGCCTATCTGCGCTGGCAGGACAAGGCAGCCAACCAGAAGTTCTTCGCCGGCGAACTCACGGCCTTCATGAAGGAAGCCGAAAAGATCCTGCTGGAAGCCGGCGTGATCCGCAAGGCGCCTGAAAACCTGGCCGTGACCTTCGACGCATCCTTCATCAAATGAGGGTTTTCGCACCGCTCGAACCGGTCGGAAGCGGCGCGCGCTGGTTGCTGGGCGTCGGCTTCTTCGTGCTGTTCGTCGCAGTCTGGGCCGGCTTCACGCTGGGCGGTTTCGTGTCGCCGACCTTCCTGGCCAGCCCGGTCACGATGGTGAAGGAAGGCTGGCTGCTCTTCACCGAATACAACTTCATCCACGACATCGGCATGACCGTGTGGCGGGTGCTCGGCGGCTTTGTGCTGGCGGCCATCGTCGCGGTGCCGTTGGGCATCGCGATGGGCGCGTACAAGCCGGTCGAAGCGTTCCTGGAGCCTTTCGTTTCCTTCTGCCGCTACCTGCCGGCGTCGGCGTTCATTCCGCTGCTGATCCTGTGGGCGGGCATCGGCGAGACGCAGAAGCTGCTGGTGATCTTCATCGGCTCGGTGTTTCAGATCATCCTGATGGTCGCGGTCATCGTCGGCGGTGCGCGGCGCGACCTGGTCGAGGCGGCTTACACGCTGGGCGCGAACAGCCGCGGCATCGTGAAGCGGGTGCTGATTCCGGGTGCGGCGCCCGGCATCGCCGAGACGCTGCGGCTGGTGCTCGGCTGGGCCTGGACCTACGTGATCGTGGCCGAGTTGATCGGCTCGTCGTCGGGCATCGGTCACATGATCACCGACAGTCAGGCGCTGCTCAACACCGGCCAGATCATCTTCGGAATCATCGTGATCGGCATCATCGGCCTCGTGTCCGATTTCGCTTTCAAGGCGCTGAACCGCCGTCTGTTCGCCTGGAGCACCCTGTGAAGAACCAGCTTTCCATCCAGGGCGTTTCGCGTGTGTTCGAAGGCCGGAAAGGCCAGCGCACGCAGGCGCTGCTGCCGGTCGATTTCGAGGTGAAGGAAAACGACTTCGTCACCATCCTCGGCCCATCTGGCTGCGGCAAATCGACGCTGCTGCGCATCGTCGCCGGGCTCGACTTTCCGACGACTGGCGAAGTGCGGCTCGACGGCAAGATCATCGAAGGCCCGGGTGCGGATCGCGGCGTGGTGTTCCAGAGCTACACGCTGTTCCCGTGGCTCACCATCGCGCAGAACATCCGCTTCGGATTGCGCGAGCGCGGCATGAGCGAGGCCGAGCAGAAGGAGCGCAGCGATTTCTTCATCGCCAAGGTCGGACTGCGCGGGTTCGAGAATCACTTTCCAAAGCAGCTTTCCGGCGGCATGCAGCAGCGCACCGCCATCGCACGCGCGCTGGCCAACGACCCGAAGATGCTGCTGCTGGACGAGCCTTTCGGTGCACTCGACAACCAGACGCGCGTGCTGATGCAGGAGCTGCTGCTCGGTATCTGGGAATCGGCGCGCAAGACAGTGCTCTTCGTCACCCACGACATCGACGAGGCTATCTTCATGGCCAACCGCGTCGCCGTGTTCAGCGCGCGGCCCGGCCGCATCAAGACCGAGATCGCGGTCGACTTCCCGCATCCGCGCCACTACACGATCAAGACATCGCCGGAGTTCATGGAACTCAAGGCGCGCCTGACCGAAGAGATCCGCGCCGAATCCATGGCATCCGCCGAACACTGAGCTTTCGAGCATGAAGCGCGACCTGCCTTCCCTCGCGCTCTATGCGCAGGTCAAGGAGCACATTTCCCGCCGCATCCAGGACGGCACATGGCCGGCGGGACATCGGCTGCCGTCGGAGCACGAACTGGTCGTGCAATTCGGCATCTCGCGCATGACCGTGAACCGCGCATTGCGCGAACTTGTCGACCAGGGCCGCATCGTGCGGGTCGCCGGCGTGGGCAGTTTCGTGGCCGAGAACAAACCGCAGTCGACGCTGCTGCAGATCGCCAATATCGCGAGCGAGATCCGTCAGCGCGGCCACGACTACCGCTGCGAGATGCTGGCTGTCGAGCGTGTCGCGGCCTCGCCCGACGTGGCGGCATGGCTCGACCTGCGCGCCGGCGAGTCCATCTTTCACAGTGTCTGCCTGCACCGCGAGAACGAGATGCCGGTCCAGCTCGAGGACCGCTACGTCAACCCGCTCATCGCGCCCGATTTCCTAACTCAGGATTTCTCGAAGCTGACGCCGAGCGAGTACCTGCTGCACAACGTGCCGTTCGACCAGATCGAGCACCTGGTCGATGCAGTGCTGCCGAGCGTCGAACAGGCCGCGCGACTCGCGATGGTCGCGACCGAGCCTTGCCTGCTGCTCACGCGCCGCACCTGGACGCGCAACACGCCCGTGACCTGGGTGCGGTGCCTGCACCCGGCGTCGCGTTACCGGCTCGGCAGCCGGTTTCGATCCGATGGCAATCCGGTGGCGTAGCCGGCCACGCGAACGATTTCACCAGAAAAAAGGGAGCAACATGACAACCGAAAACACCATCCTCACCCCCGGCCAGGTCGATCTGGCCCTCCTGCGCCGTATCCACGCCGGCGGCGTCACGCTGTCGCTCGATCCGTCGACCTTCGACGGCATGCGTGCCGCGCAGGCTGCAGTGCGCCACATCGTGGAAAACGACGAGGTGGTCTACGGTATCAACACTGGCTTCGGCAAGCTCGCCAGCACGCGCATCGGCAACGACCATCTGGCCGAGCTTCAGCGCAATCTGGTGCTCTCCCACAGCGTCGGCACCGGTGCGCCGCTCGATGCCGCCGTGGTGCGGCTGGTGCTCGCGACCAAGGCGGTGAGCCTTGCGCGCGGACATTCGGGCGTGCGTCCCGAGCTGGTGGACGCATTGCTGGCGCTGTTCAACGCCGGCATCGTGCCGCGCATTCCTGCCAAGGGATCGGTTGGCGCGTCGGGCGACCTCGCGCCGCTCGCGCATCTGGCCTGCGTGCTGATCGGCGAGGGCGCTGCGAAGACCGTTGAAGGCATCGAGATCACCGGCGCGGAGGCGATGCGGCAGATCGGCCTCGAACCGTTCGTGCTCGGTCCCAAGGAAGGCCTCGCGCTGCTCAACGGCACGCAGGTGTCGACCGCGCTGGCGCTTGCCGGCCTGTTCGGCGCAGAGAACGTTTTCGCCGCCGGCCTGATGTCCGGCGCGCTGTCGCTCGAAGCGATCCAGGGTTCGATCAAGCCGTTCGATGCACGCATCCACGCTGCGCGCGGCCAACCGGGGCAGATGGCGGTCGCGGGCGCGATCCGCACGTTGCTCGAAGGCAGCGAGATCGTCCCGTCGCATGCCGACTGCGGCCGCGTGCAGGATCCGTATTCGGTCCGCTGCATTCCGCAGGTGATGGGCGCCTGCCTCGACAACATGACGCATGCGGCGCGCGTGCTGGTGACAGAGGCGAACGCGGCTTCCGACAATCCGCTGGTGTTCGTCGGCGATGACGGCGACGCTGCGGAAGTCATCTCCGGCGGTAACTTCCATGCCGAGCCGGTCGCCTTCGCGGCCGACATCCTGGCGCTGGCAATCTCCGAGATCGGCGCCATCGCCGAGCGGAGGATTGCGCTGCTGCTCGACACCGGCCTGTCGGGTCTGCCGCCTTTCCTCATCAGGGATGGCGGGCTGCATTCCGGTTTCATGATCGCGCAGGTCACGGCGGCGGCGCTGGCGTCGGAGAACAAGTCGCTGGCGCATCCGGCCAGCGTCGACAGCCTGCCGACATCCGCCAATCAGGAGGACCACGTGTCGATGGCCACCTTCGCGGCGCGCCGGCTGGGCGACATGGTGCAGAACACGGCTGTGGTCGTCGGCATCGAGGCAATGGCTGCGGCGCAGGGCATCGAGCTCAAGCGTGGACTCGAGAGTTCGCCGCTGGTCGAGGCCGAATTCGCGCGCATCCGCGAGCAGGTCGCCTTCCTGGATCGCGACCGTTTCATGGCGACGGATGTGGAAGCGATGCGGCGTTGGGCGCTGACCTGCTCGTGGCCGGAAGCGTTGTTGCAGGTCCTGCCCAGCTATGCCGCAGGCGGCGCCGCCGAGAACACGCCGATCAGCCGGTAGGTCGCACCCGGGTGATACAGCCGCGCGATCGAGGCCACCCGACCCTGCGACACCGTCCGCCGCGACACCCGCAACAGCGCTGCGCCGGTTTCGACACGCAGATGCCCGGCCAGCAGCGCATCGGCATTCACCGCTTCGACGACCTGTTCGGCGGCAGTCAGCGGCGCCCGTTCGAAGAGATGATGCGATGCCGTTTGCGCGTCGAGATCGAGCAAAAGGAAGTCGGGCACGACCTCCGGGTTCACGAAGCGCTCCTCGAACTGGATCGGCGTGCCGTTCTCGAAGTGCAGCACCTGGCAGCAGAAAACGCCGATGTCCGGCGCACAGCGCATGGCCTCGGCGATCTGCTTTCCGGCCTTGAGCCGCGTCTGCAGAAGCACCACGCTGGTGTGCCTGTGGCCGCGGCCCGCGATCTCTTCGCGGATGTCCTTGACGCTCAGGATGTTGGAGATCGGCTGGAGGTCGGCGACGTAGGAGCCCGAGCCGTGGCGCCGTTCGATCAGTCCTTCTGCTTGCAGCTCCTGCAGCGCGCGTCGCACGGTCATGCGTGCGTACCTGAATTGCTCGACCAGCTCGCGCTCCGACGGCAACTTGAATCCGGGCTTCCAGCCGCCGTGCTCGATCGCCTCGCGAATGGCCGCCTTGACCTCGGTGTAGCTGGTTTTCTGGCGTGCGGATTCGGTCGCCATCACGCTTCGGCCGCATGCGCGGCCCTCGACATCTCGCGCACCGTCTCGAAGCCGATGCGCCCGCTGCGCCGGCCCTGGTCATCGAGCACGGCCAGCTCCGAAGCGCCGGTCTCCAGCAGCAGCGCCAGCGCCTCGCGCAGAGAACTGCCAGCGGAGATGGCCGGCGCACCGGACTGCGCAGCGACCGGCTCGATCGCCTGGCCGACGGTGACCAGCGCCAGCCGCTTCAGCGACCGACCGTTGCCGAGGAACGAAGCCACGAAATCGTCCGCAGGCGACGAAAGCAGCGCATCCGGCGTCGCGTACTGCACCACCTTTCCGTCACGCAGGATGGCGATGCAGTCGCCCATCTTGAGCGCCTCGTCGATGTCGTGCGTGACGAAGACGATCGTCTTCCGCAGTTTTCGCAGGATGCGCAGGAACTCGTCCTGCAGCATGGTGCGGTTGATCGGGTCGATGGCGCCGAAGGGCTCGTCCATCAGCATGACCGGTGGGTCGGCAGCCAGCGCGCGGGCCACGCCGACGCGCTGGCGCTGCCCGCCCGACAGCTCGCGCGGATAGCGGTCGCGGTACAGCTCCGGTGCAAGGCCGACCAGCACCAGCAGCTCCTCCACCCGCGCACGGATGCGACGCTCGTCCCAGCCGAGCAGGCGCGGCACGGTCGCGACGTTGTCGCCGATGCGCAGGTGCGGGAACAGTCCGGTCTGCTGGATCACGTAGCCGATGCCGCGCCGCAGCGCCACCGGGTCCTGCGCGCGCACGTCCTGGCCGTTGACTTCGATCAGGCCGCTGTCGGGCTCGATCATGCGGTTGATCATCCGCATCGTCGTGGTCTTGCCGCAGCCCGACGAACCGATCAGCACGCACAGTTCACCCTCGGGAATGTCGAGCGACAGATGGTCCACCGCAGGGCGCGCGGTGCCGGGGAATTGCTTGGTCAGCCCCTCGATCTTGATCATGAAGTCAGCAGTCCTCTGGGAGTCATCGTCTTCTGCAGGCGGCCGAACAGCGTGTCGACGCCGATGGCCAGCAGCGTGGCCGGAATGGCGCCGAGCAGCAGTTGCGGGATCGCCATCATCGCGACGCCCGACGTGATGAATTCGCCGAGCCCACCGCCGCCGATGTAGGCCGCAAGCGTGGCACCCGAGATGACCTGCGCCGCAGCGGTGCGCAGGCCGGAAAAAATCAGGGGCAGGGCCAGTTGGAGCCGCACGCGGCGCGTGATCTCGCCCTCGCGCATGCCCATGCCGCGCGCCGCATCGATCACGTCCGGATCGACGCCACGTACGCCGGTGTAGGTGTTCAGCAGGATCGGCGGCAACGAGAGCAGGGTCAGCGCGAACAGCGACGGAACGAAGCCGGTGCCCAGTAACGGCATTGCAAGCGCCAGCACCGCCAGCGACGGCAGCGTGCGACCGACATTGGCCAGGTTGATCGCCAGCAGCGCATGGCGATCCGACAGCGCCAGCCGCACGCCGAGCGGCACCGCGACGATCGCGCCGGCAAGCAGCGCGAGCGCAGACAGCAGCACATGCGTCCAAAGGGCGGCCCCGAAGCGCGCCGGGTTGGCCATCAGCAGGTCCCAGGTCTGCGCGAGGAGGCTCATTGCGTGGCCCGCCTCGCACGTGTCTCGATCATCGACAGAAGCACGTCGACCAGCACCGACAGCAGGCAGGCGGTGAGCGCGCCGACCCAGATCTTGGGCGTGTGGTCGTTCGACATGCCGGCGAAGATGATGGTGCCCAGCCCGCCCGCGTTCACATAAGCCGCGACCACGGTGATGCTGATGACGGTGACGGCCGCAACGCGCAGGCCGGCCAGGATCACCGGCAGTGCCAGCGGCAGCTCCACGCGGCGCAGCACCTGCGCACCGCTCATGCCCATGCCGCGTGCGGCGTCGACCACTTCGGGCGGCACGCCGCGAATGCCGGTCGCGATGTTGCGGATCAGGATCATGAGCGAGAACATCACCATCGCGAGGATGCCGTTGGTCTTGCCGAGGCCGACGATGGGGATCAGCAATGCCAGCAGGGCAAGCGTCGGGATCGTGTACAGCACGCCGGTGATGCCCAGCGACACCGCCATCACGCGCGTGCTGCGCGCCGCCCAGATGCCGATCGGCAGCGAGATCGCGAAGGCGATCAGCAGGGCCGAGCCGGAAACCAGGATGTGCTCGGCCAGCGCCTGCAGCACCTGGTCCCAGTTGTTGAGGAACCACTTCATCGGAACTCGCCGGCCAGCAGCAGTCCGCGGACCCGATCGACATCGGGACCGAGGGGCCGGTCTTCGTCGAGCATCGGCACATGGGCGCGCACATCGTCGTAGGTCCGGCGCGCTCCGATGCCGATGATGTCGATGTCGACATTGCTCAGGTCGACCGCCTGCGCCGCGCTCAACAACTCGATGGCTGCCAGCGACACCAGCGCATCGGCGATCTGCGCGGTCTTGTCGACGACCTGCGGAG
Source organism: Variovorax glucosi (assembly GCF_051216695.1). NCBI lineage: Bacteria > Pseudomonadati > Pseudomonadota > Betaproteobacteria > Burkholderiales > Comamonadaceae > Variovorax > Variovorax glucosi. The sequence goes on from NZ_JBPJZE010000003.1 coordinate 598,586, forward strand.
CCATCGGCGCGTGGTCTTCAGCGCCTTCGGAGAGCGGAAAGAAGTCGAGACAGGCCGGATTCGCCAGATGCCGGATCGCATTCCAGAGCGCGGTCAGCGTTTTCTGCATCGTCGCGAAGCCGGAGTGCGCCGGGCCATGCCGCGTGAGCTGCAGCGGCAGTCCGCTGGACGACGGAGAGTACAGGCGCAGGCAGCGCTGCACGCAGGCGGAGGCAGCTTGCGCCATCGCGAGGCCCAGCGCTTCCATGCCGATCGCAAGTCCGGGAACGTGGAAGTTGCCGGTGGAGATCAGCGTGCCGCTTTCGAGCAGCACCAGCGGACTGTCGCCCGCGCCGTTGAGTTCGGCCTCGACGTGAGCGGTCGCCTGATCGAAAGCCCATAGCACCGCGCCATGGATCTGCGGCACGCAGCGGAAGGAGATCGGGTCCTGCAGACGGCGCGCGACGCCTTCGCGCCACAGGTCGCTGCCGGCCAGCAACGCCTGAACACGTTCCGCGCTTTCTTCGACGCCCGGTGCCGGACGTGCGACGAGTGCCTCGGGCCGCAACGGCGACAGGTTGGCGCGGAAGCCTTCCATCGACAGCACGGCCGCGCGGTCGAGCATGTGCATCGCTCTGTCGACATCGGCCAGGGCCAGCGCCGCGCTGCCGACCGTGTATGCATTGGCGCTGATCAGCGCGAGTCCGTCCTTCGGTCCGAGCACGGCGGGAGCGAGCCCGGCGCGGCGCAACGCCTCGGCGCCGGTCAGCCGCTTGCCCTGGAATTCCGCATGTCCTTCGCCGATCAGCACCAGCATCGCATGCGACATTTGCGGCAGGTCAGCCACGCCAATCGAGCCGGTCGTGGGAATCACGGGGCACACACCGTTATTCAGCATGGCCAGCAGCGCATCGAAGACAGGCACGGAAATGCCGGAGCCGCCCGCGGCAAGTCCGGCAAGTCGTACGAAAAGCGTCGCCCGTACCCTGTCGGCCGGCGCCTGGGCACCAATGCCGACGCTGCGTGCCTGGATCGCCCGTGCCTGGTAGAGCGTGCGCTGCGTCGGGTCGAGAAGCTGGCCGGCATTGGCGCCAAGGCCGCTGTTGAGACCGTAGATCGGGGTATCGGAAGCCACCAGCCGGTCGACCACCTCGCGCGCAGCCCGCAAGCGCTCGTGAACCGTTGCACCGACGGCGACAGATTCGCCACCGCGCGCAACCGCCAGCAACTGGTCGAGCGTGACGACCGATCCATCGAATGTGATCATGGGCTGGCGCCGGCGCCGCTCAGCGGACGATGCCCTTTTCCTTCAGGAACGCCTTCGCCACGTCCTTGGGTTCTTCCTTCTCGCCGTCGACCAGGTAGTTCAGGCGCGCCATCGTCGCGTCATCCAGCAACGCACTGACCTTGTTCGTCACTTCGGCAAGCTTTGGATTCGCGTCCAGCGCTTCCTTGCGGACGACGGGCGCCAGGAAATACGGCGGCCACAGATTCTTGTCGTCCTTGAGCCGCGTGAGCTTCATGGCCGCGATCATTCCATCGGTCGAGTAGCCGTTGACGACGTCGATCTGGTCGTTCTTCAGCGCCTGGTAGCGCAGCCCGATGGCAAGCTGCAGGTCTTCCTTGAACTCCATGCCGTAGGTCGCCTTCAGGCCCGGCAGGCCGTCCTTGCGATCGCGGAATTCTGGGCCGGCGCCCAGCTTGAGCTCCTTGCCGACCTTGGTCAGGTCCGACAGCGTGGCCAGCTTGTATTTGGCGGCGACTTCGGGCTTCATCACCATCACGTAGGTGTTGTTCATCGGCGCCTGCGTCAGAACCACCAGGCCGTTGGCTGCATAGGCGGTCTTCACCTTGTCGTAGACGGCCTGCTTGTCGGTCATGGGTGCCGCCTTGAGCACGACCAGCAGCATCGTGCCTGTGTACTCGGGATAGAAGTCGATCTGCTTTTCCTCGAGCGCCTTGTGCGCGATCAGCGTGCCGCCGAGGTTGGTCTTGCGCTCGACCTTGATGCCGTTGGCCTCGAAAGCCTGTGCGTAGAGTTCGGCCAGTACGAACTGCTCGGTGAAATTCTTCGACCCGACCCGCACTGTCTGCGCGGAGACAAGTGCGACGCAGCCCATTGCCAGCGCAGCGACCATGGCTGTCCGCAAGGGAAAGAGCGGGCGTGAAGGGAAAGTGGCGGCAGCGTGCGGTGTCGTCATCGAAGTCTCCGTGAATCGGTGGATGCGTGGTCGGGCCGGCAGGGGATCTGCAAGCAAGCCGCATGCCTGTGCACCGAAGTGGTCTATTCCACTCGGCAGTCGCAGGGCAGATCGGCAAAAGCAATCATGGCGCAGTTATTGCTCGATTCCGTATGCCGGCCGGTGCCGAGGCGTGAAATTGGTGCATCGCTGACGCGCTGTTGATCGTCTGTCCGATAAAACTTATAGTGGTCTATACCAGTTGAGCGACATCGACCTACAAATCCGGAGATTCCCATGAACGCACCTGAAGATCTTGCCGTCATTGCCGTTGCCGCAGATCCGCGTGTCGACCCGACCCGCGTGATCCGCGCCCCGCGCGGCACCACGCTGAACTGCAAGAGCTGGCTGACCGAGGCCGCCTACCGCATGCTCCAGAACAACCTGGACGCCGAAGTCGCCGAGAACCCGCAGGCGCTGGTCGTCTACGGCGGCATCGGTCGTGCGGCGCGCGACTGGGCCTGCTTCGACCAGATCCTCACGTCGCTGAAAGAGCTGGAAGACGACGAATCGCTGCTGATCCAGTCCGGCAAGCCTGTCGGCGTGTTCAAGACGCACCTCAACGCGCCGCGCGTGCTCATCGCCAACTCCAACCTCGTACCAAAGTGGGCCACGTGGGAGAAGTTCCACGAGCTCGACCGGGCCGGCCTGTTCATGTACGGCCAGATGACGGCCGGCAGCTGGATCTACATCGGCGCGCAGGGCATCGTGCAGGGAACCTTCGAAACCTTCGTCGAAGCCGGTCGCCAGCACTACGGCAACGACCTGTCGGGCCGCTGGATCGTCACCGCCGGCCTCGGCGGCATGGGCGGCGCGCAGCCGCTGGCCGGTGTACTGGCCGGTGCCTGCGTGCTGGCCATCGAATGCCAGCAGTCGAGCATCGACTTCCGGCTGCGCACGCGCTATGTCGACAAGCAGGCGGAGGACCTGGACGACGCGCTCGCTCTCATCGCGCACCACACGGCGAAGAAGGAAGCAGTGTCGATCGCACTGCTCGGCAATGCGGCGGAAATCGTCCCGGAACTCGCGCGTCGCGTGAAGGCCGGCACCGCCATCCGGCCCGACCTGGTGACCGACCAGACCTCGGCGCACGATCTCATCCACGGCTACCTGCCGGCCGGCTGGACCGTGCCGCAATGGCAGGCCGCGATGAAGGATGCGTCGCAGCACGCGACGCTCACCAAGGCCGCCGCCAGGTCGTGCGTGGCGCACGTGCAGGCCATGCTCGACTTCCAGGCCATGGGCGTGCCGACGGTCGACTACGGCAACAATATCCGCCAGGTCGCGTTCGACGAAGGCTTGACCGACGCGTTCGACTTTCCCGGCTTCGTGCCTGCGTACATCCGGCCGCTGTTCTGCGAAGGAAAGGGACCGTTCCGCTGGGTTGCGCTTTCGGGCGACCCGGAGGACATCTACAAGACCGATGCGAAGATCAAGGCGCTGTTTCCGGACAACAAGCACACGCACCGCTGGCTCGACATGGCACGCGAGCGCATCGCCTTCCAGGGCCTGCCGGCGCGCATCTGCTGGCTCGGACTTGGAGAGCGCCACATCGCGGGGCTGGCCTTCAACGAGATGGTGAAGAACGGCGAGCTCAAGGCGCCGATCGTGATCGGTCGCGACCACCTCGACACCGGCTCCGTCGCCAGCCCGAACCGCGAGACGGAATCCATGAAGGACGGCACCGACGCGGTCAGCGACTGGCCGCTGCTCAATGCGCTGCTCAACACGGCAGGCGGCGCGACCTGGGTCAGCCTGCACCATGGCGGCGGTGTCGGCATGGGCTATTCGCAGCATGCCGGCATGGTGATCGTGGCCGACGGCACCGACGAAGCGGCAAAGCGACTCGGCAACGTGCTCTGGAACGACCCGGCCAGCGGCGTGATGCGCCATGCGGATGCGGGCTACGACATCGCGGTCGCCACGGCCCGCAAGCACAAGCTCGACCTTCCCATGATCCACAAGGCCTGAACAGGAGCCAGAAGATGTCCGATTCCACCGCAGAGATCAACCTCCACTACCTCAACCATCCGGACGTCCGGAAGCTGGCGATGACCGATGCCGAGATCATCGCGGCCGTCGAGCGCGGCCTGGTCGCGCAGGCACGCGGCGAGGCAACCATCGAGCCGCGCATGCATCTTGTGCCGGAGAAGGACTATCCCGGCCACTTCAACGTGTTGCGCGGCTACATCCGCACGATGGGTGACCAAGGTGTAGCGGGCGTGAAGGTGGTCGGCGACTTCTATCGCAACTACGAGATCGGCCTGCCGTCCGAACTCGCGATCCTCAACCTCTTCAACCCGAAGAACGGCGTGCCGGTCGCGATCATCGACGCGTCCGACATCACCGACATGCGCACCGGCGCGATCACCGCCATCGGCGCGAAACATCTGGCGCGCAAGGATTCGAAGATCCTCGGCCATATCGGTGCGCGCGGCACGGCCTACTGGAACGTGCGCCTGCTGCATTCGATCTTCGGCTTCGACGAGATCCGCGTGCACTCGCGCCGCAAGGAAAGCCGCGACGCCTTCGCTGCGAAGCTGGAGCAGGACCTGGGCGTGAAGATCACTGTGACCGAAGACTGGGAGTCGTGCGTGCGCGGCGCCGATATCGTGGTCGAGGCTTCGCGCCTCGAGAAGCCGGAGCCGAAGCTCAAGACCGAATGGATCAAGAAGGGCGCCTGCGTGATTCCCTATGGCACCAACAGCGCAGTCGAGCTTTCGCTGACCGACATCATGGACAAGATGGTGATGGACGACTGGGGCCAGGCCAAGGCCGGTCCGTTCGGAGCGCTGCGGGCGCACGTCGACAGCGGCAGGCTGTCAGCCGAGACGCTGCACGCGGAACTCGGCCAGATCGTTGCGGGCATGAAGCCGGGCCGCGAGAGCGACGACGAAACCAACCTGTTCTGGCACCGCGGTCTGTCGCTGTCGGACATCGCGCTCGGCTGCGCGATGCTCGACAAGGCGAAAGCCATGGGGATCGGACAGACGCTGCGTTTCCGCTGAACAGTGAACGCCGCCGTGCCTGTCGCCAACGCCCGCATGTACTCGGCGACGCCCGAAGTGCGCGAAGCCTGGAAGGTGCTGCTGCGCTGGGTGCTGGCACGTGCCGACCTCTCCTGGGACGTGATCGACTACGACGCGCCTGCGCCGCTGTCGGTGCTGTGGGCGCGGGACGATCTGGGTCTGTTGATGATGTGCGGACTGCCGTTCGCGCAGCGCGAAACGAAGCCGATCCTGATTGCCGCACCCGTGCCGTCCCCGTTGCGCTACGGCGGCGCACCGGTGTACTTCACCGACATGGTCGTGCGTGCCGACGCGCCGTTCCAGACGCTGAAGGAGACCTTTGGCGGCACGGTCGGCTACACGCTGTCCGATTCGATGTCGGGCGGCTTGGCTTTCGCACGCCACCTCGCACCCCACCGCGCGAGGGAAGGCACCCGGCTCTACACGAAGGCGGTCGGAAACCTGATCCACGCGCGCGGCGTAATCGAGGCGCTGGTCGACGGCCGCATCGACATCGGTCCGCTCGACAGCTACTACCACGACCTCCTGCGCCACAACGCGCCGGCGCTCGCAGCGCAGGTGCGCGTCGTCGCCAGTACCGGCCCGATGCCGATTCCGCCCCTTGTCGCGACCGCTGCACTCGCGCCGGACGAACTGCAGCGCCTGCGCAAGGCGCTCGCCGATGTCGCTGCAGCGGTCGAGTTGCAGCCGGTCAGGGAACGCGTGTTGCTTGCAGGTTTCGTGTCCGTCGATCCGGCGGCCTACGACGTTCTGGCCGCGACCGCGCGGCGCCCTGTCCCATCCTTCGAGGAACTCTGACGATGAAGCGCTTGCTGTGGGTCACTTCGATGGCCGCGTCGATCCTGCTTGCTGCGGTGCCGCTTTCGGTCCAGGCGCAAACCTATCCCTATCCGGCCAGGCCCGTGCACGTGGTCGTGCCCTTCGCACCGGGCGGGCCGGTCGACGTACTGGCCCGCGTGCTGAGCCAGGATTTCGGCGAGGCCTGGAGCCAGGCCTTCGTGGTCGAGAACCGGGCAGGCGCCGCCGGCAACATCGGCGTCGACTTTCTGGCCAAGGCCGCACCCGATGGCTACACCGTCGGCATCGTGCCAGCCGGCAACATCGCGGTGAACCCGTCGCTGTTCGCCAACCTGCCGTACAAGGCTTCGGAGCTGCAGCCGGTGACGATGCTCGCGACCGTCGAGAACGTTCTGGTGGTCAGTGCCGACTCTCCGGTGAAGAGCCTCAAGGACCTGCTCGCGATGGCCGCCGCAAAACCCGACACGATGAGTTTCGCTTCGCCGGGTGCCGGCAGCCAGGCGCATCTCGCGGGCGAGCTGATGTCGCTCGAGGGCAACGTCCGCATGATCCACGTGCCGTACAAGGGCACCGGACCCGCGCTCAACGACGTCATCGGCGGTCAGGTCACGATGATGTTCGGCCAGATGTCGTCGGTGCTGCCGCTGATCCGCGGTGGCAAGCTGCGCGCGATCGGCATCGCCAGCCTCAAGCGGTCCGCCACGTTGCCGGAAGTGCCGACGGTCGCGGAGCAGGGCATGCCTAAGTTCGAAGCCGTCTCCTGGTACGCACTGATGGTGCCTGCCGCGACGCCGAAGCCGGTCGTCGACAAGCTGAATGCCGAGAGCCTGGCGATGCTGGCCAAGCCGGCCATCCGGGAGCGCTTCGCCGGACTCGGACTGGAGCCCGGCGGCGGCACGCCGCAGGCGCTGGCCTCGACCATCCAGACCGAAACCGCGCGCTGGGCCGACGTCGTCCAGAAAAAGAACATCAAGCCGGACTGACTGTCGGCCGTATCGAATCTCCTGCCGCTTTCGTCTCTCTTTCTGTCTTTCTCTTTAAAGGAATCACCATGTTCTTCCGCCGCCAGCTTGTCGCCGCCGCCACCGCATTCGTCGCATTCGTCGTTTTCGGAGGGCTGACCGGTGTCGTCCATGCGCAAGCACAGGCGGTGCTCACCGTCGGCACCGACGCGACTTTCCCGCCGATGGAGTTCGTCGAGAACGGCCAGCGCACCGGCTTCGACGTCGAGCTGGTCGAGGCCATCGGCAAGGCGATGGACCGGAAGATCGAATGGGTCGACATCGACTTCAAGGGTCTGATCCCCGGCTTGATCTCCAGGCGATTCGACATGGCGGTCTCGGCGATCTACATCACCGACGAGCGCAGGAAGGTCGTCGACTTCACTGCGCCGTACTACGCCGGCGGCCTGGTCGCGATGGTCAAGGAAGGCAACACCACGATCAGGACGCCTGCCGACCTGAACGGCAAGAAGGTCAGCGTGCAGGTCGGCACCAAGTCGGTGAGCTATGTGAAGGAAAAGTACCCGCAGGTGCAGCTGATGGAAGTCGAGAAGAACCAGGAGATGTTCAACCTGGTCGACATCGGCCGCAGCGACGCAGCCGTGACCGGCAAGCCCGCCGCCTACCAGTACACCCGCACGCGCCCCGGCCTGAAGGTGCTCGACGAGCAGCTCACGACCGAGGAATACGGCATGGCGATCCGCAAGGACACGCCCGAACTGACGAAGTCGGTGAATGCAGCGATCGACAGGCTGAAGGCCGACGGCACTTACGCTGCAATCGTCAAGAAGTGGTTCAAATGACAGGCCTCGCAAGTCTTCGCGGCTGATCCGTGGATCTGGATTTTTCACCCGTCCGGGCCGGCTGGCCCGACCTGCTGCGAGGCGCGCTCGTCACGGTGGAAATCACCGCGTGCGCCCTGGCGCTCGGCTGCGTGCTCGGCCTGCTGGTCGGCATCGGCAGGCTGGACCCGAAACGCCGCTGGCTCTACGGCATGTGCACGGCCTACGTTGCGGTCATCCGCGGCACGCCGCTGCTGGTGCAACTGTTCATCCTGTTCTTCGGCTTGCCGCATTTCGGCATCCTGCTGCCGGCATTCCTGTGCGGCGTGCTGGGGCTCGGCGTCTACTCGGGTGCGTACGTTTCGGAGATCGTGCGCGGCGCGATCCAGTCGATCGATCGAGGGCAGACGCTCGCCGCGCAGTCGCTGGGCATGACGCCTTCCGTCGCGATGCGGCAGATCGTGCTGCCGCAGGCGGTGGTGCGCATGATTCCCCCACTCGGCAACGAGTTCATCGCGCTGATCAAGAATTCTGCCCTGGTGTCGCTGCTGACCATTCATGACGTGATGCATGAAGGTCAGAAGATCATCAGCGTGTCGTACCGCTCGCTCGAGGTCTATCTGGCCATCGCGCTCGTGTACTTCGTGCTGACCGGCACCGTCACCCTGGTGCTGCGGCATTGGGAACGAAAACTGAGTCAAGGAGGGCTGGTGCGATGAGCTTGCGGCGTTTTACATGCGGAGAGTTGCCCGTCACGATGTGGAAGAACGGCGGTGGAATCACTCGGGAGGTCGTCAGCTGGCCACCTTACGCGGAGCCCGATGCGTTCGACTGGCGGGTCAGCATCGCGACCATTGCCGCGAGCGGTTCGTTTTCGACGTTTCCGGGGGTTGACAGAACGATCGTGCTGCTCGATGGCGACGGGGTGCGACTTCGGTCGGACGGGTTCGACGAGATGCTCGACGTGCCGCACCAGCCTTTCGAATTCGACGGCGAGGCATCGGTGGATTGCACCCTGCTGGGCGGCGAGTCGACCGATCTCAACCTCATGGTCCGACGTGGACAGGGCCGCGCCCAGGTGCGTGTCCTCGAAGACACGATGACGCTGGACGCCAGCGAGCACGGCGTGCTGATGTGCATCGAGGGGCAGTGGCGCGTCGGCGGGGGCGTGTTGCGGCACGGCCAGGGTGTCTGGTGGACCGAACAGGAGGAAACCTGGCAGGTGAAGCCGGCGAGTCGCGGTGCCCGGCTGGCTGTCGTGCAGTGGCGGTCCGTGCGGGAAGAGTTCTAGGTCATGACGCCCTTCGCGTCCCTTTCTTCTGCCGACGGCGTGTGGACCCGCCTTCGTCTCGCGACGAAAGCGAGCGAGCAGGCGGCCATCGTGGTCGCAGACGGAAGGATCGGCTGGGTCGGACCGCTCGCCGATCTGCCGGTCGGGTTTGGCGCGCTGCCCGCGCACGACGGGCGCGATGCGCTGGTCACGCCGGGCCTGGTCGACTGCCACACCCATCTGGTCTACGGCGGCCAGCGCGCCAACGAGTTCGCGATGCGGCTGGCCGGTGCGAGCTACGAAGAGGTGGCGAAGGCGGGTGGCGGCATCCTCTCCAGCGTGCGTGCCACGCGGGAGGCGAGCGAAGACGAACTGTTCGCCAGCGCTGCGAAGCGGCTCGAAAGTCTGCTGGCCGAAGGCGTGTGCGCGATCGAGATCAAGTCGGGCTACGGGCTGACGCTGGAACATGAGCGCAAGCAGTTGCGTGTGGCGCGTCGCCTGGGCGATGCTTTCGGCGTGACGGTGCGCACCACCTTCCTCGGCGCGCATGCGTTGGCGCCGGAGTACGCTGGCCGCAGCGGCGACTACATCGACCTCGTGTGCGACGAGATGCTGCCGGCGCTGGCCGCTGAAGGGCTGGTCGATGCGGTCGATGTGTTCTGCGAGCGCATCGCGTTCTCGCTGGAAGAGACCGAGCAGGTATTCATGGCTGCGCAGCGTCTGAAGCTTCCGGTGAAGCTGCATGCGGAGCAGCTGTCGGACATGGGCGGCGCCGCGCTGGCCGCGCGCTACGGTGCACTGTCCTGTGATCACATCGAGCATCTTTCTGCCGCCGGCATCGAGGCGATGCGGGCGGCGGGCACGGTCGCCGTGCTGCTGCCGGGTGCGTTCTATACCTTGCGCGACACGCAGGTGCCGCCGATCGCCGCGCTGCGCGAGGCCGGCGTGCCGATGGCTGTGTCGACCGATCACAACCCGGGCACGTCGCCGGCTCTGAGCCTGCTGCTGATGGTGAACATGGCTTGCACCTTGTTCCGCCTGACGGTGCCCGAGGCGATCGATGGCGTGACCGTGCATTCGGCGCAGGCGCTGGGCCTGCAGGCGACGCACGGCACGATCGCAGTGGGTATGCCGGCGAACTTCGTGCTGTGGGATGTGCGGGAGGCGGCGGAGCTGGCTTACTGGTTCGGGCAGCGGCCGGTGAGGGGTGTCGTTCGGCAGGGGAGGGTGGCGTTGCATGACTGACACGTTCTTCGCCAGCCAGGCCCTGCTACCCACCGGCTGGGCCTCCAACGTTCTCCTCGAATGGAACGACGACGGCCAGCTGACCCGCGTCGAACCGAACGCCACCGCAGCCCTACCGACAGCAACCGGCCCGGTCGTTCCAGCCATACCCAACCTGCATTCCCACGCCTTCCAGCGCGCCATCGCCGGCCTCACCGAATTTCGCGGCCAGGCGAGCGACAGCTTCTGGAGCTGGCGCACGCTGATGTACCGTTTCGCACTGCGGCTCGATCCGGCGCAGCTCGAAGCCATCGCGCTCGGGCTGTATGTCGAGATGCTGGAAGCCGGCTACACCACGGTCTGCGAGTTCCATTACGTGCACCACCAGGGCGACGGTCGCCCGTATGCCGACGACGCCGAACTCGCGCATGCCCTGCTGCGTGCAGCCCACCGAGCGGGCATCGGCATGACGCTGCTGCCGGTGCTCTATCAGACCAGCGGCTTCGGTGCCACTCCGCCGGGCGACGGCCAGCGGCGTTTCATCCGTTCGACCGATTCGATGCTGCGCCTGCTCGAAGGCCTGAAGCCGACATGCGAGGCGCAGGGCGCGCGCCTCGGGCTGGCCCCGCATTCGCTGCGCGCCGTGCCGCCCGACGCCTTGCGCGATGTGCTGGCCGGGCTGGACGCCATCGACCCGACCGCGCCGGTGCACATCCACATCGCCGAGCAGACCAAGGAGGTCGACGACTGCATCGCCTGGAGTGGGCAGCGCCCGGTCGCGTGGCTGCTGGACCATGCACCGGTCGATGCGCGCTGGTGCCTGGTGCATGCCACGCACATGGACGCCGACGAATACCGTCGCGCCGCGGCAAGCGGCGCAGTCGCCGGTCTGTGCCCGACCACCGAGGCCAATCTCGGCGACGGTATCTTCGACATGCCGGCCTGGTGCACGGCCGGCGGCGCATGGGGGATCGGCTCCGACAGCCACATCTGCGTCAACGCCGCCGAAGAATTGCTGATGCTCGAATACAGCCAGCGCCTCTCCACGCGGCAGCGCAACGTGATCGCCGATGCCACGCAACCGAACGTCGCCAGCGCGATGACGCTGGCTGCGGTTCGAGGCGGTGCCCAGGCATCGGGCCGTGCGGTCGGGGGCCTGGTTGTTGGGCAGCAGGCCGATTTCACGGTGCTCGATGCCCGGCATTCCGCACTCGCCGGACTCGACGCGCCCGACATGCTGTCGTCGCACATCTTCGCCAGCCACCGTACCGGCGCCATCGACGCGGTCTGGGTCGCCGGCCAGCCGCGCGTGCAGGCCGGCCGCCATCCACTTCACGACAGCGCATCGGCCGGCTTCGTCGCCGCACGTCGCCAATTGCTTCAGGACACGCAATGACATTCCAGACCTCCGAACCCGCGTTTCGCTTTCGCCAGGGCACCCGACCGCTGCTGATCTCGATGCCGCACGTCGGTACCCACGTTCCGCCCACACTGGCCGCGCGCTTCACGCCCGAAGCGCAGCAGGTTCCGGACACCGACTGGCACCTCGAACGTCTCTACGACTTCGCCGCAGCGCTCGGCGCATCGGTACTCGCCGCAACCCATTCGCGTTATGTGATCGACCTGAATCGCCCGCCGGACGGTGCCAGCCTGTATCCCGGCCAGAGCGTCACCGGACTCTGCCCGGCCGACACTTTCGACGACACGCCAATCTATGCCGACGGTGGTTCGCCCGGCGCGCTGGAGATCGACGCGCGCCGGGAAGCCGTCTGGCAGCCCTATCACGCGAAGCTCGGCGAAGAGCTGGCGCGCATCAAGGCGCGGCATGGGGTTGCGGCGTTATGGGATGCGCACTCGATACGCTCGGTACTGCCGCGTTTCTTCGACGGGAAGCTGCCCGACTTCAACCTCGGCACGGCGCAGGGCAAGAGCTGCGATCCGATCCTTGGCGCCCGCCTCCTGGAAGTCGCGCAGGCCGCGTCCGGCTTCACGTCGGTGCTCAACGGCCGCTTCACCGGCGGCTACATCACGCGGAACTACGGCCAGCCTTCGCAGGGCATTCACGCGGTGCAGCTGGAAATGACGCAGAGCAGCTACATGGAGGAAACGCTGCCCTTCGATTACCTGCAGACCGTTGCGGCCAGTGTGCGTCCGCATGTGCGGCGGATGCTGGAGACGGTGCTGGAGTTCGTCGAAGCGCAGCCGCGCAAGGTCTGACGGTTCCGGATTCAGGCCTCCGGCTGCACGGCCAAGGCCCGGTTTCTACAATCCGGGCTATGAAGCCCGTCGTCTACACCCGCGCCCAGCAACTCCCCGCCATCCTGGCCCAACGCATCGCCATCCTGGACGGCGCGATGGGCACCATGATCCAGCGCTTCAAGCTCAACGAAGCCCAGTACCGCGGCGAGGGCTACAGCGGTCCGGACGGCACCGGCGACCGGTTCAGGGATTTCGAGCGCGACGTGAAGGGAAACAACGAGCTGCTCTCGCTGACCCGGCCGGACGTGATCCGCGACATCCACGAGGCCTATCTAGCTTCCGGCGCCGACCTTATCGAGACCAACACCTTCGGCGCGACCACCGTGGCGCAGGAGGACTACAAGATGGCGCATCTGGCGCGCGAAATGAACCTCGCATCGGCCAGGCTGGCCCGCGCTGCCTGCGACAAGTTCAGCACGCCCGACAAGCCGCGCTTCGTCGCCGGCGCACTCGGCCCGACGCCCAAGACCGCCAGCATTAGCCCCGACGTGAACGATCCCGGTGCCCGCAACGTCGATTTCGAGACACTGCGCGCCGCTTACTACGAGCAGGTCGAGGCACTTGTCGAAGGCGGCAGCGACGTCATCCTGGTCGAGACGATCTTCGACACGCTCAATGCCAAGGCCGCGCTGTTCGCGGTCGACGAGTACTTCGAGAACAGCGGCGAGCGCCTGCCGCTGATCATCAGCGGCACCGTGACCGACGCCTCGGGCCGCATCCTGAGCGGCCAGACCGTGACCGCGTTCTGGCACAGCGTGCGCCATTCGCAGCCGCTGGCCGTGGGGCTCAATTGCGCGCTCGGCGCGGCGCTGATGCGGCCGTACATCCAGGAGCTGTCGCGCGTGGCCGGCGACACCTTCATCAGCTGCTATCCGAACGCCGGTCTGCCCAATCCGATGAGCGACACCGGTTTCGACGAGACGCCGGATGTCACTTCGCGGCTGCTGCACGAGTTCGCGGCCGACGGGCTGGTGAACATCGTCGGCGGCTGCTGCGGCACGACGCCCGACCACATCGCGGCCATCGGGCAGGAAGTCGCGGCGCTGCCGGGCCGGAAGATCGGCCGCGGCGTGTTCTACAGAGAGCCGGACGCCGCTCTCGCCGACTGAACTTTCGAAGCCGGGTCCGAAGCCGACGCGCTTTTGTCGCGCGCAATGAGCGCGACGAAGCGCTGCGCGCCCAGCCCGAGCGGCCGCTCCCGCGACCACACCACGTCGACCCACAGATCGAGCCCGTTGCTCAGGTTCTCGAACGGTATCTCCAGAAGCGTGCCCGCCGCCACATGCGGCTTCGCGAAGTTGCGCGGCAGCCAGCCCCAGCCCAGGCCGGCGGTGATCAGGCTCAGCGCAGCCAGCGCGTTGTCGGTGCGCCAGACGTGGCGTGCGAAGACGAAACGCGGGTCGCTGGTGGTCAGATCGCGTCCGGCAACGACGATCTGCCGCGTGGTCGTCAGATGTTCCTCCCGAAACCGCCCGCCTGCCGCGGCGAGCACCGGATGGTCGGGCGCCATCACCGCGACCATCGTGTCGCTCGCCACTTCCTGAAAACCCTCCCGTCCGTCGAGGCTCGGCCGCTCGAAGACCAGCGCCAGCTGCGCGCGGCCCGAATGCAGCAGCGCCAGCGCGTCGGCCTGCGGCGCGGCGAGCACCTCGACTTCGAGCAGCGGGTGTTCCTGCGCCAGCGCTGCGAGCGCACCGCTCCAGGGGGCTGCGAGAAGTTCGGGTGCGATGGCCAGCGTCAGGCGGTTCTCCAGCCCCTGCGTAAGCGACAGCGCCTGCACCTGCAACTGCTTGAGCTGTGCCGCGAGCAGTCGTGCCTGCGGCTCCAGCGAGCGCGCGGCGGCGGTGGCCCGGGGCTCGCGGCCAATGCGGTCGAACAATGGCAGATCGAGTTCGGCTTCGAGGCCGGCGATGGTCATGCTGACTGCCGAAGGCACGCGGCCCAGCGAGCGCGCCGCGGCTGAAAACGAGCCGTGGTCCAGCACGGCGAGGAACACCTGGACGTTGTCGCTCGAAAAACTCATGGCCCTGCCTGTCAATAAATCTGAAAGAAGCTGACTTCTTATATCAGCCGGGCGCAAATAAAGTCCAGCCTTGTTCAAGAGGTTTCAGGGAAAAGTCATGCAAGGGATCAAGCGCCGGGTCGTGTACATCACGCTGTACGAGGCGATCGCCATCGTCGCGGCGAGCATCGGACTGGCCGCCATGTCGGGTCAGGGGCTCGGGCATTCGGGCGCGCTGGCGGTGATCGCTTCGGTTATCGCCGTGGTCTGGAATCTGGCCTTCAATGCGCTTTTCGAGCGCTGGGAAGCTCGCCAGGCCGTGCGCGGTCGCAGCCTGATGCGCCGCGTCGCGCACGCGATCGGCTTCGAGGGCGGACTGGTCATGTTTCTGGTGCCGACCTTCGCCTGGTGGCTCGACATCAGCCTGATGCAGGCGCTGGTGATGGACCTCGGGCTGGTGATCTTCTTCCTGGTCTACACCTTCGTCTTCAACTGGGCTTTCGACGCGGTGTTCGGTCTCCCGGCCTCGGCCAGCGGCGCCGCGCAGCCGGCCTGATGCGCTGAAACATCCCGGCAGCGGCGGATCGTCGCGCGCCCGTGCAACACTCGGAGATGTCTTCTTTGGAATCTTCGGAATGGGCCGCGTCCGCCCTGCAGGCGTTCGACGGTGTGGTGCAGGCCAGCACCGGTTTTCGCAGCCGCGCGGGTCAGCGGCACATGGCCGAGAAAGTCGCTCGGACCCTGGCCGCGGCCACGTTGGGCAAGAGTGACGACAAGGCAGGCAAGTCCGGCGACAGTGCCGCCGACGGGCAGGGCGACATCGAATCGAGCCCGGACGCCCCGGTTCGTGCCATCGCCGTGATCCAGGCCGGCACCGGCGTCGGCAAGTCGCTCGCGTACTGCGCGCCGGCCATCGCGCTGGCGATCTCGCGCAACACGCGCGTCGTCATCTCCACCGCCACGGTCGCGCTGCAGGAGCAGCTGGTTACCAAGGATCTGCCGGCGCTTGCCAAACTGTTGCCACAGCCTTTCCGCTTCGCACTCGCCAAGGGACGCGGTCGCTACGTCTGCCAGCTCAAGCTCGCGCGCCTCACCGGCTTCGCCGAAGAAGCGCAGGATGACGACGAAGACGGCACCGACGACCTGTTTGCAGAAGACGAGCCCGCTGCACGCCCCGAGCGCCCGCAGCACGAGGTGGCAGCGCGGCTCCAGTTCTTCACCGGCATCGCGCAGGCGCTGGCCAGCGGTGCCTGGGACGGCGACCGCGATTCGCTCGACACGCCGCCTGCGCCGGAGGTCTGGTCGTCGATGGCTGCCGATGCTGCGTCATGCACCGGCAAGCACTGCCCGTCGTTCGAAGGATGCACCTACTACGAGCGCCGCAAGACGCTGGTCGGCGCGCAGGTGATCGTGGTCAATCACGACCTGCTGCTGTCGTCGCTCGGTAACCGGTTGCTGCCCGAACTCGACAACTGCCTGCTGGTGCTCGACGAGGCTCACCATCTGCCGGCCACCGCGCTGGCACAGTTCGCCTGCCGCATGGACCTGGGTCGCCACGGTTGGGCCGAGCGGCTCGCGCAGCGTGCGATACGGGTTGGCGTGCTGCTCGAAGTGACCGACGTGGCCGACATTCCCGGCCACGCGTCGCAGATGCGGCAGGCGATGCAGCAGGTCGAGCGGCTGGTGATGGAGCTTTACGGCGAGACGCTGCAGGCCAATCTCGGCTCGAACGGAGCGCCGTCCGCGACCGCGGTTGCAAGTGGACGCGCCACCTCCCGCGCGCGCCTGCCGCGCGGCGAACTGCCCGAATCGCTGCAGGAGCCGCTCGGCCGTGTCGCCCATCATGCGAGCGGTTTCCTCGACTGCCTGCGCACCATAGCCAAGGCGCTGCGCGCCGAATTGCGCGACAACCCCGGCCAGGCGCGGCGTCTGTCGTCGATGTATGCGCAGCTCGGCGCGCTCGCGCCGCGCCTTGAACAGATGCTCGACACCGCGCAACTGCTGCTGCGCGAATCGGCACCCGATGCCGTGCCCGCCGCCAAGTGGTTCACGCTGGAAGTCGACGGCGACATGTCGTCGCTGCAGGCGCATGCCAGTCCGCTGCTGCCCGGCGCCACGCTGCGCCATCATTTGTGGAGCAAGGTGCGCGGTGCCGTACTGACATCGGCCACGCTCACCAGCTGCGGGCATTTCGACTTCTTCCTGCGCGAGGCTGGCCTGCACAACGACGCGGCCGCCAGCACGCTCGAAGTGCCGAGCCCGTTCGACTACGCAGTGCAGGGCCGGCTCTTCGCCACCGAGACCCGCGCCGATCCGCGCGAAGCAGCCGCCTACGTCGCGGAGATGGTGCAGGCGCTGATCCGGGACCTTGGCGACGTGCGCCACGGCGCGCTGGTGCTGTTCACTTCGCGCGACCAGATGCGGCAGGCGCTGCTCGCGCTGCCCGACGCGCTGCGACCGCACGTGCTGGCGCAGACCGCCTTGCCGCGCCAGCACCTGCTCGCCACGCACCGCGCGCGCATCGCCGATGGCGCGCCATCGATCATCTTCGGCATGCAATCGTTCGGCGAAGGGCTCGACCTGCCGGGGAAGCTCTGCGAATCGGTCTTCATCACCAAACTGCCGTTCGCGCCGCCGGACGATCCGGTCGGCGAGGCGCGCGCCGAATGGCTGCGCAGCGTCGGCCGCGATCCGTTCGTCGAACTGGTGGTGCCGGCGACGGCGATCCGGCTGGCGCAATGGGTCGGTCGGGCGATCCGCAGCGAGGACGACAGGGCGAGCGTGTATTGCTATGACCGGCGGCTGGTGCGGACGGCGTATGGGCAGCGCTTGCTGAACGGATTGCCGCCGTTTGCACTGACGCGGGTGGCTGCAGGCGAAACAGCGGTACCGGCCGAGGCGAGCTAGCTTCAATCCGGCACGGGCAGTCGCCCTCGCAGGAACTCGGCGAACGCATAAGCAATCACCGGCATCTGCTTGCCCCGCAGATTCGCCAGCACCATCTCTCCGCGCGGAAAACCGCGATCTTCGATGTCGCGCGCCACGATGTCGCGGTCGGGTGCAGCGGCGCCGACGGCCATCTGGAAGGAGATCGACCGGCGATCGTCCAGGCAGCCGCGCAGGAATTCGAAGCTGTTGCTCTCGACCATCGCATCCAGCTTCGTCGAACTGCGTGCCAGGAATCGCTCCAGCAACTGCCGTCCGCCGGTGTCGCGATTCGACAGCACCACCGGATATTCCGCGCAGTCTCGCAGGCGCAGGGCGGCGTTACCGTCTTTCACCAGCGGATGGCCGGCGTGCATGATCGCCATCAACCTCTGTTCGACCACCGCGGCGCGCTCGATGTCGGCTTCGGGTGCGAGGTTGAAGACCAGTGCCAGGTCGGTCTCGAAGCTGCGCAGCGCGGCTGCGGCCTGCACGTGGTCGCCGATGCGCACGTCGAACGCAACCAGCGGATGCGTGGCGCGAAAGTCCCTGATTGCATCCGGCAGGAAGCGCGGAGCCAGCGCCTGGCTGGCGACTACGCGCACCTTGCCGCGGCGCATGCCCTGCAGCTCCTCGATCTCCGAGCGCACGCGGTCCAGGTCGGCGCTGCGGCCGCGGATGTAGCGCACGAACAGCTCTCCTGCCGCCGTCAGCCGCATTCCGCGCGGCAGGCGTTCGAAGACCGGCGTGCCGAGTTCGTCCTCGATGTCCTGGATGCGGCGGTTCACTGCCGATGGCGCGACATGCAGCCGCTCGGCCGCCTGGCGGATCGATCCGACGCGGGCGACTTCGTCGACATAACGGAGCAGACGCAAGTGGTTCATGGAAATCGATCTTGCAACGATCGTGCCGATGGCGTGCCTGTGCAACCGTTGCCGTTTCGGCAACACGAGTAGCGCGATAAAGCGTCGAAGCGGAGCGGTGTTTGGCATGGCGGGTGCATGGATTCCGGCATGACATCGCCACGCCGCCCCGCCGACACCAAGTTGGTTCCGAAACCGCCCGATAACGCGGCATCGTTCGGTCCGGCCGTGCACAACGCATGGCAGCTGCACGGCGCCGAGGGAGCGCAAGACGAGCACGTCAGTTTCGTGCGCATGGCCTGCGAACCGAGGCCTCTGCTGATCGCCGACGCCATGCCGCAGGCGGTCGAAATCGATCTCGCTCGCAGCGCTTTGGTCGTGGTCGACATGCAGAACGATTTCTGCCATCCCGAAGGCTGGTTCGCGCAGAAGGGACTCGGCACCAAGGCGGCGCGCAAACCGATACCGGTGCTGCAGGCCCTGCTGCCGAATTGGCGCAAGCGCGGCGGCGCAGTGGTCTGGCTCAACTGGGGCATCCGCGCCGATCGCGCCAATCTCTCGCCGACCGTGCAGTTCAAGGGCAAGCGCAGCGCCGACGGCGTGGGTTATGCGGAGCATTCGCCGATCGACCACGGGCCCTCGCTGGTGCAGGGCAGCTGGGGAGCGCAGGTGATCGATGCGCTTGCCGTGGCACCGACGGACATCACGGTCCACAAGCACCGTCTGAGCGGCTTCTGGGACAACGAACTCGACACGCTGCTGCGCCAGCAGGGCATCACGACGCTGCTGTTCTGCGGCATCAATACCGACCGGTGCGTGTTCTCGACGCTGCAGGACGCGAACTTCCTCGGCTACGACTGCGTGCTGCTGCAGGACGCCTGCAGCACGCCGTCGCCCGCCTATGTGACCAAGGGCGTGCTCTACATCGTGCAGCTGCTGCACGGTTTCGTCGGCAGCGCTGCTTCGCTGATGAGCAGCCTGGAGGCTTCCCCAGCTTTCCCGTCTTCCCTTTGCTCCCCTTGCTCCCCTCGATCGCCTCAACCCCAGGAGTCCTGACCCATGAAACCTTTCCCTTCCAGCCTGCTGTCCGCCTGCGGACTCGCACTGGCGCTCATCGCCGCACCTGCAGCCGCGCAAACCCCGATCAAGCTGGTACTCAACTGGAAATACGAAGGCCCGCAGTCGTGGTTCTTCCTTGCGCAGGACAAGGGTTACTTCAAGGAAGAAGGGCTCGACGTCACCATCGATCAGGGCGAGGGTTCCGCTGCGTCGATTCCGAAGGTCGCGGCAGGCGCCTATCAGGCCGGCTTCGGCGACATCAACGCGCTGGTCGACCTTGCGGCCAAGCGGCCGGCCGATGCGCCGGTGGCTGTCTACATGCTCTACAACACGCCACCGTTCGCGCTGGTGGTGAAGAGCGACAGCGCCATCAAGACCCCGAAGGACCTCGAAGGCAAGACCATCGGCGGTCCGGCCAACGATGGTGCGCTGAAGCTGTTTCCGGCCTTCGCGAAGCTCGCCAAGATCGATGCGGGCAAGGTGACCATCACCAACATGGCGCCCAACCTGCGCGAGCAGATGCTGGTGCGAGGGCAGATCGACGCCGGCTTCGGCTACGTGACGACGATCACGTTCAGCGCCAAGGGCATGGGCCTCGACCCGGCGAAAGACCTCCGTTTCATCCGTTACGGCGACTACGGCATGGACCTGTATTCGAACACCGTGTTCTTCTCGAAGAACTTCGCGAAGGAGAACCCGAAAGCGGTCGCCGGCTTCGTCAAGGCGCTCAACCGTGCGGTCAGGGAAGTGATCGCCGACCCCGATGCGGGCGTCGATTTCGCGGTCAAGCGCGAGCCGCTGCTCAAGCGCGACGTCGAGAAGGAAAAGCTGCTCGCCACGCTCAGGAACGACATGAGTCATCCGGAGATCGCGCGCATCGGCCTGGGCGACGTCGACGACGCACGTCTGACCAAGGACATTGCCATCGTCGTTGAGGCCAACGCCTTGCCGCGCACGCCGACGGCGGCCGAAATCTTCGACCGCAGCTTCTTGCCGGCCCGTGCCGATCGCCCGTCGAAAACCACCAACTGAGAACCGGGAAAGAGAGACCGACATGGACCTGCAACTCAACGACAAGGTGACGCTCATTACCGGCCCGGCGAAGGGAATGGGCGCGGCGATCACGCTGGCCTTCGCCCGCGAAGGCGCGAAGCTGGTGCTGGCCGGCCGAGACATCGACGCGATCGAGCCGGTAGCTGCAGAAGCACGCGCTTTCGGTGCTGCCGTGATCGTGGTGCCGTGCGACCTGACCGTTGCTGCGCAGACCGAGGCACTCGCGGCTAAGGCGCTCGAAGCCTTCGGCCGCATCGACGTGCTGGTGAATGTGGCCGGCGGCTCCGGCCCGATCGGCAAGACCGGCTGGGAAACCACGGCTGAGGAGTTCAATGAAATCGTGCAGCTCAACATGACCGGCTGCTTCAACACCATCCACGCCGTGCTGCCTTCGATGATCGAGCGGCGCAGCGGCAAGGTCGTGAATGTGGGCGGCACCTTCGGCCTGCGTGGCCGTGCCGGGCGCCTGGCGTACTCGGCTTCGAAATGGGGCCTGCGCGGCATCACCAAGAGCTTCGCGCTCGAGGCCGGCCCCTACAACATCAACGTCAACAACGTCGCACCGGGCATGGTCGACGGTCCGCGCTTCCGCGAGAAGGTCTGCGCCGACATGGCCGAAAAGCTCGGCATCACGCTGGAAGAAGCGATGACGCGCCATGCCGCCGACTATGCGCTCAAGCGTGTCTCAACCGACACCGACATCGCCAACGCCTGCCTGTTCATGGCGAGCGAAGTCTCCAGACAGATCACCGGCGTCGATCTCCCGGTCGACGGCGGCTGGGCAGCGCTCTGAGCGCAAGAAAACTCAACAAGGAAACCTCATGACCAAAGAAGTCGACCTCGTCATCCGCGGCGCCCACGTGGTGTCGCCCGACCGCATCGTCCAGGCCTCGGTGGCAATTTTCGGGGAGCACATCGTCGTCGTCGGCCACGACGACACGATGCCACCCGCGCGCGAGGAGATGAATGCCGACGGCTTGTACCTGTTGCCCGGCGCGATCGACAGCCACGTGCATTTCCGCGATCCCGGCTATCCGAACAAGGAAACGTGGAAGACCGGGTCCGCCGCCGCCGCGCTCGGCGGCGTCACCACCGTGTTCGAGATGCCGAACACCAACCCGCCGACCGGTACCGTCGAGGCACTGAAGATCAAGCTGAAGGCGGCCGAGTCGTCTTATTGCGACTTCGGCATCCACGGTTTGCTCGGCGACGAAAGCATCGACAAGCTCGAAGAGCTGCTCGAAGCCGGCGTCACCAGCTTCAAGGCCTTCGTCGGCAACACCTTCGGCAATCTGCCGGCACCGACGGACGGTGCGCTGCTCGAAGGCTTCGAGATCCTGGCGCCGCTCGGCATCCGCACGGTGGTGCATGCGGAGAACTCGTCGATCCTGTTCCGTCGCCAGAAGCACCTGCAGAACGCCGGCCGCATCGATGCGATGGCGCACCTTGCCGCACGTCCGGCGGTGGCCGAGATAGAGGCCATCAACCGCGTGCTCACGCTGGCCGAATGGACCGGCGCGCGCGTCCACATCGCACATCACAGCGCCGCCGATTCGCTCTACCTGCTGCGCGAATTCAAGCGCCGCGGCGTCGATGTCACGGCCGAAACCTGCCCGCAATACCTGCTGCTCAACACCGACCACATGCTGAAACTCGGTGGCGTGATGCGGGTGAACCCGCCGATTCGCGAAGCGCGCCACAACCAGCCGCTGTGGGACGCGCTGATGGACGGCACCATTGACATGATCGCAACCGATCACGCACCGCACACGCCCGAAGAGAAGACGCGCGAAAGCATCTGGGAATGCGACTGCGGCTTTCCCGGCGTCGAGACGCAGATGCCGCTGATGCTGACCGAAGTGAACCGCGGTCGTGCCTCGCTCATGGACTATGTGAAATGGAGTTCCGTGGCACCGGCGAAGGCTTGGGGCCTGTACGGCACCAAGGGCGTGATCGAGGCCGGTGCGCATGCGGACATCGCGTTCGTCGACATGTCGCGCACCGGTACGCTGTCGCAGAACAAGCTGCAGAGCATCAGCAAGATCTCGCCCTGGAACGGCCGCGCGGTGCAGGGCTATCCGCTGCACACGCTGCTGCGCGGGCGCTTCGTGATGCGCGACGGCAAGCTGGTGAGCGATGCTGTCGGCTGGGGCCGTTCGGTCAAGGGCATCCAGAAGATGCCGATGCCGAAGCCGCGCAATATGGAACATTACGCAAGCGCCATCGTGACGGTACCCGAAGGCATTCCGCGCAACGCCGTGCCACTGGTGGACGCGCTGTGAGCGCGACATCTTCGAAGGTGCAGAAGGTCGATGTCTTCCGCGTGCCGTGCAGCGGGCCGGGCGATCTCTCGGCGGTGCAGGCGCTGATCGACGCGGGGCAGCTAGATCCGAAAACCGTCGTCGCGGTGATGGGCAAGACCGAGGGCAACGGTTGCGTCAACGACCACACGCGCGACTTCGCGGCCACCGCCTGGTGCCACCTTCTCGCGCTGCACCTCGGCTGCACCGCAGCGCAGGTGCATGCGCGGGTCGCGTTGGTGATGTCGGGCGGCACGGAGGGCGTGTTGTCGCCGCACTTCACCGTGTTCACCCGGCAAATGATCAATGCCGCCGATGCCGCCGATGCGGCCGGCGAGAAGCGTTTGGTCATAGGCACGTCGCAGACGCGCGATTTCCTGCCGGAAGAGATGGGCCGCATGGCGCAGGTGGAGGCCACCGCGGAAGCGGTGAAGGCCGCGATGCGCGATGCCGGCATCGACGACGCGGCCGATGTGCATTTCGTGCAGGTCAAGTGCCCGTTGCTCACGTCGTCCAAGGTGCTTGATGCGCAGCGGCGCGGTGTCGCCACCGTCACCACCGAGACCTATGCGTCGATGGGCTGGTCTCGCGGTGCGTCGGCACTCGGTGTCGGGCTTGCGCTCGGCGAGTTCGAGCGCATCGACGACGCGGCCATTCTGAGCGATCACGCGCTGTATTCGGCCCGCGCGTCGGTGTCGGCCGGCATCGAACTCGAAGGCAACGTCGTCATCGTGCTCGGCGAGGCCGTCGGTAGCGTCTCGAACCACCGCATTGCGCACACGGTGATGCAGGACGCGGTGGACGCCGCGAGCGTGCGACGCATGCTGCGCGACGCGTTCGGGCTCGACCCCGAGCGCGATGCCGACGAGATCGCTGCGCGGCTGGTGAACCTGCTGGCCAAGGCCGAGGCCTGCCCGGACGGTCTCGTGCGCGGCGCGCGCCACACCATGCTGAACGACTCCGACATCAATGCCACCCGGCATGCGCGTGCAGCGGTCGGCGGCGTGCTCGCATCGGTTGTCGGCCGCACGTCGCTGTATGTGTCGGGCGGAGCCGAACATCAGGGTCCGCCTGGCGGCGGCCCGGTCGCCGCGATCCTTGCGGTCGCTTCCTGAAGCCACCCGAAAGCACCCATGAGCAATGCCTTCATCCAATTGTCCGACGTGATGCTGCGCTATGGCGCGGGCACCATCGCGCTCGACCACACCACGCTGGGCATCGACGAGGGCGATTTTGTCGCGCTCGTGGGGCCGAGCGGCTGCGGCAAGTCGACCATCCTGAAGCTGGTCGCAGGTCTGCTGCGACCCAGCGCCGGCGTGGTCATCGCGGGTGGACGCGAGGTCGGCGCGGTGGGCACGAAACAGGCTGCAGGCGCGCATGCGTCCGCGTCGCCGCGCCTGCGCATCGGCCTGGCGTTCCAGAACCCGACGATGCTGCCGTGGCTCACGATCCGCGACAACGTGATGATCCCGCTCAAGATCGTCGATCCGTTCCGGCAGGATTTCCGCCGGAAGAAGCATGGCGAATACACCGACCGCGTGGAAGCGCTGCTCGCGCAGGTCGGGCTCAAGGGCTTCGGCGACAAGCGGCCGTGGCAGCTGTCGGGCGGCATGCTGCAGCGCGCATCGCTGTGCCGTGCGCTCATTCACGACCCCGAACTGCTGCTGCTCGATGAACCCTTCGGCGCGCTCGACCAGTTCACGCGCGAGGAGCTGTGGGACATCATGCAGAAGCTCTGGATGGACCGCCGCCCGACAGTGCTGCTGGTGACGCACGATCTGCGCGAATCGGCGTATCTCGCCAACCGCATCTGCGTGATGAGTTCACGGCCCGGCCGCATCCTCGAGACGCGCGACGTCGGCTTCGCACGGCCGCGCACGCTGGAGAGCAGCTATGCACCCGAATTCGCGACGCTGGTGCAGCAACTGCGCATGCGCATCGCCGATGCGCGGCGCGACGGCGACGCAACACCGCCCGCTGTCGTGCCTCGAATCGAAGAGGTGGCCGCATGAATTCGCTTTCCCCGCTATTGCGCCAGCGCCTGCTGTCGGTCGCCGCGTTCGTCGGTTTCTTCCTTGTGTGGGAGGTGGTGTGCCTCGCTTTCGGCATTTCCGACCTCATCCTGCCGCGGCCGAGCCAGATCGCCGCCGTGCTGATCGAGAAGATGCCGCTGCTGTGGCCGCATGCGCTGCAGACGCTCTACACGACCTTCCTCGGCTTCGCTTTCGGCGTGCTGGCGGGGATCGTCATCGGCGTCGGCATCGGCTCGTCGAAGCTCGCCTACGACGTGACCTATCCGCTGCTGGTCGGCTTCTCGAGTATTCCCAAGGTGGCGGTGGTGCCGTTGTTCGTGGTGTGGTTCGGCGCGGGCACGGTGCCGGCGATCCTGACCTCGATGGTGATCAGCATCTTCCCGGTGGTTGTCAACGTCGCGACCGGGCTGGCGAGCACCGAGCCCGAGCTCGAAGACGTGCTGCGGGTGCTCGGCGCCCGCAAGCGCGACATCCTCTGGAACGTCAGCCTCCCGCGCGCCATGCCCTATCTTTTCGCTTCGCTGAAGATCGCGATCACGCTGTCGTTCGTCGGCACGGTGCTGGCCGAGACGGTCGCTTCCAACAAGGGCATCGGCACCGTGATGATGATCGCCAGCGGCAACTTCGACGTACCGATGGTGTTCGCAGGCCTGTTCCTGCTGGCTGCGATGGGCGTCGCGCTGTATGCGCTGTCGTCGCTGGTGGAGCAGCGCGTGACCGGCTGGTCGCAGCGCAAGACCGACATGGCAATGGGTTGACCCACAGATGAAAGCTCCCATGAAACACCTCCGCATATCTCGCCGGGCCGCAGCGCTCGCCGTCGCGGCGCTCGCATCGTCGTTCGTCGCATTGCCTGTCTCCGCGCAGGCCGTCACGCCGATCAGGTTCGTCCTCGACTGGAAGCTCCAGGGCGTCCACGCCTGGTACTACCTGGCGGAAGACAAGGGCTATTTCGCGCAGGAAAAGCTCGCCGTCACCATCGACCAGGGCGACGGCTCGTCGGCCACGGTGACCAAGATCATGGCCGGTGCCTATCAGGCCGGATTTGGCGACGTCAACGCCATCGTCCAGAACGCCGCGGCCAAGCCGGGCGCCGCGCCGGTGATGGTGTACATGCTCTACAACCGCGCGCCGTTCGCGCTGATCGTCAAGGCGGGCAGTCCGATAAAGACATTGAAAGATCTCGAAGGCCGAACGCTCGGCACGCCGGCCGGAGGCGCTGCGGCGCGCATGTTCCCGGTCATGGCTGCGCGTGCGGGCATCGACGCCTCGAAAGTCAGGTGGACCAACGTCGCGCCCAATCTGCAGGAGCAGCTGATGCTCAAGGACCATGTCGACGGCGCGGCGGTGTTCTCGGTCACCAGCTACATGAACCTCGTCGCGCAGGGCCTCGACCCCGACAGGGACATCCGCTGGTTCCACTATGCGGACAACGGCGTCGAACTCTACGGCAACGGCGTGATGGTGTCGCAGCAACTCGCCAAGGACAACCCGCAGGCGGTCGCCGGCCTGGTGCGCGCGATCCACAAGGCGGTGCGCGACACAGTGGCAGACCCCGACGCCGCCATCGCCGCGCTGATGAAGCGCGAACCGCTGCTGAACAAGGATCTGGAGAAACGCCGCCTCATGTACACGCTCAGGACCGTGATGCTGACGCCCGAAGTCGCGGCGAACGGCTTTGGAGACGTCAACGACACCCGCTTCGCACGCTCGTTCCTGCAGCTCAGGGAAGCCTTCGACATGCCGCGCGTACCGACCGCCGCCGACGTGTTCGACCGCCGCTTCCTGCCGCCGCTGGCCGACCGGCGTATCGCGCTGAAATGACGACCGCCGTACCGGACGACACCACCGTCGACTGCGCATGGTTGCTTGCCGACCCTGGCAACGACGCGGCGCGTGCCGATGTTCGCATCCGCATCGGATCCGACGGGCGCATTGCCACAGTCGATGCGCTCGGCCATTCCGTGCCCGGTCGCCGCATGCTCGCGATGCCGGCACTGGCCAATGCGCACGACCATGCGCGTACCTTCCGCAGCGCTACGCTCGGCGCTTTCGGCCAGCCGCTGGAAAGCTGGCTGCCATTCCTCGGCGTCGTGCCCGGCATGGACCCGTATCTCTGCGCCGCCACGTCGTTCGCCCGTTCGGTACGGCACGGCGTCACGCACCTGATGGTCCACTACACGCGCGTGCAGGGAGGCATGCCCTATGTCGACGAAGTGCGCGCCGTGGCGAATGCGGCGCGCGACGTCGGTGTGCGCATCGGCTTCGCGGTTTCGATGCGCGACCGCAACGGCATCGGCTACGCGGACGACGCGACGATGCTCGCCGCGCTGCGGCCCGGCCTGCGCGATGCGGTGGCGAAGCGGTTGTCGGCCAGATCCGTTTCACCGGCGCAGCAATTGGCGCTGGTCGACGAAGTCGCCGCAATGGTCGCGGACGAAGGTCACGCAGACCGCGTCACGGTGCAGTACGGACCGACGGCCGTGCAGTGGTGCAGCACGCCGCTGCTTGGCGCCATCGCGCGTGCATCGGCGGACACCCGCCGACCGGTCCACATGCACCTGCTGGAGACGAAGTACCAGCGCGAATGGGCCGATGCGACGCATCCCGAAGGCATCGTGCGGTTCCTCGACGGCATCGGCCTGCTGAGCCCGCGCCTGACGCTCGCGCACTGCACCTGGGCGCGTCCGGACGAGCTGGCGCTGCTTGCCGAACGCGGCGTGACGCTGGCGGTCAACACCAGTTCCAACCTGGGACTCAAGTCGGGCGTCGCGCCGCTGCCGGAAATGCTCAGGCGAGGTTGCCGCGTCGCGATGGGGCTCGACGGCATGGCTTTCGACGAAGACGACGATGCGCTGCGCGAGATGCGCCTGGCCTTTGCGCTGCACCGCGGCTGGGGCTTCGACACGACCATGACGAAGCGGCAGCTCTGGGCTTTTGGCGCCGGTCACGGACCGCGCAGCGTCGCGGGCGCCGAGGCGCGTGCGCACGGTCGTATCGCGCCGGGCGAGCCGGCCGATCTGGTGCTGCTCGACTGGGATGCGCTCGATGACGACGCCCTGTTCGCCGATACCGATCCGCTGCAGCTTCTGCTCGCCCGCGCCAATGGCACGTACATTGCTCGCGTGATCGCCGGCGGCCGCACGGTGGTCGACGGAGGTCGCGTGCTCGGCATCGACGAGCCGGCGTTGCGGGCCGAGCTGCTGGCGAGAACGCGCAGCGCTCTGGCCGCGGACCCGGGACACGCGGCCTGGCGCCAAGACGTCAAGGCGATGGCCGACGATCTTGCGCCGTTCTATCGCGACGGCCGCTTCGGGGGCTGCTGCGACTGACCATCTTTTGTTCCAGACACTGAATCACATCGACATGACCCGACTCAAGATCACCGCCGGCGGTTTCGACTTCATCGCCGAAACGCATCCCGATGCGCCACTCACCGTGGCTGCCTTCCTCTCGCTGTTGCCCTACCGGCAGAAGCTCATCCACGTGCGCTGGAGCGGCGAAGGCTGCTGGGTGCCGCTGGGCGAGTTCAGGCTGGAGAACGACGGCGTCCCGGTCGGCTTCGAGAACCACACCAGCCACCCGTCGGTCGGCGACATCCTGTTCTACCCGGGCGGCTACAGCGAGACCGAGCTCATCATGGCCTACGGCGCCTGCAGCTTCGCCAGCAAGCTGGGCCAGCTGGCCGGCAACCACTTTCTGACCATCGTCGAAGGCAAGGAGAACATCCGCAAGCTAGGTACGAAGGTGCTGTGGGAGGGCGCGCAGGACGTGGTGTTCGAGCTGGCCTGAGGCGCCACCGGCGCGGGGCAGGTTGCGCAACTAGAAATACGCGTCGACCGAATTCATTGGTGTCGTCACGACGGTTCCGTGCAGTGGGGCCGGTTCGATCGCTCGCAGCGGACTCACGAAGACCAGGCCGTTCGGTACGTTGACTTCGTAGGGAGCGATGTAGCGCGCTGTCAGTGGCAAGCCGAGCGCCATCCGTTCGCGAACGCGGGGATCGAGGCCGATGACCATCGAATGAAACCCCGACACGCCCTGTCCGTACTGCACCCCAGACGTGGCCAAGTTCGCGGCGGACAAGTTCGAGCCGATCGAGTTGTTCGGATGGAAGACTTCGTCGTCGCTGTAATCGCTGTGATCGGCATGATCGAAAAAGCTGTCGTAGCTGGCAGAGCTCCCGGAGCTGCCAAAGCCGCGCTGGCCATGGAACATTCCATAGCTTCCGGAACTGCCTGAATTGCCTGAACCCCCAAAGCTCCTGGAGCTGGAGCTGGCTTTGCCTGACGCGTAACTTGCGTCTCGCGCTCGCTGTGTCGGGGATGGTGCAGCGGCGGGCGCCGATTCGGTCCTGCTGAAAGAAGGCGTTTTGTCGACCAAACGCTCTGTGTTTCCGTGCCTGACTGGTCGAGGGCCGGGAGAGACGAGATTCGATCTGGCGATGCGTTTGTCACTCATGACTTTGGCCATATGAAGGTTGCAAGTTGCAAAACCGCGATGTTCGACCGCCGGCTCGGTCGCGCCGATAGGAGGTCTCTGAATCGACTATCGAGACTCGCCATTGGAGGAGCGTTGTGATTCGCCTAAAATCGCGCCTCCCGAGGAGCGTTGCAGCGGCCGGCCCAGCGCCCGCCGTAAGGCTCGGGTTTCGAGCCGGTTCCTGCCGGTTCCCCCGCAACGACGCTCACCTGACCCTCCGCGAATCCAGGTGAGCCCATGTCGTCCTCCGCCGAATCCTTTGAAGCCAATTCCGTAGCTGCCGTACCTTTGGCTGCGCATGTCCCGTCGATGAAGTTGTCCGGTCTCGAACCGGTCCAGATCGGCGAGGGCACGCTGTTCGTCAACATCGGCGAGCGCACCAACGTCACCGGCTCCAAGGCCTTCGCGCGGATGATCCTGAATGGCCAGTTCGAGGAAGCACTGGCCGTCGCCCGCCAGCAGGTCGAGAACGGCGCGCAGGTGATCGACATCAACATGGACGAGGCCATGCTCGACAGCAAGGCCGCGATGGTCCGCTTCCTGAACCTGATCGCATCGGAGCCCGACATCGCGCGGGTGCCGATCATGGTCGACAGCTCGAAGTGGGAGGTCATCGAAGCCGGCCTGCGCTGCATCCAGGGCAAGGGCATCGTCAACTCGATCAGCATGAAGGAAGGCGAAGACCAGTTCCGCCATCAGGCCAAGCTGCTGCGCCGCTATGGCGCCGCCGCCGTGGTGATGGCTTTCGACGAAAAGGGCCAGGCCGATACGTACGAGCGCAAGGTCGAGATCTGCCAGCGCGCCTACCGCATCCTGGTCGACGAGATCGGTTTTCCGGCCGAGGACATCATCTTCGACCCGAACATCTTCGCGGTCGCCACCGGCATCGAGGAACACAACAACTACGCGGTCGACTTCATCGAGGCGACGCGCTGGATAAAGCAGAACCTGCCCGGTGCCAAGGTGTCGGGCGGCGTGTCGAACGTGAGTTTCAGCTTTCGCGGCAACGACCCGGTGCGTGAAGCGATCCACACCGTGTTCCTGTATCACGCGATCAAGGCTGGCATGGACATGGGCATCGTCAACGCCGGCATGGTCGGCGTGTACGACGACCTGGAGCCGGTGCTGCGCGAGCGCGTCGAGGACGTGGTGCTCAACCGCCGGCCCGACGCGGGCGAGCGCCTGGTCGAGGTCGCCGAAACAGCCAAGAGCGGCGCCAAGGACGAGAGCAAGCGCAACGACTGGCGCGGCACGCCCGAGGCGCCAGTGACGGTCGGCGCCCGCCTGAGCCATGCGCTGGTGCATGGCATCACCGAGTTCATCGTCGACGACACCGAAGAGGCCTACCAGGGCATCCTGGCCAGGGGCGGCCGCCCGCTGCACGTCATCGAAGGTCCGCTGATGGACGGCATGAACGTGGTCGGCGACCTGTTCGGCGCCGGCAAGATGTTTTTGCCGCAGGTGGTGAAGTCGGCCCGCGTGATGAAGCAGGCCGTGGCGCATCTGCTGCCCTACATCGAGGAAGAGAAGCTGCGCGACGAGGCCGCCGGGCGAGACGTGCGCACCAAGGGCAAGATCATCATCGCCACCGTGAAGGGCGACGTGCACGACATCGGCAAGAACATCGTCACCGTCGTGCTCCAGTGCAACAACTTCGAGGTCGTGAACATGGGCGTGATGGTTCCGTGCCACGAGATTTTGGCGCGCGCCAAGGTCGAGGGCGCGGACATCGTCGGCCTCAGTGGTCTCATCACGCCGAGCCTGGAAGAGATGCAGTACGTGGCCGGCGAGATGCAGCGCGACGACCATTTCCGCATCCGAAAGATCCCGCTGATGATCGGCGGCGCCACCACCAGCCGCGTGCACACGGCGGTCAAGATCGCGCCGCACTACGAAGGCCCGGTCGTGTACGTGCCCGATGCATCGCGCAGCGTGAGCGTGGCGCAGTCGCTGCTGTCGGACCAGGCGGCCAAGTACATCGACGAGCTCAACGCCGACTACGACAAGGTGCGTCACCAGCACGCGAACAAGAAACAGGTGACGCTGTGGCCGCTGGCCAAGGCGCGCGCCAACAGGACGCCGGTGGATTGGTCGACCTACACGCCGACGGTGCCGAAGTTCATCGGCCGGCGCGTGTTCAGGAACTTCGATTTGACCGAGCTGGCGAAGTACATCGACTGGGGTCCTTTCTTCCAGACCTGGGACCTTGCCGGGCCGTTTCCCGCGATCTTGAAAGACGAGGTCGTCGGCACCGAAGCGGTGCGTGTCTATGCGGACGCCAAACGCATGCTGCAGCGCCTGATCGAAGGCCGTTGGCTGAGTGCGAGCGGCATCGTCGGTTTCTGGCCGGCGAACACGGTCAACGACGACGACATCGAGATCTACACCGACGAGACGCGAACCGAAGTCGCGATGACCTGGTACGGCATGCGCCAGCAGACCGAGAAGCAGGCGATCGACGGCGTCATGCGACCGAGCCGCTGCCTGTCGGATTTCATCGCGCCGAAGGCGAGCGGCATCAAGGACTACATCGGCATGTTCGCCGTCACGGCCGGGCTCGGCGTGGAGAAGCGCGAGAAGTTCTTCATCGACGACCTGGACGACTACTCGGCCATCATGTTCAAGGCGCTGGCCGACCGGCTGGCCGAGGCTTTTGCCGAATCGCTTCATCACCGCGCGCGAACCGACCTCTGGGGCTACGCCGCCGACGAGGCGCTCGACATGGACCAGATGATCGGCGAGAAATACCGCGGCATCCGCCCGGCGCCCGGTTATCCGGCCTGTCCCGATCACAGCGTGAAGCGCGAGATGTTCGAGGTCATGCAGTGTGCCGACATCGGCATGACGCTGACCGAGAGCCTGGCGATGACGCCAGCCGCCAGCGTGAGCGGTTTCTATTTGGCGCACCCGGATTCGACCTACTTCAGCGTCGGCAAGATCGGGCACGACCAGCTGGTCGACCAGTCGGCTCGGCGTTGCACGCCCGAAAGCGAGCTGGAACGCCTGCTGGCGCCCAATCTGTAGGGTATCCGGCGGTAGTAGGTAGTTTCCCTGACACATGTGGAAACCGGAACATCGCACCTGCTGACGACGAAAGCATTCACTTTGATGCAAAGTGCGGCGATATGTCCAGAGTCAACGCCACCACCGCCATCTGTCCGGAGTGCGGTACAGCCAACCCCGAAAGTGCCAGGTTCTGCACTAATTGCGCAGCCCGGCTGGGTGCCGAGCCGTCCATCGTCGCACCACGCCTGAGCGCGCCATCGCGGCTCGCCGCTTCGGGTGCGATTCCCTCGCGACCCGCACCGCTGCCTGCCGCTCATGCCAACACGGCTGCCTTCTGGGTCAAGCTGGGCATTGGCGGCCTCATCTTGCTGATCGGTTTCATCGGTTGGAGCGTCTATGTGCTGACGGACGTGAAGGTGGTGACGCAGCTGCCGACCGGGCAGGGCGGCGATCCGGCTGCGGCCGCAGCAGCTTCTGCTTCTGTCTCTGCTCCGGCCGAAACGTCTCTGCGTCCGCTCACGCCGTCAACCCAGGCAACAGGCGCAACCGGCGCAACGGGTACGACCGGCACGACCGGTACAACTGCGCTCCCAGCAATTCCCGCGCAGCCTGCGGCGGTGCCGGCCTCTGCCCAGACGACTGCGGTCCCGACGAATCCTGAACAACGGTCCAGAGACGACGACGACCTGCAACGGCGCATCGAAGCGCTCGAGAAGCAGCTGGCCGGACAGCGTTCGCGCGCCGCGAACCGCGCCTCTGCCGCCCGCGCTGCGGAGGAGCCGGCTGCCGGGTCGTCGGCGGCGACAGCCACCGGCGGCTGGGTTGCGCCATCGCGCGCACCCGCGATGACGTCGTCGCCTGGCTACCGGGATTCCGGCCCGCCCGTCGTGCGCGGCCCGGAGCCGACCGTGCCCATGGAAGTCGTCCGACCGACGCCATCGGTCGCGACACCGGCGCCCGACCTCGGGCCGCCGGTCGTGGAAGGTCCGGGGCCGCGATACGACTTCTCCAGGCAGGGCGGCGCGAATCGTTGAGCAGAGATGAGCCGATCTGATGCACCACCACCGCTGCGCACGCCCGACGGGCGCTACATCGTCGTCAGGGGCCGCTTGTGGCGGACGGCAAACCCGTCGTTGCCGCCCGACGAGGCACAACGGTTGGTCGATTCCCTGATGGACGCGCGCCGGGAGGTCGGCGCAGCCGGCCGAAGAGGAGATGCAGTTGCAGTGCGGCATGCACGCGATCGGGTCGATGCGGCGAAGCACGCGTTGGGCGAGCGCGGAGCGGTCTGGTGGACGGACGGCGCTCCCGACCTTAACCGCCACATGGCACGCTCCACGCCCTACGCGAGCTGGTATGCGAAGACGTCGGCCGGTGAGGAAGCGGCTTAGCTGCGAGCCGTCGTTGCCACCGGCACTTCCGTCGCCGGCGGTGTATTTCTGCTGCGCCCGCAGCGCACCAGCCCGTCGATCATCACCATCCCGACGCCCGGAATATCTCCCAGCGCCACGCTCTCCAGCAGTCCTGCGGCAGGCGAATGCTGCGCGCGGTCCATGAAGACGAAGTCGGCATCGCGACCGACTTCGATCAGCCCGCAGTTCAGTTCGCGGATGCGTGCCGTATTGCCGGTCGCGAAGCAGAAAACCTGTTCCGGCGGGATGTTCGCGAAGGCCGATATGAAGGCCACCATCCGCAGGATGCCGAGCGGCTGCACGCCGGAGCCGGCAGGACCATCGGTGCCGAGGATCACGCGGTGCGGACACTTGAGTTCGATCGCGGCGCGGGCCGCGGCGATGGCGGTCTTCTCGTTGCCGTTGTGGACGATCTCGATCGCGCGGGTCGATCTCTCGCACAGCTCGCAGACATGCGCTTCGGGCAGTGAGGTGTGGCCGCCGTTGATGTGGCCGATGATGTCGGCGTCGGCTTCGAGCACCACGTCCTTGTCGATCAGGCCAGATCCGGGGATCGACGGACCGCCGGTATGGATGGTGCTCTGGATGCCGTACTTTCGCGCCCAGGCCACCATTTCCTTGGCTTCGTAGCCGGCCTTGACCGAGCCCAGGCCGACCTCGCCCAGCAGGCTCACGCCGGCTTCGGCCAGTTCCCTGAAATCGCTCTCGACCATGCCCTTTTCGATCACCGGCGCGCCGGCCAGCACCTTGACGCCGCTGGGGCGGAAGTTGTCGTAGGCGCGTTGCGCGGTGATGGCCAGCGCCTTCAGGCCGACGATGTCCTTGGGCCGGCCGGGCAGGTGCACTTCACCGGCCGAGATCATGGTCGTGACGCCGCCGTTCATCGTCGAGTCGATCCAGCCGAGCTGGCTCTGGCGCGGCGTCCAGTCGCCGAAGACCGGGTGGACGTGGCTGTCGATCAGGCCGGGAGCGACGCAGGTCTGCCGGCAATCGATGACTGTCTTCGCACCCTCGGTGTCGCAGTCCTTGTAGCGCCCGACGGCCGTGATGAGGCCGTCGTGCACGACGATGGTGTCGGCGTCCAGGATCGGCTTGTCGATGTCGCCCGAGAGCAGCAGGCCTATGTTCCGGATGACGACCTTGCCCGACTTTTCGCCGGCTGCGATTTCTGCCATTTGATGTCCTCGTGGGGTGTGGATTCTTGTGCAGCTTCGTCGGCGCGAACGGTGCGCAGGACCGTCTCGATCACGAAATCCTGCCAGTGCGCGACGGCCTCCGGCGACTCCAGCGGCTCGCCGAGAAAGGCGGTCAGCGTGTGGCGGTTGGCGGTGTAGAAGTAACCGGTTGCCGCGATCAGCAGATAGACATCGCGCGCGATCAGCGTTTCGCGGAACAGGCCCTGTCGCGCGCCGCCTTGCAGGATATCCGCGATGATCGTCACAGCCCGCGACGAGTATTCGCGCGCCCGCAGCGACTTGGAAATATGCCGGCCCTTGTGCAGGTTCTCGGTGTTGAGCAGCGTCACGAATTCCGGGTTCTTCCGGTAGTACCCGAGCACGAACCGGATCACCGCCGTCAGCGCTTCGACCGGCTTCGCGGTGTCGATGGCGAGCGCGGCTTCGGCGTCGTCCATGCGCTGGTAGATGCCTTCGAGCACCGCGATGAACAGGCCTTCCTTGCTGCCGAAGTAGTAATAGATCATCCGGTCGACCGACTTCGCGGCCTGCGAGATCTTCTCGACGCTGCCGCCGTCGTACCCGTACTTCGCGAACACCTTGGTCGCCGCCTTCAGGATCGCGTCGCGCGTCGCCTGCGCAGCCGCCTCGCGCACGCCGGTTTTGCGCTGGGGCTTGGCGGCGGTGCGGCTTGCCACGATCAGATGCGGGTTATTTTTCGGCGAAGGCGCGTTCGACCACGAAGTCGCCGGGCGTCGAGGTATTGCCTTCCTTGAATCCCTTGCCTTCGAGCATGTGCTTCAGGTCGACCAGCATGCCGGGGCTGCCGCAGAGCATCACGCGGTCTTCGGCGGCGTTGATCGGCGGCAGGCCGAGGTCGTCGGTGAGCTTGTTGCTCTCGACCAGTTCGGTGATGCGGCCCATGTTGCGGAAATCTTCGCGCGTCACGGTCGGGTAGTAGAGCAACTGATTGGCGATCATCTCGCCCAGGATCTCGTGCTTGGGCAGGTGGTCGGTGACCAGGTCGTGATAGGCCAGTTCATCGATCTGGCGCACGCCGTGCACCAGGATGACCTTTTCGAACTTCTCGTACGTCTCCGGGTCGCGGATGATGCTCATGAACGGTGCGAGGCCGGTGCCGGTGCCGAACAGATACAGGCGCTTGCCGGGCAGCGTGTAGTCGATGAGCAGCGTGCCGGTGGGCTTGCGACCCACGATGATGCTGTCGCCGACCTGGATGTGCTGAAGCTTGGACGTCAGCGGGCCGTCGTCGACCTTGATGCTCAGGAATTCGAGGTATTCCTCGTAGTTGGCGCTGGCGATCGAATACGCGCGCAGCAGCGGCTTGTCGTTGACCTTCAGGCCGATCATCGTGAAGTGGCCGTTGGAGAAGCGAAGCGACGGATCGCGCGTGGTGGTGAAGGTGAACAGGCGGTCGGTCCAGTGGTGGACGGAAAGGACACGCTCTTCGTTGAATGCACTCATGGATGACTCGCGAAAAAATGACGGATGCGAGATTGTCCCGCACCCTGCGGTGCGTGGCATGACGCTGGGAAAACACCCATGCAAGCATCGGGCCGGATCGCTAGAGTGGATCGGTCGAATGTAGCGGGCACCACATGAACATGGAGCGGATGCTACACAAATGACAATTTGCGCACAAGCGTCGCGCTGGCATGTTCGTTGCACGTGCCTCGTGTGCCGCAAGGCGCGACAGCAACAAGAGCCACGATGACCGAACACACCAAAACCGACGGATTGCCCGTCATGGACATGCCGCCGCCGCGCAACGATCGCATGGGTGCCGCGAAAGTGGAGTGCAACGCCTGTCCGGTCCTGTGCCAGATCTCCGACGGCCGTACCGGCGCCTGCGACCGCTATGCCAACCGCGCGGGCGTTCTGGTGCGCGTCGATCCGGTCGTGCTGCTGCGCCGCGAACTCGCCGCCGATGCCCCTTCGCTGGTGCCTTTCCTGCGTGACGGCCTGGATGCGAAGCCCGGCGACGCACCGGCCTGGAGCGGCGACCTGCTGCATGCCGACGAAGTCTTCGTCACCGGCGTCGGCTCCTCGACCACCTACCCCGACTACAAGCCCGCGCCGTTCATCGTCGCCTCGCAGGCAAGAGGCGTCGACATGGTCACGGTGGTGACCGAAGGCATCTTCAGCTACTGCAGCTTCAAGGTGAAGATCGACACCGATCGCTTTCTCGGCGCCGAGCAGGCCAACGTGCGCTATCGCGGCGAAGTCGTCGGCCATGTGACGACGGCCGAATACGGCTCGCAGATGCTGTCGCTCGGCGGCGTGCACCACCTCACCGGCGGCAGCAAGAAGGAGGGCCGCATGACGGTCGAGCTGATGCAGAAGCTCGGCAACAAGCAGCCGGTCGAATGCACCATCGACGGCGGCGCGAGCCTCGTGGTGCAGGCCGGGCGCGCGCCGATCGTCAACGGCGTGGAAGAAAAGCGCATGCGCGTGGGTTGCGGCTCGGCAGCAGTCGGCATCTTCGCGCGGCAGTTCGCGGGCGTGGCGGACGAAGTGGTCGTCGTTGACGATCACATCACCGGCGTGCTGACCGAGCACCAGGCCGGGCGCTGCCTCGACATGCCGCCGTCGGGCATCCGCATGCACGGCCGCAAGTCGACGCCGGGACGCTACTTCCAGGTCGCGAATCCGGGCGACGGCTGGGGCGGCACCGACATCGCAGATCCGCTGTCGATCATCGAAAGCTGGGAAGCCGGCATCGCCCGGCCCGGCCTGCGGCTGCTGATGACATCGACAACCGGCGAGCATGCGCAGTGGTATGTGCTCGACGACGCGCTGCAGCCGGTCGAACAGCCGATGCCCGACGCGGTCCGCAACATCGTCGATCGCATCGGGGAGAACTGCGAACCGTCGCTTTGCAGCGTGCTGTTCCTCGGCGGTGCCGGCGGCAGCCTGCGCGCCGGCGTCACCGAAAACCCGGTGCTGCTCACGCGTGCCATCAAGCGCGCGCTGGTCAACGTGACCTGTGGCGGCGCGCCCGCCTATGTGTGGCCGGGCGGCGGCATCACGGTGATGGCCGACGTCATGCGCATGCCCGACAACAGCTTCGGCACCGTGCCGACACCGGCCATCGTCGCGCCGATCGAGTTCAGCATGCGGCTCGACGACTATGCCGCGCTCGGCGGTCATGTCGCGCATGTGTTCCCGCTGGCGCAGGCACTGGCGCGCGGTGCGTGGCAGGACGACGGCGCACCGCTGGCGCTGCAATGGCAGCAGATCGACGCAGCCAATCCGTGGCCGCTCGGTCAACCGCCGATGCTTGGTTGATCGGACGATGATCATGCGTGCGCAACGGACCTTGCTCGATGGCGACCGCTGGCATTTCAGCCATGGGCCGATCGACGTGCTGATTTCGGCCGAAGGCGATGCCGACGCGGTGGCGGGAGCGCATCACGATGCCTGGCTGCGCTTCGAAGGATTGCTCGACGAACTCGTCGGCGAACTGCAAATACTGCGCCGGCCTGTCGTGGCCGACGGCCCTCCGTTCGCAGCGTTGCGTGGTCCGGTCGCGCGCCGCATGTGGAGCGCATGCGCGCCGTTCGCGGCCACGCAGTTCATCACGCCGATGGCGGCCGTCGCCGGTGCAGTCGCGCAGGAACTCATCGCAAGTTATGAGCGCCCCGGCATCGACCGCGCCTGGGTCAACAACGGCGGCGACATCGCGCTGCACCTCGCACCCGGGCAGTCGGCGCGCGTCGGTCTCTTCGCCGATCTGGCGCGCTTCGATGTCGGCAGTGCGGCGCCGGTCGAAACCGATGCGCAGTTCACCGTCGATGCCGCGCATCCGGTGCGCGGTATCGCGACCAGCGGCTGGCGGGGCAGAAGCTTTTCGCTCGGCATCGCCGACAGCGTCACGGTGCTGGCCGCGACCGCAGCGCAGGCCGATGCCGCGGCCACCGTCATCGCCAACGCGGTGAACGCCGACGACACTGCGATCCGCCGCCGCCCGGCAAGCGAATGCAAGGACGACAGCGATCTCGGCGACCTGGCGGTGACGGTCGATGTTCCGTCGTTGGCGCCCGCGACGGTGCGCAGCGCACTCGATGCGGGCGCGGCCTGCGCACTGGCGTTGCAAAAGGCTGGCCACGTGTGGGCCGTGGCTCTGGTCTGCCAGGGCCAATGGCGGCGGATCGAGCCTTTGCCGACCCCTGTGTTCCCTTTATGCTCGACTGCTGCGCAGTGGGTTCTGCCCGAGGTACACGTCACATGATCGACATACGCCGCGTCTTCACGCATGTGGAGCACATCCATCACGAATTCGGTCCGCGCGCCGCGACGCCGCTGGTGCGCGGCGCCATCGGCGCGGTGCTGACCAATCCGTTCGCCGGCCGTTACGAACCGGACATCCTGCCGATGATGGCGCTGCTCGACCCGGTCGGCCTCGACATGGCGCGCCGCCTGCACGTGGCGATGGACGTGCCGCTCGAACGCATCTCCAGCTACGGCAAGGGGGCCATCGTCGGTGCGGCCGGCGAGCTCGAACACGGCGCGCTGTGGCATGTGCCCGGCGGCTACGCGATGCGCGAACTGCTCGGCTGGAAGGGCGACCGCAGCAACTACACGCAGGGCAAAGGTGAGGAGAAGACCGGCCAGCCGGGCAACGGCCTTTCGATCGTGCCGTCGACCAAGAAGGTCGGCCCGCCCGGCGCCGCGCTCGACGTGCCGCTGACCAACATCAACGCCAGCTATGTGCGCGGCCAGTTCGACGCCATCGAGGTGCGCGTGCCCGGCGCACCCGCCGCCGACGAGATCGTCTTCATCCTCGCGATGAGCACCGGCTACCGCGTGCATGCGCGCGTCGGCGGTTTGCTCGCTGAAAACATTTCAAAGTGGGATGGACTCCGATGAATACCGATACATCAAACGACATGCGCAGGATTAATCCAAAAACACCGTGGAACTGGCTTTGCCGGGCCGCTGGTGTTGCCCCCTGCAAGGGGGTTGGCGAAGCGACACGAAGTGCGCGAAGACTGGGGGTAAGCCAGTGACCGCCAACATTCGCAAACTGATCGTGCAGGTCGACGAGGTCCGCAAGGAGATGGGCCGGACCATCGATCCGCCGACGCGTCGCGCCGTCGCCATCGCCGTGATCGAGAACCCGT
Organism: Variovorax glucosi; assembly: GCF_051216695.1. Taxonomy (NCBI): domain Bacteria; kingdom Pseudomonadati; phylum Pseudomonadota; class Betaproteobacteria; order Burkholderiales; family Comamonadaceae; genus Variovorax; species Variovorax glucosi. The sequence goes on from NZ_JBPJZE010000003.1 coordinate 638,622, forward strand.
ACGCAGGCCGCTACAGCGAGAACCTCGACGAGCTGATCGCCATCGGCGAAGAGCTCGGCGCGCTGCTCGGCCAGAAGGCCGTCGCCGCGCTCGGCATCGCGCCCGCCGATGCGCAGAGCTACGGCAAGGCCGCCATCGTCGGCGAGAACGGCGAGCTGGAGCATGCGGCAGCGATCCTGCATCCGAAGCTGGGTGCGCCGTTGCGTGCTGCGGTCGAGAAGGGCGCCGCGCTGGTGCCTTCGGCCAAGAAGCGCGGCACGCTCGGCACCGCCATCGACGTGCCGCTCGGTCACAAGGACGCTGCTTTCGTCCGCAGCCATTTCGATGCGATGGAAGCGCGGGTTTCCGATGCGCCGCGTGCCAACGAGATCGTGGTCGCGGTTGCGGTGACCGACAGCGGACGTCCGCTGCCGCGCATCGGCGGTCTTCGCCACGAAGAAATCAAGGGCGAAGACGGGCTGCGCTGAGCACGCGCGTCTCCTGATCTCCCCCATTCAATTTTTGCAGTTTCAAGGAGTTTGTCGATGAATCCAATGCGTCACGTCTTCACCGCCGCAGCAGTCGCTTCGCTCGCAGTTGCGATCGCCCCTGCGCATGCACAGGGCAGCACGATCAAGATCGGCGAGATCAACAGCTACAAGGCCCAGCCCGCCTTCCTCGAACCGTACAAGAAAGGCATGGAGCTGGCGGTCGAGGAGATCAATGCCAAGGGCGGCATTGACGGCAGGAAGATCGAGCTCATCACGCGCGACGACAACGCCAATCCCGGCGATGCGGTGCGCGTGGCCGAGGAGCTGGTGTCGCGCGAGAAGATCGACGTGCTGACCGGCACTTTCCTGTCGAACACCGGCCTGGCCGTGGCCGACTTCGCCAAGCAGAAGAAATTCTTCTTCCTGGCCGGCGAACCGCTGACCGACAAGCTCACCTGGCAGGGCGGCAACGCCTACACCTTCCGGCTGCGTCCGGGCACTTACATGCAGGCAGCGATGCTGGTACCCGAAGCCGTCAAGCTGAAGGCTAAGCGCTGGGCGGTGGTGTATCCCAACTACGAATACGGACAGTCGGCCGTCGCTGCATTCAAGACGCTGCTGAAGGCTGCGCAGCCGGATGTCGAATTCGTAGCCGAGCAGGCACCGCCGTTGGGCAAGGTCGATGCAGGCAGCGTCGCGCAGGCACTGGCCGATGCCAAGCCGGACGCGATCTTCAACGTGCTGTTCGGCGCCGACCTGTCGAAGTTCGTGCGCGAAGGGAACACGCGCGGCCTGTTCAAGGACCGCGCGGTCGTGAGCGTACTGACCGGCGAGCCCGAATATCTCGACCCGCTCAAGGACGAAACGCCTAACGGCTGGATCGTCACCGGCTACCCGTGGTATGGCGTGCAGACGCCAGAGCACAAGGCGTTCTTCCTCGCGTACCAAGGCAAGTACAAGGACTATCCGCGCCTTGGCTCGGTCGTCGGCTATTCGATGATTAAGTCGGCAGCGGCGGGTATTGCCAAGGCGAAGAGCACCGACAGCGCGAAGCTGGCCGCTGCGTTCAAGGGCCTGCAGGTCGACACCCCGTTCGGCCGCATCACCTACCGTGCCGAAGACCATCAGTCGACGATGGGCGCCTTCGTCGGCAAGACGAAGAACGACAACGGCCGCGGCGTGATGGTCGACTACACGTACTTCGACGGCGCGAAGTTCCAGCCGCCGGCTGCGGACGTAGCCAAGTCCCGCGCGAAGGACTGAGAGCAGACCTCGCCGCCATGAGTTTCTCCGGTTTCATCGTTCAACTGCTCAACGGCCTGGCCGGGGCTTCCTCGCTGTTCCTCGTCGCGGCGGGGCTTTCGCTGATCTTCGGCGTCACGCGCATCGTCAATTTTGCGCATGGCTCGTTCTTCATGGTGGGCATCTACCTCGCCTACACGCTGGTCGAGAAGCTCGGCACCGGGCTCGGTTTCTGGCCGGCGCTGGTGCTCGCGGCGGTGGGTGTCGGCGTGCTGGGCGCCCTGATCGAAGTGGTGCTGCTGCGGCGCATCTACAAGGCGCCCGAACTGTTCCAGCTGCTCGCGACTTTCGCGCTGGTGCTGGTCATCAAGGACGCGGTGCTGTGGCTCTGGGGACCGGACGAGCTGCTCGGCCCTCGCGCGCCGGGCCTGTCGGGCTCGGTGATGATCCTCGGACGTCAGTTTCCGAGCTACGACCTGTTCCTGATCGTCGTCGGCCCTGTGGTGCTGGCGCTGGTCTGGCTGCTGCTCACGCGCACACGCTTCGGCACGCTGATCCGCGCCGCGACGCAGGACCGCGAGATGGTCAGCGCGCTCGGCATCAACCAGGCCTGGCTGTTCACGGCGGTGTTCGGGCTCGGCGCGCTGCTGGCCGGACTCGGCGGCGCACTGCAGCTGCCGCGCGAACCCGCCACGCTGGAGATGGACCTCAACACCATCGGCTCCGCATTCGTCGTGGTGGTCGTCGGCGGCATGGGCTCGATCCCCGGCGCCTACGCGGCGGCATTGCTCATCGCCGAGATCAAGGCGATCTGCATCTGGCTCGGTGTGGTGGATATCTTCGGCTACAGCGTGTCGTTCTCGAAGCTCACGCTGGTGGTGGATTTCCTGGTGATGGCGATCGTGCTGGTCTGGCGTCCGTGGGGCCTGTTTGGCAAGGCGCAGGCGCCAAGCCGCTATGTCGGCATGCAGGAAGAACCGTTGCGTCGCGCTTCCAGGCCGTACCTCGTGGCGGCTGCCGTGTTCGGGTTCGTGCTAGTCGCGATGCCGCTGCTGACAACCGGCTCGCCCTACACCACGGTGCTGATGATCGATCTGCTCATCGCCGCGCTGTTCGCAGCCAGCCTCCACTTCATCATGGGACCGGCGGGCATGCATTCGTTCGGCCACGCGGCGTACTTCGGGCTCGGCGCGTACGGTGCAGCGCTGCTGGTGCGGTCAAGCGGTCTGCCGATGGAAGCGGCACTGGTCCTCGCGCCGCTGGTCGCGGCTATCGGCGCCTTCGTCTACGGCTGGTTCGCGGTGCGGTTGTCGGGCGTGTACCTCGCGATGCTCACGCTGGCCTTCGCGCAGATCACCTGGGCGATCACCTACCAGTGGGATGCGTTCACCGGCGGCAGCAACGGGCTTACCGGCGTCTGGCCGGCCGAGTGGCTGTCGGACAAGCGCATCTATTACTGGCTCACGCTGGCGCTGGTCGGCGCGGGCGTGCTGTGGCTGCGCCGCGTGCTGTTCTCGCCGTTCGGCTATGCGCTGCGTGCGGGTCGGGATTCGGTGCTGCGCGCCGACGCGATCGGCATCGACGTGAAGCGGATGCAGTGGGCGGCCTTCGTGATCGCGGGTACTGCCGCCGGGCTGGCCGGTGCGCTGTATGCGTTTTCGAAGGGCAGCATCTCGCCGGAGAGCATGAGCGTCGGCAAGTCGGTCGACGGGCTGGTGATGGTGCTGCTGGGCGGCATCCAGACGCTGGCGGGGCCGGTGGTGGGTGCGGTGACTTTCACCTGGCTGCACGACACGGTGGCGCGCAATACGGACTACTGGCGGGCGATGCTGGGCGGGATCATTCTGGTGCTGGTGCTGCTTTTTCCGCAGGGGATTGCGGGCTCGGCAAAGCTTTTGTTCGAGCGGGTGCGCACCCGTGGTGTGGCCGGGGGGAGCCCTCACCCCAACCCTCTCCCGGGGGGAGAGGGAGTAAGAGGGGAAGCGAAATCATGAGCCTGCTTAAAGTCAACAACCTCGGCAAATCGTTCGGCGGCGTGAAGGCGGTGGACGGGATCACGTTCGATCTGGCTGCCGGCGAGCTGCTGGCGCTGATCGGGCCGAACGGCGCGGGCAAATCGACGACCTTCAACATGGTCAACGGGCAGCTCAAGGCCGACCAGGGATCGATCCTGCTCGACGGCCAGGAACTCGTCGGGCGCAAGCCGCGCGAGATCTGGCGGCAGGGCGTCGGACGCACCTTCCAGATCGCCGAGACCTTCGCATCGCTGACCGTGATCGAAAACGTGCAGATGGCGCTGCTGTCGCACGACGGCAAGCTGTTCTCGACCTGGCGTCGCGCCTCCGACCATCGCCGCGACGACGCGCTCGCGTTGCTCGAACAGGTCGGCATGAAGGCGCAGGCCGACCGGCCATGCAGCGTGCTCGCATACGGCGACGTGAAGCGCGTCGAACTCGCCATCGCGATGGCCAACAGCCCGAAGCTGCTGCTGATGGATGAGCCCACTGCCGGCATGGCGCCGAAGGAGCGCAATTCGCTGATGGCGCTGACCAAGCAACTGGTCATCGACCGCGGCATGGCGGTGCTGTTCACCGAGCACAGCATGGACGTGGTCTTCGCCTACGCCGACCGCATGATCGTGCTGGCGCGCGGACGCCTCATCGCGCAGGGCAAGCCGCTGGAAATCCGCGACGACCCGAAGGTGCAGGAGGTGTACTTCGGCAGCGGAAAAACCTTCGAGAAGATTGCGCAAAAGGCTGCGCAGGTGAACGCCGCCGTGCACCAGGAAGTGTCCGCATGAGCGCGCAGCAAGAAACACTGCTCGACGCCAGGTCGCTTTGCGCCTGGTACGGCGCGGCGCAGATCCTCTACGACGTCGATCTGAACGTGCGGCGCGGTGAAGTCGTCGCGCTGATGGGGCGCAACGGCGCCGGCAAGTCGACCACTCTGAAGGCGCTGATCGGCATGCTCGCGAAGCGTCGCGGCACGGTGCACTTCATGGGGCAGGACATCTCGAAGAGCGAGCCGCATGTTGCGGGTCGATTGGGTCTGGGTTTCGTGCCCGAGGACCGGCGCGTGTTCACCGATCTCACGGTGCTGGAGAACCTCGAAGTCGGCAGGCAGCCCGCGCGCCGCTGGAGCGACGGCACCGGCGCACCGGTCTGGACGACCGAGCGTCTCTTCAGGCTTTTCCCCAACCTTGGCGAGATGCCTCAGCGACCCGGCGGCCGCATGAGCGGCGGCGAACAGCAGATGCTGACCGTGGCGCGCACGCTCATGGGCAATCCGTATCTGGTGCTGCTCGACGAGCCGTCCGAAGGCGTGGCGCCTGTCATCGTCGAGCAGATGGCGAACATGATCCTGGAGCTAAAGGCGCAGGGCGTGAGCATCCTGCTCTCGGAGCAGAACATGCACTTCGCGGAGCTGGTGTCGGACCGGGCGTATGTGCTCGAAAAGGGCCAGATCCGCTATCAGGCTTCGATGGCCGAACTGGCCGCGAACGACGAGGTTCGTCGGGCTTATCTTTCCGTTTGATTTCAACATTGCACAGGAACGCAACCATGCATCGCAGAACCATCCTTCACGCCGGCGCCGCACTCGGTCTGGCCGCACTGTCGCCCCAGCTTTTCGCGGCGACCAAGATCAAGCCGGCCGGCAATTCGGCACTGATCGTGGTCGACGTGCAGAACTGCTTTCTCGAAGGCGGCACGCTCGCGGTCAAGGGCGGCGGCGAGGTGATCCCGGTCATCAACAAGCTCGCGGAATCCTTCGGCAACATCGTCGTCACGCAGGACTGGCACACCGCCGGCCATGCATCGTTCGCCAGCACCTACAGCGGCAAGAAGCCTTTCGAGACAACCAAGCTCGGCTACGGCACGCAAGTCTTGTGGCCCGACCATTGCGTGCAGGGCACCGACGATGCATCGCTCGGCAAGGACCTGAAGCTGCCGACCGCGCAGCTCATCATCCGCAAGGGCTTCCACAAGGAAATGGACAGCTATTCGGCGTTTGAGGAAGCCGATCACAAGACGGTGACGGGCCTTGCCGGCTACCTCAAGGCGCGCGGCATCAAGACGGTCTTCATCACCGGCTTGGCGACCGATTTCTGCGTCGCATGGACCGCGATGGATGCGCGCAAGGCCGGCTTCGAGGCCTACGTGATCGAGGACGCGACGCGCGCCATCGACCTGAACGGATCGCTCGCAGCCGCGTGGAAGCAGATGGCGTCGAAGGGCGTCAAGCGCATCCAATCGACGGACATTGGGGGCGCCTGAACGATGCCCGCGGTGCCCGCTCTCGCGCTCACCGTCAACGGTCGCGCAGTCGAATGCGCGGTGTCGCGGGAGGCATCGCTGCTGCACCTGCTGCGCAACGACCTCGGCCTCAACGGCCCCAAGTACGGCTGCGGATTGGGCCAATGCGGCGCGTGCACGGTATGGGTCGACGGCGTCGCGGCACGCAGCTGCGTGATCCCGGCGCATGGCGTGGCGGGGCGTGCGATCACGACGCTCGAAGGGATTGGCTCGCGCGGCGACTGGCATCCCGTGCAGCAGGCCTTCGAAGACGCGCAGGCCGCGCAATGCGGCTACTGCCTCAACGGCATGGTGATGCAGGCGGCGGCGTTGCTGGCACGCGATCCGCAGGCGGACGAGACGCGCATCCGTTCGGAGCTTTCGGGCAATTTGTGCCGTTGTGGTACGCATGTGGAGATCGTGCGGGCGGTGCAGCTGGCGGCATCCCGTCTGGCCGGTCACGGTGCCGCAGCCGGGTGATCGGCGGATGACGACACGCCGCGCCGACCTGCCGCGCACGCGCCGCGATTTCCTCTCGGCAGACGGCGCACTGATCGTCGTGCGTCCCACGCCGCCGCCGCCCGCACCGGTGCTCGGGCAGCCGGTCGCCGTGTCCGGCAATCCGGCCGAGGGCGATGAAATCCTGATCGCCGTATGGGATGACGGCAGCGTGACCGCGCTGAACGGCCATGTCGACCTGGGCACCGGCATCCGCACCGCGCTCGCGCAGATCGCCGCCGAAGAACTCGACGTGCCGTTCGACGCGGTGAACATGGTGCTCGGCGACACGGCGCGCGCGCCCAACCAGGGCGGCACGATTGCCAGCGCGTCGATCCAGGTGCATGCGGCGCCGTTGCGTGCGGCGGCTGCGCAGGCGCGACACTGGTTGCTGGCGCGCGCTGCGGACGAATTCGGCGTGACGGCGGATGCGCTGCGCATTGACGTCGGTGTCGTGTCGGTGAGCGATGACGCGGCGCGACGCATCGCCATTGGCGCGCTGGTCGCAGGGCAGCGCACGGTGCTGCAACTCGACCCTTTCACCCCTACCAAGCCGGCCGCCGACTACCGGCTGGTCGGCACGCCGCAGCCGCGCGTCGACATACCGGCCAAGCTCGCGGGAGAGCTCGTCTTCGTGCACGACATGCGCGTGCCCGGCATGCTGCACGGGCGCGTCGTGCGGCCGCCGTATGCGGGCGCGGACCACGGCGACTTCATCGGCAACACGCTGGAGTCGGTCGACGAATCCTCCGTCGCGCACATACCCGGCCTGCGCGCGGTGGTCGTGCTGCGCGATTTCGTCGGCGTCGTCGCCGAACGCGAGGAACATGCCGAGCAGGCGATGCGCGAACTGCGCGTGACATGGAAGCCGTGGCCCGGCATGCCCGACCTGTCGGACGTGGCGCAGGCGCTGCGCGACAACCCGTCGACGCAAAGAGTGCTGGTCGACGAAGGCGATGTCGACGGCGCGATGCGGCAGGCGACGCAGCCGATGCGCCGCACCTACGTGTGGCCGTACCAGATGCATGCGTCGATCGGGCCGTCGTGTGCGCTGGCCGACTGGTCGCCCGCTGCATCGGACGGCATCAGGTTGCGCGTCTGGGCCGGCTCGCAGAGCCCGCACGTGCTGCGCGCCGATCTTGCACAGCTGATGGCGCTGGACGAAATCGCTGTCGACGTCGTGCGGATGGAAGCTGCCGGCTGCTACGGCCGCAACGGCGCCGATGACGTGGCTGCGGATGCCGCTTTGCTGGCTCGCGCGGTCGGCGCACCGGTGCGCGTGCAGCTGTCGCGCGAGCAGGAACATGCGTGGGAGCCGAAGGGCGCGGCGCAGCTGATGGAGATCGACGGCGGGTTGATGGCAGACGGCCGTGTCGCCGCCTACGACTTCGAGACCTCCTACCCGTCGAACGGTGCGCCGACGCTCGCGCTGCTGCTCACACGCACCATCGAGCCGGTCGCGCATGCCTACGAGATGGGCGACCGCACCGCGCGTCCGCCGTATGCGTACGAGAACCTGCGGGTGAAAGTCAACGACATGGCGCCGATCGTCCGCGCGTCGTGGCTGCGCGGTGTGTCGGCGCTGCCGAGTTCGTTCGCGCACGAGTCGTACATCGACGAGCTCGCGACGGCGGCGGGTGTCGATCCGGTGCAATTCCGGCTGCGCCATCTGACCGATCCGCGTGCTATCGAGCTGGTGCAGGCGACGGCGCAGAAGGCCGGCTGGCGCATGCGCACCGGGCCGCAGGAAAACGCGGACGGCGGGCTGGGCGCGGGCGGCGACATCCTGTTCGGCCAGGGCTTTGCGTATGCGCGCTACGTCCACAGCAAATGGCCGGGCTACGGCGCGGCATGGGCGGCGTGGGTGGCCGATGTCGAGGTCAACCGCGTTACCGGCGAAGTGCATGTGCGTCGTGTGGTCGTGGGGCATGACGCGGGAATGATGGTGAACCCGGCCGGGGTCGAGCGTCAGGTGCACGGCAACGTGATCCAGACGACGAGTCGCGCGCTGATGGAAGAGGTGCGATTCGCACCGCAGCAGGCCGGTGGGGCGGCGGGCGGCGAAATCGCTGCGGGGCGTCCGGCTTCGGGCACGGTGGCGAGCCGGGAATGGGGCGGGTATCCGATCCTGAATTTCCGGCAGGTTCCGGTGATCGAGGTGATGCACATGCCGCGCCAGGGCGAGGTGCCGCTGGGGGCGGGGGAGTCGTCGTCGGTGCCGGGGACGGCGGCGATCGCGAATGCGATCTTCGATGCGACGGGGGTTCGGTTTCGCGAGCCGCCGTTCACGGCCGAAGTCGTGCGCGCGGCGTTGAATCCGCTCCCTTCCCTTTCGGGGGAGGGCTGGGGTGGGGGCCAGCAAGCGCGCGATGTCCGATTGGGTGAGAAGTTGGGGCAGCCCCCCTCCCAGCCTCCCCCCGGGAGGGGGAGGGGCAATACCGGAGCGGGGCGGAGCAAGACACTTCGGGCTACCGCGAGCGCGCTCGCCATCGGCGCAATCGGCCTCGTAGCCGGCCTGTTCGGCTGGCGTTCCGTCATCGCACCCGTCGCCTTCACCACGCCCGCCTACAGCGCATCGACCATCGAACGCGGCCGCGTGCTCGCCGCCATCGGCGACTGCGCGGTCTGCCACACCGCGACAGGCGGCGCGCCCAACGCCGGCGGCCGCGCGATGGACACGCCCTTCGGCACCGTCTACACCACCAACCTCACGCCGGACGCCGACACCGGACTCGGCAGCTGGTCGTTCACCGCCTTCCAGCGCGCGATGCGCGAAGGCGTCTCGCGCGACGGACATTACCTTTATCCGGCGTTTCCGTACACGGCCTTCGCGAAGACGAGCGACGACGATCTCCAGGCGCTGTATGCGTACTTCATGTCTCAGCCCGCCGTGCATGCCGAGACGCCGAAGCCGGACATGAAATTCCCGTTCAACGTTCGTCCGTTGATGGCCGGATGGAACGCGCTTTTCCACGACCCGATGCCGTACGCACCCGTCGCTGCACGGAGCGCCGAATGGAACCGAGGCGCCTACCTCGTCAACGGACTCGGTCATTGCGGCGCCTGCCACACGCCGCGCAATGCGCTGGGCGCGGAGCAGGGCGGCGCGGCGTTTCTGTCCGGCGCCATCGCCGACGGCTGGGAGGCGCCTGCGCTCAACGGCATGTCCAGAGCCGCCGTGCCATGGAACGCGGACGAGCTCTATCGCTATCTGCGCCACGGCCACACGGAATGGCACGGCATCGCCGGCGGGCCGATGGCGGAAGTGGTGCGCGAACTGCAGCAGGTGCCCGACGCGGATGTGCGGGCGATGGCGACGTATCTGGCATCGCCGGATGCATCGACTGCCGCGCCCGCATCGAACGCCACGTCGGCCGAAACTGCAGCACTTGCCGCACGTGCCACACGTGCCGTGCAGACCGCCGCCGCCGGACGTGGCCAACTGCTCGGCCCCGCACAGCGCATGTTCGACAGCGCTTGCGCCGCCTGCCACCACGACGGCGACGGCCCGACACTGCTCGGCATCAACAAACCGTTGGCCCTGAACAGCAATCTCACGAGCGACCGGCCGGACAACCTGCTGCGCACGATCCTCGACGGCGTCCGCGCGCCAGCGACGAAGGGCATCGGCTTCATGCCCGCCTTTCGCGACGCGCTCGACGATGCGCAGATTGCCGAACTCGCCGGGTATATGCGTGCGCGATTTGCGCCGCAGGCCGCGCCCTGGCCGGAATTGGCAAAGGATGTGGCGCGGGTGCGCGGCGAAAGCGGGCATCGTTGAGCGCATAAGACAAAACTTCTCCTCGAACGCATAGCGCGTCTCGACGCAAACCTATTGCCTAAATGCCGCGTCAGTCCTTTGAAGCGAACGCCGCAGAATGCCCGGCGTTGCGTTTCAAAGGGAGATATGAATGGCCAAAGCCATCGAAGAAAAGAAGATCGCGTATTTGAAGTCGAGCAACTTCTTGCGCCTGTGGTCCGAGCGGGAATGCGAGATTTGCGAGGTCGAAGGCGTGGGGCTCTCGATGGCACGCGCCGCGCCGCCGTTGCTGCATGCGCGGCCCGTGGAGGCTGTGCCGGAGCGTGCGGTGAACGAAGTGACGGCGCTGAAGAAGAAGGTGCCGGAGGATCCGTACCTGAATGTTTTCAACGCCATGTTGAGAACGGCGAACGCGGTATCGGATTTCTCGGACTGGTTGAAGCGACCACCTGAGAAGATGGCGAGTGTCGCGGTGCAGAAGAACAAGGCGTTGCTTGCGACGTCCCCTTCAAGAAAGGTGCCGCCCTTCGATATTCAGGATGTACCGAAGGCGATGCGCAAGCTGCATATGCCGATGGCGGCGAAGTTGCAGGAAAGGTGGTTTGCGGGACAGGAGAATTATTCGCTGACGAGCGACGACCTACAGAACGAACTTGATCAACATGGCGTTCGGTACGTGCCGGGCATGATCGAATCGACGACCATAAAAATGGACTGGGTCCTCTCGTTCAGCCGCGCCAAGAAGGCATTCGAGGACCTGATAGAGCAGCGTCTGATCCTGCCTGTTGCTCGCGATATTCTGAGAAAGAAATTGGCGCCTTATCGAAATCGTTTAGACCTTGTAGCCTGGAATGCTGCGGGATCCGACTTTTTCCGATTCCACCAGATGTTTCAGTTTCAACTGATAAAGGTGAACGCCACTTGGGGTCAACGCATCGAGGAGTTCATGATTCGATTTGCTACCTCGGGTGGAGTGCCTGACGATCTCACTGCCGCCCTCGGATCTTTCAATCTTTACGCAGCTATCCAGTATGCGTATTTCGATCATGCGAATCGGACGGCAGTTATCACACACGTCTCGGTCTATGTCCGAGATTCCTATGAATTCTCCGACGAGCAATATCTGGGGCATTGGAGCTCAAGCCATGTTGCGGTCGTGCCTGCGCACCAATTGGCGTCAGGTAAAGGTTGGCTGGACTATCCGGTCGTGGAGGGCAGTATTTACGCGCAAGACAGTACGTTCTACCCCGTGACAAATAAGCACTATCGCGATTGGCGCGCGAAATTTGGCCAAGGTGGCGACTTCATGATTTACACGGATCGTCTCAGCGTTAAGCTCGACCGTCCGATTCAAATAGTTCTATGAATGTGGCGGGTTAATTTGTGAAAATAGAATTTACTCGAAGCCTTGGATGGCTCGCTTGTATTTTGCTCGCAATGCAATTGGGTAATTACGCAATCGATGCGCGAATGCGAACAGAGCGTGTGCCGCGTTGTGTATGGAGGCCTGTCGAAAATAACGGCGAGTCTTCGTATTCAGCGCGATACTGCCGCCTGGACAAGGAAACAGTTCTTTTGCGAATTTTCGGTGCCGTAGGCAGCAAGCCGGTTGCCGAACGATCTTTTCAGCATTCTGATGCGCCTAATTTTTTTTGGAAAGATAGCGGACTTGTATACGACGCCTATCCTAACGGCGACACAGTCATGCTACCTCCGACGTTCATTGATAAGCTGAAGGCGCGACTCCCCTAAAACCAGACTAAAAAGCAATGCTTTCCGTGCTCTATCCGGGAACGAACGGCGACGACCGCAAATGGCGTCAGAAACATGGGCGAGGCGGCGACTTCATGATTTACACCGATAGGATCAGCGTCAGGCTGGCTTAACCCATCCAAATCGCAATGTGATGACCCGGACCATTCGCTGCTTATGAGTAACCGAATTCTGAAACTCGCAGCAGGATTGACGGTCGTCTTTGCGGTCTTCTGTTTTGGCGACTATCTCCTGGACGCTCACAAACGAATCACGCGTGGATCTTTATGTGAATGGGAGGAGGTCCCAAATCCAGAAAACGTTCCTTATGACGGCCGGTGGTGCAAGCTGACGAAAGACACGGCGCTATTGCAGCTCTACGACAGCATCACTGGAACGATGGTTGCGGAACGAATGTTCTTTGATCTGGACAGGCCGATTTTTTCTCGGTGATAACTATCGCCTCGGCTATGACAGCAGAGGTGATGGCTCAGCGATTCAGCTACCACCCACGCTGATCGACCGCATCAGAGCCAGCATGCCCTGACCGCGCAGCCAGCTCAGCACGCGGACGAAATCTAATCCCCCATGCTGAGTTTTTCGATGTTCGTCCACGGCTGCTTTCCCTACGATGGCTGCATCCCCCGCAACGCCCGCAATGACGAACTCACCCGCAGCCCCAGGCCGTCCACGCTTCAACCAGCCTATGGGCGGCGACGACGTCCCCCGATTCGCCGGCATCGCGACCATGATGCGGCTTCCGCATCAACCCACTACTGAAGGCCTCGACGCCTGCTTCGTCGGCGTGCCGTTCGACCTGGGCACGTCCAACCGTTCCGGTGCGCGCTTCGGGCCGCGCCAGGTGCGCAGCGAATCGGTGCTGCTGCGGCCCTACAACATGGCGACGCGCGCCGCGCCTTTCGATTCGCTGCAGGTCGCGGACATCGGCGATGTCGCCACCAACGCCTACAACATCGTCGACTCCATCGACCGGATCGAAAAAGCGTACGACACCATCATTGCCGACGGCTGCCGTCCGATCACCATCGGCGGCGACCACACCATCGCGTGGCCGATCCTGCGCGCGATGCACAAGCGCTACGGCAAGATCGGCGTGGTGCACGTCGATGCGCATGCCGACGTCAACGACACCATGGGCGGCGAAAAAATTGCGCACGGCACGCCGTTTCGCCGCGCGGTCGAAGAGGGGTTGCTCGACTGCAACCGCGTGGTGCAGATCGGCCTTCGCGGCACCGGCTATCACGCCGATGATTTCGACTGGTGTCGCGCGCAGGGCTTCCGCGTCGTGCAGGCCGAGGAATGCTGGCACCGCAGCCTGACGCCGCTGATGAAGGAAGTGGCGGAGCGGGTCGGCGGCGGGCCGGTGTATCTCAGCTTCGACATCGACGGGCTCGATCCATCTTTCGCGCCGGGCACCGGTACGCCGGAGATCGGCGGCCTTAGCGTGCAGCAGGGCATGGAGATCATTCGCGGCCTGCGCGGGCTGAACATCGTCGGCGCCGATCTGGTGGAGATTTCGCCGCCCTATGACCCGCATGGCACGACCGCGCTGGTCGGCGCCAACCTGGCTTTCGAGATGCTGTGCGTGCTGCCGGGCGTGATCTACCGCGACTGAACGCAGGCTGTCACCCAGTCGATGAATGCGGTGACGAGCGGGCTGTCGCAGACCTCGTGCCGGCCCACCAGGTAGTAGGCGTGCTTGGCCGGGATGCTGGTCTCGAACAGACGGACCAGCCGTCCCTCGGCCAGGTCGTGCCCGACCAGCAAACTGTCGCCAAGCGCGCTGCCCTGCGCATGGACCGCGGCTTCCATCGCGATGTGCGCGTTGCCCATCTCGGTCATGCGAAAGCCTGTGACCGGCACACCGGCGCCAAGCAGCCAGCGCGTCCACTCCGCACCGCCGTCCTCGCACAGCAGCGGATGGCTCCTTAGCTCATCAAGCGTGCGGACGCCCAGCAGTCCGTTGAACATCGCCGGATTGCAGACCGGGAACAGTTCGACATGCGTCAGCAGGCGCACCTGCCGGTCGGGCCAGATGCCGGTGCCGTAGCGGATGCACAGATCGACCGCCGGGGAGTAGACCTCCTTGTCGTCGTTCGACGCGATCAGCTTGAATTGCACGTCAGGATAGGTCGAAAGAAATTCGCCGATGTGCCGTGTCAGCACGCGCGAACTGAAGCCGAGCGGCGCCGACACCACCAGGTTGCCTGCCATCACCGGATCACCCAGCTTGGCTGCCGCGTTCGCGATCATCTGGAACGCCGCGCGAACCGACGGCAGCAACGCCTCGCCGTGCGAGGTGAGCTTCAGCTTCGTCTTGCTGCGGCTGAAAAGCTGCACGCCGAGTGCGTCTTCGAGCGTACGCAGCTGATGGCTGACCGCACTCGGCGTGACGCTGAGCTCGTCGGCGGCCTTGACGACGGTGAGATGGCGCGCGGTCGCGTCGAAGGCGCGCAGGGCGTTCAGGGGCGGTAGCCGGGTCCTCGTCGTGAGCCTTTTCGCGGGGTCTTGCATGCGATTTTTCTTCAGTTCGTCGAGGGGGATCTTCCGTACGCAAAGACCGGGCCATAAGCCGATTTTCGAAGGAATCCAGGGCTCTGCGACCCGCTTTTCATGCTGAGAATTTTTAACTTCCAGCGCCGCCTTAATCTCGGTTTTCATCGACGCGCTTCCTACCTACGATGCGTTCATTACAGCGAGAGACCCGTCCATGACCACAACAGAAGCCGGCGCAGAAAAGCGCCTTTGGGGCGCGCGATTCAAGTCGCAGCCGTCCGAAGCGCTGAAGGCGCTGTCGCGCTCGGAACCCAGCTTCTTTCGGCTCGTGCCCTACGACCTCGCCGGCTCGCGGGCGCATGCGCGGGAACTGCATCGCGCGGGCATCCTCGCGCAGGACGAACTCGACGCGCTGCAGGCCTGCATCGATGCCGTCGAGCGCGACTTCCTGAGCGGCACCGTCCAGCCGACGCCCGCAGACGAAGACGTCCACACCTTCCTGGAGCGCGTGCTGACCGAGCGCCTCGGCCCCGTCGGCGGCAAGCTGCGCGCCGGCCGTTCGCGCAACGATCAGGCCGCCAACGACCTCAAGCTCTACCTGCGCGACAAGGCACGCGTCATCGCGGCGGCAGTGCACGAGCTGCAGGACGCGCTGATCGCGCAGGCGGCGCAGCACACCGACACGCTGTCGACCGGCTTCACGCACCTGCAGCCCGCGCAGCCGATCGTCTTCGCGCATCACCTGATGGCACATGCGCAGGCGATCGGCCGCAATGTCGACCGGCTGATCGACTGGGACCGCCGCAGCGCGCGTTCGCCGCTGGGCGCCGCCGCGCTCGCGGGATCGGCCATCTGCCGCTCGCCGGAACTCTCCGCCGTCGAGCTCGGCTACGACGCGCCGTGCGAGAACTCGATCGATGCCGTGGCTGCGCGCGACCATGTGTGCGAGTTCCTGTTCATCGCCAGCATGCTGACAGTCGAGCTGTCGCGGCTTTCGGAAGAGGTGGTGCTGTGGTCGTCGCGGCAGTTCCAGTGGGTCGAGCTGGACGACGCCTACTGCACCGGCAGTTCGATCATGCCGCAGAAGAAAAACCCGGACATCGCAGAACTCACGCGCGGCAAGGCCGGCCGGCTGATCGGCAATCTGGTCGGCATGCTGTCGGCGCTGAAGTCGCTGCCGCTGGCCTACAACCGCGACCTGGCCGAAGACAAGAGCGCCGCTTTCGACAGCATCGACACGCTCTTGCTGGTGCTGCCCGCGATGGCCGGAATGATCCGCACGATGCGCGTCGATGTCGCGCAGCTGCGCCGGCATGCGCCGCTCGGCTTCACGCTGGCGACCGAAGTCGCGGACTGGCTGGCGCTGTCGGGCGTGCCCTTCAGCGAGGCGCACGAGATCACCGGCGCACTCGTCAAGGCCTGCGAAGCCGAAGGCATCGAGCTGGGTGCGGTGTCCGAATTGATGCTCGCCGAAGTCGATCCGCGCCTGACGCCCGACGTGCTGAAACACCTGACGCTCGAAGCCGCGATAGCAGCGCGCACCGGGCAGGGCGGCACGGCGCCGGTGCGGGTGGTCGAGCAGATCGCGCGTGCGAAGGCGGCGATGCTGCCGCGCGGCGAATGGATCGCCGCATACGAGGGGCCGCGATGCTGAACACCGACATGTCTGATATCTCGCAACTCCAGCACGTGCCGCGCCGCTATTGGGGTCGCTACGTCTGGACGGCGGCCATCGTCGCGATGCTGCTGTTCGTCGCCAACGCTTTTGCGCGCGGCAACATCGAATGGGCTTACGTCGGCCGCTTCCTCACCGCGAAAACGATCCTCACCGGGCTGGTGAACACCATCGTCATGAGCGTCCTCGCGATGGCGCTGGGCATCGCGCTCGGCGTCGTCACCGCGGTGATGCGCGTGTCGAGCAACCCGGTGCTGAGCTGGGTCGCACGCGGCTATGTATGGCTGTTCCGCGGCACGCCGGTCATCCTGCAATTGCTGCTGTGGTTCAACCTTGCGCTGGTGTTCCCGACCATCGGCATTCCAGGCGTCCTGGAGGCGCGCACCGTCGACCTGATGACGCCGTTCCTCGCCGCGCTGCTGGGCCTGGGCATCAACCAGGGCGCCTACACGTCGGAGGTGGTGCGCGCGGGCCTGCTGTCGGTCGACGTCGGCCAGTACGAAGCCGCCAAGTCGATCGGCATGCCGCGCATGCTGGCGCTGCGCCGCGTGATCCTGCCGCAGGCGATGCGCGTGATCATTCCGCCGATCGGCAACGAGTTCGTCGGGATGATCAAGCTGACATCGCTGGCCAGCGTGATCCAGTTCGCCGAGATCCTGCACAGCGCGCAGAACATCTACTACGCCAACACTCGCGTGATCGAGCTGCTGATCGTCGCCGGCATCTGGTACATCGCCGTCGTCACCGTGCTGTCGCTGCTGCAGGGTCGCGTCGAAGCGTTCTACGCACGCGGTGCAGGTCGCACCACTTCCAGGCAGTGAGGCACGGGATGTCGAGCATCAATTTGAGCAACCGCGATCCGATCGTCCGCGCGGTTGACCTGTGCAAGAGCTTCGGCGATTTCCAGGCGCTGAAGGACATCACGGTCGACATTCCGGTCGGCGAAGTGCTGTGCGTCATCGGCCCGTCGGGCTCCGGCAAGAGCACCTTCCTGCGCTGCATCAACCAGCTCGAAACCGTGACCGGCGGCGCGCTCTGGGTCGGCGGCGAACTGGTCGGCTACCGGCGCGTCGGCGACAAGCTGCATCCGCTGTCCGAGACGGAAATCGCCCGTCAGCGCCTGAAGACCGGCATGGTGTTCCAGCGCTTCAACCTGTTCCCGCACATGACGGTGCTGGAGAACGTGATCGAAGGACCGCTGCGCGTACAGCGCCGGCCCAGGGCCGAGGCGGTTGCCGAAGCGAAGGCGCTGCTGGCACGCGTCGGGCTGGAGAACAAGAGCGGCGCGTTCCCTGTCGAGCTGTCGGGCGGGCAGCAGCAGCGCGTGGCCATCGCGCGCGCGCTCGCCATGCGGCCGCAGCTGATGCTGTTCGACGAGCCGACATCGGCGCTCGACCCGGAACTCGTCGGCGAGGTGCTGTCGGTGATGCGCGACCTCGCAACCTCGGGCATGACGATGGTCGTGGTCACTCATGAGCTGGGCTTTGCGCGCGACGTCGCGACGCGCGTCATGTTCATGGACAAGGGCCGGATCGTGGAGACCGGGCCCGCCGAACAGGTGCTATCGGCGCCGGCGCATCCGCGCACGCGCGACTTCATCTCGGCCGTGCGCGGCTGACCGAATTTTTGTTTGCCAATCCAAGGAATCCCACCATGACTTCCACATCGCTTCGTTCGCTGACCCTGATAACCGCTTTGGCTGCTTTGGCCGCCACGATGCTGGCGCCGGCCGCACAAGCCCAGGAGGCGCGCACCAAGGGCGCTCCGCTGCGCGCGGCCGTCGTCTCGAACTATCCGCCGCTCGAATACAAGGACCCGGCGACCGGCGTGCTCATGGGTTTCGACATCGATCTCGGACAGGCGCTGGCCGCTGCCATGGGCACCACCGTCAAGTGGGAGGAAACCAGCTTCGACCAGATGATGAGTTCGCTCGCGACCGGTCGCGTCGACATGATCATCTCCGGCATGACCGACCTGCCGACGCGCCGTGAAACGGTGCGCTTCATCGATTACCTGAAGACCGGTCCGCAGTTCTACGTGATGAAAACGCGCGCCGCCGAGTTCGCGGGCATGGAGGCGCTCTGCGGGAAGAAGGTCGGAGCCAGTCGTCGCACGTCGTTTCCCGTCGAGATCACGAAGTGGAGCGACGAGAACTGCGTGAAGCCCGGCAAGCCCGCGATCGCCGTCGTCGGCACCGACGGCTCGGCCGATGCGCGCACTCAACTACGCCAAGGCCGGATCGATGCGGCAGTGCAGGGCGGCGAAACGCTGAACTACATCTTCGGCCAGGAGCCGAACACCTACATGCTGGTCGGCAAGCCATTCACGTTCCAGTATGTCGGCCTGGCGACCGCGAGAAAGGACGAGGCGTTGTTCAAGGAATTGTCCGGTGCGATGACCAAGATCATTGCCGACGGCACTTACGCCAAGGTCGCGGCCAAATGGGCGCTGACCGATTACGCGGTGCCAAAGCTGATCATCGACAGCGCAGATTGATTTGTCTCGTTGATGGAAAAGAATTAGCTGAAAGTCAGTGGCATCGTTACGCAATCTAATGGCTACTTGTCGCTGCAAGCCTCTGGAATGAATTGCCGCAGAATCCTGCGCGTCGACATCCAGGGAGCCAGTGAATGGTCAAAGCCATCGAAGAAAAGAAGATTGCGTATTTGAAGTCGAACAACTTCCTGCGCTTGTGGTCCGAGCGGGAATGCGAGGTTTGCGAGGTGGAAGGCGTCGGGTTGTCGATGGCGCGGCCCGCGCCACCGTTGCTGTATGCGCGGCCGGTGGAAGTGGCACCGGAGCGGGCGGTGAAAGATGAGCCGTTGCCGAAGAAGAAGGTGCCTGACGATCCGTACCTGAATGTTTTCAATGCCATTTTGAAAACAGCAGATGCAGTAGCGGATTTCTCGGACTGGCTGAAACGGCCGCCTGAGAAGATGGCGACTGTTGCGGTGCAGAAGACCAAAGCGTTGCTTACGCCGCCTCCGTCGAAAAAGGTGCCGCCGTTCGATATTCAGGATGTCCCGAAGGCAATGCGCAAACTGCATATGCCGATGGCGGCGAAGTTGCAGGAAAGGTGGTTTGCCGGGCAGGCGAATTATTCGCAAAGCCCCGGCCTTCTTCAAAACGAAATCGACCAGAACGGTCTGCCTTATTCACCTGCAATGGTCGATTCGACAACGATCAAGATGAGTTGGGTTCTTTCCTTTCCTCGTGCGAAGAAGGCGTTTGAATTTCTGATCGAAAATCGATTGCAAACTCCACAAGCCCTGAGTGTCCTGAAGGCCGCACTTATTCCATATCAAAATCGTCGAGAAATCCTTGGGTGGAATATCGCGAACTCCGATTTTCTGAGCTTTCATCAGAAATTTCAGTTCCAATTAATCAAGGTGGATGGGACATGGGGGCAGCGTATTGCCCAATTCCTCAATCGCGAGGCTACGGCTGGAGGTGTACCTGACGATCTAACTGGTGCACTGGGGTCATTCAATTTTTATGTGGCAGTTCGTTACGCATCGTTCGATCATGCTGCAAGAGTCGCGTCTGTGACTGATGTGTCGATTTACGTACGTGATCCCTATGAATTTTCAGATGACCAGTATCTTGGGCATTGGAGCGCGAGCCATGTTGCCGTCGTTCCTGTCCATCAGCTGCAGGGTGGGGAGGGATGGCTCGACTATCCTGTAAATGACGGCGACATCACGAAGAAGGACAGCGTTTTGTACCCAGTGACCAATCGGCACTACCGGGACTGGCGAACAAAGCATGCGCGAGGTGGTGATTTCATGATCTATTCGGACCGAGTAAACATCCGACTCAAATCGCCAATCCGGGTCGTATTGTGAAGGCGAATTTCAGAGTTGACCAACTTTGTCGAAGGGTTGGGCGGTGCATCTGCTATTTTGGCGCGTTTGCCATCGTTTGTCTGTTTTGGAGCTATATCGCTGAGATGCAATTGCGTCTAAAAGTTGTGCCTGTTTGTGAGTGGAGTCCAGTCATGGAGCCAAAACCCGAAGGGTCGCTTCATTCGGCCCGATATTGCTGGTTGAAAAAAGACATCATCTTTTTGCAGGTGCTCAATAACTCCGGAGAAGTGGTCGCGAAACGAACATATTCCTACCCCGACATACCGAGATTTTATTGGGAAGGTGATGGGCTCGGATACGTCGAAGATCAGGATGGCGGCTTCATCACGCTCCCACCAACGCTCATCGAGCGCCTCCGTAATGCATTGCCATAACGCGGCAACTAGTTGGGGCAAACGCTGTTAAGACATATCGCGTCAAATGGGTTCTACTTTTCCATCCCCCAATAACCCCTCGATCTCCGCATCCTTCACCTCCCATATCTCCGCCAGCCACCGGTGAAAGCTCCCCCTGAACACCGAATCCCCTTCGTAATCCCCCAACGACAATTCCCGCGGAATCGGCAATTGCCGCGCTCTTAGAACAATGCGCGGCGTACGCCCGCAAAGAAAATCCCAGAACGTCGGAATCCCGTCCGGATAAACGATCGTCACGTCGATCAGCGACTGGAATTTCTCGCCCATCGCGTGCAATGCCAGCGCCAGAGCACCGGCTTTCGGCTTCAGCAGATGCCGATAAGGCGACGACTGCGACTTCCGCTTCTGCTCGGTAAAGCGGGTTCCCTCGGCGAAGTTCATGACGCTGGTCGGTACCAGCGCGAATTTCTCGCAGGCGCGGCGGGTGGTTTCGCGGTCCTGTTGTCGCAATGCCGGGTTCTTGCGCAGGTCCGCTTTGCCGTGACGTTTCATGAACGGGAAGTCGAGCGCCCACCAGGCCAGGCCGATCACCGGCACATAGATCAGCTCCTGCTTGAGAAAGAACTTCAGGATCGGAATCCGTCCATTCAGCGTGCGCTGCAGCACGAAGATGTCGACCCACGACTGGTGGTTGCAATTGACCAGATACCAGCCGCGATAAGCCAGTGCATCGACGCCCTTCACATCCCATACGGTGCGCTGCGTCAGGCGCATCCAGGCGCCGTTGCCTGCGACCCAGCCGGTCGCGATGGCGTTGAGCACCGGGTCGATGCGCGCACGCACAGCCGGGAAAGGCAGCAGCAGCTTGACCAGCGAAAACGCAAACAGCAGCGCGCACCAGAACAGCGTGTTCAGGACCAGCAACACGAAGGCGATGACGCCGCGAACGACAGGGGGAAGGAATCCGAGCATGGAGAAGAAGGGCGCCTTGGCGCTTTAGAAAAAGTGACAGCGCACGCATTGTGCGCAACGCGGCTGACCGATGCCCCGCAGCGCCTCGGTCGGTGTGCGCTCAGCCCCCGCCGCCGAGCGCGCGTCGGTACTGCACCGCCTCGGCGACGTGCGGCACCTGCACCGTGTCGGCGCCGGCGAGATCGGCGATGGTGCGCGCGACCTTCAGCGTGCGGTGGGTGCTGCGCGCCGACCAGCCGAGCTTGGTCGCCGCCGTGTGCATTAACTGCAGCGCTGCCGGTTCGAGCGCCGCGTGTCGGTCGATGTCGGCGCCCTGCAGCGCCTGGTTCGGTTGACCCTGTCGGGCAACGGCGCGTGCGCGTGCGACGACTACGCGTTCGCGGATCGCGGCGGTCGATTCGCCCGGCGGTGTACCTGACGCGCCGGTACCGAGAAGCTGCTCGGCCGGAATTGCCGGCACCTCGATGTGCAGATCGATGCGGTCCAGCAACGGGCCGCTGAGCTTGCCCTGATAGCGCGCAACTTGTTCGGGCGTGCAGCGGCAGGCGCGGGAGGTCGAGCCTAGATAACCGCAGGGGCAGGGGTTCATCGCGGCGACCAGCTGGAAGCGGGCAGGAAACTCGGCCCGGCGTGCGGCGCGCGCGATGGTGATCGTGCCGGTCTCCAGCGGCTCGCGCAGCGCCTCCAGGGCGGCGCGTGAAAACTCGGGGAATTCGTCCAGAAACAGGACGCCGTGATGCGCCAGCGAAATCTCGCCCGGTCGCGGCGGCGAACCGCCGCCCACCAGCGCCACCGCGCTTGCCGTGTGATGCGGGCTGCAGGTCGGTCGACAGCGCCAGCGAGCCGGCGTGAAGCGGCCCGAGAGACTGGCGACGGCGGCGCTCTGCAGTGCCTCGTCGACAGTCATCGCCGGCAACAGTCCGGCAAAGCGCTGCGCCAGCATCGACTTGCCCGATCCTGGCGGACCGACCATCAACAGGCTGTGCTGCCCGGCAGCGGCGATCTCGAGCACCCTTTTGGCGCCCGCGTGGCCCTTGACGTCGGACAGGTCGAGGTACGCAGCAACAGGTTCGCCGACATTGACCGGCGGCTGCATCCGCACCCAGCCGTCGCCGTCCGGAGCCTCGACCGGCGCCTGCACCGTACCGGCATCGCCGGGCGGCAGGAACTGCGCGACGACGTCGAGCAGATGGCGCGCGCCGTAGACCTCGGTGCCCGGCACCAGCGCCGCCTCGCGTGCACTGTCGGTTGGCAGCACCAGACGGGTGGCGGTGCCTTGTGTCAGCAGGGCGAGTGCCATCGCCAGAGCGCCGCGCACCGGCCGAAGCCCGCCGGAGAGCGAGAGTTCACCGGCGAACTCGTAGCCGTCGAGCCGGGCCGCATCGATCTGGCCGCTCGCCGCGAGGATGCCAAGGGCGATCGGCAGATCGAGCCGACCCGAGTCCTTCGGCAGATCGGCCGGTGCCAGGTTGACGGTAATGCGCTTGTTGTTCGGAAAATCCAGCCCTGCGTTCTGGATTGCCGATCGCACGCGTTCGCGCGCTTCCTTGACCTCCACGTCGGCCAGCCCGACCAGCGTGAAGCTCGGCAATCCGTTGGCCAGATGCACCTCGACGGTGACCGACGCGGCTTCAAGTCCGAGCAGAGCGCGGCTTTGCACCAAAGACAGACTCATTTTTTATATTTCTCCCCATGATGGTGCGTCCGCCATCGATCGGAAGGTCGTCCGTCGAAAGACGTGCACAAACCTGGAAATTCTTGAAACCAATTCGAACCGGATGACTCATCGCTCCCGAATCCCGTGACAGCAGGACTGGGTAGCTCTGGCACGCTCCCTGCTTTGTAAGAGGAATCCCCTCTTTTCAAAAACCTCTAGGAGCTGACCCGATGATGCACCGTAAAACCGCACTGGCTTTGGCAACGACCGCCCTGGCTCTTCTGCCGATGATCGCCAGCGCCCAGCTCACGGCCAACATCGGGTTGACCAGCAACTACAAGTTCCGCGGCCAGGATCAGGATTCGCTGGGCGGCAACGGCAACATCAGGACCAAGACTTTCGGACCGGCGATCCAGGGCGGCTTCGACTACGCCTTCGGCGAAACCGGCTGGTACATCGGCAACTGGAATTCCAGCGTCAACTGGCTGCCGGGCAACAGCATCGAGAGCGACCTGTACGGCGGCTACAAGTTCACGGCAGGCGGCATTGGCTGGGATCTGGGTGCACTGACCTATATCTACCCGGGCAACAAGACCGGCAACACGACCGAGCTCTACGGCGCCGGCACCTATGGCCCGCTGACGCTCAAGTACTCGCACACCGTCTCCAAGGATTACTTCGGCTACGCCGGCGAAAACGCGGGCTCGGGCTTCAAGGGCCGCAATACCGGTTACTTCAACCTGGCCTTCGCGCAGGAGATCGCGCCTTCGCTGACCCTGAAGGCGGCGCTGGGCTACACGCGCTTCTCGAGCGGCGCCAAGGACAACTTCGATCTCGCCGGCATCAACAAGCCCAACTATGTCGACTACGCACTCGGCGTCGTGTACGACTTCGGCGGTGGCCTGTCGCTCTACGGCGGCCTGCAAGGCGCCAATAAGAAGGGTGTCTTCGGCGACATCAACAAGGCCCGCGCGATCGTCTCGATCAACAAGACGCTTTAAAGACACAAAGGCGCGGCCTGCATTGCCGCGCCCTTCCGTTTCATCCTCAGGAGAACTTCCATGAAGCTGGTCACAGCCATCATCAAACCATTCAAGCTCGACGAAGTGCGCGAAGCACTCTCGACGATCGGCGTGCAGGGCATCACCGTGACGGAAGTCAAGGGATTCGGTCGCCAGAAGGGCCATACGGAGCTGTATCGCGGTGCAGAGTACGTGGTCGACTTCCTCCCCAAGGTCAAGATCGAGGCAGCAGTGTCCGATGACCTGGTGGAGCGCGTGATCGAGGCGGTCGAGGGCGCGGCACGCACCGGCAAGATCGGCGACGGCAAGATCTTTGTCTACAACCTCGAGCAGGTCGTACGCATCCGAACCGGCGAAACCGGCCGCGAGGCACTCTGAAGCCCTACTGAAGAAGAACAATCGACATGAAAAAACTGCTTGTCTCACTTGCGCTCGGCCTGAGCGTGCTTACCGCCGGCGTCACCGGTTTTGCGCAGACGCCGCCCGCTGCGCCTGAAGTCGCCGCGTCCGCCGCTGCTCCGGCCGCCGCGCCTGCCGCTGCACCCGCAACCCTCGCTGCTGCCGAAGCGCCCGCCGCTCCGGCTGCAGCCGCTGCACCCGTGCCGAAGGTCGATTCCGGCGACACCGCCTGGATGCTGACCTCGACGCTGCTGGTGATTTTGATGACCGTGCCTGGCCTCGCGCTGTTCTACGGCGGCCTGGGCCGCTCCAAGAACATGCTTTCGGTGCTGATGCAGGTCTTCGTGATCTTCTCGCTGATCAGCATCCTGTGGGCCATCTACGGCTACAGCATGGCGTTCACAGGCGACGGCAATTTCTTCGGCGGGCTCGACAAGATCTTCCTGAAGGGCGTGACCACCGAAACCTTCGGTGCGCTGACGACCATTCCGGAGCATGTGTTCATCTCGTTCCAGGGCACTTTCGCCGCCATCACCGTTGCGCTGATCGTCGGCGCCTTCGCGGAGCGGGCCAAGTTCTCGGCCGTGCTGCTGTTCTCGGTGCTGTGGTTCACCTTCAGCTACGTGCCGATGGCCCACATCGTCTGGGGCGGAGGTCTGCTGGCCAAGGACGGCGCGCTGGACTTCGCTGGCGGCACCGTGGTGCACATCAACGCCGGTGTGGCCGGCCTGGTCGGCGCCTACCTGGTGGGCAAGCGCATCGGCTTCGGCAAGGAAGCCTTCACGCCGCATTCGCTGACGCTGACGATGGTCGGCGCATCGCTGCTGTGGGTGGGCTGGTTCGGCTTCAACGCCGGCTCGGCGGGTGCAGCCAACGGCGCGGCCGGCCTGGCCTTCATCAATACGGTGCTCGCCACCGCCGCGGCCACGCTGTCGTGGTGCCTGGGTGAAAGCATGCACCGCGGCAAGGCCTCGATGCTGGGCGCTGCGTCCGGTGCCGTCGCCGGCCTCGTGGCTGTGACGCCTGCAGCCGGCTTCGTCGGCCCGATGGGTTCGATCGTGATGGGCCTGCTGGCCGGCATCGTCTGCCTCTGGGGCGTCGGTGGTCTCAAGAAGATGCTCGGCGCGGACGACGCGTTCGACGTCTTCGGCGTCCACGGCGTCGGCGGCATCCTGGGTGCCATCCTGACCGGCGTGTTCGCTTCGACCAGCCTCGGCGGCACCGGCGGACTGACCCCGGACACCTTCACGATGGGCGGCCAGGTCTGGATCCAGGTCAAGAGCGTGCTGTTCACGATGGTGTGGTCCGGCGTGGTGGCGTTCATCGCCTTCAAGATCGCCGACCTGACGATCGGCCTGCGTGTGACGGAAGAAGAAGAGCGCGAAGGCCTCGACATCTCCTCGCACGGCGAGACTGCGTACAACCGCTGAGATCCATCTCGGATGCCCGACCCGCAAGCGCCTCGCGCTTGCGGGTTTTTTTTGGTCTGCACAATGCCGACATGACCTGGACCACCTTCGAACACAGCCTGTGCGAGCTCGGCGAATCGCCGTTCTGGCATCCCCACGAATCCGCTCTGTACTGGATCGACATTCCAGGGCGTGCCGTGCTGCGAAAGCAGGTGCGAGGCACCGGAATCGATGGCGCCGCAGCAGTCGAGCGCTGGCCGCTGCCGGCCGACCCCGGCTGCATCGCTCCGGCCCGCAGCGGCGGCCTGGTGCTCGCGTTGCGCGACGGCATCTACCGCGCGCGGACATGGCGCGGCCCGCTCGTCAAGCTGGCCGCCGCCGACCACGACACCCGCACCATGCGCTTCAACGACGGCAAGTGCGACGCACGTGGCCGCTTCTGGGCCGGCACGCTGAACGAAGCCAAGGACCGCCCGAACGCGACGCTCTACTGCCTGGATGCACGGGACGGTCGCACACCGGTCCTGATGCACATGGCCGATGAAGCCACCACCGCCAACGGCCTCGCGTTTTCGCCCGATCTGCGCACGATGTACTGGGCCGACACGGCCGCGCACGCGGTGCGTGCCTGGGACTGGTCGGCCGACGACAACACGCTCACACGCCCGCGCACCTTCAAGACCTTTGATGCCAAGCCTGCCGATTGGACGCCCGGTTCGCCGCTGCCGTATGGCGGACGTCCGGACGGCGCGACGATCGACGCCGCAGGAAACTACTGGGTCGCAATGTACGAAGGCGCGCAGCTGCTGTGCTTCTCGCCGACGGGCGAACAGGTCGCGGCGCTGCCGTTGCCCGCGCAGTGCCCGACGATGCCGTGCTTTGGCGGCGAGGATCTGCGCACGCTTTTCGTCACCACCGCTGCCAAGGGCCGACCCGAAGAGGAGATAGCGCGCCTGCCGGCATCGGGCCACGTGGTGGCGATGCGCGTCGAGACGCCGGGACTTCCAGTGGCATTCTTCGAGGACTGAATCCGCGTCGCCATAGAAGATGCCGGCCTGGCGGCGACAACGAAATCCTGTGCCGCCGGGTCCGGCTTTTCGGTGTCGCGTCGAGCGGCGTGCAACCTAAGCTCGTTGCACTTTCCATCGGAGCACTTCCATGTCTTTGCTTGACTTCAAGGTTCTCACGTTCGACGTCGTCGGCACGCTGATCGATTTCGAGGGCGGCATGCTCGCCTACCTGCGCAGCGCCGTGCCCGGCACGCAGATCACCGACGACGAATTTCTCGCCGCCTATCGCTATGCGCGCGCGGACGGTAATTCCGGCTGGTATCCCGACGATCTCGAACGCTGCTGGCATGCCATCGCTCCCAGGCTCGGTCTGCCCGACACCGAAGCACTGGCTTGCGGCCTGCGCGATTCGGTCGCGCAGTGGCCCGCTTTCCCCGATTCCATCGAGGCGCTCAAGCGTCTGCGCAAGCACTTCAAGCTGGTCACCATGACCAACGCGCAGACCTGGGCGCTCAAGCATTTCGCCGCCACGCTCGACGAACCCTTCGACATGCTCCTGAGCTGCGACGACGCCATGTGCGAGAAGCCCGACCAGCGCTACTTCGCCTACGCGCGCGGGCGCTTCGAAGGCGAATGGGGCTTCAAGCAGGCCGACAACCTGCACGTTGCGCAGAGCCAGTACCACGACATCGGCGTGTCGAAGTCGCTCGGCATCGCGACCTGCTGGATCGAACGCCGTCACGGCCTGAAAGACTCGGGCGGCACCATCGAATCGAAACACACCGAACCCGATTTCCACTTCCACACGCTCGCCGAACTCGCCGATGCGGTGGAGGCCGGACGCTGAATGCAAACATGACGAAGAACATCGCCGCGCCAGTCGCCGACCTGCTGCCCGACCTGGTCGCGCTGCGCCGCGACCTCCATGCCAATCCCGAACTGGCCTTCCAGGAAAAGCGCACCGCCGGTATCGCCGCGAATGCGCTGCGGCTGCTGGGGCTCGAAGTCGAGGAAGGCATCGGTGGCACCGGCGTCGTCGGCACGCTGCGTGTCGGCAACGGAGCGAAGACCGTCGGCCTGCGCGCCGACATGGATGCGTTGCCGATGGTCGAACTGGGGCGCCAGTCGTATGCGAGCCGCAACCAGGGCGCGCACCACGGCTGCGGCCACGACGGCCACACCAGCATGCTCATCGGCGCAGCGCGCCAGCTCGCGCGGACCCGCAATTTCGAAGGCACCGTGCGCTTCATCTTCCAGCCGGCCGAGGAAGGCAAGGGCGGCGCGCGCGCGATGATAGAAGACGGCCTGTTCGACCGCTTCCCGTGCGACAGCGTCTATGCGCTGCACAACTGGCCCGATCTCCCGCTCGGCCATGCGCAGACCCGCACCGGCCCGATCATGGCCGCCGCCGACCGCTTCGACATCGTGCTGCGCGCACGCGGCGGTCATGCCGCGCAGCCGCACCACACGGCCGACACCATCCTCGCGGCAAGCCAGCTGATCGCGCAGCTCCACACCATCGTCTCGCGGCGCATCGATCCGGGCGAATCGGCGGTGCTGTCGGTGACGCGGATCGAGGGCGGGCATAGCCACAACGTGCTGCCGGCGGAGGTGTCGATTACCGGCACGGTACGCAGTTTCGATGCCGCATCGCAGGACCGCATCGAGGCCGCGCTGCGGGCCACGGTCGATGGTGTTGCGCTGGCCAGCGGCACGCAGGCCGAGGTGACGTACGTGCGCTACTACCCGGCGACGGTCAACACGGCAGCCGAAGCTGGGCTCGCACTCGATGCTGCACGCGCCATCGGCCTGCAGACCGCCATCGCGCCGCGCGGTGCGTTCACGTCTGAAGATTTCGCGTTCATGCTGCAGCGACTGCCGGGCGCTTATCTGTGGCTGGGCCAGGCGCGCTCGTCGGCGGGTGACGACGGCGAGCCCGCCCTGCATCACCCCTGCTACGACTTCAACGACGACGCGCTGCCGCTGGGCGTGAGGTGGTTCTGCGAAGTGGCCGAACGGGCGTTGAAGATGGAGTGACGTTTCAGACGGGGTGGGCAGTGAATCTGACACCCAAAGCGTGCGCCACCTTCATGACTGTTTCAAACCGCGGCTTTGCGCCAGGCGCGAGAGCCTTGTAAAGACTCTCGCGGCCCAGACCGGCGTCTTTCGCGACCTGAGCCATACCTTTTGCACGCGCTACGTCGCTCAAAGCGAGAAGCAGAAGGTCCGGATCATTGGCTTCCAGAACAGCCGTCATGTATTCGGCGATCGCCTCGTCGTCGTCCAGATACCTTGCTGCATCGAACGCGATGAGCTTGTGCGGTGTCTTGACTTTGGTCATAAGTCTTCTCCAAGTTCGGATGCCAGTTTCAGTGCGCGTCGAACGTCTCGTTTCTGCGATGACTTATCACCCGCGTTCAGCATGATCACGATGACTCGACCGCGACGGACGAAGTAGAGACGGTAGCCTGGTCCATAGTGCACTCGCATCTCCGAGACTTCACCTTCGATAGCTTGCCAATCTCCGAGGCTTCCGGCTTCGGCCTGTCGAAGCCGAGCGGCTATTCGAATCTGCGCTCGCTTGTCGCCCAGCCCGTCGAGCCATGCGACGAAAGCTTCGGTCTGTCGAATCGTGAATATCGCCGAATGTAGCCAATCGGATACAAAACGTCAAGACATCGACCGCGGTTTTCAGGTTCCTCAAGCGACCTTTTGCACTGTCTGCGCCACTTGCTCCCCCGCAAACCGCCCGATCGAAAACGGCTCGATCGGTATCCCGGTCTTCCCCGTCGCAATCAGCTCCGCCATCGTCTCCCCGACACCCGGGCTGATCGCGAATCCCTCGCCGTTGAAGCCGAACGAATAGTGCAGGCCCGGCACGCGGGCGCTGGCGCCCATCACGGGTTGCCAGTCGGCGGTGTAGCCCTCGATGCCGCTCCACACCCGCACCAGCTGCACCTGACCGAAGGCCGGCACGAAGCGGCGCAGTTCGCGCATCTGTCGCAGGACGTTGTCGGGCTTCACGAACGAGCGAATGTTGTCGGCCTCTGCGGTGCCCTTGAGCCCGCCGCCGAAGACGATGTTGCCGCGTGCGATCTGACGGAAGTACAGGCCCTCGGTCTCGATCGGCGAAGACAGGCCGATCGACGGTCCGATGGCGTAGGGCAGCGGTTCGGTCACGCCCATCTGCGGGCCGCGCGCTTCCATCGGCACGGTCTCGCCGAACTGCGACGCGATGCGGTTCGACCATGCGCCGCAAGCCACCAGCAATTGCTGGGCGCGATAGCGCTTGCCGTCCGCGGTGTGCGCGACGAAGCCGGTGCCGTCGCGCTCGACCGTCATGACTTCTGCATGCTCGACGATGTTCGCGCCCGCACGCCTGGCCGCGCGTGCGAAGGCCGGTCCGGCGAGGCGTGGATTGGCATGACCGTCGTCGGCGCAGAGCGAGCCCGCGACCACGCCGGGCGCGAAGATGCCCCAGCGTTTCTGCAGTTGCGCGGCGGTGAAGATCTCCAGGTCGAGCCCGTAAGGCTTCGCTTCGTTCGCATGCTTCTCGATGCGCGCGGCCTGCTCCTGCGTGTAGCAGACACGCAGATGGCCGTAAGGCACGAATTCCGCGTCTTCGCCGAGCAGTTCGTTGATGCGGCCCCAGACGGCGCGCGCACGGTTGGCGAGCGGCATCTGGATCAGTTCGCGACCCTGGCGGCGCACGTTGCCGAAATTGGTGCCGCTGGCCTGCCGGCCGACCAGTTCGCGCTCCAGCAGCGTGACCGACAGGCCGTGATCCCGGCGCAGGAAGAAGGCGGCCGTGCTGCCCATCAATCCGCCGCCCAGCACGAGCACATCGGTATCGACGGTGTTTGCGCTCGTGTTCATGACTGCACCTCGCGTGCGCTCATGACGATCGGCTTGACCGGTGCCTGCGAGCGCAGCCGGCCGACTTCCTGGATCGGTATCCGACACGCATCGGCGACGATCTCCGCAGCCGCATGGCCGCAGAAGCGACCCTGGCAGCGGCCCATGCCGACGCGGCTGAAAGCCTTGGCGCGGTTCACTTCCTTGCTGTCGAGTTCGTTCACGCAGCGACGCACTTCGCCGACGGTGACGGCCTCGCAGCGACAAACCACGGCTTCGTCGGGCAGCGCAGCGGCTTGCGCATGCGGCCACGGAAAGGCGTGAGCCAGTCCGGCGCGGAAGCGGTCCATCTGCACCAGCGTGCGGTGCAGCTTCGACGATTCGGCTTCGTAGGTCGCGCGACCCTTGGCATGTCCGAGGTCGGCCAGCGCGGCGAGTGCGGCCAGGCGTCCCGCAGCTTCGGCACCGTCGGCGCCGAGGATGCGTACGCCGTCGCCGGCCAGGTACACGCCCGGCGTCGTGCTGCGGCCGTCGACGTCGATGCGCGGCAGCCACTGGCGGCTGATCGGCTCGAAGTCGAAGGTGCAGCGCGCCAGATCGGCGAGCTGGGTTTCGGAGCGCAGATGCCAGCCGAGACCGACCGCATCGCATTCGAAGCGATGCGTCCGGCCCTTCTCGTCGTTCGCGACCACGGCCTGCGCGCCGATGGCGTCGTCGCCCTCGATGCGCACCGGCGTCACGCCCTGCAGCACCGGCACACCGGCCTTGCGCAGGCCGTGGATCAGCGCGTAGCCGCGCATCGCGAGTCCCGGTCGCGCCATCAGCCCGGTGATCGCCGCCCAGGGCTTGACCACCGGCGCGGTGTCGAGCACCGCAGCCACCTTCGCGCCGGCCTGCACATACTGCGAGGCGACGAGGTACAGCAGCGGTCCGCTGCCCATGAACACGACCTGCGAGCCGATCGCGCAGGCCTGCGACTTCAGCGCGACCTGCGATGCGCCCAGGCTGTAGCAGCCGGCGCGATGCCAGCCGTCGACAGGCATCAGGCGGTCGGTCGCGCCGGAGCAGACCAGCAATGCGTCGAACGGCAGGATGCGCGGTTCGCCGTCGCGCATGACGTGCAGCTCGCCGGCGGTGACGTTCCATGCGAGCGTCTCGCCGAGGTAATCGACCTGGCTGCGCAGGGCGTCGAAATCGCCGTGAAGCGACTTCGCCTTGCCGGCTTCGCTGCCGTAGAGCTTGGCATAGGGGCGCTTGAAACCTTCGGGCTGGCGGCGGTAGATCTGGCCGCCGTCGCGACGGCCTTCGTCAACCACGATCGGGCGGATGCCGGCCTCGACCAGCGCCTGCGCGGCGCGCACGCCGGCCGGGCCGGTGCCCACGACGACGATGCGGGGTGCGTTGATGACGCTGGTGTCGTTCATGCGCTTACTCCCGGTTCCATCGTGTTGCCGGCTTCTTCGCGCGCGGCTTTCCTGGCCAGCGACTGCGTGAGGTCGGGCGTGGCCGGCCAGTGCGCGGCGGGCGGCCGGGTCAGCACCGACATGCCGGCTTCGGCGACCGTCGAGCAGGCGCGCAGCCGCGAGCCGTCTTCCGTCCATACCCAGCAGTCCTGGCAGGCACCCATCAGGCAGAAGCCCGCGCGCGGTCCGTCGCCGAACTCGCTGTCGCGCACGCGGCGGCCGTGGGTCAGCAGCGCGACCAGCAGCGTGTCGCCGGTCAGCGCCGTGGCGCTTTCGCCGTCGATCCGCAGTGCGATCGAAGGCCGGTCGGTTTCTGCAAGGCGCATGAAGCGCGCGCGGGGGCGGGAGGGAAGGTCGGGCATGACGGAAAAAAGGGGAGTCGGCGCGCCTTTCAGCGCGGGTGCGGGAACAACCGTTCGATCGGCGAATGCGTCTTGATGAACGGCGACTTGATGACGATGTAGCTGAAGTACTTGGCAATGCCGATGTTGCGTTCGAGCAGCGTCTCGATGACTTCCTGGTAGTGGTTCACGCCGCGCGTCAGGAAGCGCAGCATGTAGTCGTAGCCGCCGCTCACGAGATGGCATTCGAGCACTTCGTCGACCTCGCGGATCGCGGCCTCGAAGCGCGCGAAGTCCTCACGGTGATGGTCGGTGAGCGTGACTTCGGTGAAGACGGTGAGCGTGTCGCCCAGCTTCTCCAGCCTCAGGTGCGCGCCGTAGCCGCCGATGTAGCCGGCCTGTTCCAGGCGCTTGACGCGGATCAGGCAGGGGCTGGGCGACAGGCCGACCGCATCGGCCAGGTCCACGTTGGTCATGCGGCCGTTCTTCTGCAGCTGGGCCAGGATGCGCAGGTCGAGTCGGTCGATCTTGAATGCTTCGGACATGGCGGTGCTCGCTGACAAGGGAGATAAGGAAGGTTGAGATTCTGCTTCGATGTCTGCCTTGCGCAATGACGCAGTAGCGCAATAACGCGACGGCGCGATCAGGCGGCGAGGGCGGCGCGCACGTCCGGCGCTTCCAGCACTTCGTCGAGCGTCCGCTTCAGGCGCGTGAACATCTGGGCGAACTCGTCTTCGGTGAAAGTGAGTGCCGGCGCGAAGCCGAGGATGTTGTCGCCGAATGCCCGGAACACGATACCGTTGCGATAGGCCGCCCTCGAGATGCGTTCCGACAGGCCGAGCGAGGCGTCGAAGCCGCGCTTGGTGGCCTTGTCGCTCACCAGTTCGAGTGCGCCGAGCATTCCGCGATGGCGCGATTCGCCGACCAGAGGATGCGCCGTCAGCGCATCGAGGCCGGCCGCGAAATGCGCGCCGACCTTGCGTCCGTTCGCCAGCACGCCGCCTTCTTCGTACAGGCGGATCACTTCCAGCGCGACCGCCGCGCTCACCGGATGCGCGGAGTACGTTGCGCCGTGGCCGATGGGTGCGCCCTTCGGTGCGCCGTCGGCGATGCCGGCATAGACCTTCTCGCTCATCATCGTGGCGCCCATCGGCACGTAGCCGGAGGTCAGCCCCTTGGCCATCGTCATGAGGTCGGGCTCGACGCCTTCGGCATCGCAGGCGAACATCGGGCCGGTGCGGCCGAAGCCGGTGATGACCTCGTCGACGACCAGCAGGATGTCGAGTTCGCGGGTTACGTCGCGCATCGCCTTGAGCCAGCCTTCAGGCGGCACGATCACGCCGCCGGAGCCCTGGATCGGTTCGCAGAAGAACGCGGCGACGTTCTCGGCGCCGAGCTCGGCCACCTTGGCGCGCAGCGCGGCGACCGACTCGGCGATCAGCGCCTGTGGATCGGCAGCGCCGGTTTGACGGTACGGATTCGGCGACGGGATGTAGTGCTGCGTCGGCAGCGGGAGGTCGAAGCCGCGATGGAACACCGGCAGCGCGGTCAGGCCGGCGCCGGTCGAAGACGAGCCGTGGTAGCCGCGTTCGAGCGAGATGAAATGCTTCTTCGACGGCTTGCCGGTCGAGTTGTAGTACTGCACGATGAAGCGCACGGCCGCATCGACCGATTCCGAGCCGCCGAGCGTCATGTAGACGCGCGTCAGCGAGGCCGGCGTGATCTGCACCAGCTTCTCGGCCAGGCGGATCGCCGGCTCGCTGCTGAAGTGGAAATAGCCGGTGGCATACGGCAGCTTGCGCATCTGGTCGGCCGCGGCCTGGATCACGCTTTCCTGTCCGTAGCCGACGTTCACGCACCAGAGACCGGCAAAGGCGTCGAGCAGCTGGTGGCCGTTGCTGTCCTTGAGCCAGACGCCTTCGGCGGACTCCAGCACCATCGGACCGCGCGCTTCGTGCGTGCGCCATGGCGAGACCGGGTGGATGAGGTGGGCGCGGTCGACGGCGTCGAGTGCGGCGTGGGTTGGCAATGCGGCGGAGTGCGTCATGGGGGAACCTTTGACCTGAAGTGGGGGCGGAAGAAGGGCTTCGGCAGACCTCCAGCTTAGGACGGGGGGCGGGCCATGTGGTGCTGCATTCGGGCCTTCGGGCGAAGCGGCATGCGGTTGCCGCGGGCCGCGACAGCAGATGCTGCGGTCGCAGCCGACGGCACCGGCTCCGTGGCGATTCCGTGGCGCTTCAGTAGCCGAGTTTCCGGTCGATCAGGCCCAACATCGGCTCGCCGGCCTCGAAGCGCGCGATGTTGTCCAGCATCGCTTCGGCGGCGCTCAGAGGCTGCGTCATGCTGGCGATGTGCGGCGTCAGCTGGATGCGCGGATGGGTCCAGAACGGATGGCCGGGCGTGAGCGGTTCGGGGTCGGTCACGTCCATCACGGCTTCGGCGATGCGACCGCTTTCCAGCGCGGCGAGCAGGTCGGCCTCGACCAGTTGCGGGCCGCGGCCCACATGCACCAGCGCTGCACCTTCGGGCAACTGCGCAAACAGCTTCGCATCGAGAAAACCGCGCGTCGAATCGGTCAGCGGCAACAGGCAGATCAGGATGTCGGTTCGCGCGAGGAAAGCCGGCAATTCTTCGGTGCCCGCATGGCATTGCACGCCCTCGACTTCATGACGCGAACGGCTCCAGCCCGCGCAGTCGAAGCCCAGACTCACGAGTTGCGCCAGCACGGCCTTGCCGAGCGAGCCGAGGCCGAGCACGCCGACGCGGCGCTCGCCGGCCGTGCGCACCGGCAGCGGCTTCCACACGCCCTGGGCCTGCTGTCGCCGGTACTGCGCCATGTCACGGTGCAGGCCGAGCACCGCATGCGTCACGTACTCGACCATGCCGTTCACGATGCCGGGCTCGACCATGCGCACCACCGGCAGCGTTGCAGGCAGCATCGAGAAATCGAACTGGTCGACACCCGCACCCGAGGAGAACAGCACTTCCAGGTTCGGAAAGCGCGTCGCGATGTCTTCCGGCGGGACCCATGCGGCGAGAAAGCGCACCTGCGCCGGATCGCCGATGTCAGGCCAGATGTGGAAATCGATATCCGGCGCGCGTCGGCGGAAAACGTCGGCCCACAGCGCACCGCGCGTCGGGTCGGACTTGTACAGGAAGGTGGTCATCCGGCGTGCATCCCGCGTCAGCCGACGGCCTGCGATGCAATGGCGAACAGCGTCGGTCCACCCGGAGGCGACACCACCAGCGGCGCACCGCGGACCATCGTGGTCGGCGCATCGACGCGCATCAGGCCGATGCTCTCGATCCACTCGGCGAGCTTGCTGTCGAAGTCGATGTCGATGCGGGTGAAGTTGCCTGCGTTGACGGCGGCCAGGTAGGCGATCAGCGTCTTCGCGGTCTGCGCATCGGGCGCCACCACCGGTCCGATGACGTGGCCGCGGCCGAAGCGCCGGAGCATGCCGAAGCCGCGTGGCTCGTTCTCTTCGTCGACCAGGATGACGGTGGATTCGGCGCTGTCGAGCAGGTCGGCCATGAAGGCATCGCGCGGCATGCCGCGTGCGGCTGCATCGAGCCTCGCGAGCGTGGCCGCGTCGTTGGCGCCGGCCGGACGCAGACGCCAGCCTTTCTCCAGCTCGACCGGCGGCGATTGCTGTGCAATGCCCTGATGCTGACGGACTTCGCCGATGCGTTCGAAGCCGAGGCGTTCGTACAGGCCCTGACCCGCGACGGTGGCATGCAGCAGCACCGTGCGGTCGTCGAGTCCGTCGAGCAGCGCCATCATCAGGCGGTGACCGACGCGGCGGCCCTGGCAGGCCGGCGTCACGATGATGAGGCCGAGCGTGGCGTGGCTTTCGCCCCAGAACCAGCGCAGGGCCGAGGCGATGATCTCGCCGTCGCGCTCGGCGACGAAGCCTTCCGCATGTGCGAAGACTTGTTCCCAGTCCTGCGGCCTGTGAGGCCAGCGAAGTTCTGCGGACAGCGCATGCGTGTGCGCGAGGTCGGCGGTTGTCATGGGGCGCAGGGTCACGCCGTCGTTGTCGGCGTTGGCCGTGGCGGGCGCGTCCTGGGTTCGTGCGGGCATCGGTGGCATCTCGTGTCGAGTGAAAACTGACGGTCATCTTGGACGACATCGCCAGCCCGTGCCAGTGTCAATAGGGCGCTGCATTCAACTTGCAAGGTTTACCCGCACAGGGCCGCCGTCGCGCAATTCGATGCGGTGCGGACCCCTTCTTACGCATACATATGCTGCGCCTTCTTGCCTAGCATCGGCGCAACTTCACGGTGTTGCGACACCGCATTGACCATGCCACAAAAGAGTGCTTTTCAACGACACGACGACGCACGGCGGTGCATGCATGCACGGCAGCGGGGCGGACCGCACGGCATGCCGCCGCCGCCCCTGCAAACCGCAGCTTCATCGCGGCAAGCGTCCGTTTTCACAACGAAGCCGATGGCGCTGCATGCTGCAATCACTTCGTCATAAGTTTGTTGCAACAAGTCTTTAAGGAACCGAGACCATGGCCTTCCGTCCCAAGTACGTCACGTTCGATTGCTACGGCACTCTGACCCGCTTTCGCATGGGCGAGATGACGCGTGAGCTGTTCGCCGACCGCGTGCCCGCCGAGCGCATGAGGCAGTTCATCGCCGACTTCACCGCCTACCGTTTCGACGAGGTGCTGGGTGCATGGCAGCCGTACGAAGTCGTGCTGAAGAATGCGGTGCGCCGCCTTTGCAAGGCATGGAAGATCCAGTACTTCGATACGGACGGCCAGCAGTATTACGACGCCGTCCCGACCTGGGACCCGCATGCGGACGTGCCCGCCGGCCTGGCCAAGGTCGCCAAGGAAATCCCGCTGGTGATCCTGTCGAACGCATCGGACGACCAGATCCAGAAGAACGTCGCCATGCTCGGCGCTCCGTTCCATCGCGTCTACACGGCGCAGCAGGCACAGGCCTACAAGCCACGCCTGAAGGCCTTCGAATACATGCTCGACTCGCTCGGCTGCAATCCGGAAGACGTGCTGCATGTGTCGTCGAGCCTGCGCTACGACCTGATGTCGGCGGACGACATCGGCATCAAGAACAAGGTGTTCGTGAACCGCGGCCACGGCCCTGGCAACCCGGCCTACAACTATGTCGAGATCGCGGACATCGGCGGCCTCGCCGGCGTCTGCGGCCTCTGATCCTCTCCATCGACCGAACCTCCCACGCGCCTCCTTCCATGAAGCTCGATTCCTACTGGACCGATTCGTCTGTCGCCTTCGTCCCCGCCGCAGCCGAGCTGCCGGCGCAGGTCGATGTCGCGATCGTCGGCGGCGGTTTCACCGGTCTTTCGGCGGCGCTGGCGCTGGCACGGCGCGGCGCGAAAGTCGTGGTGCTCGAAGCCGGCTCGCGGGTGGCTGCGGAGGCATCGGGCCGCAACGGCGGGCATGTGAACAACGGCCTGGCGATGGACTATGCGGATGTCGCGGCCAAGGTCGGCGTGGAACGGGCGCGCGGCTGGTATCACGCGTTCGACGATGCGGTCGACACGGTGGCGCGGCTGGTGCGGGAGGAGTCGATCGACTGCGACTTCCTTCGCAACGGCAAGCTCAAGCTGGCCACCCGTCCGCACCAGCTCGACACGCTGCGCCGCGCGGCCGATCGCCTTGCCGAGGACGGTGTCGACGGCGACATCGAGATCCTCGATGCGGCCCGCGTGCGCAACGAGGTGCAGAGCGAACGCTTCCACGGCGGCATGTTGTACCGGCGCAGCGCGCAGATGCACATGGGCCGCTTCGCGCAGGGTCTGGCTGCAGCGGCAGAGCGGCAGGGCGCGGAGATCCACACCGGCACCGAAGTGCAGCGCCTGGAGCGCGTCGGCAACAGCGGCAGCCGCGTGCATCGCCTGCACACCTCGCGCGGCACCGTGACCGCGCAGCAGGTGCTGCTGGCAACCGGTGCGAGCCGGCATGGCGGCTACGGCAGCTTCGGCTGGCTGCGCCGGCGCATCGTGCCGGTCGGCAGCTTCATCGTCGTCACCGAACCGCTGGGCGCGGTGCGCGCGCAGGAGCTGCTCGCGGCGCGCCGTACCTATACGACGGTGGCGAACATTCATCACTATTTCCGCCTGACGGCCGATCACCGGCTGGTGTTCGGCGGCCGGGCGCGCTTCGCGATCTCCAGCCCGCAGTCGGATGCCGCCAGCGGCGAGATCCTGCGCCAGGGCATGGCCGAAACCTTCCCTCAGCTCGGTCCGGTGCAGATCGACTATTGCTGGGGTGGTCTGGTCGACATGACGC
The DNA here is from genome assembly GCF_051216695.1 of Variovorax glucosi. Taxonomy (NCBI): domain Bacteria; kingdom Pseudomonadati; phylum Pseudomonadota; class Betaproteobacteria; order Burkholderiales; family Comamonadaceae; genus Variovorax; species Variovorax glucosi. Next base: position 677,462 of record NZ_JBPJZE010000003.1, read on the forward strand.
AGGACCGCCTGCCGCATGCCGGCGAGCGCGACGGCCTCTACTACGCGATGGGCTACAGCGGCCACGGCACGCAGATGTCGGTCCACATGGGCCAGCGCATGGCCGATGTGATGAACGGCGACCTGCAGGCCAACCCGTGGCGCGACCGCGGCTGGCCCGCGATACCCGGCCACATCGGCCCGCCGTGGTTCCTGCCTTTCGTCGGCGCCTACTACACGCTGAAAGACAAGCTGGCCTGACCCGCATTACCGGCTTTTCTTCTTACCGAATTTCTTTCCGTCCCACGTTTTTTCAACTCGATCTATCAGGAGTCCCATCATGAGCGACAGCAGCAACAAGAGCTTCGAAAAGCTCGTCGGTCCCGGCGAAAGCATGCGTGTGATGGAGTCGCTCAAGCGCGGCGCCTCGCGTCGCGACATCCTTGCGATGCTGATGGCGGGCGGCATGCAGGCCACCCTCGCCGGCGGCCTGGCCGGCGTGGCGATGACGGCGCATGCGCAGACGCCGCGCCGCGGCGGCAAGATCCGCGTCGCTGCCGCCACCGCGGCCGTGACCGATACGCTGGATCCGGCCAAGCAGTCGAACCAGGCCGACTACGTCCGCTGCAACATGGTCTACAACAGCCTGACCGTGCTCGACGCCAGCCTGACGCCGCAGCCTTCGCTGGCCGAATCGTTCACCACCCGCGATGCGAAGACCTGGGTCTTCAAGCTGCGCAGCGGCGTGGTGTTCCATGACGGCAAGTCGCTGGCGCCGGCCGACGTGGTCTTCTCGCTGATGCGTCACAAGGACGCCGCCACCGCTTCCAAGGCGAAGGTGCTGGCCGACCAGATCGACAGCGTGACGGCCAGCGGCCCGAACGAAGTCACCATCGTGCTCAGCGCACCGAACGCCGACCTGCCGGTCATCGTCGGCACCTTCCACTTCCACATCGTCAAGGAAGGCACCACCGACTTCACCGCCGGCATCGGCACCGGCCCGTACAAGCTCAAGGAATTCAAGCCGGGCGTGCGGACCGTCGTGGTGCGCAACGAGGCCTACTGGAAGCCGGGCAAGCCGTACCTCGACGAGATCGAGTTCGTCGGCATCGGCGACGAGAGCGCGCGCGTCAACGCGCTGCTGTCGGGCGGCATGGACCTGGTTGCTTCGGTCAACCCGCGCGCCGTCGAGCGCGTCAAGGGAACGCCGGGCTACTCGATCTTCACGACGCAGTCGGGCCAGTACTCGGACCTGATCATGCGCAAGGACACCGGTCCGGGCACCAACAACGACTTCGCGCTGGCCATGAAGTACATGCTCGACCGCGAGCAGATGAAGAAGACGATCGCGCTCGACTACGCCGTGATCGCCAACGATCAGCCGATCGACCCGACCAACCGCTTCTACTTCAAGGATCTGCCGCAGCGTCCGTTCGACCTGGACAAGGCCAAGTTCCATCTGCAGAAGTCCGGCTTCGCTGGCAAGGTGCCGATGGTGGTTTCGCCGGCGGCGATGTACTCGGTGGAAACCGCGCTGCTCATGCAGCAGTCGGGTCAGCGCATCGGCCTGGACATCGACGTCAAGCGCATGCCGGCCGAAGGCTACTGGTCGACGCACTGGCTCAACAGTCCGGTCGGTTTCGGCAACGTCAACCCGCGTCCGAGCGCCGACGTGCTGCTCACGCAGTTCTTCAAGTCCGACGCCGCCTGGAACGAGTCGCGCTACAAGAGCGAACGCTTCGACCAGCTGCTGCTCGCTTCGCGTGCGGAAACCGATCTGGCCAAGCGCAAGCAGATGTATGCCGACATGCAGACCATGATCCACAACGAAGCTGGCATCGGCATTCCGCTGTTCCTCGCCAGCATCGACGGTCATTCGAACAAGCTCAAGGGCCTGTCGCCGATCCCGCTCGGCGGCCTGATGGGCTACTCGTTCGCCGAAAACGTTTGGCTGGAAGCCTGACACCATGAACCTCGTGATCCTGAAGCTCCTCGCGCAGCGCGTGGCGATGGCCCTGGTCTCGCTGCTCGTCGTGTCGGCGATCGTCTTCGCGATCACGTCGGTGCTGCCGGGCGACGCGGCGCAGGAGCAGCTCGGCCAGGACGCGACGCCGGCCGCGCTGTCCGCGCTGCGTGCGCAGATGGGCCTGGACGTGCCGGCGCCGGTGCGCTATCTGCGCTGGCTCGGCGGTCTGCTCAAGGGCGACCCCGGCCTGTCGATCACCACCCAGATGCCGGTGCGCGATCTGGTGGCCAGCCGGCTGCCGAATTCGCTGCTTCTGGCGGCGGTGACGGCCCTTTTTTCCGTGCCCATCGCGCTCGCGCTGGGCATCTCTTCTGCCGTGTGGCGGGGCTCCTGGTTCGACCGCGCGGTCTCGACGACGGCGGTCGGCGTGGTGTCGGTGCCTGAATTTCTGGTGGCGACGCTCGCCGTGCTGATCTTCGCGGTCAAGCTGCGATGGCTTCCGGCACTCTCGTATGCAAGCGACATCGATTCGGTCGGGCAGATGCTCAAGGCCTTCGCGATGCCTGTGCTGAGCCTGTGCTGCGTGATCATTGCGCAGATGATGCGCATGACGCGTGCCGCGGTCATCGACCAGCTCGAAGCGCCCTACATCGAAATGGTGCGACTCAAGGGCGCTTCGCCGATGCGGATGGTGCTGGCGCATGCGCTGCCCAACGCGGTCGGACCGATAGCCAACGCGGTGGCACTGAGCCTCTCGTACCTTCTCGGCGGCGTGATCATCGTCGAGACCATCTTCAATTACCCCGGCATCGCCAAGCTGATGATCGACGGCGTCTCGCAGCGCGACATGCCGCTGGTGCAGACCTGCGCGATGATCTTCTGCGCCGCCTATCTGATGCTCGTCACGCTGGCCGATATCTTCGGCATCGTCGCGAATCCGCGGCTGCGTCACCGTTGAAAACAGGAGTCCGTTCCATGCAATCCCATGCTCCTGCAACGATGGCCGATCCGGCCCCCGCCGAATCGCGAACCGGCCGCTCGATGCGCTGGTTCGGCGGTTTCGGCGTGTCGGGCCTGCTCGGCATCGTCGTGCTCGTCTTCTGGGTGCTGGCTGCGCTCTTCGGTCCCTCCGTGCTGGCACGCGGCTTCGTCGGCGCGGGCAGCGCACAGGTGTTCGCGCCGATGAGCGCGGCGCACTGGCTCGGCACCGACTACCTCGGCCGCGACATGCTGGTGCGCGTCATCGACGGCGCGCTATTCACGGTCGGCGTGGCCTTCGGCGCGACGCTGCTGGCCAGCGGTCTCGGCACCACGCTTGCGCTATTCGCGGCAGCGAGCGGCGGCTGGGTCGACAGCGCGATCAGCCGCAGCCTCGACACGCTGACAGCGATCCCGAGCAAGATGTTCGCGCTCATCATGGTCGCCGGCTTCGGTTCCTCGGTCGGCATGCTGGTCTGCATCGCCGCCATCATCTACGTGCCCGGCGCCTACCGCATTGCGCGCTCGCTGGCGGTGAACATCAATGCGCTCGACTACGTGACGGTGGCGCGTGCGCGCGGCGAAGGCAAGCTCTACGTGATGCTGCGCGAGATCTTGCCGAACATCGTCAGCCCGATGCTGGCCGATCTGGGCCTGCGCTTCGTCTACATCGTGCTGCTGCTGGCCGGCCTGAGTTTCCTCGGCCTGGGCCTGCAACCGCCGGCGGCCGACTGGGGTTCGCTGGTGCGCGAGAACATCGGCGCGCTGGCCGACGCCGGTTCCTCGGTGATCGCTCCGGCCATCGCCATCGCGAGCCTGACCATCGCGGTCAATCTCGTCATCGACAACCTTCCGGGCCGCGCGGCCCGCGAAAAGGGAGCACGCTGATGGGCGCTACCGTCATCGTCGAAGGACTGACCATCACCGCCGGCTCCGCCACGCTGGTCGATGCACTGAGCTTCACCATCCGCCCCGGCGAAGTGCTGGCGCTGATCGGCGAATCCGGCTCCGGCAAGACCACCACCGCGCTGGCGCTGATGGGCTATGCCCGCTCCGGCTGCGCGATTTCCGGCGGCAGCGTGCGCATCGGCGACGTCGACATGCTGCACCTGAAACCCGCCGAACAGCGTGCGATGCGCGGCCACACCGTGGCCTACATCGCACAGAGCGCTGCGGCTTCGTTCAACCCGTCGCGCACGATCATGGACCAGGTGATCGAGCCGACGCGCATCCACAAGACATGCACGCCGCAGGAAGCCGAAGCCAAGGCTGTCGCGCTGTTCCGCGAGCTCGCGCTGCCCGATCCAGAGACCATCGGCGACCGTTATCCGCACCAGGTGTCCGGCGGCCAGCTGCAGCGGCTGATGGCCGCGATGGCGCTCATCACCGACCCGGAACTGGTGATCCTCGACGAGCCGACCACCGCGCTCGACGTGACGACGCAGATCGAAGTGCTGCGTGCCTTCCGCCGCGTGGTGCGCCAGCGCCGCGCGACGGCCGTCTACGTGAGCCACGACCTGGCTGTGGTGGCGCAGATGGCCGACCACATCCTCGTGCTCCGCAACGGCCAGATGCGCGAGATGAATTCGACCGCGCACATCATCGAAGCGCCCACCGATGCCTACACGCAGAGCCTGCTGGCCGCGGCCCGGCCTTCGCCACGCGCGGCGGGGCAGATGTCCGGCGACTCGGAACTGCTGCTCGATGTGCGCGAGCTGTCGGCCGGCTACGGCCCGATCGACGCGAAAGGCCAGCCGGCCAAGCTGATCCTGGAGAACATCGACCTGAAGCTCTATCGCGGCCAGGCGATCGGCGTGATCGGCGAATCCGGTTCGGGCAAGACCACGCTGGCACGCGCCATCGCGGGATTGATCGCGCCTTGCCACGGCTCGATGATGTTCGCCAATCGCGAGCTCAAGCCCGGCCTCGCGCAGCGCGACAAGGAAGAGCTGCGGCGCATCCAGATCGTGTTCCAGATGGCCGACACGGCGCTCAATCCGTCGCAGACCATCGAGCGCATCCTGGCGCGGCCGCTGCAGTTCTACAAGGGACTGCGCGGCGAACCGCTGAAGAACCGCATCCACGAACTTCTCGATCTGGTGAAGCTGCCGCGCAATGTCGCGGGCCGTCTCCCGGGCGGGCTGTCGGGTGGGCAGAAGCAGCGCGTCAACCTGGCGCGTGCGCTGGCGGCGGACCCCGACCTGATCCTCTGCGACGAAGTCACGTCGGCACTCGATACGGTCGTTGCCGCGGCGGTGCTCGACCTGATGGCCGAACTGCGCCGCGAACTCGGCGTGTCGTATCTCTTCATCAGCCACGACCTGCACACCGTGCGCGCCGTCTGCGACGAGATCGTGGTCATGCAGCACGGGCGCAAGCTCGCCCAGGTTGCGCGTGCAGACTACGACCGCGGCCCGCACCATCCGTACTACGAATTGCTGGCGCGCTCGGTCCCCGAACTCCGCCAGGGCTGGCTCGAAGAGATGGACCACGCTCAGGCCTGAGACGAACTCGAACTCGAACACGAAAGAGACACGACATGACCCATCCCCTCGACCTCCAGCGCCAGGACCTGCTGCCCGGCACCCAGCTCATCGGCGGCGAATGGCGCAATGCCGGCGACGGACGGCGCCTCGACGTCACCGATCCGTCGACCGACGCCGTGTTCGCCAGCGTGCCGGACGGCAATGCAGCCGACGCCCGTGCCGCAGCCGATGCCGCGCATGCCGCCTTTCCCGCCTGGCGCGCCGTGCCGGCCAAGCAGCGCGCGCAGATCCTCAAGCGCTGGAACGACCTGATGGTCGCGAATCAGGAAGACCTCGGTCGGCTGATCTCCCGCGAGCAGGGCAAGCCGCTGGCCGAAGGCAAGGGCGAAGTGCTGTACGCCGCGAGCTATGTCGAATGGTTCGCCGAAGAAGCCACGCGCGCCAACGGCGACATCATTCCCGCGCCCGTCACCGGACGGCGCATGCTGGCGCTGAAGGAGCCGGTCGGCGTCGTGGCCGCCATCACGCCATGGAATTTCCCGGCCGCGATGATCGCCCGCAAGATCGCGCCCGCGCTCGCCGCCGGCTGCACCGTCGTCTGCAAGCCCGCCGAAGACACACCGCTCACGTCGCTGGCGCTGGTCCGCCTGGCCGAGGAAGCCGGCGTGCCGCCGGGCGTGCTGAACATCGTCACCGCATCGCGCGAACGCACGCCCGAAGTGGTCGATGCGTGGCTCGACGACCCGCGCGTGCGCAAGATCACATTCACCGGCTCGACGCCGGTCGGCAAGCACCTGGCCCGCCGCTCGGCCGACACGCTGAAGAAGCTGTCGCTCGAACTCGGCGGCAATGCGCCGTTCATCGTGTTCGAGGATGCCGACATCGATGCGGCCGTCGACGGCCTGATGGCCGCCAAGTTCCGCAACGGCGGCCAGACCTGCGTCTGTCCGAACCGCGTGTTCGTGCAGTCGTCGGTTCACGACGCCTTCGTCGACAAGCTGGCCGGCCGCGTCGGTGCGCTCAAGGTCGGCCCGGCCACGTCGCCGGATTCGCAGATCGGCCCAATGATCAATGCGCGCGCGGTCGACAAGATCGAGCGCCATGTGCGCGATGCCGTCGCACGCGGCGCGCGTGTCGCGGTCGGCGGCGAGCGGCTGCGCTCGGCCCACTGCGACGGTCCCAACTACTACGCGCCTACCGTGCTGGTGAACGCCGATCCGACGATGGAATGCAGCTGCGAGGAAACCTTCGGCCCGGTCGTGCCGGTGACGCGCTTCGAGACCGAAGCCGAGGTGATCGCCGCAGCCAACGACACGCCGTTCGGACTGGCGGCGTACTTCTATTCGAACGATGTGCGCCGCATCGCCCGCGTGACCGATGCGCTGGAAGCCGGCATCGTCGGCGTCAACGAAGGTGCGCTGGCTGCGGAGGCCGCGCCTTTCGGCGGCGTGAAGGAGTCAGGCTACGGGCGCGAAGGCTCGGTGCATGGTTTGGACGACTACATGCATACGAAGTACGTCTGCCAGGGACTGCTCTAAGGGCTCTAAGGGCAGACCTCAATGCAGCCGGCGCCGGCCGGCATTACCATCGACCGGATGCATTCCGAGCTCCAATCGATCGTCGAGCGCATTCGCGCCGCCACCGCCGACGGCACCCCGCTTCGCATTCGAGGCGGAGGCACCAAGGATTTCTACGGCAACGCCGCACATCCCGCGCCCGGTGATGCGCTGGCCGACACGCGCCCGCTGTCCGGCATCGTTTCCTACGAGCCCAGCGAGCTGGTCGTCACGGTCCGCGCCGGAACTCCGCTGGCCGAGCTGGAGGCGCTGCTGGCCGAACAGGGGCAGTGCCTGCCCTTCGAGCCGCCGCACTTCCGTGCCGCCGAAAACGATCGGGCAACCGTTGGCGGAATGGTGGCCGCAGGCCTGTCCGGTCCTGCCCGAGCCAGTGTCGGTGCGGTACGCGATTACGTGCTGGGCGCGACGCTGGTCGACGGCCGTGGCGAGGTGCTGGGCTTCGGCGGGCAGGTGATCAAGAACGTGGCCGGCTACGACGTGTCGCGCGTGCTGGCCGGATCGCTGGGCACGCTCGGCCTGATTGCCGAAGTGAGCCTCAAGGTGCTGCCGGTCGCACCAGCGGAAACCACGTTGCGATTCGAATGCACGCAGGCCGAGGCGCTGGATCTGCTCAACGGCTGGGGCGGTCGGCCGCTGCCGTTGAACGCGAGCTGCTGGGTCCTGGAAGAAACCGGCCGCGACGTCGGTGCGTTGTATCTGCGTCTGCGCGGTGCGGTTGCAGCAGTCGAAGCGGCGTGCGGGCAACTCGGCGGGGAGGTGCAGCCCGATGCGGCCGCGGAATGGACGCTGTGCCGTGAACAGCAGCTTCCGTGGTTCCTCGAAGGCTCGGCATCGCGTGGGCTCGACCTTTGGCGCCTTTCGGTGCCGCAGACCGCGCCGGTGCTCCCGCTCGATGTCGCGCCCCTGATCGAATGGCACGGCGGCCAGCGCTGGTATTTCGCTCGGCCGGGAGAGGGCGCCCGGATCAGGGCGGCGGCGAAAGAGGTCGGCGGGCATGCGACGCTGTTCAGGGTCGCCGATGCCGATGCCGATGCCGATGCTGCATCGCTTTCGGTGCCCCGTTTCACGCCGCTGCCACTAACCCTGGAACGCATCCATCGTGCGTTGCAGCGCGAGTTCGATCCGGCCGGCATCTTCAACCGCGGCCGTCTGCTCTAGAAACCACGATGCGCCGGCTGCTCCATCTCTCCGGACGGCACCGGACACCGTCCGTCGACCGGATGTTCGGCCTGGTGCTGGCATTCAATGCCGGCGCGGTGAATGCGGGCGGCGTGCTGGTGGTGCACATGTACACCTCGCACATGACCGGCTTCGCCTCGCAGGTGGCCGACGGTACGGTGCTTGGCAATCCGGAGTTGCTTCTGGGCGCTGTCGGCGCACTGCTGGCCTTCACGATCGGCGCCGCAACAGCGTCGGTCATGGTGCACTGGGGGCTGAAGCATCACCTGCGCAGCGCCTTCGCCATTCCGCTGATGCTGGAGTCCGCGCTGCTGCTGGTGTTCGGGTTGCTCGGCGCAGTCACGCTGACCTGGCCGACGCTGTTCGCGGTACCGCTGACCGTGCTGCTGCTGTCCTTCATCATGGGGTTGCAGAACGGGTTGAGTTCGAGCATGTCGCACGGCCGGCTGCGCACCACCCACATGACCGGCCACGTCACCGATCTGGGGCTGGAGCTCGGCCGGCTGCTTTACCGCAACCAGCGCAAGACGCCGGCAGCCGAACGCGTGCTGGCCAATCGAGACGCGCTCAAATTCCACAGCGGCCTGCTGGCGATGTTCGTCGTCGGCGGCATGTTCGGGGCGGCGGGCTTCAAATACATCGGCTTCGTCTGGGTCGTGCCGCTAGCGGCGCTGCTCCTGGCGCTGTCGCTGCCGCCGTTTCGGCGCGATCTGCGCCGATCGGTCTTTCTGCGCCAGTGGCTCGGCGCGCTGGGTGCGCGCTTCGGGCGCAGAAAGCCGGCCGAGGCGCGTCCGGAACCGATCGATCCCAGATAGACAAAACAAGAGACTCCACACGATGCAAACCGAACTCGCCCCCGAATTCAAGGGCACTGCCGACGGTCAGGCCGCAGAGGCGATCCTGCGCAAGTGCGTGCACTGCGGCTTCTGCACCGCGACCTGCCCGACCTACCAATTGCTCGGCGACGAGCTCGACGGTCCGCGCGGTCGCATCTACCTGATGAAGCAGGTGCTCGAAGGCAAGAAACCGACGCGTGCCACGCAGTTGCACCTTGACCGTTGCCTGACCTGCCGCAATTGCGAAAGCACCTGCCCGAGCGGCGTGCAGTACGGACATCTGGTCGACATCGGCCGCAAGATCGTCGACGAGAAAGTGCCGCGCCCACCGCTCGAAAAAGCCACGCGGTGGCTGCTCAAGGAAGGGCTGACGTCACCGCTCTTCGGCCCGGCGATGAAGCTCGGCCAGTCGGTGCGCGGCCTGCTGCCCGAAGCGCTAAAGGCCAAGGTGCCGGCCAGGCAAGACGCCGGGCATTGGCCGACGCGTACGCATGCGCGCAAGGTGCTGATGCTGGCCGGCTGCGTGCAGCCGTCGATGATGCCGAACATCAACAGCGCGACCGCACGCGTGCTCGACGCAGCCGGAATCCAGACCGTGATCGCACCGGAGGCCGGCTGTTGCGGCGCGGTGAAGTTCCACCTGAACGACCACGAAGGCGGCAAGGCGCACATGCGCGCGAACATCGACGCCTGGTGGCCGCTGGTCGAAAGCGATGGCGTCGAGGCGATCGTCATGAACGCGTCCGGTTGCGGCGTAATGGTGCGCGACTATGGTCACGCGCTGTCCGACGACCCCACGTACGCCCTCAAGGCGCGGCGCATCAGCGAACTGACGCGCGACCTGAGCGAACTGCTGCCCGATCTGGTTCCTGCGCTCAAGTCGCGCGTGCGCGTACCGGCAGGCATGGTGGCTTACCACCCGCCCTGCACGCTGCAGCACGGACAGAAACTGCGTGGCGGCGTCGAAGTGAACCTGCGTGCGCTGGGCTTCGACGTACAGGTGTCGAAGAGCGAGGCGCACCTGTGCTGCGGCTCGGCCGGCACCTACTCGGTGCTGCAGCCGGAAATCGCCTACCAGTTGCGCGACCGCAAGCTCGGTCACCTGAACCAGCTGCAGCCGACAACCATCGTGTCGGCCAACATCGGCTGCATCACGCACCTGCAGAGCGGCAGCGCGACGCCGGTGCGGCACTGGGTCGAGGTACTGGATGCGGCTCTGACAGCCGGCTGAGAAGGAAAGCTCAGCGGCGGTTCTTCGCGACCGCTGCACCGTCGACTGGTACCTCGGCCGGGTACGGTGCCATGGCTTCGAACACGCCGTCGCGACGCACCAGCGCGTGGAACAGGCCGGCAGCCAGATGCACGAGGATCAACGCGAAGAAGCTGAATGCCAGCAGCTTGTGCGCATTCCACAACGTGCTGTGCAACGCTGCGTTGGGCGAAACGATCGCGGGCAGATGCATCCCTGCGATGACGACCGGGAAGTCGGCAGCCGACAGCATCGCCCAGCCGATCAGCGGCATCGCGATCATCAGCACGTAGAACAGGGTGTGCGACAGCCGGGCCGCCAGCTTCATCGGCTCGGGCATGTTCGAAGGCAGCGCCGGCGCGCCGTTGCGCAGCCGCACGACCAGCCGCAGCAATGCAAGCACCAGGATCGCGATGCCGAGCGGCTTGTGGATCGACACCAGCGTCAGGTACTTGGCGCCGAAGGTCGACACCATGCCGACGCCGATGAAGAGCATCGCCAGGATGCAGATCGCCATGACCCAATGCAGCGCGCGCTGAAGCGCCGTGAATTGCAGATGCTGTCGGGTTCGGTTCATTGTTTGGCTCCCGGCGTCGTGGTGCGCGGATAGTTCTTTTCTTCGGCTGTGCGGCGGTTGTAGGAAACCGAATAGGCGGCGGAACGCGCAGCCGGGAAAGCGTCGTCGGATGTGCGAATGCCCGCGGGCAGCACGGTCGGGTCGAAATTCAGGTCGCGGCAAGGGCCGTCGGCTTCGGGCTCGATCTTCTTGACGACCAGCGTGCCGACGTCGACCTTGCGGCGGTCGTCCGGCCATGCCTTGCTCGGGTCGGAGGTCGGGTCGCCTGGGTTGGCGACGATGACGGACATGGTCCAGCGTTGCGGCGACTGGCTGACGCGGTCGGTGATTTCCTTGTCGAGAAAATCGGCACCGCGTTTCTTCAGTTCGTCCACCGGCACCGTGACCGGCGTCGCAGCAGGCGCGAACGACCAGCGCACCGCAGCATCATTGCCTTGGGCGTTCGTGAAGATGAAGCTGTTCAGACCGTTGTAGGCGGTGTCCGCATACGAACCGGTGAACGGCGCGCTGCCGGCCCATGCACCGAATGCGCCCAGCGACGGATGCGCGGCTGCGAAGGTCTTCATCGCATTGGGGTCCGAGTTGTGAGCCGCGACTTGCAACTCGTAGAAGGCTTCCGGCGTCGCGACCGGGAAGAACGGCGCGTTGATCATCGCCGAGCGCCATTCCTGTCCGTCCGGCGTCTGAACACGGATGCTGAGTCCGCGGACGCGCGCACTGTCTTCGGCTTTGGGGTCGGGCACAGCCAGGTTGAACCGACCCGTCACCGGATAGGCGCCTGTCGCGAAGAGCTGCGATTTCGACAACGCGGCGCCCGCGCCATTGGCCTCGAAGGTGCCGCTGAAGCAGATCCCCTTCGCATGGTTGCGGCGGTAGCCGAGAACCGGTCCGCTCGGTGGCGCCAGGATGTTGACGACCTTCGCAGGTGTGACGCGCTCGGGTGTGAACCAGCCTGCGGTATAGGCAAACGCCGCTGCCGATCCGGCCACGACGACTGCAATCAATACGAGCCGGCCCGTGGTCGATCCGGCGGCTGGGGGATGTCGCTCATTCATCGAATTTCATCTGTGGGGTTGTTGTGGCGCGGAATCTAGCAGCTACTTACAAAGTTCGCTGCCGGTCGGGAACTCGCAAAAGTTACCTGTTTGCAAACCGCCGAATCCAACCGGTTCAAACGCGCACCGAGCCCCGATGAAGCGCTATTCGACGCGGCCAAGCGCCGGTGGCGCGAGCGCGGCTTCGATGTCTCCGGCGATCGAAGCCGGCTTGTCCAGCGGCGCATATCGCTGAATCACCTGGCCGTCGCGACCCACCAGAAACTTGGTGAAGTTCCACTTGATCGCCTCGATCCCCAGCAGGCCGGGTTTCTCCTTGACGAGCCAGCGGAAGAGCGGGGCGGCATCGGCGCCGTTGACGTCGATCTTTTCCATCATCGGAAAACTCACGCCGTAGTTCCTGGTGCAGAAAGCACCGATCTCGTCGTTGCTGCCCGGGTCTTGCGCGCCGAACTGGTTCGACGGAAAACCGAGCACGACGAGTCCCCGATCGGCATAGCTTTTGTGCAGATCTTCGAGGCCGCCGAACTGCGGCGTGAAACCGCACTGGCTGGCTGTATTGACGATCAGCAGCACCTTGCCGCGATAGGCGCCTAGCGGAATTGGCTGGCCGCCGATGCGTGTGGCTTCGAAGTCGTAGATGCTGGTCATGGCGCTTTCCTGATGGCAAAGCGCGATCATGGCACCCGAAGGCCGGATGCCTCAGTGGTGCTTGTCGCTCCGCGCGATGGCCAGCAGATGCTCGACTTCTTCCGGGTACACGCGCAGGTTGCGTTCGTGCCAGCGCTTGATGACGTACATGAATCCCGCCACCACGATGCCGAATGCGGTGATTGCCGTGTATGCCGACAGACCCAGGCCGGTGCAGGCGCTGTAGAACGCGCCCAGCACCAGGATGCAGGCCTGCTCGTTGAAGTTCTGCACGGCGATCGAGCGGCCGGCGCCCATGAGGTTGTGCCCGCGGTGCTGCAGCAGCGCATTCATCGGCACCACCAGAAAGCCGCCGAACGCGCCCAGGATGATCAGGAACGGCACGGCCAGCCAGATGTTGCCGATGAAGTTCATGCCGATCACCAGCAGGCCCATGCCGATGCCCAGCGGAATCACGCGTGTCGCCATGTCCAGCCGCATGCGCATCGATGCCACGATGGCACCCACCGCAGTGCCGATCGCGACCACGCCGGTGAGAGACGAGGCCTGCGCCGTGTTGTAGCCGAGCGCCAGAGAAGCCCATGCCAGCACGATGTACTTCAGATTGCCGCCGGCACCCCAGAAGAGCGTGGTCGTCGCCAGCGATATCTGGCCGAGCTTGTCGCGCCAGAGCCGCGAATTGCAATGCCAGAAATCGGGCAGAAGAGCGGCGACGTTGCGCACGAAGCCGTGCTCCGGATTCGAGCGCAGCGGCCGCATCTCGACGCCGGTGTGCGGGATGCGCGTGTTGAACCAGGCCGCAAGCGCGTAGACGAAGATCAGCATCGCGATCGCGGCTTCGGGCGGTGTGTCGATGCCGGTGTCGACGACCGGGAAGTCGAGCGCCAGCAGCTGACTGGAGATTGCGTGGCCTACCAGCTGCCCGCCCAGCACGATGCCCAGGATGATCGATGCGATCGTCAGTCCCTCGATCCAGCCGTTGGCCTTCACCAGCTGCGACGACGGCAGCAATTCGGTCAGGATGCCGTACTTGGCCGGCGAGTACGCCGCAGCGCCGAGCCCGACGATGGCGTAGGCCAGCAGCGGATGCGAGCCGAACAGCATCATCAGGCAGCCGATCACCTTGATGAAATTGCTGATGAACATCACCTGTCCCTTGGGGAAGGCATCGGCGAATGCACCCACCAGCGGTGCGAGCGCCACATAGAAGAGCGTGAAGATCGGCACCAGCGCCGCCCGCTGCCATTCGGGCGCACCCGAAGCCCGCATCAACTCGACGGCGGCGACGAACAGCGCGTTGTCGGCCAACGACGAGAAGAACTGGGCCGACATGATGGTGTAGAAACCGCGCTTCATCGATGGGATGGCTGCCAGTTGGCTGGCGAATATAAAGGGTGCGGCAAGAGAAAAAACTTCGTCTTCGGAGCAGAAAACGCGATCAATGCGCGGTCGGGGGGCACTTAATGAGCAGTTATAGCATGGGGTGAAATGCCAAAATGAGCGGCTAAACCCGTCAGTTTGATCGGTTAATTTTGCGGACCGCCGCGAAAGGTTCCTGTTCCGTGCCACGTCCCATCCTTGCCACCATCCACGCGGGCGCGTTGCGCCACAACCTGGCGCGTGTCCGGCGCTCTTCGCTCGACGCTCGCGTGTGGGCGGTCGTCAAGGCCAATGCCTACGGCCACGGCATCGAACGCGTGTTCGACAGCTTCCGCGGTGCCGACGGTTTCGCGCTGCTCGATCTGGCCGAAGCCGAGCGCGTGCGGGCTTTGGGCTGGCGCGGCCCGATCCTGCTGCTGGAAGGCGTGTTCGAGGCGCGCGACCTCGAACTCTGTTCCCGCCTCGACCTCTGGCACGCCGTGCATTGCGATGCCCAGATCGACATGCTGGCCGCGCACAAGACGCAGGTGCCGCAGCGCGTCTTTCTCAAGATGAACAGCGGCATGAACCGACTCGGCTTTCCGCCCGAGCGCTTCCGCGCTGCCTGGACGCGCCTCAACGCGCTGCCGCAGGTCGACGAAATCTCTCTCATGACGCACTTCAGCGATGCCGATGGTCCGCGCGGCATCGGCGAGGCATTCGAACTTTTCGAGCGCACCACGGAAGATCTGCCCGGCGAGCGTTCAATCGCCAACAGCGCCGCCGTGCTGCGCCATTCCAGCCAGACCCGCGCCGACTGGGTGCGCCCCGGCATCGTGCTCTACGGCGGCGTGGCCGACTTTCCGGAACACGACAGTGCGCACTGGCAGGTGCAGTCGGGCATGACGCTGTCGACCAGGCTCATCGGCGTGCAGACGCTGAAGCCCGGTGCCACCGTCGGCTACGGCTCCAGCTTCGTGGCCGACGTGCCGATGACCATCGGCGTGGCCGCCGTCGGTTACGCGGACGGCTACCCGCGCCATGCGCCGACCGGCACGCCGGTGCTGGTGAACGGTGTGCGCACGCGGATGGTCGGCCGCGTCAGCATGGACATGATCACGGTCGACCTGACGTCCGTGCCGGGTGCCGGTATCGGCAGCGAAGTCACGCTTTGGGGCAACGCGACCAGCGGTCCGGCGGGCACGAGTTTGCCGGTCGACGAGGTGGCGCGTGCAGCCGGCACGGTTGGATACGAGCTCATGTGCGCCATCGCGCCGCGCGTGCCGGTGGTCCTCGGCGACTGAAAGAGCGCTGGGGCCGTCAGGCCTCCGCCGTGAACCCGACCTTCTTCACGATCGGGCCCCACTTCGCGGTATCGCGCTTGAGCAGCGCCATCAGTTCGTCCGGCGTGGACGACATCGATTCAAGGCCGAAGGTGGCCAGGCCGTCGATCACGTCCTTGGACGCCAGTGCGGTACGCAGCGACGCATTCAGCCGCGCCAACAGTTCCGGCGCTGCCTTGGCCGGCAGGAAGAACGCAAACCATTCGCTGTGCGCCATGTCGGGAATGCCCTGTTCGCCGAAGGTCGGCACATCGGGAGCGAACCGGCTGCGCTTCGCGCCCGAGACGCCGAGGATGCGCACCTTGCCGCTGGCGATGTGCTGGTTGATGTCGCCGATCGGGCCCGACACCGCCGAGATGTTGCCGCCCAGCAGATCCAGCATCGCCGGCTGAGTGCCGCGGTAGGCGGCGTGTTTGAGGTCGACATCCGCTCCCTTGCCGAGCAGCGCGCCGATGAAATGCGGCGTCGAACCTGCCGCCGGTGAGCCGAAGTTGGCGCCGTTCGGGTTTGCCTTGGCCCACGCCAGGAACTCCGGAACCGTCTTGACGCTGGCCGGAACCGACGGCCCGACCGCGAAGCCGAAATCGAAGCTGCACCCGAGCGACACCGGCGTCAGGTCGGTCGCGAAGTCGTACGGCAGCTTCTTGTAGATGTGCGGGTAGATCGTGAGCATCGAAGTCGGCGTCTGCAGGATCGACGCGCCATCGGCCGGCCGGCCCTTGATGTAGCTGATCGCGATCTGGCCGCCGGCACCGGTGCGGTTCTCGACAACGGCGGTTTTCGCGTAGTCGGGGCTCAGCTTCAGTGCGACGCGACGGCAGGTGTTGTCGGACGTGCCGCCGGCCGCGAAGCCGGTGACGATGGTGGCGGTTTCGATGGATGCGTGCGTCTGGGCGAAAGCCTGATGGCCGACGCAGGCGAGGATCGCGGAGGCGCCAGTGGTTTGCAGCAGGCTGCGGCGTGTGATGGTCGTCATTTCATTCTCGGTTTTGAGCAGCCGCCCATTTTTCCAGTACATCGTACGGTCGTGTCCCCACGTAAACGCCACATCCGATGCTGGATCGTGCCGTCGAAATCGGAGTGTTCCGAACTCGGTGGCGGTCGCTGTGCGGGACCATGTGTCCCCGGCACCCCTGCCGACCCAATCGACATTAGAGGACAGAAATGCAAGATCTCAGCGTCAGGCACGGCACACCGGCATCCATCAGGCGTTTCAGCGAAGCGCCCAAGAGCGCGATCATGGAGACCCCGCTAAAAAAACCGGCGCCGTTCGTCCGCTCGACCGACGTGGATGGCGGTCGCTTTTCAAATATTCAGCACAGAGTTGCGAACGGCACGAGAAGATTGTTCGGACGCCAGGAGCAGCCTTCTTTTGCGGAGCGACTGCAGCAAGCGGCGTTCCTCGACTGGAGGGAGTCCCAGCTGGCTGCGTTACAGGGTGGCAATGTCCGGGCACAGGCCCCGCAGATGCAAGGTCAAGCGGTGTATCAGCAGATCGATCACCCGGCAACGCAATCCGCAATGGAAGAAGCATGGCACCAGTGGCGGTTGAAAAACCCGGGCTCTTCGCATCAAGTGGGCAATCAGTCCGAGGTAGTTATGACCTACTTCTGATTGGACGCCGATGGAATTGGGAGCTTTCCGAGCATACCGGCTGCTTGAAGGCCTGACCATACAACTGTCGTTGAAGCAATGTGCCAAAGCGGCAACCCCAAACAAATTACTCCGAGAAATAAAAAATGTCAGACGCCACCATCAAACGCAGCGACTCGATCGCCCGATTCGCCGACGGTCAGAACAGAGCAAACGTTCAGGCTCTTCCCACCAAGCCGGGGCCATTTGTCCGGACTGCAACAGGAAGCGAAGTCAATGCAGATCAAGTAGGGCGCCGTGCTTACAAAGCCACTGTCGAGTTTTTCTCAAGGCTCGATCCAAGAGCAAATCGGCTGCCGGGTCGAGGTGAACAGAACGATTGGGCGAAGAGCCAGGAAGCAAACAATTGGGCCACTGGGTACAACATAATGTCGCCGTCCGGGTTTATGGATCCGATTTTGCAAGAGTTCGTTCCCACTATCAACCCCAACGCGGGCAGGCAGACGGGAACTCCAAGTTCTGCGCATGTGCGCAGTCGGCAGATTGGTGGCGCAAATCCGCAGAACTCCGCACAAAATATATTGCCGCAAATGCAAGAAAATTCCAACGCGAGAGTAACGTACTTCTGACGGTTTTTGCACGTCCAGTTCTTTTGATAATGCAACCGAATTGAATTGTGCTATCGCGGTAGTTTCCGTCGCTGGTGACATCTTGCAGACAACACCGATCAATTCCGTTGTCGTGCTTGAGATGACCGATGGCGGGTTCCACCGGCTGTCTCCGATCGGGCCAGGGCCGTTGCACATCGGCGCAGTTGGCTGCCCTCGCGTATGAAGGTTTGCATGCTTGAGGTACAGCGGGCTGACTATGCGGCGCATGAGAAGACAGAACGCCCGGCTGGGAAAGCCACAACTGTTGTCTGCCAAGCAACAGCGGCAAGCAGCAGTCGAGTTGCTCGCTCAAAACGCGTTCCGGGCGGTTCGCGAATGCTGGGAAAAATCCATCAATCAGCCAGCGGCAACGAATATGTGAATCTTTGATGAACGTATGAACAGGCAGCTCATTCAAAGCAAAATATGTCAAAAAATATGAATTGTGCTTTGTCGGCACAATGGACCACTGGCAAGCCAGCAGGACAGAACGCCGACCGAATGAAAAATATCCCGGCGCCCTACAGTCGTCCGCCATTGGATGCATCGCTGTTGTCTGCGGCGAGAAAGCTCATTGAATACGGACGGTCTTTTTCCGCCCATTCGTCTGCTTATTGGGAAATAAGCGAGGCAAGAGCTCAAAGGCTGGTCAAAAGGCAGGAACGGCTCCTGCAGATGCAGGCAGGAATTACGCCTCAGCAGGCGCGGGCACATTCCGTGGAAAAAACCTCTGCGTCGGAGTTTGGTGGGCAATCTGCGGTAGCCGGCCCAAAAAAAGTAAAGCCTTGAGCAGATGGCTGCGCGAGAGCCGACTTCCATTCAATAACCAAAGTGTTGCGCTCGGGACTTGAAACCGCCATCCAAAGAAGCCGGAACGTTTGCCCGACCTGCGGTCGACGGTGATCATTTCTCGGGGCTTTAAAATCGCGTTGCAAAAGGCGCGCGCAGATTGCTTGGATGACCAGATCAGCCGAAGCAACGCGAGCAGCGGTTCAAGCGCAATGGCACCAGTGGCGCCTGAATAGGATCTGCGGCTGGCGCCATCCCTACACTCGACCGATGGCCAAGGAAAAAACAAACTACGTCTGCTCAGAATGCGGCGGCACCAGCGCGAAGTGGCTGGGCAAGTGCCCGGCTTGCGGTGCCTGGAACACGCTGATCGAACAGGTCGCCGGATCTGCGAATGGAGGCGGCGGCGGCAACAACCGCTACAGCGCGCCTTTTGCGGCATTGGCCGGCACCGCCGAACTGGCCGTGCTGTCGGAAATCGAAGCCACCGACATCGACCGCACGTCCACCGGCATCGATGAACTCGACCGCGTGCTCGGCGGCGGCATCGTTCCGGGCGGCGTCACGCTGATCGGCGGCGATCCCGGCATCGGCAAGTCGACGCTGCTGCTGCAGGCCGTCGATGCGCTGCAGCGCGCCGGGCAGAACGCACTCTACGTCACCGGCGAAGAGAGCGGCGCCCAGGTCGCGATGCGCTCGCGCCGGCTGGGGCTGGACCGTTCGCAGGTGCAGGTGCTGCCCGAGATCCAGCTGGAGAAGATCATTGCCACGCTCGATGCGCACCGGCCCGCCATCGCCGTGATCGACTCGATTCAGACGGTGTATTCCGACCAGCTGACTTCCGCGCCCGGCTCCGTGGCGCAGGTGCGCGAATGCGCAGCGCACCTGACGCGCTTCGCCAAGGCCAGCGGAACCGCCATCGTGCTGGTCGGCCACGTGACGAAGGAGGGCGCGCTGGCCGGTCCGCGCGTGCTGGAGCACATGGTCGACACGGTGCTGTACTTCGAGGGCGACACCAATTCCAGCTTCCGGCTGGTACGCGCAATCAAGAACCGATTTGGTGCGGTCAACGAGATCGGCGTCTTCGCGATGACCGAGCGTGGCCTGAAGGGCGTGGCGAATCCCAGCGCGATCTTCCTGAGTCAGCACAGCGAGCCGGTGCCCGGCAGCGTCGTACTCGTGACTTTGGAAGGCACGCGGCCGATGCTGGTCGAGATCCAGGCGCTGGTGGACAACGGCGGACCGAGTCCGCGCCGTCTTTCGGTCGGCCTGGACCGTGACCGACTGGCGATGTTGCTGGCGGTGTTGCATCGCCATGCGGGCGTGGCCTGCATGGACCAGGATGTGTTCGTCAACGCGGTCGGCGGGGTGCGGATCAGCGAGCCGGCGGCGGACCTTGCGGTGATGCTGGCGATTTCGTCGAGCCTGCGGGGCAAGCCGATGCCGAAGGGGTTCATCGCTTTTGGCGAAGTCGGTCTGGCGGGCGAGGTGCGGCCTGCGCCGCGTGGGCAGGAGCGGTTGCGCGAGGCGGCGAAGCTGGGCTTCAGTGTGGCGGTGGTGCCGAAGTCGAACGCGCCGAAAAAGCCGATCGAGGGGCTGGAAATCCATGCGGTCGAGCGGGTGGAAGAGGCGATGGATGTGGTGCGGCGGTTGCAGTGAAACGGGTCGCATAAGGCCGCATAGGCCGCAGCGACAATCGCCGACATGAAATTTCAGAAAGTGTTGGTGCCGCTCGGCGGTCTCGTGTTGCTCGGTTTTGCTTATCGAAGCTACGGATGGGCGGGCGTTGCGCTGGTTGCCGGCGCGATAGTGATGTTCCTGCTGCTGCACTTCAACCGCACGATGCAGGCGCTCAAGCGGGCGTCGAACCGGCCGATCGGATATGTCGACAGCGCGGTGATGCTGAATGCCAGGCTGAAGAAGGGCGTGACGTTGCTGCATGTGGTGGCGCTGACCCGGGCGCTCGGCGAGTTGCGCTCGCCGAAGGATCAGCAGCCGGAGCATTACCGGTGGACGGACGGCGGTGGTTCTTTCGTCGATGCGGTGTTCGACGGGGGGAAGTTGCAGAGCTGGGAACTGGTGCGGCCGGTGGCTTCCGATTCCGTTTCTGAGTAGGCAGGGTGGGTCGCTGGTTGGGGCCGCCCGGCAGGTGAAGCGCTTGGGGCGACCCCACTGCGCCGGCCCTTCGGGCTGCCTTGCGGTGCTCGCTTCAGGCGGGGTCCAAAGAACTCGCTTCCACTTCGTTCACGCTCAGACAGCTTTGGCCCTGATCCGCCTGAAGCTGCGCTCCTCAGCGGCGCAGAGGGGTCGCCCCAAGCGCTTCACCTACCGGGCTTTGGGTGGCGCAACTGTTGCGCTCGCTGCTGAGAGAGATGCACAACGGTCGTGCCCCGGGGCGTCGGTGGGTGGCTGAGGCTGGGGTCGGCTGTTGAGCCTCCGGCGGATGCGTCTGGGCTCGGGCGGATCAGGGCCGCAGATGTCTGAGCGCAGCGAGTTTCTGCGGACCCCGCCCGAGCCGAGGCGCAGCAGCGAAGTCCGAAGGACCGGTGGCGACTGCCGTCCCCAGCCTCAGCCACCCGCCGGCGACCCTCCCCACCCCCAGACCAACCAGCAACTTCAGAACGGGGCGTCGTCCGTGTCCACCGTCGCTGCAGCCTTGTCACCCGACGCTGCTGGCGCTTTTGCAGCAGCTACCGTCTTCTCCATCGACTCCGCGATCGCCGCGGTCAGCGCTGCTTCGCCGCCGAGCGCTTCCAGCAACTCCGGCACCAGCTGTCCCAATTCCCCGGTTGCGATGGCTGCATCCGCATCGAAGTTGTCTTCCTTCTTTGACGATCCCGCTGCGTTGTCGGTGCCTTCGAGGAACACGATTTTGCGGATCTGCATGGCTTCGCTGAGTTCAAAGGACACGCGGTCGTCCCAGGTCATGGCCAGCCGCGTGGGGCGCTTGCCGTCGGCGATGTGCTGGCGGACTTCGTCGATGTCGAGGGCGTGCTTGGCATAGCGGACCACCGATTTCGACTCGTCGGTCGCCTTGAGCTCGCAGTCGCGGTCGATGGTGAAGCCGGCCGGCGGCTCCTGCGAGGTGAGCCATTCCGACATCGCGACCGCCGGCTCGATGCGCGTGTTGACCTGCGCCACCGCGAAGCCGTCGAGCGACTTCACCAGCGCCGTCACCACTTCGTCGGCGCGCGCCGCGTTGGAGGCGTTGACGACCAGCCGGCGCTCGGCCGGGTCGATCCATACCGCGATGCGCGCATGGCGGGTGAAAGCCATCGGCAGCAGCTCGTGCGTGATGTCTTCCTTGAGCTCCTTCTTTTCCTTCTTGCCGGGCTTTCGACCCGTGCTTGCCTCGATCTGCACGCAGCGCTCGTCGACCTTGCGGCGCACGACCGAGCCGGGCAGCGACTTGACCTCGATCATGTATTCGAGGATCCACTGGCCGCCGACGGATTCGACCAGCAGACCGTTCTCCTCGCCGCGCGGACCGACCCATCCGGCGGACTTTTCCTGCGAGGGCGTGCAGGGCACGAAACGCTGCGATCCCAGGCTTTCCTCGGCATCCGTGAGCGACTGCGACCACGAAGCTTCGATGCGATAGACGATGACGTTCTTGAATGCTGACACTGAAACCCTTCGATGACTGGTTGGCAAAACCGACCATTGTCGGTGCGCCCGAAAGCCTTGTCGCTCTAAAATCGAAAGCTTTTGCGACGTCACCCGACGTCCATCGGCACGACCCGACGGCAGTGCATCTGCCCCACAAAGGACCAAGAATGAGCGTGTTACCCCCTTCGCTGGACGACCGTGACGGCAAGATCTGGATGGATGGCCAACTCGTGGAATGGCGCGATGCCAAGGTCCACGTGCTCTCCCATACGCTGCACTACGGCTGCGGCGCTTTCGAAGGCGTGCGGGCCTACAAGACGGTCGACGGCGGCACGGCGATCTTCCGGCTCGAAGAGCACACGGATCGGCTGTTCAACAGCGCCAAGATCCTGCGCATGAAGCTTCCGTTCACCAAGGAAGAGCTGAACGAGGCGCAAAAGCTGGTCGTGCGCGAGAACAAGCTCGAAAGCTGCTACCTGCGCCCGCTGGTCTGGATCGGTTCCGAGAAGCTCGGTGTCAGCCCGCGCGGCAACACCATCCACGCGATGGTCGCGGCCTGGGCCTGGGGTGCGTACCTGGGTGAAGAAGGCATGCGTCACGGCATCCGCGTGAAGACGTCGAGCTACACGCGCCATCACGTGAACATCACCATGACGCAGGCCAAGGCGGTCAGCAACTACACCAATTCGATCCTGGCCAACATGGAAGCGCTGGACGACGGCTATGACGAGGCGCTGCTGCTCGACGCGAGCGGCTTCGTGTCCGAAGGCGCTGGCGAGAACGTGTTCGTGATCAAGGGCGGCGTGGTCTACACGCCCGACCTTTCGGCCGGCGCGCTCAACGGCATCACCCGCAACACCATCCTGCACATCTGCAAGGACCTCGGGGTCGAACTCGTGCAGAAGCGCATCACGCGCGACGAGGTCTACATCGCCGACGAAGCGTTCTTCACCGGCACCGCCGCCGAAGTCACGCCGATCCGCGAACTCGACCGCATCGAGATCGGCGACCGAGGCGACGGCGGCTCCCGCGGCCCGATCACCGAGAAGATCCAGAGCGCGTTCTTCGACATCGTGAACGGCAAGAATCCCAAGTACGCCCACTGGCTCTCGAAAGTGTGAACCGCATGACTGCCTCCAACCTCAAGGCCGCCGCCGTCGTCGAACTCCGCGCGCTCGACCTGAACCACCAGGGCGGCGTCTACTGCCCGAGCCCCAAGGCCGACATGAAGCTCTGGAACACCCATCCAAAGGTGTACCTCGACGTCGCGCACTCGGGCGAAGCCAAGTGCCCGTATTGCGGCACCGTCTACCGGCTCAAGGCCGGCGAGACGACGGCGCACCGCCACTGAGTCAAAAGCGCCGTGGCAGCATCTCGTGCCACGGCGAACCCGGCTCCTGCGCCAGCCGCAGGTAGACGAAGCTGACCCACAGAAGGCTCAGCCCGATCTGCGCATCGCGCATCGCCGAATTCACGCTGGTCGCGATCGTCATCACCAGAATCGCGACGAAGCCCATCCGCCCGGCAAAGTCGCTGCGCTTCCAGCAATGCCAGAGCCCGGTCAGCAGGATGACCAGCAGCGTCAGCGCACCCGGGATGCCGCTTTGCGCGCCCATCCACAGGAAATCGTTGTGCGGCATGTTGTAGTTTGACAACAACGCCGGGCCGCGCAGGTGCCACTGCTTCGTCCAGCCGCCGATGCCCCAGCCGGCCAGCGGCTTGTCGATCACCATGCGCGCCGTGTCGCGGTACATGTAGTAGCGCACCACCCAGCTGCCCTCCGATACCGTACCCGCCTGCGCGGCCTCGATCTCCTGCATCCCGAGTTCGACCTTCTGCTGCACCTGCGGCGATTGCCACAGTCCGACGGCAGCCACTGCTCCGCCGAGAAGCAGCGCAATGGCGAGCACGCGCAGCTGCCGTCGCCACTGATGCACGCATGCCGCCGGCACCGCAACCAGCAGCGCCAGCAGCGACGTACGCGAAACCAGCCATAGCGTCACGATCAGCCCCGCCATCGCCGTCACGGAGAACGCCGCCATCGCCCATCGCAGCCGGTGTCTGCCCGGCGCGTCGAATTGCGCCAGCCCGATCACGGCACCGGTCGCGCCCAGCAAGGTGAACAGCAGCGCGTTGTTGATCGACTTGTTGCCCTCGACGATCAGCGTCGCCCGCCACAGCCCGGCCAGCGGAAAGCCGACAGTTCGGTAGAGCAGCACGATCGCGATGCTGATGAACGCGATGACGAAGAAACCGCGTACGGAGGCGACAGCTTCGTCGCGCGTCAGCGCGATCGCCATCAGCATCGTCAGCGCGATGCGCATGCCGTGCCAGAGGTTCGACGGCGTTTGCGGATAGTGCGGCTGGATCGCCAGCACCACCAGCGTCCAGACGATGTACGCGACGATCGGCCACCACAGCGGCGAGGCGCGCACACGCGACGCCCGCTCGCGCAGGTTGCCGGCAGCGGCCATCGAAATCAGAAGAAGAAGGGCGGCGAGGTAGTTGACGCCGACCGGCGCAAACACCGCCAGCCCCCAGAACATGGCCGCTGGGCCGACGAATTGCGATCTCTGCATAGATGCGCCCGATTTTATTCGGCGCGTTTCAGGGTGATCACGAAGCTGGCACCGCCGCCCGGACGGTCCTCGCAATGCACCGAACCGCCATGCCGCTCGGTGATGGACTTCACCAGCGCCAACCCGAGCCCGACGCCGCCGTTGCGCTCGCTGGCACCCGGCAGACGATAGAACGGCTCGAAGATGCGGTCGCGCAACGCGGCCGGCACGCCGGGTCCGCGGTCGTTGACGTGGATGCGCGCGACATGGTCTGTCGCATCCAGCAGCACGGAGATCTCGCCCTCGCCGTAGCGGCGCGCGTTTTCCAGCAGATTGCGGATCGCGCGACGCAGCAGCCGCGATACGCCGCGCACGGTCAGCGCGGCGCTGTCGGTGCCTTCGCGCAGGTCCAGTTCGGCGTCGACGCGGGCGCATTCCTCGGCGCAGAGCCCGGTGAGGTCGACCGATTCGATGGTGCCCATGTCGGCCTCGCTCGCATCGAGCCGGCTGGCCAGCAGGATCTCGTCGATCAACTGGTCGAGTTCGCCGATGTTGCGGGCGATCTCGTCCCGCGCACCGGGGCTTGGCCGGTCGCCCATCAGTTCGAGACCCATGCGGATGCGCGTGAGCGGCGAGCGCAGTTCGTGGGAGGCATTGGCCAGCAGCGACTTGTGCGAGCGAACCAGCGTCTCGATGCGGCCGGCAGCGGCGTTGAAGCGCCGTGCCAGATCGGCGATCTCGTCCTGGCCGTCCTCCGGCACACGTACCGTCAGGTCGCCTTCGCCCCAGCGCTGAACGCCGCGCTGCAGGACTTCGAGCCGCTGGGTGAGACGGCGGACGATGGGGAAAAGGCCGATCGCCACCGCCAGGCCGACCAGCCCGAGCAACCAGAAGAAGCCGCTTTGCGGCCTGACCCAAGGCGGCGGGCCGCCGCCGCGTTCCAGGCGCGGGCCGAACTGAAGCTGGAACGCTTGCCCGTCCTTGAGCGTGATGTTGAACTCCGGCTCGCCGGTCGGACTTCGCGTCCGCTGCGATTGGCCGGTGCCGATCACGCGATCCTGCGTATCCCTGACGACCACTTCGCGAGGCAGCGGCGCGCTGCGCTGTGCTTCGGTCATCTGCCAGGCCCAGCCGGCGGCCAGCGTGACGACGGCGACGCCGGCCAGCACCGCGAGCCAGATGCGGACGTAGAGGTGGCGGGTGAACAGGCCGATCATCCGGTCGCTCCGCCCGTCAGTCCTGCTGTTTGGCGAAGACGTAGCCGACGCCGCGCACCGTCAGGATGCGTTTCGGTGTCTTGGCATCGACCTCGATGGCGGCGCGGATGCGGCCCATGTGGACGTCGATCGAGCGGTCGAAGGCTTCCAGTTCGCGGCCGCGCACGGCTTCCATGATCTGGTCGCGGGTG
This sequence comes from Variovorax glucosi, assembly GCF_051216695.1. NCBI lineage: Bacteria > Pseudomonadati > Pseudomonadota > Betaproteobacteria > Burkholderiales > Comamonadaceae > Variovorax > Variovorax glucosi. The sequence continues at coordinate 703,303 of NZ_JBPJZE010000003.1, forward strand.
AGCACGCGGCCGGCGCGCTCGGCCATGGCGACCAGCAGGTCGAACTGGTAGGACGTGAGTTCGGTCGGCGCGCCACCCACGGTGACGGTGCGTGCGTTGCGGTCGATCTCGAGCGTGCCGAAACGCATCAGCGTCGCTTCGGCCGTTTCGCTCGGACCGTCGCTGCGGCGGCGCAGCACGGCACGGATGCGTGCCAGCAGTTCGCGCGGCTCGAAAGGCTTCGGGAGGTAGTCGTCGGCGCCGATTTCAAGGCCGATGATGCGGTCCATCGGGTCGCCCTTGGCCGTGAGCATCAGGATCGACACCTTGGCCAGCGCACCCGGCAGCGCGCGGATGCGGCGGCAGACTTCGAGCCCGTCGATGTCGGGAAGCATCAGATCGAGGACGACCAGGTCGGGCGCGTGCTGCTGCAGCATCTCGATGCCCGAAATGCCGTCCGCTGCATGCGCGACGCCGAAGCCCGACTGCGTGAGGTATTCGCTCACCATCTGCGCAAGGCGCGCGTCGTCTTCGATCATCAGGAGTTGGGGAGTGCTCATGCGTGCCATCTTGTGTCGTGGCCGGCAACGCGGCTTGAACGCTCCGTAAAGCTGGGGTAAACGGGCACGCCGAGCCTGGAAGGGCTCAAGCGGCTTCAAGCGGCCTCAATCGCCTTCAAGCAGCTTCGGCGACTTCGAAAAGCATCGGCATGCGTGCGGCTTCGATGGCCGGATCGACCTGACCCGCCGGCACTGCGGGCATCGGCGTATCGAGCAACGCCTGCAGTGCACCGCCTTCGAGCCCCGGATGCTCCGAACGGGCGCGCTCCAGTATCTCGCTCGCCAACTGACGAAGCTGGGCGACCGAGGCGCGCAGACGCGCCGTGAAGGCCGCATCGTCGAGCTTGTCGTTCAGGCTGCTGTTGAGTTCCGCGAACCACGGCAGCGCGGCCTGGTCGAGCATGACCGCGCGATTCCGCTTCTCGCTCATGCCAGACCACGCTCGAAGGAAATCCTGCACCGCCACGTTCAGCTGCTGGCAGTGCAGCAGTTCTTCCTTGAGGCCGCCGAGCAGCGCCAGATCGGTCAGGCGATCGTGGAAGAAGATCTGCGAGAGCACGCCCCAGTAGTAGGTGTAGTCCCAGATCACTTTCACGGGCAGCACTTCCGGATCGCCGAAAAGCGCGTATTGGTCCTGGTAGAGGGCGAGCGTGCTCTCGTAGAACGATTGGTAGATCTGGTCGTAGAGCTGCGCGCGTGCCTCGACCGAGTGGCCGGCGCGATCGTGCGCGATCAGGTCGCAGATGTAGGTGTTGCCGATGGCGATGAAGTCGCTGCCCGGCGAATAGAACGGGTCGAGGAAAAGACCGGCCTCGCCGGTCAGCGCCCAGCGCTGACCCGAGAACACCTGCTTGCAGCCATAAGAAAACTTGCGGAAGAAAGCGAAGTCCTGCAACTTGTCGCGCTGGCCGTCGAGCTCGTCGAACAGACGCGGCTGGTACTTCTCGAACCAGTCCATCGCCTTGTCGAAGGTGTCGATGGTTTCCAGGGCATGAAATTTGGGGTCGGCGACGATGCCGACCGAATGCGAACCCGAAGCCAGCGGGATCAGCCAGACCCAGTAGCCCGCGCCGACCAGATGGTTGGTCGACTGCCAGCGCGCCCGCGGGTCGCAGCGCGCCTGCCATTCGGCATCGTCGCTCCAGTCGTCGAGCGTGATGCGGTTGCCGATGCGAAACCAGACGGCGTTGACATCATGCGCATTCGGCTCTGCGAGTCCCAGCTTGCGCTTGATGATGCCGGCGCGGCCGCAGGCGTCGACCAGCCAGCGCGTCTCGATGGTGTGGCGCGTGCCGTCCTGCGTCCAGCCGAGGCGGTGTGGCGTATGCGCGTCTTCGGAGAGCTCGATGTCGCGCACCATCGCATGATCGATGAAGCGCACGCCACGGCGTTCCGCTTCTTCGGCCAGGTAGTTCTCGAAGATGCCGCGGTCGATCTGGTAGCTCGGCACCGACAGGTAGCGGCTGGCGCCGATTTCGGTCACCTGGTCGATGTCGCGCCGGCCTTCGCTGAAGAAGAAGCGGAAGCCGAACTTGCGCAGCTGCTCGCCTTGCAGGTGTGGCTTCAGGCCCAGCACCGTGTCGAAGTAATGCGCGCCGATCTCGACCGACGATTCGCCGACCTTGTGCGTCGCGTGCGGCACCGGATGCGAACGGCGTTCGAGCACCAGCACGTCGATGCCTTCGAACTGACGCTTGAGCTGCAGCGCCAGCGTCAGGCCTGCGAGACCGCCACCCATGATGACGACGTCGTGGCGATGCGTCGGTCCGGCGTCGGAAACTGCGGTTGCGGCGGAAAGCTCGGGCGTGACGGTCATGGCGGCGTTCGGGTTCAGTCGGTGAAATGCAGCTGCAGGCGCAGCGAGAGTCGGGCAGAAAGCGGCAGCGACAGCGCGGCGATGTTCCTGCCGCCGGCCAGGGCCTCGTAAAGCGGCAGTGCATCGGCCATCGAATTGGCGCTCAACGCCTGCGCGGCTTCGGATTGCGGCGTGATGGGCTCCGCAGCGCCCGATTCCAGCGACCAGTCGAAAGCCGCGACGGTGCGCTCGGTGCGCGTCGGCGAAACCACCAGCGCCACCGCCAGCAGACCGCGGCTGGTCGTCACCGACGACAGCGCGCCGACGGACGGCATGTCGTAGCCGACCAGCAGTACGGCTTCTTCGTCGGCCGCACATTGAGCCGCAGCTTCCAGGAAGCCCGAGGCAAACGTCGCTTCGTAGGCGGAGAGCGAATTGCTCGCTGCCATGCAGCCGGTGCCGATGGTCCAGTAGCCGACGGCCGCGTTGTGCACAGAGTTGTGGAACTTGATCGGCGACAGCATGGTCGGATCGCTTGCCAGCGTGCTGCACATGTAATCGTTGATGCCGAGATCGCCGTGCGCCGAAGCGAAGACGCAGGGCAGATCCCTGGCATTGCGGCCGGAGGCGGCGATAGCGCCGGCCGCGACTTCGAGCGCGAGCGCGACAGTGTCCGGCGCGCGGCGGCGCTCTGCCGGGGCGAGCACCTGCGGCGACGGGCGCTTGGCCGGCGGATCGGTCGGCGCGCCGGTGCCGTTGAAGGCGGCGCGGGCAATGTCCCAGCCGGGAAGGCTGGGCGCCCAGAAAGCGGGGCCTTCTATATAGAGGGTAGGTGCCTTCACCGGGGAGTTCATGCCTGCGCTCCCTTGCCGAAGATGAGGGAGCAGTTGTTGCCGCCGAAGCCGAAAGAATTCGACAGCACGCGGCGGACATCGCCGTGCGCCGGCTTCAGCTTGATCTGCGGACCGCAATCGCTGTCCAGCACGGTGGTATTCACGGTGCCGGGCATCAGGCCGGTTTCCAGCGCGAGAAGGCTGATCGCTGCCTCGACGATGCCGGCAGCGCCGAGCGTGTGGCCGGTGAAGCCCTTGGTCGAGCTGGCGTGGATGCTTTCCGGGAAGCGGCGCGTCACGAGCGCGCCTTCGACTTCGTCGTTCTTGGTGCTGGCCGTGCCGTGCATGTTGATGTAGTCGATCGCGTCGGTCGAGATGCCGGCGCGCGCAAGTGCTTCGTCGAGCGCGCGTTCGGCGCCCAGGCCTTCGGGATGCGGCGTCGACATGTGGTGTGCATCGCTGGCTTCGCCGTAGCCGAGCAGGTAGAGCGAATCGGCCGTACAGGCGTCTTCGCCATCTTGGGCGTCTACGGCGCGCTCGACAAGCGCGAATCCCGCCGCTTCGCCCAGGCTGATGCCGTCGCGCGTCGCGTCGAAAGGCTTGCACGGGGCGGGCGACACCAGTTCCAGCGAGTTGAAGCCGTACAGCACGCTGCCGCAGAGGGTGTCGACGCCGCCGACCACCGCAGCGTCGATCAGGCCGAGGCGGATCAGCCGTTCGGCCGAGGCGAACACCTTTCCGCTCGACGAGCAGGCAGTGGAAATCGTCTCGCTGGGGCCTTCGAGGCCGAGTGCCTGCTGCAGGAACATCGCCAGCGAATGCGGCGTGTGCACCAGCGGCCGGTGCTGGTCGGCGGAGAAGGTGCCGTCGGCGTCGAGATTCGTGTACGCGGCCTCGGTTTCTCCGATGCTCGAAGTGGAGGTGCCGACGATCAGCGCGACGCGTGAAGCGCCATATTTGTCGCGCGCCCTGGCAACCGCGTCCATGAAGCCGTCCGCCTGCAAGCCGAGCCAGGCCAGGCGGTTGTTGCGGCAATCCCACGACGCCAGGGATTCCGGCAGCCGCAATTCTTCGAGGCCGTCGACGCGGCCGATCCACGTCGGCAGCGGCGTGCGATCGGTGCCGTCACCGAAGTCGTTGGCGCGCAGGCCGCTCCGGGAGTTTTCGAGCGCGTCGAACAGCGACGCCTTGCCCACACCGACGGCCGAAGTCGCGGTGTAGGCGCTGATCTGAAGGGGAGGAATGCGTGACGGCACAGTTGTAGGAGGAAAAGATGAAGGAACGCCAAAAGACGTAGGAAGAAGCGCATACAAAAGCGCAGCCTAACAGCTGAAAGCGCCGTTCCCTCGATAGCCGACAAGCCCCCTCAACCGCCGTCAGTCTTCCTTGGGCGCCCGCTGGAATCGTGCTGCCAGAGCGACCAGCAGCAATGCCGGTACGCCGAGCGCGGCGGTGCCGACGAAGAAAGGCGCATAACCCCAGGTGTCGACGAAAACGCCCGAATAGCCGGCAAGGAATTTGGGCAGCAGCAGCATCAGCGAGCTGAAGAGCGCGTATTGCGTGGCCGAATAGCTGATGTTCGTCAGGCTCGACAGGTACGCGATGAAAGCCGCCGATGCGATGCCGCCGGCCAGGTTGTCGGCCGACACCACGAAGACCAGCATCGTCAGGTCGTGGCCGCGCGAAGCCAGCAGCGCGAACAGCAGATTGCTGGCGGCGCTGAGCACGGCGCCCAGCATCAGCACCCGCATGACGCCGAAGCGCATCGACAGCACGCCGCCCAGAAACGCGCCGGCCAGCGTCATGACGACGCCGTAGACCTTGCTGACCGTGGCCACCTCGTCCTTGGTGAAGCCCATGTCGACGTAGAAAGGATTGGCCATGATGCCCATCACGACGTCGCTGATCCGGTAGACCGCAATCAGCGACAGGATCAACGCCGCCTGCCACTTGTAGCGGGTGATGAAATCCGCGAACGGCGCGATCAGCACGTCATGCAGCCATTCGGCGGCGTTGCGGGGCCTGGACAACTCGCGCATCACAGGTTCGGCGGAAACCAGCACCGTCAGCACGCCGACCGCCATCGATGCCGCCATCGTGAAGTACGCTGCCCGCCAGCCGAGATTCTGGTAGCCGGAGGTGCCGGCAAGCTCGGTCCAGGCGGCGATCCACAGGACGCCGGCGCCGGCCCAGATCATCGCCAGCCGGTAGCCGGTCTGGTAGGCGGCAGCCAGCGCGGCCTGCTTGCGTGTTTCGGCCGATTCGATGCGGAAGGCGTCGAGCGCGATGTCCTGCGTCGCCGAACCGAAAGCCACCAGCAGCGCGCACCAGACCAGCGGCAGCAACCCGGCGCGCGGATCGCTCACCGCCATGCCGACCAGCCCGCCGATCACCAGCGCCTGCGCAAGCAGCAGCCAGCTGCGGCGGCGACCCATCGCGCGCGTGAGCAGCGGAATCGGCAGGCGGTCGACCAGCGGTGCCCAGACCCACTTGAACGCATAGACCAGCCCGACCCAGCTCAGATAGCCGATGTCCGTGCGCGCGACGCCGGCTTCGCGCAGGCGGAAGCTCAGCGTGCCGAGAACCAGCAGCAGCGGCAGGCCGGCCGAGAAGCCGAGCGCCAGCATGCGCAGCGTGGCCGGCTCGGTGTAGACCTTGAGGGCGTCTCGCCAGGACATGGAGGGGGCGGTGGAGGCTTGAGGGGCGGACATTTGGACGCCAGTGTGCGCGACTGCCGAATATTGCCGCGACGGGCAGGCGTTGCGAACGCGAACTAGTTGCATCGAGACAACAGCTTGAGCGCAGAAACAAAAAAATTCGGACCTTTACGTGCTGGATGCAGACGTTTACATAAAAATGCCAAGGTTCTAAAACAAGGCAAGCCAAAGAGCACGCATCGGTGCACTCAGCCAGTCGTCAACAACCCACTCATCGTGTGGGACTGGAGGAAATCTTGGCCAAGTCTGCCCGTCATTCCGCGCGCGCCTCGCGACGCACTTCTACTGCTTCTGCTTCTGCTTCTGCTTCTGCTTCTGCTTCTGCTTCCCGACCGGCAACGGTCGCATCGCGCTCGAGCCTCCTGCGAGATCAGTCGACCCTGCCTTTCGGCGCGCTGATGCTCGCCGCCTCCGTGAGCGGCTGGGCCCAGACTGCACCCGTCGGCAATACGCTCGGCACCGTGACCGTGATCGAGCAGGCCGAAATCCAGGGCAAGGACCAGGTCCAGACCAAGCGCACCAGCATCGGCAAGGGCACGCAGGACATCCGCGACATACCGCAGTCGATCAACGTGATCACCGAGAAGCTGATCGACGACGTCAAGCTCGACACGCTCAAGGACGCGCTCCATTACTCGGCCGGCATCACCTTCGCCGCGACCGAGAACGGCACCGACCAGGACATCCGCCTGCGCGGCTTCCCGGTCGCGACCACCGGCGACCTGCTGATCGACGGCATGCGCGATCCGTCGCAATACGAACGCGACACCTTCAATCTCGACCGGATCGAGGTGCTGCGCGGTTCGGCCTCGATGATCTTCGGCCGTGGATCAACGGGCGGCGTGATCAACCAGGTAACCAAGAAACCGCTGCTGGCCGACCAGACCGACCTGGTCGGCACCGTCGGTTCGCGCGGCTACTACCGCGGCACCGCCGACGTCAACAAGCGCCTGGGCGAAGACTCCGCTTTCCGCCTGAACGCGATGTGGAACAAGGCCGACAACAACGGCGCCAAGATCGACAAATACGGCATCGCGCCGAGCTACAGCTGGGGCCTGGGCACCCGCGACGAGTTCAACGTCGGGCTCTACCACCTGAATACTGACAACGTGCCGGTTTCGGCCATGCGCTGGGTAGCCACCGGGCGGACCGGCATCACCGGCTACAACGCGACGACGGGCGCCCCGGTCGTGGGCAGCCTCGGAACGCTGGCGCCGACGCGGCCGGGTACTTTCTACGGCACCCAGGCAGACGTGCTGGAAGGCAAGGCGACGTACGGAAATGCGTCGTGGAACCATATCTTCGACGACGGCAGCGAACTGCGAACCCAGTTCCGCAGCGGCACTTTCAAGCGCAACCAGTGGTCCACGGCAGCCGGCGCTGGCACCACGCTCGGCCAGCCGACGACGGTCGCCAACTTCAGCGACGCCACGATCCTCACGCGTGCCGGCCTGCAGCCGCGCAAGGACGAATACAAGGGCACGTACGTCCAGAGCGACTACAGCAAGCAGCTCGACTGGGGCTCGACCAAGCATTCGTTCCTGGCCGGCATCGACGGCTCCAAGGAAGAAGCAGAGCGCTACCAGAACGACGCGTTCACCAACAACGCGATCCTCGGTCGCGGCCTGGGCACGCGGCCGAACACGCTGGTCGGCAACTCGAACGACGGCGCCGGACTGGTCGGAACGGGTCGGGAACCGATCTTCCGCCAGTCGAGCGGTTACTCGGCCAAGTCCTTCGGTGCCTACTTCCAGGATCTGGTGCAGGTCTCGCCGTACTGGAAGGTGCTCGGCGGTGTCCGCTACGACCGCCTGAGCGGCGACTTCGACCAGTACGCCTACACCAACCCGTCTTGCGTCACGCGCGTTGCAGCCGGCAACGTCGCTGCGGGCAGCAACGTCGCCACGCCGGTCAACAACTGCGTCGGCGGCAACCAGGTCTACCGTCCGGGCAGCGCCACGCCGGCCATCGCGAGCACCAGCCTGTCGCAAGGCGCCTGGAGCTACCGCGCGGGCGTGCTGTTCCAGCCTTCGGCCGTCCAGTCGTACCACCTGTCGTACAGCACCTCCTTCAACTCGTCTGCCGACACGTACCAGTACGTCTCGCCGCAAACCGCGAACACCGCGCCGGAGAAGAGCCGCAACATCGAGATCGGCGCCAAGCTCGACTGGCTCGACGGCAAGCTGTCGACCCGCGCGGCGATCTTCCGCACCGAGAAGACCAACGAGCGCACCACCGACTCCGACTTCGCGAACAACTCTTTCCTGCTGTCCGGCAAGCGCCATTCGCAAGGTGTGGAGCTCGACGTCGTCGGCCGGCTGACGCCGCAGTGGGAGGTCTATGCGTCGTATTCGTACATCCCAAAGGCGAGCATCGACGCAGCCGGCAGCACGCCTGCTCCCGGCCTCGTCGGTTCGCGCGTCGGCCTGACGCCGAAGCAGACCGGCGCGATGTGGATCAGCTATCAGGCGACGCCCAAGCTGCGTTTCGGCGGCGGCTTGCGCGGCGCGTCGGAGAATCGCCCGCTGGCCGGCAACACAGGTGCTGCCAGCCTTGCGAACAGCACGCCCGGCTATGTGGTCAGCGACATCATGGCCGAGTACAAGTTCACGCCCGACCTGTACGCGCAGGTCAACGTGACCAACATCACCAACAAGCTCTACGGCGACCAGCTGTACCCGGGCTTTGCGATCGCCGGCACGGCCCGTACCGTGCTGTTCACGATCGGGGCGCGGTTCTGAGTCTCTGAGTTTCCAGAAGGCCGTCTTTCCATGCTGCTGCAGATTCGCGAAGTACTCTCCCCTGCCGAACTGGTGCAGGCGAGGGATATCCTGAAAAGTGCGCCATGGGAGGACGGCCGGCTGACGGCGGGCGAGCAGTCCGCCAAAGCCAAGAACAACGAGCAGCTGCGGGAAGACTGCGATGCCACGCGCGCCCTGCAGCAACTGCTGCTGCGCGGGCTCGAGCGGCACCAGGTCTTCTTTTCGGCTGCACTGCCCAAGCAGATCTCGCCGCCGCTCATCAACCGCTATGGCGGCAGCGCGAACAGCTTCGGCAATCACGTCGACAGCGCCGTGCGCTTCCTGCGCGACGGTTCGGGGCGCGTGCGCACCGACATTTCCTGCACCGTGTTCCTGTCCGACCCGGCAGATTACGACGGCGGCGAACTCGTCATCGAGGACACCTTCGGCGAACAGCGCGTCAAGCTGGCTGCCGGCGACATGGTGCTTTACCCCGGCACCAGCGTGCATCGGGTGCTTCCGGTCACGCGCGGACGTCGGGTGGCGAGCTATTTCTGGATCCAGAGCATGGTGCGCAGCGACGAGCAGCGACGCCTGCTGTTCGACATGGACAACCACCTGCGGCACCTGCGCAGCGCTTACGGCGAGTCCGATGCCGGTGTGATCGGGCTCACCAGCACCTATCACAACCTTCTGCGGATGTGGCTGGACGTCTAGCTGCAACGCCGCGGAACCTTTTGTATTCCAAGCGAGATATTTCAATGAAACACACGACTATCGGACTCCTGGCCCTCGCCGCCACGCTCTACGCAGCCAGCGCATCGGCCCAGTTCGTCAACCACGACACGGTGAAATGCGAAGGCATCGCCAAGGAAGAAATGAAGCCGCAGATGGACCTGCAGCGCAAGCTGATCGGCGAAGGCTGGAAGGTGCGCCAGGTCAAGACCTTCAACGGCTGCTACGAGGTCTACGGTTTCGACGAGAAGGGCGAGCGGACCGAGGCGTTCTTCAACCCGAAGACGTTCGAGAAGATCGGCGTCGTCAAGCAGGGCACCTGAGCGCAGCGCTTTCGTGAGTTCCGGTCGCGCCGTGAAGGTATGGGACCCGCTGGTGCGATTGCTGCACTGGGGTCTGGTGGCGTCGATCGCAATCACCTGGATTGCCAGCGAAGCGTGGCTTCGCGCGCATGAAATCGCCGGCTACGTCGCGCTGGGCATCGTCGCCGTCCGCCTCGTCTGGGGTTTCGTCGGCTCGGTGCATGCACGATTCGGCGATTTCGTGCGGCGACCGTCCACGGTCTGGCGTTACTCGGTCGACGTTGCACGCTCCCGCGAAGTACGCCATCTCGGCCACAACCCGCTCGGCGGCTGGATGGTGCTGGCGCTGCTGGCATCGGTCGCCGTGACGGGTTTCAGCGGCTGGCTCTACACGACCGATCGGTTCTGGGGGCTGGCCTGGGTCGATCTGCTTCACCGGACATCGGCCTGGACGATGGTAGGACTGATCGTCCTGCACCTGGTCGGCGTGCTTTTCACCAGCCTGCGCCATCGCGAAAACCTGGTCGCTTCGATGTTGAGCGGGCGAAAAAAGCCCTGAAGACGCCGGACACTGGCGGCAGAACACGGCATTGGACTGCAGCGCTGCGCGAGCGACGGGTCGAATCTTTCGCGCCCATCTCATTCAGACAGATCGCCATGATTTCCAACGAACTTCTCAAGCATCCGACCATTCGACTTCACGGAAAAGTCGACGATGCAATGCTTACCAGCTTCCTGGAGCAGATGGCCACGGCCGTCGACGGTACTGGCACCATCCTTCTCGAACTGACGACCACGGGTGGCGATGCGGAGCTTGGTCGCCGCATCGCGACGGACCTCATCCTGGCTCGCGACCGCCTCGGACTCGACATCGTGTTCCTGGGGAAGTCCGTCGTCTACTCGGCGGGAATATCCATCATGTCCGGCTTCAAGCCTGAGAAGCGCTTTCTGACCAAAGATTGCATGCTGCTGATTCACGAGCGTCGTCTGAACAAGACGCTGGAACTCAAGGGTGCGATGCGCGGCATGGAAGCGCTCGTTCGGGACACGCTGGCGGAAATCGAAAGCGCGCTCGAGATGGAGCGCACGGCGTTCGAATATCTCGTGGCAGGAACGGATGTGACCGTGGACGAGCTGATGGCGAAGATCAGCCACTCCGACTGGTATCTGAGCGACGACGAAGCGCTGAAACGCAAATTGGTTGCCGGGATACTGTGAACTTCATGTTTCGTTGAAAGGTTGCTCATGAAAGCCGTCGGATATACCCAGCCCGGAAACCTAGCCCGGGAAGATTCGCTGATCGACATCACGCTTCCCGATCCGGTGGCAACAGGTCGTGACCTGCTGGTCGAGGTTCGAGCCGTTTCGGTCAATCCGGTCGACACCAAGATTCGAAGCAGCGCCGCACCGGCCGAAGGTCAGACCTACAAGGTGCTTGGTTGGGATGCAAGCGGCATCGTCAAGGCCGTCGGTCCCGAAGTCACGCTGTTCCAGCCGGGTGACCGCGTCTGGTATGCCGGCTCCATCGCGCGGCCAGGGACCAACAGCGAACTGCATCTGGTGGACGAACGCATCGTCGGCCATGCGCCCGAATCGCTGGATTTCGCCGAAGCCGCCGCGTTGCCGCTGACCGCGATCACGGCCTGGGAAATGCTGTTCGACCGGCTGGGACTCGTCCCCGGCAAGCAACCCAGCGAGAAGACCTTGTTGATCATCGGCGCCTCCGGGGGTGTCGGTTCGATCATGACCCAGCTGGCCAGCCGGCTGACCAGTCTGACGGTCATCGGCACTGCATCGCGACCCGAAACGCAGGCCTGGGTCAGGGAGCTGGGTGCGCATCACGTGATCGACCACAGCAAGCCGATCGCCGAAGAACTGAAGCGCATCGGTTTCCCTGCCGTCGACTACATCGTCAGCCTGACCCAGACCGAAACCCATATCGCGCAGATCGTGGAAGCCATCGCGCCGCAAGGCAAGTTCGGTCTCATCGACGATCCCGCAGTGCTGGATGCGACCCGGTTCAAACGCAAGGCCGTGTCCATCCACTGGGAGTTGATGTTCACGCGTTCGCTGTTCGGCACGCAAGACATGATCGGGCAGCACCGGTTGCTCGACGAAGTTGCAGGTCTGGTCGATGCCGGGCTGCTGCGAACCACGCTTTCGGAGCGATTCGGTACGATCAATGCAAAGAATCTGAAGAGCGCGCATGCGCTGATCGAATCCGGCAAGGCGCGAGGAAAGGTTGTGCTGGATGGGTGGGACTGAATTATTGGGTTGAAATGAGCGGAGTCGCCAAGTCCCTGTCGTTGCAGAAGGCTGTCTGGACCGGGCCTGATGGCGCCGTTCCTGCATTCGGCAGCAAGACAGGAACCGAAGTCATCGCGACCGATTGGTCGAAAACGCCGCTCGGTGCCCACGCCGATTGGCCCGAAGCCCTGAAGGCTGCGGTTGCGACCATGCTTTTATCGCCGCAGCCGATGTTTCTGGCATGGGGCCCCGAACTCATCTCGTTCTTCAACGATGCCTACCGCCCCATCCTGGGCGCCAAGGTCGAAGGGGCGATCGGGCGACCGTTCGCGGCACTCTGGTCCGACGTCTGGTCGGACATCGAGCCTATCGTCCAGAGGGCGCTTGCCGGCGAGGGCTCGGTCTTCAGCGACATGCCGCTTCTGATGTCGCGCAACGGCTACCCCGAGCAGACCTGGTGGTCCTTTTCCTATACGCCGCTGTGCGACGGGTCGGGTGTCGTTCGAGGCGTGTTCTGCGTGACGTCGGAAACCACCGAAGGAGTGACGGCCGAGCGACAACTGCTGAGGAGCGAGGCGCGGCAGCGACTCCTCCTTCAGCAGATGCCGGGCTTCGTCGCACTGCTGGACGGTCCCGACCATGTATTCGAGTATGTCAACGATGCCTATGTAGCGATCTTCGGCGCCCGCGATTTCGTCGGTCGGGATGTGCGTACAACATTCCCGGAGCTTCACGGTCGGGGTTTCTTCGAGTCGCTCGATCAGGTGTACCTGACAGGCGAGTCGATCTCGGCCAAAGCTGTGCCGATGCGGTTGAGCGGCGAGAGCGAGGATCGCTACATCGACTACATGTACCAGCCGGTTCGCGACGACGCAGGAAAGGTGACCGGCATCCTTGTCGGCGGTTACGAAGTCACTAACCGCGTGCAGGCAGAAATGACCATCCGTGCCGAGCGCGATCAGGCACGGCAGCGGGAAATGGCGGAGCGGGTCGATGCCGAACGGGTGCAACTTGCCTTGGCAGCCGGAGCCATCATCGGGACGTGGGTCTGGGATCTCCCGACCGACCGTTTTACCGTCGACGAGGCGTTTGCCACGGCCTTCGGTCTTGACCCTGCGCTTGGCCGCGTCGGGCTTCCGCTGGCTCAGATCATCGAGACGGTGCATCCGGACGATCAGGCAGGACTTCACGAGGCGATTGGCGCAGTTCTGAAAACGGGCGGGCCTTACGCGCACCAGTATCGGGTTCGACGCCGCGACGGACGCTACCGCTGGCTGGAGGCGAACGGGCGTGTGGAGCTTGACGCGGATGGGACACCGCAGCGGTTTCCTGGCGTCCTCCTCGATGTCGCAGCACGGCGCCGGGAGTTCGCGCTGGCTGAACTGAGCGAACACGTGCGTACGCTGGATACGTCGGACGACATTGCATTCGCAGCCTCCGAAACCTTGGGCATTGCGCTGGACGTTTCTCGCGCCGCCTATGGCGCCATCGACGCTACGGGTCGACGCATGACCATCAAGCGCGACTGGATCGCGGAAGGACAGCTGAGTATTGCGGGCGATCACGATTTCGAGGTCTACGGGTCGTACATCTTGGCGCTGCGTCGTGGCGAAGACGTTGCCATCGACGATGTGGGTTGCGATGCAAGGGTTCCGGATCGTGGTGCGAACTTTCGGCCTTTCGATGTCGGCGCGTTGGTCAATCTCCCTCTGATGGAGCGGGGCCGACTCAAGGTGGTTCTGTGCCTGACGCACAGTCGTCCGCATGCGTGGACCGCGGGCGAACTTGCGTTCGCCCGCCGGGTCATGGACCGTGCCGAGGTCGAGATTGCCCGACGAGCCGCCGAGCACGAGTTGCGTGAACTGAACAAGACTTTGGAGCAGCAGGTCGCCACGAAGACAGCGGAACGCGATCGCATCTGGCAACTTAGCGGCGACATGCTCGGCGTTGCAGACGATCGGGGTGTCTGGCTGTCCATCAACCCTGCCTGGACGCGAATACTCGGATGGGAGCCGGCCGAGATCGTCGGTCGAACGTCGGAGTGGATCGAGCATCCGGACGACGTCCCCAAGACAAGGGCCGAAGTCCAGCGACTCGCCTCTGGACTGAGGACTGCCGAATTCGAGAATCGCTTTCGTACCAAGGACGGTGACTACAGGACGCTTTCCTGGACCGCGGTTCCGGAAGACGGTCTGCTCTACTGCGTGACGAGGGACGTTACCGTCGATCGCGCACAAGCCGCGGCCCTGGCCGACCAGGCGGCAAGCCGGGAAAGGACCTGGCGCTACAGTCCTGATTTGCTGTCCGTCCTCGACTTGCCGACGATGGCGTTCGACCGGGTCAATCCGGCCTGGACTGCTTCGCTCGGTTGGTCGATCGACGAGATAGAAGCCAGATCGTATGAAGATTTCGTGCATCCGGACGATGTCTCCGCCAGCATTTCCGCCTTCGAGAAGGTTCGCCGCGGTGAACCGGTGCTGGGGTTCGAGAATCGCTACCGGACCAAGGACGGAGGCTGGCGGCACTTGGCTTGGGTGGCGTTGCCCGACGGGAACAAGTTGTACTCGAGCACGCGCGACGTGACCCAGGAAAAGGAACAGGCCGAAGCACTTGCCGCTGCCGAGGAAGCGCTGCGGCAAAGCCAGAAGATGGAGGCCGTCGGCCAGTTGACCGGCGGATTGGCGCACGACTTCAACAATCTTCTTGCCGCGATCTCCGGGTCGCTGGAATTGATGAAGATGCGTATTCAGCAGGGACGCACCGATTCCCTCGACCGCTACATGAATGGCGCTCAGGGAGCGACCAAACGTGCTGCCGCGCTGACACATCGCCTGCTCGCCTTTTCGCGTCGCCAGACGCTGGAGCCCAAACCTACCGATATCGACCGCCTCGTCGCCGGTATGGAAGACATGGTCCGACGCACGGCAGGACCAGAGATCGCGGTCGAGATCCACGGCATGGCCGACCTCTGGTCGACGCTGGTCGATCCGAACCAGCTCGAGAATGCGTTGCTCAACCTCTGCATCAACTCGCGCGATGCAATGCCCGACGGCGGCCGCATCGTGATCGAAACTCGCAACCGATCGATCGGTGGAGGTTTGGCCGTCCAGCGCGACATGCCAGTGGGCGACTACGTGTCTCTGGCGGTATCGGACGACGGTGTGGGAATGCCGCCGGAGGTCGTAGAGCGTGTGTTCGAGCCATTCTTCACGACGAAACCGATCGGCCTGGGTACCGGTCTGGGCCTGTCGATGATCTACGGATTCGCCAAACAATCGGGTGGACAGGTCCGGGTGCATTCGGAGGTCGGCAAAGGCACGACCGTCATGATCTTCCTGCCTCGACACACGACGCCCGAGCAGATCGCTCAACAGGTGAAGGTCGACGTGGCAGATCACCAGGCCAATCTAGGCGAGACGGTCCTGGTCGTCGACGACGAACCGATGGTGCGCATGCTCGTCGTCGAGATTCTCGAAGACCTGGGTTATCGGGCGCTAGAGGCCGGCGACGGGATCGAAGGACTCGAGATCGTGCGGTCCGGTGTCCGGATCGACCTGCTGATCACCGATGTGGGGCTGCCCAAGGGCATGAACGGACGACAGTTGGCAGATGCGGCCCGAACGCTGCGTACCGGGCTCAAGGTGCTTTTCATCACAGGCTATGCCGATACGGCCGTCCTCAGGCACGACCACCTGGAGCAGGGCATGCAGGTGATCACGAAGCCCTTCGATCTGATGGCACTGGCAAAGAGAATCCAGGAAATGATTCGCGATTGATCTGCCGAGCGGGCGATGCTCAGTTTGCCGGTGATTTGCGCTGCCGTTCCGTCAAAGGCCGAACGCGTAATCGACCGTGATCGGTGCGTGATCCGAGAACTTCATCGTCTTGTAGATGTGTTCGCTGCGCGCCAGGGCTGCGGTGGCTGGCGTCGCCAGGTGATAGTCCATGCGACAAAAAACCTACACACAGATCTCGACGTCGCTCGCGTGCCAAACGACCGCGATCGGCTGACGCGCCGGTCACACCGGCAAGCGGAGATCGCTTAAGACCGACCTCTGCATCTTGGCACCCGCCAGTACGCACGCATCCTAGATCGTTAGGTTGTTCAGCTCGGCTTGGATCCAGCGGACTACGGGACGCACTCCATGCGGCGCACGAAAGCAACGCTCATCTACCGCCGAACCAAGAATCTCCGGGCTGTGCAGCTGCTGCTTGGACATTCCAAGCTCGAGTCGACCGTCCGCTACCTCGGCATCGAGGTCGACGACCTCGAGATTTCTGAGCAAGCCGAGATTTAGGGGTCTTTAGCGGGAAAGCGCACCGGCTCCGCCGGTGCGGCCGGCACCGCTAGTTCGAACAGTTGCCGAGCTTGAACTTGGCATGCAGCACGACGCCGGAGGCAACTGGCGGCATCCGAGGCAGCAACGGTATAGGCGCGTAAGCCGCGTCCGAAGAAGGTTGACGTCCGCGTGTGCAGGTTCAGATTAGGTCGCGGGACTGTCTTCAGGCTGCTTTCTTACCTTTCAACGGGAGCTGCAGCTCCTCAACGTCCAACGTGAAGTTCAGGGGAACCTGAATCGGGTCTTTGTCCTGGTTTTTGCCGTTGTAGACATCCACATCGGTCTTGAGCTGGAAGCAGTCGCCGACAATTTGCTGCCGTCGTTGGCCGAACGACTTGACGAAATGAGCACGAGGCGCCTTCTCGTCGTCCATGTCCGCCCACAGCGACATCGTCCGGTCGCCCTTTTTGAACCGGATCGCATGCTTGGCCCTGTAGCGCTGCCCATTCTCATCGGTGCGGTATTCCTCACGGAAGTATTGCGAGACGTCTGAAGCAATCGCATCGACCACGGTGCGCACGCTTGGCTTGTGAAGTCCGTTTCTGTACGCCCACTCTGCAACCGCATGAGGATCGAGCAAGCCGTCGCCCCCGACCTCGAACTGGTAGCGCTCAATGTATGCCTTTACCTGGTTTCCGTAGGCGGACATGTGAATCCCCAATGGCGGTGGTTACTCGGTAAACGATCCCCAGCCGTCGACATCGGCGGAGGGCAATACGAATGCGCGCACCTTCACCTGGTGCTTGCGCAGGAAGTCGTGGCGGTCAAGGCGGCGCTGTAGCTGCCCGACCACCAGTCCCGGATGGACCTGGATGCGTTGAGCGAACCGAAGCACCCTTTCCTCAGAGAAATACGGCTGCACTCGCGCGACGAAGTCATCAAGCTCGGCCTTAGCGACACAGAAGTTGGCACCAGCGGCATTGGCCAAACGCTCACACTCGGGCAGATCAGCTCTCGAGTCACCAACGTCGGTGTCGATGATCGCGCGGTTTTCTGCCTTGCCGTCCTCGCGCAGAACGTGCTCAAGCTCGTGGCGAAGCACAAACCAGAAGTTGTCGATGCGGTCGAACCGCAGCGTCATGCCAACAACTGGCTTGTCGCTGTCCAGCCAGAAACAAGCACCGTCCATCTTCGATCCGGCCAACGACTCGACAAAGACCAGCCGAACGCCGGCTTCTGCGACGATGCGCGGGACATTGCGAATCTCTTCGGGAGCGAGGATCAGCGCCCGTAGCTTCTCAATGGCCGACAGCAACTTTGCCTTTGAAAACGTCGGAACAACTTGTTGACTTGCGATGGCACGCACCCGGAACAGCCATGCGAGCTGCAGCGGCGTGGTGTCTGCCATGGCGTGCGTCTTCTTCGCGGCGTGGCTCAACTGAGGAGTCGCCGTGACATCCGCGATGCCAAAAAACTCGCAAAAGCGCTGCTCCATGACTTCGATGCTCTCGCTGGCCCGCACCCACCCACGGCGCAGCATCTCGCGCACAGGAAACTGGGTGTACAGGCGGGCTTTACGCGCCACGTTGTCGTTGGGCACGGTCACCTTGGAGAGCTGGAATTGGCTCTCTAGGCTCATCCAATAGTCTGGCGACGTGCCAAAGGCCTCCCCGAGACCTTTGGCCGTTTCCGGCGTGATGGCTCGCTTGCCTGCGATGAGCTCGCTCACAAGCCGTGGCGGGCGATCTAGGATGTCTGCCAGTTCCTGCTGGCTCCAGTCCCGCGCCTCGAGCTCCTCTCGCAGGAACTCGCCTGGCGGGAACACCTCGGCGGGTACTCGTGCGTTCATAGGCTCTCCAAAACTTCTAGTGGTAGTCAACGATTTCGACGATGCCGATGACTTTGCAAGGGTGGTCTCCGCGGATTTCTAAGATCAGGCGCCACTGCAAGTTCAGCCGCACAGAGTGCTGACCCTGGCGATTCCCCTTCAGCTTCTCAAAGTGCAAAGACTTCAAAGCCATGAAGTCACGCTCATCTCGAAACGCCCGAATCTGCTGCATCCGTTTTCGGTACGCCCGAACAATGTCCTGCGAGAAGCCGGCAGTGAACTGCGGGTCGGTCTCGAGGCGGTCTAGGTCGTCATCGTCGAACTCCAAATCCATGGAGCAAGTCTAGACAAAATGGCCACCCTAGTCAACACCGTCTTTACACCAGGTGTAAAGACGGTGTTTTGTTCATTAAAGAGGCGAGGCGGAGTTCGGCACCTGCGAAAGAAGCCACGCGACGCCAGTCGCAGTGTGTTCGTCGACGACGAGCTCTAGGCCCAACTGGATCAATGGGGCTTCCTCGCGTCCATGCACCGCATGCCTGTTGAAGGCATCGAGCTCACCATCCTACAGGCCACTGGAAGTTCGCACCCGCTGGACGTGACTTTCATGGCATCTTCGAGGTCAGCGCCCACTACGGCCCAGGCCACAATCGGGGCAGGGGAAAGATGAGGAGAACGAACCGTGAGCGATTGGGATTTTCTGTACGAAATGAACGACCGTGGCTACAGCGCCGAGGACATCGCTGACGCTGCCGCTTGCGGCTATGCCCCTTGGGAAGCGGAGTACATCGACAGAGAGTGGGCCGAAGAGCAGCTTGGGGGCGAGCCAGAAGAGGATGCCCGCTCAGTTCAACCCGTCCGGAGCAGAGACGGCTTTCCATTTAGCATCCTGAAGCAGACGGAAATCTTCCAAGACTTGGTCGCCTGCGCCGAGCGGCATTTCGTGAACACCGGCCGATACCTTCAGGTTTGGGGCGAACTGGGGGAAATCTACGCAGAGATCAAGTTTGGTCTTCGCCGTCACGCGACCCACGCGCCAGGCTCTGACGGCACGATTGACGGCAAGCGGGTCGAGGTGAAGACCATCTCACCCGAAAAGACCAGCGACCACGTAATGGTCAAGAGACAAGGCAACTTCGAGAAGCTGCTGATCATCCGCATTGATCGGCACTTCCAGTTCCAAGGCAAGCTCATCGACCGAAGCGAGTTAAGCGGCGGCGCGGGCAAGTACCTCAAGGGGCGGCTTCCCTGACGCTGTGACCGCAGCCGAGCAAGATGCCATGTTGGTGGATGAAGGGCGGTTTGCAGTCGCTCGCTGCCGACGACAGAAAGACTGCTTACGCTGCAAAGCGGCCCCTGAATCTTCGACAACGAACGATTTCCTTGAGCCCGAAGCGGAGCCAAGCACCGTCCGATCAAAGGTCGAACTCGTAATCCACAGTGATCGGCGCGTGGTCGCTGAATTTCACCGTCTTATAGATGTGTTCACTGCGTGCGAGTGCCGCCATGCTTGCAGTAGCCAAGTGGTAGTCCAGCCGCCACCCCACATTCTTCGCATAAGCCTGCCCCCGATTGCTCCACCAGGTATACGCGTCGCCGGTCGTGTCGGGCTTGAGCATCCGGTACACATCCACAAGCCCGGCGCCTTCCGCACCGGCGTCGAGCAGACGCGTCATCCAGGCGCGTTCTTCGGGCAGGAAGCCGCTGTTCTTCATGTTGCCCTTGAAGTTCTTCAAGTCGATTTCCTGATGCGCTATGTTGATGTCGCCACAAAGGATGAATTCGCGCTCCCGCTTCAGCGCGTTCAGGTGCGGGAAGAATCCCTTCAGGAAACGGAACTTGGCTGCCTGACGCTCTTCGCCGGACGAGCCGCTGGGGAAGTAGCAACTGATGATCGACAGCTTGCGCGTCGGTGTGTCGAAGCGCAGTTCCAGGTAGCGGCCCTCGGCATCGAACTCGGCATCGCCCCAGCCGACGACCACATCGGTCGGCGCGTGCTTCGTGTAGATCGCGGTGCCTGCATAGCCTTTCTTCTCCGCAAAATGGAAGTGACCCTGCAGGCCGGCCATTTTTTCGAAACGGCCCTCCACGTCGCTCGCCTGGACGCGGATTTCCTGCATGCAAATACAATCCGGCCCCAGTTCGGCCACCCAGTCGGCAACGCCTTTGGTGGTGGCCGATCGCAGGCCGTTGAGGTTGAGGCTGGTCAGTTTGAACAAGAGGAATTCCGATGGCTGGAGTGAGTGAGAGAGACAAAGCGTTGGCACAGGATTTCGTTCGTTTTGCGATCGATTCCGGCGTGCTGCGTTTCGGCAAGTTCAAGACCAAGGCCGGCCGCATCAGCCCCTACTTCTTCAACGCCGGGCTGTTCGACGACGGCGCCAAGATGCTGCGCCTGGCCGAATTCTATGCAGAGCGACTGATCGCCAGCGGACTTGAATTCGACATGATCTTCGGCCCGGCGTACAAGGGAATCCCGCTCGGCGCCACGGTCGCGGCCGAACTCGCCCGGCGCGGCAAGAATGTGCCTTTTGCATATAACCGCAAGGAAGCCAAGGACCACGGCGAGGGCGGCGTGCTGGTCGGCGCGTCGCTTCGCGGACATGTTCTGGTGATCGACGACGTGATGTCCGCCGGCACTGCGGTGCGTGAATCCATCGCCACGATCAAGGCTGCAGGCGCAACGCCGCACGCGGTCGCCATCGCGTTGGACCGGCAGGAAAAAGCGACGGAAAACGGTGCGGACGTCGACTACAGCGCTGTTCAATACGTCAGGAACCAGCTGGGACTCACGGTTCTTTCCATCGCCAGCCTCGAAGATCTGCTTCAATATCTTCAGCTCAGCGGCGGGGTCGAACTGGAAGGGCATCGTGCCGAAGTGTTGGCCTACCGCGCGACGTACGGCGCAGGCTGAGCGCGTCGTCCGGAACATAGGATTCAGATGCTTCTGCGAAACCGCCTGTTGCCAGCGACCTGTTCGCTATTGGTCCTGTGCTTGCCTTACGGCACGGCGCAGGGGGAGGATAAGGCGCCCGGCATCTTCATGTGTACCGATGCGCGCGGCAGGACCCTGACTGCCGACCGTCCGATCCCCGATTGCGCCGACCGTCAGCAGCGCGAGTTCAGCCCGAGCGGCAACTTGCGCCGCACCCTGGACCCCGAATACACACCGCGCGAGCAGGCCGAGCGCGACGCGCGTGCGCGCGAAGCGGCCGTGCAAGCCGGCAGGATGAACGACGAGCGGCGCCGCGAGCGCGCATTGCTGATGCGCTACCCGACCGCGGCAGCGCATGACCGGGAGCGCACCGAAGCGATGCGCCAGGTCGACGGTCTTGTCGAAACCGCGCGCAAGCGCCTGGACGAACTTGCCAAGGAGCGGCAACCGCTCGTTGGCGAGCTGGAGTTCTATCGGAAAGATCCGTCCAGGGTGCCGGCGCTGTTGCGCCAGAAGCTCCAGGACAACGACGAGAGCGTCGCGGTGCAGAACCGCTTCATCGCTGGCCAGGAAGAGGAGCGACGGCGCATCGCTGCGCGCTTCGACGAAGAGCGCGTGCGGCTCGATGCGCTGTGGGCATCGACCGGCGCGCAGCGCTCGCCGATCAACCGCCCAGACGGGACTTCAACAGTGCGTTGATCTGAGCCGGGTTTGCCTTGCCCTGGCTGGCTTTCATGACCTGACCAACCAGCGCGTTGAAGGCTTTTTCCTTGCCGGCGCGGTATTCGTCAATGTTCTTCTGGTTGGTCGCGAGCACGCCGTCGACCAGCGCTTCGAGGGCGCCGGTGTCGTTCATCTGCTTGAGGCCCTTGGATTCAATAAGCGCATCAATTTGAAGCTGCACATCTTCTAAGCTAATCGAATAATGCGCTGGCACGGCAATCAAAACGTATTGAGCTTTGCCATTACTGTCAATCGTGGGAGTGCCGGACCATAAAGCATCGAACAGCTGCTTTGCCGCGCTGTTTGAAACAGTAGCATCAGAAATTCGTTTGAGAAGAGATGCCAATTGCAGAGCATCAACGGGACTTTTCGAGATGTCGATGTCTTGCGAATTCAGACGCCGAGCGAGCTCCCCGGTGATCCAGTTGCTGGCCAGCTTCGGCGCCGCGCCCGCAGCCACTGCGCTGTCGAAATACTGCGCCAGCGCCACGCTCTGCGTAAGCTGCGCCGCGTCGTATGCCGACAGTCCATGCGTCGCCACATAGCGCTCGGCCATCGCCCTAGGCAGCTCCGGCATTTCGCTGCGCACCCGCTCCACCCAATCCGAGGCGATCACCAGCGGCGGCAGGTCCGGGTCCGGGAAGTAGCGGTAATCCGCCGCGTCTTCCTTGGTCCGCATCGC
Organism: Variovorax glucosi; assembly: GCF_051216695.1. Taxonomy (NCBI): domain Bacteria; kingdom Pseudomonadati; phylum Pseudomonadota; class Betaproteobacteria; order Burkholderiales; family Comamonadaceae; genus Variovorax; species Variovorax glucosi. The sequence continues at coordinate 725,660 of NZ_JBPJZE010000003.1, forward strand.
GCGCGTCTCGCCCGAATCCGGGTCGAACAGCACGGTCGCCTGCTGCACCTTGCGGCCGTCCTCGATTTCCTCGATCTGCCAGCGGATCTCGTAATCGATTGCCTGCTGCATGAACTTGAAGCTGTTCAGGTTCTTGATCTCGCGCCGCGTGCCCAACCTGTCGCCGGGCTTGCGCACCGACACGTTGGCGTCGCAGCGGAAACTGCCTTCCTGCATGTTGCCGTCGCAGATGCCGATCCAGGTGACGATCTTGTGCAGTTCCTTCGCATAAGCCACGGCTTCGGCGGTGGAGCGCATGTCGGGTTCGGTCACGATTTCCAGCAGCGGCGTGCCGGCGCGGTTCAGGTCGATGCCCGACTGGCCGATGAAATCCTCGTGCAGCGACTTGCCGGCGTCTTCCTCCAGATGCGCGCGCACCAGGCGAACGGTCTTCTGTTCGTCGCCCAGAAAGAACGACACACCGCCGCCTTGCACCACCGGAATCTCGAACTGGCTGATCTGGTAGCCCTTGGGCAGGTCCGGATAGAAGTAGTTCTTGCGCGCGAAAACGCTGCGCGGCGCGATGGTCGAGCCCAGCGCCAGCCCGAGCTTGATGGCGCGTTCGACCGCGCCCTTGTTCATGACCGGCAGCGTCCCCGGCAGCGCCATGTCGACGGCGCAGGCCTGCGTGTTCGGCTCGGCACCGAAAGCGGTCGAGGCGCGGCTGAAGATCTTGCTGGCGGTCGACAGCTGCGCATGCGTCTCGAAGCCGATGATGACCTCGTAGCCCTGCACCAGCGGGCCGGTCGGCCGGCCCTGCTGCTGCTCTTCGAATGTGTTGACGGGTTCGCTCATCTCTAATTCCTCGGATTCCTCAGATTCCCCTGGGCGCACGCGCATGCCAGTCCGTCGCCTGCTGGAAGCGGTGCGCGGCATTCAGCAGCTTCGCTTCGCTGAAATAGTTGCCGATCAGCTGCAGGCCGACCGGCATCGCGTCTTCGCCAAAACCGGCGGGCAGGCTCAGGCCGGGCAGGCCGGCGAGCGAGGCTGGGAGCGTGAAGATGTCGGCCAGGTAGTCGGCGACCGGATCGTCGCCGTGCTCGCCGATCTTCCATGCCACGGTCGGCGCCACAGGTCCGGCGATCACATCGCATTGCGCAAATGCCTGCTGGAAGTCGTCGGCGATCATGCGGCGCACCTTCTGCGCCTGCAGGTAGTACGCGTCGTAATAGCCATGCGACAACACATAGGTGCCGATCATGATGCGGCGCTTGACCTCGTCGCCGAAACCTTCTTCGCGCGTCTTGCCGTACATGTCGGCGAGGTCGCGGTAGTCCCTGGCGCGGTGGCCGAACTTGACGCCATCGAAGCGGCTCAGGTTGCTCGATGCTTCGGCCGCGGCCAGGATGTAGTAGACCGGGATCGACAGTTCGGTGCGCGGCAGCGCGATGGGCACGCGCTTCGCGCCGAGCTTTTCGTATTCGGCCAGCGACGCTTCGATGGCGGCGCGCACGCCGGGCGCCAGACCGTCGCCGAAGAACTCCGCCGGCACGCCGATGCGCAGACCTTCGAGCGAATCGTTCAGGTTGCGCGAGAAATCCTCCGCCGGGCGGTCGAGCGAGGTCGAATCGCGGTCGAGGTCGGGGCCGCAGATCGCCGACAGCAGCAACGCGCAGTCTTCCGCCGAATGCGCCATCGGGCCGGCCTGGTCGAGGCTCGAAGCGAAGGCGACCATGCCGTAGCGCGACGCGCGGCCGTAAGTCGGCTTGATGCCGGTGATGCCGCAAAACGACGCCGGCTGGCGGATCGAGCCGCCGGTGTCGGTGCCGGTGGCTGCGGGCGTCAGGCGGGCGGCGACGGCTGCAGCGCTGCCGCCGGACGAGCCTCCGGGAACGCGCTCGGCATCCCACGGATTGCGAACCGGCGCGGCCTGGTCGGCGCCGATGGCCGGCACGGCGACGTTCTCGTTGGCCGAGCCCATCGCGAATTCGTCGCAACTGAGCTTGCCGAGCGTGACGGCGCCGGTTTCGGCCAGCTTGCGGACGACGGTGGCGTCGAACGGCGAGCGATAGCCGGCCAGCATGCGCGAACCGGCGGTGGTCGGGAAGTCTGCGGTGACGAAGATGTCCTTGTGGGCGATCGGCACGCCGGTCAGTGCGGGGGCGTTGCCCGAGGCGATGCTGGTATCGGCGGCGCGGGCCTGGGCCAGCGTGACTTCCTCGTCGACGGCCACGAAAGCGCCGATGGACTGGTGGGAGTTGATGCGCTGCAGAAAATGCTGCGCGGCCTCGACGGCGGAAACCTTGCCGGAAGCCAGCGCGCCGGCAAGTTCGGCCACGCCGAGCTGATGCAGATCCTTGCTCATTCGATCACCTTCGGCACCAGGAACAGGCCGCGCTCGACGGCCGGCGCGCTGCGCTGGTTGGCCTCGCGTGCGTTCGGCTCGCTGGCGATATCGTCGCGCAGGCGCAGCGCGATGTCCTCGATCGCGGCGACCGGATGGGCCAGCGGCTCGACGCCGGTGGTGTCGACCGCGCGCATGGTTTCGACCAGGTCGAAGAAACCGTTGATCTGCCCGAGCATCCGGGTGCTTTCGTCGGGGGTCAGCGGCAGCCGCGCGAGCGTCGCGATGCGGCCGATATCGGAAGATGTGAGCGACATGAGGGGAGTCGAAGGCAGTCGAGAGAAGTTGGGAGCCGGTCCGAATGCCGTCGAAACGGCGTGTAAACCGCCTGTGCCAGTGGCTTCAACAGGGGAGAACCGAGGGTATTCGGGTATTATCCCGCCTTTGTCGCGACCCCCGCCAATGCGCCGGCTTCTGCTGCAAATACCTATCAATCCACCCCGTCAGACGACCCAGAAAGAGGGCGACGACACGCCGATGCGCATGTCGTGCCCGTGAGGAATTCCACATGTTTGGAGCTTTCCGTCGGTATTTCTCGACCGACCTTGCGATCGATCTTGGAACCGCGAACACCCTGATTTTTGCCCGCAACAAGGGCATCGTCCTGGACGAGCCTTCGGTCGTCGCGATCCGCCATGAAGGCGGTCCGCACGGCAAGAAGGTGATCCAGGCCGTGGGCCGCGAAGCCAAGGCGATGCTCGGCAAGGTGCCCGGCAACATCGAGGCGATCCGCCCGATGAAGGACGGCGTCATCGCCGACTTCGTGATCACCGAGCAGATGATCAAGCAGTTCATCAAGATGGTGCATCCGCGTTCGCTGCTCGCGCCGAGCCCGCGCATCATCATCTGCGTTCCCTGCGGCTCGACCCAGGTCGAGCGCCGCGCCATCAAGGACGCGGCCGAAGCGGCCGGCGCCACGTCGGTCTACCTCATCGAAGAACCCATGGCAGCTGCCATCGGCGCCGGCCTGCCGGTGTCGGAAGCTTCCGGCTCGATGGTGGTCGACATCGGCGGCGGCACGACCGAGGTCGGCGTGATCTCGCTCGGCGGCATGGTCTACAAGGGCAGCGTCCGCGTAGGCGGCGACCGCTTCGACGAAGCCATCATCAATTACATCCGCCGCAACTACGGCATGCTGATCGGCGAGCCGACGGCCGAGGTCATCAAGAAGACGATCGGCTCCGCATTCCCGGGCTCCGAAGTCAAGGAGATGGAAGTCAAGGGCCGCAACCTGTCCGAAGGCGTGCCGCGCAGCTTCACGATCAGCAGCAACGAAGTGCTGGAGGCGCTGACCGATCCGCTCAACAACATCGTCTCGGCCGTGAAGAATGCGCTCGAACAGACGCCGCCCGAGCTCGGCGCGGACATCGCCGAGCGCGGGATGATGCTGACCGGCGGCGGCGCGCTCCTGCGCGATCTGGACCGTCTGCTGGCCGAGGAAACCGGCCTGCCGGTACTGGTGGCCGAAGACCCGCTGACCTGCGTGGTTCGCGGTTGCGGCATCGCGCTGGAGCGCATGGACCGACTCGGAAGCATCTTCACGAGCGAGTGACTCGCGCCGAGGCTGCAGGGCATTTCGTGTCGCTTTCGCCTTTCTTCGTTACATTGGCTCCATGCCGCTTGGCACCCTCGACCGATCCGCGCCGCCCCTCTTCAACCAGGGGCCGTCGGCGCTCAGCAAGCTGATCTTCTTCAGCGCGCTGGCGCTTTTCCTGATGGTGGCGGACGCTCGCTTTCATCTCGTGCGGCCGATTCGCCTGGCAATCGGCACGGTGCTGTATCCGGTGCAGTGGCTGGCGTTGAAGCCGGTGCAGGCGGTCGCCGACGGCGGTCGATACATGGAAAACCTGCAGGCCGCCCAGCGCAACGAATCGGAGGCGCGGCGTGCGCTGTCGCTGCAGGCAGAGCGCGCCAGCCAGGCCGATGCGCTGGCCGACGAGAATGCGCGCCTGCGCGCGATGCTGCGTTTGCGCCAGACCGTGCCGACACCGGGCCGCGCGGCCGAGGTGCTCTACGACGCGGCCGATCCGTACACCCGCAAGATCGTGATCGACCAGGGCCTGTCGAACGGCGTGATCGCCGGTTCGCCGGTGATCGACGAAAAAGGCGTGCTCGGCCAGGTGACGCAGGTTCAACCTTTCACCAGCGAAGTGACGCTGGTGATCGACCGCGACCTTTCGATCCCGGTGCAGAACATGCGTACCGGCGCCCGCAGCGTCGCTTTCGGCGATGCGAATTCGCGCATCGGCGGGCTGGAACTGCGCTTCATGGCGGCCAACTCGGACCTGCAGGAAGGCGACCTGCTGGCGACCAGCGGCGTCGACGGCGTCTATCCGGCCGGACTTCCGGTAGCGAAGATCGATCGCATCGAGCGCCGTGCCGATTCCGGTTTTGCGCGCATCTATTGCGTTCCGCTTGCGCAGGTGACTGCGGCGCGCTACGTCATGGTGCTGGTGCCGGTCGGCGGACAGGGGCCGGCTGCACCGCCGCCTTCAGCGCACAGCGACGCTACCGATGCGAACGGTCAGGGTGCAGCCGCGGCGCCCGCAACGCCGGCATCGGCGACGTCTTCCTCTGCATCCTCCGCAGCCGCACTGGCCGCTGCGCGCCGTCGTCCCGAGCGGGCGGCCAAACAGGGCGAGCCTGCGGCGGACCCCAAGCCGGGCTCGCATGCCGCGCGCCGCGCAATCCTGCAGGAAAGGCGCTCGCCATGATCATGCGTCCCGGCCACCAGCAGCTTCTGCTGCCGGTCAACCCGCTATTTGTGTGGGGCAGCCTGATCGTCGCGCTGCTGGTCGACATGCTGCCGCTCGGACGCGCCGCCTGGACGCCCGACGTGCTGGCGCTGGTGATCGTGTTCTGGAGCGTGCACCAGCCGGCGCGCATCGGCATCGGCGCGGCTTTCGTCTTCGGCATCTTCATGGACGTGCACCAGTCTGCAATGCTCGGCCAGCATGCGCTGTCGTACACGATGCTCGGCTTTCTGGCGATCATGGCGCACCGCCGGCTGCTCTGGTATCCGGTGTTTTCGCAGGCGCTGCAGGTGCTGCCGCTGTTTGCGCTGTCGCATCTGGTCGAGCTGGTGATACGCATGATCGGCGGCGGCGTGTTTCCGGGCTGGACGCTGTTCATCGCCCCGGTGGTCGAGGCAGCGCTGTGGCCGCTGGTGAGCGTGCTGCTGCTCGCCCCGCAGCGCCGCACGCCGGAGCCCGACGCGAATCGCCCGCTATGACCGAACTCCGCAACGTCGGCGCCGATCTGGCGCGTTTCAGGAGCCGGGTGCTCGTGATCGGCCTCGTCGTGCTGGTCGCTTTCGGGCTGTTGTGCGCGCGGCTGGTCTACCTGCAGATCTATCGTCACGACGATCTTGCCGAACAGGCCGAAAGCAACCGCACGGCGATCGTGCCGGTGGTGCCGAACCGCGGCCTGATCCTCGATCGCAACGGCATCGTGCTGGCTTCCAACTATTCGGCCTACACGCTCGAACTCACGCCGTCGAAGGTGGGCAGCGTCGACGAGACGATCGAGGCGCTGGCAATGGTGGTGGACATCACGCCGCGCGACCGTCGCCGCTTCAAGCGCCTGCGCGAAGACTCGCGCAGCTTCGATTCGGTGCCGATCCGCACGCGCCTGAGCGACGAGGAGGTCGCGCGCTTCGCGGCCCAGCGCTACCGCTTTCCGGGCGTCGAGATCAAGGCGCGACTGTTCCGCAACTATCCGCAGGGCGAGGTGGCGAGCCATGTGCTCGGCTACATCGGACGCATCAACCAGCGCGAAAAGATCGCGATGGAGGAGTGGGAAGACGAGGATCTGGCCAACTACAAGGGCACCGACTACATCGGCAAGCTCGGTGTCGAGCAGAGCTACGAAAAGGTCCTGCACGGCCAGACCGGCGTCGAGCAGATGGAAACATCGGCGGGCGGCCGGGCGATCCGCAAGCTCGCGAGCCATCCGGCGACGCCGGGCGACACGGTGATGCTGTCGCTCGACATCAAGCTGCAGAAGCTGATCGAGGACATGTACGGCGATCGGCGCGGCGCACTGGTCGCGATCGATCCCCGCACCGGTGAAGTGCTGGCCTTCGTGAGCAAGCCGACCTTCGACCCGAACCTGTTCGTCGAAGGCATCGACACCGAAAGCTGGAAGGAACTGAGCGAATCGCTGGACAAGCCGCTGCTCAACCGTGCGCTGCGCGGTACCTATCCGCCGGGCTCGACCTACAAGCCCTTCATGGCGCTGGCCGCGCTGCAGACCGGCAAGCGCGGGCCGAACGTGGTGGTGAACGACCCCGGCTTCTTCAATTTCGGCGGCCACCGTTTCGGCAGTCCCGAAGGAAACCTCGGCGGCGTCGACATGCGGCGCTCGATCCAGCTGTCGAGCAACATCTATTACTACTCGCTGGCCAACGAGATGGGCGTGGACCTGATCCACGACTTCATGAAGCCGCTGGGTTTCGGGCAGATCACCGGCATCGACCTCGGCGGCGAGGTGCGCGGCGTGCTGCCGAGTACCGACTGGAAACGCAACGCCTACAAGCGACCGGAGCAGCAGAAGTGGTATGCCGGCGAAACGATTTCGCTGGGCATCGGGCAGGGCTACAACAGCTTCACGATGCTGCAGCTGGCGCAGGCGGCGTCGATCGTCGCGGACGTAGGCATCAAGCATCGGCCGCATGTGGTGCTGTCGATCCGCGACACGGTCAGCGGCCAGGTGAAGGCTGTGATCCAGCCCCCGGCAGAGTCGCTGGGCATCACGCCGGCCAACGTGGCGGTGGTGCGCGAGGGACTGCAGAGCGTGGTCAGCGCAGGCACGGCGCGGGGCGTTTTTGCTGGCGCTGCCTATGCCGCGGCCGGCAAGACCGGCACTGCGCAGGCCGTGACGCAGGCGCAGAACACGCGCTACAACGCCCGCGCGCTCGAAGAGCATCAGCGGGACCACGCACTTTTCATGGGATTCGCGCCGGCGATCAATCCGAAGATCGCGCTGGCCGTGATCGTGGAGAACGCTGGCTGGGGCGCCGGAGCCGCAGCGCCGATCGCGCGCCGGGTGATGGATTACTGGCTCGCCGACCAGTATCCGAACGAAGCCGATCTGGCTGCGGTGAAGGTCGGCAAGGCGACTGCGCCGATCGGCAAGCCGCGCGTGGCCAGCGAAGTGATCTGGCCGGTGCCGGCACCGGGCGCGCCGGTCGCGGCGCCGTAAGTCAATCAGGCAGGACTCACCACTCGCCGGTCTCGCGCACCCGCTGGTCGAGCGCGAGGAGATTGTTGTCCGGCTCTTGTTCTTGCCGGCTATCGACGGAAGCAGCGATCAGGCCCGACGACGATGCAAGGGCCGTCGGCTGCGTGACCGGCTGGCCGGCACCGCCGAAGCGCCGGGCCACGGCCAGCGCCATTCGTCGTCGAAGATTGACTGTTGCCGTGTCGGTGGCGCGAGCAGCGGAACGAGCGTTGGCGGTGCGGCCGTACATGGCGAACTCCTGAGGTGATCGGTGGCGACCAGGGGTGGTGTTCCGATCATCCGTTCAACAACATGTCACTGAAAAGAAACTTTTGTGAACTTTGTCATTTTTTGATCGAAGGAGCGACGTTCTTGCGATTTCAGGCCATGAAGCCCATGTCGATCGGGTAATCGGGGCGTCCGCCGGCCGTGCCGAAGCGGCGAAGATTCGGCAGGATTGCGTTGAGTTCGGGTTCCGAAACGCCGAACCAGCGCGCCAGCGTCGCCGCATACTGATCGACCGAAGTCGTCGGCAGCAAGCGACCCTGGCCCACGTGCCACTGGTCTGCGGCGGCAGTGGTGTTGCCGTTGCTCACCGGCGGTGCCGATCCGTAGAAGGCCTTTCCCCTGACCGCGCCGCCCACCATCAGGTGATGGCTGCCCCAGCCGTGGTCGGACCCGTCGCCGTTCGATACCAGCGTGCGACCGAAATCGGAGGCGGTGAAAGCGGTGACCTTGTCGGCGATGCCCATTTCGACCGTCGCGTTGTAGAACGAGGTCATCGCGTCGCTCACCCGGCCCAGCGCCGTCGGGTGCTGCGCGATCAGGTTGTCGTGCAGATCGAAGCCGCCCAGCGACACGAAGAAGACCTGCCGGCGCGAGCTCAGCGCGGTGCGGGCGGCGATCAGACGGGCGACGATCTTCAGCTGGCTCGCCAGCGGATTGCCGGCCGTGAACGGCGTTGCGAGGCTGGCGCCGGCAAGTGCGGCCGTGATCTGCTGTTCGGACCCGATCGCGCGGCCGGTCACGCGCCCGTACTCGTTCTCGAGGTTGTTGCCGCTGCTGCGCTGAACCATCGCCGCGATCTGGTTCCGGACCGCGCTCGATCCGTAGACGTTGCTCTTCACGCTGCTGATCGGCACCGCGCCGCTGGTGCTCATCTGATACTGCAGCGCTTGCTGGCCCGACAGGAAGATCGCGTTGCCGGTCGCCGAGATGCAGGTGAACAGCGAGTTGCCGTTGCTGCCCAGCGCCAGATCGCCGATGCGGCCGCCCCAGCCGGTCACGGCGCCTTCGGGCGACGACGACTGCCAGACCGACTGCTGGTCGTTGTGCGAGAAAAGCTTGGGCGGCACCGGATACAGCGCGCGGTTGCTGCTGTTGTACTGGGCGCGCGTGAGCGGCACCACGAGCGGTCCGACGTTGAGCTGGACCGCGGCCTTGCCGGCGTTGAACAGATCGGCAAGGCCGGGCATCGACGGGTGCAGTGCGTACTTGCGACCGTCCGGCAGCGGCGTCGTCGGCAGCAGTTCGGTCGCGGCCAGCGAGCTTCGCGGGAGCGCGATCGATCCGCGAATCTGCGAATAGAGCGTGTAGCTTGGATCGTCGTACGTCACGACGGTGTTCGCGTAGTCGTTGCCGCCATACAGAAAGACGCAGACCAGCGCCTTGTAATCGCTCGATTCGAACGCCGCCGCCTCGCCCATGGCGGCGAGGTTCAGCGCGAAAGGAAGTGCGGCACCGCTGAGCGCCAGCTGGCTGGAGCGTCGCAGGAAGGCCCGCCGCGAAGCGCCGGACACCATGTCTGACGGGTAGGCGTCGGAACAGGCGGTGTGGCTCGTATTGTTCGTGTGGTTGCGCTTCATTTCTGGACCAGGTATTCGGGCGAAGCCATCACCATGAGCACGGCCGCGCCGATCCGGTTCAGCTTGATGCTGTCCGAACTGGCGGCCGTGACCGGCGTCGAGTTCAACGCGGCGACCATGTCGCGCACGGTGCCGTCGGAGAGCTGGCCGGCTGCCAGCAGAAGGTTCAAGCGCGCGACCAGTGCGCTGGCGTCGGCGACCAGTTCACGCTCCTTGGCATACGCGGCCGTCAGGTCGAAGCCGTTGATCGTGCCGCCGCTCGCCTGCGGAACATCGGCGCCGTTCACGTAGATCCCGTTGCGGATCGCACCCTGCATGAAGTTCAGGTAGCCGCCGACGGAGGTTTCGTTGACGATCTGGAACTCCGGCGCCACGTTGCCTGCGGATGCGATCGCGGTATTCGGCGGCACATAGCCCGGCCGGAAGAAGTTGAACACCGAAGGCGAATTCAGCGGGCTCTGACCCAACTGTGTTGCCGGATTCGACTGGTCGTAGATCTTCCACGACCCCTGCGCCGACTGCAGTCCGAAGGTGCGCGCCCACTGCACGAAGCGCAGGACGGGCTCGCGCAGCCGGCCGGCGCTGGCGGCCGCCAGCGTCGTCATGTCGCGGGCTTCGGCGTCGAGCAGGATCGCTGCCACCGTGGCCGCCAGATTGCCGCGCACGCCGCGACCGTCGTTCGCAAACAGCGCCGCGACGCGGCCGACGTAGGCGGGGCTCGGGTTGCTGGTCACCAGTCGCTGGATCAGCTGCCTCGCGATGAAGGGGCCGACGTTCGGATGGTTGAAAAGCGTGTCGAGCGCCTTCTTCATGGAATCCGTGCCGTTGCCGCCGCCGGCAACGGTGGTGCCGAGGAAGGTGGCGTCCAGCGTGGAGTGCAGGTTGGCCTTGAATGCCATCGGCAGGCGCGCGAAGGCGGTGTTTCCGACGCTCGCACTCGTATCGTTCCGGCTCTGGTCGAAGTCGTAGCCGGTGAAGACGCGCGCCAGGTTGGTCACGTCGCTCAGTGTGTAGCTGTCGAGCGGCGCGCCGTCGCCGCCTCTCCTGACAGTGCCGTCGGGATTGAGCTGCGACAGCCCGATGGTCATGAGCTGCATGACCTCGCGCGCATAGTTCTCGTCTGGCTGTCGGCCTGTCGACGCGTTTTCCTTCTGGCTGCCGCGCACGTTCAGGTAGACACCCATTGCCGGATGCAGGGTCACGTCTTCGAGCAGCTTCCGAAAGTTGCCCAGTGCGTTGCTCGACAGCATGTCCCACCAACTGGCCATCAGGTGACTGCGCCAGCGGTTGGCGATGCCGCCCGTCGACACCACGAATATTTCGGACAGCGCCAGGGCGACCCGCTTGCGCAAGGCGTCGGGGGCCGTGATCAGCTGCTTCCAGATCATGAAGTCCGACGGGTACGACTGGTCGTAGTAAGCAGTTGCGGATGAGGTCGAGTCGTAGCCCCGTTCGTTGAGCCAGTCCCAGCCGGTTTGTCCGGCCGCAGCGCCGAACTGCGCCGACAGCCAGGCGGCATAGCCCAGGCTCCGCACCGAGGCGATGTCATCGGCGCTGGCCGAGAGCTGGGCCTGGAGAAGAAATCGTGCGGCTTCGGTGTCCGTGGCCGGCTTGGCGTCGACCACCGGGATCGCGACATCGCCGACCGCGGAGCTGCCGGCTGTCGTTCTGGACGCAGCACTGAGTGAGGCGCCGTCGCTGCCGCCACCTCCGCCACCCCCGCCGCATGCCTGCAATACGGCCGCCATCAGAGAGGCCGGGACAATAGCCATGCGCGAAACACCCGCTGACTCGGTGTCCTGCTGCGCCTCCGCGATCGCGTTCGTGGGATTGTTCGACTTCGGCTCGATGTTCATTCAGCGACTTCTTTCGAAACAATTTGAAAGAATGTGTTACGAGTCGCGAATTCTAGAGCGTCAATTCATAAAAAGGGGCACCAAAACAATGCGCGGAAAACGGTGCTGACGATGACCAGCGAAAAAAAGGCAAAAAAAAGGCGCCGACCAGCGGCGCCCTTATAAAAATTCGACTTCTCTATGGAAGCCTGGATAAATCTTGTTCTGTTCGAGCTACGAAATATGTCTCCTCGTACCCCCGCGCTGCGGGCATGCCCGGTTGCGAGTGGGGGGACTTTATTGCGCGCACCGTCGAAGTGCATCGGGATTAACCCGTTAGTTCTGCTTTGTCCAATATGGTTTGCCGGGCCGCCGGATGTACCGAGCGGTCGCGATCGTCGAGAACCCAGGTGGCAGCCTTCTCCGCCAGCATCAGCGTCGGGCTGTTGGTGTTGCCGCTGACGATGGTCGGCATCGCGCTGGCATCGACGACGCGCAGTCCGGCGATCACGCCCTTGCCGCCGCGCCCGTCCCGGACGCGAAGCCTGGAATCCAGCACCGCCATCGGGTCGCCATCGGCGCCCATGCGCGCGGTTCCGACCGGATGGAAGATCGTCGTCGCGATGTCGCCAGCCAGCCGCGCCAGATCTTCATCTGACTGGTACTGCACGCCGGGTTTCCATTCCCTGGGCTGGTACCTGGCGAGCGCCGGCTGTTCGGCGATGCGGCGCGTGACGCGCAGCGAATCGGCTGCCACCTTGCGGTCTTCCTCGGTGCTCAGGTAGTTGGGCGCGATGGCCGGTGCATCGCCAAACCGCCCGCTTTTGATGCGCACCGTGCCGCGGCTGGTCGGATTCAGGTTGCAGACGCTGGCGGTGAAAGCCGGGAAAGCGTGCAGCGGCTCGCCGAAGGCGTCCAGCGACAGCGGCTGCACGTGGTATTCGAGGTTCGGCCAGGGCTGGTCTGGCGAACTGCGCGTGAAGGCGCCGAGCTGCGACGGCGCCATGCTCATCGGCCCGCTGCGCTTCAACAGATATTCGAGACCGATCTTGGCCTTGCCGTAAAGCGAGGATGCGAGCACGTTGAGCGTCGGCGCATCGGAAATCTTGAACACCGCGCGAATCTGCAGATGGTCCTGCAAATTGGCACCGACGCCGGGCGCATCGACGACCACGTCGATGCCGTGCTGGCGCAGCAGGTCGGCAGGGCCGATGCCCGAGAGCTGCAGGATCTGCGGCGAGCCGATGCTGCCGGCACAGAGCAGTACTTCGCGCTTGGCCTCGGCGATCAGCATTTCGTGGCCGTCCCAGACCTGTACGCCGGTGCAGCGCAGGCTGCCGTCGGGCATCGTCTCGGTGACGAGTTTCGACACCTGCGCGTTGGTCCACATCTCGAAGTTGGGTCGGCCGTAGCAGGTCGGGCGCAAGAAGGCCTTTGCCGTGTTCCAGCGCCAGCCGTCTTTCTGGTTGACCTGGAAGTACCCGACGCCTTCGTTGCTGCCGCGGTTGAAGTCGGACGAGTGCGGTATGCCGGCTTCCTGCGCGGCCAGCGCGAAGGCGTCGAGGATGTCCCAGCGCAGGCGCTGTTTCTCGACCCGCCATTCGCCGCCCGCGCCATGCATCTCGTCGGCGCCGAGGTAGTGGTCCTCGTGCTTCTTGAAGGCCGGCAGCACCTGGTCCCAGCGCCATGCGTCGTCGCCGGTGATCTGCGCCCACTGGTCGTAGTCGCGCGCCTGGCCGCGCATGTAGATCATTCCGTTGATGCTGGAGCAGCCGCCGAGCGTCTTGCCGCGCGGGTAGCGCAGCGTGCGGCCGTTGAGGCCGGCGTCGGGTTCGGTGCTGTAGAGCCAGTCGGTGCGCGGATTGCCGATGCAGTAGAGATAGCCGACCGGAATGTGGATCCAGTGGTAATCGTCGCGCCGGCCGGCTTCGATGAGCAGAACGCGGTTGCGCTTGTCCTTGCTCAGCCGGTTGGCCATCAGCGCACCGGCCGTGCCGCCGCCGATGACGATGTAGTCGAATGTCGTTTCGCTCACGCCGTTGTCTCCAGAATGGAAAAAGCCCGGGCCGGTGTATCCGGGCCTCGGGCTTTGCAGTTTAGGCGGCAATGGCTGGCGCGATGCTGACGGGGTCTACCCGCCGGCAGCCCCGGAGATCAGGCGACTTCGGCCAGCGCGTCGGCCAGCGCGTTCACCATCCGGTCGACCTCCGCCGTGGTCGCGACGAACGGCGGCGCGAGCTGGACGGTGTCGCCGCCGTAGCGCACGTAGAAGCCTTTCTTCCAGCAGGCCATCGCGACTTCATAAGGCCGGCGTGCCGGCTCGCCCGGAGCCGACGCCAGCGTGATGCCCGCAGCCAGACCGAAGTTTCGGATGTCGACGACGTGCTTCACGCCTTTCAGGCTGTGCACCGCGTTCTCGAAATGCGGCGCAAGCGCACGCACGCGGCCGATCATGTCTTCGCTCTGCAGCACGTCGAGTGCCGCGATGCCGGCCGCGCAGGCCACCGGATGCGCGGAGTAGGTGTAGCCGTGCGGAAACTCGACCATGTACTGCGGCCCGCCGGCTGCCATGAAGGTGTCGTAGATCTCCTTGCTGGCGATGACCGCGCCCAGTGGCTGCGCGCCGTTGGTGATCTGCTTGGCGACGTTCATGATGTCCGGCACCACGCCGAAAGCGTCCGCGCCGGTCAGTGCGCCCATGCGGCCGAAGCCGGTGATGACCTCGTCGAAGATCAGCAGGATGTCGTGCGCGGTGCAGATGTCGCGCAGGCGCTGCAGGTAACCCTGCGGCGGCACGATCACGCCGGCCGAGCCGGACATCGGCTCGACGATGACGGCGGCGATGTTCGATGCGTCGTGCAGCGCAATCAGGTCGAGCAGGCGATCGGCCAGATGCGCGCCTTCGGTCGGCATGCCGCGCACGAAGGTGTTGCCGGGCAGCACGGTGTGCGGCAGGTGGTCGGCTTCCACGGCCTGGCCGAACAGCTTGCGGTTGCCGCCGATGCCGCCGACCGAGATGCCGCCGAAGTTCACGCCGTGGTAACCCTTCTCGCGGCCGATCAACCGCGTCTTGCTCGCCTGTCCCTTGGCGCGCCAGTACGCGCGCGCCATCTTGAGCGAGGTGTCGGCGGCCTCGGAGCCGGAGCCGGTGAAGAAGACGTGGTCGAGGCCGGCGGGCGTCATCGATTTCAGGCGGTTGGCCAGCTCGAACGACAGCGGATGCCCGAACTGGAAAGCCGGCGCGTAGTCCAGCTTGGCGATCTGGCGGCTCACCGCCTCGGTGATTTCCGGGCGACCGTGACCCAGGCCGGTGCACCAGAGGCCCGAGAGTCCGTCGAATACCTTGCGGCCGGAATCGTCGGTGAAGTACGCGCCCTTGGCCTCGACGATCATCCGCGGATCGGCCAGGAAGTTGCGGTTGCCGGTGAACGGCATCCAGTGCGCCGACAGCCAGGCGGCGTCGGTGCGGGTGGCGGTCGGTTGCGGCGGAGCGATCGGGGCGGTGAGGTGGGGCATGACGGACTTCGTGAAGAGAAGTCCGGATATTCGTCGCAGGCATTGCTCTTGCAAATGCTCCAATGTCGGAACTCACTTGAGCATCCATGCAAGTAATCAACAACGAAAAGAAGAGCCGCGCGTTGCTGGGCCAGCTCAGCGACATGGACCTGCGCCTGCTGCGCGTCTTCAAGAGCGTCGTCGACTGCGGCGGCATGGCGGCGGCCGAGCTGGAGCTCAACATCGGCACCTCGACCGTCAGTCGCCATGTCAAGGATCTAGAAACCCGCCTGTCGCTGGTGCTCTGCCGGCGCGGGCGCGCAGGTTTCTCGCTCACGCCGGAGGGCCGGCGGGTGTACGACGAGACGCTGCGGCTGCTGGCATCGGTCGAAGCGTTCCGCAGCAGCATCGACGACATCCACCACCGGATGGGCGGTCAGCTCGACCTGGCGGTCTTCGACAAGACGGTGAGCAATCCGCAGGCGCGCATCGGCGACGCCATCGCGCGCTTCGCCGTGCTGGCGCCGGAGGTGCGACTGAACGTGCATGTCGCGTCGACCAACGCCATCGAGCGCGGCGTGCTCGACGGTGCTTTCCAGATCGGCATCATCCCGGCCCATCGCAGCTCCCTGACGCTCACCTACGCCGACCTGTTCGGCGAAACGATGCTGCTGTATTGCGGCGCGCGCCATCCGCTGTTCGGCGCCATGCATTCCGGGCTGACCTGGGAGAAGCTGCGGGTCCACGACTTCGCCGGCCTGGGCTTCCATTCGCCGAATATGGCGCTCAGCCACCGGGCCGGCCTGGAGCGCAAGGCCACCGGCTTCGACCAGGAGGCGATCGCGATGCTGGTGCTGTCGGGCCAGTACCTCGGTTTCCTGCCCGACCATTACGCAGAGGCTTTCGAGCGCGACGGGCGCCTGCAGGCCATCGCGCCGAAGCGCTTCCGCTACGTCTGCCGCTTCGTCAGCCTGCTGCGCCGTTCACCCGAACCGTCGCGGGCGGCGAAGCTGTTCCAGGAATGCCTGGCGGAGGCTCACACACCCATGAACATCGACAGAAAGGAAACATCGAAATGACGCTGGCAATGAACTGGGACGAATGGACCGCACACGACGGCGTGGCGCTGGCCGGACGCGTGCGCAACGGCGATGTGACGCCTGCCGAACTGGCTGCGCAGGCGGCCGCTGCCGTCGCCATGACCAATCCGGCGCTGAGCGCGGTGATCGAGGTCTTCGACGATGCTGTCGCCGACCCGGTCGGCAACGGAACCGACACCGACGGCCTGTTCGCCGGCGTGCCCTACCTGATGAAGGACCTGGGCCCTACGCTCAAAGGTCGGCTGCAGGAGTTCGGGTCGATGCTGATGCAGGGCCATCGGCCGACCGAAGACAGCTTTCTCACGACGCAGATCCGCAAGGCCGGCCTGAACATCATCGGCCGCACCACGACGCCCGAATTCGGCGTCTGCAGTTCGGCGGAGAACGCGCTCTACACCACCCGCAATCCCTGGGATCTCGACTACACGACCTGTGGATCGTCGGCGGGAACGGCAGCTGCGGTGGCGGCCGGCGTGCTGCCGCTGTCGCATGCGACCGACGGTGGCGGGTCGATCCGCATTCCGGCCGGGGTGAACGGAAACATCGGCCTGAAGGTTTCGCGCGGCGTGTTCTCGCTGGCGCCGAACCTGTCGGACCTGTCGGGGCTCGTGTCGATCCAGGGCTGCCACAGCCGCACCGTTCGCGACACGGCGGCTTTCGTCGACCAGTGCCGCGGCGGCGCGCCGGGCGAGTTCATGCCGTTCTGGTCGCCGGCCGAGCCGTACAGCGAGCTTATAAAGAAGGACCCTGGCCGGCTGCGCATCGCGTTGTCGCACGAATGGGGCGACTTCCGCGCCACGCCGCATTTCGTGGCCGAGCTGACGCGCGTCGGCAAGCTGCTCGAAGGGCTGGGCCATCACGTCGAATGGGCGCTGCCCGAGGTCGACTTCCGTGGCGCCTTCGCCGCGCAGACCACCTGCTACATCAGCAACTTCGCGCAGGTCATCGCCGGGCAGATCGCGCGACTCGGGTACGAGCGGCCGCCAGCCGATCTGCTGGAGCCGATCGACATCAAGATCTGGGAAGCCGGCCTGCACACCAGCTATTCGGAGCGCTCGAAGATGCAGGCGGTTTTCAATACGACGTCGCGCGCGTTCGGCAGCTTTTTCGAGGACTGGGACATCATCCTGACGCCGGTGACCGCGCTGCCGACGCCGCTTGTCGGCACGACCGAATACCTCACGACGAGCACCAATCCGTCGGTGCACGACTGGTTCGCGAACCTGTGGAAGAACTTCGCGTACACGCCGCTGGCGAACCTGTGCGGCATGCCGGGCATCTCGCTGCCGCTGGCGCAGCAGGAGAACGGCCTGCCGCTGGGCATCCAGGCGCAGGCGCGGCAGGCGAACGACGGGCTGTTGTTGCAACTGGCCGCGCAGATCGAGCGATCGATCGACGGCAAGTGGAACGCGGGACGGAAGCCCGGCGTCCACGTCACCGCCGGACGCTGAACTTCAGTCCGGCGGCGCCATCCCGATGGCGGGGCCGCGACTTTCGATGGCCGCACCTGCCGCGAGGCACAAGTCTTCGCGGAACCGGCCGGCCAGGATCTGCACGCCGACCGGGCGTTCGCCCGATACGTCCATCGTCAGCACGAGCCCCGGCAGCCCGGTCAGCGCGAGGCCGATCATCGGCGCCTGCGCTTCCCACACCCGCGTGTACGACGCGGCATCGCGAACGTCGAGGTCGGTGTCGAACGGCAACTCTGCGCTGACCGGCAGCAGCACCACCGGATAGCGTTCGAGGAACAGCTGCCACTGCCGTATGACGGTCGCGCGTGTCTTGAGCGCATCCGAAAAGCTGGCCAGCGTCACCGACCGGCCGATTGCCGCCTGGCCCGCCAGCGCGGCGATCGCGCCGGGATCGCCCTCGACCTCCGCTGCCTTCACCATCGCCTCGTAGCCGTCGCCCATCCAGAGCGTGATCTGCGCTTCGCAGACCGAGCGTATCGGCGGCAACGCGTCGACTTCGACCACGTTCCATCCGGCATCGCGCATACGCGTGGCAGCTTCGTGCAGCGCGGCGACGATCTCCGGCGCGGTGCGCATGCCGTCGGGATGCGTGCAGACGGCCGCGACTTTTTCCGCGTCGGGCCCGACCAGCGGTGCCGGCATCCACCACGGGTCGCGCGCATCGCCGCCGGCCATCACGGCGAGGCCGAGTTCGATGTCGGCCACGGTGCGCGCGAGCGGCCCCGAGACGGCCATGATCTGTCCGCCGATGTTCCGCTCCGGCGCGGTCGCGTTGTAGGCGGCGACGCGACCGACCGTCGGCCGCAAGCCGTGGATTCCGCAGGCGTAGGCGGGGTAGCGGATCGAGCCCGCGATGTCGGTGCCGTGCGCGATGTGACCGATGCCTGCCGCCGTCGCCGATGCCGCACCGCCCGACGAGCCGCCTGGCGTCAGCGCACGGTTGCGCGGATTGAGCGTCGCGCCATGCAGTCGGTTGTCGGTGAACCAGCGGTAGCTGAAGGCGGGCGTGTTGGTCCGCCCGACGATGGTCGCGCCGGCTTTCAGCAGGTTGTCGACGACCGGGCTGTTGGTCCTGGCGATCAGGTCGCGCTGTTGCACGAGGCCGTTCGATGTCGCGAAACCGGCCTGGTCGATGTTCACCTTGACGGTGACCGGCACGCCGGCCAGCGGCCCGACCGCATCGCCGCGCGCGAGTGCCGCATCGGTTTCCCGGGCGCGCGCCAGCACCTCGTCGGGCCGGAAATCGACCACCGCATTGAGCTGCGGATTGACCGCGTCCAGCCGCTGCAACGCAGCTTCTGCGGCTTCGACCGCCGAAATGCGGCGGTCACGAATCTGCGCGGCGACTTCGGTCGCCGACAAGGTCCAGATCGCGCTCATATTTCGCCGGCCTTTCGCTTACTTCGCCGTCGGCATCACGAACTCGGCGCCCTTGCCGATGCTCTCCGGCCAGCGCTGCATGATCGATTTCTGCTTGGTGTAGAAGCGCACGCCTTCCTCGCCGTAGGCATGCATGTCGCCGAAAAGCGAGCGCTTCCAGCCGCCGAAACCGTGCCAGGCCATCGGCACCGGAATCGGCACGTTGATGCCGACCATGCCGACCTGGATGCGCCGCGAAAATTCGCGCGCCACGTTGCCGTCGCGGGTGAAGCAACTCACGCCGTTGCCGAATTCGTGGTCGTTGATCAGGTCGACTGCGGCGGCCAAGTCGTCCACTCGAACGCAGCCGAGCACCGGGCCGAAGATCTCTTCCTTGTAGATGCGCATGTCGGGCGTGACGTGGTCGAACAGCGTGCCGCCCATCCAGAAACCTTCGCCGGTATCGGCGCCGGCCTTCGAGGCGTCGAAACCGCGGCCATCGACCAGCAGCGTCGCGCCTTCCTTCTCGCCGATCTCGATGTAGCCGGTGATGCGTTCGTGCGCGACGCGCGTGACGATCGGGCCCATCTCGGCGTCGAGGTTTTCGCCGTCAAGCACCTTCAGCGCCCTGGTGCGCTCGACAAGCTTCGGCAGCAGGCGGTCGGCCACGTCGCCGACCAGCACCGCGATCGAGATCGCCATGCAGCGCTCGCCGGCCGAGCCGTAGCCGGCGCCGATCAGCGCATCGACCGCCTGATCGATGTCTGCGTCGGGCATTACGACCATATGGTTCTTGGCGCCGCCGAGCGCCTGCACGCGCTTGCCGTTGCGGGCGCCGGTTTCGTAGATGTAATTGGCGATCGGCGTCGAGCCGACAAAGCTCACCGCCTTGACGTCCGGATGGTCGAGCAGCGCATCGACCGCGACCTTGTCGCCCTGCACGACGTTGAAGACGCCGTCCGGCAAACCCGCCTGCTTCAGCAGGTCGGCCATCATCAGCGAGGCGCTCGGGTCGGTCGGGCTTGGCTTGAGGATGAAGGTGTTGCCGGCGGCGATGGCAACCGGGAACATCCACATCGGCACCATGACCGGGAAGTTGAACGGCGTGATGCCCGCGACGACGCCGAGCGGCTGGCGCAGCGTCCAGTTGTCGATGCCGGTGCTGACCTGATCGGTGAAGTCGCCCTTCAGCAGCTGAGGAATGCCGCAGGCGAACTCGACGATGTCGATGCCGCGCGAAACCTCGCCCTGCGCATCGGTGAAGACCTTGCCGTGTTCTGCGGTGATGAGATGCGCCAGCGCGTCCTTGTGCAGGTTGAGCAGCTCCAGAAACTTGAACATCACGCGGGCGCGGCGGATCGGTGGCGTGTCTGCCCATTTCGGGAAGGCGGCCTTCGCAGCGGCGACGGCGGCGCCGATCTGGTCCACGTCGGCCAGGCCGGCCTGGCCGGTGATGCGACCGCTCGACGGGTTGGTCACGTTCTGGGTGCGGCCAGAGGTGTTGGCGACCTTGACGCCGTTGATGAAATGGTCGATCGAGGGGGAGGTGGCTGGCGCGGTTGTTGGCATGGTGTCCCGATGTGGATTGGAGCCCGCCAGTCTAGGCACCGCGCCCCACTGCGCCAAGACATGAAACCTGAACTGATTGTTCGCCATGGTGAACAATGAAAAGATGGAATCGCAAAATATCGAGTCGCTCTGGACACATCTGCATGCGCTCACCGTGCTGGCGCAGCAGGGCAGCTACACGGCGGCGGCTCGGCGGCTGGGAGTGAGCAAGGCGTCGATGAGCCAGCGCATCGCCGAGCTCGAACGCGCGGCCGGCGTGCCACTGGTGCAGCGGACCACACGCAGCGTGCGGCTGACCGATGCCGGGCAACGGATGGTCGATGACATGCGGGGGCCGTTCGAGCAGATCGCGCACAGCTTCGCTGGCGTGCGCGATCTGGCAGACGTGCCGCGCGGCGTGCTGCGCGTGACGGCGCCGGTCGCATTCGCTCGGCAGCAGCTGGTGCCGAGGCTGGTCGATTTTCTGCGGGCGTATCCGGAAGTGCGGCTTGAACTCGATCTCTCGGACCGACTGAGTTCGCTGGCGATGGAAGGATTCGATCTCGCGATCCGCCACACCGCCGCGCCGCCCGACACGCACGTCGCGTGGACGCTCTGCCAGACGCGCTCGGTACTGGTCGCGACCCCCGACTATCTGAGCCGACGCGGTGTTCCTGTCGCGCCGGCCGACCTCGCCGGGCACGACTGCCTCCACTACCCGCGTGCGCGCGACACGCCGGCATGGCACTTCGAGCCGCTGCGACCTGCAGGTATGGCTGCTGGCAATGTCGATGCGGGGCCGGTCGCGCCGCGCGTCACGGTACCTGTCTCGGGTCCGTTCGCGGCCAACAACAGCGAGGCGTTGCGCGATGCCGCGATCACCGGCCTCGGCATCGCGCTGATGCCCGACTTCAGCGCGCAGGAGGCGCTGCAAAGCGGCGTGCTGGTCGAGGTGCTGCCGCAGTGGCAGCCGGTCGGCGCGTTCGGCACGCAGATGTACGCGATCCGTCCGTATGCCACGCACGTGCCGCGCGCCATCGCGGTCTTCGTGGGCTGGCTGCGCGAGGCGCTGCAGGGCGGCTTTGCGGTTGCCACCAACGCGCAGCGCGATTTCTTGGTCAGGCCTTCGACGGTTGAATGAGGCGGGTGACGAATTTGAAGGCTAGCTTGGCGGCGGATACGAGCGGAAACCTGAGGAGATTGAAGCCGCCGGCCCTTACGTCTCTCACGAACCCGTTCCCGGCTGCCTGCAATCGGACCTGGGGGGATGGCTGCGCGGGGTGTTGCCGGGCGGACACAGCCAATTGACCGCCATGCAGCGGCGGCCTCGGCTTGTTACCCATGGCAAGACCTTGCGCAGCAGGAAACGAGGAGGGTCCAAATCTGCCTTGAGGAAGCCTGTTGCCATGCGCACCGGGTGGATGAGGTTTCCCCTGGGGCTCGGCCGGACCGAGACGTCTGAATCCTTGGAGCATCTGCTGAACGTTGGGAAGGCCTTTGGTATCAGGTGGCGGTGCCGCCGATACAGAAGAAGGCGTTTTGGTTGCAGAGATGAGTGACATGGCAAGGCAGGTTGGATTGAAGAGGCCGGGGGGGGGGCTGAATTTTGTCGACTGGATTGCCTGCGCCTGCTTGGGTTATTTCTGAAAGTACCAGCCGGAACATGGCGGGTACCATGCGAAATTCGTCCTAACCAGAGTGTTCCTACACGCATGCCGCCTGACTCGTCGACCAACGACGCCTTGTTGTCCGCGTCTCCCCGCGTCGAAATGCGCACCGACGGAGACGGCGAGCGGGTGGAGGCCGGCGGTCGCTGGACAGCATTGGCGATTGCGTCGCGTGCCACCTGGAGCGCGCTTTCCGACAGCCTTGCGCAACTGCCGGCGTCCGGCGCGATGCGCTGGGACCTCCGGCCGATCGAGCAGCTCGACCATATCGGCGCCCAACTTCTATGGAACCATTGGGGACAGGCCTGGCCTGCGCAGCTCGACATGGACGCGCAACACAAAGCCGTGCTCGACCAGGTCGCGCAGTACACCTGCAGCCTGCCGAAAGACCCACCGCCCACGCTGCGCGAGCGCCTTCGCAACTTTGCCCACAACGGCCCGCGTGCGCTCATGGTCGCGCGAGATTTCACGCGGCTGATCGGCCAGCTCGCCATCGACATCGGCACGCTGATCCGGGCGCCGCATCGCGGTCCGTGGCGCGATTTTTCGGGCCAGCTGTACCAGTTCGGCGCGACCGCGATGCCGATCACCGCGCTGGTCGGATTGCTGATCGGCATCGTGCTGGCGTACCTCACGTCGAATCAGCTGCGCAACTATGGCGCCGAGACCTTCATCGTCAATATCCTCGGGTTGTCGCTGGTGCGCGAACTCGGGCCGGTGCTGGCGGCGGTGCTGATCGCCGGGCGTTCGGGCTCGGCAATCACGGCGCAGATCGGCGTCATGCGCGTGACCGAAGAGCTCGATGCGATGCGCGTGATGGGTATTCATCATGGCTACCGGCTGGTGATGCCGCGGGTGCTGGCGCTGGCCATCGCAATGCCGCTGATCAGCATGTGGACCTCGATGGCGGCGCTGTTCGGCGGGATGATCGCGGCCGACCTGTCGCTGGGCATATCGCCGTCTTATTTCCTGCACGCACTGCCGCGCGCGGTGCCGATCGGCAACCTGTGGCTGGCGCTCGGCAAGTCGGCGGTGTTCGGCGTGATGATCGCGCTGGTCGCCTGCTACTTCGGCATGAAGGTCAAGCCCAACACCGAGAGCCTCGGGCGCGGCACGACGTCCTCCGTGGTGACTTCGATCACCGTCGTGATCCTGATCGATGCGCTGTTCGCGCTGCTGTTCCGCGGGGTGGGGTTCGCATGATGGCGCACGCATTCCCAATGGGCGCGCCCATCGTCGAGATCCGCAAGCTCTGGACGATCTTCACATCGCCCGACGGCGATCAGGTCGTGCATCGCGATCTCGATCTCGACATCCGGCGCGGCGAGGTGCTGTCGCTGGTCGGCGGCTCCGGCACCGGCAAGACGGTGCTGCTGCGGCAGATCCTGGGGCTCGAACATCCCTCACGCGGTGAAGTCAGCGTGCTCGGCCAGCGGCCGGGGCAACTCGGTGCGACCGGTGCAGCCAAGGTCGGCATGCTGTTCCAGCGCGGCGCGCTGTTCTCGGCTTTCAGCGTGCTGGAGAACATCGCCTTTCCGCTCCGCGAACTCAAGCTGCTGCCCGATGCGCTGATCCGTGATGCGGCGCTGGTCAAGCTGCAGATGGTCGGGCTCGGGCCGGAGCATGCGAACAAGAGCCCTTCGGCGCTGTCGGGCGGGATGATCAAGCGCGTGGCGCTGGCGCGCGCGCTCATCATGGACCCGCCGCTGCTGCTGCTCGACGAGCCGACCGCCGGGCTCGACCCCGAAAGCGCCGACGAATTCTGTAATCTGCTGCGCGGCCTGCACCGCGAGCTGGAACTCACGGTGGTCATGGTCACGCACGACCTCGACACGCTGTTCGACCTGAGCACCCGCATCGCCGTGCTGGCCGACCGGAAGGTGATCGTCGCGGGCCTGCCGCGCGAAGTGATCGCCTTCGACCATCCGTTCATTCACGAATACTTCGGCGGTGGGCGCGGCCGACGCGCGCTCGAAGCCCTGGAAGAGAAAAGGTAACGCCATGGAAAACAAGGCCCACGCCCTCGCAGCCGGCGCCTTCGTGCTCGGACTGATCGCCGTGCTGGTCGCGCTGGTGGTCTGGTTCACGCGCGACAACACGGTGCGCAACACCTATGAACTTTCCACGCGCGATGCCGTCAGCGGACTGCAGCCGCAGGCGATGGTGCGCTATCGCGGCATCGCGGTCGGCAAGGTGTCGTCGATCGACTTCGACCCAAAGACCAAGGGCAACGTGCGCGTGCGGATCATGGTCGACCGCAAGGTGCCGCTCACCACGTCGAGCTTCGCCACGCTGAGCTACCAGGGCGTGACCGGGCTGGCCTTCATCGCGCTGGACGACAAGGGCGAATCGCAGGTCTCTCTGGTGCCCGACGAGGCGAATCCGCCACAGATTCCGCTGCGGCCGTCGATGCTGTCGACGCTGCAGGACCGCGGCGACGCGATCCTCAAGCAGGTCGAGCAGGTGACCGCGCGCGCCAACACGCTGATGGGCGACGCGAACCAGAAGCGCATCGCCGACGCATTGGAGAACATCGCGCAGGCCGCGGCCAGCGCCAACCAGCTCACGAAGCAGCTCGACACGACCGTCAGGAGCGGCCTCAACCCGGCGCTGGCCGCACTGCCGCCGCTGGTCGACCGCACGCGCGACACGATGGGCGCGCTGAAGACGGCGGCGAGCGATGTTTCGCGCGTGTCGAACAACCTCAACACCACCGTCAGCCGGCTGAATGCGAGCGGCGGGCCGATCGACCGTCTGGGCGACGGCACGCAGGCGCTCGGCCAGGCGGTCGAGTCGTTCAACAACGCGACGTTGCCGCGCCTGAATCGCGTGGCGGAAGACACGTCGCGCGCCGTGCGCCGGCTCGGCCGCGCGGCCGACGGCATCAACGACAACCCGCAATCGCTGCTGTTCGGCAACGGCGGCACGCCGGCAGGGCCCGGCGAAGCCGGGTTTTCGACACCTGCCGCAGCGGCCACATCGACTCAGCCATGAAGACTCCAATGACACATCGCATTCGTTCGTCCGTCGCGTTGACCTGCGTGCTGGCGCTGCTCGCCGGCTGCGGCGCCTTGCCCGAGAAGCCGGCGCGTTCGACGCTGTACGACTTCGGTCCGGGGCTGGTCGCACCGGCTACCGCAGTCGCTCCCGGCGCTGCGAATTCGCTGCCGACACTGGCGCTGGCGGAAGTCGAATCGTCGGCTCGCCTCGAAGGCACCCAGGTTCTGTATCGCCTCGGTTATGCCGACGCCAACGAGCTGCGCCCGTATGGCCAGGCGCGCTGGAGCGTCGCCCCGACGCAGCTGGTCCAGCAGCGCCTGCGAAGCGCGCTTTCGGCGAATCGGACGGTGCTGGGCACCGAGGAAAGCGCGACGCTGGCGCGTGCGCAAGGCAACCGCCCGAACACGCTGCGTATTTCGCTCGACGAATTCACGCACTACTTCGCTACGCCGACCTCCAGCACCGGGCTCGTGCGCCTGCGTGCGACGCTGGTGCAGGGCACGGCAGGCGGCGACCGCGTGATCGCGCAGCGCATTTTCATGGCCCAGCGCCCGGCGCCGAGCGCGGATGCGGCAGGCGGCGTCAAGGCACTGGCTGCGGCCAGCGATGCGGCGATTGCGGAGATCGTGGCCTGGGTCGATGCTGCGCCGCGCTGAAGTGCAGCAGATGTTCAGCCGACCACGCGCCCCAGCGCCGGAAACAGCTTCCCCAGCCCGTCGGCCATCACTTCCACAGCCAGCGCAGCCAGGATCAGACCCATCAGCCGCGTCATCACGTTGATGCCGGTCTTGCCCAGCACCCGCGCGATCGGCTCGGCGAGCGAGAACGCCACGCCGGTCGCGATGCCGATCACGACGCCGTAGCCCACCAGTACCAGCAACTGCCAGAAGTTCTGCGTCTTCTCGGCATAGATCACCACCGTCGACATCGTGGCCGGCCCGGTGAGCAGCGGAATCGTCAGCGGCACGACCGCGATCGACGCGCCGAGCGAGGCCTTGATCTCGGTCGCGCGGATCTCTTCCTTGCTGGTCTTGGCTTCGGCCGGCTGCGCGTTCAGCATGTTGAGCGAGCTCATCAGCAGCAGCAATCCGCCGCCGACCTGAAAACTTGCGATGGTGATGCCGAAGAAGCCGAGCAATTGCAGACCCAGCAGCGCACTCACGCCGATCACGACGAACGCGCTGAACGCAGCGACCCAGGCCGTGCGTTGGCGCTGGCGGTCGCTGTAGCCCTGCGTGTAGTGGATGAAGAACGGCACGATCGCCAGCGGATTGACGATCGCCAGCAGCGTGATCAGCGGCTTGATCAGGTCCATCGACGGCACCGTGATCGCCATCAGCGGCCTCCGGAGACGTCGAGCAGTGCGCCGGTGGTGTAGCTGGCTTCGGCCGAGATCAGCCAGACGATGGCCGTGGCGATCTCCTCGGGCCTGCCGATCCGCCGCATCGGAACAACCGGCGCCAGCCGGTGGGCGCGTTCGGGCTGGCCGCCGGAAGCGTGGATGTCGGTGTCGATCAGGCCCGGTCGCACCGCATTCACGCGGATGCCCTCGTCGGCGACTTCCTTGGCCAGTCCGAGCGTGAAGCTGTCGATCGCGCCCTTGCTGGCTGCGTAGTCGACATATTCGCCCGGCCCGCCGACCCGCGCCGCGACGCTGGAGACGTTGATGATGGCACCGCCGGTGCCGCCGTGCTTGGTGCTCATCCGCCGCACCGCTTCGCGCGCACAGACGAAGCTGCCGACGATGTTGATGCGGAACATGCGCGTGAGCCGCTCGACACTCATTTCGTCGACCCGCGCCTTCACGTCGACCACGCCCGCGTTGTTGACCAGCGCGGTGAGCCGGCCGAGCTTTGCGTCGATCTTTTCGAACATCGCCATCACCTGCGATTCGTCGCCGACATCGGCCTGGACGGCGATCGCCGTGCCGCCGGCCGCGCGGATGGCGCGCACCACCTCGTCGGCCGCCAGCGAGTTGCTGGTGTAGTTCACCGCCACCGCATGACCGCGTTGCGCGGCGAGGAGGGCGGTCGCGGCGCCGATGCCGCGGCTGCCGCCGGTGATCAAAAGCACTTGCTGGTTCAAAGCCCGCCTCCTGCACAAAAGCTGCGCGTCAGTTAAAAAACGTCCCCGGATTACATCATCGAGGACCCGCCATGACGCAAGTCGATTACTACTTCACGCCACAAAGCCCGTGGACCTACCTCGGTCACGCGCGCTTTTCAGCGCTGCTCAAGGCTGCGGGCGCCACGGTGCGCGTGCGGCCGATCGATTTCGGCGCGGTGTTTCCGGTGTCGGGCGGCCTGCCGCTCGGCAAGCGGGCGCCGCAGCGGCAGGCCTACCGGCTGGTCGAGATGACGCGTTTTTCGGAGCAACTCGACGTCGAGCTGAACCCGAAGCCGAAGTTCTTCCCGGTGTCTTCGGACGATGCCGCCCGGCTCATCATCGCGGTCGACATGCACGACGGCGCCGATGCCGCGATGCGTCTCTGCGCCGCTGTCTTCGCCGCGGTGTGGGTGCACGAGCGCAACATCGCCGATCCGGCCGTGCTGGAGGCGCTGGTCGCAGAAAGCGGTCTGCCGGCAAAGCGTTTCGAACAGTCGCACAGCCAGGCGGTGCAGGAGCGCTATGAAGCCGACACGAAGGAAGCCATCGACGCCGGCGTCTTCGGGGCACCGAGCTACGTCATCGACGGCGAGATTTTCTGGGGCCAGGACCGGCTCGATTTCGTCGAGCGCGCACTGCGGCGCTGACCCGTCGACAGAACACTGATTTCACCAACCACAAGGAGCATGACCATGGGTCAATTCATCGATCTCACCGCCAAAGACGGTTTCACCTTCCCGGCCTACGTGGCCGAGCCCGCCGGCCAGCCGAAGGGCGCCGTCGTCGTCCTGCAGGAAATCTTCGGCGTCAATTCGCACATGCGCTCGGTGGCGGACGGCTATGCGGCAGCGGGCTATCTGGCCGTCGCACCGGCAACCTTCCATCGCGTGAAGCCGGGCGTCGAACTCGGCTACACCGATGCCGACATGCAGGCCGGCTTCGCCCTAAAGACCGATGTCGAGGCGCTGCCGGCACCCGGCGTGATGCAGGACGTTCAGGCTGCCGTCGACTACGCCGCGCGCGGCGGCAAGGTCGGCATCGTCGGCTATTGCTGGGGCGGCCTGCTGACTTGGCGTGCGGCGTCGGACGTGACAGGCATCGCGGCCGCAGCGCCTTACTACGGCGGCGGCATGACGATGCCCGACGAAATCGCGCGCCAACCGAAGGTGCCGGTTCTGGCCCAGTTCGGCAACCAGGACCACTGGATTCCGCTCGACAGCATCGAGGCCTTCAAGGCAGCGCATCCGGACGTGACCGTGCATGTCTATCCCACGGGCCACGGCTTCAACTGCGATCAGCGCGGCTCGTACAACGCCGAGGCGGCGGCCACCGCCAAGGAACGCACGCTGGCTTTCTTCGCCGAACATCTCGGCTGACACTGTTTGCGGCAGGGGCGAACCAGCGAATGAGGGTCCGCGGATTGTTCGCGATTCGTGAACGCCGTGGTTCCTTTCGGAGGCGTTTCCAGGGGGTGATCGAGTTCAAAATTCGTTCACAGGCAGGCAAACACCGCAAGCCTGACAACCCCAAGGAAAATCAAGATGACCGCCTCCAAGATCCTCGCCGCCGCTGCCTTCTCCCTGCTTGCAGTTGCCGGCGCACATGCCGATGTGTATGACAACATCCCCAACTTCCCGGGCACCAGCCAGGTTTCCCGTGCCGAAGTGAGCTCCGGTGCATACACCGCTGCCCGCAGCAGCGACCCGTACCGCGAAGGCGCGACCGCATCGATGCAGCCTTCGCGCACATCGACGGTCGATCGTGCTTCGGTTCGCGAGCAGGCCATTGCTGCCGCCCATGCCAAGAACCAGACCGTGCAAGCTTCGTCGTACGTCAACAGCCGCGCTCCGTCGTCGCTGTAAGCCAGACGTCAGGCCCGATCCCGGGTCTGTTCGCTTCCAGCTGACTTGAGCCGTGCAACGCGCAAGCGTTGCACGGCTTTTCCACGTCAGGCGCCCGACTTGTCTTCTTCAAGTCCCTTGTCGATGTCCAGCATCGACCGGCCGACCGCCTGGCCACGGTCGATCAGTTGCTGCGCCGCATGGGTCTTGTCGCGCGCTTCGCGGTTCTGGCTCAGCTTGAACTTGCCGACGATCTTCGTGACGACGATCTCGATGCCGACGATGTTCTTCAGCATGCCGTCGATGTAGTCGGGCGCCGAATCGGTCATGCGCCACGGTTTGGCGTCGCCGGTCTGGCGCTCGTGCGTGCGGGTCAGGCGCGCGACCACGCCGCGCACGTACTTCTCGTCGTCGTGGAAGACCAGCTCGCCGTGCACATGCACGACCTGGTAGTTCCAGGTCGGCACCTGCCGGTGCGTCTCGTGCTTGCTCGGGTACCAGTTCGGCGAAAGGTAGGCCTGAGGGCCCTGGAAGATGACGAGCACATCGCGCTTTCCTGCGGCGCTGTCTTTCTCCTCGCTCCAGACCGGGTTCGCCCTCGCCACATGGCCGATCAGCCTGCCACCGCTGCCGAAACCGGGCTCGAATTCGAACGGAACGTGGTTGGCATCCAGCCCGCCCGGCCCGTGCGTCACCAGCGTGCCGAGCGGATGACCGGTGATGAGCGCATGCAGCACCTCCGGACGGGTTTCCGCGAACCAGGGAGGAACGTACATGGCGGTCTTTCTTTGCCGGGCAGGCAGGGTTCAGCGCTTCGCGCGAGGTTTGTCGCCGAGGCGGGTTTCAAGGAAATCCAGCAGTGCGCGCAGGGCAGCGCTGTTGTGGCGCCGCTGCAGATAGGCGGCCGAAAGCCACACGTCGCTTCGCGCGTAACTCTGCAGCACCGGCACGAGCTCGCCCGAGTCGATGTACGACTGCGTCAGCATGGAAGACAGGTAGATCACGCCGAATCCCTGCAGCGCGACCTCGATCAGTGGTGCCGACTCGGTGGAATCCATGCGGCTCCTGAGCGGTACGTCGATCGGCTGGCCTTCAGATTCGAAGCGCCAGTGCGGATGCGGTCCGAGCCGCGAATGCGTGAGCGCGTCGTGCTGCGCCAGGTCGGCGGGATGCGTCGGCGTGCCGTGCTTGCGCCAATACACGGGCGAAGCCAGTACGACCAGGTGGATCTGCTTCAGTCGCCGCACGATGAGGTTGTCGTCGACGATCGGGCCGTAGCGCAGCGCCACGTCAATCGCCTCTTCGGCCAGGTCGACGACCCGGTTGGTCAGTTGCAGGCTGATGCCGACTTCCGGGTAATGCCCGAGGAACCGGGCCAGCAAGGTCGGCAGGTTGCCCTGGCCCATCCCGTGCGGTGCCGAAATCCGCAGCCGCCCGGTCGGCCGGCTCGCGTGCTCCTGGATCTCGGCGCGGGTCAGCGCCATCATTTCCATCACCGGCACGCTGCGCTTGAGCAGCAGCGCGCCGGCATCGGTCATGCTCACCGAGCGCGTCGACCGGTTCAGCAGACGCACGCCGAGGCGCTTCTCCAATTCGGCGACATATTTGCTGACGGTGGCCTTCGACATGCCGAGCCGCGTCGCCGCGCGCGAAAAGCTGCCTTGCTCTGCGACGTCGCGGAAGGTCTTGAGCAGGTCGAGGGTGTCCATCCGCGTCGTCCAAGGCGTCGGCTAGCGCGTGGTGCGCGCGAGATAGCGCTTGCGCCAGAAGACCAGGATCAGCGCAAGCGCGGTGAAGCCCATCGAGCCCATCGCGATCCAGAAACCGTCGGCCTTGTGCACCAGCGGAATGAATTCGAAGTTCATGCCGAAGATGCCGGCGATGAGGTTGAGCGGCAGGAAGATGGCCGTGAGCACGGTCAGCACCCGCATGATGTCGTTGGTGCGGTGACTCTGGACGCTGAAATGCATTTGCACGGCGGTTTCGGCGTTCTGCTCCAGCCGGCGCACGTGATGCACGACGCGTTCGATGTGTTCCAGCACGTCGCGGCTGCGGACCAGCGTGAGTTCTCGCTCGCGGGCGTCGGCAGGCGTTTCGGGCGGCGGCAGCGTTTCGACGGCGTCGATCCAGTCCTGTACGGCGGCGCGCTGGTCTTCGCAGATCTCGTCGAGATGGTGCAGCGCATGGCGCGCTTCCATGAGCGCGCTCCAGTTGGTGAAGCGGCTGCGCGGATCGATCAGCTCGGCCTGCCAGTGATCGAGCTGGCGCGTGAGTTCGCGTCGCAGGTCGAGATAGCCGTCGACGATCTGGTTGACGACGCGCAGCATCAGGTCGGCCGGACCGGTCGGCACGCGGGCGCTCACGGCGCGGATGTCGAGTGCCGGCGCTGCGGCGCCATTGCGCGTCGACGCTGCCGCCGCGAGCAGTTTCTGCGCATAGACATCGCGCGCGGCGCCGTCTTCCGGATGCACGGAAAGCAGCACCCGATCGAAAACCGCGAAGCCGACCGGGCGCGTGTCGACTCGCCGCAGCACCGGCGGGCCGGTGCGCAGCGTCGGCGGCGGATCGGAGCCGGCGGTCGCAGCCGTTGCAGCAACCGCGCTGGCCGAAAGCCGTCGAAACACCAGAACGTCGTACAACGAGGTGTAGTCGTAGTGCGACGGCAACTGGTCGTTCAGCAGATCGCTCACATGCAGGTCGACCAGCGTCGCGCCGCTGAGCGATTGAAGGATGGCCTGGACGGTGGCGAGTTCGGCGCGAAACTCCTCCCGCGTGAGCGACAGCCACAGATAGCCGTCGCGGCAGGCGCCGGGCAGCGCAAGCGGCGCCAGCGCGTCGTGTTCATCGACGTGCGAGCCGGTAATCTCGAAAAGGCGCATGGAAGGCGGGCGGCTCTCTGATTAAATCAACGCTGGTCGCGCAGCGCACGCGCTGCATCGATCGCGAAATACGTCAGCACGCCATCGGCGCCGGCGCGTTTGAAGGCGAGCAGGCTTTCCAGCATCACCGCATCGTGGTCGAGCCAGCCGTTCTGCGCCGCCGCCTTCAGCATCGCGTACTCGCCACTCACCTGGTAGGCGAAAGTCGGAACGCGGAACTCGTCCTTCACGCGGCGGACGATGTCCAGATAGGGCATGCCGGGCTTGACCATCACCATGTCGGCGCCTTCGGCGATGTCGATCGCCACTTCGCGCAAAGCCTCGTCGCTGTTGCCGGCGTCCATCTGGTAGACCTTCTTGTTGCTCTTGCCGAGGTTGGCGGCCGAGCCGACGGCGTCGCGGAACGGGCCGTAGAAGGCGCTCGCGTACTTGGCGCTGTACGCCATGATCCGCGTGTGGATGTCGCCGTTGGCCTCGAGCGCGTCGCGGATCGCGCCGATGCGGCCGTCCATCATGTCGCTCGGCGCGACGATGTCGACGCCGGCTTCCGACTGTGTGAGTGCCTGCTTCACAAGTACCTCGACGGTGGCGTCGTTCAGGATGTAGCCGGAGTCGTCCAAGAGGCCGTCCTGGCCGTGGCTGGTGTAGGGGTCGAGTGCGACGTCGGTCATGATGCCCAGCTCCGGAAAACGCGACTTCAGTGCGGCGACCACGCGCGGGATCAGGCCCTCCGGGTTGAATGCCTCGTCGCCGTCCGGTGTCTTGAGGCTCGCATCGACCACCGGGAACAACGCCATCACCGGAATGCCCAGCGCCACGCATTCCTCGGCCAGCGGCAGCAACATATCCAGGCTCAGGCGGTCGACGCCAGGCATCGACGAAACCGCATCGCGACGGCGCTCGCCTTCCTGCACGAAGACCGGATAGATCAGGTCGTGCGCGGTGAGGGCGTTTTCTCGAACCAGGTTGCGCGTGAAAGCGTCGCGGCGCAGGCGACGAGGACGGCCGGCGGGGAAGGGTGCATGGAAGTTGGCATGGACAGTCATGGCGCAAATTGTGTCCGATGCGCCTTCCGGACGATTTCCGAGGGGTCGCGAAAGTGTCAATAAACCCTTACAAAGCGCTTGATACGTTCTTGGCGCTTTGTTAAATTCTCTTTCGGACGGCTTGCCGTTCCCCGCTTTTCCTCCCTGAGCGGGTGCCTCGATGTGTGACAGCAAGAAGGCTTCCCAGCCCGACGTGCATTCGTCGGGCTTTTTTTTGCCTGTGAGATATCGGGGCTTGCCGTCACTACACTGCCGGCCATGCTCTGGATCAAATCGCTTCACATCGTCTTCATCGCCAGCTGGTTCGCCGGCCTCTTCTATCTACCGCGCATCTTCGTCAACCTGGCGCAGGTGCCGGCGAACTCCAACGCCGAACGGGCGCGTCTGCTGCTGATGGCGCGCAAGCTTCTGCGCTTCACCACGATCCTGGCGGTGCCGGCGGTGCTGCTGGGCGCCTGGCTGTGGATGGGTTGCGGCATCGGGCGTGGTCCCGGCAACGGCTGGATGCATGCCAAGCTGGCGCTGGTCGTGCTTGCCATCGGCTATCACCACGGCTGCGGCGTGCTGCTGCGGCGCTTCGTTGCCGGCACCAACCGGCGCAGCCACGTCTTCTACCGGTGGTTCAACGAAGTGCCGGTCGTCTTGCTTCTGGCGATCGTGATACTGGTTGTCGTCAAGCCGTTCTGAACGTGGCGGCGCGCCATAAATCGGCCGCGCTGCCGCTGACGCTGGCCTACGCGGCGCTGATTTTCTACGCGAGCCTCTATCCGTTCGCCGACTGGCGCGACCAGGGTATTGCGCCGTGGGCCTACCTGACGGCGGCATGGCCCAAGTACTGGACCGGTTTCGACTTCGGCGTCAACGTCGCCGGTTACGTACCGCTGGGTTTTCTGGCCGCGCTGGCGGTGCTGCGCACCCGGCCCGAGGCAGGCGTCTGGCAGGCCGTATGGCGCGCGACGCTCATAGGCGGCGCGATTTCTTTTGCGATGGAAACGCTGCAGAGCTATTTGCCGGTGCGGATTCCATCGAATGTCGACCTGGGGCTGAACGCATCGGGTGCTCTCCTCGGCGCTGTGCTGGCTGCCGCGCTGGAGCGTCTCGGCGCAGTCGCGCGCTGGACGCGCGTCCGCGAGAAGTGGTTCGTCGACGATGCGCGCGGCGGTCTGGTGCTGCTGGCGCTCTGGCCGATCGCGCTGCTGTTTCCGGCGGCCGTGACGTTCGGGCTGGGGCAGGTTTTCGAGCGTCTCGAAACCGCCATCGCCGAATGGCTCGTCGATACGCCCTTCCTCGAATGGCTGCCGCTGCGCGAATTCGAACTCGAGCCTCTGGTGCCGGGCGTCGAAATGCTCTGCGTGTTGCTTGGCGCGCTCGTACCGTGCCTGCTGGCTTTCACCGTCGCGCGCTCGGTGACGCAGCGCGCGGTGCTGCTCGCGTTGACGCTGGCTGCCGGCATTGCGGCCAGCGCGTTGTCGGCGGCGCTGAGCTACGGCCCGGAGCATGCGTGGGCCTGGCTCAGCATGCCGGTGCAGTTCGGCATTGCGGGCGCGCTGATCGTCGGCGTGCTGTTGCTCGGTGCGCGGCGGCGGCTTTGCGCGGCATTGCTGCTGATGGCGCTGATGGTGCATCTGAGCCTGCTCAACCAGGCGCCGGAGAGCGCGTATTTCGCGCAGACGCTGGCGAACTGGGAACAGGGCCGCTTCATCCGCTTCCACGGCCTCGCCCAATGGCTCGGCTGGCTCTGGCCCTTTGCGACCATGGGCTACGTCCTGACACGGGTGTCGGGGCGCTCCGGCCAAACCTAGAATCGTCCGATGCCCAGTCAAAACACACCCGCTGACGCTGTCGGCGACGCAAGCTACTACGAACGCCACATCTTCTTCTGCCTCAACGAGCGGAAGGGCGGCGAAGATTCCTGCGCTCTCCACGATGCTCAGGCTGGTTTCGATCGCTGCAAGTCGCGTGTCAAGGAACTCGGACTTTCGGGCGTCGGCAAGGTCCGCGTCAACAAGGCCGGCTGCCTGGACCGCTGCGCCGGCGGTCCGGTGGCGGTGGTGTACCCGGAAGGCGTCTGGTACACCTTCGTCGACAAGTCGGACATCGACGAGATCGTCGAGTCGCACCTGCAGAACGGCCAGGTCGTCGAGCGGCTGGTGCTGCCGCCGGACGTCGGTCGCTGAGCACACGCGTCGTCAAACCATGAATTCCCAGACCGAAAAACTGATTCTCGAAGGCGCAGCCGGCGCCATCGAAGCGCAGCGAGACCGTCCCGCCGAAGGGACGACACCGCGCGGCGTGGCCGTCATCGCACATCCGCATCCGCTGTTCGGCGGCACGATGGACAACAAGGTCGTGCAGACGCTTGCGCGCGCCTTCATTTCCAGCGGCTGGACGGCCGTGCGCTTCAACTTTCGCGGCGTCGGTGCGAGCCAGGGCGTGCACGACGAAGGCCGTGGCGAAACCGACGACTACCGGGCGGTCGTCGCGCAGGTCGCGCCTGCCGGTGCGCTGGCCGTTGCAGGGTTTTCGTTCGGCGCTTTCGTGGCGATCAACGCACTGCAGACGCTGTGGACCGAACGCGAGGTGTCGAACATCGCGCTGATCGGCGCGAGCGTCGCCCGGGTGCTTCCTCCTCCGCTGCCGGAAGGCTCGGGCGAGCGCGCGCTCGTCGTGCACGGCGAAGCGGACGACACGGTGGCCCTTTCGGCCGTCATGGATTGGGCGAGGCCGCAGTCACTCCCTGTCACAGTCGTTCCCGGGGGAGGCCATTTCTTTCACGGACAATTGCCGTTGCTCAAGCATCTCGTCGCCCGCCATCTTCGCGCAGGCTAGTTTTTCGGTCTTTCCAGCTTTTCCTCCCCCAATGAATCGTTTCTCCGTTGCGCTCCGTGCGCTGATGGCGGCTGCCGCCACATCGTTCTGCATGTTCGCCGCCGCGCAGGTGCCGGTGCCGCCAGAGATCGCGGCGCGCAGCTATCTGCTGCTCGACGTCACTGCCAACCAGATGCTGGCGCAGAAGGACATCGACAGCCCGGTCGAGCAGGCTTCGCTGACCAAGCTGATGTCGGCCTATCTGGTCTTCGACGCGCTCAAGGCCAAGAAGCTGACGCTCACGCAGACGCTGCCGGTCAGCATCCGCGCCTGGAAGATGCCGGGTTCGCGCATGTTCGTCGACCCGAAGATGCAGGTGCCGGTCGACGACCTGATCAAGGGAATGATCGTCCAGTCGGGCAACGACGCGACCAACGTGCTGGCCGAAGGCGTCGGCGGCACGATCGAGCATTTCGTCGAACTCATGAACACGCAGGCCAAGGCGCTCGGCATGAACGGCACCAGCTACAAGAATGCCGAAGGTCTCACCGCGCCCGGTCACACCACGACCGCCCGCGACCTGAGCATCGTCGCGACACGCCTGATGCGCGATTTCCCGGAGTACATGCATTACTACGCGATCAAGAAGTACCGCTACCCGGGCACGCCGTCGACCAACGACACCAACCGCAATCTGCTGCTGTTCCGCGACCCGACCGTCGACGGCCTGAAGACAGGCCACACCGAGGCCGCCGGCTACTGCATGGTCGTCACCGCCAAACGCGATTTCCCCAACATCAGCGGCGGGCGTCGCCTGCTGACGATCGTGCTCGGCGCGTCCAGCGAAAACGCACGTGCCACCGAATCGCAGAAACTGATCAACTGGGGCTACACGGCTTATGACGCAGTGCGGCTGTTCGAGGCCAACCAGCCGGCAGCGACGCCTGCGGTCTGGAAGGGGAAGTCGGACACGCTGAAGCTGGGCCGCACCGAGGCCATCATCGTCGCGGTGCCCGCTGGTTCCGCCACCAGGATCAAGACGCAGATCGCACGTCCGGAGCCGCTGGTGGCACCGTTCGCCAAGAACCAGCCGGTCGGTACGCTGAAGGTGATGCTGGGCGACGAGCCGGTCACCGAGGTGCAGCTGGTCGCGCTCGAAGCAGTCGAACAGGCCGGCATCCTGGGCCGCGCCTGGGACGCCGTCCGGCTCTGGATCAAGTAGGCGGCGCAGACGCTGCTATACTCGCGGGCTTTTCGGAAAAAACCGAAGGGTTTCACGTTTTTGTCATTTCCCGGTTCCTCGTGTCACGGCGAGGGTCACGATCGGGATGTTTTGGGATTCATTCATTCATGCCAACCATCAATCAACTGGTGCGTCAGGGTCGAACGGTCGAAACGATCAATTCGAAAAGCCCTGCCATGCAGAACTCGCCGCAGCGTCGCGGTGTCTGCACCCGGGTCTACACCACGACCCCAAAGAAGCCGAATTCGGCGCTTCGTAAAGTTGCCAAGGTTCGCCTGACCAACGGCTTCGAAGTCATCTCCTACATCGGCGGCGAAGGCCACAACCTGCAGGAACACAGCGTCGTGCTGGTTCGCGGCGGTCGTGTCAAGGACCTGCCAGGTGTTCGCTACCACATCGTGCGCGGTTCGCTCGACTTGCAAGGCGTGAAAGACCGCAAGCAGTCACGTTCCAAGTACGGCGCGAAGCGCCCCAAGAAGGCTTAATTCCTTCTGTATTTCATTCAGCGGTGTTCGAAGTGCCTTGGCGGGCGCGTCGGACGAAGTGACCCGATTTTGGGTCGAGTAAGTGAGAGTTCTTGTTGGCTCTCGCGGCACCGGAAACGGCGCCAACTGAAGCAAAGAGGTTAGTAACATGCCACGTCGTCGCGAAGTCCCCAAACGTGAAATCCTGCCGGACCCGAAGTTCGGCAATGTCGAGCTGTCCAAATTCATGAACGTGATCATGGAAGGCGGCAAGAAGGCGATCGCCGAACGCATCATCTACGGTGCGCTCGACCAGATCGAGAAGAAGAACCCGGGCAAGGACCCGGTCGAAGCCTTCACCATGGCCATCAACAATGTGAAGCCGATGGTCGAAGTGAAGTCGCGCCGCGTCGGTGGCGCGAACTACCAGGTGCCTGTCGAAGTGCGCCCGGTCCGTCGCCTGGCGCTGTCGATGCGCTGGATCAAGGAAGCCGCTCGCAAGCGCGGCGAGAAGTCGATGGCCCTGCGTCTGGCCAACGAACTCATGGAAGCCACCGAAGGTCGTGGCGGCGCCATGAAGAAGCGTGACGAAGTGCACCGCATGGCAGAAGCCAACAAGGCATTCAGCCACTTCCGCTTCTAAAAACGTCCTTTCAATCAGACAGGCTGGAAGCCCGACCCGCCGTGTGGCGGGCGGGCTTTCAGCCGTTAACGGAGTAAATTTTCATGGCACGCAAGACCCCCATCGAGCGCTATCGCAACATCGGTATTTCCGCGCACATCGATGCCGGCAAGACCACGACGACCGAGCGCATCCTGTTCTATACCGGTGTGAACCACAAGATCGGCGAAGTGCACGACGGCGCCGCGACCATGGACTGGATGGAGCAGGAACAGGAACGCGGCATCACGATCACGTCCGCTGCCACGACCTGTTTCTGGAAGGGCATGGCCGGTACGTTCGACGAACACCGCATCAACATCATCGACACCCCCGGTCACGTGGACTTCACGATTGAAGTCGAGCGCTCGATGCGCGTGCTCGACGGCGCCGTGATGGTGTACGACGCGGTCGGCGGCGTCCAGCCCCAGTCCGAAACCGTCTGGCGTCAGGCCAACAAGTACAAGGTTCCGCGTCTCGCGTTCGTCAACAAGATGGACCGTACCGGCGCCGACTTCCTGCGCGTTCGCCAGATGATGGTCGACCGCCTGAAGGCCAACCCGGTCGTGATCCAGATCCCGATCGGTGCCGAAGACCGTTTCCAGGGCATCGTCGACCTCGTGAAGATGAAGGCGATCTACTGGGACGAAGACAAGGGTGTGACCTTCACCTACAAGGACATCCCGGCCGATCTGGCCGACGTGTGTGCCGAGTATCACGAAAAGCTCGTCGAAGCGGCTGCCGAAGCCAGCGAAGAGCTGATGAACAAGTACCTCGAAGGCGAAGCGCTGACCGAGCTCGAGATCAAGGCTGCCATTCGTCAGCGTACGATCGCCGGCGAAATCCAGCCGATGCTCTGTGGCTCCGCGTTCAAAAACAAGGGCGTGCAAGCCATGCTCGACGCCGTCGTCGAGTACATGCCCGCACCGACCGACATTCCGCCGGTCAAGGGCATGGATGAAGACGAAGTCCCGACGACGCGCCGCGCCGACGACGACGAGAAGTTCTCCGCCCTCGCATTCAAGCTCATGACCGACCCGTTCGTCGGCCAGTTGACCTTCGTGCGCGTCTATTCCGGCGTGCTGAGCAAGGGCGACAGCGTCTACAACCCGGTGCGCGGCAAGAAAGAGCGTATCGGCCGGATCGTGCAGATGCACGCCAACAACCGCGTCGAAGTCAGCGAAATTCGCGCTGGCGACATCGCCGCCTGTATCGGCCTGAAGGAAGTGACCACGGGCGAAACCCTGTGTGATCCGGCTTCGATCCTGACGCTCGAGCGCATGGTATTCCCGGAATCCGTGATCTCGCAGGCCGTCGAGCCGAAGACCAAGGTCGACCAGGAAAAGATGGGCATCGCCCTCCAGCGCCTGGCACAGGAAGACCCGTCGTTCCGCGTCAAGACCGACGAAGAGTCGGGCCAGACCATCATCGCCGGCATGGGCGAACTGCATCTGGAAATCATCGTTGACCGCATGAAGCGCGAGTTCGGCGTCGAAGCCAACGTTGGCAAGCCGCAGGTCGCTTACCGCGAAACCATCCGAAAGACGGTCGAAGATGCCGAAGGCAAGTTCGTTCGCCAGTCGGGCGGCAAGGGCCAGTACGGTCACGTGATCCTGAAGATCGAGCCGCAGGAGTCGGGCAAGGGCTTCGAGTTCGTCGACGCGATCAAGGGCGGTGTGGTTCCTCGCGAATACATCCCTGCGGTCGAAAAGGGCGTGATCGAAGCACTGGGCCAGGGCGTGCTCGCCGGTTATCCGGTGGTCGACGTCAAGGTGACGCTGCATTTCGGTTCGTACCACGACGTGGACTCGAACGAAATGGCGTTCAAGATGGCTGCCATCTTCGGTTTCAAGGAAGGTTGCCGCAAGGCCAGCCCGGTCATCCTGGAACCCATGATGGCCGTGGAAGTCGAGACGCCTGAAGACTACGCCGGTAACGTGATGGGCGACCTGTCTTCACGTCGCGGCATGGTCCAGGGCATGGAAGACATGATGGGTGGCGGCAAGGCCATCAAGGCCGAAGTGCCGCTGTCGGAAATGTTCGGTTACTCGACCACGTTGCGTTCGATGTCGCAAGGTCGTGCAACGTACACGATGGAGTTCAAGCATTACAGCGAAGCTCCTCGCAACGTCGCAGAAGCCATCGTCGCCTCGCGCGCAAAGTAATTTCAAGAATGTGGGGCCTGCGCTGTGCGCGGCCCGACTTGTCTGCGATCCGGTGCCGTCCTGTTTCCGTGCGGGGCGATTCAGCAATCGGGTGCAGACATAAAACCAACACACGGACATGCTCTTTCAAGGATTGAAAAATGGCAAAAGGTAAATTCACCCGCACCAAGCCCCACGTGAACGTGGGCACGATCGGTCACGTCGACCATGGCAAGACCACGCTGACCGCTGCGATCGCAACGGTGCTGTCGGCCAAGTTCGGCGGCGAAGCCAAG